>NZ_CP062112.1:0-2807500 GCF_014843375.1 Aminobacter sp. SR38
ATGCGTTTCAGTATATTGAAGGCGAATAGACGCTCTCTGGCGCGCGGCGGCGCCGTTCTGCTGGTTGCCGGCATGGCCGCAGGGTGCAGTTCCGGAGTGTCGCGATTTGGCGGCGGTGGTGTCGATGACATCTTCACCGCATCGACGCCGAACCAGCGTTCGATCATCAACCAGCAGCCGCAGCAGCAGCCATTCCCTGGCGATGCCCAGATCGCGACGCCGGTTGCCTCGGCCAGTGCCGGTTCGGTCAGCCGCGGCAGTCTGCAGCCGGTGTCGTCGCAGCCTCTGCCGGCACCAGTCGCCCAGGCGCCAGCGCTTGCTCCGGCTCCGGTTCGTGCCGCCCAGGCTCCGGCTCAAGCCCCGGCATTGGCGCCTGCGCTGGACAATAGGTCGACCGGCACGATAGCCCAGCCGCAGACGGCGCAGGACAATACGCTCAAGGTTCCGGGCAAAAATCCGCAGCCGGCCACCTTGCCGAGCAACAAGGTTGCGGTGCTGCCGCAGCAGCCCAAGACCAAGGAAACCGCAACCGCGCAGCTCGGCTCGCCGACCGACAGCAATGCCAAGCCGGCAGGTGCCGGCGGCGGCTACAAGGTCGTCGAAGGCGATACGCTCAACCGTATCGCCAAGAAGCTCGGCGTGTCGACGGCGGTACTCAAGGAGGCCAACAGCCTGCAGGACGGCCGCATCCGGATCGGCCAGACACTGAAGGTGCCGGCTGGCGGCGCGACCTCGACTGTTGCCAAGGCTGCACCCGCCGTCGACCCGGTCGTGACCGCAACCGCTGCCACAGCCGCTCCGAAGCCGGCCGTTGCCGCGGCCAAGCCTGCGGCCGAAACTCCCGCCGTTGCGGCCTACACGCCGCCGAAGAAGGACAAGCTGGTGCAGCAGGCCGAGGAATCGGCCGAGGCAGCGCCAAATGCCACCGGTATCGACCGCATGCGCTGGCCGGTGCGTGGCCGCGTCGTTTCCAACTACGGCAAGGGCGGCGGCAAGTCGAATGACGGCATCGACATCTCGGTGCCGGAAGGCACGCCGGTGAAGGCTGCCGAAAACGGTGTCGTCATCTATGCCGGCGACGGGCTCAAGGAATTCGGCAACACGGTGCTGGTGCGCCATGAGAACGGCCTCGTCACCGTCTATGGTCACGCAAGCTCGCTCAAGGTCCAGCGCGGCCAGAAGGTCAAACGTGGCGACGAGATCGCGCTGTCAGGCATGAGCGGTTCGACCGATGCCCCGAAGCTGCATTTCGAAGTGCGCAAGAACTCCACGCCGGTCGATCCGAGCGGCTACCTCGAATAGGCACTGGAGCCACGCATCGCTTTCCGAAAATCGTAAGGGGTTTTCGGATCGATGCCGGCGCGGGTCGCCTGACCTCCATCAGTCCCGCCATATCAGCCCGTCCCGACCAGGGGCGGGCATTTTTCGTTTGGAGGGTTCAGTCTTTCAGCGGCTGCCCCAGGCGACCGGCGAGGTCCTGGATGAACTGCCAGGCAACGCGGCCCGAGCGGCTGCCGCGCGTCGTCGCCCACTCCAGCGCCTCGGCGCGCAGGGTCTCCGGATCATTGTCGAAGCCGTGGTAACGGGCATAGCCGTTGACCATCTCGAGATATTCGTCCTGCGAGCATTTGTGGAAGCCGAGCCACAGGCCGAAGCGATCGGAGAGCGAGACCTTTTCCTCGACAGCCTCCGACGGGTTGATCGCCGTCGAGCGCTCATTGTCGATCATGTCGCGCGGCAGGAGATGCCTGCGGTTCGACGTTGCATAGAAAATGACATTGGCGGGCCTGCCCTCGACGCCGCCTTCGAGGGCCGCCTTGAGCGACTTGTACGAGGTGTCGTCATGGTCGAACGACAGGTCGTCGCAGAACAGGATGAAGCGAAAGGGCGCCGCCTTGAGAAGGTTCATCAGCTTGGGCAGGGTGTCGATGTCCTCGCGGTGGATCTCGATCAGCTTGAGCGGCGTTGCCGTCTTGCCCGAGGCGTTGATCGTGGCATGTGCTGCCTTGACCAGCGACGACTTGCCCATGCCGCGCGCACCCCACAAAAGCACGTTGTTGGCAGGCAGGCCGGCGGCGAAGCGCTCGGTGTTGTCGACGAGGATGTCGCGGACGCGGTCGACGCCCTTGATCAGGCCGATGTCGACGCGGTTGACCCGCAATACGGGTTCGAGAAAGCCCGGATCGGCCGCCCAGACATAGCAGTCGGCGGTGGCGATGTCGGTTTCGGGGACGGACGGAGGCGCAAGCCTGGTTACCGCAGCGATCAGAAGATCCAGCTTGGAGTTGAGCGCTTCGATGGTCTTTTCCATGGCCGATCCCGTTAGTCTCTAGACATTACCTGTGCGCGACGCTGTAACACGCTCAAATTGCGCGGAAAAGCGCCACGGCTTGGGCCAAGCGTAGTTGCATTGGTGGCATGAGCGACTATATTCCGCGCACATTTCCGGGGTCCCGATGTGCGGTATCCCGATACTTTCTCAGGAGACATTCATGTTCGTCACGCCGGCATACGCACAGGCCGCCACCGCGGGAGCGCCCGACGTTCTCATCAGCATCTTGCCGTTTGTGCTGATCTTCGTGGTCATGTATTTTCTGATTATCCGCCCGCAGCGCACCCAGCTGAAGAAGCGCGGCGAGATGCTTACGGCGATCCGCCGCGGCGATACGGTCGTCACCGGTGGTGGCTTCGTCGGCAAGGTGAGCAAGGTCATCGACGACCACGAGCTCGAGATCGATCTGGGCAATGGTCTCAAGGTGACGGCGCTGCGTGCGACGATTTCCGACGTTCGGGTCAAGGGCGAGCCGATCGCCAACCAGAACGCCAAGAAGTAATCGTAGGCGGGCGATAAGCACCGCGATCACGCCTTATCGGACGAGGCCAAATGCTCTATTTCTCGCGCTGGAAGACAATCTCGATCTGGGCCGTCGTGCTCCTCGGGGTGCTCTTCACCATCCCGAACATGCTGACCCAGTCTCAGCTCGATTCCCTTCCGGGGTGGTTTCCCAAGCGCGCACTGACGCTTGGCCTCGACCTGCAGGGCGGTTCGCACATCCTGCTATCCATCGACCGGCAGGACCTGGTCGATGAACGCCTGCAGGCGACCCGCGACGACATCCGCACGCTGCTGCGCGACGCTAAGATCGGCTACACCGGCCTGACCGGCACCGGCACCACGGTGCAGGTGCGCATCAGCGATGTGAACGAGATCGATGCGGCCAAGACGGCGCTCGCGCCGTTGGTTGCGCCGTTGTCGTCGAGCATGTTCGGCACCGGTACGGTGAGCGAGCTGTCGCTTGAGGAGCCCGAGGCCGGGCTTCTGCGCTACACGCTGACCGAAGGCGGCATCGACTACCGCGTCAACAATGCCGTGACCCAGTCGATCGAGGTCATCGGCCGCCGCGTCAACGAACTCGGCACCACCGAGCCGATCATCCAGCGCGCCGGCGCCGACCGCATCCTGGTCCAGGTTCCGGGCCTTCAGGATCCGACCCGTCTCAAGGAAATCCTCGGCAAGACCGCCAAGCTGACCTTCCAGATGGTCGACCAGTCGATGTCGCCGCAGGAGGCCCTGCAGGGCCGCCCGCCGGCAGGCTCGACGGTCATGTATTCGCAGGACGATCCGCCCGTTCCCTATCTGATCGAAAACCGCGTCATCGTGTCGGGTGAAAACCTGACCGACGCGCAGGCGACCTTCGACCAGCGCACCTCGGAAGCCGTTGTTTCCTTCCGCTTCGACGGCAAGGGCGCGTCGCGCTTCGGCCAGGCCACCCAGCAGAATGTCGGCCGCCTGTTTGCCATCATCCTCGACAACCAGGTGATCTCGGCACCGCGCATCAACGAGCCGATCCTCGGCGGTTCGGGTCAGATTTCCGGCAGCTTCACCGCTGAAAGCGCCAATGATCTGGCAGTGCTGCTGCGCGCCGGTGCGCTGCCCGCCGACCTCACCATCGTCGAGGAACGCACCGTCGGTCCGAGCCTTGGCGCCGACTCGATCGCCGCCGGCAAGTTCGCCTCGGTCATCGCCGGCATCCTCGTCGTCGGCTTCATGCTGGTCGCCTATGGCACGCTCGGCATCATCGCCAACATTGCGCTTGCCGCCAACGTGGCGCTCATCATCGCGATCCTGTCCATCCTGGGTGCCACGCTGACCATGCCCGGCATTGCCGGCATCGTGCTGACCGTCGGCATGGCGGTCGACTCCAACGTCATCATCTACGAACGCGTGCGCGAAGAGCGGCAACTCGGCCGATCCCTGGTACAGTCGCTGGATTCGGGTTTTGCCCGCGCGCTGGCGACTATCGTCGACGCCAACTTCACCACCTTCATCGCCGCCCTGATCCTGTTCTATCTCGGTTCGGGTCCGGTTCGCGGCTTCGCTGTCACGCTCGCCATCGGCATCTTGACGACCGTTTTCACCGCCTTCACCCTGACCCGCTGGCTGGTTTCGATCTGGCTGCGCCGCGCCAAGCCCAAGGAACTGCCCAAGGGCCTGGTGCGCTTCGTGCCCGACAACACCAGCTATCCGTTCATGTCTTGGCGGCGCCATGCCTTCACCCTGTCCGCAGCGGCGTCGATCCTGGCGGCCGTGCTGTTCTTCTCGATCGAGATGAATTACGGCATCGACTTCCGCGGCGGCACCAGCATCGAGGTGCAGTCCAAGAGCGGTACCGCTGACTCGGCCGCTGTCCGCGCCAGGCTGAGCGAGCTCAACCTCGGCGACGTTCAGGTGCAGGAGTTCGGCGCCAACAACACGCTACTGATCCGCGTCGAGGGGCAGAATGCCGGCGACAATGCCGAGCAGAGCGTGGTCGAGAAGGTGCGCGGCGAGCTTTCCGCCGAGTACGATTTCCGGCGCGTCGAATCGGTTGGACCGACGGTGTCGAGCGAACTGGCCTGGTCGGGAACGATTGGCGTGCTTGCCGCCATGCTGGCGATGCTGATCTATATCTGGTTCCGCTTCGAATGGCAGTTCGCGCTCGGTGCGATCATCGCGACTGTGCACGACGTGACGATGATGGTCGGGCTCTATGTCATAACCGGCATCGAGTTCAATCTGACCAGTATCGCGGCCATCCTGACGATCGTCGGCTATTCGATCAACGATACCGTCGTCGTGTATGACCGCGTCCGAGAAAACCTGCGCAAGTACAAGAAGATGCCGATCGAACAGCTGCTCGACCTGTCGATGAACCAGACGCTGTCGCGTACCGTGCTGACCGGCGTGACGACGCTGTTGGCCCTGGTTTCGCTCTACCTGTTCGGTGGCGAGGTCATTCAGTCGTTCACGCTGGCGATGATCTTCGGCATCCTGGTCGGCACCTACTCGTCGATCTTCGTCGCTGGTCCGCTGCTGATCCTGTTCAGGCTGCGGCCTGAAGGCGCGGACGACATGGGCAAGCCGGCCGTGCCGGCCGGTGCCCAGCCGACCAAGTCGTAAGCCATGGCGGGAATGATCATCCGCGAGGCGCATTTCCCGGGACGGGCGCCCGTCGACGCTTATGGCGACGGCGGCTTCCGTTTCGCCGACATGTCGCATCGCGGATCGATCCTGTGCCTGCCGTCAGGCATCTATGGCTGGCAGCCGGCCGATGCGCAGGCGCTGCAGCCGTCCGATTTCGACAAGCTGTTCGCCGAGGCAGGGGCTGTGGAGATCCTGCTCGTCGGAATGGGTAAGGAGTTGCGCCGCCTGCCGGAAGCGTTGCGCGCCGCGCTGAAGGCCGCCGGGATCTCGGCCGACCCGATGTCGACGGGGGCAGCGGTGCGCACCTACAACGTGCTGCTTGCCGAAGATCGCGCCGTCGCCGCGGCCTTCATTGCTGTCGACTGACGTGCACGGCGCAACCGACCCGGCGAAAGCCCTGATGGATACGGTGCGCGTTGCCGACCGCGACCGCTATCTTGCCGCGCTCTACGCCCCCGAGGACAAGCGGCCGGCGCTTCTGGCGCTCTATGCGTTCAACGCCGAGATTGCAGCCATCCGCGACCGCGTCAGCGAGCCGATGCCCGGTGAGATCAGGCTGCAATGGTGGCGCGACGTCATTGCCTCGGGCAGTCGGGAAGCCGGCGCCGGACATCCGCTCGCCTCAGCCTTGATGGCGGCGATCGAATCCTATCGTCTGCCTGTCACGGCTTTCGACAACTACCTCGAAGCCCGTATCTTCGATCTCTATGACGACCCGATGCCGTCGCGAACCGACCTCGAGGGCTATTGCGGCGAGACTGCCTCGGCGCTGATCCAACTGGCTTCGCTGGTGCTCGATGCCGACGGCGCGCCGAAGCATGCGGAGCTTGCGGGCCATGCTGGTTGCGCCCAGGCGATCGCAGGGTTGCTGCGCCTGCTGCCGATGCACCGGGCGCGCGGCCAATGTTATGTGCCACGGGACATCCTTGCTGCGGCCGGCCTGACGCCGGAAGAGTTCGTCGCTGGCATCGACGACCAAAGATCGACTGTCGCCGTCCAGGCGATGATTGCCTTGGCGCGCGAGCATCTCCGTGCCTTCGAACGCGGCGCCAAGGCGCTGCCGCAGTCATTGCGGCCAGCCTTCCTGCCGATTGCGCTGACGCCTGCCTATCTCGACCGCGTCGAGCGCGGCAAAGATGGCATGTCTGTGCTGCGCAAGCATTTCGCCATGGTCGCGACAGCTTCCCGTGGGTGGCGCTAGACTATCGTTGACGTAAACGTCAACGATGCTAGTCTGCCGCTGAAATCGCCCGGAGAGCGGTTTCGGGAGGACATCTGTTATCATGAGCTTGCCAATTCTGGTGGCGATGGTCGTCGTCGGCATATCAGCGGTAGTGGCTGCCGTGCATCTTAGCGGCGGCAGTGCAAAGGCGCAGCTGGCGGGCACGGACCATGCGCTGCAGCGGTTTGCCACCGACTTTCCTGATGTCGCGTCTCGCGCGGTGCTGCTGACCGAGGACGGCGGCACGGCGTTCCTGCAGCTCGACAACGGCTCCGTCGGTATCGTCCGCGGCATCGGTGACAAGTTTCTCACGCGTATCGTGACCGGGGCCGATGTGGCGGCCGTAACTGTCCGCGATGACAGGACCGTAGCGCTGAGCTTGCTCGACTTCACCTGGAAGGGCGGAGACTTCCGCTTCACGGATGCCGAGGCTGCCGGCGCTGTGGTCGCCGCGCTTTCGGGCAGATCAGGCGCAAGCGGCGAAGGGGATAAGGCGTGATGGAGAACTACGATTTTCCCAAGGTCACGGAGCTTGCGATTCCGTTCTTCGTGATCGCGATCCTGATAGAGCTTTGGCTTGTTCGCACCGGCCGGGCGAAGGGCGCTTTCGAAACGCGTGACACGCTGACGAGCCTGATGATGGGCACAGGAAACGTGGTTGCCGGCCTTTTGCTCGGCGTCGTGTCCTACTGGGCTCTGCTCTGGGTCTGGCAATTCAGGGTCTTCGACCTTGGCCTGTCGCTCTGGGTGTTCATCACAGCCTTCCTGCTCGATGACCTGCGCTACTACTGGTACCATCGCATCGCCCACCGCGTGCGCTGGGTCTGGGCCGAGCATGTGAACCACCATTCGAGCCAGCACTACAATCTGTCGACCGCGCTCAGGCAAAGCTGGACCGGCCTGTTCACCGGCATGTTCATCCTGCAGATGCCATTGGTGCTGCTCGGCTTCCACCCGGCGGTTATCGCCTTCGTCTTCGGCTTCAACCTGGTCTGGCAGTTCTGGATCCACACCGAGGCCATCGGCAGGATGTGGGCGTGGTTCGAGTTCATCTTCAACACGCCGTCACATCATCGGGTGCACCACGCCACCAACCCGCGTTACCTTGACGCCAATTTTGCCGGCACGCTGATCATCTGGGATCGCATGTTCGGCACTTTCGTCGAGGAACGGGAAGAGGACCTGCCGCGCTACGGCATCGTCCACAACATCGGCACCTTCAATCCGGTCCGCGTCGCCTTCCATGAATGGATTGGCATGTTCAAGGACGCATTCGCGCCCGGGCTCAGCCTGCGCCAGCGCCTCGGTTACCTGTTCATGCCGCCGGGCTGGAGCCATGACGGCTCGCGCGAGACCTCGGAAAGCCTGAAAGCCGCCTATGTCAGGCGCAATCCCGGCGAAGCGGGCAAGCCGGGGCTGCCTGAAGCGGGGCCGATACCTGGCGAGTGACCTCGCGCGCGTGAGCGCTAGGACGAGACGTACCGCTCGCGCCGCGTGAAGAACAGGAAACGATCAAGCCCGCGGGCGTTGACGTAGGAGCGGACGTCATGGTGCAGGCGCCGGGCGACGCTGGCCGATGACGCATTGTCGGTGGCGACAATCGAGCCGATCAGGGGCTCGGTGGTCCTGGCGAAACCGAAAGCCATGGCAGCGCGGGCGGCTTCGAGCGCGTAGCCGCGTCCGCGCCATTGCGACGCTATGTGATAGCCGATTTCCAGCACGCGGGTGCCGCCGGCATCCTGCCAGGTCGGGCCGCAGTCGCCGATCAGCGCACCACTGGTCTTGTCGATGATTGCCCACAGGCCAAAACCGTCGCGCTGGTAGCGTTCGCGGTTGCGGTCGATCCACTCGATCGCCGCGGCCTCGTTCGTCATCTCCGGATAGAAACGATGGGCATAATCGTCATTGAAGACGGACTGGATCGCGACGGCGTCGCCGCGTTCCATTTCCCTGAGCGTCAGCCGTTGCGTTTCCGCAAGCGCCATGGCCTGATGCCTACTCCGCGGCCTGTGCCGCTGGGGCAAGGCCGAGCCAGGCGCGGCAGTCGACGAGCGCGCGCGCCGTCATCGCCTTCTTCTTGGCAACGGTCTTTTCCTTGCCGCGCAGGCGCTTGCCTTCGACTTTCGGCGCTTCCATGACCGGGAACAGGCCGAAATTGACGTTCATCGGCTGGAACGAGCGCTTGCCAGGCTCGTCGTCCGAGACGATGTGCCCGCCGGTGATGTGGTTGAGCAGCGCACCGAAGGCGGTGGTCACGGGTGGCGTGCTGGTCTGTTGTCCCAAGCGCTGGGCGGCGGCGAAGCGGCCGGCCAAAAGCCCGATGGCAGCACTTTCGACATAACCCTCGCAACCGGTGATCTGGCCGGCAAAACGCAGGCCCGGTCGCGACGTGAGCTGCAGCGTCGGGTCGAGCAGGGTCGGCGAGTTGAGATAGGTGTTGCGGTGCAGGCCGCCGAGACGCGCAAATTCGGCGTTTTCCAGCCCCGGAATCATGCGCAGCACATTGACCTGCTCGCCATGCTTCAGCTTGGTCTGAAAACCGACCATGTTGTACAGCGTGCCGAGCGCATTGTCCTGGCGCAGCTGCACAACTGCATAGGCCTTCACAGTCGGGTTGTGCGCATTGGTCAGGCCCATCGGCTTCATCGGCCCGTGGCGCAGGGTCTCGCGACCACGCTCGGCCATCACCTCGATCGGCAGGCAGCCGTCGAAATAGGGCGTGCCTTCCCACTCCTTGAACTCGGTCTTCTGTCCATCGAGCAGCGCCTGGACGAAGGCGTCGTACTGCTCCTTGTCCATCGGGCAGTTGATGTAGTCCTTGCCGGTACCGCCGGGGCCGACCTTGTCGTAGCGCGACTGGAACCAGCAGACATTCATGTCGATGCTGTCGAAATGGATGATCGGCGCAATCGCGTCGAAAAAGGCGAGCGCGTCGGCACCGGTGCTGGCGGCGATCGCCTCGGCCAGCGAAGGTGCGGTGAGCGGGCCGGTTGCGATGATCGTCTGGTCCCAGTCCTCGGGCGGGAGGCCGGTGATTTCCTCGCGCACGATTGATATCAACGGATGCGCTTCGAGCCGTGCGGTGACGGCATTGGAGAAACCGTCGCGGTCGACGGCGAGCGCGCCGCCGGCGGGAACCTGGTTGGCGTCGCCGGCGCTCATGATCAGCGAGCCGGCAAGCCGCATCTCGGCGTGCAGCAGGCCGACGGCGTTGGTTTCGGCGTCATCCGAGCGGAACGAATTGGAACAGACAAGCTCAGCCAGGCCGTCGGTCTTGTGCGCGTCGGTGCCGCGCACGCCGCGCATTTCATGCAGGATGACAGGCACGCCGGCCGAAGCCACCTGCCATGCCGCTTCCGATCCGGCGAGACCGCCGCCGATGATGTGAATGGGTTTTGTGCTCATGGCGCCGGAATAATCCCTTGGACGGGGGAATGCAACGATTGGGCGGCTTGCGAGTTGCGCCCGATGCGGGACAGTCACTAGGATATCGCCATGACGAGACGTGCGATCATCCTTTTTGCTGGCCTCATATCGATCATGGCCGGCGGTCCGGTCACGGAGGCCGTGGCCGCGCCAGCAAGAACCATCGACATCTGCCATGGTTATGGCTGCGCGTTTCGTTCGCGCCTCGATCTTGGCACCAGTGACGACCGGAAGTTTGCAGCGATCATGGCCGCCGGCCGAGCCTCGCCGAAAGCCGAGCGCAAGGCGATCGCCCGGGCGGTCGGCTATTTCGAGAAGCGGGCGCAGCAGGTGACCGGCGTGCGCGACCAGCCACAGTCGGAGTTCGGCGCTTCGAAAATTCGCGGACAGATGGATTGCGTCGATGAGTCGACCAATACCGACGCGCTGCTGCGTTATCTCGCGCGTCGCGGCCTGCTCAAGCATCACAAGGTCGAAGCCCGAGATTCCAGGGGCTTCCTGCTCGACGGCCGCTATCCGCACTGGACGGCGGTGATCCGCGCACCCGACGGCGTCAAATGGGTTGTCGATTCCTGGTATGCGCCGATGGGTGGCGCGCCCGACATCATCCGGCTCAACGACTGGAAGCAGCGTGGTGTGCTGGATAGCGGCGCGCTGAACTAGGGCAGTTCTCTCCCGAGATCGAAGGCGCGGCGCCAAAACGACAATACCCGCCGGGGGAGGACCGGCGGGTATTGGTTTTGGTGGTCAGCCTCTGGGAGGAGGAGGAAGCTGACCTATTCGCCTTTGCCGGGGAGGAGGTCGGCGCAGGCTGAATTCTGTTCGCCAATCGAAGAGGGCGACGCTCTCTACAGCGCAGCGCGTCCATTTGGACGCGCAAAGGACGCTGTAGCACTTATGGTGGGTGCATGATCCTTTCCGAAAATCGATTTCGATATTCGGGATCATGCACCAGGTAACAACACCTGCCGGGGGAGGAGGTCCGGCAGGTGTCGTTATTGGTGGTCAGCTCAATGGGAGAAGAAAGCTGACCTATTCGCCTTTGCCGGGGAGGAGGTCGGCGCAGGCTGAATTCTGTTCGCCAATCGAAGAGGGCGAGGCTCTCGGGCTAACGACACCCGCCGGGGGAGGAGGATCCGGCGGGTGTGTTAAGGTGGTCAGCTCAATGGGAGGAGAAAGCTGACCGGATCCATCGGGGTCGGGGAGGAGGTCGACCCGGACGGAAAGCTTGAATTAGATTGCGCGGCGCGCGATCGACTGGATCTCGCCACGATTGATGCCGAGATCGGCAAGCTGGCGGTTCGACAGACGGCCAAGCTCGTTCACCGTCTCGCGATATGCACGCCAGTTGCGGTAAGTGCGGAGCAAGTTCATTTCAGTTCTCTTTTCGGTTCGGACAGGTAGTTTGGGTAGATCGGCTTCGGTTAGATCGCCTTGCGAGCGACGAAGTGGATATCGCTGCGGGTAATGCCGAGGTCGGTCAGTTCACGGTTCGACAGGCGGCTCAGCTCGGAGACAGTGTCACGGTAGCGGCGCCAGTTGCGGTAATTGCGGATCAGGTTCATCTTCGTTTTCCGTTCGTCTTCTTTTCTCTTCTGTGTACGGGGCGTAGATAGGATGCCCTTGCCTAAAATTGAAGCGCTATGCTCGCATGGCAGCAATGCGTTTTGTGCATTGCAACATTAATGAGCATTAAGGCTTCGGTCATAATTGTGACCGAATCTGAAATTCGCCATGATGACAACGGCTTGGCCCTGGTGTGGGCCGTCGGGCAGGGGAAGCGACATATGGCGAGCTATGCCACCAAGGTGAAGAACGACATCGCCCGTTGGGTCGACAGCGGGCTCGTCGACCGCGCGACCGGTGACGCGCTGATCCGCGATGTCGAGACCAATGAGCGCAACGGGCTCAATTTCGGTTCGATCCTCGCCATGATGGCGGCTCTGCTGTTTGCGGCAGCGATCCTGATCCTTGTCGCGGCCAACTGGGAAGCAATACCGCGCCCGGCGCGAGTGGCCTCGCTGTTTGCCGTGATCTTCGCGGGTTATGTCGGCGGAGCCGTGCTCAAGCAGCGGGACCATGGCGGCTTCGCCGAAGCATTGTGGTTGATCGCTGCCGCGGCCTTTGGCGGTTCGATCGCGCTGATCGGCCAGATGTACCATTTCTCCGGTGACGAGGCGGCGGCGATCGTCACCTGGTCGATAGGCACGGCCATAGCCGCGGCCGCACTGCGTTCGAATGCCCTGACTGTCGCCGCCATCGGCATCGCCGACGCATGGCTGGTGACGAAGGGATTTGAGCTGTTCCGCCGCGCGGAGTTTCCGCATCTCTTCATTGTGTTCATGGCCGCATACTGGGCGCTGTCGTTCTGGACGCAGAGCCGCGCTGCGCGCCACCTGATCGCGCTGTCGGTCATTCTCTATGCGGTGCTGCTCGGCTTTCACTACGAGTCGCTGGAGGTCGGGCTGGTGCTTGCGCTGGTCTCGGCAGCGCTTCTCGCCGCTGCAGCGCTGGCACCTGCGGCTTCGGAGCGCATTGCCCAGCTTGGCGGGCGGCTGCCGCTGCACGCGCTGATCGGCTTCCTCTCCGGTATGGGCATGGTCCAGCTCGACCAGATGGATGATGCAGGCTTTGTCATCGCCGCTGCCGTGGCGCTGGCGGTCATCGCGGCCGTGATCGTCTTCCTCGGTCGCGAGAGCCGAGGCTTGCGCTGGATAGCCTATATCGGCTTCGCCTTCGAGTTGGCGATCGTCTACATGGTGACGGTCGGCTCCATGTTGGGCACGGCAGGCTTCTTCTTCGCAGCTGCAATAATCCTCGCCGGCCTAGCTTATGCGATCATCCGCATCGAACGGCGCATGAAATCACAGCCAGCCCAGGGAGCCGCGTGATGACCCGCTACAAGCTCGTTGTCGCCGCCATTGTCGTGGCCCTGGCGCAAATCGGTTTCCTCGGCTGGATGATCGTCGGGCGCGCGGCGATCCTGCGCGACGGCAAGGAAATCCTGCTCAAGGTCGAGCCCGTCGACCCGCGCGACCTGTTGCGCGGCGACTATGTCAGGCTTGGCTACGACATCTCGCGCATTCCTGTCGAAATCGTCGAAAACCTACCACAGGATGAAGCGGCGGCCGTGGAAGGATGGCCGATCGTCGTCCGCTTGAAGAAGGACGCTGATGGGTACTGGCGCGCCAAATCCGCCATGCTCACCACTGACTCGACGATCGCAAGCCCGGATGAGGTCGATCTTAGCGGCCAGGTCACCAATGCCTGGAGCCTGACGCCGGGTTCGACCATTAGCGTCGACTACGGCATCGAGCGCTTCTATGTGCCGGAGGGCGAAGGGTTGGCCATCGAGGAGGAGATGCGCAAGCGCAACTCCGGCGCGGAGCCCGAATTGCGCAGCTTCGGCATCAAGGTGGCGGTCGGCAGCGACGGCACCGGCCAGATCAAGGCACTGATGGACGGCGACACAATGCTGTTTGAGGAACCGCTCTATTAAGGCATCAAGACAGGGCAAGTCCGCTGGCGTTCACCAGGGGACGTGCAGTACTTCTATTTTAGGCAGCCCGAGCGGCACGACGCCGAGATCATTGGCAAGGGCAGCAAAGCCTTCTGTCTCGAGCAGGAACCTGTAGGGGATCTCGGGAAAGTTGAGGCCGCCGCGATGCAGCGCTGCGTCGACGAGCAGCATCGTGCCACCGACGCCGTCGAGGTTTACGCTGTCGAGATGGCGCAGGTCGCTAAGGTAAAGCCTGGTGTTTTCCTTGGCTGGAGGCTGGTAGAGGCCGCCGCGCAGCGCGCGGTAGTATCGGTAATCCCTTGGCTTTCGGAGAGTGGCAAAGCTGTTCATGTCGAAGCTGCCACCACCCGGCGCCACCGCGCAGTTGGGAACGACGATCCTGCCGCCCGAAGCGATCAGGCGCGATATGGCGTCCGAGGGATAACGCCAGACGTCGATATCGATCCACAGAGCCCAGTCGTCACTGGCATCGAGCCCGTGGCTGATGAGATGATTGCGGACGGCGGCAATGGCCGAGCGGCGCTTGCGTTGAAGGCTGGGCTTCCAGCGCTTCGCTCGTTCCATCTTGATGCCAAGGTCCTTCTTGAGCAGCACGATGTCGCGGTAGTTTCCGTTGAGTGCAGCGGTCGCTTCGGTCAGCCTTTCCCAACTGCCGTCGCTGCTGTCGCCTTCGCAGAACACCAGCTTGATGCACTCCTTGGGGTGGCCGAGCCGGGCGAGCGCTGCGAGGAAGGGTTCAATGTGGTCGGCGGCATCGCGCAATGGCACAAGTATCGCGATGTTGTTGCCCGAGGGCGGTCGGCGGTTGAGGGCAGCCGGGTCGACTGCCGCCTGTGCTGCGGCCAGGTCGAGCTGCTCGCCTTTGGTCAAGGCATGCCGCGCCTGATAGTAGCTTTGCCGCAACCGTGCCAGCAAAGACGGTGGTTTGGGTTTGATCCACCAGGTCCCGGCCCAGTGATGAATGGACAGGGTCGCGGTCGTGGCGGCGTCGGCCGAATTGCCACTGCTGCCAGCCGGGCTGAAAAGTTCGTTCGGGTGGATCGCAAAGGCCGACTGATCGGGGAAACTCAGCTGCGCCGCCGTCAGAAGGCATGGGCCCGTGGCATCGAGAACGTCCCGCGCATCCTTGACCAAAGGCAGATAGGCAAACAGGTGGGGCCAGAACGGGTGTCCTTTCGGGCTCGCCATCGTCCCGTTGAAGAGAAGGTGAGGCAGGTTGCGCATGCGCGTCTGCGCATCCGACTGACTTTGGGGTTCCTTGCACAGGACGACGCGGTTCTCGTCCAAAAGCCCGTCGAAGGGCGCCACGCATTCGCAGTCGATGTCGGCATAGACGCCGCCGAAATGGTGCAGCAGCATGTAACGCGCAGCGTCCGCACGCTGGACGCCGACCTTGTAGCTGCAGTAGGTCTCAAGATAATCAGGATAGTGTTCGGCGACAAAGTCGAGCAGCATCCTGTCGCTCCACAAGATGTGCCGCCAGCCTGGATTGTGTTTCTCCCAACTCGTCGACCAGCTGAGGAATTTGTCGGGAATTCTGTCCGTCTTCCAGGTCTGGTGAAGAATTTTTGGAATTGTCATGCAAAGCCGATCAACTTCTTCTTTCAGTCATCCTGCATGTCATGGCATTATTAGACAAGGCTTATCAAGCTGATATCGAGAGTTTCTCGGATATCACGCGAGGCTGGATCTGACGGCCGCCGCGATGGCTTTCGGACCGAAGCGCTGCGTGACTGTTTCACGGGCACGCAGCCGCCGCGCCTGAAGCCAGTCGGTGTCCGTGCACAGCGCCGCCGCGCGCGCGGCGAGGTCGTCGTCGGTCTCGGCAAAGTCGATGTCGACACCGTCGACAAGGCCGAGGCCTTCCGCAGCCAGCCGGGTGGCCACGACCGGGAGGCCCCAGGCCATCGCTTCCAGTATTTTCAGCCGCGTGCCGCCGCCGCTGACCAGCGGTACGACGGCAAGATGCGCGCGGCGATAAAGCTCCGCAAGATCGTCGGGATTGGCTATCAGTTCGACATTGGGCAAGGCAGCCACGTCGCCAAGGCTGCGGTGTGGGTTGCGCCCGGCAATGACGAGCCTTGCGCCGCCGAGCGCGGCGTGCAGCCGCGGCAGGATTTGCGTTGCCAACCGCCGCGCCGCTTCGAGATTCGGCGGGTAGTTGAGGTGGCCGATGAACAGCAGCGTCGGCTGGCCCGTGGCCATTGCGGGCTGGTCGGCCAATTGTTCGGGGATGAGTTCAAACCGGGGAACGCCATTCGGAACGACATCGGCAAGGGCACGCCCGCGGGACAGGTCGCGTAGTCTGTCGCGATCCTGCTCCGAGCAGACCCAGACCTTGTCCACCATGCGCAGCGACTGCAACTCGATGTCGCGCATCCGCCTGACATGGCGGGCCTTCTTTGAGAACAGCCCTCCCAGCCAGCCGGTTTTCGGCATCATCTGCCTGAAAAGGTCGGACTCTATGTTGTGCATGTCGAGCACGATCGTCGACGCCAGTGGGCGCAGATGCTCGAGGAGAGGAAACAGTGGAATACCCTCGACGATGATGGCATCGGGCTTGAAGTCGCGTGCCGCCGCCAGCAGGCGCGAAAGCGCGACTTGCGGGATGCGCGTGTCGATCGGGGTCCGGCGTTTGGCGAGGCGCGGCGAGGTTGCGGCCTCGGCTGCGTTGGCAAGGGCGAGTGTCGTGATCCTGTCGTCGTCGAGCGTCGTAGGTGCAGCTGGTGCGTGGACCGAGGTCGCCAGCACATCACCCAGCCCCGCAAGCGCCTGGACATTCTGCCAGTTGCGTAGATCCCCACCCGAAACGGGCGGCCACACCGCATCGGAGGCAATGAGCAGGCTGCGTCGCGGTCGGACCGGGCGATTGTTGTCGGCAGTGGAGGTGGTAGCTGGGGGATTTGTCGTTGCGTGCACGGCTCGATCACTCGCGATCAGAGGTTTCAGGTCCGCCGGGCAGAGCGTCTATGGTGCGGATGATAGGAGTCGAACCTACACGCCTCTCGGCACTGGAACCTAAATCCAGGGCGTCTACCAGTTCCGCCACATCCGCATGCGACCGCCAATCACATGCCGCCATCATTCTGTCAATCTCGGAGCCGAAATGACCCGGGCCGGGAGAAACCGCGAAGATAGTTGAAAATTGGCCTCGCCTGTGACAAAAGGCCTGTCAAATAGGATGGGACGCAAAGGACCGTCTCTGAAAGATACGATAAGAAGTCGGAAAAACAATAACTTATCGGATTTTCGGAAGATGGCGGAGCCAAACGGGCCGCGATGGCGGGCCAGGATGACGATTTGCGAACTTGAAGCCACCCCCGGCAAACGAATTCCGGCAGGCTGAACGGCAGGACGCCGTTCAAACCGCGCCATACGTAAAACAAAGGTTTGATGATGCAGGTCACCGAAACGCTCAACTCCGGCCTCAAGCGCGAGATCAAGGTCTCGGTTCCTGCCGGCGATATGGAAGCCCGTCTCGAGAAGCGGCTTTCGGCTGCCAAGGACAAGGTCCGCATCAACGGCTTCCGTCCGGGCAAGGTGCCGATGCAGCACATCCGCAAGATGTACGGCAAGTCCTTCATGGCCGAAGTGGTCAACGAGATCCTGACCGACTCGACGCGCACGATCATCGCCGAGCGCGGCGAAAAGGCTGCGATGCAGCCCGACGTCGTGATGACCGAGGACGAGAAGGAAGCCGAGAAGATCCTGGCCGGCGGCGTCGATTTCGAGTTCTCGCTGAGCTATGAAGTCATTCCCGCGATCGAGATCAAGGACTTCACCGACATCAAGGTGTCGCGCCCGGTCTACGACGTTCCGGAAAGCGAGATCGACGAGCAGGTCAACCGCGTTGCCGAATCGGCGCGCTCCTACGAGCCGAAGACCGGCAAGGCCGCCGAAGGCGACCGCGTCACCATCGACTATGTCGGCAAGATCGACGGCGTTGCCTTTGACGGCGGCACGGGCGGCGACCAGCCGCTGGTGCTCGGCTCGAAGGAGTTTATTCCCGGCTTCGAGGACCAGTTGATCGGCGCCAAGGCAGGCGACGAGAAGCTCGTCACCGTGACCTTCCCGGAGAACTACCAGGCCGCGCATCTGGCCGGCAAGGAAGCCACCTTCGACGTCACCGTCAAGGAAGTCGCTGCCCCCGGCAAGCTGGAAGTCAACGACGAGACCGCCAAGAACCTCGGCCTCGAGTCGCTCGAGAAGCTGCGTGACATTGTTCGCGGCCAGATCGAGAACCAGTTCGGCGCCATGACGCGCCAGAAGGTCAAGCGCCAGCTGCTCGACCAGCTCGACGGTGCCTACCAGTTCGAGGCGCCTTCCAAGCTCGTCGAAGCCGAATTCGGCAACATCTGGAGCCAGGTGACCCGCGATCTCGAGATCGCCGGCCGCACCTTTGCCGACGAAGAGACGACGGAAGAAGAAGCCCGTGCCGAGTACCAGCGCCTTGCCGAGCGCCGCGTGCGCCTCGGCCTGGTCCTCGCCGAGATCGGCGAGAAGTCCGGCGTGACGGTTTCCGACGAAGAGTTGCAGCGCGGTCTGTTCGACACCGTTCGCCGCTACCCGGCCAGCCAGCAGCAGGAAGTGTTCGATTTCTACCGCAACAACCCGTCGGCGCTGGTCAACCTGCGCGCGCCGCTGTTCGAGGAGAAGGTCGTCGATCACCTGCTGTCGCAGATCTCCGTCACCGACAAGAAGGTGACCAAGGAAGAGCTGCTCGCCGACGACGAGGACGAGGCTTCGGCAAAGCCGGCCAAGAAGGCTTCGGCCAAGAAGGCAGACAAGGCTGAGAAGGCCGAGGGCGAAGAGCCCAAGAAGAAGGCCGCTCCGAAGAAGAAGGCCAAGGAAGCCGACGCCGAATAAGGCGACGCTCCTGAGTGAAACAGGAAAGGCCGCTGGAGCAATCCGGCGGCCTTTTTTGATTCTGTCTTCGTCGAAAGCTGTTCCGGCCAATGCCTGCTGCGCACGTCTAGATCAGCAGCAGCCCCTTCATGCTGGCAAAGCCCTTCTTGCCGATAATGATGTGGTCGTGCACGGCGATGCCGAGCGGCCTGGCGATGTCGATGATGGTCTTGGTCATGTCGATGTCGGCGCGCGAAGGTGTCGGGTCGCCGGACGGGTGGTTGTGCACGAGGATGACAGCAGTGGCCGACAGCTCAAGCGCGCGCTTGATGACCTCGCGGGGATAAACCGGCGTATGGTCGACGGTGCCCGTTTGTTGCACCTCGTCGGCGATCAGCACGTTTTTCTTGTCGAGGAACAGGATGCGGAACCGCTCGCGCTCTTCGAACGCCATCGCTGCCCGGCAATAGTCGAGCACCTGGTTCCACGACGACAACACCTCGCGGCCGCTGATTTCGCCGCGCGCCATGCGCGTGGCCGAGGCGGCGATGATCTTGAGGTCGAGAGCCACTGCCGGCCCGACGCCCTTGACCTCTTGCAGCAGGTTGACTGGTGCGCCCAGCACTTCGGCGAGTGTGCCGAAGCGGGCGAGCAGGGCTTTGGCGATAGGCTTGGTGTCGGCGCGCGGGATCAGCCTGAACAGCAAGAGTTCGAGCAGTTCATAGTCGGCGAGGGCGTCGCCGCCGCTTGCCGAGAAACGCGCGCGCAGACGCTCGCGATGGCCGAGATAGTGGGGTTTCTCCGGCTCAGTGTCGCGCTTGGGCTGCGGCAGCGACCGCTCGCCAAAGAAACCGCGCTCGTCGTGATCGTCGCTCGCCATGCCCAGTATGTCGCCCCCGCCGGCGCGGTCGCCTGTGCGTTCGAACGAACGCAGCTAGGACGCTCTCCCCAAGTTGACACATCGTGCTTGTGCGGGCCGATGCGCTTGCCGGCGAGGTGATCTTATGCGGGCAGGCCCGGTCGGTCGAGCCCTTTGGGCGACAGCGTGAAGATCTCGCAGCCTGTGGCCGTAACGCCGACCGTATGCTCGTACTGGGCCGAAAGCGAGCGGTCGCGGGTGACCGCCGTCCAGCCGTCCGACAACACCTTCACATGCGGCCGGCCGAGATTGATCATCGGCTCGATGGTGAAGATCATGCCCTGGCGCATCTCGACGCCTTCATTGGCATTGCCGTAGTGCAGGATGTTCGGTGCGTCGTGGAACAACGCGCCGACGCCATGGCCGCAGAAATCGCGCACCACCGAGCAGCGCTCAGCTTCGGCATAGGTCTGGATGGCAGCACCGATCGCGCCGGTACGGACACCTGGACGGACAGCCGCGATGCCGCGCATCAGGCATTCGTGGGTGACTTCGAGCAACCGCTCGGCGGCGCGCTTGATGGTGCCGACCGGGTACATCCGGCTCGAATCGCCGTGCCAGCCGTCGAGGATGTAGGTGACGTCGATGTTGACGACGTCGCCGTCCTTGAGCGGTTTGGTGTCGGGGATGCCGTGGCAGACGACATGATTGATCGAGGTGCAGGACGACTTGGTGTAGCCGCGATAGTTCAGCGTCGCCGGCAGCGCGCCGTGATCCATGCCGTATTCGAAGACGAAACGGTCGATGGCGTCGGTTGTAACCCCTGGAGCAACGCGGTCGACCAGCTCATCAAGGCAGCTGGCGGTGAGCTGGCACGCCTTGCGCATGCCTTCAAAAGCCTCGGCGCCGTAAAGGCGGATCTGGCCGGTGTTCCTGAGGGGCGCCGTGGCGGCGTCGAGATAGCTGACCATTGACCTCTACCGGGTAACCATTTGGGTGCTCGCAGCACCTGCGAGACGCGCCGCAGATTTGGCACCGGATGCGTCCGGTTTCAACCCACAATGCCCGATCAGGCATGATATCGGCTGTTTCAGAGGCGAATTTAGGCGGCTCAGCCCGGCGTGGCGGTGTTGGCGGCGTGGCCGAGCGTCTGTTTCGGGCGAGGGGCGGCAGGATCCGCCGGTCGCAGCAGGTCGCCATGCAACCAACCCTTGCGTCCCGAGGCCGACACAAGCGTCCATTTGCCGTCACGGGCGAACACCCTGACACTCTCGCCCTGCTTGAGACTTGACGTGACGGGGGCGGAAACGCTTGGGCGCTGGCGCAGATAGACCGTGGTGCTGGTATAGAGCACGTTGAGCGCGGCAGCGCCGGTGCTCGTCGATTTCGGCGCCGGCTCCTTTGCTGTCGATTTCGGCCGCGGCAATGGCGTGGGCGGGCGTGTGATCGAGGCCGTCTCGATGTCGGCGGCAGGCTTGCGCGGCGTCCTTTCTCTGGCCGCAGGCGCCGTGGCTGCCGCCTTCTTGGTTGGAACCTCTGCTTTGGGCTTCGGCGCGGCAGTCAGCTTGCGCGGTTCGACATCCACCTTGGGGCGCGCCACGTCAGCTTGTGGCCGTGGCGCGACATTGACCTTCGGCCTGGTGACGGTGACGTCCTTGCGCTCGGCGGTTTCCGCCCTGGACTTGTTGGCTGCCCTGGCCGGGCCATCGTCGAAGCGCGCCTTGCTGGGCAAGTCCTGTGTCATCGCCCAGCCGCCGGCAGCAAGTGCGCCGAGCACCAACCATCTCAACTTGGGAAGGGCGAATCCAGACATGCGCTGAGTCTGGACTTCAGAGCTTAAAACCGCGTTGACGCTGGTCCATCGGCGCGGCGCAGCGTTGGCGGCTCAGGCCTTCTTCACAAACTCGGTTTTCAGCACCAGCCCCTTGACCTGCTTGGTGTTGCATTCGATCTCGCCGTGATTGCCGTTCAAGCGAATGTTCTTGACGAGCGTGCCGCGCTTGATCGTCTCGGAGGTCCCCTTGACCTTAAGGTCCTTGATCAGCGTAACGGAATCGCCCTCATTCAGCTGAGTGCCGTTGCTGTCTTTGACGATGATCTCGGACATGTCTTTTCCTTCCGCTGCAGCTCGATATGTCCGTCTGCAGTAGGTCGTCAAAGCGGTGACGTAAAGGGGGCACGCCTGTTATGGACCAGACGCGGCAGCTTCAGCCGGTTCGCAAGGCGGCTGGCTTTTGAAGTCGCGCGCCATGCAGCCGTATTTGTCGAATGTCTGGCCGCCGGTCCTCGCCGCTTTCGCCATGCCGCAGGCCGACAAGGTCAGGCAGGCGAGCAGGGCGACCGTTATTTTCGTGGCATGCATCGCGCTTCTTCCGGTTTGGCGGTCAGGTGAATCGCAAGTCGCGGCTGGACGGCGTCAAGATATGGCAAAGGCTTTGCCGTCGCCACATGCGCGACTTGCAGTTGAACTGTAAGTGATTGGAGGCACCCGACAGGATTGCGCCTCAGCGCCGGAGATGAGCCGCCTTTACCTTCGACAGTTGGGGTACGCGCTGTGCTCTCCCGGTCAATCGAACTGCAGATTCTCCTTGAGCAGCACTTCGATGCGGATGCGCTCCTGGGAGGCGAGGGGTTCGCGGTGGTCGGAACGGGCGCGCAGGATGCGCAGCGCGCTGCGGACGGCGTGGCCGGGGTCCTGGGCGATGACGGCGTCGATGCGTTCGTCCATCAGCGCCTGCTCGCTGAACGGGGTTCGCTCATGGGCGACGACGGTGAGCGCGCGGGCGCCTTGCGTGTTCCACACCGCCGTCAGCGGGATGCGGGCCTCGGAGCTCAGGACATAGACGGCGACCGTGTCGGGGTTGTGCTCCAAGGTGCGCCGGATGATCAGGTCGGCGCGCTTTTCGTCGCCATATGTCTCCAGCGACGGCAGGCTTTCGAGATGCGGGAACTGGGCGTTGATGATGCTGTCGAAGCCGAGGCGGCGCTGGATGCTGTCGAGGGCCATCATGGTTTCGGCAACGACCATGATCTTGCCCGGACGTTCGCAGAGGAAACGGCCGGTGATCTTGCCGGCGGTGGCGCCAGCGGCAAAATTGTCGACGCCGACATAGTCGGCGCTCTCAAGTCGCTCCTGGCCCGACAGGAACTGCACCACCCGAACACCGCGCTCGACCAGCCGCAGCATCGCGTCGCGCACTTGCGGTGACTCGGGCGCCATGACGGCAACGCCGTCGACCGTGTCGTGGTCAATGGCCGTGAGGTATTTGGCGACATGGTGTGGGTCGCTCATGGCGATCTGCACGGCTTCCACGTCGGTCGAATCGGCGCGGAGTGCCTCCGTCGCTTCGCCGGCGCGGGCGATGAGTTCGGCGAGATACTGGTCACCTGACGTCGGCAGGACGAAGCGGAAGCGGTATGTCTTGTTGCGGGCCAACGCCACTGCGGCGGGGTTGCGCATGAAGCCGATGCGCTCGATCGCCTCGGCCACGCTCCTAGCCGCCTTTGGACTGACATTCGGTCGCTCATTGAGGACGCGGTCGACGGTCGCGAGGCTGACGCCCGCGGCTTCTGCCAGGTCTCTCGCGGTTGGCCGCATCCTCGACTCTCTTCCCGATCATGTCGTCTCGGGGCGATTCCTCCAACAAAACCAGATGAAAATCAAGTTTTGAGGTGCGTACCTCAAAATTCGCTTGCATTGAGGTGCGCACCTCAACTAAGACTCTCATCGTGGTCGCCGGGAGGACTGAGCGAGCCACGCAGGCGGCGCGGAGGAGACTGGCCCGCCAGGAAGATCGTTTCCGCGTCAGGTGCCCCAAGCGGGCGTTTTCGCCTTCCGATGGAGGTCGGAAGGATGGGAGGGAGGTCCCAGCCATGACAATTCGCCATGTGAGATCATTGGCCGCTTTCGGCGCCGTTTTGGCTGCCGGCGTGGCGGGAACAAGCCAGGCCAGCGCAAAGGACCTGACGCTGTGCTGGGCCGCCTGGGACCCGGCCAACGCGCTGGTCGAGCTGAGCAAGGATTTCGAGGCCAAGAGCGGCGTCAAGATGAAGTTCGAGTTCGTGCCGTGGCCGAACTTCGCAGACCGCATGCTCAACGAGCTGAACTCGGGCGGCAAGCTCTGCGACCTGATGATCGGCGACAGCCAGTGGATCGGTGGCGCGGCAGAGAACGGCCAATATGTGAAGCTCAACGATTTCTTCGAAAAGGAAGGAATCAAGATGGACGACTTCATTCCGGCGACCGTCGTCGGTTATGCCGAATGGCCGAAGAATTCGCCGAACTACTGGGCGCTGCCGGCCTTCGGCGATGTCGTCGGCTGGAGCTATCGCAAGGACTGGTTCGCGCGGCCCGAGCTGCAGACCGAGTTCAAGAAGAAATACGGCCGTGACCTCGTCGTGCCAAAAACCTTCGCCGAGCTCAAGGACATCGCCGAGTTCTTCCAGAAGCGCGAGATCGACGGCAAGACTGTCTATGGTGCTGCGATCTACACCGAGCGCGGGTCCGAAGGCATCACCATGGGCGCGATGGACGTGCTCTACAGCTTCGGCTTCCAGTACGAGAACCCCGACAAGCCTTACGAGCTCGATGGGTTCGTCAATTCGGCCAAGGCGGTGCAGGGGTTGGAATTCTACAAGCAGCTCTATGATTGCTGTACGCCTCCCGGCCATTCCGACGCCTACATGTCCGAGGACATTGACGCCTACAAGTCGGGCCAGGTGGCGCTGCACATGAACTTCGCCTTCACCTGGCCCGGCATCAATGCCGATGCCAATGTCGGTGGCGACAAGTCGGGCTATTTCCCGAACCCGGCGGGTCCGGACGGGGTGGCCTTCGCCCAGCTCGGCGGCCAGGGCATCTCGGTGGTCTCGGCTTCGGAGAAGAAGGACGACGCGCTCGCCTACATCAAGTGGTTCGCCCAGCCCGAGGTCCAGCAGAAATGGTGGCAGATGGGCGGCTATTCGGCACTGCGCAAGGTCGTCGAGGATCCGGGCTTCGCCACCAGCCAACCCTATGCCCAGACCTTCCTCGACTCGATGGCCATCGTGAAGGATTTCTGGGCGGAGCCGGCCTACGCCTCGCTGCTGCAGGCGACGCAGAAGCGCTTCCACGATTATGTCGTTGCCGGCCAGGGCTCCGCCCAGGATGCGCTCGACGGTCTCGCCAAGGACTGGACGCAGATCTTCGACGACGAAGGCAAGTACTGATCGCTGTAAAGCCCTGTCCCGCATCCTCCCAGCGGGCCATGCTACGGTGCGGGGCCGGCGCTTGCCGGCTCCGTCGCCGCACAGTTGATAATCAGGGGAATATCAATGCTGCATTCACCGGTGGATCGCGTCGCCGAAGCGACGCCGCACGCCATTGCCAAGCGTTTCCGGGGTCTGTCTGACCGTTCGCTCGCCTGGCTCTTCGTTGCTCCCTCAATCGTGCTCCTGCTCGCGGTCAACATCTTTCCGCTGATCTGGACGATCCGGCTGAGCTTCACCAATTTCCGCGTCAATCGACCCAATGCCGAGGTCGAGTTCGTCGGCCTGAAGAACTACATCAGCATCCTGTCCGACAAGGACATCTGGCTGACCATGCAGGCAACGGCCCACTTCCTGATCTGGACGCTGGTGCTGCAGGTGCTGATCGGCTTCTCGCTCGCCTATCTGATCAACAAGAAGTTCC
The DNA here is from genome assembly GCF_014843375.1 of Aminobacter sp. SR38. NCBI lineage: Bacteria > Pseudomonadati > Pseudomonadota > Alphaproteobacteria > Hyphomicrobiales > Phyllobacteriaceae > Aminobacter > Aminobacter sp. SR38. The sequence continues at coordinate 25,008 of NZ_CP062112.1, forward strand.
GCGGCAATGATCTCTGGACGACGATCATCGTGCTGCCGATGATGCTGAGCCCGGCGGTCGTCGGAAATTTCTGGACCTTCCTCTACCAGCCGCAGATCGGCCTGTTCAATTATGCCATAGGCTTCCTGACGGGTGCCGATCCCTCCAGCTTCTCGATGATCGGCGACGTGGCGCTGGCGCCCTGGGCGATCGTCATCGTCGACACCTGGATGTGGACGCCCTTCGTCATGCTGATCTGCCTGGCGGGGCTGCGTTCCATTCCCGACAGCATCTATGAAGCCGCCGAATGCGACCGCGCCAGCAAATGGCGGCAGTTCTGGACCATCACCATCCCGCTGGTGCTGCCGTTCCTGATGCTCGCCGTTCTGTTCCGCGGCATCGAGAATTTCAAGATGTTCGACCTCGTCGTCCAACTGACTGGCGGCGGCCCGGGTTCGATCACCGAGCTCACCTCGATCAACCTCAAGCGCGAAGCCTTCGAGAAGTGGCGCACCGGTTATGCCTCGGCCTATGCCGTCATCCTTTTCGTGACCGTCTTCGGTCTGGCTTCGATCTACGTCAAAGCCCTGAACAAGGTGAAAGAGCGATGAGCAGCTATTCCATCACCGAGCCGTCGCGCCGGCAGAAGTGGTTCGCCGGGGTACTTGTCGTCCTTTATGCGCTGATCACCATCCTGCCGCTGGTCTGGATCATCGGTACCAGCTTCAAGACCCCGTCGGATGCCATCGCCTATCCGCCCAAAACCTTCTTCACGCCGACGGTTGAAGGCTATGTCAATGTCTTCACCACCCGCACCCGGTTGACCGAGGAACAGTTGCAGGCAGTCGGCGAGCCCCAGACCTGGTACGACAGGCTTGTGCGCAAGGACGGGCTGGTCATCTCGGGACCGTCGCGCTTTGCCGAACGCTTCACCAATTCCGTCATCATCGGCTTCGGCTCGACCGTGCTCTGCATCGTGCTGGGGACAGCAGCCGCCTACGCCTTTTCGCGCTTCAAGGTGCCGCTGAAGGACGACCTTTTGTTCTTCATCCTGTCGACGCGGATGATGCCGCCGATCGCGGTCGCCATCCCGATCTTCCTGATGTTCCGTTCTCTCGGGCTGAGCGACACCCATGCCGGCATGATCCTGCTCTACACGGCGGTCAACCTGTCGCTGTCGGTCTGGCTGCTCAAGGGTTTCATCGACGAGATCCCGGTCGAATATGAGGAGGCGGCGCTGATCGACGGCTACACGCGCTTCCAGGCTTTCTACAAGGTCGTGCTGCCGCAGGCGGCGACCGGTATCGCCTCGACCGCGATCTTCTGCCTGATCTTCGCCTGGAACGAATACGCCTTTGCTGTGCTGCTGACCTCGGGCAATGCCCAGACCGCGCCGCCCTTCATTCCGACCATCATCGGCGTCAGCGGCCAGGATTGGCCGGCGGTCGCCGCGGGCGCGACGCTGTTCCTCGTGCCGGTCATGGTCTTCACCATTCTCCTGCGCAAGCACCTGTTGCGCGGCATCACCTTCGGAGCGGTACGCAAATGACCAGGTTCCTCGACGGATTGCTTCATTTCCGGCGCGGCGCCTGGGAGATGCTGGCCTCGGTGCTGATTGCCGCCGGCGTCGTCATGCTCATGCAGCCATTCGCCCTGGTCCTCTATTCCTGGTCCTTCCTCGTAACCCTGCTGGGCACGGTGATGTTCATCATCGTCAGCCATTTCCCGGAGTAGGCCCGTGGCACAGATCAGAATCCAGAATGTGCGCAAGGAGTTCGGCGCCTTCACCGCCGTGCGCTCATCGACCTTCACCATCGAGGACGGCGAGTTCTTCATGCTGCTCGGCCCCTCCGGCTGCGGCAAGACGACGACGCTCAGGATGATGGCGGGCCTCGAGCTGCCGACCTCGGGCGAGATCTTCATCGATGGCGAAGAGGTCGGCATGAAGCCGGCCAGCAAGCGCGACATCGCGTTCGTCTTCCAGATGTTCGCGCTCTACCCGCACATGAACGTGCGCAAGAACATCTCCTATCCGCTGGTCAGCCAGGGCATGAAGCGCGAGGAAGTGAAGACGCGTGTTCAGGAGGTCGCCCGCATCCTCAAGATCGAGAACATCCTCGATCGGCCGGTCGGCGGGCTGTCGGGCGGCGACCGTCAGCGAGTGGCGCTTGGCCGGGCTATCGTGAGGCAGCCAAAAGCCTTTTTCATGGATGAGCCGCTCGGCGCGCTCGATGCCGAATTTCGCGAGCACATGGCTGAGGAACTGCGCGCGCTGCACGACCGCATGGGCGCAACGACGGTCTATGTCACGCATGACCAGCTGGAGGCCATGCAGATGGGCGACAAGATCGTCGTCATGAACCATGGCGTCGTCGAGCAGTTCGGCAAGCCGCAGCAGATCTACGACTGGCCGGCGACCAAGTTCGTCGCCCAGTTCATCGGCTCGCCATCCATGAACTTCCTCGATTTCGAAGGCATGATCGGCATTGGCGGCAAGTCGGTCGATCTCGGCGAGGCGAAGATCGAAGTGCCGGCCGCGCGGGAGGGGCGGGCCGGCAAGCTGACGCTCGGCGTTCGGCCCGAGCATGTCAGGTTCGCCACCGAGTCGGCATACAGGGGGCGAGTCACAGCGGTCGAATATCTAGGCACCACCCAGATCGTGACGCTGCGATCGAGCCACGGCGACCTCAAGGCGCGTATTCCCTCGGACCGGCCGGTCCGCGAGGGCGAGCTGGTCGGCCTCGCCTTCGACGCAAGGACGTTGTCACTGTTCGACGCCGAAACCGGCAAGGCGCTGCGATCGGACGCCAATGACGGAGTGCTGGGACATGGCTGAAGTGGTCCTTGAAAACGTGACCAAGAGCTTCGGTGGCACGGTCGCGCTCGACAATGTGTCACTGACCATCCCCGACGGCTCCTTCGTCGTGCTGCTCGGCCCGACGGGCGCCGGCAAGACGACGACTTTGCGCATGGTTTCGGGGCTCGATGTGCCCGACAGCGGCAAGGTCCATATCGGCGGACGCCTGATGAAGGGGCTGTCGCCGGCGGAGCGCAACGTGGCGATGGTGTTCCAGCAATATTCGCTCTATCCGCATCTGACGGTGCGGCAGAACCTTGAGTTTCCGCTGAAATCACCGCTGCTCAACACGCCACGCGATCTCATCGACCGGACCGTGAGGGAGGTCGCCGAGGTTCTGCAGATCGGCCACAAGCTCGACAACAAGGCGACCGCATTGTCGGGCGGCGAGATGCAGCGCGTCTCCATAGGCCGTGCGCTGGTGCGCAATCCGCAGATATTCCTGATGGACGAGCCGCTGAGTTCGCTCGACGCCAAGCTGCGCGCCGACCTGCGCATCGAACTGAAGCGCATCCAGGCCAAGCTGGGGGCGACGCTGCTCTATGTCACCCACGACCAGATCGAGGCGATGACGATGGCGACCCATGTCGGCGTGCTGAACGAAGGCAAACTTGTGCAGTTCGGCTCGCCGCGCGAGGTCTACGAGCAGCCGGTCAGTGTCTATGCCGCAACCCGGCTCGGCCAGCCGCGCATCAACGTCCTGCCGGCCGACATCTTTGCCGGAGCGCCGTCGGGGGCGAAAAGCATTGGCCTGCGCCCCGAGCACATCGTTCAGGGCGAGGGCGAGGAGGCATTGGTCAAGCGCGTCGAGCATCTCGGCGACCAGACGCGGCTGCATCTCAATCTGAAGCGGCACGACCTCGTCACCGTCACCGATGCCCATACGCCGCTCAAGGGCGGCGAAACAATCCGGATCCAGCCGTCGCGGCCGCTCTACTTCGATGCGGCGGGCATGCGTTTAGCTTGAGGAGCAAGATTTCATGGCGCAATTCATAAACAGGCGCGAAGACGTCGTCACCGAGGCCATTGATGGGGTGCTGGCGCTGTCGGGCGGCGCGCTGACCCGCCTCGACGGCTATCCGCATATCCGCGTCGTGCTGCGCAGCGACTGGGACAGGTCCAAGGTGGCGATCGTCTCCGGCGGCGGCTCCGGCCATGAGCCGGCCCACGTCGGCTTCGTCGGCAAGGGCATGCTGACGGCCGCGGTCTGCGGCGACGTCTTTGCCTCGCCCAGCGTCGACGCCGTGCTCGCCGGCATCCTGGCGGTAACCGGTCCGGCTGGGTGCCTTTTGATCGTCAAGAACTACACCGGCGACAGGCTGAATTTCGGCCTCGCTGCCGAGCGCGCACGGGCCTTCGGCCTCAACGTTTCGATGGTCATCGTCGGCGACGACATCGCCTTGCCCGACCTGCCGCAGGCGCGCGGCGTCGCCGGCACGCTGTTTGTGCATAAGATTGCCGGTGCGCTCGCCGAACGTGGTGCTGACCTGGAGACGGTGACGGCGGCGGCGAAGCATGTGATTGCGGGCACCCGCTCGATCGGCATGTCGCTCGACACCTGCAGCGTTCCTGGCTCGCCCAAGGAGGATCGCATTCCGCTCGGCAAGGCCGAACTCGGCCTCGGCATCCACGGCGAGGCCGGCGTCGAGCAGATCGACTTCGCCGGCGCGCGCTCCTCCGTCGCCACAATGGTCGAGCGGCTGGCGGCACTTATGGGCGAGGGACCACATGTCGTGCTCGTCAACAATCTCGGCGGTACCTCGGTGCTCGAAATGTCGGTGCTGGCGCATGACCTGCTGCAGTCGTCCATCGGTGACAGGATCACTCATGCCATCGGGCCGTCGCCGCTGATGACTTCGCTCGACATGCAGGGTATTTCCATTTCGGTATTTCCCGCCGACGCGACGGAACTGGAACTGCTGAAGGCGCCCGTCGCGATCCCGGCATGGCCCGGCGTCTCGCAGGTCAGGTCGCTCGTGGTCGCGCCCATGCCCGACGGGCTGACGCCGATCACGCCGATGCCGTCCAACCACGCGGGCACGCGCGCCTTCCTGGTCAATTGCTGCAGCGTGCTGATCGCGGCCGAGCAGGACCTCAACGCGCTCGATGCCAAGTCGGGCGACGGTGACACAGGGTCGACGCTGGCCGGGGCTGCCCGCGCCCTGATCAGCGCCATCGACCGGCTGCCTTTGTCCGACCACACACAGCTTCTGCGCGCTATCGGCCAGGAACTGAGCCAGACCATGGGCGGCTCATCTGGCGTGCTGCTCGCCATCTTCTTCGCCGCAGCCGGCGACGGCGCCTCCAGCGGCCTGCCGATGCGTGAGGCGCTGCGGGCAGGGCTGGCGCGCATGCAGGAGATCGGCGGCGCGAAGATCGGCGATCGCACAATGGTCGACGCCCTGGCACCCGCCCTCGACGCCCTTGGCGACAGCCTGTCCGCCGCTGCCACGGCCGCCCGCAAGGGTGCCAACTACACTGCCACACTCACCCGCGCCAAAGCCGGTCGCGCCGCCTACATCAACGCCAGGCAGCTCGAGGGCCACATCGATCCCGGCGCGGAGGCTGTGGCACGGCTGTTTGAACATCTGGCAACCTAAAGAGCGTTGGCTGGTTTGGTGGGTTGGCGCGGAGAGGTGTCTGCGCTTGCCGATCAGGCCATCCAGGATTTGACTCATTGATGGGGCGGCTTAGAGTCTGAATGAACGTCGTGTCGCCCTGTCCTTCAGCCGAACTTTTGGCCAGACACAGCGCGTCAGAGGGGAAGGGTTGGTGGACGGGCGAAACCAGGACACGTATCCAGCCTTTGCGGAAGACTTCCGCGGGGGCATCCTTGCCGCGCAGCGACAGCTGCGAAACCGCCTCCTCGATCGCAGCACCATTCGCTATCGCCATGCGCGCGACCTGGCCGCGCATATGCTGCTTCGTCTCGACGATTTGCCGGGGTGCTGGTCGGTCGCCACCAATTGGCTGCGGGCCGAGCTCGGATGCCAGCGTGTCGATACCGGTTTCGGGATGTGTGAGGCGAAGGACTATTTCCCGGGCTTTGCGGAAGCAAAGGACGCGAACTTTGACGTTCCCTCGTTCGGATGCGGCAAGGCTGTCGACAACCGCGACGTCGCCATGCAGGCGATGTGGCTTGACCCTCGCCCGCTGATCTTTGCCGACATCAAGCAGGACCGCCGGGTCACCATGCGGCTGCGGCAAAGGATGTCCGGGGCGCGGACGAAATCGAAACTCGCCTGGGCGCTTCGCACCGAGCGCGGCGGCTACGGCCTGATCTGTGCCGACTGGACCGAACACCTGGTGCCCTGGGAATCCGGTCTCTACGATTGCTTCGAGCAGACCGTGACGGATGTCCTGGGCCCGATCATCGCCGTATCCAAGCAGATTGCCGACCAAGGCTCTCGCGATGAGGTTGGGAAACCACAGGGATCCCTGGCCGCATATGCGGGCGTTTCGGACACTGCCTCACTTGCGACACTGACGGCGTCCGAACTGGAGATTGCACGGCTGGTTGCGAAGGGGATGAGCTACAAGGAGATCGCGCGGGTTCGCGACCGCTCACTTTCCACGATCGATCATCAGCTCAGGAGCATCCGGCAGAAGACCGGTGCCTCCAGTACATCGGCTTTGGTCAGTCTGCTTGCCCGGTCTGACTTGTCCTAGCCGGTAGCACTGCCGCACGCGCGGTCGTCGGTTCTCGCTATTCTGCCGCCGGCCATCGTAAAGTAAGCATTATCAATATGATATGCCGATGAACTGAAGTTTCGGCGAACTGTGGTCGGCATCGCGAATGTTCGCGATAGATGGTCACCAAGCATTCTTCGTAAGCTCCTTCGATGCTGAAGCCCCCAGACAGATGGCTTGGCCGAGGGAGGAGACGAGATGAGCAAACGATTGCTTGTGACAACGGCGCTGGTGGCATGGCTGCCGACGCTCAGTGCGGCCGAGGGGCTGGCCAAGCCCGTACTTGGTTATGAGGCGGCCGGACGGATGATCGCAGCCTGCTTCGCGGCACAGGCAGCCGCAGGACACGCCAAGGTCAATGTCGTCGTGGTCGACGATGGCGGACGGCTCATTGCCGCCGCGCGACAGGACGGGGCCTGCAAGGCCTGCACCGACATCGCGGAGAACAAGGCAACCACATCCGCGCTCTACGCCGCTCCGACCCGGGCCATGGCTGACCTGTCCTTTGGCGTGAAGCGCGATGGCGTGGGCGCGGGATTGCCGGGTGCGGCTTTTGTCCCGGGCCTTGTCGCCTTTGCCGGCGGTCTGCCCGTCAAGTCAGCCTCTGGTGACGTCATTGGCGGGATCGGTGTCAGCGGCGCCAGCGAAGACCAGGACGAAAGCTGCGCGCAGGCCGGCCTCGACGCTGTCTCGAAGAGCCTCGACTGAGGGCCTCACGATGATCGACAATCCGTATTACGGTCGTGAAACGCAGGGCGAGTTCAAGCTTTACGATCTCGGAAACCTGGTCCTTGAAGATGGTGAAACGCTGCGTGGCGCAAAACTCGCCTATCGCACCTTCGGTCGCCTCAACGCCGAGAAGTCCAACGCCATCCTGGTGACAACCTGGTTCTCCGGGACGGGCAAGGTGATGGCGGATGTCTATGTCGGTCGCGATCACGCGCTGAACCCCGACGAGTACTTCATCATTGTCGTCGACCAGATTGGCGGCGGGGTGTCGTCGTCGCCGCAGAACTCGCCGGCACCGCAATCCATGGCAAGGTTTCCGAAGCTGCGCATTGGGGACGATGTCAGGGCCCAACACAGGCTCGTGACAGAGCATTTCGGCATCGAACGGCTGGCACTGGTCGTCGGTGGGTCGATGGGTGGGCAGCAGGTCTATGAATGGGCTGTGCGCTATCCCGACATGGTCGTGCGCGCAGCACCGATCGCGGCAACTGCCCGCATCTCGCATCACCAGGCCATCTTCGTCGATGTTTGCGCCGACGCGCTGATGTCCGATCCCGGCTGGAATGGCGGCTGGTACAAGAGCGGCCATGACGTGCGCGACGGTATGGATCGCCTGGCGAGGATCGTGGCAACCCTGGGGTGGTCGCCGCAGTTCTACCAGGAGGAACGCTGGCGGAACGTGCTCGGCATGTCGTCGCCCGACGACTTCATCAACGGGGTGATGAAAGCCTACTTCGAACCCATGGATCCCAACGTGCTGCTCTGCGAAATGTGGAAGTGGCAGCGGGCCGATGTTTCCCGCCACACGGGCGGAGACCTCCCGATGGCACTGAAACGGATCACCGCCAAAACCTATGTCATGCCGATCAGTCACGACATGTTTTTCCCGCCGCATGAGTGCGAAGCGGACTGTGCCCTGATCGAGCGTGCGGAACTGAAGCTCATCCACACCCCGGAAGGCCATATGGGCCTCAACGGATTTGAACCCGGCTACATCAGCCAGGTGGATGAGCATTTGAGGGCTCTTCTCAACAACTGAGACCAACAACAGGGACGCAACTCTTGGTCGGCGCCGATGGCGCTGGAACGGGAGAAGCATGTCCCGGACAGGGAGGATGGGATGGGAGACCATACCCACGAGGCGCTGCGCATAAGCGGCGCAACCAAGACATATGCAGCGCACTCAGGCGTGGTCCACGCGCTGCAGGACGTGGACATGATCGTCGAGGCTGGCGAGTTCATCTCTGTCGTCGGACCATCCGGCTGCGGCAAGACCACCTTGCTCTGGTCCATTGCTGGCCTCCACCAGCTGAGCGGCGGCCGGATCCACCTGGGCGAGGATGAGATCAAGCAGCCGCATCCCAGCATCGGCATGATGTTCCAGGAAGCGAACCTGCTGCCCTGGCGCACCATCGAGCAAAACATCTCGTTGCCGTTCGAATTGCGCCGGATCAGGCCGGATAGGGACAGGGTCGAGGCCTTACTCGAACGTGTTGGCCTTGGCGGCTTCGGCGAGAAGATGCCGCGCGAGCTCTCCGGCGGCATGCAACAGCGCGCCTCGATCGTGCGCGCACTCGCCAGTAACCCTGACGTCCTCTTGATGGACGAGCCCTTCGGCGCGCTGGATGCCTTCACACGCGATGAGATGAACAAGCTTGTCGAGGAGATCTGGATCGAGGCGCGCAAGACAGTGATCCTGATCACCCACTCCATCGCCGAGGCCGTCTTTCTCTCCGACAAGGTCTACGTGATGAGCGCCCGTCCGGGCCGCATCTCCAGGGTCGTCGACGTGCCGTTCGAACGGCCGCGTCCGCTGGAACTCATGGAAACCCGTGAGTTCTTCGACCTCGTCAACGACATCAAATCCGACATCAAGCATCAGGTGCCGCCGGCAAGGCGCACGACCTCCGCGGGGTAACCATGACCGACATGACCCACAATTCAGACTTGCCGACCGGAGGCTCTGGCCTTGCCAGTGCCACGGGAATCGTCAGCGGCATGGGCGGCCAGGGTGCGCGTGAGATCATTGCGATCCTTGCCGTTGCCGTCCTCGTCATCGGCGGCGGTGAATTCCTGCTGCGCTTCTTCGATGTCCCTCAGTTCATCCTGCCGGCACCGTCGACCATTGCCGCCGTCTTCGCCTCGCCGGAGATTACGACAATCTCGCAGCACTATGGCTACACGCTGTTCGAGCTGTTTGCCGGTTACGCCATCGGCGCCTCGATCGGGCTGGTGCTGGCGGCCGTTATCACCCAGTTCCCCTTCGTCGAGAAGGTGATCACGCCATACATCCTGCTTCTGGTGACCACGCCGATGTTGGCGCTGGTGCCGTTGCTGATCCTGAATTTCGGCTTCGGCTACACGCCGCGTGTCATTGCCGTCGCCCTGGCCTCCGGCCCGATGGTGATGGTCAACGCGGCGACCGGCTTCAGGCGCGTCGATGCGGGCAAGATCGCGCTTGCGCGGTCATATGGCGCCAGCACCTTGCAGATATTCACCAAGATCCGCATCCCCATGGCGATGCCGATGGTCATCGTCGGACTGATGATCGGCGCAATCTTCGGAATGATCACCGCAGTGGGTGCCGAGATGTCGGGAGGCGGGTTCGGCATAGGCAGCCGACTGACGACCTATTCGTCGACGCTGCGCATGCCCGAATTCTTCGCCTGCATCCTGATCCTCGCGGTTACGGGCATCGCGATCTACGCCTTCTTCTTCTGGCTCGGCAAGAAACTCGCCGGCTGGGAGAGCTGATTGGCCGGGCGGGGAATGACCGCGCCCGCCTGCGCCACCTGACCGCGGTCTTCTGTATCGAGGACATGCAATGACAACGACCAACATTTCACGCCGCAGGCTGCTCCAGGTGGGAGCGGGAGGCCTGGTGACGAGCACGGTAGTCGGAGGCAGCCTGTTCAAGCCGGGCATCGCATTCGCAAAGCCCTACGCCTCGCCATTCAACTGGATCTCGCCGCGCGGGACCATCGAGGTAATGGACGACTACCCCTATTGGGTGGCGAAGGAGATGGGCTATTTCGGCGATCTGGGTGTCGAGACGGCAATGCAGCCGGGGCCGTCGGATGGCACTGCCGTGGTCAAATTCCTGGCCGTCGAACAGGCCGACATTGGCTTCCCATCACCAGGCGTGCTGTCTTATGCCGTCAACAGCGGGATGGATCTGGTTTCGGTCTTCGGCAGCGGCAATCTCGACCTCTTCAATTTTGCCTTCCGCAAAGGCGAGGGCGTGCAGGATCTTGCCAAGCTCGAGGGCAAGACTGTGCTGCTCGGGTCGGCCGCCTGGCAGTCGATCTGCGATCCGATGTTTGCAGCTGCCGGCGTTGACCCGAAGTCGATCAAATATGTCGAGGCCGGCTGGCCGACCTGGACCACGGCACTCGCGGGCGGGCAGGGGGATGCCTGCCTGGCCTGGGAAGGGTTGCGCGCCGACCTCTCGGCCAAAGGGCTCGACTTCGACTACTGGCTCGGCATGCGCGGCTCGCCGCTGCCGTCCAATTCGCTGGTCGTACGACGTGCCGACATCGAGGACCAGGACCGCCGCCACTTCCTCGCCCAATATCTCAAGGGTTGGGCCATGGGCAGCGCATTTGCCGACCGCAATCCACGGGCCGCGGCCGACATCGTCTTCAAGGCACTGCCGACGACGAAAGCGAATTACGGCCCGCGCTATGGCACGGAGAGCCTCATGCAGATCCATCGCACCTTCAAGGGCGACATGGCGAAGCGGAAAGGTTGGGGCGAGCACGACATCCAGGGCTGGGACAGCTTCTTCAAGATCCTGAAGAAGATCGGCCAGTCGTCGATCGACATCGACACGGAGCGGTTCGTGACCAACGCCTTCATCGCCGATGCGAACAAATTCGACGTCGCGGCGGTGCATGCCGATGCCGACAAATATGCCCTGCCTGAGGATCTGGCCGCGATCGACATGGCCAAGGTCGAGGCCGGCTTCTACGGCAACGTCATCAACTGATCTCGACTGAGTACCGCGGTGGGCCCCGACCCGTCCAAGGCAGGGCCCGCCGCGCCGCCAAGCGATTCGAAGTCCACATCGACCCCGGCGTTGATGCGCTCGGCGCCGTCAGCGCGCCAGATCCTCGAGCAGTAGCGCCGCCGCCTCTGCATCATCGGGATGCGCTATCCGCGTCCCGATGACGATCGCGATGCTATGGCCACTCGCTCCCTGTTCCGGTCTTGCGTGTGCCCGGATTTTCCTGCCGCGCCCATGGGGCCGGATACGCCTTTGCAAAATCCTCGAGATCGCGGCGGCCATCTGGCTTCCGGTCGGAATCCGCGAGCCATACGGCTGTTCATCGCAGTTCTTGGGGAGGCTTGTCAGCAATGGCCGAGGAGTTAGCGGGGAACCCTCTTCGCCGACGTGCGTTACAGTTCGAGCGGCTCCGAGTGCTACGAACCCGCGTCTTGCGCACAACAATTAGTTGAAATGGCCTTTAAATGCAGCCGCCTGTTTATGGCCTAGGAGTACGAACGATAAGCGGTCGGCGAATATTGTACTGTTGATATTGTCAGGTTTACGCGTCTGGAAATGGTCGTTTACGTGGGGGTCCCCAATCTCGGCCGGACCCACTGGTGAGCCATATGAAATCTTCTGCTGCGCGCAGGGTTCAAGACGATCTGAAAGACACTGCTGGCCCGGCCCAAGCGCCACGCAATTCCGGCATCAGCTCCATAAGCGAAATCGCTTGGGGCACGCACATATGTGTTTTTTACGAGACAAAGCAGGACCTTCTGGACGCCAATTTCCTGTATCTAAAGGCAGGTTTGGAAGGCAACGAGTTCTGCGTTTGGGCGATCTCTGATCCGATCACGGAGGCGGACGCAAGGAATGCGCTGCGCCGGTCAGTCCCCGACCTTGATGAGCGCCTCGATGCGGGACAAATCGAGTTTATTGCAGGCACGGACTGGTATCTGCGCGGCGGCGAGTTCGATTTGCAGCGGATTACCGGGGGGTGGCACAACAAGCTGCGGCTCGCATTGGCCAAGGGCTACGAGGGGATGCGTGTGAGTGGAAACGCATTCTGGATTGGCACCAACCATTTTCAGGAGTTCACGGAGTACGAGCGCGAACTGGACCGATCGCTCGCTGGCCAGAAGATGGTTGTTCTCTGCACGTATTCCCTTTCGGAAAGTCGGATCGTCGACCTGCTTGATGTAGCCCGCGCCCATCAGTTTACCATCGCCAGGAGGTGTGGCGAATGGGAGTTCCTGGAGACTCCTGGACGCAAGTACACCAGGCAAACAAAACAGGAAGTAGCGGAGGTTAATGGCGATATCTGCTCCAAGTCCTTTCCGGGGCACGACACGCTCACATCGAGGGAGCGAAACGTCTTGGGCGAACTCGTGAGGGGTTGCTCCAGCAAGGAAATTGCTCGCCAGCTAGGTATCGTTCCTCGCACCGTTGAGTTCCATCGAGCCAATCTGCTCAAGAAGGTAGGTGCGAGGAGTACAATTGACCTCGTCCGGATTGTCCTCGGGGAATAGCGCATTCCAGCATTGATCATAATGGGAACTGGAGCCTGCGGGCTCCACAGAAGGCGAGGTTGTGAGTTGGAGGATGAACCGTTCGATACTCCGGTCTTGGTTCAGCTTGGCGCCGTAGACGAGATACGCTCTGTAGCCTCCACTCAAGAAGCAGCCGAGTACCTGCTCTTCCGGTGGCCACGAGCAACTGGACCTAATTTCGTCACCGCGACCGAGGCTTGTCTCGCTGTCCTGCAAGGGACCAAAGAGACGTCCCATGCCAGGTCTGCATTCGAGGAGGCTGCAAGAGAAGTTGGTATTCTGATCGTCAGCAAGATGTAGTGAAAAACTCTACTCGTTCGCTCGTGATTGCCTTGTAAATTGTAGGAATTGCGTACATGCCTTCAAAGGATGTAAATAAATGCCAAAGTTGGGTGTGGAGAGAAGTCAATTGTGAGGTAGAGTTGCTTTTCCCAGCGCGTGGCGTGCGCGAAATACACGGAGCGAAGTTTCGACTCATACGACTCTCTGAAGGGGGTGCATCCGTTCGTGTCGGCGGCATGAGAACCATCCCGGATTTCTTCTACCTGAGATTCAATAATGATGAGGGGACCTCTGGCTGCCACATCGTTGGAAGGTCTATCGATACCATCCACTGTGAATTCTTTCGCGAAAAGACTCGAAGCGAGGTCGATCGCATCATAGCTGAGGGAGAGTTCATCTCCGTTCTTGGCTCATTGTCGGGGGACAATGGTGATCAGGCGCAGCAAGAAGACTTGCCGTTCGACGTCTGGCAACTTTTTGACAAGCTGTATTAGTCACCATCAGCTGCATTCGAGTTCCTGCTCGAGTTATGTTGAACGCCCGCCCAAGTCTCCGACGGATGGCGGCCGGGCCTGTGTGTGAACTGAGCTTGTCTATTATCGCGATGTAGCCGGGACCAGCCGGGGTTCTGAGCAACAAATTGCTCATTAGGCGGCGCCACAAGAGCGTGCTGTCAACGCGCCTGCCCAACATTGGTGGCTTGGTCACGATCCAAAAAAGGTCCGCGTTAACTTAAGCCTTCGGCCGTCAGTGCTGCTCGCCTCGTTCGTCTTCGCCGCCGCCGGAGACAGCGGCTCGACCGGCCTGCCGATGCGGGAGGCGCTGCGGGCAGAGCTCACACGGATGCAGAGATCGGTGGCGCAAAGATCGGCGATCAGGCGATGGTCGATGCCCTTTCCCCCGTTCTCGTGGCTTTCGACGTTAGCCTCGCCGCCGCGGCCTCGGCGGCCCGCAAGGGCGCGAACTTCACCACAACCCAACCCGCGCCAAGGCCGGCCGCGCCGCCTGGCAGATCGAAGGGCACGTCGATCCAGCCATGACGGCTTTGCGCCTCAGCCATTATGAGGCGAGGGAGAGGCCATAGCCGTTCGTGGCTCTGCTTCTCGTTCGGTAGCGGCGTGCATTGACAGGCGGTCAGTTGGACCTGCCTTGAATACAGACATGTGCCGTCGGGCATTACCGAGAGCGAGACGATGCGTGCAAGAATTGCAGCTGCCGCGTATTCCGAAATGCTCAAAAAATGTGGAGAAAACCTGGTACGCCCAAGGGGAATCGAACCCCTGTTACCGCCGTGAAAGGGCGGTGTCCTAACCGCTAGACGATGGGCGCGCTCAGGTGAGGCGGTGTATAGTTGGCTTGTTCGCGACAGGCAACCCGTCTTTTTGCTGCGCCGCGAAATTTTTTCGACTTATCCACGGCGACGGCCGCAACGCCAGTTCCAGTCGCGTTCCGGGCCGACGTCGATGTGGACGGAATTGGTGTGGCAATAGGTGCCGACACCGCCGCGGCCAGGCATGGCGCGCAGATACGTCGCCAGTTCCCACTTGCCGACGCCGGGAATCTGGATGTCGGCTGCCGCGCAATACATGTGCTGCGAATTCTTGGCGCCGCGGGCGCGACGGTTGCGTTCCGGGTTGCGATAGCCCGATGTCACGATCATCTTCTTGCCGTAGTGCTGCTCGGCGGCCTTGAGGATGCGCACCAGCGACGGCTTCAGGCAGGCGACATCGACGCTTTCATGCTGCTTGAGCAGCCCGTTAGGCGCAAGGCGCGCCATGCCGGCAGCCGATGCCGTCTGGTACAGTTCTGGATCCTCGTCCTCGTGCAGGTCGACGTCGCTGTCGTCGCTGAGGCCGGACTTGCGCTTGATTTCGAACAGATCGGTGGTGCGCACGCCCGGCAGCGCCCAGTTCGAATCGCCGCCCGACGAGCCGCCCAGCGACGCAAGCTCCACCGGCTTTGCTTCAGTTTTTGCCGAGGCCAGCGTGATGATCGGCTTGGCCTTTTCCTCGGGTGCCTTCGGCTTGGTTTCAGACGATTCGTCGCCCATCGCGATCAGCGGCCTTGCCTTCTGTTCGGCGGGCGCAGGTGCTGCCTTGGCAGATGACGAGCCGAACAACGAGGCGAACAGCCCCTTCTTCTTGGGCGCCTCTGGTTCGGCTGCCGGACCATTGGTCAGGATGAAGCCGGTATCCTGCTGCACCGGCGGCTTGGCCGGTTTTGCGTCCGCAGCCTGGGAAGCGACAGCTGCTGTCTTCTGCTGCTCCGCTGTGGCTGCCGTCGCGACCTGCTGCGGCTGTTCGGCACTGGCGATGGCGACTTCCGCTGCGTTTTCGCTTCCCGGCTTGATCAGTGGGACATAACCGACCTGGTCGGGCAGGGCAGTGTCGCCTGCCGTGCTCATCGTTGCCTGGGCCACCGATGTGGCTGGGGCGCCTGCTGCGGTCACGGATTGGGCAGTGGTTGTTTCGGTGGTCGTTGCGGCGTTGGCCGCAGGATTTGTCAGCTCGAAATTCGGCTCGCCCGTCGAGGAGCAGGACACGCTCATGAGCGAAACCAGCACGGTCAGCGCAACGCCGCAGCGCCGGTCTGCGAATCGCAGTCGTCCTGACGTCAAACCGGATCCCCTCTCATGCACTGCAGGCCAACGATTACGCTTGGCGATTGAAATCGAACATCTACGCAACCACGCTTCCGCAGAAGAAGCGGCACTCAAACTTGTGGCAATGATCCCCCAGTAAGCGGGCTAGGCGCCAATTAAGGCGAGATCATGATAGGCGCCATGTTTTCGCCCTCTTGGTAAAGGGCGTCAATTCAATGCCTGTGACAGCTGGTTACACGCGTACCTTCACATAGCTGCCGGGCGCATCCTCTAGCACCCGCCCGCTTATGCCAGGCTTGCGTGCCGCAACGCGGGTGTCGTCCTTGGCTTCGATCCAGCGCTGCCAGTGCGGCCACCACGAGCCAGGCGTCTCGGCAGCACCCTTGAGCCATTCGTCGAAATCGCCTGATGGCTTGCCTCCCGACCAAAACTGGTACTTGCCGGCGGCGGGCGGATTGACCACGCCGGCGATGTGCCCAGAGCCGCCGACGACATAGTCGACATCGCCACCGAAATACTGGCAGCCGAGGAAGACCGAGCGGGCAGGGGCGATGTGATCCTCGCGCGCAGCGAGGTTGTAGACCGGAATGGTGACGTCGGCGAGCGAGATGGTTCGGCCGGCCAGCTCCATCCTGCCTTGCGACAGGTTGTTCTCGAGATAGCAGTTGCGCAGGTAGAAGGAGTGATTGGCCGCTGCCATGCGCGTCGAATCGGCATTCCAGTAGAGCAGGTCGAACGGCGTCGGCTCCTTGCCGCGCATGTAGTTGTTGATGACATAGGGCCAGATCAGGTCGCCCGAGCGCAGCATGTTGAAGGCCGTCGCCATCTTGGTGCCGTCGAGATAGCCCTTGTCCTTCATCGCTCCTTCGAGAGCCTTGATCTGATCCTCGTCGACGAACACCTTGAGGTCACCGGCATAGGTGAAATCGACCTGCGTCGTGAAGAAGGTGACCGATTGGATGCGGTGGTCACCTTCCTGTGCCAGCAGCGCCAATGCTGCCGCCAGCAACGTGCCGCCGACGCAGTAGCCGATGGCGTTGACCTTGGTTTCTCCCGTCGCCTGCTCGACGATGTCGAGTC
Source organism: Aminobacter sp. SR38 (assembly GCF_014843375.1). Taxonomy (NCBI): domain Bacteria; kingdom Pseudomonadati; phylum Pseudomonadota; class Alphaproteobacteria; order Hyphomicrobiales; family Phyllobacteriaceae; genus Aminobacter; species Aminobacter sp. SR38. The sequence continues at coordinate 41,765 of NZ_CP062112.1, forward strand.
CATATTGCAGGCCTTCGCGGATATAGGCTTCCCAATCCTTCAGGCCGTGGCGCTGGTCTGGATTGATCCAGGAGATGACAAAGACCGTGTGGCCCTGCTCGACCGCCCACCGGATGAAGGATTTCTGCGGGTTGAGGTCGAGGATGTAGAACTTGTTGATCCATGGCGGGCAGATCAGCAGCGGCCGCTTCAGCACCTTGTCGGTGGTCGGCGTGTACTGGATGATTTCCGCGACGTCGCTGCGGCCGACGACCTTGCCCGGCGTGGTGGCGATGTTCTTGCCGATCTCGAAGCCGCTGTAGTCGGCCTGCCGGAGCTTGAGGTCGCCCTTGCCGGCCGAAATGTCCTCGGCAAACATCTTCATGCCGCGCACCAGGTTCTCGCCGTTGCTGGCGACGGTTTCGCGAAACAGCTCCGGATTTGTGAGGATGAAATTGGACGGCGAAATCGCGTTGGCGACCTGCTTGACGTAGAAGCCGGCCTTGTGGCGGGTGTGCTCGTCGAGACCGTCGGCATGGTCGACGAGGTCGCCGGCCCAGCGCGCAGTCACCAGATAGGCCTGCTTGAGGAAATCGAAGAAGGCGTTGCGGCCCCATTCGGGATCGAGGAAGCGCTTGTCGCCGCGTTCTGGCTTGACGGCGTCGTCGACCTCGTCGCCCCCCATGCGCTGGATCGACTTGCTCCACACGTCGAGATAGCCGGAGAACAATCGGGTCTGCGCTTCCAGCGCGCGTTGCGGGTCGGACAGCCAGTATTCGCTAAGCTTGGAGAAGGTCTTGACCATGTCGGCCATCGGCTCGGCGACGGTGTCGCGCACCTCGCCCTTCTCGCGCGGTTCGGCCCAGGCGGAGGCTGCCTTCCCGGCCTGCTCGATCATGCGGGCCATGTTGAGCGCAAAACGTTCCGGATCTTTGACGAGGTATTGCTCGACGGAGGAGGGGGTATCGCCACTCTGCTTGTCCGAATCGTCTACCTTCGCCATGGTTCTTGCTGGTCCTCCCAAAGCGCCCATTGTTGACATAGTATCATGTGACGTCTTACCGGGTCCAACGCGCTCTACCGCGCCTGTCGGGGAAACTTTATGACATATAGTGTTGGTCGGAATGTTTTTTTCTGCTCCCGCGTGATGTTGTCCGCGGGCGTGCTGGCATTGGCCATTGCCGCTGCCGGCTGCACCAGCACGACCAGCGCCGACAGCAGCGCTGCACCGGCAACCGGACGTGGCGCGCAGGATACCGGCACCTACCCCAATCTCAACATTGCGCCTGAGGTGGCCGCCGCCCAGTTCACCGAGGACCAGAAGGCCGCCAAGCTGGCCGAACTCCAGGCTGCCAGACAGCGCCAGGGCGCCAAGGCCGGCGCAGGCGGTGGCAATTCGGCGGCGATGACCACGCTTGCCAGAAAGCACGGCGACGACACGCTGAAGGCCATCGAAGGCAAGTGCGAGACTATCGACCCCGCCTGCAATTGAGTGTATATCGCGCACGCATCGCCGAGCCCCCGTTTACCTGGAACTGACATGGAAGAATTTCACAAGGTCCGCCGCCTTCCGCCCTATGTCTTCGAGCAGGTCAACCGGCTGAAGGCCAGCGCCCGTTCGCGGGGCGCCGACATCATCGATCTTGGCATGGGCAATCCGGACCTGCCGACGCCGACCGCCATCGTCGACAAGCTCTGCGAAGTGGTGCGCGACCCGCGCACCCACCGCTATTCGTCGTCGCGCGGCATTCCCGGCCTGCGCCGCGCCCAGGCCAACTATTATGCCCGCCGCTTTGGCGTGAAGCTCAATCCCGATACCCAGGTCGTTGCGACGCTGGGCTCGAAGGAGGGCTTCGCCAACATGGCACAGGCGATCACCGCGCCTGGCGACGTCGTGCTGTGCCCGGATCCGACCTATCCGATCCACGCTTTCGGTTTCATCATGTCGGGCGGCGTCATCCGCTCACTCCAGGCCAAGCCGGATGATGGCTTCATTCCGGCGCTCGAGCGCGGCGTCCGCCACTCTATCCCCAAGCCGCTGGCGTTGATCCTCAATTATCCGTCGAACCCGACGGCCTTCGTCGCCTCGCTCGACTTCTACAAGGACGTCGTGGCGTTTGCGAAGAAGCACGACATCATCATCCTGTCGGATCTTGCCTATTCGGAGATTTATTTCGATGGCAATCCGCCGCCCTCGGTGCTGCAGGTGCCGGGCGCGATCGACGTCACCGTCGAGTTCACCTCGATGTCGAAAACGTTTTCGATGCCGGGCTGGCGCATGGGCTTTGCCGTCGGCAACGAGCGCCTGATCGCCGCACTGACCCGCGTGAAGTCTTACCTCGATTATGGCGCGTTCACGCCGATCCAGGTGGCGGCAACTGCCGCGCTCAATGGCGACGGTGCCGACATAGCCGAGGTGCGCGAAGTCTATCACAAGCGCCGCGACGTGATGGTTGACTCGTTCACCCGTGCCGGCTGGGAAATCCCGGCGCCGGCGGCGACGATGTTTGCCTGGGCACCGATCCCGGAGCCGTTCAAGCATCTTGGTTCGCTCGAATTCTCCAAGCTGCTGATCGAACATGCGGACGTGGCTGTCGCTCCCGGCGTCGGCTTCGGCGAGCACGGCGACGACTATGTGCGTCTGGCGCTGGTCGAAAACGAGCACCGCATCCGCCAGGCAGCACGAAGCATCAAGCGCTTCCTGCAGACCACAGCCAAACACCCCAACAACGTGGTTCCGCTCGCAGCCCATCGCTGAGCGGCACCGCGCCACATTCCCAGAACGATTGAAATAAAGAGGCGCCGCGACCATGGCTGAAGCATTGCGTGTTGGAATTGCCGGTCTCGGCACGGTCGGTGCTTCGGTGGCGCGTGTGCTGCGCGACAAGGGCGCCGAGCTCACCCGGCAATGCGGTCGCGAAATCGTCGTGACGGCCGTTTCCGCCCGCGACCGCAGCCGCGATCGCGGTGTCGACCTGAGCGGCGCGCAATGGTACGACGATCCAATCGAGCTGGCCGAGAAGGCCGACATCGACGTCTTCGTTGAATTGATCGGCGGCGACGAAGGTGCTGCGCGCGCCTGTGTGCGTGCCGCGCTCGATGCCGGCCGCCATGTCGTGACCGCCAACAAGGCGCTGCTCGCCAAGCATGGCGTGGCGCTGGCCGAGGTCGCCGAGAAGAAGGGTGTGCTTCTCAACTATGAAGCGGCGGTTGCCGGCGGTATCCCGGTCATCAAGACGATGCGCGAGGCGATGGCCGGTAACAGCGTCAATCGCGTGTTCGGCATTCTCAACGGCACCTGCAACTACATACTGACGCGCATGGAAGCCGAAGGCCTGACCTTCGAGGCATGCCTCGCCGACGCGCAGCGCCTGGGCTATGCTGAGGCCGATCCGACCTTCGACATCGAGGGCAACGACACCGCCCACAAACTCGCCATCCTGACCAGCCTGGCGTTCGGTTCGAAGATTGCGGCCGACGACATCTATCTCGAAGGCATTTCCAACATCACCCAGGCCGACATTCGTGCGGCAGCTGAACTGGGCTATCGCATCAAGCTGCTCGGCGTCGCCCAGCGCACCGAAAGCGGCATCGAGCAGCGCGTGCACCCGACAATGGTGCCGACGGCATCCGTCATCGCCCAGGTCCACGGCGTCACCAATGCGGTGGCGATCGAAACCGACATTTTGGGCGAGCTACTTCTGTCGGGCCCCGGCGCCGGCGGCAATGCGACCGCCTCGGCCGTCGTCGGCGACATCGCCGACATCGCCAAGAGCCGTCCCGGCTTCCAGCATGGTCCGGTGTTCGGCCGCCCTGCCAAGGAACTGAAGCCCTACAAAAAGGCGCAGATGCGCAGCCACGCCGGCGGCTACTTCATCCGCCTGACCGTACATGATCGCATCGGCGTCTTCGCAGCGATCGCCAAGCGCATGGCCGACAACGACATTTCGCTGGAATCGATCGTTCAGCACGCCAATGGCACCGAAGGTGGCATCGCCCAGAAGACCGTCATCCTGGTGACCCACGAGACCACGGAGGCTGCCGTGCGCAAGGCCGTCGACGGCGTGACCAAGGACGGCCACCTGACCGACAAGCCGCAGGTCATCCGCATCGAGCGTGCCGGCTGAGCAGGCGTCTAGGCCAGGGGCGCAATTGTGCCCCCGGCCAGGCAGTCAAGCCGCAATTCCCTTTCAATCGATTGATATTGTTTCGCTTTCGATAAAGCGGGCAACAGGTCTTGCCGTTGTCATGCGGGTTTGACAATAAGAGCCGGCCCGGTTTGGGCGCTCCGAATTCATCGACTTCAGGACCCAGTATTATGGCGAAAAGCGTTGTAGCCGGCCTCGACCGGATTCTCACCATGGAACTCGTGCGCGTCACCGAGCGGGCCGCCGTGGCTGCAGCCAGGCTGCGCGGACGCGGTGACGAGAAGGCCGCCGACCAGGTTGCGGTCGACGCCATGCGCCAGGAACTGAACCGCCTTGCCATCAACGGCACGGTCGTCATCGGCGAAGGCGAACGCGACGAAGCTCCGATGCTCTACATAGGCGAGGAAGTCGGTTCCGGCGGCCCAGATGTGGACATCGCGCTCGATCCGCTCGAAGGCACCACCATTTGCGCCAAGAACCTGCCCAACGCGCTTGCCGTCATCGCCATTGCCGAAAAGGGCAGCCTGCTGTTTGCGCCTGACGTCTATATGGACAAGATCGCCGTCGGCCCGGGTTATCCCGAGGGCGTCATCGACATCGACGCCTCGCCGGCCGACAACATCGCCAGCGTCGCCAAGGCCAAGGGCGTGCCGGTCGAAGAAATCACCGCCTGCATCCTCGACCGTCCGCGCCATTCCAAGCTGATCGAAGCCGTGCGCGAGACCGGTGCTGCCATCCGTCTGATCGGCGACGGCGACGTTGCCGGTGTCATCCACACCACCGATCCCGAGGAAACCGGCATCGACATCTATCTCGGCACCGGCGGCGCGCCCGAAGGCGTGCTGGCTGCTGCAGCGCTGCGCTGCACCGGCGGCCAGATGCTTGGTCGCCTTATGCTCGACACCCCTGAGAAAGTTGCGCGCGCCGCCACCATGGGCATCACCGACCCCAAAAAGGTCTACCGCGTCGAGGAGATGGCGCGTGGCGACGTGCTGTTCGCTGCCACCGGCGTCACCGACGGCAACATGCTTGCCGGCGTCAAGTTCGGTCGTGACTCGATCACCACCCACACGATCGTGCTGCGCTCGTCATCCAAGACCGTGCGTGAGATCAAGGCACGCCATCAGGATCTGGAAAAATTCTGATTACGCGCCTGTTGTGGTCGCCTATGGTCGATCCGAAGCGGGTGGACCTCAACTGAATGGCGACTGAAAAGCGTAACTTTCTCGGCGTAAGGCGTTCGGCCACCGGTGTTTCCTGGGAACATCGCCTGACCGAACGCCAGGACATGCTGGCGCTAGCCATCGCCCAGGGGCATGGCGTGCCCGACATCGTCGCCCGTGTGCTTGCCGGCCGCGGCGTGCTGCCCGAGGACACCGAGCGTTTCCTCGATCCCACCATCCGCGACCTGTTGCCCGATCCGGCCTCGCTGACCGACATGGACAAGGCGGCATCGCGCCTTGCCGACGCGGTGCTGCGCAGGGAAAAGGTCGCGATCTTCGGCGACTATGACGTCGACGGTGCCTGTTCGTCGGCGCTGGTGAAGCGATTTCTCACCCATTTCGGCATCGAGTCCGAGATCTACATTCCCGACCGCATCTTCGAAGGTTACGGCCCGAACCCGGATGCGATGCGTGAGCTTATCGGGCGCGGCGCGAGCCTGATCGTCACCGTCGACTGTGGTACCAACAGCGCCGCCTCCATCGACGCGGCCAACGAGGCCGGCGCCGATGTCGTGGTGCTCGATCATCACCAGGTCGGCGGCGCGCTGCCGAATGCCGTGGCCGTGGTCAATCCGAACCGCGACGATGATCTCTCCGGCCAAGGCCATCTCTGCGCTGCCGGCGTCACCTTCCTGGCCTTGGTGCAGACGGCAAAGGTGATGCGCGCGCGACTGCCTGACGCGCCGCGTCCCGATCTGCTCAAGCTGCTCGACCTTGTGGCACTTGCGACGGTCGCCGACGTCGTGCCGTTGACCGGCGTGAACAGGGCCTTCGTCGTCAAGGGGCTGCAGGCCATGCGCCAGCAGAACAATGTCGGGCTGACGGCACTCGCCCGCGTCGCGCGCATCGGCGAGCCGCTCAACACCTTCCACCTGTCCTTCCTGCTCGGCCCGCGCATCAATGCCGGCGGGCGCATCGGCGACGCGGCGCTCGGCAGCAAGCTGCTTGCCACCGACGATCCGGTCGAAGCCGGAACCATCGCCGAAACGCTCGACCGCCTGAACCAGGAGCGCCAGGCGATGGAAACGGAGATGCTGGCCGAGGCACGCGCCGAGGCCGATGCCGAAATCGGCGCCGGACCGGGCCCGGCCGTGTTGGTCACCGCGAGCACCACATGGCACCCCGGCATCGTTGGCTTGCTGGCATCGCGTCTCAAGGATCACGCGCGCCGCCCGGCTTTTGCGATTGCCTTCAACCCGAATGGCGTTGGCACAGGGTCAGGCCGTTCCGTGTCCGGTTTCGACCTTGGCCGGCTGGTGCGCGAAGCGGTCGAAGCCGGACTGCTGGTCAAGGGTGGCGGGCACGCCATGGCGGCCGGCATCACCATTGAGCGCGCCAAGCTGGGCGAGTTGCGCGCCTTCTTCGAGCAGCGCGCCGCAGCCGACGTGTTCCGCCTGCAGGATGAGGAAAGCCTGAAGATTGACGGTGCGCTGGCCGCTGAAGGCGCGACGCTGAACCTCGTCGACGCGCTGGAGAAGGCAGGACCGTTCGGGGCAGGGCATGTGCCGCCCGTTTTCGTCCTGCCAAGGCATCGCATCGCCGATGCCAGGCTGGTCGGCACCGCACATATCCGCATCGACCTGCGTTCGGAAAGCGGCGGCAAGGTCCAGGCGATGGCGTTCAGGGCGGCGGAGACGCCACTTGGCGATTTCCTGTTCCGGAACCGCGACCGTGCAATACACGTCGCCGGCTCGATTTCGGTCAATCATTGGAATGGCAGCCGCACGGCCCAGTTCAGGATCGTCGACGCGTCGCTGGCCGGTCCTTGACCGAGAATTGGTCTTAGCCGAGAACCGCCTGAAGCCTCAGGATCTCTTCCATCTGCGCCTTTGTCGCCTCGTAGCCGAGCCGGATGGCCTCGTCGGCGCGGTGGAATTCGGACAGGCCGATCAGGCCGAGCTTGGGCTGGATCGACAGATCTGGCGGATCGCCGGCCAGCCGCGCGCGGGAAATGCGATCCTGGATGATGTTGAACGCTTCGACCATGACACCGGTGATGCCGAGTCGTGCCTCGCGCTCGCTTTGAGCGGAGTTCTCTCCCGGTGCAGCCGGACGCTCGACCACCAGTTCGCCAGCGCTATGCTTGATCACTGCCGCGCGGCCGAACAGGTCGTAGTGCAGGTTGACCGCAACGACCAAGGGCTGCTCGTTGGCGCGGCAGACCGAAACCGGCACCGGATTGACGAGCGCGCCGTCGACCAGCACGCGGCCGTTGCAGGTGACCGGCTCGAACACGCCGGGCAGGGCGTAGGACGCCCGCATCGCCTTGATCAGCGAACCGCTCGACAGCCAGATCTCGTGGCCGGTGCGGATTTCGGTCGCAACGCAGACGAAGGGTTTCGGCAGATCCTCGAAGGTGATGCTGCCCATGTGCTGCTGCATGCGAGAATCGAGCTTCATGCCGCCGAACAGTCCGCTGCCGCCGAGCTTGAAGTCGAACAGGCCGAAGATACGGCGCTTGGTCAGGCTACGGGCGAATTCCTCGAGCTGATCGAGCTTTCCGGCGAGATAGCAGCCGCCGACGAGGGCACCGATCGAAGTGCCGGCGATCATGTTGATGCGGATGCCGGCTTCATCAAGCGCGCGCAGCACGCCGATATGGGCCCAGCCGCGTGCAGCACCGCCGCCGAGCGCCAGTGAAATGCCGTTCTGTCTTGCTGTTTCGGGAACGTTCGAACTTGTGCCGGAAGAAAAGCCATTGGCTTCCCGGACGTTCTGGCGCGCATAGAATGACGCCCATTCGAGCATCGCACACTCCTTGTTCCCAAATACAGACTACTCCCGACCCGTATTAAAATCGTGAATCTCTGTGTTCTGGAACAGGTAGGCGGTTCACGTTTTCTTGCGGTAGGTCTCGTCGACATCGAACAGCGGATCGCTGCCGTCCGCGCTGAGCGTCGCGACACTGCCTTGTCGTCCCACCGTCCGATAGAAACAAGAACGCCGGCCGGTGTGACAGGTTGCGTCGTGGCCGCTCACTTTTACCTTGAGCCACACCGCGTCCTGGTCGCAGTCGGTGCGAATCTCCTGGACGTGCTGGAAATTGCCCGAGGTTTCGCCCTTCTTCCAAAGCGCGTTGCGCGAGCGCGACCAATAGTGGGCGATGCCGGTCTCGATCGTCAGAGCCAGCGCTTCGGCATTCATGTGCGCGACCATCAAGAGCATGCCGTCGGCGGCGTCGGTCACCACGGCGGTGACCAGACCGTTGACGTCGAAACGTGGCGAGAACAGCTCGCCCTCTTCGAGGGCGCGCTTGTCGTTGGAAGCTTCGGGAAACTGCAAGGTCATCGCCGGGGTCCTAAGTCGGGGCTCCGGCGAAGCGGGATCAGATCCCGCCGCCGCCGGCTCGTACCATGGTCACGAACCGGACCTGTTCTTCGGGGGTATCCCGGAAAACGCCGGTGAATGTGGAGGTCAGGGTCGTCGAACCCTGCTTGCGGATGCCGCGCATGGCCATGCACATATGCTCGGCCTCGATCATCACGGCGACGCCGCGCGGATTTAGCACGTCCTGGATGACACCGGCAATCTGCGCCGTCATCGCTTCCTGCGTCTGCAGGCGGTGGGCGAAGATATCGACGACGCGGGCGATCTTGGAGAGACCGACGACCTTGCCATCCGGCAGATAGCCGACATGAGCCTTGCCGATGATCGGCACCATATGGTGCTCGCAATGCGAATGGAACTTGATGTCACGAACGATGACCAGGTCGTCGTAGCCGGCGACTTCCTCGAATGTGCGGCCAAGCTCGTCGGCCGGGCACATGTCGTAGCCATTGAACATTTCACGGAAAGCCTTGGTCACGCGCTTGGGTGTGTCGATCAGGCCTTCGCGCTGTGGATCGTCGCCGGTCCAGCGCAGGAGCACCTTCACAGCGGCTTCGACCTCCGCCTCGGTCGGGCGGTCGGTTGCAGGCTTGTCCATATAGGCTGATTGCGGCATCAGCTTCTTCGCTACGGCATCCATATCAGGCGTCTCCAGTAGTCCCTGTCAGAGCAGGGACGAGTTGAACGGACACAGCCACTTTAGGGACCACCGGAACGAGTGCCGTACCCAAAGCTGCTTATCTTGCTCAAATCCCGATGCCTTTTCAGCTCCTTGTCGGGAGGCGAGCGCCACCATTATATATGGGTGAAGACGACGATTGGAAGATGCGTCAGCGACAAGAGTTGTTCATGACACGCACTCAGAGTGAAAAAAGTTGATCGACGACATCTATAACACGAAAATTCTCGGTTTCGCCGGCAATATCGGCCGGCTCGGCCGGCTCGATCACCCCGACGCGACGGCAACAGCACATTCCAAGCTGTGCGGGTCGACGGTCACGATCGATCTGGCGATGAAGGACGGTATCGTTACCGACTTCGCCCATGAGGTGAAAGCCTGCGCGCTGGGCCAGGCGTCGTCATCGATCATGGCCGAGCATGTCGTCGGCGCCAGCGCCGATGAATTGCGCGCCGTGCGCGACACGATGCTGCGCATGCTCAAGGAAGGCGGTACGCCGCCGGAGGGCAGATTCGGCGACCTGAAATATCTCGAGCCGGTGCGCGACTATAAGGCGCGGCACGCCTCGACGATGCTGACCTTCGACGCCGTGGTCGACGCCATCGGTCAGATCGAGCGCAGGTAGGCTGACGCCAGGCAGTTGTCGAGAATCTCGAGGCTTTCGGCGAATTCGGTCTTGATCCACTCGGCGAAGCACTGTGCCGGCTCGGACAGCTTGGCCAGGTTCTTCGCCACCAGCCAGTAGCCGCCGCAGACGACGTTGGTCTCGAACGGCTTGAGCAGCGTTCCTGCCTGAAGCTCCTCGTAGACCAGCAAAAGGTCGCCAAGGGCGACACCGTGGCCGAGCATCGCCGCCTGTTTCGACAGTGCCGCGTCGGCCAGCAACGGCCCGCGCTCCGGGACGGATGCCTCGTCGGCACCCGCCGCCTCGAACCAGCGTGCCCAGCCCTGGCGGTTTTCCTCATGCAACAGCGTGTAGCGGCGCAGGTCGGCAGGGGAGTCCAGTGGCGGGCCGGACGCCAGCAGCGCCGGCGACAGGATTGGCGAATCGACGACCATCCCCAAAAGTTCCGACTCGCTGCGCGGCCACGAGCTGTTGTGCGCGCTGAAGCGCAAGGCGAGCTCGGCCTGGTCGTTGCGGAAATCGATCAGGCGCGGGTCGACATCGAGCGCGATCTCGATGTCGGGGCGCATCTCGCGAAACTTGTTGAGGCGCGGCAGGAGCCAGCTGGCAGCCAGCGCCGGCTCGGCACTGACGCTGACCACTGAAAGGGAAGGCCGTGTCGCCAGTTCAGAAAGCCGGCGGTCGATGTCGTCGAAGCTCTTGACCAGCTGCTGCAGCAATTTCTGGCCCGGCTCGGTCAGTTCGACACGACGGTGATAGCGCACAAACAGCGGCTGGCGCAGGAAACTCTCCAGCTCGCGGATCTGGCGGCTGATGGCCGCCTGGGTGACAAACAGCTCGTCGGCTGCACGGCTGAAACTCAGGTGCCGCCCGGCTGCCTCGAAACTTCTCAATGCCGTCAGCGGAAGCCGCCCGCGGTTCATTCGCATAATCTCAAGTTATCCAAGCTGGACGTTATACTCGTTTGAAGAGCACGGCTAGAGGCCGTCTAATCCTCCGACACAAGGAGGAAGAACCATGCCAACGCTCTTCAACGCCTACGCAGAGATGTTCCGCATCGCGACCTTTCAGTGCGACCATGCCATCCAAAGAACGAAGTGCTGCGACGCCGACCGGCTTCAACTCGACGCTCCGCAACGGCGGTGCCCCCACCGCGGGGCGAAGCTTGGCTGGAATGCGTGACACGGCGCCGCAGCGGCGAGGTGGTAGATGCCGAACATTGCGTCTGCATGGCGGAATGGACATCTATAGCGAATAGATTCCGATCCGGCGGAGACGATGGACCACGGACATGACCAATCACGCGGCACCGCCGCGCGCGGCCGCAACTGGGCCGGGCCGTGGCGCAAGACGCCCGGCCGGGTGCTCGGCACCTCGTTGGTCCGGCTTTACCAGCTGACGCTCTCGGGCTTTATCGGCAACTCATGCCGGCATCTGCCGACCTGTTCGGAATATGCGCATGAGGCGATTGCGCGCCACGGCTTGTGGGCCGGCGGCTGGATGGGCCTGTCTCGCGTCCTGCGTTGCGGCCCCTGGGGCACCCATGGCATCGACCGGGTGCCGGAGAGCCTTGCCGCGCCCTATGCCTGGTACCTGCCGTGGCGCTATTGGCTGATTGGTCGACGTCCATCGGGGCATTGAAGTGGATGCAGCGCGCGCCGCATATCAGTTAACGCCGATATTTTCCGGTTTACCGTTTGATCAGGCTAAGACAGTTCCGTCCACGTTGAGCCATATTCGAGACAATTGCCGTCCATAGTCCTTTGGCGCCAACCGACAGAGGATGTCATGACAGTGCTTGCTTCGTTTCGTCGATCTTCGATCTTCGCTTTCTTTTCTCTGCTTGCAGTGCCTATTGCCGCGGCGCAGGCGGCCGCCAATGATCCGGCGCTCAAGCCGGTGTTCGAATGCACGCTGATCGTCGATGCCCAAAGCGGCGCCACCTTGCGCCGCGACGGTACCTGTGACCGGCGCGTGAGCGCGGCATCGACGTTCAAGGTGCCGCTGGCGCTTATGGGCTACGATGCTGGCATCCTCACCGACGCGCATACGCCGCGCTGGGACTACAAGCCCGAGTTCAATGCCATCAAACGCGATCACAGGCCTGTCGATCCGACGATCTGGGAAAAGGATTCCGTCGTCTGGTACTCGCAGCAGATCACCCGCAAGCTCGGCAACGAGCGCTTTGCCGGCTATGTCCAGAGCTTCAACTATGGCAATGGCGACATCACGGGCGATCCGGGCAAGAAGGATGGCCTGACCCACTCGTGGCTGAGCTCGTCGCTGCAGATTTCGCCAGATGAGCAGGCGGCATTCATCAGGCGTATTCTCGATCGTAAGCTTTCGGTCTCGGCCAAGGCATACGACATGACCGGCCAGATACTGCCTGCCTTCGACGCCGGCGACTGGAAGGTCCAGGGCAAGACCGGCACCGGCTGGCTGACCAACAAGGCAGGCGCCCAAAATCGCACCAGGCCGTTTGGCTGGTTCGTCGGTTGGGCCGAAAAGGATGGCCGGAAGGTCGTCTTTGCCAGGCTGTTCGTCAACGAAGGCAAGAGCCCGGTACTCATGGGACCAAAGGTGCGCGCCGACTTCCTCACGAACCTGCCAGGGTTGATGAAGTCGGCCAACCAGTTTCAGGCTCCTCCGAAATGACGCAGCGGCGCTCGAAGCGCCGCTGTTTGGCTTTACGAGCCAGAAAACTCCCCCTAAAAGACCCCTCGCTGCCGGACGCATCCGGTTTTTTACCACCCGCGCTCGTTTGCGGGACTGGATAGGAGAAGAGCCTTGTCGAATTCCGTTTCCCTTACATTCCCCGATGGTTCCGTCCGCGACTACGACGCGGCAATGACTGGTGCTGCACTGGCCGAGTCGATCTCGAAGTCGCTGGCCAAGAAGGCCGTGGCTTACGCCGTTGACGGCACCGTGCGCGATCTCTCCGACCCGCTCGGCAAGTCCGGCAAGGTCGAGATCGTCACCCGCGACGACCCGCGCGCGCTCGAGCTGATCCGCCACGACACCGCGCATGTGCTGGCGGAAGCCGTGCAGGAACTGTGGCCCGGAACCCAGGTCACCATCGGCCCTGTCATCGACAACGGCTTCTATTATGATTTCGCCCGCAACCAGCCTTTCACGCCCGAGGATTTCCCGGCGATCGAAAAGAAGATGCGCGAGATCATCGGCCGCAACAAGCCGTTCACCAAGCAGGTCTGGTCCCGCGACAAGGCCAAGCAGGTGTTCCGCGACAAGGGCGAGGCCTACAAGCTCGAGCTGATAGACGCGATCCCCGAGGACCAGAACCTCAACATCTACGCCCAGGGCGAGTGGTTCGACCTGTGCCGTGGTCCGCACATGGCCTCGACCGGCCAGATCGGCAGTGCCTTCAAGCTGATGAAGGTCGCCGGTGCCTATTGGCGTGGTGACAGCAACAACCCGATGCTGACGCGCATCTATGGCACGGCTTGGGCTGACCAGGCCCAGCTCGACCAGTATCTGCACATGCTGGAAGAGGCAGAGAAACGCGACCACCGCCGCCTCGGCCGCGAGATGGATCTGTTCCACTTCCAGGAGGAAGGTCCGGGTGTCGTGTTCTGGCATGCCAAGGGCTGGAAGATGTTCCAGAACCTGGTCAGCTACATGCGCCGCCGCCTCGACCAGCAGGGCTACCAGGAAGTCAACGCGCCCCAGGTGCTCGACAAGAGCCTGTGGGAGACCTCGGGCCACTGGGGCTGGTATCGCGACGCGATGTTCAAGGTGACGGTTGCTGGTGACGACACCGACGACGACCGCGTCTTTGCGCTGAAGCCGATGAACTGCCCGGGCCACGTGCAGATCTTCAAGCACGGCTTGAAGTCGTATCGCGACCTGCCGGTGAAGCTCGCCGAGTTCGGCAACGTCCACCGCTACGAGCCGTCGGGCGCGCTGCACGGACTGATGCGCGTGCGCGGCTTCACCCAGGACGATGCGCATATCTTCTGCACCGAAGAACAACTCGCCGCTGAGTGCCTGCGCATCAACGACCTGATCCTGTCGACCTATGCCGACTTCGGTTTCAACGAGATTTCGGTGAAGCTGTCGACAAGGCCCGACAAACGCGTCGGCTCCGACGAGGCATGGGATCACGCCGAAGAGATCATGGGCAATGTGCTCAAGACCATCGAGGCGCAGTCCGGCAACCGCATCAAGACGTCGATCAATCCGGGCGAGGGTGCCTTCTACGGCCCCAAGTTCGAATACGTCCTGCGTGATGCGATCGGCCGCGAATGGCAGTGCGGAACGACCCAGGTCGATTTCAACCTGCCCGAACGCTTCGGCGCCTTCTACATCGGCTCGGATTCCGAGAAGAAGCAGCCGGTCATGGTCCACCGCGCCATCTGTGGTTCGATGGAACGTTTCCTCGGCATCCTGATCGAGAACTATTCGGGCCATTTCCCGCTGTGGTTCGCGCCGCAGCAGGTGGTGGTGACGACGATCACCTCGGACGCTGATGACTATGCGCGTTCGGTCGCTGCCAAGCTCAAGGCCGCCGGCCTGTCGGCCGAAGTCGACCTGCGCAATGAGAAGATCAACTACAAGGTTCGCGAGCACTCGCTGGCCAAGGTTCCGGTCATTCTCGTCTGTGGCAAGCGCGAGGCGGAAGAAGCGACCGTCAATGTTCGCCGTCTCGGTTCGCGCGACCAGGTGTCTATGGGTCTCGACGAGGCGATCGCAGCCCTCGTTGACGAAGCGATGACGCCGGACAGGCGTCGCGCCCTTACCGCCTGAGACAAGGCTTTACAGCCTGAGACAAACAAGAAGGGCGGCTCGATGCCGTCCTTTTCGGCTCAGAGGTCCGGAAGTCAGACGACTTGCTGAAGCCTAGTCCGCGCCTTCGTTGGGGTCGATCGCGGCGTCTTCCGAGGCGACGACTTCGACGTCCTGGTTGCGGCCGGCAACGACGGTGAAGTCGCGCTGGTAGATGCGGTCGCGGTTCTTGGCGATGATGGTGTAGTCACCTTCCGACAACACCATCGAGGCGAAGGCGCCGACGGCCTCGCGCAGCGGGTCGCCTGACTCCGTCAGCACCGACCAGGACGTGTCGGCGATGGCTTCGCCGCCGGCTTCGCGCACCAACTTGAAGGTGACGTCGGCGGCGCGGTGCTCGACGGTCGCTTCAGTCAGCTTGCCGGCTTCGACGCGGATGTCGGAGCGGATGACGGCGTTGACGCTGCCATAGGTCGAGACGACGTGATAGGTGCCGGAATTGAGCCGGACCACCGAATTGGGTGCGACATTGGGGATAATCAGCGCGCGTTCGCCATCGCTGGTGGAATCGCCTTCGAAGATCGAGAATTTGAGCTTGGCCGGCGGGATGCGGACGCCGCCGGAAAGCACGGCGTCGAGCTTCAGGCCACCGGCGTCGAGCACCAGGCTCTCACGCTTGCCCTGCTTACCGACGGTGATGCGCTTGGTGGCACCGGCGCGACCATAGGAGGCATGGACGAGGTAACTGCCGGGCGGCAACTGGAACATGCTGGTGCCGCCCTGGGCCGAGGCGACCAGCGGAAGCTTGCCGTCGGGTCCGGCCTCGGGGCGGAAGACGCGCCAGACCAGGCCGCGGCCGATGTCGCTGCCCTTGTCGGTCAGCTGCGCGGTCAGCGTGATCTCGCCAAGGGCGCCCGTCGCCAGCGGTTCGTCGCCGCGCGGCGAGGCAAAACTGGAAATGCCGGGAAGGCTCAACCCGTCGATTGCCGCGGCACCGTCCTGCGCGAAAACGGCCGCAGGCTGCACGGCGAACAGCGCGACAGCCAGAATCGGCGCGAAAAGTCGGAAGGATCCCCTCAGCATCCCTTGTTTGAAGCGCAAGGCGGTGGCAATTTCAAGGCTATTCCGGCGCGATGGATTCTCAACCGCACTGCGCCGATGCCAGAGCAGCCACCATTTACGGACAGGCGCTTCAGCCCAACATCCAAGGAGTGCCCGCGCCGTGACATCGCCGATTATCGACTTCCTGCTGACCCGCAACTCCGCGCCGATCCCCGAACTCCGGGCGCCGGCACCGTCCGACGCCGAGATCGCCACCATTCTGGCGGCGGCAAGCCGCGTGCCTGATCACGGCCGGCTGGAGCCCTGGCGCTTCATCCTCTATCGCGGCGACGTGCGTGTCGAGATCGGCCAGAAGCTGGCTGACTTGGCTGAACGCCGGGAAGGACCGCTGCCGGAAGGCCGACGCAACCAGGAGCTTGCCCGATTCTCGCGCGCGCCGCTGGTCATCGGCGTGGTGTCCAGCCCCAAGGACCACCCCAAGATCCCCGAATGGGAAATGTTCCTGTCGGGCGGCATGGCGGCGATGAACCTGATTACCGCAGCCAATGCGCTCGGTTACGGCACCAACATGATCACCAACTGGTACTCGGATTGCGAAGAGGGCCGCGCACTGCTTGGCCTTGCGCCGCATGAACGTGTTGTCGGCTTCGTCCATATCGGCTCCTATGATGGCGCCGGACAGGAGCGCCAGCGTCCAGACGTGGCAAAGCTCTATGCTGACTATGCCGGGCCTTGGGAGGGCTAGCACAGGTGTTCTACGAGCCGTCGAAAGGCCACGGACTACCGCATGACCCATTCAAGTCGCTGGTGTCGCCGCGGCCGATCGGCTGGATCTCGTCCGTCGGCAAGGATGGTGCGGTCAATCTCGCGCCCTATTCGTTCTTCAACGCGCTGTCCGGCAAGCCGCCGCTGGTGTGGTTTTCCTCCGAGGGTCAGAAGGACAGCGCCACCTTCGCCAGCGAAACCAGGGAGTTCGTTGCCAATCTCGTCGGGCGCGACCTGGCCGAGAAGATGAACAAGAGTTCGGTCAATGCGCCGCGCGGTGTCAGCGAGTTCGCTTATGCCGGGCTGACGCCGGTGCCTTCGCGGCTGGTGGCCCCGCCACGCGTCGCCGAGGCACCCGCTGCGCTGGAATGCAAGGTCACCGAGATCTTCCGCCCCAGAGGTCTGAGCGGGCAGGAGACCGGCGCCATCGTCGTCATCGGCGAGGTCGTCGGCATCCACATCGACGAGGCCTATCTGGCCGATGGGTTGTTCGACGTCGTCAAGGCCGGCAACGTCTCGCGCCTCGGCTACATGGATTATTCGACCATCGATGCCATCTTCTCGATGCGGCGGCCGCGCTGGGAGGACTGAACCTCAGCCGGCGACGCCGGCAGCACGCGCCCGGGCCAGCAGGCGCTGGGCGAGCCTCAGATGCGGCCGGTCATACATCTTGCCGTTGATGCCGACCACGCCCGGATTGCCTGCCTCCTCGAAGGCGGTGACGATGGAGGCCGCGTGTGCCACCGCATCAGTGGTCGGTGTGAACGCCTCGTTGATGATGGCGACCTGGTCCGGATGGATCGCCATCTTGGCGGTGAAGCCGTCACGTTCGGCTTCGATGCACTCGGCGCGCAGGCCCTCGCCATCCCGGAAGTTGACGAAGACGGTGTCCACAGCGGCAACGTCGGCTGCCGCTGCACCCAGCACCGTCATGGCCCGCGCCAGGCGGAACACGTCGGTGTAGCGGCCGTCACTGTCGCGTGCGACGCGTGCGCCGATGGCCGCCGAAAGGTCTTCCGCCCCCCATGTCAGCCCGGCAAGCCGGGCACTTGCGCCGGCATAGCTGCCGGTCGCCAGCACGCCGGCCGGGGTTTCCGTGATGATCGGGATGATGCGGATGGCGCCGTCCGGCAGGCCGTTTTCCGCCTCATGCACACGCAGCTTGGTAGAGAGATGCTGGACGTCGGCGCCGGAATTCGACTTGGGCAGCATGATGCCGTCTGGCGCGATCGGCACGATCGCCCTGAGGTCGTCGTCGGTGAGCCCGGTCGAAAGGTCATTGACGCGCACATAGATCGACGCGCGGGTGTCGTTGCGCTTGCTGGCGATGAAGTCGGCGGCGACGCCGCGCGCATGCGCCTTGTTGTCAGGTGAGACCGAATCCTCGAGATCGACGATGACGACGTCGGCGCCGGACGAAAAACCGCGTTCGAGCTTCTTTTCGGAATCGCCTGGAACGAACAGCAGCGAGCGCATCAGGTCGCCTTCTTCTTCATCATCATCGCCTGGCGCTGGCATTTGGCAACGAGCGCGCCGTTCTGATTATAGGCGCAATGCAGGAACTCGACGATGCCGCGATCGGTTTTCGATTTCGATTCGCGCACCGAAAGCACCTCCGTCTCGACACGAATCGTGTCGCCATGAAAGACCGGATGCGGGAAGGTGGTCTCGGTCATGCCGAGATTGCCGATGGTGGTTCCGAGCGTCGTCTCGTGCACCGAAATGCCGATCATCAGGCCGAGCGTGAACAGCGAATTGACCAGTGGCTTGCCCCATTCGCTCTTTGCGGCGAAATCGAAGTCGATGTGCAGCGGTTGCGGGTTGAGCGTCATCGTCGAGAAAAACATGTTGTCGCTCTCGGTGACGGTCTTGGTGAGCTGATGCTGGATCACCTGGCCGACGACGAATTCCTCAAGATACAGTCCAGCCATCGGCAACTCCTCCTGTTGTGCGGATTTGATAGGCGCTGCCTCGCTGCCCGGCAAGGGTTAACGGATATGGTGAACCGTTCGTAAACCTTTTCTTTCTAGGGTCGTTCTTGGGTTTGGGCGCTGCTGCCAGGGGCGAAGAAGAGCGGATGGTCGTTTCGCATTTTCTGAAATGGATGGACACAGCCAAGGTGGGCGAACGGGCCGCCGCGGCGGCCGCGCTGGCGAGCGCCTATGTCAATCGCGAGATGCCGTTCGAGGATCGCTGCGCAGCTGAAGCGGCGCTCACGCTGCTGCTCGACGACCCGTCTTCGAAAGTGCGCCAGGCGCTGGCCGAGGCGCTTTCGATGAGCGTCCACGCACCGCTCCAGATCATCGCAGCCCTTGCCGCCGACCAGCCCGACGTTGCGGCGATGGTGCTGGCGCGTTCTCCCTTGCTGACCGACGCCGATCTCATCGACCGCGTCGCATCGGGCTCGAGCGCCATCCAGAAACTTGTTGCCGACCGGCCGGTCGTCTCGATGTCGCTGTCTGCCGCGATCGCCGAAGTCGGCGAAGCTGAAGCCTGTGTCGTGCTGCTTCAGAATTATGGCGCCGACATCGCCTCGCTGAGCTTCCGTCGTATGGCTGAGCGTTTTGGCCATGATGCGAACGTGCGCGAGGCACTTGTCGCCGATACGCGCCTGCCGTCCGATTGCCGGCACCTGCTGCTGGTCAAGCTCGGCGAGGCCCTGAAGGCTTCGCCCTTCGTCATGGCATTGATGGGTGCCGCGCGTGCCGAAAAGGTGACGCGCGATGCCTGCATCAAGTCGTCGCTGACGTTGATCGAGGGCACCCGCGCCAACGAACATATGGCGCTTGTCGAACATCTCAGGTTGCGCGGCGACCTGACCGCAAGCTTCATCATCCGCATCCTTGCCCATGGCAAGGTCGATTTCTTCGGCGCTGCCCTTGTCGTCCTGACCGGTCGCGACGAACCACGGGTGAGGGCGCTGCTTTCTGCTGGGCAAGACGTCGCGCTGACCGCGCTGTTGCGCTCCGCCGGCCTCGCCGATGCGACACACGCGATCATCCTGCGGGCGCTGAAGATCTGGCGCGAAGTTGCCAATGGCCGTCGTGTCGCCGGTGCCCAGGAAGTCAGCTGGCTGATGCTCAAGGAACTGGGTGGCCAGGCAGCCGAAGGCGAATTGGCCTCTTTGGTGAAGTCGATCCACCTCGAAGCCCTGCGTGAAAACGCCCGCGGCCACGCTCTGGCGATAGCGGCCGCCTGACGGCGGGCCGCTTTCTTCATTCAAATCCGGATCAGATATCCAGCGCGTCCGCTGCGGCGAACTCGGCGCGTTCCTGGATAAAGCGGAAACGCAGCTCCGGCTTGGTGCCCATCAGCGCGTCGACGGCGCTCTTGGTGTCGTCTTCGCTCTCATTGACCTCGACACGCAGCAGCGTGCGCTTCTTCGGGTCCATCGTCGTTTCCTTGAGCTGCGAGGCCATCATCTCGCCGAGGCCCTTGAATCGACCGATCTCGATCTTGCCGCGCCCGGTGAACTCGGTCTTCAGCAACTCCTCCTTGTGGGCGTCGTCGCGGGCATAGGCGACCTTGCCACCCTGGCGGATCGAGTAGAGTGGCGGCACCGCCATGTAGAGGTGTCCACCACGGACGAGCTCTGGCATCTCCTGGTAGAAGAAGGTGATCAAAAGCGAGGCGATGTGCGCGCCGTCGACGTCGGCGTCGGTCATGATGATGACGCGGTCGTAGCGCAGGTCCTCTTCGCGGTATTTCGAGCGCGTGCCGCAGCCCAAAGCCTGAATAAGGTCGCCGATCAGCTGGTTCGACGCCAGCTTGTCATTGCCGGCGCTGGCGACGTTGAGGATCTTGCCGCGCAGCGGCAGGATCGCCTGCATCGAGCGGTCGCGTGCCTGCTTGGCCGAGCCGCCTGCCGAGTCGCCCTCGACGATGAACAGTTCGGCACCTGCAGCCGCATTCTGCGTGCAGTCGGCCAGCTTGCCGGGCAGGCGCAGCTTGCGCACAGCGCTCTTGCGCGACACTTCCTTTTCCTGGCGGCGGCGCACGCGTTCGTCGGCGCGCGCAATCACCCAGTCGAGCAATTTCGACGCTTCCTGCGGATTGTCGGCGAGCCAGTGGTCGAACGGGTCGCGGATCGCCGTCTCGACGATGCGCATCGCCTCGACGGTCGCCAGCTTGTCCTTGGTCTGGCCGACGAACTCCGGTTCGCGGATGAACACCGACAGCATGCCGGCGGCCGAGATCATCACGTCTTCGCTGGTGACGATCGAGGCCCGCTTGTTGCCGACAAGGTCGGCATAAGCACGCAGGCCGCGTGTCAGAATGTTGCGGAAGCCCATTTCGTGGGTGCCGCCATCGCCGGTCGGGATGGTGTTGCAGTAGGAATTGATGAAGCCGTCGCCGCCGAACCAGGTGACGGCCCATTCGACCGAGCCGTGGCCGCTCTGCTTCTCGCTCTTGCCCGAGAAGATTTCACGGGTGACCTGCATCTCACTGCCGAGCGAGGCCTTGAGATAGTCGCCGAGACCGCCGGGGAAGTGGAACACGGCCTTGGCAGGCGTCTCGTCCTTTTCCTTGATCAGCGTGGGATCGCAGCTCCAGCGGATTTCGACGCCGCCGAACAGATAGGCCTTGGAGCGCGCCATCTTGTAGATGCGTGCCGGTTCGAAATGCGCGCCCTTGCCGAAGATGTCCGGGTCGGGGTGGAAGCGCACCTTGGTGCCGCGCCTGTTCTGGACGTCGCCAAGGCTTTCCAGCCCGCCCTGCGGGACGCCGCGCGAAAAACGCTGACGGAACAGTTTGCGGTTGCGCGCCACCTCGACTTCAAGCTGGTCGGAGAGCGCGTTGACGACCGAAACGCCGACACCGTGCAGGCCGCCCGAGGTCTCATAAACCTTGGAGTCGAACTTACCACCGGCATGCAGCGTGGTCATGATGACCTCGAGCGCCGACTTGTTCTTGAACTTGGGGTGCGGATCGACCGGGATGCCGCGACCGTTATCGGTGACGGTGAGGAACCCCTCGGCGTCGAGCTCGACCTCGATGAAGGTCGCATGGCCAGCCACTGCCTCGTCCATCGAGTTGTCGATGACTTCGGCAAAGAGATGGTGCAGCGCCTTTTCGTCGGTGCCGCCGATATACATACCGGGGCGACGGCGGACGGGCTCCAGGCCTTCGAGAACTTCGATATCGGCAGCACTGTAGCTGTCGCTGGCGTCCTTTGCCGGAGCAGGGCGTTTCGCCGCCGCGGCCGCCGCGACCAGCGGGTCAACCGGACGGGAAACGGGGCGTGCAGGCTGGTTGCCGAGATTGCCGAAAAGGTCGCTGTTGTCGTCCATGCTCAATACGGTTGTTCCGCGCTGCGAATCACTTGTCGAGTTTGCCAGTTTTGCCGGTCCGGCAACAGTTCCTGATCTGTTCGTCCCCCGCCCGTTCGATATGCCCGAATTGGCAGGGCCGGCGCAACCTTTCGTAAACGCTAACCGAAGTCGCAGCACTCAGCTGACGATGGCGCGGCAATGTAAGGTTGCGGCTGACCCGGAATGTCCAATAACTGCTGCCCGAACATTCGGACATCAGGAAGGCCGCGCCCCCGTGCTTGACTTTGGTTCCCTGTTGCTCGCCACGGCCCTGTCGGGTGCGTGTCTGAGCGGAACACTCGTCGCGATCTGGCTGACGGCGCGTCAGTCCCGTTTCGTTCTCACGATGGCGGTGGGAATACTACTTCTTGTCACCCATGTCATCGCCTTTTGGCTTTATGGTCGCCATGCCTCCTCATGGCTCGGGCAGGGCATGTTGGCGCTGCTTGTCGCCGGCTTCTTCGTCGTCTTCACCTCCGCCGACCAGTATATCGAGCGGGGCTGGTCGAAACCGGCAACCCTGCCAATTATCGCGATCATCGCCCTGACAGTCGTGGTCACCGCCGCCGGGTTTGACGGCGTCGGCTTCGTCATCGCCTATTTGGCTGTAACCGGCATCCTGGTCATGACGGCAACGGCCTTCTGGACGAGCACGGAGGTCGACCGTCGCGTGCTGGCCCCGGTCTCGCTGCTCACCGGCAGCAGCGCCATCTCCTTCGCGCTCTGTGCCTTCGTCATCATTCAGCAGAAGCAGTGGGTGCTCGACAGCGTACCCAGGAACTGGGCCGAGGACGTCAACACCGTTGTCGTCGTCGCCTGCATGACCGCGCTTGGGGCGCTCACCATTTCGTTCCACCATCTGCGCACCCAAAGCCGGTTGACCGAGGAAACGTTGACCGATCCGCTGACCGGGCTGATGAACCGGCGCGCGCTCAACTCCCTGCATGCAAATACAAGCTTCGGGCAACGCATGGCCTTGGCCATGGTCGATCTCGATCACTTCAAGCGCACAAACGATGTCTTCGGCCATGCGGTGGGCGACCGTGTCCTGCAACGCTTCGCGGACATTGTGAGGCGGCAGTCCCGGCAAGGCGTCGAGGGCTTTCGGCTCGGCGGCGAGGAGTTCGCCATCGTCATTTCGGGAATGAGCACGCTGGAGATCTATGAAGTCCTGCGCAAGATCGGCGCCTCCTTTGGGGCGGAGGTCGTCGCAACCAAACTCGGCCCGCTCAGGAGCACGGTTAGTGCCGGCGTCTGTTTCGGCAGCGACGAAGCGAGGAGCCTGGAACAGATGCTTCTGGGCGCCGACGTAGCGCTCTATGCGGCCAAGCGCGCGGGCCGCAACCGTGTCGCCACGGCTGGGCCCGCGGACTGCGACGGATATCGGGAGCCGCAGCTTCTGTTCGCCTGAACGGTGAGTTGCCGTCACAAGCAGCCCGCGTTTTGCCGAATCTGCCGGCAGGGGTTCGGTTTCATGTTGCTGGCACGGGGGGTGGCGATGCAATTGTGGCGAATTGGGATGGCCATTGTGCTGGCGCCAGCGGCCGTGCCCCTTTATGTACTGCCTCGGTATGCTTCTGGGATCGGGATATCCCTATTCCGGTCCGGGGCACATGGAAAAGCATCTTCTCAGCATCGTCTGGTTGATGGCCCTGAGCTACGCCGTGAGCATTGGCCCCGGCGTGCCGATCGTTGCTTCGCTCCACTTCAGCCGAAAGCTGACCAGGCTGAACTGTATCGCTTGGGCATTGGTGGCCGGGGCTGCGGTTGGTATTGCTTTTTGCCTGTTCACCATTCCTCCGGACTACGAAGCCGCGTTGTCGCAGCGCGTCTTTCTCTCTGCAGGCTTTGCCGCCGTTGCCGCGTTGACCGCGTTGGCCATTTTGTCTGATCGCCGGTCGCGGCTGAGGAACTCTCCGAGTAGAGACGCGTAAGAGCGGCGCCCATCCAAAAGCAAATCGGCGGCGCCCGTGAGGTACGCCGCCGATTGATGTGTTTGCCGTTCAGATTACTCGGCGGCGCCGAGATACTCGCTCAGCGGCGGGCAGGCGCAGACCAGGTTGCGGTCGCCGGCGACGTTGTCGATACGCGACACCGGTGGCCAGTACTTGGCGACAGTGTCGGGATCGCCGCCGGGATAGGCCGCTTCGAGGCGCGAGTAGGGATGCTTCCACTCGCCGGCCAGCGTTTCGGTCGCCGTGTGTGGCGCATTGACCAGCGGATTGTCATCCCTAGGCCATTCGCCCTTTTCGACCTTTGCTGCTTCGTTGGCGATCGCAATCATCGCATCGCAGAAACGGTCGATTTCGTGCTTCGGCTCGGACTCGGTCGGCTCGACCATCAGCGTGCCGGCAACCGGCCACGACATGGTCGGTGCATGGAAGCCGTAGTCGATCAGCCGCTTGGCAATGTCTTCGACCGATATGCCGGCCCGCTCCTTGAGCACGCGGGTGTCGAGGATGCACTCATGTGCCACGCGGCCGTTCTTGCCCTTGAACAGCACTGGATAGTGCCCCTCGAGCTTGCTGACGATGTAGTTGGCATTGAGGATCGCCGTTTCCGTCGCGTGCTTGAGGCCCGAAGCGCCCATCATCCGGATGTACATCCAGGTGATCGGCAGGATCGAGGCGCTGCCGAAGGGGGCAGCCGACACCGCATGCGCGCTGCCGATTTCGACATGGCCGGGAAGGAACGGCGCCAGATGCGACTTGACGCCGATCGGGCCGATGCCGGGGCCGCCGCCGCCATGCGGAATGCAGAAGGTCTTGTGCAGGTTCATGTGGCAGACGTCGGCACCGATGTCGGCCGGCCGCGAAAGCGCAACCATCGCGTTCAGGTTGGCACCGTCGAAATAGACCTGGCCGCCATGGGCATGGACGATCTCGCAGATGTCGCGTGCGCCTTCCTCGAACACGCCATGCGTCGACGGGTAGGTGAACATCAGCGCAGCCAGCTTGTCGGCGTGCTGCTCGGCCTTCACCTTGAGGTCGGTGACGTCGATGTCGCCGTCTTCGAGGCAGTGCACGACAACCACGTCCATGCCGGCCATCGCCGCACTGGCCGGGTTGGTGCCATGCGCCGAAGACGGGATCAGGCAGATGTTGCGCTGCGTCTCGCCACGCGAATGGTGATAGCGGCGGATCGCCAGAAGACCGGCATATTCACCCTGGCTACCGGCATTCGGCTGAAGGCTGACGGCGTCGAAGCCGGTGATTTCGCACAGCCATGCTTCGAGGTCGTCGGTCATCGCGCGATAACCGAGGGAATGGCTGGTCGGCGCGAACGGATGCAGGTTGGCGACCGACGGCCAGCTGACCGGCATCATCTCGGCGGCGGCATTGAGCTTCATGGTGCAGGAGCCGAGCGGGATCATGGCGCGGTCGAGCGCCAGGTCCTTGTCGGCCAGCCTGCGCAGGAAGCGCATCATGTCGGTTTCCGAGCGGTTCTGGTGGAACACCGGCTGGGTCAGGAACTCCTTGCCGCGCGGCTGGCCCGGCAGCGAACGCTTGGCTTCGGCCACGACCTTTGCGCCAAACAGGGCAGCGATCGCTTCGAGATCGGCAGCTGTCGAGGTCTCGTCGAAGGCGACCGAGACATGGTCGGCGTCGATGACACGCAGCAGGCGGCCGGTCTTCTCGGCCTCGGCGGCAATAGCCTCGGCCTTGCCCTTGGCCTCGATGGTGACGGTGTCGAAACGTTTGTCGCCAAGCACCGGCAGGCCGGCAGCTTTCAGGCTCTCGGCAAGACGGCTGGCCAGCGCGTGGACCCGCTCGGCGATCGCCTGCAGGCCGACCGAGCCGTGCCAGATGGCATAAGATGCCGCCATGTTGGCGAGCAAGGCCTGTGCGGTGCAGATGTTCGACGTCGCCTTGTCGCGGCGGATGTGCTGTTCGCGGGTCTGCAGTGCGAGGCGGTAACCGGGGCGGCCCTTGCTGTCGACCGACTGGCCAACGAGGCGGCCAGGCATCAGGCGGGTCAGCTTGTCGGAGACGGCGCAGTATGCTGCGTGCGGACCGCCAAAGCCCATCGGCACGCCAAAGCGCTGCATCGACCCTGCGGCGATGTCGGCGCCAAGGCTGGCAGGCGTATCGGTTACGGTCAGGCTGAGCGGATCCGAGACGAAGATGACGATGGCGCCGACGGCCTTGGCCTTCTCGATCGCCGCCTTGTGGTCGCCATAGACGCCGTTGGTGTCGGGCCAGGAAACGATCAGCGCTGCCGTGTTGTCGTCGATGGTCTCGCCGTCGATCTCGGTGCCCAGCGGCTCGGCGCGGGTACGAACGACGTCGAGGACCTGCGGGTGCGCTGCACCGGCAATGGCGACGCGGCTGCGCTTGTCGCGGTGATGGCGCAGCGCGATGCCGACCGCTTCGGCAACGGCGGTTGCTTCGTCGAGCAGCGAGGCGGAGGCGACCGGCAGGCCGGTCAGTTCGGCGACCAGCGTCTGGAAGTGGAACAGGAGCTCCAGGCGGCCCTGGCTGATTTCGGCCTGGTAAGGCGTGTAGGCGGTGTACCAGGCCGGGTTCTCGAACAGGTTGCGCTGGATGACCGGAGGCACGTTGACGCCGTGATAGCCGGCACCAATGAAGCTCTTCAGCACCTTGTTGCGGCCCATCTTCTCGCCAAGCTCGGCAAGCGCTTCATGTTCGCTCGCCGGGGCCGGCAGGTTGAGCGCGCGGTCGAGCCGGATCGACTTCGGCACGGCCTGCGAAATCAGGGTTTCCACGGAGGGTACGCCGATGGCGGTGAGCATGGCGCGGGTTTGTTTTGGGCCGGGCCCGATGTGGCGGGCCGAAAAGGGATAGGGTGCGGTGGTCATCTCAGGCGATCCTGTCAACCGATATGGGCTTTGTAGCCCGCTTCATCCATCAGGCCGTCGAGCTGGCCCGCATTGGCGATCTTCATCTTCCACAGCCAACCGTCGCCTGATGCAGCCGAATTGACGAGCGCCGGGTCGGACGAGAGCGTTGCATTGGCTTCGGTGATGTCGCCGTCGATCGGTGCATAGACGTCCGATGCGGCCTTGACCGACTCGACGACCACGGCGACGTCGCCCTTGGCGAGCTTGCGGCCGGCTTCCGGCAGGTCGACGAAGACCAGGTCGCCAAGCTGTTCCTGGGCGTAGTCGGTAATGCCGACGGTAGCGATGTCGCCTTCAACGCGGATCCACTCGTGGTCTTCGGTGAAATAGGTCTTGGTCATGGAAATTATCCTTTGCGGTAGCGATGCTGCGTGAAGGGAAGAGAATGAACGTCGACGGGCACCTTGGTGCCGCGGACGTCAGCGAAGACACGGGTGCCGGCCTTGGCCAGCGACGCGGAGACATAGCCCATGGCGACCGGGAATCCGGCCGACGGGCCAAAGCCGCCCGAGGTGACGCGGCCGATCAGCTTGCCGTCGGCATCGAACAGCTCGGCGCCGGAGCGCACCGGCTGGCGGCCTTCAGGCTTCAGGCCGACGCGCTTTTCCTTGGCGCCGTCGGCGAGGATCGCAGCAAGTGCCGCGCGGCCGATAAAGCCGCCGTCTGCACGCAGGTCCTTGGGGATCGCCCACATCAGGCCGGCACTTGCAGGGTCGTTGTCGGGGGTGATGTCGTTGCCATGCAGGCAGAGCCCGGCTTCGAGGCGCAGGCTGTCGCGTGCGGCAAGGCCGATCCACATGGCGCGCTCGTCGGCCAGAAGCTTGGCAAGCAATTCGCGCGCGTCTGCCTCCGGCAGGCCGATCTCGAAACCATCCTCGCCGGTATAGCCGGAGCGGCTCATGAACCAGTTGGCGCGCGGCTCGAAGCCCTGCATGAAGAACAGCGCGTCGGTGGCAATGCCGGCCTTGCCGAGCACTGTGGCCGCCTCGGGGCCCTGGATCGCGATGAAGACGCGGTCGAGCGGCTCGATCGTGGCGTCGAAGTCCTTGGCCAGCGCACGCAGATGCGCTTCGTCGGTCGCTGCGTTGCCGGCATTGGCCACCACCATGAAACGCTCGTCGCCGAGACGGGTAATGATCAGGTCGTCGATGATGCCGGCGGTCTCGGTCAGGAAGAAGGTGTATTTCGACTGCCTGGTCTCAAGCGCGCGCGCATCGAGCGGGCAGGCGCGGTTGATGAGGTCGGCGGCCCCCGGGCCGGTGACCAGGAACAGCTTCATGTGGGAGATGTCGAACAGGCCGACATGCTCCCGGGTGTGAAGGTGTTCCTTCATCACGCCGGCAGGATAGGTCAGCGGCATGTTCCATCCGGCAAAGGCGCCAAAGCGCGCACCAGCGGCTGCATGCAGATCTGCAAGTGGGAGTTGGTTGGTGGCTTCGCCTGTCATGTCTTCTCCAGAGTCGCACGTGTCCAGCCGCTTGTGGCAGCCATTCCGTGCCCCTCTGTCTGAAGCCTGAGAGACTCGCGCTCCGGAACTCTGTCGGCAGCGCTTACACCTTCGGCGCGGGACCAAGGTCCCGACTTTCCAGAGTGTCCTTCCTGTTTACGGTTCTTTTGCCTGAGAGATTTCGGGCGATTTCCCCTTCGGCGTCAGCTTTCGCTGCTCTCTCCCGCAAACAGGTGGAGCCCGCAAAGGCTCCAGACGAGTCGTCAATATCCCACCGACGACACTTTGTCACCTGTCCGCGCAGTGCTTATTCACCGGATGGATAGTCCCAACCAATACTTCCGGGTGGTCCGGGTCAGGTCCCGGCACTTTCCAGCTTGCGCAGGTCGCGCTCGAGCTGGCCAATCAGGTTGCCGGTCTGGCGGTGCAGTCGTAGCAGCCGTTCCATCTGCAACGAAACCGAGGCGGCGGACAGGTCGTCTTCGCGCGGCGCAGGACCGATGCCGTGCAGGATCCAGGAAATGCTGGAGCCGAGCAGGCCGGCCAGCTTGGCGATGCGATGGGCCCCGGGCTGCGAGCGGTCGCGCTCCCAGGCATTGATGGTGGCGGTCTTGACCCCGAGGCGCCAGGCAAGTTCCGAAGCACTCAGGCCGCTTGCTTCGCGCGCACGCGACAGGCGTCCGCCAATGGTGTCGAGATCGGGTGTCTGCTCATAGATGTTCGTGGTGTCGGACACCAGAAGGGCCTCCTGTCGTATGTTGGATTTGGACCGCCTAATGTCTGGGCGGCATGCCGCGAGCATCGGCCAGCGAGCCCGGATGCGCAACCGCAAGATACGAAAAATCGGTCAAGCTATTGAATAAGCGTGACTATCAATGGCGCTTGCGATCGTCCGTCAGATGCCGCCGTACCAGTCGTAGCCACGGTCTTCCCAATAGCCGCCCTTACCAAGGCCCATGGCGCCGAAGCCGTCGACCAGCTCGATCTTGTGGATGTATTTCGGCATCTTGTAGCCGAGCTGTCGTTCGACACGCACCCTAAGCGGTGCGCCGTTTTCGACCGGCAGCGGCATGCCGTTCATGCCATAGGCGAGGATTGTCTGCGGGTGCCGCGCGTCGACCAGATCGATCGAGCCGTAATATTTGACTTCGCCCGAGAGGCTTCGTTCGATGGTGTCGAGGCAGTGGAAGACGACGTAGCGGGCATTGGGCTTGACCGCGGCGGCATCGAGTACGAGCGCCATCGGCACGCCTGTCCATTTGGCAATACAGCTCCATCCCTCGACGCAGTCATGCCTGGTGATCTGGGTACGCGAGGGCATGTTCATCAGTTGCTGGCGCGTAAGCGATAGCGGCTTTTCGACCAGGCCCGTCACCTCCAGCCGCCAGTCGGCGAAGTCGCCCGACTGAAGGGATTTGTAGACACTGTCGTCGGGTGCAGTGATGCCGTTGGGGCGTTGCGGCTGCCGAATGTCGGCCTCGGTGAACTCCTGGGCCAGCGACTCGCGGCCGGCGAGCAGCCGCTGGACGCGGTATGTCAGGTCGTTGGCACCCTCGAGGACATTGCGCACGCCGTTGTCGCGATCGGCGAGAAAATCGAAGGCGTCGCAACCGGAGAGTGCAAGTGTCGATGCACCGAGCGTAGCTGTCGTGAGGAAGCGCCGGCGGTTGAGCTGGAACTTGGGCATCTCAGGCGCTCCCTTCGCGACGGTCGCGTTGCGGTGGGTCGGTGCGATACCAGCCGGTGACGATCGAGCGCAGTTCGTTGATCGGTCCCGCCGCCAGGATCATCAGCATGTGGACAACGAAGAAGCCGACGAGCAGCGCCATGGTGACGAAGTGGATGGTGCGCGCGGTCTGGCGTCCGCCCAACAGGTCGACGAGGAACGGCACGGCTGCATTCATGCTCGGCGACATGGCAAGCCCGGTGACGATCATCAGCGGCAGAAGCACGAACAGCACGCCACCATAGGCGAGCTTCTGCAAGGTGTTGTAGTTGCGGCTATGGTGGAACCTCAGCCTGGCGTGGTCGGCGACGTCCTTCGGCAGGTTGCGCAGATCGTTGACGCTTGGCGCAAGATCGCGACGCAGATGGCCGTTGATGGCGCTGGCGACGAGCCAGACGAGCAACGTGCCTGAGAGCACCCAGGCGAAGAAGAAATGCACGACGCGGCCGGTGGCGAGATCCTGGCCGGACGGAATCGTCGCCCATGCCGGAAACGCGCGCCCGTTTGGATTGGCGGCCGATCCCGACAGGCCAAGCACACCCGTCGTGTTGAATCTGTTTCCCAGGATCGTCGTGTAACCGACTGGTCCCGTTGGGCTATTTTCAGCACCGATGACCAGCACGTCGTTGCTGAAAGCAAAGCCTGACTGCTTGCCGATGTAGAGCGCGGGGTGGGCGTTGAAGATCTGCAGACCACTCAGCAGCAGGAAAAACAGCGACACTGCCCAGATCCAATGGGTGAGGCGTGTCCAGCGTGTCTGCCGATAGACGAGTTCGCCGCGGGTGCCTGACGCTTTCGCGTCATTCGCCTGCTGCAGCATGTGCGCCTGGCTTTCCATAACACCCGATCTCCCGTGGCATCGGCGATTGCGGGGGCGTCATCTTACGCCCTTTCGCAGAGGATTACGCTTTGGCGTCGGGAATTGTTTCGCTGCGGCGGTGACTTCGGCGTGAAATCAGCTTGCGAGTGAGACCACCAGGTTGACGGCCGCGGCGACGATAATGGTGTTGAAGAAGAACGACAGGACCGAATGGACAAGCGCTGCCTGGCGCATGTGCGTCGACGAAATGTTGGTGTCGGCGGTCTGCGCCGTCATGCCGATGACCACGGCGAAGTAGAGAAAATCCCAGCCACAGGGGCGTTCTGTGCCGGGAAAGATCAGGCCGCCGACCGGCTTGCGGCTGCGTGTCGACGCGGCATCGGCCTTGGTGTCGCCTTTCCAGTAGAGGCGGGCGTAGTGCAGGGCCGCCATGGCGTGGATGGTCAGCCAGCCGAGCGGCAGCGACAGCAGCGAAAACGCCAGCCAGGAGGGATGCGGAACCTGCTTGGCATTCATCAGCACGAATAGCGAGCCGACGGCGACCACGACGATACCGATGGTCACCAAGAAGATGATCCAGATCGGCTCGTCGGCCTGCTGGGCGCGCCGGCTGAGGAAGTCCGCCGTCAGTCGCGGCATTTCACGCAGGACAAGCAGTATGTAAGTGGCGAAAAACGTATTAGCGGCGATGCTGTAGCTGAGCGGATGCTGGAGCAGCATTGCCACGGCGAGCGCCGCCACCCCGATGCCGGCGCTTGCCAGGAAAATGAAATGGCGGCCGAACGGCTTCATTGTGCCTGCACCGACTTCACAGCCCTTCGCGCCATCTGGTCGAGCGCGCCGAGAAAGCGCGAGCGGTCCTGGGCGGAGAAGGAGGCATTGTAGCCCTTGCTTTCACCGGTTTCGCGCAGGTGCTGTTTCAGATCACGCATGGCGACCGCCATGCCGATGGTCTCCGGAGTGAACGGCTTGCCGGTCGGGCCGAGCACATGGGCGCCAAGCGCCACGGTGCGCGCGGCGAGCGGGATGTCGGCGGTGATGACGATGTCGTTGGCGCGCGCGTTTTCGACGATCCAGTCGTCGGCGGCGTCGGCGCCCTTTGAGACCACGACGTTGCGGATCATCGGATCGCGCGACGGGCGCAAGCCGCCGTTTGACACGAAGGTGACGACGAGGTCCAGCCGTTCGGCGACCTTCACCACCTCGTCCTTCACCGGGCAGGCGTCGGCATCGACATAGATCACAGGGGCATTTTCAGTCATTTCAGGCACGGTTCCGGGAAGGTAGTTCTTTGATTATGGTCTGGCGCGTCGAACGGAGACCGAGCATGGCACATCTGATCAATCGCGAACAATGGGCCGAAAAGCCCGATTCCTGGCACGGCGAGTTCCAGGGCGGCGCTTTCGGCGCCGATGTCTCGGTGGTGTTCTTCAGCAGCGACAAGGTCGGCGGCGGGCCGAAGCTGCACACCCATCCTTATCCGGAGGTGTTCATCGTCCGTGTCGGGCGGGCGTTGTTCACCGTCGGCGACGAGACGATCGAAGCGGAGGCCGGGCAGATCCTGGTGGCGCCGGCGAACACGCCGCACAAATTCGCCAATCTCGGGCCTGGACGGCTGGAGACGACCGACCTGCATGTAGCCGGTGCCTTCGACACGACCTGGCTGGAGTAAGCCCCGTCAGGCGCTTGCGCGCGGGACAGGCCTGAGCATGTCGACATGCGGGATGTCGTCCTCGAGATATTCGTCCGACACTGTGTCGAAGCCGAAGGACGCGTAGAATTTCTCGAGATGGCTTTGGGCCGAAAGCGCAATTGGCCGGTCCGGAAAGAGCCTTTCGCAGGCGGCTATGGATTCGGCCATCAGCTTGTCGCCGAGGCGCTTGCCGCGATGATCAGGAGAGACCACCACCCGGCCGATATAGGCCGGATCGTCATGGCCCGATGGGGCGATGATGCGCGTGCTCGCCACCAGTTCCTTGCCGGCAAGCAGCCTGAGATGCAACGCCTCGGGATCCTTGCCGTCCATTTCGGGGAAGGCGCATTTCTGCTCGACGACAAAGACGTCGAGCCGCATCTTCAGCATGGCATAGAGGTCACGTGGCGAGAGCTCATCGAGCGATCTTACGTCGACCTCATATGCGATTCCGCTCATCAGTAGACGACCACGCTGCGGATGCTTTCGCCTGCATGCATCAGGTCGAAACCCTTGTTGATGTCTTCTAGCTTCAGCGTATGGGTGATCATCGGGTCGATCTGGATCTTGCCCTCCATGTACCAGTCGACGATCTTCGGCACGTCGGTGCGGCCGCGTGCGCCGCCAAAGGCGGTGCCTTTCCAGGTCCGGCCGGTGACCAACTGGAACGGCCGCGTCGCAATCTCCTGGCCGGCACCGGCGACACCGATGACGATCGACTCGCCCCAGCCGCGATGGCTGGCTTCCAGTGCCTGGCGCATCACCTTGACGTTGCCGGTGCAGTCGAAGGTGTAGTCGGCGCCGCCGATCTGGTCGGCACCACGCTTGGTCATGTTGACCAGATAAGGAACGATGTCGCCCTCGACCTCCTTCGGATTGACGAAATGCGTCATGCCGAACTTCTCGCCCCAGGCCTTGCGCTCATTGTTGATGTCGACGCCGATGATCATGTCGGCACCGGCAAGCCTGAGGCCCTGCAGCACGTTGAGGCCGATGCCGCCGAGGCCGAAGACGATGGCCGTCGAACCGATCTCGACGCGC
This sequence comes from Aminobacter sp. SR38, assembly GCF_014843375.1. Lineage (NCBI taxonomy): Bacteria > Pseudomonadati > Pseudomonadota > Alphaproteobacteria > Hyphomicrobiales > Phyllobacteriaceae > Aminobacter > Aminobacter sp. SR38. The sequence continues at coordinate 75,216 of NZ_CP062112.1, forward strand.
GCGGTGTTGATGACCGCACCGATGCCTGTCGTCACGCCGCAGCCGATGTAGCAGATCTTGTCGAAGGGGGCGTCCGGATTGACCTTGGCGAGTGCGATCTCGGGCAGCACGGTGAAGTTCGAGAAGGTCGAGCAGCCCATATAATGGAAGATCTTGTCCTTGCCGATCGAGAAGCGCGAGGTGCCGTCAGGCATCAGCCCCTGGCCTTGCGTCGAGCGGATCGCGGTGCACAGGTTGGTCTTGCGGCTGAGGCAGGACGGACAGGAGCGGCATTCCGGCGTGTAGAGCGGGATGACGTGGTCGCCCTTCTTGAGCGAGGTGACACCCTTGCCGACATCGACGACGACGCCGGCACCCTCATGGCCGAGAATGGCCGGGAAGATGCCTTCGGGATCGGCGCCTGACAGCGTGAACTCGTCGGTGTGGCAGATGCCGGTCGCCTTGATCTCGACCAGCACCTCGCCCTCGCGCGGCCCCTCGAGGTCCACCTCCATGATCTCGAGCGGCTTTCCGGCTCCAACGGCAACGGCGGCGCGGGTTTTCATGGCGATCGTCCCTATATCTACTCAGAGGAAAAATTGTTGTCGGCAAGGTTTCAGGTTTTGCCGCCGCAGGCAACCGGCAAGGCGACACCTGAACGTCGCAGGACGACGGTTGGCATGATACTCCACAAGCGGTTTCCGACGCGACCCCTTGCGGGATGGACATGGTGGCTGGCGTGGCCGAACATATCAGCGGAATTTCCAGGTAAATGGCAGACGATTCGATGTCGAGTGACAGGCTCCCACGCGATCCCCTGAAGCGTGAAGCGCTCATAAGGGCAGAAAAACCAGAGACTTCCGACCGGATGTTCATTCATCTGCGCGTTCACTCGGCCTATTCGCTGCTCGAAGGTGCCCTGAAGCTCGACAAGGTCGTCGGACACGCTGCCAAGGACGAGGCGCCCGCCATCGCGGTTGCCGACACCAACAACCTATTCGGCGCGCTGGAGTTTGCCCAGAAGGCCACCAAGGATGGTGTGCAGCCATTGATCGCTTGCCAGGTCGACGTTGACTTTGCAGACGGTGGCGACAGCACCCAACGCGGCCAGGGCTGGAAGCAGGCACTCGATCTGTTTCCGGTGGTTCTGATTGCCGCGACCGAGACCGGCTACGCCAACCTTGTCAGGCTGGTCAGCCGTCTCTATCTCGAAACCCCGAACGGCGAACCGGTGCACGCCAAGCTCGATTGGCTCGCCACCGCAGCGGACGGCATTATCTGCCTGACCGGTGGTCCACGCGGGCCGGTCGGTGCCGCGATCAAGAGCGACCACACCGCAATTGCCGAAAGCCGCCTGCTGACCCTGAAGCAGATGTTCGGCGATCGGCTTTACGTCGAACTCGAGCGTCTGGCCGGCTATGACCGCATGATCGAGGCGGCAACGATCGAACTCGCCTATCGCCACTATCTGCCGCTGGTCGCCACCAATGAGGCGTTCTTCGCCAAGCGTGCCGACTTCGAGGCCCACGACGCGCTCATTGCCATCGCCGAGGGTTCGGTCGTCGCCGAGGACAATCGCCGCAGGCTGACGCCGGACAATTTCCTCAAGTCGCAGAAGGAGATGGCAGAGCTTTTTGCCGATCTGCCTGAGGCGATCGACAACACCGTCGAGATCGCCAGGCGCTGTTCCTACTATCCCAAGAACCGCAATCCGATCCTGCCGCGATTCACCGGTGGCGACATCGCCGATGCCGACGCGGCGGTTGCCGCCGAAGCGGCGGAACTGTCCCGCCAGGCTCGCGAAGGTCTTGCGATGCGCCTGGAAACGCGTGGCCTGTCGACCGGCTACACGCCCGAACAGTACCAGGAACGGCTCGAATATGAGCTTGGCATCATCGAGCGAATGAAATTCCCGGGCTACTTCCTGATCGTTGCCGACTTCATCAAATGGGGCAAGCAACAGGGCATCCCGGTCGGCCCCGGCCGTGGTTCAGGTGCAGGCTCACTGGTTGCCTATGCGCTGACCATCACCGATGTCGATCCGCTGCGTTTCTCGCTGCTGTTCGAGCGCTTCCTCAACCCCGACCGCGTCTCGATGCCCGACTTCGACATCGACTTCTGCCAGGACCGCCGCGAAGAGGTGATCCGTTATGTGGTCGGCAAGTATGGTCGCGACCAGGTCGGTCAGATCATCACCTTCGGTACGCTGCAGGCGCGCGCCGTGCTGCGCGACGTTGGCCGCGTTCTGCAGATGCCCTATGGCCAGGTCGACAAGCTCACCAAGATGGTGCCGCAGAACCCGGCCAATCCGGTGACGCTGGCCCAGGCGATCGAGGGCGAGCCGCGCTTTGCCGAGGAGGCAGAACGCGAGCCGATCGTGCAGACGCTGCTCGACATGGCACAGAAGCTCGAGGGTCTCTACCGCCACGCCTCGACGCACGCCGCCGGCATCGTCATCGGTGACCGCCCGTTGTCCGAACTGGTGCCGATGTATCGAGACCCGCGCTCGGACATGCCGGTCACCCAGTTCAACATGAAATATGTCGAGCAGGCCGGACTGGTGAAGTTCGACTTCCTCGGTCTGAAGACGCTGACGGTGCTGCAAAAGGCGGTGCATTTCATCAGCCGCAAGGGCGTCGACATCGACCTCGCGCTGATCCCGCTCGACGATCCGCTGACCTACGCCATGCTGTCGCGCGGCGAGACCGTCGGCATCTTTCAGGTTGAAAGTGCCGGCATGCGCAAGGCGCTGATCGGCATGAAGCCCGACCAGGTCGAGGACATCATCGCGCTGGTGGCACTCTACCGCCCCGGCCCGATGGAGAACATCCCGACCTACAACGCCCGCAAGCATGGTGACGAGGAGATCGCCTCGATCCATCCGATGATCGACTATCTGGTGAAGGAGACGCAAGGCGTCATCGTTTACCAGGAGCAGGTCATGCAGATCGCGCAGGTGCTGTCGGGCTATTCGCTCGGCGAAGCCGATCTGCTGCGCCGCGCCATGGGCAAGAAGATCCGCGCCGAGATGGACAAGCAGCGCGAGCGCTTCGTCACCGGTGCCATGGACAAGAAGGTCAGCAAACCGCAGGCCAACGCCATCTTCGACCTGCTCGCCAAGTTTGCCGACTACGGCTTCAACAAGTCGCACGCCGCAGCCTACGCCATCGTCTCCTACCAGACGGCGTATCTGAAAGCACACTATCCGGTCGAGTTCCTCGCGGCCTCGATGACCTACGATATGTCCAACACGGACAAGCTGAACGACTTCCGCCAGGATGCGATGCGGCTCGGCATCGACGTCGTGCCGCCATCGGTTATGACCAGCTTCCGCGACTTCGAGGTCGGCGAGAAGAAGATCTTCTACTCGCTCGCCGCGATCAAAGGCGTGGGTGAGGCGGCGGTGCACCACATCGTTGCCAAGCGCCAGGAAAAGCCCTTCGCCAGCCTCGCCGACTTCTGCGAGCGCATCGACCCCAAGCTGGTCGGCAAGCGTGTCTTTGAAAGCCTGATCATGGCCGGCGCGCTCGACTGTTTCGGCCACGAGCGCGCGGCGATGATGGCGGGCATCGAGCGCATGATGGGCCTTGCCTCCCGCGCCCACGAAAATGCCACCCTTGGCCAGTCCGACATCTTCGGCAGTGCTGCCTCAGGGCAGGCGCCGTCGCTGCACCTGCCGGTCGCCGACGCCTGGCTTGCCGCCGATCGCCTGCATCGCGAATTCCAGGTCGTCGGCTTCTACCTCTCGGCGCATCCGCTCGACGAATACAAGGCCGCACTTGAGAAGATGCGCGTCCAGAACTGGGCCGACTTTGCCGCTGCCGTGAAGCGTGGTGCGACTGCAGGGCGTCTGGCCGGTACCGTCACCACCAAGCAGGAACGCAAGACCAAGACCGGCAACAAGATGGGCATCGTCCAGTTCTCTGACGTTTCGGGCCAGTATGAAGCGGTGATGTTCTCGGAGACGCTGGCGCAGTATCGCGACCTGTGTGAACCCGGCAAATCGGTGGTCGTCACCGTTGCCGCCGAGGATCGCCCCGAAGGCGTCAACCTGCGCATCCAGACTGTGCAGTCGCTCGAGGACGAAGCGAGCCGGGTGCAGAAGACGCTGCGCATCTTCGTGCGCGACGCGGCTCCGCTCAACATGCTGTCCAACCAGCTGACGGTGCGCGGCGAAGGCGAGGTAAGCTTCATCGTGCTCAAGGGCGAGGCCGAGGGCGAGATCGAAATCGAGCTACGCGAACGCTACCGCATCACGCCGTCGATCGCTTCGGCGATGCGCGCCGTGCCGGGAGTTGTCGAGGTCGAGCTGGTCTAGCCGGTTAGGTTGTCTCCGGCGACGTCACTTCGCCTTGCCGGCCAGCTCGGCCCGGCAGGCCTGCGCCCGTTCCACAAGCATGGCCCGCTCGCGCTCGTTTTGGGTTAGTGCAGCCGCCCGTTCGAACTCGCCAAGCGCCTCGCCAAGGCGACCGAGCTTCATCAGCAGGTCTGCGCGCACGCTTGGCAGCAGGTGATAGTTGCGCAGCGCCGGCTCCAGCATCAGCTGGTCGGCGAGCTCCAGTCCGGCTGCCGGACCGAATGCCATCGCCAGTGCCATGGCCCGGTTCAGCTCGATCACGGGCGAGGGCGCAAGCGCGGCCAGCGCCGCGTAGAGAGCGGCGATGCGCGGCCAGTTGGTCTGTTCGGCCGCGTGCGCCCGGGCGTGGCAGGCCGCGATCGCCGCCTGCAGCGTGTATGGGCCTGGTTGCTGCAAGGCTTCGGCCTTGGCGAGTGCCGCAAGGCCGCGATTGATTAGCAGATGGTCCCAACGGGATCTGATCTGGTCGAGCAGCAGGATCGGCTTGCCGTCGGCATCGGTGCGGGCCGGCAAGCGCGATGCCTGGATTTCCATCAACGCGACCAGGCCGTGAACTTCAGTGTCATTGGGTGCAAGCAGCGCCAGCATCCGCCCCAGCCGCATCGCCTCCTGACAGAGTTGTGGCCGCATCCAATCGTCGCCGCGGGTGGCGGAATAGCCTTCGTTGAAGACGAGATAGAGCACTTCGAGCACCGAGCTCAGCCGGTCGGCGCGATCCTGGCCGGCAGGCACCTCGAACGGCACGCAAGCGTCCGACAGAGTGCGCTTGGCCCTGATGATGCGCTGCGCCATCGCTGCTTCGGAAACCAGGTAGGCGCGGGCGATCTCTTCCGTGGTCAGGCCACCGACCAACCGCAAGGTGAGTGCCGCCCGTGCGTCGGCCGAAAGCACCGGATGGCAGGACACGAACATCAGTCCGAGCATGTCGTCGCCCATCCCGTCCTCTGGCTCGGCCATTGCCTCGACGTCGGCATCGATACCCAGCAGTGCGAGTTTGCCGTTTGCCATCTTGGCACGCCGAAAATGGTCGATGGCCCGGCGCCTGGCCGAAGTGATCAGCCAGGCGCCAGGCTTGTCCGGGATGCCTGAAACGGGCCAGTTGCGCAGTGCCGCGATGAGGGCATCCTGGGCCAACTCTTCCGCCAGGTCGACGCTGCGGGTGAACCGGGTGAGTGCCGCCACGATCCGCGCCCGCTCCATGCGGAACACTGTCTCGATGGCCCTGTGCGTCGCGCGGCTTCTGGCGACGCTGTCATCAGAAACAAAGTCGGTCGGCATCGTTGGCTGCGGAGGGCCATGGTTTGCGGCCATCTATGGCCTGTCTTGCGCGATGCCCATTTCGCGAAAGCGATCGATGCCTTCGCTGGGCTCGAAATCCTCGAGATCGAACATCTGGCGCACCTCGATCTGGCCGTTCTCGATCTGCGGGTTGGGAAAGCGGTTGGCCCATTCCATCGCTTCCTCGCGCGTCTTCACCTGGATGATCGTGTAGCCGGCGATCAGTTCCTTGGTCTCGGCAAAGGGGCCATCAGTGATGGTCTTCTTGCCGCCAGACCATGTGATGCGCCAACCCTTGGAGCTCGGCTGCAGGCCGCTGCCGTCGAGCAGCACACCGGCCTTGGCCAGTTCTCCGTGATAGTCGGCCATGGCTGAGATCATTTCCGCCGGGGGCATGACGCCCGCTTCGGAGTCCTTGCTGGCCTTGATCACGAACATGAAACGCATTGGTTTGCTCCCGCACAATGAGGCCCGACACCATTGTCTGAGCCTAGTCTGCCAACACGACGAGCAGAAGGCAGCAGGATCGACAAAGCCGTTGGCGATTTCTTGCCGCGTGCAATACTTTGCTTCGTTGCGGCGCTTCATCACTGCTGGTACTTTGCCTCGGCCAGTGAGAGGGCGCCGTCATGGACGAGAAAGCCGCCGCAGCAGACCTCATGCAGATGGTGAATGGGTATCAGGTGTCCCAGGCGATCTGCGTCGCCGCAACCCTTGGCATTGCCGATGAACTGACGAACGGACCGCGTTCCAGCGACGATCTCGCCGCTGCGACCGGGTCTCACCCGCAGGCGCTCTACCGCCTGTTGCGTGCGCTTGCTTCGGTCGGTGTGCTCCATGAAGGGGCGACCAGGCAGTTTTCCCTGACGATGCTTGGGTCGGGGCTGCGTTCGGATGCCGAGCAATCCGTCGCACCCTGGGCGCGCATGGTTGGCCGAGCCTACTACCGCGACGCCTGGGGTAAGCTGTTGCACAGCGTGCGCACCGGCGAGAACGCGTTCGAGCATGCCCATGGCACCGGTGTCTGGCAGTACCGCATCGATCATCCAGAGGAGTCGCTGATTTTCGACCGGGCGATGTCGTCGTTCGTGCCGGCAGTCGCTGCGGCGGTGCTTGCGGCCTACGACTTCGGCCGCTTCGACGTCATCATGGATGTCGGCGGCGGCCAGGGCGCCTTGCTGGCGGCGATCCTTGCCCGCAATCCGCCGCAGCGCGGCATCCTGTTTGACCAGCCGATGGTGGTCGAGGGCGCCGGTGCCGTTCTTAGTGCGGCGTCGGTCGCCGATCGCTGCGAGGTGGTCGGCGGCGACTTCTTCGCTGCCGTGCCGGAGGGTGCCGATGCGCATGTCATGAAATGGATATTGCACGACTGGGACGACGAGCGCTCGATCGCCGTGCTGAAAAGCTGCCGGCGGGCAATCCGGCCGGACGGGACGCTGGTCGTACTCGAAGCTGTTCTCGCGCCACCGAACGAAGGCGCGCGCGCCAAATTCGCCGACCTCAACATGCTGGCGGTACCCGGCGGACAGGAAAGAACCAGGGACGAGTTCGCGGCGCTGTTCGAAGCATCCGGCTTCCGGCTGACCAAGGTGATCGACGCCGGGCCGCGTATCAGCATTGTCGAAGGCGAGCTGGCGTGACCTGTATCCGTTGAAGCAACTGCGGGAGCGCCCCTGACTGGCATCGGCGATGGTGCCGGTGAAAACACCAAAAATACTCGGCTCGAGCACCCGCTGAATCTGCTGCGAAGCAGATTTCATCCGGCATCTGCCGGATGTGCGATTCCCAGACTTGTGTTTGATTTGCCCCTCCTGTGCGCGCTCTTGGGGAAGATCAGCATGGCAGCAGCAGAATGGGGGCCGGCGGCAATCTGGCGATGTCGAACTTCGGGCCGAACACGATCGCTTCGCTCGACGGCCGCGTCGCCGCGCTCGAGGGCAGCTTCTCCGGCAGCATCGGCAAGGCCTATGAAGGCAGCGCCATTGCCTTGGCGATGGTGGGCGGCACGTTGCCTTCCGACAAGGACTTCGCGATGTCGATCAACTGGGGCAACTTCGAGGGCGAGAACGGCTTTGCCGGAACCGCAGCCATGCGCATCAACGACAATCTGCACCTGCATGGTGGCATCGGTGTCGGCGCGCGCCACGGCACGGTGGGCAGCCGCGCCGGCCTGACATTCGCCTGGTAGCGAGACACTGGTCCAGCAGACGTGCTTGCCGCGTTGCGTTTCAGTCGTCCAGCGCCTCGGGCGGATGCGCATTGCGGCCTTTGCCGAAGGTGTAGCCGGTCTCGACGGCGTTCTTGCCGAACTTGCCGCGCAGCACGTCGATGGCGCCTTCGGCCAGCGCCCGCTTGCGCGACTGGACGTCGACGAGATCGGGCGGGTCGGCGCGTTCGTCATCGGAGAGGTCGCTGACACCGATGCCGAGCAGGCGGTACTTTGTGCCGTCGGTTTCCTTCGACAAAAGCTGCATGCCGGTCTGGAAGATGCGGTCGGCAAGCCGTGTCGGGTCGGTCAGCTGGCGGTTGCGCGTCCGGAGCTTGAAGTCCTGGGTCTTGAGCTTGAGCACGACGGTGCGGCCGGCAATGTTTGCCTTCTTCAGCCGCGCCGAGACCTTTTCCGACAGCGCACGCAGCACAGGCACCAGCTCCGCCGACGACGCGAGATCGGTATCGAAGGTGGTTTCCGCCGAAACGCTCTTGGCTTCCTGGTCGGGCGACACCTGGCGATCGTCCTGGCCGCGCGACAGGTGATAGAGCCGGCTCCCCATCGTGCCGTAGCGCCGCATCAGGTCGCCGCGGTCCATGCGCTGCAACTGGCCGATGCTGCGGATGCCGTCGCTTTCGAGCGTCGCGGCAAAGGCTTTTCCGACGCCCCAAATCATCGTCACCGGCTGTGGCGCGAGGAAGGCGAGCGCCTCGGCCTCGCCGATGACGGTAAAGCCGCGCGGCTTGCGCAGGTCGGAAGCGACCTTGGCGAGGAACTTGCAGTAGGACAGGCCGGCGGAGACGGTGATGCCGATCTCCTTCTCGACGGCAACCGCAAAGCGGGCGAGCACAAGTGCCGGCGGCAGGCCATGCAGGCGCTCGGTGCCGTCGAGGTCGAGAAAGGCCTCGTCGATCGACAGCGGCTCCACCAGCGGCGTCAGCGCCTGCATCATCGAGCGCACCTCACGCCCGACACGGACGTATTTTTCCATGTCGGGGCTGATCACGACCGCCTCTGGACAGGCCTCCAGCGCCTTGAACATCGGCATTGCCGAGCGCACGCCATGGATACGGGCAATGTAGCAGGCCGTGGAGACCACGCCGCGCTTGCCGCCGCCGATGATGACCGGCTTGTCCTTGAGCTCGGGATTGTCGCGTTTTTCCACTGCCGCATAGAAGGCATCGCAGTCGATGTGGGCGAGGTGCAGCTTGTAAAGCTCGGGATGGCGCAACAGGCGCGGGCTGCCGCAGCCGTGGCAGCGCGGTCCCGACCCACGCTGAAGGGCAAGGCAGTCGCGGCAAAAACCGTGGCTGGGATCGTTGACAGGCATCGCCTTCGCTGCGAACATAAAGAGAACAAGCGCGATTTTATGTCAGCTGCCCCGTCGGGACAAGGCTGCGCTCTGGAGCCATGCCATGACTGATGCCATTTCGCCGCTGACACCGGATCTGTGGCCACATTTTGAGGATTTGTTCGGCAAGCAGGGTGCCTGCTATGGCTGCTGGTGCACCTATTTCAGGCTGCCGCCGGCGGTCAGGCGGAACAGCAAACGCGAGAGCAACAAGGATCACATCAAGACGCGAATCGCAGCCGGCCCGCCGCCGGGCCTGCTGGCATTCTCGGATGGCCAGGCGGTCGGCTGGATGCAGATCGGCCCGCGCGCCGACGTGCCCGAATTCAACAACAAGGGCAGGGGCTCCGCGCCGTTGTCACCAGAGGATGCCGGCGATCCAGCCGTCTGGGCCATTTCCTGCTTCTTCATCCGCGGCAAGGCACGCGGCCAGGGTGTGACGCACCGGCTTGTCGACGCCGGTGTCGCATTCGCGCGCCAGGCGGGTGCCCGCGTGCTTGAAGCCTGCCCAATCGACCAATCGAACGGCAAACACCCGGTCAGCCTGTTTGTCGGCTCGACGCGGGTGTTCGAAAAGGCGGGGTTTACGCGCGCAATCGAGCGGAAGCCGGGCCGGCCGCTGATGCGTCTTGAACTCTGAGGCGTGACTACGGCGGAAGCAATTTAGCCTGAAAAGCCGCCGGCTTCGAGAAACGCCAGCTCCTGCTCGGTCGATTCGCGGCCGAGGATGAAGTTGCGGTGCGGGAAGCGGCCAAAACGGGCGACGATGTCGCGATGACCGATGGCGTGCTTGAGGTAGTCGCCGCCAAGCGCCGTCGAGCGTGCGAGCGGGGTGTCGTGATCGGCCAGCGTCTCGGAATGCGAGAACGGCAGATAGAAAAACACCCGGATTGGCGCATCCGTCGCCATGTCGTGGCCGTCGGCCACCGCCCGGCGCGCGAAATGGCGGGCGAGCGGATCGGTGGCATACATGTGGCCGCTGCCACGGAAGCAATTGCGCGGAAACTGGTCGAGCAGGATCATCAGCGCCAGCGCCCCCTCGGCATCGTCTGCCCAGTGGTCGCACTGGCGCTTGGCGGCGGCCATGTGCAGGTCGCCGAAGCGGCTGCGGAAGCTGTCGTCGAACATCTCGTCCTTGCGGAACCAGCTTTCCGGCCCGGATTCGCGCCAAAAGGCGACCACTTCGGTTGCACGCTGCCTGTCGATCATCTTCGGCTCCTCGTTGCTTTCACTGTGGCATCGCGCGTAGCCCATCGACGCGCGACGGCAAATCCATCATTCGCCAGGCACGACCCTCTTGGCGATCGCATCCGCTGCTTCCTCGTTGAGGGCCTTGGCGGTACGGCGCGGCGGTGTCAGCGGTGTCGGCACCGGCCCGGCGATATTGCCTTGCAGGAAGTCGCCGCCGGCGTGGATGTCGCCGGCGAACTGCATCTCCAGCCGTGCGGCGTCACGGCGGCGCACTTCCTCGATCACCTCGGCGACGTCGTCCGGATCCTCGCCGAGCTTTTCGAGCGTGGCGCCGCCAAAGACGATCGCCGATTCGAATGTCTCGCGCAGTTGATAGTCGACGCCGGCGCGAATGAGCTTCATCGCCGTGCCGCGGTCATAGGCACGCGCCAGAACCGGCACCAACGGGAACTCGGCGGCGAGGTTTTGTGCGATGCGGACAGCAACGTCTTCCTTGTCGACGCAGATCAGCACGGCGCGTGCCCGTCCGGCGCCTGCCGCATGCAGGATATCGAGCCGGGTGCCGTCGCCATAATAGATCTTGAAGCCGAAATCAGCGGCCGCCTGGATCATCTCGACGTCGTTGTCGATGATCGACACGTCGACGCCGCGCAGCAGCAAAGGCTGGCTGGCGATCTGTCCGAAGCGACCGAAGCCGATCACCAGCACCGTGCCACTGAGTTCCGCTGCGACATCAACGTCTTCGAGCGATTGTTCGACCTGCGGCGTGAAGCGGCGCAGCACCATGATCGCCAACGGGGTCAGCACCATCGAGATGATGATGATGGCAGTCAGGATCGCATTGGCCTCGCCGTCGATGATGCCGACGGCCAGCGCCGAGGAGTAGAGCACGAAGGCGAATTCGCCGCCTTGCGCCATGATGACGGCACGTTCCAGCGCCTCGCGATGACCCGACTTCCGGAAGCGCGCAACCCCATAGATGCCGATGCCTTTCATCAGCATGTAGACGACGACGTAGAAGGCGATCATCTGCCAGTTGGCCAGCACGACCGTCAGGTCGAGTGACATGCCGACCGCGATGAAGAACATGCCGAGCAGGATACCGCGGAAGGGTTCAACGTCGGCTTCGAGCTGATGGCGGAAGGTCGATTCGGACAGCAGCACGCCGGCGAGAAACGCACCCATCGCCATGGAAAGACCGCCAAGTTGCATGGCGAGTGCTGCACCCAGCACAACGAGCAAGGCAGCTGCTGTCATCACTTCGCGAGCGCGCGAGTCGGCAAGGACCCGGAACAACGGATTGAGCAGATAGCGGCCGGCGATGACCAGTCCGGTGATCGACGCGACGCCGATGCCGATGTCGGTCAGCCGCCCGGCCCAGCCCGTACCAGTGTCGGAGGCTGCGACCGGCGCCAGGAAGGCCACCAGCGCCAGCAAAGGCACGATGGCGAGGTCCTCGAGCAGCAGGATCGAAACCATGCGCTGCCCCTTTGGCGTCGACATCTCGCCACGCTCGTCGAGCAACTGCATGACGATTGCGGTGGACGTCAGCACAAAGCCGGCACCGGCGACAAAGGATTGGGAGACCAGGAAACCTCCGGCGAGGCCAACCATGGTCAACAGAGCCGCGCAGATGCCGACCTGCAGTGCGCCCAGCCCGAAGATTTCGCGCCGCAGACCCCACAGCCGCGACGGCTGCATTTCGAGGCCGATGATGAACAGGAACATCACCACGCCGAGTTCGGCGACATGCAGGATGGTGGAGGATTCGGTGAAGATGCCGATGCCGAATGGGCCAATGACCACACCGGCGCTGAGGTAGCCGAGGATGGAGCCGAGGCCGAGTCGCTTGAAGATGGGGACGGCCACGACGCCTGCAGCCAGCAGCGCCACCACCGGAACCAGATCGACACCCGCTGTCTCTGCTGCCATGCGCCTTTTCGATCCTTGGCTGTGCGGCTGATACCGCTTTGGTGGGAAAGCGCCAAGATAGGTGCTTCGGGCGCTTCAGAACAGCCCGGCCAGCCTATCGAATTGTCCTGCCACAACATTGTCGCCGAATCGGTATGGCATGGCTCTGGCCCCACAACCTGCCATTGCGTGTGACATGGCTTGACGCTAAGGCGGGCTCGGTTTCGACCAGTGTGGGGTTGAACTGCCGCCGGCGTTTGTTGCCGGCTACGAGGAGAGGACTGACATGAGAAATATGCTGTTTGCCGTGCTCGGCGTTGCCGCGCTTGGCCTTTCGGCCTGCTCGAAGGCGCCCGAATGCACCGCCGAGGTTCTGACCAAGAAGGGCCAGGAAGTGACGACCGCGCTTCAGGAAGCCATCACCAAGGACCCGGCCAAGGCTGCCGAGCTGTCCGCCAAGGTGCAGGAAGTTGCCACGAAGTACACCGGTGCGACGACGTCGGAAGAGGCCTGCAAGGCCTATGACGACCTGCTGACCGCCATCAAGGGCTGATTCTTCGGCCTGAAACGAAAAGGGCGGTACCACGGGTGCCGCCCTTTCTCTTTGCGATTTGAAGAATCAGTTCTTGGCGATGGCTCCGACGGCGGTTCCGTCGACGCGCGACAGCTTCATGCCGATCACCGGCACCAGTTGCTTGTCGACGCGTACCGAGACGGTGACATGCATCAGGTTGTCGTCGGGCATGCGTGCCTGCATGACGCCGTTGAGCTGGTTGCGGTTGAGCGACAGGATCACCTTCCGGCCGTCGACAACACTGCCGGAGATGATGTCGAGGCCCTTGCCTTCGGAGCCGTCCAGGAACTTGCCGCGATAGCCGCTGCGGCCCTTCTGTTCGATGGTTGCCGACATCTTCTGCGTGAACACGCCGACGCGGCATCCGCCGTCGAGAGACATGCCGACTGTGCCGTCAGGGGTCGAACCGGTGAAGTTGCAGGTGAATTTGGTACCCTTGTATTTGCCGGCGACGATCTCGCCCGGCCCGACCCATTCGCCTTCCACCGTCTTGAAGAACTTCTTGTCGCGCTCGGCGCCCTTGACCGTGTCGGCATGCGCGACGGACGGCAGCGCCATAGCCACGGCAGGCAGGACAGCGGACAACAACAAGCGCTTCATGGGCACACCCGACAGCAGGAAACTGGAACGATTAGCTGGGAGGACCATGACCAAGAATGGTTAATGCTTCGTCTATTTGACCTTTTCGGCGCCCTTGTCCTTGGTCGCGAAGGTGGTCAGCGCAGCCAGGACATCGCCTATGCCGGGGCGCTTGACCGCGGCAAAGGGCAGGGGCCGTGCCGTTTCCATCGCGGCGATGCCGATGCGGGCCGTCATCATGCCGTTGACCACGCCTTCGCCGAGCTTGGCCGACACCTTGGCGGCAAGGCCGTGGCCGACAAGCTGCTGGACGAAACTGTCGCCGACGGCAATCGAGCCGGTGACGGCGAGATGGGCAACGGCCGAACGGGCAAGCCGGAAGAAGCCGAGCGTGCCGGGCCTGCCGCCATAGAGTTCAGACAGGCGCCGGATCAGACGTCCGGCCTCGAACACGACATAGGCGATATCGACCAGCGCACGCGGGCTGACCGCGGTTACCAGCGACACACGCTTGGCTGCGTCGAGGATGAGAATCTTCGCTTGCGCGTCGAGCGGTGTCAGTATCTCGGCTTCGGCGAGCCGCACGAGATCGGCGCCGTCGATCACTTCGCCGCGCAGGTCGGCGAGCGCGCGCCGGCCCGCCGCCGTTTCAGGCTTCGACGACAAAAGGTTCGACAATTCGTCGACGACGTTGCGAGCTGCGGCCGGATCGTTGCGCGCAATGGCGTCAGTCGCCCGGTTGCGCAGGCGCTCGACAGAGGCCAGCCGGAACACTGCCAGAAGCTCGCGGGCGAGGATCACCACAAGCGCCGATGCCGCGATGCCTGCGGCGGCCACCGCCAGCCAGCCGAGCCAGTCGGCGCGCGAGAACAGGTCGCGGATCAGCCTGTCGGTCCAGAGCCCGACGCCGAGCGAGATCAGGATGCCGAAGGCGGTAAGGAAGATCGCGCCGATGCGGGACCTGCGCCTTGGGGCGGTTGCGGGCGGTGGTTCGGCCGCAGCAATGTCCGCCTCGTCGAAGACATCGAACTCGGCTGGCGTCACCACAGCGGCTTCGGCTGCCAGCGCGCGCGGCTTGCGCGGTGCCGCCACCGACGGCGCACGGACGGCTGTCTCTTCCGTTACCGGTTCCGGCTCGATGCGAAAGGCCGCGGGTTTTCGGGGAGCGCTCATGCGAGATGGTCTCCGATGAGGAATTGCAGCGCGCGGTCGAGTCGGATGTGCGGCAGCGACAGCGTCACGCCTTCGGCCGTGCGCTCCAGCCGGGGCGGACGGAAGCGCACGAAACGGATCGTCGGATCATTCGCATCCTGGCGGTGATTGGTGCCGAAATCCTGGAACACGACATCAGCCTTGTCAGGTAAGTCACCGGGAAATATGGCAGTTTCACTGTTGCCGTCGAAGCGTTCCTTGCCGATCGTCTCGCCTTCGATCGGGGTGCCGATGATGACGGGCAGTGTCTCGCGACCTTGCTTGACGGTGCCTTCGCGGGTGGCGCGGACGGCGGCAAGCGCCAGCACGTCGACCTCGGCACCGGAGAGGTTGGCGCGTGCCACGGCGCGGTCGGTGAGCCGACGCACGATCGACTGCAACCGGTCGTGGCTCTCGTGATGCAGGTGATCCGCCTTGGTCGCTGCAACCAGGATGCGGTCGATGCGTCGCGAGAACAGGTCGGTCAGGATATTGCCCCGGCCCGGCCGGAAGCAGGCGAGGATTTCGGTCACCGCGCGCTCGAGGTCGGCGATGGCGCCGGGGCCGGCGTTCAGTGCCTGCATCGCGTCGATCAGCACGATCTGGCGGTCGAGCCGCGCGATATGTTCGCGGAAGAACGGCTTCACCACATGCGTCTTGTAGGCCTCGTAGCGCCTTTCCATCATCGCGTGCAGCGAGCCGGGCCGCGCCCGCTGGCCGAGGCCGGGAAGCGGGGCGAAGGTCAGCGCTGGTGATCCCTCGAGGTCGCCGGGCATCAGGAACCGGCCGGGCGGCAGCGTCGACAGCGCGCGCTCGTCGTCCTTGCAGGCCTTGAGATAGGCGGCAAAACTCTCGAACAGCCGCCGGGCCGTCATCTCGTCGGCATCCGCCTCGGGCTTCACCGTGGCGGCAAGCTCACGCCAGGCTTCCGACAGGTCGGCACGAACCGGCAGGCGTGCGAGCTCGAATGCCTCCCGGGAGAAATCGTCGTAGCTCTTGCCGAGCAGCGGCAGGTCGAGCAGCCATTCGCCCGGATAGTCGACGAGGTCCACCGACAGTTTTCCAGCTGAAAACATGCGGTTCCAGCCGGAAGCCGACTCGAATTCTATGGTCAGCCTGAGTTCCGAAATCGCGCGGGTCGAATCCGGCCAGATGCGCTGGTCGACGAGGGCCGAAACATGATCCTCATACTGGAAGCGAGGCACGGCGTCGTCAGGCTGTTCTTCGAGGAAAGCGCGTGAAATGCGCCCCGATTTCTGTGCCTCGAACAGCGGCAGCCGGCCGCCATGGATCAGATTGTGGACGAAGGACGTGATGAAAACGGTCTTGCCGGCCCGCGACAACCCGGTCACTCCGAGCCGCAGAGACGGCAAGAAAAGTCCCGCGGCACGGCCGGAAAACGTGTCGAGCGCAATGCGCGCCTCATCGGTGAAGGTGGTCAGAGACGCCAATCGTCGATCCCCATGCGGTCGCGCCGGATATAGGTGCCGCTGCAGGGATTTGAAATGGCGGCCGGTTTCAAAGATCGGACGGTTTCAAAGATCGGCAGGCGTCAGAAACGCCTCGAGATAGCCATTGCCGAGTTCGGCTCCGGAAAGCTCGCCTTCGAAGCGGATCACGGCCAGGCCCGAGGTCGGGAAACCGGTCTGCAGCGTATGCAGCGCCGCTTGGTCGCCATCGCCTGAAACAGCCATGGCGAGGTCTTCCATCATCGGGTTGTGGCCGATGACCAGGATCGAGCCGTGCCTGCCATTTTCGCGGATCTTGTCGAAATAGCCCGCGGCGTCGGCGCTGTAGAGGTCGTCGGTGAAGACGACCCGGCCGGTGTCCGCGTGGCCGGCGAGGCCCTCCAGGGTTTCGCGGGCGCGCCGGGCGTTGGAGCAGAGTGTGAGTTCCGGCACATAGCCGTTGGCGCGCATTGCCGTGCCGGTGGCTTCGGCGTCCGCGATGCCGGTGGCGTCGAGCGGCCGGTCGAAATCCCTGACGCCGGGCAGGGCCCAGCCGGCCTTGGCGTGTCGGAGAAGGTAGAGCTTTCCCAAATGTTGCTCCTGGAAGCCCGATCTCGCGACGAGCCTGCGCCAACTTGTCATCTCTGGATGTAGCCAAGCGTCAGGCCGCTTGCAACCGGACGATGCCATTGCGCGTTTCTTAGGTGGAGAGTTGCGCTCTTGCCACGTCCGAATCACGACATTGTGGGCGGCGCAAACTTTTCGATGAATACGCTTGTGTGGGGCTTGGCCCGCGAATATATAGGCGCCAAAACGGGGTTGTCGGGTGAGTCGAATGAACGATACCGTTACTCTTGGCTACGTGCCCTCCGATGAGGAGCCGTTCATGAACGAACGGCAAAAGTCTTACTTCAGAGCTAAGTTGGTTGCCTGGAAGAACGACATCCTCCGCGAAGCTCGCGAAACCCTCGAAATACTTCAGCAGGAAAATGCCAACCATCCGGATCTTGCCGACCGCGCATCGTCCGAGACCGACCGTGCCATTGAACTCAGGGCACGCGACCGGCAACGCAAGTTGATCTCCAAGATCGACTCTGCCCTGCAGAGGATTGACGAGGGTACCTACGGCTATTGCGAGGAGACAGGTGAACCGATTTCGCTTAAGCGACTGGACGCACGTCCGATCGCTACGCTGTCGATTGAGGCTCAGGAGCGTCACGAGCGCCGCGAAAAAGTCTATCGCGACGACTGATCGCGGAATGGCAGAAACGAAAAAGGCGGCTTCGGCCGCCTTTTTTCTTGTCCGCATTACAAGATCGTCGGTCAAGCTTACCGCTTGTGACTGGTAAGTTCGCCAAGCAGCTTGGCCATTTCGTCATCGAGCGATGGATCCACAAGCTTTGCCGGTTTGGCTTGCGGCTTGTCGTCGAGCGACACTTCGAGCTCCTTCATCAGCGTGTCGTCGATGAGGTCGCGCGGCGATGGTGCCGCCACGGGCGCAGGTGCAGGTCGCGCCAGAGCCGAGTAGGTTGGCGCAACATAGGTTTTGGGATCCGGGCTGTTCGTGACCAGCGGTGCCGAAGCCAAGGGCATCTTTGGCGGTGCCGGGCGTGACTGGACCGGCGCTGGTGCCTGCTGCTGCTGTTGCGGCCTGGCAGTCGCCGGCGTTGCCGGGCGAGGGGCTGGCTGCTGCGGGCTCTGCTGGGGACGAGGCGCCTGGGGCGCTTGTTGCGCACCTTCGGTGCCGGTCAGTGCCGGGCGCCGCGGCGCGGTCATGCGGATATCGGTTTCGACCACCACGTCGGTCGGCCCGCCGATCAGCAGCAGGTGTTCGATGTCGTCGCGGCGCACCAGAACGAGCCGCCGCTGGCTGTCGATGGCGGTCGCGTCCATGACGGCGAGGCGCGTCTTCCTGTTCCTGCCGCCGGCAACGAAGGTGCCGAAAGTCAGGCTGCGGACCAGCTTGACGATGACGAGCACGATGACCAGCAGCACGAGGGCGGCGAAGGTCCACAGCACCGCCGCCGTGTATCCAGGTCCTGCTACGCTATCGAGCCATTCAAACATGTCTTACCCCCGTCGCCGCCCCGCGCGACACTAAACCTTAGCTGTCGCGCCCGGCAAGTTGCCATCACGCATTACAGGCACGATTGACGCTAAGCGCATGATCTTGCCCCGGGCTTGCACCGCCTTTTTGTGGCTAGGCCTTTTCCCGGTAAGGAGAATGTGATTCAACCGCTCCAATACGAAGGAGCCGGAGAGACTCGCAGGGGCATGGCCAAGGAAACGCGCAACGACTTCTATCCGGTTCCGATTGTGGATCAGGCAGCGCGCCCCGATGCCATCACCCGGCTGATCATCTTTATCGTCGTGTTGACGGTGGCGGCAATCGTCTTCGGCATCTTTCGCGAGAGGCTCGGCGACCCGTTCCTGATGGGCATGCTCGGCGTGCTTGCGATGGTCGGCGTCGGCTACCTCTTCGCGACCGCCATCGGCTTCGTCCAGATCGCACCGCGTTCGCCGGCCGACGGGCTTTCCAAGGCATTTGTCGACTCGATGTCGCAAGGCCTGGTGCTTACCGACGCCAAGGGCCGCGTCGTCTACGCCAACCGCGCTTATGCCGATATGACCGGGGCTACGACCGCCACGGACCTGAAGACTGTCGAGGGCCTGCTGTCGGACGTGCCCGAAGCGTCATCGACGATCTCGCAGCTCGCGTCCGGCCTGCGTGACGGCGAGGCCAACGATGGCGAGTTCCGCCTCGCACAATCCATTCGCCCAGGTGCGGCGCCCGGCGCGCGCTGGTACCGCGTGCGGGCACGCGCTTTCACGGTGCCCAGCCAGCGCCAGCCGCTAAACGCCTGGCAACTGGCCGACATTTCTCCAGAAAGAGCCGAGCAGGAGCGTTTCTTTCTCGATCTGCAGCAGGCCATCGATCACCTCGACCATGCCCCGGCAGGGTTTTTCTCGGCCGACCAGGACGGCCGCATCACCTATGTCAACGCGACGCTGGCCGAATGGCTGGGCATCGACCTGGCAAGCTTCACGCCCGGTGCCGTCACGCTCGACGAGGTCGTCGCCGGTGATGGCATGGCGCTCGTCCGCTCGGTCAAGGCCGATCCGGGAACCACGCGCAACGCTGTCATCGATCTTGATCTTGCGACCATCGCTGGCGAGGCATTGCCGGTGCGATTCATGCATCGCGTCTCGGCGAGCCGCGAAGGCGTCAACGGGCCGACGCGCACCATCGTGCTCAATCGCACGCAGGGCGAGGACTCTTCCGCACAGTTGCGTGCTTCGGAGGTGCGCTTCACACGCTTCTTCAATTCGACGCCGATGGCGATCGCCGGCGTTGATCACAATGGCCGCATTCTGCGCACCAACGCACCGTTCCTGTCGCTGTTTTCGTCTGTCGTCGATCGGGATGCCGTCGACCGCAAGGTCCGTCTCGACACCGTCATCCACGATCGCGACCGAGCAGCTTTCGCGGCCGCTCTCGAGAAGGCTCATCAGCGGCAGGCCGATATTGCGCCCATCGACACCGTGATGCCCGACAATGAGGAGCGCCATATGCGCTTCTACGTCAATGCAGTTGCCGACGGATCGGATGCCGAGGGCGCCGAAGAGGCGGCGATCGTCTATGCGGTCGAGACCACCGAGCAGAAAGCGCTCGAAAACCAGATGGCGCAGAGCCAGAAGATGCAGGCGGTGGGACAACTCGCCGGCGGCATTGCGCATGACTTCAACAACGTGCTGACCGCCATCATCATGGCGTCGGACCTGTTGCTGACCAACCATCGTCCGTCGGATCCGTCTTTCCCCGACATCATGAACATCAAGCAGAATGCCAACCGCGCCGCTTCGCTGGTCAGGCAGTTGCTGGCGTTCTCGCGCAAGCAGACGCTGCGCCCCGAAGTGCTGAGCCTTACCGACGTGCTCGCCGACCTGCGCACGCTGGTGGCGCGCCTGGTCGGCAACAGCATCAAACTCAAGATCGATCATGGCCGCGATCTGTGGCCGGTCCGCGCCGATATCGGCCAGTTCGAGCAGGTGGTGGTCAACCTCGCCGTCAATGCGCGCGACGCGATGCCCGACGGCGGCGACCTGATGATCCGCACCAAGAACGTGCCTGCCGACGAGTGCAAGGCCTATGGCTATCGTGAGATGGTGCCTGCCGACTATGTCGTGGTCGAGGTCGAGGACACCGGCAGCGGCATCGCGCCCGAGGTTCTGAAGAAGATTTTCGAGCCGTTCTTCACCACCAAGGAAGTCGGCAAGGGCACCGGCCTGGGCCTGTCGATGGTCTACGGCATCATCAAGCAGACCGGCGGTTTCATCTACTGCGATTCCGAGGTCGGCAAGGGAACCGTGTTTCGCATCTTCCTGCCGCGCCATGTCGCCAAGCCAATGCCGGTCGAGGAGCCAAAGGCGGACGGCGAGATTGCCGTGACTGCGGCCCCGAAACAGCCGGAAGCAGCACAGGCCAATGGCGCCAAGGACCTTTCCGGTTCGGCAACCGTCCTTCTGGTCGAGGACGAGGATGCCGTGCGCATGGGCGGGGTGAGGGCGCTGACGTCGCGCGGCTACACCGTGCATGAGGCGTCATCGGGCGTCGAGGCGCTCGAGATTTTCGACGAGCTCAAGGGCCAGATCGACATCGTCGTCTCGGACGTTGTGATGCCCGAGATGGACGGGCCGACACTGCTTGGCGAACTGCGCAAGCGTCAGCCCGACATCCGCTTCGTATTTGTATCAGGTTATGCCGAAGACGCCTTTGCCAAGAACCTGCCGGCGGATGCGCAGTTCGGCTTCCTGCCCAAGCCGTTCTCTCTCAAGCAACTGGCGACCGTCGTCAAAGAGGTGCTAGAAGGCTAGGCATCGTGTAGAGCCAGTGTCAGTCCTGCCCGACTTTCTATTAGCTTTCCCGTATGTGCTGATCATGCCATCATGCGGGGAAGCGTCGTCGGGGGTGACAGATGCAGACCACGCCGCATAATGAGGCGAAACGAGGCGACTACGCCGAAACCGTTCTACTGCCGGGCGATCCCCAGCGTACCGAATGGATCGCTTCCACCTTCCTTGAGGATGTCCGCTGCATAAACCGGGTGCGTGGCGCACTCGCCTATACCGGCCGCTATCGCGGCAGTCCAATCAGCCTGCACACGACAGGCATAGGTGCGCCTTCGCTCGCCATCTATGCTCATGAGCTGCTTGAAACCTATGGCGCACGGACACTGATCCGCGTCGGCACCTGCGGCAGCCTAGCCGAGCACGTCAAGCTGCGCAGCCTGGTCATTTCACAATCGTCGAGCAGCGACAGCGCCATCAATCGCCAGCTTTTCGGTGTCTACGACTACGCGCCGAGCGCCGACTTCGAGCTGTTGTGCCGGGCTGCCCGGCGGGCAGTCGAAATGGGCATCATCCATTATGTCGGCCAGACGGCCTCGAGCGACGTGTTTTATCATCCCGATGTGCTCGGGCGTTTTGCCGGAGTGCGTGCCCATGGCGCGCTGGCGGTCGATATGGAGACAAACGCGCTGTACACGATCGCCGCGCGCTTCAGAGCCAAGGCGCTGTCGATCTGCACGGTTGTCGACAGCCTCGTCAATGGCGAGGATACGGATGCGTCCGAGCGCCAGGAGCTGTTCTCCGACATGGTCCGGCTTGCCCTCGACGTTGCGATCGGCACATCAAGGGTCGAGGCGGAGCCTGATCGTCCCTGAGGTAGCATGGATATGCGGCTGTGCTAACCTGATGATGGCCTTGTGAGTCGACCGTTTCCCGCGTTCCCGATCGATGAGTGGTTGTCCGGCGGTGCCGGCAAGTTCCGCGCAAGCTGCGATCCATACCTCTTATCGAGCGTTCTGGTCTGTGTTCGTTGCGTCTGGGCAATCGACAAGGGAACAGCCAGTTGGAACAGTTTGTCGAGGAAAGCATGAAGAGGCGTCTGACCGAGCCGGTCGACATACTCACCGCGGTCAGCATCCTGAAGTCATATGGATACCTGGGGGACGAGCTGATCATCGCCATTACCCGGATTTTCTACGTCGATCTGGACGCGCTCAACGAAGTTGTCGCCAACGCCTGAGGCCGGAGCCGTCATTACGCTGCCAAGCTGGAATGTTGCGATGCAGCATTGGCGGCTTGCATTTTCCTCCCAAATCATCCATATGCGGCGTCATAGGCGCTTGGGCCGGGCTTACGGCTTTCTCACTAGAGAGACTGGTTGCGTCTGTTTTCACCCTTGCCGGTAACGGCAGGCGGCGGAATAGACCCGCGGCATGAGGCCAGCGGGCACGACAGCGCAGCCGAGCGGACAGTCGTCCGCCGCCTTGTCGTTTCACGAGAGATTCAGGCCGGCAGGTTGCGCCCTGCCGCCATGTTGTTTGTGGCGGAATAGCCGTCGCACGAAAGAAGAAGATATTGACGAATGAAAACAATGCGGAGCTGAACGGCTTCGCCAAACTCGGCATTACCGGCGCGCTGCTCAAGGCGACCCAGTTGGCCGGGTTCAACGAGCCGAAGCCGATCCAGATCGAGTCGATCCCGGCGCAGCTGGCTGGCCGCGACATCCTCGGCATCGCCCAGACCGGTTCAGGCAAGACTGCGGCCTTCTCGCTGCCGATCCTGTCCAAGATCATGGCGCTCGGCACCAAGCGTCGACCCAAGACGGCGCGTGCGCTGATCCTTGCGCCGACGCGTGAACTCGCCGTGCAGATCGAAGACACCATCAAGGTGCTCGCCAAGGGCGCGCACGTCTCGACCGCGCTGGTCCTCGGCGGCGTGTCGCGTTTCTCGCAGGTCAAGAAGATCGCGCCGGGCGTCGACGTGCTGATTGCCACGCCGGGCCGCCTGACCGACCTCGTCCGCGAAGGCGACCTCGTTCTGGCCGACACCGAATGGCTTGTCCTCGACGAGGCCGACCGCATGCTCGACATGGGCTTCATCAATGACGTCAAGCGCATCGCCAAGGCAACGTCGCGCAACCGTCAGACAGCCCTGTTTTCGGCAACCATGCCTCAGGAGATCGCCGAACTCGCCCAGGGCCTGCTCAAGGATCCGATCCGCGTCGAGGTTGCCCCGCAGAGCACCACCGCCGCCGAGATCCGCCAGAGCATCATCCTCGCCCGCACCAAGCAGAAGCGCCAGATCCTGGCAAAGATGCTCGCCGACGAGGCCATGACTTCGGTTCTGGTCTTTGCCCGCACCAAGCATGGCGCCGACCGCGTCGTGAAGGATCTGGACCGCGACGGTTTCCCCGCCGCCGTCATCCACGGCAACAAGTCGCAGAACGCACGTCAGGCTGCACTGAACGGTTTCCGCGCCGGCAAGGTTCGCATTCTGGTCGCCACCGATATCGCGGCACGCGGTATCGACGTGCCGGGTATCAGCCACGTCGTGAACTTCGATCTGCCTGATGAAGCCGAAAGCTACGTCCACCGTATCGGTCGTACTGGCCGCAACGGTGCCAATGGCATCGCGGTCACGCTGGTTGATCCTTCGGAAAACTCCAAGCTGCGTCAGGTCGAGCGCATCATCCGCATGAAGCTGACCATCGACGCCGATCACCTCGGCGAACCTGATCCGGTGCGTCCGGCTGGCGAACCGCGCGGCTTCACGCCGGCCAACGATCGCGGCGAGCGCGACGAGCGTCGACCCAGCGGTCAGCGCCCGCGTGGCAACAATGGCGGCAAGCCCAAGGGCGGCCATGGCGGCGGCGACCGCAAGCCTGACGGCGCTCCGAAGGGTGCTGCGCCCAAGGGCGGCAAGCGCCGCTTCGGTGCGCGCAAGCCGAACACGCGCGCAGCGTGATCTGTGCAGCAGATCGGGCCTGACTGGTCCATTTGCTGCATTGTATGAATAGGTTAGGGCGGTCGGGGCGGTGCTTCGGCCGCCCTTTCGTTTGAGGGGACGGAATGGCCGGAATAGCGACGCTCGCAATCGCTTATGTGCTGTCCCAGTTCTATCGCTCCTTCCTGGCGGTGCTGACCCCGGCACTCACCGCCGAGCTCGGTGCCACCAAGGCGCAACTCTCCGTCGCCTCCGGCGCCTTCTTCATCACCTTTGCCCTGGCGCAATTTTTCATCGGGGTGTCACTCGACCGGTTTGGCCCGCGCCGCACCGCTTCGACACTGCTCTTGCTCGGCGGCGGGGGTGGCGCCTTTGTCTTTGCCTTGGCAACTGCTCCCTGGTTGGTGACGGCGGCCATGGCGCTGATCGGCATCGGTTGCGCGCCGGTGCTCATGTCATCGCTGTTCATATTTGCGCGCACTTTCTCCACTGCCCGCTTTGCCGTGCTCGCCTCGTGGATGGTCGCTTTTGGCACCGCCGGAAACGTCATTGGCGCCGCCCCGCTGGCGCAGGCTGCGGAGGCGTTCGGCTGGCGACCGGTTATGGCCGGGCTGGGTGTCATTACCATTGCCGCGGCACTTGCCGTGCTGGTCGCCGTGCGTGATCCGAAATCGCCGGAGGACATGAAAGAGGGCAATATCGGTTTCGGCGGTTATCTCGAACTGCTGCGAATGCGTGTCCTTTGGCCGATCATCCCACTGACCGCGATCAATTATGCGCCGACGACCGGCATCAGGGGGCTCTGGTCCGGTCCCTATCTCGTCGATGTCTACGGCGCCGACGCGCTGCTGATCGGGCAGGTGACGTTCTTCATGGCGCTCGCCATGGTCGCCGGCGCCTTTGTCTATGGCCCGCTCGACACGATGTTCCGCACCCGCAAGTGGGTGGCTGTCATCGGCAACACCATCGGCCTCATAGCGATCCTCTATCTCGCGCTGAACGTCGTCACCGACGTCACCACCGTCACGCTCATCTTCGTGATCATCGGCGTGTCTGGTGGTGCCTACGGCCTGCTGATGGCGCATGCGCGCGCATTCCTGCCGCCGCACCTGATCGGGCGGGGCGTAACGCTGATGAACTTCTTCTCCATCGGCGGCGTGGGACTGATGCAATTCGCGACAGGCGCAGTGGTCACCGCCAATCTGCTGCCGGGTCAGCCGACGGCAGCCTATTCGGCGCTGTTCTGGTTCTATGTGCTGATGTTGGGGGCGGCGATCGTCATCTACCTCTGGGCACGTGACGCAAAGCCCGAGGTCGTGGTCGAGGATCAGTCGAAGCTCGAGCGCCTGAGATAGATCAAGGGCTCCATCTTCCAGCGGGTGGCAACGCGCAGCGCCTTTTCGCGCAATGGTCGCGGCAGCAGGAACAACAGCTTCATTGCCCATGTCAGGCGGCGTGGGAAGGTGACCTCGAAACCGCTCTTGCGTATCGCCTTGCAGATCCGTTCGGCGGCCGCCTCGACCGGCATCATCGCAGGCATGTAATAGGCGCTCTTTTCGGTCAGCGGCGTGTCGATGAAACCGGGGTTCATCACCTGGGTGCGGATGTTCATCTTGTCGAAGTCGAACTTCAGCGCTTCGGCGATGATGTTGACGGCTGCCTTTGTGGCGCCGTAGGCGGCAGTCGTCGGCCAGCCGAAATAACAACTGATCGAGCCCATGAAGACGATATGTCCGCGGCCACGATTGCGCATCCGCTCGATCACAGGAACCAGGCCGTTGATGACGCCGAAGACGTTGACGGCGAAACTCTGGCGGAAGGCTTCCATGCGCAGGTTTTCGCCGGTTACCGGCATGTAGGACCCGGCATTGAAGATCGCGAGCACGATCGGCCCGGCCTGCGCTTCGATGGCGGCGACGGCGGCAGCCATTCCAGCCTCGTCGGTGACGTCGGAGGGAAAGGCCAGCACCTTTCCGGCCATGCCGCGTGTTTCCTCGATCAGAGTATCGAGCGGGTCGTTGGCCCGGACGGTGACGGCAACCGTGTAGCCTTGTTTTGCCAACAAGCGGGCCACGCTGCGGCCAATACCGGTGCTGCCGCCGGTAATCCACGCGACCCCGTGTTCCGGGTCGGCCCGGTATGTGCTCACTTCTAACCTCTGGGCAGTAGCTATTGCGTAGCTCTAGCGGGGCGGCATGCATATGGAAAGGCTGTTTTAGGAAGCACCGTGATGATGGTGCCTTGACTGGTCAGGGAGGGAGCTTGCGCGCGTTGACGTCGGGATGCGACTGGTCCAGAGAATTTCATCCCTTGAAAGCGCGAGCTCACATTTCTAGGGTTCTCAGGCGAATTAGGAAGGAATCTTCATGCGCTCGGTGATCGATGCCATCGGCAATACGCCTCTCATCCGGCTCAAGCGGGCCTCGGAGGAAACCGGCTGCGAGATACTCGGCAAGGCGGAGTTCATGAACCCGGGGCAATCGGTCAAGGATCGCGCCGGCCTGTTCATCATCCGCGACGCCGAAAAACGCGGGCTGCTGCGGCCCGGCGGTGTCATCGTCGAAGGCACGGCCGGCAATACCGGCATCGGCCTGACCGTCGTTGCCAAGGCGCTCGGCTACCGCACTGTGATCGTCATTCCCGACACGCAGAGCCAGGAAAAGAAGGATGCGCTTCGCCTGCTCGGTGCCGAGCTGATCGAGGTTCCGGCCGTTCCCTACAAGAACCCGAACAACTACGTGAAGGTTTCCGGTCGCCTGGCCGAGCAACTGGCGAAAACCGAGCCGAACGGCGCCATCTGGGCCAATCAGTTCGATAACGTCGCCAATCGAGAAGGCCATATCCGCACCACGGCCGAGGAGATCTGGCACCAGACCGGCGGCAAGGTCGACGGTTTCGTTTCGGCTGTCGGCACCGGCGGCACACTTGCCGGCGTTGCGATGGGGCTCAAGGCAAAGAACGCTGCGGTGAAGATCGCCATCGCCGATCCCCTGGGTGCTGCGCTCTACAGCTACTACACCTCGGGCGAATTGAAAGCCGAAGGCAGTTCGATCACCGAAGGCATCGGCCAGGGCCGGATCACCGCCAATCTGGAAGATTTTACACCGGATTTTTCGTACCAGATCCCCGATGAGGAAGCATTGCCGATCGTCTTCGGGCTGATCCAGGAAGAGGGTATCTGCGTTGGCGGCTCGACCGGCATCAACATTGCCGGCGCGATCCGGCTGGCAAGACAGCTCGGCCCTGGGCACACCATCGTGACGGTCCTTGCCGATTTCGGCACGCGCTACCAGTCCAAGCTGTTCAACCCTGATTTCCTGCGTAGCAAGAGCCTGCCTGTGCCCGATTGGATGGAGACCGAGCCCAGCATTTCGGTGCCGTTCGAGCAGGTGGCGTGATGGCATTTTCGACCGAGGCGGTGTTTCGCGAGGATTCTTATCTCCGCGAGACCGAGGCCAGTGTCGTCGGCGTCAATGAGCGCGGCGGCATTATCCTCGACCGGACGATCTTCTATGCGACCTCGGGCGGCCAGCCCGGCGACACCGGCATCCTGGTGCGCGAGGACGGCAGCCGGATCGCTGTGGCGGCCACGATCACGGGTGAAAGCAAGGACGAGATCATCCATGTGCCCGCTCTGGAACAGGGAGTACCCGAGGTTGGCGAGCGGTTGAGGCTGGCGATCGACTGGCCGCGGCGGCTTCTGTTGATGCGCATGCACGCGGCCTGCCATCTGTTGACTGTGGTCTGTCCGTACCCGATCACCGGAGCGTCGGTCAGCGAGGAGGATTCGCGCGTCGATTTCGACATCCCCGACGCCGGCTTCACGAGGGAAGATGTGACCGCCAGGTTGATGGAGCTCGTCCGCGCCAACCATCCGATCTACACCAGCTGGATTTCCGACGCCGAGCTTGCCGCCAATCCGACGTTGGTGAAGTCCAAGAATGTGCGCCCGCCATCCGGCACCGGCAAGATCAGGCTCGTCTGCATCGGCGACAATGCCTCGGTCGACAGCCAGCCCTGCGGCGGAACCCATGTCGCCAGCACTGCCGAAATCGGCGAGATCCATATCGGCAAGATCGAAAAGAAGGGGCGGGAAAACCGCCGCTTCCGCATCCGCTTCGGCGCGATGCCTGCCAATTGAACCTGGAGACGTTGCCATGAGTGACAAGAGCGCCTTCGTCATCGATGCGGACTGGCTGGAAATGCGGCTAGGTACGCCCGGCCTGTCGATCGTCGACGCTTCCTGGTACATGCCGGCGCAGAAACGCGACCCGCGCGCCGAATATGACGCCGCCCACATCCCGGGTGCGGTGTTCTTCGACCAGGACCTGATCGTCGATCCGGATTCTGCACTGCCGCACACGCTGCCGTCACCCTCTCTGTTTGCACGTTTCGCAGGCTCGATGGGGATTTCGGCGGACGACACCATCGTCATCTATGACGGCCCGGGGTTCCAGACGGCACCGCGGGTCTGGTGGATGTTCCGGATCATGGGCGTGTTCCAGGTCTACATTCTCGACGGTGGCTTCGACCGCTGGAAGGCGGCTGGTAGACCGGTGACCGCCGAGCCGACTAAGACCGCGCCCGGCGTGTTCCACGTCGACTATGACGCTTCGAAGGTCGTTTCGCTGGCCGAGATGCGCAAGATCGTCGACACGGGCAGTGCCCAGATCGCCGACGCGCGTTCTGCCGGACGCTTCGAGGGCACCGATCCAGAACCGCGTCCTGGCCTGCGCTCCGGCCACATGCCGGGTGCGCACAGCGTGCCGTCGGTGACGTTGTCGGAGAATGGCGAGCTTCTGCCGCTCGACCGGCTGAAGGCAACGCTCGAGGCGGCGGGGCTCGATCTCACGAAGCCTGTCGTCACCTCCTGTGGTTCGGGCGTTACCGCTGCCGTCATCACGCTTGCGCTTCAGTCGCTCGGGCACGGCGACGTCAGGCTTTACGATGGTTCCTGGACCGAATGGGGCGGCATGTCCGACACGCCTGTCGTGACGGGGAAAGCATGAGCATGGCCGTCGACCGCAGCGAGAACATCGAGGTGACGGTCACCTTTCTGGAAATGCACACGCCACCTGTTTACACGCCGCCGCTGCCGGTCAATCGCCAGATCGCGCTTCTGAGGACGCGTGACATTCCGCTGCACTACTACCGCTATCTCGCCGACCGCGTCGGCCGCAAATGGCATTGGGTCAACAGCCTGAGGCTCAATGACGAAGAACTTGCCGCCGGTCTGCATCGCGAGGACCGCGACATCAGGGTGCTTTATCTCGATGGCGCGCCGGCGGGCTTCATGGACATCAAGCCGCATCTGCCCGAAGAGGTTGAACTCGCCTATTTCGGCATGATGGAACACGCCACCGGGCAGGGTATCGGCCGCTGGTTCCTGGGGGCTGCGATCGCAGCGGCGTGGACCTACAGGCCGCACAAGGTGACGGTTCAGACCTGCACCCTCGACCATCCCGCGGCCTTGCCGCTCTACCAGAAGATGGGTTTTTCGCCGGTTGCTCAGAAAACCGAAACGGTTCGCACCATGAGCTTTGCCGAACGTTCGGCAAGCGTGATGCGGCCGTAATGGCGCACAACCCAGCCTGAACCGCCCGTTCATCGCTGCTTCATGTCGGTTCTGGCATTTTTCCACGCAACAAATATGCAAGGAGAATGAGGATGTTGAACCGCCGTACGCTTGCCGCAGCGCTGATCGCCGTGCTTGCCGCGCCTTCGCTCGCTGCCGCGCAGGCGACGACGCCTTCGGCGTCGCAGATCGAGCGCCAGCTTCAGGCCGCACCGACAATGAAGCTCAGGCCCAACCAGCGCGTCACCGTTCGTGAATTCAAGCGCCGGCCCGACCTGCGCCGCATGGCGCCGTCGATCGACATCCAGTCGATCAATTTCGCCTTCGGCTCGGCCGAGGTGCCTTATTCGCAATATGGCAAGGTCGAGAACATCGCCAACGCTCTGGACCGCATCCTGCGCCGCGACCCGGATGCGCGTGTGCTGATCGAAGGCCATACCGATGCCGTCGGCTCGTTTTCGTCGAACCAGGCCTTGTCGGAGCGCCGCGCCGCCGCGCTGAAGCAGACCCTTGTGCGCGAGTTCGGCATCCCTCGCTATGCGCTGGAAACCGTGGGTTATGGCGAGGAGTTCCTGCTGGTGCCGACCCAGAACGAGAACTGGCGCAACCGCCGCGTCACGCTGCGCCGCTACGACGCGTTCATCCGCTAGCATCGAGCGATTTTCAGCGCCAACAAGCCCGGCTTGCGAGAGCCGGGCTTTATTTGCGTCCCCCAATGTAGTATACAGTATACCAAATTGGAGGCAAAAGATGACGATCAGAGTGGTGATGGCCGGTGCCACCGGCTGGGTTGGCAAGGCGCTTGTCCCGGCAATAGAGGGGCAAGGCGACATGCGGCTTGTCGGCGCAGTCGCACGCAGGGCTGCCGGCCACGACGTTGGCGTGGCGACAGGTGGTCAGCCAAGCGGCCAGAGGATCAGTGCCACGCTTGCCGAGGCCCTGGCCGCGCCCTGTGATGTCGTCGTCGACTACACCAAGCCGGTTGCCGTGCGCGACCATGCCATGCTCGCCATTTCGCGCGGCTGCCATGTCGTCATCGGCACATCAGGACTGAGGGCTGCTGATTACCGCGAGATCAACGCGGCGGCCCGCGCCAACAACGTCGGTGTCGTTGCCGCCGGCAACTATTCGATCACCGCGACCCTGATGAAGAAGTTTGCGCTGATGGCGGCGCAATATGTGCCCGACGTCGAAATCATCGACTATGCCAGCGCAAGAAAGGCCGACGCCCCCTCTGGCACCGCGCTCGAGCTGGCCGAGACGCTGTCCGAGATTCGCGGTGCGCCGACGGCCTTGCCGACCTCGGAAGTTTACGGGCATCCGGAAGCCCGTGGCGCCAAGCTGGGCGAGGGTACGGCGGTGCAGGTCCATTCACTGCGCCTGCCATCCTATCAGCTGTCCTGCGAAGCCGTTTTCGGTCTGCCTGAGGAGCGACTGACCATTCGCCACGATGCCGGCACCTCGGCAGTGCCTTACGTCGCCGGCACCCTGCTTGCCGTTCGTCGGGTGCGCGAATTCACCGGCCTGGTCAGGGTGCTCGACGCGCTGATGGACGAAACGCTGTCTGTTTAGGAAACAGGTGGTGCAGGAAATCGGGTGGGCGCATGCCTGCGCTCGCCATAGCTTGCGACAATCGATCAACGAGGATTGTCGTTATGAGCATCATTTTCCATGGCCTGCCCACAGAGGCGGTGCGGGCACTCCAGCAGGGCGGGCCTGACGCCTATGGCATGACACCGGAGCGCAGGGTCTCCGATGGCGACGGCGTGCCGTGCCGCCATTGCCTGACCAATGTCGGTGCCGGCGAGGGTTATCTCATTCTTGCCTACAGGCCGTTTCCGGCAGTTCAGCCTTATGCCGAAACCGGGCCGATCTTTCTGCATGCCGATGAATGCCCGCGCGCGCCAGAAGCGGCAGAATTGCCTGAACTGTTCACCCGAACCAAGGACTACATCCTGCGCGGTTACAGCGCCGACGATCGTATCGTCTATGGCACGGGGGCGGTGACGCCGACGCCCGAAATCCGTGAGCGCGCCGAAATGCTGCTCCAGCGACCCGAAGTGGCCTACGTGCACATGCGCTCGGCAAAGAACAATTGCTACCAGTGCCGGATCGAACTGGACCAAGAAGGCAAATCAAACGGCGTTGCTATCTAACTGAACCGCAAACAAAAAACCCGCCGCATCGCTGCGGCGGGTTGGGGCCGTTTGCCTGAAACGGTCTCAGTTGAACTTGTACTTCGCACCGACGCGGACGGTGTGGAAGGCGGGAACCGTTTCCCACATGCCGCCGCTGTCGTAGTCCTGGCCTTCAAACTTCGAGTAGCGATACTCGAGGTTGACGGACATGTTGTTGGTCACAGCCGTTTCGAGACCGCCACCGACCGAGAAGCCGCCGACGCTCCAGTCCCTGCTCTCCGAGAGGCCGCCGAAGCTGACTTCTTCCTTCACATGCTGCCAGCTGTAGCCGCCCAGCACATAGGCAAGCGTCGACTCGTTCAGCTTGGCACCGACACGGGCCAGAATGTCGAAACCATAATCTGCCTTGCCTTCGTACTTGGGGCCGCCAAGAGCCGACATGTCGAACAGCTGCGTGGTCATTCCGGAGTAACGACCGTCGACCATGATGCCGACGACCCAGTTGCCGTTCAGTTCGTGGTCGTAACCGACGCTCAGCTCGCCGAAGGCGCCTTCGCCGCCGATGCCATTGAACGAGGCCGCACCGCCGCCAAGGTTGATCTCATCGGTAATGGCGCCCGCGCCGAGCGCGCCGCCGACGTAAAAGCCGGTCCAG
The DNA here is from genome assembly GCF_014843375.1 of Aminobacter sp. SR38. Taxonomy (NCBI): domain Bacteria; kingdom Pseudomonadati; phylum Pseudomonadota; class Alphaproteobacteria; order Hyphomicrobiales; family Phyllobacteriaceae; genus Aminobacter; species Aminobacter sp. SR38. The sequence goes on from NZ_CP062112.1 coordinate 107,443, forward strand.
CTATAGGCGGGCGCTGCAAAGGACGTGCCGCCGCCATTCTGACCGCCGAAGCGGTAGTTGGCGCCGACATGGAACGTGTGGGTGGTCGGTGCGACGTTGAGCAGGCCGGTGCCGCCCAGGTCGACGACGGTGTCATTGCCATAGTTGGCGTAGCGATATTCGGACTTGAGGGTCCAGTTGCCGCTGACCACTGTTTCGAGGCCGACGCCGAGCACATAGCCGCTTCGGCTTTCGTCGAACTCGAAAGGCGTGCCGACGATCGTGCCGTCGAGCTTGAACTGCTGCCAGCTGTATCCGCCGAGGACATAGCCGAGCGTCGTCGGCGTCAGAAGATAGCCTGCGCGAGCTGCGACATCGAAGCCGTAGGTGTTGTTGAGTGTTGCGTCGGCAAAGCCGCCGGCAGCCTCGAGCGAAAGGCCGATATTGCCGAAATGGCCATCGGCAAATGCGCCGAGCAGGAACCGGTCCGACACCATGTAGTCATAGCCGACGGTCACTTCGCCAAAGACGCCGCCGCCACCGAGGTCAGGCAGGCCCATGGTTTCCGGACCGTTCGGATTTGCAATTTCCAGGCCGTGCTTGACCGCACCGACGCCACCACCGAAGCCGACATAGAGACCGCTCCAGTTGAAGCCTGCCGCTGGCGCTTCCGCGACTGAATCAGCCGCAAGGGCTGCCGAGTTGATCGCAACAGCCGACACAGCGCCAAGCAACAGCGCCTGCAAAGTCTTGCCAAATTTCATAATTTACTACCCCAACCTCACCCAATGTCGCCTTGCTAGCACGCCTAGGTTGCTTACGGTGCAACTAAAATGTCACACTCGCAGGCAATTTAGCTTCCCGGCATGAACGTCTGGACCACGAAATATCCTCAAGCACCAATGGCTTGGCGGCAAATCCTGCTGCTCTTCAGCGGAATCTGCCGACGTGCCATCGCAACTGCCCCGATTGCCCGGGGGGGAAGCATTTCGAAGGTCTTGCCCACGCCCAATGTCGCAACCCCATGCAGTCATGGCACGCCTGCGTTGCGTTTGATGCAGCTAAGATGTCACGGGTGGGCAAATCCGTGCCGAAGCGCAAACTATTTTTGGTAGTATCTTGCCGAAGCCGAGCCGGCGAGGGATCGACAGACAAGAAAATGCCCGCCGCATCGCTGCGGCGGGCGCTTGATCGCAACTCCAAAGAGAATCAGGCGGCCAGTGCCGACTTTGCTTCCGTCATCTCATAGCCGAGCGCTTCGGCGACCGCGCGATTGGTGATCCGACCGCGGTGGACATTGAGGCCGTTGCGTAGGTGGGGTTCGTCGGCGAGGGCCTTGAGGCCGCGGTCGGCGAGCGCCAGGCCGTAGTGCAGCGTTGCGTTGTTGAGCGCATGCGCCGAGGTGACCGGCACAGCACCCGGCATGTTGGCGACGCAATAGTGGATGATGCCATCGACTTCGTAGGTCGGGTCGGCATGGGTGGTGGCGTGCGAAGTCTCGAAGCAGCCGCCCTGGTCGATGGCGACATCAACGAGCACCGCACCCTTCTTCATGCCCGACAGCATTTCACGGCTGACCAGCTTGGGCGCGGCAGCGCCGGGGATAAGCACAGCGCCGATGATGAGATCTGCCGAGAAACACTCTTCCTCGAGCGCCTCGACTGTCGAGTAGCGCGTGTGTACACGGCCGGCGAACAGGTCGTCGAGCTGCCGAAGGCGCGGGATCGAGCGGTCGATGATGCTGACGTCGGCGCCGAGCCCGGCGGCCATGCGCGCCGCATGCAGGCCGACGACGCCGCCGCCGATGACTGCGACCTTGCCAGGCAGCACACCCGGCACACCGCCGAGCAAAACGCCACGGCCGCCATGGGCCTTCTGTAGCGCGGTGGCCCCCGCCTGGATCGCCAGGCGACCGGCAACTTCGGACATCGGCGCCAGCAGCGGCAGGCCGCCGCGATCGTCGGTCACCGTCTCATAGGCGACGGCAGTCACGCCAGAGGCGACGAGCCCCTTTGTCTGTTCGGGATCGGGCGCAAGATGCAGGTAGGTATAGAGAATCTGGCCGTCTCGCAGTTGCGCCCATTCCTTGGGCTGCGGCTCCTTGACTTTCACGATCATGTCGGAGCGGGTGAACACCTCCTCGGCGGTCTTGGCGATCTGGGCGCCGGCCGCGCGGTAGGCATTGTCGTCGGCGCCGATGCCTGAGCCGGCGCCGGTCTCGACCAGAACCTCGTGGCCGTGGGCGACATATTCGCGAACCGAACCGGGCGTCAGCCCGACACGGTACTCATGATTCTTGATTTCCTTGGGACAACCTACGCGCATCTTCCTGCTCCTCCGCAGCCATTTTGGCCTTCTCTCCCGATGACGAAGTCAATCACGAATCGTTCCGAATATGTTTGCGAAAACGGTTGCGCTACCATGGGTTGTTCGGTAATTTTTGCGCATATCCTCTGGATTATCGAAGGAAATTCGAAGAATGCCGTTGGACAGGATCGATATCGCCATTCTGGACGCGCTGCAGAAGGATGGGCGGATGCCCAATGCGGCATTGGCCGAAAAGATCGGGCTGTCGCAATCGGCCTGCTCGCGCCGGCTCGACAACCTGGAGAAATCGGGCATCATCAGCGGCTACCACGCCCGGCTTTCGAATGTCGCGCTGGGTCACCAGATGACCGTCATCGTGCATATCTCGCTGTCGGGCCAGTTCGAGAAGACGCTTTCGGACTTCGAGGTCGCGGTGAAGCGCTGCCCCAACGTCCTGTCCTGCCATCTCATGTCGGGCGAATACGACTACATCCTGCGCATTGCCGCCCGTGATCTGCCCGACTACGAGCGCATCCACAAGGAATGGCTGTCGGCGATGCCGCACGTCACCAAGATCAATTCATCCTTCGCCCTGCGCGAGATCGTCGACCGCACCGTGATGGGGATCAGGCCTGACCTGGTCTGACGCAGGAACAAAACAGCCTGCGATCGCCAGCATCGCGCTGGACCAATCCATTCCCCGAGTAATGTCGCGAGGCTGTCACACGAGTCGGCTGGACTCGCGTGAATTTTGGCGCGACATTTGATCTTTGGGACGCCGGCTAAATACTGTCAGTTCATTTCCTGGAGAATGAAAATGTCCAACGTGAATCAACCTGTTTCTCGTCGTTCTTTCCTGGCGGGATCGGCTGCAGCGGGTGCACTTGTGATGCTCCATCCCTTTTCGGCACGCGCCCAGGCAAATCAGGCGCATCTCCGCATCATGGAAACCACCGACCTGCATGTCCACGTGTTTCCCTATGACTACTATGCCGACAAGCCGAACGACACGATGGGCGTTGCCCGCACCGCTTCGATCATCGACGCCATCCGCGCTGAAGCCGCCAACTCGATCCTGGTCGACAATGGCGATTTCCTGCAGGGCAACCCGATGGGCGACTACATGGCTTATCAGCGCGGCATGAAGGATGGCGACGTCCATCCGATCATCAAGGCGATGAACACGCTGGGCTATGATTGCTCGACGCTGGGCAACCACGAGTTCAACTACGGCCTCGACTACATGTTCAAGGTGCTCGCCGGCGCGAACTTCCCGGTCGTCTGCTCCAACCTGACAAAGGGCGCGCTCGCCGCAGACGCGACCAAGGACGAGTTGTTCCTCAAGCCCTATGTGATCCTCGACAGGAAGGTGAAAGATGGCTCGGGTGCAGAGCATCCGATCCGCATCGGCCTGATCGGCTTCGTGCCGCCCCAGGTGATGACCTGGGATTCGCGCCATTTGCACGGCAAGGCGATGACCCGCGACATCGTCAAGGCAGCCCAGGCCTGGGTGCCCGAGATCCGCGAGCAGGGCGCCGACATCGTCATCGCGCTCTCGCACTCCGGCATGGGCACGCCGCAGGCAGCCGAAAATCTCGAAAACGCCTCCATCCTGCTGGCCGGCGTCGATGGCATAGATGCGATCGTCACCGGCCACAGCCATCTCGATTTCCCTGGACCAAAATTCGACAAGGTCGAGGGGCTCGATAACGCCAAGGGCACGATCAATGGCAAGCCGGGCGTGATGGGCGGCTTCTGGGGCTCGCATCTTGGCCTGATCGACCTTTTGCTGGAACGCGACGGCAACAGTTGGAAGGTGGTCAGCTCGACCAGCGAGGCGCGTCCGATCTCCAAGCGTGTCGACAAGAAGGTGGTGCCGACGGTCGAGAGCAAGGCCGCGGTCGAGGCTGCCGCGAAGGAGGAGCATGAGGCGACACTCGCCTATGTGCGCACGCCCGTCGGCAAGACGTCGGCGCCGCTCTATTCCTATTTCGCCCTGGTTGCCGACGATCCTTCGGTCCAGATCGTGAGCCAGGCGCAGATCTGGTACATCAAGGACATGCTCAAGGACACCGAGCACAAGGACCTGCCGGTGCTCTCGGCCGCGGCACCCTTCAAGTCGGGCGGACGTGGCGGGCCGGATTATTACACCGATGTCCCGGCCGGCGCCGTCGCGATCAAGAACGTCGCCGACCTTTACCTCTATCCCAACACGGTGCAGGCGGTTGCGGTGACCGGCGCCCAAGTCAAGGAGTGGCTGGAGATGTCGGCCGGCATCTTCAACAGGATCGAGCCTGGCAAGGCCGACCAGGTGCTGATCAATCCAGACTTCCCGTCCTACAATTTCGACGTCATTGACGGCGTGACCTACAGAATCGACCTGGCGCAGCCGCCGAAGTACGATCCGAAGGGTGTGGTCCTGGATGCGAACTCCAATCGCATCGTCGATCTGATGTTCGAGGGCAAGCCGATCGATCCCGCAGCGAAATTCGTTGTGGCGTCGAACAACTATCGCGCCGGCGGCGGCGGCAACTTCCCCGAGATCAACGCGTCGAAGCTTGTCTTCGAGGCACCCGACACCAACCGCGACGTGATCGTGCGCTACATCGTCGACCAGGGCACGATCAATCCGTCTGCCGACTCCAACTGGTCGTTCGCGCCGGTTGCGGGGGCCTCGGTAATCTTCGAGACCGGCCCCAAGGCCAAGGACCACATATCAGAGGTCAAGGCGGTCAAGATCGAGCCGGCGGGCGAAGGTGCCGAAGGTTTTGCCAAGTACCGCATCACGCTCTGAGATCAGGAACCTGATTGGGGAGGGCGGCTGGAGCAATCCGGCCGCCCTTTCATCTGCGCAAAGGTTGGTCAGTTGCTCCGGCGTTTGAGTGCCGGCATGACCAGCTCGAGTGCGTCGGTCGAAATGCCGCCCGAATAGCCGGCTGGTAGCGTTTCGATGATGGCGGGGTCGTCGATGCCATCGGAGAAGCCGCCGCCGTGATAAGGGCCGAACAGGTAGACGTTGGTGCCGGCACTTTCCATCCGGTCGAGGAAGCGGTCCGGCCAGCCCCACAGCCACGGTGCAAAGTTGATCGGTACGCCAAGCGTCGTGCCGCGGCAGTCTTCCGGCACGTAGCCGCTCCAGCCGAGCCCCGCGTAGCGCAGCAGGCAGCGGGTCAGCGACTTTTTGCTGAGGGTCCGCATGTCGGGCAGGGCGGCCTTGACCGCCTGCAACGGCCTGTCGCCACCAACGATGGCCAGGGCGGCCTGGCGTTCCCTGGGCAGGGCCGACAGGAAGGCCGCCAATGCCTCACCCTCCTTGGCGTCGTTGCTTTTGACGTTGATGTGGAAGCGCCGATCGGGGAACCGCTCCATCACTTCGTCGAGCGATGGCATCAGGCCGACACCCTGGCCACGAAAGGGATACGTCTTGCCACCGTCTGCGGTGTAGCCATAGCCGACATCGAGCTTCTTGAGATCTGCCATCGAATGGCTGCGCGTCTCGCCGTTGCCTTCGGTGCGGCAATCTACGGTCCAGTCGTGGAAGACCGCGAACTTGCCGTCGGTGGTGGGGTGCACGTCGAGTTCCAGCACGTCGGCGCCACGCCTGAAGGCTGCGTCCATCGAACGTACGGTGTTTTCGAGATAGTCGTGCCGAGGCGGAAGCATGCGCTCGGCAGTGCAGGTGTCGTTGGTCAGTCCGGTACGATCATATTCCTGCGCCAGCCCGCGATGGGCCAGCACCACGGGCTTTCCGGCGGCTCGGTCCGAGAGCAGCGACGTGTTGTTGAGATAGACGGCTCCAGCGGCCGTAACGACCAGAAGCAAGATAATATTGCGCTTGCGCATGCCAGGTTGTCCCTCCGTTGCCCCGACCGAGACAATGATACAGAGGAGCGAGCAGGCATTTTCACGGCGGAAATGCGCAAATTGAAGACTATTTCAAGAATTCATCGGGAGTTGCGGCCTTGGATGTGCCGAGATCGAAGATTACAAGCAGGAAGAATGTCGCTGATTCTTGCGCAGGTCAGGCCTAGTCAAATCGAGACGGGGGCGGGGGCGAAGAGCACCGGTCTCCGCCCCTTGTCCTGTTCAGCTTAACGCGCCTAGGCCTTGTAGACCACTTGCCTGACGTCGATATACTCGGCGCGGAAGCCTGCCTCGCAATAATGGAGATAAAACTCCCAGAGCTTCTTGAAGCGATCGTCGAAGCCGAGCGGCACGATGCGCTCCCAGGACGACCAGAAGCGGGTGCGCCATTCGGCGAGGGTACGGGCATAATCCTGCGGAAAGACGCGCTCGCGCAGATAGTCGAGGCCGTGCTCGGTGCCGAGCGACTTGAGCAGCGTCGGCGTCGGCAGCATGCCGCCGGGAAAGACGTAGCGCTGGATGAAATCCGGCCGCTTCCGGTACACGGGATAGGCCGCCTCATTGATGGTGATGATCTGCAGGCCCGCCGTGCCGCCCGAGGGCAGGCACTGCTTCATCTTGGCAAAGAAGGCCGGCCAGTATTTTTCGCCGACGGCCTCGAACATCTCGATCGATGCGATGCGGTCGTAGCGGCCGGTCTCGTCGCGATAATCCTGCAGCTTGAGCTCGACCTTGTCGGCAAGCCCGGCATTGTGGATGCGCTTCTGGGCAAAGTCGAACTGCTCGCGGCTGATCGTGAGCCCGGTCACCTTGCAGCCGATCTCGCGCGCCGCAAACTCGGCGAAGCCGCCCCAGCCGCAGCCGATCTCCAGCACATGGTCATTCGGGCCGATACCGGTGTCGCGCGCCAGCGCCCGGTACTTTTCGGTCTGCGCGCCGGCAAGATCATTGGCGCCGGTGGCAAAAAGCCCCGACGAGTATGTCATGCTCGGGTCGAGCCACTGGCTGTAAAAGGCGTTGCCGAGGTCGTAGTGCGCGGAAATGTTCTTCTTCGAGCCGGTGCGGGTGTTGTCGTTCAACCAGTGACGAATGCGCTGGATGGTGGTCAGCAGCCAGTTGGCGCCGCCGGCGACACCTTCGCCGGCTTCGCTGTTGATCACGAACAGCTCTAGGAAGCTGGTGACGTCGGGGCTGTCCCAGTCGCCGTCGATGTAGGATTCCGCGACCCCGATCGTGCCGCCGCTGAAGGCGCGCGATGGCAGCTTCCAATTGTGCAGGACAATCTCCGCCTCGGGTCCGGGTGCCTTGCCGCCGACCAGGATGCTGCGTCCGTCAGGCATCTTCACCTTGAGCGAACCGCGCGGCAGGTGCAGTGCTGCAGACAGCGTCATGCGCACGCGCGCCGGCAAACCTCTGGCAAAGTCCGCGACATTGCCCTCGTGAAGCTTTGTCACGCCCTGATTCGTGAAACCGTCCGAGTTCCGCTGGGCCATCTCGACGTCCCAATGTTGCTGCCCGGTTCGGCGTGTCGGGCGCGTTGCTCCAAGCCAGTGCACCGCTCACTCATCTGATCGGGGACGCGCCGCCGGACGCATCTCCGGTCAGCTCGCGATCGACTTGGCGTGGACCCGCCAAGACTTCTGCGCGCTGCGGTGAATCTGTCGTGATCTTCACCGTCAAAATCTCCAACTTCAAGTGACATCTGGCAAGCGCTGATATGCCAGAGGGGAGCCCTCCGGGATTGCCCTGATGCAATCCCGTGCAGCGTCGATTTCCTTTGTTATTAGAGCGCGCTAATGCTCTAAGGTGAGCCGACGGCGCATATCGTTTCCCAGGCTGCTGCGCCGCTCAGGGGAGGACATCAAATTCGCTACGTCATCGCGATCATGTGCGTCGCCTTGTTCCTGATCTGGGACATGCTCTACAACCATGGCGACGCGACCGCCAAAGCCGTGCGCGAAGTGCATCGCATCGTCAGGATGGTCACGGACTGACGGATCTGCTGCCCGATCTCTGCTGCTGCCTTTTGCCCGATTGACGCGGGCCGAAAGCCGACCCAAAAGGCGCCAGCGAAAGCAGCAGAAGGAGTCGCGGCTTGATCCGGCACATCGTGTTTTTCAGTGCGCGGCAGAAACAGGACGTCGAGATGATCCGCGAGGAATTGTCGGCGCTTGGCAGCATTCCGCACTCGACGGTCTTCGAAGTGACGGTCAACACCAAGGTCGACTGGTATTCCGACGAGATCGACATCGTCGTCTATGCCGAGTTTGCCGACCAGGCAGCGCTGGACGCGTACAAGGCAGATCCGATCTATGACCGGACGACGCAGCGCGTGCGTCCGATGCGCGAACTGCGTTTTTCGGCGGACGTGGTCGCCGCATAAAAGCCGCGCAACAAAAAACGCGCTCCGGGAAGCCCGAAGCGCGTAACTGAAGCTCGGGAAATTATGCCTTTTTGGCGCGGCCGCGTGTCTTGGCAGGTGCGGCCGCTGCCTTCGAGGACGCGGCAGCTGCCTTTCGTCCGAGGCCCAGCGACCTTGCGAGCTGAGAGCGCGCGGCGGCATAGTTCGGCGCGACCATCGGATAATCGGCCGGCAGGCCCCACTTGGCGCGATATTCTTCGGGTGTCAGCCCGAAATGAACCGAGAGATGGCGCTTGAGCGACTTGAACTTCTTTCCGTCCTCCAGGCAGACGATGTAGTCGGGGTGAACCGAGCGCTTCGGGTTCACCGCCGGCTGCTGGGCTTCGACAGGTTCTTCGGCGGGCTGATCGAGCGACAGGATCGAGGCGTTGATGCTGGCGATCAACTCTGGCAGGCCAGTTGCAGGAACCTTGTTGTTCTCTACATAGGCGCTGACGATATGGGCAGTCAGTCCTAGGATGTCGATCTTGCTATCACTCGTCATCGGCCGTCTCTCCGGGCAGTATTAAAAGCAAAATATGAGTCTAACCATTTGCTGAGCCGTATATCGGTGCAAATGGTGTCGGACGGCAAGCAAAATAATCTCACAAATTGAAGACCCCGGCCAGCGAATGCTGGCCGGGGTCTTTAATGTCGGAAAAATCGAAGATTAGAAAAAGCCCTTGCGCTGCCACCAGCCGCCTTTTTTCGGCTTGGCTTCGCCAGCGGCAGCTTCTTCGGTCTCGACGACCGAGGTGACGACAGGCGTCGCAGGCGCGATTGCAGCCGCGGCAGGGGGTTCAGTGCTGCGGGCTTCGGAGACGACCTCATCCTCGGCTGGGGCTGCGGCAGCCTTGCGACGTGGCGCACGCGGCTTTGCCGCCTTCTTTCCGGGCTTCGTTTCAGCTTCCGGCGCTGCAGCCTCGGCAACGACTTCGGCGGCGGGCGCTTCAGCGGCTGCTGCTTCGGCCTCAGCCTTCTTGGCCTTTGCCGAGCGGCGCGGCGCCTTCTTCGGCTTGGCTTCGATGACGGCCTCCGGCTCTTCAGCGGCAACCTCGACCACCGCCACTTCCGCCGTCACGACTTCGCTGGCAACGGTTTCGGCAGCGGCGCCTTCGTCGCCTGCGACCTGTTCGCTGCCTTCCGCCGACTGCTCGTCGTCTTCCTTGCGGTTACGCTTACCGCCACGCTTGCCGCGACGGCGCTTCTTGGCGGCGGCATCTTCGGCAGCGGTTGCGTCGACAGCGGCGATTTCACCGGCTTCCTCGGACACAACGGCTTCAGCGGCGACGTCCTCTTCGCCATCTTCGGCTTCGTTGGCCTCGCCAGCGACGACGGCACCTTCCTGAGGAGCGCCATGCTCGCGGTCACGGTCGCGGCCGCCACGGCGACGCCGGCGCTTGCGCCGCTTGCGGTCGTGCTGCTCGCCGCCTTCGGCCGCAGCCGGCTGCGGCGCGCGGGCGGGCTGCGCCTCGACGACGACGGTCTCTGCTTCCTCTTCGACGATCTCGTCTTCGATTTCCTCTGGCTCTTCATAGGCCGGAGCTGCGACGGGCAGGGCGAAGTTTGCCGGCTTCTCGGCAATGGCACCGCGGAAGATGGCGTGGTTCTGCGAACCGACGCTGTCATCGGCCTCGAGTGTGACCGTCACACCGAAGCGGTTTTCGAGATCGACCAGCGTCGAGCGCTTGTGGTTCAGCACGTAGAGCGCGGTCGCAACCGGCGTCTTGACCGTGATGTGGCTGCGCGAGTCCTTGAGCAGGAACTCTTCGATCGCGCGCACAACCTGGAGTGCCACCGACGAGTCCGAACGGACATGACCGGTTCCGCCGCAATGCGGGCAGGGCTTCATCGTCGATTCCAGCACGCTGGCGCGGATGCGCTGGCGCGACATCTCCATCAGGCCGAAATGCGAGATGCGGCCGACCTGGATGCGGGCGCGGTCGTTCTTCAGGCAGTCCTTGAGCTTCTTTTCGACCGCACGGTTGTTGCGGTTCTCCTCCATGTCGATGAAGTCGATAACGATCAGGCCGGCGAGATCGCGCAGCCTGAGCTGGCGCGCGACTTCCTCGGCGGCTTCAAGGTTGGTGTGAAGGGCGGTTTCCTCGATCGAGTGCTCCTTGGTGGAGCGCCCGGAGTTGACGTCGATGGCAACCAGCGCTTCGGTCTGGTTGATGATGATGTAGCCGCCCGACTTCAGCGTCACCTGCGGCTGGACCATACGTTCGAGCTGCGATTCGATGCCGCTGCGTACGAAGATCGGCGTGATGTCGCGGTAAGGCTGGACGACCTTGGCATGGCTGGGCATCAGCATGCGCATGAAGTCCTTGGCCTCTCGATAGCCGTCTTCGCCGGCGACCAGAACCTCGTCGATGTCCTTGTTGTAGAGGTCGCGCACCGATCGCTTGATCAGGCTGCCCTCCTCATAGACCAGTGCCGGGGCCGTCGACTGCAGCGTCAGGCTGCGGACGTTCTCCCACAGGCGCATCAGGTACTCGTAGTCGCGCTTGATCTCGGCTTTGGTGCGGCTTTCACCTGCGGTGCGCAGGATGACGCCCATGCCCTTCGGCACTTCGAGATCGGCAACGACCTCCTTCAGACGCTTGCGGTCCTGGGCGTTGGTGATCTTGCGCGAAATGCCGCCGCCGCGTGCCGTGTTGGGCATCAGCACCGAGTAGCGGCCGGCGAGCGACAGGTAGGTCGTGAGAGCAGCGCCCTTGTTGCCGCGCTCTTCCTTGACCACCTGGACCAGCAGGATCTGGCGGCGCTTGATGACTTCCTGGATCTTGTAGTGGCGGCGAACCGGCTTGCGGCGGTTGCGCACCTCTTCGAGTGCGTCTTCGGCGCCGACCGATTCGATCTCGTGATCGTCGTGATGGGTCGAATGCACTTCCTCGATCACGCCGCCGTTTTCGTTTTCGGTGACCGTCGGCTCAGGTGCCCGCTCGGACACGACGTCGGCATCGACCGATGCGGCGATCGACGTCGGTTCGCGCTCGTCGGAACCGCCATTGCCTTCATCGTTGGACGTCTCTGTGGCGTGCTCGTCACCATTGGCGTCCGAAGCATCGCTTGCGGCGATGGAATCGCCATCGTCCTCGGAAGACGCGCTGTCGTCGTCGCCCGAACCCTCCGGCTTGTTCTCGTCGTTGCGGTCACGGTTCTTGCCGCCGCGGCGCCTGCGGCGGCCACGGTTACGATCCTGGCTCTTGCTCTCGTCGCCGTCGTTGTTTTCGTCGTCCTCGTCCTCGGCTTCTTCCGCCTCGGCGCGCAGCAGCGCCTGCCGATCGGCAACCGGGATCTGGTAATAGTCGGGATGGATTTCGCTGAAGGCGAGGAAGCCGTGACGGTTTCCGCCATACTCGACAAAGGCAGCCTGGAGAGACGGCTCAACCCGCGTTACGCGGGCGAGGTAGATGTTTCCTTTGAGCTGCTTCTTGTCCTGTGATTCGAAATCAAATTCTTCAATACGGTTACCGCGAACTACGACAACCCGTGTTTCCTCCGGGTGGGAGGCGTCTATCAGCATCTTGTTGGGCATTATTTGTCCTCCCGGCAGCCGTCAGCTGCGGCCTGCGGGAACTCGTCCGCCGCCGTGGGGTCGCTGAAATGGGGGTGCCGGATGATTTTGCGCCCGCCGGTCGCAGCCAAAACGCCATGGCGGTGCCGCCCGCTGCCGTGATGGCGCGGTTACCTGCGGACCAGTCCATGATTGCGTCTGTGGCCAATGCGTGACCTTGCGGAACCTTGTTTCAAATCGAAGCCCGGGAATCCGGACCAGCTACTTTGCTCTTACAGAGCCGGCGCGGAACGGTGCCCGGGCCGTTTTTCCAACGCAGTCGCTACCCCGCCACGGGCCGCGCCTGCGAATCTCGTCGCGATCACTGAAACTGTCTCTGTTGCGAGCCGGGCCATCGCTCGTCGCGTGGTTCCCTAGCGGAAGGCGCTGGGGGCGCGGGCCCTGGATTGCAGTGATCCAATGTCGCTTTTATGATTTGGCGAGACTGAGCGCAACCCTGATTTCCGATGCCGGCAAAGGCGGATGCGGCGACGTCGGGGGGAGCATTCCGACAAAGACTCGGTTAACCTTCTCTGGTTACCACTCGTTAATCGAGGGGCCGCCTGTTCGGCCTGCGAATGGTAACGGCGTGCAATGACTGCACGCCTGCTTTTGGAGCGGCAAGACTGAGATGGGGCCTGCGGCATTGACTGGCAAGAGCTTCCCGTTCGGGGGCACTCAGCCCGGCGGCGCGGTTCGCCGCACCGTGTTCGCGGCTTTGGCGTTCCTCACCATCTTTGCCGGCATCTTTTGCCAGCCGGTAATCGCCGCCGACACGATCAGGACGCTCGACTACAAGATGGCGGGTGACGCGACTCATATGCGCATCGTCATGAATTTCGACAAGGAACCCGAACCGAAGTGGTTCTTGCTGCGTAGCCCGCATCGACTTGTCGTTGATCTTCCTGGTGCGACGCTCGCGATCGACGCCAGGGACTTGAAGCCGCGCGGTCTCATCAAAAGCGTGCGTTATGGCGCCGCGGGCGAGGGCGCCTCGCGGTTGATCGTGACCTCGAAGGGGCCGTTCAACGTCGAGAAGGTCGACATTCTCAAGAATGAAGACGGATCGGGTTATCGCCTGGTTGCCGACATCGCCGCCGCCTCGGAGCGCGAGTTCGATGCCGCGCTGGCCATCCAGGCTGAAACGACAGGTTCGACGACACCCAAGACCGACAGGCTCGGCAAGATCGCGCATCGCGGCGACCGCCCGTTCACCATCGTGCTCGATCCTGGCCACGGCGGCATCGACGGTGGCGCCGAAGGCCTGAATGGCACTGTCGAGAAGACGGTCACGCTCGCCTTCGCCAAGGAGCTGCAGGCCAAGCTCGCCGCCAACAAGGCCTACAAGGTCGTCCTGACCCGCGAAGGTGACGAGTTTCTCCGCCTCGACGACCGTGTTCGCATCGCGCGTCAGCAGGAAGCCGACCTGTTCATTTCGATCCATGCCGACACGATCCGGCTCAAGGGTATCCGAGGTGCCACCGTCTACACCGTCTCGGACAAGGCCTCCGACGCCGACGCGCAGGCACTGGCTGATCGCGAGAACCTCTCCGACCAACTGGCTGGCGTCGATGTCGCCGAAGAAGACCACGCGGTATCCGACATTCTTGTCGATCTGATCCGGCGCGAGACGCATGGCTTTTCGACGCGTTTCGCGCGCTCGTTGGTCGGTGAACTGTCGCCGACGGTCGGCATGATCAACAACCCGCATCGTTCGGCCGGCTTCCGGGTGCTGAAGGCGCCTGATGTGCCGTCGGTCCTCGTCGAGCTCGGCTATCTCTCCAATCCGCAGGACGAAGAGCAGCTGCGCAGCGCCGACTGGCGCGAGAAGGCCGCGACGAGCATTTCCAAGGCGGTGGCAGCCTTTGTTGCCGAGCGCGGCGCAACCGGCGGCTGAGTCGACTTGCCTGGCATGCTTGCTGGCATTGCCGGCAAGCGGCGGAACGGGCATTTCTAGTGTTTTCGGCCAGAATATTTGGTGCTTGCGGGCTGTTGCCGTATTTTGTCCACAACCGCGCGACATGGGTGGCCGTTAGCGGATCGGGACAGTACCTGCGGCTTGCGATGATGGCGGGTTGGTTTAGGGAATCCCCGGACCTTGTACTGGAGCGGGCATGATTCGTCTTATCGGCTATTTCTTCGGCATCGGCACGACGCTTGCGCTCGTCGTCGCAGCTGGCGTGGCGATCTATCTCGGCCAGCTGACCAAGGAGCTTCCCGACTACGAGGTGCTCGCCAAATACGAGCCGCCGGTGACGACGCGTGTCCACGCTTCGGACGGCGCGCTGATGGGCGAATTCGCGCGTGAGCGCCGGCTCTACCTGCCGATCCAGGCCGTGCCTGATCGCGTCAAGGCGGCGTTCCTGTCGGCCGAGGACAAGAACTTCTACAATCACCCCGGCATTGACGTGACCGGCCTTGGCCGCGCCGTGCTGACCAACTTCCAGAATTTCGGTTCCGGCCGCCGCCAGGTAGGCGCGTCGACCATCACCCAGCAGGTCGCCAAAAACTTCCTCCTGAGCTCGGACCAGACCTACGAGCGCAAGATCAAGGAAATGGTGCTGGCCTTCCGCATCGAGCAGGCCTACTCGAAGGACCGCATCCTCGAACTTTACGTCAACGAGATCTTCTTCGGGCTCGGTGCCTACGGCATCGCGGGTGCCGCGCTGACCTATTTCGACAAGTCGGTCAACGAGCTGACCGTCGCTGAAGCCGCCTATCTCGCCGCGCTGCCGAAGGGCCCGTCGAACTATCACCCGTTCAAATATGCCGACCGTGCCATCGAGCGCCGCAACTGGGTGGTCGACCAGATGGTCGCCAACGGCTACGTGTCGCGCGAAGAAGGCGACAAGGCCAAGGCCTCGCCGCTTGGCGTGACGCCGCGCCGGACCGGCACCTATGTCTTCGCCGGCGAATACTTCACCGAGGAAGTGCGCCGCGAGCTGATCGCGCGCTACGGCCAGGACGCGCTCTATGAAGGCGGCCTGTCTGTCCGCACCACGCTTGATCCGAAACTGCAGGCCATGGCACGCAAGGCCATGCAGTCGGGCCTGGAGAAATATGATCGCCTGCGCGGCTATCGCGGCCCGGTCAAGAGCATCGACATATCTGCTGACTGGGGCACGGCGCTCGGCGAGGTCAAGGCGCTGGACGACATTCCGGAATGGCGTCTCGCCGTGGTGCTCGACGCCACGAAGACGGGCCTCGATATCGGCTTGCAGCCCAAGCGCGAGATATCAGGCGCGCTGTCCAAGGAGCGCGAGACGAGCACCGTTTCGAAAGACGACATGAGCTTTGCCATGCGCTACGTCGCCGACGGCAAGCGCGTGAAGGCCAACTCGCCCTCCGAAGTGCTGAAGGCCGGCGACGTCATCTATGTCGAGAAGAACGAAGGCGACAGCTACGCGTTGCGCCAGGTGCCGGAGGTGTCGGGCGGCCTCGTCGCCATGGACCCGCACACCGGCCGCGTGCTCGCCATGGTCGGCGGCTTCTCCTACTCGCAGTCCGAGTTCAACCGCGCGACCCAGGCGATGCGCCAGCCAGGTTCGGCCTTCAAGCCGTTCGTCTACGCGGCAGCACTCGACAACGGTTACACGCCGGCCTCGGTGATCATGGACGGCCCGATCACCATCCAGTCGGGCAATACCAGCTGGTCGCCGAAGAACTATGACGGCAAGGCGGCTGGCCCGTCGACCCTGCGCGCCGGCATCGAGCGCTCGCGCAACCTGATGACGGTGCGCCTCGCCAATGACATGGGTATGAAGACGGTTGCCGAATACGCCGAGCGCTTCGGTGTCTACGACAAGCTGGCGCCCTATCTGCCGATGGCGCTGGGTGCGGGCGAAACCACCGTCATGCGCATGGTTTCGGCCTATGCCGTGATGGCCAATGGCGGCCGCCAGATCAAGCCGTCGCTGATCGACCGCATTCAGGACCGCTACGGCAAGACCGTGTTCAAGCATGATGAGCGCGGCTGCGAGGGATGCGTCGCCACGGAATGGGCCAATCAGCCCGAGCCGGAACTTGTCGACAATTCCGAGCAGGTGCTCGACCCGATGACCGCCTACCAGATCACCTCGATGCTGGAGGGCGTTGTCCTGCGTGGTACCGCAACGACGCTGCTGTCGCTCAATCGTCCGATCGCCGGCAAGACCGGAACGACCAACGACGAGAAGGACGCCTGGTTCGTCGGCTATACGCCGAACCTCGTTGTCGGCCTGTATATGGGCTATGACAAGCCGCAGGGGCTCGGCAAGGGCACCACGGGTGGCGGCCTTGCCGCGCCGGTGTTCAAGGATTTCATGACGACGGCACTCGACGGCACGCCCAAGAGCGACTTCGTCGTTCCAGCCGGCATGAAGCTGATCTCGATCGATCGCAAGACCGGCATGCAGGCAGCCGAGGGCGCGCCGGGCACCATCATGGAGGCCTTCAAGCCGGGCACCGGACCTGCCGACAGCTACTGGGTCATCGGCATGGGCGAGGACGGCACCAATGGCTACGGCGAAGCGCTGTCGCCGCAGGCCAGCAAGGCCATCAGCGAAGGCGGCGGCGGCCTCTATTAGGGCACCGATCGGCCGGCATCAGCTGGCACATCGAAGGGAACCGACAAATGCGCGTGGCTTGGCCGCGCGCATTTTGTTTGTAGCCTCGCTTGATAATATCCAAATAGTTATATATCCTTTTAGTTATAGAATGCTGTTCGAGCCTGACGTCATGCGGGAACGCGAGCGGTCCGAAGTCCCTGCCGGAACCTGCTCTGTCGAGGTGTCTGACGCGACAGCCGGCCGGAAACGGCGAGACAATTGCAATTTCAGTGAGGAGAAGATGATGCAGAAGATCAGCCCGTTCCTGTGGTTCGACAACCAGGCTGAAGAGGCGGTGACGTTCTACACGTCGGTTTTCCGCAACTCCAAGGTCGGCAAGATGACCCGCTATGGCGAGGCTGGTCCCGGGCCTGCCGGCAGTGTCATGGTGGCCGAGTTCGAGCTCGAAGGACTGCAGTTCACCGCGCTGAACGGCGGTCCGATGTTCAAGTTCACCGAAGCGATCTCGATGAGCATCGACTGCAAGGACCAGGCCGAGGTCGACCATTTCTGGCACAAGCTGTCCGAGGGCGGCCAGCCGGGTCAGTGTGGCTGGTTGAAGGACAAATTCGGGCTTTCGTGGCAGGTCATCCCCGAGGCATTGCCGCGCCTGCTGGGCGACCCCGATGGCGCCAGGGCTGCCAGGGTCATGCAGGCGATGCTGCAAATGACCAAGATCGACGTCGCCAGGCTTGAAGCGGCCTATGCCGGCTAGGTGATCGACGCAGTGACATGGCGGATGGGCAGAGCTGAAGGCGCCTGCCCATTTTGCTTTACAGGGGACGACCTCATCCCTATGTTCCGCGCGGATTCAACAGCCGCCTTCGGGCGCGAAACAAGCAAAAAGAAGCAATCTCCATGCGCGCGGAAACGCAGAACATTGTCGACGAAATCAGGCAGGCGATAACCCTGCTGAGGAGGCATCTTTGACTGGGATCAAGCGGTAAAACGACTTGATTACCTGAACATGCGGGCAGAGGACGGCAACCTCTGGAACGACCCGCAGGAAGCCCAGAAGCTGATGCGCGAGCGCCAGTCGCTCGACGACAACATCAAGGCCATCAAGGGCCTGAGCCAGGCGCTGGACGACAATATCGGCCTGATCGAGATGGGCGAGGAAGAAGGCGACGCTGACATCATCAGCGAAGCGGAAACCGCCATCCGTTCGCTGGCCGGCGAGATCCGGGCGCGCCAGATCGAGTCGCTGCTGTCGGGCGAAGCTGACCAGAACGACACCTATCTCGAAGTGCACGCTGGTGCCGGCGGCACCGAGAGCCAGGACTGGGCCAACATGCTCTTGCGCATGTACACGCGCTGGGCAGAACGTCGCCGGTTCAAGGTCGAGGTACTGGAAGTCCATGACGGCGAAGAGGCCGGCATCAAGTCTGCCACGCTGCTGATCAAGGGCCACAACGCCTATGGCTGGCTGAAGACGGAATCGGGCGTCCACCGCCTGGTCCGCATTTCGCCCTATGACAGCAATGCGCGCCGCCACACTTCGTTCTCGAGCATCTGGGTCTACCCGGTGGTCGACGATTCGATCGAGATCGACGTCTCGGAATCGGATGTGCGCATCGACACCTACCGTTCGTCGGGCGCCGGCGGCCAGCACGTCAACACCACCGACTCGGCGGTGCGCATCACACACATCGCCACCGGAATCGCTGTTGCCTGCCAGGCCGAACGTTCGCAGCACAAGAACAAGGCCAAGGCCTGGGAAATGTTGCGCTCGCGCCTCTATGAGGAAGAGCTGAAGAAGCGCGAAGCCATCGCCAACGCAACGGAATCGGCCAAGACCGACATCGGCTGGGGTCACCAGATCCGCTCCTACGTGCTCCAGCCTTATCAGCTGGTGAAGGATCTGCGCACCGGCGTCGAAAGCACCAGCCCGTCCGACGTCCTCGACGGCGACCTCGACGACTTCATGGAAGCGTCGCTGTCGCAGCGCATCGAAGGCGGGGCAGGGCAGGCGGTTGCCGATCTGGACTAGTCCTTTCCGGCATCACCCTGTCATCGCTAAAGCGTGATGACCGGGTTGCCCCTCGACGGAACATTTCAGGTAGGATTTCGTTAAGCGTGCGGGAGCAGGATTCGCTTGGGAGGTAATCTCAGGGGATGACGCTATGCGTCCAGAAAACCTCCGTTTGCGCCGATACATCCTTGCACTGTCCACGCTCGCGCTGATTTCGCTCAGCACGCCGCTCGCTCTATCCCACGACGCGCCGAAAGGCTGGACTTATCCCTTCGCTTGCTGTTCCGGCTACGACTGCCGTGAGGTGCCGAAGCAGGCGATAAGCGAGCGGCCACAAGGCTATGTCATCGAGGGCACTGGCGAGGTGGTGACCTACCAGGATGCACGGATCCACGAATCGCCTGATGGCCAATATCATTGGTGCTCCGTCGCGGGTGCCGATGACAGCAAAACCATCTGCCTGTTCGTGCCGCCGAAGTCCTACTGACAATCCTGACAGTCGTTCTGCTGACACCAGCGTGTCAGCAGCGTCTCGCTATGGTGCGCCGTCGCAGGAAAGCGACCCAAAACGACATGCGAGGAAGACCAGGATGGTGATCAAGGGCAGCTGTCACTGCAAGGCGACTATGTTTGAGGTAACGGAGGTGCCAGAGACGGTGACCTTCTGCACCTGCACGTTCTGCTCCAAGCGTGGTGCGCTTTGGGCCTATTACGTGCCTGCCCAGTTCAAGCTGACCAGTCCGCCCGAAAACGTCTCGATCTACGCGCGCGATTCGAGTGTGGTGAAGCATGGTTTCTGCGCCATCTGCGGCTGCGGTACCTTCACCGAGACGCCTGACTGGTCGACCGGCGAAGCCGACTTCGACAATCCCAAGGTGAGCGTCAATGCGCGCCTTTTCGATGATTTCGACCTCGATCGGATCGAAGTCGTCGTGCTCGACGGCAAGAACCTCTGGTAGCCGACCAATTTGTCCTGCAGTCAGGTCCGAGTTTGCCCATTTGCCACTGCTTCCGTTCCGTTTTTCGCCGTATTTCATGCTACAAGGCCGGTGAAGGGCTTTGCGCGGAACGCCCGACGCGTTTCGCGGTACGGAGAGGGACACATCCTGATGAAGAAGACAGTGATTTTCGCGCTGGCTGGCAGCATGCTTGTCGGTGCGTGCACGACCGATCCTTATACCGGTCAGCAGAAGGTTTCGAACGCCGCTGCAGGCGCTGGTATCGGCGCACTCGCCGGCGCCGGCCTTGGTCTGCTCGCCGGCGGCAATGACCGCCGCAATGCGCTGATCGGTGCTGGTGTCGGCGCTCTCGCCGGTGGTCTCGCTGGCGGCTACATGGACCGGCAAGAATCCGAGCTGCGTGCCCAGCTGCAGGGCAGCGGCGTCAGCGTCACCCGCGCCGGCGACCAGATTATCCTGAACATGCCGTCGAACATCACCTTTGCCACCGACCAGGACGCGGTGAAGGCGGGCTTCTACAACACGCTGAACTCGGTGGCGCTGGTGCTCAAGAAGTTCAACCAGACCACCGTCGACGTGTTCGGTCATACCGATTCGACCGGCGGCGACCAGCACAATTTCGACCTGTCACAGCGTCGCGCGTTGTCGGTCGCCAACTACCTTGGTGCCCAGGGCGTCGATTCCAGGCGCTTTGCCGTTACCGGTTTTGGTGCGACTCGCCCGATTGCGTCCAACGCGACTTCGGAAGGCCGCGCGCAAAACCGCCGCGTCGAGATTCAGTTGTCGCCGCTCACCTGAGCTGCAGACCGGAAAACTCATGAAAGAGACGGCCCCTTGCGGGGGCCGTTTTTCATTGAGCGCCGGTGCGAAAAACATGGCGCGCTGACGAAGCCGTCTCGACTGAACGACATCAGGATGGGTGTAGCAGCAAAAGAAAATGGCCCCGTTTGGGGCCATTTTCTGGAGCGTCATGTCGCTCAGATGTTTGTCGCGATGAGCATGAAGGCTGGCATGTCGTCGCCGAAGCCGACAGTGCGGTCGTCTTCTTCCTCGCGCTGATGGCGGCGATTGCCACGATGATCGTCGCGTCGCGGCCGGTCCTCGTGCTCGCGGTGTTTGCGATCGGCATTGCCGTTCCTGATCGCTTCCTTGCGTTCACGACGCTCGTTGATGTCGGCAACGACGTTGTCTGCAGGCGCTTCGGCTGCCACGATGGCGGCAGCGTCGACAACCGGTGCCTCGTCACGCGGCCTGCGGTCGCGCTCGCGGCCTGGCTTGTCCTTGCCGCCGGCGCGACGTGGCGCGCCACGGCCGCGGCGCGGAGCCTCGTCGTCGCCTTCGCTGGCAACGACAGTCGACAGGTCACCGTCGTGCCATTCGATCTTGTTGCCGATCAGTTTTTCGATGGCGTCGACATATTTGGTGTCGGAACGCGTCGCGATGGTGAACGACTTGCCCGAGCGTCCGGCGCGACCGGTACGGCCGATGCGGTGGACGTAGTCCTCTGCATGGATCGGCACGTCGTAATTGAAGACGTGGCTGACATCAGGGATGTCGAGGCCGCGCGCGGCAACGTCCGACGCTACGAGAAGGCGCAGTTTGCCGTCGCGGAAATTGGACAGCATGGTCATGCGCGCTCGCTGGTCCATGTCGCCATGCAGCGCGCCGGCATCGAAGTCGTGCTTGACCAGCGAGCGGAACAATTCCGAGACATCGACCTTGCGGTTGCAGAAGATGATCGCGTTCTTGATCTCGTCGCCTTCCGCCTTGATCAAGCGGCGCAGGGTCTCGCGCTTGTCCCAGGGCTTGGGGCCGGATTTGGCAAGGCGCTGGGTGATGTTGACGGCGGTAGAGGCCGCCTTGGCAACCTCGACACGCACCGGCGCATGCAGGAACTGCTCGGTGAGCTTGGTGATTTCAGGCGGCATCGTCGCCGAGAAGAACAGCGTCTGGCGCGTGAACGGGATCAGCTTGCAGATGCGCTCGATGTCGGGGATGAAGCCCATGTCGAGCATGCGGTCGGCCTCGTCGATGACGAGAATCTCGACGCCGGTCAGCAGCAGCTTGCCGCGCTCGAAATGGTCGAGCATGCGGCCGGGCGTGGCGATCAGGACGTCGGCGCCGCGCTCGAGCTTCTTTTCCTGCTCGTCGAACGACACGCCGCCGATCAGCAGCGCGATGTTCAGCCGGTGGTTCTTGCCGTACTTGACGAAGTTCTCCTCGACCTGCGCCGCGAGTTCACGCGTCGGCTCAAGGATCAGAGTGCGTGGCATGCGCGCACGGGCGCGGCCCTTTTCGAGGCGCGTCAGCATCGGCAGCACGAACGAAGCCGTCTTGCCGGTGCCTGTCTGGGCGATGCCGAGAACGTCCTTGCCCTGCAGCGCGTGCGGAATCGCGCCTGCCTGGATCGGCGTGGGCTGGGTGTAGCCCGCGTCGGTGACTGCGGAAAGGACCTTCGGCGAAAGGCCGAGGTCTGCGAAGGTCAACGCTTCTGGAGCGGTCTGAGTGTCTTCGGACAAGTGTGTTGGCTGTCTTTGCTCGTTCAAGGGCGCGGCACGCTGGCCACGACAGGCGCAAACCGCCTGCAATATGCCGCAACGCGATAGGCGTAAGTGCGCGATTTGTCAACTCAAACTGGCACGCACGCGGCGATTGCAGCTGAATACTTCCAGCTGTGGCCCAATGGTCAGTATTTGAATTGCTCGGCCAGGATGCGTTCGCTCCAGGAATGGCCCGGGTCGAACAGCAGCGTCGCGGTGTGCACAGCGGATTCCCGAACTTCCACTGAAACCACAGACTTGACCTCGGTATGGTCGGCAACTGCGTTCACCGGCCGCTTTTGCTCTTCCAGAATGTCGAAGCGAACAACCGCCGTCTTGGGCAGCAATGCACCGCGCCAGCGCCTGGGTCGGAACGGGCTGACCGGGGTCAGGGCCAGCAGCGGCGCATCGAGCGGCAGGATAGGGCCGTGGGCCGACAGATTGTAGGCAGTGGACCCTGCCGGCGTCGCCACCATGACGCCGTCGCAAATCAACTCGTCCAGCCTGACCTTGCCGTCGACCGAAATGCGCAGCCGGGCTGCCTGGTAGGATTGGCGCAGCAGCGAAACCTCGTTGATCGCCAGCGCTTCCCTTGACGTGCCGGTGTCGTCGACGGTCATCATTTCCAGCGGCCGGATGGTTTCGGGCACCGCAGCCGCAAGGCGCTCGGGCAGGGCGCCTTCGCGGTACTCGTTCATCAGGAAGCCGACCGTGCCGCGGTTCATGCCGTAGACACGCTTGCCGGTACTCATCGTCTCGCGCAGCGTCTGGAGCAGAAACCCGTCGCCGCCCAATGCGACGACAATATCTGCCCGGTCATGAGGTATCTGGCCATAGCGCTGGGCGAGCCGCTTGGCCGCGGCATCCGCCTCCGCGGTGCCTGACGATGCGAACGAAAATGTCAGCGACTTGGCGTCCATGTGCTCCCTGGCGGCGGTCCGAACGCCGATGCCGGCCGCCGGCAACGGGGTAGCACGCTGATTTGCCAAAGCAAAGGGAGCTAGCCGGCCTGCGCCAGCCTGGCGCTGGCTGCTCAACCGCCGGCCGAGCGGATGATCGAGCACATGCCGGTGCGGACAACGTCGTTGGTGGTCACCTGGCCCGGCTGGATGTCGAACACGGCGTTGACCAGGGTGCCGCCGCCCTGGCTTCGAGCCACAACACGCAATGTCTGCAGCCGGCCGCTGCCCGAAGTGTCTTGATAGGCGTCGATCGCCCCGAGCTCCTTGTTGACCGTGATGCCGGAGAAGCCCTCGGCGGCGATTGCCTGGGCGAGGCGCTTCAGGGCCTGCGCCTGTTTGACCTTGGGAAACGACTGCGAGCTTTTGAAGGAAACCGCCGTAACCAGCGGAATGCCGCTGACCTTGAAGTTCTTTTCGCATGTCTGTGCCTGAGCTACGGAAACGGTGATCGCCGCCAGGGCAGAGGCGACCAAGACTTGCTTTAGCATTTGCTACTCCATGGACGGGGATTCGATGTCGTTCGGGCCTACATTCCGCCTTCGGCCTCGGGAAGGTCAAGTATCCGCCTCGACAAAGACTGTGCCGGAGGCAGGCGTACATTTCCACGGGGCTCACACCACTTACGCATTCCGTCAGCGAGATACATCCATGGCCGGATCGCAAAGCGTTAAGCTTCGCTCGCTATCCAGCTCTGCATTCGGACCCGGACATGGAAGGGGATCGTCGTGTGGAAGATCACGTTCAAGGCCAGCCTGGTCACCATCGCCGTCATCCTCGTGACCCAGGTCGTTTCGTTTTCGATCCGTCATTCAGCCGGCCAGTCCTTCACGGCGTTCGTCTTTGCTATGAATTCGATCCTGCCGGTGCTGACGGCGTTTCCTGCGGCATTCCTGATCTTCTGGCAGAACGAGAAACTCAGCCGTGCGCTTGCCGAACTGTCGCAAGCCCACATGCAGTTGAAGGCAAAAGCAACGCACGACCACATGACCGGGCTGCTGAACCGCGAGGCATTTTTCGAGAAATCGAAACAAGCCAGGCGCAAATGCGATTCCGGCGCGCTGCTTCTGATCGACGCCGACAATTTCAAGAGCATCAACGACACCTTTGGCCACCTCGTCGGCGACGAGGCGCTCAAGCTGATCTCGAAGGCGCTACGTTCGGCGATCCGCGAAAACGACCTGGTCGGGCGTGTCGGCGGTGAGGAGTTCTGCGCCTTCCTGCCAACCACAGGTCCGGATGAAGCGGCCGCTGTCGCCGAGCGGATCCGCGTCGAGGTCGAGCGGCTTGCATTCTATCCGGTGGAAGGCCGCCCGCATCGCCTGACGGTCAGCATCGGTGCGGTCGTATCCGCTGGGCAGCAACCAACATCGCAGCTCATGCGCCTTGCCGACCGCTGCCTCTATGAGGCCAAGGAACAGGGGCGCAATCGTGTGGTGTTTGCCAGTCCGGTGGTGCCGGTTGTCTGAGGCCGTCTTGCGGGGGCAGGGTCAGCCGATGCCGGTGACATAGTGCAGGTAGATGGCGAGCACGATAAAGCCGATGATCGTGGCGATTCCGGTCCAGTCGACCCGCGCCTCTTTCATCTGGCGGAAAAGCTTGAGCAAAAGCAGCCACGCGACAATCACCACCACGGCAATAATCACGAACCTGATCATCCATCACCTCCAGCGCCGGCGTTCATGCTGCCTGCGATCTGGATATAGTGGGCGCGAGGCTTCAGTTTTAGGGCGCGGGGCCTGTGCGCATCTGGGGATGCCGCGCGGCTCGCCCGAAATTGTCTTTACTGGACCGCAAAATATGCTAACCGGGGCGAATTGCCCTTGTAGCTCAGCTGGTAGAGCAGCGGTTTTGTAAACCGAAGGTCGCGGGTTCGATTCCTGCCGGGGGCACCAGTTCTTCTTATGTACAGCCCGAAGACATAGGTAACAGTTTGTACCTAAGACATGGGTGACAACCTCGTGCCGAACGGGTTGTCGATGGTCTGCAGGGTCCTCTGTTCGAGGTCGATATAGCCAAGATCATAGTGCATGAAGGAGACGAGCCAAATGGCGTCGTCGACTTCAGTGATTCCGAGCCTCTGGCCGGCGAGCACGGTCGAGATATTGATCTTCTTGCGGTGCATGCAGATGCGGCCACAGGCGGTGACGAGGATGTCGCGGTCATGGAAGGGGTAATGCAGGTCTGGCAGCCCCTCATAGGCTCTTGAAGAGGGCTTATAGAGTTCGTCCGGCACCTTCATGCCGATCGCTTGGTGCGGTCGTTCGGCATTGAATTCGCTGACGAATGCATCGAACCTGGCCTGCTGCTGTAGAATGTTCATGCCCGGCGGCCGGGTCGTCTCCTGCTTGAGGGTCCGGTGCATACGCTCATGCCTGCCGTTCTGCTGCGGGTTGCCGGGTTTGATGCGCTCGATGTCGATGCCCAGCCGCAGCCAGAAGACCGAGAGCCTGGACAGATTGTAGAGCCCGTTGGGAGAGGCGAAGGGCAGCCCGTTGTCGCTTCTGATCGCCGCCGGCAGGCCGCGCTGTTTGAACAACCTCACGAAGGCTTCGACGACGGGCACCTCCCGCGTTGATCTGAGGGCTTCGCACAGAAGGATCATGCGCGAGGCCTGGTCAGTCACCGTCAAAGGGTAACAGTACTGGCGATTGCCGAGCCTGAACTCGCCCTTGAAATCGACACACCACAGATCGTTAGCAGCATGCCGCCGACAGCGGCGTGCCCTCGGCCTTGCAGCGCCGCCTCTGACGGGCGCGCGTGATAAGGCCGTGGCGGTCGAGCACGGCATGGACCGTGCTCGTCGACGGCAGCCGAACGTCGCCGGCCAGCTTGCGCACCAGAAGCTCACGGATCTTCCTGGCGCCCCAGTGCGGCTTGTCCTTCTTGGCCTTCACAATCGCCTGCTCGATCTGACAGGGCAGTTGGTTGGCATAGCGGACCGGCCGCCGTGACCGGTCGGTCAGCGCCTCCAGGCCGTCGTCCTTGTAGCGGTTGAGGATCTTGTAGCCGGTCTTGCGGGAAATCCCGAACTCTCGGCACACATCACTCATGCCCTCGCCATCCAGAAGCCGCGCAACAAAACGAAGACGTTCCTCCATCACCGAACTCTCCTTCCACGGCATCAACACCTCCGGCCAAAAGCCAAAAGTGTTACCCATGTGTCCGGTACGAAACGTCACCTATGTCTCGGGTCGCTCATTACTCAGCAGCTTCCGCATCCGTCTTGGCGACGGCGTCCTGGCAGATGTCGCACCATTCGGCGCTGACGAGCGTTGCCATGCGCTCGACGCCGATTCGCACTGCGGCGTTGGTGGCGCCGGCCGCCGGCACGACTTCGTCATAGGCACGCAGCGATACGTCGCAATAGATCTTGAGCGGTGTTGCCAGGCCGAACGGGCAGACGCCTCCGACGGGATGTCCGGTCAATTCCGCCACCTGCTCGAAGTCCAGCATGCGCGGCTTGGCGCCAAAGGCGTCGCGGCATTTGCGGTTGTCGATGCGTGCATCGCCGCGCGTGACGACAAGGACCACCCGCTCGCCGACGCGCATGCAGATGGTCTTGGCAATCTGGGCGGGCTCGACGCCGTGCGCCTCGGCCGCCAGCGCCACGGTTGCCGAGCTTGTCTGTGTCTCGATGACGTCGATGTCAGGGGCGTGTTCGGCGAAGAAGGCTTTCACGGATTGCAGGCTCATGATCGTTCCAGCGCTGGTCATTGCGAATGAGGTGACTTCAGCCGTTGTCACGCCGCTGTCAAGTTAAGGCGATGGCTGACGCGGATCGGCGTTTTGAACTATCCGCAAAAAAGATTCTCGGGGGTCGTGAACCTTTTGGGTGCTGGCCACGACTGACTGGCATGAGGCGGAGAAACGCCTCCCAGATCAACCGAAGGAGAGCACCATGTCTTTCAAGAGCAAGATGATTTCGGGCCTTATCGCAGTCACCGTCGTCGCAACCGGCCTCATCTGCACCGTCCAGCAGTCGTCTGCCGGTGGCCTGACCCGCGCCGAGGCTGCAGCCCTTGCCGGCGCCGGCGGTTTCATCGCCGGGGCGATCATTGCCGGCGGCCACCGCCCGGCGCCTGGACCCTATTACGACGCCTATTACCCGGTCGACCCTTACGACAGCCACGTCCAACGCTGCTTCGCGCGCTACCGCAGCTACGATCCGCGCACCGACACCTATGTCGGCTATGACGGCCGCCTGCGCTACTGCCGCCTGTAGTCGGAACCAGATTGCATTGTGGGAGAGGGGCAACCCTTCTCCCACCAGGCGCTTTCAGAGACCCGGCACCGTGCCTTCGGGCGAGCCGCCGATCATCCTGGTCAGTTCTGCTGCGGCGTCGCGGACGATCGGGCCGATTTCGCCGAGACGTTCCGAGGTCACCCGCACCGTCGGCCCGGAAACCGAAACGCCGCCAATGGGTTCGCCGAATTCGTTGAACACAGCGGCAGCGATGCAGCGCATGCCGGGATAACGTTCTTCGTCGTCGACAGACCAGCCGCGGCTGCGGATTTTCTCGAGATCGCGGGCAAGCAGCGCCGGTTCAGACAGTGTCCTTTCCGTATAGGCGTCGAGCCCGGCCTTGCGGACGATGGCATTGACCCGCTCGCGGTCGAGATGGGCAAGCACTGCCTTGCCGATGCCCGAGGCATGGAAGGGGCTGCGCGTGCCCGGCCGGAAGAAGGCGCGGATCGCCTGGTGCGTCTCGACCTGGCTGACGAAGACCACGCAATCGTCTTCGGCGACGCCGAGATTGGCGGTTTCCCCGGTCTTTTCCATGAGCTCCTGCATCACCGCGCGTGCGCGGTCGACGAGCTTGCGCCGGCGCAGGAAGGCTGCCCCCATACGATAGGTCTCGACCCCGATCGACCACAACTGGCCGTCGCTGTCGAATTCGACCATGCCGTGGTTCTGCAAGGTGGTCAGCATGCGATAGGCGGTCGCGGCGGCAAGGTCGGACGCAGCCGAAATCTCGCTCAGCGACAGGCCGTCACCGTGTGCGACGATGGCGAGGATGCGCAACGCCCGGTCGAGCGACTGCACTGATCCTGCGTCCGATGCCGGTTGGAATGCGCGGGGCCGTCCGCGCTGTCGTTTTTCCATCGTTGCCATTGCGTCGCTCCAGTTGCTTTTAAAAAACTTTTTCATCCAGATTGGCGAGTGATGCAACGAAAAATGAAAATCGAAGCAAAATCATATGGTAAGCGTCGATCTCAATGAATGAAAAAATATTTTGAAAAAATTGCAAAATGCGGTCGTCGATGACACGATTTGCCAACATCAGTTTTCAGTTGGAGGTAAGACCATGGCCAGGATGCGCGCTGTCGATGCAGCGGTCCTCGTTCTTGAGAAGGAAGGCATCTCGTGTGCCTTCGGTGTGCCGGGTGCGGCCATCAACCCGTTCTATTCAGCGCTGAAGGCGCGCGGTACCGTCCGGCACGTCCTGGCCCGCCACGTCGAGGGCGCCTCGCACATGGCCGAAGGCTATACCCGCGCCAAGGCCGGCAACATCGGCCTGTGCATCGGTACGTCGGGTCCGGCCGGCACCGACATGATCACCGGCCTGTATTCGGCATCCGCCGACTCGATCCCGATACTCTGCATCACCGGCCAGGCGCCGCGTGCGCGGCTGAACAAGGAAGACTTCCAGGCCGTCGACATCGCCGCGATCGCCGCCCCGGTGACCAAGTGGGCAGTCACCGTCATGGAGCCGTACCTGGTTCCGATGGCGCTGCAGAAGGCCTTCTATCTCATGCGTTCGGGTCGCCCGGGCCCGGTTCTGGTCGACCTGCCGGTCGACGTCCAGCTCGCCGAGATCGAGTTCGACATCGACGCCTATGAGCCGCTCGCCATCCACAAGCCGGCGATGACGCGGGCCCAGGCCGAGAAGGCGCTGTCGATGCTCAACCAGGCGGAGAAGCCGCTGATCGTTGCCGGCGGCGGTGTCATCAATGCCGATGCCTCGGACCTGCTCATCGAATTCGCCGAAATCACCGGGGTTCCGGTCGTTCCCACCCTGATGGGCTGGGGCTCGATCCCCGACGATCATCGCCTGATGGCCGGCATGTGCGGCCTGCAGACGTCGCACCGCTATGGCAACGCGACAATGCTGGCCTCGGACTTCGTTCTCGGCGTCGGCAACCGCTGGGCCAACCGTCACACCGGTTCGGTCGACAAGTACACCGCAGGCCGCAAGTTCATTCACATCGACATCGAGCCGACCCAGATCGGCCGTGTCTTTGCGCCCGATCTCGGCGTGACCTCGGATGCCGGTGCTGCCTTGAAGATCCTTCTCGACGTCGCCACCGAGTGGAAGACGGCAGGCAAGCTGCGTGACTGGTCCGGCTGGGCCAAGGAATGCCAGCAGCGCAAGAAGACGATGAAGCGCAAGACCCATTTCGACCAGGTCCCGCTCAAGCCGCAGCGCGTCTATGAGGAGATGAACAGGGCATTCGGCCGCGACACAACCTATGTCACCACCATCGGTCTGTCGCAGATCGCCGGCGCGCAGTTCCTGCACGTCTACAAGCCGCGCAACTGGATCAATTGTGGCCAGGCCGGCCCGCTCGGCTGGACCCTGCCGGCAGCGCTCGGCGTCCGTGCCGCCGATCCGGACCGCGACATCGTCGCCTTGTCGGGCGACTACGATTTCCAGTTCATGATCGAGGAACTGGCCGTCGGCGCCCAGCACAAGCTGCCTTATATCCATGTCGTCGTGAACAACGCCTATCTCGGCCTGATCCGCCAGGCGCAGCGCGGCTTCCAGATGGACTTCGAGGTCAGCCTTGCCTTCGAGAACATCAACCGCGCGGACGATCCAGAGGCGGGGTATGGTGTCGACCACGTCGCGGTTGCCGAGGCCATGGGCTGCAAGGCGGTCCGCGTGCGCAAGCCGGAAGAGTTCGCCGCAGCCTTCAAGCAGGCCAAGCAGCTCATGAAGGAGCACCAGGTGCCGGTCGTTCTCGAGTTCATCCTCGAACGCGTTACCAACATCTCCATGGGCGTCGAGATCGACAATGTCGTCGAGTTCGAAGAGCTTGCCGAGAGCAACGAAGACGCGCCGACCGCAATCATGCTGCTCGACTGATTTTTCGAGGAAACAACAATGCCCAAGTTTTCAGCCAATTTGTCGATGCTCTTTGGCGAGCATGACTTTCTCGATCGCTTCGACGCCGCCGCGCGCGCCGGCTTCAAGGCCGTCGAATACATCGCGCCTTACGATCATGCGCCCGACGTCGTTGCCGCGCGCCTCAAGAAGAACGGCCTGACGCAGGCTCTGTTCAATCTGCCGCCTGGCGACTGGGCGGCAGGCGAGCGCGGCATCGCCGTGTTGCCAGACCGAATCCACGAGTTCCGCCAGGGCGTCGCCAAGGCGATCAGCTATGCGCATGCGCTCGGCTGCGAGCAGGTGAACTGCCTGGCCGGCATCGCGCCTGCCGGCAACGCCCGCGACGTGCTGGAAAATGTCTTCGTCGAAAATCTCGCCTTCGCGGCAGAAAAGCTGAAGACGGCGGGCATCCGCCTGCTGATCGAACCGATCAACACCAGGGACATCCCCGGCTTTTTCCTGAACACCACCAAACAGGCGCTCGGCATCATCGACAGGGTCGGCTCGGACAATCTCTTCCTGCAATACGACATCTATCACATGCAGATCATGGAGGGCGATCTCGCCCGCACCATCGAGGCCAATCTGACCCGCATTGCGCATGTGCAGCTGGCGGACAATCCCGGTCGTCATGAGCCGGGCACGGGCGAGATAAACTACCCGTTCCTCTACGAGCATCTCGACCGCATCGGTTACACCGGCTGGGTCGGCGCCGAATACAAGCCCAAGGCCGGAACGGTCGAAGGCCTGGGCTGGTTTGCTGGATTTGCCGACAAGGGCAGCGCCGCTGCCTGAGCGCGCGGCCACTGGAATAAAAGGAATACGAAAATGGAAAAAATCGGATTTGTCGGCCTGGGCATCATGGGCGCGCCGATGGCAGGTCACCTGCTCGACGCCGGTTATGAAGTCATCGCCAGCGATCATCGTGGCGCGCTGCCGACCGAGCTGGTTGGCAAAGGGTTGAAGGCGGTCAGCGGGCACCAGGCACTGGCCAAGGCTGC
Source organism: Aminobacter sp. SR38 (assembly GCF_014843375.1). Classification (NCBI taxonomy): domain Bacteria; kingdom Pseudomonadati; phylum Pseudomonadota; class Alphaproteobacteria; order Hyphomicrobiales; family Phyllobacteriaceae; genus Aminobacter; species Aminobacter sp. SR38. Next base: position 138,682 of record NZ_CP062112.1, read on the forward strand.
CGACATCATTATCCTGATGGTGCCCGATACACCGCAGGTTGCTGACGTGCTGTTCGGTGAAAACAGTGTTGCGTCAGGCCTGTCCAAGGGCAAGCTGGTGATCGACATGAGCTCGATCTCGCCGATCGAGACCAAGGAATTCGCCAAAAGGATCAACGCGCTTGGCTGCGACTATCTCGACGCACCGGTGTCAGGCGGCGAGGTCGGCGCCAAGGCGGCATCGCTGACGATCATGGTCGGCGGCGAGGAGAAGCCATTTGAGCGCGCCCGTCCGGTGTTCGAGAAGATGGGCAAGAACATCACGCTCGTCGGGCCCAACGGCGTCGGCCAGACCACCAAGGTTGCCAACCAGATCGTCGTGGCTCTCACCATCGAGGCCGTCGCCGAGGCGCTGGTCTTCGCTTCCAAGGCGGGCGCCGACCCGGCAAAAGTTCGACAGGCGCTGATGGGCGGACTGGCTGCCTCGCGCATCCTCGAGGTTCACGGTGACCGCATGGTCAAGCGCACCTTTGCGCCGGGCTTCCGCATCGAACTGCATCAGAAGGACCTCAATCTGGCGCTTCAGGGCGCCAAGGCGCTCGGCGTATCCTTGCCCAACACCTCTATGACGCAGGAGCTGTTCAATTCCTGCGCCGCCAACGGTGGCGCGAAGGAAGACCATTCGGCGCTGGTGCGTGCGCTCGAGCGCATGGCCAATTTCGAAGTCGGCTCGGAAGCGACTGAGACCAAAGGCAAGGCGGCATAGGAGGGGAAGCCACGGCGCAACGTTCCCACGCCGTGATCGTCCCGGCACTGTCGAGGACCGGGCTCCAGCGGCGACGTTGGAGCCCGTTCCGCGTTTCGTAGGGACAACGTCACTTGGCGCCTAGAACCGACCATGTCGCGCCGGCATCGCTTGAAACGACGATGGCGCTGGTGCCGGTGACGGCGACCATGCGGTTGGGTGCCTGCGCGTCCAGTGCCAGGTGCAGTATGTATCCGGCAGGGTCGGGGCCTTCGCCCACTGCCTTGAAGTCCGGCGCCGCCTCGGTGGCGCGCAACAGCCCACGCCCCGGCACGTAGGCGCAGATCGCGCCGTCGGAGGCCAATTCCACTGTCGTGACCGGCTGGCCGGCCAGGGCGAGCTGTTGCCAGCTCTTGGCGCCATCACGGCTCACCATCAACCCGTCTTCTGTTGCGGCGTAGACGGCATCGGGATTTTCAGACGAGACCGCCAGGTCGATCAGCTTGGCCGGCGCGTCGCCGGCGATCGCCCAGCTCTTGCCGCCGTCGCGGCTGGCCTGGATCGCGCCATATGAACCGTAAAGCACGTCAGGGTTCGAGGGGCTGACCGCCAGTTGATGAAAATCGACGGGGCCGTCGACGCCGGGTGCGATCTGCTGCCAGCTCTTTCCCGCATCGCCCGACCTGATGAAGCCGAGATTGCCGCCATCCTTCGGATGTCCGCTGGCAAACAGGATCGTCGCGTCGGTCGGGTGCGGTGTAAAGCCCATGAAGTCGTCCTGGCTGTCCGACACCGGCGTCACCGCGCCGTCGAGCGCCGCCTTCATCAGGCCGTGATGGTTGGCAACCAGGAAGGCGCCAATTGGGGGGCGGCTGGCCATGGCGAAACTCCGTTGCGCCATGGAAATTACGGCTTCCTCCAGGTGGAAGGTCAAGGGGCCGGGGAGGGCCGGAGCCGTCACTCTTGGAGGGTGAAGTGGTCGATGTTGGCAGATAGCTGTTCAAGGGCCGGAATCAGCACGCCATCATTGAATGCCCTTGCCAGAAAACCCGGCATCCATCGTTCGTCAGCGAAGGTACATATGAGCCGAATGTGCATATCTGACAGCGCCATCCCCCTCAATGCCTCGGGGGTAGAAGGGAGCCGGCGTGTCGTCTGGTCCTCACGCTGAAGGAACGCACCAAAATCGCCGGCGTCCGCGAGCCCATTGGCCAATCTCACAACGGCCGATCTGGCCGTAGAATGATACTCCATTGTCTCCTTGTTGTAGAATTCGCTTGGTGACATCGACCCAAGCAGTTCCACTGTGTTTGCACAGGCGACCAGCCAATCCTCTTTGGTCGCGAACTTCCGTGGCATCCGCAGCGCTAGCCGTTGCCAGCCAGGAAGCGTCGAGCCGCATACAGCGACACTGCCGCTGCGTTCGACACGTTGAGCGAGTGAATGGCGCCCGGCATGTCGAGGCGGGCAAGTGCCGTCACGGTTTCGCGCGTCTTTTGGCGCAGGCCCTTGCCCTCTGCGCCGAGCACCAAAGCGACCTTGTCGCCGGCAAACGCCTTTTCGAGTTCCGCGGGGCCTTCCGAATCAAGCCCGATCGTCTGGAAGCCGGCCTCGTGCAGCACGCCGAGCGCGTCGGCGAGATTGCGCACCTCTATCATGTCGATGTGCTCGAGCGCGCCGGAGGCCGATTTGGCCAGTACGCCGCTTTCATGTGGACTGTGGCGCTGCGTTGTGATGAGCGCGCCGGCGCCGAATGCTACTGCAGAACGAATGATCGCCCCGACATTATGGGGGTCGGTCACCTGGTCGAGCACCAGAATCAGCGGCGAATCGCCCAGTGCCGACAGCGCCTTGGCCTTTAGCGGCTCGGCCTCGATCAGCACGCCCTGATGCACTGCGTCGGTGCCGGTGATCTTGTCGATGTCCTTCGGCTCGACCAGTTCCGTGGCAAAGGGCAGGCTGCCGATGTCGGCAATCTCCAGCCGCTCGGCGGCATTGCGTGTCACCAGCATGCGCCTGATCTTGCGGCGTGGATTGTCGAGTGCCGCGCGCACCGTGTGCAGGCCATAAAGCCGCACCAGGCCGTCAGGAGCGTTCTCGCCCGGAGGCAGCGGACGCTTGGGCCTGAAGGCGGGCGCCCCGCCACTTTTCTGGTCGCGGCCATTCTTCTGATCGCGGAAGGTGCGACGCAGCTTGGCATAGTGGCTGTCTTTGGGTGTTCCGGGCTTTTTCGTATCGTTCATGCGCCTGCTATAGCCGCCACGCCTGGCTTTGGATACGGCCCGTTAGTCGGCGCTTTGAATAATCCGCATGAAAACGCACCATGTCCGGTTGACAGGCCAAAACCTTGTCGCCATAAGCCCACCCAGATTTCGGGGCAGGGCGCTTCGCCACGAACCGGGATCGGAAATGCCTCGTAGCATGGCTCCGGCAAAGCAGTTGGAGGAGTGCCCGAGTGGTTAAAGGGGACGGACTGTAAATCCGTTGACTCAGTCTACGTTGGTTCGAATCCAACCTCCTCCACCACTGCCGGCCCGGACGCCATAAAACGTTGCCTCAAAGGATGGTTCCATCTTTTGGATGCAATGCGCGGCAAGGAATACCAGGGCGTGCTTCGCTCCTGAACAGGCGCGTGACGCTCAGGGGCGCGGGTATAGCTCAATGGTAGAGCAGCAGCCTTCCAAGCTGAATACGCGGGTTCGATTCCCGCTACCCGCTCCAGGCTTTTCGCCGAAGCAAGAAGCCTTTTATTTGCATCCGCTTGTCCCCATATGTGCGTCCAGCACTGAAAGAGCAGCACTGCTTTTGGCCTCGACGTGGTCGTTTGGCCAAAAGGCGCTTGTCTTTTTCGGCCTTTATCGGTAATCGCCCCGCATCCGACCGGAACCAAGGTCCCGATGCTCAAGGAAAGAGACAATGGCAAAAGGTAAATTCGAGCGTAACAAGCCTCACGTGAACATCGGCACGATTGGTCACGTTGACCACGGCAAGACGTCGCTGACTGCTGCGATCACGAAGTATTTCGGCGAGTTCAAGGCCTACGACCAGATCGACGCAGCGCCGGAAGAGAAGGCCCGCGGCATCACGATCTCGACGGCGCACGTCGAGTATGAGACGCCGGCCCGTCACTACGCCCACGTCGACTGCCCCGGCCACGCCGACTACGTCAAGAACATGATCACCGGTGCTGCCCAGATGGACGGCGCGATCCTGGTCGTGTCGGCTGCTGACGGCCCGATGCCGCAGACCCGCGAGCACATCCTGCTCGCCCGTCAGGTCGGCGTTCCCGCCCTGGTGGTGTTCCTGAACAAGGTCGACCTTGTCGACGACGCCGAGCTGCTCGAACTGGTCGAGCTCGAGGTTCGCGAGCTGCTGTCGAAGTACGAATATCCGGGCGACGACATTCCGATGATCAAGGGTTCGGCTGTTGCTGCGCTCAACGATTCGGACAAGAAGATCGGTGAAGACGCGATCCGCGCGCTGATGGAAGCCGTCGACGCCTACATCCCGACGCCGGAGCGTCCGATCGACCGTCCGTTCCTGATGCCGATCGAAGACGTGTTCTCGATCTCGGGCCGCGGCACTGTCGTCACCGGTCGCGTCGAGCGCGGCATCGTCAAAGTTGGCGAAGAAGTCGAGATCGTCGGCATCAAGGCAACCTCGAAGACGACGGTTACCGGCGTTGAAATGTTCCGCAAGCTGCTCGATCAGGGCCAGGCTGGCGACAACATCGGCGCGCTGATCCGCGGCGTTGGCCGTGAAGACGTCGAGCGCGGCCAGGTGCTGTGCAAGCCGGGTTCGGTGAAGCCGCACAAGAAGTTCGTGGCTGAAGCCTACATCCTGACCAAGGAAGAGGGTGGCCGTCACACGCCGTTCTTCACCAACTACCGTCCGCAGTTCTACTTCCGCACGACGGACGTGACCGGCATCGTGTCGCTGCCGGAAGGCACCGAGATGGTCATGCCCGGCGACAACATCACCGTCGACGTCGAGCTCATCGTGCCGATCGCCATGGAAGAGAAGCTCCGCTTCGCTATCCGTGAAGGTGGCCGCACCGTCGGCGCCGGCATCGTCGCTTCGATCAAAGAATAATCGACGTCCTTTCGTCGAATGCATCAAGGGCGGCCTTCGGGCCGCCCTTTTTGTTTGCGCGCCACATTGCGCGTCACCGATCCCGCATTAGTATCTCGGCAAGAAGGCAGGTGGGGATTTGTCATGGGGACAGGAGTGCGCGCGGTTTGGCGGGGAATTCTCCTGCCGCTTTTCTTTGCCGCCGCAACTGCCCTTTTTCTCCCCTGGTCGGCTGAAGCAGCCAAGAGCAAGCCGCCGGAAAATGACGGACCGCCCATGCGCTTTGTCGTCGTGCGCAGCTCTGCTCCGGGATGCGAGCCTTTTTGTCCGGAATGGATCTCGGCCGAGGGCGCGATCACTCCAGCGACACCAGCCGCCTTCAAGAAGTTTCTCAAGAAACTCGGCGACAAGAAGCTGCCGGTCATCGTGACCTCGCCAGGCGGTCGGGTCGAGGCAGCCTTGGAACTGGGCCGCATGCTGCGTACCCGCAAGCTCGACATTGGCGTCGGGCTGACACGCTTCGTCGAATGCGCGCCCGATCAGAAGGGCTGCAAGCTCGATCCGGCCAGGAAAGGCATCTACCAGGGAGCTCTATACTCGGCTGGCGCCTATTGCGCCTCCGCCTGCTCGATGATGTTCGCGGGCGGAGTACGCCGCCATGTCGGCCAGTGGGCCTATATGGGGGTGCATCAGGTGACGTCCCATGTCACGCAGCAAAAGATCACCTATCGCGAGACCTATAAGGTCGTGAAAGGCAAGAGGAAGACCGTCAGCCGCAAGGTCGTCCGTCGCAAGACCGTTGGCAGCTACACCACCACCAAGATGGGAAAGGCGTTCAACGCCAGGATGTTGACCTATCTCAAGGAGATGGGGGTCAAGAAGGAGATGTACGAGGTCGGGCAAAGCACTCCCGCCGCCGAGATGCGGCAGCTGGCGCCCGTCGAGATGCTCAACATGAACCTGATAACCAGCCTGGATGCTACCGACGTGCTGGTGAGCATCGAGAACTGCAGGACCGCGGCTCCTGCTGCGAACTGCGTTCTGGCGCCGGGAAAAAACCTTGCGTCCAATTCCTACCCCAAGCCGCTCGTGCCGAAAGGACCCGGGATGTGGCTCGCAGTCGTGCGTTCGGTCGGGGCCTGTGAACCTGACTGCCCGGAATGGATCTCCGCCGAAGGGCAAGTCGACGAAACTGCGCCGCAGCGGCTGGAAACTCTGCTCAAGGAACTAGGTGACATAAAGCTGCCATTGATAATTTCCTCAAGCGAGGGCGATCCGATTGCCGCGATGCTGATGGGGCGCGTTGTCCGCGCCAACGGTCTTGATGTGGCCGTTGGGCGCACGTTCTTCGCCGGCTGCAAGCCGAACGGCAAGGGCTGCACCGGCTGGCAAGGTGACGGGCGGCCATATCTGGGCATAGCGGGATCAGGCGGGGCGGAATGTGGCGAGAGTTGCCTTTTGGTGCTGTCGGCAGGAAAGACCCGACTGATTGGCGAGGGAATTCTAGCAGGCTGGGGTGCCAGTCCGGCACTGGATGCTCCAATACGGAACCATTACCTCGTGCAGATGGGGGTTGGACCGAAAGTCGCCGACGCGACACCCGGTTTTGACACGTTGGATGACGCAGCGCTGGCTCTCCTCCGGGAGGGATACCTGACGACCAGGTCGGGTTCTACGCAACTTCTGATCGACAGCGGCCTTTGCCGGATGTCACCTCGGCCTGTGAACTGCCGCGCGCTGCGTTAGGAGGGGCATGGCAGGAGTTCTTCGTTGCTCACTTCCCGCCGGCGATTCAGCTCCCCATATGCCTCCAACGCAAGTGGAGGAAAACGATGCAGAAAGACGTACCGACATTGTTCGATTGGGCCGGCGGAGCTGCGGCGCTCAACCGGCTGACGGAGGTGTTTTACCACAAGGTCCTCGCGGATCCGGTGCTCGAGCCGGTGTTCCGACACATGTCCGGCAACCATCCCGCGCATGTCGCTGCGTTCATCGGCGAGGTGTTCGGCGGACCGAAGGATTATAGTGAAAACCATGGCGGCCATCCCGCGATGATCAGCCACCACCTCAATCGCCACCTGACCGAGGAGCAGCGCCGGCGGTGGATCGCGCTGTTGCTCGATGCCGCCGACGAGGTGGAGCTGCCCGACGATCCCGAGTTTCGTTCGGCATTCGTCGCCTATCTCGAATGGGGCACGCGGCTGGCCAAGCTGAATTCACAGGACGGTGCCGCACCGGCGCTGCACGAGCCTATGCCTCGTTGGGGCTGGGGCGTTCCTGGCGGACCTTACGTGCCAGCAGCCAAATCGTGAGATGAAGCCTGGGCCTTCCCAGGCAATGCCCCGACCCCAAAAACCGCCGTAATTTCGCGGAACCTGTCTTGGGACAGGGGACAAATCGCATGCTGATCGCGCATCTGCCGGCCGGTTTCGTCCTGGGGACGCTGGCTCGGGACGTCAGGCCTGGTATCCGCGCGGTTATGCCCGCCGCGCTTTTGGGCAGCATCGCGCCCGACCTCGACATGTTCTACTTCTACCTGGTCGACGGCCAGCAGACGCACCACCACAGCTTCATCACACACTGGCCGCTGTTCTGGGTCGCGCTTGGATGTGTCGTCCTGCCGCTGGTCAAGTGGCTGAGGCCACGGTTCGCATCCGCAGCCGCGGTATTCTTATTTGCCGCCATGATCCACATGGTGCTCGATTCGATTGCAGCGCCGATGCTGTGGCTGATGCCGTTCAGCGACGGCTCCGTCGAGCTTGTCACCATTCCGGCGCGCTATTCGCACTGGGTGCTGAGCTTTGTCCTGCACTGGACCTTCGCGCTCGAGATCACCATCTGTGCTTGGGCAGCGTTCCTGGCCGTCAAACAGATTCGGCAGCGCAAACTGGCGAAAGCCGCGTGCAGCTGAACGCCGGTAGCCATCGGAGCGGGAGAGGGCGCTTGTGTTACGCCTGACGAAATCCGCCTGTGAATGTTTCCGACATCACGCATTGCGCTCTTTACAGATGCGGTGGAAATCCCTAGGAAGCCCGTGCTGCGCAGATGATGCGCGGCGAGATGCACGGGCATAGCTCAGTTGGTAGAGCGGCGGTCTCCAAAACCGCAGGTCGTAGGTTCGAGCCCTGCTGCCCGTGCCAGTCTTGCCAGAATTCGCTAATTCAGGCATAAGGACTGCAATAGCCGGAACGGAACGACTGGATGGTTCCGACGCGGCGTACAAACGTAAAGCTTGTTCCTGCCACTTGCGTGGAGAGAGAATCGGTTTTATGTAAGCGAAACAGACACGCGGCGCGTGGAGCTGGGGATCCGGCTTTACGCGTCCGAATTGCATGGGCGAAATGTTGCGCTGATTCGGCGTGGATATCGGCCATGTGATGGCATCTCCCGGTCACGGGATCATCCAGAAGTCCGGTCAACGGACGTTGAGAGCAGAGCGGCACATGGCGAAAACCACGAACCCCTTCACCTTTCTGCAGCAGGCAAGGTCGGAAACGGCGAAGGTGACGTGGCCATCGCGGCGCGAGACGATGATCTCCACGGTCATGGTTCTCGGCTTTGCAATTATTGCGATGATTTTCTTTTTTGCCGCTGACCAGCTGATGGCATTCGCCGTCGAGCAGATCTTGGGCATGGGCCGTTAAGGTCGCGAATACGGAGAATTCCTGAGATGACTGCGCGCTGGTACATCGTCCACGCCTATTCGAACTTCGAAAAGAAGGTCGCCGAGGACATCGAGCACAAGGCCAAGCAGAAGGGCCTGAGCGAGCAGATCGAGCAGATCGTCGTTCCGACCGAGAAGGTTGTCGAAGTTCGCCGCGGCCGCAAGGTTGATGCCGAGCGCAAGTTCTTCCCGGGCTATGTGCTTTTGAAGGCCCATCTGACCGATGCCGTGTTCTCGCTCGTTAAGAACACGCCGAAGGTCACTGGTTTCCTTGGTGATTCGAAGCCCGTGCCGATCACGGAATCCGAGGCCCAGCGCATTCTGAACCAGGTTCAGGAAGGCGTCGAGCGCCCGAAGCCGTCGGTTACCTTCGAGATTGGCGAGGCGGTTCGCGTTTCCGACGGTCCGTTCGCGTCGTTCAACGGTTTCGTCCAGGAAGTGGACGAGGAGCGCGCGCGCCTCAAGGTGGAAGTTTCGATCTTCGGGCGCGCCGTGCCTGTCGATCTCGAATTCGGTCAGGTCGAAAAGGGCTGATCGAAGCGCCTGTCACCGGTTTCGGTGGAAGGCAGTGCCGGGCGCAGGCCTGGCGCAAGCATGGTGGGAGATGAGGCGGCTTAGCCGGTTGTCTTTTTCGCACCACCGAACTGCAACCGCCGGGTCATCCGGCATAAGACGAAAGCAGGAAAGAGATGGCTAAGAAAATAGCGGGCCAGCTCAAGCTCCAGGTTTCCGCGGGTTCGGCGACGCCGTCGCCCCCGATCGGTCCGGCGCTTGGTCAGCGTGGCATCAACATCATGGAGTTCTGCAAGGCGTTCAACGCGCAGACCCAGGAGCTCGAGAAGGGATCGCCGATCCCGGTCGTGATCACCTATTACCAGGACAAGTCGTTCACCTTCGTCATGAAGACGCCGCCGGTGTCCTACTTCCTGAAGAAGGCTGCCAACCTGAAGTCGGGTTCCAAGGAGCCGGGCAAGGTCAAGGCTGGTGAGATCAGCAGCGCCAAGGTGCGTGAGATCGCCGAGACCAAGATGAAGGATCTGAACGCGAACGACATCGAAGCCGCCATCAAGATGGTGGAAGGCTCGGCTCGTTCCATGGGCCTGGAAGTGGTGGGCTGAGATCATGGCTAAGATTGCAAAGCGCGTTTCCAAGTCCCGCGAAGGCATCGATGTGAACAAGGCTTATGGCCTTGGTGAAGCCATCGAGCTTTTGAAGGCTCGCTCGTCGGTCAAGTTCGACGAGACCATCGAAGTCGCCATGAACCTCGGCGTCGACCCGCGCCACGCTGACCAGATGGTCCGCGGCGTGGTCAACCTGCCGAACGGCACGGGCCGTACTGTCCGCGTCGCCGTGTTCGCACGTGATGCCAAGGCTGACGAAGCCCGCGCCGCCGGCGCCGACGTCGTTGGTGCGGAAGATCTCGTCGATATCGTCCAGAAGGGCCAGATCGACTTCGACCGCTGCATTGCCACCCCGGACATGATGCCGCTGGTCGGCCGTCTCGGTAAGGTGCTCGGCCCGCGCGGCATGATGCCGAACCCGAAGGTCGGCACCGTCACCACCGACGTCGCGGCAGCCGTCAAGGCTTCGAAGGGCGGCGCCGTCGAGTTCCGCGTCGAGAAGGCCGGCATCATCCACGCTGGCGTCGGCAAGGTCTCGTTCGACGTCAAGGCGCTGGAAGAAAACGTCCGCGCTTTCGCTGACGCGGTCAACAAGGCCAAGCCGGCAGGCGCCAAGGGTGTCTACGTCAAGAAGGTCTCCGTCACCTCGACGATGGGCCCGGGCCTCAAGGTCGACCTCGGCACGCTCGCAGCGTCCTGATGATTTGAAGCGGGATCAGCCGGCAACGGCTGGATCCTGCATAGTATTCCGGGCCTCCGGGCCCGGATTTTCGGAAGCTGGCAACAGCTTTCGAAAATCCTGTCCGAGATTGCAGGCGGTCCAGGCGACCCTTGGTCCTTAATTCGAATGGGCCTGCATGAGACGGGTGAAGACCAGACAACGGAGCCTCTGCTCCAATGAAAGGTTCGAACCGTGTTTGCCTTTTGTCTGCGCATCGCGCCGGGCCGCAAGCCCGTCAGGTGTGGCGAAAGGGGGCAGGATCCTCGAGCGCCGTTCGGGTGATCTGGAATTTCTGGATTGGCCGCCCGGCAAAAGGCAACCCGACCGCTCACCCCGCAAATGGGAGGCGGTCAACTGGAGATAGGCAGTGGACAGAGCGGAAAAACGCGAACTCGTCACGGGCCTGAATGACGCGTTCTCGAACGCAGGTTCAGTGGTCGTGGCCCACTATGCCGGTATCACCGTCGCGCAAATGAACGATCTTCGCGTGAAGATGCGTCAGGCCGGCGGCACCGTCAAAGTCGCGAAGAACCGTCTCGCCAAAATCGCTCTTCAGGGCACGGAATCCGAAAACATCATCGATCTGTTCAAGGGACAGACGCTGGTTGCTTATTCGGAAGATCCGATTGCAGCGCCGAAGGTCGCGTCCGAATTCGCCAAGACCAATGACAAGCTTGTCATCCTTGGTGGTTCGATGGGCACGACCTTGCTCAACGCCGATGGTGTGAAGGCTCTCGCCTCGCTCCCGTCGCTCGACGAGCTGCGTGCAAAGCTGGTTGGCATGATCGCCACCCCGGCTACCCGGATCGCCCAGATCGTCAATGCGCCGGCGGCTTCGGTCGCGCGCGTCATTGGCGCTTATGCCCGGAAGGACGAGGCGGCATGAGGCCGTTCCTCGCTATCATCAACTCACGTTCGAACTGATTGAAGGAATAGAAAAATGGCTGATCTCGCAAAGATCGTTGACGACCTGTCGGCCCTGACCGTCCTCGAGGCGGCTGAGCTGTCGAAGCTCCTCGAAGAGAAGTGGGGCGTTTCGGCTGCAGCTCCCGTGGCTGTTGCTGCTGCTGGCGGCGGCGCCGCTGCTGCACCGGTCGAAGAGAAGACCGAGTTCGATGTCATCCTGGCAGCTGCCGGCGACAAGAAGATCGAAGTCATCAAGGAAGTCCGCGCCATCACCGGCCTGGGCCTCAAGGAAGCCAAGGACCTCGTCGAAGGCGCTCCGAAGCCCGTCAAGGAAGGCGTTTCGAAGGCCGACGCCGAGAAGCTCAAGGCTCAGCTGGAAGCAGCTGGCGCCAAGATCGAGCTCAAGTAAGCTCACGGTTTCGGTGGGCGGCACAGTTGCCGCCCACCGGCTCCCGTGACCCGGGGGATTGAGGGGAACCTATTTCCTGAGGGCCGCAAGGCGGCTTTCAGGAAACGGGTTTTCGCCCGTTTTGGATAGGCCGCCGCTGAGGCGGCGCGCATGCAAGGTGAGCATTAGCGACGCTCACCCCAAGAGGCAGCAAGGAGCGACGATGGCCCAGGTCCAGACTTTCAATGGCCGCAGACGCGTACGCAAATTCTTCGGAAAGATCCCGGAAGTTGCGGAGATGCCGAACCTCATCGAGGTTCAGAAGGCATCATACGATCAGTTCCTCATGGTGGACGAGCCCAAGGGTGGCCGTCCGGACGAGGGACTGCAGGCCGTTTTCAAGTCGGTCTTCCCTATTTCTGATTTTTCCGGCGCGTCGATGCTGGAATTCGTCAAGTACGAGTTCGAAGCACCCAAGTTCGACGTCGACGAATGCCGTCAGCGCGATCTGACCTTCGCTGCGCCGCTCAAGGTGACGCTGCGCCTCATCGTGTTCGATATTGACGAGGACACCGGCGCGAAGTCGATCAAGGATATCAAGGAGCAGGACGTCTACATGGGCGACATGCCGCTCATGACGTCCAACGGCACCTTCATCGTCAACGGCACCGAGCGCGTCATCGTCTCGCAGATGCACCGTTCGCCGGGCGTGTTTTTCGATCACGACAAGGGCAAGTCGCACTCGTCGGGCAAGCTTTTGTTTGCCGCGCGTGTCATCCCTTACCGTGGCTCGTGGCTCGACATCGAGTTCGACAGCAAGGACATCGTCCATGCCCGTATCGACCGTCGCCGCAAGATTCCGGTGACGTCGCTGCTGATGGCGCTCGGCATGGACGGCGAAGAGATCCTGTCGACCTTCTACAACAAGATCACCTACAAGAAGTCGGGCGACCACTGGCGCATTCCGTTCTCGGTCGAGCGTTTCCGCGGCCTCAAGGCCGTTGGCGACCTGGTTGACGCCGACACCGGCGAGATCGTTGTCGAAGCCGGCAAGAAGATCACCGCGCGTCAGGCCAAGCAGCTTGCCGAGAAGGGCCTCAAGGCGATCAAAGCGACCGAAGACGACCTCTTCGGCAGCTATCTCGCCGAAGACATCGTCAACTACGCTACCGGCGAGATCTTCCTCGAAGCCGGCGACGAGATCGACGAAAAGACGCTGAAGACGCTGCTGGCGGCTGGCGAGGAAGAGATCAACATCCTCGACATCGACCACATCAACGTCGGTGGCTATATCCGCAACACGCTGACCGTCGACAAGAACGAGAGCCGCCAGGATGCTCTGTTCGACATCTACCGCGTCATGCGCCCGGGTGAGCCGCCCACGCTCGAAACAGCTGAAGCCATGTTCAACTCGCTGTTCTTCGACAGCGAGCGCTACGACCTGTCGGCAGTCGGCCGCGTCAAGATGAACATGCGCCTCGAGCTCGACGCCGAAGACACCGTCCGTGTCCTGCGCAAGGATGACATTCTTGCCGTGGTCAAGACGCTTGTCGAACTGCGCGACGGCAAGGGCGAAATCGACGACATCGACAACCTCGGCAACCGCCGTGTCCGTTCGGTCGGCGAGCTGATGGAAAATCAGTACCGCGTCGGTCTGCTTCGCATGGAGCGCGCGATCAAGGAACGCATGTCCTCGATCGAGATCGACACGGTCATGCCGCAGGACCTGATCAACGCGAAGCCGGCGGCCGCCGCCGTGCGCGAGTTCTTCGGTTCTTCGCAGCTGTCGCAGTTCATGGATCAGACCAACCCGCTGTCGGAGATCACCCACAAGCGTCGTCTTTCGGCGCTTGGACCTGGTGGTCTGACCCGCGAGCGCGCTGGCTTCGAAGTCCGCGACGTGCACCCGACGCATTACGGCCGTATCTGCCCGATTGAGACGCCGGAAGGCCCGAATATCGGTCTGATCAACTCGCTGGCTACCTTCGCACGCGTCAACAAGTACGGCTTCATCGAGAGTCCGTACCGCAAGATCGTCGACGGCACGCTGACCAATGAGGTTGTCTATCTCTCGGCGATGGAAGAGGCCAAGCACTTCGTTGCCCAGGCCAACGCCGCGCTCGACAAGGACGGCCACTTCGTCGACGAGTTCGTCATTTGCCGCAACGCCGGCGAAGTGATGATGGCGCCGCGCGAAAACGTCGACCTCATGGACGTTTCGCCGAAGCAGATGGTGTCGGTCGCAGCTGCGCTGATCCCGTTCCTGGAGAACGACGACGCCAACCGCGCTCTGATGGGCTCGAACATGCAGCGTCAGGCCGTGCCGCTGGTGCGCGCCGAGGCTCCGTTCGTCGGTACCGGCATGGAGCCGATCGTTGCCCGTGACTCTGGCGCTGCCATCGGCGCTCGCCGCGGCGGTATCGTCGACCAGGTCGACGCGACCCGTATCGTTATCCGTGCGACCGAAGACCTCGATCCGGGCAAATCCGGTGTCGACATCTACCGTCTGATGAAGTTCCAGCGTTCGAACCAGAACACCTGCATCAACCAGCGCCCGCTGGTTCGCATGGGTGACCGGGTCAACAAGGGCGACATCATCGCTGACGGTCCGTCGACCGAGCTCGGCGATCTGGCTCTCGGCCGTAACGTGCTCGTCGCGTTCATGCCGTGGAACGGCTACAACTACGAGGACTCGATCCTGCTCTCCGAGCGCATCGTGGCCGACGACGTCTTCACCTCGATCCACATCGAGGAGTTCGAGGTCATGGCGCGCGACACCAAGCTCGGGCCAGAGGAAATCACGCGCGACATTCCGAACGTTTCGGAAGAGGCTCTGAAGAACCTCGACGAGGCCGGTATCGTCTACATCGGTGCGGAAGTTGCACCGGGTGACATCCTGGTCGGCAAGATCACACCGAAGGGCGAAAGCCCGATGACGCCGGAAGAGAAGCTTCTGCGTGCCATCTTCGGTGAAAAGGCGTCCGACGTCCGTGACACCTCCATGCGCATGCCGCCCGGAACCTTCGGCACCGTCGTCGAAGTGCGCGTCTTCAACCGCCACGGCGTGGAGAAGGACGAACGCGCCATGGCAATCGAGCGCGAGGAAATCGAGCGTCTCGCCAAGGACCGTGACGACGAGCAGGCGATTCTCGATCGCAACGTCTACAGCCGTCTGAGCGACATGCTCATCGGCAAGGACGCGATTGCCGGACCGAAGGGCTTCAAGAAGGGCTCGACCGTCGCCAAGGAGACGCTGGACGACTATCCGCGTTCGCAGTGGTGGCAGTTCGCCGTCGAAGACGAGAAGATGCAGGGTGAGCTTGAAGCTCTGCGCGGCCAGTACGACGACTCCAAGAAGCAGCTCGAGCAGCGCTTCATGGACAAGGTCGAGAAGGTGCAGCGCGGCGACGAGATGCCGCCCGGCGTCATGAAGATGGTCAAGGTCTTCGTTGCGGTGAAGCGCAAGATGCAGCCCGGCGACAAGATGGCCGGCCGTCACGGCAACAAGGGTGTCGTGTCGCGTATCGTTCCGGTCGAGGACATGCCGTTCCTCGAAGACGGCACGCATGCGGACATCGTGCTCAACCCGCTCGGCGTGCCTTCGCGCATGAATGTCGGCCAGATTCTGGAAACGCATCTGGGCTGGGCATGCGCAGGCATGGGCAAGAAGATCGGTGAGCTGATCGAGGCGTACAAGTCTGGTGGCGATATCAAGCCGCTGCGCGAGACGCTCGAGAGCTTCATTCCGGCCAACGACCGCAACGAGCCGGTCCGCGATTACGACGACGAAAGCATCGTTCGCCTCAGCGAGCAGATGAAGCGTGGCGTCTCGATTGCGACCCCGGTGTTCGACGGCGCGCATGAAGCCGACATCAACATCATGTTGGAGCAGGCGGGTCTTCACACCTCCGGCCAGTCGCAGTTGTACGATGGCCGTACGGGTGAGCCGTTCGACCGCAAGGTGACCATGGGCTACATCTACATGCTCAAGCTTCACCACCTGGTCGACGACAAGATCCACGCCCGCTCGATCGGACCGTACTCGCTCGTGACCCAGCAGCCGCTGGGCGGCAAGGCGCAGTTCGGTGGCCAGCGCTTCGGCGAAATGGAGGTCTGGGCGCTCGAGGCTTACGGCGCCGCCTACACGCTGCAGGAAATGCTGACCGTGAAGTCGGACGACGTGGCCGGCCGTACCAAGGTCTACGAGGCGATCGTGCGCGGCGACGACACGTTCGAAGCGGGCATCCCCGAGAGCTTCAACGTTCTCGTCAAGGAAATGCGTTCGCTGGGCCTCAACGTCGAGCTTGAGAACACCAAGGTCGACGAAAACCATCGGCTGCCCAACGCCGCCGAGTAAGCACCAAAGGCGCGCCGCGGGATTTGCCCGCGGCGTAGCCGCCTGAACGCGATCCCCATGGTTGGGTACTGATCGCGTTCATCGATGAGAATTCTTCGGCGATGGCCGAAAGCTGGCGGGCGCTCTGGCCCGCACACGATGAAAAGGGGCTTTCGTGGGCCCCGAAAAGGAGAACGGCATGAACCAAGAGGTCATGAATCTCTTCAACCCCCAGGCGCCTGCGCAGGTGTTCGATTCCATCCGGATTTCGCTCGCCAGCCCTGAGAAGATTCTGTCCTGGTCGTTCGGCGAAATCAAAAAGCCGGAGACGATCAACTACCGCACCTTCAAGCCGGAGCGTGACGGGCTGTTCTGCGCCCGCATCTTTGGCCCGATCAAGGACTACGAGTGCCTGTGCGGCAAGTACAAGCGCATGAAGTACAAGGGCGTCATCTGCGAAAAGTGCGGCGTGGAAGTCACCCTGTCGCGCGTTCGCCGCGAGCGCATGGGCCACATCGAGCTCGCTGCGCCCGTCGCCCACATCTGGTTCCTGAAGTCGCTACCGAGTCGCATCGGCACGCTGCTCGACATGACGCTCAAGGATATCGAGCGCGTCCTGTATTTCGAAAACTACATCGTCACCGAGCCGGGCCTGACCGCACTCAAGGAGCACCAGCTCCTCGGCGAGGAAGAGTACCAGATCGCCGTCGACGAGTATGGCGAGGACAGCTTCACCGCCATGATCGGCGCTGAAGCCATTCACGACCTGCTCGCCTCGATGGATCTCGAGAAGATCGCCGGCGACCTGCGCTCCGAGCTTGCGACGACGACGTCGGAACTGAAGCAGAAGAAGTATCTCAAGCGCCTCAAGGTGGTTGAGAACTTCATGGAGTCGGGCAACCGTCCCGAGTGGATGATCATGAAGGTCGTGCCGGTGATCCCGCCGGACCTGCGTCCGCTGGTCCCGCTGGACGGTGGTCGCTTTGCGACGTCCGACCTGAACGATCTCTATCGCCGCGTCATCAACCGCAACAACCGCCTGAAGCGCCTGATCGAGCTCCGTGCGCCGGGGATCATCATCCGCAACGAGAAGCGCATGCTGCAGGAGGCCGTCGACGCTCTGTTCGACAACGGTCGCCGTGGCCGCGTCATCACCGGCGCCAACAAGCGTCCGCTGAAGTCGCTGTCCGACATGCTCAAGGGCAAGCAGGGCCGCTTCCGTCAGAACCTGCTCGGCAAGCGCGTCGACTATTCCGGCCGTTCGGTCATCGTGACCGGTCCCGAGCTCAAGCTGCACCAGTGCGGCCTGCCGAAGAAGATGGCGCTCGAGCTGTTCAAGCCGTTCATCTACGCTCGTCTCGACGCCAAGGGTTACTCCTCGACCGTCAAGCAGGCCAAGAAGCTGGTCGAGAAGGAAAAGCCTGAGGTTTGGGATATCCTCGACGAGGTCATCCGCGAGCATCCGGTTCTGCTCAACCGCGCACCGACGCTGCACCGCCTGGGCATCCAGGCCTTCGAACCCACGCTGATCGAAGGCAAGGCGATCCAGCTGCACCCGCTCGTCTGCACGGCCTTCAACGCCGACTTCGACGGCGACCAGATGGCTGTCCACGTTCCGCTGTCGCTCGAAGCTCAGCTCGAAGCACGCGTGCTGATGATGTCGACCAACAACATCCTGCACCCGGCTTCCGGCGCGCCGATCATCGTGCCATCGCAGGACATGGTTCTCGGTCTCTATTACCTCTCGATCGTCAACCAGAACGAGCCGGGCGAGGGCATGGTGTTTGCCGACATGGGCGAACTCCAGCACGCGCTTGAGACCAAGGCTGTCACGCTGCACGCCAAGATCAAGGGCCGCTTCCGCACGGTCGACGCCGAAGGCAATGTCGTGTCCAAGATCCACGACACGACCCCTGGCCGCATGATCATCGGCGAACTGCTGCCGAAGAACGTCAACGTGCCGTACGACACCGCGAACCAGGAGATGACCAAGAAGAACATCTCCAAGATGATCGACACCGTCTACCGCCACTGCGGTCAGAAAGAGACGGTCATCTTCTGCGATCGCATCATGGCTCTCGGCTTCGCTCATGCCTGCCGCGCCGGCATTTCGTTCGGCAAGGACGACATGCTGATCCCGGATACCAAGGAGAAGCTGGTCGCCGACACCGAGGCTTTGGCCAAGGAGTACGAGCAGCAGTACAATGACGGCCTGATCACCCAGGGCGAGAAGTACAACAAGGTCGTCGACGCCTGGGCCAAGTGCTCGGAAAAGGTCGCCGACGAAATGATGGCCCGCATCAAGGCGGTGGAGTTCGAGGACAGCGGTCGTCAGAAGCCGATGAACTCGATCTACATGATGTCGCACTCCGGTGCGCGTGGTTCGCCCACCCAGATGCGCCAGCTCGCCGGCATGCGCGGCCTGATGGCCAAACCGTCGGGTGAAATCATCGAGACGCCGATCATTTCCAACTTCAAGGAAGGTCTGACGGTTCTCGAGTACTTCAACTCGACCCACGGCGCCCGTAAGGGTCTCGCGGATACCGCTCTGAAGACGGCTAACTCCGGCTACCTGACCCGTCGTCTCGTCGACGTGGCGCAGGACTGCATCGTCAACTCGGTTGATTGCGGCACCGACAAGGGCCTCACCATGCAGCCGATCGTCGATGCCGGCCAGGTTGTCGCTTCGCTCGGACTGCGCATTCTCGGCCGCACCGCGCTCGACGACATCAACCACCCGGTCACTGGCGATCTGCTGGTCAAGGGCGGCACGCTCATGGACGAGCGTGACATCGAGGTCATCGAGAAGGCTGGCGTCCAGTCGGTTCGTATCCGTTCGGCCCTGACCTGCGAAGTCAAGGTCGGTGTCTGCGCGGTCTGCTACGGTCGCGACCTGGCACGCGGTACCCCTGTCAACCAGGGCGAAGCTGTCGGTGTCATCGCCGCTCAGTCGATCGGCGAGCCGGGCACGCAGCTCACCATGCGTACCTTTCACATGGGCGGTACCGCGCAGGTGGTGGACAGCTCGTTCCTTGAAGCCTCGTATGAGGGCAAGGTCGAGATCCGCAACCGCAACGTGGTTCGCAACTCAGACGGCAACCTCGTCGTGATGGGCCGCAACATGGCGATCCTGATCCTCGACGAAACCGGCAAGGAGCGTGCCACCCACCGCGTCACTTATGGTTCGCGTATCTTCGTGGACGATGGCGACAAGGTGAAGCGCGGCCAGCGTATCGCCGAGTGGGATCCCTACACCCGTCCGATCCTCACCGAAATCGAAGGCCGTGTGGCGTTCGAGGATCTGGTCGACGGCATTTCCGTCCAGGAAACGGCCGACGAGTCGACCGGCATCACCAAGCGTGAGGTCATCGACTGGCGTTCGACCCCGCGCGGCAACGACCTGAAGCCGGCGATCGTGGTTCAGGACTCCAAGGGCAAGGTTGGCAAGCTGTCGAAGGGCGGCGATGCCCGCTTCCTGCTCTCGGTCGAGGCCATTCTCTCGGTCGAGCCGGGTGCACAGGTTCGCCCTGGCGACGTTCTGGCGCGTATCCCGATGGAAAGCGCGAAGACCAAGGACATCACCGGCGGTCTGCCGCGTGTTGCCGAGCTCTTCGAAGCCCGTCGTCCAAAGGATCACGCCATCATCGCCGAGATCGATGGTACGGTCCGCTTCGGTCGCGACTACAAGAACAAGCGCCGCATCATCATCGAGCCGCATGACTCGACGCTTGAACCGGTCGAATACCTGATCCCGAAGGGCAAGCCGTTCCATCTCCAGGACGGCGACGCCATCGAAAAGGGCGACTACATCCTCGACGGCAACCCGGCGCCGCACGACATCCTGGCCATCAAGGGCGTGGAAGCTCTCGCTTCCTACCTCGTCAATGAAATCCAGGAAGTCTACCGACTGCAGGGCGTGTCGATCAACGACAAGCACATCGAGGTCATTGTCCGGCAGATGCTGCAGAAGGTCGAGATCACCGCACAGGGCGACTCGATCTATATCCCGGGCGATCACGTCGATGTCATCGAGTTCGACGAGATCAACGAGCGCCTGATCGAGGAAGGCAAGAAGCCTGCCGAAGGTCAGCCGGTTCTGCTCGGTATCACCAAGGCATCGCTGCAGACGCCGTCCTTCATCTCGGCCGCTTCCTTCCAGGAAACGACCCGCGTGCTCACCGAAGCAGCTGTCGCCGGCAAGACTGACATGCTGCAGGGCCTGAAGGAAAACGTCATCGTCGGCCGCCTGATCCCGGCCGGCACGGGCGGCATGATGAGCCAGATCCGGCGCATCGCCACCTCGCGCGACGAGCTGATCCTCGACGAGCGCCGCAAGCTCTCGGGTGCGGAAGTGGCCGAGCCGATCCTGACCGACATGGTCAACGCCGCTCAGTAAGAGCGTCGTCGCAAAGAACTGGAAAAGGGGGCCTCGGCCCCCTTTTTTCATTTCGGTGACAACAGGGCTTCATGCCGCTGTCAAATGCCGCCGCTAATCATGCTGCTTCAACGCACATGCCAGGTGGCCGTCATCATGAAAACCGTCTTTTCCGCCCTCGCTGCCCTTTTGGCGTCGGCAGCCTTGCCAGGCCAGGCCGAGGAGGCCACGCCATTCAAGGCGTCATTGCTCGGCCAGGTCGTGCTGCCGACCGGACTGAAGATCGCGGGCACCGAGTTCGGCGGGATTTCCGGTCTCGACTACGACGCTGCGAGCGGGCTGTTCTACGCCATTTCTGACGACCGCTCTGAGCGCGCGCCGGCGCGGCTCTACACGCTGAAGCTTGCCATCGACGGCAAGGGCGTTCACGGCATCGACATCGTGTCGAGCGCGGAGCTACGCAACGCCGAAGGTGCTGCCTTCGCCAAGAAGGACGTCGACCCCGAGGCGATCCGCTTCGACGCGGCGGCCAACCGTCTCTTCTGGTCGAGCGAGGGTGATGCCGCCGGCCAACCGGCAATCTATGAGGCAAAACCCGACGGCACCCATGTCAGGAGCTTTGCCATTCCCGAAGCCTATCTGCCCGATGCCGACAGGACGCGGGGTGTTCGCGGCAACCTGGCTTTCGAAAGCCTTGCCATTTCGCCCGACGGCAGGACCCTTTGGGCGGGGACCGAAAACGCATTGGCACAGGACGGCGAAAAGGCGACGCTGGAAGCCGGCAGCCCGTCGCGCGTCATCGGCTTCGACATTGCCAGCGGTACTCTCACGGCCGAGTATGTCTATGACAACGGGCCGATCTTCACCAAGGCGACCCAGGACCCGTTCTACAACGACAACGGTCTCTCCGAGTTCATGTTCTTCGGACCGGACCAGCTGTTGGCGATCGAACGCTCTTTCGCGCTCGGCATCGGCAGCGAGATCAATTTCTACCTGGCGAGTTTCTCCGGCGCGACTGACGTGAAGGGGGCGGCCTCGATCAAGGGCGTCGCTGCAACCGCGATGCCCAAGCGCAAGGTTCTTAAGCTGGGTGAGGGTGACTTTGGTCTCGACATCGACAATATCGAGTCGGTGACATGGGGACCGGATATCGACGGCCAGCGCACTTTGGTCATTGCCTCCGACAACAACTTCAACCCGGAGCAGTTCACCCAGTTCGTCGTGCTCAAACTGGATGCCGCGACGAACTGATCTGAGCGCTGCAGATCCTTCGGTGAAAGGGCCGCCGGCGCAATCTGGCGGCTTTTCCCGAGATCTCGCAGGGATGGCACCGGTCGACGAGCTTTCAGCCGCATCTGCGTCTGTTCTAACGTATTGGCGGCGTTTGACATCCCGAGGTTGCGAAAATAGCCTCCTCCTTGAAGTGCATCAGCCCTGAAAGGAGTGCCCGATGACCGATGTCCCCTCCAATGCGAAAGGACAGGCGGTCGAGCCGAGCCTCCATCGCGTCATGGGCCCGTGGCTTCTGTTGCTGTTCATCGTCGGCGACATATTGGGCACCGGCATCTATGCGCTGACCGGGCAGGTGGCCAAGCAGGTTGGCGGCGTGGTCTGGCTGCCGTTCCTGATTGCCTTCGTCGTCGCGGTCATCACTGCCTTCAGCTATCTCGAACTGGTCACAAAATACCCGAAGGCGGCCGGTGCCGCTCTCTACGCCCACAAGGCATTCGGCATCCATTTCATCACCTTCATCGTCGCTTTCGCCGTCATGTGCTCGGGCATCACCTCGGCGTCGACGGCCTCGCGCGCCTTCGCTGCCAACATGTCTGGGGCTTTCGATCTCGGCCTGTCCGGCACCTATGGCATCACGCTCATCGGTCTGGCATTCATGGCGATCGTCGCAGCCGTGAATTTCCGCGGCGTCGGCGAAAGTGTCAAAGCCAATGTCGTGCTGACCTGCGTCGAGTTCACCGGCCTGATGATCATCATCGTCATCGGCCTCTGGGCGATCGGCGCCGGTGAGGGCGACGTCTCCCGTATCACTCAGTTCCACTCGGCGCCCGACCGCAGCGCCTTCTGGTCGGTGATCGCGGCGACGACGCTCGCTTTCTTCGCCATGGTCGGCTTCGAGGACTCGGTCAACATGGCCGAGGAGTGCAAGGATCCGACGCGCATCTTCCCGAAGGTGCTGCTGACCGGTTTGCTGATCACCGGCGTGATCTACGTGCTCGTGTCGATCTCGGCGATCACGCTCGTGCCGCCGGAACAACTGGGCGAGGGCGAGACGCCGCTGCTCAAGGTCGTCCAGGCCGGCGCGCCGAACTTCCCGGTCGAGATCTTCGGCTTCATCACCATGTTTGCCGTCGCCAACAGCGCCTTGATCAACATGCTGATGGCGAGCCGTCTGGTCTATGGCATGAGCCGCGAACACGTCTTGCCGGAAGTGCTAGGCAAGGTTCACGCCTCGCGTCGCACGCCCTACATCGCGATCGGCTTCACCACCTTGCTCGCTTTCGCGCTGATCACATTCGTCGGCGAGGTGCCGGCGCTGGGCGGCACAACCGCACTGCTGCTGCTATGCGTCTTCACGGTGGTCAACATCGCGGTGCTGGTGCTGCGCAAGGACAGGGTTGGGCACGATCACTTCCGCACCCCGACGCTGTTGCCGATCCTGGGAGCCGTGGCTTGCGCTTTCTTCGCCGGCCCCTGGACTGGGCGCGACCCTGTTCAATACCAGATCGCCGGTATCCTGATCGGCATTGGTGTCGTGTTGTGGTTCGTCACCGTGCTGGTCAATCGCGCCACTGGCCAAAAGCCTGCCGAACCTGAAATGGCCGACATCGGCGGGGCAGGGCCGGTCAACTGACCTCTCTATATATACATGCGCTGACTCAGAACGGCTCGTTGAAGGTGACGATCGAGACTTCGCCTTCGAGGGCCCCCTGATAGGCGGAGATGTGCGGCTCGTCGTCAGGTTCGCCCTGCATGTCGCCGATCTGATCGAGTTCTGCTTCGGCGTAACCCTCCTTTGCCAGCGCGTCCAGCGCCGAGCGCACGGCGCTGTCGTCGTCGGGCGCCACCAGCATGATGTGGACGCCTTCGGGCTTGCCGCCCTTCTTGCGCCAGACCCGACCGGTGATGATCGTCACGGGCCGTTCGTCGTTGTCGTTCATGGTGATTCCCTGGATCTGGATTCGTTTGCGGGGGATTCGCCCCGGTTTCCCCGATTTTCGCACGAAGGCGGGGTGCAAGACAGGACAAACAGCCTTATAAACTGACTTACAGCCCATGTTGCAGCGCAATATAGTTGCCGCAAGCCCGCCAACCCGCCCGAAGCCCCGGTTTCGTTAAGGTTTTTGGGGGGATGGGCTTGACGGTTCGCGGTCATGCGAGTAGATACCGCGTCGTCTGAGCCGATGTGAGGTTGGCTTTTCCGAAGCGACGTGCTTTGGAGTTCACCTCAAACAGGGTTCGTTTTTTACGAGCGAGAAGACATTTCCGGCGTGCATGAAGCGGATTCGCTTCCTCTGCCTTTGTTCGGGCAAGACCGCAGATCGCGGTTTGTGGCCCGAATTCGCGTATGGATTTCGCGCTTGAAGCCGCCCCGAACGGGCTTAAGACACGGAATTGAGAGACAAGAGGGTTTAATGCCTACCGTCAACCAGCTGATCCGCAAGCCGCGCATTGCGCCGGTGAAGCGCAACAAGGTTCCGGCCATGCAGGCCAACCCGCAGAAGCGTGGCGTCTGCACGCGCGTCTATACGACGACGCCGAAGAAGCCGAACTCCGCTCTGCGTAAGGTCGCGAAGATTCGCCTGACCAATGGCTTTGAAGTGATCGGCTACATCCCGGGCGAAGGCCATAACCTTCAGGAGCACTCCGTGGTCATGATCCGCGGCGGTCGCGTGAAGGACCTTCCGGGCGTTCGCTATCACATCATCCGCGGCGTGCTCGACACGCAGGGCGTGAAGAACCGCAAGCAGCGCCGTTCGAAGTACGGTGCTAAGCGTCCGAAGTAATTCGGCTTCTGCAATTAGGTGCTGCGCGAGGTTCTCCGCGTCATATAGCGCCAGTCAAGTTTGAGAGACAAAAGCTATGTCCCGTCGTCACAGTGCAGATAAGCGCGAAATCAACCCGGATCCCAAGTTCGGCGATCTCGTCGTCACCAAGTTCATGAACGCCGTCATGTATGATGGCAAGAAGTCGATCGCCGAAACGATCGTCTACGGTGCGCTTGACCAGGTTCAGGCCAAGACCAAGCAGGAGCCGGTCACTGTCTTCCATCAGGCGCTCGACAATGTCGCGCCGCACGTGGAAGTGCGTTCGCGTCGCGTCGGCGGCGCCACCTACCAGGTTCCGGTCGATGTGCGCCCCGAGCGCCGTCAGGCACTCGCCATTCGCTGGCTGATCACTGCTGCCCGCAACCGCAACGAGACCACCATGGTCGACCGCCTCTCGGGCGAGCTGATGGACGCGGCGAACAACCGCGGCACCGCCGTCAAGAAGCGTGAAGACACCCACAAGATGGCGGAAGCCAACCGCGCCTTCGCGCACTACCGCTGGTAATAGCGCGTCCGAACGACTGAGAGGCACCTCCCATGGCCCGCGAATACAAGATCGAAGACTACCGCAATTTCGGTATCATGGCGCATATCGACGCCGGCAAGACCACGACCACCGAGCGCATCCTTTATTACACGGGCAAGTCGCACAAGATCGGCGAAGTCCATGACGGCGCTGCCACCATGGACTGGATGGAGCAGGAGCAGGAGCGCGGCATCACCATCACGTCCGCTGCCACCACGACCTTCTGGAAGGGCCGTGACGGCCAGCAGCGCCGCTTCAACATCATCGACACCCCCGGCCACGTCGACTTCACCATCGAAGTCGAGCGTTCGCTGCGCGTTCTCGACGGCGCCATTGCGCTGCTCGATGCCAACGCCGGTGTTGAGCCGCAGACCGAGACCGTGTGGCGTCAGGCGGACAAGTACCACGTCCCGCGCATGATCTTCTGCAACAAGATGGACAAGATCGGCGCCGACTTCTATCGCTCGTACGAGATGATCAAGTCGCGCCTCGGTGCGACCGCCGTTGCCGTTCAGCTGCCGATCGGCGCCGAGTCGGAATTCAAGGGCGTCGTCGACCTGATCGAGATGAATGCGCTCGTCTGGCGCGACGAGAGCCTGGGCGCTGCCTGGGACGTAGTCGAGATCCCGGAAGACCTCAAGGCCAAGGCTGAAGAGTTCCGCGAGAAGATGATCGAGACCGCCGTCGAAATGGACGAGACGGCTCTCGAGAACTACCTCGAAGGCAAAATGCCGACCAACGACGAACTGCGCGCGCTGATCCGCAAGGGCACCATCGCCGTCAAGTTCTTCCCGATGTTCTGCGGTTCGGCCTTCAAGAACAAGGGCGTGCAGCCGCTGCTCGACGGCGTCGTCGACTTCCTGCCGTCCCCGCTCGACGTTCCGGCCATCAAGGGCATCGATGCCAAGACCGAAGCCGAGATCGAGCGTCACGCCGACGACAGCGAGCCGCTGTCGATGCTGGCCTTCAAGATCATGAACGATCCGTTCGTCGGTTCGCTGACCTTCTGCCGCATCTACTCGGGCAAGGTGGTCAAGGGCGCTTCGCTCGAAAACACCGTCAAGGGCAAGAAGGAGCGTCTCGGCCGTATGCTGCAGATGCATTCGAACTCGCGTTCGGACATCGAAGAGGCATATGCCGGCGACATCGTTGCTCTGGCCGGCCTCAAGGAAACGACCACCGGCGACACGCTCTGCGATCCGCTGCACCAGGTCATCCTCGAGCGCATGGAATTCCCCGAGCCGGTCATCCAGATCGCGATCGAGCCGAAGACCAAGGGCGACCAGGAAAAGATGGGCCTCGCGCTCAACCGCCTGGCTGCTGAAGATCCGTCGTTCCGCGTCAAGTCGGACGAAGAGTCGGGCCAGACCATCATCGCCGGCATGGGCGAGCTGCACCTCGACATCATCGTCGACCGCATGCGTCGCGAGTTCAAGGTCGAGGCGAATGTCGGCGCTCCGCAGGTTGCGTATCGTGAGACGATCACCCGCACCCACGAGCAGGACTACACCCACAAGAAGCAGTCGGGTGGTACCGGTCAGTTCGCTCGCGTCAAGCTGGTGTTCGAGCCGAACCCCGAGGGCGAAGACTTCGTCTTCGAATCGAAGATCGTCGGCGGTGCTGTTCCGAAGGAATACATCCCGGGCGTCGACAAGGGCCTCCGCAGCGTCCTGTCGTCGGGTCCGTTCGCTGGCTTCCCGATGATCGGCGTCAAGGCGACGCTCATCGACGGTGCCTACCACGATGTCGACTCGTCGGTTCTCGCCTTCGAAATCGCCGGCCGCGCCTGCCTTCGCGAAGCTGCTCCGAAGCTGGGCGTCCAGCTGCTCGAGCCGATCATGAAGGTCGAAGTCGTCACGCCGGAAGACTATGTCGGCAACGTCATCGGCGACTTGAACAGCCGTCGCGGCCAGATCCAGGGCCAGGAAAGCCGTGGTATCGCCGTGGTCGTCAACGCGATGGTGCCGCTGGCAAACATGTTCAAGTACGTGGACAGCTTGCGTTCGATGTCGCAGGGCCGCGCCCAGTACTCGATGCAGTTCGACCACTACGAGCCGGTTCCGACCGCGGTCGCTCAGGAAGTTCAAAAGAAATACGCGTAATTCCAAGGAATTGCAGCGTTTTATTAATTCAACGCCCTTACTGGGCTAGCAAGAATGGAGACCTCACATGGCAAAAGGTAAATTCGAGCGTAATAAGCCTCATGTGAACATCGGCACGATTGGTCACGTTGACCACGGCAAGACGTCGCTGACTGCTGCGATCACGAAGTATTTCGGCGAGTTCAAGGCCTACGACCAGATCGACGCAGCGCCGGAAGAGAAGGCCCGCGGCATCACGATCTCGACGGCGCACGTCGAGTATGAGACGCCGGCCCGTCACTACGCCCACGTCGACTGCCCCGGCCACGCCGACTACGTCAAGAACATGATCACCGGTGCTGCCCAGATGGACGGCGCGATCCTGGTCGTGTCGGCTGCTGACGGCCCGATGCCGCAGACCCGCGAGCACATCCTGCTCGCCCGTCAGGTCGGTGTTCCCGCCCTGGTGGTGTTCCTGAACAAGGTCGACCTTGTCGACGACGCCGAGCTGCTCGAACTGGTCGAGCTCGAGGTTCGCGAGCTGCTGTCGAAGTACGAATATCCGGGCGACGACATTCCGATGATCAAGGGTTCGGCTGTTGCTGCGCTCAACGATTCGGACAAGAAGATCGGTGAAGACGCGATCCGCGCGCTGATGGAAGCCGTCGACGCCTACATCCCGACGCCGGAGCGTCCGATCGACCGTCCGTTCCTGATGCCGATCGAAGACGTGTTCTCGATCTCGGGCCGTGGCACTGTGGTCACCGGTCGCGTCGAGCGCGGCATCGTCAAGGTTGGCGAAGAAGTCGAGATCGTCGGCATCAAGGCAACCTCGAAGACGACGGTTACCGGCGTTGAAATGTTCCGCAAGCTGCTCGATCAGGGCCAGGCTGGCGACAACATCGGCGCGCTGATCCGCGGCGTTGGCCGTGAAGACGTCGAGCGCGGCCAGGTGCTGTGCAAGCCGGGTTCGGTGAAGCCGCACAAGAAGTTCGTGGCTGAAGCCTACATCCTGACCAAGGAAGAGGGTGGCCGTCACACGCCGTTCTTCACCAACTACCGTCCGCAGTTCTACTTCCGCACGACGGACGTGACCGGCATCGTGTCGCTGCCGGAAGGCACCGAGATGGTCATGCCCGGCGACAACATCACCGTCGACGTCGAGCTCATCGTGCCGATCGCCATGGAAGAGAAGCTCCGCTTCGCTATCCGTGAAGGTGGCCGCACCGTCGGCGCCGGCATCGTCGCTTCGATCAAAGAATAATCCGAATTAACGATCTGTCGCGGGCGGGAATACGCCCGCGCCGCGCCAGAACAAGGAAGTGACCATGAACGGACAGAATATCCGCATCCGCCTCAAGGCGTTTGACCACCGGGTTCTCGACGCTTCGACGCGTGAGATCGTGTCGACCGCGAAGCGCACCGGCGCCAATGTTCGCGGCCCGATCCCGCTGCCGACGCGGATCGAGAAGTTCACGGTGAACCGCTCGCCGCACGTCGACAAGAAGAGCCGCGAGCAGTTCGAAATGCGCACGCACAAGCGTCTGCTGGACATCGTCGACCCGACCCCGCAGACCGTCGATGCTCTGATGAAGCTCGACCTCGCGGCAGGTGTGGACGTCGAAATCAAGCTCTAAGAGCTAACATGAGCCGCGCGAACAGATCCAAACGGCTCCTCTGAAGGAAAACGAACCGATGCGTTCAGGTGTAATTGCACAGAAGGTGGGAATGACCCGCGTCTATAATGACGCTGGCGAACACGTTCCCGTCACCGTTCTCCGCATGGAGAACTGCCAGGTCGTGGCGCAGCTGACCAAAGAGAAGAATGGCTACACTGCCGTTCAGCTCGGCGTTGGCCTGGCCAAGGTCAAGAATACGACGAAGGCGTTGCGCGGTCACTTCGCTGCCGCTTCCGTCGAGCCGAAGTCGAAGGTTGCCGAGTTCCGCGTCTCCGCAGACAACATGCTGGACGTTGGCGCCGAGATCACCGTCGAGCATTTCGTCGTTGGCCAGAAGGTCGACGTGACGGGCACGACCATCGGTAAAGGCTTCCAGGGCGTCATCAAGCGCCACCACTTCGGCGGCGGCCGTGCCACCCACGGCAACTCGCTGTCGCACCGCGTTCACGGTTCGACCGGTCAGCGCCAGGACCCGGGCAAGGTGTTCAAGGGCAAGAAGATGGCCGGCCACATGGGCGACGTTCGCGTCACCACCCAGAACGTGGAGGTCGTCTCGACCGACACCGATCGCGGTCTCATCCTGATCCGCGGCGCGGTTCCGGGTTCTAAGGGTGCATGGATCCTGGTTCGCGACGCCGCAAAGGTTGCGCTTCCTGAGAACGCGCCGAAGCCGGCTGCGATCCGCGCTGCCAGCAACAAGGCTCCGGCCAACGAGGGAGCGGAATAATGGACCTCAAGATTACAACCCTCGCAGGCAAGGATGCCGGCAAGGTTGAGCTCTCGGAAGAGATCTTCGGCCTCGACCCGCGCGAAGACGTTCTCCAGCGCGTCGTGCGCTGGCAGCTCGCCAAGAAGCAGCAGGGCACGCACAAGGCCAAGGGCCGCGCGGAAATCGCGCGCACCGGCGCCAAGATGTACAAGCAGAAGGGTACGGGCCGCGCTCGTCACCATTCGGCACGCGCTCCGCAGTTCCGCGGCGGCGGCAAGGCCCACGGCCCGGTCGTTCGCAGCCACGAGCATGACCTTCCCAAGAAGGTCCGCGCTCTCGGCCTGAAGCACGCCCTGTCGGCCAAGGCCAAGGCATCGAACCTGATCATCGTCGACGAGCTGACGCTCGCCGAGGGCAAGACCAAGGCGCTGATCGCGAACTTCGCGACGCTGGGCCTGACCAATGCCCTGGTGATCGGTGGTGCTGAGCTTGACCTCAACTTCAAGCGCGCAGCGACCAACATCCCGAACATCGATGTCCTGCCGATCCAGGGCATCAACGTTTACGACATTCTGCGCCGCGGCACGCTGGTCCTTTCGAAGGCCGCCGTCGAGGCTCTCGAGGAGCGCTTCAAATGACGGATCTCCGCCACTATGACGTGATCGTCTCGCCGGCGATCACTGAAAAGTCGACCATGGCTTCGGAAAACAACCAGGTCGTCTTCAATGTCGCCAAGAAGGCGAGCAAGCCCGAGATCAAGGCTGCCGTCGAAGCGCTGTTCGGCGTGAAGGTGACTGCTGTGAACACCCTGGTCCGCAAGGGCAAGGTGAAGCGCTTCCGCGGCACGATCGGCCGCCAGAGCGACGTCAAGAAGGCGGTAGTGACGCTGGCCGATGGCCAGTCGATCGACGTCGCGACGGGTCTCTGAGCTGGGCTGAGAGGACAGGACAATGGCACTTAAGAAATTCAAGCCAGTAACGCCGAGCACGCGCCAGCTGGTCATCGTCGACCGCTCGGGTCTGCACAAGGGCAAGCCCGTCAAGGGTCTGACCGAAGGCCTGACCAAGTCGGGCGGTCGTAACAACTACGGCCGCATCACGGCTCGCTTCATCGGCGGCGGTCACAAGCGTTCGTACCGTATCATCGACTTCAAGCGTCGCAAGTTCGACGTCGTCGGCACGGTCGAGCGTCTTGAGTACGATCCGAACCGCACCGCCTTCATCGCACTGATCAAGTACGACGATGGTGAGCTGAGCTACATCATTGCTCCGCAGCGTCTGCAGGCCGGCGACAAGATCATCGCTGGTGAGCAGGTCGACGTGAAGCCGGGCAATGCAATGCCGCTCGCTTCGATGCCGGTCGGCACGATCGTCCACAACATCGAGCTGAAGCCCGGCAAGGGCGGTCAGGTCGCTCGTTCGGCTGGTGCTTACGCCCAGCTCGTCGGCCGCGACCAGGGCATGGCGATCCTTCGCCTCAACTCGGGTGAACAGCGCGTCGTCAGCGGTCTCTGCATTGCCACCGTCGGCGCCGTGTCCAACCCGGACCACGGCAACATCAACGACGGCAAGGCCGGTCGTACGGTCTGGCGTGGCAAGCGTCCGCACAACCGCGGCGTGACCATGAACCCGGTCGACCATCCGCACGGCGGTGGTGAAGGCCGCACCTCGGGCGGACGCCATCCGGTGACCCCGTGGGGCAAGCCCACCAAGGGCAAGAAGACGCGGTCCAACAAGGCGACCGACAAGTTCATCCTGCGCTCGCGCCATCAGCGCAAGAGCTAAGAAGAGGTAACGCCAGTGACTCGTTCAGTCTGGAAAGGCCCGTTCATTGACGGCTATCTGCTCAAGAAGGCAGAGAAGGTTCGTGAAGGCGGTCGCAATGAGGTGATCAAGATGTGGAGCCGTCGCTCCACCGTCCTGCCGCAGTTCGTCGGCCTCACCTTCGGTGTCTACAACGGCCAGAAGCACGTCCCGGTCTCGGTGAACGAGGACATGGTCGGCCACAAGTTCGGTGAGTTCGCTCCCACCAGGACCTACTACGGTCACGGCGCGGACAAGAAGGCAAAGAGGAAGTAACATGGGCAAGGCCAAAGCTCCGCGCAGGCTTGCTGACAACGAGGCACGTGCGGTCCTCCGCACGATCCGGGTCAGCCCGCAGAAGCTCAACCTCGTTGCCGCGCTTATCCGCGGCAAGAAGGTAGCGACCGCGCTTTCGGATCTGGAATTTTCGCGCAAGCGCATCGCCGGAACGGTTAAGAAGACCCTCGAATCGGCTATCGCCAACGCGGAAAACAATCACGACCTCGATGTCGATGCACTGGTGGTGGCGGAAGCCTTTGTCGGTAAGTCGATCGTCATGAAGCGTTTCCACGCTCGTGGCCGTGGTCGCGCCAGCCGCATTGAGAAGCCGTTTTCGCACCTCACGATCGTCGTTCGTGAAGTCGAAGAGAAAGGGGAGGCCGCATAATGGGCCAGAAAATCAATCCAATTGGTCTCCGCCTCGGCATCAACCGCACCTGGGACTCGCGTTGGTACGCAAACACCGGTGAGTACGGCCAGCTGCTCCACGAAGACATCAAGATCCGCAAGTATCTTGAAGCCGAGTTGAAGCAGGCCGCGATCTCCAAGGTCGTGATCGAACGTCCGCACAAGAAGTGCCGCGTGACCATTCACGCAGCACGTCCGGGCCTGATCATTGGCAAGAAGGGCGCCGACATCGAAAAGCTTCGCAAGAAGCTGATGGAGATGACGAAGTCCGAGACGCACCTCAACATCGTCGAGGTTCGCAAGCCGGAGACCGACGCTACGCTGGTCGCACAGTCGATCGCACAGCAGCTAGAGCGCCGCATTGCCTTCCGTCGCGCCATGAAGCGCGCGGTGCAGTCGGCCATGCGTCTCGGCGCAGAGGGCATCCGCATCAACTGCTCGGGCCGTCTCGGCGGCGCTGAAATCGCTCGTATGGAGTGGTACCGCGAAGGTCGCGTTCCGCTGCACACGCTGCGCGCCGACGTCGACTACGGCACTGCCGAGGCAAAGACCGCCTACGGCATCTGCGGCGTCAAGGTGTGGGTGTTCAAGGGCGAGATCCTCGAGCACGATCCGATGGCTTCCGAGCGTCGCGCAACCGAAGGCGAGCATTCGCATGCTGGCGAGCGCCCTGAGCGCCGCCGTCGCGAAAACGCCTGATACGCATAGGAATTTGGAGTTAGAACGATGCTGCAGCCAAAGCGCACAAAGTTCCGTAAGCAGTTCAAGGGCCGCATCCACGGTACCGCGAAGGGTGGCACCAACCTGGATTTCGGCGGCTTCGGACTGAAGGCGCTTGAGCCGAACCGCGTCACCGCGCGTGAGATCGAGGCGGCTCGCCGCGCGATCACCCGCGAAATGAAACGTCAGGGCCGCGTCTGGATCCGTATTTTCCCGGACGTCCCCGTCACGTCGAAGCCGACCGAAGTCCGCATGGGTAAGGGCAAGGGCGCCGTCGACTACTGGGCATGCCGCATCAAGCCAGGTCGCGTGATGTTCGAGATCGATGGTGTCTCTGAGGAAGTGGCGCGTGAAGCGCTGCGTCTCGGCGCCGCCAAGCTCTCGGTCAGGACGCGCTTCGTTCAGCGCATCGCAGAATAAGGAAGGGCTGATCATGAAAGCCTCGGACATCAGGACGAAGACCCAGGACCAGCTCACTGACGAGCTCGCCAGCCTCAAGAAGGAGCAGTTCAACCTGCGCTTCCAGAAGGCGACCGGTCAGCTGGAAAAGACGGCGCGCGTGAAACAAGTTCGTAAGGACATCGCGCGTATCAAGACCATCGCCGCCGAGAAGTCGGCCGGCAAGAAGGCTTAAGGACGAAAACCATGCCAAAGCGCATCCTGCAGGGTACGGTCGTCAGCGACAAGAACGAGAAGACGGTCGTCGTCAAGGTCGAGCGTCGCTTCACGCACCCGGTGATGAAGAAGACCGTGCGTATGTCGAAGAACTACAAGGCGCACGACGAAAACAACGCCCACAAGGTGGGGGATCAGGTGTCTATCCAGGAATCGAAGCCGATTTCCAAGGATAAGCGCTGGGTCGTCATCACCCCGGACCAGGCGTAACAACGAATTTTGGACAAGCCGGGGAGGGCGGTAGCCCATCCCGTTAGAGAAGAAGAAGGCGGCCAGTCATGATTCAGATGCAAACAAACCTCGACGTCGCGGATAATTCCGGCGCCCGTCGTGTCATGTGCATCAAGGTGCTGGGCGGCTCGAAGCGGAAGTATGCTTCTGTTGGCGACATCATCGTGGTGTCGATCAAGGAAGCCATTCCGCGCGGCCGCGTTAAGAAGGGTGACGTGATGAAGGCGGTCGTGGTTCGCACGGCCAAGGACATTCGTCGTCCGGACGGCAGCGTGATCCGTTTCGACAAGAACGCGGCCGTTCTTGTCGATAACAAGAAAGAACCTATCGGCACGCGTATCTTCGGGCCGGTTCCGCGCGAACTCCGCGCCAAGAACCACATGAAGATCATCTCGCTCGCGCCCGAAGTGCTGTAAGGAGCCGGAACAATGCAGAAGATCCGTAAAGGCGACAAGGTTGTCGTTCTGGCCGGCAAGGACAAGGGCCGCACCGGCGAGGTGCTGTCTGTCCAGCCGAAGGAAGACAAGGCAGTTGTCCGCGGCGTGAACATGATCCGCCGCCACCAGAAGCAGTCCCAGACCCAAGAGGGCGGGATCATTACCAAGGAAGCGCCGATCCACCTGTCGAACCTCGCGCTCGTCGACCCCAAGGATGGCAAGCCGACCCGCGTCGGCTTCCAGGTCCAGAAGGACGGCACGAAGGTGCGTGTCGCCAAGCGCTCGGGAGAAGTCATCAATGGCTAAGGCAACCAACGAGCCGCGTCTGAAGAAGGTCTACAACGAGACCATCCGCCAGGCGATGCAGGAACAGTTCAAGTACGACAACGTCATGCAGATTCCGCGCATCGACAAGATCGTGCTCAACATGGGTGTTGGCGAAGCCACCGCGGATTCGAAGAAGCCGTCGGTTGCCGCTGAAGACCTGGCCATGATCGCCGGCCAGAAGCCGGTCATCACCCGCGCCCGCAAGTCGATCGCCGGCTTCAAGGTGCGTGAGCAGATGCCGATCGGCGCCAAGGTGACGCTCCGCCAGGAGCGCATGTACGAGTTTCTGGACCGCCTCGTGAACATCGCATTGCCGCGCGTTCGCGACTTTCGCGGTCTGAACCCGAAAAGCTTTGACGGCCGCGGAAATTACGCTATGGGCCTGAAGGAGCATATCGTGTTCCCCGAGATCAACTACGACAAGGTTGATCAGATGTGGGGTATGGACATCATCGTTTGCACGACCGCCAAGACGGACGAAGAAGCCCGGGCTCTGCTCAAGGCCTTCAACTTCCCCTTCCGGCAGTAACGGCAGCGAGAAAAGGAAAAATCTGAAATGGCAAAGACCAGCTCAGTCGAGAAGAACAATCGGCGCCGCAAGCTTGTGGACCAGTACGCTGCCAAGCGTAAGGCCCTCAAGGACGTCGTCATGGATCAGGCCAAGCCGATCGAGGAACGCTTCCGCGCGCAGCTCAAGCTCGCCGCGCTGCCGCGCAACTCGGCAAAGATCCGTATTCGTAATCGCTGCGAAGTGACCGGCCGCCCGCGCGCCTACTATCGCAAGCTTAAGATGTCGCGTATCGCGCTTCGCGACCTGGGCTCGATCGGGGCGATCCCCGGTCTGGTCAAGTCGAGCTGGTAAGGAGCATTTGACATGTCTTTGAGTGATCCTCTCGGCGATATGCTGACCCGCATCCGCAACGCCTATGGCCGCAAGAAGTCGACCGTGTCGACGCCTGCGTCCAGGCTGCGCGCCCGTGTTCTCGACGTGCTGAAGGCGGAAGGCTACATCCGCGACTACAGCCAGACCGACTTCGAAAACGGCAAGTCCGAGATCGAAATCGAGCTGAAGTACTTCGACGGCCAGCCGGTTATCCGCGAAATCGCCCGCGTCTCCAAGCCGGGCCGCCGCGTCTACGTCTCGTCCAAGTCGATTCCGCCTGTTGCCAATGGCCTCGGCATCTCGATCCTTTCGACCCCGAAGGGCGTGATGGCCGACCACGAAGCGCGCGAACAGAACGTCGGCGGGGAAATCCTCTGCCAGATCTTCTGATCTGCGTAGGCTGAAACAAGAAAGGCACGAGGACTATGTCTCGTATTGGCAAGAAACCCGTTCAGCTTCCGCAGGGCGTTACCGCTTCCGTCGACGGCCAGACCGTCACGGCCAAGGGCCCCAAGGGCGAGCTGAAGTTCGTGGTCAACAACGAAGTTCTGGTCACGATGGAAAACGGCGAAATCGCTGTTCAGCCGCGCGACCAGTCGAAGGACGCGCGCTCCAAGTGGGGCATGTCGCGGACGCAGATCGTCAACATCCTGACGGGTGTTAAGGACGGCTTCGAAAAGAAGCTCGAGATCACCGGCGTCGGTTACCGTGCAGCGCTCCAGGGCAAGAACCTGCAGCTGGCACTTGGCTTCTCGCATGACGTCGTCTATCAGACGCCGGAAGGCATCACCATCACGGTGCCGAAGCCGACCGAAATCGTGGTCAACGGCATCAACAAGCAGCAGGTCGGCCAGGTCGCTGCCGAGATCCGCGAATACCGCGGTCCCGAGCCTTACAAGGGCAAGGGCGTGCGCTAGGCAGGCGAGAAGATCGTCCGCAAAGAAGGCAAGAAGAAGTAACAACAACGCCGCGGTGCGCGGTCGCGGGAAGCAATTGGGCTTACCGCAGATGGCCGCGCCCGTTTCAGAAGGCAAGGAACTGCTACTATGGCTTCGAAAGAATCCACCCTGCGCCGTTCGGCGCGTATCCGCCGCCAGATCAAGAAGGTCGCCAACGGCCGTCCGCGCCTGTCGGTTCACCGCACGTCGAAGAACATCTACGTCCAGGTCATCGACGACGCCAACGGCCGTACGCTCGCTGCCGCTTCAACCCTCGAGAAGGATCTCAAGGGCTCGCTGAAGACCGGCGCCGACACTGCTGCCGCGACCGCGGTTGGCAAGCTGATCGCCGAGCGTGCTTCGAAGGCTGGCGTCAAGGACGTCGTTTTCGATCGTGGCGCCTACATCTATCACGGCCGCGTCAAGGCACTTGCCGAAGCCGCGCGTGAAGGTGGCCTCAACTTCTGATGCAGTCTACGGCGTAGCGCGTGGCGCTGCGCCGCATTACTGAGCAGTTGCAATAAATCCGGCGACGCTATAGACGCCGGATTTGGTTTTTAACCCCCGTGCTTCCGGAAAAAAATAAGGATAGGAATATGGCACAAGAACGTAGGGAAGGTGGTCGCGAGCGTAGCCGTGACCGCGAAGAGCGCGACAGCGAGTTCGTCGATAAGCTCGTCCACATCAACCGCGTCGCCAAGGTCGTCAAGGGCGGCCGGCGTTTCGGTTTTGCAGCACTCGTCGTCGTCGGCGACCAGAAGGGCCGCGTTGGCTTTGGTCACGGCAAGGCGCGCGAAGTGCCGGAAGCGATCCGCAAGGCAACCGAATCGGCAAAGCGCGACATGATCTTCGTGCCGCTCCGCTCGGGTCGTACGCTACACCACGATGTTGAAGGCCGTTGGGGCGCAGGTCGCGTTCTGCTCCGCTCTGCCAAGCAGGGTACCGGCATCATCGCCGGCGGTCCGATGCGCGCTGTCTTCGAGACGCTCGGCATGCACGACGTCGTCGCCAAGTCGATGGGTTCGTCGAACCCGTACAACATGGTTCGTGCGACCTTCGATGCGCTGAAGAGCCAGATGCATCCGAAGGATGTGGCTGCACAGCGCGGCATCAAGTACTCGACGCTTCAGGCCCGCCGCGGCACCGCCGTAGCGGCTGAAGAATAGTCGCTCGAGCTGACCAGGGACAATGACCATGGCCAAGAAAGCAACCAAGACCATCACCGTCGAGCAGATCGGCAGCCCGATCCGTCGTCCGAAGGAACAGCGTGCAACGCTGGTCGGCCTCGGCCTCAACAAGATGCATCGCAAGCGCACGCTGGAGGATACTCCTTCGGTGCGTGGCATGATCGCAGCTGTCCAGCACCTCGTCCGCGTTGTGGACGAGGCGTAAGCCGAGCGCAGGAGATAGAAGATGAAACTCAACGATCTGCGTGACAACGCCGGCGCGACCCACTCCAAGAAGCGTCTTGGCCGTGGTATCGGCTCCGGCTCCGGCAAGACCGGCGGCCGCGGCGTGAAGGGCCAGAAGGCTCGCTCGGGCGTCGCGATCAACGGCTTCGAGGGTGGCCAGATGCCGCTCTACCGTCGCCTGCCGAAGCGCGGCTTCACCAACATCTTTGCAAAGAGCTTCGTCACCGTTTCGCTGGCCCGCATCCAGGCCGCGATCGATGCCAAGAAGCTCGACGCAAAGGAGGCCGTGACCGGTGAGGCGCTCGTCAAGGCCGGCGTGATTCGCCGCGTCAAGGACGGCGTCCGCATCCTCGGCGACGGCGAACTCAAGGCCAAGGTGGCCTTTGATGTTGCCGGCGCTTCCAAGCCGGCGATCGAGAAGATCGAAAAGGCTGGAGGATCGGTGAAGCTGCCTGAAGTGGCAGCCGCCGAGTAAAAGGCTTTGCAAAGTAAGCGGCGGTAGAGATACCGCCGCTTGCATGTTTGCCTCCCGGAGCCTATCTCGTGGCTTCGGTGACACGCGCCGCGCCCATCGCGGCATTTCGGCGTGACCAAGCGGAGTACCCTGAATGGCATCGGCTGCTGAACAACTAGCATCCAATCTGAATTTCGCAGCCTTCGCCAAGGCCGAAGACCTCAAGAAGCG
The DNA here is from genome assembly GCF_014843375.1 of Aminobacter sp. SR38. Taxonomy (NCBI): domain Bacteria; kingdom Pseudomonadati; phylum Pseudomonadota; class Alphaproteobacteria; order Hyphomicrobiales; family Phyllobacteriaceae; genus Aminobacter; species Aminobacter sp. SR38. The sequence continues at coordinate 176,841 of NZ_CP062112.1, forward strand.
TATCTGGTTCACGCTTGGCGCGCTTTTGGTCTACCGCCTCGGTACCTACATTCCGCTTCCGGGAATCAACCCCGACGCATTTGCGCAGGCTTTCACCCAGCAGAGCCGCGGCGTGCTCGGCATCTTCAACATGTTTGCCGGTGGTGCTGTCGAGCGCATGGCGCTCTTTGCGCTCGGCATCATGCCCTACATCTCCGCTTCCATCATCATGCAGCTCATGACGTCCGTCGTGCCGTCGCTTGAAGCGCTGAAGAAGGAAGGCGAGCAGGGCCGCAAGATCATCAACCAGTACACCCGCTACGGCACCGTGCTGCTGGCGGTCGTCCAGGCTTATGGTATTTCCGCCGGCCTCGAGGGCGGCAACGGCATCGTTACCGATCCGGGCATGTTCTTCCGTGCCTCGACGGTCATCACGCTTGTCGGCGGCACAATGTTCCTGATGTGGCTCGGCGAGCAGATCACCGCGCGCGGCATCGGCAACGGCATTTCACTGATCATCTTCGCCGGCATCGTCGCAGGCCTGCCGAGCGCCATCAGCGGCACGCTGGAACTCGGCCGCACCGGTGCTCTGTCGACCGGCCTGATTCTCGCGATCATCGTTCTGGCGATCGTCGTCATTGCCCTGATCGTCTTCTTCGAGCGTGCGCAGCGTCGCCTTTTGATCCAGTATCCGAAGCGCCAGGTCGGCAATCGGATGTTCCAGGGCGATACGTCGCACCTGCCGCTGAAGCTGAACACCGCAGGCGTTATTCCTCCGATCTTCGCCTCGTCGCTGCTGCTGTTGCCGGCGACCGTCGCGGGCTTCTCGAACACCGCAACGCTGCCCGGCTGGGTGAGCACTGTCATGGCCGCTCTCGGCCATGGTCAGCCGCTCTACATGCTGCTCTACGCCGCGATGATCGTCTTTTTTGCCTTCTTCTACACGGCAATCGTCTTCAATCCGAAGGACACTGCCGACCAGCTGAAGAAGCATTCGGGCTTCATCCCCGGCTATCGCCCCGGCGAACGAACGGCGGAATATATCGACTACGTGCTGACCCGCGTCACCGTCATCGGCGCTGCCTACCTGGTCGTCATCTGCTTGATGCCCGAGTTCCTGATTTCGGCAACCGGCGTTCCGTTCTACCTTGGTGGTACTTCGCTTCTGATCGTGGTCAATGTAACCCTTGATACCGTGGCGCAGATTCAGGGTCACCTGATCGCCCACCAGTACGAGGGGCTGATCAAGAAGTCGAAGCTCCGTGGAGGTAAGAGGGGAAGATGAAGCTTATTTTGCTGGGACCGCCCGGGGCGGGGAAGGGCACTCAGGCGCAGAGGCTGGTTGAAAAGCACGGTATCCCGCAGCTTTCCACTGGTGACATGTTGCGGGCCGCAGTGAAGGCCGAGACGGAAGTTGGCAAGCGCGCAAAGGCCGTCATGGACGCCGGCGAGCTGGTTTCGGACGAGATCGTCAATGCCATCGTCGCCGAGCGAATCGACCAGGACGACTGCGCCAAGGGTTTCATCCTCGACGGTTACCCGCGCACGCTGGCGCAGGCCGATGCAGTCGCTGACATGCTGGCCGAACGCGGCCTGCATCTCGACGTGGTGATCGAGCTCGTCGTCGACGACAAGGCACTCGTTGGCCGGATTCTGAAGCGCGCCGAGGAAGCACAGGCTGCTGGCCAACCGGTTCGCAAGGACGACAATGCCGAGGTGTTCGAAGAACGCTTGCGCGAGTACTACAAGAAGACGGCGCCGCTGATCGGCTACTACTATGCCAACGACCTGCTCAAGCAGGTCGACGGAATGGCCGACATGGACGACGTTACCGCGCAGATTGAAGCTATCATCGCAGCGGTCACGCACTAAAAACAGCCGTCGTGCTTGACTGACGGGCCGTACTGGCGTATGGCGGCCCGTCTTCCATTCAGGCATGACGGTGTTTGCCCGTTAGGGCGCATAGTCATATTGATACGGAAAACCCGCATGGGCCGGCCTCCACCGGACGCGGGGCAACTTGAAGCGCCGGCACAGTCCGGCCCAAATGGAGTGAGAAAATGGCTCGTATAGCCGGCGTTAACATCCCGACCAACAAGCGCGTTGTGATTGCGCTTCAGTACATTCACGGCATTGGCAAGAAGTTCGCCCAGGAGATCGTCGAGAAGGTCGGCATCCCGGCTGAGCGCCGCGTCAACCAGCTGACCGATGCTGAAGTCCTGTCGATCCGCGAGACCATCGACCGCGACTACCAGGTCGAAGGCGATCTGCGCCGCGAAGTTTCGATCAACATCAAGCGCCTGATGGACCTCGGCTGCTACCGCGGCCTGCGTCACCGCCGGTCGCTTCCGGTCCGCGGCCAGCGCACGCATACCAATGCGCGCACCCGCAAGGGCCCGGCCAAGGCAATTGCCGGTAAGAAGAAGTAATTTCGTTCCCGGCGGGTTTCGGCCCGCCGGTTTCGCCTTTTATGGGCGGGTGTTCGGCCTGACACCTTAAAAGCAGGCTGGTGTAGCCGCTGGTATTACGGCGGTGAAGAGATCAACTGAAAGGACTACCATGGCTAAGGAAGCCGCTCGCGTTCGTCGTCGCGAACGCAAGAACATCTCGTCGGGCGTCGCCCACGTGAATTCGACCTTCAACAACACCATGATCACCATCTCCGATGCCCAGGGCAACACGATTGCCTGGTCGTCGGCCGGTGCACAGGGTTTCAAGGGTTCGCGCAAGTCGACCCCGTTCGCTGCCCAGATGGCTGCCGAAGACTGCGCCAAGAAGGCCCAGGAACATGGCATGCGTATGCTCGAGGTCGAAGTCTGCGGTCCGGGTTCGGGTCGTGAATCGGCGCTGCGCGCGCTCCAGGCTGCGGGTTTCACCATCACGTCGATCCGCGACGTGACGCCGATCCCGCACAACGGCTGCCGCCCGCGCAAGAAGCGTCGCGTCTAATATTTCACCCCGTGCGAGCGCCTTGGGCGCTCGTTACGGTTTCCAGGTCGCCCGCCACGATTGGATGGTGGCGGGGCAACGGAAGGAAGCGAATATGATCCAGAAAAACTGGCAGGAACTGATCAAGCCAAACAAGATCGAGTTCTCGTCCAAGAAGAAGACGCTGACCACGCTCGTCGCCGAACCGCTCGAGCGTGGCTTCGGCCTGACGCTGGGCAACGCGCTCCGTCGCGTGCTGTTGTCGTCGCTTCGCGGCGCTGCCGTCACTGCCGTCCAGATCGACGGCGTGCTGCATGAGTTCTCGTCCATCGGCGGCGTTCGTGAGGACGTCACCGATATCGTGCTCAACATCAAGGAAATCGCCATCCGCATGGAAGGCGACGGCCCGAAGCGCATGGTCGTTCGCAAGCAGGGCCCCGGTGCCGTGCTCGCCGGCGACATCCAGACGGTCGGCGACGTCGAGATCCTGAACCCCGACCACGTCATCTGCACGCTCGACGAGGGTGCGGAGATCCGTATGGAGTTCACCGTCGACACCGGCAAGGGCTACGTCCCGGCTGAACGCAACCGCGCAGAAGATGCTCCGATCGGCCTCATCCCGGTCGACAGCCTCTACTCGCCGGTCAAGAAGGTTTCGTACAAGGTCGAGAACACCCGCGAGGGCCAGGTTCTGGACTACGACAAGCTGACCATGACCATTGAGACCGACGGTTCGATCACCGGTGAGGACGCGGTGGCTTTCGCTGCTCGCATCCTACAGGACCAGCTCGCTCTGTTCGTCAACTTCGACGAGCCGCAGAAGGAAGTTGCAGCCGAGGCCGTTACCGAGCTTGCCTTCAATCCGGCGCTGCTCAAGAAGGTCGACGAACTGGAGCTTTCGGTCCGTTCGGCCAACTGTCTGAAGAACGACAACATCGTTTACATCGGCGACCTGATCCAGAAGACGGAAGCAGAAATGCTGCGTACTCCGAATTTCGGCCGCAAGTCGCTCAACGAGATCAAGGAAGTTCTGGCCGCGATGGGCCTGCACCTCGGTATGGAAGTGCAGGACTGGCCGCCGGAAAACATCGAAGACCTCGCCAAGCGATACGAAGACCAGTACTAAGACGACTTAGTCGAGCAAGGTTCCTAGGACCGGATATTCCGGTCCGACGGCCTTGCGGAAAACCATCAGAGGCCGTGGCCTCTTGAACAAGTGAAGAAGGAAAAGAGCCATGCGCCACGGTTTCAAAGGCCGTCGCTTCGCCCGCAGCGTAAGCCACCGCAAGTCCATGTTCGCCAACCTCTCGGTCTCGCTGATCGAGCACGAGCAGATCGTGACCACGCTCGAAAAGGCGAAGGACCTGCGTCCGATCGTCGAGAAGCTGGTGACGCTCGGCAAGCGCGGCGACCTGCATGCCCGCCGCCAGGTGATCGCCCAGATCGGCAACGAAAACGTCGTGAAGCGTCTGTTCGACGTCGTCGCGCCGCGTTACGCCACCCGCAACGGCGGCTACCTGCGCATCATGAAGGCTGGCTTCCGCCGCGGTGACAACGCCGCCATGGCAGTCATCGAGTTCGTCGATCGCGACACCTCCGCCAAGGGCGCCGGCGACCGCGTTCGCCTCGAAGCCGAAGCTGCCAACGAAGCTGAAGCTGCATAAGCAGCCCGCATCGTTGTTTTGAACCGAAGGGGCCCTCGCGGCCCCTTTTGTTTTGGGCGACCGCCAGAAAAGGCTGCAGCGGTTGTTCCGCATCCCGCGCCAACTATGCGGAAATAAGCGCTTTCGCGCGCATACAGCCTTTCAATTTGCACAATCGTCGCGACAATGGCGCCGACTAGACGTTGGAGGATTCGCAATGCGTGCGAAACGTTATTTGCTGCTTGCGCTGGGTGCCTGGATGGCCGTTGCAGGTGGTGTATCGGCCCAGGAGGCCACCAAGCCCGCCGAGGATCCCGGCCTGTCGGATGTGCTGACGGACCTTTTGAACGGCGGCAAGGATGGCACGGCCACGCCCGGCCCCGACCGTCGCGTGCCCTTCGGCCGCGAGGAGATGCAGCTTTCCTTCGCGCCGCTGGTCAAGGATACGTCTGCCGCAGTGGTCAACGTCTATGCTTCCAAGCAGGTGAAGGCACGCTCGCCCTTTGAGGGCGATCCATTCTTCGAGCAATTCTTCGGCCGTGGCGCGCCGCGCAATCGCTCCTCGCTCGGTTCCGGGGTACTGGTCGATGCGAGCGGCATCGTCGTCACCAACAATCACGTCGTCCAGGACGCCGACCAGGTGAAGGTCGCTCTGTCGGATGGCCGTGAATTCACTTCAAAAGTTCTGCTCAAGGACGACTCGCTCGACCTTGCCGTGCTGAAGATCGATTCCGACAAGCCGTTTCCGACGATCGCCATCGGCGATTCCGACGCGCTACAGGTTGGCGATCTCGTTCTTGCCATCGGCAATCCCTTCGGCGTTGGCCAGACCACGACCAGCGGCATCGTCTCGGCACTGGCCCGCACGCATATCGGCGTCTCCGATTCCGGCTTCTTCATCCAGACCGACGCCGCCATCAATCCGGGCAATTCCGGTGGCGCGCTGATCAATATGGGCGGCCAGTTGATCGGCATCAACACGGCGATCTTCAGCCGCACCGGCGGCTCGATCGGCATCGGCTTCGCCATTCCCTCCAATATGGTGCGCGCCTTCACCGAGGCGGCCAAGGGCGGCGCGGAGTTCTTCGAACGGCCGTTCATTGGTGCCTCGTTCGAGCCGGTGACGCCACAGATCGCAGAATCGCTCGGCATGGACCATCCTTCCGGCGCGCTGATTTCGTCCGTCGACGAAAACGGTCCGGCGGCACGCGCCGGCCTCAAGCCCGGCGATGTCGTTCTGTCGTTCAACGGAGCCGCCATCGAGCATATGGAAGCGCTCGACTATCGCCTGTCGACCCAGCCGATCGGCGGCAAGGCGACGCTGTCGGTTCTGACCAAGGGCGAGGAAAAGGCCGTTGAAGTGGCGCTCGAGCGCGCGCCGGAAGGCGCCAGCACGAACGAGGTGTTGCTGGGCGGCCGCAGCCCGTTTGCCGGCGCCAAGGTCGCCGTGCTGTCGCCGCGCCTGGCTCAGCGCCTGCGCGTTGCGACCGACACCAAAGGCGTCGTGATTGTCGGCGTTGACGGCGGCTCGGCGGCCGCCGGTTTCGGCTTCCAGGCCGGCGACATCGTGCGCGAGCTCAACGGTGAAACGATCGACACCGCAGAGAAGCTCAAGCTGCTTTCCGAAGAGGATACACGCTGGTGGCGCTTCACCGTCGAGCGCGACGGCCGCATCATGCGGCAGATGCTGCGCTACTGAGCGTTTGACCATGCTCGAACTGGACGTGGCACATAACTGGATCGTGGGGAGGGCCACCGCATGAGCTCTCTCTTCGACGAGGTCGTGCCGCGCCCGCTTGCCGAGACATTGCGTCCGCAAAGCCTCAGCGAGGTCATCGGTCAGGACCATATCCTCGGTCCCGACGGTCCGATCGGCCGCATGGTCAAGTCGAAAAAGGCATCGTCCTTCATCCTCTGGGGGCCGCCAGGCGTCGGCAAGACGACGATTGCCCGGCTGGTCGCCAAGGAAATCGGTCTCGATTTTGTTCAGCTCTCAGCGGTTCTCTCTGGTGTCGCCGACCTCAGGAAGGTCGTGGACGCTGCCAGGCAGCTGCGCAGCGGGGCAGGGCGCCAGACGGTGGTGTTCGTTGATGAGCTCCACCGCTTCAACAGAACCACCCAGGACGCGCTGCTGCCGCATGTCGAGGACGGCACCATCGTGCTGATCGGTGCGACGACGGAGAACCCGAGCTTCAGCCTTGTTGCGGCTCTGCTGTCGCGTGCCAAGGTCTACACGCTCAAACGTTTCGAGAAGCCTGACCTTGCCATCCTGGCCGAGCGGGCCGAGGCGCATGCCGGCAGGAAGCTGCCGCTGGACGCTGACGCGCGTGATACACTTCTAACCATGGCGGATGGCGATGGGCGCTACCTGATCGGGCTCTGCGAGGAGCTGCTCGCGCTGCCTCCAGGCGTGGTGCTCGATGTCGGCGGCCTCGCCGAGACGGTGCAGAAGCGTGCTCCGGTCTACGACAAGGGGCAGGAAGAGCACTACAACATGCTCAGCTGCTTCCATAAAAGCCTGCGCGGCAGCGACGTGCAGGCGTCGCTCTACTGGGCAGCGCGCATGGTTGTCGGCGGCGAATCTCCGGCGACGATCTTCCGCCGCCTGGCTTGCGCCGCATCCGAAGACGTCGGCATGGCCGACCCGCAGGCGATGCCGCAGGTCATCGCTGCCTGGACGGCGTTCGAGCGGGTAGGGTGGCCGGAAGGGCGCCTGTTCATGGCCCAGGCGATCACCTATGTAGCGACGGCGCCCAAGTCGAACGCGTCCTATATGGGTTTCAACCAGGCGATTGCCATGGCCCAGCAGACTGGTTCTCTGGCGCCACCAAAGCACATCCTCAACGCCCCGACCAAGCTGATGAAGGAACTCGGCTACCACGAGGGCTACAAGTACGACCACGATTATCCCGACGCGTTTTCGGGCCAGGAATTCATGCCAGATGAGCTTGCCGGCGCCAACCGTCCGGAATTCTACGCGCCCAATGAACGCGGCTTTGAACGCGACATCAAAAAACGCCTCGAATTTTGGGCACGCAACAAGGCCAACCGCAGCCACTCCGACGACTAGTCGCCGGCGATGTCGTCCGTTGCACATTTGCCCGGACGCGAGCTCGGTCCATGACCAATTTCTGCCGTTTGCCAATCCGCACGCTTCGTTTCGCGCCTTGACATATGCAGAGTATCGATTGCAAAAAAATGCAATCATATATACGTAATTTATGAAAGCGAACCAATGCGGGCGCCGTCAAACGGACGCTAGGGCGATCCGGACATGCGCAAATCCAAACCGAGGTCAATGCCGTGAATCCCGAAGCCAACAAGGCGATATCTGAACTGCTTGAACGGGCGGGGGAGGCTTCAGAATTTCTGAAGAAGCTCGCCAATCCCAATCGCCTGATGATCGTTTGTGCCCTCGTCGACGGCGAGCGTTCGGTGCGCGCCCTCGAAGACCGCCTCGACATCCGACAACCGGGCCTGTCGCAACAGCTCGCCGAGCTGCGCGACGCCGGATTGATTGCCGGCCGCAAGGAATCGAAGTCGGTCTTCTATCGTCTGGCCGACGAGCGCGTCGCGGAAATGGTTGCGCTGCTCTACCGCATGTTCTGTGCGCCGGCGACCGCGCCAATTTCGAACGAAAAGCAGGAACAATGACTGAATTTACCCCCATCGCGTCGACAATAGGCGGCATCCTGATCGGCCTGGCGGCCGTGCTGCTGATAGCCTGGGAAGGGCGCATAGCGGGCATCAGCGGCATCGCCAGCCGCCTTTTGCCGCCCTAAGCCGACGGTGCTTTCCCGTCGCACCTCGGCTTCGTTCTCGGCGTGGTCGCCGCACCCCTGATCTATCTGATGGCATCCGGAAACGAGGTGCTCCAGACCGTTTCATCGAACCTGTCGCTGATGGCCATCGCCGGTCTGCTGGTCGGTTTTGGTTCGGTCTATGGCAGCGGCTGCACCAGTGGACACGGTGTCTGCGGGCTGTCGCGGCTGTCGATGCGGTCGCTGCTTGCCACCGTCACCTTCATGACCACGGCCTTCGTCACGGTTTTCATCGTCCGGCACGTCTTAGGAGACTGACCATGTCGTTTCTTGTCAATCTCGCGCTTGGCCTGGTGTTCGGCATAGGCCTCGTTGTTTCAGGCATGTCCGACCCGGCCAAGGTGTTGAATTTCCTTGACGTGACTGGCACCTGGGATCCGTCGCTGGCCTTGGTCATGGGTGGCGCCGTCATCACCGCATTCGTCGGCTATCGCCTTGTATTGAAACGCTCAAAGCCGTTGGCCGCTGCCGCGTTCCAGCTTCCGGCCAAGACGGAGATCGACTGGCCGCTTCTGTTGGGCTCGGCCATTTTCGGCATCGGCTGGGGACTTGGCGGCTTTTGCCCGGGGCCAGCACTGACGGCAACCACGCTCGGAGCTGCCGGCACATATGCCTTCCTGCCAATGATGCTTGTCGGCATGTGGCTGGCCAGGGTGTTTGAATCCAGGCGCGTCGCGGCACCGGCATGACCTGTTGCTGTGCCGCCGCGACCTTGCGGCGATCCAGTAACGACTAATATACGGGCAGGGTGGTCGTCAGCCCCGTTTGCGGAACGTGCTGAACTGGAATAGCTGCACGCTGTCCCATGGCGTCCTGTGTTCGTGGCGGCGCGTGTCGACGAGCTCGTAGCCGTCGCCCAGCAATGTGCCGATACTGCCGGCATCGTGCCTGACGATCGGCAGCCCGCTGCATTTCTCAGGACCGTCGGGTGCGAAAGTGCCGATGATCGCATGGCCGCCGGGCTTCAGCGCGCTGTCCAATACCGTGGCGTAGGTTTCCTGATCGCTGGCCTCGGTAAGGAAATGAAACGCGGCGCGGTCATGCCAGATGTCGTAGCCGCGGTCCGGCCGCCATGCGGTTACGTCGCTGCGGATCCAGGTCACGCGGCTTGCGTCCGGTCCAAGGCGCGCGCGGTCCGCATCAAGTGCTGCCTGCGAGATGTCCAGCACGGTGACATCGTCAAAGCCTCGTCCGAGCAACACGTCGACCAGATGCGAGACGCCGCCGCCGATGTCGATGACGGCTGATGCCGGTGAGGCGCCGACGAGCTCAAGCAGCGTCAGCGACTGCTCCGGCGACTGCTGATACCAGCTGACTGCGTCTTCGGCCTTGGTACCGTAGATGCCGTCCCAATGGGTTTTGCGTTGCCTGTCCGACGTCACGTCCTGTCTCCATGGCCATCATAGCAACAACAAGGCTAAAGCGCTTCCGCTGCCGCATACAGTCACTCGTTGTGATACGGATTGCTGCTCGACCTGCCAGCGGATTGGTTCGATGTAACCGACGATTTGCCGCGCGACGCACCGCCGACGCTTGCGCGCAACTCGGGCGTCGGAGCGCTCCAGTTTTCGATCGCCCGCTACCACAGCGGCAAACATCGTGCTGGCAACGTACACATTGCTATGGGGGTTGGCGATCCGGAAATAGCGCAAGAGCTGGCCGAGGCAACGCGGATGATCGGATCAATCGACTTTTGATCGTGACGTTCGCATTGTGAGTTCTGGGCGAAGTGCGACTTTGAGCCATGGCAAGGTAGCTGGTTCATCGCCGGGCAGCCAGAAGCTTGTGCCTGAACACTTCCGCTGGCGTTCTGAAGCCAAGACATTTACGTGGTGTCGCGTTGAGATGAGCACCCGCTTGCTTGAGGTGGCGGTCATCGAAGGGCAGTGGGTCGGTGTCACGCGACAGCCATTTGCGAGCGCGCCGGTTGGTGTTCTCGACGGTACCTTTCTGCCATCGAGACTGTGGGTCGCTGAACACCGAGGCCGGCCTGCAGGTAGGGCCAGTCGGTGAATTCCGTGCCGCGGTCGAAGGTGATGGAACGACGTGCTGCAGCGGGCAGGGGCGCCAGCGCCTCGATCAATCCATCCATGATCGGTTTTGACTGACGGTCGTTGTTGCGCAGGAAGACCGTGAAGCGACTGACCCGTTCAACCAGTGACGTCACATTGACCTTGCCGAACTTCTTGCGGAATTGCAGCAGGTTGCATTCCCAGTGCCCCAGCTGTTTTCTGTCCCGGACGATGTCAGGACGGTGCAAAATGCTCAATTCCGGGCTGAACCGTCGGCCATGGCGACGCCGCGCATAGCGCGGCCGGCGCCTGGCACGCGCTTCCGGCAGTGGCGCCAGAGCTTCATGTCGCGGCCGTCACTGGAATAGGCAAAGCGGTAGATCGTCTCGTGGCAGACGCGGACGCTGCTGCGCTCGCAAGCCACCGGCCGGCTATCTGCGCCGGCGACCAACCATGTTTGATCCGCTCGATGATTGCGGCCTGGAGCTGCGGATGTCGAACAAGCTTGCGATATCGCAGAAGTAGCCGGTCAGATCGGGCATCTCCCGATCCTCGAACTTGTTCCGCGCGATCTCGCGGAAGATCGTCGAGAGATGGCGTCCGCGCTTCTCAGCGATCGCGTCGACACTTACTCCGGCTTGGCGCCAGCGCTCGATCTTACGGCGTTCATCCAAATCGATCTGGGAGTAGGTGCGTCTCATCTGCGGTTCCTTGCGTGCGATAACCCATTGGTATCGCTGCAAAGTCGCACTTCAAGGTAGAACCCACCCGGCTACAAATTTAAGTCGCATAAGATAGATTATGGAACAATTCAACTTTTCAGAAACGCCGATTAGCTGGGTTTTTGCTGTTCCCGGTCGTCTCTGCAAGCTTGGCTGACGATCGGCTTGGACGCATTCGCCGCAATGCGCGTTATTGGCCGGCTGCGATGCCACTCAGGCGCGCGTCAAACTGTCGGCTTATCACTCTGTCGAAAATGGCATTTCGATCGTCATGCCGTCATAGGCCGGTTCGACATGTGCCGGCGTGGCGTCCATGACGGCGGCGTAGTCCAGCGGCACGTGCATATGGGTCAGCACGGCCTTGCTTGGTTTGAGCTTCCCGATCCACTCCAACGCCTCCGAGAGCGACAGATGGCTGACATGCGGCCTATGCTGCAAGGCGTCGACGACGAGCAGTTCCAGGCCCATCATCAATGTGACCGTCGCATCAGGGAAGTCACTGACGTCGGAACAATAGGCCAGAGGCCCGACACGGAAGCCGAGCGAGATGATGTCGCCATGGATCTGCGGCAGCGGCAGAAAGGTGAGGGCACCCCCCTCTCCCGTTATGACGAATGGTTGGTCGTGCGCGATCGCATGCGGCCGCACGATCGGTGGGTATGAGCTGCCCGGCGGCGTTTCGATGCAGTAGCCAAATGCCTGTTTCAGCCTGTCGAGCGTGAAAACGTCGGCCCAGATATCAACGAGGCTACCGCGCTCGAGCACATAGCCCCGGAGGTCGTCAATGCCGTGGATATGGTCGGCATGCGGGTGCGTGTAGACCGCGCCGTCGATGTGGCGAATGCCGGCGGCCAGCATCTGGGCGCGGAAATCCGGCCCCGTGTCGATGACGACGCGCGTGACGCCGGTGTCGGAAATGCGCTCGACCATGGCGGCCGCGCGGGTGCGCCTGTTCTTCGGGTTTGTCGGGTCACAGGCGCCCCAGTCGCCGGTGATGCGCGGCGTGCCTGGCGACGAGCCGCAACCCAGAATGGTAAGGCGCAGCACGTCGGCCATGGCGTCAGGCTGGCCTCGGCATCTTGGTGAACAGCCGGAAGAAGTTGGCTGTGGTGATGTCGGCGATTTCAGCTGCGCTGACACCGATGGTTTCGGCCAGCACTGCAGCCGTCTGCGCCACGAAGGCCGGCTCGTTGCGTTTGCCGCGATGCGGCGGCGGCGCAAGGTATGGCGCATCGGTTTCGACCAGCAGCCGGTCGCGCGGCACGTCCTTGGCGATTTCGCGCAGCTCGGCCGAGTTCTTGAACGTCAGGATGCCGGAGAACGAGACATAGCCGCCAAGCGCGACGCCGATGCGCGCCAGCTCGGCCCCTGACGAGAAGCAGTGCAGGATGAAGGGGAAGGCACCCTTCCCTGTTTCCTCCTTGAGGATATCAGCCATGTCGTCATCGGCGTTACGGGCGTGGATGACCAGCGGCAATCCGGTTTCCCGGGATGCCGCGATGTGCACGCGAAGCCCTTGGGCCTGGGCGTCGCGTGGCGACTTGTCGTAGAAATAATCGAGGCCGGCCTCGCCGATCGCCACAACTTTCGGGTGCTGTGCCAGCCGGACCAGATCTGCGGTCGTCACGTCGAGTTCTTCCGCAGCGTTGTGCGGATGGGTGCCGACGGAGCAGAAAACTTCGCCGAATTCTTCAGCGATCGCAAGGATTTGTTCGAAGCGCTTCACGCGCGTCGAGATCGTGACCATCCGCTCGACGCCCGCCGCCTTGGCGCGCGCGATGATATCGGCGCGCTCCTCGGCGAAATCGGGGAAGTCGAGATGGCAATGACTGTCGACCAACATTTCTGCCGGCCTCAGCTTTCCGCTGCCTGTTCGACATAGCGCGGGAACACCGGCTGCGGTGCCGGCAGTGCCGCACCCGAGACCAGCGCATGCGCGGCGTCGACATGGACGAAGTCCCGGTCGGTGACTGCAAGCAGGTCGAGCAGCTTGGTTGCCGAGGCCGGAATGAACGGCTGGCACATGATTCCGACGCGACGGATCACCTCGGCCGTGGTCCACAGCACCGTTTCCATGCGCGCCGGGTCCGTCTTCTTCAGTGCCCAGGGCTCCTGTGCCGCGAAGTAGCGGTTGGCCTCGGCAACGACGGCGAAGATCGCGGCGAGGGCGTGGTGGATGCCCTGCTCCGCCATTGCCTTGCGCGCCGTCGCCAGCGCCGCCACGGCCTGGTCGAGGATCGCCTTGTCGGCCTCCGCCAATTCGCCGCGCTGCGGCACCACGCCATTGCAGTTCTTGGCGATCATCGACAGCGAGCGCTGCGCAAGATTGCCGAGGTCGTTGGCGAGATCCGCATTGGTGCGGTTGACGATTGCCTCGTGGCTGTAGCTGCCGTCCTGGCCGAACGGAACCTCACGCAGCAGGAAGTAGCGTACCTGGTCGAGGCCATAATGTTCGACCATGGTGAACGGATCGACGACGTTGCCGAGCGACTTCGACATCTTCTCGCCGCGGTTGAACAGGAAGCCGTGGCCGAACACCCTCTTCGGCAACTCGATGCCGGCGGACATCAGGAAAGCCGGCCAGTAGACGGCATGGAAGCGGACGATGTCCTTGCCGATGATATGAACGGCAGGCCAGTAAGCCCACTTCTCGGCGCTGGTGTCCGGATAGCCGAGCGCCGTGATGTAGTTGGTCAGCGCGTCGACCCAGACATACATCACGTGCTTGTCGTCGCCGGGCACCGGCACGCCCCAGTCGAATGTCGTGCGCGAGATCGACAGGTCCTTCAGACCCGAACGGACGAAGCTCGCAACTTCGTTGCGGCGCTCGTTGGGGCCGATGAAGTCGGGCTTGCTGTCATAGAGCGCCAGCAGCTTGTCCTGATAGGCCGACAGGCGGAAGAAGTAGCTCTCCTCCTCGACCCATTCAACCGGCGTGCCCTGCGGGCCATAGCGCACATTGTCGGGACGGACTTCGGTCTCTTCCTCGCCGTAATAGGCTTCGTCGCGCACCGAATACCAGCCGGCATAGCTGCTCTTGTAGATGTCGCCCTTGTCAGCCATCGCCTTCCAGATCGCCTGGGAGGCAGCATAGTGACGCTCTTCGGTGGTGCGGATGAAATCGTCGTTCGACGCATTCAGAAGTGTTGCCATCTTCTTGAATTCGTTCGAATTGCGGTCTGCCAGTTCACGCGCGGTGATGCCTTCGCGGTTGGCCGTCTGCAGCATCTTGATGCCGTGCTCGTCGGTGCCGGTGAGGAAGAAAACATCCTTGCCGTCATGGCGCTGGAAGCGGGCAAGAGCATCGGTTGCGATCAGCTCGTAGGCGTGGCCGATATGCGGCTTGCCGTTGGGATAGGAGATCGCGGTCGTGATGTAGAATTTTTCGCGGGACATGGGTGGGCCGTCATGAATGTCGGATTGAAAGGGTCGCGGTCAGACAACGCATCGGCATGGCGTTTGCCATCCGGCTCGGACGAGCGTCACATTCGCAATGCGGCATTCAAGCGGTCGATCATGGCCAGGACGTGTTGTTTCTTGTCGAGATTGTAGGTCTCGGTCTCGGATATCGCGTTTTGCGCGTCGTGCCAAGCATCGGACAAGGCGTTGGCCCGTGAAAGGTCGGAGTTGTAGGCAGCTTGCGTCGCCGTATCCGCCAGCAGGTCGAGCGCGCGGCGATTGAAGACGTCGAACTGGATGGCGCTGTCCCTGCCCGCCACCGCATCGGCGAGCTTGTGCGCGGCGCCGATGTCGTTGCGTCCGGACCGCACGATCCTGTCAAGCGCTTCGGCGATCTCCAGCCCGCCATACTGGGTGAGCAGGATGGCAGCGCGCACGCTGCCCCCTGCCCGCTGCACCAGTGCCGCGCGCGCCTCCGGCTCGTCAGGCGCCGGCTGATCGGTGCCGGCAAGGGCTGCCAGCAGCGCATTGTCGTCGAGCGGGGTCAGGCGGATGGTCTGGCAGCGCGAACGGATCGTCGGCAGCAGACTGCCGGGCGCATGGACGATCAGGACGAACAGTGTACGCGCCGGCGGCTCTTCAAGGTTTTTGAGCAGCGCATTGGCGGCATTGGTGTTCAGGTCGTCGGCCGGATCGACGATGACGACACGGTAGGCGCCATCATGCGAGGTCATCGACAGGAAACGCGACACTTTTCGGATCTCGTCGACTGTCACGACCGACTTGAAACCCTTGGTCTTGTCGTTCTGCGGCCGCGTCAGGTGCAGCACCGAAGGATGCGCGCCGGTGGCAACCTGGCGGAACAGTCCCGACTTCGGGTCTGGATGCGCGAGCTCTTCGGGCGCGCTGCGATAGTCGGGATGACGCAGCAGATGATTGGCGAGGTGAAAGGCCAGTGTCGCCTTGCCGATGCCTACCGGGCCGGCGAGGATAAGGGCATGCGGCAGCTTGCCCGAGCGATAGGCCGCGGTCAGCATCGCGGCCGCCTGTTCATGGCCGAACAGGCGCGGGTTTTCGGCCGGCTCGGCAATGCCGTCGAGCGTGTCGTGTTGTTCGGGGGCGATCCGTTCGAACATCAGGCGTCGGCCCTGGCCCGGCTGCCGGCAGTAGCGCGCGCCTCGAGGGCGGCGAAGACGGCGTCGGTTATCTGGTGCTCGACCTCTTCCTGATCCTTCGATGCGTCGATCAGGATGCATCGTTCAGGTTCGTTCTCGGCGATCGCCAGATAGGCCTCGCGCCGGCGCTGGTGGATCTCGACGGTCTCCTTCTCGAAACGGTCTGCCACATCCTGTCCGCGCCTGGCAGTGGCGCGCCGAAGGCCTTCAGTCGGGTCGAGATCGAGGATCAGCGTCATGTCGGGCATCATGCCATTGATTGCCACGCGCTCGACAGCCGCCATGAAGTCGGGATCGAGGTCGCCCGTAACCCCTTGGTAGACACGCGACGAATCGAGAAAGCGGTCGCACAGTACGATGGCACCACGCTCGACGGCCGGTCGGATCACCTGCTCGACATGGTCGGAGCGCGCGGCAGCAAACAGCAGCGCTTCCATTTCCGGTCCGAATGGCTCGGCGGCACCCGACAGCAGCACATGGCGCACCGCTTCGGCTCCGGGCGAGCCGCCGGGCTCACGCGTAACCAGAATGTCATAGCGCTTGTCGCGAAGCTTGCTGGCCAGGCGTTCGATCTGGGTCGACTTGCCTGCGCCCTCGCCGCCTTCGAATGTGATGAAGAAGCCGCGCGCCAAACCAATGCCTTTCTGTCCGCTGCACCGCACGTCATGCCGCACGAACGGCCTCACGGCATATCTTATGTAGGTGCCGAAGCTCTAGCGTCGAGAGCCGCAAAGGTCCACCCGAACTATCTGAGCCAGCCGACCGCGAGTTCCTTGACCGCGTCGAGGGCACGGCTTTGCAGTGAACCTACTTCGACAGCCTCTGCGGCATAGAGCGGGGTTTCCTGGCTCAGCGTGTCGCCGATCCAGACCTTGAGCGAGCCGATCGGCGTTCCCTGTGCAATCGGAGCTGCCACCGGGCCGTCATAGACGATGCGTGCCACGAGCCGCTCGCGATTGGTAATCGGTAAAAACAGCGAGATCGGCTTCTGGGCCACCAGCGCGACATGCGATCTGGTGCCGCCAAACACCTGCGCTTCGCCGACTGTCTCGTTGGCGGCAAAGATCTCCGACTTCTCGAAGGATCGCATGCCCCAGTCGAGCAGCTTGCGTGCTTCCTCCGAGCGCTCGCGGTCGCTGGCAAGGCCGGCCATGGCGGCAAACAGCCGCCTGCCCTCTCGGTTGACCGAGCCGACGATGGCAAAACCCTCGCCTTCGGTGAATCCGGCCGCCATGCCGTCGGCGCCGATGTCCATGGTGATCAGCGGATTGCGGTTGCGCTGCAGGATCTTGTTCCAGTTGAACTCCGGTAGGCTGTAATAGCGGTAGAACTCGGGATATGTGCGCCAGATATGCAGGCCGAGCGTGGCAAGCTCGCGCACGGTGGTGGTCTGGCCGGGCGCCGGCAGGCCCGTCGAATTGACGAATGTCGACTTCTGAAGCCCGATCTCGCGGGCGCGTTCGGTCATCTGCAGGGCGAAATTGGCTTCCGAGCCGGCCATGCCTTCGGCAAGCACGATGCAACCGTCATTGGCGAGTTGTACAGTAACGCCCTGGATCAGGTCCTCGATGCGGATCTGCGACTTGACCGCGGCAAACATCGTCGAGGCACGCGATGCGGCGCCACCGGTGCGCCAGGCGTTTTCGCTCACTGCAAAGGTGTCGTCGAGCTTGTAGCGGCCCGACTTGATGGCGTTGAACACCACCTCCATGGTCATCAGCTTGGCCAGCGAGGCCGGAGCCATCGGCTTGTCGGGATCCTTCGAAAACAGCACGGTGCCAGTTTCGGCATCGATCATGTAGGCTTGGGTGGCCTTCGTTTCGAACAGCTGAGCCTCAGCCTGTCCTGTGAAGGCAAGCGCTGCAAGCAAGCCGATCATCAAGCTGAGCGGCGCGGATAGTCTGAAATTCATGAGAGATACTGCCCCGTTCGGCCCCGTTCCGGTCGAGCGTCGTGAACCTATCAGTCTTCGATCGATGGGATCAACCGTGGCGGGGCAGATAGCCACAGCTCCGCAGGCGCGAATGCCTTAATCGTGAACCGCAAACGCGTCGGGTGCGCCATGCGACCAGGCCGCCTTCAGCATGGCGTCGATCGAGGTCTTGCCATCGGGATAAAGGTCGACCGAATACCAGGTCTTGCCTTCGAAGTCGGACTGCTCGACCAGGGTACGACCGTAAGCCGATAGCGCCTTCGCGATACGCTGGGCTTCTGCGCTGTCCTCGAACGTGCCGGCTGCGACATAAGCTTCCAGCTTCTGCTCGGCACGCGGCCCGGGATTGAGGCGTTTCCAAGACTCGACGATGTCACTCGACGTCATCGAATTGCCTGCAAGTGCGTCGAAGGCGCGGGTCGCAGCACTCTCGCTTTCGCTGGCGTAGCCCATGGTGGCGAGCGCCACGCGGGTTTGCGGCACCATCATACCGTCGGGACGTTCAGGCGCGATCGGCCCGAAATCCGGCAGCACGACGTCGACGATGCCCTGCCCTTGCGCAGCCACAGCCGGCTGTTCGAACTGGACCGCCTGGGCGGCAAGCGTGTTGGCTGGCGCGCTGGCCTGCTGGATCATTGCAGGCGCTGCGTTTGTGGTCATCGTGCCCGGGAAGGCTGCCGCCTGGCTGACGCCGACGCTCGGCGTCGGACCGTTCATGGCAATCATCACGCCAGCCGGCAAGCCGTCATTGATCGGATCGGCCATGCCCTTCCCCGGGCGGTAGGACGCCAGCAGGTACTGGTCGTCGCGGCCGTCGAGCGGTGCCCGACCGACATATTCGACTTTCACATTGGCCGTGCCGCTGTGGGCATAGTCGAGCATCTCGGCGGCGCGCTTGGAGAGGTCGATGACACGGTCGTTCGAATAGGGTCCGCGATCGTTGATGCGCACGATCACCGATGAGCCGTTCTTGGTGTTGGTGACGCGCGCATAGCTCGGCAGCGGCATGGTCGGATGCGCCGCAGTCAGATGCGTCATGTCGTAGATTTCGCCATTGGCGGTCAGGCGGCCGTGGAAGGCGTCGCCGTACCATGAGGCCGGGCCCATCGCGGCGTAATTCTTGTCTTCCTTTGGGTAGTACCACTTGCCGCGCACCTTGTAGGGCTTGCCGGTCTGGTCCCGGCCGCCGCCGCGCGGCAGGTTCGACATTGCTGTCGTCACGCGCGGGCTTGCCTTCACGCCATATTCGGACTCGGCGAAATATTCCTTGGAGCGCTTCTTGCCGGCGACTGTGGTCGGCTTCTGGGAGGCGCAGCCGGCAATGAACACAGCGGTCGCTGCGAGAATGCTGATCGTGGCTGCGCGCCCAAGGCGCGTCCGCGTCGAGTTCTGCATTGTCGTGAAGTCCCCTGCCAGTCTACTCCGGCCCTGCCAAACGATCGCAGTGCCGTCACGCATAAAATGGAGTTAGCTCGCGCACCTATCCCCAGTCCCCTATGTGCGCAGCTAATGCTTGCCAGCCTATTAATCGACTGTGGTCCGAAACGGGCGGGATTGTGGCGTAATTGCGGCGCTTGCCCTCGAGTAACTTGACTTCAACCAAGTTCGCCGTGGCAGAACAAGCGCAGCGTCGCAGCGTAAGAAAGCTATTATTTTCAGGTCATTATGGCAAAAAACATAACAAGAAGATAATCCACTTCGACAGCTGAAGCGGCCTCATTGGCTGTTTGGGTTCCGATGGCAGGAAAACTGACGACTACCTTCACGCCGGGTTTGTTGTCTTCCAGCGTTGTCGAAGCGCGGTGCAGATCGGCGATTGCGTGCGCCAGGGTTGCGGCGCAGTGTTGCCAACCGGTTCGCCGAAGCCGGATGCGCCACTTGCCGCCCAATGACGATGTTGGGCGTTTCTCTTCTTGTTTAAGATTCGCGGCGTTGACGGCGAGCTAAGGAAAGCTATAAACGCGGCACTCGTGACCAGATGGTTGCAAGCCCAGCGCAAGCCGATCCGATCTTCTCGGACCAGGCAAATAGCACAGCGGCTGCAATGGTTTGGAGAGATGGCCGAGTGGTTTAAGGCAACGGTCTTGAAAACCGTCGAGGGCGCAAGTTCTCCGTGGGTTCGAATCCCACTCTCTCCGCCACATGCCATTGTAATCATTAACATTTTTTTTGATCAGATGAGGGCGCTCCCAAATGCGGCCCCAACTCGCGGCTAGCTTGCGTTCCTCACCATGGAATGATTCATTTAACGCCCCCGGCCAGAGGCACAGGCATGAGCGACGCGCAGAGCCCGGTAGCGACCAACAGCACGACCACGATGTTTCCGGGTACATTCGAGGTCAGTCCATAGTGGAGTATGTATCCGCCGGTCTGGCGATTGGCTCGGCTGGCTTGTCTGAAGCTGTAATGCTGCCAATTCGTAGGGTCATGCAAAAGCGGCTCAATATGCTCGAAGAGATCTTGATTGCCCAGCTGCGTAGCGGGCTTATTGATCCCAACGATGTCATCGAGGAAGACCGCCTAGCCTCTTTCGTGCTGCGTGTTCGTCGCGCGGCTCTGGAAGGTGTCGCTCAAAGAAAAATCACGATCATTGCCCGCTACTTCTTCCGCCATGCAACGACTGCGAGTTACCAAGAAGACAAGATGGCGGAGTATGCTGCCATCACTGAACAGCTCACAGATGACGATATGCGATGTCTAGCCGCGGTCCAGGGCGGCCGAATTGCAGGCTTACTTAAGCAGGATATCGATCCGCAGACAAAGCGGAGCAGGTTCGAAATTCCTTACGATATGGATACCCGGGGGGCATTTGAAAACAGGCGCGATTTTCGTCACGCCGTTCTTGCATTGATCAGATTCGGGTTCATCGACGTCTCTTCCGTATGGGGTGGAATGGCAATTCATGTCACCCCGCGCTTTCTAGCGTATCTAGACGAACTAGAGCTTAAAGATTGGGCGGCCTAGCCGACTACGATTGCAATCAACAGTGCCTAGAAAACGTTGAAACCAAAGCAACAGCAATTGCATGCTTGCCGATCCCATTGAAGGCGGCCCAACATGAGCGAATCTAGAGGTCATTGCCCGCAAGGACGGAATCATCAATAGTTCGGATGCGAAGCTTTATCTTCGTCATTTCCCGTTCTGTGCTTGCCGTTAGTAACCGGTTCGCCTTCTCAAGGCTATCGGCACGTTCAGGCAGGTCAATCCTTGCTTGTGCTGCTGCCGGTTCCAAGCCAGACTCTTGTTCTTCTGTTAAGAAAGGATCTCCACCGTAGCGAGCTGGCGCGCTTATTGAAGAGAGGCAGTCAATCAACTTCTCGCAAGAATCAATTAAAATATCGCGATTAGCCTCTATCAAGGCAGTATCGGACTTTGAATGCTGATACTCCTCTAGTGTACGGCATAAATCTCGAACATCGCGCTCTACGTCGTCGGCCCAAAGTGGATTTATGCTATCTGGATCATATGATTCTTCATCCCACATATTTCCATATATTGTGCGCCACACATTATTGCATATCGAAGTTGCTTTTTCATTTGTGGTCTCTAGACGACGTTCGATCCCTGCAAGCCGTGTTGCGATAACGTCTCGCGCCATAATGTCATGCTGCGCATACATATTCTGCAACTGCAGCCAGACCGGCTTGCCAGCGTACCAAGCCGCCCCCATTGCTAGGCCAGCGGCAATGAATGTCTGAAAATCCCGCACAAATCGGTAAGCGTGGCAAACGAGGTCCTTGCATGCGCCCTGAGCGCTAGCATTGGACATTGCGCCGGCGGCGATAAGCAGGATTGACGAAAAAACAAGTGCAGCAGCGATCACCGCTAGAGTCGAATTGTTTTTCATGCGTACTGCTCCCCAAATCACTGATTGTCATTGGGGAAGCGAAAGATCAATCCTGACGGCTCTCGTTGTCCAAATACGTCCTTGCCTCGTGTCGCAGCCTACGTGAGAACGATTTCTTCGCCTTGTGAGCTAGGCCGGCCTTCCGAAAGACTTTTAGCGATTGGCGCGCACGCTTCGTGAGCGCGTCAAACTCATCGCCGCTCTTCATCTTTTCTCGGTGGCCCATCATGGCGTATTTCCTGCTCGCCCGGCGTCGGCGAAATGTGAATAATGTAATAGACCGGATCTGCAACGCCTTTTGCCAAGGCGAGCGCGTCACGGGCGCCTTGGACTGTTCTCCGACCCGCCTTATTCATGGTGCCTCCGCCGCGCCGCGTGTTTTTGTCCGGGTAGCCTTGGCAAGATACTGCGCAATGTCACTTTCGCGATAGAGGATACGGCCGGCACGCTTGACGTACGCGGGGCCTGTGCCGTCGCCGCGCCATCGCGCCAGGGTTTGGACCGACGCGCGTAACAGGGCGGCGGCCTCCACCGTCGTGTAGAGCTCCTCAAGCTGCACAATCGCTCCTAGGGGCGCGCGGTTCTTCAAGGACGCTGCGTAGCAGATGCCACACGTCGATAGACTGAATTCCATCAGGGAAACGCCTGCTGCAGCTAAGTCCACCCAAGGCGCGCTCTCCGGCTTCTTTTATTTAGCACTCCCTTAACCATAACGCTTCGTAACTGTGGCCTCGCACTCAAAGTGCCCCCTCGCCGCGCGTATTACGAAGATATGGCAGTAAGGTTCAAATCCTTGGAAAGACTTTCGGCTGGGTACGCATGCTAGACAGACTGAACGCAATAACACAGCGCCGGTGGGGCCAGGTCGCGCTTCTGACCCTGGCTGGTGCGCTTTTGTTCGTAATCGTCGGACTGGGCTTCCGTGTCCTTGTCTTTGCCGGCGTGGATGCTGAAATTCTCTGGCGTGATGCGGTCAACGCTTTTGTCTTGCCACTGCTGTTCATCGCCCCCCTGCTTGTGCTGCTGGGCCTGAGCCTGACCGAAAACGCCTCGCTGAAGCAAAAATACGCCCAGGAGCTGGCGCATGACAGCCTAACGTCATGCCTCACCGGCCCGTTGTTCACCGCGGCAATCGACGTCATTGCAACGAGCTCTGCGACAGGGCGGCGGCCGGGCGCGCTGCTGGTGATCGACATGGATCATCTCAGACGCCTCAACGAGCAGATCGGCTATGCCGCCGGCAACCAGGCGCTCAGCGCGATCGCCGCAATCATCCGTGCTTCGGTGCGAAGCGGCGATCTTGTCGGGCGCATCGGCGGTGACGAATTCTCCGTCTACCTGCCCGGAGCGACCAAGGCGAATGCCGAGAAAGTTGCCGAGCGTATCCGCAATGCGGTTGCCGAGGCGAGTTTCGAACCCGTTGCCGGCGGTTTGACCTGGCCCTTGACCGTCAGTGTCGGCGCCGTGCTGTTTGAAACCGACGCGACCGCCGACGAGCTGCTGCTCACTGCCGATCGCCAGATGCAGGCGGCGAAGGAGAAGGGACGCAACCGTATCGAATACGCCCACCTCCGGCAAGGCTCCTCGCCTTCCCGCCCTTCGCTCCACTGAAGCGGTACGGTCTCTCATAAGGCGACCGCCAGCCCTTCGGAACAGGCGCTGGCTCTAAACATCAACTCGTTCTGCCGGATTTCCCTTCGTTCTGCGACAGTGCAAGGCGTATCGCGCAGAGCCACCTTGCCATGCACAGCGCCCCGGCCTCGCATTTTTGACGAAATCACGAGACTACATCCGCCCTGTCGGCGCCCAGGGTGACAATCATTCCGAGGACAATCATGCCCAGATCGACTGCATCAGTCGCCACCGAACATGCCAGCCGCTATTTGCAGCAGCTCTGCAAGCACTGGAGCCACAAGTTTTCAGTCGACTTTTCACCGGCTGAAGGCCGCATCGACCTTGGCGAAGGACGTGTTGTCGACCTGCGCGCCGACGACCATATGCTGACGGTCAATGTCGAGGCCGAAGACCTGCCCCGCATGGAACAGGTCGTTGTCGACCATATCGTGCGTTTCGCCTTCCGCGAGGAACTGAAATTCGAGTGGCGCCCGGCCTGAGCGATCGAGCAATCCATCCACCGGTCATGAGGTAGCCGCAAGCCGGCTACCTCGTGCTGATCCAAACCGGGGCATGGTCGCTCGCGTCTTCGCGGCCGCGTATATCGCGATCGACGCCAGTCCCAGTCAGGCGCTTGGCCATCTTCTTGCTGAGCAGCAGATGATCGAGCCGCAGGCCGGCGTCGCGCGGCCAACGGTTTCGCCTGTAGTCCCAGAAGGTGTAGACCACCTCGGCGGGAAAGGCCTTGCGAATGGCATCGGTCCAGCCCTGATCGAGCAATTGCCTGAAGGCGGTACGGCTCTCGGGCTGGACGAGAGCGTTGTCGTCGTAAGATTTGGTTGCGTAGACGTCGCGGGGCTCGGGCGCGACGTTGAAGTCGCCCGCAAGCACCGCCGGAACATCGGCCGCAAGCAGCGTTGCCGCATGGGCGTTGAGCCTGCTGTGCCAGGCCAGCTTGTAATCGAATTTGGGCCCCGGTTGTGGATTGCCGTTCGGCGCATAGAGCGAAGCGATCAGCACGCCGTTGACCGCAGCCTCGATATAGCGGGCCTGGCGGTCGTCGGGGTCGCCGGGCAGCTCCCAGCGTGTCACGACCGGCTCCGCATCGCGGGCGAGGATCGCCACGCCGTTCCAGGTCGACTGTCCCCGCCAGACCGCGCCATAACCCGCCGCCTCGATGGCCGAACGCGGCAGCTGTGTGTCCGCCGCCTTCAGCTCCTGCAGGCATACGATATCGGGTTTTGCTTCCTTCAACCAAGCCAGCAGGTTTTCGAGCCTGCGGTTGACGTTGTTGACGTTGAAGGTGGCGATCTTCATTCGGTCAGGTCAGCCGGGCCGACCAGCCGGCGACCGCTTCGCCCAGCGTTTTCAGGTGATCCGCGGCGGAAAAGCCGGAAATGCTCTTGCGCGGTTTGAGATCGTGGTCGCCATCCTCGAGCCACAGCAGCTCGATGCGCTCAGACAGCTCATAGCCGGGAACTTCCTCGACCGTTCCGAACTCGTCGCGTGTGCCCTGAACCATCAGCGTCGGCGTCTTCAGTGCCGCAAGATGTTTGGTGCGCAACTGCGTCGGTTTGGCCGGAGGGTGGAACGGATAGCCAAGGCACAGGAGTCCGACGATCTTGCCCGACGCAAACAATTCGTCGGCGACCATGCTCGCGACACGCCCGCCCATCGACTTGCCGCCGATGACAAGCGGACCCTTGGCGGCAAGTTGGTCAACGGCTGCCTTGTATTCGGGGTTCAGCGTTTCCGCCCTTGGCGGTGGCTTTCGTGCGCCTTCGCTCCGCCGCGCCGCCATGTAGCCGAATTCGAAGCGCGCCACGCGAAAGCCGACCTTGGCAAGCGCGCTGGCAGCGGCCGTCATCGACGCCGAGTCCATCGGCGCGCCCGCGCCGTGAGCCAGAAGCACGGTGACGGCAGCGTCTTCCGGCCCGTCGAAAAGAAAATGCAATGCCATCTAGCTTGCCGTCCGTTCCCTGAGATGCAGATCGGCATATTGGATGCCCTTGGCGGCGGTCTTGGCCCATTCCGACGTGCCGTCGAGCTCAAGATAAAGCGACCACCAGCGCCTGGCTTCGGCCAGGTCGCCGGCCTCGTATTCGAGGTTGGCGAGGTTGAACATCGCATCGGCGTAGGTCGGGTCGAGCGCCACCGCCTTTTTGAGGTGGCGCCGTGCGGTGTGCACCTTGCCTTCGGCGGCAAACAGCCCGCCGAGGTTGAACCAGGCTTCGACGAATTTCGGGTCGAGCTTGATCGCCCTGAGATAGGTCTGCATCGCCTCCTGGCTGTTGCCGGCCGCGCGCAGGCAGTTGGCGCGGTTGAATGCCGCGACGCTGTCGCTCGGATCGGCGGCAAGGCAGCGTGCGTAGAGCGCCGCCGCCTCGGCATAAGAACCACCCTCCTCCGCCTGTTCGGCGAGCGCGAACATATCCTCGAGTTCGGCATCGCCTGGGCGTCCCAGCGGCAACAGCCGCTGGCCGTCCAGTTCGGCCAGGTCTTCACCAAGACGGGCATAGATCGAGTCCTTGCCGTCGGCATGCAACGACAACGCGCTGAGCGACGCGACGGCACCCGAACGGCGGACCGACCTGGCAATGGCGCTCCAGGTTGCACCGCCAGCCAGCAGCCCGGCATATTTCCGGGCCAGGATCAGGTCGCGAAACGCATAGGGCTCGCTGTCGCCTTCGAAGGCGTCGAACAGCGACAGGAAGTCGAAGGCGTGCGGCTCGATGCGCGACTGCTCGATCAGCGACTGTCGGGTCATCTCCGCGCCATCGACCCGATCGAGCAGGTCAAGCGCGCGGAGGAAGCCATTTTCGCTGAGCACCGGTCGACCGGAGGCAAGCGCGGCGTCGAGCCGCGCCTCCAACTGCGCCTCGTCAAGCTTGGCGAGCAACATACGTCCGACCACGACATGCGTCGTCCGCCGCGTCACGCCATGCTGCAGTTCACCGCCCTGTCGAGCGACCTCGCGCACGGCAAGCCGCCTGGGAAAGGCGGCAAGCGCACCGACCAGGCCAAAGATCCTGCCCGAAAGTGCCGTCACTTCTTGCCTTTCGCTGCCTTGCCGCTGCCAGCGGCCGCAAGTTTGGCTGCGGGCTTCTCTGCCGGTTCGGCCTTGGTCTTGCTCTTGGCCGGCGGTTTGGCCTGGCCGAGGCTGGCTTTCAGCGCATCCATCAGGTTGATGACGTTGCCACGCTCTGGAGCCGCCGCGATGATCGGCTTGTGACCCTTCAGCTTCTCCTTGATCATCTTCATCAAGGCGATCTCGTAGCGGTCCTCGTAGTTTTTCGGATCGAATGTCGTCAGCTTCTGCTTGATCAGCGCTTCGGCCAGCTCCAACATTTCCGGGTCCGGGTTGCCAGCGGGAATGTTGCCGAAATATTCAGACGTGCCACGCACTTCGCTCGGATTGCGCAAGGTGCAGACGAACATGCCGTTCTCACGTGCGCCGATCGTCACCACGCGCTCACGGCTGGACAGGACCAGGCGGGCGATGGCGAGCTTGCCCGATTTGCGCAAGGCCTCGCGCAGCACGGCGAAGGTCTCCTCCGCCATTGCGCCGTCAGGGGCAAGATAATAGGGCGCGTCCTGATAGATCACGTCGACGGAGTCTTCATCGACGAAGGCTTCGATGTTCATCGTGTGATTGGATTCGATCTTGACGCTGTCGATGTCAGCTTCGTCGATGATGATGTATTTCTTGTCTTCGTATTCGTAGCCTTTGACGAGGTCGGAGCGTTCGACGAGACCGAGTTCCGGATCGACGGGCTTCATGTTGATGCGGTTGTGCGTGTCTTTGTGCAGCTGATTGAAGCTGATGCGCTCGCTCGTGCTGGTCGCCGGGTACAGCCGCACCGGGCAGCTGACCAGACTGAGTTTCAGATACCCCTTCCAACTTGCCCTTGGTGCCATGCTTGTCTCCTACGCGACACAACTCAAGACATACTCGTGGTCAAGACTTACTCTTGGCAGTGACCTCGACCGGCAAGTCCTTGGCATGATCTGATATGTCTGCCCAAGGATCGCCCGACCTGGCCACAAGTCCGGGAAGCGAAGAATAGTTCAAATCCGCTGGAGCGTCGATGGACTCGAGATCGGCCCAGCTCAATGGAGTCGACGCCGGCATGTTGGTGCGGGCGCGAAGACTGTAGGGCGCAGCGGCGGTCGCGCTGCGCGCGTTGCGGTGGAAGTCGATAAAGATGCGCTTCTTGCGGTTGTCCTTGCCCATCACGGTGGTGAAAGTGTCGGGCGCGGTCCTGGCGATCCGCGACGAGATTTCGCTGCTTGCCTGATGGAACTGCTTCCAGCCGAGCTTGCCTGTCGTCGGCACGACGACGTGGATGCCGCTGCCGCCCGAGGTCTTCACGAACGGCACCAGCCCCATCTTCGTCAGCTCGTCGCGGACATGCACGGCCGCCTCGACCACCTCGCGCCAGCCGATCCCCTCGCCCGGATCGAGATCGAAGACGACCCGATCGGGCTTGTCCAGGCGCTTGCGCAATGCACCCCAGACATGAAACTCGACGACGCCGAACTGCGCCAGCGCGAGGTAGCCCTTGGCGTCCTCGACCGAAATGTAGGTTTTTGTCTCGTCCTCGGAGTTCTTGGTCTCGAACCGCGCGATGGTTGCCGGCATGCCGGTGAAGGCGTGGCGCTGGAAGAAACAGTCCTTGTGCTGGCCGGTCGGGCACCTGAACAGCGACACCGGCCGCCCCATGATGTGCGGCAGCATGAAATCGCCGACGGCGGCGTAATAGACGGCAACGTCGAGCTTGGTCGGCCCTGACTTGCCGAGCATTCGGCGCTCCGGATTGGTGATGGTGACGGCGGCAAGGTCGGCGTCGGTGATCAGCCGCTTGCGCGGGGCCAGGGGCGCCTCCGACAGCTCGGCCTCGCGCAGCCCCTTGAACACCGCATGCCGCAACGCATTGTCGGCGGTGCGGTTGGCGTAGTGGATGCGGGCATTGAGCACGGGTCGCACAGGGATGACCTCCTTCGGCGCGCCATCGAGCTTCGCCGCACCTTCGCGCAGCCCCTCCAGCCGGTGCAGCAATGACTGCAACGTCTCGGCGTCGAAGCCGGTTCCAACCTTGCCGCGATACTGCAGCTCGCCGTCGACCCATTCGCCGAGCGCAAGGGCCGCGAGGCCCTCTGCGGCTTCGGATGTGGTGTAGCCGGCGATGACGAAGTCGCCCGGTATCGGCGCCTTGGTCTTGGTCCAGCTGTGCGAGCGGCCGCGGGTGTAATGCGCCGAGCTTCGCTTCGACACCACGCCTTCCAATCCCATCAGGGTTGCCTGGTCGTACAATGCCTGGCCGTCGCCCTCGACATGCCCGCTGACCTGCAGCGCCGACTGCGCGTGGACATGGCCGGCAAGAAGGGTCTCCAGCAAGTCCTTGCGTTTGCCAAGCTCTACGCCCGTCAGGCCCCAGCCGTTGAGATGCAGAAGATCGAAGGCGTAGAACACCAGGAGCTCGTCGTGCCCGCTGGCCAGCGCGTCCTGCAAGGCGGCAAACCGGCTGATGCCCTTGTCGTCAAGAACGACGATCTCGCCATCGATGACCGCGTCGCTGCATGGCAGGTCGCGAAACGCCGCCGAAAGCTTGCCGTAACGCTTTGTCCAGTCGATGCCGCTGCGGGTGATCAGCCTGGCTGTTCCGCCTTCCAGATGCACCATGGTGCGATAACCATCGAACTTGATCTCGTGCAGCCAACCCTCGCCCGACGGCGGCTTGGGTGCTGCGGTGGCCAGCTGCGGTTCGATCCGCGCCGGCATCGGCGCCCGCACCGCCCCCGCGAGCTTGTCGGGCTTGAGGTCGCCGGGCTTCGGTGGCGCCGGCTTCCTCGGAACCACGACCAGCTCCTCGATGCGCCGCCCGGACTTTACGCTTTCTGGCCGCGCTTCGAGAATGTCCGTCGTCTCGTCGGCCGCCGGGTCATGTTCCTTGAACAGCAGCCAGTTGCGCTTGTCTTCGCCCGGCTTCGGCTTCAGCCGCGCCAGCATCCAGCCGCCCTTGAGCTTTTCGCCCCAGAGCCGGAACTTGAACGCGCCTTTGTCGAGCGACGCCCGGGCGTCCTCCATCGGCGCCCAGACGCCGCCGTCCCAGACGATCATCGGCCCACCGCCGTATTCACCTTCAGGGATCAGGCCTTCGAAGTCGATATATTCGATCGGATGGTCCTCGGTCTCGACGGCAAGCCGCTTGTCGGCCGGATTGAGCGACGGCCCGCGCGGCACCGCCCAGCTCTTGAGCACGCCGTCGAGTTCGAGGCGCAGATCGTAGTGGTCGGCGGTGGCATGGTGCTTGTGCACGACGAAGCGGTTGCCCTCGCCCGCCTGTTCGACGCCGCGTGGCTCGCGCGTCCTGGTGAAATCGCGCTTTTGCCGGTAGGTGCGAAGCTTTTCCGCTGCCATCCCGGCCTAGCGCGCCGCGTCTTCGGGCGCGGGCTCCAGTTCAAGCTCCCTGGGGGTCGCACCCGCCATCAGCCTGTCGAGCAAGGCGTCGCTGACGTCGTAATACTGGCCCGCGACGAGCACCCGCGACACGGTCTGGCCGTCGCCTCGAAACAGCCTGGAACTGACGAATACCTTATGGCGGCCGAGCGCGTCGGAGACGGCCCTGCGCTTCCTGATCTGGTTGGCAACCGGTGTACGCATACGCCCAAGGGCTCCTGAACCAATGGCGCCGACTATCTCCCAAAGTCGATCCTTGATCAATGCAGGCGTTGTTGGTCCATCACGAGACATGTTGTCATGGCCCAGCTCAGATCGGCTTGGTCAGCACGCCGTCACCGACAAGTCGCTCTTTCAACATGGCGATGAACATCAACATCGGCCTGGAAAGTGGCGCTTCGCGCAGCGTGGCGATACCGTAGTCGCTCCACAGCGGCGGCGCGAATGGCCGCATGACAACGCGTTCGGACTTCAGCAGGCTGCCGATCAGCGCCGGGATGATCGAAACGCCTATGCCCTCGGCGACCAGCGCGACGCTTGCCTCCACCGAATGCGCTTCGACCCGGCAACGGACCGCACCCTGGGCACGCCGCAGCCGCTCTTCGATGTCTTCGCGGCTCGATCTCAGCCGCCCGAGCAGCACCAGATCGGAGCCTGCAAGATCGTCGGCACTGATGGTCTCGCGCGCTGCCAGCGGATGACCGGCCGGCAAAACACATAGCTGCCCGCTCGACACCAGCGGCATCGTCACCAGGCCACGATCTTCGGTCGGCAACCGGACAAAGCCGAAATCGACGCTGCGGCCCATGACCGCGCGTTCGATCATATCGTAGGGGCCGGCCACCAGCTCGATACTGACCTGATCCTGCGTTGCCAGAAAGTCGGCGACCAGCTTCGGCAACAGCGTCGTCGTCAGCGAGTGCGGAAACCCCATCTTGATCAGCGTCCGGCCCGAGCGCCCGGCACTGAGTTCGTCGGTCCGGCGCTTCAGCCGTGCCAAGACGTCCGAGAGTTCGCCGACCTCCTGGAGCAGTGCGGTTGCCTCAGGCATTGGAACCAGCCTGCCCTTCTCACGACGAAACAGCTCAAAACCGATCTCTTCCTCCAGGCTCGTGAGCTGGCGGCTGATTGCCGACTGTGACAAGGCGAGCACGCCCGATGCGCCGATCGTCGAACCGGTCTGCATCACCGCGCGAAACACGTCCAACTGCTTCAGGTTCATTCAGCTTTCAGTTCCCCACGCTGCTGCACGGCCCTTTTCGCATCGAGTAATGCACAAAACTCATAAGATTGCGCGCCTGCCGCCCTCGCTGTTACGTCGCACGACAACAGGCAGTCGGCAACCGGCGCCGGGAGGAGAGCATTCACGTGATGACCGGGCGCAGCCCATTCAGGCAAGTCATGCAAGGAGCGCAAACGCGATGACGATCTTCATCATCCGCCGCTTCAGCCAGAGCCTGTTTGTCGTATTCCTGACGTCGCTTCTGGTTTTTGTCGGCGTCTACGCCATCGGCAATCCAGTCGACATCCTGATCCCTGCCGACGCCAGCTTCGCCGAGCGCGAGGCGGCGATCCGGGCGCTCGGGCTCGACCGCTCGCTGGTCGCGCAATACGGCACCTTCCTTGTCAACGCGCTGCACGGTGATTTCGGCCGCTCCTTCGTCTTCAACCAGCCGGCCATCAGCCTCATCTTCCAGCGGCTGCCGGCCACACTCGAACTCGCTTTCGTCGCACTCGCCATCGCGCTCGTGCTCGGCATTCCCCTCGGCCTGATCGCAGGGCTCAAGCCGCGTTCGGTGACGGACGAAACCATCATGACCGGTTCGATTCTCGGTTTCAGCCTGCCAAATTTCTGGCAGGGCATGATGCTGATCATGATTTTTTCGGTCTGGCTCGGTTGGCTGCCGTCATCGGGGCGCGGCGAAACCGGAGAGATCTTCGGCATCACGACATCCCTGGCTACCTGGGACGGGCTCGCTCATCTTATCTTGCCGGCGACCAACCTCGCCTTGTTCCAGCTGTCGCTTGTCATCCGGCTGACCCGCACCGGCGTGCGCGAAACGATGCCGCTCGACTTCATCAAGTTCGCCCGTGCCAAGGGTCTGTCCGAACGCCGTATCATTTCCGTCCATGTGATGAAGAACATCCTGATCCCGATCGTCACCGTGGTCGGCATGGAATTCGGTTCGCTGATCGCCTTCGCGGTGGTGACCGAGACCATCTTCGCGTGGCCCGGCATCGGCAAGCTCCTGATCGATTCCATCACCGTGCTCGACCGGCCCGTGGTCGTTGCCTACCTGCTGGTCGTCGTCACCATGTTCATCTTCATCAATCTTGCCGTCGACATCGTCTATTCGATGCTCGATCCGCGCATCCGGCTGAGTGAAACGCAATGACAGCGCTCACCCACCGTTTCCAGGAAAGCCAGTCGTTCTGGGCGCGCTCGCTGCGCGGCATTCTCGGCAGCCCCAAGGCGACGATCGCGCTCGCGATCTGCCTGATCTTGATCGCCACGGCCATTTTCGGCCCCGCGCTGGTACCGCAGAACCCGTATGATCTCGCAGCGATCGACTTCTTCGACGCGCGCCTGCCACCGATGTCCAACAGCATGTCGGGCACAACCTATTGGCTCGGAACCGACGGCCAGGGCCGCGACATGTTCTCGGCGATGGTCTACGGCCTGCGGACGTCGATGGGCGTCGGCCTGTTCTCCGGAGTCATCGCTCTTGCGGTCGGCACGGCACTTGGCCTCACCGCAGCCTATTATGGCGGCCGCATCGACACGCTGATCATGCGCCTTGTCGACCTGATGCTCGGCTTCCCCACCATTCTGGTGGCATTGATGCTGTTGGCGTTGCTTGGCCAGGGCGTGTGGAAGGTGGTGCTGGCATTGGTCATCGTACAGTGGGCGCAGTTTGCCCGCGCGGTGCGTGCAGCAGCGCTGATCGAGCGCGGCAAGGAATATGTCGAGGCCGCCGCATCGCTGGGGCTTTCCAAGCCGCGCATCCTGTTCGGCCATATGCTGCCCAACTGCCTGCCGCCGATCATCGTCATCGGAACGCTTCAGGTGGCCAACGCCATTTCAGCCGAAGCAACGCTGTCCTTCCTTGGCATCGGGCTGCCGATCACCGAGCCGTCGCTCGGCCTGTTGATCGCCAATGGTTACCAGACGCTGTTGTCGGGCCAATACTGGATATCGGTCTATCCCGGCCTTTTGCTGCTGGCGCTGGTCTTCAGCATCAACATCGTCGGCGACCGTCTCCGTGAAGTACTCAACCCCCGACTTTCGGAGCGATGAGATGACGCTGAAGGTCGAAAATCTCTGCACCTATTTCTTCACCCGGGCCGGCGTGGCCAAGGCGGTGGACGGCGTGTCGTTCGAGGTTGGCCGGGGCGAAATCCTCGGCCTGGTCGGCGAGTCCGGTTCCGGCAAATCGATCACGGGCTTTTCAGTTCTGGGCCTTGTCGATCCGCCGGGACGTGTCGCCGGCGGCAGGATCCTGTTTCATGGCGAAGACCTTGTCGGCCGTTCGCAGGGCGAGATGCGGACACTCAGGGGCAAGAAGATCGCCATGATCTTCCAGGACCCGATGATGACGCTCAACCCGGTGTTGTCGATCGAGACCCAGATGGTCGAGACGGTGCGCGCCCATGATCGCGTCTCCAAGGCCGAGGCGCGGGCTCGCGCCGTCGAAGCGCTCGGTCTGGTCGGCATCCCCTCGCCCGACGAACGGCTTGCCGCCTATCCGCATCAGTTTTCCGGCGGCATGCGCCAGCGTGTCGCCATCGCCATAGCACTGCTACACCGACCGGAGCTCATCATCGCCGATGAGCCGACGACAGCGCTCGACGTCACCATCCAGTCGCAGATACTGGCGGTAATCCAGGGGCTGAGCCGAGACTTCGGCATGTCGCTGATCTGGATCAGCCATGATCTTGGCGTCGTCGCCGGCCTCGCCCACCGGATAGCGGTGATGTATGCCGGCAGGATCGTCGAGACCGGCGAAACCGACACCGTGCTCGACAGTCCGGTCCATCCCTACACGATCGGCCTGATGCGTTCGGTTCCAGCCAATCTCGAACGGGGCGAACCGCTGACGCCCATTCCCGGCATGGCGCCGCCACCGCTTGGGCGACCTGCGGGCTGTCCATTCCGCCTGCGCTGCTTTGCGGCCACAGCAGCCTGCGAAACCGAACCAGAAGAAGCCACAGCCGACGGCCACCGCTGGCGCTGCTTCCACCCGCAGATCGCGAGGGCAGCATGACGCCTCTTGTCGAAGCCACATCGATTTCTCGACGTTTCACGCGCGGGCTCGATTACGCCGAACGCCTGGCGCGCTTTCTTGGCGCCGATATAGAGGAGCGCGTCGTTCATGCCGTCGACGGCGTCTCGCTAACGATCAACCCCGGCGAAGTCGTCGGGCTCGTCGGCGAGTCCGGCTGCGGCAAATCCACGCTCGGTCGCATCATGGCTGGCATCCTGCCCCAGTCCGATGGCGTGATGAACTGGCAGGGCAAGGATATGTCGGCGCTGCCGCGTGCCGAGGCAAAAGCTGCGCGGCTTGCCTCGCAGATGATCTTCCAGGACCCGATGTCTTCGCTCAATCCGCGCAAGACGATACGCGACATCATCGGCGAAGCGCCAATCGCCCATGGCATGGTGGCGCGGCGTGATGCCGCCGAAATGGTGACCGCGCTGATGCAGCGTGTCGGCCTCGACCCGTCCTATCTCAACCGTTACCCGCATCAGTTCTCTGGTGGCCAGCGCCAGCGGATCGGCATCGCGCGTGCCCTGGCGGTGAATCCACGCTTCATCATCTGCGATGAATCGGTGTCGGCACTCGACGTCTCGATCCAGGCGCAGATCCTCAATCTGTTCATGGAGCTCAGGCAGGAACTCGGTCTGACCTACCTGTTCATCAGCCACGACCTTGGCGTGGTCAAGCATATCTCCGACCGCGTTGCCATCATGTATCTCGGCCGCATCGTCGAAAGCGCCCCGGCGGACGCCTTCTTCGCCGCGCCCAATCATCCCTACACGATCGCACTCCTTTCCGAAGTGCCGACGATCAAGCAGCGCAAACGCCAGTTCAATCCGGTGAAAGGCGAGATCCCCTCGCCGCTTCATCCGCCTTCGGGCTGCCATTTCCATCCGCGCTGCCCGCACGCCTTCGACCGTTGCCGCATCGAGCGGCCGATCTTGCGTGAGATCGCGGCGGGCCACGTCAGCGCCTGCCATCTCAACGAGTTGCCGGGCAAGACGGCCTCGTCCGCCATCCCGACAACCGCAATTGCATGAACAGAAAAGGGAACACGACCATGCAGATCATCCGTTCGTCTTTCGCAGCTTTGCTTTTCGCCAGCAGCTTTTCCATGGCCGCATCTGCCGCCGACCTTACAGTGGGCATTTCCGCCGAGCCTTCGGCGATCGACCCGCAATTCTCGCGCACCGGCAACAACCAGAATGCCGCCCAGCATATTTTCGGGCGGCTGGTCGAACAGGACGAAAACCTTCAGATCAAGCCGAACCTGGCCGAATCCTGGAAGAATACCGATCCGCTCACCTGGGAAGTGAAGCTGCGTCAGGGCGTCAAGTTCCACGACGGCTCACCGCTGAGCGCTGAGGACGTCGTCTATTCGCTCGAACGCGTGTCGACGATCGAAAACAGCCCGGCACCGTTCACTGCCAATGTCGGCTCCATCGCAAAGATGGAGATCGTCGATCCGACCACCATCCGCTTCACCACCAAGAAGCCGACGCCGCAATTCATGGAACTGGCCGGCATGGTCTACATCGTTTCCAGGAAGGCCTCCGAAGGCAAAGGCATCGCGGATTTCAACAGTGGCGCTGCGACCATCGGCACCGGTCCCTACAAATTCGTCGAATGGGTGCCGGGCGACCGCCTTGTGCTTCAGCGCAACGACGATTTCTGGGGCGACAAGCCGGAATTCGAAAAGGTCACTTTCCGCACGATCTCCAACAACGCCGCCCGCGTGGCGGCGCTTCGTTCCGGCGCTGTCGATCTTATCGACGCCGTGCCGCCGGCGGATGTCGCAACGCTGAAGAGCGTCGAGGGCATCGCACTGCATTCCACGCCCTCGGCACGGATCATCTATCTGGCACTCGACAGCGCACGCGACGAGAGCCCGTTCGTCACCGACAAGGCGGGCGCCAAGCTGGCGCCGAGCCCGCTGAAGGATGTTCGCGTGCGCAAGGCGATGTCGAAGATGGTCGACCGCCAGCTTCTGATCGACCGCATCCTGTCGGGTGCAGGTGCCGCCGCCGGCCAGCTCGTGCCTGAAGGCATCGGCGGCCACTCGGCCAATCTCAAGCCGGACGCGATCGATCTCGCCGGCGCCAAGGCTTTGCTTGCCGAGGCGGGTTATCCCGACGGTTTCGGCATCACAGTGCATTCGTCCAACGACCGTTTTGCCGGCGACGCCGATGTCGGCCAGGCACTGGGCCAGCTGTTTGCGCGTGGTGGACTCAAGGTCAACGGCGTCGTCACCCAGCCCTACAGCGTCTATGTCGCGGCGGCCGGCAAGCAGGAATTCTCGGCCTTCGTATTCTCCTTCGGCACAACCACCCCGTCTGCGGCGCCCGGCATGACCAACGTGCTGATGACGTTCGACAAGGAAGCTGGCACCGGCTCCTTCAACCGGGCGCGTTATTCCAATCCCGCCTACGATGCCAAGATGAAGGAGGCGCTGGCCGAATTCGACGTCGACAAGCGCAACGCGCTGTTGGCCGAAGCTGCCGAGGTCGCCTTCGGCGACGTCGCCATCATGCCGCTCTACTGGCCGGTGGTCACCTGGGCGAGCCGGGACAGCATCGCCTTCACCCCTTCCAAGGGCGAAGACACGCTCGCCACCTTTGCCCACACGACGAAGTAAGGCAGTCATGAAAGCAGCAGCCGAAACGATGGACGTCGCGTCCTTGCCCGCGCTCGAGCCGGTGAGCCCCGGCGTCGTGGTCCACCGCGATGTGATGGTGGCAATGCGCGACGGTGTCCGGCTCGCGGCCGACATCTATCGTCCGGCAAATGACGGCAGGGTGTTGGAAGACGCCCTGCCCGTCATCCTGGAACGTACCGCCTACGGCAAGGATGAGCGCTCGCGCTCGGAAATCGAACTCGGCATGGCGAGGCCGATGACGCGGGCCGAAGTCGCAAGCCACTTCGTCCGCCACGGCTATGTCGTGATCTATCAGGATTGCCGCGGCCGACATGGTTCGGAAGGCGCGTTCACCAAGTACCTCGCCGAAGGTCTTGACGGTTACGACACGCTTGCCTGGATCGTCGAGCAACCCTGGTCGAATGGCAAGATCGGCACGATGGGGCTGTCATATGCCGCGCACACCCAGATGGCTCTGGCCTGCCTAAACCCACCCGGCCTTGCTGCGATGGTCATGGACTCCGGTGGGTTCTCCAACGCCTTTACCTGCGGCATTCGCCAGGGCGGTGCGTTTGAATTGAAGCAGGCAACCTGGGCGTACAACAATGCCCGCGAGAGCACCGCGGCCAAACACGACCCCAACCTGCTGCGCGCACTGGAAGCGGAGGATGTCAGAAGCTGGTTCAACGCCATGCCCTGGTCCGAGCGGCGCTCACCGGTGCGTTGGGTCCCCGAATACGAGGACTATCTGCTCGAACAGTGGCGTCACGGCACCTTCGACGACTACTGGAAGCAGCCCGGCATCTATGCTGCCGAAAGCTACGATACTTTCCCGAATGTGCCGGTCGCGCTGTTGTCGAGCTGGTACGATGCCTATGTGAAAACCACCTTCGAGAATTACGAAGGACTGGCGCGTGACCGGGATCGTCCGATGGCGCTCATCATGGGCCCCAATCTGCACGGCAACCGCAACGCCACCTTCGCCGGCGATGTCGAGTTCGGCGCGGCCGCCCCCTTGGGCGGCAATGTCAGCGAAAGCTGGCTGGAGTTTCGCCGCCGCTGGTTCGACCGCTGGATGAAGGACGCAGACAATGGCGTCGACAGAGAACCGCGCGCGCGCCTGTTCGTCATGGGCGGTGGGTCGGGCCGCAAGACTCCACAAGGCCGCCTCGACCATGGTGGGCGCTGGATCGCCGCGCCCGATTGGCCGGTACCGACCTCCGAGGAAACGGTGCTGCACCTCCACGAGGACGGCCGCCTGTCGACCGAGGCCCCTGCCCGGACGGCAGCTCCATTCGTCTACGACTTCGATCCGAAGCACCCCGTGCCGACCATCGGCGGCGCGCTGACCAGCGGCCAACCGGTGTTCGAGGGCGGCGGCTTCGATCAGCGCGAACAGGCGCGGTTCTTCGGCTGTGACAACACCAATCTGCCGCTTTCGGCTCGGCTGGACGTTCTTTCCTTCGAAACCGAGCCATTTGCCGAAGACATTGCCGTCGTCGGTCCGGTGACCGTTGAGCTTTTTGCTTCCACTGACGGCCCCGATACCGACTTCACCGCAAAGCTGATCGACGTTTATCCACCGAGCGAGGACTATCCCACCGGCTTCGCCATGATCCTGACGGACGGCATATTCCGCTGCCGATACCGCGATGGCTTCGATGCGCCGAGACCCTGCGTCCCGGGCGAGGTGATGAGCATCACCATCGAACCCTTTGCCACGGCCAATCTGTTCAAGAAGGGCCATCGGATTCGGCTCGACATATCCTCGAGCAATTTTCCCAAGTTCGACGTCAATCCCAACACCGGCGCACCGGAAGGCCGCGGCCGCGCCAAGCGTGTCGCCCGCAACATGGTCTATTGCGACCAGGAACGCGCCTCCCGCATCAGGTTGAGGACACTCTCGGCGGCTGCATTGCAGGATATCGCCCGGATTTCGGACTAGCGTTTCCGCTTTTCTTCGAATCGTGGAAACTCTCCATCCTCTTGTTTCTGCGCAATTCCGGACAGAAAGCCGCTGCACACTTTTCCTGGAATTGCTACAGGCTCTGTCCTGGCGAATTGACCGCCAACCGGGTCGAATGTCCCGATGCCGGATGTCACCGCTCGACTATGGCGGTGGCATCGGCATGATATCCTGAATGATTCGACGCAGACCTGGCCAGCGCCAGCGACGAGGCACAGCCTTGGCCCAGCGTTCATGCGGTGAGAAAACCTGTTGCTCGAGACGGCCCTCTACAGCCCGGTAAAACGCTTCCTCGAAGGCCTCGGCTTCGAGGTCAAGGGCGAGATCGGCGGCTGCGACCTGCTGGCGCTGAGCAGCGATGCGCCGCCCATCGTCGTCGTCTGCGAACTGAAGCTGCAGTTCAATCTCGAGCTCATCCTGCAAGGTGTCGATCGTGCTGCCGCCGCCGACGAGATCTGGCTTGCCGCCCGCATGTCGCCGCGCGGCAAGGGCCGTGAGGGCGACAAACGCTTCCGCAATCTCTGCCGTCGCCTGGGTTTCGGCCTGCTCGGCATATTCGACGACGAACGGGTCGAAGTCCTGCTCAGCCCGGAGGCACCGGCGCCGCGCCGCGATCCGAAACGGCGCTCGCGCCTCGTATTAGAACATCGCCGGAGGCAGGGAGACCCAGTCGTCGGCGGTGGCTCGCGCGCGCCTGTTATGACCGCCTATCGCCAGGACGCGCTGAAATGCGCCGTGGCCCTTGTCGACGGCCCCAGGCGGCCGCGCGACCTCAGCCAGTCAGTGTCGCGCGCGCCAAAAATCCTGCAGGACAATGTTTATGGCTGGTTCGTCCGCATTGATCGCGGCATCTACGAATTGACGGATACGGGTCGTGCAGCGCTGCAGCGCTGGCCTCAGCAGCCGCCCACCGTGATCTGAACGAAACTCAACGGTCGAACAGGAAATAGGCAAAGGCGATGCCGGCGGCGTTCGGCTGTGCTTCGATCTCCGTGCGGATTTTCGGGAACAGGTCGGAAGCGAGCTCGGGGTCCTTGATGTCGGCAGCCTTGATGCCGCTGTCGCTCGCCAGCGCCACGATCAGATGCGGTTCGGGCGCCGTGGCCTCCTGGTCGTTGAGCGGGAACAGCTTCATGCTGAAGCTCGCCGCGTCGGGCCCGGATTTCTTGAGCAGGCTGGCGAAGTTGTAGACGACGCCGTCCTTGCCGATCAGCAGCAGGTTGACATTGCGGCTGCCGGTCCGGCTCAGCGTGCCTTGCAGCGAGTCCCCGACCTTGAGGTTGTCCTTGTTCAACTGCAGGGTCGGGCCCTGGCCGGTGTCCGGATGCACCGCTTCGAGGAAATCAGCGACTGGGCACTGCTCGCGCTCGATCATGCGCGGATTGACCTTTGGGCCGTTGCCGAAGGCCGAAGCAAAGTCGCGGCTCAGCTTGTCGAACGGCGCCTTCGAGGTCGCCAGCCCCTCGACCTCGGGGCTGGGCGCCGATGCGTTGGCCACCGAGGCATAGAAGCAGGGACCGCCGTCAAAGGACTTGAACCAGTCGGCGGCGCTCATCGCAGCCTTCGGGGGCTCGGGCAAGGCAATTGGCTTGACCGGCTCGGCGGGCTTCGGCTTGGCGATGTCAGTCGGTGCCGGCGCCTTTGCCTCGGTTACAGGCGCGGGCTCTGGCAAAGGCTTGGCCGGAACCTGCACCGTCTCCTTGGCAGATGGCGGCGCTGGCGTGAGCTTGCCGCCAGCGGCTTCCTGCCCCGATGTGAGATCAGTTTCTCCCGGCAGGAGCCCGTCCATCAACCCGGAGAAATAGGCGCCGGCGCCCAGGGCGGCCACGGCGGCCAGCAAGACTGTACCTACCAGCGCACCGCGTGGTGACTTGGTTGCGCTCGCGGCGGGTGCAGGTTTGGGGGCCGCTCTTTGCCGTGGGTCGGGCATTGGCCTGCCCGTCGTACCGGCGGTGCGCCACGGCGCATCGCGCGGCAGCACCGCCTCAGCCGGCATCGGCTTCTGCCCGCTCGATGTCGATCCCGGCGGCCGCCAGGCTTCGGCAGGCTTGCGCTGTTCCTGGTCATGCAGCGGCATGCCGGGCAGCGTGACGGGCGGCGCCGTTGCACCGCTGGTCTCGCGCAGCCATTCGACGATCGCCGCCGCACTTTCCGGGCGATCCCTGGGGTCGGGCTGCAGCATCGATTGCAGCAACGGCAGAAGATCGGGGTCGATGCCGGTGAGGTCCGGTACCGTGCGGCGTTTCTCGATCACCTCGACCGGCGATCCGCCCATGTCGAGCTGCTTGCCGCGCAAGGCGGCGGCCAGCACCAGGCCGAGGCTGTAGATGTCGGACTGGTCGGTAATTTCGCCGCCATACAGCCCGAGCTGCTCGGGCGACACAAAGCTGTATTTGCCGGCGAAGCTGCCGCCGAGCAAAGTGCCGCCGCCGACATTGGCCGAGCGCGCAATGCCGAAATCGATGATCTTGGTCTTTTCGACCTTGCCGCCGGGCAGGACGATGTTGTCGGGCGACAGATCGCGGTGGATGACACCTGCCTCATGCGCCACCGACAGGCCGGAGGCCACGCGAGCCAGCATCTTGCGCGCCTCGCGCGTGTCGAGCGGGCCATTGCGGATGCGCTCGCCGAGCGACTGGCCGTCGACGAACTCCATGGCGAGATAGGGCCGGCCGATGGTCGGATCGATGGTGAAGACGTGATAGCGCACGATGGCGTCGTTGGAGAGGTGATTGAGGATCGACGCCTCCTTGCGGAACAGCGCCAGAATGCCCTGGTCGCGCGCGAATTCGCGCAGCACGACCTTGATCGCCACCGGGTCGCCGGTCTGGATGTTGTGGCCGCGATAGACCTCGCCCATGCCGCCGGTGGCAATGTGCTCGTCGATCTCATAGATGCCGTTGAGCTGCACGCCCTGATGAACACCGGTATCGGGCGCGATACGTGTCTTGTCCTCCGGCGTCATGACCTGGTTCCATCCATGCGTGAGCGCCGTTCGGCCATTGCTTCACACCTGCGATTTTTCGATCACCGGACTGACAATAACACGGATTTTCGCGATGGGGACTTTTGCTCGCGGAGGCCTTTGCGCGCGCCGGGCAATAGGCCATTTGATCTATGTCGACTGCGTTGACACAGGTCCATGTCAGGAGGATGCTTCACCGCTAATAGATGCAAGCCGTGCCAAGCCTGTAAAGACTGCATGTCCGGAAGGAGCAGTTCATGGTATGCGAAGGCTGCTTGCCTGCTCGCAATGCTGGCGTTCTCGCGCGCCTGAGCGGCGCTCTCGCCGCCTGCGGTCTCATCCTGCTCCTAGCCCTGAGCACAGCCTTGGCGGCTGACGGCGTGTCAGGCCGCCGCGCTGCACTGGTCATCGGCAACACCGCCTACCAGCATCTGGCCCCGCTGCCCAACCCCGCCAACGACGCCGACCGCATCCGCGAGGTGCTGGAACGCGCCAATTTCGAGGTCACGCTCGGCAAGGACCTCGACAAGAAGGGGCTTGAAGAGACCATTCTCGGCTTCCTCAGGACGCTCAACGACGGCGACGTCGCGCTGTTCTACTACAGTGGCCATGCCGTGCAGGTCGGCGGCCACAACTTCATGATCCCGGTCGACGCCACACTGGCGACCTCCTACGATCTTGAGGTCCAAGCCTACAACATGTCGAGCCTGCTCGAATACATGCGCGAAACGTCCTCGCTGCAGATCGCCATCCTCGACGCCTGCCGCGACAATCCCTTCGCCAACAATTCCTATTATGTCGGCCAGACCAAGGTCGCGGTCGAAGGCAAGAAGGGCCTGGCTTCGGTCGCGCCCCAGGACGGCACGCTGATCGTCTATTCGACAGCGCCCGACCGTGTCGCGCTCGACGGCAATGATGGCTTGAGCCCGTTCACCGGCACCTTCGCCGAATATGCGCTGAAGCCTAATGTCGAGGTCAGGAAGCTGCTCAGCGACATCCGCGCCGAGGTGATCAAGCGCACAGATGGGCGCCAGACGCCGTGGGATGCGTCGAGCCTCACCTCATCTTTCTTCTTCGTAACCCGCCAGAACCTGTTGATCATAGAGGATATGCGCGAGGTTCGTGTTCCGCCTGAAACCAAGGAGGTGGCGCTGCGCATCTCGCCGCCGATCACCAGCGGCAACGCCGAGCTGACGGTCAATTTCACCAAGCTGCCCGACCAGGGCACGCTCTGGCTCGGCGACCAGCAGCTCAGCCTCGACAGCAAGATTGCGGCCGATCGCATCGAAGAGGTCATGTTCAAGCCGGCTTCCGTCGACATGACCGCTGACGAGGTGCGCTACACCGTCACCACCGATGGCGGCCGCAGCGCCAGCGGCATCGTCCGCGTCGTCGTCGATAGCAAGTCCGTCGCCGAGGCGCAGGTCAAGCCGGCGCTCAACATCCAGCAGGGCGACGAGCCGAAGCCGGCAGCGCCCGAACAGGCAAAGCCGATCCTCGTCGCCATGGCATCTGACATAGGCACCGGCTTCGCCGCCATGCCCGAAGACGTGGTGCGCTCGACGAGTGCCGCCCCCACCGGCTGGCTCCGTCTGGAAAAGCGCGATCCGGAGACGCAGGTGGCGGTCGACGGCAAGATCGTTTCCGAGGGCGACCTGATCAAGGCCGAAGACATCACCAAGCTGCGCATCCGCCCGTCGCTCAAGCTCGTCGCTGCCGAGGACGA
Source organism: Aminobacter sp. SR38 (assembly GCF_014843375.1). Lineage (NCBI taxonomy): Bacteria > Pseudomonadati > Pseudomonadota > Alphaproteobacteria > Hyphomicrobiales > Phyllobacteriaceae > Aminobacter > Aminobacter sp. SR38. Next base: position 219,925 of record NZ_CP062112.1, read on the forward strand.
TGCCAGGCCGGTGACGGAGACGGTGGCGATGAACACCAGCAGCGGCGGCGCCAAGGTCGACACCAGCACCGACAGCATGGAGGTCAAGCCGATCCCCCTGCCCGCCGACAAGGCGCCTGCCAAGGAGCCGCTGCGCACCGTCGTGCTGATGCCGGCTGCCAAGACCGCAGCACCCGCCCCGATCACCATCAACGTCGCCGTTTCGGTCAATGAATGCGACACGCTCGCCGCCGAACCGCTCGACGTCCAGGCGGTTGCCGACGGCAAGCTGCCCAACGACATCGACGTGCCCAGGGCGCTCACCGCCTGCAAGGCAGCCGCCGACCAGCATCCCGAGATCGCCCGATTCAAGTACCAGTACGCCCGTGCCCTTTATGCCCAAGGCGATTTCAAGGACGCCCTGACCGAACTCAACGCCGCCAGCGACGCTGGCCATGTCCGCGCCAGCTATCTGCTCGGCAGGCTCTATCAGTTCGGCGCCGCGGTCGAGCGCGATCCGGCCAAGGCAATCCCGCTGTTCGAAGCCGGCGCCAAGCGCGGCGATCCCTATTCGCAATATGCGCTGGGCAAGGCCCTCGTGAATGGAACGGGGGTGAAAGCCGATGTGGCTCGCGGCATGGGTCTTGCTGAGCGCGCTGCCGAATCGGGACACACATATGCGATGAATTTGCTCGGAACTGAGTATTATCTCGGACGCTTTGTCAAAAAGGACTACGCTCGAGCCCTTCAGTTCTTCCAAGAATCCGCAAAGCGTGAAGACGTCTACGGGATGGTCAATCTTGGCGTCCTGTATCGGGACGGCGCAGGTGTCGAAAAAGATCTGAGTAGGGCAACGGAGTTGTTCGAGAAGGCACGCGCTAAAGGCCATCCATCGGCAGGTCGGCTACTTGGCTTCATGGCTGTACAAAACGGCAATGCGAACACCGACACCCTGCTTGGTTGGTATCGCGAGAGCGCAGAAAGAGGCGATGCTTGGGGTGGGTACTTCGCCGCCAAGCTGCTCAAAGATAACCCGAACCTTCAACGTGATAGCGGCGAGGTAGTGCGGTTACTTGCCCTAGCAGCATCACAAAACATGAAAGACATCTCCCCCGAAGCAAAAGCCGACCTAGGCAAAAGCAGCGCCTCGGACATCGGTAAAGAAGTGCAACTGGCGCTCCAGCGAGCGGGTCAAGATGTTGGAGATATTGACGGAAAGCTGGGCGCTCGTACGCGAGAGGCCGCAACCGCCGTCCTCGGTGATGATGCGCCACGCGATTCACGGGAGTTGCTGATGGCACTTCTGCGCAAGGAATGGATCGATTCACGGCCACGTCTGGACATGCTGGGCTCATGAAGGGGAGACGTTACATGCGATCGCATACCATCAGTCTTCTTATGGCAACTGTACTTCTGCCGCTGGGCGGCTGCGGTTCCATGATGAAAGTCGAGGAACAGGCAGCGGTTCAACCCGTGCAGCCAGTGCAGGTCAAGAAAGCGGCCCCGGTGAGGAAGGTCGCTGTCGCGGCGCCGGTTCAGCCAAGGGTCGTCAAGAAGCCGATCGTTCCGGCGACGCCGAGTGTTGAACGCAGCGAAAGAAGCGACAGCGGCGGTGGCGGCGGCCCTAGCGATTGGTAGGCTCTTCGCTCGAACTCTTTTACCCAAACTCGTAGCTGAACCCCTCACCTGACGCGCCGACCGTCACGCGCGTCAGCTTTTCTCCATCGAGCGAACGGTTGAGCACGCCGCGGCTCAGTTCCGGCAACAGCGTGTTGGTCAGGATCGCATCGATCATCCGGCCGCCGGATTCGATTTCGGTGCAGCGCGCCTTGATCAGTTCCATCACGCCATCGCCGATCACCAGTTCCGCGCCGTGGCTGACCTGCAGCCGGCGGGCGATCTTGCCGAACTGGTGGCGGGTGATCGCCTCGATCATCTCGCCTGACAGCGGATAATAGGGGATCGTCACGACACGGCCGATGAAGGCCGCCGGGAACACCTTGAGCAAGGGCGCGCGCAAGGCCGCATCGAGATGCTCGACATTCTCGCGCAGTTCGCCGCCCTTGGTCTTGGTCATGATGACCTCGGAGCCGACATTGGAGGTGAGCAGGATCAGCGTGTTCTTGAAGTCGATGCGCCGGCCTTCGCTGTCGTCCATCATGCCCTTGTCGAAAACCTGGAAGAAAATCTCGTGCACGTCGGGATGCGCCTTCTCGACCTCGTCGAGCAGGATCACCGAATAGGGCCGGCGCCTGACAGCCTCGGTCAGGATGCCACCCTTGCCGTAGCCGACATATCCGGGAGGCGCGCCTTTCAGCGTCGACACGGTGTGCGCTTCCTGGAATTCCGACATGTTGATCGAGATCAGGTTCTGCTCGCCACCATAGAGCGTCTCGGCCAGCGCCAGCGCCGTCTCGGTCTTGCCGACACCCGAGGGGCCACACAAAAGGAACACCCCGACCGGCTTTTCCGGTGCCCCAAGCCCGGCGCGGCTGGTCTGAACGCGTTTGGCGATCATTTCCATCGCATGATCCTGGCCGACCACGCGCTCGGACAAAGTCTGCGCCAGCCGCAATGCCTTTTCCGTCTGGCTTGTCAGCATCCGTCCCGTGGGAATGCCGGTCCAGTCCTGCACCACTGAGGCCACCGCATTGCGGTCGACGGAGAGCAGGATCAACGGCGTTTCGCCCTGCGCCTCGGCCAGCACCGCCATCAGCTGCTTGAGCCGCACAAGGTCGGCCCCGGGATCGGAGACTGCCTCTGTTTGCTGAGCGGTTTCGACCTGCTCAACCTGGGGTATGCTGTCAGCCGCGACATCCTGATCGACAGCAGCATCGTCATTGGCAGCGATCGGTTCCTCGGCTGCCTCTTCCGACGCCTGCGCCTCCGCGACAACGGGATCGAGCGCCACGCCCTGCCCGCGCAGCCTGGCGCGCAGGTCGAGAATTTCGGCGACGGCGGCCTTTTCCTTGTCCCAGCGCTCCTGGGCCGCAGCCAGTGCGGCGTCCGTCTCGACCAGCCCGGCCTCGACGCGCGCCTTGCGCTCGTCCACTTCGATGCCGATCGCCGCCTCGCGGCCAATGATGCCTTGCTCGACCTCGAGCGCCTGCCTGCGGCGCATCAGGTCCTCGACCTCGCCAGGCCGGGAGTGCTGGGAGATGGCGACGCGGGCACAGGCTGTATCGAGCAGGCTGACAGCCTTGTCTGGCAGTTGCCGCGCCGGGATGTAGCGATGCGACAGCTTGACCGCCGTTTCGATCGCCTCGTCGAGGATCTGCACCTCATGGTGCTTTTCCAGCACGCCGGCGACGCCGCGCAACATCAGGATCGCGGCGGCCTCGTCTGGTTCCTCGATCTTGACCACCTGGAAACGCCGGGTCAGCGCCGGGTCCTTTTCGATATGCTGCTTGTATTCGGCCCAGGTGGTGGCAGCGATGGTGCGCAGTTCGCCGCGCGCCAAGGCCGGCTTCAGAAGGTTTGCCGCGTCCCCCGTGCCGGCAGCACCACCCGCGCCAATCAGTGTGTGCGCCTCGTCGATGAACAGGATGACGGGCGTTTCGGAGGACTGCACCTCGTCGATGACTGCCTTCAGCCGCTTCTCGAACTCACCCTTGACGCTGGCGCCGGCCTGCATCAGCCCGACGTCGAGCATGCGCAGGCTCACCCCCTGCAGCATCGGCGGCACGTCGCCTTCGGCGATGCGTAGCGCAAAGCCTTCGACCACAGCCGTCTTGCCGACGCCGGCCTCGCCGGTCAGGATCGGGTTGTTCTGGCGCCGGCGCATCAGGATATCGACGATCTGGCGGATTTCCGGATCGCGGCCGACGACGGCGTCGATCTTGCCGTCGCGTGCCCGCTGCGTCAGGTCGGTGGCATATTTCGCCAGCGCCGACTCCCCGCCAGGTGACAGGCGCCGCGGCGCCTCGTCGGAGGGCGTCGCTGCACTTGCGGCGGATCCTTCCAGCGAGCCGTCGATCACATCGGCAAAACGCGAGATCACGCCGTCGGCGTCGATCTTGTCGAACTCGGTGCTGATCTTCGACACCAGCCCTTCCAGCACCGGCACCTTCAGGCAGGCCAGGATCACATGGGCGCTGCGCACCTCGTCCGAGCCGAACTCCAGCGTCGCCAGGTTCCAGGCCTCCTGGATGGCGTGAAAGATGTGGTCGGAGAACTCCTCGATCGAGGTCGCGCCATAAGGCAGCTTGTCGACCGCGTGTGTCATGTCGCCGGCGACGCGTGCCGCATCGACGCCGGCGTCAGCCAGGATCATCTGCACGTCGGAGCGATCCGAAAGTACAAGTTGTTCAATGAAATGAACAAGTTCCACGTAAGGGTTGCCACGCAGCTTTGCTGCGTCGGCCGCCGCCTTGAAAGCGCGCAAGCAGGTGGGATTGAGCTTGCCGACCAGTTCCTTGCGCTTGAAGCCCTGGGACGACCTGCGCTGCTGCATGCCCTTCTGTTCCATGGAATTTCTCCAATGGCCGGACTGCGATCACTGCAATTTGCCACACAAACCGCGACTTTACAAAGCCGGCCCACGAGCGGGGGCGGACGGTATCCGCGCCCCCGCCACCGAACGACTATAACAATTCGCGCGGCCGTGGTGACTAACGCTTAAGGGCTAGACGCGTCCAACTTTGAGCGGCGCCTGAACTGTGCTAAAACTGAAATCGAGTGGAATACCGGCTACTTCCGACCTGAGTATGGCGTGGGGGGGTGCGTGGTTGATCTTGCTCTTTGGCTCAACCCTTTGAACGGTGAAAACCCGTCGGGGGAAGATTTGCGCAATGATCCGCGCTTCCATGATCTCGAGCGCCTCGCCGTCCCGCAATCCGATGTCGTCCATGACGAGCGCAACCGGCCCTCGGCCGAAGTCAGCATTCCCGTCGACTGGGATGACGTCCTCGAAAAAGCCGACGAATTGCGCACCCATGGCCGCGACCTGCGCCTGCTGACGCTGGTCACCCGCGCCTTGGCCAATTCCCGCGGACTGGCAGGCCTTGCCGAAGGGCTGATGCTGATCGCGCGGACCTTCGACGCGCATTGGGACACGATGCACCCCGCTTTGCGGCCCAACGCGCCACCGCGCGATGCAGCACTGCGCCGCGTCAACGCGGTGCTCGACCTGCAGAACGGCCAGGAGCCTGGTCTGCTCCACGACCTCAGGAAGATGGTGTTCTTCGCGCCGCGCGGCTTCGGCCCGGTTACCGGCCGCGAGCTCGAGCAGGGTGCGCTCGACGACCGCGTCATGCTGCAGGAAGCGGCACAGGGGCTGAACGCCGCCGAACGTGCAGCCCTGTCGACCAAGCACGAGCAGCTGTTGACGCGGCTGCGCAGCGCTTGCGCCGCCCAGGCCGATCAGGCTGCCGCGGCCCTGGAACAATTGGTTGCCGATGCCCGCGCGGCGGCTGCCGCCCTTGCTGCCCTCGACTCGGCGCTCAACAAGCGCCTGGAAAGCACCGGACCGGCTGTCCCGGAGCTCAAGAAATTTCTCGACCGGATGCTGACCACGATCGAGCGCGGAGCCGCCGCGCGGCCGGCGCCCAACGCGGCAACAGTGCCGGAGACGGCGGCCTCGGCACCTGCGGCCGCACAGCCCAACGGCCACGCGCCAGAGCCAGTGGTCAACCATGCTGGACCGACAATGGCACTCCCCGAACGCCTGACCTCGCGCGACGACGTCGTCAAATGCCTCGATCTCGTCGTCGCCTTCTACGACCGTACCGAACCGTCGAGCCCGATCCCGCACCTCGCCCGGCGCGTGCGTCGCATGGTGCACATGGATTTCGTCGAGCTGATGGAAGATCTCGCCCCCTCGGGGCTCAAGGAATTCCGGCTCCTCGCCGGCGTAACTGACAAGAAGACGCCTCAGAAGGATGAAAGGTAGCCAAGCATGCCAGCCGAAAGCAAAGCAAAGGTCATCGAGCGAAATCGCGCGCCGCGCGTGCAGATCGCCTATGACGTCGAGACCTACGGCAGCCCGACGACGATTGAACTGCCTTTCGTGATGGGCGTGATGGCCGATCTCGCCGGGTCGTCACAGACCAAGGAGGCGCAGAAGACGGTGCTCGACCGCACCTTCGTCGAGACCGATGCCAACAGGTTCCCGCGTTTCATGGAAGCGCTTGGCCCAAGGGTCAAGGCGCGGGTGAAGAACACCTTGCCCCAGGCCGAGGGTGCCGAGCAGGAGGAAGAGCTGGCAATCGACCTGACCTTCTCCAAGATGGGCGACTTCGCTCCCGACAAGATCGCCGAGCAGGTGCCGCAGCTCGCCGAAATCCTCAAGATGCGCCGTCAGCTGGAAGAGCTGCTTGGCTTCATGGACGGCCGCGCCGATGCTGAAAAGCGCATCGCCCAATTGCTGAACAACGAGCCTCTGCTTGGCCAGATCGCCAGCCAGGCGCTCTCGGACAGCGACAAGGTCGAGGAGTAGAGCCATGGCCGAGCAGCAAAAGAGCCCAACGGTCGCCGAGGCCGAGGCCATCGACCTCGGTGAGTTCAGCGACCTTCTGGAAAAGGACTTCAAGGTCAAGAAGGACGACAGCGAGAAGCTGCAGCAGCTCGTCCGCAATCTGGCGCTCGCCGCCCAGTCGCGCTCCGAGACGACCACCATCTCGTCGAATGCGATCAAGTCGATCAAGTCGCTGATCGCAGGCATCGACAAGATGCTGACGGTTCAGCTCAACGAGATCCTGCACGCACCCGAAGTACGCGAGATGGAAGGCACCTGGCGCGGCCTCTGGTATCTCGTCAACAACACCGAGACCGACCAGAAGCTGAAGATCCGGGTGATGAACATCTCCAAGGAGCAGCTGGCCGACACGCTGGAAGACTATGAAGGCCAGATGTGGGACCAGAGCCCGGTCTTCAAGAAGGTCTACACCGACGAATATTCGATGTTCGGCGGCGAGCCGTTCGGCTGTCTGATCGGCGCCTACGAGTTCTCCAACCATCCGCGCGACGTCGGCCTCCTGCGCAACATTTCGGGCGTCTGCGCCTCGGCGCATACGCCGTTCATCGCGGCGGCCTCGCCACGCCTGTTCCGCATGGACAGCTGGCAGGAACTGCCCAATCCGCAAGACCTGCAGCAGATCGTCTCCAATCCGGCCTACGCCTCGTGGCAATCGTTGCGCGAGAGTGAGGACGCCCGCTACATCGGCCTTGCCATGCCGCGCGTCCTGGCCCGCCTGCCCTATGGCGCCGACACCGTGCCGGTGAAGGGCTTCGCCTTCGAAGAGGAGGTCCAGGGCGACCACCACAAATATGTCTGGATGAATGCCGCCTTCCCGATGGGCGTCAACATCAACCGCAGCCACAAGCTGTTCGGCTGGGGCACGCAGATCCGCGGCGTCGAGAATGGCGGCACGGTGATCAACCTGCCGGTGCACAGCTTCCCGACCGACGACGGCTCGATCGCGATGAAGTGCCCGACCGAAGTCGCCATCGACGACCGCCGCGAAGCGGAACTCGCCAAGCTCGGCCTGATGCCGATCCTGCATCGCAAGAACACCGATCTTGCCGCTTTCATCGGCGCCCATTCGCTGCAGGACGATGAAACCCGCGCGGGACGTCTCGTCGATCCCGACGCGCAGTCCAACGAGCGCCTCAGTGCGAACCTGCCCTATCTGTTCCCGGTGTCGCGTTTTGCCCACTATCTCAAGGCGATTGCGCGCGACAAGGTCGGCTCGTTCAAGGAACGCGCCGACATGCAGATATGGCTAACCGAGTGGATCAACCGCTACGTGCTCGCCAATCCGGCCTTCGCCGACGACAAGGCCCGCGCCAAACGCCCACTCGCCGCGGCCGAGGTCCAGGTCGACAGCGTCGAAGGGCGTCCCGGCTACTACAACGCGCGCTTCTACCTTCGCCCGCACTACCAGTTGGAAGGAATCAACGCTTCGCTTCGGCTGGTGTCGGAGCTGCCTTCGGTCAAGTCCTGAACTGTCCAGTAACGGAGAGAGACAATGGCATCGGATGACGATCTGAGAAAAGCTACCAAGATCGACGGCTTCCTGAAGGTTCCCGACATCAAGGGTCCGAGCACCCGCGATGGTCATGACGAAGAGATCGAGATATTCAACGTCGCCTTCAACATGGTGGCCCCATTCGATCCCAATTCGCTTTCCCGCAAGGGCCGCGTCGCGCTGGGCACGGTGAGTTGTTCCAAGGATGTCGACATGTCGTCGCCATACCTCGCCAAGGCCTGCCACGAGAACAAGCAGTTCGACGAAGTGGTGGTTTCCTGCCGCCGCACGATCGATGGCGAGACGAGCGACTACTTCGTCATCACCATGAAGGAAGCATCCGTCGTTTCTTATGGCTTCGGTGCCAGCACAACCAACAGCGACACGCTCGAGGACTTCGTGCAGTTCGCCTACAAGACGATCGAGCTGGTCTACGACACCGACCATACGCAAGAGATGAGCGTTGCAACCGGCTTGTGACGTGCCGCATAGACGCCCTGGTGCTGCATGATGAAGGCCAGTGGAGTTCAGCAAGCAAGGCGAGAGGCGTCACAGCCATCGCTATGGGACCGGCTGGTGAACGACCTGCCTGGACTAAGCTCTGAAATCGAGGCCCTGCAGCGGGCATTGAACAATGAACTTGGCAGCGAGCGTGTCGAAGGGCTCGCCACCGGCAGTGCGCGTGTGATCGATTCCGATCTCGATCTCACACCCGACCACAAGCAGCGTCTGCACCGGCTGGTCTTCCTCAACCGTAACCGCGTCGAGCTCGAAAACCGGGGCATCGTGGTGTCGGCGCGCGTGCTGCGCGAGGCGGTTCGCCGCGACATCGAGGCGCTGTTCAACACCGAACGTTTCGATGCCGTCCCGTTGCTGTCCGACGTCGAGGATGAGCAGGCCGCCGAAAATCGGCTGAATCTCGACGACTTTCCGGAGGTGCGGCGCAGCGTGGTCAACTACGGCGTGCCTTCATTCTCCGGCCGCTCGTCCCGCGACTTCGACAAGGACGCGCTGGCCCGTGAAATCAAGACGGTCCTGGCCAATTTCGAGCCGCGCCTCAAGGAGAGCGCGACCAAGGTCACGGTCACCCTCAACGACAAGAGCATGGGCATCAAGATCGAAATCGACGGGGTGCTGATCATGACGCCGACGCCGGAACGGCTCCGGCTGCGGACGACGATCAACCTCGACAACGGCTTGGCGCGGACCGAATACGGCGAGGCATAGAATGGATCGGATCTTCCTGGAGTATTACGAGGAGGAGCTGACCCACATCCGCACGCTTGCAGCGGAATTCGCCGACATGCACCCGGCGGTCGCACGCAACCTCTCGCTCGACACCGCGCCCTGCCCCGACCCTTATGTCGAGCGCCTGCTCGACGGCGTCGCCTTCCTCGCCGCACGCACCCGGCTCAAGGTCGATGCCGAACGCTCGAGGTTCGCGCGCAGCGTCCTTGAAGTGCTTTATCCCGACCTGCTGACGCAGGCGCCCGCGGTGACCATGGCGGTGCTGAAGCCGGGCCAGCAGGTTCAGACGATGAACATGGGCCACGTCGTCAAGCGCAGCACCCGGCTTGTCGCCAACCTGCAGCCCAACCTTTCGACGCGCTCCACCTTCACGACCGCCCAGGACGTCACCTTGTGGCCGATCGAGATTGCGTCGGTCGGCTACTATCAGGATCGCAGCGCGCTCGCCGCAGCCGGCATCTCGCCGATCAGTGGTGTTGTGTGCGAGGCGGCGCTGCGCATCACCATCGCCAGATCCGGCAAGGGCAAGCTCAACGAACTGGCGCTCGATCGGCTCGACCTGCATTTTGCCGGGCGCACCAAGGCGTCGCTGCTGTTCGACACGATCTTTGGCGTCTGCACGGCAATTGGCGCCCGCCCCAACGGCAAGTCAGGCAAGCTCACGGTGCTGCCCCAGCCCGAGATGATCGGCATCAACGACAGTGAAGCTTTGATGCCGCGCACGCGTCCGACCTTCGAAGGCTACCGGCTGCTGCGCGAATATTTCGTGATGCCGGAGCGCTTCCATTATGTCCGCGTGCAGGGTCTGCTGCCGGTCGTGCGCAGCTCCGATGCGGGGCTCGAAATCTTCTTCCTGCTGCGGCGGGCAGCACCTGAACTCGCCGACCTCGCGCCAGCCGACTTCGAGCTTTTTGCCACACCGGTGATCAATCTGTTCGAGCGCGAATGCAACGTCATCGAGCTCGATGCCCGCAAGACCCGGCAGGTGCTTTATGCCGACCGGACCCGGCCACGGGATTTCGAAATCTTCCGCGTCACCCATGTCGAGGATGCGGACGCCCAGGGCCCCGACGCCGAGATACCGGCACTGTTCAGTCTGGGTCAGAACCGGGGCAGCGGCTGGGTCTATTCGATCGAGCGCCGTCCACGCCGCGCCACCGAAGACGAGCGGCGCGAAGGCATGACGCGCACCTCCTACACCGGCGACGACGTTTTCCTGGCGATCTCCCGCCCGGCAGGCATCCCGGCCGGGCGGCCGCTCAAACGCATCGAGATCACCGCTCTCTGCACCAATCGCGACCTGCCGATCCTCGACGACAATCCGACGCTGACGCTGGAGAGCGGCGACCCGGTCGAGGCGGTCCGCCTGCTTGGTGCGTTGCGTGCGCCACAGCCCTCCATTCCCGCCGCCCTGCCTGCCGGGGCCGACGCTGAATCGCGGGCCGACGATCTGGCCTGGCGGCTGGTGGCGCAACTCGCGCTCAACTTCCTCAGCCTTGCCAAGGAAGGGCGTGGCGTCGATCCGCTGCACGCACTGCTCGACCTCTATGCCGATCGCGGCGATCCGGGGCTGGCGCGCCATGTCCGCTCGATCGTCCGCATCGATTCCCGGCCGGTGATCGAGCGCCTGGCGATACCGGGGCCGATGTGTTTCGGCCGCGGCATCGAGATCCTCCTCCACATCGACCAGTCGGTTCTGTCAGGCCAAAGCTCGCTGCTGCTTTCCGCGCTTCTGGCGCGGCTGTTCGCCCGCCACGCCGGTATCAACGGCTTCGTGCGCACCCGCACGCGGCTGCTCCAGAAGCAGGAGGACGTGCCATGGCCGATGACGCCCGGCAACCGCTTCCTGATCTAGCGGCTGCCGACACGCTGTCCGAGGGCTATGACTTCTTCGAGCTGCTGCGCCAGCTTGAAAACCGGGACGGCCGCCTGTTCGGTCACTCCGGCCGGCCGGACCGTGAGCCAGCACGCCTCGGCCAGCATGTGCGTCTCGGCTTCGCGACCCAGGACGTCGTCAATCTTTCGCCCGCCACCGACAAGGGTGCCGCGCGGGTCACCGTCGCCAATCTTGGCCTGCTTGGCCCCGAAGGCCCGCTGCCGCTGCATGTCACGCGGTGGGTGCTCGACCGCATGTCGCAACGCTGGTTTGCCGGTGCGGATGCCCATCAGACCAGCGACACGACCTTCGTCGAGTTCGTCAATATCCTTCAGCACCGCATGATCGCCCTGTTCTACCGCGCCTGGGCGGACGCGCATCCCGGCGTGCAGGTCGAGCGTGCCGTCGGCGGGCGTATCCGCGCGATGCTGGAGGCAATGGCCGGCATCGGATTGCCCGAAACCGGCAACGCCCAGGACCCGGACATGGATTCGGTCAAGTTGCGCCAGGCAGCAGCACTTGCCGGACAGGTCGACGGGCCCGAGCGGCTGACCTTGTTCGTCGCCGAAGTGTTCAATGTGAAGGTCCAGCTCAAGGAGTTCGTGGCGTCATGGCTGGACGTTCCAGCCGCGCTGCAGACGAGGCTCGGCATGGCCAGCGCCTCCCTGGGCAGAAGTGCGACCATCGGGCCGCGCAGCTTCAGCCGCCAGAACCGCGTCGAGCTGCGCCTCGGCCCGCTCGATTTGAACACCTACTCATCCTTCCTTCCCGGCAGCCGGCGACTGGCTGTCCTCAAGCGCGCCATAAGCGACCTCCTCGGTGAATTGCTCGACGTCGACCTCAGGCTTGTGCTGGCCAGCGACGAGGTGCCGCCGGCCCGCATCGGGGTGGCGCAGCTCGGCCGAACGGCGTGGCTTGCGCCCCCTGCCGAAAGGGGCGATGCTGAGGATATGCGCCTGCGGACGATCGTCGGCTGGCGGCCCGAAATGGCGGGAGTCGGGGCATGAGCTTGCTCCTCACGCTTGAGCAGGGACCGCGCGCACAGGCAGTGCGCCAGACCCGGCTGGATCAGGGTGAACTCGTGATCGGTCGCAGTCCCGATGCGGACTGGCAGATCGACGACCCCGACATGTTCGTCTCGCGCGCCCACTGCAAGATCACATCAGGACAGGACGGCTACGTCGTCGTCGACACGTCGAGCAGCGGCCTGTTCATCGATGACGCCGGCAGCGCCCTTGGCTCGGGCAACTCGGCGCAACTGCGCCATGGCATGCGGCTCCGTCTTGGCGACTATGTCGTGTCGGTGGAGCTGCAGCCGACGGAAGCCCACCTGCAGCATTTCAAGCCAGCATCGTCCAGGACATCGGTGCCGCAACCGGCGCCTGCCGCATCTCGCGCCCCGGTCGGTCTCGGCGGCGACGATTTCTTCTCGATCAAGACGGACGAGGAGCCGCAACGCCCCCGGCCCGCCGATCTGCCCAACCCGTTCGAGCATCCCGAGCCCGGCGCGTTCCGCGCCTATGAGCGCGCCGGCGGCTCCGAGCGCAATTCGCCTGCCTTCGACGATCCGTTCAGCCTCGATCCGGTGGCGACACCCGTTGTGAACGGCCATGCCGACGACAGCCAGAACGGCACGGCAGCCTTTGCCGATCCTTTCGGCCTCGCTTCGGCCGAGACGCCGAAGTCAAAAGCGGAACCGGTCGTGACACAATCGCCGTCATTCGATGACGGTTTCGACCTTCCGCCTATGACGCCGCTTCCGCCGGCGGTCGATGCAAACCCGCGCGAAACCGCTCTCGCTCCGCCCCCAGTTCCGGCTCCGGCACAGCCGGCATCGGTTGCGCCCTGGGACGCGCCTGCCCGCCGAGCGGACACACCGCCCCCGCCGCCGATGTCGCTGCGTGCGCGGGAGAAGGCCGCGGCAAATGTGGTGGCAGCACCTGCAGCCGCGCCAATCCCCGCGCCAACTCCTACGCCTGCACCGTCCGACAGCGCGCTGCGCGCCGCCTTCCTGCGCGGCATGGGCCTTGGCGAAAACGCCTCTTCCAACCGCGACCCGCTGGCCGAGATGGAAAAATTCGGCCGTGAGTATCGCTTGATGCTCGAAGGCCTGATGCAGCTGTTGCGCAAGCGCGCCGAGGAAAAGGGCAACGCTCGCATCGAGCAGACTATCGTCGGCTCCTCGGAGGTCAATCCGCTCAAGTTCCTGCCCACGGTCGACGATGCGCTGGCAACCATCCTGGCCGAGCGCAGTCCAGGTTTTCTCGCCGGAGAGCCGGCCATATCGGATGCGATCCGCGACCTCGCCCACCACCATGTTCGCGCCTGGCGCGGCCTGCAAGGCGCGCTGCGCCACATGATCGACCGCTTCGATCCCGTCGCGCTCGAAGAGGAGCTGAAGTCGAGCTCGTCGATCGAGAAACTGCTCGCCGGCGGCCGCAGCGCCAAGCTTTGGGACCTCTACAAGAAACGCCATCGTGAGATCGCCCTGAGTGCCGAGACGCGCTTCATGGGCGAAATAGGAGCCGACTTCCGCAACGCATATGAAGAGGAGTGACGCATGATCGACCGGCGCGACTTCATTATTGCTCTCGGCGCTACAGGACTGGTGGCCGCCTGCCAAAGCGGGCCACCGAAACCGTCCACCGTCACCGTCAATGTGAGCGGTCAAGCCGGCATGAACCCCGGGCCCGACGGCGGCGACAGGCCGGTCACGGTTCTGGTCATGCGATTGAAGAGCACGGGCAAGTTCAACTCGGCCGACTATTTCGCCCTGCAGGGCGACGCCGGCTCGGCACTTGCCGGCGATCTCATCGGCTCCGACCAGCTTTCGGTCGGCCCGGGTGCGGCGGCATCGAAGACGATCACCGTCGAGCCGGAGGCGACCGCGCTCGGCTTCGTCGCGCTTGTTCGCGAACCAACCGGTCGCACCTGGCGGACGACGAAGTCGGTTTCACCGGGTTCGACGGTGACGATCACCGTGACGCTCGGCAGCGGAGGCATTTCGGCCTGACCGGGCCATATCAGGAGTTGTCGATGCAGAGAGTTGCCGCATGACCGACGCAAACAGGGTGCTCTGGTCCGAAGGGCTTTTCCTTCGGACCCAGCACTTCCAGCAACAGGACCGCTTCTTCGAGGCGACGGTGCGCGGCGCGCTGCAGGCCGGGCAACTTCACACCTATGGCTTTCGCACGCTCACCCTCGACCCGGCCCAGCTGGAAGCTGGACAGGTCGCCGTGCTTTCGGCGCGCGGCATCTTTCCCGACGGTACGCCCTTTGCCATTCCCGACACCATGGACGCGCCAAAGCCGCTCGCCATCACCGCCGACATGGGCGCCGGTCCGGTGTTGATCGCGGTACCATTGGAACCGCCCGGTGGCGTCGGCTTCGATCCGGCGCATGCCGAGACCAGCGGTGCGCGCTACCGCGGCCGCATCGTCACCGTTCGCGATGCCGTGCAAGGCGGATCGGACCCCGAAGAGATCGAGATCGCCCGTCCGCAGGCCTTGTTGCTTGCTCCGGGAAAATCGGTCGGCGGCTACACGGCATTGCCGATTACCGAAATCACCGGCCTGCGCGCCGATGGCGGTGTTGCCGTCGACGCCAACTTCCTGCCGCCGACGCTCGCCACAGGTGCGGTCCATTGGTACGCCCAGCTTCTGCAAGAGGTCATCACCGGGCTCGACCAGATCGCCGAGGCGCATGCCAAGATGGTGCTTGGCGGCCCCGGCCGCAGCGTCGAAGATCTGCTGATGCTCAACCTTGCCAATGCAGCGCGACCACGCCTGGCGCATATGCTGGCGCAGGACATCTTCCATCCGGCCGAACTCTATCTCGAACTTGCCGGCCTCGCCGGATCGATGGCGACCTACGGCTCGAATTCGCGCCGTCTCGCCGAACTGCCTGTTTATGACCACATGGCCCCAGGTCCTGCCTATTCGGCGCTCGCCGACACATTGCGTTCGCTGATCCTCAGCCTGCGTTATGTCGAGCCGAAATCGCGGGCCCTGCCGGTCATGCGCCACTCCACCAATGTCTGGAAGGTGCGCATCGACAACCCCAAGCTGCTCGTCGCCAGCCGCATCGTCATCCGCGTCGGCTCCGAGCTGTCCGAGGACGCGCTGCGCAAGATCTTCGTCAATCAGGCGACGGTGGGGGCCGCCAGCGAATTCGAAGGCCTGTGGAAGTCGCGCCTGCCGGGCATACCGCTGAAGCCGCTGCATTCGCAGCCGCGTGAAATCCCCTATGACGGCGACCGCCTTTGCCTTGAACTCGATCAGAGAAGCGAGCATTGGGCCTCCCTCCTCGACGCACCCGGATTCGTCATCGGCGTTTCCGGCGTATTGCCGAGCGAGCCGCAGGTCGACTGCTATTCGGTGAACAGGTGACGCGATGAGCCAGGACGATCCTTTCGGCTTGTCGGAGGATCGTGAGCGTACCCGGATACGCATGGTGGGTACGCCGCAGCCGCGCATGCCGATGCCGCTTTCGTCTGCGCCGCTGAAGCGCTCGCGCACCCATCCGAACACATTGGTCAATGCGTTTTCCGCCTTGCTGGAATTCGCGCCCGAACTCGAAAACGCATTGCCGCCCGAGAATCCCGAACACCTTCGCACCCGCCTGCAGGAAGAGCTGGTGCGCGGTCGCGACGCCGCCGTTGCCGCCGGATCGTCGGTCGAACGGGCCGATCAGGCTGCATGGGCGGTGGCCGCACTGCTTGATGACCTCGCGTTGAACACGCCGTGGGGCGGCTCGAGCGCCTGGCCTCGGCAACCTCTGGTTGTCATGCTGCGCGGCGACGTCGATGCAGGTGCCCAGTTCTTCTCGCGCCTGGAGGAGCTCGAGCGCCACCCAAACCGCGATAGGGAAATGCTGGAGCTGCAGTATCACTGCATGGCGCTGGGCTTCCGCGGCAAATACCGGGTACCCGGCCGCTCGGGCGACCGGTCGCTGAATGCCGTGCGTGTCGCCGCCGCCCGCTTCCTGCGCGACGCCGATGCCGAAGACGCGCCGCTGTCGCCCAACTGGCGCGGCGTCGTTGCCGCCGACGAGGCGCCGCGCTTCACCGTGCCGATCTGGGTGATGGGCGTCATCGCTGCCGTGCTCGCCACCGCGATCTACATCGCCTTCTCGCTGGGGCTGAGCAACCAGGCCGTCCAGCTCTCGGCCCTTGTGCGTGCGCTTCCACCGGCCGACCGCGCCGAGGTGTTGCGCACCACACCCAAGGCGGAAGCACCGCCGGTCGAAACCGTCGACTTCGCGCTGTTGCCGGAGTTCGCGGCAGCCACGCCCGAGGGCCTGCGTCCGGCGCTCAAGGGCGCCGAAAGCGTGTCGCTGGCCCGTCTCGTCATACAGGCCTCCAACCCCGAGCTGTTCCAATCCTCCAGAGCTGAACTAACCGACGGCTTCCAGCCGCTCATCGAAGCAATCGCCAAGGTGATCGTCGAAAACCAGGAGCTGATCGGCAACGTCACCATAGTCGGCCATACCGACGGCATCCCGCTGCAAAGAACCAACCCGCTTTCCACCAACCAGCGCCTGTCGGAGGCCCGCGCCGCGACAATTGCCGACATGCTCGTCCAGAACGGCGTGCCGCGCGAGCGCGTGCGCTCCGAGGGGCGCGCCGCCACCGACCCCGTTGCCGACGACGCCACGCGTGAAGGCAGGGCGCTCAATCGCCGCGTCGAAGTGCTGGTCGAAAAGAGGTTGTGACAGATGTTCATCCTGCGCTTCCTCTGGTCGGTACTGACATCGCGGTGGCTCTGGACGCTGATCGGCCTGACGCTGCTTTCCCTGATCATCTGGATCTTCGGCCCCATCGTCGCGGTCGGCCAGAGCACGCCGTTTGCGTCCGAAACCGTGCGTATGGCGCTGATCGCAGGCCTGGTCATCCTGTGGCTGATCTGGCTGATTTTGGCGCAGCGCCGCGCCATCCGAGCCAATCGCATGTTCGTCGCCGAGATTGCCGCGCCGCCGGTCCAGAAGCCGCTGACGGCGGGCGAACAGAGCGTTGCCGCGGTCGGCGCCAAGTTCCAGGGGCTGATGGACGAGATGAAGCGGCGCAAGCTCGGCGGCCGCAAGTTGCTGCGCGACATGCCGTGGTATGTCATCGTCGGACCGCCGGCCACCGGCAAGACCACGGCTTTGCGCCAGTCCGGGCTGAATTTCCCGATCGACCTCACCGACGACATCCAGGGTGTCGGCGGCACCCGCAACTGCGACTGGTTCTTCGCCGAACACGCGGTGCTGATCGACACCGCCGGCCGCTACGTCCAGCAGGAGAGCCAGCCAGACGTCGATGCCGTGGAATGGCTGGGCTTTCTCGACCTGTTGAAGAAACATCGCGGCCGGCGCGCCCTGAACGGTGTCATCGTTGCCTTGTCGATCGATGCGTTCTCGGAGGGCGATGAAGCCATCAAGGCGCATGGCCGCAAGATCCGCCGCCGCCTCGCCGAGCTGAACGAACGTCTCGAAATCCGGCTCCCGGTCTATCTGATGCTGACCAAGGCGGACCTCATCAAAGGCTTCGAGCCCTTCTTCGGCGGCCTCTCGACCTCGGCCCGCGAACAGGTCTGGGGCACGACCTTCGCGCCTGATGCACGCGTCGACGGCAAGATGGTCGCAAGCGAGATCTCGTTGCTGGCGACCGAGCTCGAGCGCCGCCTCGTCCCCCGCCTCGAGGACGAAGACAGCCTCGCCGCCCGCGCCGAGATTTTCAGGTTCCCGGCCCAGGTCGAAAGCCTGTCCGAACCGATCCGTCTTCTTGTCGAACAGATTTTCGGCGAAAGCCGCTACGAAGACAGCGCCTGGTTGCGCGGCGTCTATCTGACTTCGGCCACACAGGAAGGCGCGCCCATCGACCGGCTTACCGCTGCACTCTCTTCCTCGTTCGGCCTGCCGCCGCGCCGCGCCATGTCGTCGCCACGCGTCGAAAAGCGCAGCTTCTTCCTCAAAAACCTGCTCACCGAAGTGATCTTCAAGGAAGCCGGGCTGGGCATGTTCGACCCCCTGGCGCAACGCCGCCGGACCTGGATCTGGCGCGGTGCCGCCGCAGCCTGCGGAGCAGCTGTCCTGCTTGCCGGAGCGCTGTTCGGACTGTCCTATTACGACAACCGCAATGCCATCGCGGCCCAAGCCGGCCAGCTGGAGGCACTGCAGGCGCCGTTGGCGCCATTCGCGGCGGCCCCGGCTCCTGTCGATGCGCCCGACATCGACGTTGCGCTGGCTGCGATGGACGAGGTCACCAATGCGCGCACGCCGCCGCCCAGCGGTTTTCGTGACCTGGTCGGCCCGACGGCCTCTCCGGAGCTGCTGCGGGCCCAGGCCGACAGCTACAACCACGCTTTGCGCAACATTCTCGAACCCCGCATGGTCGCCCTGCTCGAAACGACGATGTGGCGCCAGGTCCGCGATCCGGAATTCATGCTGGGGGCGCTCAAGACCTATCGCATGATGACCGGCCTCTCCCAGATGGACGCGGATTTCGCTCAAAACTGGTGGGTCAACGACCTGCCCGAATTCGCACCCGTCGCGCCCTTCCCGACGCCCAACGCAGAAGAGCACCAGCTTGCCGCCATCCGCCGCATGACGATCGACGCGAGTTATGTCGCGCCCGATCCGGCGCTGGTCGCCGAGGCCCTGAAAAGCGTCTGCACCATTTCGCTGCCAGCACGCGCCTACAAGCAGCTGCTGGCCGATCCCGCCGTCTCCGAACTGAAGGAGTGGATCCCGGCGAATTTCGCCGGCCCGAACGGCTCCAAGGTCTTTGCCCGCCGCTCCGACAAAACATTGCGTGTCGGCCTGCCCGGCGCATTCACCTATGCCGGCTTCCACGACGTCATCCTCGATCGGCTGGAGGATGTCGCCGCCCAGGCGGCCCTCGACCGCGCAGTCTTTGCCGGCGGCTGCGAGGAGAATTCCGAGACCTCGGTGTCGGCGCTGTCGGAAGACATCCTGAAGCTCTACTACGAGGATTTCATCGCCCAGTGGGACAGCCTGCTGCGCGACATAAGGCTGGCACCGCTGACCGACCTCAACGTCGCCAGCGAAAATTTGAAGGACCTGTCGAGCGCCGATTCCGCGCTCAAGCGCCTGGTCACGGCAGTCGTTCACGAGACCGATCTCATCCGCTCGGACGAGGAGCCGGCCGGCGACAACAAGGCCGCATCGAAAGGCGCCTCCAAGCTGTTGGGCAAGCTCGGCAAGGTCGGCAAACTGGCCAAAGCCGGCGCCAAGCTGTTGCCACGTGCCGGGTCGGCAGCAGAAGTCGACATGACCGGCACGCTCGTCGCCGAGCATTTCAAGCCGCTGAAAGGTGCGGTCGCTGAAGTCGACGGCCAGCCTCCCATGCTCGATGCCGCGGTCGTCGCCTTGACGGCACTATCGAATGTGCTGCAGACAGTCACCGCCAATCCCGACCCGCAGGATGCCATCAAGAAGCAGGGCGGGCTCGCGGAACTCACCGGTGCCGTCGCGCGCCAGGCGCAGATCCTGCCCGATCCGATCGACGACTGGCTCGGCGGCATCGCCGGCGACACCAGCGGCCTTACCGAAAAGGCCGTCACCTCCGAACTCAATGCCATCTGGCGCGCCGACATCCTGCCGTTCTGCCAGGCAGCCTTGACCAACCGATATCCGTTCAGCCCGGAAAGTGCCGTTGACGTCAACGTCCGCGATTTCGCCCGCCTGTTCGGCCCAGGCGGACTGATCGACGCTTTCACCAACGACCACCTGATAAGCTATGTCGACACGGCCAAACAACCATGGACCTGGCGTGCCGACATGGGTCTGGATTCGTCTGCCCTTGCCGCCTTCGAGCAGGCGCGCCGTATTCGCGACGACCTGTTCCCGGGAGGCACCGGCCCCCTGATGAGCTTCACGCTCGAGCCCAAGGATCTGTCGCCCACAGTCACGCGGGTGACGCTCAACCTCGATGGCCAAAGCCTCGTCTACTACAACAACGCCACCCGCCCTCAGCCGATGACCTGGCCGGGCAAGGACGGCACCGGCACCATCTCGTTGGCCTTCCAGCCCATCGATGGGTCGCCTGAAGTCATCGTCAACGAAACCGGGAGCTGGGCCTGGCTGCGGCTGCTCACCAAGGGTCGCTTCACGGCGACATCGCTGTCCGACGTCTACAACCTGCGCCTCGGCGCCAAGAGTTTTTACGCCGACTTCGAGCTCAAGGCGGCAAGTGTCGAGAACCCCTACAACCTGCAGATGTTCAAGAGGTTCACGTGCCCGCAGAACATCTAGCCACCGGCTTCTACGGCAAGATTCCGGCGACCGGAGACTTCGTCAGCCGCGGGCTTCCCGGCGACTTCGTGCGCGCATGGGACCGTTGGGTGGCAAGCCACCTCGCGCCATTGCAGAGTTCGGGCGCCTGGCCAGAGGACGTGGCACTGCGTTTCCTGCTCGGTCCCGATGCCAACGGCCCGATGGCCGGCATCGTCGTGACGAGCAACGACCGCGCCGGCCGCCGTTTTCCGCTGACGGTCGCAGCCCCCCTCTCCGCCGCCAATTCAGGAGTGGCCGACATGGCGGCGAAATGGTTCGACGACATTGAGATGGCGGCCGACGCGGCGCGCTATGGTTATGTCAGCGCAGACGAATTCGCCGCCAGCCTTGCCGAACTGCCGTTTCCGATCGCCGACATGACGGGAGAGCCTGTGCTCAGCATGGTCTTGTGGGCCGGCCCATGGGTGCCGGTGGACGTCGATCCGGCGGCTCCACAAGCGGTCCTCGACCGGCTGCTCACCGCGAGCTGGGAGACCAGTTGATGCAGATCTGGAACCAGACCGGCTACGTCCATCAATTCACCGTAGCCATGGACAAGGCTGGCCACGACTACATCGTCGTCGTGGTCAAGGGCACGTTCGACCTTCCCGACGCACCGGGCGGATTGGTGCGCAAGTCGGCCGAGCAGGCGCCGCTGGTCTTTGCCGACACGCAGACGGGCGAGCCCGGCTATTCCGCCACGCTGTGGGAAACCGATTTTGCCTTCCGCAAGCCGCGCTGCGACGTGATTGCCAATGGCTGCGCCTATGCGCCCGGCGGCCGGCCGGCGGAACGTGTGCCGGTCGGCATCAAGGTCGGCAACTGGTCGAAACTGTTCGAGGTGGTCGGCCATCGTGAGTGGCGCGCCATCGGCCCGGTCTTCACCGCGACCGCACCGCAGCCCTTCCTGAAACTGCCGATCAGCTATGACGTCGCCTGGGGTGGCGTCGACAAGCTGGATCCCGAGGACAAGATGCCTGGCGTCTACGGCGCCAATCCGGTCGGCACCGGCTGGTCGCGCACCAAGAACCAGCACCTCATTCCGGGCCTGCGGCTGCCCAACACCCAGAAGGTCGGCGAGGAAGTCCGCTCGCCCTTCGGCGACTACACGCCGATGAGCTTCGGACCGATGGGCCGCGGCTGGCCCGGCCGCATCGAACATGGCGGTACCTACGATGACAATTGGACGAAAAACATCTTTCCCTTCCTGCCGTCCGACTTCGACGAGCGTTATTTCCAGATGGCTCCGCCCGACCAGCAGATCGATCATCCCAAGGGTGGTGAAGAGGTACAGCTGGTGAACCTGACACCGGAAGGTCGGGTGAGCTTCCGGCTGCCGCCAACCGGGCTTGAGATGACCCTGTTCAAGGATGGCGCCAAGAGTTTCGAGGGTGAGCTTCACCCCGACACTATCCTGTTCGACCCGGAGAACCGCCGCTACCACCTGGTCTGGCGGGTAGCGCAGCGGATCGAGCGCACGATTCTGGATTTTACCGAATGCTGGGTAGGCCTCCCCACCGAATCCATGCTGAGGGCGCGGGCAGCCGGCCGCACCTTCGTCCGTGCCGATGGGGTAGCACCTGAGGAGGAAGAGGCATGACCGCCGGCGTCGCCATCATTTCGGTCGGGATGGCCACGGCCGTCGGACTCGATGCGCCTTCAGCATGCGCAGCCATGCGCGCGCGCCTCGACGGCTTCCAGGAGACGCGTTTCCTCGGCTCGCCGGAGGGGTGGCTGACCGGCGCGCCCGTCCCGCTGCCGCGCAATTGGATCGGCGAGAAGCGCATGGCGCATCTGGCCGCAGGGGCCATTACCGAGGCATTCGAGCGCGCGCCGGAAGCGCGCGGCCAGACGGCACTTATCCTCTGCCTTCCCGAGGAGAATCGCCCTGGCCGGCCGGTGCGCGACAACTCCGGCCTACTCCGGCGGATCGGCGAAATCGTCAAGGTCGAACCTCACAGCCGCTCCCGCACCGTGGCGCATGGGCGCCCTGCCGGGCACGTGGCATTCGATCATGCCCGCAGGCTGCTGGCATCCGGCGACGTGCCCTATGTGATGATCGCTGGCGTGGACAGCTATCTGACCGCGCCGACGATTGCCCATTACCTCAAGGGACGCCGCCTGCTGACCGCCGACAACTCGAACGGCTTCATTCCGGGAGAGGCAGCGGCGGCGGTGTTGTGCACCCGGCCGAATGGCGGAAACTTCCAGCTATTCGGCCTTGGCCTGTCGCGCGAAACAGCCTCGATCTACAACAAGGACGATCTGCCGTTGCGAGCCGATGGCATGACAGCGGCCTATGATGCGGCGTTTGGCGAAACCGGCATCGAGATGAGCCGGCTGGGCTACCGCATCTCGGACCTCATCGGCGAACAATACTGGTTCAAGCAGACCGCACTCGCTTCGATCCGGCTGCTGCGCGGCCGACACGAATTCCAGGATTTGTGGTCGCCTGCGGAATCGCTTGGCAACATCGGTGCCGCTGCCGTTCCCGTGATGGTGGGCATGGCCTGGACCGCGGCGGCAAAAGGTTACGCGGCCGGCAATCCGGTGCTCATCGAAGCGTCGTCGGATGACGGCGCGTGTGGCGCTGCAGTCTTTGCATCGAGGAGAGCCGCATGACCGTCTATGCCAACGGTCTGGAGATCGCCTGCAAGGCGCAGGCCAACAAGATCATCGCCGCCTTCCCCTATGTCTGCTTCACGCCGCCGCAGACGCCCGCGACGCCCCCCGGCGTACCGATCCCCTATCCCACCTTCAGCATGGACGACGACACCGACAGCGGCACAAGTACGGTCAAGATCGGGGGCAAGACGATCACGCAGAAGAACAAG
Source organism: Aminobacter sp. SR38 (assembly GCF_014843375.1). Classification (NCBI taxonomy): domain Bacteria; kingdom Pseudomonadati; phylum Pseudomonadota; class Alphaproteobacteria; order Hyphomicrobiales; family Phyllobacteriaceae; genus Aminobacter; species Aminobacter sp. SR38. The sequence goes on from NZ_CP062112.1 coordinate 243,105, forward strand.
TCCTACTATACGAAATGTTCGGGCAACGAAGCCGGCTGCGCGCCGAAGAAGAACATCATCACATCGGTGAACACGGGCAAGGAATACGCCCACGCCTGGTCAGGCAATGTGAAGATGGACGGCGAGCCGATCAGCCGCTTCTCCGATATCGGCTCAAACGACCACGCCTCGCCGACCGCCGGCGGGCCGCCGATGCCGAACATTTCCACCGCGACGGTGGCGACCTTCAATTGCAGCATGCTGGAGATCAAGCCTTACAACAAGCTGACGTGTCCGGAGGGGTATGAGAAGGAGCACACCACGGAAGTGCGCTTCTTCACCGCCAAGGGCGTGCGTGACCTGACCCTCGACTGCTGTCAGGCCTATGATGAAAGCAAGGCCCCCTGCATCTGCATGAAGGCAAAATGGGTTCCGGGCGAAGCTGCCAAGGCAAAGAAGGCTGGCGCCACCGGCAAAGTCATCGGCAAGGGGTCGAAGACGCCCCACAACCTCAAGACCCAGGAAGCGGCCAAGTGGATCAAGCTCAACCAGGAGGGCAAGCTCGGCGATTTCAACGAGAAATGCGCCAGGGCAACGGTCGACAACATGGATGACCCGAAAATTCCTGACGAAGTGAAGGATGCTGCTGCGGAGTGCCTCAGGAAAGCGAACCAGGACTATCAGAAAAAGAGCATGGGCAAGGACGCGCAGGAGGTGAAGGACACGAAGCGCTGTGTCGACACCTGCCCGAAGGCAATTGACCAGGGCCGACTTGCCGGAGTTGCCAAGAAGCGATTGAAGAAGGAGGCCGTGAGCCTCGGAAAGGACCCGAAGAAAGTCGTCGTCAGGGCGTCCGACGTCGCCAAGTCCAAGAAGGACTGCCCGTGAATGATCTCTGCCTAGCCAACCGCCAGGGAGGCGTTAGCCATGATCGGTAAGCTGAAGATGGACAAGGAAGAGCTGGAAGACTTCGTCGAAGATGAGGACACCTCGATCGAATGCCTTCAGGTCGCGCCGATGGGCAATGGCAAGGTGGCCATTCTGTTCCTGCTCGCGGATTCCGACTACGACACCACGGTGTCGGTCATTTTTGTGGTCGACGACTTCAATCCAAAGACCGCGAAGGGCGTTCTGTTCACGTCAGAATGGCTGACGTCGCTATCGGCGTCGCCCTTAGGCGAACTGTTTGCGCTCGAGGCAACGATCTGGATCTGGCGCTACGGCGGCAAGCAATGGACCCGCGATCAGGTCGGCACGGAGAGCTTTCGCCAGGTTTGGGCCGCCGACCCAGGTGGCGCCATGATGGTCGGCTCTTCAGGCGGCGCCGTCAGGCTGGTCGGAGACGACTGGCGCCCGATCACGCCGATAACCCAAGCTGAATACATGGATATTCACGGTGACGCGAAGCATGGCATCTGGGTCTGCGGAAAATCAGGATCGGTGCACAAGCTCGCGGGCTCGACGTGGCAGCCGCTGGAACTGCATCGCCAAGAAGTGTTCTATGGCATCGACGTTGCCGCGGACGGCACGATCAGGGTCGCCGGCGAAGACGGAACGTGCCTGCGCATCGCCAACGAAGAAGCGGTCGAGCTCGAACCGGCTGATACCACCACTCATCTTGCCGTACGCACCTATAGCGGCAAGGCCTATTGGGGCGATGAGGGCGGAATCGGCGTGGAGAAGGGCAACGCCATCGTGCCCTTGGAGGTGGAAACCGGCACCGCCTCCGATATCCGTACCGATGGCGATTATCTCTATGTCGCGGGCACCGACAGTGCCTGGCGCTTCGACGGCAAGAAATGGAAATCGCTGTCGCTCGAATACGACGACGGCTTCAAGCTCACCTGATTGTAGACCGGGCGCGCTTGCCCACGAGGATCAGCCACCGTTGACGCTGAGATAGGCCCGGACCTTTTCCAGGTCTAGCTCAGCTATGCGCTGCGGCGCGCCCTCCATGAGCATCCTAAGCACGAAGAGCTCACCGACCTCAGGATATTCGGCGTAGACTTCCTGGGCGATCTCGCGTCCGGCATCTCCTGCAACGCGAAGGCCGTCGAGATGAGCATCCAGCCGCTCGACCAGCCGCGCAAGACGCTCCTCGTCCATGTCGGGGTTCTCATCCGGATGGAGCAGGTGATGGTCGTAGACGGTCCACAGAAATGCCGCCATTTCCGCATGCTGCCGCACGATCTCGCGCAGGACGATCTTCGGCATCAGTTTAGGTTTACAGAGCCGCCACGGATGCGGTTGGCCGCGCTGGCATGGCTGGTGACGTATGTGCCGCGAATGGTGATATGCCCATCCTTCTCCATGATGATTGTGGCCTTGCCGCAGCGCAGTTCGAGACGTTCCCCGGCCACGATCTTGACCTGCTCGCCGTCTCGAACGACCTGCGGCGTCTGTGCCTTGCGCACGGGCTCGACGATGCGCCCGACGATCAGCGGCCGGCCGGGGTCGCCGCCCTCGAACAGCAGCGCCACCTCTGCTCCGACCATGTCGGCGCTGAGTTCGGCCAGGCTGCGCGCGGCAAGCGCAGTGTCCCTGGGATTGCCGGGAAACACGACGAGCGGTGCAGCACCGTCGAAGCCGAGAAAGACCCCGATGACTACACCCTCGATCCGTTTGATGGTTCTGGTCATCCCCTGCGCCCTCAGTTCTGCTTGATCTCCGAGCCCTTCATGACGATGTCGCTGGAAGCCTTGATGTTGATCTTGCCCGATCCCTTGATGCTGATGTCCTTGCCCTCGATGGTGATCGTACCATCCTTCTTCATGGAGATGCTGGCTGAGCCGCATTTCAGCGCAATGGCGTCGCCGGCTTCGATCAGGAATGTCTTGCCGACATTCATCTTCCCGTCTTCACCGATCTGAACCATGCTCGCCTTGGCGATCCGCAACTCGTAGGCGCCGCCTACCTTGGTCCCGTCGTCGGTGGCGATTTCGGTTCGCCTTCCCTTGCCGATCTTCGATTTCTGGTTGCCGGCAATGTTGAACGTCTGGTCGGCGCCAATCGTCACCTCCTGGTTCGATGCGACGTTCCAGCTGTCATCAGCACCGATCTGGTGGGTCTGGGCGGCACCCACTGTGACCGCGCGCGTCGACCCGATCGTGTTGGTCTGCGCCGATCCGACCGTACGCGTCTCGGTCGCACCCACCGTGTCCACCCGCGCAGCGCCGACCGTGATCGCCTGGGCGATGGCGACTGTCTGGGCGTGGTTGGCGCCGATCGTCTCGGTCGAGTTGGAGCCGATGCTGATGGTCTCGTTGGAGCCGACGGTCAACGAGCGGTTCTTGCCCACCGTTTCCGTATCGTTGGATCCGATGTCGGTCTTCTGGTCGACGCCGACCTTCACGGTCTTGTTGTTGCCGACGTCCTCGTCGAGGTCGTGGCCGACGGAATGCTTGGCGTCGTGGTCGATTCGGTCGGACTGGTCGTGCTGCACCAGCTTGGTGCGGTCGTTCTTGATCAGCAGGTTATGGTCCTTCTGGGCCTGGAAATTGACCAGTTCGGAGCCTGCCTTGTCTTCGAACATCAGTTCGTTATAGCCGCCGCCTCCTTTCGACGAGTTCGACTTCCAGCCCGACTGCGTGGCGTTGCCGGGCAAGCCGTAGGGCGGCATCTGGGCGGCGTTGTAGACGCGGCCGGTGATGATCGGCTGGTCCGGATCGCCTTCGATGAAATCGACGATGACCTCCTGGCCGATGCGCGGGATCTGGATGAAGCCCCAGCCGCTGCCGGCCCAGGTCTGCGACACGCGCACGAAACACGAACTGTCCTGATCCTTCTTTCCCATGCGGTCCCAATGGAACTGCACCTTCACCCGGGCATACTCGTCGGTGAATATCTCCTCGCCGGACGGGCCGACGACACGCGCCGTCTGCGGCCCGCGCATGATCGGACGCGGCGTGATCCGCGGCGGGCGGTATGGCAGACCAGTCGGCGCGACGCCGAGGACCACGGTGAAACTCTCGCCCTCAGTGTCGATACCGCTGCGATAGCTGGGATCGAATATGCGGTATTCGACGCTGACGACGAGATATTCCTGGTTCTGGTCATCGCGCGGAAAGCCGTCCAGCTTGAAGGTGCAGCCGGAAAACAGCCCGCGCACGGTGCCGGCAGCGGCGATGCGCTGGTGTACCGCCTGCAGCTCCTCGCGGCGGATGCCGGCGATCTTGTCGCCACGGCCGACATCCAGATGGGCGCCGGGCTGGCGATAGTTTTCCCCCGATGCCAGCTTGTGGCCGAATGCCTGGTCGGACTTGGCCATCAGGCTGGCATCCGGCTTCTTGAAATCGTAGTCGGTATGGGTGTAGGCGCCGGGCCTGACCGAGCTGCCGGGGATCCACTCGGTGATGTACTCGACGTCGCGGCGCGCGCCCTGCCCTTCGAAATGATACGGCACCTTCTCGTAGCCCGGTGCCGGCTTGAGCTTGTTCATCGCGTCGGCAAGGATCAGCGTGTGCTCGCCGTCGCCATGCTCGAAGAAATACATGATGCCTTCGTGCTCGAGCAGGCGCTGGACGAAATCCAGGTCGCTTTCGTCATACTGGACGCAATAGTCGCGCGGCGGATAGGAGCCTTGCAGCCGTTTCTCGAACTTCGCCGAGCCATATTTCGAGAAGATCTTTTCGACGATCTCGACGACGCTCATATTCTGGAAGATGCGGCAGTCCGTGGCCGTGCCGAGAAACCACAGCCACGGCCGGACGACCGCTTCATAATAAACTTGCCGGTCCTCCATGCGGGTCAGGCGGAAATCCGACACCAAGCCGCTGAACCAGCGTTTCGGGTCGGACTCTCCTTCGACCGAAACGCCGCCGCCCAGCATCTTCAACGGGTCGACATCAGGGTCGCTGCTGACAAAGCCGACGGTGTAGGCGAAACAGCGGCTGATCTCGTCGCGACCGGCCAGATGGGTGAATGTCAACGTGTCGCCGAGCGGTGTCCGGACCACAGTCGCGCGATCGTTAGCCATGGCGTCGTGCCTCTCCGCGGGGACGGCCGGACATCTGAGTTGAGCTTAGCACAAGTTTTTCAACCGGCCAAAGCCGGCGCGGCACAAGCGCCGAACCGTGCGCGCCCAAATGCCCCTGTGCTGCGGTCGCAGCAAACTGCTAGAATAAAATAAGGAATTTGGACGAGGCTGCCGGAAACAGAGATTTGGCGGGCGAATTCGGATGCTCATCACTTTGACCATCGAGAATGTCGACAGGCTGCCCACAGGCGGACCGTTGTTCTACAGTTCGAATGGTCGCAGCTTCACCATCGGGCGCGAAAATCGCGACTGGAACCTGCCCGACCCCAACCTGTTCATCTCCGGCCTGCATTGCGAGGTGCGTTACGATAGGGGCACGTTCTGGCTCTATGACGTCTCGCGCAACGGCACATTTATCAACGGCTCGAGCCAACGCGTCACCGACCCGCATCCGCTCGGCCATGGCGACCAGCTTTCGATTGGCAGCTACATCGTCTCGGTCGCGCTTGAGGACGACCGCATATCGGGCAACGACTGGGGCAATCCGATCCCGGCCCGCCATGCCGCTGATATCGGCCAGCCTCCGCCGCAACTGGCGGATCCCTTCTTCGGCGGCGTGAACAACGGCCAGTCGGCGGCGGGTGTCGTTGCGCGTCAGCCAGTCCAGCATGCTCGCGCGCCGCAGCCCTTGCCCGTGCAACCGGCGCCTCCCCCGCCGCAAAGACCGGAGGCGACCGAACTGCTCCGGGTCATCGCTGCGGGCGCCGGCGTTTCTCCTGACGTGTTCCTGCAGCGCGACCCGAAAGATGTAGCCGCCGAAGTGGGCGCAGTGCTGCGCGCGGTCGTCGACGAGCTTGCCTTGCTGCTCAAGGCGCGAGCTGCCGCCAAGGCACTCGCCAAGAGCAGCCAGCGCACCATGATCGGCGGTGTCGACAACAACCCGCTGAAGTTCATTCCGCGCTCGGAAGAAATCCTCGAGATCATGTTTGCCCAGCGCCGCTCGGGCTATCTCGACGCCCGGCACAGCGTCGAGGAGGCATTCCGCGATCTCAAGACGCATGAGCTCGCGACCTATGCGGCAATGCAGGCGGCCTTGTCGCGGCTGCTTTCGGAATTGTCACCCGATGCCATCGAGCGAAAGCTCCCAGCCTCTGCCTTCGTCTCCAAGAAGGGCCGGGCCTGGGACATGTTCGTCGCGACATGGGAAGCCAAGGAGGCCGCGCATGAAAATGGCATGCTCGACGTCTTTCTCGCCTATTTCAGCGAGGCCTACGCCAGGTCGGCGAACAAGAAGTAACGTTGCTGGACGCAGCTGATCCCTCGGTCGGCCCCGCCGTTTCGGCGGGCGGTTCAGCCCCGGTTCCCATCGGCATTTCCATGCATTACGATGCGTTGTTGGCACGTGACCGGAGGCATCCGCGGCATTGTCAGGGCATGGCAGCCGTCGCGCGAAAGCGGGTAATCGGCGATGAGTTCGAAGGACGATCCTTCCGGCTCCGACGGCAGAACCGTCATTCGCGGATCGCCGCGCCGCGCGCCGCGTCCGGACCAGCCCTCGCCACCACGGCCGGCGTCCGATCCGACCATCATCTACACCGGCGGCCCTGAACAGCAGGCGCCAAGTTCGGGCACGGTGATCTATCAGGCCAGTCCCTTCGGCGACGTTCCTGGCGACGCGCCCCGCAACAGCCACAAGCAGCGTAAGCAGGCAGCAACGGCAGCAGGCACGTCGCAGGAGGCCCTGTTCGATGCGGCAGAACGTGTCCAGGTTTCCGGCGCCAACCCGCTGATATCAGCGGCAACGCCGCTTCTCATCTTGTTTGGCCATCTCAGGACGGTGACGGTCGAAACCGACGTGCCCGTATTGGCCCAGCACGTCGCCGAATGCATCGAAGAATTCGAATGGAAAGCCGCCGAAGCCGGCGTGAACCAAGACGACGCGCATGTCGCGAAATATGCCCTTTGCGAAACAGCCGACGACATCATCGCCAACCTGCCGGGCATCGGCTCCGACAACTGGGCGCAGCACGGCATGCTGTCGCGCTTCTACGGGATCGATGCGTCAGGAAACGGCTTCTTCGAGGCACTGAACTCGGTGCTGGCCGATCCGGCGGAGCGTGGCGACCTGCTCGAACTGATGCATGCCTGCATGTCGCTCGGCTTCGCCGGACAATATCGTGGCGTCGCCGGCGGCAATCAGAGCCTTGAGCTCGTGCGCCAGGACCTGTACGCCGCGCTGCGCTACTTCCGGCCGCTCACCGACGACGGTATTTCTCCGCACTGGCAGGGCCTCGCGGCCACCGTGGGCCGACGCCCCTACAGGCTACCGCTCTGGGCGATGGCCGCCCTCGCCCTCGCCTTCGTCACCACCGCCTTCTTCTGGATGCGCGGCGACGTCACCAGAGAGGGCGACGCGCTCGCCGCGACATTGCTTGCACTCACACCATCGAAGCCGGTCGCCATCGAACGCAGCGACTTCGCCCCTCCGATCGAGCAGGCAGCGCCGGATGAGCCGGCTTCGCCGGTCGAGGATGCCAAACCGGCAGCAACAGCCCCGACCATGGCGCAGATTTACCGCATCCGCGCTGCCCTCACCCAGGACATCGGCGCCGGCGCATTGACCGTCGCCTCCAAGGGCGAGTTCATCATCGTCGAGCTCAACAACGAGCTGCTGTTCGAGCCGGGCAAGGCCGAGACCAAGCCTGAATTCACGCCCGTGGCGGCGCGCATTGCGGCTGCACTCGCAGGCGAACCGGGACCGATCAGAATCGTCAGCCACACCGACAATGTGAAGCCGCGCCAGTCCAGTGCCTACAAGTCGAACTACGATCTATCCGTTGCCCGGGCGGAGGCTGTGGCAAAGGCACTTGTTCAGGGGATCGGCGATGCCTCGCGAATAGCTGTCGAAGGCAAGGGCGAGGACGTGCCGATCGCCGACAACGCAACCGCCGACGGCCGCGCCTTGAACCGCCGTGTCGACGTCATGATCCGGCGCGAGGACGCACCATGAGCGCGCCCCGCCGCATGCTGTGGTGGTCGTGATGACGTGGCTGCTCAGAACTTTGAGCGTCATGGCACTGGCCGGCCTTGCCGCAGCCGCGTGGTTTGCCGGCCCGCTGATCGTCCTGGTCGGCAGCCGGCCGCTCGAATCTACTGGCGCGCGCGTCGCCCTCATCGCCCTCATCCTTGCATTGGCCGCAGGCATCGCCCTGTTCCGCTTCTGGTTTGCGCGCCGTGCTCAAAAGGCGCTCGCTGCCGCCATCGCCAGCGAGAGTGCCTATGACGGCGACGGCCAATTGCTCGAAACGGGCATGACCAAGGCCCTCGCGGCGCTCAAGCGCGCCAGCGGCAGGCGCAATTTCCTCTACGAGGTGCCCTGGTACCTGATCATCGGCCCGCCCGGCGCCGGCAAGACCACGGCGTTGGTGAATTCGGGCCTCACGTTTCCGATCACCGTGTCCGGCACGGCCCAGCCGGTGCCCGGCGTCGGCGGAACCCGGAACTGCGACTGGTGGTTCACCGATGAAGCGGTGCTGATCGACACCGCCGGCCGCTACACCAACCAGGATTCCGACACCGAAAGCGACCGCAAAGGATGGCTCGCCTTCCTGTCGCTGCTCAGGAAACACCGCGCCAGGCAGCCGATCAATGGCGTAATTGTCGCCATCAGCCTAGCCGATGTGATGTCTTCAAGCGACCAGGAGCTCGACGCCCACGCCGTCGTCATCCGCAATCGCCTGCAGGAAATCCACGAGACGCTGAACATCGGCTTTCCCGTCTATGTGCTGTTCACCAAGGCCGACCTGATCGCCGGCTTCATGGAGAGTTTCGGCAGTCTGGACGAAACCGACCGGCGCATGGTGTGGGGTACGACATTCCAGGGCGCCGACCGCAAGGCGAACATGGTCAGCGAAGTTCCGGCTGAATTCGATGCGCTCGTCCGCCGCCTGTCCGAGTACGTGCCCGACCGTATGCAGGGCGAGCAGGATCCGGTCGCGCGCATCGCTATCTTTAGCTTCGCCGCGCAGTTTGCTTCGCTTAAGCAACGCTGTGCGACCTTTCTCGGCCGTGTCTTCGAACCGACGAAGAAGCCGGCAAGCGCTATCCTGCGCGGCTTCTACTTCTCCTCCGGCACGCAGGAAGGCACGCCGATCGACCGCGTACTCGGCGCCATCGGCCGTGGTTTCGGCAACGGATCCCAAGCACAGCTGTCCGGGACCGGCAAGAGCTTCTTCCTGCACGACCTTTTGGCCAATGTCATCTTTGCTGAGGCCGGCTGGGTCTCCTACGACGATGCCGCCGACCGGCGCGCCAGATTTGCCCGCTTCGCCGGAACCGGCGCCATCAGCTTGATCGCCGCTGCCGCCCTAGGCGTTCTGGCGGTCAGTTATGCCGCAAACAAGGCCCTGATCGCGGCCACCAGCCAAGCTGCGGAAAGCTACACGTCGTCCGCCGCCGCACTGCTGCAGGCGGAAACCGTATCCGACGTTGACCTTGAGAATGTCATCGATGCGCTGGAGAGCATCAGCGGCCTGCCGACCGGCTACGAGCATCGCGACCAGCCGACGCCGGCGCGCGAAACGCTCGGGCTCAGCCAGCGCGCGCGGTTGTTCTCGGCATCGGAGACGACCTACCGGCTGGCGCTGGAGCGGATGCTTCGCACTCGCCTGTTGCTGCACCTTGAACGCACCATCCAAGCGAAGATGAGCGATCCTGCGGCTCTCTACGAAGCTCTCAAGATTTATCTGATGCTCGCAGGCGAAGCGCCGAAGGTCGATGACGAACAGATCGTCTCGTGGATGAAGAAGGACTGGGAGCAGAACCGCTATCCCGGTCCGCAAAATCGCGAAGGCCGTCTCATCCTAGAAAAGCACCTGAGGGCGATGCTTACGCTCGACGATGAGTTCGATCCGGCATTCGAGCTCAATCGCCCCGTGGTCGAGTCTGCGCAGCGCGCGCTGGGCCGCATGACGGTCGCCGATCAGGCTTCCGCCTTGATCGCCTCGGCGCTGACCGCGGCCACGCTCGACGACTTCGCCGTCACCACGAAGGGCGGCCAGGAAGCGAAGCTGGTGTTTGAGACCGTCGATGGCAGCGACCTGTCTGCGCTGCGTGTTCGCGGCCTCTATACCTATGCCGGCTTCAACGATTTCTACCTGACACAGCTTTCCGGAATCGCCCAGAAACTCATAGACGAGCAATGGGTCGTCGGCGCCGGCGGCGAGCAAGGCGGCGTCGAGCAGGAACTGTTGCGGCTCGGCCCAGAGTTGCTCGACCGCTACAGCAGCGACTTTTCAGCCGTATGGAACGGTGTTCTCGACAAGCTCAAATTCCGGCCGATGGCGGCGGACAAGCCGGAATATCTCGCGCTGTCAGCCGCCGGCTCGCCCAGCTCGCCGCTGGCGCAGTTGTTCGAGGCGATTGCCCGCGAGACGGCGCTGACACGTGGCTCAGGCCCGACTGCCGACGCTGATGCGCGTGCCGATGGCCTCGCCCGCATCGGCATCGAGTTGCCGGGCCGCAAATCCGCCAGTCGCGCCGGTGCGGCATTCGCCAATGCGCCGACCATCGTGCCCGGCGCCAACATCGAGGCGCAATTCCGGCCGTTCCAGCTTCTTGTCGATGGCCGTCCCGGCCAGCGCCCGATCGATGCCCTGATCCAGAATTTCCATGCCGTCTATCAGAGCCTGACGATCTCGGCCGCCGCCCCGTCGCAGGCAGGTCGCGTCAATGCCAATCTTCAGCTGCAGATATCCAATCTCCGCGCCAACGCCTCGCGCCTGCCCAAGACACTGTCGCGCATGGTCCACGCTGCCGCCGACGATTTCGAGGGCGACGTGGCAGAGACCTCCGTAGCGCAACTCAACCAGTCGCTGCAGGAGACCGTCAGCGGCCCCTGCGAGGAAGTTATCGCCAACCGCTATCCCTTCGGCACCGGCGCCAGCCAGGATGTGCCGATCGGCGATTTCGCCCGGCTTTTCGCGCCCAGCGGCATCATCGACAGGTTTTTCGCACAAAACTTGGCCTCTTTCGCAGACATGTCGGGGACCGAATGGCAATGGAAGCAGGAGGCGCGCCTGGGCCGTGGGCTCTCCAGGTCGACGCTGAAGCAGTTCCAGCTGGCCGCCGAAATCCGCGACGCGTTCTTTCCGCTTGGCGGGTCCACGCCTGCGGTCAACATCACTTTCACGCCGTTTTCGCTGCATGGCGACGCCGACATGGCCTTGCTCGACGTCAACGGACAGGTCGTCCAGAGCTATCAGAACGGCAGCAGCCCGGGCATCGTCACATGGCCCGGCAGTGCCTCCGCCGGGTCGGCCAATCTCAGCCTTACGCCGGAGCTTCCCGGGCGCGAATCCGCCATCAGGTTCGAAGGGCCGTGGGCCTTGAAGCGCCTGCTCGACGCAGGCACCTCGACAGTCAATGGCGACAAGCTGCAACTGCGCTACGTCATCGGCGGCCGCGATGTCGCCTACACCGTCCAGATCAACCCGCCGGGCAATCCCTTTTCGCTGGCCGCATTCTCCGGTTTTACCTGTCCGAAGGGGCTTTGAAACGGTGTGCAGGCACAGTCAGTCCGGCACGTGTTAATTTCTGTACTCTAACGCACGGGCCTGTGGCAGACTGAAAGGTGCGCGCGTCAATACGCAACGCAGAGGGGCGCCCGAGAGCGCTTGAGGCCATTGAACGATGTCGTCCTCCCCTTCGAAAGCTATGGCGTCAGCCACAAGGGCTGCGTCCGTCAGGTCAATGAAGACAGCTACCTGATCGAGCCCCGCAGCGGCCTGTGGGTCGTCGCCGACGGCATGGGCGGCCACGATGCCGGCGAGGTCGCCTCCGCCAGCATCGTCGAACACTTGTCGACGATCGGCATTCCTGAATCGGCGCCGGATCTGCGCGCACGCTTCGTCGACAGGCTGAGGCTGGCTCATTCCGACATCCGAGAGATATCGGATTCGCGTGGCGCGACGATGGGTTCGACGGTTGCAGCACTGCTTGCCATGGACGGCAAGTTCGCCTGCCTGTGGCTCGGCGACAGCCGCGTCTACCTGGTGCGTGACGGTTCGATCTCCCAGGTCTCGCACGATCACACTGAGGTTCAGGAGTTGCTTGATCGCGGTGCGATCACCGCCGAGGAGGCGCAGACCTGGCCGCGCCGCAATGTCATCACCCGCGCCATAGGCGTCAGCGACGACATCGACGTCGACTTCCGCCAGGGCGATCTCTTGCCCGGCGACGTCTTCATACTCGGTACCGACGGCCTGACCGCCCATGTTTCCGACGAGGAGATCGAGGCCGCGGTGGTTTCGACGACACCGCAGGCGGCTTGCGAAGATCTGCTGGCAAAGGTCCTCGAGCGCGGCGGAACGGACAACGTCACCATTGTACTGGTGCGGATTCGGGGCGAGACCGACGGTGCAGCTTCTCAAGCTTTGGCGGGAGGCCGATAGCGGCCGGCAAGACGATGCGGGCGGGATCGGACACCGAACCGGTGCACGAGGAGCCACCTTTGCCCTGCTGACATTGCTGTCATTGCTTTGCGCCCCCAGTCTGGCTCGCGCGGAGTTTACCGTCTGTAACCAGACGCTCGACGTCGTCAATCTCGCCGTCGGCCAGGAAGTCGAAGCCGCATTCCAGACCGATGGCTGGTGGACAATCGGCGCCAATCAGTGCGTCAACGTCATCCGCGAAGAGCTGACCAACCGCTACATCTACATCTACGCGACCGACGTCTTCGGCAATGCCATCCTCAGCGGTTCGACCGACATGTGCGTCGAGCGCAAGCGTTTCACCGTGCGTGGCATCGACGAATGCTGGCAGCGTGGCCACATCGCCGCCCGCTTCTACGAAGTCGACACGCTGGAACAGTCGCGCTGGACCTTCTTCCTGACCGGGTCTTCGCCATGACGCATGGCATTGACGCGAGCTTCAAGCAGCAAAAGCAGCAGCGTATGGCCAGGCGCTCGCGCGAACGGCAGCTCAAGGCCATGATCATTGCCGGCATACTTGCCCTCACCGGTATCGTCGCTGCCGCCGTCTATTTCGGCGCGGACTACTGGCCATCGGGCGAATATGAGGGCGACCTGCAGCCGACCGAGGAAAGCGACATCGTGCCGGCCGATGCCGCTGTCTACGTCCCGGCCATCGTCGACCTCGCCGGCGACCCGATGTGGATCAACCTCGCGCATGAAGCAGGCACAGAGACCAAGCGACGCCAGCTTTCCCGCCCGGCCGATCTTATCGAAGACGGCATCTCGCCAAGCATCGAATACCTCTCCGACACGATGCTGAGCTCCAGCGAACGCTTCATGACCGCCATCCCGTCGACGCAGGACGACTTTGCCTTCTTTCAGGCGCAGCGCGCTGTCGCCGAGCCTCAGCCAGGGCAACAAACCAACATCCAGCCGACGCCGCCGATCGCAACCGACCTCGACGAAGCCGAGGGCGACGACACGTCCGATGTTGGCGCGGGCTGGGGCGAAACCATCGACCAGGGCGAAGCCGCTCTGCCCGCCTTCGAAAAAACCGCCGTCGAAAACAACACCAGCGTCGCGACCGTGACCCCGGAGCCCGAGCGGTTCGAGGCGACCGAAGACGTTTTCATCAAGATCCTCACCAGCCGCTCGCTCGAAAGCGTTGCGCTCGAGGCGCATTTTTCCACCGACGAAGCCAAGCTGGTCAGCGACGCACTCAAGGCGGTCTTCAAGCTGGAGACCCTCGAGCCCGGCTATGTCGTCGCCCTGCGCGGCTTCCGGCCGCGCCGCGGCGCCCCGGCAATGGCGTTGATGCAGGTTTCGGTCTACGCCATGAACAGGTTCATCGGCACGCTTGCCCGCAATTCGGCCGGCCAGTTCGTCGAAGGCGTCGACCCGTGGGTGCGCGACGACCTGTTCAACTATTCAGGCGCACCGCAAGCCGGCGCCCAGAAGCGCCAATACCGGCTGCTCGACGCGATCTATTCGACCGCTGCCCGCAACAACGTGCCCACCGGCGTGCTGGGCGAGGCCATCATGTACCTGTCGCGCGGCCAGGACCTGAACGCCTTTGCCACCGAGGACCAGCGCCTGGTCCTGCTCTATTCGGAGACGGCGCGCGGCAAGGATGGCGTCGCCGGCCGCGTGCTCTATGTCGGCGTCCACGGCACCGACAAGAAGCTCGAATGTTTCGTCTTCCAGCAGACTGACGGCCAGTTCTCCTGTGTCGGCGGCGACGACCAGGTTCGATCGCTGGCGACGACGAACGGTATGTTCACGCCGGTCAACGGCGTCATGACCTCGACCTTCGGACCGCGTAAGCATCCGATCCTGAAGACTGTCCGAATCCACAAGGGCGTCGACTGGGCGGCCCCCATCGGCACCCCGATCGCCGCCGCTTTTGACGGCCAGGTCGTGTTCGAGGGTGACGGCAAGGGTTACGGCAACCTCATCCGTATCTCGCATGCCAACAACCGTGAGACCCGCTATGCCCACATGCAGCGTTTCGCCGATGGCATCAGCGTCGGAACCGCGGTCAAGGCCGGCGACATCATCGGCTATATTGGCACCACCGGCTTGTCGACCGGCCCGCATCTGCATTTCGAGCTCTATCAGGACGGCCAAGCCATCGATCCGCTCGGCACTGTCTCCGTTGCCGTGGCAACGACCACAACCACGACCACTGTCGCCACCACCTCCTCGGACGATCAGGCCATCGAGATCCTGACCAACCGCATCATCCATGTCGAAAGCGGCGGCAGCGCGCGTGCCAAGAACCCGCTGTCGTCAGCGACGGGCCTGGGGCAGTTCATCAGCAGCACCTGGATCAGGATGATGAACACCTACAGGCCCGATCTCGCGCGTTCGCTCTCGACGGCCGAACTGCTCGAATTGCGCTTCGATCCGACCATCTCGCGCGAAATGGTGCGCAACCTGGCTCGCGAGGGCGAAGCCTATCTCAAGCAGCGCGGCCACCAGATCACCGCCGGGCGGCTCTATCTCTGCCACTTCCTCGGCATGGAAGGCGCCCACCAGATCCTGACCGCCTCCGGCGATGCCATGATCGCCGACGTCCTGGGCGCCGTCGTGATCAAGGCCAATCCCTTCCTCACCGGCAAGAACGCCACCTATGTCGTTGCCTGGGCGGAGAAAAAGATGACCGGACGTGCTCCTGCAGCAACCTCGCTCCCCAGTTCAACCCCGACGTCGCCGCCACCACAGGTGGTCAGGCAGACGTCGCCGGAATTCGAGAGATACAAACAGGCAATCGCGACAACTTTGAGTTCGGTTGCAAACACGCTTTGAGCATACAACCCCTCAGGTTCGGACCGAGCGGCCTTGCCTGGCAGCGTCGATCTGTCCTGGACGAATTTTCTCATTTATCCCAACTGCTTGCACTCTGGGACTTTATCGACGCCTTCGGCCGCGATATAGCATTCGCATGAATTTCGGTTCGACATTGACGCTTGCGCTGACCCTGGGTTTCTCCGCCACGCTGCTTGGCGGGTGCAGTCGCTCGTCGGATGGCACCGTCGTCATTCCGAAACAAATGGACTCCCGGCGCTTCTGGCAGGATGACGAAGCCAAGCGTGCCGCGGCCGAGCGCCAGCAGTCGGCCGCCTTTCCAACCGGGCCCGATATCCGCTTTGCCACCGAGCAGCCTGGCCCTCGCCCGGTGACGCGCGCGCCAAGCGGTGCGGCGAGCACCGGCAATTCCAAGCCGATATCCTGCCGCGCCGTAAGCGGCTCTACGGGTCGCGTCAGATACGTCTGCGAGTAATTCCGGGAGCGGCCGGTCGAGCTCCAAATACGAACGCCCAACCGCGTTTGTCACCAGGTTTCGTCAGCTTCACGTCAGGGAACGCGCCGATTTAAGCCGTTTCGAATAAACGCGTTGCTTGTCTGTTGACGCACGCGCGTCGGGCGTTATAGCCGACATCAAGACATTGGAACTGAACGGAGAGGGTCCCGTCCGATGGAGATATTCACTGCTGCAGGCTTCACAGCCCTTCTGCAGGTCATAGCTATCGACCTCGTGCTTGCCGGCGACAACGCCATCGTCATCGGCCTTGCCGCGGCAGGCCTTCCGGCCGATCAGCGCAAGAAGGCCATCCTCGTCGGCATCGCCGCGGCGACCGTTCTCCGTATCGGTTTCGCACTGATCACCCAGTGGCTTTTGGCCATCGGGCCGATGCTTCTCATCGCCGGCGGCCTGCTGCTTCTGTGGGTGTGCTGGAAGATGTGGCGCGAACTGAGCGTCAGCCACGAGCAGGAACATGAAGCGACCGAGGCGCTTGCCGACGCCGACTATGACAAGGACGGCAAGATCGCCGCCAAGGGCCCGCGCAAGACCTTCGCCCAGGCCGCCTGGCAGATCGTCATCGCCGACGTGTCGATGTCGCTCGACAACGTGCTCGCCGTTGCCGGTGCCGCCATGGATCATCCCACGGTGCTGATCATCGGTCTGGCGCTGTCGATCGCGCTGATGGGCTTTGCCGCCTCCTTCGTCGCGCGCCTGCTGCATCGTTACCGCTGGATCGCCTATATCGGCCTTTTGATCATCCTCTATGTCGCGGTGAAGATGCTGCTCGACGGCGCAGTAGATCAGTTCCCGGAACAGTTTGGGTTTCTCAGCGAGTGGTTTGGCGGCCACAGCGCGCCGGCCCACTGAGCCGCAGCAACAGACCAAAAAGGGCCGGAGTTTTTCCGGCCCTTTTTGCATGTGGCGATCAGCCGGTTTGCTTGGGCCCCGATCTGTGCTATTGCGCCGCCCGAATTGAGCTCTTTTCAGAGCCGACAGATCGACACATCAACAGATTTCCGGGCCGGACCTCATGGGTTACCGGCCCGCGTCCATTGGAAACCTGCCTATGTCAGCAGCACCCCGCGTCAGCTTCGTCAGCCTCGGATGCCCGAAGGCGCTTGTCGATTCCGAACGCATCCTCACCCAGCTCCGCGCCGAAGGTTATGAGATCGCCCGCAAGCACGACGGCGCCGACCTGGTCGTGGTCAACACCTGCGGCTTCCTCGATTCCGCCCGCACCGAGTCGCTGGACGCCATCGGCACGGCGATGAAGGAGAACGGCAAGGTCATCGTAACCGGCTGCATGGGCGCCACGCCCGAACTGATCCGAGAGAAGCACCCCAACGTCTTCGCCATCACCGGCCCACAGGCCTATGAAAGCGTCATGGCCGCCGTGCACGAGGCTGCTCCGCCGGCGCACGACCCGTTCACCGACCTTGTGCCGCCTCAGGGCGTCAAGCTGACCCCGCGCCACTACGCCTATCTCAAGATTTCCGAGGGCTGCAACAACCGCTGCACGTTCTGCATCATCCCCGACCTGCGTGGCGACCTTGTCTCGCGCCCTGCCGCCGACGTGCTGCGCGAAGCCGAAAAGCTGGCCAATGCCGGCGTCAAGGAACTGCTCGTCATCTCCCAGGATACCAGCGCCTACGGCATCGACGTGAAATATGCGACCAGCGTCTGGAAGGAGCGCGAGGTCCGCGCCAAGTTCCTCGACCTGTCGCAGGAACTGGGCGAGCTCGGCATTTGGGTGCGCATGCATTATGTCTATCCTTACCCGCATGTCGCCGACGTCATCCCGCTGATGGCCGAAGGCAAAATCCTTCCTTATCTCGACATCCCCTTCCAGCACGCCTCCCCGCGGGTTCTGAAAAACATGCGCCGTCCGGCCCATGGCGAAAAGGCGCTCGAGCGCATCCGCGGCTGGCGTGACGTCTGCCCTGACCTCGCCATCCGCTCGACCTTCATCGTCGGCTTCCCCGGTGAAACAGAGGAAGACTTCGAAATGCTGCTCGACTGGATCGACGAGGCCAAGATCGACCGCGCCGGCTGCTTCAAATACGAGCCGGTCAAGGGCGCGCGTTCCAACGACCTCGGCCTCGAACAGATCCCCGAGGAGGTCAAGGAAGCCCGTTGGCATCGCTTCATGCAGCGCCAGCAGAAGATTTCGGCCGCCGCACAGGCACGGAAAGTCGGCAAGCGCCTGCCCGTCATCATCGACGAGGCCAACGGCACGTCGGCCAAGGGCCGCACCAAGTACGACGCGCCCGAGATCGACGGTTCGGTCCATATCCAGTCGCGCCGTCCGCTGCGCGTCGGCGACATCGTCACCGTCAAGGTCGATCGCTCCGATCCATACGATCTCTACGGCACCGCTGTCTGACACCTCTCCAGGGGCCGCAGCATGCGGCCCCTTTCTTTTGGCCGACACGCAGCCGAATTATCCCCGCGCTAGTCCGTATGACGGATGATCTTTCCCGGCACCGGTTCGATCTGGTGACAGGCACTCTGCCGCTCAGGCGCCTGCCATCCATCGAGCCGGGGCCAGCATCATGACATCAGACCGAGAAGACCAGCAGCCCAGCCTCATGAGCGAGCGGCGCGTGACCATCGTCGGTGCGGTGCTAGCCGGTCTCGGTCCCGCCTCGCTGTCGCTGTTCACGCCGGCCATGCCCGAAATCGTTCATGCCTTCGGCACCACCGAAGAGGCGGTGAAGATGGCGCTCGGGCTATATTTCGCCGGTTTCGCCCTCACCCAGCTGGTGTGTGGTCCTCTCTCCGACGGGTATGGCCGCAAGCCGGTGACGTTGGCCTTTCTCGGCATCTACCTTCTCGGCAGCCTGGGCGCGCTGGTCGCGCCCTCCATCGACGTGCTGATCCTGTCGCGGCTGTTGCAGGGCGCGGGCGCGGCAGTCGGGCTGTCTTTGTCGCGCGCGATCGTGCGCGACCTCTTTGCCCACGAGCAATCGGCCCGCATCCTCAACCTGATCACGCTGATCCTGGCGCTGGCGCCGGCCATCGCGCCGACAGTCGGCGGTCTGGTGATGGAAGTCGCCGGCTGGCATGCCATCTTCTCGATCATGTTCCTGATGGGCGTGGCGTCGTTGCTGACGGTCCGTTTCGCGCTGGTCGAAACCGTCGAGCGCGACCCGAGTCGGGTGCGGCTGGGCGCCGTCATGAAGACCTATCGCAATTTGCTCGGCAGCGGGTATTTCCTGTTCTCCAGCCTCGTCATCGCCGGCACCCTGGGCGCCTACTATACCCAGGCGACCGTCCTGCCCTTCATCCTGATGGATCGGCTGGGGCTGACGCCGGCGCAGTTCGGCCTCGCGATGCTGTTCCAGTCGGCCAGCTTCATTTCCGGCTCGCTTGTCATGCGCAGTCTCATCCCACGTTATGGTGCCTATCGTATGGTGCCCGTCGGCCTGGGGATCAGCAGCCTCGGGGCTGCTGCCATGGCGGTCTTGCTCGGACTGTACGAGCCAACCTTCCTGTCGGTCGCGCTGCCCATGGCCATGTTCGTCCTAGGCAATTCATTCGTCATGCCGGCAATGTCTGCCGCGACTGTCGCCGCCTTCCCCGACAGTGCCGGGGCCGCCTCCTCGCTGAGCGGGTTCCTGCAGATGGGCAGTGGCCTCCTGGGCACTGTCGTCGCCGGTATCCTCGGCGATGCGATGCTGGGCATGTCCGTCGTCGTGCCGTTGATGGCACTGGGGGCCGTGCTCGCTTGGCTGGCCTGGCGCAAGCTGCCGGAGCCTGCCCTTGCGCGGGCCGTCGTCACCAGGAAGGCACCGCCGCGCTGAAGCATGCGTCTTTTGTTAGCTCTCGCTAACGAATTCGGAAGCTCCTCCCTCTCCATCGTCCAAGCGGACGATGTTTCGGACACATGGCCGTGACTGTTTGTCGGTCGAAGTAAGCGGAGGAGAAACGCATGAACTTCCAATGGAATGGTTCCATTACGCGTCGCACTGCCATCGGAATGGTGTCGGTGGCAGCCCTTGCCTTGTCGGCAGGTATTTCGCAGGCACAGGAGGTCGTCAAGATCGGCGGCATCATGTCGATGACCGGCGGCGGCGCCTCGATCGGCAAGACCGCCGAAGTGGGCTGGAAGCTGGCCATCGAAGACATCAATGCCGCCGGCGGCATTCTCGGCAAGAAGGCCGAGCTGGTTCTCGGCGACACCATGACTGACCCGACCCATGCCGTTGCCGAAGTGCGTCGCCTGATCGAGAACGAAAAGGTCGAGGCGCTCGTCGGCCCGGCAACCAGCCAGGAGACCATTCCGGTCGTTCCTGTGGCGAGCGAAAAGAAGATCGCCCAGGTTTCTTCTGCTGCCTCGACTCAGCTGACGCCCGAAGCTGGTCCGTTCCACTTCTCGGGCTCGGTCACTGGTCTCAATCAGATGAAGCCGAACATCGACTTCGCCATCGACGTGCTGAAGCTCAAGAAGCTGGCGCTGATTTCGGACAATGGCGGCATGTCCAAGGCTGCCGTGGTCGAGATCGTCGACTACCTCAAGTCGAAGGGCGTCGAGCCGACCGCGGTGCAGGAATTCGCCTTCCGCACCGAAGACATGACCCCGCAGCTGTTCCAGATGCGCAGCTCGGGCGCCGAAGCGATCCTTCTGATCAACTCGATCGGCGACGACTCGCGCAAGCTGCTCGAAAACCGCGCCGACATCGGCTGGGACGTGCCGGTTCTGGCCAACCAGACGATGACCAACTACGCCGTCGGCAACGTCGCAGTGGTCGGCGAAGACGCCTTCAAGGACGTCTACAGCGTGCAGTTCGTCGGCATGACCTATTGCCCGAGCGACCCGGTCGGCGAAAACGCCTTCGCCAAGTTCGCCAAGCGCGCAAAGGAACAGGTCGCCGACGTCGACCGCATGGGCGGTGCCTCGGCGCTGATCCCGTACTACATCCAGCCGATCGTGCTGGCGGCTGCCATCAACGGTTCGGGCAAGACCGACGGCGAGTCGATCGCTGCCTGGCTGCAGGCCAATGCCGCGTCCGTCCAGATGCTCACCGGCCCAATCCAGGCGAGCGGCAAAAGCCACTTCCTGCCGGCGCCCGAGTCGATCAAGGTGGTCAAGAACCCCTACAAGCCGCGCGAAGACGGTCTGGTCGAGCGCGCCGACTGCGGCGCCTGATTTCCTTCTTCATCTGCTGAACGTGTGGGCCGGGTCGCAAGATCCGGCCCGTTTCGTTTGCACTCTGCCCAAGACTTGTCCACCACTGACACCATGTCAAAAATTCTACGCAACGCATTTCGAATTTGACGACGTGTCAATTTAATGACATAACTGTCGATATTAATCATTTCGCATTCGGGAGGAAGCGCGATGACCGGTTCGAGCCTACGCAGCATGACAACTGGATCGTCGTCCGTCCGGCATCTTGCCCGACGAGGTTTCCTCCCGCCGTCCTGATCGGCTGACGCCGGGCCGATACCAGGCCCTCGCCAATACAATCGAACTCATGACCTCCTGGCATGCACCGCGCAGCCGGGAACCGGTCCCGCACGCCCCCGTGCGGCGGATTTTGGGAGCTCCTGCAATGACTTTTCACGCCAGATCGATCGTCGAATTCGGCCATTTCCTCAACCGCGTCTCTGACAGCCTGATGAACGGCAAGCCGCTGCGCACCCCGCTCGAGCTGATCCGCGAGCAGTTCGACGCCTATGCCGCGGTGCTGGTGATCGAGGACCGCCTGCGCACCGGCGAGACCTACTACGCCTTTACCGAGATCGACGAGATGATGACCGACACGGCAGGCGCGGCCCTCACTCGCCCGGCGCAGCTCGCTTATCTCTCCGAACGCTGCCAGCCGATGTCGGCCACCTATGTGCCTACCGACGACACCGCCCGCTACACGCTCTGGGTTTTCCGCGACCGGTCGGACACCAAGTTCGATGACGATGCAGCCTCGGTCTGCGAAATCCTTGTTTCGCAGCTGGCACGTGGCGTCGAGACGTCCTGGCGCATGGGCGCCACCGAGGTCGAGCGCCGTCTCTACTCCGACGTCATGGACAAGCTCTACGTCGGTGTCGTCATCCTCGACCATTCCGGCAAGATCGTCCGCGCCTCAGACGCGGCGACGCGCCTGCTCGAAGCCCGCGACGGCCTGCAGATCCAGGGCAACAAGCTGCGCGCCACCTCGGCCAAGGAGGACCGCGACTTCCAGACTGCGGTCAAGGCGGCCTTGCAGATGGCAGCCGACGACGCCGGCACGACTTCGCGGGGCCTGTCGCTGACCAAGCAGTCAGGCTCGCGCAATCTCGGCGTCATCGTCCGCCCGATCCGCGGCAGCAAGGATAACGCCGCCGCTGCCAACTCGGCGGTCGCTGTCTACATCCGCGATCCTGAAGCGAACCCGGAGGTCGAGGGCGAGCTCGTGCGCCAGCTGTTCGATCTGACGCCCGCGGAAGCCGCGGTCGCCCGCCGACTGACCGCCGGCTTGTCGCTCGAAGATGCCGCCACCTCGCTCGACATCTCCCGCAACACTGCACGTGCCCATCTGCGCTCGATCTTCTCCAAGAGCGGCATCACGCGCCAGACGGAACTGGTCCGGCTGGTGCTGAACAGCGCCGTCATCCTCGGCCACGGGCCGCGCCAGGCGGCCTGACAGGACATCCTCCCAACTCCCTGTCGACCCAAACTGAAAGCGCCGGCGGACAAAGTCCCCGGTGCTTCTTTTTCGTCTGAGCAGATAGAAAGCTTGTCCCCTCGACAAGAAAGGCGCCGCGAACGGCGCCTTTCTGGTCAGAACAGCGATTTCAGCTGTTCCTTGGCGTAGCCCACCCCTTCGTGGGCCCGGCCTTGCCGGACTTTAAGCGCCCAGGCCGGATCGGCCAATAGCGCCCGCCCGACAGCCAGGATGTCGAACTCGTTGCGTTCAAGCGGCTTATCGATCACGTCGAGCGAAGCCGCCTCCGCCGCATTGAGCCCCGGCCGGTCGAGGCCGACGCCGCCGACTGCGATGACCGGCAAGCCGGTGATCTTCTTCGTCCAGCCGGCGAGCGTCACGTCACCCTCTGCCGCAAAACCCGGCTCCCATATGCGGCGTGTCGAGCAGTGCATGATGCTCACACCCGCGTCGACCAGCGGCTCCAGCACCTCTGCCAGTTCGCCAGGCGTTTCGCCAAGCACGGCCTTGTAGTCCTGCTGTTTCCACTGCGAATAGCGGAAGGAGATCGGAAAGTCGGGGCCGACGCGGCTGCGCATCGCCTCGATCACTTCCACCGCAAAGCGTGTGCGCTCGCGCCGGCTACCGCCGTAGCGGTCGGTTCGGCGGTTGGACGTCGCCCAGAAGAACTCGTCGATCAGATAGCCATGCGCGCCGTGGATCTCGACGCCGTCGAAGCCAAGCCGCTGCGCCGCATCCGCCGCCTCGGCATAGGACTCGATCACCTCGAGGATTTCCGTCTCGGTCATCGCCCTGGTGGCTTCCGGATGGCCGGTGAAGGCGTTGGTGTTCTCCGATGGACCGACGCCCGGAACACCCGGCTGCGGCGCCATGGCCGAGTTGCGGAAGCTGCCGGTGTGCCAGAGTTGAGGGAATATCTTGCCGCCGGCGGCATGCACTGCAGTGCGCACTTTGGCCCAGCCGGCCAGTGCCGCTTCGCCGGCGAAAAAAGGCACGCCCTCATAGCTCGGCGCCGTGGGGTGGCCGATATAGGTCGCCTCGGTGATGATGAGGCCGACCTGGTTCAGCGCCCTTCGCGAGTAATAGGCGGACACCTTCTCATGCGGCACGCCGTCGGCGCAGAAATAGCGCGACATCGGCGCCATCGCGATGCGATTGGCAAGCTCAAGGGGGCCGATCTTGATCGGCTGGAACAGCTTGTCAGCGATCAGTCCATCCGAAGTCTTCTCAGCGCACACGGTTGCCACGGATTTCATTGCCTCTTCGCATGGTTTCAATGAAGGTTTCGAGTGGCGCCGGTTCCGGCAGGGCCTCATCAGGGCCCGAACGCGACCAGAACTCTTTCCACGACGGAAACAGCTCATGGAACGAGCCTTCATAGGGCTCGCGGCCCGGCCAGCGCATCTTGCGCGAGCCGACCGGCGGCTTGTTGAGGTCGGTGGCATACCAATAAAGCGGCTGGCGGCGGCGGAAGAACCAGCGGCCGTCGATGCGCTCATAGCGGTCGTAATACATCATCTGCATGATGACCCACTCGGCGCCGCATTCGTGCTCGTTCTTGGAATAGACGACGCCCACTGCATTGTCGGCGTCGACGAACTCGATAATGGTCGAGCCGACATGATGCGAGGTGCCGTCGAACTGCTTGCGCATCGTCTCGTCGAGCCAGTCGCGCAGGGCCGCCCTGCCCGACTTGCCGCCGCCGACCTTGACGTCGGGCGCAAACAGCGAGGCCATCGCATTCATGTCGCGCATGTCGAGCGCCAGCGAATATTTGGAAATCAGCTGGCGAATCTCGTCGCGCGACTCGAGCCTGTCCAGTCGCGCCAGGATCTCCGCCTGCGCGTCACCAGTCTTGTCCATTGTCACCTCCGGTGGCCGAAGCGCCGTGCGCCTCAGAAGTAGTAGCGGCCGACCATGTCGGCGACGCAGGCCGGCTTGGCCGAGCCTTCGATCTCGATGGTCACCCGCACCGTCGTCTGCACGGCGTTCCCCGGCAGAAACTCGGCGTTGACCAGTTCGCCCGTCGCCCGCACCTTGGAATTGACAGGCACCGGCGCCGGAAAGCGCAGCCGGTCGCAGCCATAGTTGATGCCCATCTTCATGCCCTCCGCCTTGAACAGGTCGGGCAGGAAACCGTTGATCAGCGAAAACGTCAGGCAGCCATGCGCAACCGTTCCGCCGAACGGGCCGTCCTTGGCGCGCACCGGATCGACATGGATCCACTGGTGATCACCGGTCGCCTCGGCGAACATGTCGATGCGCGCCTGGTCTATGGTGAGCCAATCGGTCGATCCGAGGTTCTGGCCGATGGCATCCACTGCCTCGTTGGGCGAGGAGAAGACGAGGCCCATGATCAGGCCCTCTGGCTGGAGGCGGAGACGATCTCGCCGACCATGTAGCCGGCATAGTCACTGGCGAGGAACATCATGACATTGGCGATTTCCCACACTTCCGCTGCGCGGCCAAAGGCTTCGAGGCTGGTCAGCGCGTCAAGCTGTTCCTGTGGCGCCGACTTCTTGAGGAAGTCGTGCATGGCAATCGACGGAGACACGGCATTGATGCGGATGCCGTATTCGGCTGCTTCCACCGCCGAGCAGCGGGTGAAGGCCATGACTCCGGCCTTGGCCGCGGCATAGTGCGACTGGCCTTTCTGAGCGCGCCAGCCGAGCACGGAGGCGTTGTTGACGATGGCACCCTTGCCGCGCGGCTGCATCTTCTTGAGTGCGGCGCGCGTCATGCGCATCGTACCGGTCAGGGTGACGTCGAGCACCAGGTTCCATTCGGCGTCGGTCATTTCCACGACGGGCTTGAGGCCGCCGAGACCGGCGTTGTTGATCAGCACGTCGATGCCGCCGAGCTTGTCTTCAGCCGCATCGACAAGCGACTGCACCTGCTCCTCGTCGGTGACGTTGCAGAGCTGACTGTAGATCTCGACGGTCGGCGAGAGTTCGCGCAGCTTGTCGGCCGCTTCCGCCAGGCGCCGTTCGTGGACGTCGGAGATCATGATGGCGCGGCAACCTTCCTCGATCGCCTTGCGGGCTGCAGCGAAGCCGATGCCGACGCCGGCAGCCGCGGTAATGAGCACCGAACGGCCCTTGAGCAGGCCATGGCCTTCGACATAGGGCGGGGCGGGAAGGATCTTGGTGGCGGTCATGTCCGGGCGTCCTGATCTGGTTACTTCTTGAAGTCGGCGTCGCGTTTGCCGACGAAGGCGTCGCGCGCTTCCTGCGATTCCTGGGTGAGATAGGCCTGGGCCGTGAACCCCTGCTCCCAGCGGTATTTCTTCTCGAGATCGCCATCCTCGATGCCGTTCAGCGCCTCCTTGGCGAGACGGATCATGATCGCGCTCTTGGCGGCGATGGTCTTGGCGAGCTTGAGGGCGGCATCTCGGAGCTCCTCGCGCGGCACCACCTTCTCGACCGCGCCGAGGCGATAGGCTTCCGCAGCGTCGATCGGCTCGCCGGTGAAATACATCTGGCGCACCTTCTGCACCGGAAACAGGCGCTGCAGATGCGCGCCGGCGCCGAGCGCGCCGCGGTCGACCTCTGGCACGCCGAAGGTCGCGTCAGGCGAGCACAGGACGATGTCGGCCGAGCCGCAAATGCCGATGCCGCCGCCGAGGATGTAGCCATGGGCAGCCACGATCACCGGCTTCAGGCCGCGATGGATGGCGCGGAAGGTTTCCCAGTTGCCGGCATTCACTTCGGGAATGCGCTCCGGGTGCTTCTGAAGTTCCTTAATGTCGACGCCGGCGCAAAAGCCCCGCCCCTCGGCACGGATGACGATTACGCGGACATCGGCATTGGCGTTGAGCGCGTCGATCTCCTGCGAAAGCCTGCGCCAGCCGATACTGTCGAGCGCATTCACCGGCGCGTTCTCGATCACCAGTTCGGCAATGCCGTCCTCGATTTTGGTCCAGAATTGGTCGCTCATCGAATTCTCTCCACTCAATTGGCGGCGACGAGCGCCGAGATGGCCTTGAGCCGCGCTTCCGCCTCGCTGACGATGCGGGCGATCAGCTCTTCGCAGCTTTCGAGCCTGTCGATCATGGCTGCGGCCTGGCCGGAAGGCAGCAGGCCGGTTTCTGTGTTGCCTTCGACCACGCCGCGTTGCACCAGCGTCGGCAGGTTCGGCGCCATCACGGTCTGGGCGAAGCTGTTCTCGCCGCTCGACAGCACCTTGAGGCCGAGCTTGGCCATGGCGATCGGGCCAAGCCCGCTCTCCTTGCCCCACTGGCGTGCGTACTTCATGCTCATGGCGAGGCGCGCCGGCAGGCTCATGTTTTCGAGGCGCCTGATCTCGGCATTCTCGATGAAGCGCTGCGGCAGGCCGTCGACGGCGGTGGTCGTGCGGATGAGTGTCGGGTCCTTGGTCGCGAGATAGCGATCCAGCGCCGAGCGCGGTACCGGCGATTCGTTGGTCATCAGGAAGCGCGTGCCCATGGCGATTCCGGCGGCGCCATAGCCGAGAGCTGCAGCAAGGCCGCGCCCGTCGAAGAAGCCGCCGGCCGCAACCACCGGAACCTTCACGGCGTCGAGCACCTGGGGCAAAAGGATGGTCGTCGGCACAGCACCGGTATGGCCACCCCCCTCACCGCCCTGGACGGTGATGATGTCGGCGCCGAGTTCGACCGCCTTGACCGCGTGTTTGACCGCACCAACCGTCGGCATGCAGACGACGCCTGCATCCTTCAGCCGCTTGATCGTCTTGGCGTCAGGACCGCGGCCGTAGCTGACGGCCCGCACCTTGTGCTTGATGACCCCCGAGATGACTTCCTCGGCATTGGGCTGGAACATATGGAAATTGACGCCGAACGGACGGTCGGTCTTCGACTTGATCGCGAGGATCTGGTTCTCGACATCGCCCGGCTCGGTGGTGGCACCTGCGAAGAAACCGAAGCCACCGGCATTGCATGTCGCGGCGGTGAGGTTTGCATCGGCCACCCAGCCCATGGCTGTCTGCACCACCGGATAGCGGCTGCCGAGGCGTTCGCACAAGATGGTATGCAGGCTCATGGGCATTCTCTCTCGCTGGAAGTTCCGGCGACCGCCATCGGCCAATGGCAGAAGGGCGATCGCACTGTCTCGTTTCAAATGATGCGCCGCACAAAGCGGAACATCGTCTGAATGAACTAACGAAAACGATCAGTAGAAGACGCGTCCCCCGTTGACCATCAAGGTCTGGCCGGTGATGAAGCGCGACTTTTCGCTCGACAGGAAAATAACAGCATTTGCAATGTCTTCCGGCTCGCTGAGTTCACCGAGCGGGATCATGTTCCTGGCACGTTCATAGGCATCCTTGGGGATGCGCTGCATGGCGCGCGTATTGGTCGGGCCCGGGCAGACGGCATTAACGTTGACCTTGAACGGCCCGAGTTCGCGGGCGAGCGCGCGGGTGAAGCCGAGCACGCCGGCCTTGGCCGAAGCATAATCGACGGTACCGATGTCGCCGTTCATCGCCGAGTCCGACGAGATCGACACGATCTTGCCCGAGCGTCGCTCGCGCATGTCCTCGACCACCTGGCGTGTGCAGGTCAGCGTCGTCATCAGCGACACGCCGATCACGAACTGCAGCGTCTCGGGTTTGGCCTGCCAGAACTCGGAATAGTTTTCCCGCGCGGTCTGGCCGATGTTGTTGAGCAGCATGTCGACCGGCCCGAGGTCGCGCTTGATGCGGACAAAGCTCTCGGCGACGACCTCCTGATCCATCATGTCGCCGACCAGGGGCAGCGCTTTGACCTTGTGGGCGCGCACCAGTTCGGCGGTTTCGGCCAGCGCCGCGGCTTCGCGGTCGAGGATCGCGACATCGGCACCTTCCTGGGCATAGGCAATTGCCGCGGCGCGGCCGATGCCGTTGCCGGCACCGGTCACCACGGCAATCTTGCCGGCGAATTGTCTCTGGTCAGTCATGCTTTCGCTCCCTCAGGAAGTCCTGGTCTGTGAACTGGTTTGGATGTCAGCCATGACGACCGAAAAGCGTCAGGGCCCGGTAGGACAGGTCGTCGGGTCCCGGCTGGCCAGGCGGGCTGCCGGCAGCGAAATCCTTGTAGGCATCGGCGTCAACGACTCGCCTGGTCGACCAGTCGAGCGTGATCGAGCGACCGAGAAATCGCCACTCGCCGCCATCCCTCCGGTAGCGGTCGAGGCTGCGGCTGCCGGTGATCACTTCATGAGCGTCGGGGCCATGGGTGCGGTGATAGTTGATCTTGTAGACCTCGCCCTCGGCGCGGTCGCCATCGACCTCGAAGCTGGTGTTGACCACGTAATGCGCGGTCGCGGCATAGTTCGACAGCGCCTTCTCGACGAAGGCCATATAGTCGTCCGGCCCGCCCACGAACATGTCGCCATGCTCCTCGTAGGCTTCGTCGTGATAGAGGCTGCGCAACAGCTTGAAGTCGCGCCGGTCGACGGCGCGCGAATAGGCCGTCACCAGTCGCCGCAGCGCCTCGCGCGCCGCGATCTCCTGAAGATCCGCCTCCCTGATGCCCATGCCAAATTTCCTCCCTGGCCCAGGCGCGTCCTTGCCTGTTACAGCTTGCCGCGCGGCTCCCTGGGCATGCCGAGCCCTTGCTCGGCGATGATGTTGAGCTGGATTTCGTTGGTGCCGCCGTAGATCGTGTCGGCGCGCGCAAAAAGGAACATCTGCTGCAGGCGTTCGCGGCGCGGATCGTCTGAAACGACATTGGCATCCATCTTCAGCACGTCCATGGCGAGCCGGCCAAGGTCGCGGTGCCAGTTCGACCACTGGTACTTGTAGGTCAGCGCCTCGCGCCGCGTTTCCGGCGACTGGTCGTCACTCAGTACGCGCATGGCTAGGTAACGCATGGCGCGCAGGCCGGTCCAGGCATAGGCGACGCGTTGGCGGATGGCAGGCGAGCGGTCGGAGCCGTTCTCCTTTGATATCTCGACGATCAGGTCGAGTTCCTGCTGGAAGCTCATCTGCTGGCCGAGCGTCGAAATGCCACGCTCGAAACCGAGCAGCGCCATCGCGATCTTCCAGCCGTCGCCGGGCTGTCCCAGAACATCATCAGCCTTGGCACGCGCGCCATCGAAGAACACCGAATTGAACTCGGCGCCGCCACCGATCTGCTTGATCGGATGGATTTCGACGCCCGGCTGGGCGAGCGGCATGAGCAGAAAAATCAGGCCATTTCGGCCGACCGAGCCTTCCTCGCAGCGCGCCACGACAAAGATCCAATCGGACAGATGCGCCAGCGAGGTCCACACTTTCTGGCCCGACACGACCCAATCGCCTGTTACAGGGTCGAGCCTGGCCCGGGTCTTGATATTGCCAAAATCCGAACCGGCGCTCGGCTCGGAATAACCCTGGGCCCAGAACTCTGTGCCGCTCCGGATGCCTGGCAAAAAGCGCTTCTTCTGCTCCTCCGTGCCAAAAGCGATCAGCGTCGGCCCCATCAAGCCCTCGCCGATATGGCCTATCCGACCGGGACCGCCGGCGCGGCTGTATTCTTCCTGGAACGCGACCTGTTCGGCGACCGACAGGCCACGCCCGCCATGTTCTTGAGGCCAGCCCGGGCAGGTCCAGCGGCCGGCGGCGAGTTCGCGCTCCCATTCCTTGCGCAGTTCCGGCAGGACGTCGCCCTCGCCCGAACCGCCGCGATATTTCAGTTCGGCAAACTTGCCGCTGAGATGGCTTGCCATCCAGTCGCGCACCTCTGTGCAGAAGGCGTTCAGGTCGCTCATTTCACACCTCCGTCACCGAAGACAGATGCGGCAATGCGGTCGAGTTGCGCCTCACGCGCGCCAAGCAGCGCGGCATTCGCTTGCGCCCGCTTGAAATAGAGATGAGGGTCGTATTCCCAGGTGAAGCCGACGCCGCCATGCAGCTGGATCGCCTCCTCGGCGGCTCGGAACTGCAGGTCGGAGGCGAGCACGCGCGCCCCAGCGATCTCCAGCGCGCTTTCTGCTGCGTCGGAAATGCCCAGACCTTGAGCGGCTCCGAAGATCAGCGACCGCGCCTCGGCAATTTCGACCACCAGCTTGGCGCAGCGGTGCTTGATCGCCTGGAACGAGGCAATGGTGCGGCCGAACTGAACACGCTCGGCGATGTAGGCAAGCGTCACCTCATGCGCGCCTTGCGCCGCGCCCAGTTGTTCGGCGGCAAGTCCGAGATTGGCAAAAGCGAGTGCCTCGCGGAACTGGCCGGCGCTGACGCACCCTTCATCGATACGGCTCTCGGCGGAAACCTCCATGGCCAGTTCGAGTGCAGCAACCGGACGCGTCCGATCAAGTACCTCGAGTGGCGCAACTGACTGTCCTGCGTCGCGCGCCAGCGCAAACAGCGCCGTCGCTCCGTCTTCCAGCGCTGCCGGTACAAGCACGATATCGGCCGCCTCGAGGTCGATGACCTGCGCGACCTTGCCGTCCAGCCTGTAGCCACCGTCGGTCCTGAGAGCTTTGACCGCAACCGTCGCCGCCGGATCGGCCACTGAAAGATCGGCATAGGCGACGGTCACGGCCATTTCGCCCGCGGCTATGGCGCCAAGATACTTCGCCTTGGCGGGCTCGCTTCCGGCCGACTGCAGGAGTGGTGCCGCCAGGCACACCGTCGACCAGAATGGCACGCAGGCAAGGCGTGCACCTGTGAGTTCCATCAGGATTGCCACCTCGGTGGCGCCGAGCCCCAGTCCGCCGAATTCTTCCGGGACAGCCATCGCGCACCAGCCGAGCTCACGCGAAATGCTGGCCCACAGCCCGGCGTCATGGCTCGCGCCGGTGTCGACGATCAGCCGGATCGCCTCGGAGGAAGACTGTTCACGCAGGAAGCGCTGGGCTTCCTCGCGGATCATCTGCTGGTCTGGTGTGAATTCGAGCATGCGGTCCTGTCGGGCACGGATTGGAGCGGCGCCGCTGCGCCTGAAGTGGCAAAGCGCTTCATGCCGGATGCCACCGGCCAGCGCCAGCAACATCGTCCAAATGTGGGATGCTGGTGCTTGGCCCGCCCTAGTCTACTCGCCTGAGACGGCCGGCGCGAAGCGGTCGCGCATTGCACTGGAGGAGACTATGGCGCTCAAGCGTTTCGACAACAAGGTGGTGCTGATCACCGGCGCCGCATCCGGCATCGGCCGCGCGACCGCCCTCCGCCTGGGCTCCGAGGGGGCAACACTGATCCTCGCCGACCGCAATGTCGAAGGCGCAAGACAGGTCTGCGCCACCGCGGCCGCGCAATACGGTGTCCGCGCCGACGCCATCGCCTATGACGCAGCCGACACCGCCTCGGCGCGCCATATGGTCGATGACGCGCTGGCGCTGCACGGCCGCCTCGATTGTCTCATCAACAATGCCGGCATCTACCGGCGCGATCATTTCGCCAACCAGACCGGCGAAGACTGGTCGCTGGTGTTCGGCATCAACCTCGAGAGCGTTTTCCACATCGTGCATCAGGCGTTGCCGGCACTCGTCGCCTCGCGCGGCAATGTCGTCTCAACGGCGTCCACCGCCGGCGTGCAGGGCATCGCCTACGCCGCAGCCTATGCCGCGTCCAAGGCCGGCATCATCGCCATGACCAAATCGCTGGCGACGGAGTACGCCCCCAAGGGCGTACGCTTCAACGCCATCTGCCCCGGCCGCGTCCGTACCGAGATCGGCACCGGGCTGCAGCCGATCGAGAACCAGGACCCCAACATCATGGTCAAGCCGCCCAAGCTTGCCGGCAAGGAAAGCGGCGAGCCCGAGGACATCGCCAGCGCTTTCGCTTATCTGGCCTCCGAGGAGTCCTGTTTCGTCACCGGCGCCGTGCTGGTCGTCGATGGCGCCCAGACCGTGGGTTGAACGCCAAGAAGGCGCGCCGGGCCTGACGCCGGCGCCTGATGTCAGCCCTTGTGGGCGTGCGCGGTGATGACTGGCCTGTTCGTCCACGTGCCGTCGGCCGTCTGACGCCATCCGCCGGCGGCAAGCGCGCCGCCGTCGAGGTTGATGGTCGTACCGGTGATCCAGCTCGACAGCGGCGATGCCAGGAACAGTGCGGCGCCCGCCGTATCGTCAGGCTGTCCATAGCGTCCCAGCGGCATCCAGCGCTTGATCATGTGCTGGTGCTCTTCCGGGATCCATTTCAGGATCTGGATCTGCTCTGTCTCGGTCGTCTCCGGCGCGATCGCGTTGACCCTGATATTCTCAGGCGCGAGTTCGAGCGCCAGGCTCTTGGTGAAGCCGGTGATCGCGGTCTTGAATGCGCTGTAGACGGCAAAGTTGGGAATGCCGCGGAAGGCCTCGATGGTCGAGATGTTGATGATGCTGGCGCTCTCACCCCGGCGCAGCAGTGGCAGTGCGGCATGCGTCATCAGGAAGATGTGCTCGAGGTTGACACCGTAGAGCGCGTTCCACTCCTCGCGCGTCGTCTCAGCGAACGGCTTATGGACGCCGAGGAAGTCACCGACATTGTTGACCAGCACGTCGAGCCGGCCGAAGCCGTCCCTGACCCGTGCGATCACCTTGTCAACGGCAGCCGCGTCAGTGACGTCGGCGCAGAGGACGATGTTGCAGACGCCGGCGGCATCGAGTTCGGCCCGCACCTTGTCGGCGCGACCCTGGTCCTTCTCGGCGACGACCACGATGGCTCCGCAGCGGCCGAAGGCCAGCGCGATGGCGCGTCCAATTCCGGCGCCGGCGCCGCTGATCAGAGTGACCTTGCCGAGAAGGGAGTTGGCCATGCCGGCGAGTGAGGTGTCTGTCATGTCAGTCTCTTCATTTCAAATGGAGTGGCGGCTTTCTTCAGCCGGCGCGAAAAGTCATGTCGGTGCGCCGGTGGGCGAACTTCCAGCCATCAGTGGTGCGGACGAAGCGGTCGAAATAGCGCCCGACCACGCGCGGCAGTGTCGCCTTCGGATCGTTGCGGCTGGTGCCGTGATAGGTGAAGGTCGCAACGCCGCTCGCATTGTCTTCATCGATCACATCGATGACGATGTTGTGCGCCATGTGGATCGTGGTGTCGGTCTGCGCCTTGGCGTCAAGATAGGCGCTCATTTCGGCATGGCCTCTGAGTGGCCCTTTCCAGGTCTCCCACAAGCCGTCAGGCGTCCACAGCGCGACCAGCTCCTCGTGCCTGTAGTCGTCGACAAGCACGCAATAACGCTGCACCAGCTTGGCGCATTCGTGTTCGGCGGCGATCCGCTCTGCAAGATCCATCCCATCCTCCCCTGATGTCCGGCCACCGTCGCGTCAGACGAAAATGCCTTCATCCTCCAAACGAACGATGGCGGACGCGTCGAGTGGGTCAGCTATGAGCCGACAAACGGCAGCGGAGGACGGGAAATGTCTGATATCGAAGCGCGATTTGCGGCATTGGAAGCGCGCATCAAAGGACTGGAAGACCAGTTGGCCATCTATCAGCTGATCGCCACCTATGGCCCGTCGGTCGACAGCCGCACCGCCAGTGCCACCGCTTCGCTCTGGGCCGAAGCTGGTGCATATGATTTCGGTGGAGATCCGCTCGTCGGTGCCGACAATGTCGGTTCGCTTGTCAACATCGAACCGCATATCCACTACGTCGCCGATGGTTGCGCCCACGTGCTGAGCATGCCCCACGTCACCGTCAACGGAGACACGGCCGTGGCCACCGGCTACTCTCGTGTGTACCTCAACCAGGGCGACCACTGGCGCGTCGAACGCGCCAGTGCCAATCGCTGGGAACTCGTCCGCACGTCAGAAGGTTGGCGTGTCCAGAATCGCATCAACCGTCTGCTCAACGGCCAGCCCGAAGCGCGCGACCTTTTGTCGAGCAGCGTGAAAAGCTGAGCTGACCGGCTTACGGCAGTCCTCAGGCCCAAGCAGGCGCCTGCGCTGGCATCGTCCGAACGTGGGATGTCCGCCTGAGCTTGTCCGTTCAGGGTGGCCGGCTGGGAGGACACGAAATGAATACACTTCAGGGCAAGTCGGTGGTCATCACCGGTGCCGGATCCGGGCTGGGCGCCGCCTATGCGCGCCATGCCGCAAGCCTTGGCGCAGCGATTGTCGTCAACGACATCAGCGTCGACGCCGCGCGGTCGACGGTCGAATCGATCGTGGCATCGGGCGGCAAGGCCGTTGCACATACCGGCGACATCTCGTCCTGGAGTTATGCCCAAGAGCTGGTCGACGCCTGCATCGATGCTTTCGGCGCCATCACAGGCGTCGTCAACAATGCCGGCATTCTCCGCATCGGCAAGATTCTCGACCTCACCGAGACGGACATGCGCCGCATGGTCGAGATCAATCTCATCGGCACCGCCGCCTGTGCCAGCCATGCAGCCCGGCGTATGCTCGCCGCAGGCACGGGCGGCTCGATCATCAATGTCGCCTCTGGCTCCCAGGCCGGTGACGTCGCCCTTGGCGGATATGGCGCCACCAAGGGCGGGGTGGCATCCCTTACCTACAGCTGGGCCATGGAACTGCGTGGCACCGGCGTGCGTGTCAACGCGCTGTCGCCTCTGGCGGAAACCGCAATGGCCGCCCAGAACAGGGCGCTGATGGCCGAGCAGGCAGCGAGCCGCGAGGTGCACTACGCCGCCCTGCCCGACGCCGACGTCAACGCGCCGGTCGTCAGCTTTCTGCTTTCCGACGCCGCCGAGAAGATCAACGGTCAGGTCGTCCGCATCGCCGGCAAACAGTTGTCCTTCGTCACCCATCCACTGATCGCCGATCCGGTCCTGGAAGGCGACTGGAGCTACGGGGCGGTTGCCGAGGCTTTCGCCGGGGCTCTGGCGGGCAACCAGCAGCCGCTTGGTCTCGGCTACCAGAGGAAACCCAATTGAGCGGCATGGAACACAGGCCGGTCGCCGTCGTCACCGGCGCCAGCCGCGGTCTCGGCCGCGGCATCGCGATTGCGCTCGGCGAAGCGGGCTTCATCGTCTATTGCACCGGCCGCAGCGATCGTAAGGCCATCGGCCCATGGGGCGGAACCGTCCGCGACACTGCCGAGGCGATCGACCAGGCCGGCGGCAAGGGCATCGTTGCCATTTGCGATCACCTTGACGACAGCCAGACCGAGGCCCTGTTCAAACGCGTCGACGCAGAACAAGGACGTCTCGACCTGCTCGTCAACAATGCCTTCGCCATGCCTGATTGGGCCGTACCGGACGGCAATTTCTGGGAGCGCCCACTGTCGCTCTGGCGCGACATGATCGATGTCGGGCTGCGATCGAGCTATGCGGCAAGCCACTTCGCCGCCCCGATCATGGTCCGCCAGCGCTCCGGCCTGATCGCCAACACCTCCGGCCCCGGCGGCAAGATCTACCGTCACAGCCTGCCCTACGGCGTCGGCAAGGCCGGCCAGGACAAGCTGGCCCACGACATGGCGCACGAATTGCGCCCCTTCGACGTCGCCGCGATTTCACTGTGGCCAGGCCTGATCGGCACCGAGCGCACGCTTGCCGGCATCGCCGCAGGTGGCGTCGTCGGTGACACTGCCGGCAACCTGCCGCATATCGAGACGCCGTTCTTCATCGGCCGTGTGCTGGCGGCGATCCATGCCGCCGGCGACGCCGTGACGCTCAGCGGCGGCACCTTCTATTCGACCGAACTGGCTAGCCGCTATGACGTCATCGATGCCGATGGACGCCTGCCTCAATCGCGCCGCCCGCTGTTCGGTGCTCCGCTCTATCGGCCGATCTCCGGCGAGGCCGGTGAAGCCAGATCATGACACTGACGCCTGACGACGAAAATCCTGCATCGCGGCAGGCTTACAGAAACGCGAAGCGTATTATATTCGATCCGGCCAGTAGCCTGGGCTTTGGGCGATTCGACCCCCGGTTGTCGAACGCAGCGTCGAACATCCAAAGCGTGGAGTTGCTGATTTGAGCAGGATGGCGCGTATGGCACAGATGGATGGCAGCGCAGGCGCAGAATATCTCGATCGCGACGGCTCGGCCCGCGCGTCGACCAATCCGCGCAAGGAGCTGGTGCGCGAACAGCTGATCGACATCGCCGCGGAGCTGTTCGACAGCAAGGGCTACGTCCAGACCAGCATCAACGACATCGCCCAGGCGCTCGGCCTCGGCCGCTCGGCCGTCTACCACTATTTTCGCAACAAGGAAGAAATGCTGGCAGCACTCGTCGAGTCGGAAGCGCTGACGCCGTCACACAGACTGCAGGAGCTGATGGCCGAGCCCGGCCTGTCGCCAACCGAGCGACTGCGCCGCGCCATCGTCGACGGCATCGTCCGCCGCCTGTCTTCCGGCTCGCGCTTCATCCTGCTGTCGCGGCTCGAAACCCAGATCCCCGAGGCGCTCGGTCCGCTCTACAACCAGGGCCGTCGCCACATCTATGATTTCTACGTCCGCTGCATCTCCGACGGTATCACGACAGGCGAGTTTCGCACTGTCGATCCCAAGGTCACCGCCTTCGCGGTGATCGGCATGGCCAACTGGACATCGCGCTGGTACTCGCCATCAGGCGCCAAGACACCGCAGGAGATCGGCGAGATCATTGCCGACATGGCTCTGGCCGGCCTGCGTGCCCATCACGACCAGCCGCGCGATGCCGAAGCCGTGCGCCAGACCATCTCGGGACTGCGCCAGCAGATCGACGAGCTGGAAAAGCTGGTCAAATAGCAAAGGGCCGCCGGTTGTTCCGACGGCCGCGGCTGACAGCAATTTCAGCGAAATCAGTCGAACGTCACGCCGGCATGCTGGATGAAGGCGCTGTAGGTGTCGAAGCGGATGATCGGATGCGTGCCGGCGTAGGCGCGGATATGGTCCAGCACCGCCTGGCGAGATCGGCGCCACATCGGCGGCACGATCTCCAGCATCGGTCCGTAGAGGTCAGGCGAGCGGTAATAGAGGATCGACTGGTCCTGGCCGGCGACGCGGATTTCGTAGTCGCGCTCATAGCCGGCAGCCTCGACGCGAGCCGTCGCCTCGGCATGGTCATGCACCCAGAAACCCAGATGCTGCAGGCCCTCACGTCCGGCCGCCAGGAAGTCCGTGTAGGGTGACGAGGCGTTGTTGGTCTGCTCGATCAGCTCGATCTGCACATCACCCATGTAGCCGAAGGCGAGCTTGAGCTCGACCTCGACCGGCTGGCCGCGATGCCAGGTGGTGCTGACGGGCTGGCTGACGCCGCGCTCCATGAAGATGAATGGACCGACGCCGAAAACATCGATCCAGTGGCGCATCGCCTTTTCGATGTCGCGGACGACAAAGCCGAGCTGGGTTGCAGGCCCCAGCATGGGTTTGAGCCCCTGTGCAATTCCGAGATCGGTCATCGTCCCCTCCCAAAGGAGCGCCGTGCGTCCATTGGGACGAAGGGCGCTCCTATATCCCTACTCTGTGCGATCAGTTGAAGATTTCAAACAGGCCGGCAGCCCCCATGCCGCCGCCGACGCACATGGTAACGACGCCGTATTTCACACCGCGGCGCCGGCCCTCGATCAGCACATGGCCGGCCGTGCGCGCGCCGGTCATGCCGAACGGGTGGCCGACGGCGATGGCGCCGCCGTTGACGTTGAGTTTTTCCGGGTCGATGCCGAGCGTATCGCGGCAGTAGACCGCCTGGCTGGCGAAGGCTTCGTTGAGTTCCCAAAGGCCGATGTCGTCGACCTTGAGGCCGTGCTTCTGCAACAGCTTCGGCACCGCGAAGATCGGCCCGATGCCCATTTCCTCTGGCGCGCATCCGGCGACCGCCATGCCGCGATAGGCGCCCAGCGGCTTGAGGCCGAGTTGTTCGGCGCGCTTTGCCTCCATGACCACCAGAGCGGCAGCACCGTCCGACAGCTGCGACGAATTGCCGGCTGTCACGTACTCGCCCAGCTTGATCACCTCGCCGTCCGCGAAGACCGGCTTCAGCTTGGCCAAACCCTCGAGATTGGTGTCGGCGCGGAAACCCTCGTCCTGAGCCAGCGTCACGTCCTGGAAGCTTGTCTCGTTGGTGTCCTTGTTGACCACCATCTTGCGCGAGGCCATCGGCACGATCTCGTCGTCGAAGCGGCCGGCCTGATGGGCGGCAGCCGTGCGCAACTGGCTGGCGAGAGAGAACTCGTCCTGGGCCTCGCGGCTGATGCCGTATTTCCTGGCGACGATCTCGGCGGTCTCGATCATTGTCATGTACATATGCGGCCACTGCGAGGTCACGGCCTGCGAGCGCGAGCGATAACTGTTCTTATGCTTGTTCTGCGTCAGGCTGATCGATTCGACGCCGCCGGCAACGATGGTTTCCATGCCGTCGACGATGATCTGCTTGGCCGCGATCGACACTGCCATCAGGCCCGACGAGCACATGCGGTCGATCGACATGCCGGGCACGCTGTCAGGCAGTCCCGCGGCCGCTGCGGTCAGGCGGCCGATATTGTAGCCCTGCGTGCCCTGCTGGGCCGAGCAGCCCATAATGACGTCCTCGACGGCGTCGGGGGCGATGCCGGCACGAATGACGGCCTCGCGCACCGCGTGGCCCGACAGCGCCGGTGCTTCAGTGTCGTTGAAGGCGCCACGGAAGGCCTTGCCGATGGGGGTGCGGGCGACGGAAACGATGACGGCTTCGCGCAAAGGATTGCTCCAGAACAGTTGTTGTCGGCAGGGAACCAGGCAGGCAACGCAGAGAATATTTTCTGCTGCGAAGCGCCCGGAACCGAAGTTTTCCAACTACTTGCTAGGAGCGACGGGGCGGCCGAACATCGTCTGAAAAGACTAACGGCGGGTCCATGACACGCATCGATTGCGAACGGCCGATGCGGAAGAGGCAACGGCGCGGGCAACCGAACCCGCGCCACAGATGCGATCAGACGTGATAGCCGCCGTCGACATTGATGACCTCACCGGAGATGAAACCGGCGCGGCTGGAGGCCAGGAACGACACCGCTTCCGCGATGTCCATGGCCTTGCCGTTGCGGCGCAGCGGTGTGTTCATGGCCGCCGCCTGCATGTACTTGTCGTCGATATAGCCGAGCTTGCTGAGTTCCGTGTGCTGGCCGGTCTCGATGATGCCGAGCGCTACGCCATTGGAGCGGATTCCGTAGCGCCCCTCTTCCTTTGCGACGCCCTTCATCAGCGCATGCACCGCCGATTTCGGCACCACCGAAAGGCCGTCGGCGGCGGCAAAACGATATTGCGCCGAACTCTGGCACGCGACGATCGAACCGCGCGTCTTGCGCAGATGCGGGATGGCGTAGTGGACCACGTTGAAGAATCCGAAGGCGTCCTGCATCAGGTGCTTGCGCATCTGCTCGGGTTCGATCTTGCTGAGATGGATCAGCGGCACCAGCGGCCCGGCGGCATAGACCACCGTATGGATGCCACCACTGGCTTCGGCGACACCGTCGATGAAGACGCGGGTCGCCTCGACGTCCTCGATGTTGAGCTTGTGGCTGGAGGCCTTGCGCCCCTCGCCGCGGACCGCTTCGGCTGCAGCTTCCGCCTTGGCCTGGTTGCTGTGATAGGTCAACGCCACGTCGCAACCGTCGCGCGCCAGCACCCGGCAAATCTCGGCGCCGACGCCGCCGCTGCCACCGATGACGATGGCCGCTCCTTCGGCCGGATACAGTCCGCTCATGTCCATCCTCCCTTATGATTTCATCGCCAGTTCGGCATAATGCCAGCCGAATTCGGCCACCGGCCGCGCCAAGGCGCCGGCCTCGCGAGCGTGCGCGCTGGCCGCATTGCCGTCGACCACGCGCTTCATGATGCCCTGGCGGATGCCGGCGACGCGAAACAGGCTGTAGGCGAGATAGGCGTACCAATCGCGATCCGACACGCCTGCCTGCCCCGTCGCCTTGAGATAGCCATCGCGGTAGCTGCGCTCGTCCGGAATGCCAAGGCCGGCAATGTCGAGGTCGGCCAGGCCGCGATAGGGCTGGTTTGGCAGGCGCCAGGTCAGCATGTGATAGGCAAAGTCGGCCATCGGCTCGCCCAGCGTCGACAGTTCCCAATCGACGACAGCCAGCACCCGCGCCTCTGTCGGGTGGAAGATCATGTTGTCGATGCGGAAGTCGCCATGGATCAGCGACGTCCGTGTTTCCGGCGGAATGTTGCCGGGTAGCCATTCGATCAGCCGGTCCATCGCTTCGATGGTCTCGGTCTCGGAGGCGCGATATTGCTTGGACCAGCGTGCCACCTGGCGCGCCACATAGTCCCCTGGCTTGCCGAAATCCGCCAGCCCGACAGCCTCGTAATCAGTGGTGTGGAGAGCGGCCGCGACGCGGTTCATCTCCACGTAGATCGCCTTGCGTTCTGCAGGCGATTGCTCAGGCAAGGCAGGCGCCCAGAACGAACGTCCCTCGACGAAATCCATGATGTAGAACATGGCGCCGACGATGCTCTCGTCATCACAGAGCAGCCGCGCACCGGCAACCGGCACGTCGCTGTCGCGCAGAGCGCTGATGACGCGGAATTCGCGGTCGACGGCATGTGCCGAGGGCAACAGCTTGCCGTCGGGTTTCTTTCGAAGAACCAGCTTGCGCTTGCCGTCGAAGGACAACAGCATCGTCGGGTTGGACTGGCCGCCGCGGAAGCGCTCGACCGTCAGTTCGCCTTCGCAGCCATCGATGTTGGCCTTGAGGTAGGCATGCAGCCGCGCGACGTCGATCTTGCTGTCGGCGGCGAGTGGCTCGGTGCCGACGAAACGGCTGGCATCCATGGCGCGCCTCCCACTCAGTCCACGTATTTGGCGAGTTCGATGCGCCCGATCTGGTTGCGGTGCACCTCGTCGGGACCATCGGCGAAGCGCAGCTTGCGGGCATGCGCATAATAGTTGGCCAGCACGAAATCCTGCGACACGCCGGCCGCGCCATGCGCCTGGATCGCCCAGTCGATGACCTTGCAGGCCATGTTCGGGGCGGCCACCTTGATCATGCCGATCTCGGCGCGTGCCGCCTTGTTGCCGACGGTGTCCATCATATAGGCGGCCTTCAGCGTCAGAAGCCGCGCCTGGTCGATGAGGATGCGGGATTCGGCGATGCGCTCGAGCGTCACCGACTGTTCGCCGATCGGCCGGCCGAAGGCGACGCGGCTCTTCACCCGCCGGCACATCAGCTCCAGGCAGCGTTCGGCAAGACCGATCAGACGCATGCAGTGATGAATACGTCCCGGTCCGAGGCGCCCCTGCGCAATCTCAAAGCCGCGGCCTTCGCCGAGCAGCATGTTGGATGCAGGCACACGCACATTCTCGAACAACATATCCATGTGTCCGTGCGGGGCGTCGTCGTAGCCGAACACCGTCATCGGCCGCAGCACCTTGATGCCTGGCGTGTCCATCGGCACCAGGATCATCGACTGCTGCTGGTGCTTGGCAGCACCCGGATCCGTCTTGCCCATGAAGATCAGCAGCTCGCAATGGCGGTCGCCCACACCTGATATCCACCACTTGCGACCATTGATGACGTAGTCGTCGCCGTCGCGGACGATCGAACTCTGGATGTTGGTCGCGTCACTGGAAGCGACGTCAGGCTCGGTCATGGCGAAGGCCGAGCGGATCGACCCGTCGAGCATGCCGGGCAGCCAGCGCGCCTTCTGCGCCTCGGTGCCGTAGCGCTCGATGGTCTCGATGTTGCCGGTGTCGGGCGCTGAACAGTTGAAGATCTGCGACGAGAAATGCACCCGGCCCATGACTTCGCAGAGCGGTGCGTATTCGGTGTTGGTCAGGCCCGCACCATGCGAAGAATCCGGCAGGAACAGGTTCCACAGCTTGGCCGCCTTGGCGTTGGCCTTCAGTTCCTCCAGCACCGGTGGATGGCCCCAACGGTCGGCTTCGACCTCTTCATGATAGCGGCGTTCATTGGGATAGACATGCTCGTCCATGAAGGCATTGAGCCGTTCGAGCAGGTTTTTCGTCTTGTCGCTGTATTCGAAGTCCATCTTGCGTCCGCCAATGCCATTCCAAGGAAGAACCGCCGGCAGATGACTGCCGGCGGCGATGTCGTCAGGCGGCGCGGACGCCGGGAGGATTGCCCTTCAGCACGGTGGCGCGGACATTGTGCGGGTCGAGCTTGGCGATGATGGCCAGCTGTTCCTCGGTCGGGGCAGCCGTGGTGGTCATGCCTTCGGCGCGCAGCAGCGGGAAGCCGGTGGCGTCCTGTACCTGCTCGAAGGCCACACCCGGATGCAGCGACAGCACCTGTGCTGCATGATCGGGGCCGTTGAAGTCGAACACGCAGAGGTCGGTGATGACCACGCCGAGCTTGACGTCGGCGGGCTTGGCGCCTTCCGGCCAGTTCCTGGCGTTGTAGCCGACGCTTGCCACCACATCGACCTCACCTTCGACGAAGGTGCGCTTCGAGTGACTGGGCAGGAACATCGAGTTCTTGTGGCAGATCGAATTGCCCGGGAAGCCGCGGACGCCGAGCATGGCGACCTTCGGCTTCTGGAACTCTCCACCCAGTGCGGAGATGTTGCCCTGGCCGTAGCGGTCGACCTGTACCGGCGTCACCATGGCGTGGCGGCGCCCGCTCCAGACGCTGTCGAAGACCCTGCCGTAAGGCATCCAGCCGGAAAACTTCGGCTTGTAGTCGCCGCGCGGCCCGAGCGGGATCGGGTCCTCGACGAGATAGGCCTCGCCGTCGGTCATCATGATGCCGGGCGCGCAGGTGAGCTTGGCAAGACCTGCCGCAAGACGCGGCAGCGGGCCGATGCCGGTGGCGAGAACCTCACCATCGGAGGCCCAGGCCTGTGCACCGACAGCTACGATCAGTTCGGCAAGCGTAAATTCTTTTGCAGTCGTCATGTCGTGTCCGATCAGAAAATGGGGAGCGGCAGGGCGCGGATCTTGGCTTCGCCACCAACGGTCGCGGCGTAGCTGGCCTCGTCGCCCTTCACATATTGGTCGAAATAGCGCTGCCAGCCGCCCTCTTCGCCAGCCGATGCCGCATAGTCCTTGAGATGGCCCATATCCCAGCCATAGGCGTCATGCGCGGCCGTCGGATGTGCGCCGAGCGGTGCCGAAACCACGCCGGTCACCAGGCAGCGTTCGAACAGCTGGCTCTTGGCCTTGTCGGAGTATTCATCCCCGATGCGATCGACCAGCACCTCTGTGGTAACGAACACCTTGTCGGCGGCACGAGCGAACAGGCCATCGAAGAACGGATCCGGGCCGTCGGTCTGGGTGTTGCCCAGCCGGTCGGCGCGGCTCGCATGGATCAGCGCCACGTCGAGCTTGATCGCCGGCATCGCCAACAGCACTTCGCCGTCGTCATAAGGCGACTTCACCGTCTTGAAGTGCGGGTTGTACTTCATGACGTCGGAGCCGAGGCCGACGCGGGTCGCCGCAAACGGCAGGTTGTGGCCGGCTGCCTGCAGGCCGAGCAGCAGCAGGCCCTCGTCCAGCTCCGACACCTCGACCGCTCCAGCTTCGCGCGCCTTGCGGAAGTAGGGTTCGATCGGCATCGCGTCGAGCGACACGAAGCCGTAGATCAGCTTCTTGACCTTGCCCGCAGCACAAAGCATGCCGATTTCCGGCCCACCATAAGCCACCAGCGTCAGGTCCTTGAGGTCCGAGCGCAGGATCTCGCGCACCAGCGCCATCGGCTTGCGCCGCGGCCCCCAGCCGCCGAAGCCGATCGTCATGCCGTCGCGCAGCTGGGCGACGACCGCTTTCAGGTCCATTTCCTTGTTCATAGCATCCTAGTCCGTCTGTTCTTCATTCTGTTTCGGCAGGGATACGGCCTCAGCCGTAGAAGCCCTTGCCCTCGGCAACCAGCCGCTCGATCAGCGCGGCCGGCTTGAAATATTGGTCGC
Source organism: Aminobacter sp. SR38 (assembly GCF_014843375.1). NCBI lineage: Bacteria > Pseudomonadati > Pseudomonadota > Alphaproteobacteria > Hyphomicrobiales > Phyllobacteriaceae > Aminobacter > Aminobacter sp. SR38. Next base: position 287,137 of record NZ_CP062112.1, read on the forward strand.
CCACAAGGCCCGCATATTTGTCGAGCGCCGCCTTGACCTTCGGCAGGCCGACCTGATCGGCATAGAACATCGGGCCGCCCAGATAGGTCGGGAACCCGAAGCCGTTGGTCCAGATGACGTCGATGTCGCTCGGTCGCGCCGCCGCACCCTCGTCGAGGATCTTGGCCGCCTCGTTGACCATGGCAAACAGGCAGCGTTCGAGGATTTCCTCGTCGTTGATGGTGCGTGCGGTGAAGCCCCGCTCCCTGCGGTGCGCTTCCAGCAGTTCATCGACAGCGGGATCGTGCGAAGCCTTGCGGTTCTCGTCATAGACGTAGTAGCCCGCGCCGGACTTCTGGCCGAGGCGGCCAGCGGCCACCAGCCTGTCGACGATATTGCACTGCTGCTCGCGCAGCGACATGCGGGCGACGCGTGCCGCCCGCGCTGCGGCCATGATGTCCATGCCGGCGAGATCGGCCAGCGCGAACGGGCCGATCGGGAAGCCGAAGGCGGTTAGCACGCGGTCGACCTGTAGCGGCGTCGCACCGTCCTCGAGCAGGAATTGGGCCTCGCGCGTACGCTTGGAAAGCATGCGATTGGCAACGAAACCTTCGGAGCGCCCGACCATCACAGGCACCTTGCCGAGGCGCTTGCCCAATGCTGTGGTGGTCGCCAGGACATCGGCGGCGGTACTGGCTGCACGCACATTCTCAAGCAGCTTCATGACATTGGCCGGGTTGAAGAAATGCATGCCGGCGACACGCGCCGGGTTCCTCGACGATCCGGCTAGTTCCTCGATGTCGAGGAACGAGGTGTTGGTGGCGACGATGGCGTCGTTGCGCAGCACGGCATCGAGCTTGGCGAAGACGTCCTTCTTGACCGCCATGTCTTCGGTCACCGCCTCGATCACCAGGTCGACGTCGGCAATGCCGTCATAGGACGTCGTCGGCGTTAGCAGCGCCATGCGGCGCTCCATCTCTTCGGACGACAGGCTGCCGCGCTTGACGCTGCCTTCATAGATCTTGCCGATGGCCCTGACCGCGGAAGCCAGGCCTTCATCCGTGAGGCCGATCAACGTCACCGGGATGCCGATGTTGAGGAAGCAGGAAGCAATCCCGCGCCCCATGGTACCGGGGCCGACGATGGCGACCTTCTTGACGTCGCGCGGCTTCACCCCGGCGTCGACACCGTCGATCTTGAGCGCCTCGCGCTCGGCGGCGAAGATGTGGCGCAGCGCCTTGGACTGCGGCGAGACCAGCAACTCCTTGCAGGTCTTGTATTCGAGGGCGATGGCCTCGGCGACCGGCGTTTCGGTGACCATCTTGATCAGGTCAACCGCAACAAGAGGTGCCTTGAAGCCTTTGTATTTCTTGGCCAATGCGGCGCGGCTCATCTCCAGGACGGCAGCGTCGAATGCCGGCACCGGCAGGTCGCTGGTACGGCGCAGCCTGGCGCCGTCGGCAATCACCTTCCCTGTGAAGGCGATTGCTGCCTCCTTGAGGTCACCCGAAACGACTTCGTCGACGATGCCCTTTTCCTGGGCATCGCGCGCCGAAATCTGGCCGCCCTCGCTGATCATCGCCAGCGCCTGCTCGACACCGGCAAGGCGCGGCAGTCGAACCGTGCCGCCAGAACCCGGCAGGATGCCGAGCTTGACTTCCGGCAGGCCGACCTTCGAGCCTTCGAGCGCTATGCGATAGCTGCAGGCAAGCGCCACTTCAAGGCCGCCGCCGAGCGCCGTGCCATGAATGGCGGCGACTATGGGCTTGGTTGCCGCGTCGAGCGTATCGATCACCTCGCCCAGCAACGGCGCCACCATCGGTTTCTTGAACTCGTGAATATCGGCGCCGGCGATAAAGGTGCGACCATCGCAGACGATGACCATGGCGTGCGCCTCGGCATCGCTTTCCAGTGCCTTCACTGCCGCGATCAGCCCGGACCGGACCGAATGCGACAGCGCGTTGACGGGAGGGTTGTCGACGGTCGCGACCAGAATGTTGCCTTGCTTTGCGACCGAGACGGTCCTTGCGAGCAGCTCGGTCATGCCGGCACTCCTTCCTTGCTATGTCCTGAATTGCCCGTCACCAGCACGACCTTGCCTTTGACGGTGCGCTCCATGACGACGTCGAGCGCTTCGGCGAAGCGATCGAGCGGATATTCGGCCGAGATATGCGGCCTGAGCTTGCCCTTGGCGAACCAGTCCATCAGTTCGGCGATATTCTCGGCATTCTTCTCCGGCGCCGAGCGTGCATAGGCGCCCCAGAACACACCGATCAAAGCCGACTGCTTGAGCAGCAAAAGGTTGAGCGCGATCTTGGGGATGTCGCCGGCGGCAAAGCCGATCACCAGCAGCCGGCCGAAAAGTGCCAGACCGCGCACCGCCGTTTCCGTCATGTTGCCACCGACGGGATCATAGACCACGTCGACGCCCTGCCCGTCCGTCAGTTCCTTGAGCCGCTGGCGCAGGTCCTCGGTCGAATAGTTGATCGTCTCGTCGGCCCCGTATTCGCGGCATAGCGCCAACTTCTCGTCGCTGGAGGCGGCAGCAATGACGCGCGCACCCATCTGCTTGCCTAGCTCGACCGCTGTCAGCCCGACGCCGCCGGCAGCGCCGAGAACCAACATCGTTTCGCCCGGCCTGATCTGCGCACGATCCTTGAGTGCATGGTGCGATGTCGCATAGGTGATCAGGAAGCCGGCGGCTTCGACGAAGCTCATCTCGGCGGGGATCGGAAACACCTTCCAGGCATCGACCGCGACCTGCTCGCCATAACCACCGATGCCGGCAAAGGCCAACACGCGCGCGCCGACCTTCAGACGCTCGACACCATCGCCGACCGCGATGATCGTGCCGGCGGCTTCGCTGCCCGGCGTGAAGGGTCGCTCGGGCTTGGTTTGATACTTGCCCTCGACCATCAGTCCGTCGAAGAAATTGATGCCGCATGCCTCGATGCGGATGAGCACCTGGCCCGGTTTCACCACAGGTTCGGGGACCTCTTCGATCCTGAGCTGCGCCCTTGGGGCGAACTCCTTGCAGATCACTGCCTTCATTTTCCTACGCCGCTTGTTGCTGCCATTTCGGCACTGCCAATTTCTTCAATCGAAGCAAGGAATGGGACAGGGGCAGACCGCTAACATCGTCTGATGGGACTAGTCACAAGGCTGCACGCATTTTGGCCGCCAAGCCGCTGAAATGTCCGGCAATCTTAGTCCCTTCGGACGATGTTGAAGGCGCCCGGGCGCGCAGGTTCGCGGATAACGTTTCGAGGAGATCATCATGGCCCGTCTGGCAGGCAAAGTGGCATTCATTTCAGGCGCGACCGGCGGCATTGGCGAGGCTGCGGCGCGGCTCTTTGCACGTGAAGGCGCCAAGGTGGCGGTGGCCGGCCGCAGCCGCGACAAGGGCGAGGCCATCGCCTCCTCCATCAATACATCGGGAGGCACAGCACACTATGTCGAGACAGACGTCACCGAGCCTGACAGCGTCGAGGCGGCGTTCAAGCTGGTGATGAACGCCTGGGGTCGGCTCGACGTGCTCTACAACAACGCCGGCGGCTCGAGTTCAGCAGACGGCCCGGTGACGGTTGCGCCGTTCGAGGAGTTCTGGCGCTGCATCAAGCTCGACCTGTTCGGCACCTGGGTCTGCTGCCGCAACGCGATTCCCCTGATGCAGCAGTCTGGCGGCGGCTCGATCATCAATTGCTCGTCGATCGTCGGGGCCATGGGCATCCCCAACCGCGACGCCTACTCGGCGGCCAAGGGTGGCGTCATCTCGCTCACCCGCTCGATGGCAGTGGAATTCGCCAAGGACAATATTCGCGTCAACGTGCTGGTGCCGGGCGCGGTCGCCACCGACCGAGTCCTCGGCTTCTTCGAGCGCGAGCCGCATCTCAAGGCACAGTTCGACGCCTATCTGCTCGGCATCGCCGAACCGGTCGATGTCGCCAACGCAGCACTTTATCTAGCTTCGGACGAGTCGCGGAAAATGACCGGTCACCAGTTGCCCATCGATGGCGGCATCCTGATTTCATGACCGGCGCGCCCGGACTGGCTTAGTCTGTGCAGACGATGCCTGCTCATGCGGGCAAGTTCTCTAGTCGCCACAAAATCCCAATTTCGACTGCAGGAAATACGAGCATGGAAATCCTGAGCCAGGTGCTGGCGCGGAACGCACGGCTGATCGGCGAGCGCAACTTCATCGTCACCGACAAGGAGACGATCACCTATGCGCGCTTCGCCGAACTGACGGCACAGCTGGCAAATGTGCTCAAGGCGCGCGGCGTGGCCAAGGGTGACCGCGTCGGGCTCTATCTGCCGAGCACGCCGATGATGGCGATCGGCTTCTGGGCCTGTCAGCGCCTCGGCGCGATCCCGGCCCCGCTCAGCGCCATGTTCCGCCACGCCGAGCTGCGCAAGATCGTTGCCCAGACCGGCATGAAGGCGCTCGTCGCTGACAGCTCGACCTGGCCCTATTTTTCCGAGATCAGGGCCGAGTTCGCCGATCTCGCCCATTGCCTGGTCGTTTCGGGCGACGGCAGCACCGACGACCTCACCTCGCTGATGGCCACGGCACCCGCGACATTCGAAGACGTCGCTTGCCACATGGACGACATCTGCGCCCTGTTCTTCACCTCCGGCACGACCGGCGCGCCCAAGGGCGCCGCGCAATCGCAGTTCAACCAGTGCTCGACACTGCGCGACATGATGGTATCGCACCGCACGCGCTTTGCCGAGGAAGTCTATCTCTGCGCCGTGCCGCTGTTCACCAATTTCGGCCTGACCGTGACGCTCAACCTCTGCCTGTACACCGGTGGCACCATCGTCCTGCACGAGCGCTGGGATACCCAGCGCGTGCTTTCCGAAATCGGCGAATACAAGGCTACCTATTTCGGCGGCACGCCGACCATGTATGTCTACATGGTCAACGAGGTCGATCCGGCCAAGCACGATCTGTCGTCGCTGCGCATCTGCACCACGGGCGGCTCGCCGGTGCCCCAGCCGGTCATCCGACGCTTCGAGGAGTTGTCGGGCGCCCGCGTCACGCAAGTTTACGGCTCGACCGAGACCAGCGGCCAGAACGTCATGGAGCCGACGGCAGGCATCCGGAAGCCAGGCTCCGCCGGCCTGCCCGTCGGCAGCTCGCGTATCTCGATCGTCGACGACGAAGGCAACGCCGTCCCACAGGGTCAGATCGGCGAGGTCATCATCTCGGGCGATTGCGTCGCCCAAGGCTACTGGATGGACGAAAAGGCGTCTGCCGAGGCCTTCGGCAATGGCGGCTGGAAGTCGGGCGACCTCGGTTACGTCGACGAGGACGGCTACCTGTTCATCGTCGACCGCAAGAAGGACGTCATCATCGCCGGCGGCCACAATGTCTATCCGCTGGAAATCGAGGCCCTGCTCTACAAGCATCCGGCGGTCGCCATGTGCGCGGTGGTCGGCGCGCCCGACGAGAGCAAGGGCGAAATCCCGGTCGCGGTCATCGTGAAGGCAGAGGGACAGGACGCGACCGCGGATGAGCTGATCCGCCACTGCCGCGAGAGCCTTGCCGCCTACAAGGCCCCGCGCGCCGTCCACTTCATCGACACCATGCCGGTCGAGGCCGCCAAGATCCGCAAACGCGAGCTGGTGCTGGCGCTGCGCGAAAACCGACTGGACGATTTCAGGAACAAGTGAACGCGGGCCACCAGAACGCAAAAGGCCGCGTCAAATGCGCGGCCTTTTGCATTGCAGCTTACACCTGGCCATTGTCCCTAAGCGGACACCACATCACCCGCGCCACCGAATGCGCTCCAGCCGCCATCGACCGGCAGAACCGTGCCTGTGATGTAGGACGCCCAGTCCGACAGCAGGAACACGGCGGCTCGCGCCATTTCTTCCGGCAGCGCCAGTCGGCCGAGCGGCGTACGCCGTTCCAGGATCGTCGGGTCGAATGCCTTGCGCTCGAGCAAAGCCTGAACCATCGGCGTGCGCGTGTAAGCCGGCGCGATCGCATTGACGCGAATGCCCGAGGGACCCCATTCGCAGGCCAGCGTGTGCGTCAGGTGATTGATCCCTGCCTTGGCAGCGGCATAGGCCGAGCGACGCGGGAAGCCGCCGAGCCCGACGATGGACGACACATTCACGATGGCGCCGCATCTCTGCCGGAGCATCGGTCGCGATGCGGCGCGGCACATCAGGTAGGTGCCTTTGAGGTTGACGTCGATGACGCGCTGCCAGCGTTCTACCGACTGGTCGTGCACCGGCACGAGGTCGTCGCCGATGCCGGCAGAGTTGAAAACGAGATCGAGGCCGCCGAGAGCCGTGATCGCTTCCCTGACCATGCGCTCGGCATCGTCCTCACTTGCGACGTCGCCTTGGGTGACATCGGCTGCTGCGGTGCGCTGTAGCGCCGGATCGAGTTGTTCGCGGTTCAGGTCGGCAATGACCACGCGTGCGCCGAGATCCGAGAGCAGCCTTGCCACCGTTTCGCCAATGCCGCTGGCGCCGCCAGTCACCAGCACCCGCTTGCCGTCGAACCTGATCGCGGGCGCGCTCATACGTCGGGATCCCCGCCGTCTTCGGCGTCCTGCTTGAAGTGGAAGTCCGGCTGCCATTCTGCGCGCGTCTGGACATGCAGCCTCCAGTAGGCAGCGGCGACCAGATCGTGATCGTAAGGCGTTCCGGTCTGCATCGTGCCATGGATGGCGACAGTCGACACATGAATACCCGCAGGGGTGAGTTCCTTCTCCAGCGAGTGTCCAAGGCTGCGCAGCGCAGCCTTGCCGAGCGAGGTCACGCCCCATTCGATCCACGGGCCAAAGGCAAGCACACCACCGGTGAGCAGGATCGTACCGCGGCCGCGGTCGATCATTCCTGGCGCAACGGCCTGGGCCGCATGCAGCGCACCAGCCACGTTGGTCCTGAAGGCGTCGACGACGTAGTCGACGCTGGCCGCCTCACCATGCGACTTCCAGCCGTCGGCGGTGCCGTATTTCACCTCGCCCAGCCGCGACGGCGTGACGAACCGCGCCGGCTCGATGATGGCGGCATTGTAGATCAGCGCCTCGGCATCGCCATGCCGCTCGCGGATCGCCGCATGGACATGGTCCATCTCTTCGGGCTTGCCGGCGTCGCCGACAAATCCGGCAACGTCGAGGCCCTCGGCCCGCAGCTCCTGCTCGTAGCGTGCAATCGCTTCTGCGCGGCGGCCGACAAAGGCAACACGATGTCCTTCACGCGCGAACTTCTTCACCAAAGCCTGGCCAAGCCCAGGCCCCATGCCGATGACCAGAGTCGACGGCGCGCTCATGGTGCTGCCGTGATTTTGGTGGTGGCCTCGGTGTGGTCGGCCGTCTGCTGGGCCTTGCGCTCGGCGCGGTTCGCCAGGAATTCCTCCAGCGTGCCGATGATGCCCTTGCGCAGGAACAGCACGCAGAGAACGAATATGATGCCCTGCACCACCACGACCCAGGCACCGAGGGTGGCCAGCTCGCGTTGCAGCGTCACCAGCACTGCCGCACCGACCACCGGTCCAAGCAGCGTGCCGACGCCGCCGATCAGCGTCATCAGCAGCACGTCGGCCGAGGTCATGAAGAAGACGTCGGCCAGCGACGCCAGCTGGAAGATGATCGCCTTGAGGCCGCCTGCTACGCCCGACAGCATCGCCGAAAGCGTGAATGCGATCAGCTTGAACCGGTCGGTCGAATAGCCGAGCGAAATGGCGCGCGGCTCGTTCTCGCGGATCGACTTCAACGTCTGGCCGAACGGCGAGTGGATGATGCGGTAGATGAAGGCGAAGCCGGCCAGGAACACGGCGAGGGTCACGTAGTACATGTTCAGCGTGTTGGAGAGATCGATGACGCCGAACAGCATGCCGCGCGGCACCGACTGGATGCCGTCCTCGCCATGGGTCCATGGCGCCTGCACTGCGTAGAAATAGATGATCTGCGCCAGCGCCAGCGTGATCATGGCGAAGTAGAGCCCCTGCCGGCGGATCGCCAGCCAGCCGAACAACGCGCCGATCGCCGTCGCCACCATGACGCCCAGAAGGATGCAGAGCTCGGTCGGCAGGCCCCAGGCGGCAGCGGCATGCGCAGTCACATAAGCCGATGCCCCGTAGAAGGCGGCATGGCCGAAGGCGAGGAGGCCGACGTAACCGAAGATCAGATTGTAGGCGAGTGCGAACAGTGCCAGCACCAGGATCTTCATGCCCACGACGGGATAGACGAGGAACGGCAACGCCACGCCGCCGACCGTGAAGATCGCGAGCCACAGGCGACCGTTCTCGAGGAAGCTGCCGGAGCGGCCCGACGAGACGTCGGCGACCGAGTGGCTCGTCGTCTCCTTGCCGAACAGGCCAGCCGGGCGGAAGATCAGCACCAGCGCCATGATGATGAAGATCACGGTTGCCGAGGCCTGCGGATAGAAGACCTTGGTCAGGCCCTCGATCACGCCGAGCATCAGGCCGGAAACGATGGCGCCGAAGATCGAGCCCATGCCGCCGATGACCACGACGGCGAAGATGGTGATGATCATGCCCTGCCCCATCTGCGGGCTGACCTGGTAGATCGGGGCTGCCATGACGCCGGCGAAACCGGCAAGACCGACACCGAACGCGTAGGTCAGCATCAACAAGCGCGGCACGTTGATGCCGAAAGCACGGACGAGATCGGGATTTTCGGTCGCGGCCCGGAGGTAAGAGCCGAGCTTGGTTCGCTCGACCATGTACCAGGTGCCGAAGCAGACGACGATTGCCGCAGCGATCACCCAGGCGCGGTAGATCGGCAGGAACATGAATCCGAGATTGATGCCGCCTTTCAGAGATTCCGGCACGCCATACATCTGGCCGGCGGCACCGTAGTAGACGTTGAAGGCACCCTCGATCGCCATGGCGAGGCCGACGGTCAAAAGCAGGCCGTAGGCATGGTCGAGATCGTAGACGCGGCGGATGAAGATGCGCTCCATCAGCGCGCCGATGACAGCCACCACCAGCGGAACGATGACCAGCGCCCACCAGTAGCCGATCGACGGCAGACCAAGACCCGGGAACAGTTCAGGCAAGCGCATGAGATACCAGGCGCCGAACGCACCCAGCATGTATTGCGCGCCATGGACGAAGTTGCCGATGCGCAACATGCCGAAGATGATCGCCACGCCCAGGCTCATCATGGCGTAGAACGAACCGTTGATGAGGCCGACGAGCAGCTGGCCGAAAAGTAGGGTTGGCGGAACGCCAATCAGGTCCATCATGGCCATCACACCCCGAGATAAGCTTGGATTTTGGCTTCATTGCCGGCGAGTTCGTCGCGGCTGAAGCGCTCGACCACCTTGCCGTGGTCGACGACGAAATGCCGGTCGGCGAGCTTGGAAGCGAAGCGGAAGTTCTGCTCGACCAGAAGGATGGTGAAGCCCCTCGCCTTCAGCTTCTCGAGCACGACGGCGATCTGCTTGACGATGACCGGCGCAAGGCCTTCGGTCGGCTCGTCGAAGATCAAAAGCTTGGCGCCCGTGCGCAGGATGCGGCCGATGGCCAGCATCTGCTGCTCCCCGCCTGACAGCTTGGTGCCGGGGCTCTGCCAGCGCGCCTTGAGGTTCGGGAACAGCTCGAGGATCTCGTCCACGGTCATGCCGCCCTTGGCGATGACCGGCGGCAGCTCCAGATTCTCGGCCACCGACAGGCTCGAGAAGATGCCGCGCTCCTCCGGGCAGTAGGCGATGCCGCGCCGGGCGATGATCTCGGGCGCCCGCTTCGCAACGTTCTCACCGCGATAGGTGATAACACCGGTCTTCTTGCGCACGAGGCCCATGATACAGCGCAGCGCTGTCGTCTTGCCGGCGCCGTTGCGGCCCAGCAGCGTGACGAGTTCACCCTCGCGGATGTCGAAATTCATGCCGTGGAGCGCCTTGCTCTCGCCGTACCAGGCATGCAGGTCGGCGATGTCGAGCACCACCTGGGAAGTCTCAGTCATCTGCGCCACCGATATAGGCTTCGACAACGCGCGGATCGCGCGACACGGTTTCGTAGTTGCCTTCGGCCAGCACCCGTCCCTGCGCCAGCACGGTGATGGTGTCGGAAAGGGCTGAAACCACCGACAGATTGTGCTCGACCATCAGGACAGTGCGGTCGCTTGCCACCTTGCGGATCAGTTCGGCGATGCGGTCTACGTCCTCGTGGCCCATGCCCGAGGTCGGCTCGTCGAGCAGCAGCATCTCGGGATCCAGCGCCAGCGTCGTGGCAATCTCCAGCGCGCGCTTGCGACCGTAAGGCAGATTGACCGCAACATGGTTGCGATAGGAAAGCATGCCGACAGCGTCGAGCAGTTCATCGATGCGATCGTTGAGCACGCCGAGCGTGCGTTCGCTTTGCCAGAAGCGATAGGAGGTCCCCGTCGGCCGCTGCAGTGCCATGCGCACGTTTTCACGCACGCTCATGCGCGGAAACACCGCCGAAATCTGGAACGATCGAACAATGCCCTTGCGCGCCACCTCTTCCGGCTTCAGCGCGGTGATGTCCTCGCCGTTGTATCGGATCGTACCTTCGCTGGGCTGCAGGAACTTGGTGATCAGGTTGAAGGTCGTCGTCTTGCCGGCGCCGTTGGGGCCGATCAGGGCGTGGATGGTATTGCGCCGGACCTTGAGGTCGACGTCTTTTACGGCGGCGAAGCCATAGAAATACCGGCTCAGCCCGGACGCCTCGATGATGTAGTCGTCCGCAGTGCCTTGCTGCACCTTGTCCTCCACGTACTCTAGGAAATATGCGGCACGGGGCGCCCGTCATACGTCGACGAGAATGCCCTTGCCGCGTGATGCCATCTGCCTGAGCGCCACCACCTTCTGGTAGTCGTCAGAATGGTAGAATTGGCGCGCCGCGTCAGCGCTCGGGAATTCGACCACCGAGATCGTCGCCGGCTGCCAGCCGCCTTCGAGGCTCTCGATTCGATCGCCCGACAAGACGAAACGCCCGCCGCCGGCGGCCATGATCGGCCCGGCGACCTCGCGATAGTGCTGCCAGGCGGCCTCGTCGGTAATTGCGATCTCGAAGATCAGATAGCCGGGCAAGTCGTCACTCCCATCGGGTGGACGCGCCGGACGGCGAGCGTGCCGTCCGGCGCTGTCTGATCAGCCTTTGGCCAGCTTGCAGGCGCTCTTGTCGATCGAGCGGAAGGCGATGTCGGCAGGAACGGTGGTCACGACCTTGAACACGTCCTGCGCATCGGATGCCTCGCCGGGCGCACGCACCTCAAGCAGCTGCATGTCATGCACGAGGCGGCCGTTGGGCAGCAGCGTCGCATTCTTTGCGAACAGGTCGTTGATCTTGCCTTCGCGCAGCTTGGCGAGCACCGCGGTCGGCTCGTCGGTACCGGCGGCCTTGACGGCGTTCAGGTAATTGGTCGCTGCGGAATAGGCACCGGCCGCAACCCAGCCCGGAGCATTGCCGGTCTTCTTCTGCATCTCTTCCTTGAAATGCTTGGAGGCGTCGTCGGTGTTCCAATACCAGGCTGCCGCAAACTGGATGCCCTTCAGCGCTTCAAGGCCGATGGCGCGCGCATCCGACTGGTGCAGCACGGTCAGCGCCACGCGCATGCCCTGGTCGATCAGGCCGAACTCCTGGACCTGCTTGAGCGCATTGACCAGTTCAGGACCATTGACCGTCAGCGCCAGAACCTTGGCGCCCGAGGCCTGGGCCTGCAGGATGTAGGACGAGAAGTCGGTGGTGCCGAGCGGTGCCCGCACCGAACCCAGTATCTTGCCGCCTTCTTCCTCGACGGCGGTCTTCACGCCGGCTTCCAACACCTTGCCGGCTTCATAGTCGGGCGACAGGATGAACCAGGTCTCGCCACCGGCCTTGAGCTGGGCGCTGACCGACGAACGCACCTGCGAATAGGCGTCGTATGCCCAGGCCATGCCGTAGCCGTTGCAGTCGGCTTCGGTCATCTTGTCGGTCATCGGCGAGACGAAGAAGCCGAGCTTCTTCTGTTCACCCAAAAGGTTGTTGACCGAAAGCGCGATTGCCGAATTGGCGACATCGAACAGCGCGTCGACATTGTCGCGCTCCAGCCATTCGCGGGCGATGGACAGTGCGATCTCGGGCTTGTTCTGATGATCGGCCGAGACCAGTTCGATCGGCTTGCCCAGCACCTGACCGCCGAAGTCGGAGATTGCGAGCTTGACTGCCTCGGTCACCTCGGTGCCGCCGAGCGCGGAGAAGGAAGAGCTCTGGTCGTTGAGCACGCCGAGCTTGACGCTGGCGTCCTGTGCTGCGGCAGTCAGCGCGGTCGACAGCAGCAAAGCTGCCGCGAGAATGGATTTCTTCATGTCATTCCTCCCCAGGAACGTAGGCTTTGGTGCCGGTCTGGATGCGCGCCGGCATTGATGTGCGCGCAAGGCCGCCACGCGGCATGGCGTGACGACTCCTCAAGGAGAAATCACAGGATGCAGGCGAGCCGAACATCGTCCATGCGGACTACCGCATATGTCGGCCTGGGCCTGAACAACGCTTGCCTGGGCTAGTTCGTTTGCAGGATGCGAGCCGACCCGCACGCGCAAGACATCGCGGCATGAGAGAATCCGACACGATCATCGTTGGCGCCGGCTCGGCCGGCTGTGTGGTGGCCAACAGGCTCAGCGAAGACCCGGGACATAGGGTGCTTGTCCTCGAGGCCGGACCATCGGACCTTCATCCCTTGGTCCGGATGCCCCGGGGATGGGTCAAGCTGACCAAGCATCCGAAACGCTCGTGGAACTTTCCTGTCGAACATGAAGAAGGTCGGCCGGAAGCCGAGACATGGGCGCGCGGCCGCGGGCTTGGCGGATCGAGCTCGATCAACGGAATGCTCTATTGCCGGGGCGCCCCCGAGGACTACGACGGCTGGGCCGACTTCGGCGTCACGGGCTGGAGCTGGACCGAGATGGCGCCAGTCTTCCGCAAGATCGAGAACCATCAGCTTGGTGGCGATGTCATCAGGGGCGGCAATGGTCCCTTGCAGGTCAGTGTTCGTCCTCTCGCCGACCCTCTCGGCCAAGCGATCCTCGATGCAGGTGCTTCGCTCGGCCTCGACCATCTCGACGACCTCAACGGCGCCAGACGCGATGGCGTCGGTACCTACACGCATACGGTCGACCACATGGGGCGGCGCATGAGCGCGGCCCGCGCCTTCCTCCGACCGGCGATGCGGCGCAAGAACCTCGTCGTCCAAACCGGCGCGCAGGTTCTGCGTATCCTGTTCGACGGTCGTCGGGCAGTCGGCGTCGAATATCTCGTGGGCGGTCGCCAACGCACCGCCCGGTCGGCAAGCGAGGTCATCGTTGCTTGCGGCGCGATCCAGTCACCGCAACTGCTGCAGGTGTCAGGCGTCGGCCGCCATGATGTGCTTTCGGCGGCTGGCGTCCAGACTGTGACCGAATTGCCCGGCGTCGGCCGCAACTTTGCCGAACACCTCGTTGTGGCGCTGCCCTATCGCCTTGCCGGAATGCATGGCCACAACCGCAGCTTCAGTGGCCTGCGCCTCGTCGGCGAGGTGCTGCGCTATTATCTCGCCGGCACGGGGCTGATGAGCTTCGGTGCGTCCGAAATCGGCGCGTTCGTCCGCTCCTCGTCAGACGTCACCTATCCGGATCTGCAGCTATCGCTGTCACCCTACACCTTCGCCCGTGGGCTGCTGCAAGGCCGCCTGAAGCTAGAGGCCGAGCCCGGCATCACCATCATCGGCTATGCCCTGCGGCCGGAAAGCCGCGGCGAGATTACCATCCGCTCGGCCGACATGCGCGACATGCCGCCGATCCGGCCGAACTGGCTGGCGACGGAAAACGACCGGCGCACCGCCATTTCGATGATGCGCATCATGCGCGACTTCGTCGCCCAGCCTGCATTGCAGCCCTTTGTGAAGCAGGAGCTTTGGCCTGGCCCAGCAGTGCAATCGGACGACGACATGCTCGCTGCCTTCCGCGCGACCTTCGTGTCGGGGCTACATGCGGTCGGCACTTGCCGGATGGGCAATGACGCCGACGCCGTCGTCGACGAGCGATTGCGCGTCCATGGCGTCGATGGCCTCCGTGTGATCGATGCCTCGGTCATCCCGGCACCGATATCGGGTAACACCAACGGCCCTGTGATGGCGCTGGCCTGGCGCGCTGCTGACCTGGTACTTGAGGAAAGGCGCTGAACGCTCAGAAATCGAAGAATTCGCTTCGTGCGCTGCTGAACGCCTTTTCCAATCGATGGACCATGCGCCAGCCCTTTTCGGTCCTGCGATAACGCACGTCATATTGGCCGCAAGCTGTGCGGCTCATCGTGTGGTTCGGTGCTAACCGGCCGATGGCGACGAACTGGAAATGCAGGTGCCCGGTCGCCTCGTCCCCGTCGATATCGAGCAACGGCAGACCGGGCACATGAACGCCGGAGAATTTCGCCGTGAAATCGAAGCAGAAAGCCGACAGTTGCTCCCTGCCCTCAACCTTGAGCGCCGAGCGGGCGCCGACGGCCGCGATTTCGAACACGCCGTCCGCAGTGAACACATCGGCCCATGCCTTGCCATTGCCGCAGTCCCAGGCGCGCGCATAGCGCGCCTCGAGCGCGATGATGTCGAGCATTGCCTCGGCGCGCGCCAGCCTTGCCTCGAGCATCTCAGGCGTTCCTGGCAAATGCATCGCGCAGCCTGGCGCCACCGTGGTCGATCGCCAGCCGCGCTTTGCCGATCAATCCGACCATGCTGGCAAAGCCGTGCGAGACACCGTCGTAACGCCTGGCTTCCACATCAACACCGGACTCGGCCAGCGCTGTGTAAAGGGCCTCGACCTCAGTGCGCAAGGGATCGAATTCGGCAATGGCGATCGTCGTCTGCGGCAGCCCGGCAAGATCGACGGACCGAAGCAGCGCGACACGGGGATCTGCCAAGCCAGCCGGCTCACCCACATATTGCCGCCAGTACCAGCGCATCATTCCCGCACTAAGGAATGGAGTCTGCGGGAAAGTGTCGTAACTCGTGCCGGAAGCCGTGGGATCCGAAGCAGGATAGAAAAGCAACAGGTGTCGCAGTTTCAGGCGGACCTCCGATGAGGCATGGAGTGCGGCAGCTGCCGCCAGATTGCCCCCGGCACTATCTCCGGCCAGCGCCAGCCTCCTGCCGTCGCAGCCGAGCGTGATAGCGTTGGCCGCCGCCCACTCCAGAGCCGCCAAAGCATCCTCGTAGGCTGCCGGGAACCTGTGTTCCGGCGCCAGCCGGTAGTCGATCGACAGCACCGCGCAATCGCCCGCCTTGGCCAGCGCCCGGCAGAAATTGTCATGCGTATCCAGCGAACACAGCACGAAGCCGCCGCCATGCAGGAAGACCAGCAGCGGCAATGCCTTGCCCTGACGTGGCTTGTAGAGTCGCGCCGGGATGTCTCCGGCACCGCCGGCAACGGTGATGTTCTCGACCGCGGCCATCTCGGTGCGCTCCGTCGGCCATCCCGCCGCGTTCACGGCTGCACGCAATGCCGGGATGTCGACATTGGCGAGGTCGAGTGGCGGCCGCTTGGCGACGACCTCCGCCATCGCGGCAATATCTGCATCGAGCGCCAATTCCATAACCAACCTCCGCGGCATTTCTTCGGCTGGAATGAAAGCCAGCCCCAAGACTCGCCGCATCGTTCGATCGGGTGAGCCGAAAAAGGCGCCGCCGGGGACCGGCGACGCCTTTCGCAAGTTGAAACCGTTCTGCTGTTTACTGGGCGCAGTCGGCACGTTCGACGAGACCGTCCTCGCGCAGCTGGTATGGGTTCTTGACGACCTTCAAGCTTTCCACCGACGGCAGGAAGTGGTTGTCGGCGCTGGCTGCAAGCTTGCCCGTCAGCGTCTTGATCTCGCCGGCGTTGGCCTCGATCCAGGCGGCGACCGACTTGCCGTCGGTCTTGCCCGAACCGTTCATGGCCGCCGCCAGGATGAAGGGCTGGATGTAATAAGGCACAAGCGCCGAAGGTCCGCCCATGCGGTCGAGGTCGGCGATGTCAGCCTTGGCCTTCTCGGCGAACTTGGCGAAAGGCTTCTCGCCAAGCGCGTCGCCGGGGCAAAAGGTCATGCCCTCGAACTGCACCGAATAGACGCCCTCGAACGGCTCAGTGCCGATGGTGGCAGCGTTGCCGACGGCGTAGTTGGTCATTGTCAGGCTCGCCAGCACCGGCACGTCCCAGCCGATGTCATATCGGTTTTCCAGCATCTTGCGGGCGTCGTCGCCGATCGAATTGATCAGCAGCACCGCTTCGGCTTCGGAACTGCGCAGCGAAAACAGCTGCGGGGTCATGTCCTCGGTGCGGAAGGCGAATTCCTGGATGGCAACCGGCTCTACGCCCTTGCCCTTCATGTAGTTGACGATGTCGGACACCGCCGCTTTCGACATGCCGCCATTGTCGGAAATCAGCGCCAGCTTGGTCAGCTTCAGCGTGTCGAGCGCGTAGGCGATATTGGGGATCATCTGGTTCTCGCCGATCGGCGAGGTCGAGAAGTGGTACGGGCCGACTTGCGGGGTCAGCTGTGTCGAGGCGGCGCTCGAAATCTGTGCGATGTTGGCCTCGGTGCCGATCGGCATCAGCGGCGTCGTTTCCTGGCTGGTCGCGGGACCGACTACGGCTGTAACCTTCTCGCTTTCGATCAGGCGGCGCATCTCGCTGACGCCATGCGTCGGGTCGGTCATGGTGTCGGCCAGCACCAGCTCGACCTTCTTGCCCAGGATGCCGCCGGCGGCGTTGATGTCGTCGACAGCACGCTTCCAGGCTACCTCGGCATTCTTGCCGATCGAGGCGCCCGCACCGGTCAGCGACATGATGCCGCCGATCTTGATCGTCTCCTCGGCCTCGGCCGAGCCGGCAGCCGTCAGGGCGGTGAATGACATCAGGGTGGCGACAACGGCGCGCCGGCTCAGAATGCTGGAAGTCATAGTCTGGTCTCCACGGAAATCGATGCCGCCGTTTCGGCCTAACGTGATTGGCCGGCATCGTCCATAAGGACCATTGAATTGAGCCAGCAGCTGCCTCGTCTGGC
This sequence comes from Aminobacter sp. SR38, assembly GCF_014843375.1. Lineage (NCBI taxonomy): Bacteria > Pseudomonadati > Pseudomonadota > Alphaproteobacteria > Hyphomicrobiales > Phyllobacteriaceae > Aminobacter > Aminobacter sp. SR38. The sequence goes on from NZ_CP062112.1 coordinate 304,112, forward strand.
CCAATGCCATCGACAGCAAAACGGCCCTCACCCGATCGAACGATGAATTTCGCCGCCTCCAGCCGGACACTCCACTCCATGCCGAAAGGGCAATTGTCTCAAGCGGAGGAGCCTGCCAGTGAAATTTTCCATGATCTACGAGGCGCAGATCGCCGAAACCCACAGGGAGGCCGAACAGCAGGTGTTCCGCGAGATGGCGGAACAATGCGTGCAGCTCGACAAAAGCGGCTTCGACGGCGTCTGGTGCGTCGAGCACCACGGCCTGACTCAATATTCGCACATGTCGGCGCCGGAAACTTTCTTGGCCTTCGTCGCCGGTAAGACGAAGACTCTCGAGATCGGCCATGGCGTCGTCTGCCTGCCGCCGGCGATGAACCATCCCATCAAGGTGGCCGAACGGGTGGCCATGCTCGACATCCTGTCCAATGGCCGCGTCAATTTCGGTGTCGGCAAGGGTGGCAGCCAGCAGGAGGCCGGTGCATTCGGCTACCAGCTGTCCGAGCTGCAGCCGCTGATCGACGAGAGCATGTATCTGATCCCGCGCCTCTTCACCGAGGAAGTGGTCGAGCATGACGGCCAGTACATCAAATTCCCGGCCCGCCCCGTCCATCCCAAGCCGTTGCAGGATCCGCATCCGCGCATGTACATGGCCTGCACACGCTGGGAGGCGGTGGTGACAGCCGGCTCGCGTGGCCTCGGCGCACTGGTCATGGGTTTCGGCGGCCCCGACGAGATCAAGACCAAGAGCGATGCCTATCGGAAGGCCTTTGCCGAGCGCAAACCAGAGGACCAGGTCGGATTCCGCCCGACCGAGCACCTCTCCGCCCTGTGCCCGGCCATCGTCCTGCGCGACCGGGACAAGGCCCGCCGCATAGGCTTGCGTGGCCAGCGCTTCTTCGCCGAGGCGCTGTCGCACTGGTATCAGGGCGGTCCCAAGCCTGAGGTCGACGACATGAGCCCGGAAGAGCATCTGGCGGCGCTCGACAAGGTGCGCGAGCACAAGTTCGCCAAGCTCGGCGAAGACAAGATCGCCTACAATCCGCAGGCCTATGGTTATCTCGACGACATCAACGACGCCTATGGCACGCCAGAGGATTGTATCCGCTATGTCGAGCGCCTGTTCGAGGCCGGTGCCGACGAGATCATGTTCCTGTCGCAGATGGGCACCGTGCCGCATGAAGCGATCATGGAGACGATCGAGCTGATTGGCAGCGAGGTGATCCCGCATTTCCGCGGCAAGAAGCTGCGCGTCGCTGCCGCCGAATAGGTTACCAGCGGTCGGCACCCAGGAGCCGGCCGCCTTTTCCCGCACCGGAAATGACAAAGGCCGGCACAACCATCGGGCCTTTCCGCTGCCTGGTCGATAGGCGTTTGTATCACTTTGTATCACATCGCCAGATGCGCCCCGACATATCGGGCATCGGCATAGATCAACGGCTCGATACTGCCGAACAGCGCGACATCGGTGACGCGGCCCACGAACACGCCGTGAGTGCCATAATAGAACTCGCCGTCATTGGCGCAAAAGACGTTGGCCTGGGCGTCGCCGAGATAGGGAATGCCATGGCGCTCACGCCAGTCGCCCTCGGCAAAGCGCGCTTCGCCCTTCACCTGCCCGCCACAACGTTGCGCCAATGCTTCATGATTACGCGCCAATATATTGACACAGAATGGCACTTTGGCCTGAAATGCACCGAAAATCGAAGCGCTCCGGTTGACACAGGCGAGCAGCGACGGCGGCTCCATGCTGAGGCTGTCGACCGCGGTCGCAGCCATCGCCAGCCTCTGGCCCGCATGGCTTGTCGTCAGGATCACCACCGACTTCGCCAGCCGGCGCATCGCCGCCCGCGTGTCCGCAACCAGCTCATTGACCTCAAGGGACATTCCGCGCTCCTCCACGTCTTGCAACGGTTGCAGCATCGCGCGGACATGGGCTCAACGCATCGTTCGAACGGGCGAGCCCGAGCAAACGCCGACAATCGGCCTTTAGCCCAGCTCATCGACCGAGCGCAGCAGCAGGCGAACGAGCTCACTCTGCCTGCTCACCCCGGTCTTGGAAAACACCATCCGCAGATGCGCCTTGGCGGTGTTCTTGGTGATGCCGAGCGCAGCACTGGCATCGTCAAGATCGAGACCCTGTCCCATCAGTGCCGAAAGCTCTGCTTCTGCCGGCGTCAGGCCGAACAGCCTGACCAGCACCGCCGGCTGCGGCGCAACGCTGCTGCCCGCGTCTGCGATGATGACGAGCGCCGCCCCGCGCAGCGGCGCATGCAGCTTGGTCGAATGTGGCGCCGGCCTCACGACGAGACCGAGCGCCTCGCCGCTGGAGCGATGGATCGAAAACGCGCGCGAAACGGCATAGGAGGCATCGTTGGCCTCGGCAAACTCGGCCACCGCCGAGTTGAACGCAGCACTCGGACCAGCCTCGTCGAGCAGGCGCAGCCGCCCGCGATCATTCTTCAGCACGTCCTTTTCGGCCAGGATCGCTTCGGCCTGCGGCGTTGCCTGCAGAATCCGGCAATCGCGGTCGACGATGATCGCCCCCACTGCCAGCCGCCCGAGCGCGCCGGCAAACAGCTCGCGCTCGGCCTCGAGTCCGTTCAGCCTGAGGAATAGCCCCATCGCCTGCGTCAGATGCGGCAACAGCCTGCGGAATGTCTCGCGCTCAGCGACGCCGAAATTGTCGCGGCCCAGCACGCGTGTCGCACGCATCCGCACCCGTGCACCTGACGGCTCCACGATGTCAGCACCCACGACATGCATCCAGCCCGATCCGGTCATGAAACTCGTCATGAATTCCGAGCGGGAAAACCCTCCCTCGCCGACAAGTTCGGCAAGCGTCGTCACCTTGCCGAGCGGGAGGTCGATGAACGGGTCTTGCGTGTAGAGGTCGTTGTACCGCGCGATGCGCTCTTCCGACGCCGCCCCGGAGTAGATCGCACCCGGTCGGTCGCGGCGCTGGCGCTCGATGATCAGCGTACTGCTTTCAGCATCAACCGATGCCCGCAACCCCTTGAGAAAACTGTCGAAAGGCTTTGCTTCGCCGATACCGGCATAGAGCAGTTCGACCAGCCGGTCGTGATCGGGCGCGGCACCTGGTACTTCCGCGCGATCGGCCACGGTCAGTTCGCGTCCGGCGCGTAACGCTTGATCAGGTCGAGGAACAGCGGTGTCTCGCCGCCGCCATGCACCTCGAGCTGCGCGCCGGTGACGAAGGTCGCCGTCGGACTGGCGAGGTAGAGGGCGGCGCGGGCGATGTCGTCTCCACGCCCCATGCGCTTCATCGGCACCGAGGCGGCAATCGCCTGCTGTGCCTCGCGAGAGCCATAGGTCTCGTCGGCTTTCTCCGTCTCGATGAGGCCGACGATGATGGCGTTGACGCGCACCTTGGGCGCCCATTCCTGCGCAAGGCTGGTGGTCAGGCTGAGCAGGCCGGCCTTGGCCGCGCCGTAGACCGAGGTGCCTGGCGACGGCCGGCGGCCGGACACGCTGGCGATGTTGATGATGTTGCCGCCGTCCGGCAGCTTGGCCATCCAGTGGTAAACGGCCTGCGACATGTAGACGGGCGCCATCAGGTTGAGATTGACGATGGCGTCGGAGAAGCGCGGCGATACCGTCGCTGCGTCGACATGGGGCGAGCCGCCGGCGTTGTTGACCAGCACGTCGATACGGCCATGCTCCTCGCCGACACGGTCGACCAGCTCCTTGCAGGCCTGGGCCGTGCGCACGTCGCATTGCATGAAGATCGCCCTGTTGCCGTTCGAATGCGGCAGGCTGTCCGGTTCGGTGCGTGCGCAGACGACGACGGTTGCGCCCGCGCCAAGAAAACCCTCGGCGATCGCCCGGCCGATGCCCTTGGTGCCGCCGGTCACGATGACGACCCTGCCCTCGAAGGTCGAGCCAACAGGTTGCGGGGCATTGCTCATGTCATAACTCCAGGCATGGTCAGTCGCGCGCGTCTGTACGCAGTCCTACAGCCTTTATGTCGGTCGCCGTAAGGTTTATTCGTCTCTTCGGACGATGCTGGCCGCCCGCCGACGCCTATGTTCCCGCCAAACTAGCCCGGTGACCGTCCGCGGCCGCCATACCGTCGAACAGGCCCAGTGCCTCCAGGTAGACAGATGATCTCAGAAGACGCCGACTGGAAGTTCACCACCATTCCTGCCCTCTGCGCGCGCGCCGCCGAGCTCTATGGCACACGCACGGCAGTTGAAGACAACGGCGTCGTGCTGAACTTCGTCGAGCTCGACACGATGCGCAAGCGCGTCGCCAAGGCGATGATCGCAGCCGGTGTCGAGAAGGGCGACCGCATCATGGTCTGGGCGCCCAACACCTTGAAATGGTTCGCCACAGCCCTTGGCCTCGTCACCGCAGGCGCCGTGCTCATTCCCGCCTCCACCCGCTTCAAGGGCGCGGAAATCGCCGAACTGGTCAAGCGCAGCGGCACCTCGGTGCTGTTTTCGGTCGGCGACTTCCTGGGCACCTATTACCCTGACCAGCTCCGTGCCGAGACGCGCGACCTGCTGCGCGAAGTGGTCGTCATCGGCGAAGGCAGCAAAGGCGATCGCGACTGGGAGAGCTTCGTTGCATCGGGCGACAGCATCAGCGATGCCGAGCTTGCCGCACGCGAGGCCACTGTCGGCCCGGACGATCTCTGCGACATGCTGTTCACCTCGGGCACCACGGGTTATCCCAAGGGTGTCATGTATGGCCACCAGCAGTGCCTTCAGGCGATCGATGCCTGGGCAACGCGTGTCGGTATCCGCGAGCATGACCGCATCCTGGTCATCCCCCCTTTCTTCCACGCCTTCGGCTATCGCTCCGGCGCCATCGTTTCGCTGATGCGTGGCGCGGTTCTGATGCCGCATCTCACCTATGATGCCGGCGAAATCCTCAAGCGCGTCGCCGAAGAGAAGATCAGCGTCATCCCCGGTCCGCCTGCCATCTTCCAGGGCATGCTCCAGCATCCGGACCTGGCAAAATTCGACACCTCCAGCCTGCGCCTCGGCGTCACCGGCGGGGCGGTCGTGCCGTCGATCCTCATCCGGCGTATGCGCGAGGAACTCGGCTTCGCCGGCGTTGTAAACGGCTATGGGCTGACCGAGTGCGGCGGCTACGGCACCATGTGCCTGGCGTCGGACCCGGATGAGGTGATTGCCAACACTGCCGGCAAGGCAGCTCCCGGCGTGGAAGTGCGTATCATGGGCGACGACGGCCATTTCCTGCCCGACGGCAAGCCCGGCGAAGTGGTGATCCGCGGCTACATCGTCATGAAGGGCTACTTCAACGATCCAAAATCGACGGCCAAGACCATCGACCCCGAGGGCTGGCTGCACACCGGTGATATCGGTTACTTCGACAGCGACGGCAACCTGCGCATCGAGGACCGTCTCAAGGACATGTACATCACCGGTGGCTTCAACTGCTATCCGGCCGAGATCGAGCGCATCCTGAGTCAGCACCCGGCCATCGGCATCGTTGCCGTGATCGGTGTGGCAGACGAGCGTCTCGGCGAGGTCGGCAAGGCCTATGTGGTGCTGCGCCCGGGCACCAGCGCCACCGAGAAGGACATCATCGACTGGTCGCGCGCCAACATGGCCAACTACAAATGCCCGCGCAGCGTCGAGATCCGTCCGTCCCTGCCCACCAGCCCGCAAGGCAAGGTGCTCAAGAACATTCTGCGCGAAGAGGTCCCCCAAGACGCCTGATCGCGTGCGCCTGCCCTCCGATGCGGGGTCCGGAGCGGCAGGTGCAGACTTTTCCCCAAGGGCCGGTGCGCAAGCGCCGCCCTTTTTTCTTGGCCGCGTTGCCCAGACTGCGCGTCCCTCGGGATGCGGCATCCCCGGGGATGCTGCATTGACCAAAGAAAAGGGCGCCGGTTGCCCGACGCCCTTCAGTTCTTCCTGACGCAGTGGCTCGGCTACGCCCCGTAGACCGCCTTCGGTGCCGGACGCGTGGCCACCAGTTCCTTGATCCGGTCGCCGAGCTCGGCTGCGTCCCATCGGCTGCCCTTGTCGAATTCAGGGCCGTCGTTCCAGCCGAGGCAGATGCGGATCTTGCCGCCGATCAGCTCGAAGATCTGGCCGGTCACTTCAGCCGACGCCGAGCTGCACAGCCAGGCAACCAGGGGTGCGGTGTTCTCAGGCGCGAAGATATCGAACTCGCCGTCCTTGGCCTGCATGGCCTCGGCAAAGGCGGTCTCTGTCATGCGCGTGCGGGCATTCGGCGCAAGACCATTGGCGGTGATGCCGTAGCGGCGGAGCTCGGCTGCCTGGACCAGTGTCAGCGAAGCGATGCCGCCCTTCGCCGCCGAATAGGCGCTCTGGCCGACGCTACCCTGCAGGCCGGCGCCCGAAGAAGTGTTGATGATGCGGGCGTCGACCGTCTTGCCGGCCTTCTGCTGGGCGCGCCAATAGTCGACGGCGTGTCTGCTGACGCAGAAATGGCCGCGCAGATGCACGCGCAGCACCGCGTCCCATTCATCGGGCGTGCATGACACGAACATGCGGTCGCGCACGAAGCCGGCATTGTTGACCACGGCATGCAGGTCACCAAAGGCGTCGAGTGCGGCCTTGACGATGCGGCCGCCGGCCTCGAAATCGGTGACGTCATCATAGTTGGCGACGGCCTGGCCGCCCATGGCCTTGATCTCGTCGACCACCTGCTGCGCCGGCGTCTCCGCCGTCGCGTCGCCATGAGTGCCGACGCCGAGATCGTTGACCACGACCTTCGCGCCTTCGGCCGCGAGGCCCAGCGCATAGGCGCGACCGAGGCCGCGGCCGGCGCCGGTGACGATCACAACCCTGTTTTCGCAGATCGCTGCCATGTCAGTCCTTCTCACTTTGTCTTGGTCGACAGGCGCACAGCGCGCGCCTTGCCGGTGTTGCGTTTGCGGCCAGGTTCCGCGACGCGGAGCGGTTCGCATTCCACGAGATCGGCAAGCGACCGGTCGGCCAGCCGCTGATACTCACCGTCGCCATTGTTGCGCCAGATGATAGCGGCTTCCGGCATTTCCTTGATCACCTTGGCTGGATTGCCGGCGATCAGGCTACGTTGAGGCGTCACCACCTCGTTCTTCACCAGGCTGAGCGCTGCCACCAGGCTGTCGTCGCCGACAACGGCGCCGTCGAGCACCACGGCATTCATGCCGATAAGTGCATTCTCGCCCACCGTGCAGCCATGCAGGATGGCGCCGTGGCCTACGGTCGCGCCGCGGCCGACGATGCAGTCCGAGCCCGAGCCGGTGTGCAAGGTGCAATTGTCCTGCACGCTGGCATCGCCGATGACTGTGATGCGGCCGAAATCGCCCCGCAGCGACGCCCCGGGGCCGATGTAGCAGCGCGGCCCGATGGTCACGTCGCCGATCAGCACCGCCGTCGGGTGCAGGTAAGCAGTGGGGTCGACCACCGGCACGATGCCTTCAAAGGCATAGCACGGCATGGTCAGAGCCTCTCGATGATGGTCACGTTGGCCTGGCCGCCGCCTTCGCACATGGCCTGCAGCGCATAGCGGCCGTTGCGGCGCTCGAGTTCGTTCAGCATCGTGGTCATGATGCGCGCGCCGGTGGCGCCGAGCGGATGGCCGAGTGCGATCGCGCCGCCATTGACGTTGAGCTTGTCGCGCGGGATGCCGAGATCCTTGATCCAGGCGAGAGGAACCGAGGCAAAAGCCTCGTTGCACTCGAACAGGTCGATGTCCTCGACCTTGAGGCCGGTCTTCATAAGCGCATGGCGCGTCGCCGGGATCGGCGCTGTCAGCATCCAGACCGGGTCGTCGCCGCGCACGCTGATGTGGTGGATGCGGGCGCGCGGCTTGAGGTTGTGGTCCTTCACCGCCTGTTCCGAGGCGATCAGCAGTGCAGCCGCCGCATCGGCGTTCTGGCTGGCGACGCCGGCATGCACGCGACCGCCTTCGACCAGCGTCTTCAGCGTCGCCATCCTGTCGAGCGATGTGTCGCGGCGCGGCGTCTCGTCCACGGCGAAGTCGCCGACCGGCACGATCTCATTGGTGAACCGTCCCGCGTCGATGGCGGCAATGGCGCGCTGGTGGCTCTCCAGCGCGAACTGCTCCATCTCGTCGCGGCTGCACTGCCACTTCTCGGCGATCATTTCGGCCGAGCGGAACTGGCTGACCTCCTGGTCTCCGTAGCGGGCGCGCCAGCCCGGCGAGGTGCTGAACGGATCGGGGAAACCGAACTGCGGCCCGACCAGCATAGCCGACGCCATCGGGATCATGTTCATGTTCTGCACGCCGCCGGCAATCACCAGCTCCTGCGTACCGCTCATCACCGCCTGCGCGGCGAAGTGCACCGCCTGCTGTGCCGAACCGCACTGGCGGTCGACGGTTACACCAGGCACATGGTCGGGCAGACCCGCCACCAGCCAGCAGGTGCGGGCGATGTCGCCGGCCTGCGAGCCGATCGTGTCGGTGCAGCCATAGATGACGTCATCGACCGCGTTCGGGTCGATGCCGGTGCGGGCGATCAGCGCCTTGATCGGCTGGGCACCAAGGTCTGCCGAATGCAGGCCGGCGAGCGAGCCCTTCTTGCGGCCGACCGGCGTGCGGACGGCGTCGACGATATAGGCTTCAGGCATATCAGGCCTCTCCGGCAAAGGTGTGTTCGGGTCCGAGCGGACGCGCAAAGACGCGGGCTGCGACGCGCTCGCGGTGGAAGGCAGTGCCGCCCCACCAACTGGTCAACGCGATGCCACGCTTGAGGAAGAAGTGGACGTCCACCTCCCAGGAATAACCCATGGCGCCATGCACCTGGATCGAGGTGCGAGCCGCGACATCGGCGGCATCAGTGCAGGCAAGCTTGGCCTGCGAGATGCGAGCGCGGCTGTAGAGATCGCCCTGCTCGAGCTGGGCGGCTGCCGCATGCAGCACCGGACGAGCGAACTCGATCTTCACCTGGGCGGTCGCGAGGTGATGCTTGACCGCCTGGTAGGAGCCGATCGGCTTGCCGAACTGCTGGCGTTCCTTGGCATAGGCGACACCGAGATCGACGCAGCGCTGGGCTAGACCCTGCATCTGAGCGGCTGCAAACAGCGCGCCACGGTCGAGAGCGGCAGCCAGCGGGACTGCGGCCTCACTGGCGCCGGCAACCAGCGTTGCGTCGCTCGGCTCGAATTCAACCGTGAACAGCCGGCGGAACGGGTCGACACTCGGCTGCGCCACGATCCTTGCCTTGGCGGTTTCGACGAGATGGACAGCACCGTCGCGGACGACGAGTACCGCCTCGGCCGTATCGGCATCGGCGACGAACGAATTGGCCGGATGTGCCACCGTGACGGTTACATCGCCGGCGAGCGCACGCTCGAGCAGCGCGGCCACCCGGGCATTGTCGGAGAAGGCAGCAAGCAGCGGCAACGCCACGCCTGCATTCTCGACCAGCGGCTCCGGCAGCCCGGCGTAGCCGCAAGCCTCGGCGATCTGCACGAAGTCGATGGCCGACAGTCCGAGGCCGCCATTGTCTTCAGCCACCAGGGCACCGGCGAGGCCCATCTCCAAAATCTTGGCCCAGCGGGAAGCGTCGCGGGCAGCGCCCTCGCCCATCAATCGGCGCAGGTCGGCGGGCTGGCAGACGTCAGCGAGCAACTCACGGACGACGTCAGCCGTCATCGTCTGTTCTTCGGAGAAACGGAAATCCATCTTTTCGCCTCCCCTTATGCGCGCGGCAGCCCGAGCATACGCTCGGCGATGATGTTGCGCTGGATCTCGTTCGAGCCGGCATAGATCGGTCCGGCCAGCGAGAAGAAGTAGCCGTCCAGCCAGCGGCCGATGTCGCCCGCCTCGGGCGCCGTACGCAGCAGTTCCGCACGGGCGCCCAGGATCGACAATGCCGCCTTGTGCATGGCGATGTCCATTTCCGACCAGAAGATCTTGTTGGTGCTGGCCTCGGCGCCGATATGGCCGCCTGCGGCAAGCCGCGATGCGGTGGCGTAGATCGACAGCGCATAGGCCTCGGCGTCCATCCAGGACTGCAGCACCGCCGTGCGCACCGTTGGCTCGACCTCGGCCTCATGCGCCTTGTAGAGCTCGACCAGCTTGCGCGCCGCCACCTGGAAGCGCGCCGGGCTGCGCAGCATCAGGCCGCGCTCGAAGCCGGCAGTTGCCATACAGATGTTCCAGCCCTCGCCCTCGCCGCCGAGGCGGTTGAAGGCGGGCACGCGGACATCGTCGAGGAAGATTTCGGCAAAGCCGGTCTCGCCGTCGATCTGCGGGATCGCCTGCACCCGCACGCCGGGGGCGTTGAGCGGGAAAAAGATCAGGGACAAGCCCTTATGGCGCTGCGACGCCGGATCGGTGCGGAACAGCCCAAAGGCCCAGTCGGCGAAGACCGCGCGCGACGACCAGATCTTGTGGCCCTTGAGCACATATTCGTCGCCTTCAAGCACGGCGGTCGCGCGCACCGAGGCCAGGTCGGAACCGGCTTGAGGCTCGGACCAGGCTTGCGCCCAGATCTCGTCGCCTGAGGCCATGGAGGTCAGGAAGCGCGCCTTCTGCTCCTCGGTGCCATATTCCATCAGCGTCGGCCCGAGCAGGAAGATGCCGTTCTGGTTGACGCGCAGCGGCGCGCCGGCACGGTAATATTCTTCCTCGAAGATCAGCCACTGGATCAGGTCGAGCCCGCGCCCGCCATAGCTTTCCGGCCAGGTCACCATGCCCCAGCGGCCCTCGGCCAGCACGCGCTCCCATGCGCGATGCGCCTCAAAACCCTCGCGGCTGGCATCGAAGGACGGCAGCGGCTTGCTGGGCACATGCTTTTCGAGCCAGGAGCGCACTTCCTGGCGGAAGGCCTGCTGCTCGTCGGTGTAATCAAGATCCACGCTTGGAAATTCCCGTTGGTCGGCGGCGGGCTCAAGCCTCGCCGGCCTGCTTCTTGTTGGCGGCGGCCATGCTCTTGGCGTCTTGTCCGCCCAGCGTGTTGCCGGTGGTCAGGTCGTTCTGGGCATGGGCGAAATGATGCATGTGATAATGCGCGTCCATGGCGGTGCGCTTTCCGCGCAGGTCCTCGACATGATTGATCGCCTGCTTGGACAGCCAGAGGCCGAGGCGCGGATACTGCGCCAGCTTTCCGGCCATGGCCCGACCGGCGCCTTCCAGTTCGTCGCGGGCAACCACCTTGTTGACCATGCCGAACTGCTCGGCGCGTGACGCCGGCATGCGTTCACCCATCATCAGGAATTCCTTGGCGACGCGCGGCGGCAGCTCGAAGGCATGTGCGAAATACTCGACGCCTGGAATGCCCATGCGCACCACCGGATCCTGGAAGAAGGCATCGTCGGTGGCGACGATGAAGTCGCAGACCCAGGCAAGCATCAACCCGCCGGCGACGCAGGCGCCCTGCACAAGTGCGATCGTCGGCTTGGGGATGTCGCGCCAGCGTCGGCACATGCCGAGATAGACCTCGTGCTCCCTGGTGTAGAGCATTTCGGCAGCCGGCTTGTTGGTGTGGTCGGACCACATCAGGCGACGGTCGAAGGTCTTGTTGACGTCGCGACCCGGCGTGCCGATGTCGTGGCCGGCAGAAAAATGCTTCCCCGCGCCGCGCAGGATGATGACCTTCACCGTGTCGTCGTCGACTGCGCGCTTGAAGGCATCGTCGAGCGCATAGGTCATCTGGGAGTTCTGGGCGTTGTTGAACGTCGGGCGATTCATCGTCACCCAGGCGATCGGTCCCTCGGTTTCGTAGAGGACCGGCTCGCCCGTCTCATAGGTAATGTCTGCCGTACGCGGCTCAACCAGATCGCTCATATCAAGGGTTTCCGCTGACAATTCAACTTGGTAGCTCCGGAGAAACTACGTTCCCCGCCAAGGGGTGCAATCGTCCAAAGGGACTAAAGCGCCGGCAACTTTGTGCGCCGCACAATCACTTGCCGCACGATCATTTGCAGATCGTGTCGATCTCGGCGAGCTCCGCTGCCGTCAGCTTCCACGAGGCAGCCGCGGCATTGGCCACCACCTGCTCGGGACGGGTGGCACCTGCAATTACGCTGGAAACGATCGGCTGGCAGGCCAGCCAGGAAAACGCCAGCTCGAGGATGGTGCGTCCGCGCGCTTCACTGAAGCCGATCAGCTTCTCGACCTTGTCGAGATTGGCGTCGGTCAGGCCGGATTTGAAATAGGCCATGTTCATGCGCGTGTCCTCCGGCAGCGCCTGACCCTTGCGGTATTTGCCGGTCAGGAGGCCGCTCGCCAGCGGGAAATAGGGCAAAAGCGTCATGCCGGTGCGGTGCATCGCCGGGAACAGCTCGGTCTCGGCCGTGCGCGAGATCAGATTGTATTCGGCCTGGGTGGATTGCAGGCTGTGCAGATTGTGATGGCGCGAAGTCCAGCTGGCATCGACCAGCATCCATGCCGGCAGGTTCGAGCAGCCGAGATAGCGGACCTTGCCCTGCTTCACGAGATCGTCGAGCGCCCGCAGCGTCTCCTCGACTGGCGTCTGCGGATCGGGGAAATGGTACTGGTAGAGGTCGATGTAGTCAGTCTTGAGCCGGCGCAGGCTGACTTCGACAGCATTCATGATGTAGCCGCGCGATCCGTTGTAGCGATTGCTCTTCTCGCGGTTGAGCGGCGAGGCGAACTTGGTCGCCAACACCACATCCTTGCGCCGGTCGCCGAGCACCTCGCCCAAAGTGATCTCCGACCCACCATTGACGCCGTAGGAATCCGAGGTGTCGAGCAGCGTGATGCCGGCATCGAGCGCGGCATGCACCACTTTGCGGGCGCCCTCGGTGTCGAGACTCCTGATCATGCCGCCAAAATTGTTGCAGCCGAGACCGACAACCGAAACCTCAAGGCCCGTGCGGCCGAGAACGCGCTTTTCCATCTCGTCTACTCCATTATCTTCGTTCGCTAACTATCTTATTTCAAAGGTAAACAGCCTAGGCAGCCGCCTTGATAATATCGGCAGCCTTCTCCGCGATCATGACTGTCGCGGCATAGGTGTTGCCGTTGACCAGCACCGGCATGATCGACGCGTCGGCGACACGCAGCCTTTCGACACCACGCACCCGCAGTTGCGGATCGACCACCGAGTCTGTGTCCGCACCCATCCGGCAAGTGCCGGCAGCGTGGTAGTGCGTCACGGCCGTCGCCAAAATGTCCTCGGCGATGTCGTCGAGCGAACGGATCGGCCGCGTCGGCAACAGTTCCTTGGCGAGCACATTGCGCAAAGCCGGCTGGTTGACGATCGCACGCGTCCGGGCAGCTCCCTCCGTCAGTATCTTGAGATCGCGCGGATCAGAGAAATAGTTCGGCGAGATCGCGGCATGCGCCATCGCATCGGCCGACTTGAGTGTGACTTGGCCCCGGCTGTAGGGCGAGCCATGGTTAAGCAACAGCGTGAAGCCATGTTCCCGCGGCAGGATACCAAGCAACCCAGGACCACGGCGGATCACTGTTGCCGGTGCCATGCAGACCTGGATTTCGCTGCCGGGATCGCCCTCGACGGCGTGGAAATAGCCTGATGTTGGAAACAGCCCGCGGCTCAGCACGCCACGACGCTGGAACACATATTGCGCGCCGGCCTTCAATGCGCCCCACGGCTTGACGTGACTGTAGGCGCTGACCGGCTTGGTCGTCGTGTACATCAGCCGGTACATCGGGTGGTTCTGCAGGTTCTGTCCGACCTCGGGGCTGTCTGCGTTTACCTTGATGCCGAGACGCTGCAGGCTGCCTGCGTCGCCCACGCCCGACAGCATCAACAATTGCGGCGAGTTGACTGCGCCACCGCTGAGTATCACTTCCTTGACCGCGCGCGCCACGCGTGGCCGGCCCTCATGGGCAAACACCACACCGGTGGCGATCCCCGCCTCGATCACCACCCGCTTGACCGGGGCGTTGACGATCAGCGTCAGGTTCGGCCGCTTCAGCGCCGGGTGCAGGAAGGCCGCAGCCGTGCTTGAACGCTTGCCCTTGCCAATGGTCAGGTCGACATGACCGAAGGCTTGGGCCGCGTCCTTGTTGAGGTCGTCGGTCAGCGGCAAGCCTTCGTCGGCCGCCGCATCGAGGAACATGTCGCAGACGGGGGCAGTGCCCTGTCCCTTCGACACCTGCATCGGCCCGCTGCCGCCATGAATGTCGTTGGCGCCGCGCTCGTTGGTCTCGGATTTCTTGAAATAGGGCAGAACATCGTCATAACCCCAACCGTCATTGCCCAGCGCCTTCCAGTTGTCGTAGTCGCGCCGGTGGCCGCGCATGTACATCATGCCGTTGATCGAACTGGAGCCGCCGACGAGCTTGCCCTGGGCCCAATAGAGCTTGCGGCCGCCCAGCGCTTGCACCGGTTCGCTCTCGTAGCTCCAGTTGTAGGCGGGATGCGTGCCGGTCACGACATTGGCGCCCGGAATACGGATCAACATGTCCTTGTCCAGCCCGCCGGCCTCTATGACGGCAACCCGCACATTGGGGTTCTCGGACAGGCGTGCGGCGAGCACGCAGCCGGCCGCACCTGCGCCCACGACGACATAGTCGAATTCGAGGTCGCTGAACGTCACGTCCTTGCCCTGAAGTCTCGCCGCGCTACGCCCTTGGGCCACGGCAGGCGCGCGTGCTCCTGGGCAAGCCTTGTCAGCGGATCGGCCACGGCAGCCTCGACGATCCTGGCTGCCTTGCGCAGGCGCAGGTCGACATGGATCGACAGGCCTTCGACCGTCGCGGCGCGGTAATTTTGGTCGACATTCCACAATTCGTGGAAGTGGTGGACGCGCTTCAGGTCGGTCCACAGCACGACGCTGCGGGCTTCCAGCTTTGCATCCGGCCTCAGTTCCCGTTCGTAGCGAACGCTTTTTTCCAGCCGAAAGAAGCTGTAGCTGGTGCGCCTGATGTAGTCGTCATGGATACCGAAGACCTCGAACAGATCGCTTTCGGCGATATCGAACACGTGGTCGTACCAGGACACGTTCATGTGCCGGTTGACGTCGAGCCAGCGCGGCTCGACCTGCCCCCGGAAACTGATATAGGCGCGCGGCCCGTTTTCAGGGTCTCCGGCATTCGCGCCCGAAACTTGGTCCCCGACCGCGCCCTCGTCGTTCATCAGCCCTTACTCCGCCGCGACAGCCGGAGCGTTCAGCTTCTCGTCCAGTTCGGAGGCGAGGCACGAAAACTTCACCTGGCCGCGCTCGATGATCATGGCGCGGTCGGCATAGGGGGCGGTAACAGCCAGATGCTGCTCGACGATGACAACCGCCGTGCCGGTCTGCGCCCAGCGACGCAGGAAGGCGAGGATCGGTGGCAGCAGCGCCTGGGCAAGGCCCATCGATGGCTCGTCGCAGAGCAGCACCTTGGGCTGGGCGATGAAGGCTTGGCCGAGCGCCAGCATCTGCTGCTGACCGCCTGAGAGATCGCGGGCGTAGAGTTTCTGCTTTTCCTTCAAGATCGGGAAGACCGAGTAGATCTCCTCGACCGCGTTGTTGAAGCCGGCACGGTCGCCACGCCGGGCGGCGGCGCCCATGCGCAGATTGTCGAACACACTGAGCTCGGGAAACACACGGTGCCCGTCAAGCACAAGGCGCAGGCCCGACTGCGCCACCTTCTCTGGCGCGATCCCGCCGATCGCCTTGCCGTCGAGCAGGATCTCGCCGCTGTCGGGTTTGTTGAAGCCGGCGATCGCCCGCATCAGCGTCGACTTGCCGGCGCCATTCTCGCCGCCGATGAGCAGGATCTCGCCCGCCTTTGCGGTCAGCGACACATCGCGCAGCACCGGGATGGTGCCATAGCCTGCAACCAGATTCTTGACCTCAAGCATGGCGCGACCCCACGAACATATGCTGCACAGCCGGGTCCTTGGCGACTACGTCCGGCTTGCCTGAAGAAACCACTCGGCCCTGTTCCAGCACAGTGATGGTGTCGGCAATACCCCACACCAGGTCGAGATCGTGCTCGACCAGGATAACTGTCTTGCCCATCTGGCGGCTCAGGAACTTGACGAGATTGGCGAAGTTGGTGCGCTCACTCTGCGACAGGCCGGCAGCCGGCTCGTCGAACAAGACGATGGTTGCTTCCTTGAGCACCGTGCGCATTACCTCCACCAGGCGGCGCTGGCCATGCGACAGGAGCGTGGCACTGTCCTGCCCAAAGCTCTTCTCCATTGCCTTGGCGAGCGCGGTGATGTCAGCGCTGGCAGGGCCGACGCGGGCATCGATGCCGATCTTCAAGTTGTCCCACAGCGACATCTGGCTGAAGATGCGCGGCGCCTGGAAGGTGCGGCCGAGGCTCATATTGGCGATGCGGTCGGCCGCCATGTTGGTCGCGTCTACCCCGTTGATCATGAAGGAGCCGGTGTTCAGGCGCGACAGACCGCTCAGCACGTTGAGCAGGCTGGTTTTGCCCGAGCCGTTGGCGCCGATCAGTCCGTGCACCTCACCCTTGCGAACCTTGAGGTCGACAGCACTGACAGCCACCACCTCGCCGAACTTCTTGGTGCCGTTGCGCACCTCGACGGCGATCTCCTCGCTCGGCTCGCGGACCGTCTTGCCGGCCTGCAGGTCGGCGAGAAAACCGTCGATGCGGAAGGCCTGCTCGCCGCCGCCGGTCTGCTTGCGCTTGGCGCGCAGGCGCTCGACCGAGCCGACGATGCCATCAGGGAAAGCCATGACCGCAACAAGCGTCAGGCAGCCATACATCAAGAGGCGATACTCGACGAAACCGGCCAAGAGGATGTTCGGCAGGATGTAGACGATCCAGATGCCGATGATCGGACCGAGCATCTGTCCGCGACCGCCGACAACGACCGCGAAGAAGAACACGAAAGACAGCTCGATGTTGAAGCCCTGCGGGCTGACGAAAGCTACCGTCGGCAAGTAGAGGATACCGCAGATACCGGTCCCGATCGACGCGACGATGAAGGCGGTGAAGCGCATCACTCCCGGCTTGATGCCCAGGGAACGCGCCGCTTCCGGGCTCAGCGCCGCCACGAACATCATACGGCCGAGCTTCGAGCGCCGAATGCCGTAATGGACGAACAGCGCGATCATCGGGAACACCGCAACCGCGATCGCCAGCGGCGACATGCTCCCCACGATCGGATTGGTCAGCGCCGGTACGGTGACGCTGATACCGTTGATGCCGTTGGTCCACTTGTCGAGCGTCACCAGAAGCTGCGGGAAAACGATCGCAGCACTCATGGTTACGAAGCCGAGGTGGAAGCCTTGTACACGCAACGCCGGCAGGGCAAACAGCAGGCCGCCAAGCATGGCAGCGACGATGCCACCCATCGCGGCGGCGGCAAACGACCAGCCATGCAGGCCGAACAGGATCGCAGCGACATAGGCGGCAAGTCCGAGGATGGCGCCCTGGCCGAACGACTTCTGGCCAGCATCGACGAACAGCATGTTCTGGAAGATGGCTGCTGCGATATAGATGTTCACCAGCTGGAACGTGTGGATCCAGTAGGAGTTGCCGGCGATCACCGGGCCGAAGCCGGTGATCGCGATCAGCGCCACGCCGATCCAGACCTGCGTCAGGTCGGAGTTGAAGCGGCCTTTCGGCTTGGTTTCAGCCATGGAAACGGGTCCGGTTTGTACGTTCGCGGTCGCCTGCATGATCACACCCGCCTTGCGCCGACGCGCCCGAACAGGCCTTGCGGCCGGAACATCAGGATCAGCACCAGAACCAGCAACGATGCGAGGTCCTGATAGGCACCACCGACCTTGTAGGCGGTCAGCATCGCCACCACGCCCACCAGAGGTCCTCCGATCAGCGTGCCGGCGTTGGAACCGATGCCGCCGACGACGGCGGCGACGAAGCCGTTGAGCACATATTTCAGGCCGGCGTCAGGGCTGACCGAGATCACAGGAGCAACGAGGAAGCCGACGGTGCCGACCATCAGGCCGCTGATTGCAAAGGAGATGAGCTGCAGCCGGCGCACCGGCAGGCCGGCAGCACGCGCGGCGTCGAAATCCTGCGACAGCGCGCTGATGGCGAGACCGATGAAAGTGCGGCGCAGGAAGTAGCGCAACGCGAAAAACCAGAAGATCATCGCACCGATCGCCAAGGCATAGGCACCCGGCGTGCGGGTCCCGAAGATGCGGAAGCTCGGCACGACGCTCTGGACGGAATAGGCGAACGGCCCCTGTGTGATCATCAGCAGCGCGGCGACGATCACCGAGACCGACACCGTCGAAATCAGCCAGCTGTCCTGCTCGACCGAGGAGCGCAGCGGCAAAAGCGTGATGTAGCCCTGGACGGCGACGACGGCGGCGATGCCCAGGCCAGTCAGCAGCAGCATCAGGCTCCACTGGCCAAGCCCGACCTGGTTGGCCAGGAAATAGGCGGCGAAGCCGCCGAGGATGAACATGTTGCCTTGGGCGAAGTTGAAGATGTTGGTCGCGCCATGGACGATATTGAAGCTCATCGCGATGGTGGCAAAGATCGACCCGATGGCGATCCCGCGTATCACGATGATCAGTATTTCGCTGAGCATAAGCTCGCCTCCCTGACCTCACTTATGAACCCGCCCTGCCTGCACCGCGGGCAAGCCCGGAACGCTGACGAGGAAGGCGTATTTTGAGGTCAGCTTATGCGTGCCAGCGACGCCCGCAACATCGTTCGAACGGACTAACGACAATTGCAGGAAAACGGAGCGGTCGGTCGCCCCGTGCAAGGTCCGGACGCGGTTGTTCAGACGCCGACTTTGTCGTCGTCATCCATGGCCGCAACCCCTTGGGCGCTAATGGTCAGGAAAAGCAGTCCCGTGCCGTGTCGAACGAAATTTTCGCCGCCTCATTCCGGCCGAGAGCCGCGAGTTCGGGCGAAATCACCTCGACGCTGAACGGCGCGGCAACGCCCATGTCATCCAGCGTCGCAGCGAAGGCGGAAAGATCGAATGCGCCCTGCCCGCACAGGCTGCGGTTCATGGTCTCGGCCGAGCGCTGGCCGACCGGCACCTTGCCGGCATCGTTCACCTGCACGCACAGGATCCTGTTCGCGGCAATCCGCCTCAGATCCGCCAACGGCACGCCGGCGCGGAAAACATGCCACGAATCGATGACCAGCCCGGCATTGGGAATGTCGCCGATGATCGCCAGCGCCGTGTCCACGTCCCGCACATTGCCCCAGGCCACCAGTTCCAGCGCGATCGATAGCCCATGTTCGACCGCCCGGCCGCAGAGGTCGCGGAATTTCCGCTGCATGGTCTCAAGCGATATGCCACGTTCGCCAAGATCGGGTCCGACATTGATGACCTTGGCGCCGAACGCGGCCGCCGCCCGGAACGCCGTCTCTTCGTTGCGGCGGGAGATGAGGCCCGCCTCGCCGTCCATGAACCAGTCGGTCAGGAACTCGACCGACACATGCTTCATGCCATGTGCATCGAGAATGGCGCGAAGCTCGCCATCGCCAAACCCACGCGCCCGCTGCTCGGCATAGTCGCGGAAATGCAGGCACATGCCGGTGTAGCCGGCCGCAGCACACGCCTCCACACGCTCGGCAAAGCCATGGCGCGAGGCAACGGGGTTGCCTGGCATGACGCCGCTTATCGTGTGCGAGCTGCAGACATATTCGCGCGTCTTCATTGGTCATCCCGGGGCTGGCTGCGATCGGCCCAAAATGTCCTCGCGGCATCAGGCATACAGGTCCATTCGGACTAGGCGCCAGCTGCATGCGACGCCTGAAACGAAAAACCCCCGGTATAACCGGGGGTTCAGACTGCTGACAAACCCCTGGCGAGAGTTGGGGGTTTGTGATTCAGTGGGTGATGTTGAAGCGAGCCGGCCCTGAACAAACCGCACTTGAGATCGTCACGCTCGATCAACTGGTTCCAGTTGATCACCTTCTGCGCAAGATCGATGGTGTTATCGATTTCTCGTTCATCCACGATCTGACAGCGCCGCTTTACTGCGCCGACAATGGTCGCCCGCCACTTGATCCGACCTTGATGTTCAAGGCGCTGTTCATCGGCTACCTGTTCGGGGTGCGCTCGGAGCGGCAATTGGTGCGAGAGATCGAGGTCAATGTCGCCTACCGGTGGTTCCTGCGGCTGAAGCTGACGGACAAGGTGTTCGACGCCTCGACATTGTCGCAGAACCGACGCCGGCGCTACCAGGACGAGACGATCGCGCAGGCGATCTTCGACCGCATTGTCGAGCAGGCGATCGGGGCAGGCTTGGTCGACGGCACGGTGCTCTACACCGACAGCACGCACCTGAAGGCCAATGCCAACAAGGGCAAGTACGACCTTGCCATGGTCGCCAAGTCGCGTGCCGACTACTGGGGCGAGCTCGACCGGGCGATCGATGCCGAACGGGCGTTGCACGGCCAGAAGGCGCTGAAGGAGCAGGAGCGGCAGCCTGCGGTGAAAGAGACGAAGGTCTCGCGCACCGATCCTGAGGCTGGCTATATGGTGCGCGAGGGCAAGCCGAAGGGCTTCTTTTATCTCGATCACCGCACGGTGGATGGCGGCTTCGGCATCATCACCGACACGTTTGCCACGCCGGCCAACGTGCATGACTCGATCGTCTATCTCGACCGGCTCGACCGCCAGGTGGAGCGTTTCGGCTTCGACGTCACGGCGGCGGGGCTGGATGCCGGCTATGCCACGCCAGGCATCGCCAAGGGCCTGGAGGACAGGAACATCCACGGTGTCGTCGGCTATCGCAACCCGACCCGGCCAAAGCCTGGCAAGATGAGGAAGGGCGCTTTCGTCCATGAGCCGGACCTTGACGGCTATCGTTGCCCGCAGGGCCAGTTGCTCACTTACGCCACCACCGATCGCGGCGGTTATCGCCACTACAGGAGCGACCCGACGATCTGCCGCAACTGTCCGCTGCTGGCGTCTTGCACATCAAACGCCAAGGCCGAGCGCACCATCACGCGCCATGTCTGGCAGGATGTCCGCGAGCGGGTCGATGCCAACCGCTTAACCGCATGGGGCAAGGCGATCTATCGACGCCGCAAGGAGACGGTCGAGCGATCCTTCGCCGATGCCAAGCAGCTCTTCGGCCATCGCTATGCCCGCTTCCGAGGGCGAACACGCGTCGCCTGCCAGTGCCTGATCGCAGCCGCCGCCCAGAACATGAAAAAGATCGCAATCAGCCTCTGGCCAAAGCCAAAACCAAGCCTCGCATGAGGCCAAAGCCGGCTCGCAACGGCCTTGGCATCTGCTCCCCGAAATCAATCCAAAAGCTCAATCAACCCACAAAACAAAACCCCGCCGAAATTCGACGGGGTTCGTCAGCAGTCTGAACCCCCGGTATAACCGGGGGTTTCCTTGAACCGCGAGGCGTCTCGCAGCCGATATCGATCCGCTTACTGCGGCAGCTTGTCGTCCACGCCCTTGACGTAGAAGTTCATGCCGAGCAGCACGCCGTCCTCGGCCACTTCGCCAGCCTTCAACCATTCTGAACCGTCCTGCTTGGCGATCGGGCCCGTGAAGGGGTTGAACGAGCCGGACTTGATCTTGGCGGTGGTCTCTTCGGCCAGCGCCTTCACGTCGTCGGGCATGTTGGTGAAGGGCGCCATCACGACGTGGCCTTCCTTCATGCCGCCCCAGACGTCCTGCTGCTTCCAGCTGCCGTCGATCACGGCCTTGACCCGCTCGATGTAGTATGGGCCCCAGTCATCGACGATCGAGGTCAGCTGGGTCTTTTCGCCGAACTTGATCATGTCCGAAGCCTGGCCGAAGGCCTTGATGCCGCGCTCGGTCGCAACCTGCATCGGGGCGGTCGAGTCGGTGTGCTGGGTGATGATGTCGACGCCCTGGTCGATCAGCGCCTTGGCGGCGTCGGCTTCCTTGCCCGGGTCGAACCAGGTGTTGGCCCACACCACCTTGACCTTGAAGTCGGGGTTGACCGACTGCGCACCGAGCACGAAAGCGTTGATGCCCATCACCACTTCCGGGATCGGGAAGGACGCGATGTAGCCGGCAACGCCTGCCTTCGACAGCTTGGCGGCGATCACACCCTGCACATAGCGGCCTTCATAGAAGCGCGAGTTGTAGGTCGCGACGTTGGGATGCTCGCGCTTGTAGCCGGTGGCGTGCTCGAACTTCACATCCGGGAACTTGCCGGCAACCTTGTTGGTCGGATCCATATAGCCGAACGACGTCGTGAAGACGATGTTGCAACCCGAGCGCGCGAAGCGCTCAATGGCGCGCTCAGCGTCGGCACCTTCCGGCACGCTTTCGAGATAGGCAGTCTCGACCTGGTCGCCGAGCGCCTTCTTCATCTCCTCCAGGCCCTGGTGGTGCTGGTACGACCAGCCGAAATCGCCGATCGGGCCGACATAGATAAAGCAGGCCTTGGTTGCTGCTTGCGCAGCCATGGTTCCGAAAGACATCACGGCAGCCGCCGCGGCGAACGACAATATTGTCTTCTTCATACTCTTGTTCCTCTAGTGGTTGCCCGGGGCACTATCCCATCCTTTTATAGTCCCTGTACATGGTTCGGACCGGAAGTCACCGGAACGACTTCCGAATCGTCGCCATGATCTTAGCGATCTGGCACAAACGGCCGCCCCAATGAAGCCGGAGTGTTCACCATCGTGAGCCGCCTGTTGCGCGAAATGAGCACAAGCACCACGACGGTTGCCAGATAGGGTAGCGAAGAGAGCAGTTGCGACGGCACGCCGACACCCAGGGCCTGGGCATGCAACTGGCCGATCGAGACCGCTCCGAAGAGATAGGCGCCCGCAAGCACGCGCCACGGCCGCCAGGACGCGAACACCACCAGCGCCAAGGCAATCCAGCCCCGGCCGGCGGTCATGTTTTCGATCCACTGCGGCGTGTAGACGAGGGACAGGTAGGCGCCGGCGAGTCCCGCACAGGCGCCGCCGAACATGACCGCGAGATAGCGGATGCCGATGACCTTGATGCCAAGCGCGTGCGCCGAGGTGTGGTTGTCGCCGATCGACCGCAGCGTCAGGCCGGCGCGCGAGCGAAACAGGAACCAGGCGACGCCCGCCGTCAGCAGAATCGACACGTAAAAGAGCGGATCCTGACCGAAGAACAGCCTGCCGATATAGGGAATATCGGTGAGATAGGGGATGTAGAGATAGCTCATCTTGATGCCCGGCAGGCCGACGAAACCTTCGCCGAGCATACCTGAGAAACCGAGCCCGAGCAGCGTCAGGGCCAGGCCGGTCGCCACCTGGTTGGTCACCAGTGTCAATGTCAGGAAACCGAACAGCAGTGAAAACAGCATGCCGACGATGATCGCGGCAACAACGCCGAGCCAGGGAGAGCCGGTCGTCAGCGCAACGCCGAAACCGGTCACCGCGCCCATCACCATCATGCCTTCGACCCCGAGATTGAGCACGCCCGAGCGCTCGACGACGAGTTCGCCGACAGCCGCGATCAGCAGCGGTGTTGCCGCCGTTGCAATCGTTATCAGGATATCTTCAAACATTTTGCGTGGCCTCCACGGTCTTTGCAGCGGAGGCGCCGACAAAGCGGATGCGATAGAGAATGAGCGTGTCGCAAGCGAGCACGAAGAACAGCAGCATGCCCTGAAAGGCGCGGACCACCTTGTCCGACACGCCGATCGATATCTGCGCCGCCTCGCCGCCGAGATAAGACAGCGCCAGTACCAGGCCCGCGGCAATGATGCCGAGCGGGTTCAGGCGTCCGAGGAAGGCAACAATGATCGCGGCAAAGCCGTAGCCGGGTGAAATCGTCGGCCGGAGCTGGCCGATGGCACCGGAGACTTCCGAGATGCCGGCAAGGCCTGCAAGACCGCCCGACACCAGGAAAGCGAAGAACACCATGCGCGACTGCGAGAATCCGGCAAAACGCCCTGCACGAGGGCTCTGCCCCAGCACCAGCACCTCAAAGCCTTTCAAGGTACGCGACAGCATGAACCAGAGCGCAACCGCCGCGACGATGGCAAAGACAAAGCCCCAGTTGGCGCGGCCGGATGCCGACCAGATCTCGGGCAGCACGGCACTCGGACTGAAGGTGCGCGTCTCCGGGAAGTTCATGCCCGCCGGGTTGCGCCAAGGGCCGCGGACCATCCAGTCGAGGAACAGCTGTGCGACGTAGACGAGCATCAGGCTGGTCAGGATCTCGTTGGTGTTGAAGCGCACCTTGAGATAGGCCGGAATAGCGCCATAGGCGGCACCGCCGGCGACACCCATCAACAGCATCAGCGGCAGCACGATCCACGACTGGAAGTCGGGGAACATGACCGGCAGGATCGAGCCTGTGATGGCGCCGATGATGAACTGGCCCTCGGCGCCGATGTTCCAGTTGTTGGAGAGGTAGCAGATCGACAGGCCGACCGCGATCAGGATCAGCGGCGCTGCCTTGACCGCCAGCTCATGCAGCGACCAGACCTCGCGCAGCGGGTCGATGAAATAATAATAAAGTGCCTCGACCGGGTTCTTGCCGAGCAGGCTGAACATGATCGCGCCCGCAATAAGCGTCAGCCCGAGCGCGATGAAGGGTGAAAGTGCCGCAAACAGCTTGGAGCGTTCGGGACGCTTGACGAGTTCGATACGCATCACGCCACCTCCTTCGCAGGGTCGAGGTGACCTGGTTCGGCGCCGCCCATCAACAGCCCGATACGTTCTAGCGTGGCCTCCGCGATCGGGATCGGCTTGGACAGCTCGCCATTGTGCATGACAGCGATGGCATCGGAGATTTCAAACAGCTCGTCGAGATCCTGGCTGATAACCAGCACCGCCGAACCATTGCGGGCGAGTTCGATCAGTGCCTGGCGGATGCGCGCCGCAGCACCGGCATCGACGCCCCAGGTGGGCTGGTTGACCACCATCACCGACGGATTGCGATCGAGCTCGCGGCCGATGATGAATTTCTGCAGGTTGCCGCCTGAAAGGGCTGCGGCCTCCGGATCGGGCGCGCTCTTGCGCACGTCCATCACCTCGATGATGCGCTGTGCCGCCTTCTGGATAGCACCAGACTTGACCATTCCGCCGGTACCGACAAACGCCTTGCCGTCCGTGCTGTGGCGCGACAGCAAGAGATTGTCAGACAGCCGCAGGCGCGGCGCGGCACCATGACCGAGGCGCTCCTCCGGGACAAAAGCCGCCCCCAGCAGACGCCGCGCCGAAATGCCCATGCGCCCGGCCGACTTGCCGCGAATGCGGACGGCGTCTGCGCTTTCCTGCAGCGCCTCGCCCGAAATCGCCTCGAACAGTTCTCCCTGGCCGTTGCCCGCGACACCGGCAATGCCGATGACCTCACCGCCGGCGACGCTCAGCCAGATGTTCTTGAGCGGCATCGAGAACGGCCCGGCTGGCTTGCGGCTCATGCCGCAGATGCTGAGCAGTTCCTCGCCACGCACCGATGCCGTGGTGCGCTCGGCGTTCTTGACCTCGGTGCCGACCATCATGCGAGCCAGCGAGGACGGTGTTTCGACCCGGGGATTGCAGTGGCCCACAACCTTGCCGTGCCGCATGATCGTGGCGCTGTCGCAAAGCCGGCGGACTTCATCGAGCCGGTGTGAGATGTAGAGGATCGACTTGCCCTCGGCGCGCAGGCGCTCCAGCGTCTCGAACAGCTTGTCGGCTTCCTGTGGCGTCAGCACCGAAGTCGGCTCGTCGAGAATGATCAGGTCGGGTGTCTGTAGCAGGCAGCGGATGATCTCGATGCGCTGGCGCTCACCGACCGAGAGATCACCGACAAGCGAGTCCGGATCAAGCGGAAGGCCGTAGCTGTAGGACAGCGCACGCGCTTTGCCAGCAATGGTGCTGATCGGCGTGTCGTCAGCCAGCGACAGCGCGATGTTCTCGGCGGCCGTCAGCGCCTCGAACAGCGAAAAATGCTGGAAAACCATGCCGATGCCGAGTTTCTTGGCGACGGCTGGGCTGGTGATCCTGACAGGCTGTCCGTTCCAGGCAATTTCGCCGGCATTGGGCTCGAGCGAGCCGAACAGCATCTTTACCAGTGTCGACTTGCCGGCGCCGTTTTCACCGAGCAGAGCATGGATTTCGCCCTTGGCGATGGTCAAGTCGACCTGGTCGCACGCCTTCAACGTGCCGAATATCTTCGTCAGGCCGCGAACCTCAAGCAGGTTCCGACCATTGGCTAAAGGGGTTGTGTCCACAACGCCTCCCATGTCAGTTCTTTTTTATGTTCCCGGGAGCATGGTAGGCGCGTCCTGCTCCCGGCGCAAAGCATGTCAGAAGTTGAAAGAGCTTCAAGAATTCTAGCGAAAACTCAAGGGATAAGAACCGTCGTCCCCGTCGTCTTGCGGCCTTCCAAATCGGCATGAGCCTGTGCCACGTCGCGTAGCGCATAACGCTGGTTGATCCTGATCTCGACGGCGCCGCTCAGCACCACATCGAACAATGCGTCAGCCGACCTTACCATATCTTCGCGCAGCGCATTGTAGACAAACAGCGTCGGCCGGGTGGCAAACAGTGAGCCCTTCTGGGCCAGGAGCGAAATGCTGAACGGCGGGATCGGTCCCGAGGACTGGCCGAAGCTGACGAATGTGCCGAGCGGCCTGAGGCAGTCGAGCGAGCCGGGAAAGGTGTCGTTGCCGACGGAATCGTAGACGACGTCGCATTTCTTGCCGCCGGTGATGGCAGCCACCTCGGCGACGAAATCCTGGCTGCGATAGTTGATGACGTGGTCGAAGCCATGCGCCATGGCAAGCTCGCCCTTGTCGTCCGAGCCTACAGTGCCGATGACTGTCGCACCGAGGTGCTTTGCCCACTGGCCAAGGATCAGGCCGACGCCGCCAGCGGCCGCGTGGTAAAGAACCGTATCGCCGGCCTTCACTTTGAAGGTACGCAGCAGCAGGTATTCGGCGGTCATGCCTTTCAGCATCATCGCCGCCGCCTGCTCGTCGCTGATGCCGTCGGGCAGCTTGACCAGCTTGTCGGCGGCAATCACGCGCTGCTCGCAATAGGCGCCCGTCGGAATGGAATAGGCGACGCGGTCGCCGACAGAAAGCCAGTTCACGCCCTCGCCGAGTTCGAGCACCACGCCGGCCGCTTCGCCGCCAGGCGTCACCGGCATGCCAGCGGGCGCAGGATAAAGCCCCGTGCGGAAATAGACGTCGATGAAGTTCAGGCCGATCGCGGTATGGCGGATGAGCGCTTGGCCGGGCCCCGGTCGGGCGACCTCTACCTCTTCATAGACAAGCGCTTCGGGGCCGCCGTGGGCGTGAACGCGTATGGCTTTGGGCACGTCGTCAGTCTTTCTCTGTCTCGATTGCCGGCTCGCCGCCGAGTTTGGGGAAAAATTGCATAACGCCACCGATGAAGAACAGGTAGATGCCGCTGATGGCGATGCCGATCTTGACCCATTCGCTGGCATCCATGGCCTGCCACAGCGCGACACCGCCAAACGCGCACCAGATCAGCGTCATCGGCAGGTTGATGTTGCGAAGCCTGACGACCCGCACCGGATGCAGGAAGTTCATCGGAACGAAGGTCAGTATGCCGGCGATGACCACCACTGCGAACGACACCCATTGCCCCGGCTCGATGACGAACAGCGTGAACACCACCATGTTCCACACCACCGGGAAGCCCTTGAAGAAGTTCTCCTTCGTCTTCATCCCGGTGTCGGCATAGTAGATCGCGCTCGACACCACGATGATCGCGCCCGACAGAAACGACAGCCCCTCTCCCATGAAGCCGCTCTGGTAGAGCGCGAAGGCAGGGATCAGGACGTAGGTGACGTAGTCAATGATGTTGTCGAGCAGTTCGCCCGACCATGTCGGCAGGATCTCCTTGACCTCGAGCTTGCGCGCGATCGGCCCGTCGATACCGTCGACGAAAAGAGCGAGCCCCAGCCACCAGAACATCGCCGTCCAGCGCTCCTCACTCGCCGCAACCAGCGACAGGAAGGCAAGGAACGAACCCGATGCGGTGAGAAGATGGACCGAAAAGGCCCGCGCCTGCGGCCATGTGACTTTCTTAGGCTTCACGTTTCCCGCCAATCATCTTGCAGAATTGAGCCGAGTGGATGAACATGACCGAGCAT
This sequence comes from Aminobacter sp. SR38, assembly GCF_014843375.1. NCBI lineage: Bacteria > Pseudomonadati > Pseudomonadota > Alphaproteobacteria > Hyphomicrobiales > Phyllobacteriaceae > Aminobacter > Aminobacter sp. SR38. The sequence goes on from NZ_CP062112.1 coordinate 332,007, forward strand.
ATGGAGCAAATCTGTTGCGGCATGATTGCACGAATTCTCTAGTCATCGTGCCTCCTGTTTGCCACCGGTAGTCTCCCTTGCCATTCCGGCACTTAATAGCAGCGTCGCTTTCCAGACAAGACGAAAGCCAAACCGAAAATGCCTTGTCACGGCGCCAACACTGCTTCATCCACTTCGGCGTGATGAGCCGGCAAGTTATCAGGCTGGCCGAAATTGCGCCGGGATCGACTGTTGCGACCGAATGGGATGAATCGCCGCGTTGATCAATGGCTTAGGCCTGCAATATACCGGGAAAACCGAGGTGCTGAGACAGCACTGGAACAGCATGGGCTGCCGATGAGCGTCGACACGAGAATTCTGGTGGCAGGCACCGGGCCCGTGGGGTTGATATCAGCCCTCGCCTTTGCCAAGGCCGGCTTCAGCGTCGTGCTTGCCGGACCGCCGGCCCGGACCGACGATGGCCGCACCACAGCTCTGATGGTCCCGGCGCTGAAGTTCCTGGCCACGCTCGGCATGCTCGATTCGCTCGAGCCAGATGCTGCTCCCCTCAAGGTGATGCGCATCATCGACGGCACGTCGCGGCTGATCCGCAGTCCGATGGTCACCTTCCGCGCCGGCGAGATCGGCGAAGAGCATTTTGGGCTGAACTTCCAGAACCGCGTCTTCAATGCAGTCCTGGAAAAGGCGGTCGAAGCCCATTCGGGAATCGAGTGGCGCCGCGCCATGGTCGACAACTGGACCCTTGAGCCCGGCAAGGTGATTGCCACGCTATCGGACGGCACGTTGGTTGAAGCGCCATTGGCGGTTGCCGCCGATGGCAGGAATTCACCGGCCCGCCAGGCCGCCGGCATTTCGGCCTCAGCGCAGTCGCTGCCACAGGCCGCTCTGGTGCTGAATTTCGTCCACAGTCGTGACCACGCCTTCACCTCGACCGAATTCCACACCGAAACCGGGCCATTCACCCAAGTGCCGCTACCCGGCCGCCGCTCAAGCCTCGTCTGGGTACTCAGACCCGAGACCGCCAAGGAATTCGCCAGCGTCGGCGACGATGCGCTGTCGCAACGTGTCGAGCAGCAGATGCAGTCGATGCTCGGCCGCGTCACGATCGAGGGCGGACGCCAGATCTACCCTTTGTCGACATCCTTGCCGCTGCGCTTCGCCCAGAACCGCATCGCCCTGGTCGGCGAAGCAGCGCATGTGTTTCCGCCGATCGGCGCGCAAGGGCTCAATCTCGGCATCAGGGATGTCGACCAACTCGTTGAAACGGCAGCCAAACATCGCGACGATTCCGGGGCTCCAGAAGCGCTGGCAGCCTATGATGCCGCACGGCGTCCCGACATCGTTGCCCGCACCAGCGCGGTGAACCTGCTCAACAGGTCGCTGTTGTCCGACATGCTGCCGGCGCAGCTGGCGCGCAGCGCCGGCCTCAACGTTCTCGGCGTCTTCTCGCCACTCCGTGCCTTCTTCATGCGCGAAGGCCTGCGCCCGGGTAGCGGCTTTTCCTCGGCCGTCGCCGGGCTTCGTTCGCCGCGCCGCGGCGGCGACGCTGCCACCGACTGAGCTTAAGGAAAGAGATCCGGCGGAAAAATGCCGTGCTGGATCGCGTAAAGCAGCCCGGTCACCGTCAAGACAGACAGACAGGTCGTGACCAGCACGCTGGCCGAAGCCCGCTCAACCCAGACGCCATATTGCTGGGCGATGACGAAGACATTGGTCGCCGTCGGCAATGCCGCCATGAGCATGGCCGAGAACAGCCAGACCGGCTCGAAATTGCCAACCCAGCTCAGCACGACGTAGCACAGCAGCGGATGCAGGATCAGCTTGAGCAGCGCGATCGGCACCATCTCATGCGGCACCCGCTTCAACGGCCGCAAGGCCAGCGTCACGCCCATGGCAAACAATGCGCAGGGTGCTGCCGCCCGCGACAGATATTCAAGGAAGCGTTCGACAGGCAGGGGCGGCCGGAATTCGACATAGGCCGCGAGCACGCCGATCGCCGTTGCAATGATGAACGGATGAAAGGCGATCTTCTTGACCACGTCCAGAGCAACGCTCATCGGCGAGCGCGGCTCGTCGCCGGCCAGCGCCATCATCATTGGTGCTACGGTGAAATGCATGATGTTTTCGAAACAGAAGATCAGTGCGACTGGAACCGCCGCCTCCTCGCCGAAGGCCAGCAGCGCCAGACCTGGGCCCATGTAGCCGATATTGCCATAGGCCGACGCCAGCCCCTTGATCGTCGATTCGGCGATCTCGCCGCGCCCTCGGATGCAGGAGGCCGTAAACATCAGCATGAAGATGACGAAGGTCGAGAACACCGCGCCTGATATGTAGCCCCATTCGGTCAGCCGCTCGAACGGCGTCTTGGCCAGCAGCTGGAAAAACAGCGCCGGCAGGGCGACATAAACGATGAAGGTCGTCATCCAGCCGAGCGCTTCCAGCGGCTGCCGGGTGATCCGGGCAACGACGAACCCCATGAAGATCAGCCCGAAAAAGGGCAAGACCAGACCGATCACCTCAGACATCGGCGCTTTCCCGCTTCTCGTGCTGGAAAAGGCGCGTTCGCCGCCAAACGGCAACGGATGCGCGATGGAGCATTGCTACCAGCCGGTATCGTGCCGCCGGACCGGCCGTCAAGCCGCTATGCCATTGAAATAGCTGCCTTGCTGCGCCAAATAGGAAGCTGGAAGGGCGCGATCTCAGGGGCCGAACGGAAAGATCGACCTCGAACGTGTCTTAAGCGATTGAAAGCGCGTGTGAATTGGCAACTCTCACGCGGTGCAGGTGATCCATGAAGACGGCAAAATTCTCGATCGGACAGGTGGTGCGCCACCGGGTCTTCCCGTTCCGGGGCGTGATCTTCGATGTCGACCCCGAATTCGCCAACACCGAGGAGTGGTACGACGCGATCCCCGCCGCCGTGCGCCCGCGGCGTGACCAGCCCTTCTATCACCTCCTCGCAGAGAATGCGGAGACCGAATACGTCGCCTATGTCTCCGAGCAGAACCTGCTTGAGGACAGCTCCGGCGAGCCGGTGCGGCATCCGCAGGTCGGTGAGTTTTTCGACAAGACAGCGGATGGTCACTACGCCCCCAAGGCGCGTAGCAGCCACTAGACGCAACCAGTTGATATGCAACAAAAAAGCGGGGCCGAAACCCCGCTTTTTTTCAGTTCAGTACGGTCAGGTCGATCAGTTGGCCGTCTTGGCCTTGTCCTGTTCTTCCTTGAGCTTCTTGGCGAAGTCCTCGTTGTTCTTCGACACGAACTCCTGGAGCTTCTTCTGGCGGTCTTCCAGGTCCGACTGCTTCAGCGGCTCGCCATCGAAGGCGCCGGTGAATCCCGACAGCGAAACCTTGATCGGGTTCGGCTGGTTCTGGAAGTTGATCGAGGTCAGGGTCAGGTCGGTGCCCTTCTTGAACGAGCCGACGAGCGCGTCGGTCAGGGCGATCTCGGCCACGCAGCGGTCCGGGAAGCAGATCACGTATTCCAGCTTCTGGGCCTTGGCGCCATCGACCTGCAGGCCGATTCCCGGAGGGATGAGGCGGCCGCTCGGCACGGTGACCTGGAACACCTTGCGGTTGACCTTGCCCTTGAGCTCGATCATCGAGATGCCGGTGACCAGCTGGCCGTTGCTCGCGGTCAGGATGTTCTGCACGTTGCAGATATCGACGTCAGCCTGCTTGGAACAGGCCTTGAACCAGCCCTGCGGCACCTGCTGCTGCTGCGCAGCGGCCGGCGCGAGGCCCGACGCCAGCAGACCGGCAACGCCAGCCGCCAAGGCCGACAGGCGGAGACCGTCGAATTTCTGGCTCGTCATCTTCATGAATTCCTCTCAAACAATCCCGGAACCGGCCCTAGCCGTGTGTCGACGCTACCTGTTGGGCAAATGAGGCAACAGCATGACTTCGCCGCGCGTGTTACACTGCCGCGAGCCGCGAATCCAGCCTGTTTCCATGCATTTCTTGTGCCTTGAGCCAGCAATGGACGGGCCACATACGCCTGCGCTACGCTTCGAATCATCAAAGCTTCCCCGAATTCGTGGAGAATCGTCGTGAGACGCACTCTTTCGCTGCTGGTTGCCACCGCCGCCATCGCAACTCTGGCGCCGCGCGCCGCTCTGGCCGAGCCCGTTCATGGCCTTTCCATGCATGGCACCCCTGCCCTGCCCGCCGATTTCAAGAACTTTCCCTACGCCAATCCCGACGCCCCCAAGGGCGGCAAGATCACCTACTGCGTCATCGGCAGCTTCGACAATCTCAACCCGTTCATCATCAAGAGCCTGCGCACCACCGCGCGCGGCATGATAGATACGATCTACGGCAATCTCGTCTTCGAATCGCTGATGCAGCGCAGTGCCGACGAGGCCTTCAGCATCTACGGCCTGACTGCCAAGTCGGTCGACATCGACCCCGAGCGCAAATGGATCGAGTTCCACCTCGACCCCAACGCCAAGTGGTCGGACGGCCAGCAGATCACACCCGACGATGTCATCTTCACCTATGAGGTCTTCACCGAAAAGGGACGCCCGCCCTACAGCGACCGCATGGCCAAGATCGAGAAGATCGAAAAGACCGGAGACAACAGCGTCCGCTTCACCTTCAATGACAAGGCCGACCGCGAATTCCCGCTGATCATCGCGCTGACGCCGATCGTGCCCAAACACGCCTTCGCCAAGGACACGTTCGACCAGACCACACTGAAACCGCTCGTCGGCAGCGGCCCTTATACGGTTGCCGAAGTGAAGCCCGGCGAGCGCATCGTCTTCAAGCGCAATCCCGAATATTGGGCACGCGACATCCCGTCCAAGCGCGGCTTCGACAATTACGACCAGATCACTATCGAGTATTTCCTCAACGCCGCTGCCCAGTTCGAGGCGTTCAAGAAGGGCATCTGCGACACCTTCACCGAGGCCGATCCGGTCAAGCGCGAGCGTGGCTTCGATTTCCCTGCCTTCAAGAACGGCGACATCATCGCCGAGACCTTCAAGAGCGGCCTTCCGCCTGTCGTCACCGGCTTCATGTTCAACACCCGGCTGCCGAAATTCGCCAACCCTGAAGTTCGCCAGGCGCTCGGCATGCTTTACGACTTCGAATGGGCCAACCGAAACCTGTTCGCCGGCAAGTATGAGCGCACCGTCAGCTATTGGCAGGGTTCGGAGCTTTCCGCCTTTGGCGTGCCGGCCAACGACAAGGAAAAGGCGCTGCTGGCGCCCTTCCCCGATGCGGTGCGCCCCGACATCATGGACGGCACATGGCGCCCACCTGTCACCGACGGCTCCGGCCAGGACCGCAAGGTGATGAAACAGGCATTCGAGCTGTTCAAGGCCGCCGGCTACACCTTGCAGGGCGGCAAGATGCTCGATGCACAAGGCGCGCCCTTCGCCTTCGAGATCCTGACTTCGTCCGAGGCCGAGCAGCGGCTCGCCGCGCTTTACCAGCGCACACTGGAAAAGCTCGGTATCGCGGTCACCATCCGCGCGCTCGAAGCCGACCAGATTCAGTCACGCAAGCAGGCTTTCGAATTCGACGCGCTGATCGGCGTCACAGGCTTCACCGGCACCCTGTCGCCGGGCATCGAACAGATCGGGCGCTGGGGCTCGTCGTCGGCCCAGAAGCCTGGCTCATTCAATCTTGCCGGCGTTTCCAGCCCCGCCGTCGACGCAATGATCGACGCCATGCTCAAGGCGCGCGAGAAGGAAGATTTCGTGGCTGCGGTGCGTGCCCTCGACCGTCTCTTGATCTCCGGCAACTACATGGTGCCGTTCCAACACAACTCCGAGCAGTGGATCGCATTTGCGAAGAGACTAAAACATCCGGAAAAAACACCCATATTTGGCTATCAGTTGCCGGTCTGGTGGAGTCAGGGCGGTTAATCGAACTGCTTGAGCTAAGGACTTTTCCATGACTGAACAGAACCGGATCACCATCGACGTCGTCTCGGATGTTGTCTGCCCATGGTGTTTTCTTGGCATGAAGCGCCTCGAAAACGCGCTCGTCAGCCTGCCCGACATCAAGGCCGAGGTGCATTGGCGCCCGTTCCAGCTCGACCCGACGATCCCGCCCGAGGGCAAGGAACGCAAGGCCTACATGCTGGCGAAATTCTCGGACGAGAACCGGTTGAAACAGGTCCACGCCAATCTGGTCTCGCTGGGTGCTGTCGAAGGGATCTCGTTCGACTTCGACGCCATCACGGTTGCGCCGAACACGCTCGACGCCCACCGCCTCATCCGCTGGGCAGCGGCTTCGGGAGACGGCGTGCAGGACAAGCTCGCGCGTTTGCTGTTCAGCCTCTATTTCGAGCAGGGCAAGAACATCGGTGACCACGCCGTGCTGGTCGAAGCAGCGCGTGAAGCCGGCATGGATACGGCGGTCGTCGAATCGCTGCTCGCCACCGACGCCGACCGCGACGACGTCACCAACGAGATCGTCACCGCCTCGCGCATGGGGATCACAGGCGTGCCCTGCTTCCTGCTCGACGGCAAATACGCGGTCATGGGCGCCCAGGACTCGGCCACCCTTGCCGATGCCATTCGGCAGGTGGCAGCCGAAAAGGCTGCCGGCGAGCCGACGCTCAACTAAGCCCGCCCGGCCGCTGCGCCGGTCGGTGTGATACAATGTATCCAAAGCCCCCTTCGCTCCGGCGATCGGGGCTTTTTTGGTGTTGGCGATAAGCAGTGCCAGCGATGGAGCGTCAGTGCCCATTGGGGCCGACATCGGGGATTAATGGCTTCATGGACGCCACGGCATGGAGCGGCCAAGGGCCTTGTGTGAATTCGCGACGACGCGTGAGCGTGACACCCCTCGCCTGCTCAGGCCACTCTTGGCCAGAAACAGCAATTTGGGCTACGCAAGTAACCGCGATCGTTCGAGGCAATTTCCGCAATGAAAGACATAACGTCCCGGCCCAACGTGGCTGAAGACTTTGCCGCCTGTCTGGCGATATTCGACAGCAACGTGCCGACCTTCTTTGCACCGGAAGAGCGCGCGGACTTTTGCCAATTTCTGGAAAGCATCGATACCGAAGGTTGGCCCTATCTGGTGCTCACACGCAATGGGTCGGTCATCGCCTCTGGCGGGCTGGCAGTCGAGCCAGAACGCAAGCGCGCCAGCTTGGCATGGGGAATGGTCGACAGGGTGTTTCACGGACAGGGTCTGGGGACCAGACTGACGCAGGCCAGATTGGCGCAGGCACGCGCTATCCCTGGCATCGCAGAACTGATCCTGGAAACCAGCCAACACACCCATGGCTTCTATGAGAAGTTCGGCTTCACCGCCTCGAGAGTCACGCCCGATGGTTTCGCGCCAGGGTTGGACCGCTGGAACATGACGTTGCGCCTTACGGACACCTGATCCAATCCAGCGGCTGCTCCGGCATCGCGCCACTGGCGATGCCGGTCCCCATCCCAGGCGCACGGCGTCTCAAGCCGCCTGTTCGGCCAACTTCGCCAGTTGCGTCATGATGACGGCCGAGCCGGCCAGGCGCTTTTCAGGGTTCGGCCAGTCGCGGGCGAACACCACCGAGTGATCCGGCCTGATCTTGGCCAGCGAACCCTGCTCGGCGATGTAGCGCACCAGACCCGCCGGATTGGCAAACTCCTTCTTGCGGAACTGCACCACCGCGCCCTTCGGCCCGGCATCCAGCTTTTCGACATTGGCCTTGCGGCACAAAGCCTTGATGAAGACGATCTTGAGCAGGTGCTTGACCTCCTCCGGCAACGGCCCGAAGCGGTCGATGAGCTCGGCGCCAAAACCGTCGATCTCCTCGGTGTTTTCGAGATCGCCAAGTCGACGGTAGAGCGCCAGTCTGAGCTGCAGGTCGGGCACATAGCCTTCCGGGATCATGACAGCCGTGCCGACAGCGATCAGCGGCGACCAGCCGGTGTCGATCGCCTCACCGCTGCCGCGCAGCTCGGCCACTGCCTCTTCCAGCATCTGCTGGTAGAGCTCGAAGCCGACTTCCTTGATGTGGCCCGACTGCTCCTCGCCGAGGAGGTTGCCGGCGCCACGGATGTCGAGGTCGTGGCTGGCGAGCTGGAAGCCGGCGCCCAGAGTATCGAGCGACTGCAGCACCTTGAGCCTGCGGTCGGCGGTGGCAGTCAGCGTCCGGTTGGCGGGCAGCGTGAACAACGCATAGGCGCGCACCTTAGAGCGCCCGACGCGCCCACGCAGCTGATAGAGCTGCGCCAAGCCGAACATGTCGGCGCGGTGCACGATCAGCGTATTTGCGGTCGGAATGTCTAGGCCCGATTCGACGATGGTCGTCGACAGCAGCACGTCGTACTGGCCGTCATAGAAGGCGTTCATGATGTCGTCGAGCTCGCCTGGCGGCATCTGGCCATGCGCCACCGCCACCTTCAATTCAGGCACCGATTCCTGCAGGAACTGATGAATTTCGGCGAGATCGGCGATGCGCGGCACGACATAGAAGCTGTGGCCGCCGCGATAGCGCTCGCGCAGCAGCGTCTCGCGGATGACCAATGGGTCGAAGGGCGAGATGAAGCTGCGCACCGCCATGCGGTCAACCGGCGGCGTGGCGATCAGCGACAACTCGCGCACACCGGTCAGCGCCAGCTGCAGCGTGCGCGGGATCGGCGTCGCCGACAACGTCAGCACGTGCACGTCGCTCTTCAGCTCCTTGAGCCGCTCCTTGTGCTTGACGCCAAAATGCTGCTCCTCGTCGATGATCAGCAGGCCGAGGTTCTTGAACTGTATCGACGAGCCGAGCAGTGCATGTGTGCCGACGACGATGTCGACAGTACCGTCTGATATGCCTTGCTTGGTCTCGGCAAGTTCCTTGCTGCCGACAAGCCTGGAGGCCTGCCGCACCTTGACCGGCAGGCCGGCGAAACGCTGCGAGAAGGTCTTGAAATGTTGGCGCGACAACAAGGTCGTCGGCACCACGACCGCCACCTGGAAACCTTCCATCGCGGCAATAAAGGCCGCGCGGAGGGCAACCTCGGTTTTTCCAAAGCCGACGTCGCCGCAGATCAGGCGGTCCATCGGCTTGCCGGCACCCAGGTCCTCCATCACTGAATCGATGGCGCTCTGCTGGTCGTCGGTCTCCTCATAGGGGAACCGCGCCGCGAATTCGCCATAGACGCCATCAGGCGGGTTCATCGCGGGTGCTTCGCGCATATGCCGTTCGGCGGCAAGCTTGATCAGTTGCCCGGCCATCTCCAGCAGGCGCCGCTTGAGCTTGGCCTTGCGCGACTGCCAGGCGCCGCCGCCGAGCTTGTCGAGCGGGGCCTCGGCTGAGTCCGAGCCATAGCGCGACAGAAGCTCGATGTTTTCGACCGGCAGGAACAGGCGGCCGTCGGAGGCATAATGGATTTCAAGGCAGTCATGCGGCGCACCGGCCGCCTCGATTGTCTTGAGGCCGACAAAGCGGCCGATGCCGTGGTCGGCGTGGACGACGATGTCGCCCGACGACAGCGACGCTGCCTCGGCGATGAAGTCGGCAGCGCGCTTGCGCTTCTTCGAGCGCCGGATCAGCCGGTCGCCGAGAATGTCTTGCTCGGCAACGACGACGAGGTCGCCTGACTCGAAGCCGGCCTCGATCGGCAGCACCGCGAGGCCCGCCTCGCCCGGCTTCAGCGCTTCGACCTCGGCCATGTTCGCCACACGCTTGAGGTTGCCGAGTTGGTGCTCGTCGAGGATCTGCGTCAGCCGGTCGAGCGAGCCTTCGGTCCAGCCGGCGACAATGACGCGGCGCTTGGCCGCCCGCTGGTCGGCGATGTGCCGGGCCACCACGTCGAAGACGTTGGCGTTCGGGTCGGCGCGCTCCTCGGCAAAGCTGCGGCCGGCATGCGAACCGGCATGCAGCACCTTGCGTCCGCTCGAAAACGGCGTGTCGAACGGCGTAAGCTCAGCATTGACCTGGTCGGCGAGCGCGGTGAACACCTCTTCGGGCGACAGATACATCTGATCTGGCACCACAGGCTTGTAGGGCACGGCATCTTTGAGCCCCTTGCCCTCGCCCTGCTTGCGGCGGGCCTCGTAGTGATCAAGGATCAGCGCATGGCGCTCGCCCAAAGCCTCGCGCGCCAGATGGTCGAACACCACAGGCGCGTCGGGCAGGTAGTCAAAGATCGTTTCGAGATGCGAATAATAGAACGGCAGCCAGTGCTCCATGCCGGCAAAGCGCCTGCCTTCGCTGACCGCGGCGTACAGAGCATCGTCGCGCGACGGCGCGCCAAAGGCTTCGATGTAACTGCGGCGGAACTTGCTGATCGTCTCCGGCGTCAGCGCCACCTCGCTCATCGCCTGCAGTACCACCTGATTGCGGCTGCCCGTCGTGCGCTGGCTGGCGACGTCGAAGGCACGGATCGTCTCCAGCGTGTCGCCGAAGAAGTCGAGGCGCAGCGCATCGGCGGCACCCGGCGCATATAGGTCGAGGATGCCGCCACGCACGGCGAATTCACCGACGCCGCGCACCGTCGGCACGCGCTCGAAGCCAGCCCGTTCGAGCCGCGCCACCAGTTGGTTCATCTCGACCTGGTTGCCCGGCTTGGCGCGGAATTCCTGCGCTTCGAGCGCAGCCGACGGCGGCATGCGCTGCAGAAGCGCATTGGCCGTCGTCAGCACGATCGCCCGATGCGGCTCTTTCCTCAATGCGATTATCGCCGCCAGCGCATCGAGCCGGCGCGCTGCCGTATCCGACCCCGGCGACACGCGGTCGTAGGGCAAGCAGTCCCAGGCCGGCAGTTCGAGCACCGGCAGGTCGGGCGCGACGAAAGCCAGCGCTTCGACGATCTGCGGCAGCCGCTGTCCGTCGCGCGCGACAAACAGCAGCGGCTTGTCAGGCGCCGTCTCGGCGGCGGCGATGGCGAGCGCGAAGGCCTCATAGCCGTCGGCGACGCCGTCGACGATGAACTGTCCGGCGCGACCCTTGGGCAGGCCGATTGCTTTGGTCAGGCTCATGATTTCACTCAGGCTGTGAACGCGCCGCGCGATGCCACGATCTGGCGGTAGACGTCATGGTCGACTTCAGCCGGCACCGGATGTTCGCCGATGATCCACGACAGCAGCTCCTTGTCGGTGATGTCGAGCAGCACCTCGTAGAGGTCGAGCTCCGCATCGCTCAGCCTGTCGATATTGGCGTCGGCGAAACTGCCGAGGATCAGGTCCATCTCGCGCATGCCGCGATGCCAGGAGCGGAACAAAAGCTTGCGCCTGCGCGTATCAAGCCCTTCGCTCGAGCGTGTCGATCCGGTCATGTCAGCAATCCTCTGATGTCGAGGCGCATATAGCGTGGATAGCCGGCCATGTCAGCCTTTGCCCGGGCTGCAGCAGCGCATAAGCTGACACGATGCGTCCATCCCTTCTCGATCCCCTGTTCTCCCCCATCACTTCGCTCACCGGCATCGGACCTAAGGTTGCCGTGCTGATCGAAAAGGTCGTGCCTGCCGATCTCGGCGACCGGTCCGCCCGCGTCGGCGACCTCGCTTTCATATTGCCCAACAGCGTCATCGACCGCCGCAACCGACCTGGTATCGCGCTCGCCGCGGAAGGTGCCATCGTCACGCTGGAGGTCCGCATCGACCGCCACCAGCCGGCGCCGCGCGGCAACCGCTCGGCGCCCTACCGCGTCTTTGCGCATGACGACACAGGTGAGATCACGCTGACCTTCTTCCATGCGCATGCCGCCTATCTCGAAAAGGCGATGCCCGAGGGCGAGAAAGTCATCGTCTCGGGCCGCATGGAGTGGTTCAACGGCCGCCCCTCGATGGTTCATCCCGACCACATCGCGCTTGCCAGCGAAGCCGACAAGCTGCCGCTGGTCGAACCTGTCTATCCGCTGACGGCGGGCCTGTCGGCCAAGGTGCTGCGCCGCGCCATCGGCCAGTCGCTCGAACGGGTGCCTGAGATGCCTGAGTGGCTCGACGGCGATGTCATACGCCGGCAGAGTTTTCCCGCTTTCGCGGCGTCGCTGCAACGCGTCCACAATCCTGCTGATCCGATCGACGCCTCGCCCGAAAATGCCGCCTGGCGCCGCCTCGCCTATGACGAGTTGCTTGCCGGCCAGGTGTCGCTCGCCCTCGTCCGCGCCCGCGTGCGCAAGCTGCATGGCCGGCCACTGACTGGCGACGGCCGCCTCGTCAACGCACTCCGCGCGGCACTGCCTTATCAACTGACCGGCTCGCAACAGGCCGCCCTGGAAGAGATCGATGCCGACCTCGCCAAACCCGAACGCATGCTGCGCCTGCTTCAGGGCGACGTCGGCTCGGGCAAGACGGTGGTCGCACTTCTGGCCATGGCTCGAGCCGTCGAGGCGGGAGGCCAGGCGGCACTGATGGCGCCGACGGAAATCCTTGCCCGCCAGCATCTGGCGACAATCGCGCCCTTGGCCGAACGAGTCGGCATGCGCGTGGCGATCCTGACCGGCCGCGAAAAGGGCCGCGACCGCGCCCAGACGCTGGCGGGGCTCGAAAGCGGCGAGATCGACATCGTAATCGGCACCCACGCCTTGTTCCAGGATACAGTCACCTTCCGCGACATGGCGCTGGCCGTCATCGATGAACAGCACCGCTTCGGCGTGCACCAGCGCCTTGCCATGAACGCCAAGGGCCAGGCGCCCGACATGCTGGTCATGACCGCGACGCCGATCCCACGCACGCTGGTGCTCACCGCCTTCGGCGACATGGATGTGTCGCGCCTGACCGAAAAGCCGGCCGGCCGACAGCCGATCCGCACTGTCACCATGCCGCTCGAGCGCTTGGAGGAACTCGTCGGCCGCATGCGCGACGCCGTCGCCGAAGGCCAGAAGGTCTATTGGATCTGCCCGCTGGTCGAGGAATCCGAAGAGATCAAGCTGATGTCTGCCGAGGATCGTTTCGCCTCGCTGCAGCCGGTCTTCGGCCAACGTATCGGCCTCGTTCATGGCCGGATGAAGGGCGCGGAGAAGGACGAGGCCATGCGCGCCTTCAAGGAGGGCGAAACGCGTGTGCTGATCGCCACCACCGTCATCGAGGTCGGCGTCGACGTGCCCGACGCCACCATCATCGTCATCGAGCACGCCGAGCGCTTCGGCCTCGCCCAGTTGCACCAGTTGCGCGGTCGCGTCGGCCGCGGTTTGAAACCATCTTCCTGCGTGCTGCTCTACAAGGATCCGCTTGGCGAAACCGCCAAGCGCCGGCTGTCGGTCATGCGTGAAACCGAGGACGGCTTCCTCATCGCAGAGGAAGACCTCAAACTGCGCGGCGAAGGCGAGTTGCTGGGCACGCGCCAGTCCGGCACGCCGGGCTTTCAGATCGCGCGCATCGAAGCGCACGCCGACCTCCTGGAAATCGCCCGCGACGACGCGCGCCTGATCCTTGCTCGTGATCCAGAGCTCGTGTCGCCACGCGGGGAAGCGTTGCGCCTGCTGCTTTACGTGTTCGGCAGGGACGAGGCCGTGCGCTTGCTGAGGGCCGGCTGAGGCAGCGCGCCGGCAGGAGGGTTGCCGATGGGCCCTTCGATCGCCTTGCTCTTGGCTGCTGCGCCCGGCGCCGGTTCTGGCACCACAAGGCCAGCCGAGACGATCAGCTTGGCGCCGTCCTCGATGCTCATGTCGAGCAGCACGACCTCGGAGCGATGCACATACATCAGGAATCCCGTGGTCGGATTGGGCGTGCACGGCATGAACACCGCAATCAGCGGGTCGCCTTCCTTGTCGAGCTTGTCGTTGATCTCCGTCCGCTTTTCATTGCCGACAAAAACGATCGACCAGACACCCTTGCGCGGATATTCGACCATGCCGACGGTCCGGAACATGTCGCTCTTATTCGACAGCGCGGTCTCGAACAGCTGCTTCAGCGTCTTGTACAGGCCGCGCACCAGCGGGGTCCTGTTCAGGAGCCGCTCGCCGAATCCGACGATGGCGCGTCCGATGAAGTTGGCCGTCAGGAAACCGATCAGCGTGATCATCACCAGGGCGACGATCAGGCCGAAACCCGGCACCCGAATCGACAGATAGGTATCGGGATTGTAGCTCGCCGGAATATACGGCTTTACCCAGGAGTCGGCCCAGCCGATGAACGACCAGACGATATAGATGGTCAGCACCAGCGGCGCGCAGACGATGAAACCGGTGAGGAAATAGTTCCTCAGCCGCGTCATCCCAGAAGTCTTGTGGCCATCCGACATCGTTCACCGCCGCACCGTTTGCAGCGCAACATTAGTCAAGCGCGCGACGCTTTGGAACACAGATCTTGGTAGGGGGTGTCGGCCCTACTCCACTGTCACCGACTTTGCCAGGTTGCGCGGCTGGTCGACGTCGGTACCCATGAACACGGCCGTGAAATAGGCCAGCATCTGGATCGGCAGGGCATAGATGATCGGCGCGATGAACTCCGGCACGTCGGGCAACACGATGGTCTCGAGTGTCTTCACCGTCGCCTGCGCGGCACCCTTCTGGTCGGTGATCAGGATGATCTTGCCGCCGCGGGCCGCCACTTCCTGCATGTTCGACACGGTCTTTTCAAAGATGCGGTCATGTGGAGCGATGACGATGACAGGCATGTTCTCATCGATCAGTGCGATCGGGCCGTGCTTGAGCTCGCCGGCGGCATAACCCTCGGCATGAATGTAGGAGATTTCCTTGAGCTTGAGCGCGCCTTCCATGGCGAGCGGGAAATTGGTGTCGCGGCCGAGATAGAGCACGTGCTTGTAGGAAGCCAGCTCACGCGAAACCTTCTCTATCTGCTTGTCGAGCTTGAGCACCTGGGCAGCATAGCGCGGCGTCTCCGACAGGCTGCGTACCAACGCCTTTTCTTCTTCCGCCGTAATCGTCCCGCGTTGCGAGGCCGCCCGTATGGTCAACGCCGCCAGCACCGAAAGCTGACAGGTGAAGGCCTTGGTCGAGGCAACGCCGATCTCGGGGCCGGCAAGCGTCGGCATCACGACGTCGGATTCGCGCGCCATCGTCGACTCGCGCACGTTGACGATCGCGCCGATCGGCACGCCTTCCTTACGGCAGTAGCGCAGCGAGGCCAGCGTGTCGGCGGTTTCACCCGACTGCGAGACGAAGAACGCTGCGCTCTTCCTAGAGATCGGCATCTCGCGGTAGCGGAACTCCGAGGCGACATCGATGTCGACCGGCAGCCGTGCGTGGCGCTCGAACCAGTATTTGCCGACGAGCCCGGCAAGATAGGCCGTACCGCAGGCCGAAACCGCGAGGCGGTCGATGTCGGCGAAGTTGAACGGCAAGTCGAGCGGCTTCGACGTCCCTTGCGTGAAGTCGAGATAGTGCGCCAGCGTGTGCGAGATCACCTCCGGCTGCTCATGGATTTCCTTTTCCATGAAATGGCGGTGATTGCCCTTGTCGACGAGATAGCTTGTGCCGACCGACTGGCGCCGCTGGCGCTCCACCGGCACACGATCCATCGTGTAGATCTGGAATTCGTTGCGGCGCACCACCGCCCAGTCGCCGTCTTCAAGGTAAGTGACCGAGTTGGTGAAGGGCGCAAGCGCAATCGCATCCGAGCCCAAGAACATCTCGCCCTCGCCATGGCCGACAGCCAGCGGTGGCCCATTGCGGGCGCCGACGATCAGGTCCTCGTCGCCCTTGAACATGATGGCGAGCGCGAAGGCGCCGTTGAGGCGCTTCAGCGCCGCATGCGCTGCATCAATAGGCTTGGTGCCACGCGCCAGTTCACGCGCAATCAGATGCGCCACGACCTCGGTGTCGGTCTGCGACGTGAACTCATAGCCATCGGCCATGAGTTCCTGACGCAACTCGGCAAAATTCTCGATGATGCCATTGTGGACGATCGCCACGCCGTTGGAAAAATGCGGGTGCGCATTGGTCTCGTTCGGCACGCCGTGCGTTGCCCAGCGCGTATGGCCGATGCCGATATTGCCATCCAGCGGCTCGGCCTTGAGCCGGCGCTCGAGATTGACAAGCTTGCCCTCGGCGCGGCGGCGCGCCAGTTCGCCATTCTCAATCGTGGCGACACCGGCGGAATCATAACCGCGGTATTCCAGCCGCTTCAGCGCATCCACGATCAGCGGCGCAACCGGCGTCTGGCCGACGATACCAACGATTCCGCACATGATTTTGCCCCGTCCAATCCCTCAAAACCCTGTCGGCCTTTTAGGCAGCACAGTAGCCAAGCGGAAGTCACATTCCGTTTCGCAACGTATCAGCCGCCCGACCGGGCAAGAAGGACCATCCATGGCACGGCAGAATTGAAATGCCGTTACTTTGCACCCGCCTTTTTCGCAGCGGCGGCAGAGGCGAAGCGTTCGCGCAATTCCTTGCCCTTGCCCGGCAAGGTCTTCTGGCGCGCCCGACCAAAGGCCAGTGCATCCCCGGGCACTTCCTCTGTTATGACGCTGCCCGAGGCGACATAGGCGCCGGCCCCGATGACAATCGGCGCCACCAGCGACGAGTTCGAGCCGATGAATGCGCCCTCGCCGATATCGGTGAAGAACTTCGAGTAGCCGTCATAATTGCAGGTGATCGTGCCCGCGCCGATGTTGGCGCCGACGCCGACGCGCGCATCGCCGATATAGGTCAGGTGGTTGATCTTGGCGCCCTTCTCGACCGTCGCCTTCTTGACCTCGCAGAAATTGCCGACCTTGGCTTTCTCATGCAGCTCCGCACCCGGGCGCAGCCGGGCATATGGCCCGACCTCGGCACGGGGGCCGACATCGGCGCCTTCGAGATGGCTGAACGCATGGATGACGGCGCCGTCGGCAACCTTCACGTCAGGACCGAACCAGACGTTCGGCTCGACCAGCACGTCGGCGCCGATCTCCGTATCATGCGAAAAATAGACGGTTTCGGGCGCAATCAGCGTCGCACCGTCGAGCATGGCCTGCCGGCGGCGGCGCTTTTGCCAGATCGCCTCGGCTTCGGCGAGTTCCGCCCGGTTGTTGATGCCAAGCACGCTTTCGAAGCTCGCCTCGGTGGCAACAACCATGAGACTGGCCTTGTCGGCGATCTCGACGATGTCGGTAA
The DNA here is from genome assembly GCF_014843375.1 of Aminobacter sp. SR38. Classification (NCBI taxonomy): domain Bacteria; kingdom Pseudomonadati; phylum Pseudomonadota; class Alphaproteobacteria; order Hyphomicrobiales; family Phyllobacteriaceae; genus Aminobacter; species Aminobacter sp. SR38. Next base: position 348,948 of record NZ_CP062112.1, read on the forward strand.
GGTAAAACTCGCCCTTGGCGTTTGAATTGCCGACTTGATCGAGCAGCCTCAGCGCATCCTTGCCCGCAATTGCCATCAGCCCGGCATTGCAGAATCCGATCTTGCGTTCTTCGTCGGTGCAATCCTTGTCCTCGCGAATGGCGACCAGGCGCCCATCCTTTTCCAACAGGCGGCCATAACCTGCCGGGTTCGGCGGCCGGAAGCCGATGACGACCACGGCAGCCCCCTCGGCAAGCTTCTGACGCGCCAAGGCAAGCGAATCGGCCTCGACCAGCGGCGTGTCGCCGAACATTACCAGAATGTCGTCATGGCCCTTGGCGATCGCCGCCCGTGCCGCCAGCACCGCATGAGCCGTACCCAACCGCTCAGCCTGGACGAATGCATCCGCCTTCGGCGCGAACGCCTCCGCTGCCTTCTTCACCGCGTCGCCGCCATGCCCCACCACCAGCGCGACTGCGTCGGCGCCTGCGCCCTCGGCGGCCCTGGCGACATGCGCCACCATCGGCAGATTGGCAATCTGGTGCAGCACCTTGGGTGTCGCGCTCTTCATCCGAGTGCCCTCGCCGGCGGCAAGGATGATCGACAGGCAGGTTCTCGAGGTCATGGCGTCGTCCGGATTGGCAAGAAGCGGCGGGATTCGCCCGCCTTTCTAGCATTGCTGGCAATCGCCTCCAATGCACAGGCTATCTGGACGTTTTTGGAGCTAGCCGAGCTGGCCGAGCACCGGAAAGCGCTCCAGCAACCAGTAGGATGCGGTCTGCACGCCACCGGTCAGGAACAGCACGCCTGCAACCACCAGAAGCGCACCGATGGCCTTTTCGACCTTGCCGAGATGGACGCGGAACTTCTGCAGGAACCGCATGAAAGCGCCCGAAAACAGCGCCGCGATCAGGAACGGAATGCCAAGGCCGAGCGAATAGACAGCCAGCAGGGCAGCGCCCTCTCCCACCGTCTCGCGGCCGCCGGCCAGCGTCAGGATCGGCCCCAGCACCGGTCCGATGCACGGCGTCCAGCCAAAGGCAAAGGCTAGGCCCATCAGATAGGCGGCGAGATTGCTCGCCGGCTTGCCTTGCGACTGGAAGCGCGCCTCGCGCGAAAACAGCGGAATGCGCAGGATGCCGAGGAAATTGAGGCCCATCAGGATGATCAGCACGCCAGCCGCCATCGCCAGCGGTTCCTGCCAGGTTCGCAACAGCTGCCCGATCGTCGAGGCGCCAGCACCCAGCGCCACGAAGACGGTGGAAAAACCGAGCACGAAGCAGGCCGACGCGGTCAAAAGCGCGCCGCGGGCGCGGGAAACGGTTGCGGCCCCGCCCTCGGCCCGGAAGTCGTCGACCGAAACGCCCGCCATGTAGCAGAGGTAAGGCGGCACCAGCGGCAGCACGCAAGGCGACAGGAACGACAGGGCGCCCGCCCCCAATGCGCTGAGATAACCGACGTCCAATGCCATTCAATGCCGCTCCACAATGTGCAGGGCCGCTATAGCGGCAGCGGCAATCAGGTACCAATCACCATTTTGTGGCAGACGGGCCGGTTGCTTCCGGCCCGGTGCAGTTTTCTTCGGCGTTCCTGCGGCGTGCATTGCCGATAGCCACTCTATTCGGGGTTCGGCGCAAAAGGTGCCGAATCTGTTCGCGGCGTGACCAGCCCGGGGCTTGCTCGAAGCCAGCCCTATTCGTGGATCGTGTATTCGCCGAGTTCGCAGAGGTTCTGCTTGTCCTCGGTGGTGTCGAGGTCTGAGCCTTCCTCGAATTCGAAGCGCATGTCGTATTCGCAGACGCTGCGGCCATCGGCGATGGTGATCTGCATGCTTTCGCCTGCGCCCAGCGTGTCGCGGCCGAAGATGTCGTCTTCCCACTGGTCAACGCCAACCGGCGAGGCGTAGAAATTCGTCAGCACCGATTTCGTGCCGTTCTTGAGCGTGAAGACAAGATCTTCTGCCTGTGCGACGGCGGGAATGACGGAAGTTGCGAAAACGGAAGCAACGGCGAGTTTCAAAAGAATACGCATCTATCAAATGTCCAAAACGATAAGCCCGATATTGGGCCCCCGATGTCTAGCAGCGCTGCCGGATGCCAGCAATATCACCAAGAGGTAATATTACGCGCGTGAGGGGTTGCCAGGAAATGCCGAGCGAGTTGAGTTGCAGGGTCGAGAGCCAATTGCCGGTCGCCATTCGACAGCCTGTTTGCAATGATGTTTTTCCGGTTGACCCGCCGGGACACTCTCCCTATGTTCCGCCGCAATTTCGGGGTCGCCATACGGCCTCCGGGAGCGCGTAGCTCAGCCGGTAGAGCAACTGACTTTTAATCAGTAGGTCCAGGGTTCGAATCCCTGCGCGCTCACCAATAACGTAATTAAAATCAGCAACTTATAATGCGAACCTACTGATTGATAGGCATTCAGTTCGCGTTGGGTGCTCTATGGGTTCAGCTTGTAATGCGGCTTTGGGCCCCGTTTATCGGGCACGTCTGAGATGCCGATTAGGCTCGTTCCAACCGCCTTCGCCAAGATTCGCCGTGACGGCCCACGCAACCGGCTATTGACGAGCTGCCTCACTTGTAGGATCGCCGAAGGATCCAAGCAAAGCCAACAACTGCTCTGGCTCAAGGTACGTGTACTGCCAGTCTGTTACGCCCATCAAATACGCGGCCTTGGCCCGGCACTGCTCTAAGCTGGTGCACGGATGCGCCAACAACGCCAAGAGTGCTTTAGTCTCGTCATCACTGGAGCGCTGATATTCGGCTACGGCCGCGCTCCAACCAAATGCGCTTTGCCTGTCCTTTTCTTCGGCTGTTAGCTTTTCCAACGCGGCGATGTCGGTTGAGAGCTTGGCATGCAGCGCGAGTTGGGCTTCTTCTGCTAGGCGAGGCTCGATCCGTTCAAGCACTCCAATTTTGCGAATTTGCGTATCGTATTCTTCCTTCATACGCTTCTCACAATTAGAGAAAGCTTCGTCCATGTCCTCGCTGACATACAGCGACAACGCGCCCCCAATGGATAGCAGTGCGAGATGCTCTTTGCGGTTGGCCGCAAAGTATGCCTCCTTCAGGTCGCCCTCCCGATCGATCGCGGCTTCGAATGCAGCCGAGGCTGCTTTGTGAGCCTCGACGAGTGCCGACAGGTCCCCTTCACCGGCTGAGGGATCCACATTTGCTGCCCAACGCCAATCAACTTCACCGAACAAGATTGTTGTTCGTTTTGGGCCCTCTTTCTCGTTCGCTGGTGGGTACACGACAGCCATCACTTCACCGTCGTCGCAATCTCGTAGGGTGTCTTGGAGTTCGCGCGCGAGACGGCGGGCTTTGACCCAGGCGGGTTCAGTGGTGCTATTCACTGTTCTTGCGGCGTTGCGAGTGATCATGCCGCTCATCTCTACGATGAGTGGTCGCATGTCCTCGGCCGTCATAAGGTTGAGCGTCTTCAGCAAATCCGACACCAACATGTCCGGGTGGAATTCCTTAGCATCAAATCTGCGAGCAGCGGTGACCATTTCGATAACTCCATTTTAACGAAAACCGTGTACAATAAACGATAATCTCGAAAGTCTTCTACTGTCAACGGTTTTCGTTTGTGTTAAACGAATTAGAAGAATTGGAACGAATATGTCGATGCCGCTCACCCCTCCTCAGTCCCGTGCAGCGCGAGGCTTATTGGACTGGTCGCAGACCAAGCTGGCCGAGGCCTCCAACCTCAGCGAGAGCACTATTCGTGACTTCGAAAAAGGGCGACGCATACCAACGGTCAACAACTTGGCGGCGGTGAAAATGGCGCTTGAGAAAGCGGGAGTTGAATTTATCCCCGAGAACGGCGGGGGGCCTGGCGTGCGCCTAAGGCATCGAGAATGACCGCTAATACCCCTCGTGAGCGGATGGCGGACAAGCGCCGTCAGCACATCTTTTCCGAGAATTGCACAGCCCACAACGTTGCGCCGTGCTGCATCTGCGGTAAGCCCATCCACCGCCATGACGACCGCTGGATTGTCGAGCACGAGCGCGCGCTGGCCCTGCTTGGAGACGTCAACACCAACTGTGGCCCGGCTCACTACGACTGCGCCCAGGTGAAGACCCACACCGAGGCCCCGGATCAGGAAGGCCAAGCGCCAACAGGCCATGCACGAGGGGACCAAAGAGATTTCCCGCCGCTTCGTGCGGCCCGAAGGCATCGTCTACGATTGGCAGAAGCGTAGGTACGTGCGAGATATGGGGAGCAATCCATGATGCACTTGGATGAAAGTCGTCGGGGTCATTGTTTCGTTTGCAGTCGTTCTATGGCTGACTACCTATGCGGTAGGCGAATTTGAGCAGGCGCAGCGCCTTGGCGTTCTTGGGCCGAGCATCTATGTGACGTTCCTCGTCACCATGATGGCCGGCGCAGCAATTGTCGCTGCCTGGAGTTTCTATAGGGGTCGACGCCCCTGGTTCCTTGAGGGTCCAGTCAGAATGTCGACGTACAACTCTGTGATTTCGAACTGGTGAGTGCTCTAGTGCTCCTTGCATGATACCGCCTCCTTGGAGCCCGCCGCGATTGAAGCGTCGGCGATTGGCGGCTAGGTGTGCCAGTCATTTCTACGATAATCCGCAGATTCCACAGACGTCACGAGGATTGATGTGGACGTACATTTGTTGATTTGGAAAGCTAATGGACTGGCATCGTCTTTGTCGTTGAAAAGACATTCTGCCCCCGACATCTACATCGATACTGGAACTGAATTCGCCAGCAGCGGCCCGATGATCAGTATGCCACTGGCCTCCCCCGCCAAAACTCAGATATGCCGAGGAGGCGGTAGAAGGCCGCTACCTAAATAGGAGAGACAAATGCCGACAATCGTTGAGGACCTGCGAGCAATAGCCGCCAACCCTGCCAGTAAGACAAAAGCCGAAGTGGTCGAAATCCTCCTTGCGGCGGCCGACCGGATCGAATCGAAACGCATCGAGTTGGCAAGAGCGAACAACGATAGCAAGGACGCAAAACGAGGCAGTTAAGCCGAGTTTCGCTGAGGGGAAACGGTTTAGGGGGTAGGATATGGGCGACGACCCCACATCTGGACAGCGCGAGTACATGCGCCAGTCTGATGGCGGAGTATCGGGCCGCCGCGCTCCTTGTGGAGCAGCGACCGACAAGCCGTTCGGGACTAACCGCAATCATAACAGTATGGGCAATCTGCCTAGCCCTCACGACGTGGTTCGTCTGGGCTAGGTTCTCGCAACGGTAACGACAAAAAAGCCCCCCGGCCCGAAGCCAGTGGGGCGCCCTTCTTGCCCGCCGGCACTCCCTGTGATAACCGCAGCATGTATCGCGAACGCTGCCCTGTTCGCTCGAGTAGAGCTTGCAATCAGGGCACCAAATATGAATCTCAGTTCCACACTTCGCGAAGGCATCACTTTACCATTGCTGGCAATGCTGTTGAGCACGAGCCTCGTAGCCACCGGCACAACAGTGCATGCCGGTGAACAGTCCGCAATCGACTGGTCGGGCGTGTATGTCGGTGCTCAGATTGGATACGGTTGGGGGGATAGCAAGCTCTCGGCCTCGAATCCAAATGACACTTGGGAGATCGATCCCGGCGGTGCCAACGCAGGCATTTACGCCGGCTACAACCATCAAATGTCGAGTGGCCTGGTGGTTGGCGTTGAAACCGAGATCAATGCCAATGGCGTCAAAGGCGACGGTCGGTATCTCTATCGCGATGAGCCTTGGGGCAGCGCCGACAATTGGCCTGCGGAAGTTGACCTGAAGTGGTCCGGTTCGACCCGCCTACGCTTCGGTTATGCGATGGATCGCTGGATGCCCTTTGTCACGGGCGGCGTCGCCTATGCCGGCTATGACGTCAAGACCTACGACTTCGGTTCAATTTGGGATGAGGGAGACGGGATGCTCGTTGGCTGGACCATCGGTGCGGGCGCCGAATATGCCGTTACCGACAACATCCGCATTCGGGGCGCCTATCTCTTCACCGACTACGGTTCGGATTCGTTCGACTCGCACCGACCTTCCGGCGATTTTTACGATACGTACGAAATCGACCTGAAAACGCATGCAGCAAGCCTGGGCGTGAGCTTCAACTGGTAGTTCCAACCCTCGCCCGACAACGAAAAGGCCCCGCCGGCAGGAGCCAGCGGGGTAAAGAATCTGCCCAACGTTCAGTTAGCAAGCGCTAATAACACGCCTCCACGGGAGGCGTAAGCCGTAGGAGGCTGCGCCTCTTGACCCGCACTCGGAACTGGCGCGGAATGGCCGCGAAGTGGGGAAGTCAATAGTTAAATCTTGCGATAGCGAAGCCCCTAGGGCTTTGGCAGTCTTCCCTTTTCAAAGGGTGTATCGAGATGAAGCCCATCACGTGTGTGCTGGCTGCAGATGAGACCGCAAGCTGGAAGCTGATCTTCAATATGGACAGGCGGCATATCTACGTCGGCACTGGGCACCCGCCGTACAAACGCATGTCAATTGACGATTTGCTTGCGGTGGAGCCCCCGGACAGATTGCAACGGCAGGCACGCGACAAGCTCATGTCGATGATGTTGGACGCTATTTGTATGCTAGGTTAACGCCTCCTTTTTGAATCAGCGCAATCGTGACCACTCAACCCTGCTCGCAATTCATGACACCACCTAAGTCCAAGCTGCTTGATATCCCCGGAGGCGACGCGCTCGTTGAGTGGTTCGGGCGCGTTCCACGCTTCCATGATGCCGAACTGCTTGAGATCAACGTCTCCGGCAAGGGAGCGGGGCTGCTTCGAATACAGGCCTGGAATATGACGGACGAGGTGGATACCAAGGGCTACTTTGTTCTCGACAAGCACGCGACAGTTACTCTTGCCCTTGAGGGGGTGAGCGCGATCAATTGCGTCGACTTCGACATGATGCCGGCAATCATCTTTGATTTTGAGATCACCAAGGTCGACGAGAAATACCGCATCGAGTGGAGTACAAGCTACGGGGTGGCCGGTTTCATTAATGCCAAGCACGTCCGGATCAGTCTTGTGCCCGGAAGACCTGATTAGAAGAGTTTTCGAGCTAGGCTCTTAGAATGCGGGCGACCCAGTAGCGCCAGTTAAGCACGCGCACACAGCCAACACTTAGAATAGGCGAGACGCCAATTGAAGAAATTCCTGGATGAAATTTGGCCAACAATAGTGGTTGGCGTTCCAGTGGTGTTTCTTACCTACTACCTGCGGTATCTCGGGTTGTTGGGACCATTGGTTTTCATGCTGATAAGCTGGATTACCCTGCTCGTCATCGTGGCCTGGCAAGCCAGAAAAGCTGGACAATCGGTCAAGCAAGGGGCAATTTTTGTCACCGGCATTATGATTTGTGCCCTGATTGGGATAACCTCGCACCCGCTTGTCGGATGTGGCGCGTTTTTGGTGCTTGTCTATCTCGCTGCAAAAATCAAGGTCCTTCAGTCGTGAAAACAGAAGCACCTGGCAGCGAACCTCCTCAGCGAAAACCAGTCGATGATCCATTGCTGAACCCGGCCAACAGATGGGTAACATCATGGTTGGTGTACTTCCTCGACTGGGTCGCCTGGAAAGTGAAATCGTCTAGGAAGCCCTAAGAAAAAAAGCCCCGCCACCTTTCGGCAGCGGGGCTCCTGCTCAGGGAATGTCCTTGTTGAGAACCAGTCCGCACCAAGCCTCCGAAGCCAATAACTCAAACAATTCAATTTCTTGGCGCGGGTACCGGCGGATGCTCGCGTGAGCAGCGTTGTCTAGTTCCGGCTCGTGAAGAATACGTACCTGATGCCCCTTCAGAGAACACGCGCCTCTTATGTCGCCAACTTTTCCAATGGCAAATGCGCTTTTGGGGCTAATCTTCAGCTTCGAATTCCTCATCACTCTCACCGCAGCCTCGATCTGCTGTTGCGGAGTACCGGTGAAATACTCCTGGAGAGTCGACGACAACGTGTCCTCGCTATCGCGCATAACAAAAGCTGTGTGCAAAAAGCCGATAACCTGCTCGCACCCATCATTGTCGATGGTCTTTAGTAACTTGCTCCAAGCGACGCTGCGGATTAGGTGATCTTCATCCCCAATACTACGCTCCGGCATTGGCAAACCATTGCTCTTTGTTATAGGGGGTTAGCACGTCCGGAATTCTCGACGTGGTCGTCGAACCAGCGGCTGTTTCTGCGACACCCTCAGACGTCGTCGACAATACCCACCGGATATGATCATCGGGCTGGCAGATCAATGTGAGTCTGTTCTTCTCAGCCACCCACGCCGCAACCAAATTGCCATCGTCAGTTGCTCCAAGGCTAGGCCGGCGACCAGGCTTGACGAAAAGAAGTAACCTTAAGAAGGTTAAAGACGATTCAGGAGAAACAGGTGCATCCCGCTCGTCCCATTCTTCCGGATCCATTAGTTGATCTACCTGCTTGAAGAGAATATCTCTCCAACCACGATCAAGATGCATTGCGTACATCGACGCTGCAATCTTGAACGATGCTCTTGAATTATACAGCTGATCACTTAGCTGCCCAATTTGCCCGTGGAATTGGAGCCTGGAGGTGCTCACCGCGGACGACGCTACGGCCTCAGCAGTCGTTGATGCGAAAGCGGTGTACTGAGGACCAAGCGCCATTGAGGCCTGCAATCCAGCCGTTGGTCGCGAATTGATCTCAAGCACATTTTTCACTGAAACAACCTCCGAGATAGATCGGTTATCATTTTTTCGAACAGATCATTCTTGAGTTCGCGAGCTTCACCAATAGTCTCCCAAAGTTTCTTGGCATTCCTCGGCAAATCTTCGTCACGGTATACATCTATATCGAGCAAAAATGAGATGTGACTCAAGAGTGGCGGCGGAACAATCACGCCACTATTTAAAGTGACTGACCATTTAGGGTTGTCAAGCTTCGTTGATATCTGGGCAGCAAAACCGAACAATGGATGGCTAGAGATGGATGGGAACTCTGGCCTAAGCCGTATGTAGTCAAAGACGAGCACATTTCCATCTGCATCCCGCGGAACATCGATACGATTGATGAACCTGACGCCTACTCTGACAGCTTGGCTGTTACCGGATATCTTGGTCCAAGCATCCCAATTCTCATGAGCGCTTTCCACGAGAGCTTCCCAGCCGCCGTAAGGGGCTAGCCGGGAAGTTGTAACCCCAGTTGCGTTAATGACACAAATGTCCGCCTGGTCATTTGACGTCAAGCGATAGCCTGCATTCGAATGTTTAACACCGACCTGGTTGCTAGCGCTTTCTATGAGAACTTCGACGCCCTTTACCTCCGAGTGGTTGGGGTAACGAACGCCAAGCTTCTTCGCCAGCCGGTCCAATTCAGCCGCCTCGACCGGAGTGTTCACGCGGAGGTCGATAATTGCCTCGACGATTGGCGCCTTCCGATACACTGCCGACGTCGTCATGGGATTCCTTTCGAAGACGCTGCAAGCAATAATGCAAACTACGCTTGCTTCAAGCTTGTTGTGGCGTCCCAAGGTATTTTCGCAGTGCAGTCAACCGCCGCCCGACCTTTGGGAGCGGAGTTCTGGACATGTAATTGCGAAGGTCAGGGCGGCGGGCTGGTATCCTTCTCAAGCAACCTCACCGCGCGATCGATCTGCACGGACACGTTCTGAAGCGTGACCTCCATGCGTGTCAGGCGATCCTTCATCTCCCCGCTCTGGATTTCCAAGCGCTCGATGCGGGTTGTGTTCGCCGCGGTCGCTAGCCTGTTGGCTTCGATGTCAGATCGGAAGTTCGCCCAACCGAAGACGATTGCCGTAAGCAACGTGCCAATGGTGATCATGTTGCCCAGGCTCATCTTCATGTCGATATCCATGCCGAAGTGCTTTTGGTCGCTCATGGCTTCCTCCCGCACAGTTCCTCGCGTGTCTTCAGAATGGTGAGGTGCCGGGCTGCTTCCTCTGCGTTCATGGCGTCGTAGACCTCCTGCCGGTAGCGGAGGTCAGGACCAAGGCAGATGCTGCCGCGCGCGGTCGCGCAGGCCACGGCGCCCGTTAAAACGACGATCAGCAGCAGGATCCGCGTGACGAGGTCGAGCAGCCGGCGCTTCATGGCCGTGCCCTCTTGGCTAGTTCGGCCCGCACCTGATCGGCCGACATGGCGCCGACGTCGGATTGCACATCGTCGAGGACATCGCGAGCTTTGGCTTCCTCGGCCTCACGCTTGACACGCTCCTTTGCTGCCCCGCGTGAATTGCCTTTGAAGAAAGTGATCAGGCCGAACAGCAGGCCGCCCATGATCGCCAGCAGCGTCGGGTTCGTCAGGGCTGAGAGGATGAGCGCGGTCATTTCGCCCACCCGAACTTGCGAGCGGCCCAATACCAGCCTTCGGCTATCATCGGGGCGACAATGCCAAGGCCCGTGCTCACCCAGGCGACAATCTGCGGATCGGCGATGAGTGCCTGCTGTTCCTCTGGGAGGATCAGGCCGAAGGCCAGCAGCGGAAGCGTCACATAGCGAAGCAGGATGCGGATAATCGGTCCCATGGTCAGTGATCCTTTCGGGAGAACGCCCAGGCGAGTGCCTTGCCGATGAGTTGCAGGAAGAAGGCCAAGCCCTTGGCGGGTTCGGCGGGATAAGGCGCTGGCGCGGGTTTGGTAGGCGCTGGCGCGGGTATTGAGGAAGCAGACAGCCTGAGCGCTTCTGCGCGCACGCCAGACACGCGGGCAGTCCAGCCCCTGCCAAAGGTCGGCCAAGTCTTCAGGCCGTACAGGAACGTCATGCGCTTGTCGCACAGGTCGTTGATGACCGTGGCGCGCATCATCGCCTTGGTTGCGCTGATCGTCGCCGGCCCGATCCGGCCGTCCTGAACAACACCGACGACGCCTTGCAGGTACTTGGCCGCCCTGCCCGGCCCGCTGTTCACCGCAAAGTCGAACACGGCGTAGTCGACGCCGTCGGGAAGCTCGGCGCCATGCACCGCGTCCCAGTAGAAGCGGCGGTAGACCGTTGCCAACTGCTCGTCCGTGATCCGGCGCAGATCGTCCTTGGTGGCGTCCGGCTTCACGTAGCGGCGGAAGTTCGCCAGCGTCACACCCTTCATGGTCGGGCCGCCCGGGTCATCGGTATGATCCGACCAGCCACCTTCATGCTTGAGGACGAGCGCAAGCGCCCGCGGGAAATTGCGATCCATGGTGGTTTCCTTTGATGATGAAGTCGTTCAATCTGCCCGCATCAACGGGAGGGAGGGCTAGATGAAGTGGGTGATTTTGATCGCCGGCGTGTTTTTGTTCTTCAACGGAATGTTCACGCGGACATTCAGCTTCGAGAACGAAACACCTGTCAGGCATTGCTACTATATGGACTACATCGGGCTTAATGGTTGCTTCGGCAGTCCGATGGTGCCGACGCTAATTGCTTGGGGTGCAACCCTGATCGGGGCCGGCCTGATTGCATGGTCGGTATTTCGCGGCAGGCAGAAGTCGGCCTGACGACTGCCATTGAGGTCACAAGCTTCTTGATGCAATGTCGTTCGCGCAGGTGGGGCGGTCAGACGCGAACGCTTGGATGCGTTGCCTCCCGGTTACGCGTCCCCCGAGCCCCCCTCGGGCACCTGCAGCGTCAGCTACGGCGAGCCGAGCAGCAGCGCCGTTGACCTGGCTTTGTGAAAGCGACGTTCCGAACACGCCAGACGAGAGCGCGCGCAAAGTCGCGTAGAACTTACTACGGTCCATGGGACTTAGTCGTCATCGCGGCTTCGGCGATGATATTGTGGCTTGTTGTCTCGTAGCGAGAAGTGCAACGGCCCTGGCCCATTGCAATATCCTTCTTTAGAGCAGAAGAATGTAGCAACAGGTTCGCGGGGGCGTTGAGCCGGAGAGTGCTTCCATGAGCAAGCGACCCGTTGCCGTAGGCGATCATGTACTTGTGCGTTTTGAAGTGACCCACCGACTTAACGATGGCTACCTGATCATGACGTCAAACGGCCTATCGGCGATCACCGTTCATGAAAATGACGTCGCCACCGTGGAGCGTGAGAGCGACTCAGCGGCCAAGCCTCCTCGTCTCGTTGCGATCGGTTAGCCCTTCTCCTAAGCGGGCGGATATTTGCCGGAGAGCAGGAACGTTCGGCGACCTTGGGGAGTTCAGTGATCTTCTCGGGGTCAGTCAAAGGGGGTGGAACTACAGCTTCCGCTTATGTATTGACTGCCTAATGAAACGAAGGCCGCTAAAATTGTACTGGGACGGTGCACTTGTCCGCCCCAACTTTGGGGACACCCTCTCACCCAAGCTGATCGAGATGCTCTCAGGCAGAGATGTTGCCTACGCAAGCATATCCCGATGCGATATGGTTTCAATTGGTAGCATCCTTGATGACGTCATTGCTGGCCACCGCAAGCGCTTGGCGAAGCTACGTCTCAACCGAATTGTTGTCTGGGGATCGGGGTCGTTCGGAACAGAGCGAACCACCGGCTGGCGGTGGTTGGACATTCGCTCTGTTCGCGGTCCTAAGACGCGCGACTTGCTCGGTCTCGGGAAACAGGTTCCGATGGGCGATCCAGCGCTACTCCTTGATCGACTTACTCCCTCAACAGCGAAGGCGCATCGATGGGGCATAATTGTGCACCCCGAAGATGGTGACTACGCCATGGTGCGAACCATGTTGAATGAGACACCGAACTCAACGGCTATCAATCTTGGGACAGAAGACGTCATCGGCACCGCGCGAGAAATCGCCTCATGCGACTTCATTATGTCGTCCAGTCTTCACGGCCTGATCGCCGCCGATGCTCTTGGCGTTCCAAGTGTCTGGATGCACCTGCGCGATATAGGCGGGCATTGGAAGTTCTACGATTACTTCGCCAGCGTTGGCCGGGCTGAGAGGGCACCAGTTCTGTCTGCAACTGATCTGCGCAACCTGGAAGACCAGGCCGACATCGCCGATCAGTCCGTGCTTGTCCAACGGCGGCTCGACCTGGATGCTTCGTTCGCTTCGCTGAACCTGTGAGGGTGGTGGAACGCGCGTCAGCGACTGTGCTATGAGGCGCTATGGTTCTAATGACGCTCGGTGACAGCCACTCGCTATTCAGCTTTGCCGGGATCGCCGAGGCTAAGATTTATTGGCATGGGCCAAGAACGATGCATCGGGCCGCTCGCGATGGCATCGCATCACTGGTTCCTAAGAACTGCCGGACGGTTAGCGGTGATGTGCTTGTGTTGTCGTTTGGTGAAATTGACAGCCGCGTCCACGTAGCGAGGGTCGCACGTCGAAATGGTCGATCTTCTGTCGAGGAAGCCGATGCACTTTGCGACAGGTTCCAGGCGGCGCTGGATCAATTTAAGGCAAGGTGCCCGGCGCGTTTGGCATTGGCATGCATCGGCCCATTCAATCCGGCCTATCTGGAGTATGAGGGGTACGAAAATGAAGAGGCATGCCGGGCCGACGCGAAGGCGATTCGCGACAGGATGAACGACCGCATGGCAAAGATGGGCGTCGCTTTCGTCGATTTCCGGGCGGGCTACAGCAACCCAGATGGCTCAATCATCCCGTCGCTCTCTGACAACAACGTTCACATTGACCCCCGGCATTCTGAGCCAGTCCTGGCAGCTTTGAAGCAAGCCTTGGGAGCGCAATTCAATCTTCGGCAACCGCCGTGGCCGCCGCACAGTCTCGCCGAGAAGCCTTATCAGTCGCCGTGGAAGCGGTTCCGCCGTGCCGTGCGGGCTAAGGTGAAGGGATGGTTCTTCAGAGCTTTCCCGCATTTCGGAAAAACTCATCGACTGCCGCCGCAGGGAAACTGAGCGCAGCGAACCCTGACTGCAGCATAGGGTCGATACGAGCAAAGGTCTTGCTCTCGGCATAGGCAATCTGGACCAGCTTTGGCTGGGCGGAAACCCAAGCCTCGACTTGCTCTAAGATTTGGTCGATCTCGAGCTGCATCTTGAATTGGCGAGAAGACACACGCTCGGGCACAGGCGGTGGCGGCGCAGGCCGAATGGAAATGACGCTCATTTGGTGTCCTCCGAACCCAGTTCCTCCGCGTGCGCAGCGGCAATGATCGCCTCCTGTTCGGCAAACCATGCGGCGGCCCCGATGCCGTAGCCGTCTGGCTGGCTGAAATCGGCGGTCCACAGATCACGTTGCGATCGATCGGTCGGGATTTCGGCAGTGGCAATGATCCGGAACGGCAGTCCCGCAGGCACGTCCTTGCGAGCGACTTCTTGAACGGGAAGCCCGCTCTTCTCTGCGGGAATCAGAACGGCGACGCCGTCACCTGATGGATAGATGATGCGTTGCATTGTCAGTCTCCAAAAATTGCCACATGAACGAAGTCACAATCGAGAGCAGTGTTGTTAACCGCAAATGTTCGTATCTGGTAAGAGCCTGTCGCTGCGGTCGCGGGGATGACTATCCCAGCGGTAGGGATAGTGGTTCCTGCCGCCGCACCTGATGTATAGTTCGTATTCGCCATGGCCGTTGTGAAGTTAAGAGTGTAATTACCCACGCCGTTGTCGGTGATCGAGGTGACGTTGTAGCTGTCGCGGATCGCAACAGTACCGGTGCCGTTGAAATTCACCCATGCTTTGGCCACCCCCTGATGGCTCTTCATCGTCGACACGGACGGCGCGCGGGCGGTGTCAGTCCCCGTTGCCACCTCGGCTGCTGTGGCTAGCTCAACGAGGCCGGCGAACGTTTCCGAGGCCCCAAGGGCAGCTAAATTTGAAGGCGTGAGGCCGCGGGTAGCATCAGATTTGGCCTGTGCTTCAGCGTCAGTCGCAAGTTCAACCAACCCGGCAACTGTGGTCGAGGCGGCGGCCGGATAAACAACTGACTGCCCGTTCGCCTTTTTGTAGTCGACACAAATCCAGTTTCCGCCCCCCTTGGAGCGGAACGTTGCTGTGTCATTTGCTGCCGTGGTGATGTTTGCCGCACCCGGCAGAATAAGGCTCGTCGCATTGTGGGTGAGCGTCAGCGCGCCAGCAAAGACCAGTGTCCGGATCGCACCCGAGCTGACAGTGCCAAGGGCCGTAATCGTCGTGGTGCCGGTGACGTTGACTACCACACCTGTCGCATTGGCCAGATTGAGTGTTGCCGCCGAGGCCATATCGGCGCCGGTCGTGTTGAGGTTGTCATTGCCGGAAACGGCCGTAATGCCACCAGTGCCGCCAGCAGTGATTGGCCGGGCGGCGTTCAGGTCCGCCAGAAGGTCGGCCAGGAATGCATTGTACCTGGTGCTCGAAACTGTCGTGTTGGGTACGCCCTGAGTGTTGGGGGGCCACGACATCACACCTGAGCCGTTACGGGGCATCGGCAGGTCTCCATGTGGGAATTGCCGCTCCAAGGCGGCCTATTGTCGAAACGGCGGTCTGGGATTACTTTCCGGCGCATGAGCTACCGGACCACAGTTCAGTTGATCGCTGCAGCCGTAACCATTGCGGTGATGGTGGCGTTCGGCCTTGGCTTCGATAAGTTTCTCAACTCGATGAGCGACGATTTTATCTACGGCGCGGCCTTCGGCGGGGCTTTTGTTGGCCTGCTGCTTTGCCTAGCGTGGCGCGAAGACCGATCAGCGGCCAACGCCGCCAACCGTGGTGAGCAGCAAGGCCCGCGAAACTCGATCGATCTGTGATGGGTTAAGGCTGGAGCCCTTCGCGGCCTTCAGCAGAGCGTCGACCACTTCCGTATTGTTGCTGGTCAGCGTCTCAGCCATCTGCTTTCGGGCGGCCTCTGTCTTCACGCCCTGCAGCGCCTCGACGACCTTTTCCACGCCCTTGATGCCGGCCGCACGGGTCGCGCCACTGACACCGCCAGCCTTGAAGCTGTCGACCACACCGAAGTCGCCGCCCGACTGCCCTGTCAGGTCGTTGATCGCCTCACGGCGGGCAAGGCTTTCGCTATTGCGGGTGACGATGCTCGACGTGTCGGCAAAGGCTCGTTCATTGTCGAGCAGGCGGATGATGCGGTCGGCGCGATCCTGGCCGAACAGGGTTGCCAGTCGGTCGCGGTTCCAGTCGCCTTCGCCCTTAATCAGCCGCTGAAGCGCAACGCGGTCGTTGGCATTGGTGCCGATGATCCGCTCAATTTCCGCACGCGCACCCTGACGAAGACGGACGGGAACGGCTGACGGGCCGATCTGTTCGCCCTGTGGCAGCGCACCTTGCCTGAACTCGTCCGCAAGCTCGATGGGCCGGGGTGCCTCACGACCATTGGCAAGGACGGTCTGGCCTCGCTGCAATGCCGTGTCCTGACGCGCAAGCTCGGCATATTTCGCGTCGACTTCCTTGATGCCCGGGACCGAAGCGCGCAGTTCGTCGTCAACCGCCTGCCTGGCAGTCGTAAGCGCGTTGCGTGCGTTCGTTTCCTGCACCGTTTCCAGCATGCCGTCGATGGCTTTGCGGGTTTCAAGCAGTGTCACGGGATTGGTTTCAAGTTCCTCGGTCCCGACGCGGTTGAGCATCGTGCGGACGCGCTGCAGACCGCGCTGAGCTTCGCCGCGCAGCGTCTGGATTTCCTGGTCCAGATAGCGAGCAATTGGCCGTGTATCGACGGGCGAGGCGTTTTGAAACACGTCACGATACTGCGGCGACAGGTTCCTCTGGTTGACCTCGATGTTAGCGGTAACCCTGCGCGGGACCGGAGCCGGTCCAAGCTGGCTATTCACCTCGTCAATGATCCGGCGGTTCGCCGCGGCGTCTCGCGCCTCGATCGCGCCTCGGACAACCTTCTGCCCTTCGCCCGGCATGGCAGCAAGCGCCGCCGCCTGATGCTTGAGGTTCGGGCCGAGATCCAGAACCATCGCATCGGGGCCGAGTTCGGCCAGACGGGCATTTGCTGACGCAGCATCGAGCCCATCACGCTCTATGCCTTGCGCCAGGAGATTAAACGCCCCCTTGTCGACGCCTTTGGCCTTGGCAAGCCGGCCAGTCAGGAGAGCGTCGGCAACCTTCTTGACGCCCTTGCCGACCCATGGGGCGACGTAAGTGCCAAGTCCGGCCGTTCCTGCGCCCCAGAACCCGCCCTCGATTGCATCGCGCAAGTCACCGCCAGACCTGACGAAGGCGTCAGCGCTGCCGAGACCGCCGCCGCCCAACATGGCGCCGCCGATCCTGCCGAACCGGGTTGCCTGACCGATACCAAAGGCGCTCGGAGCCGCCGCCATCATCGGGATCGTGCCGGCGACCGCGCCCGTGACCTGCGCGGCGGTGTCCACCTTCGGGTTCATCGACTTTTCAGCCTCCGTGCCCGCCTGAATGGTCCGCAAGACCTCGTCGTAGTCCTTGTCGGAGAACGGCGCGAGCGTGGCCGCAGCGGCGCGATCAACGCCGCCACGGATCAGCGGGCCGACGACGGGAATGCCCTCCAGCACGCCGCCCGACCCCGTCCTGATCTTGCTGAGCGCATCGTCGCCCTCAACCATTCCGGTCTGGCTGTTGTAGCCGGGGACGCCCCCTTCCACGTTGGCCGGGTCGAAATCGAAGTGCTGCGGCTGGCCACTGGGACGCGGCGCCGGCTGTTGCGTCAACTGACCGAGAGCGCCGAGAGCGGAATTCTCGTCGGGCGCATCGATCTCGTAGGTTTTGCCGTCCGGGCCTTGGATCTCGAAAAGGGGCATTACTCGACTCCGGCAGGGAAAGATTCAAAGATGGCCATGGGAAATCGGGCTTTGGGGGAAACTATGGCTGTCTTCGTGGTTACTTATGATCTGCGGCAACCGGGCAGGAACTATCAGCCGCTGTACGATCGGCTTGCAGCATGGAAAGCGCTTCACTGCCTCGACTCGGTCTGGATTATTAAGTGGGATACCAATTCCCAAACGATCCGCGACGACCTGTTGAACCACATGGATAGCAACGATGGGCTGCTAGTCGCTCAACTCAGTGGACAGGCCGCATGGACCAATTTGGACAATTCGACGGCACCGACGCTGAAAAATTGGCTTGAGGGTAAGTAGACCCGTCCAGATTGGTGTTGTCCATTTTGCCACTGTTTCGCGTGCTTCCAACCGGAAGCCCTTCGACGTGCGCAAGGATACCGAGCGATTTTGCGACAATGTGAAGGATCAGAATTTTGAAGGTCATTGTTTCACCCTGATTTTGACGCCGTTGCCTATGTCTTTCCAGCCGCCACCATCACCCGGAGGCGGTGCGCCGGGCGTCTGCCGTTCGACAGAGGCGTCGACGGAGGTCTTGATGTTGTCAAGCATGCGCTTGAGTTCATCCACGCTGTTCTTCGCCCGCGCGCCGGCCCCGCCCGTCACTCCGGTCCATATCTGATCGGGCAGATTGGCAATGCCGCCCTCCTTCAGAGGGTCGACAACCGGGTCGTAGATCATGCGCTCCATAAGCGAGAGATCAGGACCGTTCAGCACGCCGAGGTTAAACAGCTCTTTCATCTGAAGCATGATGCCCTGGCGAACCGTGTTCAGATTGTCCTTGTCCTCTCCGGGCTTAGCCTCGATGCCGGTTTGGCCGACAAGCTCCGCATAGCGGTCCAGTTCACTCGTGATCGTCGAGAACGCCTGGTCGACATTCGAAGACCGATTGCGCTGGGCTTCCGTCGGCTTCTGCGCCTTCGGGCTGGTGATCGGGATCATACCAGGACGCTGCCCTTCGGCCGGCGCGGGGGGCGGGACCGGACTGGCAGGCGCTGCCGGAGGTGCCGGAACAGGTGCCGGGGAAGGTGCAGGCGTCGGTGCTGGCACGGGCGCGGGTGCGCCTTGCGGCATGACTGGCATTGCAGGACCACCCGCAGCCGCCTGTCCAAATACGCCCTGTGGCGTCATGAACATGACGGACCCGTCTGCGGGATTGGTGATGGTCTTGCCGGCGCCGAGCTGCTGCGCCTGTTCTGCGGTTAGGATACCGCTATCCATGAGGCCGTTGAGCGACTGTGCCTCGACCGAATTGCCCTCGAACCGGAACTTGCCGTCGTTCGGTTTGCCAATGCTCTTCGTCTCGCCGGTTGCCGGGTCGAACAGCGTGTCGTCGTCGAGCTTTTGCCACTGCTTTTGCGGCGTCCCAAGCTCCTTCTTGAGCTTCTGAAGCTGAAGCTGCCGGATAGGGTCGTTCGACTGCATCTTCTGCTCGAGCATTGTGTTGACCATGGCGCGCTGCTGCTCGCTCAACCAAGGATCGGCTGCGGCCTGCATGAGCTGCTGAACGGTCGGGCCAGCCTCGCCGGGCTGAAGCGGCGCATGTCCGGGCATGTCGCTATCAATGGCCGTGCCGCGATAGGCTTCCGCGCCGATTGCCTGAGCAACGCGCTGGGTGGCCGGGCTGGCTGCCTGTGCCGCCGGCTGATCGCCATTGGCCTTGGCCAGTGCGCCGGTCACCTTCGAAAGCGGCTGCACCGTGCCGCCCATGGGCGCGCTGTCCCTCATTGCCGCCGTGACGCGCTGAGACGGTGAGGGTGTGACTTTTGCCTCTGGTTGAGGGACTGCCGGCTTTGGCGGTGCCCCCGGTGCGGTTGGCGCGTTCATTCGGGCCCAGGCCTCGGGTGACAGGCCGGTTTTTGCGTATTCCTCCGGCATGGGAGGAACCTGCGTCGCCTGCGCCACGCCAGCCGACGGGTCGAGAGACGCGACCTGGATGGGCTGCGCAGCCTGTGCGACCTGCTTCGCCTCCGCTGGTGATGCGCCCGCAGCGAGCGCACGCTGATAGGTCGACACAAACCTGTCGGTGTTCGTGCCCTGCTCGATACCGCCCGGCAGGCTGGTCCAGATCGGGTTGAGCACCTTGCCAACGCTGGCAATTGCGGCCGGATCACCTGACTGCAGAACAGCGTCCAGATCCTGCCCCGTCTTGGCCTTGTAGGTTTCGGCTGCGAGGTTCCACGCCGCCTTGTCCTGGTTGGCCGGCGAGAAATCGGTGAGCCCAAGCTTGCCGGCCTGATCCTCCCATGTCGAGCCGAGGAACTGATATTTGCCGGCGGCCGACGACGTGCGCCCGGCGTTCGGCCCGGTCTGGATGCGGACGGCCTGCCCCGGATGCTTGGAGAAGTCGTCGAACCTCCCGCCACCATAGATCACGTTGTATCGGCCGCCGCTTTCGGGCCCGGCAATCGTGTTCAGCAACGCCTTCTGGTAGGGCTTGGCGTCGGTCCAGGCGAGTTCGTCGCCGTGGAAGTCGACCGGGGCCGAAGATGAAGACGGCTTCGGCTGGGAAGGTGCTTCGGGGAACGTGCCGGCACCGAACAGCGGGGCCATTGTGGCAGCCGCCTGTTCGCGGCCTGCGGCCTCGCCCTTATCCACATCGGCCATCATCATACGATAGCCAAGCGCCTCACCAAGTGCGGTCAGGCCCTCGCCGACGTTCTGCGGTCCGCGCGAGCGGCCGCCCAAAGCCTCGGCGACCGCGCGCTTCTTGGCGAGGCTCTGGGGCGTTTCCTTGGAAGCATCGAAGATGAAAGAAAGTGCCATGGTTCAGGCCCCCAGCATCAGCGCTTTGCCGTAATCGACGGCCTTGAACCCGCTCGGCGTGGTGATCACAGCGTCCGGGCGCTTCTTCTCGACGTCCTGCGCCATCAGGCCGAGTTGCATCGGACCGCCGGCCTTGTAACGGTAGGCATAGAGCGGCTGGCCGTCGGTGGTCTTGCCGATCTTCTTGATGTCGGTTTTCAGGCGCTTGTCGGAGAACTTGATCAGGTTGGCGCCGAGGCCGAACAGGCCGCCCAGGACACTGTTTCGCTGGGCCATCTGCTGATTGTAGGCGTTCATTTTCTGATTGTAGTTCTCATTGATCAGCCCGGCATTGTCAGTCGTTGGAATGGTCGAGCCATTGAAGCCCTGCGCCTGTGGGCTCGAAATCTGAGAACCGGAGAGCAGCGCCGAAATCTCGTTGATCGGCTGGTCGCGAACCGCTTTGGCTTCGGCAAAGGCCTGCTGACGGCCACTCAGCAGCAGCGAGTTGTAGGCATCGTTCGTCGTCTGCCCCTGTTGAGCCATCGCCCGGTCATAAGCTGCCGACCCAGGCATGATGCCCTGATTGGCAAGACGGGTCTGAAGAGCTTCATTCTGCTGGGCAATCAGCGGATCCAGGCGCTTCCGGCCGAGTTCCATGAGCCGCGATTCCACCGCCTCGTTGGAGCCGTCGAACGGCTTGGCCATGTACTCATTCAGAAATGACGACTGATTGTTGGCAAGCGTACCGAGGTTTAGCTGGGCCGCGTCCGTTTGATCCTTGATCTTCTGCGCGGCCTCCGAAAGCGTCGTCGTGACGGTCGTTTTCGGGATTGTGTAGGTCTTGCCCGTATAGGGATCGGTTATCTTCTCTTCGCCGGTCTTCGTATAGGTGATGGTGCCGTCAGGTGTGACCTGGTTGGCATTGTTCAGCCACGAATTGGCAATCGCGGTCGAGATGTTCGTGCCGGTCGATGCCGCTGAAGTTTCCTTCGGATCGGGAGGCGTCGGCGCTTTAGGCTTGCCCATGGTATTTCCTCGTGAACTTGCTGTTCCGCCAGGCGTCGTCAGTCAGCGTGAAGACATATCCATCCTCATTGCGACCGCGCATGCGCTCGATGAAATGCGGGGTGAAACCGAAGGCCTTTGCGATGCGCACCATGCGCTCGTTGGCGGCCGAGACTTGAAGAACCACCATCTGGCAGCCGACCTCGTCGAACGGGTACGAAAACATCTTGTGCCGCACCTCGGCAGTCAGCCACCGCGGGGTCGTCGACGCGCTCGATATCTGGATAAGGCCCGGCCCCGGCTGCCAGTCGTGAAACACCATGCCCGCGACCAGTTCGGCAGCCTCTTCGTCAACGACGCCGATGGCCTTGCAATTGCCAAAGCCATTTTCACAGCCCGGGATGAGGCTGGCGACAAACGCCGCAACCTCTTCGTTGTACCCAAAGAGCAACCGCATGCTCAGACGACCACAGCACCGACTTCGTAGGTGATGTCGATCGCTACCAACTCGGCGTCAGGCGTCGGTGTGACGCCGCATGTCACCTGCACCTGAGGGGCGGCAACGAACCCGGAGCGACCAATCGAGCCCCAGCGCGTCGAGATGCGCTTATCTGACCCGGCATCCCACTTCATCACGTCCCAAAGACCGCTGTCCCATTCGTCGAACAGCGTGTCATCGGGGATCGACGCCGGAGCAGCCGGCAAAGAAACCTGATAGTCGGTCGACATCGACAGCTTGGCGATGAATGCGCGGGCCGCGAGGAAAACGGACCGTCCCATGTGGATGATCTTGTTCGCCGCGGGCACCCTCAGATGGTCGAAAAGCCCGACATAGGTGCAGACATAGGGGCTGCCGTCGTCATTGCCGCCGACCTCGCACTGCATGATCTTGCCGTCTGACGTGCCGAAATAGGCCCAGTCGTCATGAATGGCGAGGCAACGCGCGTCCCAGCCGGTGTAATCGGCCCACGCGCCTGTTTCCAGATTGACGACGAAGCAGAGCCTGTCCTGGCCGACGTCGGCCGGCAGCGAGACGATGCCCATATTCATCAGTGGCCACTTGGCGATTTCCCAAGGCAGCACTGCCGCGCGTCGAGCCACTTCGCGGCGCCAATCCAGCTCGATGTTGCGGCTTACGCTGCTCATGGACAGCGCAATGCGATCCTTGGAAATTGCCTCGCTGATCGGGACAATGCCGTCTTCCATGGCAATCAGCAGGTCACCGCCGGCCTGAGTGAAGGCGCGGCGTCCCATCGGCCTGGAGATGTCGTAGCGACCGACAAGCCGCCAATCGTTCGGATCGGCCGGGTTCGCACCTTCGTAGACCGCGACCTCGCCCTGATCGGAGACGATGACGCATTTGTCGTCGACGCCATCGCCGGCATCGAGCGACCAGGTTGCCCCGAACTTGATTGCGCCACCCTTCTGGAAGACGCCGGCAAGGGACAGATCCTGCGCCGTGCCCGAGATCTGATTGACCGGAAGGAACCAGACGACAAGGCTGTCTTTCTGGACGAAAAACTGCCGGTTTCGGTAAGCCCAGATTTGCGCCAGCTTGTTCGTCGCGATGGGGCCGAGCGCCGCCACCGTTGACCAGACACTGCCATTGAACTGGCGCATCGAGTCCGTGCCGTTGACCGCAGACAGGAAGTCCCCGCCGGCCGTCGCGAACTGGATATAGCTGTAATACCCGCTGGTCTGCCCGCTGACAGCAGCAGCCGGCGGCACCAGAGGGTCGGCAGGGCTGGTCACGTCAAAGATGTTGGTCGCATCAGCGGCGAACATGAAACGACCGCTCGAGCTGTCGTAGGTGATCATGCTGACCACCGGACCGGAACCAATCGTTGCCTTGCGGCGAGTGCCGCCGCGCAGCCTGATACCGGTGCTGGTCGGGAACCAGTTTTCCAACACCCGGGCGCCCTGAGGCTGCGAGGCCGCAAGGTTCTCATTCGAAATCTTGCCGCGGACTGGTGCCGGGAAAGTGTGCGTGCGGTGCTTCTGCTGGGCAGGAGCAGCGACCGGGACACGTCGAAAGGCGCGCCTCATGGGGTGATCACTCCGGGGAAGGCGCATTCGGCGCCGGCCGGCAGACGAGGTGTGCCGACGGTCAGGATGTTCGAGCCCTTGTCGTTGCCGCTGGCGACCGCAAGCGCGTCCTCGTAGGTCACCATGTCCTCGGCGTAGGCTTGACCCTTGTTGGCCTTCCACTGCCAGATCATGCCGAGTTTCAGGACACGCTCATCGAGGCGGAAGACGTCATCGTCGGCGGTAAATTCGGCTTTCGGCGTCCCGTCCTCGGCCTTGATGATCAGATCGGAGATGTAGAAGAACGATGCGGTCGCCAGATTGGGCATCACCGGCTTGATGTGGACCTGTTCGCCAATCATCGTCCACGAGCCGGTCAGGCTCTGGTAGTTCTGGACTGCCATGGCGAGCCAAGTGTCGCTGTCGGGGTAGTGCGTCAAAGGCGAATAGGGCGTTGCCGAAGGCCAGATGCGGGCCTTTTTCAGCATCCGCTTGTAATCGGGGGGCAGATTGAAGCCGGTGGCGATGCCGTCACCGGTCAGCGTTGCGAGCACCTTGAGACGCGTCCAATCGCGGCCGTCGAAGGCAATGCGCTGCGCCATTTCATTGGCGAGCGCCTGCAATTCGACGTGCTCCCGGTCAGTCGACGAGAACACTGCATCGGGGACGGTGAGCCCGATGACCGGGCACACCTGCTTTATGACGCTCAGGATGCTCATGGGCGCTTAGCCGTTCGCCAGTTCAACGGCAGCCGCGACGAGCGTGTTGTGGCTGGGATTGCCACGAGGACGCGAGCCGTTGTGTTCGGCGATGTAGTCCTTCAGCTTGTCGTCGTCCCACTTGTCGAAGTCGGTCGACGCATCCGGCCTGGCCTCAGTTTCCGGCTCATCGTGCGTCGCATACACGTTGGGATCGGCCGTCGCCCCGACTTCCTTGACGGGGGTGTTGCGCCCGGACATCTGGGCAATCTGCTCCCTGAGATCGGCCATTTGCTCAAGCAGCGAGGCGTTTTGCGCAGCCAGCGCCGTCACGTCCGCGGAGCCGGCCGCATTGTCCAGATAGGCCTGCGCCTGGTTCTTCAGATCGCGCCCGCCCATGCCGAGCTGCTTGAGTGGGTTGCCATCCAACCCGGCCAGAGCTTCCACCGTGTGGATGTTCAGCGCCTTGAGTTCGCGGCGCTTGGCTTCGGCCAGGAATGGCGCTTCCGACAAAGGCGTGCCGCTCGTCGGCTGGGAAACACCTGCCTTAAAGGCGCGATACTGCTCGTTGTAGAGCATGGCGTAGGTCACGACGCCGTTGCCGTCCTTGACGCTCTCGCGCGTCGCGTTGGGCTCGGCTTCATGGGCCGGAAAGGTCGCCCTGGTCTTGGTGTTGCCGGCGAATGCGATGTCGCAGACTTCCATGTCGGAGAAGATCGGTCGGCCTGCCTTCTGGCTGGCGGTGGCGTCGGGCATCGTGTGAATGCGGAACACGACAGTCGTCTGATTGTTGTTCGATGTCATTTTCTCGGTTTCCTGTCTGAGAGGGTGCAAAGGAAAACGGGGCCCGCCGAGGGGCCCCGCTTATTGCTTTGTCGTCAGGGATTAGGCTGCGAGGCCGTCGTCGACGAACGGACGATCGATCTCGAATTCGGCCAGGCCGGCGGAAGGCGTACCGACCGCAGAGGCGCCCTTGGCGTTCTTGACGCGATCACCGGCAACGATGGCGTCGTCCACGGAACCAGCGGTAAGCGTGGCATAGACGTTGGCATTGTCGAGGAAGCCCGCCAGCGCCTTGCCGATGGCCTTGCCCTTGATCTGGTACCAGCCGTACTGGCTGGCCACGTTCGCCGACATGGCGACAGCGACCGAGCCGGCAGCGTCGGCTTGAAGCAGGACCGTGGACCAATCGTCCGGATTGTAGACGACCCACGAGCCAACTGCCGTCGAGCCTACGCCCTGAAGGTAGATGAACTCGCCGACGCCGTAGACCGGATCGACCGCGCGGATGACATCGCCCAGCTTCCAGGGAGTGCTTCGGCCGGCCACGTTTGATGCGGGACCGGTGAAGGCAATCGGAGGGAAGCCGAGGTTCGGAGTTTCGGGAATATAGGTCACTGGACCCTCCTTAGGCCGCCGGGTTGGAATCGATGAGCTTCCACTGGAACAGCGGATTGGTCATCGTCAGCTCGCCCATGAAGCCGATGTACTGGACAACGGCGTCCTGGTTGATCGGCGTGAGCGCCTTGCCGATCTTGTTGAAGTTGCGTTCCGGGTGGTAGCGGAGCCACAGGTTGGCGAGGTCCAGACCGTAGGTCGTATTCGCCGGCATGTTGGAGCCGATGCCACCTTCCTGCACGATGTCGGCAACGCGGCCGGCGCCGTAGTATTTCAGGGCCGAGAAGCCGAGCTTTCCGAGCTTGGTTTCGTCGTTGATGCGCTGAATGGCGACGGTTGCCGCGTCGTAGGCCGCGTAATGCTCCGGCGACATGAGCAGCAGGTTTGCAGCCTTCTTGCCGCGCGACCGCTGGGTCATGATCGAGTTGAGCATGGGGCGCACGGTGTCCTTGGTCACCTGCGTTCCGATGGCCGGAAATGCAGTGTGCGCGTCGAACACCGAAGTACGCCAGGCCGGCTGGGTGCCGCGGTCGATGCCGGCATAGGTACCGGAATTGACGATGGTCGGCACCGCAAGCTGAAGGCCGCCGAGTTCCTTGCCGCCGAAGCGCGTACCGTTGCCATGGAGCGAGATGTCGGCCTCATCGATAAGCTCGCTTTCGGCGGCTTCGATGTGGCTTTCCAGGATGTCCATCAGCTGGTTTTCGCCTTCGTTGTTGAGGATGTCCTCATTCGGAAGGGTGACGGCCACGGCGACCATCTTGGGGGTGTACTCGGCATCGCTGAACAGCTCGGCAGGAACCGGGTTCAGGAAGTCGAAGCCGTTGTACCAGATCGCCGAGCCCGTCTTGTTGTAGAGCAGGCGTTCGCGGATCTTCGGGCCCGAGTATTCCTTGAAGTTCCCCCTGTCCTTGAGCAGATAGAGGGTGGCCGACGAGTTGGAGACAAGGTCCTGGTAGCCTTCGGAACGATCCTCCAGCGCCAGGGACAGGATCTCCTGGTTCTTTTCAACAGAAGTGAGGGCCAATTTGGCCTCCTATAGACGCGGGTTATCCGGCCTGCGCGACGGCGCGGGCGAGAGATTCCCTGATTGAGGTGGAGCGCTTCCGGGCATTCGGGTCTGAGCCGAGCGAGGGTGCGCCAGAGACGGATTTCGAACCTTTCCGGGTCTGAGCCTCAAGGTCTGCAGTAATGGCCGCTGGGGCGGCTGGGGCCGGGGCAGATGGGGCGGGGTTGAGCCGGTCCGCCATCTTGTATGCCTCGGCCAAATCCTTGGTTTTGCCGCTCTCAATGAAGAACACGATGTCGTCGGCGAGTTCTTCAAAGCGGGGATTGTTTTTTGCGAATTCGTCGACCGATGCCTCGATCTTCGATTGATGCTGCTGTTGCATCGAGGTCGTGACGCCGCCGATCTGGCTCTTCAGGCCAGCGATTTCCTGCTGCAGTGCGCGGATAGTCGCGTCGTTCTGCGCCTGCGCCTGATCAGGCGACTGGCCCATGACGGCAGCGGCGAGTTCACGAAGCGAAACGCCGGCATATTCGCAAACCGCCTGAATTCCCTGCATTGGATTGGTCAGCAGGGTCTTTTCGAGGTCGGTGTAGCGGGTCATCGCGTCACGAATGGTCGTGCCGTTCTTCCTCGCGAGGTCGTCGAAATCCCTGATCTGGTCGAATGCCTCGGCATCGGCGCGATACTTCTCATGGCCCTGCTCGAGCTCGCGGATTGCCCGATGCACCTCTGCCTTGATGGGCTCTGGCGCCGTCGCCCATGCGGCTTTCGCATCCGCGGAGAACCGGGCGGGCGCATCGGTCTTGGACTGGACCGGATCTGCTGGCTTTTCGCTTGTACGCGCCGCATCGGCGGGCTTTGCCGGTGTCGTCTTGTCGCCAGCGCCCTCGGATTTTGCGGTGTCGACCGGCTTTGCGACGGTTTCCGGCTTCGGTTCGGCCTTCGCGACCTTCTCGGCTGCTCGCTTCAGCGCCTCTCGCGCGGTCGGGGCCTTCTTGGGCTCCTGGCCCTCGTCTTTGGCGGGCTTCGGCTCTGGCAGATTGGTCTGTGCCGGCGGCTGGGTCTGATTGACCTGCGTTTCCGGGGCAACGGTCGAGGGCTCGGAGGGCGCAGCAGCGCCGCCGTTCAATGCGTCGGTCATGGTTCTACCTGTCTGAGAGGTTGCGGTGGATGGTTAGCGGGGCCGAACGCGCTCGCCGCGATCAAATCGAGCCTTGGCCTTCTCAACTGTGGTCTTGATCGCTGCCCGGTCTGGTTTCGGGCGCTTCCGAGGGCGGAGCCTGGCCGGATCGTTACCGACCTCGACCATGCCGGCCGCGCGGTAAGTGCTGCGGAGCTTGGACTTGCTGTCGTACATCTTACCGTCCAGCATGCTCTGGACCGGTTCCATGGTGTCTTGCGCGATCATCGGACAAGCGAGATGCGAGCGCTTCGGCTCGTGCTTGTCCGCCTTACGGTAGACAGACCGGCCGTCTTCCATCTCGAACCATTGGTAGCTCATGCGCTCAGCCCTTCAACTGCGAGAGGAGCCGCCACCTTCTGGGCTTGTTGTGCGACCTGCAGGCGAAGGCGCTCGATCTCCAACGCGCCCTTCTGCATTTCCTGCGCATGCTTCTGCGCATCGGCCACGGCGCGCGCCTCGATCTCACGGATGCGGATGTCAGCCTCGCGCTGCTTGGCTTCTGCGTCGGCATTGATCCGGGCGATGTCTGCCTGTGCCTTCAGCTCGATCTGTCGACTGTCGCTCTGGGCCTTCGCCGCTGCCGCCTGGGCCGCTGCTTCAGCCTGTGCAGCCCCTGGCTGGGGTTGTGCGGCGGATGCCTTCATCTTCTCGACGAACTCGTCGATCGCCGCTTGCATCTGCCGACCGGGCCGGAATGGTGCGATGGCGAACTTCAGGATTTCGCCGGCAAACGGTGCCGTTTCTGGGCGCTGAGAGACCATTGGCGACAGTTGGGCAAGCGCACCACCCAAGGCAGTCAGAAACTCGGCTGTGCGCTGCTTTGCGGCGTCCTCGTCGGGCTGGATCGTGCTGTCTGTCTCGATGTCCAGCGTGAACGGGCGAATGCGTTCGTCCCGGAGGAACTTCATCACCTTGTCGATGGTGATGGTGTCTTCAAGCTCCTGCACCTGCTGCGCGATCTGCTCGACCTGCTGCTGCGCCTGTTCGAATGCCGCTTGAGCCTCTTCGGGCTTTTCAGCAGCCATCGCCTGAATGCGTGGGTCCGACTGTGCGGCCTTGATGCTGTCGACGATCTGCTTTGCTTGGCCTTCGAGCGCCTTGACCGATTTTGCGATGTTCTCGTCGGTTTCGAACTCCATCTGGGACATGTTCAGCAGGGTCTTGCCCTGGAAGTTCTCGGCCTGGATCTCGGCCACGATGCGCGCTGTGTCGCGGGCAATGCGGACAAGCTCGTTCTGGCGTTCCCTGATGCGAACCGAGCCGTATTGCGATTTCAGGGTCTGGGCGCCCAACGTCTCATTGGGGTTGGTTGCCCCGCGCATGACGTCCGACAGGCCGCTGATCTGGTAGATGTCCTCGATCAGTTGCTTTCGCAGGGCGATAAGCTGGGTCAGGGTCGAGGCGACCATATCCAGCGGCAGCCAGACGATGGTGTCTTTTGCTGACCCATTGCCAGTGACCGCCCAATTCGCGATGGGGACGAGGACCTTGCGGTCGTCGACCGACTTGACGGCCGCCTCGATGGCATCGCTGAGTTCGCCGGCACCGGACGGATAGAAACCGCGCACCTTCAGCGCTTGGGTCAGCGCGGATATGCGATTGGTGAGTTCGTTTACTTCCTCGGCCTGGTCCTTGTAGAACAGGAAATCAGGCACCGGGATCAGGCTGTTCGGCTCTACCGTGCCATATGCAGGCTGCGGGCACGGGAAGAAGCCTTCCAGCGACAGGTGCGGCTTGTCCTCGTCGAGCACGACGTCAACACCGGGCGTGACCCACACCACCTTGTTTTCGGTCTTTGACCAGATTTCCCACACGCCGGCCTTCAGCTTGCCGTCGCTCTTGTTCTTGTCGTCCTTCTGCTTGGCGAAGATTGCCCCGGCATAGGCATTGCCTGATGTCTTCTGGAAACGCTGACGCATTTCCTTTCGCGTCATCCAGGCACGGCCAGCCACCCAACCGACCTCTTTCCATTCGCGGCCGGGCTCGTGCGCGAAGTCACGGCGGTTCTTGTGCTCGATGCAGGCGCGTTCAGATAGCCCGTTGTCCTTGCTCTTGGCCTCATACCTGACCCAGATGCAGCCGCGGGCATTGATCGACAGATCGTCGCGCACGCGGCGCATGACGCTGTCCATGTCTTCACGATCAAACGACACTGCCGTCGACCGCTCCAGAAGCTCTGAAGCTGCGCGCGGAATCGGCTTGGTGTTGTTGAAGCGGGTGGCAATGACCGGGATCGGCGGGCGGGCATACATCGACGGCCGAAGCACCTCGATATTCGCCCAGAAGATCTGGAATTCCCGGCTGCGGCTGATACTGGCGAGCCGAGCGAGGTTCGCATACTGCTTTTCGATGTTCGTGCAGCGCGTCTGATAGTCCTCGAACCCAGCCTTTTCATAGCTGGTGATCAGGCCCAGCCACGGCTTGGCGGACTTCGGCTTGCGCGTGGGCTCGCCGTCAACCGGTGCCGTGTCGAGTTCGTCGTCGATGTCGGTCACGGTTCAACCTTCATATTCTGATCCTTCCACCGGTCGCGGGCTCAGGAGGTCCGGGCAACCGCACCATGCCGGGCTTCGGCGGCGAGGCTTGTTCAACCAGCTTCTTGATCCATGGGCGGGACATGCAGGCGTAGCGGACCATGTCGGCCGCGTGGTCTTCCTGCGATGTGTCGAGGTCTTCCAGGTTGGTCTGGTCGTGCTGCAGCGATGGAAGCGTTCGGATCGTGTGAACACAGGTGCTGAAGAAGAACAGCAGTGCGTGCCCGTCTTCGTCCCCAGTCAGTCGGCTGCGCAGTTGGTCCCAACCGCCCATCGCACCACGGCCAGGCGTACGCTTGTTGTCGGCTCGAGTGAAGGTGACGCCCTCGCCGTTCTCGCCTTTGGCCATGCGCTCGGCGATCGATGGACCGCCGTCTTGGCTGAATGCTGCCGGATCGAGCACCCCATATGCGATGGCATCGCCATAGTCGCGAAGCCTGACACCCGCGCCGACGGCCTCGGCATGGAGCTTCTGGCCGGTGTCCGGAATGAACTTGCCTTGGGCGTCGGTCTTCACCCCATACCATTCGCGGTACATGACCAGCGCGCCGCGCGGAATGACGAGGCCGGGGCCGCCAATGGTGTCTTCAGAAGCGACCGCGAACCACCCGAAGGCAAAGGGCTTGGCACTGCCCCAGTCACCAGCCCGGAACCTGATCCAGTGGTCTGGGATCGTGATCGGCCGGATGACATGGCGCTCACGGCGGAAGTTGTCGAAGTAAGCACCCTCGACGATGTCCCAGTCGCCATGACGCATGGCCCTGACGAGGCTTTCCGATCCCAGGCCGTGAAGACGATCCTCATATTCGGGATCGTTGTCGTTCATCGCCGGGTTGTCTTCGAGCTTCGCCGGGATGTATTGGCGAAGCATGCCGCCCTCGGTCTTGGGCGCCCTGTAGACCTTGTATGCGGCCGCACCGTCGATGAACGTGCTCTTGACGAACTGATGCCCGATGCCGCCCGGATTGCCGCTGCACAGGATGCGCGGGAAGCGGCCTTTGTACTTCTCGGGCACCTCGATGCCGACCATGCGCACGCGGCCACGGAGGTACCGGTAAATCTTGTCGGTGAAGTGCGTCAGCTCGTCGATCAGCAGGACGTGGATTTCGGCGCCCTGGTATTTGAAGCGGTCCTTCTCGTCCTTGCAGTGGCAGAGGTAGATCTTACTGCCGTTCCAGAACCTGATTTCGTCCTCAACGATAGTGACGAAGCCACAGGCGACCCAGCCGGCGAGTAGCGCCCGAAAGCCGTTCGGGCCCTCCATATGGTTCTTGACCAGATCGCCGCCGATACGGCGGAATAGATAGACCTGAAGGCCTGCAATCTCGGTGCACCAGGTGATCGCCGCCGACCGTATTAGGTGGCTCTTGCCGCCTCCTGCCGCGCCCCCGAAGAAGGTTTCCGTTGCCTCGGTGTTGAATGCTACGCCCTGCTTGGGATGCAGGACGAGGTCAAGTGTTGCGGCTGACTGCGACATTCAGGATGGGCACCAGAGGCGCGCCGTCTTTGCCGGTCAGTTCGGATTTGTCAGCCAGACCCAGCTCGCGGGCGATGATGTTCGGGTTCAGCAGGTCGGCGGCAGCCCCCTCGAACTTCTGGGTGCGGATGATTTCGTCCACCTGCGCGGTGATGCCAACAAAACCTTCTCGCTCTCGGTAAAGGTCCCATGCTTGGCGCGAGATATCGAGAAAGATGCACAGGCCCGAAATGGTCATGGCCCGCATCTTGGCTATCTTCTCGACCTTCACGTCGCCCTGATAGGCGAAGGGCCGTGCCTCATACAGCGGGTTTGCTTCGACCCAATCGAAATACTCGGTGCATGCTTCCCACAGTGCATCTGCGGTGGCGAAGATTGGGGCGCGGCCGTGGGAGCTGCGAACCTTCCAGAACTGATTACCTGATGGTGCGGGCATGGTGTCCTCTCGCCGGTTTGAGCGGTCGATGGATGTTGACGGAACCTCAACAAAATGGAGGCCAGGAAACGCCAAATCGCGTAGCTGATCACATTTTCCATGGTCACTCGGGGCAGGTTGGAACGGATCGGTGCTTGATCTGTTACGGCCATCTAACCCCCAAAGGAGGAGACCACCGATGGACCACAGCAATCACGTCCCCCTCACCGAAACAGAACTCACGTCCGAATTACTCGAGGGCGCCACGGTCTATGGGCCCGATGATGACGACATCGGATTTGTGTCACATGTCCACGGCTCTGGAAGTACCGCTCAGATCATCATCGACGTCGGCGGGTTTCTTGGTATCGGCGCCAAGCCGGTTGCGGTAGCAGCCGGCGAGCTTGATTTCATGCGGGACGAGGACGGTGAAGTCCATGCAGTCACGTCTTGGACGAAAGATCAGCTCAAGGACATGCCCGAGCACGTCGATTAACCGTCAGGAGGGCAAAGACACTGGACACCCTGCCTCCCATAAGGGCGGCAGAAAGGGTGGAGCAGCGTCGGCATCTCGCTCTGCTGCGGATCGGTCGGCGTCGGCCAAGAAGGCAGCTGCGACCCGTAAACGAAATGCTGAGCATCGCGCTCATTAAGCCCTGTCGCCACCCGTGAAGCTCCGTAGCATTCCACGGGTGGCGAGAGCCGAGGGGCTGCAGGTTGTGGTGTCCACCCAAGTTTGATGGGCAACCCGGTAAGCGAATTTGGCGAGGAACCCAACGGTCGTACCTGCGTTGTCGCCCCCAAGGGACGTACGCAAACATGGGAGTTCTCTGATGAAAATCGCAACGATTGCAGCATTGGCACTTGCAACCAGCCTGTCGGCCGCGTGGGCTCAGGATGTAATAATTACACCTGAACGCGAAACCGTCATCCGCGAGTACATCCAGAAGAAACCTCTGGCCTCTATCACTCTCCCAGGTGTGGAACTGAACATCGGCTCCACCCTGCCCGAAACGGTTGAGGTGCACTCCTTTGAGGGCGTTCCGGACGTCACCTACCAGTATGTTGTGATCGACAACAAGACAGTGCTGGTTGAGCCTGGCACACGCAAAATCGTCAAGATCTACAACTGATTGAGCAGTCTCCGCTGCTGCTTCTAAAGTGGCAGCGGGGACAATTCGAACGAAGAAATTCGGACGCATTTCCCCTATGGCGGGGCGGCGATCTGCCCCGACTGCTTCGGCGTGTGACGCTCAGGCCCCGCACAGACAAGCAAATCGCCAATTCGTTACGGACCCGAAATTAACTTACCTTTCCCATGATTTCAAGAGGCGCCCTCGCCTTCACCTGGCGGCCGAACATTTCGAGCATAAAGATCACTCTGGCGTCGTCGGACGCGGCAACATGGCCTTTGATGCCCGCAAGCGCGCCGTCCAATACCTTGACCTCAGAGTTTACCGGCACGCGCCCGTGCACACGCATCTCATCATAGACGCCTGCATCCTGTGCTTGCCTGATCGCCCGCACTACGTCGTCTTCTATCGAGAACGGTACGCCACCGGGATTCCGCAGAACGTGCGACACGCTCTCACAGCCAAGCACCCTGCCCCAATGTTCCGATCCCAATACGAAGATGTAGCCACTCAAGAGCGAGAAGTACCGGATCGACCACCCCTTGTTTCGCTTATTCTGGAACTCTTTGCGGAACCGCGGAACGTATACCGTTTGCCCAAGGCTGATCATTTCCTCTGCGGCTCGTAGCTCGTGCGATGGCCGGGCAAGAACAATGTGCCAAGTTGGCAGATCTTGCTTCTGAAGCTGACTTGTCACCCACGCCCCCTTTTCCGATCATAAAGCAATCGCTCGCTGAATTGACGCTTCTTGTTATCGATGTGGCCCTGCCGCTGGCCCTCGACCACCGTGGCCGATGGAACGCCACATCGTTCGGCAGTCTCCCGGGCGGATTCCTCGCTGGGATAGACCCAATCATCCCACGGGCGGCCGCCAGACAGGATAACCCACCCCTTCCTTACATGTTCACGGCGTAGGCTCATCTGCCCCTCCGAGCCGCCGCACGGCCAGCTGTTTCTATCCAAGTCGCTAACGGCGACAGTCCAGACCGATCTGGCACCGGCAAACCGAGTAATTCCACGATCAACCAGTCCCACACGAATTCGCCATCAAAATGCCGCTCTAAGCCGAGCGCAATGTCATTCGGCTTGCGGGCATCACAGAAGGCCACGGCCATAAAGCTATTGCCGTGCCAGACCGAACGAGCTGTCGGCCCTAGAGCCCTCTTCAGAGAATCCTTTGCGCTCTCAATTCTACGCACCTCGTGTTCTTCGCCGCAGGTCCAGACCAACAGGAGACGCCGTCCGAAAGTTGGGCGTTCCAACGCATCCAGATCCACGTTGCCGACGAGAGCAGCTGCTTCATCGAATTCGTCTTCGTGCCTGTTGTCGTAAAACTCGAAATCCGGCGCGGCGTGATGCCTCCCGATTTCTACTACTTCGACCATATGCAGCCATTCTGGCTCCGGATCAGCGCCCAATAGCAGGGAGCGGTCTGTTGCTTTTTCGGCATAGACAGATCGCACAACTGTGTTGCCATCGACGACTGCGAACTGGCCAGCTGGGTCAGTTAGCTTCCAGTCTTCGGGCCGAATGAACTCGTTGAATTCCATACGTGACGCCACAAAAGCAAGATAGCTCGACACCATTGGTTTGCTCCGTGAATAGCCGTCGTTCATGCCAACGCCTCGTGTGCCTCAGATGCACTGAATGTAATGGGATAAACCCTCCCCCCTTGATCAGCGTTGAGAGCGGCAACCACCCTCGGGCTTTGCAGACGGTATTGATTTGGCTGCTTGACCCGGCCTTTTCGAACAATGGCCAGCAAACCGACTTCGATGAGGACATCGCGGGACCGGTAAATCTGGCGTCGGCTCATCCCGAGCAACCCGGCTGCAATGATCGCGTCCGGCACAACTGCGAAAGTCTTGCCGGGTTGGTGCCCATGGTTTGAGACCAGTAATATGTAGAGGGCCAACGCATCGGCACCGTCCGGCCTGGGCAGAAGCAAATCGGTCGCCAGACGGTTTATTCCCATTTCGGAGTTCCTTCCGGCCCACAATTTGCCTTCCAATCGGAGCTTCCACGCCCAATCGGCCACTTTCTGAATTTCGGCATCGGGCACCGAGGCTGCGTCGTCAAACTCGATGTCGCGAAGCGCGACAAGGTCGGCCAGAAGGCCGTCGAAATCGTCGGCCAAAGGGGCGTATTCTACCGCGCGGCGCCACAGCGCGCCGTTGCGCTGGCCTCTCTGGACCTTTCCGCCGTCGTTGGCAGGGGCAGTAGGCGCACGATCCCGAAAAACCGGCAAAGTCGATGAACCGAGAGTTCCCCGGACAGGCAAATATAGCCGGCCATCTGGCCGGGTTGAGCCGGGTCCGACTACAAACTGCGCGCTGCCCGCCTTGAAATCGATCGAAACTTCGTCTGATCGGACGGCCTTGGGCACGAACCCTTCGCACCGATAGTAATGATGTGCGCCTCGGCCAGTGCGAACCACCACATCTGACTGTTGAAACCGACCGGCGAAGTAATCGCGCGTTTCTTGGTTATCGGTGTCGATGTCGACAACTAACAGCCCGTCGAGCCGGATGCCGTAGGACTGTGAATTGTCGTTGGCCATTCGCCGTAAGCAGGCTTCGAGCGGAATGCGCCGGCCTTTCCAACCGGCGATAAGCGGTTTCTTGCCATCAGGACCGCCCAGCGGGATCAAAGCGAAGTTGGCCGCGTATAGCTGCTCCATGACTTCACGCAGCGAGTTCTCTCGATGGAGAGGAAGAGCAGCCGCCATCAATGCGACCTCCCCTTTATCAAGGTCGCCTCACGCACCGCAGCAACAGCTTCAAGCAACGTTAGGCCAAACCGCTGCCGGAGATCTGGAACTATCGGGTGTGGCGGGGACTTTTCGGCGGCCAGCCAATTGGCCGCAGCGGCAACGCCAGGTGACGTCACCTGCGCCAATGGTGTCGAAGGAGCCATCATTTCAGCAGCCCCTTTGACTTGGCCGTCATTAGAGCGGTGGTGACGGCTGCGGCATATTCTTCGAGCTTATCGAGTTTGATAGCGAAACCGTCCTTGCCGGGGCGCATCGCCCCGTCGGTGGTTTCGAAGAAAACGCGCGTGTTGAACACGTAAGCGCCAGCAAAGAAGTCCAGCGAGACGCGTATTTCGTCGCCTCGCAGGTTCTTCCTCATCGACGCAATCGGCATCGATGTTTTGCTCATGCAGCGGCTTGCCTCGCATCGTCGAGAATGCGAACCGGCGACTTCAAACGGTAAACCGCGTGGGATCCCGGGAATTGCCCTCCATGCGCCTCGTGCTCTGTCTCAATCACCAGTTCATATTCGTGACGCAGCAGATAGACAAAGTGAGCGAGGCGCAGGCCAGCCGGGAAATCGGCAGCGCTGCAGCCGCTTTCTCCGGCCTTTACCAGTTCATTCAATGCCCAGCCCGCGCGACCAGGCACGACAATGCGGCGCTCGTGGACGGCGTCGCCAGGATGAACCAAGGCTGTGAGTTGAAACTTGCCCTTGCCAGAATTGAGTTGGCGGGCGGCGGCTTCCCTTGCTATGGAATCCATCACGGTCCTTTTGGAATTTGGGGAAAACAAATCTTCTGGGATCGAAGGGAGATGGGCGGTTGTGTTTGGCGACTGGCCGCTCATCTCTTCGCAGTTCGGGGGACGCCTCATGCAGCCTCCTGATCTCGAACAGCAATCTTGTCGGCGATCCAGGCTTCAACCTCAGACAGCAGAAACGCTTTCCGGGCGCCATCATCATCACCGCTCAGTCGAAGGGGCTTCGGGAACTTGCCCGCCTTGGACTTGAGGAAAATGGAAGACCTGCTGAGTGATGTAAGGCGGCAGGCTTCTTTGATACTGATCAGCCGGAAGTCGCGGCTGTTTGTGCTCATGCGCAATGCCCTTTGTTGATTTGGCATTGCTAACAATACTGTTTCAGGGAGTCGCAACCAAGTCTGCGCGACCTGTCCCCACCCCGGCATCCCAGTTATCCACAGGCAATCAGGCTAACTAACTGAAAATAATGGCATTTTTACATCACACCAAATCGAGAAAACCCCAACTTTTGTTCCCTGTAGGTTCTTGATTTTGGCTCTTAACGTTCCGCCTCGGCTAAGCGTTTGTTTTTATTGAACAATACTTGTCAGGTGCGAGGACCACTTGACAAGGGCTTCTCGCTTTTCTGGCTCATAAGTCGCTCTGTTGTACACGCCAGCCACGCCAGCTCTGAAACCACTGATGTGGTTCAAGACCGCCTCGACGATGTGCGGCATGATCCCAATGGTAGCCATGCCCGTTGCAACGGTCCTGCGTATGTCGTGAGGCGTCCAGCGCTCCTTGCCGGCCTGCAGCTTGAGACGCACAGCCTGGGCAATCGCGTTGCTCTCAACCGGTTCGCCTGTCCGAGTGAAGAGCGGTGCGTCGTCTTCGTCTTCGGCAGCGTTTACCGCCTCTGTCAAAATTGCCAGGGCCGCAGGCGAAAGCGGTACGACATGGGTCAATTCGTTCTTAGTGCGCTCGCCTGGGATAGTCCAAGTTGCTCGCTGCAAATCGACCTCTGATTTGCGCATTCCGCAGACTTCCCCGGAACGCTGGCCGGTGAGGAACAGGAGGCGCAGGACGTTTGCGGTGACCGGACTAATTGACGCCGACGTAAGGCTGCCCCACGCCGCTTTGACCTCGTCATCTGACAGCACCCGCTCACGACGCGTCGGCTTGCTGCGAGACTTCAGACCGGCAATCGGTGACGTCAGCAGATACCCATCGTCTACAGCCCAGTTAAAGAGCTTCCGAAGCACCGCGTGAATGCTCCGTGCCTGCGCCTTGGCGCCGGATGCCGACTTAGCGTCAATGATGTCGAGCAGATCACGCCGCGACACGGCAACGCCCTTCATTCGGCCGATCGATGGATAGACTTCATTTTTCAGAATTCGGGCGTCTTCTTCCCACGTCCGCTTGTTCGGCTTGGCGTAGATCTTGATGTACAAGTCGCCAAGGTCTTCGACGGTGACAGCCGCCCGCCGTGCCCGCTTGGCTTGGGCAGGGTCTTCGCCATCTGCAGCGGCAGACATTGCTTTGAGCGCCTTCTTCCGGGCCACCTCAAGGGAAACGGCCGGATACCGCCCTAGCTTAACTCGCTGCCGGGCATTGTCGCTCTCGCGGGTATAAATTAGATTCCAGGTCTTGGTGCCTGTCGGTGCCACCCGAAGTGACAGCCCTGCCAGTTGCGTGTCGAAATAGTCTGTGCGAGTCTCTGCCGAGACACTGGCCACGAAGCGATCAGTCAGCTTCAGTTTTGGCAAAACGTCGACCTACTGATTTGTTGACGCGATTGTTCAGTTGGGTACGACATGGGTACGGAATTGTCAAAACTGCATGACACGCCGCTGAACAGCTTTGAACAGATTTCCTCAAAGTTTCCGCGACATGCGGCTGTATGATGGTGTCTATGCTGTTCAAGGGTGTTGGGTCAGAAACGCGCTTTTAATCAGTAGGTCCAGGGTTCGAATCCCTGCGCGCTCACCACCTTCAAACCCTTACAGATCAAGGTCTTCAGCGTTGTCGGCTTCCGTGAACGGAAACGGAACGAGGGATAAAAGGGAGAAGTGTGGAGAAACTTTTCTCGCATGGCGTTTCCGGCTTGTTCATCCGGAAACGGGTTCAGCGAATGTTGAGTGCTTCTTGTTGAGTACATACCGGATGCTAGCGTCGTTGAACGGGGCGCCGAGGAAGTCGAACAGACCGCGCAGTGCTGACGCGTTACGGGCGTAGTCATCGTAGTGAACGTGGAAGACGTCAGATGCACCTTCCGACACAAATTCCCGCAACGTGACGTCAGCATCGGTGAACTGTTCGGACGCCATGCCCATGCCAGTGCGGGTAGCGCTGGCTATCGTGTTGTCCAAACTTCTCATGTTCACGATGAACGCCGGATGACGAAAAAATCGGCGAGCAAAATCGATCGTTCGCCGAAATGCCTCGTGTTCCATGACTGCGTACCGGATTTCCTTGAAACCGATCACGCTTGCGCCACGACAAGGCGAAACATGCCTGCGGCCGCAGGTGGCATTGGCAGTTCGATGCGGAGAATGCTGTGACTGAGCGACCCGAGACATAGGTGACGTTTCGTACCGGACACATGGGTAACACTTTTGGCTTTTGGCCGGAGGTGTTGATGCCGTGGAAGGAGAGTTCGGTGATGGAGGAACGTCTTCGTTTTGTTGCGCGGCTTCTGGATGGCGAGGGCATGAGTGATGTGTGCCGAGAGTTCGGGATTTCCCGCAAGACCGGCTACAAGATCCTCAACCGCTACAAGGACGACGGCCTGGAGGCGCTGACCGACCGGTCACGGCGGCCGGTCCGCTATGCCAACCAACTGCCCTGTCAGATCGAGCAGGCGATTGTGAAGGCCAAGAAGGACAAGCCGCACTGGGGCGCCAGGAAGATCCGTGAGCTTCTGGTGCGCAAGCTGGCCGGCGACGTTCGGCTGCCGTCGACGAGCACGGTCCATGCCGTGCTCGACCGCCACGGCCTTATCACGCGCGCCCGTCAGAGGCGGCGCTGCAAGGCCGAGGGCACGCCGCTGTCGGCGGCATGCTGCCCCAACGATCTGTGGTGTGTCGATTTCAAGGGCGAGTTCAGGCTCGGCAATCGCCAGTACTGTTACCCTTTGACGGTGACTGACCAGGCCTCGCGCATGATCCTTCTGTGCGAAGCCCTCGAATCAACGCGGGAGGTGCCCGTCGTCGAAGCCTTCGTGAGGTTGTTCAAACAGCGCGGCCTGCCGGCGGCGATCAGAAGCGACAACGGGCTGCCCTTCGCCTCTCCCAATGGGCTCTACAATCTGTCCAGGCTCTCGGTCTTCTGGCTGCGGCTGGGCATCGACATCGAGCGCATCAAACCCGGCAACCCGCAGCAGAACGGCAGGCATGAGCGTATGCACCGGACCCTCAAGCAGGAGACGACCCGGCCGCCGGGCATGAACATTCTACAGCAGCAGGCCAGGTTCGATGCATTCGTCAGCGAATTCAATGCCGAACGACCGCACCAAGCGATCGGCATGAAGGTGCCGGACGAACTCTATAAGCCCTCTTCAAGAGCCTATGAGGGGCTGCCAGACCTGCATTACCCCTTCCATGACCGCGACATCCTCGTCACCGCCTGTGGCCGCATCTGCATGCACCGCAAGAAGATCAATATCTCGACCGTGCTCGCCGGCCAGAGGCTCGGAATCACTGAAGTCGACGACGCCATTTGGCTCGTCTCCTTCATGCACTATGATCTTGGCTATATCGACCTCGAACAGAGGACCCTGCAGACCATCGACAACCCGTTCGGCACGAGGTTGTCACCCATGTCTTAGGTACAAACTGTTACCTATGTCTTCGGGCTGTACAGACGCAGAAAGGTGAGCGCCCAGGGATTCGAACCCTGGAACTGCTGATTCCGTCTCGCCGCCCCAGGAACAATTGTCGTCTCCCGCCGTTATGCCCGTGAAGGAACATCCGCTTTACGAGGAAACGATCATGAACAAATTCATCTCAAGCGTCATGGCAACGGCCATCGCGGCGTCGTTTGCGGTGCTGCCGGTTGCTGAGTCGGTCGCGGCGCCGGCCTTCGTGCCCAAAGCTCCCCAGGCCGACACGGCTATCCAACAGGTCCAGTATGACGGCTACTGGAAAAAGCGCCGTGTGATGCGCAGCGACAGCGCCAGCCATTTCCGCGCACCGCGCAGCGGTTTCTATCGCGAACGTGGCGACGTGGTGTATTTCAACGGTCATCGCGGTTATCGCGACTACCGACCCGGCTATCGTCGCCACAACAACTTCTGGTTCCCGGCAGGCGCCTTCATAGCGGGTGCGATCATCGGCGGCGCCATCGCCAACCAGCCACAGCCCCGCTACGTCCAGCCGAGCCGCTACGGCAATGCGCATGTCCAATGGTGTTATGACCGCTACCGGTCCTACCGGGCCTATGACAACACCTTCCAGCCCTATAACGGGCCGCGCCAGCAGTGTTATTCGCCTTACTAGGCACGCTGACGCTCAGGCGCGCTCACTCAGGACCCGCGCTCACGGCGCGGGTCTTTTGGTTTCGACGAGCTGCACGTCCGATTCCGCACAGATCTTGCGGATGCTGGGAATGTCGCAATGGTCGGTGATGAAGGTGTCCATTTGCGACAGATGCGCGATGCGCACCGGTGCGGTGCGCTCGAACTTGGTCTGGTCGGAGACAAGGATGACGTGGCGTGCGTTGGCGATGATTGCCTGCGCCACCTTGACTTCGCGGAAGTCGAAGTCGAGCAAAGCGCCATCATGGTCGATCGCCGAGGCGCCGATCACCGCATAATCGACCTTGAACTGGCGGATGAAGTCGACCGCCGCCTCGCCGACGATGCCACCGTCCGAGCCGCGCACCACACCACCGGCGATCACCACCTCCATGTCAGGGTAGACCCGCATCCTGTTGGCGACGTTGATGTTGTTGGTGATGACCATCAGCCCCTTATGGTCGAGCAGCGCCTTGCCGACGGCCTCCGTGGTCGTGCCGATATTGACGAACAAGGAGGCGTTGTCGGGAATGATGCGCGCCGCCGCCTGGCCGATCGCGTCCTTCTCGTCGGCGGCAATCTTGCGCCGCGCCTCATATTCGAGGTTCTCGATGCCAGAGGGGAATAGCGCCCCGCCATGGATGCGGCTCAACAGCCGCTGGTCGCAGAGATCGTTGAGATCCTTGCGGATCGTCTGCGGCGTCACCTGGAAATGGCTCGCCAGGTCGTCGACCAGCACGCGTCCGTTGTCCTTGGCCAGTTGGATGATCTCGGACTGGCGCGGCGACAGATACATGATGAGCGTTCCCTGAATTTCGTTTTGAGCAACGATAGGCCAGAACGAAAGCAGTGAAAAGGCACTTCGAAAGTCACATCGAAGCCGCATTGGTCGAATATCCGGCCTCCCCGGGATGTGGAACAAATGCGGTTTCGGCCTTGAAATCCGCGCAGCGATCGATTACCAACCTGCCACCCAGGCCGGGCCCCTCTGGCAGTCACCATGGCTGCGATGTCGGACTGGAGTTTCCAATCCGGCGGCCTGGCTCAAGATGCATTCACCACTCAGCACGTCCTGATTCTTGCTCGACCGGAGCCATCCCGGTGCGGCAGATCATGTCTGCAAGCCACGCCGCCCTTGCTGAAAGCAAAGGGTGCCATATGACAGAATTCTTTACCCCCGAGGCCCTGACCGCCCTCTTCCAGGTCATCATGATCGATCTGGTTCTGGCCGGTGACAATGCCATCGTCATCGGCCTCGCCGCCGCGGGCCTGCCCAAGGACCAGCGCGCCAAGGCGATCTTGGTCGGTATCATCGCCGCAACGGTGCTCCGTATCGGCTTTGCCGCTGCAACGACCCAGCTTCTCCAGATCGTCGGCCTGCTGCTCGCCGGTGGCGTGCTGCTTCTGTGGGTGTGCTGGAAGATGTGGCGTGAACTCCGCCACAGCCATGCCGAGGAAACCCAGGCCGTCGAAGCCTTGTCCGACCAGGATATCGACAAGGACGGCAAGGTCGCGGGTACCGCGCCGCGCAAGACCTTTGCCCAGGCCGCCTGGCAGATCCTCATCGCCGACGTCTCTATGTCTCTCGACAATGTGCTGGCCGTCGCCGGTGCCGCGCGCGACCATCCCAACGTTCTGATCTTCGGCCTGGTGCTGTCGATCGCGCTGATGGGCGTTGCCGCGAGCTTCATCGCCAACCTGCTGCAGAAGCACCGCTGGATCGCCTATGTCGGCCTGGTCATCATCCTCTATGTCGCCGGCGAGATGATCTATCGCGGCACGATCGAGGTGCTGCCCTACATCCAGGGCGCCTGACACATTGCCTGAACAATGAAGCCAGCCGGAACGTTCTGTTCCGGCTGGTCTTTGCTACGATTGACGCCTATCCCGCAGCCCGTGCGATCTCGACGATCACCTCGAAAGCCGTGTCGACATCGGCTTCCGTCGCCTCGAACTGCCCGGCCTGGAAGCGGATTACGGCGCGCCCGTCGAGCCGCGTCTGCGTCAGATAAATGCGTCCGTCGCGATTGATCGCCTCTACCAGCGCCAGATTGTGGTCGTCGAGATCGTCAACGCCCGGCGGCGCATGACGGAACGAAAACAGCGACAGCATAGGCTCGCTGGTGATCTCGAAATCGACCTCACGACCCAGCCGCCGCGCCAGCCCCTCGCTCCATCTGACATGATTGCGGATCATCCCGCGCAAGCCATCCAGCCCATGCGCGCGCAGCAGAAACCACAATTTCAGCGCCCGGAAGCGTCGGCCGAGCGGCACCGACCATTCCGAATAATTGGTGATCCCGTCGCGGCCATGCGTCTTCAGGAACTCCGGCCGGATCGCCAGCGTGCGTACGAGGCTTTCGGGATCGCGGATGAACTGGATCGAACAGTCGAACTGCGCCCCCAGCCACTTATGCGGATTGAAGACAATGGAATCCACGCCCTCGACACCTGCCCAGAAATGGCGGAACTCCGGGCAGATCATCGCCGAGCCAGCCCAGGCGGCGTCGACATGAACGTAGAGGCCGTGGCGCCTGGCCACCTCCACGACCGCCGCCACGTCGTCAGTGCCGCCCACGCTGGTGCCGCCGACACAGGCAATGATGCCAGCCGGCAGCAGGCCATTGTTGCGGTCCTCGACGATTGCCGCATCCAGTCCCTCGGGCGACAAGGCACGAAAGCGCCCCTCGCTCGGAATGCGCACCAGATTGTCATCGCCAATGCCTGATATCCAGATGGCGCGATCGATCGACGTGTGCACGTGCTCCGAGCAGTAGACGCGGATCCGGGGCGCAGCCGACAGGCCCGACTTGTTGCCCTGCCAGTCGAGTGCGCGTTCGCGCATCGTCAGCACGGCGGCAAGCGTCGCCGACGAGGCCGAATCCTGGATCACACCGGCAAAGCTTTTAGGCAGACCGAGGGCCTGGCGCATCCAGTCGACGACGCGGGTCTCGAGTTCGGTCGCCGCGGGCGAGGTCTGCCACAGCATGCATTGCGCCGCCATTGCGCTCACCAGATACTCCGCCACCACAGACACCGGTGCCGCATTGGCCGGAAAATAGGCGAAAAAGCGCGGATGCTGCCAATGCGTCATGCCCGGCACGATCTTGGCCTCGAAGTCGGCGAAGATCTCGTCCATCGGCTCGGCGGCCTCAGGCGGGCTGGCGGCAATCGTGTTCAGCACCTGGCCCGGCTCGA
Organism: Aminobacter sp. SR38; assembly: GCF_014843375.1. Taxonomy (NCBI): domain Bacteria; kingdom Pseudomonadati; phylum Pseudomonadota; class Alphaproteobacteria; order Hyphomicrobiales; family Phyllobacteriaceae; genus Aminobacter; species Aminobacter sp. SR38. Next base: position 393,342 of record NZ_CP062112.1, read on the forward strand.
GGCGCGGTCGCACCGGCAGGTCGCGCAGGCCGTCACGATAGTCGGCGCCCCATTCGGCGGCCTTCTGCGACCAATGGCGAAACGCCTCGCTATGCATGGCAATTCTCCCTCCCCATCAGCCTCAGGACCGGCCAGGCATTCGATTATTCGATGAAATCGGGCAAGCTCTGGAACGCGGCCTTCAAGGCATCCGACCAGCCTTCGGACACACTCCGGTAATAGGGATCGTCGGGGCCGATGCGCCTCTTCAGCCCGATCTTGAAACTGTCCTTCTCGTAGAACGCCAGATCGAGCGGCAGGCCGACCGACAGGTTCGATTTCAGCGTCGAATCGAACGACACCATCAAAAGCTTCACCGTTTCAGCAAAGCTCATTGCGCGGTCATAGGCGCGCACGATGATCGGCTTGCCATATTTGGTCTCGCCGATCTGGAAGAACGGCGTGTCGTCGCTGCATTCGACGAAATTGCCTTCGGGATAGATCATGAACAGTCGGGGTTCGCTGCCTTTGACCTGGCCGCCGAGAATGAAGGAGGCGTTGAAGGCAGCATCCGCTGTCTGGCCGGCCGGGGCCGATTGGGCGATCACTTCCTTGACCGTGTCGCCGACGATGCGTGCGATCTGGAACATCGAAGGCGCTTCGAGCAGCGTCGGCGCACGCTCGGCGGCAGCCTTGGTGCGCTCGTCGAGCAGGCTGACCACGGCCTGCGTGGTGGCCAGATTACCGGCCGACATCAAGACGACCGCGCGCTCGCCCGGTTGCTCCCAGATGCGCATCTTGCGAAAGGTAGAGATATTGTCGACCCCGGCATTGGTCCGCGTGTCCGACATGAACACCAGGCCACGGTCAATTTTCATGCCGACGCAATAGGTCATCGATTCCAGTTCCGGCAAATGTTCTTATGCCGGATTACTGCTCTACCGTGATGTGGACTGCAAGCCGTTCCTGCGTATGCCCGATCAGAATGCCGGCTATCGGCATCGCCTCGCGATAGTCGCGGCCGACAGCGACGCGCACATAGCGTTCGTCGGGCGACATGCCGTTGGCTGCATCGAAGCCGACCCAGCCGAGGTCGCTGACATAGGCCTCCGCCCAGGCGTGCGTGGCAACCTGGTCGACCCGGTCGTTCATCATCAGGTAGCCGCTGACATAGCGCGCGGGAAATCCAAGCAGCCGGGCCGAAGCGGCAAATACATGTGAGTGGTCCTGGCAGACGCCGGTCCCTTTCACCAGTGCTTCCTCGGCGGTCGTGCGCGAGTCCGTCGTGCCGGTGACATAAGCTATCCGCTGCTGGATGAGCGCCATCAACCCGTGCAGCCGCTGCAGATCGCCTCCATCGCCGACGCTTGCCGCCAGATCGCGGATCGCTGTGCCGGGCGCCGTCAGCGGCGTCTGGTGTTCGAACAGCCAGAGCGGCGCAAAACCGCGATGTGGTCCCGAAACACCAGCCGTATCGTTGGTCTCTATCTCGCCTTCAGCCACCACGCTGATCGTATGCGGATCTCCATCGATGGACAGAAGCCGCGTGTCGTTGCCGAACTGATCGAGGAAACGCACCTCCTCCCGCGCGCCTTCGATGTGCAGCGCCCAGGTCAACATCGTCTGCGCCGGACCGCTCGCGGGCCACAGCCTGAGCCGCTGCAAGCCGTAGCGGATCGGCTCGTCATAGCTGTATTCGGTGCGGTGGCTGACCTTGAGCCGCATCATCCTATCCGATCAATAAAAGCCGAAATCCTGGGCGACCTGATCGCCCAGCCGGTTATTGTCCCTGATGAAGTCGGCCAGGAACTCGTGCAGACCGGTTTCGAAGATGTCCTTGATTTCGGTGCCACGCAGACGGGCATAGATCCGCTCGGCGATCTCCTGCGCCGGATGCCGGGCGCCATAGTCCTCGCCGAGGAACTTCAGATGCTCGGCAAGGAAGCGATAGCTGAACGACAGCGAACGCGGCATGCGCGCATTGAGGATCAGATACTCGGCGATGTTGGTCGGCTTGTATTCGGCCTCGTAGACCCAGCGATAGGACCGGTGCGCCGCAACCGACCGCAAGATCGATTCCCACTGGTAGTTGTCGAGCGACGAGCCAACCCAGGAGACCGAGGGCAAAAGCACGTAATATTTGACGTCGAGGATACGCGCGGTGTTGTCGGCGCGTTCCATGTAGGTGCCGAGCTGGGCGAAATCGAAGATCTCGTTGCGTAGCATCGTTCCATAGAACGAACCGCGGATCAGAGCGGTTTCACGCTTGATGGCGTCGAGCACGCCGGGCAATTCGCGCTGATCGATCGGAGACGCCAGCATGCGCTTCAGCGCCATCCACGCTTCGTTGATGCTCTCCCAGGTCTCCCGCGTCAAAGCCGTGCGCACCATGCGCGCATTGTTGCGCGCGGTCTCCATCGCCGCCACGGCACTCGACGGGTTCGACATGTCGCGCAACAGGAAATCGGCAACGTTTTCCGCCGTGTAGTCTGAGTGTTTCCCGGCAAAAGAGCTGGCAGCACCGGCGGAGAGCAGCACCGATTTCCATTCCTCGGAGGCATCCTGGCTGCGGGTCAGCGCGATGCGCAGGCCGGCATCGATCAGCCTCGCCATGTTCTCGGTCCGCTCGATATAGCGGTTCATCCAGTAGAGGCCGTTGGCGGTGCGTCCCAGAAGCATGAAAAATCAACGTCCCCCTAGTCGTCCAGAACCCAGGTATCCTTGGTCCCGCCACCTTGCGATGAATTCACCACCAACGACCCCTCCTTGAGGGCCACACGCGTCAACCCGCCCGGCACAATGCGGATACGGTCGGAGACCAGCACGAACGGCCTGAGGTCGACATGCCTGGGGGCAAGCCCCTTCTCGGTCAGGATCGGGCAGGTCGATAGCGACAGCGTCGGTTGGGCGATGTAGTTCGACGGCCGGGCCGCGAGCTTCTTGGAAAACTCCTCGCGCTCCTTCCTGGTAGCGGCAGGGCCGACCAGCATGCCGTAGCCGCCCGAGCCGTGCACTTCCTTGACCACCAGCTCGGCCAGATGCTCCTGGACATATTTCAGGCTGTCTGCTTCCGAGCAGCGCCACGTCGGGATGTTGCCGAGGATCGGCTTGCGGCCGGTGTAGAACTCGATGATTTCGGGCATGTAGGAATAGATCGCCTTGTCGTCGGCGATACCGGTGCCTGGCGCATTGGCAATCGTGATGTTGCCGGCGCGGTAGACGTCCATGATGCCGGGCACGCCGAGTGCCGAATCCGGCTTGAAGGTCAGCGGGTCGAGATAGGCGTCGTCGACGCGGCGGTAGAGCACGTCGATCTGCTTGTAGCCTTCGGTCGTGCGCATCGCGACATGGCCGTCGACGACGCGCAGATCCTGTCCCTCGACAAGCTGCACGCCCATCTGGTCGGCCAAAAACGCATGCTCGAAATAGGCCGAGTTGAAGCTGCCCGGCGTCAGCACGGCAATTGTCGGCGCACCGTTCACACCGTTCGGCTTCACCGCCGCCAGCGACTGCCTGAGCAGTTGCGGATAGTTCTCGACCGGATGCACCTTGATGCGCTGGAACAGCTCGGGAAAGAGCTGCAGCATCGTCTCGCGGTTCTCCAGCATGTAGGAGACGCCCGAGGGCGTGCGCGCATTGTCCTCGAGCACGTAGAACTCGTTTTCGGCGATGCGTACAATGTCGACGCCGATGATGTGGGTGTAGACGCCCGCCGGCGGCCGAACCCCGATCATCTCCGGCAGGAAGGCCTCATTGGTGGCGATCAGCTCGCGTGGCACGCGCCCTGCCCGGAGGATCTCCTGGCGATGATAGATGTCGTCGAGAAAAGCGTTGAGCGCCTGAACGCGCTGCTCGATGCCCTGCGTCAGCCGGCGCCATTCATTGCCTGAAATGATGCGGGGGACGATGTCGAACGGGATCAGCCGTTCCGATGCTTCCTGCTCGCCATAGACGGCAAAGGTGATGCCGGTCTTGCGAAAAACGCGCTCGGCATCGCGCATCTTTTCAGTAAGTCGGGCGGGGTCCTGGTTTTTCAGCCAGCCGTCATAGGCCTCATAGGGTCTTCTCAAACCGGCTTCTGCCGGCAGCATTTCGTCGAACGCAACCAATGGCAAACTCCCCTCTTGGCCAGTGAAATGACCTCGGGAGAGAAAATCAAGCGCAATCGCCGGTTTTGGCGACAGCCGGCTTATTTATCGGAAAATTGCCCGCATTTTCGGCAGCATGCAGGCGATATGAGCAGATCCCTGCCCTTGTCCCGCTCAGAACGCGCGGAACGTCACTGTGGTGAAGGTATCCTTGATGTTGCCGATGGCATGGACTCGTTCGTTGACGAAGTGGCCGATGTCCTCTTCGTCATCGACGTAGAATTTGACCAGCAGGTCGTAGTTGCCGGCAGTCGAATAGATCTCCGAGGCGATTTCGGCGTCCGCCAATGCGCTCGCCACCTCATAGGCCTTGCCGAGCTCACATTTGATCTGCACGAAAAAGGTCTTCATCGCTTCGTCCATTCCATCGTTGCCCGTCTTGTCGCAGAACGGACCATGCCTTTCAAGCGACAGCTGCGTTGTGACCACGGCAAAGAGATTTGATTACGGATGCAACGACTGTCACGAACCTGCGAACGGAGCTGCAGCCTGTCCTCCCGACAGCACCGGAATGCCTGATGCGCAACCGGCTGATCTGATAAACTCCTTGCCGATGCAACCATTTTGCGCGGTCCAGCGTGTCTGCTGGCATCGCCCATGGTTGGCGACCGGAGAACCTCATGCGCCGCGCCGCCCTTTTTGCCTGCCTGCTCATGTCCGTCCCGGCCTATGCCGGTGAGGCCGAAATCAAGGCAGCACAAGACAGCATTTCGGGCCAGCTCCATGCCTTCCGCTCGGGCAACGACGCCACTGCCTACAGCTACGCCGCCCCCAATGTGAAGCGCATTTTCCCGACCCTCGACACTTTCATGAGCATGGTCACGGGCGCGTACAAGCCAGTGCACAAGCCGCAGAGCTTCTCCTTTGGAAAATTCCAGGAAACGAGCCCGACATCGATCGTCCAGCAGGTGATCATCGTCGGTGCCGACGGAAAGGACTACGAAGCCGTCTACACGCTCGAACTCCAGCCCGACGGCGTCTGGCGCATCACCGGCGTCAGCCTGCGTGCCTCAAACTCGCTCAGCACCTGATCAGAGCCGCGACCGACGATCGCCCGAACGCATCCGGCTCCTGTCAGCCAAGTTCGACCCGCCTGGTGATCCCGATCGCCTCGAGGAATGCCTGGTCGTGGCTGACCACCAGCAGTGCCCCGTCATAGGCACGCAATCCGGCCTCCACTGCCTCGATGGCGTCGATATCAAGATGATTGGTCGGCTCGTCGAGGATCAGCAACGCTGGCGGCGCCTTGCCGCCGAGTACGCAGGCGAGCCCGGCCCGCAGCAACTGGCCGCCGCTCAGGCTGCTCGCGACCTGCAACGCCGCATCGGCACGGAACATGAAGCGGGCCAGCGCCGCACGGCAGGCATTTTCGTCCGCCTCGGGATTGATGCGGCGGAAATTGTCGCGGATCGAAGCCTTGGCGTCGAGCAGGCCGACCTGCTGGTCGAGCATGGCATAGGCGGTCAGTATTGAGACACTGCCCGCCCATGGCTCGAGTTCGCCCGAGATCGCCTTGAGCAGCGTTGTCTTGCCGCTGCCGTTGCCGCCCACCAGCGCGACACGCTCCGGCCCGGTCATATCGAGGGAAAAGTCCGAAATGACCGGCCTTCCCGGCTCGTAGCCAGCCGTCAGCCGATCAACGCGCAGCACCGACTTCGTGGGCGGCAGGCCCGTCGACGGCAATTTCAGCGAGATGGGCTGCAGCACCTCGATCCGCTCGCGGGCGGTGGCGGCATCTGCTTCCGCCTGGGCGCGCCGGCGCTCGGCCAGGCGGATGTTTTCGCCTGATGTGTTCTCGGCGCGGTTCTTCAGCCCGTTCATCAGGATGCGTGGCATGTCACCCTTGGCCGCTTTGCGTTTGCCGACACCGTCCTTGTGTGCCTTGCGCTCGGCCGTCGCCTGGCCTTTCACGGCAACCTCCGACACACGCCGTTCAGCGTCGAGCAGATCGTGCTCGGCCGCGGCCAGTTCGATCGCCTTGCGCTCGCGATAATGGCTCCAGTTGCCGCCATGGCGCGTCGCCCCCAGCGACGTCAGCTCGACTATGGCGTCCATGGTGTCGAGCAGCTCGCGGTCGTGGCTGACGACGATAGCCCCGGTGCGCCAGCCGGCCAGCAGGTCGATCACCGCCTTCCGGCCGTCACGATCGAGATTGTTGGTCGGCTCGTCGAGCAGGATGAAGTCGGGCTCGCCAAAGACCAGCGCGGCGAGCCCCGCACGCGTACGCTGGCCGCCCGACAGGGCATCGAGCGCCGTGGCAGGCTCCGCGCTCAACCCGACGCGGGCGAGTGCAGCCTCGATGCGTGCCTCCAGCGTCCAGTCGGCATTGGCCAATTCCTCGACACTGGCAAGTCCGGCCCCAGCACGCCGCAGCAGGTCGAGCCCCTCAGATGCCCCGAACAGGTCGGCCACGGTTTCGCCTGGCGAGATCTGCGCCGGCTGGCGCAGCAGCCCTAGCGTACCAGCGACGGATACATTGCCGGTCTCCGGTAGCAAGGAGCGCGATATCAGATGCAGAAGCGTCGACTTGCCAACGCCATTGCGTCCGACAAGCCCCGAACGGCCTGCTTCGAAGTTCAGCGATAGATTGGAAAAGAGCGTCCGGCCGTCAGGCGTGGACCAGGCAATATTCGACAGAGAGATTGATGCAGGCATGGAATTCCCCAATGGCAATGCGGTTCGGCGTTGCTGTCGGGCAAAAATCCATTGAGGCACACATCCTGTTGAAATTACTGATGGCTGCTAGATAGTCGAGCTGCCGCCTTGGTTCAAGCCATTGATTTCATTCCGGCCGGCGCGCCTCGACGCTGATCGTCTCGCAGCCAGTGGCCGGCGCCTGGCCGTAACGATAGTCACCAGAGGCGACGACGTCGACGAAACCCGTTTCACGCAGCGCCATGGCAAATTCCTCGACGCCCCACCAACGCAGGCTGAACAGCTCCAGTTCGGAGTCGACGAGCTTGGTGTCCTTCCACAGTTCGTAGCGCAGATGCGTCACGGTGGTCTGCGCGACATAGTCGGTTGAAACGCGCGAGTCGGTCAGCGTCATCAGATCGCCGTCCCAGGTGGTCCAACTCCGCACCCGGCCGCCCTCACCCAGGAAGCCGCCGATGGCGTCCAGGTCGATCATCAGCCGCCCGCCCGGCGCCAGATGATCGAAGAACCGCCGCAGAACGGCCTTCGCCACAGCCATGTCGGTGATCAGCTGGAACGAGCCAAGCGGCACGACGATTGCCGCAAAGCGACGATCGTAGGCAAAGGTCTCGAACGTCCCATGGCTGATCCGCCCCTCGTCGAGCGAGCGCTCCGCACAGGCCCTGCGACAATAGCCAAGCATCTCGTTCGAGGGGTCGAAGCCGCTGATGTCGAAACCGGCTTCCAACATCGGCACGAAAAAGCGACCATTGCCGACAGCAGGCTCCAGGATGCAGCCGGCACAATCCGCAAGACGCCCACGATAATATTCGATGTCTCCGAAAGAGCGCCCAACCGGCTTGTCGAGATTGTAGACCCAGGAGGCGAGCGTTCCGTATCTGTTGTTCATGCGCGCCTGCCCCGTCTGATCTACATCACTTTCCGCTGACCTTCGCGCGGCCAAGCATGTCCGCGCCATACGACGGACTTGCTTGCCACGTCCAGCCACCAAATCTTCGGGAACGAGCGTTGCGTGGTCGCTGTGGCGCGGACACAACGCCTTCAGGCGGAGAGTGCGCGCCACAGGCTCAGGTCAGACGTCAGGCGTCGGCGAAGAACCCACTCAATGCCTTCAGGTCGACATTGCCGCCGCTGAGCACGATACCGACGCGTTTGCCCGCACAGTCGACGACGCCGTTGAGCGCTGCCGCCGCCGCCAGACAGCCGGTCGGTTCGACAATCAGCTTCATGCGTTCGGCAAAGAAGCGCATCGTCGACACCAGTTGCGCATCGCTGACCGTGACGATGCCGTCGACCTTGGCCTGCAGGATCGGAAAATTGTGGTCGCCGACATAGGTGGTCAGCGCCCCATCGGCGATCGACTTCGGCGGCGCTATGCGAACCACCTCACCCTTCTGCAGCGACTGCTGCCCGTCATTGCCGGCCTCCGGCTCAACGCCGATGACGCGACAGCCAGGCGCCAGTGCCTTGGCGCTCAGCGCACAGCCGGCAAGCAGGCCGCCGCCTCCGAGCGGCGCGATGAGGATGTCGAGCTGTCCAACCTCGTCGATCAGTTCAAGTGCCGCCGTGCCCTGGCCGGCAATGATGTCGGGGTGATCAAAGGGCGGGATGACGGTCATGCCGCGTTCCTCGGAAATCCCGCGCGCCATCGCCTCGCGATCATCCTTGTAGCGGTCGAAGAACACCACCTCAGCGCCATAGCTCCGGGTCGCCGCAACTTTGATCTCGGGGGCGTCCTTGGGCATCACGATGACAGACGGCGCGTCGAGCAGTGTCGCCGCATAGGCGAGCGCCTGAGCGTGGTTGCCAGAGGAAAAGGCGACGACGCCCTTCTGCCTGGCTTCCGGCGACAGCGCCGAAACGGCGTTGTAGGCACCGCGGAACTTGAAAGCACCGGCGCGCTGCAAATTCTCGGCCTTGAAGAACAGCTCGCCGCCAATCTTGGCATTGGCAGCGCGCGAGGTCAGCACCGGGGTCCGATGCGCCTCGCCATCGATGCGCGAAGCCGCAACCCTGACGTCTTCAAATGTTGGAACGCGCAGCGAAACAGTCATGGGATTCTCCTTGGATTGCGGCACCATAGTCGACGCCAGCGATTTCCATAAGCCCGCACCGGACGCCACCGCTTGCGCCAGCGCGCTTGACTTTTCGCATGTATGTTCCCCTTATGTTCCGAACACTCTCGACAGATCGCCTCTATGGAAAGCGCAGCCACCATCCTGCATGCCGACCTCGACGCCTTCTATGCGTCGGCCGAACAGTTGCTCGACCCGAGCCTGCGCGGGCAGCCCATCGCCGTCGGCGGCGGGGTGGTGCTCGCCGCGTCCTACGAAGCCAAGGCGTTCGGCGTCCATGGCGGCATGCCGGGCCGGCGCGCCCGCGAACTGTGCCCCGGCCTCATCTTCGTCGGCGGCAATTTCAGGGAGTACCAGCGTCTGGGAGACGCAGCGATCGCGGTGCTCGGCGATTTCACGCCGCTGGTCGAGCGCATCTCCATCGATGAGGCCTTCGCCGACGTCGCCGGCTGCACCCACCTGTTCGGTTCGCCCGAGGAGATCGCGCAGAAGATCAGGAACAGGGTCCGGACCGAACTCGGCCTGCCGATATCAGTCGGCGTCGCCCGCACCAAGCACCTCGCCAAGATCGCCTCGCAGGTCGCCAAGCCCGACGGCATCGTCGTGGTCGATGGCAGTGCGGAAATCGCATTCCTGCACGGCTTGCCTGTCGGCCTGATGTGGGGTGTAGGCCCAGCGACCGAAACGCGCCTGGCGGACGCCGGCATCACCACCATCGGCCAACTGGCCAACGCCAACCGGCATTTGCTCGAACGCCTGCTCGGTCACGCATCAGGCGAAAAGCTGGCGGCACTTGCCTGGAACCGCGATCCACGCCGCCTCCAGCCGCATCGCCGCGCCCATTCCGCCGGCGCACAGTCGGCGCTCGGTATGAAACCGGCGCGGCCCGATATCTACGTGCCTGCCCTGCGCCACCTCGCCGACCGCGTCGCTTCGCGCCTCCGGGCCAAATCACGCCCCGGTCGCACCATCACCGCCCGCGTCCGCTTTGCCGACCTGCGTTCGGTGACGCGGTCAATCACGCTCGACGCGCCGATCTCGGCCACCGCAATGATCACGGAAGTCGCCGAAGAACTGGTGCGCGGCGTGCTCGCCCAGTACCCGAGCGAACGCGCCATATCGCTTCTGGCAATCTCTGTCTCGCATCTCGAGGAACATTCCGGCCTGCAGCTCGAACTGCCGCTTGGGCTCGCCGACGAAAAACACCGACCAGGCACGCGAAAAGGCCAGGCGCGCTGGGGCGCTGACCGTGCCATGGACGCGATCCGCGAACGTTTCGGCTGGGAAGCGGTCGGCTACGCCTCGGTCGCGCTCGGGCACGCGGGGTCCGTGCCCGATGCCTTCCGCGAACTGGCCGAGAAAGAGCTGTGAGCGGCTGACCTCAGCCCTTGTGCAGCGGGATGTCGCCGCGCGCCCATCCTTCGCTGATCTCCGTGGTACGGTCGGCAAAACGCCCGGCCTCGATCGAGGCACGGATCTCGCTCATCAGGTGCTGGTAATAGGACAGGTTGTTCCAGGTCAGCAGCATCGCGCCCAGTGCCTCGCCCGACCGCACCAGATGATGCAGGTAGGCGCGCGAATAGTCGCGCGCCGCCGGGCAATCGCTTTCCTCGTCCAGCGGCCGCGGATCGTCAGCGTGGCGCGCATTGCGCAGGTTCACCTTGCCGCGGCGTGTATAGGCAAGGCCGTGGCGGCCAGCCCGCGTCGGCATCACGCAATCGAACATGTCGATGCCACGCGCCACCGACTTGATGATGTCGTCGGGCGTACCGACGCCCATCAGATAGCGCGGCTTCTCCTGCGGCAGTTCCGGACAGGTGATGTCGAGCATGTCGAGCATCACCTCCTGCGGCTCACCGACGGCGAGGCCGCCGACGGCATAACCCTTGAGCTCCAGCCCCGTCAGCGCCTGCGCCGAGCGCACGCGCATGTCAGGGATATCGCCGCCCTGCACGATGCCGAACATTGCCTTGCCCGGCTGGTCGCCGAAGGCGGTCTTGCAGCGCTCGGCCCAGCGCAGCGACATTTCCATGGCGCGCTGGATTTCCTTCGGCGTCGACGGTAGCGCCGTGCATTCGTCGAGCTGCATCTGTATGTCGGAATCGAGCAGCCCCTGGATCTCGATCGAACGCTCCGGCGACATCTCGTAGGGCGCGCCATCGATATGCGAGCGGAAGGTCACGCCCTTTTCGCTGATCTTGCGCAGCTTCGACAGCGACATCACCTGGAAGCCGCCGGAATCGGTCAGGATCGGATGCGGCCAACGAGCAAAGTCGTGCAGGCCGCCGAGCTTGGCCACCCGTTCCGCGCCGGGACGCAGCATCAGATGATAAGTGTTGCCGAGGATGATGTCGGCGCCGACGCCGCGCACCTGATCCATATACATCGCCTTGACAGTGCCGCCTGTGCCGACAGGCATGAAGGCCGGCGTACGGATGGTGCCGCGTGGCATGGTGATTTCACCGCGCCGCGCCTTGCCGTCGGTCGCGAGCAGCTTGAAGGTGAACTCAGAACTCATCGGTCGTCCCTGAACAGCAGGCTTGAATCGCCGTAGGAATAGAAGCGGTAGCCGCTCGAAATGGCATGCGCATAGACATCGCGCATGCGCTCCAGTCCGGCAAAGGCCGAAACCAGCATGAACAGCGTCGAGCGCGGCAGGTGGAAGTTGGTCATCAGCGCATCGACGAATTTGAAGCGGTAGCCGGGTGTGATGAAGATGTCGGTCGGGCCTGACCAGGCGGCCAAGGTACCGTCTTCGCGCGCGGCACTCTCCATCAGGCGCAGCGACGTGGTGCCGACGGCAACCACCTTGTTGCCCCGCGCCCGCGCCGCATTCAGCACGGTTGCAGTCTCGGCCGAAACGTACCCGACCTCCGAATGCATCTTGTGGTAGGCGGTGTCATCGGCCTTTACGGGCAAAAAAGTGCCGGCGCCGACATGCAGCGTCACGAACTGCTTTTCGATGCCGCGCGCCTCGAGCGCCGCAAACAATTCCGGCGTGAAATGCAGGCCGGCGGTGGGCGCAGCAACAGCCCCCTCTTCGCGGGCATAAACGGTCTGGTAGTCCTTGCGGTCGCGCTCATCATCCGGGCGCTTCGAAGCGATATAGGGCGGCAGCGGAATGTGGCCGACGGCATGCAACGCCTCATCAAGCCCCGGTCCAGAGAGGTCGAAGGCCAGAAGCGCCTCACCACCCTCGCCTTTTTCCAACACCGTGGCGTCGAGCTGGCCGAGCATGCAGGCCTCGGCATCGTGGCCGAACCGGATGCGGTCGCCTATGGCAACCCGCTTGCCTGGCCGCATGAAGGCAAGCCAGCGGTCGGGTGCGGCGCGCATGTGCAATGTCGCATCGACATGCGCCACGGCCTCGCCACGCACCCGAACACCCTTGAGCTGAGCCGGAATGACGCGCGTGTCGTTGAGCACCAGCACATCGCCAGGGTTCAGCAGCGACGGCAGGTCGCGCACCGACAGATCGGCCAGCGCTTCGTCCGGCCGCACGCACAAAAGCCGCGCCATGTCGCGCGGTTCGGCCGGGCGCAGCGCAATGTTCGCCTCCGGCAGCTCGAAATCGAAAAGATCAACGCGCATCAGTAGATACGGATCATCAGCGCGCCGGTGAGCAGAAGCACGGCACCGACGATGCGGCCCATGGAAATCTCACGCACGGCAACACCCAAAATGCCGGCCTTGTCGACCAGCATGCCGGCCAAGAGCTGCCCCGTCACCAGGAAAGCCATCAATGCCGCCGCACCGATGCGTGGGGTCAGCAGCACGGTCGAGGTGACGTAGGCCGCGCCGAGCACACCGCCAGTCACGAACAGCCAGGGTGCCGGCGCTCTCCAGTCGATAGCTGCGCCTGGCATGCGCGTGGTGAGCAAGGTGACCACGCCGAGCACGACAGCACCAGCGAGGAAAGAGATCGCAGCCGCCGCGACGGGCACGCCAAGGCCGCGCGCCAGCTGCGCATTAATCGGTGCCTGAATGGCAATGAAGGCGCCCGCCAAAACGCCGAGAAGCGACCAGAGAGCGCCAGCCATTGTCAGTTATTCCGCGACGTCGGCCGCAACCTTCAGCGACACGATCTTGTCGGGATCCTGCACCGGCTCGCCGCGCTTGATCTTGTCGACATTGTCCATGCCTTCGATGACCTGGCCCCAGACCGTGTACTGGCGGTTCAGGAAGCCGGCATCCTCGAAGCAGATGAAGAACTGCGAGTTGGCCGAGTTCGGGTTCTGGGCACGCGCCATCGAGCAGGTGCCGCGGGCGTGGTTCATGTTGTTGAACTCGGCCTTCAGGTCCGGCTTGTCCGAACCGCCCATGCCGGCACGCGACGGGTTGAAGTCCTTGCCGCCCGACTTGCCGAACTTGACGTCGCCGGTCTGGGCCATGAAGCCGTCGATGACGCGGTGGAACACCACGCCGTCATAGGCGCCTTCGCGCGCCAGTTCCTTGATGCGGCCGACATGGCCGGGCGCCAGGTCCGGGAACAGCTCGATGACCACATTGCCCTTGGTCGTTTCCATGATCAGCGCGTTCTCGCGATCCTTGATCTCGGCCATGATGAAATTCCTTCTCTTCGTTTTCGTTTACTTGGCGTCCGCGGCGATGCGGACCTTGATCATGCGGTCGGGGTCGCTGACCGACCCGTTATTGGCCGCGTCACCCTTCTTGATGGCGTCGACCAGATCCATGCCGCTCTCGACGTCGCCGACGATGGTGTACTGGCCGTCGAGTGAGGACGCGGTGTCGAACATGATGAAGAACTGCGAATTCGCCGAATTCGGGTCCTGCGAGCGTGCCATGCCGACGACGCCGCGCTTGAAGTTTTCCTGCGAGAACTCGGCCTGGATGTCCGGCAGCTTCGAGCCGCCCATGCCGGCGCGGTTGGGATCAAAGCCATCCTTCATGTCGCCGAACTCGACGTCGCCGGTCTGGGCCATGAAGCCGCCGATGACGCGATGGAACGCGACGTTGTCATAGGCGCCTTCGCGCACCAGCGTCTTGATCTGCGCGACATGCTTGGGCGCGAGGTCGGGACGCAGCGCGATGGTCACGTCGCCGCCCTTCAGCGTGATGACCATGGTGTTCTCGGGCTCGGCAGCAATGGCTGCAGCCGATCCGGCCAAAAGGCCGGCGAGGACGACGACGGACGAGGCAAGCTTCCTAAGCTGCATGTTTCGATACTCCGGAAAAATTATTTCGCGAATTTGGCGTTGAGCGCGCCGGCAACCGCCGCCGGCACGAACGGACGTATGTCGCCGCCCATCGAGGCTATCTGACGGACAAGTGTGGCGGTAATGGTGCGAACCGAAGGGCTCGCCGGCAGGAAAACGGTCTGCAATTCCGGTGCCATGGTCTCGTTCATGCCGGCCATCTGCATCTCATAGTCGAGGTCGGTGCCGTCGCGCAGGCCGCGGATCATGATCGAGGCGCCTTCCTTGCGCGCCGCGTCGATCACCAGCCCGTCAAAGGCCACCACCTTGATGCGTCCGCCATCGGCGCCGAATTCCGCCGTCGTCGCTTCCTCGATAAGCGTCACACGCTCTTCGAAGGAAAACAGAGGCTTCTTGCCGGGATGAATGCCGATAGCGGCATAGACGACGTCGGCAACGGCCAGCGACGCCTTGAGCACGTCGAGATGGCCGTTTGTGAGCGGGTCGAACGACCCGGCATAGATGGCGATGCGATCAGTCATGGGCTGCTTCTAGAACATCGGCGCCAAAGGTGGAAGCGCGCTTTGCCGCCAACCTGCTCCGTGTCAGACCGGAAAATTGGTTTACGAGATGAATGCGAGATGAACGGCAATCTCAGGATCAGTTCAAGCGGATGTGAATAGAACCTCATTATAGTGGGTGAAACCAAACAGCGTCTCGTCCGTTGTTTCCAGCAGGAGAACAGCGCCATGATGATCTACATGCTCGCGGCGGCCATGACTCTGGCCATGCTTGTCGCCACCGCCTTCAGCCTCCATCAGGAGGCTCACCGCGTCCGCACCAAGGTGCAGACCGCACGCGTGCAGCTTCCGGGCTGGCGCAATCCGCGCGCCCCGCGCTGAACAGTTTCTGCCCCTCCAGGCAAAAGCGGCGCCACGGCGCCGCTTCTTTCTCTTCCTGATTGTCTGATCTCAAGCTCTTGAACAGACGCCATTTTTAGGCGCCCGCAAAGATCAGCCCTGTTCCCCCTCGGGTGCAGGGTCTGCGCTCGGTGCTTCGCCGGCAACGCCGTCACCATTGACCGCCTCGTCGGCCTCATCCTCGCCCTGCGGCTCGGAAATCCGCTCGACCGACACCACCTTCTCGCCGTCGGCGGTGTTGAAGATCGTCACGCCCTTGGTGGCGCGGCTGGCCGTGCGGATGCCGTCGACAGGCACGCGGATGACCTGGCCGCCGTCGGAGACGAGCATGATCTGGTCGTCATTGCCGACCGGGAAGGTCGCCACCAGCTTGCCGATCTCCGCCACCTTCGACACGTCGGTGGCGCGGATACCCTTGCCGCCGCGGTTTGTCAGGCGGAAATCGTAGGACGACGAACGCTTGCCATAGCCATATTCGGTGACCGTCAACACGAACTGCTCATGCTCGCCAAGGAACTGGTAGCGCTCCTCGGTGATGTCGGCTTCCTCGCCGACATCCTCGTTAGTCAACGCGATATCCTCGTCCTCGCCGGCGGCGACTCCGGCGGCCAGTCGCCGCTCGGCGACCGAGCGCTTGAGATAGGCGGCACGTTCGGCCGGGCTTGCCTCGACATGCTCGATGATCGCCATCGAGATGACGCGGTCGCCGTCGGCCATGCTGATGCCGCGCACGCCGACCGAGTTGCGGCTCTGGAACACGCGCACGTCGTCGACGCGGAAGCGGATGCACTGGCCGGAATCGGCGGTCAGCAGCACGTCGTCATTGTCGGTGCAGGTCTCGACGCCGAGGATCTCGTCGCCTTCCTCCTCCAGCTTCATGGCGATCTTGCCATTACGCTTGACGTCGACGAAGTCGCTCAGCTTGTTGCGGCGCACGGTGCCGCGCGTGGTGGCGAACATCACGTCGAGCTCGCTCCAGCTTGCCTCGTCCTCCGGCAACGGCATGATCGTGGTGATGCGCTCGCCCTGCTGCAGCGGCAACAGGTTGATCAGAGCCTTGCCACGCGACTGAGGATTGCCGATCGGCAGGCGCCAGACCTTTTCCTTGTAGACGATGCCACGCGACGAGAAGAACAGCACCGGCGTGTGCGTGTTGACGACGAACAGGCGGGTGACGAAATCCTCGTCCTTCGTCGACATGCCGGAGCGGCCCTTGCCGCCGCGACGCTGTGCCCGGTAGAGCGACAGCGGCACGCGCTTGATGTAGCCGGAGTGGCTGACGGTGACGACCATGTCCTCGCGCGGGATAAGGTCCTCGTCTTCCATGTCGGAGCCGGCGTCGGTGATCTCGGTGCGGCGCGGCACGCCAAACTCGTCACGCACGGCAACCAGCTCGTCCTTGACGATCTGCTGAATGCGAGCCCGCGACGACAGGATGTCGAGATAGTCAGTGATCTCGGCGCCGATCTTGTTCAGTTCGTCGGCGATTTCGTCGCGGCCAAGTGCCGTCAGGCGCTGCAGGCGCAGTTCGAGAATGGCGCGGGCCTGCTCTTCCGACAGGTTGTAGGTGCCGTCATCGTTGATGCGGTGGCGCGGATCGTCGATCAGGCGGATCAGTGACTCGACGTCGGACGCCGGCCAGCGTCGCGTCATCAACTGGTCACGTGCCGTCTGCGGATCGGGCGCGGTACGGATCAGCTTGATGACCTCGTCGATATTGGCAACCGCGATCGCCAGGCCGACCAAGATGTGGGCTCGGTCGCGCACCTTCTTGAGCAGGTACTTGGTGCGACGGCTGATCACCTCTTCACGGAAAGCGACGAACGCCTTCAGCATGTCGAGCAGCGTCAGCACCTCGGGCTTGCCGCCGTTGAGCGCCACCATGTTGGCACCGAACGACGTCTGCAGCGGCGTGAAACGGTAGAGCTGGTTGAGGATGACCTCGGCATTGGCATCGCGCTTGAGCTCGATGACAACGCGGTAGCCCTGGCGGTCGGATTCGTCGCGGATGTCGGAGATGCCCTCGATGCGCTTGTCGCGCACCAGTTCGGCCATCTTCTCGATCATCGTCGCCTTGTTCACCTGGAAGGGAACTTCGGTGATGATGATCGCCTCGCGGTCGCCGCGGCTCTGCTCGATATTGACCCTGCCGCGCATCATGACCGAGCCACGGCCGGTCGAATAGGCGTTGTAGATGCCCGAACGCCCGAGGATCAGGCCGCCGGTCGGGAAATCCGGGCCGGGAATGATCTCCATCAGGTCAGGCAGGTCGATCGCAGGGTTTTCCATGACGGCGATGGCGCCGTTGCAGACTTCGACGAGATTGTGCGGCGGAATGTTGGTCGCCATGCCGACGGCGATGCCGCCGGCGCCATTGACCAGCAGCGCCGGGAAACGCGCCGGCAGCACACGCGGCTCCTGACCCGACGCGTCGTAGGTATCCTGGAAGTCGACAGTGTCCTTGTCGATATCCTCGAGCAGCTCATGCGCGACCTTGGTCAGGCGCGCTTCGGTGTAGCGCATCGCCGCGGGCGGATCCCCGTCGATCGAACCGAAATTGCCTTGCCCATCGATCAGCGGCACGCTCATCGACCAGTCCTGCGCCATACGCACCAAGGCGTCATAGATCGAGGCGTCGCCGTGCGGGTGATATTTACCCATCACGTCGGCGACCGGACGCGCCGACTTCACATATTTGCGGTTCCAGTGGTAGCCGCTCTCATGCGAGGCGAAGAGAATGCGGCGATGCACCGGCTTCATGCCGTCGCGCACGTCTGGCAGGGCGCGACTCACGATCACGCTCATCGCGTAATCGAGGTAGGAGCGCTGCATCTCCTCGATGATGGAAATCGGCTCGATGCCGGAGGGACCGTCAGGTCCACGCGGTGATTTCTGGTCGGTCAACTCGGATCACGCATGTTGGGAATCATTTACCTTATATATAGGAACGGTCGTCGAATGACCAATTTCGGCCTCGCTTTTCCAATGCTGATTTGGGACGCGATTTCAAAAGGATAGCTTATCCTTCCAACATTGCGGCGAGATGTCCTGCCTGTTCTTGCCGCCCTTGCACCCGACGACCCCACGATCCGGCAGCGGCAACTGCCGGCCATGGCCAAATGACGGCCGCTCGATCTGATTTTGCCACTGGCGCGGCAACTGTCGTCAGGTTAGCCTGCATTCGCCGGGGAGATGCCTGATGCCGCTTTTCGACACTGTTTTCAATGCCTTCGTCACCATCCTCGTAACCATCGACCCGCCGGGCCTGGCGCCGCTGTTCCTTGCGGTGACACGCGGCATGAACCGCGAACAGCGCCTGCAAGTGTCGGTGCGCGCCAGCGTCATAGCCTTTGTCGTGCTGGCGGTCTTCGCCGTTGCCGGTGCGGCCATCCTCACAGTCTTCGGCATCACGCTGCCCGCCTTCCGCGTCGCCGGCGGCTTCCTGCTGTTCTTCATCGCCTTCGAGATGGTTTTCGAGAAGCGCCAGGACCGCAAGGAGAAGATTTCGGATGTCGCGATCACCCGCGACCACATCCACAACATCGCCGCCTTCCCGCTCGCCATTCCACTGATCGCCGGTCCCGGCGCGATCTCGGCGACGGTACTGCTCTCCGGCTCATTTCAGGGCTGGGCCGGCCAGCTGGCGCTGGTCCTGATCATCCTCGCCTGCCTCGCCGCCACCTATCTTGTGTTCGTGCTCGCCGAACGCATCGACCAGTTCCTAGGCCAAACCGGCCGCTCGATCCTGACTCGCCTCCTCGGTGTGATCCTGGCAGCCCTCGCCGTGCAATTCGTCGCCGACGGTATCAAGGCACTGATGGCGGCTTAAGGCGCGACAGCCCACCAGGCCGCTCTGACCCCGTCGATCCAGACCACCGGCCTTCGTCACCTGCGCAACCGGCTGCAGGGGCCTGAAGTCAGCCGTTCGTCGCACGAAGCAGCCTTGACCCGGGCCTCGATATGGCTAAGGCAGCGCAAAAGGACAGCCCCGCATGAAACAGCCCGATGCGCCGGACCATGACGGGTGGTGCGCCTGGCATCCAACCGAGTTGGCACGTCGCCTGACCGGCGTCTCCGTGCCATGGTGCGTCGCCGGCGGATGGGCGCTCGACCTCTGGCACGGCCATCAGACACGCGAGCACGAAGACCTCGAATTCACGGTCCTGCGCAGCGACGTACCCGTCTTCCGCCGCGCACTGGCCGACATGGAATTCCACACTGCCGGAGACGGCATCGTTAGACACCTGCCCGCGCAGAGTGCTCCGCCTGCTGAAATCTCCCAGGTCTGGTGCCTGGACGTTGTGCAACATTGCTGGCGGGTCGACATGATGATCGAGGAGGGTTCGCCGGATCTGTGGGTTTACAAGCGAAACCCCGCCATATCAGTGCCGCGCGCCGACATTGTCGCCACGACACCGGCCGGCATCTCCTATCTCAAGCCGGCAGCCATCCTGCTGTTCAAGGCGAAACACGGGCGCCCCAAGGACGAAGTAGATTTCGCCAACGCCCTGCCGAAGCTGCGGCCGTCGGAACGCAGCTGGCTGAAGGACTGCCTCGACCTATGCCACCAGGGACATCGATGGGCGGAAAGGCTGTAACCTCGTCCATCTCGAATTTTCGTGCCAGCACGCCCGGCCTATTGCTTGAAGCAATGCTCGCGATGCCAGTGCAGGAAGTGTGGATGAGGACGATCGGATAGACGCTGGGGGCCGATTGCTCTGCCGCTGCGATTGACGATGCCCTTAATGCCATCGGGATCGTTTGCCTGGCGGGAAATCAGGATCTCAAGATCATCCGATAGGCTGATAAGGCCGCGATCAAACATCCAGTGGGCTGTTCCGGATAACGCGATGCCGTTGCTGACGACGTCCGGTCCGTCGGCCTCGACAGGGCGAATATGTGCCGCCGCAACTTCCGCCCTTCCGCCATCATTGATGAGCTTCAATCCCGTGATCGCACAGCGCTCGTCATAGGCACGCAGGACGATCTTTCGGAAGACGCGGTCACGCACGATGCGGGATGTCAGGAACTGCGTACGCTCTCGGCTCTCCTCAAACACAAAAGGCGCCTGGTCTTCGAAGAAGCCGCCAGTTGGCGCCACCGGATCGACCCTCGGAAGCGTGGATTCTGCCTGATCCAGCCCCAACGTCACGATGCGACTGAAATCGATTGGAGAAAGCGGCCTTACCGCCGCCTGGGCGCGCCCGGAAATTCGCCCGTCGTCGTTGAGAAGCCCGCGCTCGATCACGCCGTCAGCATCACTGAAGGGAACTGGATTGGCAAAATCGAGATAGCTGCCTGGTTCGATAAGCGCGAGAAACATGCCCTTCGCGCTGGGATCCGGGATGACCTGCTGCACCTTGGCAACTGCGAAGTATCCCTTGGTGTCGGCTACCTTACGTGGCTCGTAGTAGACGATCCAATCGCCGACACAGGCCTGCACCCGGCCGAAATATTGCGGCGGGAACTGATACCGTTCGGCAGGACTGTCGTCGTAGATCGAATCCGATCGGTGAATGAAGACCCCGTGCCCCATTCACCTTAGTAACGCGAAGCAGAAAGATTCGCGAGAACAGTCATTCACGAAATCCAGCAACCAACTCTTGCCTTGTCGCAGGCCGTCAGCGTGCAACTGCAAAGCCAGCCTGCCCATGTAGTCCTGCCGACGCCGCGCATCGCTTTCGCAACGGCGTTGGCACAGCTGTTTTGTAATGGCCTTGACGCAGAAAGGCTTTCACCTCACGGCCCGCGTCGCCCAGGCAGACGATCAACGACCTCGATCGCTCGCCTCCTTGGCTACACTCAGAACGGGATTTCGTCGTCGAGGTCGCGCGAACCGCCGCCGCCCATGCCGCCACCGCCGCCCTGGCCGCCGCGATTGCCACCGCCGCCGCCACCAAAGCCGCCGCGGTTGCCGCCGCCATAGCTGTCGGTCGGGCTCGACTGACCGAAGTCAGAACGGCCGCCGCCGCCATAGCCGCCACCCTGACCGCCGCCGTAACCGACCTGGCCGCCACCGCCGCTATAGCCTGCGTCACCGCCCTGGCCGCGCGCGTCGAGCATCTGCAGTTCGCCGCGGAATTTCTGCAGCACGATTTCGGTGGTGTAACGCTCGATGCCGTCCTTCTCCCATTTGCGGGTCTGGAGCTGGCCCTCGATGTAAACCTTCATACCCTTCTTCAGGTACTGCTCGGCAACCTTGGCGAGGTTGTCATTGAAGATGACGACCTGATGCCACTCGGTCTTTTCCTTGCGTTCGCCCGAATTCTTGTCGCGCCAGCTTTCCGAAGTCGCGATCCTCAGGTTGACGACTGGCTCGCCCGAATTGAGCCGGCGGATCTCAGGGTCAGCGCCCAGATTGCCGACCAGAATGACCTTATTGACGCTACCTGCCATGACACTGCTCCGCGCTCGTCCGAAACCAAATTCCAAGAAAATGTGAGGGCGCACACTAGCCCATTGCACCCTCCGCCCGCGCCCCCTGGCAGCGGAAAAGCTCGTGCCGTCCACAAGTCATTTTTGTTCTTATTTTGTTCTATCGCCAACAATTGAAAATGGCAAGAGGCATCGTGCCGAATGCGAGCAGGCCGCCCTTCCGGACGGCTCGCCAGCTTATCGGTGTCAGGAGCAGGATTACGCTTCGCCCTGCATCCGTTCCTTGAAGAAGTCGAGATGCTTGCGCTGCGCCTCGATCATCTTTTCGCGGTAGAGGCCGTAGATCACGTCGGTATCGTGCAACGTCACGCCTTCGATTGTCGGCGAGGCAAAGGTCGGCAGCTCGATGCCGCGGTCGGCAAGCTTTTGCGCCGTGCGCGCGATCAGTTCATGCGTCATGATCATTGCGAGCACCGTCGACGAGCCGGCCACAGGGCGGCTCCAGCCCTTCACCGGCACGATGGCGTCCTCGATCGGTGAAGTCGTGTCGATGACGACGTCGGCGGCATCGGCCAGGCGCTTGCCGGAGGAATGGCTCGCCGGCTTGTCCAAATTGTTCTTGCTGGTGATGGCGACGACGAACAGCCCGCGCTTCTTGGCGTAGAGCGCGGTGTCGATGCCCGACGCGTTGCGGCCGCTATGGCCATAGATGATGATGGCATCTCCAGGGTTGAGCGGCTGGTGGTCGAGGAATTTTTCCGCGTAGTTCTCGGTGCGTTCGAGCCATAGAAGTTCGCGCACGCCGCCCGAACCCAGCACATTGTGCCACATCACACGCGGGTCGGTCAGCGGATTGAAGCCGACATAGGAGCCGTAGCGCGGAAACGCCTCCTGGCACGGCAGCACCGAATGGCCCGAGCCGTAGAGATGCACCAGCCCCTTGTTGGCAAGCGTCTCGGCCAGCCGTGCCGAAACGGTCTCGAACGCGGCCTCGTTGGCGCTTGCGGCCCCGTCGATGAGCTTGGCCAGCCGGCTGATGTAGGAAGTCGTCATGGGAAAGAACCTTTCAGATGGTCAGAGATGGAGAACGGAACGGATTTCGTAGCGGTCGCCGCGCATGGTCGAGACCGTGAATTCAAACGGGCCGGAGCGGTCGAAGGCGATGCGTTCGACCATGAAGGCGGAGCTGCCGGCCTTCAGCTGGATCAGCTCGGCATCCTCCGGCTTGACATCGCCGATGCGGTATATTTCGCGCGCCTCCTGGGGCACGATACCGTAGCTCGCCTTCAGCGTCTCATAGAGCGAGGAGACGCTTGCCGCCGTTTCCAGCAGGCCCGGCACGCGCGCCGCCGGCAGATGCGCGGTCTGGATACCGATCGGCTGGTCGTTGCCAAGCCGAAGGCGGCGCAACTGGAGTACCGGCGTGCCTTCCTCGATCTCCAGCGCGCCGGCCACCTGAGCGTCCGCGGCAATGATCCGGGCGTCGAGCAGCCTGGTTCCCAGATTGAGCCCGAGATTGGCCATCTCCTGGGTGAAGCTGGTCAGGCCGCGCACGCCGGCAATGACGGTCGGGCTGCGCACGAAGGTGCCGCGCCCATGTTCGCGGCTGAGCAGGCCGGAATCCTCGAGGTTGCGCAGGGCATGGCGCACGGTGATGCGGCTCACTCCCAATAGGTCGCACAGGCGCTCCTCATTGGGGATCTGCGCGCCCGTCGCCCACTCGCCGGACGAAATCAGCGTCCGCATCGCCTGCTCGGCCTGGTGCCACAGCGGCTCCGGCCGGTTGCGATTGGGTTTTGCAAAGATTCCGCTCATCGGATTTCGTCCCATTGTTGGCCGCGCGCGCCGGCGAATGCTGCCCCCACAAGGCTGGCGTCCTTGCCGAAGCTGCCGGCCTCGATGCGCACGCGTCTCAGATGCGGCGGCAATTGCTTCTCCATCGCGGCTCGCACCATCGGCACCAGCACGTCGGCCGCCTCGGCCACGCCGCCGGCCAGGATGACTGTTTGCGGGTCGAGCAGCGCCACGGCGGTTGCCAGGCTCACGCCCAGCGCCTTCGCCGGCCGCGCCAATGCATCAATCGCAGTCGCATTGCCCGCACGCGCCGCCGCCACCAGCCCGCGACCGTCACTGAAGCCGGCCTGCCGCCCGATAGCATCGAACGCCCGACCCGATGCCTGCCGCTCCAACCAGCCGTCGCGGTCGTCGCCTTCATCGTCCAGATCGGCGCAGGCCCAGCCGAAGGAACAGGCAGCTCCCTGCCCGCCACGCATGATACGCGAACCCGACAGCACGGCGGAACCGATGCCGGTACCGATCGCCACCAGCATCGCGTCCGACAGCCCCTTGGCCGCACCAGCTGACACCTCAGCCAGCAGCGCCAGCTGCGCATCCTGGCCGAGTCCGATCGAGAGATTGGGGAACAGCCCGGCGAGATCGACGCCGTCGAGCCAGGGCAGATTGGGGATCCACAGGCAGCGCGTTCCGCGTGCCGTGCCTGGCACCGACACACCGAACCGCTCGGCACCATGGTCGTGCGCCATCCGGGCGATCGCCTCCTCGAAACCGGCCAGGCGCCAATGGCTGCCCTGACGGCCGCCAGGCGACGGCCAAACCTTGCTCATCCGGCCAGAACGATGGAGTCGACGACGATCGCACCCGCCATGACCAGGTTGGTGTTCATCGCACCCCTGTTGTAGCTCAACAGCCGGCTGAGGCTGATGACGATCGGGTACTGGTCGGCGTTGCCCTGCAGCACCGTCAGCGGCCAAAGATAGCTGTTCCAGTGATAGACGAAGGCAAACAGCGCGAGAGCTGCCACCGCCGGCGTCACCAGCGGAGCCACGATGACGAACAGGATGCGCATCTCCGAAGCGCCGTCCATGCGCGCCGCATCGATCAAGTCGTCGGGCACGCCGGCAATGAACTGCCGCATCAGGAAGATGCCGAAGGCATTGGCCAGGTTGGGCAGGACCACGCCTGCCAGGCTGCCGTCGAGCCCGATGGTGCCGATCATCCGGTAGAGCGGGATCAACGTCACGATCGGCGGCAGGAACATGGTCGCGATCAGCAGCGCAAACAGTGCATTGCGACCATGGAAGCGGTGCTTGGCAAAGGCGTAACCTGCCATCAGGCTGGTGACGATGATGCCGGCCGTGGTGATGGCGGCGATGACGGCCGAATTCAGCATCGAGCGGCCGACATTGATGACGCCAGACACCTTGCCGAAGGCCTCCAGGCTCGGGCTCTCGGGTAGCCACACCGGCGGCACCTGCATGGTTTCGGCCGGCGTCTTCAGGCTCGACAGTACCATCCACACCAGCGGAAAGGCCGAGGCCACGGCGACCACAAGCATCAGCGTTGCCACGAAATAGTCGCCGCTGGTTGGGCGTGACCTGAAGAAAAACAAGCCGCGGCGCGGCCGCCATTCGCCAGCCGCGCTCATTCGTCGTCCACCTTCCGAGCGAAAGCGAACAAAGCGAAGATCACGACGATCAGCGACAACATCAGCGTCACCGCCATGGCGGAGCCCAGGCCACCCTGGGCGCGTTCGATGCCGACACGCCTTATGTGATAGGTCAACACGTTGGTCGAGCCCACCGGCCCGCCCTGCGTAATCAGCGCCACCGGCTCGAACACCTGCACGGCATTGATGATGGCAATGACGGCGCTGAACAGCAGCGTCCGCTTGAGCAGCGGCAGGGTGATCGCCGTGAACTGCTGGCGCGCGTCCGCACCGTCGATGGTCGCGGCCTCGTAGAGGCTGGTCGGGATCTGGGTCAGCCCGGCCACGACAAGCACGGTGAAATAGCCGACCTGCTGCCAGACATTGAGAACAACGATTGATACCAGCGCGGTGCTGGGCGACGACAGCCAAGGCTGCGGGCCGATACCCAGCCAGCCGAGCATCTGGTTGATCGGTCCCTCACTCGGCGAATAGAGTTTCGACCACACCAGCGCCACTGCGATCATCGGCACCATGTAGGTCGAAAACAGGATGGTCCTGAGCGCGTTGCCGCCGGCGACATTACGCTGGTAGACGAGCAGCCCGAGGCCAACCGAAACAGGCAAGATAAGCGCCACCGACATCAGCGTGTAGAGCGCCGTATTGACCAATGCGCCCTTGAAGTCGCGCCCCACCGAGGTTGCGCCAAAAATCTCGCGGAAATTGTCGAGCCCGACGAATTCGGCCGTCTGGAAACCGGTCTGCGTCGACCAGTCCTGCAGCGACAGCCACACCGTCAGCACCATCGGCACGACGATGAAGGCGCCGATCAGCGAGACGGCCGGCGCCAGCATCATCCAGACGGAATGTTGGTGGGTTCTGGTCATGAGATGGATCAGTTGCAGTCGAGGGGTGCGCGAGACGGTGACACTGCGTGCTTCTCCCCGTTCACGGGGAGAAGATGCCGGCAGGCAGATGAGGGGCAGAGCTTACCTCTCCGAACATGGAGCCGCCCCTCATCCGGCCCTTCGGACCACCTTCTCCCCGTGAACGGGGAGAAGGAAGTGAGCGCCTACTTCGCAGCTTTCTCCAGGATCGCAGCCGCGTCGGCCTGCGCATTGGTCTGCGCCTCGGTGGCTGAAACCTTGCCATATTGCAGCGCCTCGATGGTCTGCTGCAGCGACTCCGAAAACTCCTGGCCGCCGAGAACGACCGGGAATGGTTTTGCATCGCCCAGCACGCTGACATAACCAGACAGGAATTCCGAACCAAGCTTGTCCTTGAAGGCATCGACGTCGGAACTGCGCGACGGCAGGATGCCCATCGACATCAGGATGTTGGCCATGGCCGAAGCGCCGTTCGGGCCCGACTTCGGGCTGTTCAGCCAGGCGAGGAAATCCCACGCCGCCTTCTGCTCGGCCTCCGCCGCGCCCGCATTCACCACGGTCATCCACGAATAGGAGATCGAGCGCGGCTTGTCGCCTGAGGGCCCGACAGGGATCGGCGCCGTGGCGATATCGGCGAACTTGTCGCCCATGCCTGTCTTAAGCGCACTCTCCCACCAGTTGGCCATGATGATCATGCCGGTCTTGCCGGAGACGAAATTGTCGAGGAACGGCCCTGTCGTGTTGGCGTCGGCCGTGCCCATGGCCGGGTCGCTGGAGCCCGACTTGATCAGCTCCTCATAGAGCTGGAAGGTCTCGCCGGCGTTCTTGCTGTCCAACACCGGCTTGCCGCCGGTCACCAGTTCGCCGCCATTGGACACCAGCAGCGACGAAAACGGATGCACCACGCCCGCCGCCCAGCTGTTGATCATGCCAAACCCCTGCTGTCCCGCATCCTTCTTGGTCAGCTTGGCGGCGGCGTCCTTCAGCTCGTCCCAGGTTTTGGGCGCCGCTTCGATGCCCGCCTCCTTGAACAGCGCCTTGTTGTAGTTCAGCGCATAAACATCGATCTCGTTGGGCACGCCGTAGAGCACCCCACCGACGCTCGCCGCCGTCACCACGCCTGCCGGCCAGGCACCCTTGACCTCGCCGGCAACCGTCTCGGGTGCAGGGGCAACGAGCTTGTCGCGCGCCAGTTCCGGCAGCCACAGATCGTAGATGCCGGCGATGGTGGCAGCCTGCCCGCCACCCTGCGAGCGCAGCGTCGTCAAAAGGTCGCCGAACGGCACGGCGCGCACTGTTACCGCCACGTCGGGATGGTCCTTGGCAAAATCCTTGGCCGCCTGTTCCAGCAGCGCCACCGTCTCCGGCGACCAGTGGGTCAGGTAGGAAATATTGATTGACTGCGCCCATACGGCGCTCGGCAACAGGGCGATGCCGGCGGCCAGCGCGCCCTTGATCCACGCGAGTTTCATAAAATCGTCCTCCACATGCGGGGCCACGTTCCCAGCTTGACCCGCGCCAGGAGGTTATAACGTCATACTGACCTGTCAAGGCAGCAGGTTTCGATTTCCGGCGCGTTTCGCACAACCGCAATTTCCGGTGCGCACTTTGTCAGGAGACCGACCGCCCTTGTCTTGCAGTGCCAGACACGGTCCACGACAACTGAACTCGGCAACGACTCACGCTTCGGGGAGGATCCGTTGATTGCCGCCTATATCGACGAGTTCATCATGCTCTGCGCCGGCGCCTGGATGACGGCCGTCGGCTTCGGTTATATCGATCTGACGACGTCTCCCAACCAGCCCTGGCTCGCCAACCTCGTACGCCAGTTCAAGTGGATGGGCCCGCTCCTGATGCTGATCGCCGTCATCCTCGGTATCGCTGCTCCGTCCTGACGAGCGCGCGATGCGCATTACTGAAATCGGGGAGGCCACAATCCCCATTTCGCGCTAAGCCGACCCGGCGATTGCGTCCGGCGGCCTGACAACAAGCATCGTCGCAGTCGTCACCGATGTTCTGCGCGCCGGCAGGCCGGTTATCGACTGGGGTTACGCTCAGTTGGACGCTTCTCCCAAGGCGGACTGATCCGCGAACAGGCATCGGCTTGAGGCCAACGCAGCAACCCGCGCTGTTCAAGGCAAAGCTCGGCGTGCCGTGATCGCGCACCTCCGGCTTGCCGCCGCCGCGCCCGCCTGCTCTTATTTGCAGCGGAAAACGGAGAGAGGCAGGGCATGGGTTTCATCAAGGTCACGGCGATTTCGCCCTCGGGGGCAACATCCTACATCCGCATCGCCGACATCGTCGGCGTGGCCGCCGGCACGAGCAGTCCGAACACCGGCAAGGCAGTGGTGCAGGTCCGCTCCGGCGGCGACAGGCCCTACCCCTGGCAGGTCATGGAGACGCCCGACGAGGTGATGGCCCTTATCGCGGCCGGATCGTAACAGCAGCGGCGGTACAGTCGGAACTCCACGCCCTGCCCAGCAGGCATGGCGGTGCGCTGCGGCGCTCGCCTAATACTCCTGCTGCCCGCCAGGAATGCCTCCCACAGCACATTGCCGTACCACGCCTGGCAGATCGCCTCCGACCACTCCTCGCTGTCGGTTGCCAAGCGCCCAGACGCTCCCTCACCCCGCCAGTGCCAGCTCCACCGCCGCCTCGGCATGCAGCTTGACCACGTCGAATGCCGGCATCGGATAGGCATCCATACCGAGCAGCAGCGGCAGTTCGGTGCAGGCGACGACGGCGGCTTCTGCCCCGCGCGCGCCGAGATCGCCGGCCAGTTGCTGCAGCACCGCGGCCGACACCGGCTTCACCAAGCCGAGCGTCAGTTCGTCGATGATGATGCGATGCAGTGCCGTGCGCTGTTCCTCCGATGGCACGATCACCTCGATGCCAAAACGCTGCTGCAGCCGCTCGGCGAAGAACCCGAGTTCCATCGTGTAGCGCGTTCCGAGCAGCCCGACGCGCTTGATGCCGGCGGCACGGATCGCTTCGCCGGTTGGGTCGGCGATGTGCAGCAGCGGAATGCCGATCGCGCCGGCCACCTGATCGGCAACCGTGTGCGGCGTCACCGCTGTCAGCATGGCGAAGGCGGCTCCCGCCTTTTCAAGGCTGCGCGCCGCCTCCGAGATCACCGCTGCAACCCGCATCCAGTCGCCTTCGGCTGCCAGCCGATTGAGTTCGTCGAAATCGAGCGTGAACATCAGCGAGCGCGCATTGTGATGCCCGCCCATCCTGGCATGTGCCGCCTGATTTATCAGCCGGTAATAGAGCGCGCTGGACTCCCAGCTCATCCCGCCCAAAAGTCCGATCAGCCTGGTCCGGTCAACAGTCACGATTGTTCCCCCGCTCGGCCGTGCTGGCGGCCTCAATGCTAGGTCGGAACGATCAGGCGATTGTGCAAGGGTTGTACAAGCGGAGTTTCAGCACCTCGCATGCTTTGGAAAATCGAGCCCGGAATCGGCAGCGACAAACAGACCAGGGACAGGCGCAGCCCAGGGACAGGCGGGCCCAAAAAAGTTGGCCCCGCCGCTACCAGGAGCGCACGGGGCCTGTTGTCGGGTTATACCCTTGCCTGCCGGGAATGGTTTACCGGCTTTGCTCTCTCGGATGCTTCGTGGCTCACAGCCAACGATCCGACCATGGTTTCAAATTGTCTGGGGGAACAACAGGTCGGGGTTTGCGTGAGGCTTTTCGCTAGGGAAAGCCAGGCACCTGCGCCTGCTGTGGTTCCGTCCTGTTAGCGGAACCCTTTGGGACTGTCCGGTGGAGTCATGCTCTGCTCCTACGTCAGTTGCGCCATGTGTTCGCCCGCTGCTCAACTCGCGTGTCTGCGGCGTCTCGCAGACCGACCGTAGCATGGTGAGGAGCCCTCAAGGAGGCTCGGCCTCAGGCGACACAGGCACTCTGCATCCCTGATTCCCTCACGTCAACCACAACATTGTTAGTCGGGAAAAATGTGATCGAAGGCCGGTTTCGCAGCCCCGGATTCGCGTAACGCTCCTGCCATAACGTTGTCAGGAGCGCGTTCGGCCTTTGTTCTTTCCACTTGCCCCTGCGCGCCAAAGGCGCTTAAACGCATTTGGTTGCCGCACCTCTCGACCGGGCGGCGAAATTACCTACATGAGGGGATGGTTGGGCTCGCCCGCCACTCCAAGCAATTCCAGATTTGAGGCGGCGGCGCGGCAATGGCCGATCACAAGTACATTTCCATTCGCGGTGCGCGCGAACACAATCTCAAGAACGTCGATCTCGACCTGCCGCGCGACAAGCTGATTGTCATGACCGGCCTGTCCGGCTCGGGCAAATCCTCGCTCGCCTTCGACACCATCTATGCCGAGGGCCAGCGCCGTTATGTCGAGAGCCTGTCGGCCTATGCCCGCCAGTTCCTCGAGATGATGCAGAAGCCTGACGTCGACCAGATCGACGGCCTGTCGCCGGCGATCTCGATCGAGCAGAAGACGACCTCGAAGAACCCGCGCTCGACGGTCGGTACCGTCACCGAGATCTATGACTACATGCGCCTGCTGTTCGCGCGCGTCGGCGTGCCCTATTCGCCGGCGACCGGCCTGCCAATCGAGAGCCAGACGGTCAGCCAGATGGTCGACCGCGTGCTGGCGGTCGACGAAGGCACCCGCCTGTTCATCCTGGCGCCCATCGTCCGCGGCCGCAAGGGTGAGTACAAGAAGGAGCTCGCCGAGCTCCAGAAGAAGGGTTTCCAGCGCGTCAAGATCGACGGCGCCTTCTACGAGATCGCCGAAGCGCCCGTTCTCGACAAGAAGTACAAGCACGACATCGATGTCGTCGTCGACCGCATCGTCGTCCGCCCCGACCTCGCCACGCGTCTGGCCGACTCGATCGAAACCGCGCTCAAGCTGGCCGAGGGCCTCGCCGTGGCCGAGTTCGCCGACAAGCCGCTCGATGCCAGCCAGACCGGCGCGGACGCTATCAACAAGTCCGCCAACGAAACCCACGAACGCATTCTGTTCTCGGAGAAATTCGCCTGTCCGGTCTCGGGCTTCACCATCCCGGAGATCGAGCCGCGCCTGTTCTCCTTCAACAACCCGTTCGGCGCCTGCCCGGCCTGCGACGGCCTCGGCAACCAGCGCGCTATCGACCCGGCACTCGTCGTGCCGGAAGAGCATGTTTCACTGCGCGAGGGTGCGGTTGCGCCCTGGGCCAAGTCGACCTCGCCCTACTACACCCAGACACTGGAAGCGCTCGGCAAGGTCTATGGCTTCAAGATCGGCGACCGTTGGCGCGACCTTTCGACTGAGGCACAGGAGGCCATCCTGCGCGGCACGGGCTCGAAGGAAATCACCTTCAATTATGACGACGGCCTGCGCTCCTACAAGACGACCAAGACCTTCGAGGGCGTGATCCCCAATCTCGAGCGCCGCTGGAAGGAAACCGAATCCGCCTGGATGCGCGAGGAGATCGAGCGCTTCATGTCGGCCACGCCCTGCCCGACCTGCGCCGGCTACCGCCTCAAGCCGGAAGCATTGGCGGTCAAGGTCGGCGGCAAGCACATCGGCGAAGTCACCGAGCAGTCGATCCGCAAGGCCAATGCCTGGTTCGAGGAATTGCCGGCCCTGCTCAACGACAAGCAGAACGAGATCGCCGTCCGCGTGCTCAAGGAAATCCGTGAACGCCTGCGCTTCCTCAACGACGTCGGCCTCGAATATCTGACGCTGTCGCGCAATTCCGGCACGCTGTCGGGCGGCGAAAGCCAGCGCATCAGGCTGGCCTCGCAGATCGGCTCGGGGCTGACCGGCGTGCTCTACGTGCTCGACGAGCCGTCCATCGGCCTGCACCAGCGCGACAATGCCCGCCTGCTCGACACGCTGCGTCACCTCAGGGACATCGGCAACACCGTCATCGTCGTCGAGCATGACGAGGACGCGGTGCTGACCGCCGACTATGTCGTCGACATGGGCCCGGCCGCCGGCATCCATGGTGGCCAGATCATCGCCGAAGGCACGCCGCAGCAGGTCATGGCCAACCCCAACTCGATCACCGGCAAGTATCTGTCGGGCGAACTCGAGATCGCGGTTCCGGCCCAGCGCCGCGAATTGAAGAAAAACAAACGCATCAAGGTCGTCGGCGCGCGTGGCAACAATCTCAAGAATGTCAGCGCCGAGATCCCGCTGGGCACCTTCACCGCCGTGACCGGCGTGTCGGGCGGCGGCAAGTCGACCTTCCTGATCGAGACCCTGTTCAAGGCAGCGTCGCGCCGCATCATGGGCTCGCGCGAGCACCCAGCCGAGCACGACCGCATCGAGGGCCTCGAATTCCTCGACAAGGTCATCGACATCGACCAGTCGCCCATCGGCCGCACGCCACGCTCCAACCCGGCCACCTACACCGGAGCCTTCACGCCGATCCGCGACTGGTTCGCCGGCCTGCCGGAAGCCAAGGCGCGCGGATACCAGCCCGGCCGCTTTTCGTTCAACGTCAAGGGTGGCCGCTGCGAAGCCTGCCAGGGCGACGGCGTCATCAAGATCGAGATGCACTTCCTGCCCGACGTCTATGTCACCTGCGACGTCTGCCACGGCAAGCGCTACAATCGCGAAACGCTCGACGTGTTGTTCAAGGGCAAGTCGATCGCCGACGTGCTCGACATGACGGTCGAGGAAGGTGTCGAATTCTTCGCTGCCGTTCCCGTGGTGCGTGACAAGCTGATGACGCTCAACCAGGTCGGCCTCGGCTACATCCACATCGGCCAGCAGGCCAACACGCTGTCCGGCGGCGAAGCCCAGCGCATCAAACTGGCCAAGGAGCTGTCGCGCAAGGCAACCGGCAAAACGCTCTACATCCTGGACGAACCGACCACCGGCCTGCACTTCCACGATGTCGCCAAGCTGCTCGAGGTGCTGCACGAGCTCGTCGACCAGGGCAACACGGTGATCGTCATCGAGCACAACCTCGAGGTGATCAAGACCGCCGACTGGGTGCTCGATCTCGGCCCCGAAGGCGGCGACGGCGGCGGCGAACTCGTCGCCTCCGGCCGGCCCGAAGACATCGTCGCCGAACCGCGCAGCTACACCGGCCAGTTCCTAAAGGAACTGCTGGAACGCCGCCCGCGCGGCAAGCAGGAGGCGGCGGAGTAGCGATTGGCAGGCGCCAGGGAGGCGCTTGCTCAGTCAAGTTGACGCAGCCCGGCAGCAGGATGCCGGAGGGTCTATGCGATGCGTGGGCGCCACGGCTCGTGTTCGTGCGTGAGCCAAACCAGTTCGGGATCGAGCGCGAGCACCCGCAACTGACCTTCGCTGTACGGCTCATCCAGCTCGCCGAACCAGACCGCTACGTCGCCGCCAACGACGATCGGGCGCCCACCAGTCTCAATGACGACGACCTGCATGCCGGCTGTGTGGCCCGGCGCCGGGACGAGCCGGAGCCCGGCAAGCAGCTCGAATTCGCCGTCGATCTGTACATACTGCACGCCGGGCGCGTCGACCCACTCGCGCATTGGGTATTCGTTCTCGTCGCTACGCGCGTCGTCGAGCTCGCGACGCTGGACATAGATCGGCTTGCCGGCGAAGAGGTGGTTTCCGCCGCAATGGTCGGCGTGCAGGTGTGTATTGACGACGATATCGATGCCGGCGGTGTCGAAGTCCTGCTTGTCCAACGGATGGAGACGGGGATTGAAGGCCGCCACCAAGGTCGGGTGCAGGTCCGTCATGCCGGTGTCGACCAGAATGCGCGCTTCGGGATGGTCGATGACATGTACATAGACTGGCATCCACTCGCCCTCGACGCTCAACTCGGCAACGAGGATTGGCGTGATGGTGATCGAGGCGTGGGCGGTCATCCTTCTTCTCCTTCGACATGTTCCAGGCAGCCGTTCAGGTCGTGCATGCCCCCCAATGATGTCGCGCGCGGACGCATGGCTTGGCTGAAACGCCGCGTGGTCGACGCGGCCCTCCTCATCGCGAACGCGGCCATGCCACTCCCACCCCATCATTCCGATTGCATTATGCAACCGGTTCGAAGATAAATTGACCGATCTTGTTTTGCAATCGGTTTTTGCTGTGTTCTAAGGCCAGGGCTCAGCCATCTACCATACGCCTGTTGGTCGCCATCTTTTCGACCTAGGAGGGAGCGATGACTCAAGAACGACCGCAGCTTCGATGCCGTCCTGGCCGAGGCCGAGAAGGCGGCCTGGGCGTGGAAAAGGTCATGCGCCCCAGCACCCTGGCGCGGTTGCGGCGGTCGCGCCAGGCTGCGGCCCCGAGCGCAACCAATGCGCCGATGAAAACCACCTCGGTCAGGATGCTCAGCACCTGCCCTTCCCGCACCGTCTCGTTGAGAACCGTCGGCACCGCGGCAACCGCAATCGCCGCTGCCAGCAGTGCACCGGCCATCAGGTAGGATGCACCGAGCAGCAGCGGCGCCTGGCCGTCATCCAAAGGCGATCGCGCATGATCAGGCTGATACAGCGCCGCGACCAGCAGGCAGGCAGAGATCAGGGCGACGAATGGCCTGATCAGCCCGAACATCGTCCAGTCGACACGGTCCTTGGCCAGCAGGTCACGGTCGTTGACCGCGAAATCGTAGGCTATCAGCGACACGATGGTTGCCCCGGCCAGGGCGATCATGCCCATCCGCACCACCCCGTAGGGCGAAGCCGCCCGCGTCCCTGGAATCGTCGACATGAAGGCTCAGACATGTTTGTGTTTGTATGAGCTTCGCTAGCCGGCTACCCTCCAACAGACAGTAAATCTCACACCGGCTCCGCGCGATATATTGCCTGCCGGCCTCGGCCTTCGCGCAAGTTGCTGTCAGGATGCTTGCCCAAGACATCGTTCGCGGCTTTGACGCTCCTCTGCCTTCCGCTAGAAGAGACCGCAGCGACTGAGAAGGGATAGATCGATGACTGGAAACATCCGGGCAGGCATGGGCGGCTGGACGTTTGAGCCCTGGGAGGGCACGTTCTACCCGGAAAAGTTGTCCAAAGCCAAGCAGCTGCAATTCGCCAGCAGCCACGTGCCGACGATCGAGGTCAACGGTACCTATTATTCATCCTTCAAGGAACCGACCTTCCTGAAATGGGCCAGCGAGGCCCCTGATGGTTTCGTCTACGCGCTCAAGGGCAACCGCTTCGTCACCAACCGCCGCGTACTTGGTGAGGCTGGCGAATCGATGACGCGGTTTCTCGGCTCCGGCGTTGCCGCACTTGGCGACAAGCTCGGCCCGATCCTGTGGCAGTTTGCGCCGACCAAGAAATTCGACGAAGCCGACTTCGGCGCCTTCCTCAAGCTTTTGCCTGAAAAGCAGGATGGCGTGAAACTGCGCCATGCGGTCGAGGTGCGCCATGATTCCTTCATCGTGCCCGAGTTCGCCGCGCTGGCCCGGAAGCATGACGTCGCCATCGTGTATGCCGACCACGCCAAATATCCGGCAATTGCCGACATCACCGGCGATTTTGTCTATGCGCGGCTGCAGACCGGCAGCGACGACAATCACGATTGCTACACGTCGGAGGCACTTGATGTATGGGCCGAACGCGCCAAGGTCTGGGCTGACGGCGGCACACCTGCCGACTTGCCCCGCGCAGATCCCGGCACTGAGGCGCCGGTCAAGCCGCGCGACGTGTTCGTCTACTTCATCACCGAGGGCAAGGTCCGCGCGCCCTTCGGCGCCATGGCGTTCATGAACAGGATCAACGGCTAGCGCACTCCAGGAGAGCCGCCGCAGTTTTCCAGAAAGGCTTTGATCAAGCTCCGGCGTTGCGTCCGGAACCGGCCGTCAGCGCATCCCAGGCGGCCATCGCCCCATCGGCAATGGCCAGCAGCGCCGCACGTGAGGCGCCATCGCGGGCCTGCACCGACATGCCTTGCTGCACGGCAAGGTAAAACGCCGAAATCGCGTCACAATCGGCGGACTCGGGCAGTTCGCCCGCAGCCACGGCCTGTTTCAGGCGGCCGGCCAAGTCGCGCGCGCTCGACATGCGGCGTTCGCTGAGATCGCGGAACACCTCGGCATTGGTTTCGCTGACATTGAGTGCGCCCAGCACGATAAGGCACCCCCTGGGATCGCCAGGTTCGCTGAACGCCCGCGCCGACGCACGCAGAAAATCGCTGATCGCCTCCCTGGCACTGCCGGGGCGTTCGAAGGCGCCCCAGATATCGACACCTTCGGTAGCCCCATAGAGATCGACAGCCTCGCGAAACAACGCTTCCTTGCTGCCGAAAGCCGCGTAAAGGCTGGGCGAATTGATGCCCATTGCCGTCGTCAGCTCCGCCAGCGACGCCCCGTCATAGCCCTTTTTCCAGAACACGCGCATTGCCTGCCGCAACGCTGCATCGCGGTCGAAGCTGCGTGGACGACCCTTCTGAGACATCTCAAACCTTTCTGTTATGAACGATACATAATGTTCTTGACGCCCTTGCGCAAGGCTGCCATCTATTTTGTATCGTTCAATACAGAAAGATAAATCATGTCCTCCCTCAGCGATACGAAACAACACTCCGGGCTCAAACTGTCCGGTCTGGAACTGGCCGGCAAGGTCGCCCTGGTGACCGGCGGCAGCCGTGGCATCGGTGCTGCCATTGCCGTCCAGCTCGCCACATCAGGCGCCGACGTCGCCCTGACTTATGTCCGCTCTGCGGAAAAGGCCGAGGCCGTCGTCGGGCAGGTCGAAGCCCTTGGGCGGCGTGGCCTGGCGATCCAGGCCGACAATGCCGATGCCGCAGCCGTCGAAGCGGCGGTGACTGCCACCATCGCGGCGTTCGGCCGTCTCGACATCCTGGTCAACAGCGCCGGCATCTGGCACCACGGCCCCATCGACACGGTTTCGCTGGAACAGCTCGACGAAGTGATGTCGGTCAATTTCCGCGCCCCCTTCATCGCCTCGAAGGCAGCGGCCGGCGTCATGCATGACGGCGGCCGGATCATCTCGATCGGCAGCAACCTGGCTGACCGTGTTCCCTTCGAGGGCATCGCGCTCTA
This sequence comes from Aminobacter sp. SR38, assembly GCF_014843375.1. Lineage (NCBI taxonomy): Bacteria > Pseudomonadati > Pseudomonadota > Alphaproteobacteria > Hyphomicrobiales > Phyllobacteriaceae > Aminobacter > Aminobacter sp. SR38. Next base: position 429,932 of record NZ_CP062112.1, read on the forward strand.
TTCGGCCAGCAAGGCAGCGCTTGTCGGCCTGACCAAGGGCCTCGCGCGCGACCTCGGCCCGCGCGGCATCACCGTCAATGTCGTCCATCCCGGCTCGACCGAAACCGACATGAACCCCGCCGAGGGCGACGTCGCCGACTACCAGCGCAGCCTGATGGCAATCCCGCAATTCGGCTTGCCCGACGACATCGCCGGCCTTGTAACCTGGCTGGCCGGCCCGCAATCCCGCTTCGTCACGGGTGCAGCGCTGACGATCGACGGCGGCACCAACGCCTGATCACGTCCTCTCCACCACCCTGCCTACGGAGCGTTGAGCGCATTTCACCTTTGTCGCGATCCTTCCCACCCCCTCTGGCCTGCCGGCCATCTCCCACGCAAAAGGGGATATCAGGCCGTCATTGACCTCGCAGTCAATCGCCATGGTTGCACATTGGGACATCACAGCATGGGCGCCGCCGGCGACGCGACTGATCTCCACCCTTGCAGGGGAGATGGCCGGCAGGCCAGAGGTGGGAAGGAACGCGAAGCAAAGGATTGCTTCGCACGACACCTGCCAAACTGACCAAGTCCGTTGTCACCATCCGTCACCCAATCCGCGTGGATGGTCCGGCCCGATTGCCCACGCCCGACGCGGAGAAAGCGCGCGCCCTCACCCGCTCAACGCCGCCACCACCTCCCGCAATGCCAGCGGCAGGTCCTCAGCGATCAGGCCGGGCCCGAAACGCCGTGCCGCCTCGGCGTGAATCCAGACGGCGGCGCAGGCCGCCTCGAAAGCCGGCACCCGTTGCGCCAGAAGGGCGGCAACGATGCCGGACAGCACGTCACCCGACCCTGCGGTCGCCAGCAGCGGCGTGCCATTGGCATTGATCGCAGCACGCCCGTCGGGCACAGCTATCACCGTGTCGGGGCCCTTGTATATGATGATGGCATTGGCCTTGGCCGCCGCCGCCCGCGCCCGCTCGAGCTTGGACAGCGACGCATCGGCGGCGATCCCGGGAAACAGTCGGCCGAACTCGCCATGATGCGGTGTCAACACAAGCGCTGGCGCATTCGGGCGTTTTCGTGCCTCGAAGAACGCGGCGCGGCGATGCGAAAGCGAGGTGATGCCGTCGGCATCGAGCACAAGTGCTGCGAAGCGGCCCTCGGCGACAGACATCAGCTCCAGCGCAAAACGCCCGATTTCAGGCTCGGAGCCAAGGCCTGGGCCATAAACCAGCACCTCAGGCTTGCGTGCGCCGAGGAAGGCCAGCGCATCTTGGAGCGTATCGGAACGCCTCAGGATGATTGAGGTCAGGTGCGCCGCATTGGCAGCCAGTGCCGCTCCAGGTGACAACACCGTCACCGCACCCGCCCCTGCCCGTGCTGCCGCCATCGCCGACAGTCGCGCAGCACCCGTGGCCGACGGACCACCGGAAAAAACGCCGACATGGCCGCGGCTATACTTGTGGGCGTCGTTCGCCGGCGACGGAAAATGCCGCCGCCACCATGCCGGATCGTTTTCGAAGCAGCGCACGGACGTAGCGCCAACTATGGCCGCGGCAATACCGATATCGGCAACCACCACCTCGCCGCACTGCGCACGCCCGGGATAGAGCAAATGCCCCGGCTTCTTGCGGGCAAAGGTCACTGTCACCGTCGCCCGGAAGGCGCTGCCCAGAATCTCGCCGGAAGCACCCGACACGCCGGAGGGCAGATCGACTGCAACCACCGGAACTCCGGCCGCCGCCGTTCGCTCGATCGCCTGACCAATCTCGCCGTCGAGCGGCCTGGACAACCCGGCGCCATAGAGCGCATCGACGACGACGGCATCTGCCTGGGGAGCAAAAACGGCCAACGGCTCCACCTTGACCGAACATTCGGCAGCAGCCAGCGCCGCATCGCCGCCGCCGCTGCGCGGCGCAGCGGTCGCGAAGAGCCTGACGGCAACGCCGCTTTCGGCAAGCAGGCGCGCCGCGACATAACCGTCGCCGCCATTATTGCCCGGCCCACACAGCACATGGACGGCCTTCGCACCGGGAAACCGCTGCAGCACCACATCGGCAACGCTGCAGCCCGCCCGCCGCATCAGGCCGATGCCGTCGACGGGCCCGGCGGCGATCGTCAGCCTGTCGGCCTCAGCCATCTCGCTGGGGGTCAGCAGTTCAAATGCCATGGCAGTCATCCCGGATGAATCCTGCTACCGAGTTAGCACGCCGCAGCCACTCGGCCCAAACGGCCATGCCTCAACTCAACCACGCACAAATCGAAGGCATGTTGCCGCATTTTTGTGCACCACCAGCGTTGCGAAAACGATGAATTTTTGTGCGCATCTCGACCCGACGCTGGAAATCGGCTCCAATCGCCCACGTCTTCGGCTGCCTCCTGGGCAAACCGAACAAAGTTGCCGCACCCACTCGACTTGGCACGCTTCGTGCTTGAAGTTGCGCGAGTGGGTGCATCACCCCTGAGTTACGGCAGTGGAGGCCATATCCGCATGAAAAAAATCGAAGCGATCATCAAGCCGTTCAAGCTCGACGAAGTGAAGGAAGCGCTCCAGGAAGCCGGGCTGCAGGGCATCACGGTCACCGAAGCCAAGGGTTTCGGCCGCCAGAAGGGTCACACCGAACTCTATCGCGGCGCCGAATATGTCGTCGACTTCCTGCCCAAGGTGAAGATCGAAGTCGTTCTCGGCGACGAGTCGGTCGAGGCGGCCATCGAGGCGATCCGCAAGGCGGCCCAGACCGGCCGCATCGGCGACGGCAAGATCTTTGTCTCCAACATCGAGGAAGTCGTTCGCATCCGCACCGGCGAGACCGGCGTCGACGCCATCTGACCTCGCATAGAATTCTCGTTTCAACGTCATCAAGACAGGAAAACCCCACATGACGACAGCCAAAGACGTAATGAAGCAGATCAAGGACAACGACGTTAAGTTCGTTGACCTGCGCTTCACCGACCCAAAGGGCAAGCTCCAGCACGTCACCATGGACATCGCCGAGGTCGAGGAAGAGATGTTCGCCGACGGCGTCATGTTCGACGGCTCGTCGATCGCCGGCTGGAAGGCCATCAACGAGTCCGACATGGTGCTGATGCCCGACCTGGATACGGTCCATATGGACCCGTTCTTCGCCCAGTCGACCATGGTCATCCTGTGCGACATTCTCGATCCGGTTTCGGGCGAAGCCTACAACCGCGACCCGCGCGGCATCGCCAAGAAGGCTGAGGCCTACCTCAAGGCCGAAGGCATCGGCGACACCGTCTATGTCGGCCCGGAAGCCGAATTCTTCGTCTTCGACGACGTCAAGTACAAGGCCGATCCCTACAACACCGGCTTCAAGCTCGACTCGACCGAACTGCCGTCCAACGACGACACCGACTACGAGACCGGCAACCTCGGTCACCGTCCGCGCGTCAAGGGCGGCTACTTCCCGGTCCCGCCGATCGACAGCTGCCAGGACATGCGTTCGGAAATGCTGACGGTGCTGACAGAGATGGGCGTGCGCGTCGAAAAGCACCACCACGAAGTCGCTGCCGCCCAGCACGAACTCGGCGTCAAGTTCGACACGCTGGTCCGCAACGCCGACAAGATGCTGATCTACAAGTATGTCGTGCACCAGGTCGCCAACGCCTATGGCAAGACGGCAACCTTCATGCCGAAGCCGATCTTCGGCGACAACGGCTCGGGCATGCACGTCCACCTGTCGATCTGGAAGAATGGCAAGCCGACCTTCGCCGGCAACGAATATGCCGGCCTGTCGGAAAGCTGCCTCTATTTCATCGGCGGCGTCATCAAGCACGCCAAGGCGATCAATGCCTTCACCAACCCGCTGACCAACTCCTACAAGCGTCTGGTCCCCGGCTATGAAGCCCCCGTCCTGCTCGCCTATTCCGCGCGTAACCGTTCGGCCTCCTGCCGCATTCCGTTCGGCAATTCGCCGAAGTCCAAGCGCGTCGAAGTCCGCTTCCCAGACCCGGGCGCGAACCCCTACCTCGCTTTCGCTGCCCTCTTGATGGCCGGCCTCGACGGCATCAAGAACAAGATCCATCCCGGCCAGCCGATGGACAAGGATCTTTACGACCTGCCGGCCAAGGAGCTGAAGAAGATCCCGACCGTCTGCGGCTCGCTGCGCGAAGCTCTCCAGAGCCTCGACAAGGACCGCGGCTTCCTGAAGGCCGGCGGCGTCTTCGACGACGACCAGATCGACTCGTTCATCGAGCTCAAGATGGCCGAGGTCATGCGCTTCGAAATGACCCCGCACCCGGTCGAATACGACATGTACTATTCGGTGTAATCATCGGAAAATAATGAGAAAAAGCCCCGGATCGATGAACTGACCCCGTAAAGTTGGACGGTTCATTGAGCTGGTAGATTTAAGGGCTGGGTCCTGTATTGCACAGGGGCCAGCCCTTTCAGTTTCAGTTTGATGCGGCGGTGGTTGTAATAGTCGATGTAGCGCTCGATGGCCTTATCGAGGCTTTGGACAGTTTCGAACCTTTCCGGGTGGAAGAGCTCGGACTTGAGCGTGGCGAAGAAGCTCTCCATCGGTGCGTTTTCGAGGCAATTGCCTTTGCGTGACATGCTTTGTGCAAGGCCTCTGGTTTCCAGCCTGCGCTGGAATGCCGACATCTGGTACTGCCATCCCTGATCGGAATGCAGGGTCGGCCGTTCGTCCTCATTGAGCCGGGCGAAGGCTTTTGTCAGCATATTGTCCACCAGTTTGAAGCGCGAGCGGCGCGCCGTCTCGAAGGCGACGATCTCGCCATTGTAGAGGTCCATGATGGGAGACAGGTAGAGCTTGTCGCCGGCCACGCTGAACTCCGTCACGTCGGTCACCCATTTGCAGTTGGCGCGGTCGGCGCTGAACTTGCGCTGCAACAGATCGGGAGTGGTCCGCCCAACCTCGCCCCTGTAGGAACGATACTTCTTCGGCCTGACCAGCGACTTCAATCCCATCTCGGCCATCAGGCTCTGGACGGTCTTGTGGTTGACGCCTTGACCCAACTGGCGCAGTTGCGCAGTCACCCGGCGATAGCCGTAGCGGCCCTTGTGGCTGTCGAAGATGGCCTTGATCGCCTCCTTCAGCGCCACATGGCGGTCCGGGCGCGAGGCCGCCTTTTGCCTGTAATAGAACGTGCTGCGCGGCAGCTTCGCCAGATCGAGCAGGCCCTCAAGCGGATGCAACGGCCTTAACGCCTGGACGGCTTGTGCTTTTTGGGCGCGTGTCCCTGCGTTAAGGCCTCCAGTTTTTTTAGGTAGGCGTTCTCCATCCGCAGTTGCTTCAGTTCGGCCAGCAGTTCTTCCCGGCTTTTGGTTTCGTCACTGGGTGCAACAGGCACTGCGGGGGCCGGCGGCTTCGACATGGGGCGTCCTCCGGGACGTGGGCCGAGTGCCTCTATCCCACCCGCATGATAGCGCTTCTCCCAGCCCGCCAGGCAACTGGCATTGCGGATATTGAACAACGCCGCCGTCTGGCGATACGACAGACCTTCTCGCCACATCCGCTCGAGCACTGACAGCTTGAACGTCGCGTCGTAATGATCGTATTTGCCCGACAGTCCCGCCCAGCCATGCGCCTGGTACAAAGCCACCCACTTGCGGACAGTCGCCGCGTCAACTCCACGCTTCGACGCCGCACTCGCGTAGCTTTCATCCCCGCACAAATAGCTATCGACAACCGAGCGCTTGAAACGCGCACTGTGTTTGGACATGCAAAACCCCCGAAGGTTGTGTCCAACTTTCGGGGGTCAGTTCACGAGCGGGGCTTTTTTGTTTGGCGAGGCAGTCACCGGCAAGGTTCGGCGACTGCGGAGGATGCGCCGCCAGACGATCAGATACTCTTGGCGCCCATCTGCTCGGCGATGTAGTCGGCCTGGCGGATCGCCAAGGTCACGATGGTCAGCGTCGGGTTTTCGGCGGCACCCGTGGTGAACTGGCTACCGTCGGAGACGAACAGGTTCTTGATGTCGTGCGTCTGGCCCCATTTGTTGACCACGCCGTCGGACGCCTTCTCGCTCATCCGGTTGGTGCCGAGATTGTGGGTCGAGGGATAAGGCGGCGTCGGGAAGGTTCTGGTTGCGCCGACCGCGTCATACATCGCCATGCCCTGCTTGTAGGCATGGTTGCGCATGGCAACGTCGTTGGGATGGTCGGTGAACCAGACGTCGGGGATCGGCATGCCGTATTTGTCCTTGAGCTCGCCATGCAACTTCACCGCATTTTGCTCCTGCGGCATGTCCTCGCCGACGATCCACATGCCGGCCATCTTGTCGTAGTGGTCGAGTGCGGTGGTGAACGAACGGCCCCAGCCGCCGGGATCGAGGAATGCCGCCATGAACGGCAGGCCCAGCGCCAGCGTCTCGAGCTCGTAGCCACCGACGAAACCGCGTGACGGATCGTGCTTCGCCTCGTCCCTGACGATGCCGGCCATGGTCGTGCCCCGCCAAAAATGCACCGGCTTGTCGAACACCGCATAGACCGAGCCGGTGGTGTGGCGCATGTAGTTCTTGCCCACCTGCCCTGACGAGTTGGCCAAGCCGTCAGGGAATTTCGACGATGCCGAGTTGAGCAGGATCCGTGGGCTTTCGATGGAATTGCCGGCGACGCAGACGATGCGCGCCTTCTGGCTCTGCAGCTTGCCGTCCTTGTCGGCATAGACGACCGAAGTCACCTTGCCGCTGTCGTCGTGCTCGATCTTGAGCACGTGGCTGTTGGGCCTGACCTCCAGCTTGCCGGTCGCCTCGCCCCTGGGGATTTCGGTATAGAGCGTCGACCACTTGGCGCCCCATTTGCAGCCCTGGAAACAGAAGCCGGTCTGCTGGCATCCCATGCGGCCATCGCGGTCGGCGGAGTTGATTGCCATGCGACCGGTGTGGCACTCCTTGTAGCCGAGCTTGTCGGCGCCGGCCTTGAACACCTTGAAGTTGTTGTTGCCGGGCAGTCCTTCGATGCCGTTGGTGCGGGTGACGCCCATCTTGTCCTCGGCTTTGGCATAATAGGGGTCCAGGTCGGCGAGCGCGATCGGCCAGTCGAGCAGGTTTGCGCCTTCGACCTTGCCGTAGTTGGTCAGCGTCTTGAACTCATGCTCCTGGAAGCGCAGCGAGGCGCCGGCCCAGTGCGTGGTGGTGCCGCCGACCGCCTTGACGATCCAGGCCGGAAGGTTGGGAAAATCCTTGTGCACGCGCCAGCCACCGCCTGTCGTGCGGTTGTCGAGCCAGGCGAGCTGGCTGAAAGAATCCCATTCGTCGTTGATGAAGTCCTCATATTCGATGCGCGGGCCGGCTTCGAGAATGACGACGTCGATACCCTTCTGGGCGAGTTCGTTGCCGAGCGTGCCGCCACCGGCGCCGGAGCCGATGATGACGACGACGCTATCGTCGTTAAGACCATATGGTGCAGGCATGTTTTCCTCCCGGGAATGCTGAAAAGGCTGGGTTCGCGACTGGGGCCGATCAGAGCCACTCGATGTCGTCGAAGCCGCGCGCGATGTATCCGCCCTTGGAGTAGGACTCGCCTTCATAGCCAAAGATCGGCCACAGCTCCTTCTGGTTGTAGAGGCCGACGACGAGCCCGCCGCGGATTGCCTGGAAGAACGGGGTGCTTTCGATCTGCCGGAGTACGGCGACACGCTGGTCTTCCCATCCAAGGCCGGTGTAACCGCCGGCGCCGGCCTTCTGGTCGAGATCGGCGATGCCCTTCTCGATCAGCTCCTTGTGGGCCGGATCCTTGCCCGCGAGCTCGTCATGGCTCTTGATGGCAATGGCGTAGAACTTGTCCGGCACCTGGTCGTGCGGATAGACATCGCGCGCCATCTGGATCAGCGTCGCCACGGTTTCGGGTTTCAGCGCCGTGCTTTCGAGCCCCCAGGCCTCGCCGGTGCTGAGTACGGCAGAGCCACTGATGATGAGTAGCGCGCCGGCGGCTGTGCCGCGCTTGAGCAGCTCACGCCGCGAAAGGCCGGACCTGCCTTGATAGATCGTCACCATGATTTCCTCCCTTGCTTGCTATGCGCGCTCGGCGCTTGGCTGGCACGGCGCTCCTCCGCCGCGACATGTCACTTGAAGCGGCCGCCCCTCTGCAAAACCTCGATCTTGTAGCCGTCGGGATCCTCGATAAAGAAGAAGCGGGCCAATGGCGTACCGCCCGGCGCAAACTCGACGATGTCCCTGGGGCTGAGCCCGGCGGCAAGCATGCGGGCGCGCTCGTCGTCGAGATCGGCCACCGACACTGCGAGATGGCCGTAGCCGTCGCCGAGAGCATAGGGCTCGGCCCTGCCCTTGTTGACCGTCAGCTCGACTTCGAACTCGGTCTCGGGATTGCTGAGATAGATCAGCGTGAAGGTCTCGAAGTCGAGCCTGTCGGCGATTTCGAGGCCGAAAGCCGTGTGATAGAATGACAGCGAGCGCGCTTCGTCGAGCACACGCACCATGGAATGGATTGCCTTGGCCATTCGCCCTCCTGGCAGTTGGAACGGGAGGATTATGAATCGCTGCAAAGCCAAGTGGTGGCAGCCCGTTACCACGCTTTCAGGAGCATAGTTTGCTAGTCAGCAACGAAAGCATGGTTGCGATGGCGTGCCGTTGGGTCGATGATGGCGCTCAAGAGCCAGCACCGGCGCTGTCAGCCCGGGCAAGCCAGCGGGAGAAATGACATGTGCAAGGTATTTGCCGGACAGGATCCGAAGGGCTATCGCCAGATCAACCGGTCGATCCGGATCGCCGGACATTCGACCAGCATTCAGCTGGAAGCGACCTTCTGGGACCTGCTCGACGAGATCGCCGCCTCCCAGGAGCTGACGACGCCGAAATTCATTTCGAAGCTTTATGACGAGGCGATCGAGATCAACGGCGAGATTCCGAACTTTGCCTCGATGCTGCGCACCACCTGCGCGCTCTACCTGCGCGGCCACAAGCCGGCCGCTGACGAAGTCGACGCGCTGAAGCGCTACGCAGCGTGACCTTCAGCTTCCATCGATAACGCTTAGAAAACACGAACAAAAAACCCGGGGTCGCCCCGGGTTTTTGATTTGCGACCCATATGTTGCCTAGAAATTAGGCAGCAGCCCTGGTCTCGACGCTGGTCGGCACCGAGTTGATGGTCTTCAGAATCTGCGAGGCGATCTGGTAGGGGTCGCCCTGCGAGTTCGGGCGGCGATCTTCGAGATAACCACGATAATCGTTGCGCACGAAGCTGTGCGGCACGCGCACCGAAGCGCCACGGTCGGCAACGCCCCAGGTGAAGACGTCGATGGAAGCCGTCTCGTGCTTACCGGTCAGGCGCAGGTGGTTGTCGGGACCGTAGACGGCAATGTGCTCTTCGCGGGCATCGCCGAAGGCCTCCATGAGCGCTTCGAAGTACGCCTTGCCGCCGACGTCGCGCAAGTAGTCGGTCGAGAAGTTGGCGTGCATGCCCGAGCCGTTCCAGTCGGTGTCACCAAGCGGCTTGCAGTGATACTCGATGTCGATCTCGTACTTCTCGGTCAGGCGCTGCAGCAGGTAACGGGCAAGCCACATCTCGTCGGCAGCCTTCTTCGAGCCCTTGCCGAAAATCTGGAATTCCCACTGGCCCTTGGCCACTTCGGCATTGATGCCTTCATGGTTGATGCCGGCCTCGAGGCAGAGGTCGAGATGCTCTTCGACGATCTGGCGGGCAATGCTGCCGACGTTCTTGTAACCGACGCCAGTGTAGTACTCACCCTGCGGCGCCGGGAAACCGTTTTCCGGGAAGCCGAGCGGGCGGCCGTCCTTGTAGAAGAAATATTCCTGCTCGAAGCCAAACCAGGCGCCCTCGTCGTCGAGGACGGTGGCGCGGGTATTGGACGGATGCGGGGTGACGCCATCGGGCATCATCACTTCGCACATCACCAGCACGCCGTTCTTGCGGGCGGGATCGGGATACACAGCGACGGGCTTCAGCACGCAATCCGAGCTCTTGCCTTCGGCCTGGCGGGTCGAGCTGCCGTCAAAACCCCAGAGCGGAAGCTGCTCGAGCTTCGGGAACTCCGCGAATTCCTTGATCTGGGTCTTGCCGCGGAGATTGGCTGCCGGGGCGTAACCGTCCAGCCAGATGTACTCGAGCTTGTACTTCGTCATGCTATCCTCTCAGTGTCGTGCCTGCCGGCCCTGGGATGGCCGGCGTGTCACAAGAGAGAAAGCAAGCCCCGTGCCAACTCGAAAATCCCAGATTCTTAGCAGGGAAGGCAGTTGCACGGAAAAGCAACTGCTCAAGAAATAGGCAGACTACGGCAGCATGGCTGACATTTTGCCCAAGACTCGGGCTGATCTGCCTTGCCGGCTGGCTAAGCTGCCTTGAGCGCCTCAAGCAGGGCGACAGCAGCGAGCATGTCGCGCTTGCGGGTGGCACGGCGCGCGACAGCCTCCGAGTCCTGGCCCCAATGCTCGATCTGCCAGTCTTCGTCGACATGGGCCGCTGCCCAGGCTTCCTCGACCGTCAATTCGCCGGTCTCGACGGCAAGGGCGAGAAGCGCCGAACCGGTCAGGGTGGTCATGACATGCAGGGCCGCGAGCTTCATCGGCTCGGTGCGCTGCGACAGGTGCACGCCAAGCGCTGCGATGGCCTCGCGCGGCTGCTCGACATGCATGACGCCCTCGGCCATTACAAAGCGTGCGCCGAGCGACGCACGCGCCCAGTCCAGGACCGGATCCCAGGCCTCTGCCTGGCGCTCGACGAGCTTTTCCGGGCTGTCGGCGCGGTAGCACAACAGGTCGCTTGACGAGAAGCGCAGGATATCCTCGAGCACCGCCTGCGGATCGGTGGCGACGCCGTCGATCGCCGTGTTGACCAGGCGCAGCACCGGCATGGTGAAAGGATCGATGACCTCGACCTGGGCGACGAACTCGTCGGCAACCAGCTGTGCCGCAGCCGCCGTCGGCAGCGCGAGCAGCGCCCTGCCCGGCGTCCGCACCGACTTGCCGTCGAGCAGGACGGCATAGCCTTCTTCAAACGCAGCGACGCTGGCTGCTTCGTAGAAGCGCTTGGGCAGCTGCTTGCGCAACGTGCTCTGGGCGCGGCGGATGGGATCGGGATCGGACAGGCCGTCGCTGGTTTCGAGGTCGCTCAGGATTTCTCGCATCTTTACTCCGCTCCGGCCGCACGTCTGCGCGATGGCCGGTTTACAATGATCAGCCCGGTCGCGATGAGACCGAGCGCCAGAAAAATGTTCCAGGTCAGGACTTCGCCAAGCACCAGCCAGCCGCATATCACGCTGAATGCCGGCGACAGGAAGGCAAAGCTGGAGAGGCCCGCCGCAGGATAGCGCCGCATCAGCCAGAACCACAGAATATAGGTGAAGGCGACGACATATACAGCCTGAAACAGCAACGCTCCGGTGGCGACCGTCGATGCGTCGCGGAATGCCGGACCGGCGAGCGAGACGAGCGGGATCGCCATGAGCGCTGAGACGACAAGCTGGTAGAGCAGCACCTTCTCGGCCCCGGCGCTGGCAAGCTTGGTGCCCTTGATTGCCAACGTGGTCAGCGCCCAGAGCAGCCCGGCGACGAGTGCGAGAAGATCGCCGAACAGCGTCGGACCGCCGGCATCGCCGAGCTTGTCGGCAAAGACCACCGCAACGCCGCCGAAAGCCAGGATCAGGCCGAACAGCTTTTGCAGCGACATACGCTCGCCAAGCCAGAAATGCGCGCCGATCAGAACCCAGAACGGCATCGTGTTGACCAGGAGCGAGTTGCGCGCAACCGTCGTGTGTTCAAGGCTGAGGAAAACCAGAATGAACTCGGTGCCGAACAGCAGCCCGGCCAGGATGCCGGCCCACAAGGTGCCGTCGCGGGCAAACAGCGGAACACGGCGGTAGAGGCACCAGAGATAGACCAGCACGCAGGCAATGCCCGAACGCGCAACATTGAGGAAGATCGGGTTGTAGCCCGACGTCGCCAGCTTGGCCGCCACACCGTTCATGCCCCAGGACATGGTCAGCATGAGCATGAACACGACGGCTGCCGTATCGATCGCGTCGCGACGTTCCAATGGCTGTGTGACGACTGTCATGAATTCCTCCACGCTCACCGAGCGCGATGCTGATGGACAAGGGCTGGCCGGGCCGCATTGCGAGGCAGGCTGGCGGCAGCGGACTCGGGTCCAACTGCGCGGCGGGCCGCACCTTAACGCACGGCAGCTGCCGCAAATTGGTCCAGCTAGCCGATAAGGGGTAGCAGTTCCCCAGGTCTGTCGATGACGGCGTGCGCGCCAGTGGCAAACAGGCCTTCACGGTTGTGGTAACCCCAGGCAACGCCGATGGCGCGGGCACCGGCATTGCGGGCCATCTGCATGTCGTAGACAGCGTCACCAATGACCAAGGTCGACGCCGGATCGACACCCATCTCGGCGCAGCATTCCAGCACCATCGCCGGATGCGGCTTGGACGGGCAGTCGTCGGCGGTCCGGATGGTCGCGAAATGGCGGCCGAAGCCATGCGTTTCCATGACCCGCTCGACGCCGCGGCGCGACTTGCCGGTGACCATGCCGATCAGCACATCATCACGGCGTGCGAGCGCTTCGATCAGTTCGCCAATGCCGTCATAGAGCGGCTCCTTGAAACTCGGCAGGTGGCGCGAGGCGATGAAGTGTTCCTTGTAACGCGCTGCAAGCCTTGTGCTTTCAGCATCCGGTGCGCGCTTAAGCAAGGTCGCGATCGCAATGTCGAGGGTGAGCCCGATGATGCCCTTGGTCGCGGCCATGTCGGGTTCCGGAAGTCCGGCCTCGCGGAACGTGGCCAGCATCGAGGCATGGATGATGTCGGCGCTGTCGACCAGCGTGCCGTCGCAATCGAACAGGACGAGCTTCAAGACGCCTGCGTCGCGCTCCGGCGATGTAACAGACGTCACGCCGGCTCCCCGCTCTCGTCGTCGAAGCCGATCAGGTTCCAGCTCTGGCGCATGTGCGGCGGCATCGGCGCTGTGACGTCGATCACGCCCTGGTCGGGATGCGGAATGACGATGCGGCGGGCATGAAGATGCAGACGGTTCTGGATGCCACCAGGGAATTCCCAATTGGTGTCGTGCTCGAAATATTTGGGATCGCCGATGATCGGGCAGCCGATATGGGCGGCATGCACGCGCAACTGGTGCGTGCGGCCGGTATAGGGCTCCATTTCGAGCCAGGTAAGCGCCTGCGCCGCCTGTTCGAGCACCCGGTAATAGGAAACGGCATGGTCGGCGCCCTTTTCGCCGTGCTTGGCGATGCGCATGCGGTCGCCGTCCGGTGTCATTTCCTTGATCAGCCAGGTCGAGATCTTGTCTTCGCGCTTGGGCGGCACACCCTTGACCAGCGCCCAGTAGGTCTTCTGTGTTTCGCGGGCGCGGAAGGACTCTGCAAGCTTCATCGCGGCAAGACGCGTGCGGGCGACGACCAGCACGCCTGACGTGTCGCGGTCGAGGCGGTGGACCAGGCGCGGCTTCTCGCCCTTCTTGTTGCGCCAGGCCTCGAGCATGTCGTCGACGTGGCGGGCGACGCCCGATCCGCCCTGCACGGCAAGGCCGGCCGGCTTGTTGAAGACGAAGACCTTGGGATCTTCGTAAAGCAGCATCTGCGCCAGCACGTCGCCATCGTCCTGATTGCGCATGGTGCGCGCCGTCAGCGGGCCGTCGCTCTTCTTGTCGACTTCCAGCGGCGGAATGCGGATGACCTGGCCTGGCTCGACGCGCGTGTCAGCCTTGGCGCGGCCGCCATCGACGCGGATCTGGCCCGAACGCAGCAGCTTCTGCAGGTGGCCGAAGCCGAGCCCCGGATAATGGGACTTGAACCAGCGGTCGAGCCTCATGCCCGTTTCGCCGGCTTCCACCGTGATCTGTTCAACGCCTGCCATAATTCAATCGTCCTTTTCGAAGCGGCCCAATAGCATCAGCCGATGCTTCTTGCGAGCCACATTCCCAGGAACAGTGCCAGAATGGCTGTTATGACGCTGGCAAAGGCATAACCGAAGGCCGAAAACGTCGCTCCACGCTCCCACAGCGTGGCAAAATCGAGCGAAAAGGCCGAAAAGGTGGTGAAGCCGCCGAGAATACCTGTGGCGACGAACAGCCTGAGTTCGGTCGAGCCGCCGAAGCGGCGTGCCAATAGCCCGACGAACAGCCCCATCGCCAGTGAGCCGACAACGTTGATCGCAAGCGTGCCCCAGGGAAAGTTCGGCCCGACCAGCCTGAGCGCCAGAAGGTTGGCGAGATGGCGCAGTGCGGCCCCGATGGCGCCGCCGAGTGCGACGAGAGATAGGTTTAGCATGAGCCTGTCCTGCCTGCGCGCTGGTGTCAGGTCAATAGCACGGAACGGCTCGCAGGCAGCGCGGCGGTCTGCCCCTGCCGCCGAATTGCTTGTGGACAAGGGCTGCGGGCAACAGGGCGTTGTTGGGAGGGCGACAACCGGGCTATAGCATCGCCCCATGCAACCTTCCAAAGACGTCACCCGCCTGATCGAGATCATGGCCGCCCTGCGCGAGCCGGAAACCGGCTGCCCCTGGGACATCGAGCAGAATTTCGCGACGATCGCACCCTATACGATCGAAGAGGCCTATGAGGTCGCCGACGCGATTGCGCGCAACGACATCGACCATCTCAAGGAAGAGCTCGGCGACCTGTTGCTGCAGGTCGTCTACCACGCCCAAATGGCGGAAGAAGCCGGCGAGTTCACCTTCGGCGATGTGGTGCAAGGCATCACAACCAAGATGATCCGCCGGCATCCGCATGTCTTCGGCGACGCCAAGGCGCGGGAAGCCCGTTCGGCCAAGGGCATGTGGGAAAAGATCAAGGCTGAGGAAAAGGCGGAAAAACGCGCCGCGCGCATCGCCCGCGGCCTCGACCCCGAAGATCATGGCAAGGGTTTTCTCGACAGTGTACCGGTGGCGCTGCCGGCGCTGACACGGGCATTGAAGCTGCAGGAAAAAGCGGCACGCGTCGGCTTCGACTGGGGCGAGGCAGCACCGATCCTCGATAAGATCGAGGAAGAGATCGGCGAGCTGCGCGAGGCCATGGCCAAGGGCGATCAATCAGCGGTCAAGGACGAGTTCGGCGACATGCTGTTTGCTTTGGTCAATCTCGGTCGCCACCTGGAACTGGACTCGGAGGCGGCGCTGGGCGGCACCAATGACAAGTTCCGCACACGTTTCCACTATGTCGAAAAGGCGCTCGACGACGCGGGGCACAGCCTGGAAGCGGCGACGCTCGATGAGATGGAAGCGCTCTGGCAGCAGGCCAAGACGGCGAAGTAGCCGGCTTAGACAGGATTACGGCCAAGCTCAGCGTGGCGCCCGAGGAACCCCGAGCACGCCAGGCTTAGCGCTTGTTCCTGAGAATCTTGGCCGCGATCTCGTCGCGCGCCGAGGCGGTCGCTTTGAGCGTCATCGACACGCTGCCGTCGTCATTGTCCTTGCGCTTCACCACATCGCCATTGCGATAGAGCCAGTCGATCTGGCCGAGCTGGCTCGGTTCCAGCGTGACGTCGATGGATTCGAGCTCACCCGAAACCCGCTGCTCGATCAGGCCGGTGAGCGCGGAAAGGCCCTCGCCCGTAGCAGCTGAAATGGCAATCGGCGGCGTCTTGCGACCGTCACTGCTGTCGGCAAGCAGGCGCTCTCGATTGCCTTCGTCGAGCTGGTCGATCTTGTTCCAGACCTCGACGACCCGGTCGGTGTCGGCCGCATCGACGCCGAGATCGGACAGGATACGCTCGACGTCGTCGGCCTGAGCCGCGGTATCGGGATCGGAAATGTCGCGCAGATGGATGACGAGATCGGCTTCGACCACCTCTTCCAGCGTCGCCCGGAAGGCAGCGATCAGGTGTGTCGGCAGGTCGGAGATGAAGCCGACGGTGTCGGACAGGATGATCGGCGTGCCATGCGGTAACCGTACCCGGCGCAAGGTCGGATCCAGCGTCGCAAACAGCATGTTCTCGGCCAGCACGCTGGCACCGGTCAGCCGGTTGAACAGCGTCGACTTGCCGGCATTGGTATAACCGACGATGGCAACCACCGGGAACGGCACCTTGCGCCGCTTGGAGCGGTGCAGGTCGCGAGTGCGGACGACGGTTTCGAGCTCGCGCTTGAGCTTGATGATCTTTTCCTGCAGCGCGCGCCGGTCGGATTCGATCTGGGTTTCGCCGGGGCCGCCGAGGAACCCGGCACCGCCACGCTGGCGCTCGAGGTGGGTCCAGCTGCGAACCAGCCGGCCCTTCTGGTAGTTGAGGTGGGCAAGCTCGACCTGCAGCGTGCCTTCCTTCGTACGGGCGCGCCGGCCGAAGATTTCGAGGATCAGCCCTGTGCGGTCGAGCACCTTGGCGTGCATCTCTTTTTCGAGGTTGCGCTGCTGCACCGGCGTCAGCGGATGGTCGACGATCACCAGTTCCGCCCCGCGCTCCTTCACGATCGCCGCGAACTCCTCAACCTTGCCGCTGCCCAGCAACGTCGCCGGACGCGGATCGTTCAGGGTCACGATCGCGGTGTGAACGGGTTCGAGATCGATGGCGCGGGTAAGCCCGACCGCCTCGTCGTGGCGCGCCTCGGCCGAACGCTGCAACCGCGGGCGCGCGCTGTCGTCGTCATTCTTAGGCTGGCGCGTCAGCACCGGCACGATGACGACCGCACGCGTGGGGGCCTTATCGCCCCCTACCGATTCGGGTCCATTGCTGTCGCCGGCCTTGGCGCCGGCAGTCCTGTCGCGTGCCAATCAGCCGCCCTGGCTTTCCTCGCCATCGAACATCTGAACCGGCTGGCTCGGCATGATCGTGGAGATGGCATGCTTGTAGACGAGCTGGGAGTGCCCGTCACGGCGCAACAAAACACAGAAATTGTCGAAGGAGGTCACTACTCCGGTCAATTTCACGCCGTTAATCAGGAAAATGGTGAGTGGGTTTTTGCTCTTGCGAACTGAATTCAGGAAAAGGTCCTGAAGATTCTGCGATCGTTCCGCCATTGTTTTTTTCTTTCGCCGATCCCTGTCTGCTGCCAATGCGCCAAATTACCGGGCCCATGTCAAGCCAGCAAACACCCCCTTGCCACAACGCGTGGCAAGCTGAACGAGATGAATTTAACCATTTACGCCCAAGCGGTTATCAGGCTTGGATTTTTTCCGCAACGTCAAAAAATGCCTCACGCAGCGAAAGCGCGACCGATCCCGGATGCCCGTTGGCGACCGGCTGGCCGTCAATGGCGACGATCGGCATGATCACCGTGGTCGCAGCCGTCATGAACGCTTCGCGCGCCGACTTGGCTTCCTCGACGGTAAAACCACGCTCCTCGACCTTCAGGCCGAGCTTCTTGGCGACATCCATCAGCGTCGTGCGGGTGATGCCGCGCAGGATGCCGCTGTCGGCGGGCCTGGTGACGAGATGGCCGTCCTTGGTGACGATCCAGGCGTTTGTCGCCGCCCCTTCTTTGACGGTTCCGTCCGGGTCGACGAACCAGGCTTCCTGGGCGCCGGCCTCCTTGGCCTGCTGACGCGCCAGCACGTTGGGCAGCAAACCGACAGACTTGATGTCGACACGCTCCCAGCGATTCTCCGGCACAGTGATCACCTTGATGCCAGCCGCCGCGCGTTTGGCCGATGCCACCGGGTCGGTGCGCTTGGCTGTCACGACAAGCGAAGAAAGTGTTGTGCCAGCCGGGAAGACGTGGTCGCGCGGCGCAACACCACGCGTCACCTGGAGATAGACCATGCCGTTGTGGACACGATTGCGGGCGATAACTTCGCGCATGATGTGGACCAGCGCGGCGCGATTGACCGGCCAGGCGATCCTGAGTTCCGAAAGCGAGCGATCGAGGCGGTTGAGGTGGCCGACGCTGTCGACGATGAAGCTGCGCGCCACTTCGCAGACCTCATAGACGCCGTCAGCGAACTGATAGCCCCGGTCCTCGATATGCACACCTGCCTGGGCATGAGGGAGATAGCGGCCATTGACGTAGGCTATGCGCGGCATGGTTTTCGTGTCCCCGAAAATTCAAACGGAGTTCTAGTCGATTTGTGCCACGCGGCAATCCGCAAAAGGCTGGTCCAGGTCAGAAGAATTCGAGGCTGACACGGAACATCTGCTCGACCTGTTTGACCGCCTTATCAAGCGCGAAGATGACGACACGATCCCGAGGCTTGATCTTCACCGATCCGCTTGGCTTGACGACATGGCCATCCCTGTAGATGGCGCCGATGCGCATGCCATCGGGAAGTTCCAGGTCGCGCAGCAGCGTGCCGACCAGCGGCGAGGTTTCGAGCGCCTCCGCCTCGATGATCTCGGCGGCACCCCGCTGGATCGAGTGCACCTGCCGGATGCGGCCGCGCCGGACGTGCTGCAATACGCGCGAAATGGTCACTGCACTCGGATTGACGTGCGCATCGATGCCGAGCGGCTTGGTCAGGTCGTGATAGGCCGGGTTGTTGATCAGCGCCAGGTTGCCCTTGCAGCCCAGGCGCTTGGCCATGACCGAGGACAGTATGTTGACCTGGTCGTTGTTGGTCAGCGCCACCATCAGGTCAGCATCCTGGATGTCGGCTTCCATCAAAAGCTTCTGGTCGAGCGCGCTGCCGTTGAGAACGACCGTGCGGCGGAGCACGTCGGCGACCTTGACCGCCCGCTCCTTGTTGGCCTCGATGATCTTGATCTTGGTGCGGCTCTGGCGCTGTTCGAGCGTGCGGGCAACAAACAGGCCGATATTGCCGCCGCCAGCGATGACGATGCGTGTCGCCTCCTGTTCGTCATGGCCGAACAGGCCGAGCGTGCGCCGGACCTGCTCCTTGGTGGTCACCACATAAGCAAGGTCGCCCGCCACAAGCTGGTCGGCCGAATGGGGGATGAACAGGCGGCCGTTGCGGGTCACGCCGACAACGGTTGAAGGCAGATCGGGGAACAGCTCGCTCAACTGCGCCAGCGGCGTGTTGATGACGGGGCAATCCTCCAGGCACTCGATCGCCACCATGATGATGTGGTTTTCGGCGAAACGGACGACATCGACGGCGCCGGGCAGCGTGATGCGCCTGAGCACCATTTCGCCGACTTCCAGCTCCGGCGAGATGATAACGTCTATCGGCAGGTGTTCGCGCGAGAACAGGTCCTGGTAGTGCGGCTGCAGATAGGATTGCGAGCGGATGCGCGCGACCTTCATCGGCACGTTGAACAGCGCGTGCGCGACCTCACAGGCGACGATATTGACCTCGTCGAACAGCGTCACCGCGATGATCATGTCGGCGTTCTGCGCACCGGCGGCTTCGAGCACCTCGGGATGCGAGCCGTGGCCGACGAAGCCGCGCACGTCGAGCTGGTCACGCACCGCCTGGATCAGCTCCGGCGCGGTGTCGATGATCGAGACATCGTTCTTTTCAGCCGCCAGCCGCTCCGCAATGCCGTAACCGACCTGCCCCGCCCCACAGATGATTACGCGCATGTCATCGACCGATCCTGCCTGTCCACCGTCTCAGCTGAAACCGCATCGAGCATGCTAGACGCCAAGCGATTTGAGCTTGCGATGAAGTGCGGAGCGCTCCATGCCGATGAATTCGGCCGTCTTCGAGATGTTGCCGCCGAAGCGGTTGATCTGGGCGATCAGATACTCCTTCTCAAACATCTCGCGCGCCTCGCGCAGTGGCAGCGCCATGATGTGCTGGTCCGACTGGTTGGGCGCGCGTGGCATGACGTCGCCGATTTCAGACGGCAGCAAGTCGGCCGTGATCGGCGCTTCGGGGTTGTCGCTGCGGGCAAGGATCAGCAGGCGCTCGACATTGTTGCGCAGCTGGCGGACGTTGCCGGGCCAGTTGTGGGCTTGGAGCACGGCGAGCGCGTCGTCGCCGATGCGGCGCGGCTTGATGCCGGCCTGCTTGGCCATCTGCTTCATGAAGTTGTCGACGAGGTAAGGAATGTCCTCGCGGCGCTCGGCAAGCCCCGGAACCATGACCGGCACGACCGCCAGGCGGTGATAGAGATCCTCGCGGAAACGCCCCTCGGCGATCATCGCCTCGAGATTCTGCGCCGTCGACGAGATGATGCGGACGTCGACCTTGACCCGCTTGGTGCCGCCGACGCGCTCGAACTGCTGCTCGACGAGCACGCGCAGGATCTTGTTTTGCGTCTCACGCGGCATGTCGGCGATTTCATCGAGGTAGAGGATACCCTGATGCGCCTCTTCGAGTGCTCCCACCTTGCGTTCGCCGCCGTTCGATTCGGTGCCGAACAGCTCGATCTCCATGCGCTCCGGCGTGATCGTCGCGGCATTGAGCGCGACGAACGGGCCGTTCTTGCGTGACGACAGCGCATGGATGGCGCGCGCGGCCATTTCCTTGCCCGAACCCGACGGGCCGATGATCATGATGCGGCTATTGGTCGGCGCAACACGGTCGATGGTCTGGCGCAACTGGCTCATCGCCGACGACATGCCGATCAGGTCGTGGGTTTCGCCACTACGCATCTTGAGGTCGGAAACCTCGCGCCTAAGCTTCGAGGTTTCGAGCGCGCGCTCGGCGATCAGGATCAGCCGGTCGGCCTTGAACGGCTTCTCGATGAAGTCGTAGGCGCCGCGGCGTATCGCCGAAACGGCCGTTTCGATGTTGCCGTGGCCGGAGATCATCACGACAGGCAGATTGGGGTGCAGCGTCTTGATTTCGTCGAGCAGCGCCAGGCCGTCGAGCCGCGACCCCTGCAACCAGATGTCGAGAAAGACAAGACGCGGCGCACGATCCGCTATCGCGGCAAGCGCGCTGTCGGCGTCGAACGCCGTACGGGTTTCGTGGCCTTCGTCGCTCAGGATGCCCGCGACCAGTTCGCGGATGTCTTCCTCGTCGTCAACGATAAGAATATCAGACGCCATTTCCGACCTTTTCGGTTTCTCTGCCCTGTACTGCGTCGTCGGCACCCTTGGGTGCCGCGGCCTCTTCGGCCGCCGCAGGCAGGATCATGCTGATCATCGCGCCGCGCCCGCCATGGAAATCGGCTGGTGCGTCGTGAAGTTCCAATCTTCCGCCGTGGTCCTCGACAATCTTCTTGACGATAGCGAGGCCGAGCCCCGTGCCTTTCTCGCGTGTCGTCATATAGGGCTCGAGCAGCCGCTGGCGATTCTCGCGTGGCAATCCCTTGCCATTGTCGATCACATCGATGCGGATCGAGTTGCCGTCCCGCCGCGCCCGGATTTTGATGAACCCGGCCTCACCGGTCTGGCGTTCCGCCGCCTCGATCGCCTCGGCGGCATTCTTGATGACATTGCCGAAAGCCTGGGCCATCAGGCGGCTATCAAACGTTCCCTTGAGCGGTCCCGGCGTGATCTCGCGCTCGAAGGCGATGTCGGCGCGGCTGACTTCGACGAGGAACGACGCCTCGCGCAGCGGTTCGCGGATGTCGATCACCTTCATCTCGGGCTTCGGCATACGCGCAAAGGCCGAGAATTCATCGACCATACGGCCTATGTCGCCGACCTGGCGGATGATCGTTTCTGTGCACTGGTCGAAGACCTCGCGGTCCTCGGTGATGACCTTGCCGTAGCGCCGACGGATGCGTTCCGCCGACAGCTGGATCGGCGTCAGCGGGTTCTTGATCTCGTGGGCGATGCGGCGCGCAACGTCGGCCCAGGCGGAGGTGCGCTGCGCGGTCACTAGGTCGGTGATATCGTCGATCGTGACGACATAGGACTTGTCGCCGACCTCGCTCTCGCCCTCCTCGACCGTCACCTGCACGTTGAAGGTGCGCTCGGCGCCGGCGCGGTAGAAGGTGACCTGCTCGCGGTAGACGGCGCGGCCTGACTTGCGGCCGATCTCGAAGACGCGACCGACATGCGGCAACAGGATCGACAGGTTCTGGCCAAGCGACTCGGAAGCCGAGATTGCCAGCATCGCCTCCGCCGACGGATTGACGATGGTGATGCTGCCATAAGGGTCGACGCCGATGACGCCGGCGGTAACGCCCGACAGCACTGCTTCCGAGAAACGACGGCGCTCGTCGATGACGTCCTTGGCGGTCAGGATCTCGTTGCGTTGCGACTTGAGCTCGAGCAGCATGTTGTTAAACGTGTCACTCAGCGCGCCGACGTCGCCATCCGACTGCCGCACCGGCACCGAGACGTCGAGATTGCCTGTGGCAACCTCGTCGGCGGCGCCGATCAGCTGGCGGATCGGCCGGACGATGCGGTCAGCGACCGCAATACCGGTCCAGATCGCCGACAGCACGACGATCAGCGTCAGGCCGAGATAGAGCAGCGCAAAGGCGATCTGCGTGGTACGCCGGTTGGCGCCGAGGTCGCGATATTCCTCGGTGTTGGCGGTGACGATCTGGCGCGCCTTGATCACCTCCGGATCGACCAGCCGGATCGTGTAGAGGTAGAGCCCTTCGATCTCGCGCAGCTTGATGATGGCGCCGACGATGTTGCGCGTCTTCGGCTCGATCAGCACCGGCTTGCCGTCGGCGGCGGTCTGGACCGCAACGGCCGGAGGCTCGGGCATGGCGAAATCGGCGCCGGTCTTGGCGCTCATGACGAAGGAGCCGTCGGCGCTGATCAGAGCCGCGTGGGCCAGCGCCCGCAATTGCGCTTGCCGGCCCATGAAGTCGAGGAAGCCGCTGCGGTCGAGACCGTAGAGCGGACGGTTGTTGTCGAGGTCGTTGGCCATCGACAGGGTCGTGCTCTGCAGGTTGCGGGCGTTTTCCTGGACATAGGCTTCGGCGATCGACAGCGATGAATTGACGATCGTCGTGGTGCGGATCTGGAACCAGCGGTCGAGGCCGATGTCGAGCGTGATCGAGGCGACGACGGCGACAAGCAGCGCCGGCAAGGCTGCCACCAGCGCGAACATCGTGACAATGCGCACATGCAGCCGCGACGCGGCCTTGCCGCGCTTGCGGGCCATGACGATGCGCTGGATCTCGAAGGCGATCAGCCCGACGAGGATCAGCACCAGCGCGGCATTGATGGCGATCAGCGCCAGCGTCGTCGTCGAATCAGGCGTGATCGGGGTGACGCCGATCAGAATAGCGAACGACACCGCTGCCGAAACCAGCGCGGCGGCGATAGCCAGCACGCCCGGAAGCGCGAGAAGGCGGCGACCTTCCTGCCGAGGGTGTACGGGCGTCTTGTCGTTTAGAGGTTTTGCCTGGCTCGCCATGCTGCCGTGTAGAGACATTGATTGCGGCGCATCTATGCAACGCATTGTGGCGATTATGCAACATTTTCGCCCGAAGCAAAAATGTTTAGACGGGCTATCGACAGATAAGCGTATTCAGTCCCGACGCGATGTTCGCGCGTCAGGCCGGCCGCGACGATTTGTAGACGTTGACGCCGAGTTCGCGGATCTTCTTGCGCAGCGTGTTGCGGTTGAGGCCCAGAAGTTCTGCGGCCTTGATCTGGTTGCCGCGCGTCGCCGTCATCGAAGCGAGCACCAGCGGGTATTCGACCTCGGCAAGGATGCGCTGGTAGAGCCCGGGCGGCGGCAGGTCGCCGGCGAACATCGCGAAATAGCGCTGCAGGAAATGTTCGACCGCTTGGCCGACCGACAGATCGTCGGGGATGAGATTGCCACCTGGGACAACCGGCTGCTCGCCGGTCTTGAGTTCGGATTCGATGATTTCGGCCGAAATCTCGTCCTGCGGATAGAGTGCAGCCAGCCGGCGCACCAGATTTTCCAGCTCGCGCACATTGCCCGGCCAGGGATAGCGCTTCATCAACTCGACGCCGCCGGCCGAGATACGCTTGGCCTGAAGCCCTTCGCTGACGCCGAGCTTGAAGAAGTGGCGGACGAGGTCGGGGACATCTTCCGAACGTTCGCGCAGCGCTGGAAGGCGAAGCGGCACGACATTGAGACGATAGAACAAATCTTCGCGGAACAGGCCCTGGTTGATGAGCGTGCGCAGATCCTTGTTGGTGGCTGCGACGATACGCACATCGGTCTTGATCGGGGTGCGGCCGCCAACGGTGGTGTATTCGCCCTGCTGCAGCACGCGCAGCAGCCTAGTCTGCGCCTCCATCGGCATGTCGCCAATCTCGTCAAGGAACAAAGTGCCGCCGTCGGCCTGCTCGAACCGGCCGGTGGAGCGGTTCTGCGCCCCGGTAAAAGCGCCCTTCTCGTGACCGAACAGCTCGGATTCGATCAGGTCGCGCGGGATGGCGGCCATGTTGATGGCAACGAACGGTCCGTTGCGGCGACGCCCATATTCATGGAGCGCGCGCGCCACCAGCTCCTTGCCGGTGCCCGATTCGCCCGAGATCATGACGGTCAGGTCCGTCTGCATCATGCGGGCGAGCATCCGGTAGATGTCCTGCATCGCCGCCGAACGGCCGACAAGTGGCATGGCGTCGGGCTGCTCGTCATGGCGCTGGTCGCTCTTCGGCCGCCGTGGCTCGGACAGCGCACGATTGACGATGCTTAGCAGCTCGGTGAGATCGAAGGGTTTGGGCAGATACTCGTAGGCACCGGTTTCCGACGCGCGGATGGCGGTCATGAATGTGTTCTGCGCGCTCATCACGATAACCGGCAGCTCCGGGCGCGCCTTCTTGATGCGCGGCAGCATGTCGAAGGCGTTCTCGTCGGGCATCACCACGTCGGTAATGACAAGATCGCCCTCGCCGGCCGCCACCCAGCGCCACAGCGTCGCGGCGTTGGAGGTGACGCGAACCTCATGACCCATGCGCGACAGCGCCTGGTTGAGCACCGTGCGGATCGCCGCATCGTCGTCGGCGACAAGAATGTTTCCGCGCACGCTCATCGATGGGCTCCTTCGCTGTCGTCGTCGAGATGCACGGGCAGTTCCTTCCAGGCAGGCATCAGGATGCGGAAGGTGGTGCCGCGCGGGGTCGAATCGCACTCGATCACGCCGCCATGGTCACCGACGATCTTGGCGACAAGCGCCAGACCGAGACCCGAGCCATTGGGCTTGGTGGTGATGAAAGGGTCGAACAGGATCGGCAGGATGTCCTCTGACACGCCCGATCCGTTGTCGTGGACGCAAAATTCCAGCGGCAACGAGACACGATCCTGTGTGCCAGGGATCGACATGCGTATGCCGGGCTTGAAGGCGGTCGACAGCGTGATTTCGCCATGCGGGTCGTGGCCGATCGCCTCGGCGGCGTTCTTGACCAGGTTGAGAAACACCTGGATCAGCTGGTCACGGTTGGCATAAACCGGCGGCAGCGACGGATCGTAATCCTCCAGGATCTTGATTCCATTGGCAAAGCCGTTCCTGGCCAGCGCCTTCACATGGTCGAGCACGACGTGGATGTTTACCGGATAGCGGTCAACAGGTCGCTCATCCGAAAACACCTCCATGCGGTCGACGAGCGAAACAATACGATCAGTTTCATCAACGATCAGCCGCGTCAGCGCGCGGTCTTCGTCGGAAGCGGAGAGCTCCAAAAGCTGCGCGGCCCCCCTAATGCCGGAGAGCGGGTTCTTGATCTCATGCGCCAGCATCGCGGCCAAGCCGGTGACGGAGCGCGCGGCACCGCGATGCGTCATCTGACGGTCGATCTTGTCGGCCATCGAGCGCTCCTGGAACATAACCACCACCGATCCCGGCAACTCGGATGCAGGTGCGACGTAGAGATCGACCATCTTCTCGATGCCCAGCCGGGGCGACGAAACATCGACGCGGTACTCGTTGACGGGCGTGTTGCGCTCGCGCACCTGCTCGACCAGCGTCAGGATGGGGCTGCCGAAAGGCACGAAGCGCGACAGCTCGCTGCGCGACAGCATGGCAGCACTGGAACGGAAGAAATCCTCGGCATCGGCATTGGCGAAAGTGATGAAATTGTCCGGCCCGATCATGATGACCGGGCGACGGATCGTGTTCAGCACGATCTGCGCGGCATCAACCGACTGAGGCGCCCGGTCGAAACTCATGCCGCATTCCTTTCGAACATGCATTCACCGAAAGCCGCAAGTGCTTCACGCAGCGATGAAATCACCTGCTGCGGCTCGAACGATGTCAGCACCCGGCGGCGCAGCTCGTCAGGCAGTAAAGCGGTGTGGCGATCGAGATACCAGCCGAGATGCTTGCGCGCCTGGCGCAGGCCACTCTCGATGCCATAGAGCGCCAGCATGTCCTCGTAATGGGCAACGACATAGTCGGCCACTTCGGACGACGACCTGGGCACATCAGTTGCATCGTTCCTGCCTGCGGCAGCGGCGATCACGCCAGCAGTCCATGGCGCACCATAATGCGAACGCCCCGCCATGACGGCATCGGCACCCGACTGCTCGAGAATGCCCATCGCATCTCCCGGTGTCGCCACATCGCCATTTGCGACGACGGGAATGCTGACTGCCTGCTTGACGCGCGCGATGGCGCGCCAGTCGGCTTTGCCCTGATAGAACTGGCAGCGCGTGCGGCCATGCACGGTGACCATCCGGACGCCCGCCTGCTCAGCACGGAGGGCCAGTTCGGGGGCATTGAGCACGTCGTCGTCCCAGCCCAGCCGCATCTTGAGCGTCACGGGCACGTCGACTGCGCCAACGACGGCATCGATCAAGGTCAGCGCGTAGTCGAGGTCGCGCATCAGCGCCGAGCCGGCATAACCGCCCGTCACCTTCTTGGCCGGGCAGCCCATGTTGATATCGATTACATCGGCGCCTTCGCCGACGGCGATGCTGGCGGCCTCGGCCATATGCGCTGCCTCGCGGCCGGCCAACTGCACCATGTGCACGGGCAGGCCGGAGTGGCGGATGCGGAAGCCGCTGGAGCCGCGCCCCTTTGCCAGTTCGCCGCTCGCCACCATCTCCGACACGACCAGGCCGGCCCCATGGGCATAAGCGCGCGTGCGGAAGGCTTCGTCGGTGACACCCGACATCGGCGCCAGGAACACCCGATTGCGGATTGTCACATCGCCGATCGAAAGCGGCTCGCCGAGTTTTTCCAGATCAGTCATGCACAAAAACAAAGCACCATTCACTGCTGCACAATGAGTAGCCACTGTCGGGTCATTGTGCAACTGCGAAATGACAGCCGAATGCGGCGCTTTCTGGATTCCTCTGGCCTTCCTGAGGGCTCGCGGCTAAGCCTCTGCTCATGAATCCGAAGCCGTTGCCGAACCAGCAGAATTCGAACGTCGCCGTCGTGGTCGTGGCGGCCGGGCGCGGTGAACGCGCCGGCCAGGCTGACGGACCGAAGCAATATCGCCGGATCGGCGGCAAGGCGGTGATCTGGCACACGCTGAAGGCATTTCTCGACCACCCCAAGGTTGGCCCGATCGCGGTTGCCATCCACGCCGACGATAGCGAGCTTTTTGCCTCAGCTGCCGGCGAACTGGCCGCGCGCGTCACCACTGTCGTCGGCGGCGCCACGCGCCAGGATTCGACGCGCTTTGCGCTCATTGCCTTGCAGCAATCCAAGCCACAGGCCGTGCTGATCCATGATGGCGTCAGGCCGTTCATCAGCCCTGAAGTCATCGATCGCGCCATTTCGGGCATCGACGCCAGTCACGGCTCACTGCCGTCGCTGCCAGTTTCCGACACCCTCAAGAAAGAAGCCTTTGACCGTACCGTGGCCGAAACAGTGCCGCGCGCGGGCCTGCATTCGGCGCAGACGCCGCAAGGCTTTCCCTTCGATCCGATCTTTTCCGCGCACCAGCGCGCCTTCGAGGCCGGCCGCAGCGATTTCACAGACGATTCCGCCATCGCAGAATGGGCAGGCATCCCGGTTCGCCTCGTGCTCGGCTCGCCCGACAACGTCAAACTCACCTGGGCTAAGGACATCGCCATGGCCGATCAGCGCCTTTCCGGCCAAGCAATCAGCTTTCCCGACGTCCGTACCGGCAACGGTTACGACGTGCACTCATTCGAAGCAGGCGACCATGTCTGGCTGTGCGGCGTGAAGATCGCGCATTCGAAGAAGCTGAACGGACATTCCGATGCCGATGTGGGACTGCATGCGCTGACCGACGCATTGCTGGCCACCTGCGGCGCCGGCGACATCGGCACCCATTTCCCGCCATCCGACCCGCAGTGGAAGGGTGCCGCGTCACGCCAGTTCGTCGAACATGCGGCGGCGATCGTGCGCTCGCGCGGTGGCCGCATCGCCAATGCCGACGTCACGCTGATCTGCGAGGCGCCAAAGGTCGGTCCCCATCGTGCGGCAATGACGGCGGAACTCGCAGACATGCTGCGCATCGCGCCCGAGCGCATCTCGATCAAGGCAACGACCAACGAGAAGCTCGGCTTTATCGGGCGTGAAGAGGGCATCGCCGCAATCGCAACCGCAAGCGTGGTCTACCCCGGGGAACTGCCGGAATGAGCGACGTCACCGCCCTCGCCTCGGCCCTGCTCGACGCCTGCCTTGCCCAGGGCATCATGATCGCAACGGCCGAAAGCTGCACGGGCGGCATGATCATCGCTGCCCTGACTGACATTGCCGGCTCGTCGGCCGTCGTCGACCGCGGCTTCATCACCTATTCCAACGAAGCGAAGATGGAGATGCTCGGCGTCTCCGAGGCGACGCTCAAGGTCCACGGCGCGGTGTCGCGCGAAACTGCGCTTGAAATGTCAGCGGGTGCGCTTGCCCATTCGCGTGCCAGCCTGGCGCTTGCGGTAACAGGCGTCGCCGGCCCCGGCGGCGGCTCGGCCGAAAAGCCAGTCGGCCTGGTCTGGTTCGGCGTCGCGCGCAAAGGCGCGCCAGTGGAAGCGGAGTTCCGCATCTTCGAAGACAAGGGCCGCGACTTCATCCGCCGTGAGACGGTCAGGACAGCGCTGGGACTGGGCCTGCGGGCCGTCGGTCAGGCCGGCTTCGCCGGACCGTAGATCGCGTCGGCGCGCTTCTCGAAAGCTTCGGCGAACATGCGGAAGGCGCGGTCGAACATGGTGCCCATCAGGGCGCCGAGGATGCGGTTCTTGAACTCGTAGTCGATGAAGAACTCGACGCCGGAGCCACCGTCGGGCGCTGGGACGAATTTCCATTCATTGGTGAGATAGCGGAACGGGCCATCGAGATATTTGACGTCGATGGTATTTTCGTCAGGGGTGAGCAGCACCTGGGTGGTGAAGGTCTCGCGGAATGCCTTGTAGCCGACGGTCATGTCGGCCACGAGAATCTCACGTCCATCGCGCTCACGCCGCGAGCGGACGTTGAGTGCTTCGCACAGCGGCAGGAATTCGGGGTATTTCTCCACGTCGGCAACCAGGGCGAACATCTTGTCCGGCGGGTGGCCGACGTGACGGGTGGTTTCGAATTTCGGCATCCGGCGCTGATCAGGCCTTTTTCGTGAGCAGCGCTTCGCGCGCGGCGCGCAGCTTGGCGAAATCATCGCCGGCATGGTGCGACGAGCGCGTCAGCGGGCTTGAGGCAACGAGCAGGAAGCCCTTGGACTTGCCGACCGTCGCGTAGGACTGGAATTCATCAGGCGTCACGAACTTCTTGACCGGGTGGTGCTTCTTCGACGGCTGCAGGTACTGGCCGATGGTCATGAAGTCGACATTGGCGCTGCGCAGGTCGTCCATCAGCTGAAGCACTTCATTGCGCTCCTCGCCGAGCCCGACCATGATGCCGGACTTGGTGAAGATAGAGGGATCGAGCTCCTTGACCCGCTGCAGCAGGCGGATCGAATGGAAGTAGCGCGCCCCGGGGCGAACGGTCAGATAGTTCGACGGCACGGTTTCAAGATTGTGGTTGAAGACGTCGGGGCGCGCGGCAACCACGATCTCCAGCGCCCCTTCCTTGCGCAGGAAGTCGGGCGTCAGGATCTCGATGGTCGTGGTCGGCGTCAGCCGGCGGATGGCGTGGATCACGTCGGCAAAATGCTGGGCACCGCCGTCGGCAAGATCGTCGCGGTCGACCGAAGTGATGACGACGTGGGTCAGGCCCATCTGGGCGACGGCCTTGGCCACGCTCTCCGGCTCGTTCGGGTCGAGCGCCGTCGGGATGCCGGTGGCGACATTGCAGAATGCGCAGGCGCGGGTGCAGATCTCGCCCATGATCATGAAGGTAGCGTGCTTCTTTTCCCAGCACTCGCCAATGTTGGGGCAGCCGGCCTCCTCACAGACGGT
Organism: Aminobacter sp. SR38; assembly: GCF_014843375.1. Classification (NCBI taxonomy): domain Bacteria; kingdom Pseudomonadati; phylum Pseudomonadota; class Alphaproteobacteria; order Hyphomicrobiales; family Phyllobacteriaceae; genus Aminobacter; species Aminobacter sp. SR38. Next base: position 459,857 of record NZ_CP062112.1, read on the forward strand.
GACCAGCTTGTGCGACTTCACGATCTCGCGCGTTTCCTGATAGCCGCGCGACACCGGCGCCTTAACGCGGATCCAGTCTGGCTTGCGCAGAACCTCCTGATCGGGCCGGTGGGCCTTTTCCGGGTGCCGCGCGCGCGGACGGTCTTTGAGATCAAGCACAGTGACCATCAGTCTATCCTATCAAGGCCGACGCGCTTGCGAGCGGCCGAAAATCCAGAGCACGATGACCGCGCCTGCGATGGCGACGATCAGATTGCCCATGAAGCCGTAATAATTAATACCGAGCAGCCCCGCCAGAGTGCCGCCGACAAACGATCCGGCGATGCCGACGAGGATGTTGGTCAGGAAGCCGTGGTCGCGGTTCATCGTGCGCTCGGCGACGTAGCCGGCAAGGAAGCCGATGAGCAGCATACCGAAGAAACCGACACCCGGCATGCCCATGATTCCGTAACTCTGTTCCATCAGTCGTCTCCGGCCACTCGCGGACGTTCTGCTGATATAGTTCCATCAGGCGCGCCGCAACAGACGCGCCGATGCGTATCGGTCATGCGTTGAGCGCACGCCCATAGGCGTCGAGCACGCTTTCCTTCATCGTTTCCGAGATCGTCGGATGCGGGAAGATGGTGTGCATCAGCTCTTCTTCCGTCGTTTCGAGGTTCATCGCCACGACAAAACCCTGGATCAGCTCGGTCACTTCGGCGCCGACAAGGTGCGCGCCGAGCAACTGGCCGGTCTTCTTGTCGAAGATGGTCTTGACCATGCCCTGATCCTCGCCAAGCGCGATTGCCTTGCCGTTGGCGACGAAGGGGAAGCGGCCGACGCGGATGTCGTGGCCGGCTTCCTTGGCCTTGGCTTCGGTCAGGCCAACGGACGCGACCTGTGGGTTGCAGTAGGTGCAACCTGGGATCTTGAGCTTGTCCATCGGATGCACGTTGGGCAGGCCGGCGATCTTCTCGACGCAGATGACGGCCTCGTGCTCGGCCTTGTGCGCCAGCATGGGCGGACCTGCGACGTCGCCGATGGCATAGATGCCAGGCACATTGGTCTTGCCGTAGCCGTCAATGACGATGCAGCCGCGGTCAGTCTTCACGCCGAGCGCTTCGAGGCCGATGTTTTCGATATTGCCCTGCACGCCGACGGCCGAGATCATGCGGTCGGCGGTGATCTTCTCTATCTTGCCGTCCTTCATCTCGACATGGGCGGTAACCGAATTGGCGCCCTTCTCGACCTTGGTAACCTTGGCTTCGAGATGGATCTTCATGCCCTGCTTTTCGAACTGCTTCTTGGCGAAGGCCGAGATCTCGGCGTCTTCCACCGGCATGACGGCTGGCATCACTTCGACGACGGTCACCTCGACGCCCATCGTACGGTAGAACGAGGCGAATTCGATGCCGATGGCGCCGGACCCCATGACCAGCAGCGACTTCGGCATCTCCGGCGGCACCATCGCCTCGAAATAGGTCCAGATCAGCTTGCCATCCGGCTCGATGCCGGGCAGCGCGCGCGGACGGGCACCGGTAGCAACGATGATGTGCTTGGCGCTGTAGGTGCCCTCACCCAGCGTGTTCTTGGGCAACGGCGCCTGCGGCTCCATCGGCTTTTTCGACGATTTCGACACGACGATCTGGCCGGGCTTGGTAAGCTTGGCCTCACCCCAGATAACGTCGACCTTGTTCTTCTTCATCAGGAAGCCGACACCGCCATTCATGCGCTGGGCGATGCCGCGCGACCGGTCGACGATGGCCTTGAGGTCGGGCGAGATCGAGCCTTCGAGCTTCAGGCCGTAATTCTTGGCGTGCTCGGCGAGATGCAGCACTTCGGCCGAACGCAGCAGCGCCTTGGTCGGGATGCAGCCCCAGTTGGAGCAGATGCCGGCGAGGTGCTCGCGCTCGACGACTGCAGTCTTGAGACCGAGCTGGGCAGCGCGGATCGCAGCGATATAGCCGCCGGGGCCGGAGCCGATAACGATGACGTCGTAATTGTCAGCCATGAGTGTGCCTCTTGTTCAGGTCGCGCTGCGGGTGAGCAGCACCCAGTCGTGTTGTTTGCTGTAGGTGTCGGTCGATACGGATGGCTGGCGCGCGATTTCCTCAAACCCGCAGGATTTGTAGAGGCCAAGCGCCACGTCGTTGTCGCTTTCGGTGATCAGGCTGACCGGCCGCGCGCCGGCACGCTCGAGCTCATGATCGACGAGCTTTCTGCCGATGCCATGTCCGCGATGGTGCTGGTAGACACCGACGCTGTCGATGAACCAGTGGCCGATGGTCTGTTGCTGAAGCACGAGGATCGGCTCGAACACCGGGTGAGGCGCTTCCTCTTCGGCAAAGGACGGTTCGACGACATGGCCGATCACGAGACCGGCGATCTCGCCATCGACCTCGGCCAGGCTGGCATTTTTCCAGCCGGCACGGTCGTCGTCGCAACGCAGCTGGTTGCGGCCATGCTCGAGAGCCGTCTGCGTCGTGCCTTCCAGCACCGCGCCATACCATAGCCATGACGCCAGCCCGTGCGATGACAGGTCGACGAGGATGGCGAGTTCGGCGGCATCGCGCCGCTCGGCCCTGCGGATGGTGATAGCGCCAGCCAAGCTCTAGAGCTCCAGCATGACGCGCACGATCGGCGCGAGTGCCGTGCCGATCGCCCGCGTGTTCTGAGCATCGAGATGCACGCCGTCGAGCGGTGTCGTCTCGGCGATGGAGCCGGCGTCGAAGAAACCGCAGCCGACCTCGTCGGCTAGCGCTGCATAAAGCGGGGCCAGATGCTTCGAAGCTGCGTCGCCGCCGGCGAACATGTCCTTGTATTCGGCATTTTCGGTGCGACTAACAGCTGGCGGCGAAACCAGCAGGATTTCTGGCGCGGCATGGCCCATGCCGTGGTCGTAGGAGCGCACGATGGAGACGAGGCGCGCCATGCCCTGCCTCGCGGCCAGCGGGTTGCCGTGGATCCAAGGCTTCATGTCGTTGGCGCCGAGCATGATGACGACCACATCGATCGGCGCATGAGTGCCGAGGATGGTCGGCAGAAGCCGCGCACCATTACGGTCGGCAGCGGCAAGGTTGTCGTCGAAGGCAGTCGTGCGGCCGTTCAGCCCTTCCGCGATAACTTCGACGCCCTCGCCCAGTTCGGCCTGCAGCACGCTTGGCCAGCGGTCTTCAAGCGCGTGACGGCCCGGCCCCGCGGCATCGTAGCCCCAGGTCAGCGAGTCGCCGTAACAAAGCACAGTCTTCATGATTGAAGTCCTCGAATCCCCTCCCTTGGCAGGGAGGGGAAATGGGGAAACTACACCAGCATGCCCATCGGGTTTTCGATGAAGCGCTTGAAGGCCGAGAGCAGTTCGGCGCCAAGCGCACCGTCGACGGCACGGTGGTCGGTCGACAGCGTCACCGACATCACATTGGCGATCTTGATCTCGCCATTCTTGACGACCGCCCGTTCCTCGCCCGCGCCGACCGCCAGGATGGTGGCGTGCGGCGGGTTGATGACGGCCGAGAAGTCCTTAATGCCGAACATGCCGAGGTTGGAGACGGCACTGGTGCCGCCCTGATATTCCTCAGGCTTGAGCTTGCGGTTGCGGGCCCGGCCGGCAAGGTCCTTCATTTCATTGGAAATGACAGACAGCGTCTTGATGTCGGCCTGGCGGATGATCGGGGTGATCAGGCCACCCGGGATCGACACGGCAACACCGACATCGGCGTGCTTGTGCTTGACCATGGCCTGGTCGGTCCATGACACATTGGCGTCGGGAACGGCCGTCAGGGCCAGCGCCATCGCCTTGATGATCATGTCGTTGACCGACAGCTTGTAGGCCGGCACGTCGCCCTTTTCAGTCTTGCGCACCGGCGCCGCCGCGTTGAGCTGGGCGCGGAGCGCCAGCAGCGCGTCGATCTCGCAGTCGAGTGTCAGATAGAAGTGCGGGATGGTGCTCTTGGCCTCGACAAGACGGCGCGCGATGGTCTTGCGCATGTTGTCGTGCGGGATGAGTTCGTAGCTGCCTTCTTCGAACAGCTTGAGCACCTGTTCGTCCGACATGCCCTTGGCAGCGGGTGCTGCAGCCGGAGCACCGGCAGGAGCCTTGGCAGCAGGAGCAGCCTTTGCGCCGCCACCCGAGATCGCAGCCTCGACGTCGGCTTTGACGATACGGCCATGTGGACCGGTGCCGGTGACAGCCGAAAGGTCGACGCCCGAATCCTTGGCGATGCGGCGGGCGAGCGGCGATGCAAAGGTCCGGCCGTCGCCGGAGGGTGCAGCGCCGTTGGTCGCAGCCGGCTTGGCTGCCGAAGCAGCAACGGGCGCGGCAGCGACCGGAGCAGCAGCGGGCGCCGCAGGTGCCGCGGCAACAGGTGCTTCCGCCTTCGGCGCGTCTGCCTTGGCAGGAGCGGCATCGCCGCCCTTGGCTGCAGCCGCGACATCTTCGCCGTCGCCGGCGAGAATGGCGATCAGCGCATTGACCTTGACGCCTTCGGTGCCGGCCGGAACCAGCAGTTTGGCGACAGTGCCCTCATCGACGGCCTCGACTTCCATCGTTGCCTTGTCGGTCTCGATCTCGGCGATCACGTCGCCTGGCGAAACCTTGTCGCCTTCCTTGACCAGCCACTTGGCCAGATTGCCCTCTTCCATGGTCGGCGAAAGGGCAGGCATGGTGATATTGATCGGCATGATGACCTCCCGCCCGTGTCAGCGATACGTGACTGCTTTGACCGCCTCGATCACTTCGCCGACATTCGGCAGAGCGAGCTTCTCGAGATTGGCGGCGTAGGGCATCGGCACGTCCTTGCCAGCGATGGTGATGACAGGCGCGTCGAGGTGATCAAAGGCGCGCTGCGACACCTGGTTGGCAATGTGGTCGCCGACCGACGACTGCGGGAAGCCCTCTTCCACCACGATCAGCCTGTTGGTCTTCTTCACCGAGGCAATGATGGTGTCGAAGTCGAGCGGACGGATGGTGCGGAGATCGATGATTTCAGCATCTATGCCCATGCCGCGAAGTTCTGCCTCGGCCTTGATCGCATAGGTCATGCCGATGCCGAACGACACGATGGTGACGTCCTTGCCGGTCTTGTGGATGCGCGCCTTGCCGATCGGCAGAACGAAATCATCGAGCTTCGGCACGTCGAAGGAATGGCCGTAGAGGATTTCGTTCTCGAGGAAGATGACCGGGTTCGGATCGCGGATGGCAGCCTTGAGCAGGCCTTTGGCGTCGGCTGCCGAGTACGGCATCACCACCTTGAGCCCCGGAATGTGGCTGTACCATGCGGCATAGCACTGCGAGTGCTGGGCCGCGACGCGGGCAGCCGCACCGCTCGGTCCACGGAAGACGATCGGCGCGCCCATCTGGCCACCCGACATGTAGAGCGTCTTGGCAGCCGAGTTGACGATCTGGTCGATCGCCTGCATGGCGAAGTTGAAGGTCATGAACTCGACGATCGGCTTGAGGCCGGTCATCGCAGCACCGACGCCGACGCCGGCGAAGCCGTGCTCGGTGATAGGGGTATCGACGACGCGGCGCGGGCCGAACTCCTGCAGCAGGCCCTGGGTGATCTTGTAGGCGCCCTGGTACTCGGCGACCTCCTCGCCCATGATGAAGACGTCACCGTCGCGGCGCATTTCTTCGGCCATGGCATCGCGCAGCGCTTCACGCACCGTCGTCGACACCATCTCAGTGCCGGCGGGAATGTCGGGGTCGGCAGCGACTTCAGTCTTGGGCGCGGCAGCGACAGGGGTGGCGGCAACCGGAGCAGCGGCAGCGGCCGGTGCTGCCGCGGCAGCGGGTGCCTCGGCCTTGGCAGGCGCAGCACCCTTACCGATGTCGGCAGCACTTTCGCCGTCCTGCAAAAGCACAGCGATCGGCGTGTTGACCTTGACACCTTCAGTGCCGGCGGCGATCAGGACCTTGCCGAGGGTGCCCTCGTCAACAGCTTCCACTTCCATGGTCGCCTTGTCGGTTTCGATTTCGGCGATGACGTCGCCGGCGACGATCTTGTCGCCTTCGTTCTTCAACCACTTGGAAAGATTGCCCTCTTCCATCGTCGGCGAGAGCGCAGGCATGAGAATTTCGATCGGCATGTTCGCGCCCTCCCTTAGATCAAGATGTCGGTCCAGAGCTCGGAAGCATCCGGCTCGGGATCGGTCTGAGCAAAGTCTGCGGCGTCAGCCACGATGTCGCGAACATCCTTGTCGACCGCCTTGAGGTCGTCTTCGCTGGCCCACTTCTTGGCGATGAGGCGCGCCTTGACCTGTTCGATCGGGTCGTGCTCGGAGCGCATCTTCTGCACTTCGTCCTTGGAGCGGTACTTGGCCGGATCAGACATCGAGTGACCGCGATAGCGGTAGGTTTCCATCTCGAGGATCATCGGACCGTTGCCCGAACGGCACCATTCGGTGGCGAGATCGCCAGCGGCCTTGACCGCGCGCACGTCCATGCCGTCGACCTTGATGCCCGGAATCTTGAAGGACACGCCGCGCTGCGAGAAATCCGTCTCGGCCGAAGCACGCGTAACGGCGGTGCCCATGGCGTAGCGGTTGTTTTCGATGACGTAGATCACCGGCAGCTTCCACAGCGCGGCCATGTTGAAGCTCTCATAGACCTGGCCCTGGTTGGCAGCGCCGTCGCCGAAATAGGTCACCGAAACATTCGGATTTTCGCGATAGCGGTTGGCGAAGGCCAGGCCGGTGCCGAGCGACACCTGGGCGCCGACAATGCCATGGCCGCCGTAAAAATGCTTTTCCTTGGAGAACATGTGCATGGAGCCGCCCTTGCCTTTCGACAAGCCGCCCCGACGCCCGGTCAGTTCCGCCATGACGCCGCGCGCCGACAGGCCCATGGCAAGCATGTGGCCGTGATCGCGATAGGCAGTGATCATCTGGTCGCCTTCGATCAGCGACATCTGCAAGCCGGTGACGACCGCTTCCTGGCCGATATAGAGGTGGCAGAAGCCGCCGATGAAGCCCATGCCGTAGAGCTGGCCGGCCTTTTCCTCGAAGCGGCGGATCAGAAGCATCTCGCGATATGCCGCGAGGTCCTGTTCCTTGGTGAAATCGACCGGCTTGGGTGTTACCGGCGCTGAAAGGGATTTTGAATCGGATCTAGATTTGGCAGGCGCTTTTTTGGCTGCGGTGGCCATGCATCACTCCCTAGTGGCGTCTCTTTGCGGACAATGAGGAGATCATGCATAATCTCTCCTCTCCATGTCCAAACGCTAGCATGGTGAGTGACGCTGCGCCATGCGGAAAAATGCATAGCAGGCATGCGGTTAAGCGTCTAAAAACGTTGGATTTCTTGTTGATTAACTGGAAGTCAGTTAATACGGCGCCCGGATGGCCGCATTATGGTCAGTTCATCAGCATGGGACATATTCAAGGCGTTGCGCGCCTGTTCGTCAAGCATGTCCTTCTCCAGCGAGCCGTCGTGGAGCATGTGGACGCGGCGCTCGACATCGAGGCGTTGCGCCCTGACCGTGTCCAGCCGGGCCTGGAGTTCGATGGCGCGCGCCTCGAGCCTGTACTTGGAATAGATACCGAATTCGCCATGATAGGCGTGGAAGCCGAAATAGGACAGGAACATCACCGCCAGCGCCGGCACGATCAGGCGCCCGGTGTTTGTCTGCTTATGCTGGCGTGTCCACATGGTCAGAACCTCTTTCAGGCTCTTGTCGCTCCATTGTGCTTAATGGAGCGTTACGGTCTGGTGCTCACCCGCTTTCAGAACCAAAAAAGGCGGGAAACATCCCGCCTTTTTCAATCATCTATGCAACAAGCGATCAGCCGCGCAGGATCGACCTGCCGGCGAAGCGCGCCTGCTTGCCGAGCTCTTCCTCGATGCGGATGAGCTGGTTGTACTTGGCGGTGCGATCCGAACGGGCGAGCGAGCCGGTCTTGATCTGTCCGCAGTTGGTGGCAACGGCGAGATCGGCAATGGTCGAATCCTCTGTCTCACCCGAACGGTGCGACATGACGGCGGTGTAGCTTGCCTTGTGCGCGGTCTCGACGGCGTCAAGCGTCTCGGTCAGCGAGCCGATCTGGTTGACCTTGACCAGGATCGAGTTGGCAACGCCCATCTTGATGCCGTCGCGCAGGCGGGCCGAATTGGTAACGAACAGATCGTCGCCGACCAGCTGCACCTTGTCGCCGCACAGATCGGTCAGGTACTTCCAGCCTTCCCAGTCGTCCTCGGCCATGCCGTCCTCGATCGAGATGATCGGGTAGTCGGCGGCGAGCTTGGCCAGGTACTTGGCCTGGGCCTTGGGATCGCGGGTCTTCTTCTCGCCTTCATAGACATAGTTGCCGCCCTTGAAGAACTCGGTCGCAGCGCAATCGAGCGCGAGTGCCACGTCCTCGCCCGGCTTGAAGCCGGCCTTCTCGATCGATGCCATCACGAAGTCGAGCGCAGCCTGCGCGCTCTTGAGGTTCGGCGCGAAGCCGCCTTCGTCGCCGACATTGGTGTTGTGGCCAGCGTCCTTCAGCCCCTTCTTCAGGGTGTGGAAGATTTCCGAACCCCAGCGCACGGCGTCGCGCAGCGAAGGCGCGCCGATCGGCATGATCATGAACTCCTGGAAGTCGATCGGATTGTCGGCATGCGCACCGCCATTGATGATGTTCATCATCGGCACCGGCAGGACGCGGGCGTTCGGGCCGCCAACATAGCGGTAGAGCGGCAGGCCCGACGATTCGGCAGCGGCCTTGGCAACGGCGAGCGACACGCCGAGGATGGCGTTGGCGCCGAGGCGGCTCTTGTTGGGCGTGCCGTCGAGCTCGATCATCGTCTGGTCGATGTGGATCTGGTTCTCGGCTTCCATGCCGCCGATTGCCTCGAACAGCTCGCCATTGACGGCTTCGACGGCGCGCTCGACGCCCTTGCCGAGATAGCGCGGGCCACCGTCGCGCAGTTCCATCGCCTCATGGGCGCCGGTCGAGGCGCCAGACGGAACGGCGGCGCGGCCCATCGAGCCGTCCTCGAGAACCACGTCCACCTCGACGGTGGGATTGCCGCGGCTGTCGAGAATCTCGCGGCCGACGATATCGATGATTGCTGTCATGTGAGGCATCCCCGGGAGCTGATCGCAGATGGATCGGTTGGATTTCCGCGCCCGTCTTAGCCAAAGATCAGGAAAACGCAATCGCGGGCGGCCAAATATCACGCTGCGTCAGCCGCGGGATTCACTTTAGACAAAACGCTGTCATCATAATTCATCCGAACAGGCAGGCATCGGCCAAACTTTCGGGTAAACTGCGGGCGCGCGGGGCGAAACAGAGGGAGTTTCGCCATGTCCGAGTTGAGTGGTATCTTGAGTTTGTTCTTTATCGCCGCGGCGTTTCTGACCTCATGCGACAGTCAACCGCCCCCGCAAGGCGTGTCGCAGGTGCGGATACTACCGACACCAAGGTAAGTCGCCGGCACAAAAGAAAAGCCCCGCTTCGGCGGGGCTCAGACTGCTGACAAACCCTGGCGAGAGTTGGGGGTTTGTGATTCAGTGGGTGATGTTGAAGCGAGCCGGCCCTGAACAAACCGCACTTGAGATCGTCACGCTCGATCAACTGGTTCCAGTTGATCACCTTCTGCGCAAGATCGATGGTGTTATCGATTTCTCGTTCATCCACGATCTGACAGCGCCGCTTTACTGCGCCGACAATGGTCGCCCGCCACTTGATCCGACCTTGATGTTCAAGGCGCTGTTCATCGGCTACCTGTTCGGGGTGCGCTCGGAGCGGCAATTGGTGCGAGAGATCGAGGTCAATGTCGCCTACCGGTGGTTCCTGCGGCTGAAGCTGACGGACAAGGTGTTCGACGCCTCGACATTGTCGCAGAACCGACGCCGGCGCTACCAGGACGAGACGATCGCGCAGGCGATCTTCGACCGCATTGTCGAGCAGGCGATCGGGGCAGGCTTGGTCGACGGCACGGTGCTCTACACCGACAGCACGCACCTGAAGGCCAATGCCAACAAGGGCAAGTACGACCTTGCCATGGTCGCCAAGTCGCGTGCCGACTACTGGGGCGAGCTCGACCGGGCGATCGATGCCGAACGGGCGTTGCACGGCCAGAAGGCGCTGAAGGAGCAGGAGCGGCAGCCTGCGGTGAAAGAGACGAAGGTCTCGCGCACCGATCCTGAGGCTGGCTATATGGTGCGCGAGGGCAAGCCGAAGGGCTTCTTTTATCTCGATCACCGCACGGTGGATGGCGGCTTCGGCATCATCACCGACACGTTTGCCACGCCGGCCAACGTGCATGACTCGATCGTCTATCTCGACCGGCTCGACCGCCAGGTGGAGCGTTTCGGCTTCGACGTCACGGCGGCGGGGCTGGATGCCGGCTATGCCACGCCAGGCATCGCCAAGGGCCTGGAGGACAGGAACATCCACGGTGTCGTCGGCTATCGCAACCCGCCCCGGCCAAAGCCTGGCAAGATGAGGAAGGGCGCTTTCGTCCATGAGCCGGACCTTGACGGCTATCGTTGCCCGCAGGGCCAGTTGCTCACTTACGCCACCACCGATCGCGGCGGTTATCGCCACTACAGGAGCGACCCGACGATCTGCCGCAACTGTCCGCTGCTGGCGTCTTGCACATCAAACGCCAAGGCCGAGCGCACCATCACGCGCCATGTCTGGCAGGATGTCCGCGAGCGGGTCGATGCCAACCGCTTAACCGCATGGGGCAAGGCGATCTATCGACGCCGCAAGGAGACGGTCGAGCGATCCTTCGCCGATGCCAAGCAGCTCTTCGGCCATCGCTATGCCCGCTTCCGAGGGCGAACACGCGTCGCCTGCCAGTGCCTGATCGCAGCCGCCGCCCAGAACATGAAAAAGATCGCAATCAGCCTCTGGCCAAAGCCAAAACCAAGCCTCGCATGAGGCCAAAGCCGGCTCGCAACGGCCTTGGCATCTGCCCCCCGACATCAATCCAAAAAAGCTCAATCAACCCACAAAACAAAACCCCGCCGAAATTCGACGGGGTTTGTCAGCAGTCTGAGCCCCGCTTCGGCGGGGCTTTTTGCTTGTCAGGCATTCGCCACCAGCACGCCTAGTGCCAGTAAGGCTCGACGCGATAGTGTTCATAGGATGCATCGCGCGCCAGACGGCCATCGTCCTCGGTCAGTTCGTTCACCGAGTAGGAGGGTGCCGCCTTGAGCTGCTCCTTGGAAAACGGGACGACATAGCCGCCGCGACCCTTGTCGAAGTCCAGCGTCGACCACGGTATGGCGTGGTAGCGCTCGCCAATGCCCAGGAATCCGCCGAAACCGATGACGGCAAACATGATGCCGTTCGACAGCTTGTCGAGCATCACGTCCTCGATCGTTCCGATGGTCTCGCCCGACGTGTTGTAAACGTTGGTGCCGATGACCCTGGATGCGGGAATGGCTTTGGTGTGACCAGTGACTGTCGTCATGATCCTGCTCCTCGTTGGTTTGTGGATGCAGGACTAACGATCCCCCGGCGTGGAGGTTCCCCGATTTTCCCGGCGACAGGAATGCCGGTTCAGTCGTTGAGGATGAAGGTCACTTTCATGTTGACCCGGTAGGCGACGATCTTGCCATCCTCGACGACGACCTTCTGGTCCTGAATCCAGGCGCCCTCGACATTCTTGAGCGTCTTCGAGGCGCGCGCGATGCCCTCTTCGATGGCGTCCTTGAAGCTCTTGGTCGACGACGAGGTGATTTCGGTAACGCGGGCAACAGACATGGAGGCTCTCCGGCTGATACGCTCAGTCACGGAAGCGAGCCTACGCCCGGCGCAAGCCAGGCTCAAGCTGGAGTTGCAGGCAGCCTGCCTCAGCCCTTGGCGATACGGTCGAAGGCCATCAGGCGTTCGAGCAAGGCCGGCATGTCCTTGAACGGCACCATGTTGGGACCGTCCGAAGAGGTCGAATTGTCGGGGTCTTCGTGTGTTTCGATGAACACGCCGGCAACGCCGACGGCAACGGCCGCCCGCGCCAGCGTCTCGACGAAGCGGCGCTCGCCGCCCGAGGTGGCGCCCTGCCCGCCCGGCTGCTGCACCGAATGGGTGGCGTCGAAGATCACGGGTGCGCCTATGTCGGCCATGACAGGCAGGCCGCGCATGTCGGAGACCAGCGTGTTGTAGCCGAACGACGTGCCGCGCTCGGTCACCAGCACGTTCGGATTGCCCGAGCCGGTCACCTTTGCCACCACATTCTTCATGTCCCAAGGCGCCAGGAACTGGCCCTTCTTGACGTTGACCACCTTGCCGGTTTTTGCGGCGGCAATCAGCAAGTCGGTCTGGCGGCTAAGGAAAGCCGGAATCTGCAGCACGTCGACAACTTCGGCGACGATGGCGCACTGCTCCTCGGTGTGGACGTCGGTGACGACGGTGACACCGAGTTCCTTGCGCAGGTCGGCGAAGGCGGGCAGCGCAGCTTCGAGGCCCGCGCCGCGCGTGCTCGACAGCGAGCTGCGGTTGGCCTTGTCGAAGCTTGACTTGTAGACGAAGCCGATGCCGAGTTTCTGGGTAAGTTCCTTGAGCTTGCCGGCCATGTCGAAGGCATGCTGGCGCGATTCGAACTGGCACGGGCCGGCGATCAGCGACAGTGGCGCATCATTGGCGAAGAGGGTCTTGCCGACCGTCACATTTGCATTCGGCTTGGTCATTTCTGCTCCTCGAAAATGAAGATTGCGCCCTGCCCCGGCGCAGCCGGAACCACAAGGCGCTGGCCGTCTAGATCGTGCGCGACGGCGCGTTCGACAAGAAGCGCCCTTGTCGCGGCAAGGTCGTCGACGACAAAGACGATGGCTTCAAGTCGAATGCCCGGCGCATATGGCCCGTAGCGGATGCTTAGCCGCGCATTTGCGAGTGCCACGCCGGCATCGTCGGCCGCACTCCGTGCGATTGTCGCAAGCAACTTGGCCGCCGCCGCGATGTTTCCGGCAGCAAGCTCGATCGCCAAGACGCGTCTGGCGCCATTGGCATGTGCCTGGAGCGCCGACCGGTCGACGGCAGGTACGTTGGCACGCTCGCAGGTGAAAAAGAAGGCGTCGGCATCGGCATCCGGCTGGGCAGCGAAAGCCAGCCGAAACGATGCTACGTCGGACCTGCCCGAGGCGTCGACGAAAGGACGCGAAAAATCGAGCCGGCTGCCTGCGGATACGCCTGCAGCCACGAACGCGGTATGGTCGGCGTCGGCGTCACCGGATCCGAACACAACGGCCGAAAAGCCCTCCTCGCCATGCGCGTCGCGGAAGACACGATCGCGCGCAACAAACGCGTTGCCTTCACGAACCGCCTTGTCGGCCGCGACCCGGTCACCGACGGCAAGCGGCTCCAGGAAGGTGCCGTCGCTGAGATAGACGCAGCAATTGATGGTTCCGAACGGGTGCGTGCCTTGCGGCGAGACGCTGAAGCCAAGTGCGGCAAGCCGGTCGCGCGCCAGCGTCAGGTCACCGGTCGGCAGGACCACGTGGTCGAGCGGCCGCGGGCTGTTGGTTTTCGTCATGGCTGCGCTGTGCCCGAAATCCCGATGTGAAGCAAGAGTGCCCCGCTCGCGCTACGACGCCACCATGTCGCCCAGCCGGCGGACCGTGTTCCAATTGCGCGACGTGCCGACACCACCGGCGCGCTTGGGCGTCAGAGCGCCAAGCAGCCGCGACGACGCCATATTGCGGGAAAAATAGAGCCAGATGTCGCCGTCGACAGATGTGAGCTTTTCGTCGGCGGCGGCATAGGGGCGAAGCCGCTCGATCACTTCCGAAGTCACCGGCTCGCGCATCACACGGACACCGACCTGATCGGCGTGCAGTTCGGATTCCGCGAGAAAAGGGTTGGCAGCGACGAGCTTCAGCCAGGCGGCGGCATCGCGGACGATGATATCGACATGCTTGCCGAATTTTGGCGCGAACGCCGTTTCGAGTTCGCGCTCCAGTGCCGAAACCGTCTTGCCTTCTGCCTCGAAGACGAGGTTTCCGGTTGCAACCAGCGTACGCGGATTTTCGAGGCCGAGATCCGTCGCCATGTCACGCAAGTCGGACATGACGAGGCGACGGCCGGGTCCGAGAACGACGCTGTAGAGCAGCGCGACATAGGTGGTCATGCGGCCGGCCACCCGGGGAAAGAAATGCGCGCCGGCGAGTTCACGTCGGCGCGCATGGATATCAGACCAGCCGGCTCTGTTCGACAGCGGCTTCGATGAAGCTCGCAAACAGCGGGTGCGGCTCCAGCGGACGGCTCTTCAGCTCCGGATGGTATTGCACGCCGATAAACCAGGGATGGTCGGGATACTCGACGGTCTCGGGCAGCACGCCGTCGGGCGACATGCCGGCAAAGACCAGGCCGCACTCTTCGAGGCGGTCCTTGTAGTCGATGTTGACCTCGTAGCGGTGGCGGTGACGCTCGGAGATGTCGGTGTCGCCATAGATCTCGGCGATCTTCGAGCCTTCGGTAAGCTTGGCGTCAAACGCGCCGAGACGCATCGTGCCGCCGAGATCGCCCGAAGCCTTGCGCTTCTCGAGCATGTTGCCCTTGAGCCATTCGGTCATCAGGCCGACGACCGGCTCCTTGGTCGAACCGAACTCGGTCGACGAAGCAGCCTCGATGCCGGCCAGCGAACGGGCAGCCTCGATGCACGCCATCTGCATGCCGAAGCAGATGCCGAAATACGGCACCTTGCGCTCGCGGGCGAACTTGGCCGCCAGGATCTTGCCTTCCGAGCCTCGCTCGCCGAAGCCGCCGGGAACCAGAATACCGTGGACCTTTTCGAGGAATGGAGCCGGATCTTCCTTCTCGAAGACTTCGCTTTCGATCCAGTCGAGCTTGACCTTGACGTTGTTGGCGAGACCGCCATGCGACAGCGCCTCGATCAGCGACTTGTATGCGTCCTTGAGGCCCGTGTACTTGCCGACCACGGCGATGGTAACTTCGCCTTCCGGGTTGTGGATCAGCTGCGACACATTCTGCCAAGGGTCGAGACGCGGCTTAGGTGCCGGATCGATACCGAAGGCGGCCAGGACTTCCGAGTCCAGACCTTCCTTATGGTAGGCCAGCGGCACGTCGTAGATGTGGCCGACGTCGAGCGCCTGGATGACGGCGGATTCGCGCACATTGCAGAACAGCGACAGCTTGCGGCGTTCTTCCTTCGGGATGTCGCGGTCGGCGCGCACCAGGAGGATGTCGGGCGCAATGCCGATCGAGCGCAGTTCCTTGACCGAATGCTGGGTCGGCTTGGTCTTGAGCTCGCCAGCGGTGGGGATGTACGGCATCAAAGTCAGATGGACATAGACAGCGTTGTTGCGCGGCAGGTCGTTGCCGAGCTGGCGGATCGCCTCGAGGAACGGCATCGCCTCGATGTCGCCCACCGTACCGCCGATCTCGCAGAGCACGAAGTCGTACTCGTCATTGCCGTCGAGGATGAAGTTCTTGATCTCGTCCGTGACGTGCGGGATGACCTGGACGGTTGCGCCGAGATAGTCGCCGCGCCGCTCGCGTTCGATGATGTTCTTGTAGATGCGGCCGGTGGTGATGTTGTCGCTCTGGTTCGCCGAACGCCCGGTGAAGCGCTCATAGTGACCCAGATCGAGATCGGTTTCCGCGCCGTCGTCGGTCACGAACACCTCACCATGCTGGTAAGGCGACATCGTTCCCGGATCGACATTGAGATACGGATCGAGTTTTCGGATGCGCACGCGATATCCGCGTGCCTGCAGAAGAGCCCCGAGGGCCGCTGCGGCTATGCCTTTTCCAAGGGAAGAGACCACGCCGCCGGTAATAAAAACATATCGCGCCATGGGATTCATCGCTTAACGCGGCCAAATCGATTCCGCCAGAGAAAAATCCGCCGCGTCGGACTTTTCCCTATCTGGCTGTTCAGTGTTGCTGCCTGTAGGCCATGCAAACAAAAAGGCCGGCGTGACCGCCGGCCCGCTATCAGCGTTTTGAAAACGCCTTACATGACGATGACTTCAGAGCCCATCCTCACGCGGTTGTAGAGATCCATGACGTGGTCGTTGACCATACGGAAGCAACCGTTCGAAGAGTTTGTGCCGATCGTCTGCGGCTGGTTGGTACCATGGATACGGATATGGGTATCCTTCTTGCCCTGGTAAAGGTAGATGGCACGCGCTCCCAGCGGGTTTTCCGGCCCGCCGTTCATGCCGTCCTTGTACTGGCCGTACTTCTTGGGCTCGCGTTCCTGCATTTCCTTGGTCGGGATCCAGCGCGGCCATTCCTGCTTGTCGCCGATGGTGGCCTTGCCCTTGAACTCCAGGCCTTCGCGGCCGACCGCAATCGCATAGCGGCGCGCCGTCGACGACGATTCGATCAGATAGAGATAGCGCGCGCCGGTATCGACGACGATCTGGCCGCGCTCGTAGCCGGAGAACGAGACTTCCTGCGGCTCGAAGTCGGACTTCACCTTGAACTGCTTCTTGGCCTGCTTGGCTTGCAGCACGGCGTCGAGCGCACGTGTCTGCGGCAGCATCGACTGCTGCGGCGCGCTGCCGCCGAAGATGCCGGCGAGCAGGCCGGTCTGGCGCGGACGATCCTGGCTCTCGCTGCGCAGCTCGCCATTGTTGCCGGCAGAAGCCACTTCCGCGACATCGGGCGCCAGTGGCTCGATCGGCTTCATCACAGCGAGCGGCTGGAGATCGCGCTTGGGAGCCGGAGCTGAGGCGGTGGCAACCTGGGCGGTTGCCTTTTCAGACTTCTTCAGGCGGGCAAGTTCGCGGGCCTGTTCGGCCTTCGCCTTGGCTGCGGCCCGCATCGCCATCTTCTTGGCTTCGAGCATCTTGAGGCGCGCGACTTCCTTGTCGGCCTTGATCTTGGCTTCTAGGTCCTTGATTCGCGACAGGTCCTCGTCGGTCGGCTTCTTCTTTTTCTTGAGCAGCTTGAGTTCAGCTGCGTCGCTCTTGGCAGCGACGGTGATGACGTCGCTTGCGACGGGCTGAGGTGCCGCAACCGTTCCCGCCGAGGTGGCGGCAAAGGCTGTCGAGCTCATGAAAGTGGCGCAAAGGCCAGCAAGAAGGATGCGGCGGAGCTGCATGGCGAAGGGATCCCGAACGTTCAACGCGAAATTTTCTTGCGACCAAACGCGGTGCCCCCAAGGCTCCCCCGCCGAATGCCGCAACCCTGCTATAATAGATCAGCCGGAGGCGCCTCAAGGGAGGCACCACCGGCTGACCAATCGAATTGTCGTGATTGATGCGGCATTTGCCGCAACTGTGTTCAAACAACAACAGGTTGCGGCAAAGGGTAAATAGTTAGTTAGGAACCTGGGGCGTCGCAGGGGCTGCCGGCGTGACCGGAGCTGGCTGCTCGGTGCCCGAAGCGGCAGGCGCGGCGGGCTGAGTCGCGGGAGCGGCGGGTGCCGTGGCGTCTGACGCCGGAGCAGCCGGAGCGGTCGACCCGCCGAGCTGGTCGAGAACGCCGTTGCCGCCGGTGGTTCCACTCTGGGTAGTCGGCACGCGGTCGAGGATGTCGGTCGGCTTGGCGCCGTAACGGGCAACGATCGACAGCGTCAGCGACGTGACGAAAAACACCGTCGCGAGGATGGCGGTGGCGCGAGTGAGCGCGTTGGCAGCGCCACGCGCCGTCATAAAGCCCGATCCGCCACCGATACCGAGGCCGCCGCCTTCAGAGCGCTGCAGGAGCACAACGCCGACAAGGGCGAGCACAACCATCAAGTGGATGACGATGAGGACGGTTTCCATTGCGCTTCCTGGGATCTTTCCTGACGTGGGAGGGCCGCGCACAAAAGCGCCCGGCACTCCGGAGGCGGCTCAATACAATGCTTTCTAGGCATTTCCAAGCCCGCCGGCCGAATATGGGGTGACACGCTGCCTTTGCAACGGTCACGTGTGGTGAATCAGAGCTTGCGATAGGCGTCGGCAATGCCGAGGAAATCTGCTGCCTTGAGGCTGGCGCCGCCGACCAATGCGCCATCGACGTTGGCGACAGCCAGCAATTCGTTGGCATTAGACGGCTTGACCGAACCGCCATAGAGAATGCGCATCTTGGCAGCCGACGCCCCCAGCTTCGCGGCAAGGCGTTCGCGGATATGGGCATGCGCCTCGGCGACATCGGCAGCCGTGGGCGTCAAGCCGGTGCCGATCGCCCAGACCGGCTCATAGGCGATGACAGCATTGGCAGGCGTTGCCGTCGTCGGCACCGAGCCTTCGATCTGGCGCGACAATACCTGCAGCGTCGTTCCGCCTTCCCGCTCGGCATGGGTTTCGCCAACACAGATGACGGCAACAAGCCCTGCGCGCCAAGCCGCTTCCGCCTTGGCACGCACGATCTCGTCGGTTTCGCCATGGTCGGTGCGGCGCTCCGAGTGACCGACGATGACGTGGCTGGCACCGGCGTCCTTGAGCATCTCGGCGGAAACGTCGCCGGTATGGGCGCCGCTCTCCTTGGCATGGCAGTCCTGGCCACCCATCTTGACCGGGGTTCGGTGCAGGATCTCGGCGGCACGCGAAAGCAGCGTCGCCGGCACGCACAGAAGCGCGTCGGTCTCGGCATCGAGGCCGCTCATGAAACCGCCGGCAATGTTGCGCAATTCGTTGAGCGAGTTGCTGGTGCCGTTCATTTTCCAGTTGCCGGCAACGAGTGGGCGGATTCCTGGCGTCATAGTGCTCTCCCTCGAAATCGATGTTCGCTCGGGCAACCTCACTACCAAAAACAAGCCACAAAGCAATCGACACTGGCGGCGAAGGGCGCTATTGCGCTTCGTTCATGCAGGCGCATGCGACAATGCGCGTATACGGGATCTGTTACATGCTCGAATCGATGCGAAGTGCTGCTGGAACCTGGGTTGCGAAGCTGTTGCTTCTGCTCCTCGTCGTCAGCTTCGCGATCTGGGGCATCTCGGGTCAGATGATGAGCCAATTCGGCGGCGACCAGGTGGTCACGGCCGGCGGCACGCATGTTACAGGTGTCGAATACCGCCTCGCCTATGACCGCCAGCTGAACGTCATGTCGCAGCAGTTCGGCCAACGCCTGACCCGCGACCAGGCCAACGCGCTCGGCATCGACAACCAGGTGCTTTCGCAGCTCGTCGCCGGTGCGGTGCTCGACGAACAGGCACGCAAGCTCGGCCTCGGCCTCTCCAAGGACCGCCTCGCCGAACTCACCTGGGACGACCCGACCTTCCGTGGCGCCGACGGCAAGTTCGACCGCCAGGCTTTTGAATACATCCTGCGCCAGATCGGCATGCGCCCCGAAGACTATCTGAAGAACCGCGCCCAGGTTGCGGTCCGCCAGCAAATCGTCGAAGCCGTTTCCGACGGCCTCGAGGCTCCTGATACCTTCCTGCGCGCCGTCGCACTTTACCGCGGCGAAGATCGCACCATCGACTACCTGCCGCTGCCCAAGTCGCTCGTCGAGCCGATCGCGGCACCGGGCGACGACGTGCTCAAGGCCTGGTTCGAGGAAAACAAGAAGAACTACGCCGCCCCTGAATTCCGCAAGCTGAGCTACGTCAAGCTCGAGCCGGAAGACATCATGGATGCCGCAGCCGTGACCGAAGAACAGGCGCGCCAGGACTACGACAAGAACAAGTCGCACTTCACCACCGCCGAGACGCGCAAGATCGACCAGCTTGTGCTGAGCGCCGATGCGGCCAAGGCTGCTTCCGATGCGATCAAGGGTGGTGCGACCTTCGACAAGGTTGTCGCCGACCAGGGCAAGACCGCGGCTGACGTGGCCCTCGGCTCGCTGACCAAGGACAGGATCGCCGACAAGGCGGTCGCCGACGCCGCCTTCGCGCTGCAGGCCAATCAGGTCAGCGACGTCGTCCAGGGCGCTTTCGGCCCAGTGCTGGTTCGCGTCAGCGAGATCACGCCGGAAACCGTCAAGACCTTCGACGAGGTCAAGGACCAGATCCGCAAGGAGTTGGCGCTGGCCGAAGCCAACCGCATCCTGCTCGACGTGCACGACTCCTACGAGGACGCCCGCGCCGCAGGTGAGTCGATGAAGGCTGCCGCCGACAAGCTGAAGCTCAAGATGGTGACGATCGATGCCATCGACCGCGCCGGCCAGCAGCCAGACGGCACCATCGTCAACGACCTGCCGGACTCGCGCAACCTGATCCAGGCGGCCTTCACCGCCGAATCCGGCACCGAAAACCCGCCGCTCAATGTCGGCACCAATGGTTTCGTCTTCTACGAGGTCGACGAGATCACGCCTGCCCGCGACCGCACGCTCGACGAGGTCCGCGAGAAGGTCGTCGCCGACTGGACCGCTGCCGAAGCGACGAAGCGTCTCAAGGCAAAAGCCGACGAGTTGGAGAAGCGCCTCAAGGACGGTGCCTCGCTCGACGTGATCGCCGGCGAACTCAAGCTCGAAAAGCAGACCAAGCGCGGCCTCAAGCGCGAGGCCGACGATGCCGATTTTGGCCGCGAGGGTGCCTCCGCGATGTTTGCAATGGGCCAGGGCGGCACTGGCATCGTCCCCGCCCCTGCCGGCGATGCGCAGATTCTGTTCAAGGTCGCCGAAGTGTTCGAGCCGGCCGGTGCGGACAAGAGCGCGGTGCCAGAGGACGCGCAGAAGCAGTTTGCCTCGGGCATGTCGGACGACCTGCTCGACCAGATCGTCGCCCAGCTCCAGGGCGAGTATCAAGCAACGATCAACCAGGCGGCGATCACCCGCGCACTTGCGGTGGGAACGCCATGAGCGCACTCAAGCCGCATATCGCCAAGGTCGCCGCGGGCACCCCTCTCACCTTCGAGGAGGCACGCGAGGCCTTCGACATCATCATGTCGGGCGAAGCCACGCCCGGCCAGATCGGTGGCTTTCTCATGGCGCTGCGGGTGCGCGGCGAGACGGTCAGCGAGATTTCGGGCGCCGTCGCCACCATGCGCGACAAGATGCTGCGCGTCGAAGCCCCTGCCGATGCCATCGACATCGTCGGCACCGGCGGTGACGGTTCGCACAGCGTCAACATCTCGACTGCCTCGGCCTTCGTCATCGCGGGCGCAGGTGTGCCTGTCGCCAAGCACGGCAATCGCGGCCTGTCCTCGCTGACCGGCGCCGCCGACGTTCTGACCGCCCTTGGCGTCAACATCGACCTCACGCCCGAGGCGATCGGCCGCTGCATCCATGACGCCGGCGTCGGCTTCATGTTCGCGCCGGCGCATCACCCGGCGATGAAGCATGTCGGCGCGACCCGCGTCGAACTTGGCACCCGCACCATCTTCAACCTGCTCGGCCCGCTCTCCAATCCCGCCGGCGTCAACCGCCAGCTGGTTGGCGTGTTCTCGCCCGAATGGGTGCGTCCGGTGGCCGAGACGCTGAAGGAACTTGGCGCCCAGCACGTCTGGGTCGTCCACGGCGACGGTTATGACGAGATCACCACCACGGGTGAGACCCATGTCGCAGCCCTCAAGGACGGTGTGATCACCACGTTTGCGCTGACGCCCGAACAGGTCGGCTTGAGCAAGCATACGCGCGAAGAGCTGCGCGGCGGCGATTCCGCCCACAATGCCGCTGCCCTGCGCGGGGTTCTCGAAGGTGCCAAGGGTGCCTATCGCGACACGGTGCTAATGAATGCCGGTGCCGGCCTCGTCGTTGCCGGCAAGGCTGCAACGATCGGCGAAGGCGTGCCGCTTGCCGCCGAGGCAATCGACAGCGGCCGCGCCAAGGCAGTGCTCGACCGACTGGTCGCCGTTTCGAACGGATAGAGACATGGCCGATATCCTGCGCCGCATCGAAGCCTACAAGCGCGACGAGATCGCCGCAGCGAAGGCGCTGCTGCCGCTCGCCGAGCTCAGGGCGCGCGCCCGCGACGTCACCAAGCCGCGCGGCTTTCTCGCGGCACTCGAAACCAGGCACAGTGAAAGCCGCTTTGGCCTGATCGCCGAGATCAAGAAGGCGAGCCCGTCCAAAGGCCTGATCCGTCCCGACTTCGATCCGCCGGCGCTCGCCAGGGCCTATGCCGACGGCGGCGCTGCCTGCCTGTCGGTGCTGACGGACACGCCGTCCTTCCAGGGCGCACCCGAGTTCCTGACCGCCGCGCGCGACGCCTGCGCCTTGCCGGCATTGCGCAAGGACTTCATGTTCGAGCCCTATCAGGTGCACGAAGCACGTGCCTGGGGCGCGGACGCGATCCTGATCATCATGGCGAGCCTGAGCGACGAAGATGCCAGGCGTATCGAGGATGAGGCGTTCGAAATCGGCATGGACGTGCTTGTCGAGGTCCATGACGAAGAAGAGACAGAACGCGCGCTGAAGCTTCAGTCGCGCCTGCTCGGCATCAACAACCGCAACCTGCGCACATTCGAGGTCAGCCTCGACACGTCGGAGCGCCTGGCGCCGATGGTGCCGGCAGACCGGCTGCTGGTCGGCGAAAGCGGCATCTTCACGCATGCCGATTGCCTGCGTCTGCAGAAATCCGGCATCTCCAGTTTCCTCGTCGGCGAAAGCCTGATGCGGCAGGCCGACGTGACCTCGGCGACGCGTGCGCTGCTCGATGGCGCAGCCCTGGCAAGCGCCTGACATGGCAACCACCCTCACCCATATCGGCGCCACCGGCGAGGCCAACATGGTCGACGTCGGCGACAAGGCCGAGACGACACGCACGGCAATTGCCGAAGGCCATGTCGTCATGCGCCCGGAGACACTGGCGTTGATCCTGTCGGGCAACGCCAAGAAGGGTGACGTGCTCGGCACCGCCCGCATCGCCGGCATCATGGCGGCCAAACGCACCCATGAGCTCGTGCCGCTCTGCCATCCCATTCTTTTGACCAAGGTTTCGGTCGAGATCGAGCCAGATGAGGCGCTGCCCGGCCTGCGCGTCACGGCGCTTGCCCGCGTCACCGGCAAGACCGGCGTCGAGATGGAAGCGCTGACGGCTGCCTCGGTCGCCTGCCTTACCATCTACGACATGGCCAAGGCCGCCGACCGCGGCATGGTGATCTCCGGCATCCGGCTGGTCGAGAAGACCGGCGGCAAGTCGGGCGACTACAAGGCTGCCGAATAGATGGCGCTGCTGCCCGTCGCCGACGCCCTGGCGCGCCTGCTCGACGCTGCCGAACCACGCGGCACGGAAACTGTCGGCCTTGCCCAGGCATCGGGCCGCGTGCTCTCGGCTCCACTACACGCCCTGCGCACCCAGCCGCCCTTTGACGCCTCCGCCATGGATGGCTACGCCGTCCAGGCCGCCGACATCGCTTCACTGCCGGCGCAGCTCAAGGTTATCGGCCAGGCACCCGCCGGCAAGCAGTTCACGGGCACCGTCGGACCGGGCGAGTGCGTCCGCATCTTCACCGGCGCACCGGTGCCTCAAGGCGCGGATACCGTCGTCATTCAGGAAAACGTTCGCGATCTCGGCAATGGCGAGATCGCGGTGCTCGAGCCAACGCTTGCTGGCCGCAACATCCGCGCCAGGGGCCTCGACTTCAAGCAGGGCGACCTCATCCTTGATGCAGGACGTGTGCTCGACCCGGCAGCGCTCTCGCTGATCGCAGCTGCCAATCATCCCAGCGTCGAAGTGCTGCGGGCGCCTCTGGTCGCCATCATCGCCACCGGCGACGAGCTGTTGCCGCCGGGCAGCAATCCCGGGCCCGACCAGATCATCGCCTCCAACGCCTATGGCGTCGCGGCGATCGTTCAGTCGGTTGGCGCGCGCGTACTCGATCTCGGCATCGCCGCCGACCGCACCGAGGCAATCTCCGCACTGGTCGCCAAGGCGCTCGCCGCCGACGCCGATGTGATCGTCACGCTGGGCGGCGCTTCGGTCGGCGACCACGACCTCGTTCACCGTGTCCTGACCGATCTCGGCATGGATCTCAACTTCTGGAAGATCGCGATGCGCCCGGGCAAGCCGCTGATGTTCGGCCGGCTCGGCAACAGCCGCTGCGTCGGCCTGCCGGGCAATCCGGTTGCCAGCCTGATCTGCTCGCAGATTTTCCTGAAACCTCTGCTGGCGAAGCTTGGCGGCCGCCCTTATTCGCCCGACATGCGCAACGGCATTCTCGACACGGCAATGGCGGCCAACGACCTGCGCCAGGACTTTGTCCGCGCGATTGCGCGCGAGACCGCTGAGGGTCTCGTCGTCACACCCTACCTGATCCAGGACTCTTCGATGCTGCGCACGCTGGCCGACGCCAACTGCGCCATCGTGCGGGTGCCCTTCGCGCCTGCAGTCGAAGCCGGCAGCGCCTGCAAGGTGATGATGTTGCGCTGAGCAGCACCTTCCACCCTTCACGAAATATCAACAGTTGCGGAACACAACTGGAACAGATAGTGTTTGTTCTGGGTTTGTTTTTCTTCTGATTCCTCGGGGGTGGCGATGCTGACGCGCAAACAACACGAGCTTTTGCTATTCATCCACGAGAGGCTGAAGGAAGCGGGTATTCCGCCGTCCTTCGACGAGATGAAGGAAGCACTCGACCTCGCCTCCAAGTCCGGCATCCATCGCCTGATCACGGCGCTCGAAGAACGCGGCTTCATCAGACGCCTGCCCAACCGGGCGCGCGCGCTTGAAGTGCTGCGCCTGCCCGATTCGATCGCGCCTGGCCTCAACGCGGCGAAGAAGTTCTCGCCCAGCGTCATCGAGGGTAGCCTCGGCCGCAAACCCGAGCCGTCACGCAGCATGTCGGCCGGCAATGACGACGATGTTGCTTCGGCGGTTGCCATTCCCGTCATGGGACGCATCGCTGCCGGTGTGCCGATCGACGCCATCCAGCACAAGACGCATTCGATTTCGGTGCCGCCAGACATGATCATGGGCGGCGAGCATTACGCGCTCGAAGTCAAGGGCGACTCGATGATCGAGGCCGGCATCTTCGACGGCGACACTGTGGTCATCCGCAGCTCGACCACGGCCAATCCCGGTGAGATCATCGTCGCCCTCGTCGACGACGAAGAAGCGACGCTCAAGCGTTTCCGCCGCAAGGGTGCCTCGATCGCTCTTGAGGCTGCCAATCCGGCCTATGAAACCCGCATCTTCGGACCGGACAGGGTCAAGGTGCAGGGCAAGCTTGTCGGCCTGATCCGCCGCTATTGATTGCCGGGGCTGCGTTTCCGCCACCTCGGCATGTCCATCCTGCTGCAATCTGTAAGCCGGACTGATCTGCCCTGTTGCTATCTTGCCTTATCTGACGGCTCTGCGACGGCGGGTACAGATTTCGGACTCACCGTGTGGCCGCAGTCGGCGCTTTCGGGTGCGCCTTGGTTGCCCCGGCAGGTGTCTTCGGGGGCATCTCCGCTCGCTTGTAGGGTGACAGGCCCCTCGCCTCGCGCGAAAATTGGCGCTGCGCATGCCACGGGCGGTACGGTTCCGCCACGGCGTGGCGTATCTCGACCGCCCGATCTACGCCAGCCGCCTCGGCTGTGATGAATATCGACGCACTGCCAAGGCGCGCCAGCTCGCGTTTGGTAAGCACGGCCACGCCGGGGCAGACATCGCTTGCCGTGGCATCGTCGACGACGACGAGATCCGCGTTGTCGCAGGCTCGTGCAGCGGCGCTCGCATTCGCCGCATGGACGATTCGTGCACCCTCTGGTTGCTGAACCTTGCAGAGCCCGCTATCACAGACGAAGGCGTCCGCGCCGGCGGGGTTTAGCTCTCCAGATACTGGTTTGCCGGGTATCGTACCGGCGACATCTGCATCGGCTGCTGGCTGTGAGCCGGTCTCGCTGGGCATACGGACAGTCCCGTTCGTTGCATTCGCGGCCGAACGGGCCGGGGTGACGAGTGTTTCCGACGCCAGCGCGCGCTGCCAGTTGTCGACGGTGAACTGGTTCGGCCGGACGCGATTGACGGCCAGCTTGCCATCGTCGACCGGGACGCCGACGAGGCGGCCATCTTCCGAAACGAGAACGGCGGGCGTTTCCGTTTCCACGACCGTCAGCAGCCCAAGGGCCGCGAATGGCAGTGCGGCGGCGCGCAGCCAGGTCGTTGCCGTCGACGCGATGACGAGTGCTGCTGTGAGCAACAATACCGCATGTGACGAGACAAGGCCGACCGCATCGACCGGCGAGCGCTCGGAGAACCAGGTGGCGATGCCAATCATTGCCTTCAGGCCAAAGCCCATCGTGTCGAGGAAGGGGCCGTCGAGCCCAAGCGGCATGAAGATGCCAGCCATGACGGCAAAGGGCATGACCAGGACAGACACAAACGGGCTGACTGCCAGATTGGCGAACAGGCTGAGGGGCGAAACACGTTGGAAATGCCATGCGCCAAAAACGCTGGTCGCGAGCCCGGCAATCACCGACGTCGCGGCGAGACCTATCGCAACTGTCGCAAGCCAGCGCCAGATTTTGGACGGCAGCGATCTCTGACCTACCGGCAGCGCCTGCTCCTCCCGCCGATCCGACCACCAGGCATATGCGCCAACGAGGGCTGCCGTTGCGGCGAACGACATCTGGAAGCTCGGCCCGACGACTTCGTGGGGCGAGATCATGATCACGACGACGGCCGAAATCGCCAGGTTGCGCGTGGTGAGTGCTGCACGGTCGAACAGCACGGCCGTCAGCATCACCGCCAGCATGATGAAGCTGCGTTGCGCCGCGACCTCGGCGCCTGAAATGAACAGATAGCCACCGATGGCGAGCAGTGCTGCGCCTGCGGCGTACTTCTTGACCGGCCGGTGCGAGGTGAAGCCGGGAAAGGCGGCGAAGCATAGCCGCATCAAAAGCATGACCGTGCCTGCGACCATCGCCATGTGCAGACCCGAGATCGAGATGATGTGGTAGAGCCCGGTACGCCGCAGCGCCTCGTTGACATCCTCGGGAATGCCGCCGCTCACGCCGACGACCAGGGCAGCCGCGATTTCGCCCTCCGGACCGCCAATGCGGTCGCGAATGCGCTGGGCAATCTTCTGGCGCACATTCTCGATCGACGCGAATGCACGATCACTGGCCGACAGCGGCTGGGTGGTTGAAGCAAACTCCGGGCCTTTCATGAAAAAGCCGCTGGCGCCGATGCCGTCGAAATAGCTTTCGAAGGAAAAATCATAGCTGCCCGGCCGCACAGGCCCGGACGGCGGCATCAGCCTGACATAACCCGTCACCTCGGACCCCGCCATGACGCCCTCAGGAAGCTTGCGGGCAACGAGCCGCACCCGATCGGGCGTATAGCGCAAGACCGGGCGCGCAGTCGCCAGAACGTCGAGCGTCAGCCGCACCCTGCCCTTGTCCAGATTGTCGATTTCGACAACGCGCCCGGTGATGGCAGTCGAGATCTCGGCGCCCAGCATCTTCGTTGCCATGCGTTCCGTCTCGAACTTTGCAACCGCCATGCCGAGCATTGAGGCGGCGAGTGCGGCCAGCGCGTAGTGAACAGGCCGCCGTCCGCGCGTTAGGAAGGCGAGGACGGCCAGTGTCGCTGACACAACGACGAGCGGCGCGAGATCCGGCTCGTTCGGAAGCGCGAAATACACCAGGGCACCGGCGGCCAGAAAAACCGGAAGAAGCAGGAACGCCGCACCGCGGTCGAGTTCCGTTTCGATCGCGGCCAGGGTGGATCGTGCGGTGATCCGGTCACCGATCAGCAATTGCGATCCTTGCCGTAGCCAGGACTTGTGTCCTCGCTGAAACGGCGATGCATCGGCGTCAGGAGCAGCATCTCTCTCGGGCAGAGCTGGTGGTGTCCACGCAACGGCAGGCACGGCTGGAGAGGTCAGCAAGTCGCGCTCGCTGGCTTCGACCACCGGATTGTTACCGGCCTGCCCCTCCCGCATGCGGTCGCCCATCGGGCCTGCCTCTTGCGCCCCAGACCTTCTATGCTACATCAACCGCACACAAACGCCATGCGCCGCCGGTTTTTCGGCCAAGCGCCCTGCTTCCCTTGGAAATCGCCATGCCTGTCGTCACCCGCTTCGCCCCCTCGCCCACCGGCTATCTGCACATTGGTGGCGCGCGTACCGCTCTCTTCAACTGGCTTTATTCCCGCCACACCGGCGGCACTATGCTGCTGCGTATCGAGGACACCGATCGCGAGCGCTCGACCGACGCCGCAACGGCCGCGATCCTCGAGGGCCTGACCTGGCTCGGCCTGACCTGGGAGGGTGAGCCGATCTCGCAGTTCGAGCGCGCGCCGCGCCATCGCGAGGTGGCCGAAGAACTCGTGCGCACGGGCAAAGCCTATTATTGCTACGCCTCGCAGGAAGAGCTGACCGAGATGCGCGAGAAGGCGCGCGCCGAGGGCAAGCCGCCACGCTATGACGGCCGCTGGCGCGACCGCGACCCGTCCGAGGCGCCGGCTGGCGTCAAGCCGGTCATTCGCATCAAGGCGCCGCAGGACGGCGAGACGCTGGTGCTCGACCGCGTGCAGGGTGATGTGCGCTTTCCCAACAAGGATCTCGACGATTTCATCATCCTGCGTTCGGACGGCGTACCGACCTACATGCATGCTGTCGTCGTCGACGATCACGACATGGGCGTCACCCACATCATCCGTGGCGACGACCACCTGACCAACGCCGCGCGCCAGACCGTCATCTACAACGCCATGGGCTGGGACGTGCCGGTGATGGCGCATATCCCGCTGATCCATGGTGCGGACGGCGCAAAACTGTCCAAGCGCCATGGCGCGCTCGGCGTCGATGCTTATCGCGCCATGGGCTATTTGCCTGAGGCCCTGCTCAACTACCTCGCCCGCCTCGGCTGGAGCCATGGCGACGACGAGGTGATGAGCATCGAGAACATGATCAGATGGTTCGAGATCGAGGACGTCAACAAGGGTGCGGCACGCTTCGACTTTGCCAAGCTCGAGGCGCTGAACGGCGTTCACATGCGCCAGATGGACGACAAGAAGCTGTTCGACATCTTCGTTGCCACCTTGCCCTATCTGCCCGGCGGCGATGCCATCCTCGGCGGGCTCGACGACACGCGTAAGGCACAGCTGCTTGCCGCCATGCCGGGCCTCAAGGAGCGCGCCAAGACGCTGATCGAACTGGCTGACGGCGCAGGATTCCTGTTTGCCCAGCGTCCGCTGCCGCTCGATGAGAAGGCCGCCGGCCTGCTCGCCGGCCCAGCCAAGGATATCCTCAAGGGCGCGCATGCGGCGCTCGCGACGGTCGCTGCCGCCGACTGGACGGCGGCCAATGCAGAGGCCGCGATCCGCGAGTTTGCCGGCCGCGAAAATCTGAAATTGGGCGGCGTGGCGCAGCCTTTGCGGGCCGCCCTGACGGGCAAGAGCACTTCCCCCGGAGTGTTCGATGTGCTCGCCGTTCTAGGGCGCGACGAAAGTCTAGCCCGCATTTTTGATCAAATCGATTAGGTCAGCAGTGCTTTCCTAGTTTTGCATTGAAATGAGGCTGTTGCGGTGCAACATTGCGGCAACAGGTCAATTTGAAAGCAGCGGGAAAGCTGGGAAGCGAGTTCAAGCGTTCCGGGCCTAATGGGTTGCCTTGTTATGACGATTGCGCCGCGCAAGGCGGCAACTCAGCACTAAGGAGTATGCGATGACTGATTCGACCGCCAAACTGGAGTTCCGCGGCCAGACCCACGAGTTCAAGGTCCGCGGCGGAACGGTCGGACCGGATGTGATCGACATCGCATCGCTCTACGCAACGACCGGCGCATTCACCTACGACCCGGGCTTCACCTCCACCGCAAGCTGCGAATCGGAAATCACCTTCATCGACGGCGACGCCGGTGTCCTGCTGCACCGCGGCTATCCGATCGACCAGCTCGCCGAGCACGGCGACTTCCTCGAAGTCTGCTACCTCTTGCTCTACGGCGAACTGCCGACCAAGGCGCAGAAGGACGACTTCGACTACCGCATCACGCGCCACACCATGGTGCACGAGCAGATGTCGCGCTTCTTCACCGGCTTCCGCCGCGACGCACACCCGATGGCGGTGATGTGCGGCGTGGTCGGCGCGCTGTCGGCCTTCTATCACGACTCGACCGACATCTCCGATCCGCACCAGCGCATGGTCGCCTCGATCCGCCTGATCGCAAAGATGCCGACGATCGCTGCGATGGCCTACAAGTACCACATCGGCCAGCCGTTCATTTACCCCAAGAACGAGCTGAACTTTGCCGCCAACTTCCTGCACATGTGCTTTGCCGTGCCGTGCGAGGAGTACAAGGTCAACCCGGTGCTGGCCCGCGCCATGGAGCGCATCTTCATCCTGCACGCCGACCACGAGCAGAACGCCTCGACCTCGACCGTGCGCCTCGCCGGCTCGTCGGGTGCCAATCCGTTCGCCTGCATCGCCGCCGGCATCGCCTGCCTGTGGGGCCCCGCACATGGCGGCGCCAATGAAGCAGCGCTCAACATGCTCAGCGAGATCGGCCACGTCGACCGAATTCCCGAGTTCGTCGCCCGCGCCAAGGACAAGAACGATCCGTTCCGCTTGATGGGTTTCGGCCACCGCGTCTACAAGAACTACGATCCGCGCGCCAAGATCATGCAGAAGACCACGCATGAAGTGCTGGGCGAGCTCGGCATCAAGGACGATCCGATGCTCGACGTGGCAATGGAACTCGAGCGCATCGCGCTGACCGACGAGTATTTCATCGAGAAGAAGCTGTATCCGAACATCGACTTCTATTCAGGCATCACGCTGAAGGCGCTGGGCTTCCCCACCACCATGTTCACCGTGCTGTTCGCGCTCGCCCGCACTGTCGGCTGGATCGCGCAGTGGAAGGAAATGATCGAGGATCCGCGCCAGAAGATCGGCCGTCCGCGCCAGCTCTACACCGGCGCCACCGAACGCGACTACGTGCCGATCGCCAAGCGCTGAGCCTTTCAGCGCCGCGTTCGTTCAGGCGCGCGGCGCTGTCGCAGCTCGAAGCTGCGAACGACTTGAAAATCACCCGCTAGGCCATCGCCTCGGCGGGTGTTTTTCATTTCGTGATGTGTTTGAGAACCGTTTCGGCAGCGATCTCGCCTGACGGCCGTTCGGTCGCCATGCGTCTGGCAATTTCGGCAAAACCGTCTTTCTGCCAGCGTCGAAGGGCGCCATCCTCGAACAGGCCTTCGACATAGCGCGCCATCCATTGCGGACGCACATATTCGTTGTAGTTTTCCTGCACGACCGGCCTGTCGGCAATCAAGTTGGGCAGTGCAGCACTCCACACCGTGACCATGCTCTGGATCATCCGCGCCAGCGTATCGAGTTTGTAGGACGACAACATCGGCACACCCGCAAGCGCGAGTTCCAGCGACACCGTGCCCGATGCGATCAGGGCAGCATCCGCCTCACCAAAGGCCTGCCACTTGTGCTGCGGATCGAGGATGATCTCCGGCTTTTGCTGCCAGGTGGAGACAGCCTCTTCGACGAGGCCGGTGACATGCGGCACCGTCGGCAAGAGCAGCCGCATACGATGGCCGCGTGCGCGCAGGATCGAAACGGTCTCACCAAATGGACCGATCAGGCTGCGCACTTCGCTGCGGCGCGATCCCGGCAATAGTAGAAGCGTCTTCTCGCGGTCAGGCGCCGGATTGGCCTTTCCCTCCTGCATCGCCGCGGCAATGGCGATGCCCGGATCGGTCGCCAGGCGATGGCCGACAAATGTACCATGTGGGCCGCCCAGGCGCTCCAGTTCGGCCGGCTCGAACGGCAGGATGCACAGCACCTCGTCGACATGCGGCTTCATCGCCTTGGCCCGTCCCGGTCGCCAGGCCCAGACGCTCGGGCAGATGTAATGGATGATAGGAATGGTGGGATCGAGCGCCCGCACCTTCCTGGCAACGCGCAGCGAAAAATCCGGGCTGTCGATGGTTACAAGGCAATCCGGCTTTTCGGCCGCGACGAAACGGGCGGTCTGGCCAATCCGCCTGATCAGGCGCGGCAGGTCGCGAATGACCGCCGTCAGTCCCATCAATGCGATCTCGCTGGCATTGAACAGCGGCGAAAGGCCAAGCTCCTGCAGATGCCGGCCGCCAGTGCCGACAAGCCTGACCTCGCGCCCGCTCAAGCGCTGCAGCGCCTGCACCAGATCGGTGCCGAGCAGGTCGCCCGACTCCTCGCCCGCGACGATGGCAATCTTGAGCGGTGGCTGGGTCATCGCTCATTTCCCTCGCCGGACAGGCCGATGACGAACAAGCCGAGCCTGTCGGCGCGTTCGACCACCTCGCCATAGTCGAGCACCAGTGAGCGTCCGGCCTCAATGCCGATCCCGGCAAGCCCCGCTGCATGCGCAGCATCGACCGTTGCTGGGCCGATTGTCGGCAAGTCCGCACGCAGTTCCTGGTTCGGCTTGGCGCATTTCACCAGAACGCCGCGCTTTCGCCCGGCAATGCGGCCATTGTCGCGTAGCTCGCGCACGCGTTCGAGCAACAGGTCTGTGCCCTCGATGCCTTCGAGTGCGATGGCGCGCCCGCCGATGGCAACCGCCGCCTGGCCGATATCAAGCGCACCGATCGTGCGTGCGGCCTCCTGGCCTGCTCGAAGGTCGGCCCAGTCACTCTGCTGGGGCGCCAGCGCCCCCATGCTGCCGGCCACGGCCAGCAGCTCCGGAACGACCTGATGTGCGCCGGCGACCTTGATACCGTTGTCTTCGATCGTCGTGACCAGGATGCGCAGCAGGCCGTCGTCGCCGCGGGCAAGCGCTGAAAGCGCGCGCGGCAGGACACGCAGCAGGGCGATGCTGGGGCGAATGGCCCGCCACACCGGGCGACGGCTGATGCCACCGGCAAGCACGCAATGGGTGATGCCGTGGCGCTTGAGCAAAGGCACCAGCGAGGCGAACTGCTCGATGGCAAGCCGCTCGCCGGCATAGCTCCAGAGGCTGGTGCCGGGATCGGTCTCACCGTCAATCAGAACGATGAAAGGCTTGTGCCCGGCCTCGGCGAGACTGTCGGCGACATTGACCGGGAGCCGACCGCTGCCGGCAACGACAGCAATCCGGTCGGTCGCGGAAAGGTTGATCCTCTTTCCGCCCTCAGCCTTCGTCATCGGCGGCGTCTTCGGCGACGGCGTTTCTGAGCGGCGGCACGGTGAAGTGGCGCTTGCCGCGCGCCTGGATGAAATCCAGGACGTCACGCACGATGGGCGAGCCGGCGAATTCGCGTTCGACTAGCGGGATGCTCTCGGCCACCGAACGGGTTGGGTCGAAGATCATCTTGTAGGCCTTGCGCAAGGCGAAGATCTCGGCGCGCGGCAGGCCGGAGCGGCGCATGCCGATGACGTTGAGCCCGCGCAGGCGGGCGCGATTGCCCATCACCATGCCATAGGGGATGATGTCGCCATCAATGATCGCGCCACCGCCGGCAAAGGCATGATGACCGATACGCGTCATCTGATGGACGGCACACAGGCCACCAAGCGTGACGTTGTTGCCGACTTCGACGTGCCCGCCGAGGGTCGCGACATTGGCCATGGTGACGTTGTCGCCGACGATGCAGTCATGCGCAATATGCGCATAGGCGAGGAACAGCCCGTTGTCGCCGACGGTCGTGGCACCTCGACTGGTGTCGGTGCCGACATGCATGGTCACGCCTTCACGCATCGTGCAATTCTTGCCGACAGTGAGCGTCGTCCGGCCACCCTTGTGCTTGTTGTTCTGCGGAGCAGCGCCAAGCGTTGCCTGCGGAAACACCTTGCAGCCTTCGCCAAGCGTCGTTGCACCCAGTATCGCGACATGGCTCATCAGTTCGACGCGGTCACCGATGACGGCATCAGCGCTGACATGGCAGAAAGGACCAATGCGGACGCCTGCACCCAGTTGTGCACCGGCTTCGACGACAGCGGCAGGATGGATAAAGGTTTCAGTCATGGAGTTGTTGCTTATTCCTTGGGCACCATCATCGCGGCCACCTCTGCTTCGGCTACCGTCGCACCATTGACCTGCGCGTCGCAGGCAAACTTCAGGATGTTGCCGCGCTTCTTGATCTTCTTGACGTGAATGCGGAGCTGGTCTCCCGGCACGACCGGCTTGCGGAACTTGGCGCCGTCGACCGTCATCAGGTACACAAGCGACGGCGTTTCGTCGACGACCAGCCGCAGGCAGATGGCGCCCGCCGTCTGTGCCATGGCCTCGATGATCAGCACGCCGGGCATGACCGGATGGCCCGGGAAATGCCCTTGGAAGTGCGGTTCGTTGAAGGTGACGTTCTTGATGCCGACAGCGGAATCGTCGCCGTCGATGTCGACGATGCGATCGATCAGCAGGAACGGGTAACGATGCGGCAGCAGCTTGTGCAGGCCGAGGATATCGACGGCTTCGAGTGTCCTGGTCGCCTGGTCAGTCACTGCTCCCACCCCCCTTTGGTTTTCCCATGGCCATTTTTCTGATCAACGCGAACTCGCGCATTGCCAATTTCATCGGTTTTGCAGGAAATCCTGCCCAGACTTCGCCTGCCGGCACGTCATGCATCAGGCCGCTGCGCGCTGCCAGCTGCGCCCCCGATCCGATGGTCAGGTGATCGGCCAGGCCGACGCCGCCGCCCATCATCACGTTGTCGCCGACGACAACCGAGCCCGAAATACCCGTTAGCCCTGCAATAACGCAATTGCGGCCGATGCGCACGTTGTGAGCGATCTGGACGAGATTGTCGATCTTGGTGTTTTCGCCAATGATCGTGTCCGACATCGCGCCACGATCGACCGTCGCATTGGCGCCGATCTCGACATTGTCCTGGATGATGACGCGGCCGATCTGCGGGATGCGTTCAGGACCCCGCGCACCGCCGGCGAAACCAAAGCCATCCTGGCCGATGCGGGCGCCGGCGTGGATGATCACGCCATTGCCGATCAACGCATATTGGACCGAACTGTGCGGGCCGACATAACAATCGCGGCCGATCTGGGTCGAACGACCGATGACCGCATGAGCGGATACCACAGTCCCGCTGCCGACTGCCGCGTTCGGGCCGATCACCACACCAGCCTCGATGACGGCGCCTGGCTCGACGTGAGCGGTCGGATCAATGTGGGCGAATGGCGAAATGCCTGCTTCACCGCTCACACCTACCGGGCGCTCGGCATCCGGATAAATTAGCCTGCCGATGCGGGCAAAGGCCTGCTGCGGACGCGGCGAAACGAGAATGGCAATGCCATAAGGCACGAGGTCGGCGACGTCAGACGTGCACAGGACAGCGGCAGCATGCAGCGACTTGAGCGGTGCTGCGTTGCGCTTGCCGTCGACAAACACCAAAGCGCCATCGCCACCACTGCTTGCCGCTGCGATAGTCGAGATGGCGATTTCGGAATGTTTGGGGTCGACGAGCATCGCGCCGGTAAGGCCGGCCACCTCGCCCACCGTGTAGCGGCGTGACGGCACAAAAAATACCGGTTCCGTCATGAAATGCTGTTCCAGCCAAGCCGGGCAAAGAGTTTCCGGGCCGTGACGGCCCGGAAACGTTGTACCACGCAATTAGAAGCGGGTCGAAATGCCGAAGTTGAATTCCTGCGTATTGTCGGTGTCCAGCTTCTTGACCGGTACCGCATAGTCGATGCGCAGCGGACCGAAGGGCGAAGCCCAGAGCAGGCCGACACCGACCGAGGCACGCAATTCCATGTCAGTCGAGACGATGTTGGTGCCCGCGACATTAACCTTGCTGCCATAAAGCGTCGCTGCATCCGCAAAGACGGCGCCACGCAGGCCGAAGCTCTCCGGCACGACCGGGATCGGGAACTGTGCTTCGGCAGACGCATTGAAGTAGGTCGTGCCGCCGAGATGGTCGCCACCGTTCTTGTCGTACGGTCCGATGCCGTTGTACTCGAAGCCGCGGATCATCCGATCATTGTTCTTGAAGTGATCGAAGACGCGCAGGCCATCGTCGCCGAAGCCTTGGATGTGGCCGGCACCGGCTGACACGAGACCGACGATATCAAGCTCTTCCGAGAGCGTCTGATAGTAGCTGGCACGACCGGTGAACTTGACGAACTTCGCGTCGCCGCCAAGGCCAGCCACTTCGGTCGTGAAGTTGGCGTAGATGCCGTTACGCGGGTTTTTCATGTCGTCGATGGTGTTGTAGACCAGCGTACCGCTGACCGACGACTTGATCCACGGACTGTTGGCGATGCCATCCTTGATCGCCGGCGAGATCGTGCACTTCGCAGGGTCAAGAACACCGCCGCTCAGACAGTCCTCATCATACTCATACTTCTCTTGCGCGATGTTGTAGGCAAGTTGCGTCGAGATGTTGTTGGTGATCGGCAGGCCGAAACGGATGGTGCCACCCGTAATGTCGCTCTGGTACTTGTCGTCATACTTGCGGGTCTGGCGATAGATGTCGAAACCAGCAGCAATACGGCGGCCGAGGAAATACGGCTCGGTGAACGAGAAGCTGTAGTCACGAGAGTTTTTGCCGCCACCGGCCGAGAACTTGATGAACTGACCACGGCCGAGGAAGTTGCGCTCGGTGATCGAACCTTCCACCGACGGACCGGCATTGTCGCCGCCGGTCGAATAGCCGGCGCCGATCGAGAACTCGCCGGTCGACTTCTCGACCAGATCGACAACCAGCACGACCTGGTCAGGCTGCGATCCGGGAGCGGTCGAAACTTCGACACGCTCGAAGAAGTTCAGCGCCTCGAGGCGCTTCTTGGCGCGCTGGATCAGCACCTGGTTGAAGGCATCACCTTCGGAGACGTCAAATTCGCGACGGATCACGAAGTCGCGGGTGCGTTCGTTGCCGCGGATTTCGATACGCTCGACATAGGCCTTGGCGCCCTGGTCGACGGTGTAGACAACCGAGATCGTGCGGCTTTCGAAGTTGCGGTCACCGCGCGGCGTTACCTTGGCGAAGGCATAGCCAGCGCCGGCAACGTTCTCGGTGATCGCGATGATCGAATCTTCGACGTCCTTGGCGTTGTAAACATCGCCCTTGCGCGTCTCGACGAGACGCTGCAGGCTCGCGCCGTCGACCTCGGGGATGCTGCTTTCGACCGACACATCGCCGAACGTGTAGCGCTGGCCTTCGTCAACGGTGATCGTGATGGTGTACTGGTTGGTCGCCTCGTCGAGTTCGCCGAAGGCGGAGACAACCTGGAAGTCGGCGTAGCCGTGATTGAAATAGAAGCGACGCAGCGCTTCCTCGTCGGCGCGCAGGCGGTCTTCGTCATAGATGTCATCACGCAACATGAACGACAGGAACGACGAGCGCTTGGTCGAGATGACATCTGCGAGGCGGCGATCGCCATAGGCGTCGTTACCGACGAAATTGATCGCGGCGATCTTCGTGCGGCCGCCTTCATTGATCTCGAACACCACGTTCACGCGGTTTTCGCCGAGATCCATGATCTGGGTGCCGACGGTGACGTCGTCACGGCCGACGCGCTTGTAGGCTTCCTTGATCGCCTGGGTGTCAGCCTCAAGCGCTGCCTGCGAAAATGCGCCGCGCGGTTTGAGTTGGATGGCGCCACCGAGTGCCGCGTCCTTGAGCTTCTTGTTGCCCTGGAACAGCACGTTGTTGACGACCTGATATTCGGAAACCTGAACGACGAGCGTCGAGCCGACCTGATTGATGCGGACGTCGGAGAACAGGCCGCTGCCGAACAGCGCCTTCACCGCGTCGTCGATATCGGTGTTCGAGAACGACTTGCCGGGCTTGATGGAGATGTAGTTGCGGACGGTATCCGCATCGACGCGCTGATTGCCGCGCACTTCGACCCGGTTGACCACCGCCGCTTGCGCGGCTGACACGGCAACAAACTGGACCGCCACGGCGCCTGGAATGGCCAGAGCGGCGGAAAGAGCAACCGCGGACGCGGCGCTCGCAAACTTAGATGCTGCCTTCATAATCGGCCTTTACAACCTTTTCTCGAAGTCCCCACGGCGAGAAAACCGGACGTCGCGGTAATTTCCCGTACCGTAATAACTGGATTTTCCCTACACGCAAGGCTTCTGGTTAATTTGCGCTTACTTCCTCAGCGAGCGTGACTTTCGCGTCACGCATACCGCCCCGGATGGTAAACGCCCTCTCAACGGACCCCTTGCCGGCCCCAAATTTCTTCATGATTTCAGCAGCCAAACAGGTCGTTCCAGAAAACGAAGCCCATAAACGCCAGCACGAGAATCATCCCCACTCGATATACAGCCTCCATCGCCCGCTCGGAAACAGGGCGCCTGATGACAGCTTCAACTGCATAGAACGCCAAGTGGCCGCCGTCGAGTGGAGGAATCGGCAGAAGGTTCAGAAAACCGATGCCGACCGACAAAAGAGCCACCAATTGCACCAGCCAGACGAAGCCCAGCTGGGCCGCCTTGCCGGCCATGTCGGCGATCTTGACCGGTCCACCGAGCTGACACTTGTCCTCCCGGCCAACGACGAATCGCTTCAGGAACTGACCGGTACGCTCGATGATGTGCCCGGTTTCGGAAACCGCCTGCACAAATGCGCCGCCTGGGCTGTAGCTGATGAGCCTGGGCTGCCCCAGCTCCTCATTGTTGACGACGCCAATGACCGCAACCTTGACCGAATTGCCGAGCGCGTCCTTCTGCTCCATCATTTCGGGCGTCGCCGTAACAGAGACTTCCTTGCCGTCGCGCATCATCACGAAGGTTAGCGGATCGCCACCGCGTCCCGAGACGATGCGCTGGACGTCGGAGAAGGTTTCCACCGGCTGGCCGTCGACACTGACGAATCGGTCG
Organism: Aminobacter sp. SR38; assembly: GCF_014843375.1. Classification (NCBI taxonomy): domain Bacteria; kingdom Pseudomonadati; phylum Pseudomonadota; class Alphaproteobacteria; order Hyphomicrobiales; family Phyllobacteriaceae; genus Aminobacter; species Aminobacter sp. SR38. The sequence goes on from NZ_CP062112.1 coordinate 498,284, forward strand.
CCCGGCTGGATACCGGCATTCGCCGCCGGGCTGGCGGCGCGCACCTCGGCAACCGTCGGCTCCATGACATAGCGGCCATAAGCCGAAAACAGCACAGTGAAGACGGCAATCGTCAGCAGGAAATTGAACAGCGGTCCGGCGAACACGGTCGCCGCACGCTTCCACACTGGTTGCGTATGGAACGCGATCTTACGTTCGGCGGCACTGAGATTGTCGTCCCCGCCGCCCTCCGGCTTGCTGGTGACGCTCATGTCGCCGACGAACTTGACGTAGCCGCCCAAGGGAATGGCGCAAAGCTTCCAACGCGTACCGCGACGATCGTTGAAGCCGAGCAGTTCGGGGCCGAAGCCGATCGAAAAGGCCTTCACACCGATACCGCACCAGCGGCCGACCAGATAATGGCCCATCTCGTGCACGAACACGACGATGGTGAGCACGAACAGGAACGGCACGATGGTGCCGATCAGGAGACCATCCGTAGTCAGGAACGCGGGAAGATACTCGCTCAATTCAAGCCCTCAACCAGATACCTTGGCGCTTCAAGTGCAGCACCGCGCCTTGCCCGAGGCTTGCGCCCCTGAACTTGGTCGCTCAGGCGGGAAACAATCCCTGAGCCGGATGGTCGGCGGAACCGGACATCCAGCCGATGACGTATAGGGCAAATGCAGCCGCGACAAGCCCATCGACGCGGTCCATCACGCCGCCATGGCCGGGAATCAGCGACCCCGAATCCTTGTAGCCATGCCGACGCTTGACCCATGATTCGAACAGATCGCCGGCCTGCGAGATCGCCGAAAGCAGTAGGCCTATCACGGCCAGGAGGAACAAGTTGCCGGTACCGGCAAAGTTGGCGAGCAGCAGTCCGGCAACCACACCACCGACAGCGCCGCCAACAGCGCCGCTGCGCGTCTTGCCGGGCGAAATGGCCGGTGCCAGCTTGGGCCCGCCGACCTTGCGGCCGACAAAATAGGCAAAAATGTCCGTCGCCCAGACAACCGCGAACAGAAACAGGATGGCGACGAGGCCCGACGCGTCGTCGCCGCGCAACAGGGCAAGGGACAGGCCGGAGAGCGCAGAATAGCCAAAGCCGGCAGCTTCCCACGCCCCTGCCCTGCGCAGCTTGCCCAGCCCCCACAGGATGAACGTGAAGACAGCGGCCAGGATGATCAGCGCAAGTGCCGGAATGCCCGCGACCAGGGCGCCGGCGAACATCAGGATGAACACTTCCGGCAGCATGTTGAGGTTGCCGCCGGCCCATCCTGTCTCGCTGTTCGGCCGCGACATGCGCGACCATTCGTAGAAGATGGCAAGCGCTATCGCCGCGGTCAGCATCCTGAACGGCAGCCCGCCCAGCCATGTCAGCAACAGCACAGCAGCTGCCAGCACGATCGCTGAAATTGTCCGGAGCTGGAGATTGCTCATGGCAAGGTCACGAAGCGACGTCGCGCGCTGCAAGCCCGCCAAAACGGCGTTCGCGGCCGGTATATTCGCGCAAGGCCTCCGACAGATGCTCGCGGGTGAAATCCGGCCAGTAGCAAGGCTGGAAGATCAGCTCGCTGTAGGCCGACTGCCAGGGCAGGAAATTGGAGAGCCGGATTTCGCCGCTGGTGCGAATGACCAGATCGGGATCAGGAATGCCCGATGTGTCGAGTTCCTCGGCAAACAGCTCCGGCGTGATCTGCTCGCTTGAAATGTCGCCACGCTTGACCGCTTCCGCCAGCCGGCGCGCGGCGCGCGCGATCTCGTCGCGCCCCCCATAGTTGAACGCGATGACCAGTGTCAGCGCATCATTGCCCGATGTCAGCGTTTCGGCTTCCTCGAGCAGGCTGCGGATATCGGGCTGCAGTGTGGCCCTGTCGCCGATGATCTGGACGCGCACACCGCTGTTGTGGAGTTCGGCAAGATCGCGCCGAATGAAGATCTTGAGCAACCCCATGAGGTCGGTGACCTCGGACTTGGGCCGCGACCAGTTCTCCGAGGAGAAGGCGTAGACGGTCAGCCAGGAAATACCGAGGTCTGCGGCGGCACGAACGGTGCGGCGCAACGCCTCGACTCCGGCCCGGTGGCCCGCAACGCGCGGCAGGCCGCGGGCTTTTGCCCAGCGACCGTTGCCGTCCATGATAATCGCGACATGCGCGGGCGTAGTCATCCGTTCGCTTTCGGGCCGGCCGTATGCCTGCCTCAGACTTGCATGATCTCGGCTTCTTTGCCTGCGAGCAGGCTGTCGATCTGGCTGATCGTATCGTCGGTCAGCTTCTGGACCTTGTCGGACTGGACGCGCTGGTCGTCCTGGCTGATGTCGCCATCCTTCTCGGCCTTCTTGAGTGCGTCCATGCCGTCGCGGCGCACATGGCGGGTGGCGACCTTGGCGTTCTCGGCGTAGGTGTGGGCGATCTTGACCAGTTCCTTGCGGCGCTGCTCGTTGAGCTCCGGCAGCGGAATGCGCAGGTTGGTGCCGTCGACGATCGGGTTGAAGCCGAGGTTGGATTCACGGATGGCGCGATCGACAGCACCGACCATAGACTTGTCCCAGACCGAGACCGAGATCATGCGCGGCTCAGGCACGGACACTGTGGCTACCTGGTTGAGCGGCATCGACGAGCCATAGGCCTGGACGTGGATCGGATCGAGCAGGTTGCTCGAGGCACGGCCCGTGCGCAGCGAGGCGAGGTCGTGCTTGAAGGCGTTGATGGCGCCTTCCATGCGGCGCTGAAGATCGCTGTAATCCGTGCTCATTGCAGTCTCCTTGGTCCCGATTTCGGGGCCATCGTTCCAATCGTCAGGCGTCCGCAACAATCGTGCAGCGGCCGCCACCTTTCAATATTTCGCCGAACCCGCCTTTTTCATGGATCGAATAGACGATTATCGGGATGTTGTTTTCGCGCGCAAGAGCAATCGCGGCCGTATCCATGATGGACAGGCCTTTTGTGATGACTTCGGCGTGCGTGATGCGTTCGAAGCGCGTCGCAGCTGGGTCCTTCTTGGGATCGGCCGAATAGACACCATCGACCTGGGTGCCCTTGAACAGCGCGTCAGCGCCAATCTCGGCGGCACGCAGGGCCGCTGCCGAATCGGTGGTGAAGAATGGGTTGCCCGTGCCACCGGCAAAAATCACGACCTTGCCGGCATCCATGTAAGCGGTTGCCTGGCGCTGCGAGAAGCTCTCGCACAGTTCGGGCATGGCGATCGCCGAAAGCACCACGGCATCAACGCCAAGCTTGTGCAGCGAGGTGCGCAGAGCCAGCGAATTGATGATGGTGGCAAGCATGCCCATGTGGTCGCCAGTGACGCGATCGCCACCCTTGGATGCCACTGCCACGCCGCGGAAGATGTTGCCGCCGCCAATGACTACGCCGACCTCGACGCCGAGCGCCCTCGCCTCGGCGATGTCGCTGGCAATACGGTCGACAACGGAAACATCGATGCCGAAATGCTGCTCGCCCATCAGGGCTTCACCCGACGCCTTAAGCAGTACGCGCCGGTAGAGCGGCTTGTCGGTCATGGGTTCCTCGCGGCTGTTGAATTTGGGTTCCGATACACGAAGGGCGCCGCGATGTCACGCGGCGCCCTTCGGCTATCCTCAGGAAGCGCTTGATGCAGCGCTGCTTTTTAGCCCTTGACGGCCGCAGCGACCTCAGCGGCGAAGTCGCTCTCTTCCTTCTCGATGCCTTCACCGAGCGCGAAGCGAACGTAGCCGGTGATCTTTGCCGGCGCGCCGATCTGCTTTTCAGCGTCCTTCAGTGCCGCCTCGACCGTCAGGTCGGGGTTGAGCACGAAAGCCTGCTTCAACAGCACGACTTCCTCGTAGAACTTGCGCATGCGGCCTTCGACCATCTTCTCGATGATGTTCTCCGGCTTGCCCGACTGGCGGGCCTGATCGGCGAAGATCGACTTTTCGCGCTCGACGGCAGAAGCGTCGACTTCGTCGGGCGTCAGGGCCAGCGGGTTGGTCGCAGCAACGTGCATGGCGACCTGACGCGCGAAGGCGCGGGCCGCGTCATGATTGCCGGCGGTCTCGATAGCGACCAGCACGCCGAGCTTGCCGAGGTTGTCGGCAACCGCGTTGTGGACATAGGTCGCAACGACGCCTTCAGAAACCGACAGCTTGACCGAACGGCGGAAGCTCATGTTCTCGCCAATGGTGCCGACAGCGTCCTTGATAGTGTCGGCAACGGACTTGTCCGAACCCGGATATTTCGCAGCGGCAACAGCGTCGGTGTCGCCATAAGCGAGAGCGACCTTCGACACGTTGGCGACGATTTCCTGGAAGGCGGCGTTGCGGGCAACGAAGTCGGTCTCCGAGTTGACTTCGACGACGACGGCTTCGCGCACGCCGGCATCGACGCCGACCAGGCCCTCGGCCGCGGTACGGCTGGCCTTCTTGTCGGCCTTGGAGATACCCTTCTTGCGCAGCCAGTCGACCGCGGCTTCCATGTCGCCGCCGGTCTCGGTGAGAGCCGCCTTGCAATCCATCATACCCGCGCCCGAGAGTTCGCGGAGTTCTTTAACCTGTGCTGCCGAAATGCTCATTGTGGCCTCTTTGCTTCAAAATGCGCGAGCGCACCACCGAGGGTTCGATGATGCGCCGAACGCCGGCGCTGGTTGCGCCCAATCCTGAAAAGGAAGGCCGGTCTCCCGGCCTTCGTGATTACGCCTGGGGCGCTTCAGTCGACGGAGTCTCGTCGAGCGCAGGCTCAACCGGGGCTTCGGCCGATGCGCCGATGTCGACACCGAGCGCGCCCTGCTGGCGAGCGATACCGTCGATCGCAGCCTTGGCAACCAGATCGCAGTAGAGCTGGATGGCGCGGGCAGCGTCGTCGTTGCCGGGGATCGGGAAGTCGATCTTATCCGGATCGCAGTTCGAATCGATGATCGCGACAACCGGAATGCCGAGACGCTTGGCTTCCTGGATGGCGATGGCTTCCTTGTTGGTGTCGATCACGAACATCAGGTCCGGCGTCGAGCCCATGTCCTTGATGCCGCCGAGGGCCTTGTCCAGCTTTTCGCGCTCGCGCTCGAGGTTCAGGCGCTCCTTCTTGGTGAAGCCGTGGGCTTCGCCAGCGAGCAGCTCGTCGAGCTTGCGCAGGCGCTGGATGGAGTTCGAGATCGTCTTCCAGTTGGTCAGCATGCCGCCGAGCCAACGCGAGTTGACATAGTACTGGGCCGAACGCTGAGCAGCGTCAGCAACGATGTCCGAAGCCTGACGCTTGGTGCCGACGAACAGCACGCGGCCGCCGCGCGAAACGACGTCCGAAACCTGCTTGAGAGCCTGGTGCAGAAGCGGAACAGTCTGCGACAGGTCGATGATGTGGATGTTGTTGCGGGCGCCATAGATGTAGGGCGCCATCTTCGGGTTCCAGCGGTGGGTCTGGTGGCCGAAGTGAGAACCAGCTTCAAGAAGCTGGCGCATGCTGAAATCAGGCAGTGCCATCGTTATTTCCTTATCCGGTTGGCCTCCACGGACAATGACGCTTTTCGCTGGATGCTCGAAACGCCACCGGGGGGTCTCAGCCGGATTTCTCCCGGACAGAAACCGAAGTCCGTGTGTGGAATGCGGCGGCATATAGACGTATTGGCTGGTGAGCGCAACCCCGGGACCGGCCCGATTGCCCGGGAAATCGAGGCTTTCCGTGCTTGTGGGCCTCAACCAAAGCCTCCCGAAGCGCACGATCGCCACTGGTCAGGCAGAGGATTCCTTGGCAGCGATTCCCTTCGGAACAGAAGATCAGCTGCCGGCCGCCCAGCGCGACATGCCGGGCTCCTGTTCCACCGGTTCCTGCACCACCTTGGGTTCGCGGCGCTTGAAGTTGCGCACGCGCACGCGGCGAAACACCGCCACGATCTCGTCGCGACTGCATTCGATCGCGCCAAGACGCACGGCACGATCACGCTCGAAGCCTGTAATGTCGTAATGCGGCGCCGAGGTCTTGGGCGGGCCCTGATAGGACGAACGCTTCAGGCCGAGCTGGGCGGCGAAACGATGCAACTCGTCGCTGTCGTCGGCGAGCAGGTGGCACCAGCGATGGCCCACCCACTTCCAGATTGCCGCGTCGACATAGACCGCCACGACAGCGGCCTAATGCTTGCAGTCGCCTTGCGGCACAGGAAACAACGATAGATTGACCAGCTTGCCGGTCATCGAGAAATCGCCGTAATCCATCACCAAGTCGCGCGTCAGGCCGTTCTCATGCAGCTTGAAGCTGATGCGATACTCCGGCACTTCCTCACCGCCGCCCTTGCTTTCGTCGAAATAGGCGATGTCGACCGGCCAGAACTTGTCCTTGGCGAGTGCCGCAAGCGCAGGGCGCTCCGGATCGGCCTCCGGCGCCTCGCTTTTCTTGCCGACGATGACGGTGGTGGTCATCACCTTGTCGGCGTCCTCGGAGCCGTCGAACAGGCTCGTTTCATAAAAGGTCTCGCCCTTCTCGGCCTTGTCGATCAGCTCGACGAGATGCTGGGTCGGGAACTGCGTCTTCGCGAGGTCGACGGAACCCGCCGACGGTTTTTCCAAAGCGACCTTGAGCCCGTTGGCTTCGCGCGTCGCCGTGCCCTTGACCTCGCGGTCGAGGTTCTGATCGACGAAGGATTTGGTGACGAACGAGAAGGTCTTGCCCTCGCCGTCCTCGAAGGTGGTCGTCTGCTGATCGGTCAGCCGCGTGTTCTCGCTGGTCGCGATCTGGGTCACGAAGCGGAACTTGACCGTGTAGCCTTCGCAAGCGGAGCCATTGAACTCATAGACCATGCGCCCGGAAAGGCCTGTTATCCCTGACCGGTCGGAGGCCTGGTCGAGCACCAGATCATAGACGGCGCGATGGGGCGCAAGCACGGGAGCCGCAAGAGCTGGCGTCAGGGACAGCAGCGAGGTGGACAGGGTGGCAAGAAGAACAAGGCGCTTTGCGCGCATACACTGGCTCCGATCGGCGCGGCCATGACAAGCCGCCTTGAATGATGGTCCACCTTAAAAAAAGTCGTGGCGGAAGCGAGGCAAACATAGCAGTTTCGGCGCAGCCTCACCCGCCACACGAGACTCAGAGATAAGGAAAGACGATGGGCGAAACAATCGAAAAGCGGCTAAGCGATCTTGGCATCACCTTGCCCGAAGCCGCAGCCCCCGCCGCCAACTACGTGCCCTTCATGGGCTCGGGCAATCTCGTCTTCACCGCCGGTCAGCTGCCGCTCAAGGACGGCAAGCTCACCGTCACCGGCCTGCTTGGCCGCGATGTCGACGTTGCAGGCGGCAAGGAGGCGGCCAAGCAGTGCGCCGTTAACATCCTCGCCCAGGCAAAGGCAGCTCTTGGCGATCTCGAAAAGATCCGTCGCATTGTCAAGATCAGCGTCTTTGTCGCTTCGTCCTCCGACTTCACCGAGCAGCATCTCGTCGCCAATGGTGCGTCCGACTTCCTGGTCGCGGCACTTGGCGACCGCGGCAAGCATGCGCGTTCGGCCGTCGGCGTCGCCTCGCTGCCGCTGAATGCCGCCGTCGAGATCGAAGCCATCATCGAGCACGAATGAGCGGCCTCATGACCGACCTATCCTGGCTGACCGCCCGCCCGATTGCTCATCGCGGCCTGCACGACCTCAACAAGACCTGCTGGGAAAACACGCTGTCCGCCTTTGAGCGCGCAGCGGCGCGCGGCTTTGCCATCGAGTGCGATGTCCATCTGACCGCCAACGGCGACGTTGCCGTGTTTCATGACGACGTGCTCAACCGGCTGACGGGTACGGATGGCTTCATCTGGCAGCGTACGACACGCGAGCTTGCGGCACTTCGCGTCGGCGGCACCGCCGATCATGTGCCGACGCTTGCCGAAATGCTCAAACTGGTCGACGGGCGCGTACCCCTGGTCATCGAACTCAAGGGCATTCCCGGGCATGACGGCGAACTCGTCGAACGCGTGGCGGCGGCCTTGCGCAACTACAAGGGCAAGGCCGCGATCATGTCCTTCGATCATTGGCTGATCCGCGACTTCTCCCGTCACGCGCCGGGCATTCCGGCCGGACTGACCGCATGGGGCGATCTGGATCACGAGCTCGAAGCACATTTTTCGATGCTTGCACACGGCATTTCGTTTGTTTCCTACTCCGTGACGCACCTGCCGAACAGGTTCGTCAGCTTTGTGCGCGACAAGCTCGCCATGCCGGTCATCACCTGGACAGTGCGCGACGAAGACGCCGTGCGGACGACCTTCGCGCAGGCCGACCAGATGACCTTCGAGGGTTTTGATCCGGATGCGCTGGCGGTGGCCTGACCCTTGCAACGGCTGTTATCGAGCGTAAGTAACTACGCATGAGCAATGCGAGCGATGTCGGGGCGACGAATGCGGATGGCGGCTACGCCGTCCGCGTCGTCTCAAGCATCAGCGAATTCGGACGCGACGACTGGAACAGCCTCTCAGGCACGTCAAAGGCTTCAGGATCGGCCTATAACCCGTTTGTTTCATTTGATTTTCTGAGCATCCTCGAGGACTCCGGCTGCGCCGTACGCAAGACCGGTTGGCAAGGCCACCATCTCCGGCTGGAAAAGGCCGACGGCAGCTTTCTCGGTGCCCTTGCCTGCTACGCCAAATCACACAGCCAGGGCGAATATGTCTTCGACCATGGCTGGGCCGACGCTTTCGAGCGCGCCGGCGGGCGATATTATCCCAAGCTCCAGGCTTCGATACCGTTCACGCCGGCGACCGGCCCTCGCCTTCTGGCTGTTCCCGGCAACACGGCAACCGTAACCAAGGCGGCGCTGGCAACGGCGCTGCGCAGTGTCGCCGAGGGCGTCGGGGTGTCGTCGGCACATGTCACCTTCGCCGAGCCGGACGAAGTCGACATCCTCGCCGACACCGGCTTCCTTCGCCGCACCGACCAGCAGTTCCATTTCTTCAACGAAGGCTTCGGCACCTATGACGACTTTCTCGCCACGCTGGCCTCGCGCAAGCGCAAGGCGCTGAAGAAGGAGCGGCGCGAGGCGCTGACCGAAGGCATTTCGATCGAACGACTGACCGGCAAGGACATCACCGAAGCGCACTGGGACGACTTCTTCGCCTTCTACATGGACACCGGCGGCCGCAAATGGGGTCGGCCTTACCTCAACCGGACATTCTTCTCGCTGATCGGCGAACGCATGGCCGACGACGTGCTGCTGGTCATGGCCAGACGCGGCGGCCGCTACATCGCCGGCGCGATCAACTTCATCGGCTCCGACACGCTCTACGGCCGCAACTGGGGCTGTATCGAGGACCACCCCTTCCTGCATTTCGAGGTCTGCTATCACCAGGCCATCGACTTCGCCATAGAACGCAAGCTGCGCATCGTCGAGGCCGGCGCCCAAGGTGAACACAAGCTGGCGCGCGGCTATCGACCCGTCACGACGCAGTCGGCGCATTACATCGTCCACCCCGGCCTTCGCCGCGCCGTCGCTGAATATCTCGAGCGCGAACGCCGGGAGGTCGCCCAGATCGGCGAGTATCTCGATGATCACGGGCCGTTCCGGCGCGGCTGAGGTTCAGTGGGCTATCGACTTCGAGAAGAGGTTGATCACGATGACGCCCGCCATGATCAGCCCGATGCCGAGAAGTGCCGGCAGGTCGAGCGTCTGGCGGAACCAGATCCAGGCAATCGCCGTGATGAAGACGATACCGGCACCGCACCACATCGCATAGACGATGCCGACCGGCACCTGGCGCAGCACAAGGGAAAGGAAATAGAAGGCGCAGGCATAGCCGGCCAGTGCTACGACGGATGGCCACAGCCGCGTGAAACCGTTGGTTTCCTTGAGGGCGGAGGTTGCAACGACCTCGAAGGCCACCGCCACGATCAGATAGATGTAGTTCAACTCAGCTCCTTGCAGCCTTCCGCGGCTTGACGTTCCGCCTGCCAGCGCCGAAACATCCACCACGAAATCGCAGCAAACGGGATAGGCCATGTCGAGCGCCGGTTACGATCCAAACAACATCTTCGCCAAGATCCTGCGCGGCGAGATCCCCTCGCATCGTGTCTACGAAGACGATGCCGTGGTGGCGTTCATGGATGTCATGCCGCAGAGCACCGGGCATACGCTCGTGGTGCCCAAGACGCCGTCGCGCAACCTTCTCGACGCCGAACCCGAGACATTCGGCCGGCTGTTCGCAGCAGTCCAGAAGGTGGCAAGGGCCGCCCAGCAGGCTTTCGACGCCGACGGCATCGTGATCTCGCAGTTCAACGAAGCTCCGGCCGGCCAGACGGTGTTCCATCTCCACGTCCACATCGTGCCTCGCTTCGAAGGCGTCGCACCCAAGGGTCACGCGGCGGTGATGGAAAAGCCTGAAGTGCTGGCGGCAAACGCAGAGAAGATCAGGGCTGCGCTGGCGGGAGCATGACAGACGCAGCGCGTTTCAGGCCAGCGAGAGCGCTGCCTCGGCGGCCGGCCTGTCGAATGCGCCGTAGTCTCAACCGCTACTTCAGAGACCCTGCTCCAGATCACGCGATGGCTTCCACGGCAAGCCGGCCTTCAACAACCGTTGAGAGCTTCTCAGCCATCCCCCAGGCCAAAAACGCCACAAGAAGGCCGGCCAACGCGTCGGCAAGATGATGGCCGCCGTCAACTGGGGAAGACAAAATGACGGCAAGGTTCAGCGCCAACACAGGCCAGAACCAGATCCTGACCCTCCAGAAAGCAATCACGGTCAACACAGACAGCGCCCAGTGATAGGACGGGAACGCAATGAGCCCTTGGGGGTGGTCAAGTGAGATCAAGCGTGATGTGCCGGCGCGAATGTCAAAAAACGCCTGCTTGTATGCGAGATCGACGATTGGCTTGTTCATAGCCATGAAGTCGGCGGATGGACGGACGGTCCCGAGAACTCCGGCTGCTGGCAAGAGGGCTGAAACCAAGACGCACACCAGCGCACCCAGCATAACCGCAGTCACGACCTGCTGAACGCGCCGGGTTCGTCCCAGCAAACTGGTCGCAAATATTGTCAATGCAACCTGCGACAGTGATGTGACATAGACCATTGACGACAGTTGGGCGAGCCAGGGTCTCGCATTGACGAAATCGACATAGGCACGCCAATCGAAACCCAACGCAGCGTCGAATGTGATCAACCGGTCGTCGATCAGCGGCATGTCGTTGGAATCACCAGAACGCTGAGCACGGTCGCGGCCGCAGAGAATGCTAACAGCACAGCTGTTTCGGCACACAGGACCTGGAAGCGTTCGACCGGGCGCATTACGGCATAGAACCAGGATATGGACGCCAATCCGGATACCACGGCAACTACTTTGACCGCGCTGACAGGGTCAAAAACGAAGTCCGTCGCCCCTATCCACTGCGCATCGATCGCAATCAGCAAACCAACGAGCGCCATTTTGACGGACAGCAGGGCATCAGTCCGCTGCCTGAGTTCAGGCGCCGTCACGTCCAGTTCGGTCATTGTGGATCCCCCAACCCTTGGAGGATATTAGGCATCAGAATTTAAGCCGTCGCGAATGTACCGAGACACAGCGGAACCAGCGCTGTGGCTCTGGAATGCGGGCAATGTCCCAGCGGCTCAGGATGTCCACATCCCTACCAGCAGGATCACTTCGGCCGCAACGATGCCGACCAAAATCTTTCGCCCGAGGCAGATATAGGCAACGAACCCAGCGCAGGCGGCACCGATGCGGAGGGCAAGCGCGGTGTCGACAAGCGCTCCGCTGGGAAAGACGATCAGATTGCCGATGACCGCGGCGACGAGTGCGGTGGCGAGTGCGCGGACCAGGACAAGCAGGTCCGAGTCCTCCGACAGGCGGTCGCCGAGATAGACGCCAAGGAAGCGCCAGGCGTCAGTGGCGAGCCAGCCGCCGACGAGGATGAACAGGAACGGCCACCACCAGTTGTCGAAAGCGGCGAAGGTCATGCCGATGTCCTCCGCCACGCCCGCTTGTGGAAGGCAAATGCGATACCGCCGCCGATCAAGCCGGCGCCGAGCAGGTCGAAGCCGGGCACGACGAGGTGGAGAAGCGGGCCGAGAATGAGGCCGAGGATCATGGCAACGTGCCCTGCCCGCTCGCGCGCCGAGCCCCAGAGCGAGGTCAGGAAGTACATCGGCGTGAGCAGGAACAATGCCGCCGAGACGATAGGCGGCAGGCTGTCGGCGACGAGATAGACGATGGCCGTGACCACCATGTTGAACAGCACGAGCGTCGAGCCGAGCCCGGCATAGTAGGTGGTGCGAAGCTCCCGCGGGATGCCGCGCAGCCGCTCCATCGCCAGTACCCAGGAGGTGACGGCGACGAAGTGCGACAGGACATAGAGCACCCAGCGCGGCGTCCTCGGCCCACGCAGCTCCGGCACCAATGCCACCACCATCGGGGTCAGACGTATCGATGACAACGCCACCGCAAAGGCCGCCGCCGGCAGCGAAGCGCCTGACAGAATGGCACCGATCAGCACCACCTTGGCCGGAAGAGCCCAGACCATGCCGACCATGAAGACGGTCTGCGCAAGCGTCAGCCCGGCCTCTTTGGCAAGCCCGGCGAAGCCGATAAAGGCGCTGGCGAGGATCAGGCCGGGGATCGAGAAGGCAGCGCGAACGCCGCGCAGATACCAGAGGCGGCGTGTCGACAGGCTCGGCGTTGGAGATGCGTGGTCAGCAGGCATTGAAACCGCGCATAGCATGGCCTCCCTGCCAAGTCAGCGCTTCGATCCGCCTGGCGCAATCAACTGCACCTCGTGACCACCGATCCGACCGCGCCATATCGCGCCAACCAGCGAAAGAGACGGCATATTAACGGTTTACCTACCGCGAATGTGTAGATAGGCCTTTGGGTGGGAAGCGAGGAACAGCCAGGTCATGACAGGTGCATTGCTGCTGGTCCTGCAAGCGCTGATCTACTTCGTGACCATGGCCGCGGTTTTCCATTCACGGCACAGATTCGGCATCGGAATCTTTGTTTGCGTGCTTGGGGTCATGCATTTCCTCGAGACCTATCTTGCCGCCGTCTTCTTCGTTCAGCTGCCCTTTGGCCTGATATCCCCCGGCTCTACGGTGATGTTTTCCGGCAAGCTGCTGATGTTCCTTCTGCTCTACATCAAGGAGGATGCCGAGACAGTACGCCAGCCGATCTACGGGCTTCTGATCGGCAACTGCCTGATGGTGGCGCTGGCCCTGATCCTGCGCCTCTACGGCGATGTCGCGGAAATGCCGGGTTATCAACCCGACCTGACGTTCCTTGACGACATGGGCGTACTGATGGTCTGGGGCACGGCCCTGCTGTTCCTCGACAGCATCGCCTTGATCCTGATCTACGAGAAGCTCGGACAGCGCATCGCCAACACCCTGTTCAAGCGCATTTTCCTCAGCGCCGCTCTGGTCCTCACCTTCGACCAGTTGATGTTCTTCCTTGGCTTGCATCTGGTGTCGGGTGTGCCGATCAGCGCGCTTTACGGCGGCTGGATCGCCAAGATGGCGGCAGCGGCCCTCTACAGCGCAATGCTCGTCATCTACCTCAGATATGTCGAGACACGTCCGGCACTGGCCGGCCCCGAGCCGCTGCTCAAGGTCTTCGACCGGCTGACGTTTCGCCATCGCTACGAGGACCTGCTGGAAAAGACCGGCAAGGACACGCTGACCGGCACCAGTGACCGTGGCCATTTCGAAGCGGTGGCACAGTCGCTGATCGACCGGCCACTGGCCGACCGCAAGCCGGTGAGCATGCTGATGATCGACATCGACCACTTCAAGAGCATCAACGACCAGTATGGCCATGTCACCGGTGACAAGGTGCTCAAGGACGTTGCACGCGCGCTGGACGGCGCTTTGCGCAGCGGCGACCGCCTGTTCCGTTATGGTGGCGAAGAGTTCGTCGCCATCTGCCAGGACTTGAACGCCGGCGACGCGACGATCCTCGCCGAGCGCCTGCGCGCTGCGGTAGCGAGCATGACCCTGGCTGAGCCCGGCCTGAGCACCACCGTCAGCATCGGGGTGACGACCGCCAGAAGCGGTCCAGTTTCGGTCGAGCAGATGATCAGGGATGCCGACACCTGGCTGTATCGTGCCAAACGGCTCGGCCGGAACCGCGTCGAGAGCCCCGTCATCGCCTGAAGCAAGCCGCCGGGCAGTTTCGATCAGCCAAAAAGGAAGCCCCGTTGCCGGGGCTTCCTTGTTTTTCCAATCAGCCCTTTCGAGGCAATTGGGGAACGAGGCTGCGCTTGCCGCCATCCTTGCCCTTCGGCTCGGACTTCGGCTTCGCCGACACGACCTTCTTGGCGACCGGCTTCTTGGCAGCAGCTTTCTTGGGCTTCGGACGATCGGCCGGATCTTCCTTCTTCGGCTTCACCGGCACTTCGTCGGCAACCGTCTCGAGTTTCAGGCCGGATTCGCCGGTTTCCTTCTTCTCGACGGTGACACGCACCGTGCCGCCCTTCTTGAGCTTGCCGAACAGCACCTCGTCGGCCAGCGGCTTCTTGATGTGCTCCTGGATGACGCGGCCGAGCGGACGCGCGCCCATGCGCTCGTCGTAGCCCTTCTCGGCCAGCCAGGCGATGGCATCCGGCGACAGGTCGAAGGTGACGCCCCGCTCGGAAAGCTGGGCTTCCAGCTGCATGACGAACTTCTGCACGACCTGATGCACCACCGGCACCGGCAGCGAGCCGAACGGGATGATGGCATCGAGGCGGTTGCGGAACTCGGGCGTGAACAGCCTGTTGATCGCCTCGACATCGTCGCCTTCGCGTTTTGTCGACCCGAAACCGATCGCCGCGCGCTGCGCGTCGGACGCGCCCGCATTGGTGGTCATGATCAGGATGACATTGCGGAAGTCGATCTGCTTGCCGTTGTGGTCGGTCAGCTTGCCGTGGTCCATGACCTGCAACAGGATGTTGAACAGATCGGGATGGGCCTTTTCCACTTCGTCGAGCAGCAACACGCAATGCGGATGCTGGTCGACGCCGTCGGTCAGAAGACCACCCTGGTCGAAGCCGACATAGCCGGGCGGCGCGCCGATCAGGCGGCTGACGGTATGGCGCTCCATATACTCCGACATGTCGAAGCGGATCAGCTCGACGCCGAGCGACAGAGCGAGTTGCTTTGCCACTTCGGTCTTGCCGACACCGGTCGGGCCCGAGAACAGGTAGGAGCCGATCGGCTTCTCCGGTTCGCGCAGGCCGGCACGTGCCAGCTTGATGGCCGAGGTAAGCGCGGTGATCGCCGTGTCCTGACCATAGACGACGCGCTGCAGCTCGACCTCGAGGCCGGCCAGCACCTTTTCGTCGTCGGCCGAGACGGTCTTCGGCGGAATACGCGCCATCGTGGCGATCGTCGCCTCGATCTCCTTGATGCCGATCGTCTTCTTGCGCTTGCCTTCCGGCAAAAGCATCTGCGACGCGCCCGTCTCGTCGATCACGTCGATCGCCTTGTCGGGCAGCTTGCGGTCGTTGATGTAGCGTGCCGAAAGCTCGACGGCCGCCTTGATCGCCTCGTTGGTGAACTTCACCTTGTGGAAGTCCTCATAATAGGGCTTGAGGCCCTTCATGATCTCGATGGCGTCGTCGACGGTCGGCTCGTTGACGTCGATCTTCTGGAAACGACGGACAAGCGCCCTGTCCTTCTCGAAGAACTGGCGGAACTCCTTGTAGGTGGTCGAGCCGATGCAGCGGATGGCACCCGACGACAGCGCCGGCTTGAGCAGGTTGGAGGCATCCATCGCGCCGCCCGATGTCGCACCCGCACCGATGACGGTGTGGATCTCGTCGATGAACAGCACAGCGCCCGGATACTCCTCGAGCTCCTTGACCACCTGCTTCAGCCGTTCCTCGAAATCGCCGCGATAGCGCGTGCCGGCAAGCAGCGTGCCCATGTCGAGCGCGAAGATGGTGGCATCCTCGAGCACTTCGGGAACATCGCCCTCGACGATGCGCTTGGCGAGGCCCTCGGCGATCGCAGTCTTACCCACGCCGGGGTCGCCGACGTAGAGCGGGTTGTTCTTGGAGCGGCGGCACAGCACCTGGATGGTGCGGTTGATCTCGGACTCGCGGCCGATCAGCGGATCGATCTTGCCGGCCCGCGCCTTGACGTTGAGATTGACGCAATAGGCCGTCAGCGCATCCTGCTGCTTCTTGCCCTTGCCTGTCTCTTCGTTTGCCTCATTGTTCGAGCTGCCCTGCTCCTCATCGGCGCCGCGCGGGCTGCGCGTTTCGGTGGCGCCGGGACGCTTGGCGATGCCGTGCGAGATGTAGTTGACCGCGTCGTAGCGGGTCATCTGCTGTTCCTGCAGGAAATAGGCGGCATGGCTCTCGCGCTCGGCGAAGATCGCAACGAGCACGTTGGCGCCGGACACTTCCTCGCGGCCGGACGACTGGACGTGGATGACGGCGCGCTGGATGACGCGCTGGAAACCGGCGGTCGGCTTCGAATCCTCGTCATAGCCGGTGACGAGATTGTCGAGCTCGGTGTCGATATAGGTCAGCACTGTCTGCTTGAGTTCGTCGAGATCGACGTTGCAGGCGCGCATGACCGCTGCTGCCTCATTGTCGTCGATGAGAGCGAGCAGCAGATGTTCGAGCGTCGCATATTCATGGTGACGCTCGTTGGCGAGCGTCAACGCCTGATGCAGCGCTTTTTCGAGGCCCTGGGAGAAAGCCGGCATTCAATACCTCACTTCTTCTCCATCACGCATTGCAGCGGATGCTGATTTTGTCTGGCGAAATCCATGACCTGGGACACCTTTGTCTCGGCCACTTCGAACGTGTAGATCCCGCATTCGCCGACGCCATGGTTGTGGACATGCAGCATGATGCGGGTAGCGGCCTCCCTGTCCTTCTGGAAGAAGCGTTCGAGCACATGCACGACGAACTCCATCGGGGTGTAGTCGTCGTTGAGGATGAGCACCCGGTAGAGGCTCGGCCGCTTGGTCTTGGTCTTCGTACGGGTAATGACTGCGGTGCCGCGGCCTGGGCCGTTGCCTCCCTCGTCACCGCTCTGCATCCGCGCCACGTCGAAGTTCGTGGCTTCCAAGCCGGTCGTCAATCTGGTCCTGCCCTTCATCAATTCCGACACTTCGTCATGTAGGTGTCATTAGGGGGATTTTAAGCCCTTCTGACGTGCTGACAATATGGTGACGGGGGCGGCATGGCCCGAATTGCCATAAACGTGAAGCACTTGTGCAAAAGAAAAACAAAAAACCCGGCTGCGCGGGCGCAACCGGGTCTTATCTGCCGGATCTTTCGATCCAGCCCCCTGAAATCGGGGATCAGTCGATCACTTCGCCTTGGCGACGAGCGACTCAAACGGCTTGTAGGCATCCTTGGCGAGTTCGGCATAAAGTTCGCCGAGCTTGGTCGCCTCGGCGACAAAACCTTCATAAGCCTGCTTGGCATAGTCGGTCTGGATTTCGACGGCCTTCTCGAGCGACTTGACGCCGAGCAGCTTCTCGAAGGTGGCAGCACCTGCCTCGAAGCTCTTCTTGGTGTAGTCGGTCGTCTCGGTGGCGATCGCCTGCGCGCCCTTGGAGAGCGAAGCGAAGCTCTTCAGGCCGGTGTCGACGAAGTCCTTGCCGTATTTGCTGAAATCTTCATAGGTCTGGGTCATCGCTGCATCCTTTCGGGTTCCGCGCGCTGCGCTATGTGATTGTGCGATGCAGCCTAGATATTGTGCAGCGCACAAAATGTCAACTGACCCCGCGTCATTCCATACCGCCCGAAGCGACGATCCCGTTCGGTAAAGTTAGACTAAAGCCCAAGCAAAAGTGTGAACGAGCCGGTTACCATAAACGGATTGGTAACGCTGTGACCCTACTGTGCATCGATACGGGGCAGGAACCTTTGCCGCCCCACATGCAACAATAATTCAAGGGTGTAACAGTGCGTCAAGCGTTGCCGGGTAAAGTGCTCAAGTCGGCCATCTCCATCAAATCGTTCATGGTTTTCACCCTCGCCGCAGCCATAGGGATGGCGTCGGCGGCTCCTGTTTCTGCAGCCAAGGCGACCAGGGACAGTCGCTACGCAGCGATCGTCGTCGATGCGAACACCGGTGAAACCCTTCACTCCTCGAGTGCCGATTCCCGGCGCTATCCGGCGTCGCTGACCAAGATGATGACGCTCTATCTGACCTTCGAGGCGCTTTCGAAGGGTCGAATCCAGAAAGATACCAAGGTCGTGTTTTCCAAGAACGCAGCCGCCGAGCCGCCGACCAAGATCGGCGTCAAGGCAGGCGGTTCGATCAGCGTCGAAGCAGCGATTCTCTCGCTCATCACGCGCTCGGCCAACGATGCCTCGACCGCGCTCGGCGAAATGATCGGCGGCTCGGAAGAAAACTTCGCCCGCATGATGACCGCCAAGGCACGCAGCCTAGGCATGAAGGGCACCGTGTTCCGCAATGCCAACGGCCTGCCCAACACCGCCCAGTTCACCACCGCGCGCGACATGGCCAAGCTCGGCATCGCGCTACGTGAGCATTTTCCGCAGTATTACAGCTATTTCTCGACGCGCTCGTTTGCTTTCGGCCGCCAGCGCATTGCCAATCACAATCGCCTGCTCGGCCGCATCAAGGGCGTCGACGGCATCAAGACCGGCTACACCCGCGCCTCGGGCTTCAACCTGGTCTCGTCGGTGCAGGACGGCAACCGCCGCATCGTCGCCGTGGTTCTCGGCGGCACCAGCGGCGCCAGCCGTGACAACAAGATGGCTGAACTGATCAAGACCTACATGCCGCAGGCCTCGAAGCGCGGCGGTGGCGACCTGATCGCCAAGACCGATACGCCGATGCCGGCCGTCGCGGTCGCCAAGGCTCAGTTGCCCAAGCGCAATGCGCCGACGCCCGACATGCGCCCGGAAGCCGAGGAGATCGTCGTCGCCGACGCTTCCGCCGATGAGGCCGTCGAGAGCGACGAAGTTGTCGTGGCTGCTGCCGTGCCCGCTCCGAAGCCGGTCATCGCACGCACCACCGAGCCGAAGATCGCCATGGCTTCGACCGAACGTTTCGGCGGCAAGATTCCGTTCCAGATCCGCAAGGCCAAGGATCGCGCTCCCGCTGAGGGCGTCGAGCAGGCCTACGCAGAAGAGCGCGCTCCGGCCGTCCAGGCCCTCGACCAGATGAAAACCGCGTCAGTCCCGTCGGGCTGGGCGATCCAGGTCGCGTCGTCGCCGAGCGACGGCGAGGCGCGTGCCATCCTCGACAAGACGGCAAAGCAGGCTGGAGCAGCACTTGCCAAGGCTTCGCCCTTCACCGTGCCCTTCGAAAAGGGCGGCGTGACCTACTTCCGTGCCCGCTTTGCCGGCTTCGAATCCAAGGACTCCGCCTGGAATGCCTGCAACGCACTGAAGAAGAAGAAGATCGCCTGCTACGCCATCGCGCAGTAGGCGCCCCCAACCTCCTGGAAAGTTCTGTGTCGAAGGAGAGTCTAGTGATGATCGGAGAGAAGGACGTCCTTGGCTTCGTTGATCCTCGCCGCGAGGAAAGACGAGCCTCCGAGATCGGGATGCAGGCGCTGAATCAGTCGTCGATGCGCCTTGCGGACATCCGCCGCGGCGGCCCCCGCTTCAAGACCAAGGACCTTGTAGGCCTCCTCCTTAGTCATGGCGCCAGAACTTGGCGCAACACGCTGCCCGTCGTCTCGGTCAGGTTGCGCGTCTTCTCGCCAAACGGGAAAGCGGCCGTCAAGATAGGTCTCAAGTAGCTGTAGGCTTTCCGGATCGCCGGACAGCTCCTTGTAGAGTGCCTTGAGTTCGGTAAGGCCGAGTGAGGCGAGTGACTTGCCTTCCTGGTGGCCGGCCAGGACGAATCCCTGCAGGCCACCTGTGTCGTGATCAAGCTCCATTTCGAGCGCCGCGGTCCTTACGGTCGAACGCCGCCCCGGCGTTCGACTGGTAGAAGCCCCCCTCCTGCCGGCCACATACCAGGCCAGGGCCGCGGAGATCAGGCCGCCGCCGACGGCTGCCCGACCCAACAGCAACAGAACCACGCCAACCAGCCCCAGCGCCAATGGCCCTGCCATCTTCAGCGCCCTGGCAAGCTGGGTCGCATCTGCGCGCAAGAAGATGGTGACGGCCAGCGTCGAAAATACCAGGACAGCGGCGAGGACGGCGAGAACTGTCATGGCGCCTTGCCGCTCCTCAAATGCTCGAGCATCAGAATGTCCTCGGGACGGCCCCTCGCCTCCAGCGCCTTGATGCCGCCCGTGGCAAAGACGGCGACCGCGGACAAAAGCTTCGACAAGGTCGTCGCGGCCTTGCGGTCAAAGCGGAACCAGGCGCCCTTGCTGAGCCGCGCGATCTCCTTGAAGGCGCGCTCGGCGTCTGCGTCATGGCCTTCCTGGAAGACGAAGGCCGGAACGCCTAACAAGCCAAGTTTGCCGGCCTTTTCGGCCAGTTCGTCGATGTTCTCTTCCATCGCATCGCCGATGTAGACCAGCGCATCGACCTTGGCGGACGACGTCTCCTTGAGCGCATGCGCCAGCACCTTGCCGACCTGCGTCTGACCGCTGCGGCACTGGATGGACGTCATCAGCTGCTTGAGTGACGCCGTCTCGGCAACAAATTTGGACGCCCGGCATTCGCCAAGCCCGCGGAAATAGACAAGCTGCACGTTCAACCTGCCGGTGTTGCCGACGGCGTCGAACATCTGGCCCTGCAATTCACAGGCGAGATCCCAGGTCGGCTGCCGGCTCATCGTGGCGTCGAGCGCCAGCACCAGTCGACCATTGGCCTTGCCGGTGGCCAGCGCGCGCGCCTGGCGCACGAATGCGTCGATCGCCGCGGAATCCGAACGGCGCTCGACCGGCGGGTGATTGGCTGACGTAGCCGGAGGTTTGCTTTGGTCGCTCATCACCAAAGAAGATGTGGCGGCGCGCGATAGCTTGCAAGCCCGTCGTTGCGGGCTTCGGCACCCGAGCTAGAGTAGCCCGAGCTCGGCAAGTTCGAGCCGCAGCTTTGGCGGCATTTCGGCCAGCGCTGCATTGCCCTGGCCGAGATCGGCCGGCGCATCTACCGGCTTGAGGTAGCGCCAGCCCTGGAAGGCGCGGCGCGGCTGCCAGTCGGTGCGCACAACGGTCGGCTCGAGAATGAGATGGCAACGACCAATGCCTTCTGCATCGGTGAAGGGCCGGATTTCCAGCAAGCGCTGGCGGCACTGAACGTTGCCCTTGATAACCCAATAGAGCGAGCCACCCGACGTCAGTTCGGCACCGCGGGTCGGCACCATGCGCGTGGTGTGGAACTGCTCCACCGGCTCGCCATTGCGCCTGCGCTCGTCCAAGCGGAAGGCGATCCATTCCTCGAGATCCTCGACGCTGTCGCAGCCGACGCAGAGCTTTAGCATGTTCAGTGACATGGGCTGAAAACTAGCGTCTCCGTCAGACGCATTCAACGCCGTCAGTGGTTTTGCACAGGTTGGCCCGTTGGGCCATCCCGTCGGACACCTTCAGCACTCGACCACGTTGACCGCGAGACCGCCAAGGCTGGTTTCCTTGTACTTCTCGCTCATGTCCATGCCGGTCTGGCGCATCGTCTCGATGGCGGCGTCGAGCGGCACGAAATGCTTGCCGTCGCCCTTGATGGCGAGCGAGGCCGCGGTGACCGCCTTGACCGCGCCGAGCGCGTTGCGCTCGATGCACGGCACCTGGACAAGGCCGCCGACGGGATCGCAGGTCATGCCGAGATGGTGTTCGAGCGCGATCTCGGCGGCGTTCTCGACCTGCTCGGGTGTACCGCCCATGACGGCGCACAGCCCGGCCGCCGCCATCGCCGACGCCGAGCCGACCTCGCCCTGGCAGCCGACCTCGGCGCCGGAAATGGAGGCGTTGGTCTTGATGATGCCGCCCACGGCGGCTGCAGTCAGCAGGAAGTCGCGGATGCTGTCCTTGTCCGCCTCGACATGGAAATGCAGCCAGTAGCGCAGGACGGCCGGCAGCGTGCCGGCAGCACCGTTGGTGGGCGCCGTAACGACACGGCCGCCGGCGGCATTCTCTTCGTTGACGGCCATGGCGTAGATCGACAGCCAGTCATTGGCAAGCAGCGGGTTGGGCCGGTTCTGGCTCCACTGCTCCTGCAGCTTGTCGTGCAGCTGGCGGGCGCGACGACGAACCTTGAGGCCGCCCGGCATGATACCGTCCTGCGACAGGCCACGGTCGATACAGCGGCTCATTGCGTCCCAGACGGCATCAAGACCGGCATCGAGATCGGCGCGCTGCATGTGGATTTCTTCATTGGCGCGCTTCATCTCGGCAATGGAGAGCCCGCTCCGCGACGCCATAGCCAGCATCTCGACGGCATTCGCAAACGGATAGGGCACACGCTTGCCCGCCGCCGGAGCCGCGGTCTTGGCCTTCATGCGCTGCAGCTCTTCCTCTGAAACGACGAAGCCGCCGCCGATGGAGTAATAGATGCGCTTGAGCAGCAGGCGGTCGCTCGCGTCATAAGCGTAAAACGCCATGCCATTGGCGTGGCCGAGCAGTGGCGTCTTCTTGTCGAGCACAAGATCGATGCCCGGATCGAAGCGATAGGACGGATGGCCCTCCGGCGACACACGCTTGTCGCGCGAGATCTGCTCGACGATGCCGTCCGTCTGGTCCGGGTCGACGGTGACAGGGGTCAGCCCGTAGAGGCCGAGCATGACGGCGCGGTCGGTTCCGTGGCCGACGCCGGTATAGGCGAGCGAACCGTGCAGACTGGCGCCGACGCGGTCGACCTTGGCGCCGGCCGGGCGCGGCCAGTCGCCGGTGAGGATCTCGTCAAGAAAACGCGCGGCCGCCGTCATCGGCCCCATCGTGTGCGAGCTCGACGGACCAATGCCGATCTTGAACAGGTCGAATACCGAAAGAAACAAATCTCACTCCCTGCGACGTCGGCGGCTCATGTCGCGTATGTATACGATCATTCCGCCCTTTTCACGTCTGTGGCTAGGCGCGATCCGACGTGGTTTGCTCAGCGCGCGACATTTGAAAAAACCGCCTGACAACGCAAGGCCATATAGCAAAAAAGCGCGGCCCAGCCGCGCTTTTTGTATCCAATCCTGGCGATTTTCGATCAGCCGGCGGCCACGACAGCTGCCGTTTCGGCACCGCTCACCAGCCAGGCAATAAGAAGAAAACCTGCAAAGCCAATCACTGCCTTGGCCGTAAGGCCCCAGCAGGATTTCTGAACGCCGTCATCCATGATGTTTAGCAAGATCCTTGTGGTTCGTTCAGCGGGCGGTGGGTCCGCCTCAGCACGCGGCCGAGTTGCCTGCTGGATACGCCTTTGCGCGCGCCTTCGCAATTGCAAAAAATGGCCAAAGCATGGCGAAATCTGCATGGCAGCCATGCGGCCATCAATCCATTTTTAATCAAATCAGGCACTTATGCCGAATTCACGATTCACGCTTTCTAAACACCTGTGACACTGCCGTGGCAGGCAGATGATCTCGAAATAGGTGCGGCGCACATGCTAGCCTGCACTGGATGATCAACGATTCCGTTTCCATGACCGGCCCATTGGGCGCTCTCGACATCGCGGCACTGGCGTTCTTCCTCGCCGGCTGGGTATTTCATGCCCTTGGCGCCGAAGGCCATATTGTCACGCGCCTGTCGCTGACGCGGGCGATGAACGCCCAACGTGCCGCCTGGATGGCGACGATGGCTCGGCGCGAGGTCAGGATCGTCGACACCTCAATCATGAACGGGCTGCAGCAAGGCACCGCCTTTTTCGCCTCCAGCTCGCTGATTGCCGTCGGCGGCTGCTTTGCCCTGCTTGGCGCCTCCGATCGCGTTCTGGCCATCTTGAGCGACGTGCCGCTTGCAGGCGCCACCGCACGGCCACTGTTCGAGATCAAGGTCATCGGCCTGATCGTCATCCTGGCCTATTCGTTCTTCAAGTTCGGCTGGGCCTACCGGCTGTTCAACTACTGCTCGATCCTGATCGGCGCCGTTCCCCAGCTCAGCCCCGGCAGCGAGCCCAACGCGGCGATCGACGTCGCAGTCATGCGGGCGACCCGGATGAACCAGCTGGCCGGCAAGCATTTCAACGCCGGCCTGCGCGGCGTGTTTTTCTCGATCGGCTATCTCGGCTGGTTCGTCGACGCGCGCGTCTTCTTCGTCACCACAGTGGTGCTGCTCGCGGTGCTGATCAGACGCCAGTTCTTTTCCGAGGCTCGCAAGGCGGTGCTGGTTCAGGATTTCGGACCTGGGAACGGATCGTCGATCCGTCCCGACAGCCAGTAGGCGAGAAGGCCGATCCACTCACGCATCGCCATGGTCGTGTTCTGGAGCGAATCGGCCGGATTGTCGGTGAACAGGCCGACGCCCTCTTCGCCCGATGTCCGGTAGTCGACAGGCCAGGCGGTGACATCGAAACCGGCCTTGGCAAACAGCGCCATCGAACGCGGCATGTGGAAGGCCGAGGTGACCAGCAGCCAGGTCTCGCCAGGCTTTGGCGTCACCATCTCCTTGGAGAACAGCGCATTTTCGTAAGTGTTCCGCGAACGGTTTTCGAGAATCAGCCTGTCGCGCGCCACCCCGAGCGCTTCGAGCAGGCGCGGCGCCGTGTCGGCATCGCCTTCGCCTTCGAGTACCAGCGTTCCTGTGCCGCCTGAAATGACGACCTTCGCATCGGGATAGCGCCTGGCAAGGATCGCCGTCTCGACCATGCGGTCGCCACCGCTGTTGAGCTCATAGCCGCCCCGCACCAGATTGATCGCGCCCTCGAAGCCGCCACCGAGCACGATGATGCCGTCGACCCTGGCCGGCTGGACTGGTCGCTGGAACCGCTCTTCCAACGGATTGAGCATCAGCGAGCCAAGCGAGGTCCAGGTCGCGAGGGCCAGAATCATCAGCGAGGCGAAAGTCGCAATGCGGAAGAGGCGCCGGCGCCCGAAGAAGCTGGCAACGAGCCCGGCCGCAAGCAGGAAGATTGCGAAATTGAGCGGCTGGGCGAAGAACCAGAAGATCTTGGAGAGATAGAAGAACAAACCGATATGCCGTCCGTACTGGAATGGAGCCCCCTCCAATCCACTACTATGTCAGTCCGCAAAGTACGACCCCGGACTTGCTCGACTGGACAGCTGACACGTGCCCGGCTTCGGCTGATAGGCGCTATACGCCTACCACCATTTGTCCGGCTGGAAACGGCCAGCGGCCTGCTCGATGACATGAGCGGTCTGGAACAGCGTCTCTTCGTCAAACGGGCGCCCGATCAGTTGCAGGCCGAGCGGCAGGCCGTGGCCGTCGAGGCCGGCGGGGACGGCGATGCCAGGCAGGCCGGCCATGTTCACAGTCACCGTGAAGATGTCGTTGAGATACATCTTGACCGGATCGGCGGCCATGTCCTCGTCGGCGACGCCGAACGCGGCCGAAGGCGTTGCCGGCGTCAGGATGACATCGACGCCGGCAGCAAACGCCAGTTCGAAGTCGCGCTTGATCAGCGTGCGCACCTTCTGCGCCTGGAGGTAGTAGGCGTCGTAATAGCCGGCCGACAGCACATAGGTGCCGATCATGATGCGGCGCTTGACCTCGCGGCCGAAGCCGGCGGCGCGAGTGTTCTCGTACATCTCTATGATGTCCTTGCCCGGCACGCGCAGGCCGTAGCGGACGCCGTCATAGCGAGCGAGGTTCGACGACGCTTCGGCAGGCGCCACGATGTAATAGGCCGGCAGCGCGTATTTGGTATGCGGCAGCGAGATATCGACGATCTCGGCGCCGGCATCCCTGAGCCAGGCAATGCCCTTCTGCCAAAGTGCCTCGATGTCCTCGGGCATGCCGTCGACGCGGTATTCCTTGGGAATGCCGATCTTCATGCCCTTGACCGATTTGCCGATCGCCGCTTCGTAGTTCGGCACCGGCAGGTCGACCGAAGTGGTGTCCTTGGCATCGACGGAGGCCATCGACTTGAGCAGGATCGCAGCGTCGCGCACGTCGCGGGCGATCGGACCGGCCTGGTCGAGCGACGAGGCGAAGGCAACGGTGCCCCAGCGCGAAACACGGCCATAGGTCGGCTTGATGCCGACAGTGCCGGTAAAGGCCGCCGGCTGGCGGATCGAGCCGCCCGTGTCGGTGGCCGTCGCACCGGCGCAGAGGAAGGCCGAAACGGCTGCCGCAGAGCCACCCGAGGAGCCGCCTGGCACAAGTTGCATGTTGTCATAGACACGCGCGGTCTTTGCGCCACCTGATGCAACGAAGCCGCCATCGCCTTGATGGGTTGTCGGCATCACCACCGTCTCGGTGCGCGACCGCCGCCACGGGTTGATCACTGGACCGTAATAGGAGGTCTCGTTGGACGAGCCCATGGCGAACTCGTCCATGTTGAGCTTGCCGAGCATGACAGCACCGTCGGCCCACAGATTGGCCGTCACCGTCGATTCGTAGCGCGGCTCGAAACCGTCCAGCACATGGCTGCAGGCCTGGGTATGCACGCCTTCGGTGGCGAACAGATCCTTGATGCCGAGCGGAATGCCCTCGAGCGCACCGCCGTCGCCCCTGGCGAGCCTGGCGTCGGACGCCTTGGCCATCTCGCGCGCCTTGTCAGGCGTGGTGGCGACATAGGCGTTGAAGGTCGCGTTGGCCTGATCGATCGCCTTGACGTAGGCGTCGGTCAGCTCCGTGGCGGTGATATCCTTGCCGCGCAGCTTCTCGCGCGCTTCGGCAATCGTCAGTCTGGTCAGGTCGGTCATGGCGAATTCACTTCGGGGTCACGCAGCCGAAAGCTGCTTTTGATGAGACGACGGACTGGCCGGCAGGGCCTATTCCACCACTTTCGGCACAAGGAAGAAATTCTCGTCGGTGGCAGGCGCGTTGGCGACGATGTCGGCCGCCTTGTTGCCGTCGGTGACGGCATCGACGCGCTTCTTCATCTCCATCGGCGTGACCGACGTCATTGGCTCGACGCCCGTGACGTCGACCTCGTTGAGCTGCTCGACGAAGCCGAGGATAGCGTTCAATTCGCCGGTCATGCGCTGGGCATCGTCCTCGCTCACGGCGATACGGGCGAGATGCGCGACGCGCTTGACGGTCTTGAGATCAACGGACATCGAAAAACTCCGGAAAGCCGGTAAATTTGGTCAGGTCGGGCTATAACGGCGCGGCGCGCGCGGTGCAACATCGATGATCATGCTCATGGCATGGCGACGCCATCGCACAGCACGTAGGTGCCGCCATTGTCGGTCTGGCCGCCCTCGGGATCGACCTGGCGCACCGAAACGAGCTCGAGTTGCGTCGGGCTGAGTTCGAGGATGGAGAGCGTGTCTGGGAACAGATGCCCGGGCTCCTGGCACACGGCGGTCACCGCCCATGCAGGCGCCCGCGTCGCCCGGGTGACATTGAGAAACTCGCAATTGTATTCGACGCTTTCGAGCCCGTCCGCCGACAGGACAAGGCTGCCGGCGTCGATGACCGACTGCAGCGAATCCTTCTTGGCCTGGGCGCAGAGCTCCTCGGACTGAAGATAGACGCCCTTGATGAAGTCGACGGCATGGGCCGAGGTGCCGAACGCTGCCAACCAGGACACTGCTAGAATGCGCCAGATCTTCATTGCCGGTCTCCGCTACCTTTAGGGCGAATCTTCCGTATTCTCGGCGGGCCACCGCCATGCGTTTCAGGGTCAGGATAGTCCAACAACCAGACGTCACCTGACTTGTCGTCAACATACTCATTCGTCCAGTTTTCTGGGTCCGTCTTGAGCAATCTCAACCGCCTTGTGCGCTCGATCGCCTCGGCGCCGCGACATTCCACTTCGCCTTCCACAGTTGGCCCCACCACGTTGACGCCACGGCACAGCCAGCTCAAATGTCAGTCGCCACGCCAACCCTGGGCAACACCACCTCGACACCAGAGCCTTCGAGCCCGGCGACGAACTGTTCCGCCGTCTGGTCGATGATCGGGAAGCTGGCGAAGTGGCATGGCACCACCGTTTCGAACTTGAAGAAACGCCGGCAGGCAAGGGCCGCCACAGCACCGCCCATGGTGAAGCGGTCGCCGATCGGTACGATGCCGATGGCCGGTTCGTGCAGTTCGTTGATCAGCGCCATGTCGGAGAAGATGTCGGTATCGCCCATGTGATAAAGCGTGCGCTCCTCGGCGAAATGCAGCACCAGGCCGCCGGGATTGCCGAGATAGACGTTGCCGCCATTCGGCCCGCTGACCGACGACGAATGCAGCGCAGCAACGAAGGTGGTAGTGAAGCTGCCGCAATCGACGGTGCCGCCGATGTTGCCGGGATTGATCTGCTTGTCGCCGACACCCTGGCCGACGAGATACATGCAGATCTCGAAATTGGCGACGAGCATGGCGCCGGTCTTCTTCAGGATCGCTGCGGCATCGCCGATATGGTCGTCATGGCCGTGCGTCAGAAGCACATGGGTGACGCCCTCTGCGGCCTGCTCCCAGGACTGTCCCCATGACGGATTGCCGGTCAGGAACGGGTCGATCAGAATGGTAGCGCCAGCGACTTCAATCCGGAATGCCGAATGTCCATACCAGGTCAGCTTCATCGTTTCGGCACTCCTCGTCATTTCGTCGGCCAAAGGATAGAACGCACGAAGCCCCTTTCAAAGAGGCCGATACGTAAATTCAAGGTGTTAGGACCTGCGCTGCCCGTCCGGGCGCACGCATCCGGCAATTCATAGAGGAAAGCCGCTTGGCCATCGTTACGATTGAACAACTGCCCGGGCTGCTGGCCGGCGGAAAGACGCTAGCCGGGCTCGACCTCGGCGACAAGACGATCGGCGTTGCTGTCTCCGATCGCGGCCTCTCCTTCTCGCATCCGCGCCAAGTCATCATCCGCAAGAAATTCACGCTCGACGTGGCCGCCTTGCTTGCCATGCTGGCGAAGGAGAACACCGGTGCGATCGTCATCGGCCTGCCGATCAACATGGATGGCTCCGAGGGGCCACGCGCCCAGAAGTCGCGCGCCTTCGTGCGCAACGCAGCCAACCTGACCGACCTGCCGTTCCTGTTCTGGGATGAGCGGCTGTCGACGGTCGCCGCCGAACGCGCGCTGATCGAGATGGACGTCTCGCGCAAGAAGCGTGACGGCCGCATCGATTCGGCCGCCGCCGCCTTTATTCTGCAGGGTGTACTCGACCGGCTTCAGACACTCGACGCATCTCCGGCTGGGGATTAGAGCGCCAGCCCCTCACCTTCTCGGCAATCAGCTTGCGGCGGCGGAACGCCCAGATTCCCAAAAGGATGAATGTGTCGATGATGCAGGCCTTGCCGATCATCCACGGAATCTTGGCCGCTTCGACGCCGAGCAATTCGCCATAGAGGTCGAAGATCGCCAGGTTCAGGGCGCGGCTCAGGATCGGGTAACCGAAATGGAGGTCGTTGATCGACAGGAAGTACCAGCCCCAGAACAGGACCAGCGGCGCAGCCCAAACGGCGAAAATATAGCGCATCAGACGCTACCTCTGGCCGGCGGTCTGGCGGCTTCATCGCCCTGGAACTGGTTCGAAAGGACCGGCATCGGGATTCCTGCTTCTTTGCAAAAGACAGTGGGCCCTGCGCCTGCGACGCGCAACGTAAACCATTTGTTAAGGTTAATTTGGCCTCAGCCGTCCGAAAATGGGACGGCCTGTGACCCGGAACGTGTCAGCCCACCTGTGGATAGAGCGTATCGATGATCAGGCGCGAATCGTGGCGCGCGTCGAGCATGCCGTAGGTGCCGCGCCACTGGCCGGCGAGACGGGTCTCGATGAAGGCGTCGGCGATCCGCCCTGCCCCCATGCGGCGCAGTTCGGCAGCGGCCGCCGAGATCGCCAGTTGTTCGGTCAGGATGCGTGCCGAGCCCTCGTCCGACGAAGCCACCTGCATGGCTGCGCGGAGCACGCCGAGCACACTGCGTCCGCCGGGCCCAAGGTCGCGCTCAAGTGTAGCCAGTACATCCTCGAACAGGCCAGGCGCGCGCTGCAGAACGCGCAGCACGTCGAGCGCCATGACATTGCCCGAGCCCTCCCAGATCGCGTTGACCGGCGCCTCACGATAATAGCGGGCCAGCGGCGCTTCCTCGACATAGCCGTTGCCGCCGAGGCACTCCATCGCCTCGTAGAGCAGCGCCGGCGCGATCTTGCAGACCCAGTATTTGACGACGGGCGTCATGGCGCGGGCAAAGGCCGCCTCGCCGCGATCCGATGCCGCTTCGTCAAAGGAACGTGCCAGGCGGAAGGCGAGCGCGGTCGCGCCGGCGACATCAAGCGCCATGTCGGCCAGCACGCGCTGCATCAGGGGCTGATCGACAAGATTGGCACCGAACACCTGGCGGTGACGGGTATGATGGACGGCTTCCGCAAGCCCTGCCCGCATGATCGCCGAGGAGGCGACGGCGCAGTCGAGTCGCGTCAGCGTCACCATGTCCATGATCGTCTTGATGCCGCCGCCCGGTTCGCCGACGAGGTCACCGATGGCGCCCTGGATTTCGACTTCCGACGAGGCATTCGAGCGGTTGCCGAGCTTGTCCTTCAAGCGCTGGAACTGCAGCCCGTTGGCCGAGCCGTCGCTCAATATGCGCGGAACGAGGAAGCATGACAGCCCTTCGGGCGCCTGCGCCAACATCAGGAAGGCGTCGGACATCGGCGCCGACATGAACCATTTGTGGCCGGTCAACCGGTAGAAGCTGCCGCCGGCGCGTTCGGCCTTGGTGGTGTTGGCGCGCACGTCGGTGCCGCCCTGCTTCTCGGTCATGCCCATGCCGAGCGTCAGCCCGGTCTTTTCGACCGGCGGCTTCTGCGCCTGGTCATATTTGCGCGTGGTGACACGCGGTGCCCATTCGCGAAACAGCTTCGGGCTCGCCATCAAGGCAGCAAGCGAGGCATTGGTCATGGTGATCGGGCACAGATGCCCGCATTCGAGTTGTGCTGTCAGATAAAAGCGCGCCGCGCGCACCTGGTGGCGGCGGCCGGTCTCGGTGCCGCCATTCTCCCAGACGGAGGAATGCAGGCCGCCCGCGATCGAGCGGCGCATCAGCGCGTGATAGGCGGGATGGAACTCGACCTGATCGATACGGCGGCCCTGGCGGTCATGGGTCCTGAGCTTCGGCACTTCGCTGTTGGCGAGCCGCGCCAGGTCCTGGGCTTCATGGGTCAGCACGAAGCGGCCGAGCCCGTCGAGGTCACGACGCACGGGATCGGAGAAGCCTTCCGCGATCTGGATCAGCAGCGGGTCACCGCGCCAGGCATTGCTGCCCGTCAACGGAGGGGGCTGGTTCGGCACGTCCTGCGTCACGCCTTGTCCTTCATCGGTGTGGGCGACGGGCACGAATCCGCAGCCATGGCCGGCTTTATAGCCGAAATGCTTATCGATAGCTTATGGCCCAGCTTGGAAGCGACGAAAATCCCGTGGGAGAACTTTCATCGATGAAATGCCGGCTTGCGGGTCACCTAAGCACAGCCTATAGCAGCGCCTTGAGATGACAGACCTATCGTCCCTGCCGCCCTACCCGCACCGCCATCTTCTTGGCATCCGCGACCTTTCTCCATTCGACATCGAAATATTGCTCGACCGCGCCGACGCGGCCGTCTCCATTTCGCGTCAGTCGGAGAAGAAGACTTCGACGTTGCGGGGCAGAACCCAGATCAATCTGTTCTATGAAGCCTCGACGCGCACGCAATCGTCGTTCGAGCTCGCCGGAAAACGCCTCGGCGCCGACGTGATGAACATGTCCGTGGCGAGCTCTTCGGTGAAGAAGGGCGAAACGCTGATCGACACGGCGATGACGCTGAACGCGATGCGGCCCGACATCCTGATCATTCGCCATCAGTCGGCGGGTGCCGCCGCACTGTTGGCGCAAAAGGTTGGCTGCTCGGTGGTCAATGCCGGCGACGGCGCGCATGAGCACCCGACGCAGGCGTTGCTCGACGCACTGACCATCCGCCGCGCCAAGGGCCGCATTGCTCATCTTACGGTGGCGATCTGCGGCGACATCCTGCATTCGCGCGTCGCCCGCTCCAACATCCTGCTGCTCAACGCGCTCGGCGCCCGCATCAAGGTCGTGGCTCCTTCGACGTTGCTGCCGTCGGGCATTGCCCAGATGGGCGTCGAGGTGACGCAATCGATGGCCGAGGGGCTCAAGGACGCCGACGTGGTGATGATGCTGCGCCTGCAGCGCGAGCGCATGGCCGGCGCCTTCGTACCGTCGGTACGCGAGTACTTCCGATACTACGGACTGGACGCAGAGAAACTGAAGGCGGCCAAGCCCGACGCGCTGGTAATGCACCCCGGCCCGATGAACCGCGGCGTGGAAATCGCCTCGGAGATCGCCGACGGCCCGCAGAGCGTGATCCAGGAACAGGTGGAAATGGGCGTCGCCGTGCGCATGGCGGTGATGGAAGCGCTGCTCGACCCGCGCCGCAATCGCGACGGAAAGAACGTATGAGCATCACGGTTTTCCAGCGCGCCCGCCTCATTGACCCCTCGCGCGGCATCGATGAGACCGGCACCGTCATCGTCGACGGCAAGAAGATCGTCGCCGCAGGCGCAGACGCGCTCAACCAGGGCATACCAGGCGGCGCCGAGGTCATCGACTGCACCGGCAAGGCGATCATACCCGGCCTGATCGACGGTCGCGTCTTCATCGGTGAACCCGGCGGCGAACATCGCGAGACGATTGCCTCGGCAAGCATCGCCGCTGCAGCCGGCGGCGTCACGTCAGTCGTCATGATGCCCGATACCGACCCGGTCATCGACAATGTCGCGCTGGTCGAGTTCGTTCTGCGCACCGCCAAGGAAACCGCATCCGTCAACATCTTCCCGGCGGCGGCCATCACCAAGGGACTCGACGGCCATGAGATGACCGAGTTCGGCCTGCTGCGGGAAGCCGGTGCCGTCGCCTTCACTGACGGACGCCACACCATCGCCAGTTCGATGGTGATGCGCCGGGCGCTGACCTATGCCCGCGACTTCGACGCGGTGATCGCGCATGAAACGCAGGACGCCGACCTCGCCTCGTCAGGCGTTATGAACGAAGGCCTTTATGCCAGCTGGCTCGGTCTTTCAGGCATTCCGCGCGAGGCCGAGACCATCCCGCTCGAGCGCGACCTGGCGCTCGCCCGGCTGACCCGCGGAAAATATCACGCGGCAAAGATCTCGACCGCGATGGCGGCAAGTGCCGTGTCGCGCGCCAAGGCCGACGGCGCCAAGGTCACAGCGGGCGTCTCGATCAACAGCCTGTCGCTCAACGAAAACGACGTCGGCGAATACCGCACTTTCTTCCGGCTGGCACCGCCCTTGCGCGCCGAGGAAGACCGCATCGCCATGATCGAGGCGTTGAAGGACGGCACCATCGACCTGATCGTTTCTTCGCACGACCCTCAGGACGTCGATACCAAGCGCCTGCCCTTCGCAGACGCAGCCGTCGGCGCGATCGGCCTGGAGACGCTGCTGGCCGTGGCCTTGCGCCTGCACCACAATGGCGAAGTGTCGCTGCTGCGCATCATCGATGCACTTTCGACCGCCCCGGCAAAGCTGTTCGGCCTGCCGGGCGGCACGCTGAAGCCCGGTTCGATTGCAGATTTGGCGCTTGTCGATCTTGGCGAGCCGTGGCTGGTGCGCGAGGCCGACATCCGCTCGCGCTCCAAGAACACCTGCTTCGAAGGCGCCAGGCTGCAAGGCAAGGTCTTGAAAACCTTGGTCGGCGGACGCACAGTGTTTTCGGCCTGATAGGCCACGGGGGAGACCACAGACCTTGATGCCGGATGACATTTTTCCGACGGCCATGCACGTGCTCATCGCGGCCGCCGTATTCGGCTATGCCCTCGGCTCGATTCCGTTCGGCCTGCTGCTGACCCGCGCTGCCGGCCTCGGCGACGTGCGCAAGATCGGCTCCGGCAATATCGGCGCCACCAATGTGCTGCGCACCGGCAACAAGAAGCTGGCGGCAGCAACGCTGCTGCTCGACGCGCTCAAGGGCACGGTGGCTGTGCTTGTCGCTTCGCGTTGGAGCCACGACGCGGCCCTTGCGGCCGGCCTCGGCGCCTTTGTCGGACATCTCTATCCGATCTGGCTCGGCTTCAAGGGCGGCAAGGGCGTCGCCACCTATCTCGGCGTGCTGTTCGGCCTGTCGGGGCTCGGCGCGCTTGCCTTCGCCGTTACCTGGCTGCTCGTCGCCTTCGTCAGCCGCTACTCGTCGCTCGCCGCGCTGACCGCCGCCATCGTCGTGCCGATTGCTCTTTATATGATCGACATGCCCAAGGCCGCCGGCCTGCTGGCCCTGATGAGCCTGATCGTCTTCATCCGCCACCGCGCCAACATCTCGCGTCTGCTTGCCGGCACTGAATCGCGGATCGGGTCCAAGGGATGACCCGCGCCGCCGCCGGGCCGCATCTCAGCGACCGGCAGCGGCTTCATTGGCTGCGCCTGATCCGTACGCCAAATGTCGGCCCCGCAAGTTTTCGCGACCTGATCAACCGCTTCGGATCCGCCGAAACGGCAATTGAGATGCTGCCCGAAATCATGATGGCCGGCGGCGCAAACCGTCCGGTTCGGGTTCCCTCGATGGCCGAGGCAGAGGCGGAGATGCAGCTGGCGCGCAGATGCGGCGCGCGCTTCGTTGCGCTTGGCGAGCACGACTACCCGCAGACGCTCACGCGCATGGACAACCCACCGCCGCTGCTCGCCGTCAAGGGCACCGCTGCCGTCTTCGGCTTGCCGCCGGTGGCCATCGTCGGCGCGCGCAACGCCTCGCTCGCCGGCATCAAGATGGCGCGCATGCTTGCCTCGGAGCTTGGTCGCAACGGCTATGGCGTGATCTCGGGACTGGCCCGCGGCATCGACACCGCGGCCCATCAGGGCAGCCTCGACACAGGCACGGTCGGTGTCCTGGCCGGCGGCATCGATCGCCCCTACCCGCCCGAGAATGTCGGCCTCTGCGACGAGATCGCCGAACGCGGCGCCATCGTCTCCGAAATGCCGTTCGGCTGGGAGCCACGCGCCCAGGACTTTCCGCGTCGCAATCGCATCGTCGCCGGCCTTTCGCTCGGACTTGTCGTCGTCGAGGCGGCTCAACGTTCGGGTTCGCTGATCAGCGCGCGGCTTGCCGGCGAGATGGGACGCCTGGTCTTCGCCGTACCCGGCTCGCCGCTCGACCCGCGCGCCGCCGGCAGCAACGGCCTGCTCAAGGACGGCGCGACGCTGGTGACAGAGGCTGCCGACGTGCTGGAAGCTCTGGCGCCGCTGGTTGGACGCCAGCCTTTTGCACCGGCCAGACTCGAGGAACCGCCTGATTTCACCGCGACGCCGCCACCCGTCGACGGCGACCGCGCCCGGGTGATCGAGGCGCTCGGCCCGGTTCCCGTCGAGGTCGATGAATTGATCCGCCACACCGGGCTTCATGCGGCGCAGATCTTCATGATCCTTCTGGAGCTCGACCTCGCCGGTCGGCTCGAGCGCCATTCAGGCGGGCGTGTTTCGCTCGTTGAGCCCGACATGTGACGGGCGCTCGCCGGGGACGACACCGGCGGCTTCGACATAGGCCATGTCGATCAGACAAGCGGGTATGCCGCGAGGCGTCGACCAGGATGCCGAGCTGGCCAGGCATCGACAGTATGGAATCAAGAGTTTTGGCCCGCCTTTGCGCAGGTGCCTGCTTGTCCGGAAGTGGGCCCTCTGGCGCCCCGCGTGAGTCGCGTGACCAAGGCCGATTTCAACGCCAATAGCCGGCTCAACCGACGATGGTGGACATGCGACAAATCTATCAACGATTGCAATCAGACGAATTAATATACTCAGGATTGCAATCCGGTTCTTCACCGTCGTTTTTGCCCCCTTCCCCTTGACCGGACCGAAAAGCGCGGCCATGTGACGAGCGAATTGAAAATCTTCGCCACGCGCCGTTTGCCGTTGTTTGGGCGCTTCACTGGAAAATCAGCCACATATGGACGTCGTTGTCGTCGAGTCACCGAACAAGGTGAAAAGCATCAACAAGTACCTGGGCCGGAACTACAAGGTTCTCGCCTCGTTCGGCCATGTCCGCGATTTGCCGGCCAAGGACGGCTCGGTGAAGCCGGAAGACGATTTTGCCATGTCCTGGTCGGTCGACACCGCATCGGCCAAGCGGCTCAGCGATATCGCCAAGGCGGTCAAGGAAGCCGACGGCCTGATCCTCGCAACCGATCCGGATCGCGAAGGTGAGGCCATTGCCTGGCACGTGCTCGAGGTGCTGAAGCAGAAGCGCGTGCTGAAGGACAAGACGATCAAGCGCGTCGCCTTCAACTCGATCACCAAGCAGGCCGTGCTCGAAGCCATCTCCAACCCGCGCGAAATTGACCCGCCGCTGGTCGATGCCTATCTGGCGCGCCGCGCGCTCGACTATCTTGTCGGCTTCACCCTGTCGCCTGTGCTGTGGCGCAAACTGCCCGGCGCCCGTTCGGCTGGCCGCGTGCAGTCGGTGGCCTTGCGCTTCGTCTGCGACCGCGAAGCCGAGATCGAACGTTTCGTGCGTGAGGAATACTGGCAGATCGCCGCCATCCTCGGCACGCCGCGTGCCGAAAACTTTGAAGCCAGGCTGACCGCCTTCGACGGCAAGAAGCTGCAGAAGCTCGACATCTCGTCGCAGGCCATGGCCGATGACATCAAGGCGATGCTCGATGGCGCAAGCTTCAAGACGCTGTCGGTCGAGGCCAAGCCGACCCGGCGCAACCCGAGCGCGCCCTTCACCACCTCGACCTTGCAGCAGGCTGCGTCGTCGCGCCTCGGCTTCTCGGCAAGCCGCACCATGCAGGTCGCCCAGCGCCTCTATGAAGGCATGGAGATCGGTGGCGAGACCGCCGGCCTGATCACCTATATGCGTACCGACGGCGTCCAGATGGCGCCGGAGGCGATCGAAGCCGCACGCAATGCCATCGCCAAGGAATTCGGCACAAAGTACCTGCCCGAAAAGGCGCGCCAGTACACCACCAAGGCCAAGAACGCCCAGGAAGCGCACGAAGCCATTCGGCCGACCGACTTCAATCGCACGCCGGCAGAGATGCGCAAATTCCTCGATGCCGACCAGGCCCGGCTCTATGAGATGATCTGGAAGCGCGCCATTGCCAGCCAGATGCAGCCGGCCGAGATCGAGCGCACCACGGTCGAGATCGAGGCGCGCAACGGGTCAAGAATCGCCGGCCTGCGCGCCGTCGGTTCGGTCACCCGTTTCGACGGCTTCATCGCCGCTTATACCGAGCAGAAGGACGAGGATTCGGAAGACGAGGAAAGCCGTCGCCTGCCCGAGATCCGCGCCGACGAAACGCTGAAGCGCGAGAGCGTCGACGCCAGCCATCACACCACTGAGCCGCCGCCCCGCTACTCCGAAGCCAGCTTCATCAAGAAGATGGAAGAGCTCGGCATCGGCCGGCCCTCGACCTATGTCGCCACGCTCAAGACGCTTGAGGACCGCGACTATGTGAAGATCGAGAACCGCAAGCTCGTGCCCCAGGCCAAGGGCCGGCTGGTCACGGCCTTCATGGAGAGTTTCTTCCGGCACTATGTCGAGTACGACTTCACCGCCTCGCTCGAGGAAAAGCTCGATGAAGTCTCGGACGGCAAGCTCGCCTGGCGCGACGTGTTGGCCGATTTCTGGAAGGACTTCTCGGGTGCGGTCGACGAGATCAAGGAACTGCGCGTCACCAACGTGCTCGACGCGCTGAACGAGGAACTCGCGCCACTGGTCTTCCCGGAACGCGAGGACGGATCGAACCCGCGTATCTGCCCGAAATGCGGCAACGGCAACCTGTCGCTCAAGCTCGGCAAGTACGGCGCCTTCGTCGGCTGCTCCAACTATCCCGAATGCGGCTTCACCCGCCAGCTCGACGGCCCCGGCGGCAACGGCGACAATGGCGGCCTCGAAGACGGCACCAAGGTTCTGGGCAGCGATCCCTACACCAATGAAGAGATCACGCTGCGCAGCGGCCGCTTCGGCCCCTACATCCAGCGCGGTGATGGCAAGGACGCCAAGCGCTCCAGCCTGCCCAAGGGCTGGGCGGCTGCGTCCATCGATCACGAAAAGGCGCTCGCCTTGCTGGCACTGCCACGCGATGTCGGCCAGCACCCAGAGACGGGCAAGATGATCTCGGCCGGGCTTGGCCGCTACGGCCCGTTCGTGCTGCATGACGGTGCTTATGCCAATCTCGAAAGCATCGAGGACGTGTTCTCGATCGGCCTCAACCGCGCGGTCACGGTGCTTGCCGAAAAGCAGGCCAAGGGCAAGGGCGGACGCGGCGGCGGTACGCCGGCGGCGTTGAAGGATCTCGGCGAACACCCCGCCGGAGGCGGCAACGTCACCGTGCGCGACGGCAAGTACGGCGCCTATGTCAATTTCGGCAAGGTCAATGCTACCTTGCCGAAGAACACCGATCCGGCCACGGTGACGATGGAAACGGCACTCGCGCTGATAGCCGAAAAAGAGGCGAAAGGCGGTGGCGCCAAGAAGCCTGCCCGAGCCGCCAAGAAGCCGGCGGCCAGCACAACCAAGAAAGCGGCCGCCAGCAAGGCCAAGAAGAAGGACTAGGCGACCGTGGCGCGAAAGATTTCCGGACGAAATGCCGGCACCAGACGCGCCGCAAGCGACGAGGTCCGTGGCAAGGACGTCTACCGGCCGTCGCGGGACGAGATTCTGCGCTACATCGCCGAGAATCCTGACCGCAGCGGCAAGCGCGACATCGCCAAGGCCTTTGCGCTCAAGAACGACGACCGCATATGGCTGAAGCACCTGCTGCGCGAGTTGCAGGACGAAGGCCTGCTGGAAAAGAGCCGCAAGCGCCTGACCCGCGCCGGCGCGTTGCCGCATGTCGCCGTGCTCGACATTTTTGGCCGCGACGCCGAAGGCACGCTTTTGGCCCGCGCCTCCGAACAGCCTGACGGCCCGATCGTGGCCATCAAGCTGTCGCGCAGCGGCAATGGACCTGTGCCCGGCGTCGGCGACCGCGTGCTGGCCAAGACCTTCCCCGTCGACGATCATATCGACGACAACGAGCCGGCCTACACCGCCCGCGTGATGAAGATGTTCGAGAAGCGCGCCGACACGGCGCTCGGCATTTTCCGCATCCTCAAGGACGGCAGCTTCCGCATCGAGCCGGTTGAACGCCGCCAGCCCGAGCTGGTGATCGACAAGGACCACCACAACGGCGCCAAGGACGGCGATCTGGTCGAAGTGGTGCCGGAACGGGCCAGCCGTTACGGCCTGCCGCGCGCCAAGGTGGTCTCGGTACTGGGTTCGTTGACCAATGAGAAGGCGGTCTCGATGATCGCCATCCATGCCCACGACATTCCCCACATATTCCCCGCCGACGTGATCGCCGAAGCCGAGGCCGTGAAACCGGCGACGCTAGACGGTAAGCGCGAGGACTGGCGCGAGCTGCCGTTGGTCACCATCGACCCCGCCGACGCCAAGGATCACGACGACGCCGTCTATGCCGTCGCCGACAGCGACGAGAAGAACCCCGGCGGCTTCATCGTCACCGTCGCTATCGCCGACGTGGCAGCCTATGTCCGTCCGGGCACGGCGCTCGACAACGAGGCACTGAAGCGCGGCAACTCGGTCTACTTCCCCGACCGCGTCGTGCCGATGCTGCCCGAGCGCATCTCCAACGATCTGTGCTCGCTGCGCGAAGGTGTCGACCGCCCGGCGCTGGCCGTGCGCATGACGTTTTCGGCCGAGGGCCGCAAGATCAGGCACGCGTTCCACCGCATCATGATGCGGTCTTCGGCCCGCCTCGCCTATCCGCAGGCGCAAGCCGCCATCGATGGCATCCCGGATGAGAAGACCGGGCCGATCCTGGAGACCGTCCTCAAGCCGTTATGGGCCGCCTATGACGTGCTCAAGCGCGGCCGCGACAGTCGCCAGCCGCTCGAACTCGACCTGCCCGAACGCAAGATCCTGCTCAAGCCGGACGGCACGGTGGACCGCGTCATCGTTCCCGATCGCCTCGACGCCCACAAGCTGATCGAAGAGTTCATGATCCAGGCGAACGTCGCGGCTGCCGAGACGCTGGAGAACAAGAAGCAGAAGCTCGTCTACCGCATCCATGACGGCCCTTCGCTGGCCAAGCAGGAATCGCTGCGCGAGTTCCTGCAGACGATCGGCCTGTCGCTGGCGCGTGGGGCCGCGATGCGTCCAAGCCAGTTCAACGGCATCCTCGAGCAGGTGCGCGGCGGCGACAATGAGCAGCTCGTCAACGAGGTGGTGCTGCGTTCGCAGAGCCAGGCCGAATACAATCCCGACAATATCGGTCACTTCGGCCTCAATTTGCGCCGCTACGCGCATTTCACCTCGCCGATCCGCCGTTATGCCGACCTCATCGTGCATCGCGCGCTGATTGGGTCGCTCGGCCTCGGTGCCGGCGGCCTGACGCCCCAGGAGGAAGCGCGGCTGGAAGAGACCGCCGGGCTGATCTCGCAGACGGAACGCCGCGCCATGGCGGCAGAGCGCGAGACCGTCGACAGGCTGGTCGCGGGTTTCCTGGCCGAGCGCGTCGACGAGACATTCGAGGCGCGCATTTCCGGCGTCGTCAAGGCGGGACTATTTGTCCAATTGCCGCAATATGGCGCGGATGGTTTCATCCCGGTGTCATCGCTAGGTGACGACTATTACCATTTCGACGAAGCAGCCCGCGCCCTGTTCGGCGAACGCTCCGGCAAGGGCTATCAGCTCGCCGATCGCGTCGAGGTCAAGCTGGTCGAGATCGCGCCGCTGGCGGGTGCCATGCGCTTCGAGATGCTGACCGAACCGAAGCCCCTGCCCGGTTCCAAGCGGTCCTTCCACAAGACCAAGGGGCAACGAACGCGTGCCCGCGCCTCCCAGCCACGGCGAGGACCTCGCGGCAGGAGATGACGATGGAAGAGCAGGTATTCGGCGGCAACCACCACAAGGTTGCGCGTGAACCTCGGCCGGTCTGGCAAGCGATCAAGCGGGGCCTGCTCTGCAAGTGCCCGAACTGCGGCCAGGGCCGGCTGTTTGCGTCGTTCGTCAAGACTGTCGACAGATGCGAAGTCTGCCACGAGGAGATTTTCCATCATCGCGCCGACGACCTACCCGCCTATCTCGTGGTTGTCATCGTCGGCCACATCGTCGTCGGCGCCTTCATGGGCGTCGAGGCGACCAGCAAGCTGGCCCTATGGCAGCATCTGCTGATCTGGGTACCGCTGACCATCGTTTCCGCGCTCGCGCTGCTGCGCCCGATGAAGGGCGCCGTGGTCGGCATGCAATGGGCGCTCTACATGCACGGCTTCGGCGGCGAAGAAGACGTGATCGAAACGCATCCCGAGGCCTGAACCCGCGCTGGCGCAATGCCCGAGAGCAAGCAAGTGCTTCCGTCCAACCCGACATTCCGTTAGGACAGCCGCGATGGATGGCATTAGCAAAGCAGACCTCGACAGGCTCGAAGCCAGGGAAATGGCCAAAGGACCAGCCCCATTGCGTCCGCGCGACGCGGCGACGTTGATCCTGCTCGACCGCAAGGGCGACGACGTGCTGGTGCTGATGGGCCGGCGCCACATGAAGCATGCCTTCATGCCCGGAAAGTTCGTCTTTCCCGGTGGCCGCACCGACCCGGCAGACAGCCGCATCAAGGTGGCCGAAGAGCTCCATCCCGACGAGCAGGACAAGCTGCGCGCCGGCACCGGCCGGGTCAGCGTCGCGCGCGCCCGGGCGATTGCGCTTTCGGCTGTTCGCGAAACCTACGAAGAAGCAGGGCTTCTGATCGGCCGGCGCGGCCCGTTCTCGACCACCAAGGCCGACTGGCAAGGCTTTGCCGAGCATGGCGTCGCGCCTGCGCTCGGCTGCCTGCGCTTCATC
Source organism: Aminobacter sp. SR38 (assembly GCF_014843375.1). NCBI lineage: Bacteria > Pseudomonadati > Pseudomonadota > Alphaproteobacteria > Hyphomicrobiales > Phyllobacteriaceae > Aminobacter > Aminobacter sp. SR38. The sequence goes on from NZ_CP062112.1 coordinate 539,955, forward strand.
GCGCGCGCGGTGACCCCTCCCGGCCGGGTCAGGCGTTTCGACACACGCTTCCTCTCCGCCTGGCGCAGCGACGTCGCGGTCGAGTTGCCTCAGGGCGGACCGACAAACGAGCTCGAGGAACTGATCTGGTTGCCCTTGGCAGATGCCATGCAGGCCGACATTCCGGCGATCACCCAGTCGGTGCTTGGCGACCTGAGGCAGCGGCTAGCTGTCGATCCCGGACTCCAGCCGGGTGGCGAGGTGCCATTCTACCGCATGCTCGCCCAACACTTCCGCCGCGACATCCTGTAGGGCTTTGCATGACCGATACCGTTCAGGAGGCTGAAAACGTCGAACGCGTGCACTGGCGCGCGATTTCAGCGGCCATTGCCTCGATCAGCGTCGTCGGCATCGCCATTGGGCTGGGCATACCGCTGTTGAGCGTGATTCTCGAATCGCGCGGCTATTCCTCCTCGATGATCGGCCTCAACACGGCGGTCGCCGGCATCGCCTCGATTGCCGCCGCCCCGCTGGCGACGCCGATCGCCATGCGCTTCGGCGTCGTCTGGACGATGCTGGCGATGATTCTCGCCGGCGCCGTGGCCTTCGTCGGCTTCTATTTCGCCCAGTCCTTCTGGATGTGGTTTCCGTTGCGGGCCGTGCTGCATTTCGCGCTGACGGTGCTGTTCATCCTGTCGGAATTCTGGATCAGCACCTGTGCTCCGCCACATCGGCGCGGCCTGGTGCTCGGCATCTATGCCACCGTGCTTTCGCTCGGCTTCGCCGCCGGCCCATGGCTGTTCTCGCAGATCGGCAGCAGCGGCTTCCTGCCGTTCGGCCTGACCTTCGCCTTCGTCATGATCGCCGCGATTCCCGTCTTGCTGGCGCGCAGCGAAAGCCCCAGGATCGTCTCCGAAGGCGGCAAGGGTGGCTTCTTCCGCTACATCTGGATCGTGCCGACAGCGACCGCCGCCGTTCTCGTCTTCGGTGCGGTGGAAACAGGCGGCTTCGCCCTCTTCCCGATCTACGGCCAGCGCATCGGCTACAGCGAGGGCGAGGCAGCGATGCTGCTGACCATGATCGGGCTCGGCAATTTCCTGCTGCAGATTCCGATCGGCATGCTGAGCGACCGCATCGGCGATCGCCGCATCCTGCTGCTCATCTGCGCCCTCGTCGGTCTGGGCGGAACGCTGGCGATGCCGTTGTTGACCATCAACTGGCACCTGATGGCGGGCATGCTGTTTGTCTGGGGCGGCGTGGTGGCGGCACTCTACACCGTCGGCCTCGCGCATCTCGGCGCACAGCTATCAGGCCGCGACTTGGCCTCGGCCAACGCCGCCTTCATCTTCTGCTACGGCCTCGGCATGATCCTTGGGCCGCAGGTGATCGGCATCTTCATGGACGTCTTCGGCCCGAACGGATTCGGCTGGGCGCTGGCGGTGTTCTTCGGCGGCTACATCGCCATCGGACTGGGCCGAATTGCCGCGAAAGCGAGCCGATAGCGCTCCAAGGCTTGACTTTCCGGGCGCGTTCTTTATGTGTCCCGCAGGTTTTCCGCGTCCGGGTTGTTTTCCCGTCCTGAGGCGGGTGCAACTCCAGACGATTAACGGACGAGAATCATGGCCAAGGCTGCAAACATCAAGATCAAGCTTCTGTCGACCGCCGACACCGGTTTCTTCTACGTGACGAGCAAGAACAGCCGCACGAAGACGGAAAAGCTGTCGTTCCGCAAGTACGACCCGGTTGCGAAGAAGCACGTCGAATTCAAGGAAACCAAGATCAAGTAATCTGGTTGCCTCCAGGAATTCCAAAACGCCGCCCATCGGGCGGCGTTTTCGTTTTCAGGACTGTCTACCGCACGGCGGCTTGCGCCAACGCATCGAAGGGCACGCGGAAAGCCGCCTGCCCCATACTCAGTCAAAACGGGATGATTTCGAGATAGGGGGCCGGTCGGCGTCTGGCAGCGGTACGAGGAGGCCACTATGTGCCAGTGCCGGCCGGCCGACCCCACGGACCCAGGAGATGCGGCGGACCTGAGCATCATGGGGTATCGATAGGGCTATCCGGCCTGTGCTCCTCGTGCCGGCGCCCGTCCTTCTTCTCGATCTCACAGTCGCGCAAGATCGCTTGAAAATCAACACTTTCTTAACCACGGCTCGCGAATCGCTCGGGTTAAGGTAAACGATTGAGCTTAACGCGCTTGACCGTGAAGCCGTTCTGCGGCTCAGGCCGCTCTCGCCACCACGCGATTGCGACCACCTGTCTTGGCGTCGTAAAGCGCCAGATCCGCGCGCTTCATCAGCCCGGCAACTGTGTCACCTTCCATGACCAGCGCCGAGACGCCGACGCTGACCGTCACCGACACGCCCTGCTCGGTTCCGCCGACCTTGAACGGCGTCCTGGCGATTTCGGAGCGGATGCGTTCGGCAACGATCTCGGCCAGCGCGCCTTCGGTATCCGGCATCACGATGACGAATTCCTCGCCGCCGAATCGGCAAGCGAGATCAATGCCGCGCACGCTCTTCTTCACGCGCCGTGCAAATTCACGCAGGACCTCGTCGCCGCCGTCATGGCCAAACGTGTCGTTGATGCGCTTGAAGCGGTCAAGGTCCGTGATCATCAGCGACAGCGGTCGACGACGGGCAGCCGCACGTTCGACCAGCCGCGGCAGGTGGCTGTCGAGGTAGCGGCGGTTATGCAGACCGGTCAGGCCATCAGTCACCGCCATCTCGATGGTCTGGCTGACGCTTTGCCTAAGCTCGTCATTGTAGCGCTTGCGCCGCACCTGGGTGCGCAGGCGCGCGATCAGCTCCTGCCTGTCCAGCGGCCGCACGAGATAGTCGTTGATGCCGAGTTCGAGTCCGCGAACGGTAAGGTCGTCCTCTTCCTTGTTGACCAGCAGTACGATCGGCAGCGAGCGCGTGCGGTCGAGCGACCTGAGCTGCGAGCACAGTCTGAGCGGATCGAATGCGGAAAACCCTGACGACACGATGATGCACTCATAGGCACCTTCGGCCGCGTTGAAGAGCCCCGACTGCGGATCGGCGGCCAACTGCACGTCGGCGGCGCCATCCAGCAGCGCGCAGATATGAGCAGCGGAAGACGTTTGCTCATCGATGAGCAGGACCTTCGGCAATTCCCCCCGGACCAGGTCGGATCGGGCCAGAAGCTCGTCCATGCCGATGCTGTGGGTGGTCGAGGCGCGCAGCCTGAGCTCGTCGGTCAGCACCTTGAGACGGACGAGACTCTTGACGCGGGTGATCAGTTGCAGGTCGTTGACTGGCTTGGTCAGGAAATCGTCGGCGCCGACGTCAAGGCCGCGCACGCGGTCGGTGACATGGTCGAGCGCAGTGACCATGACGACGGGAATGTGGGCGGTTGCCGGATCGGCCTTCAGGCGGCGGCATACCTCGAATCCGTCCATGCCGGGCATCATCACGTCGAGCAGCACGACATCGACCTTGCCGTCCTCGCAGGCGGCGATGGCATCAGGTCCATTGAAGGCGGTCAGCACCTCGAAATACTCGGCGAGAAGCCGGACTTCGAGCAGCTTCACATTGGCCGGTATGTCGTCAACGACGAGGATGCGCGCTGTCATGCTAGTCCCTCGAGCGAGCCGGCGAGCACATCAGGCATCGCCCAGATAGGATTTGATCGTCTCGATAAAGCGCGGCACCGAGATCGGCTTGGAAATGTAGGCTTCGCAACCGCCCTGCCTGATCCGCTCCTCGTCGCCCTTCATGGCGAATGCGGTGACGGCAATGACGGGGATGGTGTGGAGGTCGTCATCCTCCTTCAGCCATTTGGTGACCTCAAGGCCCGAGACCTCGGGCAGTTGGATATCCATCAGGATGAGGTCCGGCCGATGCTTCCGGGCAAGATCGAGCGCTTCGAGCCCGTTGCGCGTGCGCACGGTCTCGTAGCCGCTTGCCTCGATGAGGTCGCGAAAGAGCTTCATATTAAGCTCATTGTCCTCGACGATCATCACCTTCTTGACCATAGAAATTCCGTCCCGATTGCTCGCCACAGGCCCGCGGCAATCCTGTTGCGCGCCGGATGCGCACACCAACCCCGAATCCGACCGTAACTCAAGAACATTACGAAACGTAAAACACCGAAGCCAAATCACGGATGGTTGCGCGACCGCTTTAGCGGTTGCCGCGATGGCTGCTTGCGGTTACTCCCGACAGAGGTCGATCGGGGCGAACACCAGATGCAGAAGAACCAGCAATCGCAGGAAAGCGCCGAAGCGCTGGCAGTACAGGCACTTGGCTTCGTCGCCTCCGACGCGGAACTCCTGCCGCGCTTCCTGGCCATATCAGGCATCGAGGCGCACCAGATCCGCCGTGCTGCGCAGGAGCCCGGCTTCCTGGCCGGCGTCCTGAACTTCATTCTCGCCCATGAGCCGACGCTGCTGCGCTTCTCGCAGGAAGTGGGCATCGCGCCGGGCGAAATAGGCAGCGCCCTGCGTGCCCTTCCACTTGGCAATGACGATCACGAGCGTTCCGCATGAGCGAAGACCCCGAAACAGCACGGCAGATCGCCGAACTGGCCCGCGACACCAGGCCGTTGCTGGTGCTCGACGTCGACGAGGTGCTGCTCGAATTCATGGTGCCCTTCATGCGCTTCCTCGATGCGCAGGGGCTGGCCTTCTCGGCCAGGTCGTTCAAGCTGACCGGCAACATCATCAACGTGAACACACAGATCCCGCTGGACCAGGAAGCGGTTTCGGCGCAGCTCGACGGTTTCTTTCATGCCCAGAGCGAATGGCAGACGGCGGCACTTGGCGCGGCCGATGCAGTGGCGGGGCTCGCGGCAGGCGCGGAAGTGGTGCTGTTGACCGCGATGCCGCATCGCCACCGCGACATCAGGCGCCGGCATCTCGATGCGTTGGGTTTCCCTTACCCGCTTCTGACCACTGAAAGGGCCAAGGGCCCCGCGCTGCGGCTGTTGCGGGGCGAAACCAGCCGTCCGGTCGCCTTCGTCGACGACATTCCGCACAATCTGGTCTCGGTGCGCGACGCCGTCGCCGACGCGCATCTGTTCAACCTGATGTCCTATCGTGAAATGCGTGCATTTCTGCCGCCGCTGCCGGACGGAATCGTCATCGAGGACGATTGGTCCCAGGCCGCGCCGAAGATCGCCACGGCCTTGGGTCTCTAGTCTCACTGACTATTCGCCGAGATCGCGCCACCAGTTGCGGCCGGTGTCGAGCCTCTCGATGCCTTCGCTGTCGAGCCCGGCGGCCCATTCGGCAGCCGACTTGCCGGCCAGCATGAGATTCGGCGCGATTTCAGCCAGCGGGACCATGACGAACGCACGGTCGAGCATGCGCGGATGCGGTATCTCAAGTCCGACATCGCTGACATTGCTGTTGCCCAGCAGGAGCACGTCGATGTCGATGAGGCGCGGGCCCCAGCGCTCGATGCGCACGCGCTTCAGCCGCCGCTCGAGCTCGAGGCAGAGCTCCAGCAGTTCGAGCGGCGCGAGCGTGGTAGCGACTTCGGCGGTGACGTTCAGGAAATCGGGCTGATCGACCTTGCCCCAAGGCGGTGTGCGATGCAGAGACGAGACTTCCACAACGCGCGTGCCACCGGAACTGTCGAGCATGTGCAGCGCCGACGCCATCGACTTCGCCGGGTCGCCCAGGTTGCCGCCGAGGCTGAGAAAGCCGCGCTCCTCAACCTGGCCAGACAACGGTCACCTCTACGTAATCGAGGACGCCGGGCACGGGCGCATTCGGCTTGCGGACCGTAATTTCGGCACGCTTGATCTGGGGGAAACGCGCTGCGAGCGCGCGACCGCACTCCTGCGCCAGCGCCTCGATCAGGAAGCGCCGCTGGCCGGTGATGATCTTTTCGATGACCTGGAAGGCAACACCGTAGTCAACGGTGCTGTCCATCGAATCGTCCTCCAGCGGACGCGACGGATCGACCGTCAGCTCGGCATCGACATAGAAGCGCTGGCCAAGTGCCTCTTCTTCGTCGAACAGGCCGTGCCGGGCGAAGAAGGCGCAGTTTTTCATACGGATAAGGTACATCTGGGTCAGCGTCCCGGCAGGTTGGTCTGTCGCGCCAGCATAGCATCTGCGAATGCCAGCGCGTCCACGTTGATTGCGACATCATGGACGCGAAATATATCCGCGCCCTGCAGGCGGAGTATGACGCTCGTCGCCGCCGTCCCCGCGTCACGGTCGGCGGCTTCGCGCCCGGTAACATGGCCGACGAAGCGCTTGCGCGAGGTGCCGGCGAGCAGCGGATAACCGAGCCCTTTCAGCTCCGAAAAACGCGCCATCAGGTCGAGATTTTCGTCCCCATCCTTGGCGAAGCCGAAGCCCGGATCGAGGACGATCTGAGCGTCCTGGACACCGGCCTCCCGGGCGATCTCCAGCGAACGGCGCAGGAACAGCAACTGGTCGTCGATCACGTCGGGCAGCTTGTCGCGCTCGCGTCCGGTATGCATGAGCACCAGCCCTGCCCCGGTGTCGGCTGCGACCCGGGCAATACCTGGCTCGCGCTGGGCGCCCCAGACATCGTTGACGATGTGCGCGCCGGCGGCAACGGCGAGCCGCGCCGTCTCCTCCCGGTAGGTGTCGACGGAGATCAGTGTATCGCCAGATCGGGCGAGTGCGGCGATGATCGGCAGCACGCGATCCTGCTCTTCGGCTGAAGAAACAGGTGCTGCGCCCGGGCGGGTGGATTCACCACCGACATCGATGATCACGGCCCCTTCGGCGACCATGCGGCGCGCCTGTTCGAGCGCGCGCTCGGGCGCATCGAACGCGCCGCCGTCGGAAAAACTGTCGGGCGTGACGTTGAGGATGCCCATCACAAGCGCCCTGTCGCCAAAGTCGAGTTGGCGCCCATGCGCCAGTTGCCATCGTTTGCCGGTCATGCCGTCGCCACAAAACAATTCCAGAGCACAGACCACGTCACGAAATATCAACGCTTGCAGCTTCAACTCGCTGCACGGTCACATCAGCGGCACGATCCGATTTCCGTTGCGCCGCCATCGCCCCTAACGCAAGGTAGGCCAAGAGGCAACTAATGAAGCAACTCTTCCTGGCCGCCCTACTCGCTGGAGGCATTTGCCTACCCGTTCAGGCGGCAACTGTGTCCAAATCCTACAGCTATTTCACCATCACCGGCAAAACGCTCGACGAGATCGAGCAGCAGCTGATGACGCGCGGGCCCGAGGTCAAGAGCACCGGCGGCAGGCACCCGGGCGCAACCCAGATGGAATTCACCAGCCGCATCGGCTACGCCGAGGTCAAGGGCGGCTGCGCCATCGTCTCGGCCCAGGTCACCGTCAAGGCCAAGGTGATCCTGCCGCGCTGGCGCCAGAACGGCAAGGCAGCCCAGGACGTCAAGCTGATCTGGAACACGCTGTCTTCCGACATCAAGCGCCACGAGGAAAGCCACGTCGTCATTGCCAAGAACCACGCCCGTGAACTGGAACAGGCGCTGAGGGCGATCGGCAAGCAGAAGAGCTGCGACATCGCCGCCACCAAGGCAAAGGCGACGAGCAACCGCATCCTCAATGCTCATGACCGGGCACAGGAGGAATTCGACCGCATCGAAGGCATCAATTTCGAAAGCCGGATTGTCAGGCTGCTGCGCTACCGGCTGGAGCGCATCGACGCCGGCAAGCTCAAGAACTAAGGGCCAGGCCTCTGCAAAATCAGTCAGGAACGCCGAGCTTCTTGTGCAGGCTCGTCGACGACGTCGTGTATTGAAACACGACGCGTTCCTTGGGGCTGATGATGTGTTTGGCAGCCTGCGTCATCAGCGCGGCTTCATGAAAGCCCGACAGGATCAGCTTGAGCTTGCCCGGGTACCAGTTGATGTCGCCGATGGCGAAGATTCCCGGCTCCGACGTTTCGAATTTTTCGGTGTCGACCGGGATCTGGTTCTCGTGAAGATGGAGGCCCCATTCTGCCACCGGCCCCAACTTCATGGTCAGGCCGAAGAACGGCAGCAGCCGCGTGCAGGCTACCTCGGTATCGGCATCCGCTCCCTTGACGGTGACGGAGCGCAATATGCCGTCCTCGCCTGACAGGCCTGAAACCTGGCCGATCACAAGGTCGATGGCGCCCGCATCGCGCAGCGCATGCATCTTGCCGACATTGTCGGGCGCGGCACGGAATTCCGGACGCCGATGGACCAGCGTGACGCGTCTGGCCACCGGCTGCAGGTTGAGCGTCCAGTCGAGCGCGGAATCCCCGCCGCCAACGACGACCACCTCCTGATCGCGGAAATCCTCGATGCGCCGAACCGCATAGCGGACGCTGGCCTGCTCATAAGCCTCGATGCCAGGGATCGGCGGGCGCTTGGGGTGGAACGAGCCGCCGCCGGCGGCAATCACCACGACCTTGGCGTCGAAGACCTCATTCTCGTCGGTCGTGACGCGGAAGCTGCCATTCTCGAGCCGCTCCAGCGCAGTCACCATCCGGTTGAAGGTGAAACCGGGCTTGAATGGCGCGATCTGTTCCAGAAGCTTGTCGACCAACTCCTGGGCGCCGATCACCGGATAGCCGGGAATGTCGTAGATCGGCTTTTCCGGATAAAGCTCGGCGCATTGCCCGCCGGGGCGGTCGAGAATGTCGATAAGGTGGCAGCGCATGTCGAAGAGACCGAGCTCGAACACCGCAAACAGGCCGATCGGCCCGGCTCCGATGATCAGGACGTCGGTTGTGGTGATGTCGCTCAAGGCCACCTCGCCGCTGACGCACGCATTTCGAGAATGTGCATGACAACAGCTGTCATGCCAAGCAAGGCCAAGTTGGGAACGTCAGCCCTGGCGCTCGGGAATGGAGACAACCAGGCCGTCGAGTTCGTCGCGAACCTTGATCTGGCAGGAAAGGCGCGACGACGGCCGGACCTCGTAGGCGAAGTCGAGCATGTCTTCTTCCATTGCCTCGGGCTCGCCGACGATCGCCGTCCATGCGTCATCGACATAGACATGGCAGGTGGCACAGGCGCAAGCGCCGCCACATTCCGCCTCGATGCCCGGCACGGCATTGCGGATCGCATTTTCCATCACGGTCGAGCCGTTCTCGGCCTCGACGTCGAAACGCGTGCCATCATGGGCGATGTAAGTCAGCTTGGTCATGCTCGTTCCCGAAATAGGTCACACGGCAGATAATCACTCCGCCGTGTGTGTCAACTGCCGTGCGATAGCGCCGCCGGCTGTCGGAATTACACTGACTGGTCCACAAATGTTACTGCGGCCATTGCACGCCCCCCCGGGAAGGCACCGCCGAACGTCAGCGGCTGAACGAGGCGATGAAGTCGCGCGCCTCGTCGATCAGGCGGGTAAGCCGCGTGATCAGAGCGACATTGTCCGGGTCCGCTTCGATCGCCGCCACGCAGTCGGCAATGGGAAATGCGCCGACGCCACGCGCCGAACCTTTCAGGGCGTGGCACAGCATCAGCCGCTCGGCAAGATCGGCTTTGACGATCGCATCTCGAACCGAGAGCGCCTGATGGACGAACATGTCGAGCACCTCGCGCTCGACATCGCGGTCGCCGATCGTCTGCCGGGAAAGATGTTCAAGGTCGATCGGACGGCCATGAACCGATGCCGAGGATTCGCCTCCCGGCATACCAAAAGCCATCGAAGCCGTCTCGCGCGTTACCATTCAACCCGTACCCCGCTACTCGCCCTTGGGTTGGTAAGCTAGGGCGTCCGTGTGGATAACCCGTTAACCTGACAAAGCCCGGAACCGTGCGGGATTGGGGCCAATAATCACTGCAATGTTAACCTTATATTTAAACTTTTACGTATCGGGGCGAATGCATGTTTTCTTTACCCGATTGTGTCACTACGATACGGGCAGTCCATATTGAGCCTCGGCCGCGGACAAAAATAGGACAAAAAGTCCAGCAAATCCGCGTCTTTAGTACAGGGTAGCGAAGGCATGGCGAAGAAATCCACTCCGACAAAGAACCTCGATCTCGACGTGGCCAAGGAGCTCGAGCAGGCGCTCGACCTCGACCTGAGCGGCGACGAAGGCGGCCTCGACATGGCCGCGTCGATGGACGATCTCGAAGCACAGATTTCGCAGGCAGCTGAAGAATTGGCACGTGAAGGCCGCAAGCAGAAGGCTGCTGCGCCGAAGGCCGAGCCCGCCCCTGCGGCACGCGCAGCCGAGCCGCCGACCCAGTTGCGCCCCGTCGAAACCCGCCCGCTGCAGCCCGAAGGCTTCAAGCCCGCGAACGACGATCGCGCCAAGGATTACAAGTCGCTCCTGCACAGCCTCAACCGCCGCGCATCGAGCACCATCTATTGGATGGTCGGCCTGGTTTCGGTCGCATGGGTTGCCGGTGCCGTGGCGCTGGCCGATCGCATCGTCACGCCCAGCATCTGGACCATCCGCTCGTTCGACGACGCGCTGGCACGTCCCGGCCTGCTGATGCTGCTCGTCGCCACCATCGTGCCGATCGCGCTGTTCTGGGCTTTTGCCGCGATGATCCGCCGCGCCCAGGAAATGCGCATTGCCGCGCAGTCGATGACCGAAGTCGCCTTCCGCCTCGCCGAGCCCGAAAACATGGCACAGGACCGCGTCATGATGGTCGGCCAGGCCGTGCGCCGCGAGGTGGCGGCCATGGGCGAAGGCATCGAACGCACGCTGGCGCGTGCCGTCGAGCTCGAAACGCTCGTCCACACCGAAGTCAACCAGATCGAGCGCTCCTATTCCGAGAACGCCGCCCGCATCCGTTCGCTCGTCGATGGTCTCGGCAGCGAGCGCGAGGCCGTCGTCTCCCACGCGGAGCGCGTCCGCGCCTCGATCTCCGGCGCCCATGAGACGCTGCGCGACGAACTCGGCTCGGCCAGCGACATCATCCGTGACAGCATCCTGAATGCCTCGACCAAGCTGTCGATGACGATCACCAATTCCGGTGACACGCTCATCGACCGCATCAACGAAGGCGGCATGGGCCTGTTCGAGGCGATCGACAACCGCATGGATTCGCTGAGCGACCGCCTGTCGACCTCAGGCGAAGCCTTCGCCAGCCTGCTCGACACCCGCATCGCCAAGCTGACGCAGAGCACCGACGAGGTGACCCGCTCGCTGACCGACCTGCTCGACAACCGCACCTCGGGCATGGTCTCGCTACTCGGCGGCGCTGCCAAGACGATCAACTCTGAATTCGAGGCGAGCCTGCACGGCATCGAGCGCACGCTGGCTGAACGCGGCCAGGCGCTGATCGGCGAATTCCAGACCCGCGCCGAAGCGCTCGACACCGGCACTGCCAAGCTCAATGCCGCTCTCGAAGCCCGCGCCCGCCAGATCAACGAGACGCTGGTCGAGCGTGCGCGCGAAATCGCCACCACCTTCGTCCAGGGCCGTGACTCGCTGTCGGCGATGATCGACCAGGGCAAGACCCAGATCGGCACCGACCTCGCCGACATCATCACCTCGACCTCGACCATGCTCGAAGCCCGCGCCAGCGATTTCGCAGGCCGCATGGAAGCGGCCCGCCATCAGGTGTCGCGCGCATTCGACGGCGACATCCAGCGTCTGTCCGAGGCCCGCGTCGGCATCGAGCAGGCCGTGGAAGACCACACCACCAAGCTCTCCGAAGCGCGCGACCGCATGGCAGCAGCGCTACGCGACGACCTCAGCAAGTTCGCCGAGGGTCGCGCCAGCATCGAGGCCGCCGTCGGCTTCCAGGTGCAGAAGCTTGCCGAAGGCCGCAGCCTGATCACGCGCGCCCTCGACGACGACATGCGCAAGCTGGAGCAGTCGCGCCAGGCAATCGACGACACGCTCAGCAGCCAGTTCAGGCAGCTCGCCCAGGGCCGTGAACAGCTTGCCCAGGCGCTCGTCGAAGACTCCGAGAAACTCGTCCAAGCCCGTACGAACATTGATGAAATGGTCGCTGGCCACGTCGGTAAGCTGGCCGAAGGCCGCAACATCCTGTCGCGTGCGCTCGAAGCTGATCTCGGAAAGCTCGCCGACAGCCGCGCGAGCATCGACGGCCTCGTCGCCGGCCAGGTCGAGAAGATCGCCGAGGGCCGCGCCATCCTGGCCAACGCGCTCGAAACCGACCTCGCCGGCATCAAGGCGCTCGTTGACGGCCATTCCTCCAAGATCGCGTCCGATCGCGCCGAACTGTCGCGCAGCCTGGAAACCGACATCGCCAACGTCCATGGCCTGATCGAAGGCCATGCCGAAAAACTTGCCGGCGAGCGCACTCTGCTCTCCAAGACGCTGGAAACCGATCTCGCCAAGCTGGCGGACAGCCGCGCCAGCATCGACGGTCTCGTCGCTGGCCAGGTCGAGAAGCTGGCCGAAGGCCGCGACATCCTCAAGCGCGCGCTCGAGACCGACCTCGACAACGTCAAGGGTCTCGTGTCGAGCCATGCCGAACGGCTGATCGCCGAGCGCAGCACCCTGTCCAAGGCATTGGAAGACGATCTCGCCAAGCTGGCCGAAAGCCGATCCGGCATCGATGGCCTCGTCGCCGGGCAGGTCGAAAAGCTGGCCGAAGGCCGCGACATCCTCAAGCGCGCCCTCGAATCCGATCTCAATGCGATCCACAGCACGATCACGGCACAGTCGGAAAAGCTTGCCGAGGATCGATCCATGCTGTCGCGTTCGCTCGAGGCCGACCTCGACAGCGTCAAGGGCCTTGTGTCGAGCCACGCCGAACGCCTGGTCGCCGAGCGCGGTACGCTGTCCAAGGCACTGGAAGATGATCTCGCCAAGCTGGCTGAAAGCCGCTCGGGAATCGACGGCCTCGTCGCCGGCCAGGTCGAGAAGCTGGCCGAAGGCCGCGATATCCTCAAGCGCGCCCTCGAAGCCGACCTCAATGCCATCCGAAACACCGTTGCATCCCAGTCGGAGAAGCTCGCCGAAGACCGCGCCATGCTGACCCGGTCGCTCGAAGCCGACCTCGACAGCGTCAAGGGCCTCGTATCGAGCCACGCCGAACGCCTGGTTGCCGAACGCAGCACCTTGTCCATGGCGCTCGAAGACGACCTCGCCAAGCTGGCCGAAAGCCGCTCGGGCATCGACGGCCTCGTTGCCGGCCAGGTCGAGAAACTGGCAGAAGGCCGCGACATCCTGCGCCGCGCGCTGGAAGCCGACCTCGCCAAGATCGACGGCATGATGCTCGGCCAGGTCGACAAGCTGGCCGCCGGCCGCGACACGCTGACCAAGGCGCTCGAAGCCGATCTCGCCATGCTGAACGACAGCCGCGCCACCATCGACAACATCGTCGCCGGCCATGTCGGCAAGCTCGCCGAAGGCCGCGACACGATGGCCCGTGCGCTCGATGAGGATCTCGGCAAGCTCAGCGAAGCCCGCCGCGACATCGACCTGGCCATATCGGGCCACATCGACCAGATCGCCGCCCGCCGCGTCGACATCTCCGACGCGATTGCCGGCGATATCGAGAAGATCGAAGAGAGCTTCCGCCGCCAGACCGGCGTCATCGAAGAGCGCACCTCCACCATGGAACGCGCCCTGTCGCTGGGTGTCGACAATGTCCGCGGCGTGCTCGAAAAGAGCGCCGTCTTCGTTGCCGGCGCCCTGCGCGAAAAGGTCATGGAAGTGACCGCAGCTCTCAACGAAGAGGCAGGCAAGGCCTTCAGCGACGCCGACCGCGTCATTGCCGAGCGTGCCGAGCAGACATCGAGCGCCCTGCTCGCGCGGGCCGAAGACATCGCCCGTGCCTTCGACGACGCCGACCGTCGCCTCGCCGCCCGCGCCGACGAAACGTCGAACGCGCTGCTGGCGCGTGCCGAAGAGACTGCCGACACGCTGTCGGCCAAGGCAGGCGAGATCGCCAGCACCTTCGACGCAGCTGACCGCTCGCTGATCGCCCGCGCCATCGAAACCGCGGATGCCCTGTCGGCTCGCGCCGGCGACATCCTGCGCAATTTCGACACCGCGGACGAACGCCTGGGCATGCGCATCGGCGAATCCGCTGACGCGCTTGCCGCCCGCGCCTCCGAACTCGGCCGCATCTTCGACACTGCCGACGAGAAGCTCGCCGCCCGTATCGCCGAAGGCGCGGATTCGCTGGGCAGCCGCGCCGGCGAACTCAGCCGCATCTTCGATGCAGCCGACGAACGTATCGCCGCTCGGGTCGCCGACAGCTCGGCGACGCTCGGCAGCCGTGCCGGCGAAATCGTGCGCAACTTCGAGGAGGCCGACGAAAGGCTCGCTGCGCGTGCGGCCCAGACCGCCGACACGCTTGCCGGCCGTGCCGCCGAAATCGGCCGGACCTTCGAAGAAGCCGACGGCCGCATCGCCGCCCGCGTCGACCGTACGGCAGAATCGCTGCTTGGGCGCGCCGCCGAAATCAGCCGGACCTTCGAAGAAGCCGACGGCCGCATCGCTGCACGCGTCGACCAGACAGCGGAAACGCTGCTTGGCCGCGCTGCCGAGATCAGCCGCGCCTTCGACGAAGCCGACAGCCGCATCGCTGCACGCGTCGACCAGACGTCAGAGGCCTTGCTCGGCCGCGCATCGGAAATCGGCCAGGCCTTCGACGAGGCAGGACGCCAGCTTGCCGCCCGCGTCACCGAGAGCACTTCGGGCATCGGCGAGCATGCGGCACTGATCGCCAGCGCCTTCAACGAGACCGAACAGCGCGTCGTTGCCCGCGCCCATCGCACCTCGGCCGATCTCGATGCCCGCGCCCGCGCCATCGAAGAAACGCTTGCCAATGTCGATGAGCGCCTGGCTGCCGGCGCCGAAAGCGTCGCAGCCCGTATCGGCGAACATCTGTCGAGCGCCGAGAACCGCCTCGCCTATGGCGCGGAATCGATGGGCCAGAAGCTCAACGAACAGGTCACCCAGGCCGAGGCACAGCTTGTCGCCCGTGCCAACGTCATCGCCGAGACCTTCACCGCCGTCGGCCAGCATATCGGCCAGAGCACCAACGAAGCTGCACGCACCATTGGCACCAACACGCGTGAACTCAACGCGATGCTGACCGAACGCTCGAACGAGATCGCCAAGATCCTCGACGAGACGGCGCGCCCGCTGGTCGACCGCTTCGCCGAAAGCGGCAGCGAGCTTCACCGCTCGATGGAAGAAGCGACCGCACGTGCCACCGAAAAGCTGCGTTCGGAAAACGCCGCTCTCGTCGACGCGCTCGCCAACCGCACGGCCGAGACGCTGTCGGCTGTCGAGGGTGCACGTTCGACGCTCGCCGAAAGCGTCGCCGACCTGATCGGCCGCATGACGACGTCGAGCGCGCAGCTGGGCAACCTCATCGACCAGGCGACGGCAAACCTCGCCAATGTCGACGAGCGCCTGACCAGCAGCACCTCGAACTTCGCCAACACCACCGAAAAGGCCGCTCAGACCTTCTCGAGCGCCGCCCGCCTGGTCGACTCGAACACCAATCGCCTGACCGACCTGTCGTCCAGCACATTGCGCGAGGTGGCGTCCATCGCCACCAAGTTCGACGAACACAGCCGCCTGCTGTCGAGCGCTTCCAACCTGTTGTCCTCGGCGCAGAGCAACCTCGAGCACACGCTTGAGCGCCAGTCGTCGCTGGAAGACCTGGCTGTCGGCCTGGTCAAGAAGTCGGAAGACCTCGAGCGCGTCATGCAGTCGTTCGAGCGCCTGGTTGGCCAGACGCTCGAAAACGCCGAAGGCAAGACGATGGAGTCGGCGGACAAGATCCGTGCGGCGATCTCCGACGTCGTCGAGACAGCGACCAAGCGTTTCGCCGACGCCACCGAGGACATGCGCCGCACCGCAGGCTCGATCAAGACCGAGCTCGAAAGCACCCGCGCCGAGCTCAAGAAGGGCGTGCTCGACATGCCTGAGGAAGCCAAGGAATCGACGACGGCCATCCGCCGCGCAGTTTCCGAGCAGATCAACGCGCTCAAGGAACTGTCGGCGATCGTCGCCAAGTCCGGCCGCAGCGTCGATGTCTCCGATGCCTCGCTGCGCCCTGCGCAGCAGCCGACGCCGCGTCGCCCAGCGCCTCAGCCCGAGCAGCGTCGCGAACCGCCGGCACCCCAGGTGCCGCTAGGTGGCGCCGGTCTGCGCGGCACGCTCGACATCGAGCGCCCGGCCACTCCTGCCCCGCAGCAGCCGGCACGTGAACCGGCCGCCAGCCGTGGCGGCCAGCAGCAGGGCGGTTGGGTCCGCGATCTGTTGACCGGTGCTTCACGCGAAGAGCAGCTGACCCGTGGCGCTGCCCAGGCAGAACCACGCGCCGTGCCTGCCCAGCGTTCGCCGCTGCACGTCGTCGAGTCGCTCAACTCGCTGTCGGTCGACATCGCCCGCGCCATCGACCACGACGCCTCGATCGAGCTTTGGGACCGCTATCGCCGCGGCGAGCGCGACGTCTTCACCCGCCGCCTCTACACGCTCAAGGGTCAGCAGACCTTCGATGAGATCCGCCGTAAATATCAGTCGGATGGCGAGTTCCGCTCGGCCGTCGACCGCTATTGCGACGACTTCGAGAAGCTGCTGAAGGACGTCTCGCGCAACGACCGCGACAGCATCATGACCAAGACCTACCTGACGTCGGATACCGGTAAGGTCTACACCATGCTCGCACATGCGGCCGGCCGCCTGAAGTAAGGCTGCCGCGGCCCATGAGGGCAGTATGGCAATAAGGAAATGGGGCAGTGGGGTGTTAACCTACTGCCCCTTTTGCTGTCTGAAGTTACGATTTGTGGCGTTGATCTGCCCTGGGTCACATGGCAGCGCCGGGGCCTGCGCCGACTTGGCAGCCGAATTTCGCATTGAGAGATGCGCGCCACGTTGGAAAGGAAGCGTCAAGAACCCAGGCGAGCAGACCGGAAGAGTTCGCGAACCTACTGCCCTATTGCCTCATTCCCCTACCGACCTGGTCAGATCAGCGTCTCGGTCCATTTGACGATTTCGGTCGCGGCTTGGCCGAATGCGCTGTCGAGCGCCGCCGCATAGGCATCGTTGCCGCCGCCGGAAACCGGGGCGCTCACAGTGAAGACGCGCGAGGCGCGCACCTGGCCGTTGCGGTCGTTGAGCAGCCTGACGAACAGCTCGACGTCGGCGCGTTCGCCGCCGCCGACCTTGATCTCGAAGCTGCGCAGCTCGACGATCACCTGATAGTCGATGGCCAGGCCCTCGCCCGGCTTGCCGACGCCGATATAGCCGCCGGCGCGCTGGAAGGTTTCGGCGAGCCGTGCCTGGACGATGCGCGGCAGCCTGTCCGACCACTGCGCCCCCTTGAGGAACTGTATCGACCCGGGCGATGGCTTGATGACGATGCTCTGGCCATCCAGCGATTTGAGCGCCGAAGGTTCGGCAATCAGGATCTGGCGGCGGCTCGGGCCGTTGCGGCCGTCGACAGCGGGCGCAGTCAGCTCGTAGGTGTCGAGCGGCGGCGGCGTACTGACGAACAACGAGGTGCAGCCGGACAGCGCAAGCGTGACTGCGCTCAGCAGCAAAGTTGATCTAGCAGCCTTCACGTGCTGTCCCCGAAACAGACTCACCCGCGCCGCGCGCGAACACCCCTCATTTGCCTTCATGCGATTGCATGCCGGCGATGTCAACGACGCACCCGGCCGTCAAACTCGCGCACCGAGCCCTCGCCGCCGGTGATGATGCGTTGCGGATTGCGCTCCAGGTCGGAAATGGCCTGTTCTATGCGGCTGATCGAACGCCTGGAGTCCTGAACCAGCGCGTCGACGTCGCGCAGCCCCTGGCCGGAGAAGCGCGACAGGCCGTCCATGATCGTGGCGAGCCGCGAATTCAGCGTGTCGGCCACCTGCTTGAACGACTTCAAGGTAGCGCTGGCGTCCGACATGACGCCCTCCGCCTCGCCCGAGCCGAGCAGCTTGTCGACCTTGGCCATGACGCCGTCGACGCGCACCGAAGCGGCGTTGAGGCGCGACGCCAGCTGCTTGGCGTCCGTAATGATCTGGTCGATGTCGTCGGCACGGTCGCCGAACTTTTCGGTGACCTTGGCGACGTCGGCCGCAGCCTGGTTGGCACTTTCGCTGGCCTTGCGGATGTTGTCGAGCGACTCACGCACGCTGGCCGCATCGACGCCGTCGAGCACGCCGTCGACCTTGGTCAGCGTCTGCTGGGTCTTCTGGGCGAAGTCGTTGATCGAGGCGACCGCGGTGTTGACGCCCTTGACGATGCCGTCGAGCTGGTCGCTCTGAGCGCTCAGGTTCTTGGTGAAGGTGTCGACACTGGCAACGATGTTCTTGACCTTGTCACGGTCAACCGACTTGAGCAGGCCTTCCGCCGCCTCGATGGTGCCATCGAGCTTGCCCGAGACCGCAGACAATTGCTCCGACAGCGCACTGACGCTCGCCAGGAACTTGTCAACGCCATCGGCATTGCGCGCCAAGGACTCCGAGAATTTCTGGGCATTGCTGACGGTCTCGGTCAGCGGTCCGCGCACGTCGTTCGTGAAACCTTCGAGATTGGTGAGCACCGTGTCGGCGCGCTTGAAGATGTCCTGCGCCGTCTGCAGCAGATTGGTCACGGCGGACGGATTGGCAACGATCTCGGCGATCTTGCCCTCCGCCTCGGCCTGGTCGAGCAGGTTGGGCTCCTTGATGTTGGCACCCTTGAGCTCGATATTGGCCTGTCCCGTCAGGCCGGCGAGGCCGATATCCGCCTGTGTCGACTGGGTGATCGGCGTCAGCTTGTCGATCTCGGCGTCGGCGATCGCCACCTGGGGATTGGAAATGTCGAGATAGACGCGCCGGACGTCGCCGACCTTGACGCCGTTGAACAGCACGAAGCTGCCCCTGGCCAAGCCCGATGCGGAACCGGGAATACGGACACGCAACGTTGCCGTCTCGCCACGTTCACCGATTGCCGCCGTCCAGTAGACGAACGCAAAGGCGGCCAGAACGGCAAACAGCGTGAAGATACCGACAATGACGTAGTTTGCCCTGGTCTCCATCACATCATTCCATTCTATGCCCTTGCGGCAAGATCAAGCTGCCGCGCGCGTTTTCCGCGGAAATACGACCTTACCCACGGTTCTTCGCTCTTCAGCATGTCTTCGATCGTGCCTTCGACGAGCACCTTCTTGTTGCCCAGCACCGCGACCCGGTCGCAGACCGAAAACAGGCTGTCGAGATCGTGGGTGACCATGTAGACGGTGAGCCCCATCGTATCGCGCATCTTGCCGACCAACTCGTCGAACTCGGCAGCACCGATGGGGTCGAGACCCGACGTCGGCTCGTCGAGGAAGACGATGTCAGGGTCGAGCGCCAGCGCACGCGCCAGTGCCGCACGCTTGATCATGCCGCCGGAAAGCTCGGACGGAAACTTGCGGGCCGCGTCAGGCGGCAGGCCGACGAGCTCGATCTTGAGCATGGCGAGCTCGTCCATCAGCTTTTTCGGCAGGTCGAGATATTCGCGCATCGGCACCTGGACGTTCTCCAGCACGGTCAGCGCCGAAAACAGCGCGCCATGCTGGAACAGCATACCGACCCGCATGTCGATCCTGAGCCGCTCCTCCTCGTTGGCCTGCTCGAGATCGACGCCGAACAGCTTGATCGTGCCGGATCGCTTGCGGATCAGGCCAAGCACGGTGCGCAACAGCACCGACTTGCCCGACCCCGAAGCACCGACGAAGCCGAGAATTTCGCCGCGCCGGATGTCGAGATCGAGATCCTCGAGAATGACCTTGTCGCCAAAGGCCACCGTCAGGTCGCGCACCGACAGCAACACCTCGCCCCTGGCGTCCTGGCTTTGGCTCTCCGCCTCGATAGTCTGTGTCCGGTTTGCCATGTCAGAAGTTGATCGCTGCGTAGAACATGGCAAACAGGCCATCGAGGATGATGACGACGAAGATGGCCTTGACCACCGACGCGGTGACGTGGCGGCCAAGCGATTCAGCGCTGCCGCCGACCTTCATGCCCTCGACGGAAGCGATGGTGCCGATGATGAGCGCCATGAACGGCGCCTTTATCAGCCCGGCGAAGATGGTGCTGAGGTCGATTGCCAGGCGCAGGCGGTCGATGAAGGCGGCAATCGGAATGTCCGAATAGAGCCATGCCGCCAGCATGCCGCCGCCAAGCGCTGCGAAATTGGCGATGATGGTGAGGCATGGAAGCGCAATGACCAGGGCCACGAGGCGCGGGAACACGAGCACGCCGATGGGATTGAGCCCGATGACCGTCAGCGCGTCGACCTCTTCGCGCATCTTCATCGAGCCGATCTCGGCGGTGATGGCGCTGCCCGAGCGGCCTGCGATCATGATCGCGGTCATCAGCACGCCGAGTTCGCGCAACACCAGCACACCGACCAGGTCGACGACGAAGATATCGGCGCCGAAATAGGCCAGCTGGTAGGCGCCCTGCTGGGCGACGATGGCGCCGACGATTGCCGACATCAGTACGACGACGGGAATGGCGCCGACGCCCATGCGGTCGATCTGGTTGAAGATGGCGGCCGGATTGACAGCATGGCCACGGCCGAGCTTCATCTGGGCGCCGCGAATTGTTGCGCCAAGGATGTTCATCGACGACAGGAAGTCGTCGCGCATCTCGTAGACGCGGCGGCCGACAGCCTCAAGCATGCGCATGACGATGTTGGGCGGACCAGCCGGGGCGGATTCGCCCTCGCGCCGCACGGCCTCGCTGACGGCGCCCAGCAGGATCTTGGCCACCTCGCTGTGGCCTTCCATCCTGACCTCGACGCCCTTCTTCTCATTGGCGCTGACGAGCCTGTCGATGACCCAGGCGCCGGCGGTGTCGATCTTCTCGATGCCGCCGAGGTCGAGCGCCAGGGTCTTGTAGCCCTTGCGGGCTTCGATATTGCGCATCTCGGCGTCGACGAAGGCAACGGTGCGGGTGGTCCAGATCCCGGTGAACACACAGGCGAGCACGCCTTCGCGCTCCGCCACAGCAACCTGCGGCCGGTGATCTCGGCCGTCGGCTGCCCCGCCGCTTGCTTCCCGTTTGCCGATGGTCAACATGGCACACTACTTAACGCGTCGGCTGCGGCATGTCGATTTTCGCAGCCGCGCCAAGCAGTTGAACGGAGCAGATTTTCATGACGCGTGTCCTTTCGGTCGTTGACGAGCGTTTTCCCATCGCCGGAACGTTCACCATCTCACGCGGTTCCAAGACCGAAGCCGAGGTCATAACCTGCGAAATCGCCGAATCAGGCGTCATCGGACGCGGCGAGTGCGTGCCCTACAAGCGTTATGGCGAGACCATGGCTAGCGTGGCTGAGGCGATCGAACAGGCGCGCCACGCCATCGAGGACGGTGCTTCGCGCACCGACCTTCTGACGCTGATGTCAGCCGGTGCAGCGCGCAACGCCGTCGACTGCGCGCTCTGGGACCTGGAAGCGAAGTTGAGCGGCGTGCCGGTCAAGGACAGGCTCGGCATTGCTGCGCCGCTGGCGCTCGAGACCGCCTACACGCTGTCGCTCGGCGAACCCGAGACTATGGCAGCCCAGGCCCGCGCCAACGCGGCGCGGCCGTTGCTCAAGGTCAAGATCGGCGGCGACAACGACATCGCCCGCATCCGCGCGGTCACCGAAGCCGCCCCCGACAGCCGCATCATCCTCGACGCCAATGAAGGCTGGACCGATGCCAACATCGCCGAGAACCTTGCCGCTGCCGCCCAGCTCGGCATCGCGCTTATCGAACAGCCGCTGCCCGCCGGCGCCGACCAGATCCTCGGCCGCATCCCACATCCTGTGCCGATCTGCGCCGACGAGAGCATCCACATCGCCGCCGATCTCGCCGAGATCAAGGGCCGCTACGACGCCGTCAACATCAAGCTCGACAAGTCGGGTGGGCTGACGGCAGGACTCGAACTGCGCGACCAGGCCCGCGCGCTCGGGTTCCAGGTGATGGTCGGCTGCATGGTCGGCACTTCGCTCGCCATGGCGCCTGCGGTGCTGCTCGCCCAGGGCGCCGAGTTCGTCGACCTCGACGGCCCGCTGCTCCTGGCGCGCGACCGTTCGCCGGGGCTTGTCTACGAGGGTTCAATGGTGTCGCCGCCCCTGCCCGAACTTTGGGGCTGAACGGGATCCAAGCAGCACAAGCACGATAGCGCAGGCGGCGACCGCCGCCATGAAATAGAAGCCGTCGACGCCGAAGCGCTGGTAGAGCGGACCGGACAGCAGCGTCACGATCGCCATCGACATGCCGTTGGCGAAATAGGCAACACCCTGGGCAGCGCCCGTGCGCTCTTCCGGAACCGACTCGGCGATCAGCTTTTGCACGCCAATCAGAACCAGCGCTGTCGACACGGCGTGCAGGCTCTGGACGGCAAAGAAGCCAGGTACACCCAGACCGAGCGGCCAGATCAACGGGTATGCGACCCAGCGGACGATAGCGCCTGCGCCCGCCAGAACGAGCACCAGTGCCGTCGATCTGTTGCCGAACAGCCGCGTGAAAAACATGAACATGACGATTTCGGCCGCCACGCCCCAGCTCCACAGCAACCCGACGATCGTTTCGTTGATGCCGAGCGACTTCCAATAGATCGACACGAAGCCATAGAGAAAGCCGTGGCTGCCGATGATGACGCCGGTGCCGCCGGCCATCAGCAGGAAATAGCGGTTGAACAGCTTTGGCGCCGCCTGCATGTCGGTCGCCGAGAGCGGTGAAGCCTTGCGCGGTCGGCCAAGGCGCGGCGAGATGAACGACATCAGGAAGCAGCCGAGCAGGCCGATCGAGATGATCGCCGGCACCGCGTCCGCACCGGTCAGCGACAGGATGAAGCCTGCGCCAAGGCTGCCGGCGAGGAAGGCGATCGACCCCCAGATGCGCATGGCGGCATAGTCCGATCCGAAGCGGCGGACACCTGAGAGCGCAAGCGAATCGGCTATCGGCGAATGCGGGGTCCACACCACCGCCAGCGCCAGCGAGACGGCCAAGACGATGAGGTAGGTCGGCTCGAGGAAATAGCCGAGCGACAGAAGCAAGGACGATGCAGCCAGGAAGATGAAGACGTTGGCGCGGTCCTTGGCACGATCGGCCATGGCCGCGATCAATGGAGTTGTGATGACGCGCAGGAACATTGGCGCCGACAGCACGATGGCGATCTGCTCGGGATCGAATCCCTTGGCTTCGAGCCACAGCGGAAAATACGGCAGATGCACGCCCATCGGCACGAAAAGTGCTGCGAAAAGCAGGGAGATTCGCAGTTCAAAGCGTCGTGGCTTGACCTGCTGCTCTGGCGTGAGTGGCGGTAATGTCATGGTGGGTAAGCGTGTCCGGGCGCGACCCGAACCAACCAAGCCTCACCGATTTGCCTGATCCCTTACCATGGGCGGCCACGCCACGAAAGCCAACGGGGCCGAGCATTTACCCAAAGCTTGGGCCAGCTGCCACGGCCTTATCGGCCAAGGCGCGGCATGGCCTGCGCTTCCATCGGCAAGTGGTGCGCGCCGAGCCGCCGTGCCCGTCTTAGCAGCGTCTCGGCAACGCGCGGCGCGGCAATTGCCGCATGACCTGGTCCATCCCGCCATGGGCGCGAGGCATATCTGGAGCTGCACATCGATGTCGTTCCGTTCAGGCGGCTGCTTTGTCGGCGCGCTGATCGACGACCATCGGCACGAAGGGTTCGTTGACCAGCTTGCCCGCCAGCACGTGCGGCCAGTGCAGGATGACGAAGCTGCCATCAAAATCCTCGGCGACCGCCGTGCAGTTTTCGACCCAGTCGCCGGTGTTGATGTACTGGATGCCGTCGAAATTCTCGATCGTCGGATGGTGGATGTGGCCGCAGATGACGCCGTCCACGTCCGAACGCCGCGCCTCGTCGGTCAGCACGTCCTGGAAGGCGCCGATGAAGTTGACGGCCTTCTTGACCCGGACCTTGGCCCAGGACGAAAACGACCAGTAAGGCAGACCGAAGGTGCGGCGGAAGCGCGCCACCAGCCGGTTCATCGCCATCGCCGCGTCATAGGCGAAGTCGCCGAGATAGGCGAGCCAGCGGGCGTTCTGCACCACTGCGTCGAACTGATCGCCATGGATGACCAGGAAACGCTTGCCGTCGGCCGCCTCGTGGATGGCCCGATCGGCAACGACGATGCCGCCGAAATGCACGCCCTGGAAATTGCGGGCGAACTCGTCATGATTGCCGGCGATGTAGGTGATTTCGGTGCCCTTGCGCGCCTGGCGCAGCAATTTCTGGACGACGTCGTTGTGCGTCTGCGGCCAATGCCAGGACCGGCGCAGGCGCCAACCATCGACGATATCGCCGACGAGGAAGATCTTCTCGGCCTCGTGGTGACGCAGGAAGTCGATCAGGAAATCGGCCTTCGCTCCCTTCGATCCCAGATGCACATCTGAGATGAACAGCGTGCGAAAATTGCGTGTGCTCGTGCCGGACATGGCAATCGACCCGTTGCTTTTGCCGTGGCTATGCCCAGATTCATGCAACAGCCGTATGACGGTTGCGGCTTTGGCCGGGCAGTTCTAGGCTGGGTCATCACCGACAGGAGAACGATCATGGATCTCGGCATCAGCGGGAAGAAGGCAATCGTCTGCGCCTCGAGCAAGGGACTCGGCAAGGGCTGCGCGATGGCGCTGGCCGAAGCCGGCTGTGAGCTGTTCCTCAACGGCCGCGACGCCGTCATCCTGAGCCGCACGGCAACCGAAATTCGTCAACGCTACGGCGTGCGGGTCACCGAAATCGTCGGCGACATCTCCGATCCGGCGATCCAGAAGACCCTGCTCGCCGCCTGCCCTGACCCCGACATTCTGGTCAACAACAATGGCGGTCCGCCCTACCGTGACTTCCGAGAGCTCGACCGCGAGAAGATCCTTGCCGGCGTCACCAACAACATGGTCACGCCTATCGAGTTGATCAAAGCTGTCATCGACGGCATGGCGGCGCGTGGCTTCGGCCGCATCGTTAACATCACCTCGTTGTCGGTCTACACGCCCATCCCCGGCCTCGACCTGTCCTCCGGCGCCCGCGCCGGCCTGACAGCCTTCCTGGCAGGCGTTGCGCGCACTGTCGCCGACCGCAACGTCACCATCAACAACATGCTGCCCGGCAAGCTCGACACCGACCGCCTGCGCGGCCCGCACGAGCCCGGCAGCATCGAGGATCCGGCGGAAGGTGCTGCGCGCCGCGCCCGCCTCAGCGCCGGCATACCAGCCGGCCGCCTCGGTACGCCGGAAGAATTCGGCCAGATCTGCGCCTTCCTGTGCTCGACCCATGCAGGCTACATGACCGGCCAGAACATTCCTGTCGACGGCGGGCTTTACGTGAGCTCATTCTAGGCTCACGGCGGCACGAACCTATCCCAAAGGCAGCCAACAGCGCGTCGCAAGGACGCGCTGTTTCAGCCAAGCCTCACAAAAGACCGAATCAATCTCTCAACCGCCACCCGCAAGTCGCTGGAATGATTGCAGTTCCGGCGCTTGAAAGTGATTCAACGTCCATTTGGCCGTTGAAGCCTCGAAAATCGTGCTGGCCGTGCTAATAACGGCCTTTGCTGTTGGATTCTGAAGGAGCGGGACATGGCTGGGGAAGACAAGAAGAAGGAAGCACTGTCCGATCTGGATCAGGCCGCGCTCTTCTTCCACAAGCACCCCATTCCCGGCAAGCTCGAGATTCAGGCGACCAAGCCTCTCGGCAACCAGCGCGACCTGGCGCTGGCCTATTCGCCCGGCGTCGCCGCCCCTTGTCTCGCCATCAAGGATGATCCCGAGACCGCCGCCGACTATACCGGCCGCGCCAATCTGGTCGCCGTGATTTCCAATGGCACAGCCGTGCTCGGTCTCGGCAATATCGGCCCGCTGGCATCCAAGCCGGTGATGGAAGGCAAGGCCGTTCTGTTCAAGAAATTCGCCGGCATCGACGTTTTCGACATCGAGATCGACGCGCCCGAGATCGGGCAGATGGTGAGCACGATCGCGGCGCTCGAGCCGACCTTCGGCGGCATCAACCTCGAGGACATCAAGGCCCCAGAGTGCTTCGAAGTCGAGGAGCAGCTCAAAGCCAAGATGCGCATCCCGGTCTTCCATGACGACCAGCACGGCACCGCGATCATCGTCGCGGCCGCCGTTCTCAACGGCCTGGAACTCGCCGGCAAGAAAATCGAGGACGTCAAGATCGTCACCTCGGGCGCTGGTGCCGCGGCACTCGCCTGCCTCAACCTGCTGGTGTCCCTCGGCGCCAAGGTCGAGAACATCTGGGTCACCGACCGTTTCGGCGTCGCCCACAAGGGCCGCGTCGAGGAGATGGACCGCTGGAAGGACCCATACGTCAAGGACACCAACGCGCGCGTCCTGGCTGATGTCATCGGCGGCGCAGACGTCTTCCTCGGCCTGTCGGCAGCCGGTGTGCTGAAGCCGGAACTGCTGTCGGAGATGGCGGACAAGCCGCTGATCCTGGCGCTGGCCAACCCGAATCCCGAGATCATGCCGGAAGTGGCGCGCGCCGCCCGTCCCGACGCGATGATCTGCACCGGACGCTCTGATTTCCCGAACCAGGTCAACAACGTCCTGTGCTTCCCCTACATCTTCCGCGGCGCGCTCGATTGCGGCGCGCGTGCCATCAATGAAGAAATGAAGATGGCTGCCGTGCGCGCAATTGCTGCGCTCGCGCGCGAAGAACCGTCCGATGTCGCGGCGCGCGCCTATTCCGGCGAGACGCCGACCTTCGGCCCCGACTTCCTGATCCCCTCGCCCTTCGACCCCAGGCTGATCCTCAGGATCGCGCCTGCCGTTGCCAAGGCGGCCTGCGAAACCGGCGTGGCGACCCGGCCGATCGCCGACTTCAACGCCTATGTCGACAAGCTCAGCCGCTTCGTCTTCCGCTCCGGCCTGGTGATGAAGCCGATCTTCTCCAACGCCAAGCAGGCAACATCCAAGCGTGTCATCTACGCCGACGGCGAAGACGAGCGCGTGCTGCGCGCCGCCCAGGTGGTGCTGGAGGAAGGGCTGGCCAAGCCGATCCTGATCGGGCGTCCGCATGTCATCGAGGTCCGCATCAAGCGCTACGGTCTGCGCATCCGGCCGGCTGTCGACTTCGACATCATCAATCCCGAGGATGATCCACGCTACCGTCACTATGTCGACCACCTGATCGACCTCGGCGGCCGCCAGGGCATCACGCCCGAGGCGGCGCGCACCATGGTGCGCACCAACAACACGGTCATCGCGGCCATCGCGCTGAAGCGCGGCGATGCCGATGCCATGATCTGCGGCCTGGAAGGCCGTTTTGAGCGGCACCTGCGCAACGTCACGCTGATCGTCGGCGCCCGCGACGGCGTCAAGGATCGCGATCTGTCGGCGCTGTCGATGCTGATCTCGCAGCGCGGCGTGCTGTTCTTCACCGACACCTACGTGACCGTCGATCCGACCGCCGAAGAGATCGCCGAGATGACGATGCTGGCGGCCGACGAGATCCGTCGTTTCGGCATCGAGCCCAAGGCGGCCTTGCTGTCGCATTCGAATTTCGGGTCACGCGACTCGCAAAGCGCGCAGAAGATGCGGGCGGCGGCGGCGATCCTGAAGCGCATCGCGCCGGAACTCGCCAGCGACGGCGAAATGCATGGCGATTCCGCCCTGTCGGAAGTGCTGCGCCAGCGCGTCTATCCGCATTCGACGCTGAAGGGCGAAGCCAACCTGCTGGTCTTCCCAAATCTCGATGCGGCGAACATTGCGCTGACCACGGTCAAGACGATGATGGACGCGCTGCATGTCGGGCCGATCCTGCTCGGCACCGCGCAGCCGGCACACATCCTGACGCCTTCGGTTACCTCGCGCGGCATCGTCAACATGACGGCACTCGCCGTCGTCGAAGCGTCGCAGCGCGCGCACGCGGCGTCCTGATCGGGCACGGGTTAGCCGTCTCCAAAGAAACGGTTAACCTCGTCGGCGCTAGGGTTCGAACTGGGCATGTTCCGCGCGTCGCGCGGCGATGGAAAGCGGGATGTTCGGGCGCGGCAGAAGCAAATTCCCGGTGAAGCGACCAGCCATCGCATTGTTGGCCGCAGTCGCCGTGTCATTGCTGACCACCGGATTGTCGCAAGCAGTCTCGGCGGAATGCCTAGAACTCGAGGTCGAACTGGCCAACTTGCCGACCCAGGCAACCGGCAGCTTCGCCCAACCCGACGAGTTCGCCGCTGCCGCCGCCACCCAGCAAGACCAGATCGACCTCGCCCGCATCAGGGCTTCCGACCTCGGCTGCGACAGGGCGATCTCGGGCGACGTCATCGCTCAGTGCGCCGCGCTGAATGCCAAGATCGCTGAGATGCAGGACAATCTCGGCAAGCTCGACGGCCAGACCGCGCGACCGAACAGGAACGTCCGGCGCGAGCGCATCCGCATTCTTGATGCGATGCAATTCGCGGGTTGCAACGACCAGGGCGAGAAGACGGAAGAAGGCGCAAGCAACGATCCCGCGACGGAGCAAGCCGGCGCGACCGTCATCCGCGGCGGCGAGGCGACCAGCCTGAGCTTCAATGAAAGCTATCCGCAGCACATCGTCATCGGCCGCAGCCAGCAACAAGGCTTGGGCGAATACCGTACCTTGTGCGTGCGCACCTGCGACGGATACTTCTTCCCGATGTCGAATGCAGCCGATGTTTCGGATTTCCAGCGCGACGAGAAGAATTGCGAAGCCAGCTGCCCTGGAACCGAGATCGAGCTGTTTTATCACCTCAATGCCGGCCAGCCACAGGAGAGCATGGTTTCAGCCCGCTCCGGACAGCCCTACCGCAATCTTGCGACAGCCTATCGCTACAAGCGCCTCGACCTGCCGCGCGTTCCGGCCTGCGGCTGCAATGTCAGCCTGGACAGGAATTTTTCGGTCATCGCCGGCGAAGGACGCCCGGTACCGAGCACCCCGCAGGCCAGGCCGGTGGAGGAACCGCAGGCGCCGGTGGTGCCTCGTCCGGCACCAGATCCCAACCGCAAGGTCAGGGCCGTCGGGCCAACGTTCCTTCCCGACCCACAAGCGGCAACAGATCTGCGAGTTCCGGGCCCGACTCAAGACCGGTGAGCGCCAGCCTGAGCGGCATGAACAGCGCCTTGCCCTTGCGGCCGGTCGCTTTCTTCACCTTGGTCGTCCAGTCCTTCCAGACATTGCCGTCCCACGGCTCTTCGGGCAGAAGGTCGAGCGCCTGGCCAACGAATTCGCGGTCCTCGTCGGCGATCTCGGCAGCCGGCTGCGGCCCTTCGCGCAGGATGCGCCACCACGCCACGGCGTCCTGGAGCCTGTCAAGATTGCCGCGAACGGCCATCCAGAACGCTTCGGCATGGTTGCCGCTGACACCGAGCACCATCAGGCGATCACGCACCTCGTCAAAGGACATGTGGTGCAGCAGCGCCCGATTGAGCACCACCAGTTCCTCAGGATCGAACTTCGCCGCCGATTTCGAGGTCGCGGCCGGATCGAACTTCTCGGCAAGGTCGCGAAGGTTGGGCACCGCGGTGACATTCTCCGACGTGCCGACAAGCACGGCGAGCGAGGCAACCGACATCGGTTCGATGCCGCCGTCGCGCAGGCTCTCGATCGACAGCGCACCTGTGCGCTTGGACAGGCCCTCGCCGGACGCCGTCGTCAGCAGATTGTGGTGACCGAAAACAGGAGGCTCGGCGCCGAGCGCGCGGAACAGCGCGATCTGAACACCGGTGTTGGTGACATGGTCGTCGCCACGGATGACGTGGGTGATCTCCATCTCGATATCGTCGACCACCGATGGCAGCGTGTAGAGATAGGTTCCGTCCTCGCGCACCAGCACCGGATCGGACAGCGACGCCAGATCGACGGTCTCCTCGCCGCGCACGATGTCGGTCCAATGGACGTCGGTGCGCTGGGTCTCGAACGGATCGGAGACGAAATTGGGCAGCAGGAAACGCCAGTGCGGTCTGCGCCCGTCATGTTCGTAGGACAGGCGCTCGGCATCGGTGAGCTTCAGCGCCTCGCGGCCATAGACCGGCGGCAGGCCGCGCGTCCGCCGCACCTTGCGGCGCAGGTCGAGCTCCTCGGGCGTCTCATAGCAGGGATAGAGCACGCCTGATGCCTTGAGCTTGTCGACGGCGGCGTCGTAGCTGGCAAAGCGGCGCGACTGGTATTCGGTCTGGTCGGGAAAGATTCCGAGCCAATGCAGGTCGTAGAGAATGGAGTCTGCGAATTCCTGGCGCGAGCGCTCGACATCGGTGTCGTCGAAGCGCTGGACAAACCGCCCCTTGTGCTTGAGGGCGAAGAGCCAATTGAACAAGGCGGTGCGCGCATTGCCGATGTGGATGCGGCCGGTGGGCGAAGGGGCGAAGCGAACTGTAACTGTCATGATCGGGGCGTAGCGGATGGCTTTTGCGTTGACAAGGCGGCGCCCCCGCACCTCTGCACCAGAAATAAAGCAACCAGAGCGCGAATGGAAGCCGACCAATGGGGCTACATCTTCTTGCGGGCCGCTTCAGCATGACGAACGGGCCGCGATCTCTCGCGGCCCGCTCCAGATCTAGACGAGCCCTTTGGTGAGCTCCAGCGCCTGGCGTTCGAACAGGCGGCGGTAGATGCCGCCTTCGCGGCGTACCAGCGCCTCGTGCCGGCCCTCCTCGACGATCTCTCCGCGATCGAAGACGAGCAGCCGATCGAGCGCCCTCACCGTCGACAACCGGTGCGCGATGATCAGCGTCGTGCGCCCGACCATCAGGCGCTCCATCGCCTGCTGGATCAGCACCTCCGATTCCGAATCGAGGCTGGATGTCGCCTCGTCGAGAATCAGGATCGGCGCATCGGCCAGGAAGGCACGGGCAATCGCCACGCGCTGGCGCTCGCCGCCCGACAGCTTGACGCCACGCTCACCGACCAGCGTGCCATAACCCTTGGGCAGACGCTGGATGAATTCGTGCGCGCTGGCGAGCTTTGCCGCGCGCTCGATCTCGGCCTGCGTCGCGCCCGGCCTGCTGTAGGCGATGTTCTCGGCCAGCGAGCGGTGGAACAGGATCGGCTCCTGCTGCACGATCGCGATCTGCGAGCGCAGCGACGACTGTGTCGCCTTGGCGATGTCCTGCCCGTCGATGGTGATCTTGCCGCCGCCGACATCGTACAGCCGCTGGATCAGCTTGACGAAGGTCGTCTTGCCCGAACCGGAATGGCCGACGAGACCGACGCGCTCGCCTGGTTTGATCGACACCGAGAAGTCCCGGTAGAGCGGGTTCGCATGCGTGCCGTAGTGGAACGTCACATGCTTGAACTCGATGCCGCCGTCGCCGATCTGGATCGGCTTGGCGCCAGGCCGATCGGCCACACCGAGAGGCTGGCCTTGGATGTCGACGAGTTCCTCCATGTCATTGACCGAACGCTGCAGGTTGCGGATGTGCATGCCGACATCGCGCAGATAGCCTTGGAGCAGGAAGAACGAGGTCAGCACGAAGGCGATATCGCCTGCACTGGCCTGCCCGCTTGACCACAGGAAAAGGGCGAAGCCGATGATCGCGGCGCGCAGCAGAACCAGCGTGATGTTCTGCGACGTACCGTTGATCGTTCCGCGCATCCAGGTGCGCCCCGTGCGGTGACGCCACTTGGCGATCACCTTGGCGAGACGCCCTTCCTCACGCTCCTCGGCGCCAAAGGCCTTGACCACCGAATTGCAGCTGACGGCGTCGGCCAAGGAGCCGCCGAGACGCGTGTCCCAGCTGTTTGCAAGGCTGGCCGCCGGGGCGACGAAACCGAGCGACATCACCACCGTCTGGGTAATGAAGACCAGCGAGCCCACGGCAATGATCAGGCCCATCATCGGCCAGTGCCATCCCAACAGGATGGTCGAGCCAACAAGCATCACGAAGGACGGCAGCAGCGCCACCAGCAGCGTGTCGTTGAGCAGGTCGAGCGCCCACATGCCGCGCGTCACCTTGCGCACTGTCGAGCCGGCGAAGCTGTTGGCGTGCCAGTCGGTCGAGAAGCGCTGGACGCGGTGGAACGCATCCTGGGCGATGTCGGACATCATCTTGAGCGTCAACTCGATGATGCCGGCAAAGGCGATGTGGCGGAACACCAGCGAGCCAGTGGCAAGTGCCAGCAAGGTGAAGAAAGCGGCGAGCGCCGCATTCCATGCCACCTCGTCAGTCGCCGCGCCACTGGCGACGGCGTCGATCAGCCGGCCCGAATAGAGCGGCGTCAACACGTCGGCCATCGTCGAAATGAGCACGGCCGCCGAGATAACGACGAGCCGGGCCGGTTGGCGTTGCCAGTGCCTGAAAGTGAAACCCAGAACGCTGCGGAAAGCGCCGCCGCGCAGGTCGATACGAAAACGAGCCATGATGCGTTGAGGCGCCGAAACCCGACGCCACCCCTGGAAAAAAGATGTTCAAAGGCGCGACGAATAATTCTTGCTCAATCAGGAAGTCGCGGTACGGCAGCGTCAGATAAAAGGGACGCCGAAGGTGGTTCGCGAGGTCAACGACCTCGGCGTGAACCCCGGGAGGACATGTCATATTCTGGCATTCAGACCTCCCTGATAGTGGCCGCGAAGAATTTGCTTATATCGAAGCATTTTTGCTTAGCCAACCCCCGCGCTGGACCGAAGCGTGTTGTGCCAGTTTCGCAGGCATCATTGGGTGGCACTTGCGCAACAGATAAGTCCATGCTTATCTCATTTCCATGAACGAATCCGAGATATTCCGCGCCCTGTCCGATCCCACCCGCCGTGCCGTACTGGACCGACTGACAGCAGGCGAGAAAAACGCGACGGAACTACGCCAGGGGCTGGAGATCTCACAGCCAGCGATCTCACAGCACATCGCCGTGCTGCGCGGCGCAGGCTTGATCAAGGAAGCGCGTGCCGGCCGGCATGTGAACTACAGCGTCAACCCCGACGGGCTGCGGCCGCTTTTCGACTGGCTCACCCGCTATCGCAGCTTCTGGCCGGAACGTGTCGAGAGGCTGAAGACACTGCTCAAGGAGATGGACCAATGACGGACGCCCAAAGGCAGGAAGAGACAGACGACACCATCGTCGTCGAATGCGAACTGGAAGCCACGCCTGAAAAGGTCTGGCGCGCGCTGACGGTACCGGAGTTCGTCGCAACCTGGCTCGATGTGCCGGCGGCCGACAAGGTCACCGCTGATACGACCGGCCCGGCCTACCGCATCATCGAGGCTCTGCCGTTCTCGCGCGTTCGCTACGCCTGGAACGACGCAACGGTGAGCGAACCCGAAACGGTCGTGACTTTCGACCTCGAAGCGCAGCCGGACGGCGGCACGTGGTTCCGCCTGACCCATAGCGTCGAGACGGCCAGAACCATTGCTTCGCCGGCGAATTCGAACAGCCCGCCGCTGATGCGCGCCGCCGCCTAAGCCCAAACAGTCTCCATTGATGAAAGGAAATTCGCGCATGCGCGACACGATGCAACTCGTCCCTATGGTGGTGGAACAATCGCCGCGCGGCGAACGCTCCTTCGACATTTTTTCCCGGCTGCTGCGCGAGCGGATCGTCTTCCTCAATGGCGAGGTCGACGACAATTCGGCCTCGCTGATCTGCGCGCAGCTGCTGTTCCTTGAGTCGGAAAACCCTACCCGCGAAATCTCGTTCTACATCAACTCCCCGGGCGGCGTGGTCACCAGCGGCTTTGCCATCTATGACACGATGCAGTTCATCCGCTGCCCCGTATCGACTTTGTGCATGGGCACGGCGGGCTCGATGGGCTCGTTCCTGCTGATGGCCGGCGCACCCGGCAGGCGCATCGCCCTGCCCAATGCGAGCGTAATCCTGCACCAGCCCTCCGGCGGCTTCCGTGGCCAAGCCTCCGACATCGAGCGCCATGCCGAAGACATCATCAAGCTCAAGCGGCGCATGACCAGGCTCTATGCCGAGCATTGCGGGCGCACCGAGGAAGAAGTGGCGCGCGTGCTCGACCGCGATTACTTCTTCACGGCGGAGGAAGCCAGGGATTGGGGTATCGTCGACCACGTCTATGACCGCCGCGAGACCGTGGAGAGCATATCCGGGAAGTAGTCGGCTAAACGCCAACCACGGCTGGTGCCGGCTGAACATGGCTTCGCGCGCGGATCCGCCGCGAAGCCAACAGCAGAACAAAGGAAATGGCCAAGCAGTAGACCGCCATCGCCACGATCTGGCCGGGGTAGCTGACGCCGCCGTCGATCAGGAACCCGGTCAGGCCCGGCCCGATTGCCGAGGCGAACACGCCGGCAGAAACGATCAGCGCCCTGATCGAGCCAAGGTGCCTGAGGCCATAGACTTCGGGCCATATGGCACCGAACAGCGTCGTCGACAGGCCATTCGAGATGCCGAGCAGCGCCATGAAGCCGAAGGCGCTCCACTGCGCGTCGACAAGGCCCAGCACCAGGCAGGCCAGCCCCAGAGGCAAGAGCACGAAGTGCAGCAGCGAGACGCCGGAAAAGCGGTCGATGAGCTGGCCGACGACAAGCGTGAAGGCGGCGTTGACCACCGCCGTCACCAGAAAGGATGAGGCAAAGACCTCGAGCGACCAGCCACGCAATTCCACCAGATAGACCTGGTGGAAGAACAAGGTCGTCACGATCAGCCCCGGCGCCATGACGCCGAGCAGCAGCACGTAGAAGATCGGATCGCGAACCACCTCGGCGCGCGTCCAGTCGCGCGCGTCGATCTGGCGTGCCACGGGATCGGACGAGCGCGGCTTACGGTCCACGGCGACAAGCAGCACGATCGCCGGCAGGGCGATGAAGGCAATCATTGCTGCCGCAAGCAGCCAGCCGTTGCGCCAGCCAACGGAGGCGGCGATCAGCACGAAACCCATCGGGATGATAGCGTCGCCGGCGTTGTGGCCGAGGATGACGGTCGACAGCGCGCGCCCCCTTTGCGCCGAAAACCAGCGCGCGGTTGCGGTGTAGGCGGTGTGCACCATCATGCCCTGGCCAAACAGCCGCAGCAGATAGATGGCGACGAACAGGATGACGAGGTGTTGCGACAGTGCCATCGATGCACTCGCCAGCGCCAGCATCGGCACGATGAACAGCGCCACCTTCTGTGCGCTGAAGCGATCGACGATCTGGCCGAGCCGCGGCAGGCTCAAGGCGCTGGCCAGCGTGGCGACCATGTAAAGCGTGCCGAACTCGCCATGGGACAGCCCATAATCGCCACGGATGTCACCGGCCGACAGCGCGATGAACGAGGTCATGCCGAAGGTCGAAAAGAAGGTGAGCAGGAACCCGCCGACCAGCCAGCGCGGATTGTCCCGAACGAAGGAGATGTAGGACACGCCTCTGGTCTATCCTTGGGCTGCCGGCTGCCTCGACAGGCGCATGTACATGCCGTCAGTCGAGGTCACGAAGCCGAATTGTTCATAGAGGCTGTGCGCGTCCGAGGTTCTGAGCGAGAAGCCGGTCACGCTCGCAAGCTCAGGATGGTCGATGAGCGCTTGGATCAGCTTCTTGCCGATGCCGAGGCCGCGCCGCTCAGGCCAGACGATGACGTCGGCGACATAGGCAAAGCAGGCATAGTCGGTGATGGCGCGGGCGAAACCGACCTGCTCGCCGTCGATATAAGCGCCCAGGCACAGCGAATTGTCGAAGGCCCGGCGATGGATGTCGTCGGTCCGGCCCTCGCCCCAATAGCTCGCCTTGATGACGTCCGACGTCTTGTCGAAGTCGATGCGCGACACGTCGAAACTGATCTCGACCTCGGTCATGAACCCTCCGGTCTGCTGGCGGTTTTCAGTTCAGTTCCAGCGACTTAGCCACGATCCCTGAATCTGTTCGTGATCGGGTAGCGGCGGTCGCGGCCGAAATTCTTCCTGGTGATCTTCACCCCGGGTGCTGCCTGCCGCCTCTTGTATTCGGCGATGTAGAGCAGGTGCTCTATCTTGTGGACCGTATCGCGATCATGACCGCGGGAGACGATGTCGTCGACGCCCATCTCGTTCTCGACCAGGCATTCGAGGATGTCGTCGAGCACCGGATAGGGCGGCAGCGAATCCTGGTCGGTCTGGTTGGGCCTGAGTTCCGCAGACGGCGCCTTGTCGATGATGTTTTTCGGAATGACCTCGCCCGAGGGGCCGAGCGCGCCCGGCGGCACATGCGTGTTGCGCCAGCGCGACAGCGCATAGACCTGCATCTTGTAGAGGTCCTTGATCGGATTGAAGCCGCCATTCATGTCGCCATAGAGCGTGGCATAGCCGACCGACATCTCGCTCTTGTTGCCGGTCGTCACCACCATCGAGCCGAACTTGTTGGACACCGCCATCAGGATCGTGCCGCGGGCGCGGCTCTGCAGGTTCTCTTCGGTGATGCCTTCCTTGGTGCCCTCGAACAGCTGCGTCAGCGCATGCGAGAAACCGTCGACCGGCTCATGGATGGGCACGATGTCGTAACGGCAGCCGAGCGCCCGGGCGCAATCCTCGGCGTCCTTGAGCGAATCCTTCGAGGTATAGCGATAAGGCATCATGATCGCCCTGAGCCGCTCCTCGCCGAGCGCGTCGACGGCGAGTGCCGCGCAGATCGCCGAATCGATGCCGCCGGAAAGGCCAAGCACGACGTTCTTGAAGCCGTTCTTGTTGACGTAGTCGCGCAGGCCCAGCAGGCAGGCGCGATAATCGGCCTCCTCGCGCTCGGGGATTTTCGACATTGGCCCTTCGACGCAGGCCCAGCCTTCGTCGCCGCGCTTCCAGGTTGTCATCGCCACCGTCTCTTCGAACTGGCTCATCTGGAACGCCAGCGAATGGTCGGCGTTGATGGCGAAGGAGGCGCCGTCGAAGACGAGTTCGTCCTGCCCGCCGAGCTGGTTGGCATAGAGCAGCGGCAGGCCGCTCTCGATCACCTGACGGATCGCCACCTGATGGCGCACGTCCATCTTGGCGCGATAATAGGGTGAGCCGTTGGGCACGAGCAGGATTTCAGCACCACTCTCGGCCAGCGTCTCGCAGACGCCGAGCTCACCCCAGATGTCCTCGCAGATCGGGATACCGATGCGAACGCCACGGAAATTGATCGGACCCGGCATGTCGGGACCGGGCTGGAACACACGCTTTTCGTCAAACTCGCCATAGTTAGGCAGGTCGACCTTGAAGCGCTCGGCAACGATCTTGCCGTCATCGGCAACGACGACCGCGTTGTGCACGCCGCTCTTGCGCTTGAGCGGCACGCCGATGATGACGCCGGGGCCATTGTCCGATGTGTCCTTGGCGAAATCTTCCGCCGCACGCTCGCAGGCAGCCAGGAAGGCCGGCTTGAGCACCAGGTCCTCCGGCGGATAACCGGCGAGGAAAAGTTCGGTGAACAACACCAGATCGGCACCCTGTCGCGCCGCGTCCGCCCTCGCCTCGCGCGCCTTGGCGAGATTGCCGTTGATGTCGCCGACCGTCGGGTTGAGCTGGGCAACGGCGATGCGCAGGATGTCGGGAGATTTTTTCGTCATGTCAGCGGTTTAGCCTGCGTTGTGAAGTCGGGCAATCGAGTTCGGTTGGGCCATCATTCGCCCATGTAGCTCGCCAATTCCTCGGCCGGACGGTTGACGCCGATCGACATGGAGAGGATGCGCGAGATATGCGCCCGTGGCAGCTTGGTCGCCTTTGCCCATTCGTTGATCTGAGCCTGGATCTTGGCCTGATCCTTCTTGGAGGACGCTGCCTCGCCGATGTCGAGCCCCGCGTCGCGCAGGGCCAGGATCATGTCTTGTGACAGGATGAACGTGTCCCAGCCCAGCCAGCGCAACAGATATTGGCCGGTGTTGCCGCCGAGCCTGCTGCCGTGCTTGCCCAGATAGCCCGTCAGCCCGACCTGGTCGTCGGCCGGCCAGCTAGCCAAGAACTTGCCGAAGCTGCCATGCTCCTGCGAGACGCGTTCGACGAAGGCGGCATTGTCGCGCACCGAGCGGATCTTTTGCGGATTGCGCACGATGCGCTTGTCGGAGGCGAGGTCGTGCCAGAAGTCATCGGGCTGGAACAGCAGCCGCTTCGGCTCGAAATGAAGGAAAGCCTCCTCGAAGCCGGGCCATTTCTGCTCGATGACACGCCAGACGAAACCGGCGGCAAAAACACGCTCCGCCATCGTCGACAGGATCCGGTCGTCAGGGACCTTGGCAAGCGTCGTATTGTCGAACGCCGGCCCCAGCAGCGACTTCAGCACCGCATCGCCGCCCTTGCGCTCCTCAGCGCGCACCCTGATCCTGGCGAAGTCCATCATTCCATTCCCCCCGCAACCGCATCTTGGCGACATCGCCAGCCATCTTCATATAAGGATTCGTGGCTGCCAAGCAGCCGGTTGGAAAGCGGGGGCGTGCAAATGAACAAGACTGTGGCTGACCTTGCCGGAAGATGGCTGAAGCGCGCACCGGAGCATTTGAGCGAACTCGAGCACAAGGTCCTGCAGAGCGCGATCGATCGGCAGCCGGTTTCCCGCAACGTCAATGACAGCGTCGCTCACAATGAGAGCCTGGGCGAGCGACTTGCCGACGGCATCGCCCGCGTCGGCGGCTCCTGGAGCTTCATCCTCTGTTTCCTCGGTTTCCTCGTCGTCTGGACGGTGCTCAATGCCTGGCTGCTGGGATCCGGCTCGTTCGATCCCTACCCGTTCATCTTCCTCAACCTTATCTTGTCTATGCTCGCGGCCATCCAGGCACCCATCATCATGATGTCGCAGAACCGGCAGGCCGAACGCGACCGCATCGATGCCTCGCACGACTATGCCGTCAACCTGAAGGCCGAGATCGAGATCATGGCACTGCACGAGAAGCTTGACGAAATCCGCTTCCAGGAAATCATCCTGTTGCGCGAGCAGGTGCAGCAGCTGACCGTCCAGGTCCAGCGTATCGCCGACGCTTCCGCAGGTCAGTCGCCCACCCGATGATCGACACGCTCCATCACCTCGTCGAACGCTTCGGGCTCCTCGCCGTCTTCATCGGTTGCATGGCCGAAGGCGAGAGCTTTGCCATCCTCGGCGGCTTCTTTTCCCACCAAAGATTTTTCGAACCCTGGAACGCCTTTGCCGTGGCAGCGACGGGCGCCTTTCTGGGAGACACGCTTTTTTTCATCCTCGGACGGCGGTTCTCCAACCATAAATGGGTGCGGTTGCTGCGCCGCAGGCCCGGCTTCAGCCATGCCTTCCGCCTGGTGCAGGCACATCCCAACCTGTTCGTGCTAGGCAACCGCTATGTCTACGGCATGCGGCTCGCCGGCGGCATCGCCGCAGGCCTGTCGCGCATCCCGGTTCCGCTGTTTCTTGCGCTCAACGGCCTCTCCGCGCTCGTCTGGGCAGGCATCTTCGTCAGCCTCGGCTACGTATTCGGCCTTGGCGCCGAGCATATCCTTGGCGATATGCTGAAGGCGCACCACCGGCTGTTTCTGGGACTCGGCATCGGCGTGGCCGTTGCGCTGGCAACGTGGCTGTTGGCCCGCCACATCGCCCGGAAGCAACCGACGGATTAGTCCGAGCCCACGAGTTCCCGGTCGCCGCGATCGAGGATGAGCGGAATGATCAGGTCTTCCTCGTCATCCAGATGTCGCGTCAGCATTGCGACAAGCCGCGCATTCTCGTCGGCATAGGCATCGGCGGCAAAACGTTGCTTGTCCTCGTTCTCCTGCAGCGCCCGAATGAATGCATTGGCCGAACCGGCATTGCGCTCCAGCGCCTCGTGGATGAGGTGATGGTCTGCATCGAGGATGTCGAAGCCGCGCTTCAGCCTGCTTTCGGCCTTGGCGAAGATAGGGAAATAGTGATGGTCCTCGACATTGTGGTGGCCATCGAGATTGCCGAGGAAATGGTTCAGCCGCGGCGCGAACCAGCGGGCGAATTGCTGCGCGTCCATGCGGCCCTCGCGATAATCGCCAATGCCTGCGGTCAGCATGCCGCCCAGCTCGCGGAACATGTCGTGACGCTGCAGCCACATCGAGGCCATGCCATGGACGTTGTCGTGGGCGCGCCAGTCCTCGCGCGGATACTTGGCGACGAGCCAACGCAGGTCCTCCGGCAGGCCGGCGCGCGTCTCGAGGTGGTGGATATCGGCCTTGTCAGCCATGTCGGTCTCCTTTGGTAACCGACATGTAGGTACGCGACCTTCAGATCGGAAGCCCGGCCAGGCGCTCGGCGATGGCATAGACCCAGACGCCCAGCACGATGACGATCGAGATCAGCACGGCGAGCGAGCCGCAGTCCTTGGCAAGTTGGATGTCGATGTTGAATTCGCGGCTGACGGCGTCGCACGCCGCCTCGATGCCGGTGTTCAGCACCTCGACTGTGATCAGGAACAGGATCGATCCGATCAGCAGCGCGTAGCCGCCCCAGGTGCCTGCCACGAACCAGCCGATCGGCAGGGCTGCGACGAGCAGCATGATTTCCTGCTGGAATGCCGCCTCGGAGCGGATCAGTCGCGAGAATGCCCGCACCGAGTTCTGGAAAGCCTTGACCAGCCGCTCCATGGAATGCCCTTTCAATTCGATCGAAGCGGCATCATTTAGCGGCTCGACGCTCAGTCGAACAGATATGAATCGTTGGCAAAGAAGCCGTGATCGACCGAATCGTGCACGCGACGGCCCTTCGCACCCTCACCTGCCGCACCGTAAGCGAAGAAGATCGGCATCAGATGTTCGTCGGTCGGGTGGTTCTCCCCAGGGAAAGGCGCCTTGTCCTTCCAGTGCAGCAGCGCTTCGGTATCGCCGAGCGCCAGCCTGTCGGCGAACCATTCGGTGAACGCATGCACCTTGCCGCCCAGCGCGGGATCGGGTTCGGCTCCGCGCCGAAGCCGACTGAAATAGGCGCGCAGATTGTGGGTGATGTGGCCTGAGCCGATCAGCAGTACGCCTTCGTGGCGCAATGACGCCAGCGCCTTGCCGATGGCATGATGCCAAGCGGCATCGCGACTGGGGTCGATCGACACCTGAACCACGGGAATGTCGGCGTCGGGGAACGCCAGCTTGAGCGGCGTCCATGTGCCGTGGTCATAGCCGCGCTTCTCGAACGTATGCGGCTTCAGGCCGGCTTGATCGAGCATGCCGAACACTCTTTCGGCCAGGGCAGGTTCGCCGACGGCCGGATAGATCATCTTGTAGAGCTCGGGCGCGAAGCCGCCGAAATCGTATATCATGCCCGGCTTGGGGTCCGTCACGACGGCGACGCCGTCGGTCTCGAAATGCGCCGAGACGATCACAATGGCTTTGGGCTTCTCGACGAGACCCGAGAGGCCTTCGAAATAATGGCGCGCCGGCGTGTCGGCCAAAACGATGTCGGGGCCGCCATGCGAAATGAAAAGTGTGGGCAACGAGGTCATGTCATGTCTCCTTGCCCTGAAATATACGCGCTCCTCACTGTTTCGAGCAGAGCGCCGAACCACGACGAAGCGTTCAACAATCGAGAACGATCGACAGTCTCCCGTTCAATCCTCCAGCACTTTGAGCGAAGGCGACGACCGTTCGTATCGCGGCAAGTCGTCATCGACCTCGTAATATGAGCCTTTGTCGGCGATGAAGATGTGATAGCCGCCAACCAGCGACGACGACTCCTCGAACGAACCGGCCATGATCGAAACGTAGCCTTCGTCGTTCGGCTTCCAGAGCATCACCGATGCCGCAACGACTGCAGAAGCCGCGCCGGGCGAAGCTTGACGCGGCAAACCACGTCACGTTCTCACCGCCTTCGATATCGACCATGTCGTCATTGATATTGGTTGCAGCGTAGTAGTGGCCGCTCTGCTTCCGGCACATGTTGCAAAAATTGCGCGACCGGCTCTGGATCGTCGGCAACAGTTCCGTTGTGCCAGTCGGCAAACACCCGAGACAATCCCATCCCAGGCCGGCTACTCATAAATGCGATCGTGGTGCACGTCATGAACGACAATGAACATACAACAACGCTCAGGCCGGCACGGAGCGGGGACGGACGAGCGGTGTTTGACGTGACGCGACATTCGTGCGTGAGCTGGCGAAGGAGCACTATTCCGCCGAACAGACTGCCGGATGGGTGGGCGATCGGACGCCGGACACTTACGAAGCCCTCATTGCCAAAGGGCTGATGGTTGTTGCCGAGCGAGGCGACAGGATCGTCGGCTTCGTCGATTCCGAGCCAGGTGAGGTGACGCGGCTGTTCCTTGTTGCCGACGCGGCAGGATCAGGTCTCGGCAAAAAACTGCTCGAAATCGGCATCCGGAATGCACGAAGGAACCATGAAGGGCCGGTCCGGATAGAATCGACTGTCAATGCCGAGGGCTTCTATCTCCGCCACGGCTTTCGCGCGATCGAGCGAGGCTATTTCTCCCATGGTGTCGGTGGCGACCCGATCGAGATCGTGCACATGGAACTGTGAGCTGCACCGTCTTGCACCAGCAAGGTCGGATCGCTACATCCGCGACATGAAGGTAAAAGACGCCGATATCATCATCGTGCCCGGATACACCAATTCGGGGCCCGCCCACTGGCAGAGCCGCTGGGAAGAAAAGCTGTCGACCGCACGCCGCGTCGAGCAGGACGAGTGGTCGAAGCCGGTCCGCGGGGACTGGACGGACAAGGTCGTCAAGGCAGTGAACGCGGCGGAGCGGCCGGTGGTGCTCGTTGCCCACTCGCTCGGCATTCCGACGGTCATCCACGCCATTCCAGGCTTCAAGAAATTCGTGGCCGGCGGCTTCTTCGTGGCGCCGCCTGATGTGTCCAACCCGGCCCTCAAGCCGAAGCACCTGATGACCTTCGGCCCCTACCCGCGCGATCCGCTGCCGTTTCCGTCAGTCGTCGTCGCTAGCCGCAACGACCCGTATTGCGCGCTCGACGTCGCCGAGGACATCGCGGCGGCCTGGGGCTCGCTGTTCATCGACGCCGGCGATTCAGGCCACATCAACGCCGATTCCGGCCATGGGCCGTGGCCGGAGGGATCGATGGTATTCGCGCAGTTCCTGTCGCGGCTGGAAAGCTAGCCCAAAGACTTCTTGAGGTCCGCCAGAAGACCCGCGGCGCCGGCCGCGATCAGCTGGTGCTCGGAGCCTGTCGCCAGCAACTGGTAACCCATGTCGACGAAACGTCCCGCGATCCTGGGATCGGTGACGTAGATGCCGGCATGCTTGCCGGCGGCACGGGTCCGCCTGCCGACATCGGCGACCGTTTCCATCATCGCTTCGAGTGTCGAGTTGATCGTCTCGCCCTTCGTCCAGGCGATGGAGAAATCACCCGGCCCAAGGAAGATACCGTCGATGCCGGGCGTTTCCAGGATGCCGTCGAGCACGGCAACCGCCGCATGGGTCTCGACCATGGCAAAGGAAACGGTGCGGGCATTGCTTTCCTTCAGCCACTTGACCGAATCCTTGCTGCCGTGACGCGGTGCTGCGAAGGTTGGGCCCCAGGAGCGTTCGCCGAGCGGCGGATATTTCATCGCGGCGGCAAAGCGCCGGGCATCCTCGACCGAATTGACCATCGGCGCGATGACCGCCTCGGCACCAAAGTCGAGCGCGCGGCTCGCCATGTCGAATCGGCCAACCGGAACCCGGACGATCGAATGCTTGCCCGCCCGGAGCACCGGCGCGATCGAGCGCAGCACGCTGTCTTCATTGTGGCCGCCATGCTGCATGTCGAGGGTGACGGCATCGAAGCCTTGCCCGGCAAGGATTTCGACCGTCAGCGCATCCGGCACGCCGGACCAGGCGGTGATGATGGTCTCGTTGGCGTGCAGTCTCTCGGCAAGCGACATCTTTCTCTCCCTCAGGTCGTAGCCATTTCAACCGGAAGCTGGCGTCGGCGCAAACAAAAACCGCCCGGGATGCGGGCGGTTCGTTGGTCCAGGGCTGCAGAAACTCGCGCCCCGGCATCCAGCATTTGGTCTTGATCAGGTGTTCTTGATCTGGTCGATCGCCTGCGCCATCAGCTCGTCCATGGTGCGGCGGATCTGATGATCGGACTGGTCGACGCCGGCGGCGTCGAAATCAGCGCGGATCTTGCGGAAGACGTCATGGTCGCCGGCTTCCTCGATGTCGGAAACCACGACTTCCTTGGCGTAGGCCTCGGCGTCGGCACCCGACTTGCCAAGCTTTTCGGCAGCCCAGAGGCCGAGCGCCTTGTTGCGCCGCGCGTTTGCCTTGAAGCGCAGTTCTTCGTCGAAGACGAACTTGCGCTCAAAACCTTCTTCGCGGTCCTTCATGTTGCTCATGGCAATCCTCCAGGGAGTGGGAAATCGATTCGACTTCCGGTGCATATGATATCGACTTCCTCAAACCAAAAGCCCGCCGCCCGGTCAATACGTCTCTTTTGAGCTGTTTGCCTGTGCGGTGCGGCATTTCCGCAGCAAAAGGCGTTAATTGGCAGGAAATGATGATTGAGCAATTGGCCCGATTAAGATAGAGACCGGCCTTGAAACCCACAGCCGCCGCGGCTTTGCGGCGTGAGAAAGGGACCGGTAGCTTGCCGTCCACCCTTCCAACCAGAGAAACAATCAAATGAAGAGTCGCCGCCGCATCTACGAAGGCAAGGCCAAGATCCTTTATGAAGGCCCCGAGCCGGGTACCCTGATCCAGTTTTTCAAGGACGACGCCACCGCTTTCAACAAGAAGAAGCATGAAGTCGTCGACGGCAAGGGCGTGCTCAACAACCGCATTTCCGAGCACATATTCAACCACCTGAACCGCATGGGCATTCCGACCCACTTCATCCGTCGGCTCAACATGCGCGAGCAGCTGATCAAGGAAGTCGAGATCATCCCGCTCGAGGTCGTTGTCCGCAACGTCGCCGCCGGCTCGCTGGCCAAGCGCCTCGGAATCGAGGAAGGCACCGTGCTGCCGCGCTCGATCATCGAGTTCTACTACAAGGCCGACGCGCTCGACGACCCGATGGTCTCCGAAGAGCATGTCACGGCCTTCGGCTGGGCGAGCCCGCAGGAAATCGACGACATCATGGCGCTGGCCATTCGCGTCAACGACTTCCTCTCCGGCCTGTTCATGGGCGTCGGTATCCAGCTGGTCGACTTCAAGATCG
The DNA here is from genome assembly GCF_014843375.1 of Aminobacter sp. SR38. NCBI lineage: Bacteria > Pseudomonadati > Pseudomonadota > Alphaproteobacteria > Hyphomicrobiales > Phyllobacteriaceae > Aminobacter > Aminobacter sp. SR38. The sequence continues at coordinate 584,731 of NZ_CP062112.1, forward strand.
AATGCGGCCGCCTGTTCGAGGGCGACATGATGCGCATCGTGGTCGCCGACGAGATTTCGCCCGACAGCTGCCGCCTGTGGGACGTCGCCACCCAGGACAAGCTCGACAAGGACCGCTTCCGCCGCGACATGGGCGGGCTGGTCGAAGCCTATCAGGAAGTGGCGCGCCGTCTCGGCATCATGAACGAGAACGAGACGCCCCGTCCGACCGGGCCGGTCCTCGTCAAGCACTGACAAATCCAAGCACGGGCGCGAGTAACTTCGCGCCCGACTGTTTTCCATTTCTGCTCCGGAGTGAAATGCCCGTGATCAAGGCCCGCGTCACCGTCACCCTCAAGAACGGCGTGCTCGACCCCCAAGGCAAGGCAATCGAACATGCGCTCGACGGCCTCGGCTTCGGCGGCGTCGGTTCGGTACGCCAGGGCAAGGTCTTCGACGTCGAAATCGACGGCGCCGACAAGGCCAAGGCGGAAGCCGACCTCAACGCCATGTGCGAGAAGCTTCTGGCGAACACGGTTATCGAGAATTACGCAGTGGAGATTGCCTGACGTGAAATCAGCGGTCGTTCTCCTCCCCGGCCTGAACCGCGACCGCGACATGATCGCGGCGCTGACCAAGATTTCGGGCAAGGCGCCCGTTACCGTCTGGCAGACCGACACCGAAATCCCCGATGTCGACCTGATCGCCATTCCCGGCGGCTTCTCCTTCGGCGACTACCTGCGTTGCGGCGCGATCGCAGCCCGCATGCCGGTGATGCGCGCGGTGGCCGAGAAGGCCGCCAAGGGCGTGCAGGTCGTCGGCGTCTGCAACGGCTTTCAGATCCTGGTCGAGGCCGGCCTGCTGCCGGGCGCCCTGATGCGCAACGCTTCGCTGAAGTTCGTCTGCCGCGAAGTAAAGCTCGAGATCGCCAACGCCAACACCGCCTTTACGCGCAACTACGCGGCCGGCCAGATCATCCGCTGCCCGGTGGCGCATCACGACGGCAACTATTTTGCCGATCCCGAGACGCTGGCGCGCATCGAGGGCGAAGGCCAGGTCGTGGTCCGCTACGCCGAGGGCACCAACCCGAACGGCTCGATCAACGACATTGCCGGCATCATCAATGACAAGGGCAACGTGCTCGGACTGATGCCGCATCCGGAAAACCTGATCGAGGCAGCGCATGGCGGCGACGATGGCCGCGCGTTGTTCGAGAGCGCACTCGGGCTGCCCAAGGCAGCCTGAGCGAACCTCCTCCCCTCACCCTCTAAAAAGGCTGGTATCGGCGCATGAAGACTCTGCGGATTCTGGCGGCAACGGCCGCGGTCATCGGCCTCGCCGCCTGCAATTCCGGCCCGAAGACGCCGCCGCCCTCGTCATCCGGCAAGAGCGCTTCGCTGCGTTCGATGGAACAGGTGGCGATCGCTGCGCACAAATGCTGGTTCGCCAGCAAGGATCCGGCCTTCAAGAAGTACCAGATGGCCAATGAGCTCAACAATTTCGGCGGCACGCCGCGGTTCCTGCTTGTTCCCGCCAAGCAGTATGGCGCGCGCCCACTGCTTGTCGTGCAGGCGCAAGGCAATTCGAGCCAGGTCCAGGTGTTCGGTCCGCTGATGAGCGAAGCGCTCGGCGCCCGCATCGGCTCTGATATCAATCGCTGGCGCAGCGGCGACGCATCCTGCGGCGCGGCCGCCTGATCACTCCGGACTGCCAACTCACCCGCCTCTTGTGCCCACTTCGGGGCAAAAGAGGTGGAGGCACCAGGGGCGCGCCTCCACCTAAACCGAACCGTCCGTGGGTCGTGACGGCCCGTGACCATGGGAGTGGGCCGCATCGGCCCGAAAGCCGAACCCGGCTTTCGAAAAATCCGATGCAAAAACGCAAGGATCGAGAGCGCCCACTTATGCGTCCTCACGGACGCACGGCGCTCTAGTCGTAGAAGGGGCGCAGCCCTTCGCGATAAGCGTCGCAGCGTGAAATTCCGATATCGGCGAGCTGGTCGTCGGTCAGCTCCAACAGTGCCAGCCTGGTGCGCCGCCGCTCCATGCCAAATGCCAGCCAGCGCACGAAGCCGCGAAGCCCGCCACGCTTCCTGTGCGGAGATGCAGCCGTGGCAACTCCACCAATTGCATCAATTGTACTCATATCCATTGTCCGCATTGTGTCTATTGGTAACGATTGATCCTATGAATTGACTCACGGACGATAGCAATTTAGGAATTGTCACCATGACAATTTGGCTTCCAGACCTTACATCAGGCTCCGGCCCGCTCTATCTCAGGTTGGCCGAGCGTATCGAGAACGATATCGACAACGGCATACTCGCCTCCGGTGCCAAGCTGCCGCCGCAGCGTGACCTGGCCTACGACATCGGCGTGACTATCGGCACGGTCGGTCGCGCCTATGCGCTGCTGCGCGAACGCGGACTGGTGAGCGGCGAGGTCGGCCGCGGCACCTTTGTGTTGGAACGCAACGGCATCCAGCCATCCATCATCGAGCCGGTTCCCCTGCCCCATGAAGGATCGCGGTCAGTGGAGGCGCCAGCGGGCAAACTGCATTTCGACAGCACGGCTGCGCCCAATGTCGGGCAGAACAGTGCAATCGAGACAATCACCTCGGCGATCTGCCGCGATTATCCCGACGACGTTGCGAGTTACGCCCGGAACTTCCCCGAGCACTGGTTCAGGGCCGGCAGCGCCTGGCTGTCGCGCAACGGCTTTGCCCCCTCGCCCGACACGATTGTGCCGACGCTTGGCGCGCATGCGGCGATCGTTTCGATCATCGCAGCGGTGACGCAACCCGGCGATTTCATCGTGTTCGAGCACCTGACCTATACGCAGGTGGCGCGCAGCGCCGGACTGATCGGGCGGCGCATGGCGCTTGTCCGGTCAGACACCCATGGCATCGACCCCGCTGATTTCGAGGCCGTCTGCGCACAGAAGCATCCGAAGGTCGCCTTCCTGATGCCGACAGTGCAGAACCCGACCGGCGCGACCATGCCGGCCGAGCGTCGCGCCGCGATCGCCGACGTCGCGCGCAGGTACAATGTGCTGCTGATCGAGGACGATCTGTATGGCGCCCTGACCGATGATCGCACGCCGCTGCTGGCGGAATTCGCGCCCGAGCGGGTCTTCGTGGTCGGCGGCCTGTCGAAATCGGTCGCCGCCGGCGTACGCGGGGGCTGGCTGTCCTGCCCGGCGCATTTCCGGCACAGCATCCGCGTCGCCCACAAGATGGTCACCGGCGGCATGCCGTACCTTCTGGCGGAACTGTGCGCGCAACTGGTGCTATCAGGCGAAGCTGCGGCCATTCGCGCCCGCTCGATCGCCGAGATCAATGCGCGTCTCGACATCGTGCGCAAGACGCTCGCCGGCTGCGACTTCAACATCGCCTCCAACATCCCCTTCGTCTGGCTGGCCCTGCCGGAGCCATGGAATTCCGGGACGTTCAAGAATGCCGCCTATGGCCAGGGCGTGCTGGTCGACGACGAGGACGAGTTCAAGGCCGGCCGCTCCGACCAGGTTTTCCACCGCGTCCGGATCGGCATTTCGGCACCGCGCACGCGCAGCGAGGTCGAAGGCGGGCTGATCAAGCTGCGCCGCCTGCTCGACGAGGGTGACGCCGGCTACGACAGCTTCGGCTGAAACCCAGAGATCTCGGGCGGATGGCCGTTTCCGCGCCAGAAAGGGTGACTTTCTGGCCATTGGCAGTATATCCCGGCGCAATCATGCGCTATGGAGCCACCAACGCTCCCCAACGGATTCTGCGATCTACGATGACCATTCAGAATGACGTGAAGATCACCGGCGAACTCATCGCCGCGCACGGGCTCAAGCCGGACGAATACCAGCGCATCCTCGACCTTGTCGGGCGCGAGCCGAGCTTTACCGAACTCGGCATCTTCTCGGCGATGTGGAACGAGCACTGCTCCTACAAGTCGTCGAAGAAGTGGCTGCGCACGCTGCCGACCAAGGGTGACGTCGTCATCCAGGGCCCCGGCGAAAACGCCGGCGTCGTCGACATCGGCGACGGCGACTGCGTGGTCTTCAAGATGGAGAGCCACAACCACCCCTCCTACATCGAGCCCTATCAGGGGGCTGCGACCGGTGTCGGCGGCATCCTGCGTGACGTCTTCACCATGGGCGCCCGCCCGGTTGCCTCGATGAACGCCCTGCGCTTCGGTGCGCCCGACCACCCCAAGACCCGCCACCTGGTTTCGGGCGTGGTTGCCGGCGTCGGCGGTTATGGCAACGCCTTCGGCGTGCCGACCGTCGGCGGCGAAGTGAATTTCGACGCGCGCTACAACGGCAACATCCTGGTCAACGCGTTCGCCGCGGGCCTCGCCAAGACCGACGGCATATTCCTGTCGCAGGCCAAGGGCGTCGGCCTGCCGGTCGTCTATCTCGGCGCCAAGACCGGGCGTGACGGCGTCGGTGGTGCGACCATGGCCTCGGCCGAGTTTGACGACAAGATCGACGAGAAGCGCCCGACCGTGCAGGTCGGCGATCCATTCACCGAAAAATGCCTGCTCGAGGCCTGCCTCGAGCTGATGGCTTCAGGCGCCGTTATCGCCATCCAGGACATGGGTGCCGCCGGCCTGACCTGCTCGGCCGTCGAGATGGGCGCCAAGGGTGACCTCGGCATCGAGCTCGACCTCGACAAGGTTCCGGTGCGCGAAGAGCGCATGAGCGCCTACGAGATGATGCTGTCGGAAAGCCAGGAGCGCATGCTCATGGTGCTGCGTCCCGAGAAGGAGAAGGAAGCCGAGGCGATCTTCGTCAAGTGGGGCCTCGATTTCGCCATCGTCGGCAAGACCACTGACGATTTGCGTTTCCGCGTCATCCACCAGGGCGTCGAAGTCGCCAATTTGCCGATCAAGGAGCTCGGTGACGAGGCGCCCGAATATGATCGCCCGTGGGTCGAGCCGGCCAAGCGCGCGCCGCTGGCTGACGACGACATACCACAAGCCGATGTCGCTGACGCACTGCTCAAGATGCTCGGCGGTCCAGATCTTTCGTCGCGCCGCTGGGTCTACGAGCAGTATGACACGATGATCCAGGGCAACACGCTGCAGCGCCCCGGCGGCGACGCCGGCGTCGTCCGTGTCGAGGGCCACGCCACCAAGGCACTGGCGTTTTCGTCCGACGTGACGCCGCGCTATTGCGAGGCCGATCCCTATGAAGGCGGCAAGCAGGCGGTCGCCGAATGCTGGCGCAACCTGACCGCGACCGGTGCTATGCCGCTCGCCGCCACCGACAACCTCAATTTCGGCAATCCCGAGCGCCCTGAGATCATGGGCCAGTTCGTGCGCGCAGTGACCGGCATCGGCGATGCCTGCCGCGCGCTCGGCTTCCCGATCGTCTCCGGCAATGTCTCGCTCTACAACGAGACCAACGGCCAGGGCATCCTGCCCACACCGACCATCGGCGGCGTCGGCCTGATCGACGACTGGTCGAAGATGGCCAAGGCCTGCTTCGCTCGGGAAGGCGAAGTGATCCTGCTGGTCGGCGGCCCGGCCCAATGGGGCAGCCACCTGGCACAGTCGATCTACATGCGCGACCTGCACGGCCGCACCGACGGCCCGCCGCCGACGGTCGACCTCGAACATGAGAAGAAGGTCGGCGACTTCGTGCGAAAGCTGATCCGCGGCGGCATGGCCACTGCCGTGCACGACCTGTCGTGTGGCGGCCTTGCCGTGGCTCTTGCCGAAATGGCGATGGTCTCCGGCATCGGGGCGACTGTTCCGGGCCTCAGCGGCACCAACCCCATCCCGGTGTTCTTCGGCGAGGACCAGGGTCGTTACCTGGTCACCGTCAAGCTTGACCCGCAGTCGTCCGAGATGCAGGAATTGTGGAACGAAGCCAAGGCGCTCGGTATCCACGCGCCGTGGATCGGAACGACCGGCGGCAAGGAACTGAAGCTGGGCGAGGCACGGGCGGTGAGCGTCGACGAGTTGACCTCGGCTCACGAATCCTGGTTCCCTCGCTTCATGGACAACTGAGCGGGAACGACGACATGGCAATGGACGCACACGACATCGAGCGGATGATCAAGGACGGCATTCCGGATGCCCGGGTGACCATCCGTGATCTCGCCGGCGATGGCGACCACTACGCCGCCGAGGTCGTCTCTGAAAGCTTCCGCGGCAAGACCCGCGTGCAGCAGCACCAGATGGTCTACGACGCGCTGAAGGGCAACATGGGCGGCGTGCTGCACGCACTCGCCCTACAGACCAGCATTCCGGAATAGCCTGATGTCAGGCGCGGCTTCTCAGGGACTGCCCCGGAGAATGTCGCGCCTGCTGGCGCTCGCTGCCTGCGCAGTTATCGCCCCGACCGGGGCCGGCAGGACTCAATCTTCAACCGACTATCAAGCTATTGCCGCGGCGCGGCAGTTTTTCGCCAAGTTCGACCGCGGCGACTTCGCCGGCGCCTACCTGCACTTTGCCAAGCGCAGCCAGGCGGTCATCGGCTACGATTCCTGGCTTGCTTCATCAGCGACGACCGATCCTGTCCAGCAAAGACGTTTCACCAGGACTGTCACCTACGAGCAGCCTGAAGGTCGTCTTGTCGCCGTCGAGTTCGACGGAGAATCGGCTGCGGGCGACAAGGAGTGTGGTTATGTCGTTGTCGATCGTCTGGGCTTGGTCGTCCATGTCGACAGCACCAGAATTCCGGCGGCAGTCCTGAACGGTGTCTCCCGGGAAGAGCTGCTGAAACTCTCTTCATTGCCTGGGTGCGGCTGAGAGGCTGTGTCTCGATCAGGCTGCCCCTTGCACAGGCAAGTTACATGTCTGAAAACGAACCGATCGCGCGCCGCGCCTACGCCACCTTTGCCGACCGCTACGACGCGGCAGCTCCCACCAAGCCCCACAATGCACTCTATGAGCGGCCGGCGTCGCTGGCCCTGCTCGGCGATGTCGCCGGGCTCGACGTGGTCGATGCCGGCTGCGGCTCCGGCATCTGCTCGGAAAAGCTGGCGCGCGGCGGCGCCCGGGTCCGCGGCTTCGACATCACGCCCGAAATGCTGGAACTGGCGCGCAAGCGCTGCGCCGGTCTCGACGTCGCGTTCCACCAAGGCGATCTGGCCAGGCCCCTGGATTGGCTGGCGAGCGGCAGCACCGACGCGATCCTGTGTTCGCTGGCGCTCGACTATGTCGAAGACCTCAAGCCTGTCTTCGCCGAGTTTCATCGCATTACGCGCAGCGGAGGCCGGCTGGTGTTCTCGATGGGCCACCCGATGCGTGACTGGGCCGATCCGCGCGCACGCGGCGGCGCCGACTATTTCGCGACAAACCGCTGGGGCCTGCATTGGGGCGGCTTTGGCGAGCCCAGGCCTTACGTCGAATCCTACCGTCGCCCGCTGCAGGACATTTTGAACGGCCTGAGCGATGCCGGCTGGCGTCTCGACCGTTTTGTCGAACCGCTGCCGGTGGCCGAGATGGCCGCCGTCGACCCCGAACACTTTGCCGAGCTCAGCCATTCGCCTGGGTTCATCTGCGTGCGGGCGATCAAGTAGGCCAGAAGGCCGAGGCCCTCGACATCGATCGCCCGATCTTTTATCCGGGACATTCCACAGAACAGGGGCGCGCGCTGATGTCATTGATCAACGACCTGGTCCAAGGCGTCGTCGACGGCGTGCTGAAGGACATTCTGAAGAAGCCGTCGAGCACCTCGAAGCGCGCCCGCCGCCGCAAGCGGACGACATCGACGAGTTCGGCCACGCTGCGCCAGATCGAGAAGCTTTTGAGGCCAGCCAAGAAGCAGACCAGTCGCAAGCGCACGGTCCGCTCGCGCTCGAAGGCACGCCGCAGCAGCTGACTGACGCCGCAACGCAGGTGCTGCAAGGCAAAAAGGTCACATTTCCGGATTTCGGGTCGACCCGACGCTTGGAATGCTCGACTGTTGCAACCACATAGTGGCAGATGCTAGCAGTCTAACGAACATTGCCGGTCCGCCGGCCAGATCTGAGGTTTAGGTGCGCCATGAGCGGAATCAACGAATACATCGATAGCGAAGTGAAGAGCCAGGATGTCGTGGTTTTCATGAAGGGCACGCCCGGCTTCCCGCAGTGCGGCTTTTCCGGCCAGGTCGTCCAGATCCTCGACTACCTCGGGGTCGACTACAAGGGCGTCAACGTCCTGACCTCGAACGAGCTTCGCCAGGGCATCAAGGACTATTCCAACTGGCCGACCATCCCCCAGCTCTACGTCAAGGGTGAGTTCGTCGGCGGTTGCGACATCATCCGCGAGATGTTCCAGGCCGGCGAACTGCAGTCGTTCCTGGAAGAGAAGGGTGTGAGCGTCAAGGGCGCCGCCTGACCTAAGAATTACCGGCTCCGGCCTGTTCCGGGGTCCCGTTTGTGGCAAATGCGCCGGCTTGCCCGGCGCATTTCCGTTTGAATTGGATTCCGAATGGAACAGAAAGTCGCTCCCAGCGTCCGTCAGGACGCATTCCCGATTCCGCGTTGGGAATTCATCGCGCTGGCCGCCGCATTGATGGCCGTCAACGCGCTTGCCGTCGACATCATGCTGCCGGCGCTGCAGCAGATCGGTGCTGCCCTCAACGTCGAGAGCGAGAACCACCGGCAATATGTGATTACCGCCTATTTCGCCGGCCTCGCACTGGCGCTGCTGGCCTATGGCCCGATCTCCGACCAGTTCGGCCGGCGCAAGCCGCTGCTGTTCGGCCTCGGCATCTATGTGCTTGCGGCCTTCGCGGCGGCATTCGCGCCAAGCTTCGAAACGCTGCTTTTGCTGCGCTTCGTCCAGGGCATAGGTGCTGCGTCGACGCGCGTCATTGCGGTGTCGGTGGTGCGCGATCGCTTCGGCGGGCGGCAGATGGCCGAGATCATGTCGCTGATCTTCATGGTGTTCATGGTCGTGCCGGTGGTGGCGCCCGCCATGGGGCAGATCGTCATGCTGTTTTCGGAATGGCACATGATTTTCATCGTCATGGCGGTGTCGGCGCTGGCGATCACGCTGTGGGCGGCGATCCGCCTGCCTGAGACGATGCATCCCGAGGACCGGCGGCCGCTGTCGGTGATGTCGATCGCCCGGGGCTTCCGCACCGTGCTCACCACGCGCATGTCGCTGTGGTACACGCTGGCCTCGATGACCATCTTCGGCGCACTGTTCGGCTTCATCAACTCGGCGCAGCAGGTCTATGTCGGCCTCTACGGACTCGGCGTGTGGTTCCCGGCAGTGTTTGCGGCCATTGCCGGCATGATGTCGGTGTCGTCGTTTCTCAACTCGCGTCTCGTCGTCAAATTCGGCATGCGCAAGCTGTCGCACGGCGCCCTGATCGGCTTCCTGCTGGTGAGTGCGATCTGGCTCGTCTGGTCGCTGACCGGGCCGGTGCCGTTTCCAGCCTTCATCGTGCTGTTTGCTCTGGCGATGTTCCAGTTCGGCTGGATCGGCTCCAACTTCAACTCGATCTCGATGGAGCCGCTCGGCCATATCGCCGGCACGGCATCCTCGGTGCAGGGTTTCATGCAGACCCTGGGCGGTGGCATGATCGGTGCGGCCATTGGCCAATCCTTCGATGGCACGACGGTGCCGCTGGCGATCGGTTTCTGCAGCGTCGCCTCGATTGGCCTGGTGATGGTGCTGATTGCCGAGAAGGGCAAGCTGTTCCGCGGCCAGCACGATCCGAAGCCGACAGTTGCCGAGGTCCACTGACAGCGTCGACGACGTACAGCCCCTGAAACAGAAACAGCCCGAAAACCTCAAGGTTTTCGGGCTGTTCGTTTTGGTGACCCTGTCGACCTCAGCCAGCCATCAGGCTGGTGAAATCGAACAGCTTGCGATCGAGCAGATGCGACGGACGGGTGTTGGACAGCGCCCGCAGCATGGTGTCCTTGCGGCCCGGCATGCGCTTTTCGATATCGTCCAGCATCGCCTTCATGGCGTTGCGCTGCAGGCCTTCCTGGCTGCCGCAGAGGTCGCAGGGGATGATCGGAAACTTCATGCCCTCGGCGAATTTGGCCATGTCGGCCTCGGCACAGAAGGCCAGAGGCCTCAGAACCATGACGTCGCCCTCGTCATTGAGCAGCTTGGGCGGCATGGCGGCGAGGCGTCCGCCATGGAACAGATTCATGAAGAAGGTCTCGAGAATGTCCTCGCGATGGTGGCCGAGCACCAGCGAGGAACAGCCCTCCTCACGCGCGATGCGGTAGAGGTGCCCTCGCCTGAGCCGCGAGCACAGTGAACAATAGGTGCTGCCCTCCGGCAGTTTCTCGGTAACGACCGAATAGGTGTCGCGATATTCTATGCGATGGGCGATGCCATTGGCATTGAGATAATCGGGCAGCACGTTCTTGGGGAAGTTCGGCTGGCCCTGGTCGAGATTGCAGGCGAGCAGATCGACCGGCAGCAGGCCGCGCCATTTGAGATCCATCAGGACCGCGAGCAGGCCATAGGAATCCTTGCCGCCCGACAGCGCCACCAGCCAGCGCTCGCCTGACCTGGCCATGGCATAGTCTTCGATCGCCTGGCGCGTCTGGCGCAGCAGTCGCTTGCGCAGCTTGTTGAACTCGACCGAGGACGGGGCATCGCGATAGAGCGGGAATGCCCCCTCCGCAGGCTCGGTCAGCGCGTCCTGTTCGTGAATGCCCATCGGTCTGGTCCTTCAATCCACGGCGCGCAGATACGGGACAGCGCTGCCGCCAGCGGTATTCCGCAAATTCAGGCGGCGCGCAAGACATGCGCCCCAAACGAAAAGAGCGGCCGTTGCCGGCCGCCCTTTGAAATTCGATGCTATCCCGGCGCATCGCCAAGATGCGCCCAAGACAGCGAGATTGAACGCGGCGCGAAGCACCGCGCTCTGGGGATTAGCGCGAATAGAATTCGACGACGAGGTTCGGTTCCATCTGCACTGCGTACGGAACGTCCGACAGGCCGGGAACGCGAGCGAAGGTCGCGACCATCTTGTTGTGATCGACTTCGATGTAGTCAGGAACGTCACGCTCGGCGAGACCAACCGACTCGAGAACGATGACCAGCTGCTTCGACTTCTCGCGGACTTCGATCACGTCGCCAGCCTTGCAGCGGTAGGACGAGATGTTGGTGCGCTTGCCGTTGACGTTGACGTGGCCGTGGTTGACGAACTGACGGGCAGCGAAAATGGTCGGCACGAACTTGGCGCGGTAGACGACCGCATCCAGACGCGACTCGAGCAGGCCGATCAGGTTCTCGGAGGTGTCGCCCTTGCGGCGGTTTGCCTCTTCATAGGTCTTGCGGAACTGCTTTTCCGAAACGTCGCCGTAGTGACCCTTCAGCTTCTGCTTGGCACGCAGCTGCAGACCGAAGTCCGAGAGCTTGCCCTTGCGGCGCTGGCCGTGCTGGCCGGGGCCGTATTCACGCTTGTTGACCGGGGACTTCGGACGGCCCCAGATGTTCTCGCCAAGACGGCGATCGATTTTGTACTTAGCGGATTCGCGCTTGCTCATCGCATTTCCCTTCAAAACGTTGCACCCGGAACTTCATGTTCCAGGCGAGGAAAACGCGCCCTCCTCTGGCCCCCGTTTTCGGAGCCTGACAGGATCTTCCACGCACGCATTGCGGAAAAGGTCCACGGGACACGTCAAATGAAACACCGGGCGTTTCGGCCCGGCGTTGGTGGCTAACTAGGCGAAACCGGCTGCAATGTCAACGCTTCCAAGGCAGCCGGCTCACTTCGCATCATGGAAGATGATGCCGAGCGTGAAGCGCTCGCCAGAGCGGATGCGGCTGACGCCGTGGCGCATCTTTACCCGATAGTCGCCGCGCGAACCAGTCTTGGGCCGGTCGTTGACCGCAAACAGCGCGCCATGACCGATGCCGAGCGGAACCACCTCGGCGCGCGACTGCATGCGCGGACGCTGCTCGGTCATGACGAATTCGCCGCCTGCGAATTCGGATTGCGGGTCGGAGAGCAGAATCACCAGCTGGACCGGAAACAGGTGCTCGCCATAGACGTCCTGGTGCAGGCAGTTGTAGTCGCCGGCACCGTATTTCAGGAGAAGCGGTGTCGGCCTTGTCTGGCCGTCGGCGTGGCATTCGGCAAGGAAAGCGTCGAGTTCGCAGGGATAACGCCTTGCGAGCCCCATGCGCTCGTTCCAGCCATTGGCGAAGGGCGCAAGGTGCTCATAGAAGCCGTGGCGCAGGCCCGAGATCACTTCAGGAAGCGGGTTGGCGAAGTATTTGTACTCCCCCGCCCCAAAACCATGACGCTGCATGACGATGCGGCTGCGGAATTGCGCGTCGCGGTCATAGAGCGCGCGCAAGGCCTGGCAGGTCTCGTTGTCGAGCAGCGGACCGGTCGGCGCGACACCAAACTCGTCGAGCTCAGCCAGGATTCGCGGCCAGTCCAGGCCGGCAACGGTGATGTCTGCATTCATGGCGGCGCTCCATAGCTATTGGAGGCCGACGCTATGCCCTCGGGGCTGGCGCCGCATTCCGATTCCTGCGCGGCAACGGTCAGGCACCGAGATCGAACGCCTCCCGCGCCTGGCGCATGTTGTCACGATTGCTTGCGGCCCAGCCGCCGAGCGACGCGATCGGCACGGCAAGCGACTGGCCGAGCTCGGTCAGCCCGTATTCGACCTCCGGCGGGGTTGTCGGCCGCACCGTCCGGGTGACCAGCCCGTCACGCTCCAGCGAACGCAGGGTGACCGTCAGCATGCGCTGCGAGATGCCTTCGATCGCGCGCTTGAGCGCGTTGAAGCGCACCGGCTGCTCCTGGAGATTGATGATGACGAGGATGCTCCAGGTGTCCCCGACACGGTCGAGTACCTCGCGGATCGGGCATGTGCTGCGGCCGTCGGTTTCGAAGCCGGGGGTGGTGTGAAGCAGCGGCACCGCGGTTGCGGGTTTTGTCGGGGCGTTCATGTGGTTCCTCTGACGTAACCTGGGCACGAAATCATGCGTTCTTTTCGCCCTCTTCGGTTCGATCTAAATAGTTATCGTTGGTAACCTGATTACAAATCATACCTGCATTCGCCTGAAATGGCAAAGCAGGCGAACAAGGAGAAGATCATGAAACTCGCTCTCATCGGCGCATCCGGCTTCGTCGGCAACGCGGTGCTCAAGGAAGCCGCTTCGCGTGACCACGAGGTCACAGCCATCGTGCGCACCCCGTCCAAGGTCGCCGCCCTCGACGGCGTCACCGCTGTCAAAGCCGACGTCAACGACATCGACGCGCTGAAGGCCGCGATCTCGGGCAGCGACGTCGTCGTCTCCGCCTTCAATGGCGGCTGGGGCGATCCGGAGATCTATGCCAAGCATCTCGCCGGCTCGAAGGCGATCGTCGCAGCCGCAAAGGCCGCCGGCAAGCGCGTCATCGTCGTCGGTGGCGCTGGCAGCCTCGAAATCGACGGCAAACAGCTGGTCGACGGCCCGCACTTTCCCGAAGCCTACAAGGACGGTGCACGCGCCGCGCGCGACGCCCTTGCGGCCCTGCGCGGCGAGACCGGTCTGGAATGGTCGTTCCTGTCGCCGGCAATCATGATGGCCCCGGGCGCACGCACCGCAAAATTCCGCACAGGTGGCGACCAGCCGGTGTTCGATGCCAATGGCGAAAGCCACATCTCGGTGGAAGACCTGGCCGTCGCCATCGTCAACGAGGCCGAAACGCCTGAGCATACGGGCAAGCGCTTCACCGTCGGCTACTGATCGGCTCGCCGAGGCTCAGTGCCACAAGGGTTTGCCGGACCTCAGTGCTTTGTCCTGTGCTCCGGCAAACCCTTGTGGCTGGTCTCGGCGAACTCCTCGAGTTCCTTTTCGGTCATCGATTCGTACATTTCCTTCGATGCGCCGACGAGTTCGCTCTTCTTGATCTCGCCGCGCTTGGCGGCGAGGGCTGCTCCAGCGGCTTTCTGCTGGGCTTTGGACACGGCTGGCATGGCGTTTCTCCTTACCTCTGGGCCTTAGGACCTCTGGGCCTTTGGACCTCTCGGCTTTGGGAAACGCCTGCCGGACCGTCATGTTCCTTCGACTGTCAGTCCAAAGCCCTGCATCAGCCGGCGCGTGGCAAAATCGGTGCGCTTCGAGGTGAAGACGGCGATGTCGCGGCCGGCGTCGTCGCGCCACTCGCGCGAACCGTCGAGCAAGGACAGCGCGCGGCGCGCGATCGCCTCAGCCGGATCGATCCAGTCGACCGGCCAGGGCGCTGTCTTGCGCATGCGGTTGACCAGGAAAGGATAATGCGTGCAGGCAAGCACGACGATGTCGGTGCGGCGGCCGTCCTGCTCGACGAAGCACGGGGCGATTTCCTCGGCTACCGCCTGTTCATCGACGAAACCCTCGCGCATGTAGGTCTCGGCCAAGGCTGCCAGCCTGTGGCTGCCGACGAGGCGGACATGGCACTTCGACGCCCATTGGGTAATGAGGTCGCGCGTGTACTGGCGTTTCACCGTGCCCGGCGTGGCCAGCACCGAAACGAGGCCCGAACAGGTGCGCTCGGCCGCCGGCTTGATGGCCGGCACGGTGCCGACGAATGGGTGGTCGGGAAAACGCTCGCGGATCGCCTCGATGACAAGCGTCGAGGCGGTATTGCAGGGAATGACCGACAGCTCGGGCTTGAAGCGCTCGAGCAATTCGTCGAACAGGCCAAGGATGCGCTGCTTGAGCGCCGGCTCCTCCCAGTTGCCATAAGGAAATGCCGCATCATCGGCGACATAGACAAAGCGGCGGTCGGGCATCAGCACACGCGCCTCGCGCAGCACGGTCAGCCCGCCAATGCCGGAATCGAACATCAGGATCGGGCGGTCAGTCATTGTCGAGCCCTCTGCCGCCGACCGGCGGCGTGTCGTCCTCGTCGCTTCCGGCGCCACCCGAATGGGCGGCGAGGTCAACCTTGGCCTTGCGTTCGGGATAACCCTTGCCGCGCGGCTCCTTGGGCGAGAAATAGTCGAGCGAGGCAACGACGCCGCGCAGCACCTTGAGCTCGGGGGAGAAGAAGCCGGCCCGGGTCAGCACCGAGCGCAGATTGTCGACCATCTTCGGCTTCTTGGTCGCCGGGCGGAAATAGCCGCGCGCCTCGAGGGCGGATTCGAGGTGATTGAACAGGCCGTGCAACTCGTCCTTGGTCGCCGGCTTCATTTCCGGGCCAGAGAAATTGGTCTGGGTCTCGTCTTCCAGACCTGATTTCATCCACTCATAGGACATCAACAGCACCGCCTGGGCGATGTTGAGCGAGGCAAATCTGGGATCGACCGGGAAGGTGACGATCTCGTCGGCTAGGCTCACTTCCTCGTTGTAGAGACCGAAACGCTCGCGCCCGAACAAAATGCCGGTGCGAAGACCTGACGCGGCGCGGCCGCGCAGCATGCGGCCGGCCTCGACGGGACCGCGCACTTCCTTGAAGCCGTCACGCTCGCGCGCGGTGGTGGCGAAGACGAAGTTGAGGTCGGCAACCGCCGATGCGAGGTCGGGGAAGACCACGACGGCGTCGATGACGTGATCGGCGTTGCTGGCAGCGGAGCGCGCCTTCTCGTTCGGCCAGCCGTCGCGTGGATTGACCAGGCGCAGTTCGCCGAGGCCGAAATTGGCCATGGCGCGCGCCACCATGCCGATGTTCTCGCCGAGCTGCGGCTCGACGAGGATGATCACGGGGGCCGCTGTTGGCATGGGGTTTTCTGACATTGTTGCGATTGAACCGAGAATTGCGCCTTTTGCGCGTCCCTGACATATTCGCGCGCGAAAATGAAGTTCCGGTAAGGGCGAGCCATGGCGGACGATCTCGCGGAACAGATCCGGGCCTTTGTCGGCGACGATCCCAATGTCGGCGAAATCCGTATGTTCGGCGGCACCTGCTTCACGCTCAACGGCAACATGATGGTCGGCACCCTGAAGGACGGCGTCATGCTGGTGCGCGTCGGTGAGGAACAGGAGCCCGCGGCTCTCGCCTTGCCGGGCGCCAGGCGAATGGACTTCACCGGCCGCGAGATGAAAGGCTTCATCATGGTGGCGCCTGATAAGCTGGACGACCGGGCGATCGAGAGCTGGATCGCCATGGCGTCCCGCTTCGTCGGGCCGATGCCGCCGAAGACGGGCTCAGCCAGGCAAAAATGACCTGCGGCACCAGCGACGGCCAACGTCGCAGCCAGGCATTTCATACAATGTCAGCAAACAGGCCGAAGGTCGCAATCGCAATCATTTGCGCCGTCCGATTCGCTTTGGTATAGGGGCCGCACTCCCAATCGTGAACCCTCCGGGACCGGCTGGTTCCAGGCAAAAAGAGGCAATTTCCTATGGCGAAGATCAAGGTGGCCAAGCCCGTCGTCGAACTCGACGGCGACGAGATGACCCGCATCATCTGGCAGTTCATCAAGGACAAGCTGATCCACCCCTATCTCGACATCGACCTCGAATATTACGACCTCGGCATCGAACACCGCGACGCCACCAACGACCAGGTGACCATCGACGCTGCCAACGCCATCAACAAGCACGGCGTCGGCGTGAAGTGCGCCACCATCACCCCTGACGAGCAGCGCGTCGAGGAGTTCAAGCTCAAGAAGATGTGGAAGTCGCCCAACGGCACGATCCGCAACATCCTCGGCGGCACGATCTTCCGCGAGCCGATCATCATGAAGAACGTGCCGCGCCTGGTTCCGGGCTGGACCAAGCCGATCATCGTCGGCCGTCATGCCTTCGGCGACCAGTACAAGGCAACCGACTTCAAGTTCCCGGGCAAGGGCAAGCTGTCGATCAAGTTCGTCGGCGACGACGGCCAGGTGATCGAGCACGACGTGTTCGACGCCCCGGGCGCCGGCGTGGCGATGGCCATGTACAACCTCGACGAGTCGATCCGCGAATTCGCCCGCGCCTCGCTGAACTACGGCCTGCTGCGCAACTATCCGGTCTATCTGTCGACCAAGAACACCATTCTCAAGGCCTATGACGGCCGCTTCAAGGACATCTTCCAGGAGGTCTACGAGAAGGAATTCGAGACCGAGTTCAAGGCGCGCAAGCTCTGGTACGAACACCGCCTCATCGACGACATGGTGGCTTCGAGCCTGAAGTGGTCGGGCGGTTATGTCTGGGCGTGCAAGAACTATGACGGCGACGTGCAATCCGACACCGTGGCCCAGGGCTTTGGCTCGCTCGGCCTGATGACTTCGGTGCTGATGACCCCGGATGGCAAGACGGTGGAAGCTGAAGCTGCCCACGGCACCGTCACCCGCCACTACCGTCAGCACCAGAAGGGCGAGGAAACCTCGACCAACTCGATCGCCTCGATCTTCGCCTGGACCCGTGGCCTCGCCCACCGCGCCAAGCTCGACGACAACGCCGATCTGAAGCGTTTCTCCGAGACGCTGGAACGCGTCTGCATCCAGACGGTTGAAAGCGGCTTCATGACCAAAGACCTGTCGCTGCTGATTGGCCCCGACCAGCCCTGGCTGTCGACCACCGGTTTCCTCGACAAGATCGACGAGAACCTGCAGAAGGCGATGGGCTGATCTGCAACACGACAAGGCCGAACCCAGTGCATGCCGTTCATGTGACGTTTGCGACCGCGAACTATTCACAGGCCAGCAAATTGCTAGCAAAGACGGCATGCCGGTTCGGCCTTGATACCGTTGTCTACACACCGGACCATCCGGTGCTGCGCGATTTGGCGCAACGTTACCCGGCCATAATGAGCGCACGACGCGGTGCGGGCTATTGGCTCTGGAAGCCATTTGTCATCATGGATGTACTGAACAGCGTGCCGGATGGCACGCTGGTTCTCTACACCGACATCGCCATGACATTCATCGCCGACCCCGCGCCGCTCATCGCGCTGGCTGAAAAACACCCTGTTTGTCTCTTCCAGATGGGCAGCGCGATGCTGCAGTCGACATGGACAAAGCGCGATTGCTTTGTCGAGCTGAACGCCGACACCGATGAGTTCTGGTCGCTGCCGCAACTCGTAGGCGGCATTCAGCTTTACCGGGCTGGGCCGGAAGCAAGGCAGTTTGTGTCACGCCTTTCCGAAGCCATGACAAGCGAGGCATGTCTCACTGATGCCCCGAACATACACGGGCTTCCGAACCTGCCTGGCTTCGTCGACCATCGACATGACCAGTCGGTGCTGACGATCCTTGCGAAGAGACGCAACGCAGCGCTGTTTCCCGATCCGTCGCAGTTTGGTCCATGGCAGAACGAGCCAGGCGAACAGCCATTCGGCGAGACAGTCTTTCTCCATCGCCGGCGGAACCAGCCGCTCCACAAGTGGGTGATCCGGCGGCTTCGCCGTCAATATACCGGTGGCCGCGAGTTTATCTGACGACCGCCGGATTTCCCTGCGCCCCCAACTCAGGCCAACGGCAGGTGGATGTCGGTCAGGAGCTCTGATGGCGCCACGTCGCGCGGGTTGTTGAGGTATTCCTCGAACATCAGCGCGTCGCGCAGTTGGCGACCCGATTTCGGCAACCATTCGGCATAGAGCCATTTGTAGGCCATGTGCATCTCGGCATACGGCCCCTTGTGGCGCAGCACGGCGTATTCGCCGCCCTGGATGGCGCGGCGCTCGAGCGGTGCGGCGGCAGGTGCTGACGCATCGGCGCTGACGCAGGCGACCGAGCGCAGTCTGTCCTCCGCAACGAGATCGGGATCGTCGAGATAGATACCGATCATGCGCATGTCGGGCCGCGCCTGGCCGCGGGCGTAGAGCGTGCCGAACAGCTGCTCGAAGGCCTTGCCGATCTGCATGTAGGAGCCCTGATGGGGAACGCCGACGAGGCTGGTGTCGGATACGGTACGGATCTGAACGTCGAACATGTGGGAAGCCTTTCCTCTGTGGGTTTCAAAGAGCTTGTGGCTTCCCTCCCTCCGGTAGCGCGCCGGCGGCATGCCGTAGACGGCCTTGAAGATGCGGTTGAACGACTGGACGTTGGGATAGCCGGACCGTTTCGCAATCTCCAGGACAGTCAGATCCGTTCCCACGATGTCGCCGGCGGCGCG
Source organism: Aminobacter sp. SR38 (assembly GCF_014843375.1). Classification (NCBI taxonomy): domain Bacteria; kingdom Pseudomonadati; phylum Pseudomonadota; class Alphaproteobacteria; order Hyphomicrobiales; family Phyllobacteriaceae; genus Aminobacter; species Aminobacter sp. SR38. The sequence continues at coordinate 603,637 of NZ_CP062112.1, forward strand.
GTGCAGCCTGAGGCGCTTGACCGTGGCGGCAGCCGTTTCACCGTAGATGGCGCGGTAGATCCTGTGCCAGTGGTAGCTCGACATGCAGGCGATGTCGGCCAGGCAGTCCATATCCAGCTCCTCGTCGAGATGCGCGTGGATGTGAGCCGAAACCCTTCTCAGGCGGGTTTCATAGACTGCCCATGCCGTTTCACCGTTCATGCCAACCCCTTGCAAATCGATCGGCCGGACAGAAACATAGCCTGATTTGACAAATCCTGCTGAGTTCAAACCGGAGGTCCCGCACGCCTGCCGCATGACGATCCACGCCCCCCAAACCAGTGGGATAGCGGATGAGGACTGGAAGCGATACAGCTTGAGATTGCAGGCAAACAGCGTTCAGGGGCCAAGCCGATGCTGCATCACGTCGAAATCTATGTGTCGAACCTGGAGAGATCGCATGCCTTCTGGGCGTCTCTTCTCGCGCAGATCGGCTATGAGGAAACCGGGCGCTGGAACGATGGCTTCACGCTCGCCCACGGCAACCATGCCTATCTGACCTTCGTGCAGGTGGCCGAGAAACACGCCCATCGCCCCTATCACCGGTCCGGCGTTGGCCTCAATCATCTGGCCTTTCGCGTGGAAGACAGGACGACCGTCGACAGGCTCAGGCAGGTCTGCCGGGACAACGGCATTCCCTGCCTCTATGACGAGCGTTATCCCTTCGCCAATGGCGGCAGCGACTATTACGCACTGTTCATCGAGGACCCCGACCGGATCAAGGTCGAATTTGTCGCTGCTTTTGAAGACTGATCCGCCGGCCAGCGACCTGGACGTCGAGACGGCCAAATGAAAAGGGCGGGTGCCGAAGCTCCCGCCCTGTCGATTCCCAAGCCTGATCCAGGATCAGCCGGCCATTGCCTGGGCGACAGCCTCGACAGCCTCGTCGGCCTTGGTGGCGTCGGGGCCGCCGGCCTGAGCCATGTCGGGGCGGCCGCCGCCACCCTTGCCGCCGAGGGCCGCAGATGCCACGCGAACCAGGTCGACGGCACTGAGGCGGTCGACGAGATCGGCCGTGACAGCCACGACAGCGCTGGCCTTGCCATCTTCCGACACGCCGATCAGCGTCACCACGCCCGAACCGAGGCCGGCCTTGCTTTCGTCGGCCAAGCCCTTGAGGTCCTTGGGGTCGACGCCTGACACAACTTTGCCGAGATACTTCACGCCAGATATCTCGCGCACCGCATCGGCGGAACCGCCCTGCCCGCCACCCATGGCGAGCCGCTTGCGCGCTTCGGTCAGCTCGCGTTCAAGCTTCTTGCGTTCATCGACCAGGGCTTCGACACGCGTCAGCACGTCGGCTGGCGACACCTTCAGTGCTGCTGCAACCGTCTTCAGGCGGCGGTCCTGCTCGTCGAGGTGACGGCGCGCCGCCTCGCCGGTCAGCGCCTCGATGCGACGCACGCCGGCAGCGACGGCGCTGTCGGAAATGATGCGTACCAGGCCGATGTCGCCGGTGGAGCGGACATGGGTGCCGCCGCACAGCTCGACCGAATAGGGACGGTTGGCCTTGGCACCATGCAGGCCGGTGCCCATCGAGACGACCCGAACCTCGTCGCCATATTTTTCGCCGAACAGCGCCATCGCGCCCTCGGCAATGGCATCGTCGACGCTCATCAGGCGCGTGGTGACGGGGCTGTTCTGGACCACGATCTCGTTCGACATGCGCTCGACTTCCTCGAGCTCCTCGGCCGAGATCGGCTTGTTGTGCGAGATGTCGAAGCGCAGGCGCTCAGGCGCAACCAGCGAGCCCTTCTGCGCGACATGGGTGCCGAGCACCTCGCGCAGCGCCTCGTGGATCAAGTGGGTTGCCGAGTGGTTCGACCGCAAACGCGTCCGCCTGTTGTGGTCGACCTTGAGCTCGACGGCAGCGCCCGTCTTGAGCTTGCCCTTGGTGACCTTGCCGTAATGAACGAACAGGCCGTCGGCCTTCTTCTGGGTGTCGGTCACCTCGACGGCGAAGCCTTCGCCTGAAATGGTGCCGGTGTCGCCCATCTGGCCGCCCGACTCGCCGTAGAACGGCGTCTGGTTGACGACGATGGCGACGATGTCGCCCTCGTTCACGGCATCGACAACGGCGCCGTCCTTGAGCAGCGACAGGATCACGCCTTCGGCCTGCTCGGTCTCATAGCCGAGGAATTCGGTGGCGCCGGTCTTTTCGCGGACGGAGAACCAGACGACCTCGGTCGCAGCCTCGCCGGAGCCCGCCCAGTTGGCGCGCGCCTCGGCCTTCTGCCGCTCCATCGCATCGGTGAAGCCGGCGAGATCCACCGAAATGCTGCGCTGGCGCAATGCGTCCTGCGTCAGGTCGAGCGGGAAGCCGTAGGTGTCGTAAAGCTTGAAGGCGGTTTCGCCGTCGAGCATGTCGCCCGAGCCCAGCGTCTCGGTGGCATCTGCCAGCAGGCCCAGGCCGCGGGCGAGCGTCTTGCGGAAGCGGGTCTCTTCGAGCTTGAGCGTCTCGGTGATGAGTGCTTCGCCACGGACGAGCTCGGGATAGGCCTGCCCCATCTCGCGGATGAGTGCGGGCACCAGTTTCCACATCATCGGCTCCTGCGCGCCGAGAAGCTGCGCATGACGCATGGCGCGGCGCATGATGCGGCGCAGCACATAGCCACGGCCCTCATTCGAGGGCAGCACGCCATCGGCGACGAGGAAGCAGGACGAACGCAGGTGATCGGCCATAACGCGGTAGGAGGCGACATTGCTATCATCCGGGCCACGGCCGATCGCCGAGGACGCGGCATCGATCAAGGTGCGGAACAGGTCTGTCTCGAACACGGTCTCGACGCCCTGCAGGATCGAGGCCATGCGCTCGAGGCCCATGCCGGTGTCGATGGACGGGCGCGGCAGCGAGATGCGCTCTTCCTTCGTCACCTGCTCATATTGCATGAAGACGAGGTTCCAGAATTCGAGGAAGCGGTCGCCATCCTCCTCGGGGCTGCCGGGAGGGCCGCCCCAGATGTGCTCGCCGCGGTCGATGAAGATTTCCGAGCACGGGCCGCACGGGCCGGTATCGCCCATCGCCCAGAAATTGTCCGAGGTGGCGATGCGAATGATGCGGTCGTCGGTGAAGCCGGCGATCTTCTTCCAGTGGTCGGCCGCCTCGTCGTCGGTGTGATAGACGGTGACGAGCAGCTTGTCCTTCTTGAGCCCGTACTCCTTGGTGATCAGGTTCCAGGCAAGCTCGATCGCCTGCTCCTTGAAATAGTCGCCAAAGGAGAAGTTGCCGAGCATCTCGAAGAAGGTGAGATGGCGCGCGGTGTAGCCGACATTGTCGAGGTCGTTGTGCTTGCCGCCGGCGCGCACGCTCTTCTGCGCGGTTGCGGCGCGCGAATAGGAGCGCGTCTCGAGCCCGGTGAAGACATTCTTGAACTGCACCATGCCGGCATTGGTGAACATCAAGGTCGGGTCATTGCGCGGGACGAGCGGACTGGAGGCTACGACCTCGTGTCCGTTCTTCTTGAAGTAGTCGAGAAATGTCGACCTGATCTCGTTCACGCCACTCATATTGCCGCCTTTGATCGCCGCCCTGAACAGATGCACCCCGCCCTTTGCAGGCGGAAATTGGAACTGGCCTTTTAGCCGCCCACCTTAACCCTGTCCAGAAACACCGGACCGGCAATAGCCCGCAATTCCGCCGCCCGATCAGCGAAGCCGTCTTCACAAACGCAAACCGCCGGCACAATGGCCGGCGGTCGCTCAAATCGTCTGTCTTGGGTCTGGTCCAGCGTTCGCCGGACCGGCCCCGAATGCGCCTACATCGCGCCAGCTTCGTCGCCGTCGTCTTCCTCGCGCGAGCCGTTCTCGAGGAACTTCTCGGCGATCAGACCGGCATTCTGCCTGAGCAGCTGTTCGATCTCACGCGCCGCGTCGGGATTGTTGCGCAGGAACAGCTTGGCGTTCTCGCGTCCCTGGCCGAGCCGCTGCGAATTGTAGGAGAACCAGGCGCCCGACTTCTCGACCACGCCGGCCTTGACGCCGAGATCGACGAGCTCGCCGGTCTTGGACACGCCTTCGCCATACATGATGTCGAACTCGACCTGCTTGAAGGGCGGGGCCAGCTTGTTCTTGACCACCTTGACGCGGGTCTGGTTGCCGACGACCTCGTCGCGGTCCTTGACCGAGCCGATGCGGCGGATGTCGAGGCGGACCGAAGCATAGAACTTGAGCGCATTGCCGCCGGTGGTGGTCTCCGGCGAGCCATACATGACGCCGATCTTCATGCGGATCTGGTTGATGAAGATGACCATGGTGTTGGAGCGCGAGATCGAGGCCGTCAGCTTGCGCAGCGCCTGGCTCATCAGGCGGGCCTGCAGGCCGGGCAGCGACTCGCCCATCTCGCCCTCGATTTCGGCGCGCGGCGTCAGCGCTGCAACCGAGTCGACGACCAGCACGTCGATGGCGCCGGAACGCACCAGCGTATCGCAGATCTCCAGCGCCTGCTCGCCCGTGTCGGGCTGCGAGATCAGCAGGTTCTCGAGATCGACGCCGAGCTTGCGGGCATAGACCGGGTCGAGTGCGTGTTCGGCGTCGACGAAGGCGCAGATGCCGCCCTTCTTCTGGGCTTCGGCCACGGTGTGCAAAGCGAGCGTCGTCTTGCCCGAGCTTTCCGGCCCGTAGATTTCAATGATGCGTCCGCGCGGCAGGCCGCCGACGCCAAGAGCTATGTCGAGGCCGAGCGAGCCGGTGGAGACCGTTCCGATCTCGACAACCTGCTCATTGGCGCCCAGGCGCATGATCGAGCCCTTGCCGAAGGCGCGTTCGATCTGCGACAGCGCCGCGTCCAGAGCCTTGGATTTGTCCACCGAATTATCCTCTACAAGCCGCAATGAATTCTGAGCCATGATACATCACCCCGTGGTCGTCAATGAAGGCCGGCAGATCCGGTGCCGATATAATTTTGTATCTGTTTTGTTCTCATTTGGCAAGAGCAGTCAACATACTGATATTTATGGCTAATCACACGCGTGTTCTTTTTTTGTTTTAGAACTGCACGTGATGCGATGTCGCATATGGCGCGAAACGCCGCCGTGAAAATGCGCCCGCGCCGCGATTCGGTTGCCGCCCGCCTCGCCAGACACTAAGTTCCACGCCCGAAACCTCTGCCGGACACCTGCATCATGACGTCACCCAAGATCCTCGCCATCGGAGGCGCCCATGTCGACCGGCGCGGCCGCATGACGGCACCGTTCGTGGCGGGCGCCTCGATCCCCGGCTCGATGAGCGAGGAGGTTGGCGGCGGCGCTTTCAATGCGTTGCGGGGTGCTGTGCGTCGCGGGGCGACCGGCGCCTTGATGTCGGTGCGCGGCGGCGACGCGGCGGGCGACGCCGTAGCGTCGGAGATCGCCGCCAACGGCATCGAGGACCTGTCGGCCATCTTCCTCGACCGGGCGACGCCGAGCTACACCGCCCTGCTCGACCGCGACGGCGACGTGGTCGCGGCACTGGCAGACATGAGCCTCTACGAACTTGCCTTCGCCAAGCAGCTCAGGCGCGCCAAGACGCGTGAGGCGATCGCCGGCACGGATGCCGTGCTGTGCGACGCCAACCTGCCCGAAGCAGCGCTGGCCAAGCTCGGCGAGATTGCCGACAAGCCGCTGTTTGCCATTGCGATTTCGCCCGCCAAGGCGGTGCGCCTGGCGCCGATCCTCGGCAAGCTCTCCTGCCTCTACATGAACCGGCGCGAGGCGGCGGTGCTGGCTGATGTCGCTGCCGATTCCACGCCCGACGCCTTCGCCCGCGGCCTGCGCGCCACGGGGCTCATGCGCGGCGTCGTCACGGCAGGCGGCAGCTCGGTCTTTGCCTATGACGCCGCCGGCCTGATCGAGATCACACCGCCTGCCCCACGCTGGATCGTCGACGTGACCGGCGCCGGCGACGCGCTGGCGGGGGCAACGACGGTGGCGCTGCTGCGCGGCCTGCAGTTGGAGCGGGCGCTGCGCGAGGGCATTGCTGCTGCCGTGCTGGCCATAGAAAGTGCCTCGGCGGTGCCCGATCTCGCCCAGGCAGACTTTGACGCGGCGCTGGCCCTTGTGCCGCAAGCCCGGGAAATGGCATGACGCGGACCAAGGAGACCAACATGACGCCTGAAACCGCCCGCCCCTTCATCGACATCCACGCGCCCGTCGCCGCAGCTCTTGCCGCCGGCAAGCCGGTTGTCGCGCTCGAAAGCACCATCATCACCCACGGCATGCCCTATCCCGACAATTCGGCTATGGCGGCCAATGTCGAGAAGATCATCTCGGACGAAGGTGCGGTGCCCGCAACGATCGCCGTCATCGGCGGCCGCATCAAGATCGGCCTGTCGGACGGCGAGCGCGAATCGCTGGCCATGACCGGCGGCGCAATGAAGCTGTCGCGCGCCGACATCGCCTATGCGGTTGCCGAAGGCCGCACCGGCGGCACGACCGTGGCGGCGACGATGATCGCGGCCCATCTCGCCGGCATCAAGGTGTTCGCGACCGGCGGCATCGGCGGCGTGCACAAGGGCGCCGAGAAGAGCTTTGACATCTCGGCCGACCTCGACGAGCTGGCGCGCACGCCTGTCATCGTGGTCTCGGCCGGCGCCAAGGCGATCCTCGACATCGAAAAGACGTTGGAAGTGCTGGAGACGCGTGGCGTGCCTGTTGTCGCCTACGGCTCCGACATCGTGCCGGCCTTCTGGTCGCGCAAGTCGCCCTATGCGGCACCGCTGCGCCTCGACACAGCTGACAAGATCGCCCGCCTGCATGCGACGCGCGCAGCACTCGGCCTCGACGGCGGCCTTTTGGTCGCCAACCCGGTGCCGGAGAGCGACGAGATCCCGACTGAAACGATGGCCAGCTACATCGAAGCGGCCCAGAAGGCGGCCGAGGCGCAAAACATCTCGGGCAAGGCGGTGACGCCGTTCCTGCTGGCCAAGATTCTCGAACTGACCAACGGCGCCAGCTTGAAGACCAACATCGCCCTGGTCGAGAACAATGCGCGGCTGGCGGCCAAGGTGGCGATCGCGCTGGCCAAGGCGTGAACCGCATTCACGTCAATATTAGAGCTTCATAATATACATTCCGAACAAGCAGGCTTAAGCTGCGGCGCGGCCAGCCTGCCGTCCGGGATTGCCCGGCGGCATCATCGGGGTTTGCGTGATGTCCGACAGTGGCGGGCGTTGCCGACTTCTCAGCATGCAGGCATTCGCGCGCTGCTGCGCTGCCGTAGCGTCTGCGTTGCTGGCATTGTCTGTCATGACCACCCCGGCTTTGGCGCATCGGGCGGCTTCAGGCTGGAACTATCCGCCGGCCTGCTGCCATGGCGACATTGAACATGGCGAGTGCCAGGCCATTCCCGAGAAGTCAGTCAAGGAGAATGGCGGCGGCTGGTCGATCGTGCTGGAGCCCGGCGATCACCGCAAGGTGACGCACCACAACCGCTATTTCGTACCCTATGGCTCGGAAATCCTCTCGGGCGACGGCAACTATCACATCTGCCTGCATCCGACTGAAGAGCACGAGAACTGCTTCTTCGTGCCGCCCGGCGAGATGTGAGGTTATTTCTTGCTGCGCAGTGCCGCCTCGAACGCCTTGCGCGCCCACACGGTCATTTCATCAGGATCGTCGACGGCGCTTTCGGGAATTGTCCAGTAGGGCATGTTGACCGGTCGCCCGCCGGCATCGGTCCAGCGCGTTGCTCCCGCCGCCTCGAAATCGGGCGCGCTCACCGCATCGGCCTTGAGCAGGATTTCGCCACGCACCTCGACGCCGACGATCAGGCCGTCGTGATAGATGCCCTTGCCGCCGAACATCTTGCGGATGGTGACATCGCCAAGGCCGGAGAAGGTCTCGCGGATGGCTTCGTCGCTCATTGGCTGATGCCCCGCTGAGGATCAGGCCTGCGCGCGCGCTTCGGCGAGCGCCTTGAGGTCGGCGGGCTTCAGCTCGACCGACTCACCGCAGCCGCAGGCCGAGCTCTGGTTCGGATTGTTGAAGGTGAAGCCGGTGCGCAGGGTGGTGACCTCGAAGTCCATCTGGGTGCCGAACAGGAACAATGCCGCTTCAGGAGCGACATAGACATGGGCGCCGTCGCGCTCGATGTGGTCGTCCTTGGGGTTCGGCTCGGTCACCAGGTCGACCGTATATTCCATGCCGGCGCAGCCGCCCTTCTTGATGCCGAGGCGGATGCCCTTGGCATTCTCACGGGTGGCCATGATCTCGCGCACGCGGTCGGCGGCCCGGTCGGTCATTGAGATGACGGCGAAGCGTCCCATTCCAGTCTCCATTCACCGCCGGGTTAAAGGCCCGGGGAATGTTTCATTACAGCGCTAAGATGGTGAAGATTGCATGTCGACGCAAGCACCACCGCCTATGCTCAATACCACCCAACCGCGACCTGGGCTTCTTCCGACATGCGGTCGGGCGTCCATGGCGGGTCGAAGGTCATGTTGACCTCGACGCCCGACACGCCTTCGACGGCGCCGACGGCATTCTGCACCCAGCCGGGCATCTCGCCTGCCACCGGGCAGCCCGGGGCGGTCAGCGTCATGTCGATCTTGACGGTGCGGTCGTCCTCGATGTCGATCTTGTAGACGAGGCCGAGTTCGTAGATGTCGGCAGGAATTTCGGGGTCATAGACCGTCTTCAGCGCCGAGACGATGTCGTCGGTCAGGCGCGCCAGCTCGTCGGCCGGGATGGCCGAGGCCGACATGACGCCGTTGCCGCCCGTTTCGGGCGCTGTCTCGTCGGTGGTCGCTGCGATAACGTCTTCCATGGTGCTCATCCGAAGAATTTCCGTGCTTTTTCAAGCGCCTCGGCCAGGACGTCGATCTCGGCCTTGGTGTTGTACATGCCAAAGGATGCCCTGCATGTGGAGGTGACGCCGAAGCGTTTCAACAGCGGCTGGGCGCAGTGGGTGCCGGCGCGCACGGCGACACCCTGGCGGTCGATGACCATCGACACGTCATGGGCGTGGATGCCCTGCAGCTCGAAGGAAACGATGGCGCCCTTGCCGGGCGCGTCGCCGAAGATGCGCAGCGAGTTGATCGAGCGCAGCCGCTCATGGGCGTAATCGCGCAGCATCGCCTCGTGTGCTGCGATGCGCTCGCGGCCGATGCCGTCGATGTAGTCGAGCGCGGCACCGAGGCCGATCGCCTGGACGATCGGCGGCGTGCCGGCCTCGAAGCGATGCGGCGGCTCGTTGTAGGTAACTATGTCCTCGGTCACTTCGACGATCATTTCGCCGCCGCCATGGAACGGGCGCATGCGCTCGAGCAGCTCGCGCTTGCCGTAGAGCACGCCAATGCCAGAGGGGCCGTAGAGCTTGTGGCCAGTCATGACGAAGAAGTCGCAGTCGAGATCCTGCACGTCGATCGGCATGTGGACGGCACTCTGGCTGCCGTCGACCAGAACCGGGATGCCGCGCGCATGCGCGATGCGGCAGATCTCCTTGATCGGCGTCACCGTGCCGAGCGCGTTCGACATATGGGTGATCGCAACCAGCTTGGTCCGGTCGGTCAGGCGCTTCTCGAATTCCTCGACATGGAACGCGCCGAGGTCGTCGACCGGCACCCAAACCAGCTTGGCGCCCTGGCGTTCCCTGATGAAATGCCAGGGCACGATGTTGGAGTGGTGCTCCATGATCGACAGAACGATCTCGTCGCCCTCACCGATATTGGGCATGCCGTAGCCATAGGCAACGGTGTTGATCGCCGAGGTGGCGTTGGAGGTGAAGACGATCTGATTGACATCAGGCGCGTTGAGGAAGCGGCGCACGCTCTCGCGCGCCTTCTCATAGGCATCGGTCGCGGCATTGGAGAGGAAATGCAGGCCGCGATGGACGTTGGCGTATTCGTTGGAATAGGCGTGGGTGATGGCGTCGATGACGACCTGCGGCTTCTGGGCCGAAGCACCATTGTCGAGATAGACGAGCGGCTTGCCATAGACTTCGCGCGACAGGATCGGGAAGTCCCGGCGGATCGCCTCTACGTCATAGGTGCTGGCTTCGACTTTGTTGTCCATCTTCATGCCCTTGCCGTCATCAGCTGTGCCGGACCTTCTCCCCTGGCAAGGGGAGAAGGATCAGGCCTCAGCCATGCGTCGCAAACCAGTTGCTCAGCAGCTCTTCCAGCGGATCGACGACGCTTTCGTCCTCGAGTTCCTCGATGACCTCGGCCAGGAAGGCGCGGATCAGCAGGCCCCGGGCCGACTTCTCGTCGATGCCGCGCGCCATCAGGTAGAACAGATGGTTGTGGTCGATCTCGGTGACGGTGGCGCCATGACCGCAGGCGACGTCGTCGGCGAAGATCTCCAGCTCCGGCTTGGTCGAAAACTCGCCGTCGTCGGACAGCAACAGCGTGTTGCAGGCCATGCGGGCGTCGGTCTTCTGGGCGATCTGGTGCACGTTGATACGGCCCTGGAACACGCCCTTGGCGCGGCCGGTGACGACATTGCGCACCACTTCGGTCGAGGAGGTGTGCGGCACGGCGTGGTCGAGCACCATGGTGACGTCGACATGGCTGTCGCCGGCGAGCAGGTTGACGCCGCGCAGCTTGAAGTCGGCGCCTTCACCTGACGCCTTGACGATGACCTCCTGGCGGACGAGCTTGCCGCCGGCATTCATCACGAACAGGGTCAGCTTGGCGTTCTTGCCGAGTTCGGCCTTGAACTGGGCGAGATGGGTCGCCGTCTCCGGCTGGTCCTGGACGATCAGCCACAGCACCTCGGCATCGTCGCCGACCAGAAGCTGGCTGACGGAACTGACGAGGCCAGCGCCCTCGCCCGTCTGGCGCTCGACGATGGTCGCCTTGGCGCCGGCACCGACACGCACCGGTAGACGCACATGGCTCTGGCCGCCGGCCTGGAGGTTCTGCAGTTCGACAGGCTTGTCCAGCTGGACGCCTGCTTCGATGTCGACGAAATAGCCGTCAGCGACAAAGGCGGTGTTGATGGCGCCGATGGCGTCATCGGTACCGTAGGTGACGAGCGCTGCGGCATAGCTGCCGTCGGTGAGCTTGTCGGCAAGACGCTCGAGGGTAACGCCCTCGATGCTCGACACCGCCTGCGACACGCCATTGGCAAGCGACAGCACGGTCGAACCTTCGATCAGCGGGGCGACCGACTTGGCCTTGACGCTGGCGTCGAAGGCGGGAACGGTAGCCAGAAGGCGGCGCAGATCGGTGTAGTGCCAGGATTCGACGCGGCGCGTCGGCAGGCCGGCCTTGACCTGCTCGATGGCGTCGTCGCGCTTGACCATAATGGCGCCATCGCCGGGAAGCAGCGACAGCCGCTCGCCGAAGGCGTCGACAAGCGCCGCCTCCGCGGGGGTGCGCTGGATTTCAGCACGCATGTTCATGGTCGACACCTCAAGCCGCCTCTTCGATGATCCCGGCGTAGCCGTTCTCTTCGAGTTCGAGCGCCAGCGACTTGTCGCCCGACTTGATGACCTGGCCCTTGTAGAGCACATGGACGGTATCGGGAACGATGTGGTCGAGCAGGCGCTGGTAGTGGGTGATGACGACCACCGCGCGGTCGGGCGAACGCAGTGCGTTGACGCCGTCGGAGACGATCTTCAGCGCATCGATGTCGAGCCCGGAGTCGGTCTCGTCGAGCACGCAGAGCTGCGGCTCGAGCAACTTCATCTGCAGGATCTCGGCGCGCTTCTTCTCACCGCCGGAGAAGCCGACATTGACCGGACGCTTGAGCATGTTGATGTCCATGTCGAGCGAGGCAGCGGCTTCCTTCACGCGCTTGAGAAAGTCCGGGATCTTCAGCGGCTCTTCGCCACGCGCCTTGCGCTGCGAGTTCATCGCCACCTTGAGGAACTCCATCGTGGCAACGCCCGGTATCTCCATCGGATACTGGAAGGCCAAGAAGATGCCCTTGGCGGCGCGCTCGGCCGGGTCCATATCGAGGATCGACTCGCCGTTGTAGAGGATCTCGCCCTCGGTCACCTCATAGTCGTCGCGGCCGGCGAGGATGTAGGACAGTGTCGACTTGCCCGAGCCGTTGGGGCCCATGATGGCTGCGACTTCGCCTGCCTTCACCGTCAGGTTTAGGCCGCGGATGATCTCGATGCCGCTGTCGGCGATACGGGCATGCAGGTTCTTGATCTCAAGCATTTCGTTCAGCTTTCTTCACTTCAGGCGCCGGGCGGGCGGCGCAATTCCTGTCAAAGCCGTTGCCGGCGCGCCGGTCAGATTCCGAATGCGCGCCGCAGCAACGGCAAGAGAGTTGCAGCGATGATGCCGGTGACGGTGCCTACGACCAGCCGCGCGGCGCGCGACTGGAACGACGGTGCCATTGCGGCGAGCCCGCCGCAAACAACTGCGTAGAAGACCGTCGACACCGGATCCATCAGCCGACGCTTCCTTCCAGGCTGATGCCGATGAGCTTCTGCGCCTCGACGGCGAATTCCATCGGCAGTTCCTGGATGACTTCCTTGACGAAGCCGTTGACGATCAGCGCGATGGCCTCCTCCTCGGGAATGCCGCGCTGCATGACGTAGAACTTCTGATCGTCAGAAATCTTCGAGGTGGTCGCTTCGTGCTCGAACTGCGCCGACGAGTTCTTCGCCTCGATATAGGGCACGGTATGCGCGCCGCACTGATTGCCGATCAGCAAGCTGTCGCACTGGGTGAAGTTGCGCGCGTTGGTCGCCTTGCGGTGGGCCGAAACCTGGCCGCGATAGGTATTCTGCGAGAAGCCGGCGGCAATGCCCTTGGAGATGATGCGGCTCGACGTGTTCTTGCCGAGATGAATCATCTTGGTGCCGCTGTCGACCTGCTGGTAGCCGTTCGACACCGCGATCGAATAGAACTCGCCGCGGGAGTCATCGCCGCGCAGGATGCAGGACGGGTACTTCCAGGTGATGGCCGAACCGGTTTCGACCTGGGTCCACGAGATCTTCGAACGGTCGCCACGGCAGTCGCCGCGCTTGGTGACGAAGTTGTAGATGCCGCCCTTGCCCTGGGCGTCGCCCGGGTACCAGTTCTGCACGGTCGAATATTTGATCTCGGCATCGTCGAGCGCAACCAGTTCGACCACGGCGGCGTGAAGCTGGTTCTCGTCGCGCTGGGGTGCGGTGCAGCCCTCGAGATAGGAGACATAAGCCCCTTCCTCGGCAATGATCAGCGTGCGCTCGAACTGGCCGGTGTTCTTCTCGTTGATGCGAAAATAGGTCGACAGCTCCATCGGGCAACGCACGCCCTTGGGCACGAACACAAACGATCCGTCGGTGAAGACGGCCGAATTCAGCGTCGCATAATAGTTGTCGGAGGTCGGAACGACCGAACCGAGATACTTCTTCACCAGTTCCGGGTGCTCGCGGATGGCTTCCGAGATCGAGCAGAAGATGACGCCGGCCTTGGCCAGCTCGTCCTTGAAGGTGGTGACGACGGAAACCGAATCGAACACGGCGTCGACGGCGACGCGGCCCGATTTGTAGACGTTGTCGCCAGCCTCTTCATCCGCCAGTTCGTCGACCGGGGCCGCTTGCTTCTGAACGCCGGCCAGGATTTCCTGCTCGCGGAGCGGAATGCCGAGCTTTTCGTAGACCTTCAGAATCTCGGGATCGACTTCGTCCAGCGAGGTCGGTCCGGGCGTGCTCTTGGGAGCGGCATAGAAGTAGATGTCCTGGAAGTCGATCTTGGGATAGTCGACGCGCGCCCAGTTCGGCTCTTCAAGCGTCAACCAGCGGCGATAGGCACCGAGGCGCCATTCGAGCATCCATTCCGGTTCGCCCTTCTTGGCCGAGATGAAGCGGACAATGTCTTCGCTCAGGCCCTTGGGGGCCTTGTCCATCTCGATGAACGATTCGAAGCCGTATTTGTATTGGTCGACGTCGATCTTGCGGACCTGCTCGATCGTTTCCTGCACAGCAGGCATAAGCGTTCTCCATCCACGCCGGGGTCAAGGCCCGACAGTTTTCAAACTATGGCACCGCTGGAGCGGCGTAAGTTCCATATAGTGTGTTTTTGCCGGGAATTCACCCGGAAGGATGCCTTCGGCGTCCCTGACACACCCGTTCACTGGCCGTTGGGCCAAATTTCCGCCGATCAGGCGGCCTTGGTACGGTCCGTGCGGCGCGAAAGAAGCGCCGCCAGGGCCGTTTCGAATTTCTCCACGTCCGCCTCGGACGTCTGCCGGCCAATCGACACGCGCAGCGCACCCAGATTGTCGGCAAAGCCCATCGCCTTCAGCACATGGCTGGGGCCGACCTTGCCCGACGAGCACGCGGAACCTGCCGAGAGTGCGACGCCAGCGAGATCGAAGGCGATCTGTGCCGTCTCAGCCTTGATGCCCGGAATAGCGAAGAATGTCGTGTTGGCAAGCCGTTCGACTGCCTTTCCGAAGATTTCCGCATCGGAAACAAGCCGCAGAACCGTCTCTTCGAGGCGATCACGCATGGCCCGGACCTCGCCGATCCCGGCCAGCCCGTCCAGAGCGGCGCGCGCGGCAGCGCCAAATCCAGATATCGCCGGCAGGTTCTCGGTGCCGCCACGATGGCCCTTTTCCTGACCGCCGCCCGTCACCAGAGGTGCCGGCATCATCAGGTCGGCTTGGGCGACGATCGCGCCGGCACCCTTGGGGCCGCCGATCTTGTGCGAAGAAAGAATCAGATAGTCGGCATAACCCTCTGACATATCGAGAGGAATGCGGCCCGCAGCCTGGACAGCATCGAGCACCAGCACCCCGCCAGCCACCTTCACCAGTTCAGCAATGGCGCGGATGGGCTGAATGACGCCGGTCTCGTTGTTGGCGGCGTGGATCGCCACCAGCGGCAGGCCTTCCGACTTGTCGTGGGCGGCGAGTGCGGCTTCCAGGCCAACGAGGTCGACGATGCCGTCGCCATCCACGCCAAGTCGCGTGACCCGCTCCACCGGGAAACGGCCGCCATTCAGCACGCAAGGATGATCGGCCTCGGTGACATGGAGACGCGACATGCGCACTGCGCCGCGCCCCATGCGCCAGTCGGGCGACAAAAGCGTTGTCGCGGCTTCGGTGGCACCGGAGGTAAAGACGACATGTTCAGGCCTGGCGCCAACGAGGGCGGCGACATCGCGCCTGGCGTCCTCGATGATCTTGCGGGCGCCCCTGCCCTCGCTGTGAACCGACGACGGGTTGGCCCCGACTTCGAGCGCCGCGACCACGGCCGCACGCGCTGCGGGCAACAGCGGCGCACTGGCATTGTAGTCGAGATAGGCGCGCGGTCCGGCCATTTTCCTGGTTTTTGCCCTGTCAAATCATGTTCGGATGGGAGGACGCGCAATTTCCTTGAAATTCCAAGGCCAGCCGTCCTATCTACCCGCTTTGCCAAATGGGCGGTTTCGCCACCCAGTTTTGAACAGTTCTAAACTAGCTTCTAAGAAGACGCGTCCCTCGCGTCAAGGCTGGGCACAGGATTGTTTCATCGGCCTTGCGTCAAGTGGAGTAGTTTATGCCAGAGGTCATTTTTACCGGTCCGGCGGGTCGCCTGGAAGGTCGTTATCAGCCGTCCAAGGAAAAGAACGCGCCGATTGCCATCATACTGCATCCGCACCCGCAGTTTGGCGGCACGATGAACAACAAGATCGTGTACGACCTCTTCTACATGTTCCAGAAGCGCGATTTCACCACGCTGCGCTTCAACTTCCGCGGCATCGGCCGCAGCCAGGGCGAATTCGACCACGGCACCGGCGAACTGTCGGATGCGGCTGCCGCACTCGATTGGGTGCAGTCGCTGCATCCTGACTCGAAGAGCTGCTGGGTCGCCGGCTATTCCTTCGGCGCCTGGATCGGCATGCAGCTTCTGATGCGCCGCCCGGAGATCGAAGGTTTCATCTCGGTGGCGCCGCAGCCCAACACCTATGATTTCTCGTTCCTGGCACCCTGCCCGTCGTCGGGCCTGATCATCCATGGCGACGCCGACAAGGTGGCGCCGCCGAAGGACGTGCAGGGCCTGGTCGACAAGCTGCACACGCAGAAGGGCATCACCATCACCCAGAAGACACTCCCCGGCGCCAACCACTTCTTCGGCAACGACCCGGAACTGGTGATCGACGAGTGCGCCGAGTATCTCGACCGCCGTCTCGCCGGCGAGCTTTCGGACCCGCGTCCGAAGCGCCTGCGCTAAGAGGAGTTCCGCGCATGTACCAGCCGCCGCTGTTTCGCGAGACCAGGCTGGACGTTTTGCATGCGCTGATCCGCAACCATCCGCTCGGCCTTCTGATCTGCAACGGATCGGAAGGCCCGGTGGCAAATCCGCTGCCATTTCTGCTCGACGCCGACATCGGCCCGAATGGACGGCTGCGAGCGCATCTCGCCCGCGCCAACCCGCAATGGCAGTTGCTGGCTGAAACGCCTGACATGCCGGTGCTGGTGGTGTTCCAGGGCGAGGACGCTTACGTCACGCCATCCTGGTACGAAACCAAGCGCGAAACCGGCAAGGTCGTTCCGACCTGGAACTATGCGACCGTGCAGGTGCGCGGCATGGCGCGTGTCATCGACGACAAGGACTGGCTTGCCGGGCAGATCGCCGCGCTCACCGCCAGCCAGGAAGCCGGGCGGACCGAGCCCTGGCAGGTCTCCGACGCGCCTGATGCCTACATCGCAGCCCAACTGAAGGGCATCATCGGGCTCGAAATCGACATCACCGCCATCGACGGCAAATGGAAGGTCAGCCAGAACCGGCCCGTCGGCGACCGCATCGGCGTCGCTGAAGGCATAGAGGCCGAGCAGAAGCCGGCCGGCGGCATGGCGCAACTGGTCCGCCAGTATGGCGGGCTCGCGGGCGAATAGCCCTTTCGACCTGGAGCCTCTCATGAACATCCGTCCCCGCGTCGCGGCCGACAATGCCGTGCTCGTCGCCATCTGGGAGGATGCCGTGCGTGCCACACATCACTTCCTCGGCGAAGACGACATTCAGTTCTTCCGTCCGCTCGTTCGCGACGACTATCTGCTCGCCGTCGAGGTGCTGGTGGCGGAGGACAGCGATGGCAAGCCGGTCGGCTTCATCGGCCTGGACGGCCCAAAGGTCGAAATGCTGTTCGTCAGCACCAGCCAGCATGGCAAAGGCATCGGCAAGGCGCTGATCGAGCATGTCGGCCGGCTGAAGGGGCCGCTTGCGGTCGACGTGAACGAGCAGAACCCGGGTGGCGTCGCCTTCTATCTGAAATGCGGCTTCAGGCAGGTCGGCCGCTCCGAACGCGACGGCTAGGGAAAGCCATTTCCTCTGCTGCACCTGGCGCAGGCGTCCTGAGGCATGAACGGGATCAGCTTCCGGCCGTTTCGCAGCGACGAGCTAGCAGCTCATGCGGCGTGGTTCGACGATGCCGAGGTGGCACGGCGCGTCGACTTCCCCGGCACGGACTGGTTCGCCTATGTCACGGATCCGGCAAGTCCGGCCCATCTTGTCGTGGCCACGCATGGTGCGAGCGACACTCCGCTTGCCGTGTTTGCAATATGACGAGCAGGATGACGGCGGCATCAGCCTGCTGATCGTGCTCGACCCCAGGCAACGCGGCCAAGGGCTTGGCAAACGTGTGCTGGCGGCCTTGGTCGCGCATGTCAGCGGCCGTTACACCCATATCGACGGCCAAATCGAAAACGACACTCTCGCCTCCATCGCCTGCGTCGAAAGCTGCGGCTTTGTCCGTCAGGCCGAGAAGCCGGACGACGGATTCCTGTTGTACCGAAAGCCACTTGGCGTCGGAATCCCATAAAATGAATCCGGGCCGCCAAGGCGGCCCGGATGTTGCGCCTTACTTGGCCTTCAGGAAGTCGCCGACTTCAAGCAGGACGAATTCGTTGTCGTCAGCCTTGTCGAGCGAGCGGCCGGCCGAGAACGGCAGGTTGTTGTCGTTGCCGACGACGATGTGGCTCTCGTCGACGAGATCGACATTCTCGATGGTGACGAAGGGCATATCATAGAAGCCCTCGCCGCCGCCCTGACGCTTCTTGTTGTCGGGGTCGGCAATCTTCATGAGGTCGATGTAGCCGACCTTGCGCACGGCCTTGCCGACATTGTCGTCAGTCATCTCGATCTTGTAGATGCGCTTGACCTTGGCCGCGCGGGCGAAGCAGTCGGGCTTAGGGGCGTTGGCGTCTGCGCAGGCCTTGTCGGCGGTGCCGGCGCCGTTGTCGCGCTCAATGACGAGCGCTTCGGTGGCGCTGATCATGTTGAAATCGCCGATCGCCTCGCCGCCGTCGGCCAGCGGGTAGAGCCAGCTACGGCCGGTCCATTCCTTCTTGACGGCATCGAACTCGATGACGCGCAGCGCCGTCTTGCCGTCGACCTTCTCGACTTCGCCGTCGGCCATGTAGCGCGGCCCTTCGAGCATGCCGAAAAGCCTGGAGCCGTCCTTGGACATGGCAAGGCCCTCATAACCACCCGAACGCTTGAGGTTGAAGACCGGATTCTTGGCGACCGGATTGCCCGGCAGGGTCAGCGTCGGATGGTCGGGCGAACGGACGGGCTCGCCTTCGGCAACGGTGTCGATGACGTCGGTCAGCTTGCCGTCGAGATCGAACTTCAGCAGATACGGGCCGAACTCCTCGCCGACCCAGAAGCCATCAGCGACCGGCTGGATCGATTCGACGTCGAAATCACCACCGGTGAGGAAGCGGGTGTCGGAGCCTTCGAGCACGATCGGGAACGGCGCCTTGCGGTCGGGATCGGTCAGGAACAGGGTCTTGATGCGGTTCATCGTGCCCTTGTCCCAATCGAACGAGATGTGGTGCAGCATCAGGGCAGCGTCGGTGGAGTTCAGCTTGTTGCCGAAGCCGTTGTCCGACAGCGACCAGAACGTGCCGTCGCCGACGGCCTTGATGCCGGAGAAGCCCTGGACGGGCTGGCCGTCGAAAGGCAGCGACAAGCCGGTCGGACGCACGCCGTCCTTGCCCGGCACAGTGCCGAGGCCTTCGGCGCGCTTGCGGTCGGGCGTGGTGAACTTGCCCGAGCTGCGCAGGTGCTCCGGCGCGTTTTCGGGTGAAGCAATGATCGTGTTCGCCGGCAGGATGGCGTGACCGGCAAGCGTTGCCTTGAATTCCGTCTCATCCGCGAAGGCGGAGGCGGTGGTGAGCGCGAGAACAGCCGCAGCCAGATAGAGAGAGCGTCGCATGTTGGACCCCGATTGGTTGAAGGAACGCCCTCCAGCTAGGTCCGAGCCATGTCGGGCAGGTGACGCCTCGGTGAAACTTTGATGAAGTCCCCTGACGCTGGCGGCAGGACCGCCTAGCGCTTCCGCCGGTCGGTGCTGCTCATGGTGTAGACGTGGGCCTCATGCCCGTTCATCGGTCCGGTGTGCTGGAAGCGCATCCCGATCTTTTCCAGCACGTTCAGCGACGCCGCGTTGTCGACATGGGCAAAGGCGATGAAGTGATCGCCTATCTTTCGGTCGAAGAAGAAGTTGGCCAGGGCTGCGGCTATCTCGGTGGCGTATCCATTGCCCCAGAATTGCGGGGCAATGGCATAACCGAGTTCGAACTGGCCGGTGGCGGCGAACATGGAGAAACCGGCGCGACCGACGAAGCGCGCGTCCTCGCGCCGCTGCAGCTTGAGTTTGGTGATGCCGTGCAGCCGGTATTCCTCGGCCCAGCCCGTCATGCGGCCGGCAGCCGCGTCGCGTGTCCAGGGCTGGCCGGTGATCGACAGATAGCGCGACGCCTGCACGTGCGAATGCAGCCAGACGAGATCGTCCAGGTCCGTGTCGCGCCAGGTCCGGAGCAACAGCCGTGGTGTTTCGAGAACCGTTTCATCTGTCATGTTGCCGTCCATCCGCTCCCTCATTCGTTTCCGGCACCACAAGGGACGCTCCTGTCGGTTGGCAATCCTTGTGATTCCTGCGCTTCAGATGCTAAAGCGCTCGCGTCGCCGATCACATGCACGATCTGCCATGCCAATCGTCCGCCGAGAGAGAAACCATGTCCGCCTTCAAGTCCGATTTCCTGCGCACCCTTTCCGAGCGCGGCTTCATCCATCAGACCTCGGATGACGCCGGCCTCGACGATCTGTTCCGCAAGGAAACCGTGTCGGCCTATATCGGCTTCGATCCGACGGCGTCGAGCCTGCATGCCGGCGGCCTGATCCAGATCATGATGCTGTACTGGATGCAGAAGACCGGCCATCGCCCCGTGCCGCTGATGGGCGGTGGCACCGGCATGGTCGGCGACCCGTCCTTCAAGGACGAGGCGCGCAAGCTGATGACGCCCGAGATGATCCAGTCCAACATCGACGGCATCAAGCAGGTGTTTTCGAACTACCTGACCTTCGGCGACGGTCCGCGCGATGCGCTGATGGTCAACAACGCCGAGTGGCTGTTGCCGCTCAACTATCTCGAATTCCTGCGCGACGTCGGCCAGCATTTCTCGGTCAACCGCATGCTGAGCTTCGATTCCGTCAAGCAGCGCCTCGACCGCGAGCAGTCGCTGTCGTTCCTCGAATTCAACTACATGATCCTGCAGGCTTACGACTTCGTCGAGCTCAACAAGCGCTACGGCCTGCGCCTGCAGATGGGCGGCTCCGACCAGTGGGGCAACATCGTCAACGGCATCGACTTGGGCCACCGCCTCGGTACGCCGCAGCTCTACGCGCTGACCTCGCCGCTTTTGACCACCTCTTCCGGCGCCAAGATGGGCAAGTCGATGAACGGAGCCGTCTGGCTCAATGCCGACATGCTGTCGCCTTATGATTTCTGGCAGTACTGGCGCAACACCGAGGACGCCGATGTCGAGCGCTTCCTGAAGCTCTACACGGCGATGCCGCTCGACGAGATCGCGCGCCTGGCAGCCCTTGGCGGCTCGGAGATCAACGACGCCAAGAAGGTGCTGGCGACCGAGGTGACCGCGATGCTGCACGGCCGCGCGGCAGCCGAACAGTCGGCCGAGACGGCGCGCAAGACCTTCGAGGAAGGCGCGCTCGCCGATACGCTGCCGACGGTCGAGGTGCCAGGCGACGAGCTCAAGGCCGGCATCGGGCTGCTGTCGCTGGTCGTTCGCGCCGGGTTGGCCGCTTCGAACGGCGAAGCACGCCGTCACGTCCAGGGCGGTGCTGTGCGCATCAACGACCAGTCGGTCAGCGACGAGCGTCGCGCGGTGACGACCGCCGACCTGACGCCGGAAGGCGTGGTCAAGCTGTCGCTCGGCAAGAAGAAGCACATTCTGGTGCGCCCGGCCTGACGGGAACGCTGCACTCGGATAACAAAATGGCCGGCATTGCCGGCCATTTTCATATCGGGCGTCCCCTAGCGCTCAGTATTCGAAGATCGACCGGAAGATACCGGGCGCGATCGCGGACAGCGGATTGACGTGCAGCTTGGGCGCATTGGCATCGCCCGAGAGTTTGTAGGTAACGCCAATCAGGCCGCCGTCGCGTCCGTTGCCCAAAATGACGCCGACAAGCGGCAGCTCGCCAAAGATGCGGTTGAGGCCATAGGCCGGCATGAAGGTGCCGGTCATGTTCATCTGGCCCTGCTGGTCGTAGAGCGTGCCCTGGAACGTCGTGCCGATCAGCGGCCCGCGCAAGACGCCTTTGTCCAATGCCAGGTACTTCGAGCGCTTGTCGATCTGGGCGAAACCGCGTTCGAACCTCACCTTGGAGACGTCGATGTCCTTGCGCATCGCCTGGTTAAGGCTGCGATTGTCGCCGGCCGGCTTGCTGGCGACGATCGAGGCCAGCCTCGGTTCATCGACGACCACGAATTCGCGCACATCGACCTGGCCCTTGAGTGGCCCGTCGCCTGAGGATTCCAGCGCGAGCGCCAGCGATCCGCCCTGCATGCGGGCATAGACGTCAAGGAAGCGCAGGATGGCGCCGGCGTCAGCGGATCGCACGTCGAGGCGGCGGCCACCGCCCTGAAGCACGTTGCTGACGGTGATCTGGCCACCGGAACTGGCTGTCGCGTCGACCTTGAGCCCGCCGACCTTTGAGCCGGAGCCCGAATACTCGAGCGTAACGCCCGAAAGCTTCTCGCCGCTGAAGCCGACCAGAGTGTCGACATTGGCAGTGACCGAAATGGAGTTTGAACCGGCTGATTTCGTAGCACTGTCGACGTCGGACATGAACTGCTTGATCAGCGCGCGCGCATCGAGCGAGTTGCCCTTGACCTGGACCGCAAAACCCTTGCCCGAGCGCTTGATGTTGACCGCGACGTCGTCGCCGCGGTTGAGCTGCACCTTGTTGAAGCGCGCCGAAGACAGGCTGCCATTGGCGAGCGCGACGTCGCCCGTGATGGTGAATGTCTTTCCGTCGAGGTTGAAGTCGGACAGCGTCGACCTGTCGCCATCCGACGTCATGGTGAACGACACCTCGGCTGATATGCCCGGCCCCTTGCTCCAGCCGACCCATGGCAGATCGAGCCTGGCCGCGGTCAGGTCGGCCACGATGTGGCGCTTGCCGGGTTCGGGCTGTTCGACATCGACCTTGATGGTTCCCGAGAGCATGTCGGACAGGCCGGGAACAAGCGCGTTGCGTGCCTTGTCGTCGAGCACGAACTGGACATTGCGTTGCTTATCGATGCCATTGTCGCGCAGCGGCTCGACAAGGTCGAGTTCCGCCGGAACACCATTGAGCTTGCCCTTGGCAACGATGACGGCCTTGTCTGGTGTGACGGTGATGTTGCCGTCGGCGTCGGACAGCTTCTGGCCGTCGAACTCCTTGGCCACAGCCAGGCCGTCATAATCGAGCGCCACCTTCCAATCGAGCTTGTCGGTGTCGATGCCGCTGGTCAGCGGAATGTCGGCCTTGACGTTGCCGGTGACGTCGCCCGTCAGCTCCTCCGGCAGGATGCCGACGTGGCGCATGGCATTGATCGGCTCATAGGAAGCCAGTTCGGCGATTGCATCGGCGCTGCCATCGACATCGATATCGAGCGAGCCGATGACCGGCATGACATTGGCCTTGACAACCTTCAGCGTGCCGTTGCTGGCGGCGACGGTGCGGCCGCTGGGCATGAAGACGGTGCCCTGGGACAAGGACACGTCGACGTCGTTGCCGTGGAATTCGACGATGCCCCTGGCATCGCGAATGGGCGGAATGCGGCCGGCGACGTCGAAGCGCGAGCCGTCGATCTCGAAACGACCGAACACTTCCTGGGCGTTGAGCGGCACGCCGTTGCCGAGACGGTCGGGCCTGACGTCGAACTGCACGTTGCCGTCGACGACACGGCCGCCATAGAGATTGTGCAGCACCCAGAGCCGGGCATTGCGGGCCGAAAACCACGGCCACAGCTGCTTCACATGCGCGACCGACATGTCATGGATGGTGAAGGCGACAAAGATGCCGGGCGCCTTGCCGTCGACGAACTGCACCGACGCCTTGCCGAGCGCCTCGCCGCCCGGTCCTGATTTCAGGCCGATCTGCTCGGCAGCGAGCGTGTTGGTGACCACGTCGTAGGTGCCGGCGATCCGCGCCAGGAAACTGAGCGCCGGCTCGGGCGATTCATCAGGCGCCAGGCGCGAGTCGCGGCTGATCAGCTCGAAGCGATAGGCTGGATTGTCGGAAGCATTGCCGGTCGCCGGGCGCGGGCCGAAGCCGCCGGTGAAATCGAATGTCGAACGGCCGGTCGAGACCAGCAGCTTGCGGATGTCGAGCTTGTTTTCGCCGCCGGCAAGGCGAAGGTCGACGGTGACGTCGCCGACAAGCTGGCCGCGTTCGTGCAGATCCAATGTGGATTTGCCGATCGAACCTGTGGCGATCAGTTCGGAACCGTCGCCGCCGATGCCCTCCTGTCCGGTGATCGTCAGTTCGGCAGAGCCGATGCGGCTTGCCTTGGCTGCCGGAATGTCGGCCTTGCCGGCGAAGGGGTCGGTCATCGACACGGTCGCATCGAGCGCTGCGACCCGATTGGCGGCGCTGTCGCGCCGGGCCGCGGCGGCCAATTCGACATCGCGGCCATCGACGTCGAAATTGGCAGCGATACGCAGCTCGCCAGAGCGGGTCTTGGCGAGCGAAGCGTCGATGACGCGCACGACCTTGACCTCACCGCCGGAAGGCAGGACGAAATCGACATTGCCGAGCGCGATTTCGCGCATCGCATCGAACTGGACCGCGTCAAAGCCGCGGCGAATGCCCCGGAACGTCTCGTCCAGCAGCTTCTGCGGATCGACGAGGCCCTGCTCGTTGCGCAGCACGGAACTCCAGTCCGAACCGCCGCCGGCCGGCATCGCATCGACGACGATCCTTGCATCGGAAATGCTGGCATTGCCGAGGCGGACATTGCCGGTGAGCAACGGCACGAGCCGGATGCCGAAGCGCATCAGGCCGGCTTCGGCCATGGGCGAGCCATCCGCGCGGGTGAGCCTGACGTCGGGAACCTCGACCGCGATCAGCCTGAGGCCATCGAGCGTCAGCCGCGCCTGCCCCATCGAGACGTCAACATCGACGCCGGCAAGGCCCTCGATGGCATGTTCAGCCTCTGCACGTAGCCTGTCCTGGCCGAAACCGGAGTAGCCGAGCGCTTCGATGGCGATAATTGCCAGAAGCACAAGCGAGCCAAGGACAGCCACCGCGGCAAGCGCGCAATGGCCGGCACGCCGCCGCACGGAGATACGTGGACGCGGCAGTTCCTGGCCCGCAGCCGACGGCATGGCGCCGAGATCGGTAATCTCATCGCGCCTGAACCGGATTTTCTCGTGCCGGGGCACTTCCTGATCCACGCTATGTCCCGTAGTCGTTTCGGTCGTGGACGAATCCAAGTCCGGCATTCTTAACCTGACATCCTTGCCGGCTCACCCCGTAACTTCAAACAAGGGTATCGATATGTCTGAACTCGAGACAGGCCAAACCGCCCCGCAATTCACGCTGCCGCGCGACGGCGGGGGCATTCTGACGCTTTCCGACTTCGGCGGCAAACCTGTTGTCCTCTATTTCTATCCCAAGGACGATACCTCGGGCTGCACCGCCCAGGCGATCGACTTCACCCAACTCAAGCCTCAGTTCGAAAAGGCTGGAGCGGTGGTCATCGGTGTTTCGCCCGACAGCGCCAAGAAACACGACAAATTCAAGGCCAAGCACCAAATTGGCATCGATCTGGTTGCCGACGAAGAGCGAAAGGCGCTCGAGGCCTATGGCGTGTGGACCGAAAAATCCATGTACGGCCGAAAGTATATGGGCGTCGAACGCTCAACCTTCCTGATCGGTGCCGACGGCAAGATCGCGAGAATCTGGCGCAAGGTGAAGGTATCAGGCCATGCCGCCGAAGTGCTGGAGGCGGTGAAGGCGCTCTAGCGAAAATCGCGCGCTGCGGAACCGATGCCCGCTCCCGACGTTCTCATCCAGACGACCATCAACGGGAGAAGAAAGATGTTCCGCAGCGTCATCCTCTGGATGCTTGGCATTCCCATCCCCATCATCATCCTGCTCTGGCTTTTCCTACGTTAGATCGGGGCCAGTCGACAATATCAGAATAAAGTCCGGTCGCGTATAGTCTCGCCTTATCAAATCCGGCGCAAGATTATCATCGCATGACTTGGACAGACAGGAACCCGCCATATCTTGTTGTGGCGGGTTTTTCTTGTCTTTGCCCATCCGGAAAGCAGGCCGCCGGGCCGATGCGGGCAAAGCTTTGTTAACCCTAATAATGTGTAATCGGATTGTCGCTGTTCGTGATGAGAGTTCGGTCCGGTGAAAGCAGCAAATCAGGCCGCCGTTTTCGGCAGGCGCAAAGAGCCCCATACCGTCATCATTGCACGCGGCAACGAGATCCGGCACTTCACAATACGCCCATGGGTGGCCGCAGCAGCCGGTTCGGCACTCGCCGCGATCGCCATTGGCTACCTCACGGCCACGTCCTATCTCGTGCTGCGCGACGACCTGATCGGTGCCGCGACCGCCCGCCAGGCGCGCATGCAGCACGCTTACGAAGACCGTATCTCGGCCCTGCGCGCCCAGGTCGACCGCATCACCAGCCGCCAGTTGCTCGACCAGCAATTGATGGAAACCAAGGTCAGCGAGCTGCTCGAACGACAATCGCAGCTCAGCCAGCGCAATGTCAGGCTTGGGCCGGTCCTCGACAAGGCGGCGGCCTCAGAGGTGACTGACGCCGCGCCCGCCGGCAAGACAGACGAACGCGCCGACATCACGCCCACGATCGACCACCCCATCGCCTACGCGGCGGCCGACACTGCTGCGGTGCGCCCGTTCTCGTTCTGGTCGACACGGACCGCCGAGCCCGATGGCGAAAGCCGGGCCGACCGGGCCGACAAATTGTTCGTCGCCATCAACAAGTCGCTGCGCAGCATCGAGGACGATCAGGCAAAGCGCATCGGCGCACTTGCCGATAACGCCTACCAGACCGCAGGTGCGATCACCGACGCGCTGGAGAATGCAGGCCTGCCCGTCTCCACGGAAAAATCGGGGGAACTCGGCAAAACGGGCGTGGGTGGCCCGCTGGTGCCGCTCGACAACCCGATGGCCTTCGACAGCCCAATCGCCTTCGAAAGCAAGGTCAAGGAACTCGACGCAGCGCTCGACATGCTGGACCGCCTCAAGACGGAAGCACGCAAGCTGCCGCTCGCCAATCCGGCCGCCGGCCGCTCGATCTCTAGCACCTTCGGGATCCGCACCGACCCGCTGATCGGCACGCCCGCCCTACATTCCGGCATGGACTTCCGCGCCCCCTATGGCTCACCCGCGCGCGCCACGGCCGCAGGTATCGTCACCAAGGCGGGCTGGAACGGCGGCTACGGCCGCATGGTCGAGATCGATCATGGCGGCGGCTTCACCACACGCTACGCCCATCTCAGCAAGATCCTCGTCGCCCCCGACCAGAAGATCGCGGTTGGCGACGAAATCGGTGAGGTCGGCAGCAGCGGCCGCTCGACAGGCCCGCATCTGCACTACGAAGTGCGGCGCGACGGCGAGGCGGTCGACCCGCTGCGCTTCATCAAGATCGGCAAGAAGCTCGGCCAGTATCTCTGAGCCGAGGCAGCCGCCGGTCATCCACCCTGTCGCGCTTCGTGCATCCCGTGCGGTGTGCTCGGCGAATCTGCCCGTAGCAGAGAATCATTCCCCAAAAAGGCGCGAGCGAAAAAACAGCCCCACGGGGTGATTCTCCTGCCGGCACGAATCGCCGGCGATGGACCGTTCCATCGACGCGATTCGCAGTTGCATATCGACGATATGCGGCTGCGCGGATATGTGTGGAGATTGGGATGGATCCTCGGTTCCCGGCACCTTCAGGGAAGGCATTGAAACCTTAATCTAGAGGATCAGTCGGCAAAGGCTAAGCCTTTGAAAAACTGGCGCGAGTGACGGGGCTCGAACCCGCGACCTCCGGCGTGACAGGCCGGCACTCTAACCGACTGAGCTACACCCGCGCTCTGGACGTTGGCGCTGGGCGCCGCGTCGTTGGCGGTGAATTACGGGGTTCGATGGGGAGTGTCAAGCGACATCGAAGAGATAATCGACAAACTTTGTCGTCTATTTTTCGATGTCCACAAAACCGGGCTTTCCGACGCCTCGATCTGCCGCAACGGCATGCATTTGAACTTGCGGATCACAGGCGAACCGCTTATTGGTCCGCCCGGTTGGGGCGATTAGCTCAGTTGGTAGAGCGCTTCGTTTACACCGAAGATGTCGGCGGTTCGAGCCCGTCATCGCCCACCATTTTCCTTCTGATATTGCGATGATTTCTGGCCTCGCGGCTGGATGTGCAAAGTGCCGGACCTGACAAGGCGGCAACTGCCGGCATGGCATCGCCCAGGCGACATCGGCATCTCCACGTTGCCTCCCCCAAACTCGGCGCTAGACTGCCGCCATGGGCTTTCTCCTCTATGCCTTCCTGCCGGTCATCATCATCACGCTTGCCATTGTCGGCGCGCTGGTGTGGCGCGGCATGCAGTTTGGTGAGCTGGCGCGTCATGGCCTGCCGGTGACAGGCATTGTGGTCAGGAAATTCCGCACCGGGTCGGGCAAGGCCGGATCAATGGGGCGGCGGATCGCCTTTTCCTATGTCGGAGCCGACGGGGTCGAGCATCGCCGGGCGGCTACGGTGGCCAGCAGCAAATGGGCAGAGCTTGAGGAAGGCGGGCCAATCCAGCTTGTCTACCTGCCCGCAAAGCCCGGCGTCAGCGCCCCGGCCTGGCTGGTCGAGGACGCACGCAAGGCCCTGGGCAAGGCAACGTCATAGCCGGAAGCGAAAGCCGTTGACGCGACATTGGAAAGGCAGGCCGCGTCTCTTCGAAATGCGGCTTTCTCTGCCAAGCGACTGCCTGTCTGATTGATCAGGCTTTCGCAATAGCCCCTGCAGATCCTTGATTTTGGCCGGGCGCATTCGCCTCGTCCGCGGAACGGTGCATTTCACAATCCACGGTGTGTGCATCGGCAGTTGGCAAGGCAAGAACCGCAATGAACTCGCAATGTTGATGGCGCCATATGAGCAAATTGAAGCTGTTTTACACCCTCGAACAACTCGACAGCATGAAGCAGCTTTGGCTGCCGCCGCAAGCTTTGGGAGAATTTCTGATGCCAGTTCAGTCGCCCTTCAAATCCGACGCGGCCAGGGACAGGGTTCTTGATGACTATGATGCACTGCTGGCGCGATGGCCGGTATCTTATGAAAGCCGTTTCATCGATACCGAATTCGGCAAGGCCCATCTCATCGCTTCCGGCAATCCGACGGCGTCTCCGCTGGTGCTGCTGCATGGCGGGGGTGGCAACGCGACGATGTGGTTTCACAACATCACTGCGCTCGCTGCGACGTTCCGCGTCTATGCTCTCGACATCATCGGCGACGTCGGCAGGAGCACAGGCGCGCGACCAGCCTATGCATCGGGCGGCCATGTCCGCTGGCTGGCGCAAGTGCTCGACGGCCTCGGTCTTGGACAAACGGCGCTGGCGGGTGCGTCTTTCGGCTCATGGTTGGCCGCCGATTTTGCGCTCAAACACCCCGAACGCGTGTCAGGACTGGCATTGCTCGCGCCGCCCCATATCGAGCCGCTGCGTTTGAGCTTCATGCTGAGGGCGGTTGTGGCGACCATTGCTCCAACAGACTCCAGGATTCGCAGCTTTTTTCGCCTGATCTCATCGCCGCACGCGCCGCAACCGACTGGGCTGGTCATGCAGGATTTCGTCACGCGCTGGCAGTCGCAGCGGCAGAGCCCACCGCCGCCGCCAAGGCTGTCAGCAGAGGATCTGCAACGTTTGCCGGCGCGAACCCTGTTCCTGCTGGGGCAAGATGATGCGCTCTACGACGTCAACAAAGCAGCGGCGCGTATCCGCGCCAATGCTCCAGCCTGCAAAGTTTCGCTGCTGGCACAGGCCGGACATACGCTGACAGTGGACAAGCCTCGCGAGGTCAGCGATCTGCTGGTTGCGTTCTTTGCT
Source organism: Aminobacter sp. SR38 (assembly GCF_014843375.1). NCBI lineage: Bacteria > Pseudomonadati > Pseudomonadota > Alphaproteobacteria > Hyphomicrobiales > Phyllobacteriaceae > Aminobacter > Aminobacter sp. SR38. The sequence goes on from NZ_CP062112.1 coordinate 632,941, forward strand.
AGAACTTCAGCACCAGCTGCCCTGTAGCAAGGCGACATCAGAGCCCTGATGACTGCTGCGACCCAGGAACCAGCGCGCATATAGCCGTGATCGCGCGCCCACAATTCACCCTCGTCGCCCAGGCACTCGGCTAACCAGCTGAATTCTTCGCGTAAATCTGCGCCACGGCCCCTTACCGCCGCCGGATCTCATAGGTCTCGTTGATTGAGGACCGCCAACGAACCGCGGCCGCCAAATCCTTATGACATTTTGATTTTCTTGCCGCCGTGGTCACCTCGAAACCCTATGTGCCGAGACGTATTGCTGCCACGCAAGCCGGCGCTCCAAGCGTTGGCGCCATTGGGTGGCGAACGAAAATGTGGTTCAGCGTTATTGATCACGGATTGCAGTGGTACGACCGACTGCAGGTCTTCTCATCGGGGGATCCGTTCGAGCGGTTGGTGCCTCAAAGGGTAAGCACGTCAGGCATCGAGACCGTCGCCGCCATATTCATGGTGGTGTCGATCATAGGTTCGGCCGCCGCGATCCTCGCAAAAATTGTACTTTGAACCGCGGGGACGCCATCTCGCTGGCCCGATTGCGGCGCAGCGACAAGCAATCCATAGTCGCCGCCATCATTGCAGTGCCCAGTTCGGAATCGTCATGCGCCGCGTTTTGCCTTCGCTACCCTCGCTGACGATCTTTGAGGCGGCGGCGCGTCATTCGAGCTTTACCCGCGCCGCCGAAGAACTGAACCTGTCGCAGAGCGCGGTCAGCAAGCAGGTCCAGTCACTCGAATCCTTCCTCGGCCTGCGCCTGTTCGAACGCATCCGGCAGCGCATCGTTTTGACAGAGGCCGGGCAGCTGTATCTCGCCCGGGTGCGCGAGGCCCTGGAGATCCTCGAATCGGCGACGATGGAGGCACTGGCCTTCCAAGGCGGCGGCGGCATGCTCAACATCGCCACGCTGCCGACCTTTGGCTCGCGCTGGCTCGCCTCCCGCATCGGCGGCTTCCGGGCACGCCACCCAAGGATCGCGCTCAACCTGACCGCACGAACATGGCCGTTCGACCTGGTCGAGGAAAACATCGACGTCGCCATCTATTTCGGCGAAAAGCCATGGCCCGGTGGCTTGTCCGACCGTTTGATGGAAGAAGAGGTCATTCCAGTCTGCGCACCCTCGCTGATGGCGCCGGACGGCCCGGTGAACAGCGTTGCCGATCTCGGACGGGTCGCCCTGCTGCATCATCGGGCCCGGCCACGCGCCTGGAAGGACTGGCTGCAAAGAGCCGATGACACCACGGTCAATCCCTTCCACGGCGTGCGCTTCGAACAGTTCGAGATGATCATCCAGGCGACCATCAGCGGCATGGGCATGGCGATCGTCCCAAAGTTCATGATCGAGGTCGAACTGGCCGACGGCACGCTGGTCGCGCCGTTCGGCCGGCCGATGAAGAGCCCGGAATCCTATTTCCTCGTCTGTCCGGAACGGAAGAGCCATTTGCCGGCGGTACAGGCCTTCCGGCAGTGGCTCTTGGACGAGGTGGCTGCGTCCAAACGGCCACGGACCGTCGGTGACCACACGCCACGTCAGCTCGAAACGACAGTTCATTCCGTAGAGGAATGAATTGACGCGATCTTATCGTTTGAACGACCGTCGCCGGCCACTCTACTCTTCCAATCACGACGCCGGAAATTTTCGATCTCGGTTTTGACGCCAGGCCGTTTCTTCCAGGGAGGCGGCTTGACGCAGGCCGAAGCTTTGCCGGAACGGCGTCCAAAGACAAAGGGGAGTGAGCTGATGGGAATGATTGGAAAACGAGCGGCTGGATGCATGCTTTCGCTGGCATTGGCAACGACGGCTGCCATGGCGCAGGAGCCTGATACCGCAGTGGTCCTGCGCATCAGCGATGCAGACCGTTACGACCCGCAGCGCTCCACCGCGCTCGCCGCGGCCGAAATCCTCTACATGGTTGGCGAAACGCTGGTGACGCTCGACCGCGATCTCAAGACCCTCCGCCCCGGCCTGGCCGAGCGTTGGGAGGTCAGCGCCGATGGCCTCACCTACACTTTTCACCTGCGCCGCGACGTCAGCTTCTGCGATGCCAAGCCTTTCACCGCAAAGGCAGTGGTCGGCACGATGGATCGCTGGCTCAATCCGGATTTTCCCGGCGTCAGCAAATGGAAGGCCGGCAAGGTCGAAAGCGTCAAGGCGCTCGACGACTACACCGTCGAATACAAGTTGAAGGAGCCCTATTCGGAACTGCTGTACCAGATGACGCAGTTCAACTTCATCATCATCGATCCGGACCAGGCGACCGCACTGAAGGATGATTTCGGCGTCGCCGCCTTCAACGGCACCGGAGCGTACTGCTTCCAGTCCTGGACCCCGCGCACCCAGACCGTTTTGACCCGCCACGAAGGCTATCGCTGGGGGCCTTCCTTCATGACCAATCCCGGACCGGCAGAGGTGGCGAAAATCGTCTGGAAGATCGTTCCGGAAGAGGCGACCCTTGCCGCCGCCTTGCAGACCGGCGAAGGCGACGTGTCCTTCGCGGTGCCCGCCTGGGCTATCTCCCAGTTGCAGGCTACACCTTCGATCCAGTTGCTGCGGCCCGAAGCGGGCTTCCGCACGCATTATGTCGGCATGAAGATCACGCGCCCCGATCTGGGCGACAAACGCGTCCGCGAAGCGCTCAGCCTGGCAATCGACCAGAGCGCCATCGCCGACGCGATCTTCTTCGGCGAGGCCGAGGCGGCTAGGTCCTACTATTCGGAGGCCGCGCGCGACTTCAATCCTGACATGAAGCTGGACGCATTCGGCTATGATCCCGAAAAGGCCAAGGCGCTGCTCGACGAGGCAGGCTGGGTCTCCAAGGACGGCGGCGTCCGCACGAAGGACGGCAAGCCTCTGTCGCTGATCTTCTATGGCTTCACCGGCGATTCAGACAAGCAGATGGCCGAGACCATCCAGGGTGATCTGCGCAAGATCGGCGTCGAACTGAAGGTCGAGCTCTACGATCCGACGATCGTATGGGGCAAGCTGAAGACCCAGGATTTCGACCTGTATCAGATGAGCTATCCGTATCTGAGCGCGGGCGACGCCATGAACCTGTACTTCCTGTCGTCGAACATGCCGACGCCCAACCGGATGAACTGGAACGATCCCAAGACCGATCAACTGATCGACGCCGGCAACCGCGCGACCTCAGTGGAAGCGCGCTTTGCCGCCTTCGCCGAGGCCGGGGCGATCATCCACGACGCCGTATTGTGGAAGCCTCTGGTCAACCAGAAGCTGGTCGTGGTGGCCGGGTCGCGCGTTGCGCCGTTCAAGCCGCACGGCATCAGCGGTGCGCCCCTATACAACGGGCTGGACCTCAAGCTGGCAAAATGACGGCGACGGTCCACCGCGCCCGGCATGACTGCCGATGCGGTGGACCGCTCGAACGCCAGGATTCGGGCCAGCCCCGAAACCTTGAAATGATGCCCGCTTGGGAGAAGACAACGTGACGCGACAGCTCCTTTGGCGCTTGTTGACCTCGATACCTGTGCTGCTCGGTGTGCTTCTGGTCGGTTTCCTGATGCTTCAGGTCATCCCGACAGACCCCGCCACCATCATCGCCGGACCGTCGGGTACGGCTGCCGAAATCGAAGACATCCGGCGCCAGCTCGGCCTCGACGCCCCGATCATGATGCAATTCTGGTTCTATCTGCTGCGTGTCATGCAAGGCGACCTCGGCCGGTCGATCATCAACAACGCGCCGGTCGCCGGAGAGCTTATGACGGCGCTTGGGCCGACCATCGAACTGATGGTGGCAAGTCTGATCTGGGCGGTCCCGCTTGGCATCCTGCTTGGCACGCTTGCCGCCATGCGCCGTGGGCAGGTCTTCGACCGAGCCGTCACCGCGCTGTCGGTGGCAGGCGTTTCCGTCCCTGCTTTCTGGGTCGGGCTTCTTTTGTTGCAGTTCGCCGCGTTCCGCTGGCAGCTGTTTCCGCTGCAAGGCCGGGGCGGGCCGCTTTGGACGCTCAGCGGATTGCACCATGTCGCCCTGCCGGCGCTGACGCTGGGGCTGATCTTCATCGGGCCGGTGGCGCGGATGACCCGCACCGCGGTTGTCGAGGTGCTGGGCGCCGACTTCATCCGCACCGCCCGCGCCAAGGGGGCGTCTGAGTTCCGCGTCGTCACACGACATGCGCTGCGCACGGCTCTGATACCTGTCGTGACGCTGATCGGCCTGCAGATCGGCTCGCTGCTCGGTGGCGCGGTTATCGCCGAAACCATCTTCGGCTGGCCCGGCATTGGCCGGCTGGCGGTCGGCTCCATCGTCTCCAGCGACTTTCCGATGGCCCAGGGCTGCATCCTCGTGCTGGCCTGCGGTTTCATCGTGGTCAACTTCGTCGTCGATGCGCTCTACGGCCTGCTCGATCCCCGCATCCGGAGCAAGGTCCGATGAGCACTGACACAACCGCCCTCCAGACGGTAAATACCGCCGGCGCTTCGCGACCGCATCTGCTCCGGCGCCTCGCCCGCGATCCCCTGGCACTCATCGCCCTGATCTTCCTGGTCCTCATTGTCGTTGCGGCCATTCTGGCACCCGTTCTGGCGCCGTTCGATCCCTACGACACCAATCTCAGGATGCGGCTCCGCCCGCCGGGTGGCGACCATCTCCTGGGCACCGACACCCAGGGACGTGATCTGCTGACCCGACTGCTTTACGGCGCCCGGACGACACTTGCGCTTGGCTTTGCCAGCATCGTCGTCGGCAGCCTGATCGGCACCAGCATCGGCCTGGCCGCCGCCTTCTACCGCAGGCTCGAGGGACCACTGATGCGGCTGGTCGACATCCTTTTGTCGTTTCCGTCGATCCTGTTTGGCCTCGCTCTGGCGGCCATGCTGGGCGTTGGCATGGACAGCCTGGTGATTGCGCTCGGACTGTCTGCGGCGCCGCCCATCGCCCGCGTTGCCCGTGCCACCGCCGCCTCGGTGATGCAGGCCGAATACATGGATGCCGGCCGCGTGATCGGCCTTTCCGACAGCGCCCTGATCCGGCGTTACCTGTTGCGCAACTGTGCCGCTCCTATCGTCGTCTACTGCTCGCTGCAATTCGGCGAGACGATCCTTCTGGCCGCAGCCCTTGGCTTCCTCGGCCTTGGATTGCAGCCACCGACGGCGGAGCTCGGCAGCATCGCCGCCGAAGGCCGCAGCTTCATATTCCTGGCACCGCATGTCTCGACCGCAGCCAGCCTGCTGATCTTCATGATCGTGCTTTCCTGCAACCTGCTGGGGGATGCGTTCCGCGACCTCACCGACCCGAAGCTGCAGCGATGACCCAAGACATACCCCTCATCGCGGTCCGCGGCTTGCGGGTCGGCTTCCATACCGCCGGCGGCACGGTGGCTGCCGTCGACGACGTCGATTTCAGCGTCCGTGCCGGCGAAACGCTGGCGATTGTCGGCGAGTCCGGCTCGGGCAAGAGTGTCATGTCGCTTTCGCTGCTGCGGCTGGTCCCGAGCGCAATCACTACAGGCGAGATCCTGTTTCGTGGCGATGACCTGCTGACCAAGCCGGCGCACGCGATGCGAGACATTCGCGGCGGCCGCATCGGCATGATCTTCCAGGAGCCCAACACATCGCTCAATCCGGTGCAGACGATCGGCGACCAGATCGTCGAGGCGATCCAGTTGCACGAGGCGGTCGGCAAGGCGGCAGCGCGCGCCCGTGCGGTCGAAGTGCTGGAATTGACCGGCATCCCCTCGCCCCGGGCGCGGATGAAGAGTTATCCGCATGAACTCAGCGGCGGCATGCGCCAGCGCGCGATGATCGCCATGGCGCTGGCCTGCCGGCCGGAGTTGCTGATCGCGGACGAACCGACGACCGCGCTCGACGTCACCGTGCAGGCCCAGATTCTGGACCTGATGCGCGAGCTCAAGGCGAACAGCGGTGCGGCCATCATCCTGATCACCCATGATCTCGGCGTGGTTGCAGAGATGGCCGACCGCGTCGCTGTGATGTATGCCGGCCGGATCGTCGAGATCGCGCCGGTCACCGATCTCTTCGATGGTCCGGAGCATCCCTACACGATCGGGCTGCTCAGCTCGATGCCTTCGATCGACGGCGACAGCGAAACGCTGACGCCGATCGAAGGCAGTATGCCGGATCCGCTGGCGCTGCCCGCCGGTTGCCGGTTTCAGCCACGCTGCCCCTTCGCCATCAAGCGTTGTGCGATTGAGGCGCCGCCGCTTGAGACCGTCAGGCCGGGCCATTTGTCCGCCTGCTGGCGCGCACCTCTCCTGGAAACCCTGACCCAGGGAGGACAACAATGACGTCGCCCACCGATGCATCTGCCCCACTTCTGAAAGTCGAAGGGCTGAGCAAGACGTTCAGCGTCGCAGGCGCCTGGCCATGGCAGAAGCGGACGCTGAGCGCCGTCAATGACATAAGCTTCGGCATCGCCCCGGGCGAAACCCTATCTTTGGTTGGCGAAAGCGGCTGCGGCAAGTCGACAGCCGGACGCATGCTGGTCGGGCTGGCCGCGCCGAGCTCGGGCCGGATCCTGTTCGAGGACCAGGAACTGTCCGGACAGACCGCCGGCGAACAGCGCGCCATGCGCCGGCGTATCCAGTTGATCTTCCAGGACCCCTACGGCTCGCTCAACCCACGCATGACCGTGGGCGAACTGATCGCCGAGCCTGCGCTGCTGCATGGGCTGGCCGACCGCAAAAGCGCCAATGACAGGGTCGCCGAACTGCTTGGCCTGGTTGGCCTGGCAAAGCGGCATGCCGGGCGCTATCCGCACGAATTCTCCGGTGGTCAGCGCCAGCGCATCGGCATTGCCCGCGCGCTTGCTGTCGAACCCAGGCTGATCGTCTGCGACGAGCCCGTCTCCGCGCTCGATGTCTCTGTTCAGGCACAGATCGTCAACCTGCTGCAGAGCCTTCAGGATCGCCTGGGCCTGAGCTACCTGTTCATCTCCCATGGCCTGTCCGTCGTCCGCCACATCAGCCATCGCGTTGCGGTGATGTATCTTGGCAATATCGTCGAGATCGGGCCGAAGGCGGCGATCTTCGACCAGCCGTTGCACCCCTACACCAGAGCGCTTCTAGCCGCCGCACCTGTGCCGCGGCCGGGCGCGCGCCAGGCCAGCGTTGCGCTGGCCGGCGACATGCCAAGTCCGCTCGATCCACCTTCGGGGTGTCGCTTCCACCCAAGGTGTCCGTTTGCGATCGAGCGCTGCCGACGGGATATCCCGGCCCTTTCTCCTGGCGGTGACGGGCGGCTGGTGGCTTGCCACCGCTGGCAGGAAATTCCCGCCTTTCAGGCAAACGCACCCGGCGCACGACACGCGCCGAAAACGACCCGGCTGCTGGCGCTCTATCGCCAGGCGGCCGCCAAATCCAACTCCCGCATGAGCAACAACTGAAGATGTCGACGCAAATCTGGACACGGCTGGACTATGAACGAACGGGCAAGCAGATCGGCAATCTGCATTTCCCACACTCGGTTCATCGCTCCGCTTATGGCACGATCACCATCCCGGTCGGGGTCGTCGCAGGCGGCAAGGGCCCGACGATGCTGCTCACCGCCGGCACCCATGGCGACGAATATGAAGGCCAGATCGCTCTGACCAAGCTTTTGCAGAGCATCGATCCCGCCTCGATCAACGGACGGCTGATCGTCCTGCCGATGCTCAATGCGCCGGCAGCCCTTGCCGGCAGCCGTGTGTCCCCGCTCGACGGCGGCAATCTCAACCGCGCCTATCCGGGCGATCCCCTGGGCGGACCGACAGCAGCCATCGCCGATTATGTCAGCTCCGTGCTGCTGCCTCTTGCCGATTTCTATCAGGATTTCCATGCCGGCGGCTCGTCGCTGAACTATCTTCCGTTCGTTTCCACCCGCCGCAGCGGCGATCCGGACCTAGACAATCGCGCTTTGGCAGCGGCGCGGGCCTTCGGCGCCCCGCACCTGCAGGTCTGGGGTTACAGCCCCGATCCTCGGCTCTCGACTTCGGAGTCGAATCGCCAGGGCATCATCTCGCTGGGCGGCGAGTTCGGCGGCGGCGGGACGGTGTCGCGGCAAGGCCTGGCGCTGATCGAAAACGGTATCCAGCGCCTGCTCGCCCATTTCGGCATGGTCGAGCAGACATTCGCCGAGCCCACATCTCCCGCCATCGAGTTCGAGGTGCTTGGCCGCGACTATTATGTCTACGCGACCGAGGACGGCGTGTTCGAACCCATGACCGATCTCGGCGACCGCATCGAGGCAGGCGCCCTCTGCGGCATGGTCCATGCGGTGGACGATCCGGCGCGCCCAGCTACACCTCAGCATTTCGAGATCTCCGGCATCGTCGTGTGCCAGCGGCACCCGTCACTGGTCGTGCGCGGCGACTGCCTGGCCCATCTTGCAACACCAAGGATCTAACATGGCCGAGCCCATCAACGTCACGCAACTTCTCGACGGCCACGAAGCACCGCAAGGGCTGCCGGCTGCCATGGCGGAGCACCTTGCGGCAAGCCAGTCCGCGCGCGGCCGCATCGTCTTCATTGCGCGCCGGGCCGATGCAATCGTCGGTTTGTTGATCGGGCGCCGGCGGCGCACGGCAACGATGCTGCGGCTATCCCATTTCTGGGTTGATTCCGATGACACCGACCACAACGCCGTCGGCAGCGAATTGGTATCGGCGCTGGAGCAGTTGTCCCTCGACAGCGATATCCTGACCTGGCGCATCGCCGCGGCCTCGGGGGAAGATGACATCCCCACAAGCTTGAGAGGGCTTGCCGGTATCGCTGCGGCGCGACCCGGTGCTACATATTCGGAGCGCCGGCTGCGGAACGACGGGCCAACGGCGAGTTCCAGGACGCCGATTTACACCCAGACAACCGGGTTCACCTGCGGCTCTGCCTCACTGATGATGGCATTTGCCGGCCTCGATCCTTCGTCCGGCATGGACCGCCTTCTGGAGCTGGCGATGTGGCGCGAGGCGACGACGGTGGTGTCGATGGACGGCCCTGGCGGCTGCGATCCTTACGGCCTGGCGCTTTCGGCAACATCGCGCGGTTACGCGGTGAAGGTGTTCATGAGCACATCCGAGGCGATCCTCATCGATCGCGGCAACACCGAAGCCAAGCGCGAGCTGATGAAGTTCGTCCAGGCCGACTTCAAGACCCGCGTACTCGATGCCGGCATCAAGGTCGAGTTGCGCGCCTTCACCATCGGAGAGCTACGAGACACCGTCGCGTCAGGTTCGATCGCTGTGGTCCTGGTAGACCAACGCGAGACCCATGGCCGCACCGCCCCACATTGGGTTGTCGCCCATGCGGTGAGCGAGGAGCATTTCCTCGTCAACGACCCATGGTTCGAGGTCGATGCGCTCGAAAATGCCGCCGATGTCGTCGATCTGCCGATCCGCCATGCCATGTTCGACCGCATGGCCTGGTATGGCGAACCGGCCTATCGCGCGGCCCTGATCATCGGGCCGGCAACTTGATGCGGCTCTGACAGCCCCTCGACAGGCGACCCACGCGTATCGAGACGTCAGCCTGCGGACCGGGCGTTGCCGCCAGCCGGGGAAAGCTGGCGGTCAAGTGCCAGCTCCAGAACACCCCGAACGATGTCGACCAACATTTCCGGTTTCGAAGGACGCTCGGCAGGGTCGAAAGCAAGCCCAATGACCGCACTTTGGCCTCTCGCCGTTACCACCGGCCAGAAGTCAAAGCGTGAAGTGACAGCCGGGTAGATCCCGGCGCGCACGGCAGTCTGCGCCGCCAACGACGACAGTGCCGCCCCTAATTCGGCGTCCTGAAGCTCGACGGCCCCGACAATTTGCTTCACGGAAACCGCATCGTCCGTGACAAGCATCACCACGGCAGGAACCTCGAAGACCCCCGCAAGCACTTCGGAAGTGAGCGAGACGATTGCCTCCGGCTTGTCGGCCGCCACGATGTCGCGGCTGAAGCCTTGCAGGACGGTCGTCTGCCTTCTCAAGCTTGCCGCGTCGGTGGCCCTCCGGCCTGAGGTGAAGGCAACGCTACTCACGACAAGTCCGACGACGAAAAGCAGTGCGATCGCCCAGACGTTCGCCGGGTCGCTGACAGCGAGTGAATAGCGTGGCTCGGTCAGGAAGAAATTGTAGGCGAGCGCGCCGAGTATTGCCGCGCAGAGCGAGGGACCCAGGCCGAAGCTGGCGCCTGCGATGACCACCGGCACGACAAAGATGAGGGAGAGGTTCGGGATCGTTACCCCTAGATCGACACTGACAGCTAGGACCGTCGCAGCGGCCGTCATCACCAGCGCTGCAAGGTAGCCCACCACAACAGGAGAATTTGCCGGGCTCGGAAGCGGATCGGCAGGTGGCATCCGTGTGATCTCCAGATGCGACTTCGAACTGGCACCGACCATTGGCCCAACTCCTGTCCAACAACATGCCGCGACGCGCTACAACTGGTCGACCGAATGGCGGCCAACAGGCCTGCCGCCGCGGCCACCGGCGGTACACATCATAGCACGCTGCCCTGAGGCAATAGTTGGTCAGACGGCCATAAAAGGTCCATGCCGGGCCGAGCCCCGAAAAATAGAATCTTCATAAAGAAACAAAGCTCGGAGCCGCGCTCGGGTCGGAACTGGCCATCCGACGAAAGCCCAAGCGATGCTTCTCAATATCCGCATATGGCGTATTGCTGTGGCAAGCCTGGCCGCAAGAGCAACAACGTTGCATCTCTGGCGCAGCGATTGTCGTTTGGTCGGGCTGTGTGTCGTCCCGGACGATAGGGACCGCTCAGCGCACCAACGGCGCAACCGCGTTTTCTATCAGGCGCACAAGGCTGAGCGCGGTCATCTCGGAGGACTTCGGATTGGTCCTCAGCGGCTCGTTCTCCAGTCTCAGATCGAGCGTGCCGAAGGCGCCGGCGGCACTGATCTCGTGGATGTTGCGCGCGGCCGAGGGATCGGCGACCAGCACGAGGCGCGTACGGTCCAGGCCGATGCCCGACAAGGCCGAGATGACGGCAACGTTTGCATTCTGCGGAAATGCCTCCGCAGCCTGGCGCGCCGTGCCGGCGAAGAACTCGGTGCGCCTGGCCAGCCTGTCCAGGTCGATCATCTCGGCGGCCCGCGTGCCCTTCCAGGCAAGCGGCGGCTTGACGATCGTGTGCCTGACCTCGTCCAGCGGCAGCGCCGAGGCAGCAGCGAGCGCGCCAAGGTCGCCGAGCGCGCCCGAGGGAACGACGATGCGGCTGCCCGTTTTCTCGGCGACAGCCAGGAGAAGGCCAAGCAGCGCGTCGTCGGTGAATGCGCTTGCCGAGGACACGACAAAACTTGACGCATGGCGCAAGGCCGCCTCGCCCCAGATGGCGACCGCCGGGCGGCCGGCCACCTCGATCACCATGTCGATGTCGAGCCCAGCCAGTTCGTGCGGCCCGGTGATCAGGCGGGCACTCGCCGGCAAGCCGGGCCGTTCGAGTTCCGGATCGCGCACGGCGACGGCCACGATCTCGACGCCGGCCGGCTGCCGCTCGGCGAGCAACTCGCCGACCCGTGAGGCGATGGCACCCCAACCGACGAAGCAGAGCCGCAAACGACGCTTGCGCTTGTCAGAGGCCGACATAACGCTGTACCAGTTCGGCGTTGTTGGTCAGGTCTTCGCCGCTGCCTGACCAGACGGTGCGGCCCTTCTCGAGGATGTAGTGACGGTCGGCGAGACGCTTCAGCACGTTGAGGTTCTTGTCGATCAACAGGATCGACTGCCCTTCCGCCTTGAGCGCCTCGATGCAGCCCCAGATTTCGGCACGGATGACCGGCGCCAGACCCTCGGTCGCCTCGTCGAGGATGAGCAGCTTGGGATTGGTCATCAGCGCGCGGCCGACGACAAGCATCTGCTGCTCGCCACCCGACAGTGTTCCGGCAGCCTGTCCGGCGCGCTCCTTGAGCCTCGGAAACAGCGCATAGACGCGTTCCAGCGTCCACGGGTCCTTGCGGCCGAGACGATTGGCTGCGGTGGCGACGAGGTTTTCGCGCACGGTGAGCGTCGAGAAGGTCTGGCGGCCCTCGGGCACCAGGCCGACGCCAAGCCGCGCCACCGTTTCGGGCGTGGCGCCGCAGACGTCGCGACCGGTGAATCGCACTTCGCCCGACAGCGGCTTGAGCAGCCCCATGATCGACTTGACGGTGGTGGTCTTGCCCATGCCGTTGCGGCCGAGCAGCGTCACCACCTCGCCATCGCCGATTTCGAGCGCGACGTCGAAAAGCACCTGGCTGCGGCCATAGGCCGACTGCAGTCCGGCGACGCTCAGCATAACTCGTCTCCCTCGCCCAGATAGGCAGTGCGAACCTCGGGATTGTCCCTGATTTCGTCGACGGTGCCGGTGGCGATGATGCGGCCATAGACCAGCACCGAGATGCGGTCGGCCAGCGCGAACACCGCCTCCATGTCATGCTCGACGAGCAGCATCGAGACCTGGCTCCTGAGACCGCGCAGCATCTCGATCATCTGCTGGCTCTCGACATGGCCAAGGCCTGCCATCGGCTCGTCGAGCAGCAACAGGCGCGGCCTTGTGGCCAGCGCCACGGCAAGCTCGAGCTGCTTCTGCTCGCCATGCGACAGGTTGGCGACCAGTTCGCCGGCCCGGTCGCCAAGACCGGCAGCATCGAGGAAGCCGCGGGCGCTTTCACCGAGCTGGTGCTCGTGGCGGACGTTGCCCCAGAAGCGGAAGCTGTGACCCTGGCGCACCTGGATGGCGATGGCGACGTTGTCGAGCACCGTGTAGTCGGGCAGCAGGCAGGTGATCTGGAAGGTGCGCGCCAGCCCCATCGACACGCGCCTGGCGGTCGGCAGGCTGGTGATCGGCACACCGTCGAGCTCGATCGTGCCCTCGTTCTGCCTGAGCTCGCCCATCAGCTGAGAAATCAACGTGGTCTTGCCGGCGCCATTGGGGCCGATCAATGCGTGGATCTCACCTGGATTGACGGTGAGGTCGACATGGTCGGTGGCAAGCAGGCCGCCGAAACGCTTGACCATGCCCTTGACGTTGAGGACCGGCGTCATGCGCGCCTCCCGAGCAGCCTGCTACCCAGGCCCTGGACGCCGCCCTGGGTGTAGAGGACCACGAACAAAAGGATCAGGCCAAGACCGAGCTGCCAGTTCTCCGTCCATGAGGCGAGGATCGATTCGAGCACGATGAACACGGCAGCGCCGAGCAGCGGGCCGAACAGCGTGCCGACGCCGCCGAGGATGACCATCACCATCAGTTCGCCCGACTTCGTCCAATGGATCATGTCGGGGCTGGCATAACGCAGGAAGTTGGCCATCAATGCGCCGGCAAGGCCGCAGCCCATGCCCGAGATGACGAAGGCCATCAGCTTGTAGCGGTAGGCCGGCAGGCCGATCGCGGCCATGCGCTTTTCGCTCTGGCGCAGGCCGACGATGACGTTGCCGAAGCGCGAATTGACGATGCGCCACAGGACCAAGAAGAACGCCACCGTGATCGCCAGGCAGACATAATAGACGGTCTGCTTGTCGCGCATGTTGAGGCCCGGCAGTTCGTTGGCCCGGCGGATGATCAGGCCGTCGTCGCCGCCATAGGTTTTCAGCGAGACGAACAGGAAGAACAGCATCTGGGCGAAGGCGAGCGTGATCATGATGAACTGCACGCCGCCGGTGCGCAGAGAAAGTGCGCCGATGAGCGCTGCCATCAGGCCTGATATCACCAGCGCGACCGGAATGGTGATCAACAGCTGGTTGGTGCCCGGGATGAAGCCGAACAGCGGCTCGCCCAGCGAATAATGCTGGTAGAGGATGCCGACGACATAGCCGCCGATGCCGAAGAACGCGGCGTGGCCGAAGCTGACCATACCGCCATAGCCGAGCACGAAATTGAGGCTGGCGGCGGCAATGCCGTAGATCAGCACGCGGGTTGCGAGCGACGTCAGCGCGGCATAGCCGGTTGCGTCGGCGACCGCGGGCAGTGCGATCAGCGCGATCAGCACGCCGGCGAGCAAGGCGGGTCGCTTGAGTGTCTTTTCCATGGGCATGTCGGCGCCTGGTTCAGGAATTGCGGATGAACAGGCCCTTCGGCCTGATGAGGAGGACGATCGCCATCAAGAGATAGATGCCCATCGATGAGATACCGGCGCCGAGCGCATCGGCTTCCGGGCCGACCATGACCTGGCGCAAAAGGCCCGGCAGATAGGCGCGCAGGCCGGTGTCGACGACGCCGAGGATGAGGCTGGCGAAAAAAGCGCCGCGGATTGAGCCGACACCGCCGATGACGACGACGACGAAGGTGGTGATCAGGATCTGCTCACCCATGCCGACCTGGACGGCGAGGATCGGACCGGCCATGAAGCCGGCGAGACCGGCCAGAAGCGCGCCAAGGCCAAAGACCAGCGTGTAGAGCAGACGGATGTCGACGCCGAGCGCGCGCACCATCTCGCGATTGGTCGAGCCGGCGCGGACCAGCATGCCGATGCGGGTCTTGTTGATCAGCAGATAGAGCCCGAGCGCCACCAGCAGGCCGACGGCAATGATCGCCAGGCGGTACACCGGATAGACCAGCCCGGGCAGAAGCTCGACCGACCCGCCGAGCATTTCGGGCATCGACACGAACAGCGGCTGGCGCCCGAACAGGATGGTGATGGCCTGGTTGAAGATCAGGATCAGGCCGAAGGTCGCCAGCACCTGGTCGAGATGGTCGCGCTGGTAAAGCCTGCGCACGACGAGGAATTCGATCGCGGCACCGGTGACGGCTGCGGCCGCAAGCGCTGCCGGAATGCCGAGCCAGAATGAGCCGGTCTCAGCGGCCGCCCATGTGCCGGCATAGGCGCCGATCATGTAGATCGAGCCATGCGCCAGATTGATCACGCCCATGATGCCAAAGATCAGCGTCAGGCCGGCTGCCAGCAGGAAAAGCATGACGCCGAATTGCACGCCATTCAGCATTTGTTCGAGGAAGAGCGTCATTGCCTGTCGCTTCGATTGGAAAAACGGGGAAACTGGCGGACGGCACCGCTGCCGCCCGCCGTCGCGAGCCGATAGAGGTTACATCTTGCACTCGGCGGCATAGGCGTCGCCATGGTCCTTGAGGACCTCGCCGACGGTCTTCAGCATCGGCTTGCCGTCGTCGCCCTTCTCGACCTTCAGCGCGTACCAGTTCTGCACCGGGTGCTGGTTGGGGCCGAAGGCGAACTTGCCGCGCACGGATTCGAAGTCGGCCTTGCGCAGGGCGTCGCGGAAGGCGTCCGCATCGTCGAGGCTGCCGCCGGTGGCCTTCAGCGCCGAGGCGTAAGCCAGGGCGGCATCGTAGCCTTGCGATGCGTAATAAGTGACGGGACGGTTGTAGGCCTTGTTCCAGGCGTCCATGAACTTCTTGTTGGCGGCGTTGTCGAAGTCCGCGTTCCAGTGGCTGGTCACGTTGAGGCCTATGGCGGCATCGCCGACCGCTGCGAGCGTGACGCCATCCATCGATGGTTCGGCCACGACCATCGGGATTTCCTTCATCAGGCCCGACTGCTCGTACTGACGCAGGAAGGTGATGCCGAGGCCGCCGGGGTGGAACTGGAACACCACGTCCGGCTTGGCGGCGCGGACCTGGGCGAGTTCGGCGGCGAAATCGGTCTGGTCGAGGCGGGTGTAGATTTCGCCCGCGATCTCGCCCTTGAAGTAACGCTTGAAGCCGGCGATGGCATCCTTGCCGGCCTGGTAGTTCGGGGCCAGCACGAAGGCCTTCTTGTAGCCGAGATTGGTGGCGTTCTGGCCGGCGCTCTCATGCAGGCTGTCGTTCTGCCAGGAGACGACGAAATAGTTCGGGTTGCACTCCTTGCCGGCCATGTTCGACGGCGCGGCGTTGGGGCTGACATAGAAGGCGTCGTTGTCGACGATGTCGGGAACGGTGGCGCCGGCGACATTGGAGAAGACGATGCCGGTGAACAGCTTGATGCCTTGCTCGCTCATGAAGCGCTCGGCGATCTGCTTGCCCTGGCCGGGCTTCAGCCCGTCATCCTCCACAACCAGCTCGACCGGCACGCCACCAAGCTTGCCCTCCTCCAGCGCCAGCATGAAGCCGTCGCGGATGTCCTGGCCGAGATAACCGGCAGGGCCTGACAGCGTGGTGATCATGCCGATCTTGACGAGATCGGCAGCCATTGCCGGAAACGTCGTAAGGGCTGCGATCGATGCGGCAAGAAGTGTTGTCCTCACATTCATCCTCAGTTCTCCTCTGATCGGCGCATTTCAGCGCGCATTGTTGATTGCCAGGTCGGTCGCAAGCCGGTCGGTTGCCTCGATGTCGAGAGGCACGAACAGGAACGAAGCCGCCTCTGCCTTGAGCCGGCCGAAGACAGGGGCGGGAAAGTGGTAGGGCGCAAGCACGGTCGCGTTGGCGGCGGCCTCGGTGAGCAGGCCGATCCGCGTCGTCCGCGCCTCGACCGGATCCTCGCAGAAGTTGCAGACGATGCCGTCGTCACCGAGCTGCAACGGATGATGCACGGCGTCGGCCAGGAACAGCACCTCGCACTCCTCCGTGTCGAGCGCGACCACCACCATGCCGGGCGAATGTCCCGGCGCCGGCTTCAGCCGCAGGCCCGCCGCCACCTCGGCGTCCGAAGCCACCGCCTCGAGGCCGACCGACCGGACGATGGGCAACACGCTATCCGCGAAGGCGCCATGCAGCGTATTGCCGTCGACCGAGGCCTCGTGGACCTTGGTCCAGTGGGTTAGTTCGGTCTGGGCGACGACGTAGCGCGCATTGGGAAAGGTCGGCCGCCAGGTTTCGCCTTTCCGCCTCGTGTTCCAGCCGACATGGTCGGCGTGCAGATGCGTGTTGATGACGATGTCGACGCGCTCGGGCGAAATGCCGAGCGCAGACAAGGTCTGGAGGAACTGGGTTTCGCGGCGATGCCAGGCCGGCCGGTGCGGCCGCTCCTTGCCGTCACCGATGCCGCCGTCGATCAGCGCGACGTAATCAGACGTCTCGACGACATAGCAGTTGAAGCTGAGCGCCACCGTCTCGCCTTGCGGATCGACAGTGCCTGCGGGCGAGCGCCTGGCAGCGGCTTCCAGATCCTCGCGGGAAAGCCCCGCGAAGATCGCCTTTGCCGGCCAGGCGACATTGGCCATGTCGGGAATGCAGGTCACCGTGACTGAACCAGCGTGAAGTTGTTCCAGTTCGATGCCGAGTTCACTTATGCGCTGACGCGTGACCTTCATGCCGTAAGCCGCCTCAAAGGTCGCATTCGCCGGCGAACGGATCGCCATGCGCGCTCAGCAGCTTCTTGCGGGTCTTGAGAGTCATCTCGCCGGCGGCGTCCTTGACCACCTGCATGGCGTACCAGTCCTGAACCGGATGCTGGTTCTTGCCAAAGCTGAAGCTGCCGCGCGTAGTCTTGAACTCGGTCTTGAGCAGCGCCGCACGGAAGGCCTCGATGTCCTCGACATCGCCTTCCGTCTGCTTGAGCGCCGAGGCGATGGCGAGCGCCGTATCATAGCCCTGCGCCGCATACATGGTCGGCGTGCGCTTGTAGGTGTCTGCGAACTTGGCGACGAACTCGCGATTGGTCTCGTTGTCCAAGTCGGTGTTCCATGAACCCGATACGTTCAAACCTGCAGCCGCCTCGCCCACGGCCTTGAGGATGGCGTGGTCCATCGACGGCTCGGCAATGACCATTGGCACGGCACCGAGCAAACCCGACTGCTGGTATTGACGCAGGAAGGCGATACCCAGGCCGCCAGGCTGAAACTGGAACACAACGTCCGGATTAGCCGCCTTGATCTGCGCCATCTCGGCGGCAAAGTCAGTCTGGTCGAGACGCGTATAGATCTCACCCGAAATCTCGCCCTTGAAGTAGCGTTTGAAGCCGGCGATGGCGTCCTTGCCGGCCTGATAGTTGGGTGCCAGCACGAAGGCCTTGGTGTAGCCGAGATCGGTGGCATTCTGGCCTGCACTGCCCTGCATCGTGTCGGTCAGCCACGAGAGAACGAAGTAGTTGGGATGGCATCCCTTGCCGGCGAATTCGGACGGGCCCGCATTGGGGCTGACGAAGATCGCATCAGCGTCGACGATCTCGGGTACCGTCGCACCAGCCACGTTCGAGAAGACGATGCCGGTGGACAGCTTCACGCCCTCGTCGTTCAGAAACTTGTCGGCGATCTGCCGGCCATTTCCTGGCTTGAGGCCGTCGTCCTCCACCAGCACGGTGACAGGCACACCACCAAGCTTGCCGCCTTCCATGTCGATCGCCAGCTGAAAACCGTCGCGCACGTCCTGGCCGAGATAGCCAGCCGGTCCGGAAAGCGTCGTGATCATACCGATCTTGACCGGGTCTTGTGCAAGTGCCCCCGGGGCGAAAAGCGACGCAGCCGCGAAGGTCATGAGCGAAGACTTCAGTTTCATGCCTGGATCCTGAGCTGGAGCGGCCCACTCCTGGGCGAACCGTTGTGACAATGCGGTCGGATTAGAGCTTCACCCAGCCTTCCGGCGGGGTCTTGCCCGGATGCAGCGCGCCGCATTGCGGGCAGGTGCGCGCCTTCTCGTCGGCGTAGAACGCCTGATAGATCGGCGGCAGGTCGCGGACGATGCTCTTCAGCGTGACCTCGACGCGCTTGACCAGCCCGTTGCACTCGAAGCAGTACCATTCGAAGGCGTCGAGCAGGCCGTCATTGCGCTTGGGCTCGACGACCAGGCCGATGGAGCCTTCCTGCGGACGCTGCGGCGAGTGGCGCACATGCGGCGGCAGCAGGAAAATCTCGCCCTCGCGGATCGGTACGTCGTAGAAGTTGCCGTTGTCCACCACCTTGAGCATCATGTCGCCCTTGAGCTGGTAGAAGAACTCCTCGACCGGATCGTCGTGATAGTCGGTGCGCTTGTTGGGGCCGCCGACGACAGTCACCATCAGGTCGGCGTCTTCCCAGATCTGCTGATTGCCGACCGGCGGCTTGAGCAGGTGGGCGTGCTCGTCGATCCACTTCGAGAAGCTGAAGGCCGAAAGGCGTCTGGTCATTGTCGTTCCTCCTTTGGGTCGGCGCGCGAGCGTCGGATTGATCGGTCAGGCTGAAGTCTTCAGCCCACATGCCTCGAAGGCGGCGCGGGTGGCGCGCTTTTCGTCCTCGGTCAGTTCGAGCAGCGGCGGGCGCACGCGTCCACCTGCCTGCCCCAGAAGCTCCTGCCAGTATTTCTGGTGCGAATGCGGCTTCTCGGCCGGGCGCGTGTTCTTGAGTGCTGCGCGCACCGGGTCGAGGCTGTCGCGGATGCGGCGTGCTTCCTCGGCTTTGCCTGACAAGGCAAGGTCGGTGTATTCGCGCATGCGTTTGTCGTGCCTGGTCTGGATCAGATAAGGCGGCGACGAGCAGAGATAGAGCTGCCAGTTGAGCTCGAGGATGTTGTCCAGCCACTCCTCCTCTGAGGCGGTGCTGACGAGGATGCGGTCGCCGGCAAGCCGGGTCAGTTCGGAATACATCGGCCGCGGCACCGAATACTTTATGGCGACCACGTTCTCGATGTCGGCGAGCTTGTTGCACAGTTCGGGGCTCATCAGATAGCCGCTGTCGGGATGGCTCCAGAGGGCTATGCCGATGTCCACCTTGTCGGCGATGGTGCGATAGTAGTTGAGCAGCGTCTCGTCCTGCTCCTTGAAGAAATGCAGGATCGGCGCGTGCACGACGATGTAGTCGGCGCCGCATTTCTGGGCGTGCTTGGCGAGGTCGATGACGACGTCCATGTTCTGGTCGGAGCAGGACATGATGGTCTGGGCGCGGCCGGCGCAGGCGTCGACGGCGAGGTCGAAGCAACGCTTGCGCTCGTCAAGCGACATCGAGAAGAACTCGCCCTGCTTGCCGGCAATGAAGAAGCCGTCAATGCCGAGGTCGCCGATCCAGTGATCGACATTGCTGCGGAAACCGTCCTCGTCGATCGAGAGGTCGTCCTTGAACGGCATCAGGGCGGCGGCCCAGATGCCCTTCATCGTCGCCCTCGAATGGGCCTTGGCGGTCTTCTTGTCGTACTTCATCGAATTGCGAACCTTTACGAGGCGATTGCAGGCTTCGGCTAGATTGCCATGCGGTGGGAGACGTTCTTGGCCACCATGTAGTGCAGGATGCCTTCGACACCGCCTTCGCGACCGAAACCGCTTTCCTTGACGCCGCCGAACGGCGTCTCGGCGACCGAGGCCTCCAGCGTGTTGATCGAGACGTTGCCGGCTTCCAGATCGTCGGTGATCTGGTCGACATTGGCGGCAGAATTGGTGAAGGCGTAGGCGGCGAGGCCGAAAGGCACGCCATTGGCCTTCTCGATCGCCTCTTCGAGCGAGGAGACGGGATTGATCACCGCCAGCGGGCCGAACGGCTCCTCGCGCATGACGCGGGCTTCGTCGGGCAGCTCGGCGAGGATCGTCGGCGGATAGAAATAACCGCTGTTGCGCGGCCGCTCGCCGCCGAGCAGCAGCTTGGCGCCCTTTGAGGCGGCATCCGCAACCAGCATTTCCATCGCCTCGACACGGCGATGATTGGCTACCGGACCCATCTCGACGCCGTCTTCCAGACCGTTGCCGACCTTGACGGCGCGGGCGCGCTCGATGAAGGCCTCGGTGAAGGGCTTGTAGACGCTCTCATGGACGAAGAAACGCGTCGGCGAGGTGCAGACCTGGCCGGAATTGCGCACCTTTCGGATGGCCGAGGCAATGCCGGCCTTCACCGGATCGGCGTCGTCGCAGACGATGACAGGGGCGTGGCCGCCGAGCTCCATCAGCGTCGGCTTGACATAACGGGACGCAAGGCCGGTCAGCGTCCTGCCGACGGCTGTCGAGCCGGTGAAGGCAATCAGGCGCACCTGCTCCTGCGGGATGAGATATTCGGAAATCTGCGCCGGAATGCCGAAGACGAGGTTGAGCACGCCGGCAGGCAGGCCAGCATCATGGAAGGCGCGTGCGATGTGCAGGCAGCCTGCCGGGGTCTCCTCGGCGGCCTTGATGATGATCGAGCAGCCGGCGGCCAGGGCGCCGGCGATCTTGCGCGCCGGCTGGCTCATCGGGAAATTCCATGGCGAGAACGCCGCCACCGTGCCGATCGGCTGGTGATGGACGATGTAGCGGATGCCCGGTTCGCTCGGGATAACGCGACCATAGGTGCGCTGCGCTTCGCCGGCATCCCATTCGAAGAACTCGGCGCCGCGAATGACTTCGAGGCGCGCCTGCTGGAACGGCTTGCCGTGCTCGCGGGTGATGTCGGTGGCAACCTCGTCGATGCGCTCGCGCAGAAGTGCAGCCGCCTTGCGCAGCACCTCGGCGCGGCGGGCGGGCGAGGTCTTGCGCCAGACGGCAAAGCCGCGCTCGGCGGCTTCGAGCGCAGCGTCGAGATCTCCGGTGGATGCGACGGGAACAGCGCCGATCACGCTCTCGTCAGCCGGGTTGATGACAGGCAGCGTTTCCGCCGTCCGCCGCCAGGCGCCGCCGATGTAAAGCTGGAGATCGGGGTAGTTGGACATCGGGCGCCTCGGCTTCGCAATTGGCATCAGTTCGACGGTTCCGGGCAGCGCCCGTGCGTCTTGGTGCCAACATCGACGGAAACCATTATATCGACAAGATGGATTTATCTGATAAATTAAGACTGTTTTTTGTATAAGTTTGCGACGCAGGAGGCCGGCCGCCGGAGCCGTGCGCGGAGGCATCAGTGAAGATCACCATCAAGCAGATCCAGCAGTTCCTGGCGGTCGCCGAGCTCGGCAGCTTTTCGCGCGCCTCGAAGCGGCTGGGCACGGCGCAGCCGGCGCTGTCGCAGGCAATCCGCGATCTCGAGGCAGAACTGTCGGTGCGCCTGTTCGACCGCACCACGCGGCGGGTCGAGCTGACCGATGCCGGCCGCGAGTTCCAGAACTCGGCAACCAAGGTGATCGAGGAGCTGGAGCATGCGGTCGAGGGCGTGCACATGCTGGCCGAACGCCGGCGCGGACGCCTGCGCGTCGCCGCGCCGCCGCTGCTCGCCTCGGTGGTGCTGCCGCAGGCGATTGCCGAGTTCCAGAAGAGTTATCCCGGCATATCGGTGCAACTTGCCGACGTCGGCACCGAGCAGATTGTCGACAGCGTGCGCAGCGGTCAGGCCGATTGCGGCCTCGGCACCTTTTCTCCGGCCGAGGACGGCATAGAAAGGCTGTCTTTGGTGCGCGACAGCCTGATGCTGTTCTGCGACCACCGCAGTCCGTTCTTTGGCGCGGAGACGGTCAGATGGGCGGCCCTGGCGGACCAGCCGCTGATCACGCTGACGCGCGACAGCGGCATCCGGCTCTTGGTCGAGGTCGGCTTCGAGATGGCGCAGATGCCGTTCAAGCCGGCCTTCGAGGTGACGCAGGTGACGACGGCCATCGCGCTTGTCGAAGCCGGCCTCGGCATCGCCGTTCTGCCCACCTATGCGCTGGCGGCGGCGCGGTTCAGGAAGGTCGCCGGCAAGCCCTTGGCCGAACCGACCATCTCGCGCGAGGTGTCGCTGATCCACGCCACCGGGCGCTCGGTGTCGCCTGCCGTCTCGGCCTTTGCCAGTGTCGTGCGCCGCTACGCGCAGCAATTGACGCCGCGCGACGCCAGCTAAGGCTCAGCCCTTGATCAGGCGGAGCAAGGCCTGCGACAGGACCGTGTCCTCCGAGGCAAGGTCGAGCAGGACATCGAAATGATTGCGGCCGGGGATTTCCATCAGCTCCGAGGCAAAACCAGCCTCGCGCCACATCTGGTCATATGCGGTCGATTGCCGCCGGAAACCGTCGGGCTCGCCATCGGCATAGGCAACGACGATCGGGCAGCCGACCCTGGGCAGGTTGGCGGCGGGGCTCAGCCGTTTCACCGCCGCGTCGTCCAGCTTGATCCAGTCCTGCACGAAGGATCTCGAGATCGGCGCGAGCTGGAACAGGCCGCTGATCGGCAGCGCGCCCTTGATGACGTCCTCCGGCACACCTGCCTCGTCATGCCAGCCGCCCGAGAGCACCGCTCCGGTCAGATGTCCGCCGGCCGAGCTGCCGCCGACATGGATGCGCGCGGGATCGATGCCGAACGCACGGCCATTCTTCCACAGGAAGCTGATCGCCGCCCTGACCTCGCGCACGATCTCGTCGAGCGACGCCTCGGGCGCCAGCCGGTAATCGACCACGGCGGTGGCGATGCCGTTCTTCGCCAGCATATCAGCCATGAAGGCGGAATCGTGCTTGGAGAGCATGCGCCAGTAGCCGCCATGGATGAACATGAACACCGGCCGCGCCTCGCCTGAGGTGCCGTAGATGTCGATCGTCTGGCCGCTCTCTTCGTCGTAGACGACGTCGAGATGCGTGGCATGGTCCCGCATCTCCTCGGAACGGCTTCGGTAGCCACGCATTGCCGCCTCGAAGACCTCGGGCGTCACGGACGCCCGCGCGCCATAGTCGCGGTCGAGGACGTCACGCGGCCAGTTGGCTTCTTCGGCAAGCACGCTCATGCACACCTCCTGTCAGGCGACGAAGGCACGGATGGTGTCGGCCACCACCTTGGGCTGCTCGAGCGTCGGGAAGTGCGTTCTCCCGGGCAGCTTGTTGGGCTTGTACCAGTCGTTGCCGGCAGCGAAATCGAGCTGCGCCTCAGCATATTCCGGCTCGAAAGGCTGCGAATAGATGTGGGTGATCGGACGCTTGTCCTTCAGTGCCGCCATGCGCTGCATCGGGTTGCCCCATTTGCGGTAGGCCTTGCCGATCTCGCGGCCGGACCGCGCCCACATTTCGAAGCTGTACTTGGCCATCTCGTTGTTGACGTGATTGACGATGTCCTGGCTCTCGGTGTCGCCGATCCAGTAGTTGAAGAAATCGCCACGGCCGTTTTCCCAGTTGGTGCGATCCTGGATGTGGTCGATCATACGGAAGAAGTCTTCGTTCGGCGTGGTCTGGATCCAGTCGATGACGACGGTGCGCGGGATGCGCGCCACATCAAGACGATCGGTCACCTCGATATTGGCCCAGCCGCCATGCGAGGTCGACACCGGCACCAGCCTGTCGATGTTCATCTTGTCGAGGAAGGCTGCGACGTCGGACGCCTGGTCGTCGACGGTGAAGTCGCCGTCATGCTCGCGATGCTCGCCATGGCCGCGCCAGTCCAGGCGGATGACGCGATGGGTCCTGGCGAGCTCGGGC
The DNA here is from genome assembly GCF_014843375.1 of Aminobacter sp. SR38. Taxonomy (NCBI): domain Bacteria; kingdom Pseudomonadati; phylum Pseudomonadota; class Alphaproteobacteria; order Hyphomicrobiales; family Phyllobacteriaceae; genus Aminobacter; species Aminobacter sp. SR38. The sequence goes on from NZ_CP062112.1 coordinate 657,036, forward strand.
GCCAGCGTCTTGAACAGGCGGTGGTCCTGGCACCAGCCCGACAGCAACAAGAGCACCTCGCCCTCGCCTGCCTCGTCGTAGGACAGCGTGTTGGCGCCGATCTGGATGGATTTCATCTGAAGTCTCCGAAGTCTGGGGCGCACAGCACCCAATGTTTGCTGGTCAGGCGAGCGGCTCGGTGGCGGTCGGCTGATAACGCGCCGTCTTCATGCGCTCGGCGCCGAGTTCGCGGCTCTTGCCGGTGATCTTCATCACCTCGGAGCGCAATTCGTCGGGCCAGAAATTCATGTCGCCGAGCCGCTCGGCGGTGTCTTGCGTATGTTCGGTGATCGGGCGTTCGCGCTCTTCCCATGCAGCCAGCGCCCGGTCGATGTCGGGCGCATCGGCCACGGCGGCGGCAAGCCCAAGGCCGTTCATCAGGGCGCAACCGCCGCCCTGGCCGAGATATGGCGGCATGGCGTGTGCTGCGTCACCCAGGATCGCCGTGCGGCCCTTGCTCCACTTCTTGAGCTTGACCACCTCGAAGGCGTCCCAGCGGCCGGCATCGCCGAAGCGCGAGACCAGATGGGCGAGATGCGGGAAGGATTGGGTCCACAGCGCGCGGTCGACCGGAACCTTGAGCGCTGCCGCATCGTCGGCGGCGCAGCACAGCGCGACATAGAGATCGGTGGCGCTGGCCGGCGTGTAGAGGATGCGGCGGGTGCCGGTGAAATATTCGATGTAGCGGTCGCGGTCCTCTGCCGGCACGTCGGCGTCGTCGCGGCCGATCAGCATGCGGATGGCGCCATAGCCGAGATGCTTGCGGTACATCATCAGGTCGAGCGAGTCGCGCAGCTTCGAGTTGATGCCGTCGGCGCCGACGACGAGGTCGGCCTTGCGCCTGGAACCGTCGGCGAGCAGCAATTCGCCCTCCGGCGTCGCGCCGACCGCTTCCGAATTGGTCAGGATCTCGACGCCGCTGCGGCGGCAGGTATCGACCAGTGAATTGATGAGCTGCTCGCGCAGGATGGTGATCAGCCTGGCGTCGCCCTGGCCGTTGATGGGGATTTCCTCCATCGTCGTGTTGTCATGGTCACGGGTGTGGAACTGCGGGCCGACATGGGCGCCGGCGACGGCCTGGTCATAAGCGCCGATGGCCTTCAACACGCGCAGGCCGTTGCTCCAGATGTAAATGCCGGCGCCGAAGGTGCGCAGGTTCGGCGCGCGCTCGTGCACCGTCACCGACCAGCCGCGCTGGGCCAGTGCGGCAGCCGTGGTGAGCCCGCCAATTCCAGCGCCTGCGATCTCCGCATGGCGCCTGGTTCCGGTTTTGTCGGTCATGTCTGGATTGTCCTCCCCGTGCGACAGATCCTGCCGACGTCTGGGGCCTGGCCGCAATGGGGCGCCTCAGGCCGAAAATGCCTCCGCGCGCTGGCAACGCCTTGCGCCGCCAACGCCTCCTCCAGACAAGTTTCCAGCGATTGGACATTCAGACAAGTGAATTCTCTGGAAATTCCTATGAGGATTTGGAATATCAATCTGGCATAACGACTTGAAAGTGAGGCTCCGATGAAACTCGTCACCAGCCGTCTCACCATCCGCCATTTGCGCATGGTCGTGGCGATCGTCGAAGAGGGCAATCTGGTGCGCGCCGCCAAGCGGCTGAACATGACCCAGTCGGCGGTGACCAAGGCGCTGCAGGAAATCGAGGCGCTGACCAAGGCGAGGCTGTTCGACCGCACCAATCGCGGCGTCGTGCCAACGATGTTCGGCGACACGCTGGCCGAGCACGCGCGCCTCGTCATCACCCAGCTGGCGCATGCCGAGGAACATCTCGCCGACCTGCGCGACGGCACCGGCGGGCGCGTCGCCATCGGCACCTTGCTGTCGGCGTCTGCCGAATTGCTGCCGACGGCCATCGCCCGCCTGCGCAAGGAGCGGCCCAAGCTCGTGGTCAAGATCGTCGAGGGCACCAATGACGTCTTGATCCCGGCACTGCGCGCCGGCGAACTGGACATGGTTGTCGGGCGCCTGTCCGAACAGCGCGACCGGCTGAATGTCGTCCAGGAGGTGCTGATGGACGATATCGCCTGTGTCGTGGCGCGTCGCGGCCATCCGCTGGCCGAGCGCAGCGAGCTCAGCCTCGCCGACCTGATCGGCTGGGAGTGGATCCTGCCGCCACAGGAAACCAGCCTGCGCCGCCAGATCGACATCGCCTTTCGCGAGGAAGGCCTCGAGCCGCCGTCGCATGCGGTGGATTCCGTTTCGCTTCTGACCAATCGGGCGCTTTTGATCGATGCCGACTATCTCGGCGTGTTCCCCGCCCAGGTGGCGCGCCGCGAGGCTGCCGCCGGCGCCATCGTCATCCTGCCGGTGACCTTGCGCGCCACGGCCATGCCGATGGGCATCACCACCCGGACCAATGCGCGGCTGTCGCCGGCGGCCGAAGTGCTGGTGGAGACGCTGCGCCGCACCGCCGCCGACCTGGCGCGCCATGACGTATAAGTAATCGCTGGACGATTGATATTCCCAGACGTCATGGCTGGATGACGAGTTTTCCATTTACCGGAATGCTGGTTGGGCCAAGCTTGGGCGATTGGACAACACTGCGGAGGAGCAGCTGTTGCCTGCGGTTTCTGCCCGACGACGACCGGCGAGCTGATGCGCCGGCCACGGGCAGCGTCCGCCTGCCCTGCTGCCCCTCCCTTTGAAGCGTCCACCGCGACGGCCAGCACAGCCCGCGATCGAGGATTGCGGAGGCTTTGCCCGAGCGGTGGGGAATTTTGGGGAAGAGGAATAATCTGATGCATTTCAAGGGAATCTTGTCGGCCGCCGCCCTGGCTTTGTCGGTCAGTGCGGCCTATGCCGAGGACCCGCTCAAGATCGGCATGATCACGACGCTTTCGGGTCCCGCCGGCTATCTCGGCCAGGACATCCGCGACGGCTTCCAGCTCGCCATCGATGCCAACAAGGGCCAGCTCGGCGGCAAGGCGGTCGAACTGGTGGTCGAGGACGACAGCCTGAAGCCGGGCAATGCCAAGCAGATCGCCGACAAGATGCTGTCCGAGCAAGGCATCAAGCTGTTCACCGGCATGGTGTTCGCCAACGTCGCCTTCGCCGCGCTGCCCGACATTCTCGACGGCGACGCGATCTATGTCAGCGCCAACACCGCATCCGCCACCTTCGCCGGCAAGGAATGCCACCCGAACTATTTCGTCAGCTCGTGGCAGGACGACAGCCAGGGCGAAAGCGCCGGCGCCCTTGCCCAGTCGCTCGGCTACAAGAAGGCCTTCCTGATCGCGCCGAACTACCAGGCCGGCAAGGAAACGATGGGCGCCTTCAAGCGCTTCTACAAGGGCGAGGTCGTCGGCGAGACCTACACCGGGCTCGACCAGACCGACTTCGCCGCCGAGATGGCGCAGATCCGCGCCGCCAAGCCCGACGTCGTCTATGAGTTCGAGCCGGGCGGCCTCGGCATCGCCTTCATGCGCCAGTACCAGCAGGCCGGCCTGCTCAAGGACATCCCGATGGTCGTCCATCCGGCGTCCCTCGACCAGGTCATCGTCGGTGCCGTCGGCGACGCCGCTCTCGGCGTGAAGGTCACCAGCCACTGGAACGACGACTTCGACAATCCTGTGAACAAGGACTTCGTCGCGGCCTGGAAGGCCAAGTTCGGCGACCGTCCGATCACCTATTATGCCGCCCAGGGCTATGACGCAGCACTTCTGATCGGCACCGGCCTGGAAAAGTCGGGAGTCGACGACCTGCCGGCCTTCCGCAAGGCGCTGCTGACGTCCGAAATCCCGTCGGTCCGCGGTTCGTTCAAGTTCGGCCCCAACCAGCACCCGGTGCAGGACTGGTATTCGCTCAAGGCGGAAAAGGGCGCTGACGGCAAGATGGTGCTCAAGACCGAGAGCAAGGTGCTGACGGCGCACAGCGACAGCTACGCCGCCGACTGCAAGATGCCGACGGACTGATCGACAAAGGAGACACGCGTCCCGGGGCGGGGTGGTCCCGGGACGCGCACTCGACCAAGATGCGCGACGGGGCCTGCAGCCCCGGCAGCAGTGGCTAGGTGTTTAGTCCCGGCATTTGATGGGTTGGATTAACCCGAAACCGTTTTGGCTCTTTTTCCCAGATTTTGCAGATGAACTCATAGGGTGTGAGGCCCTTGAGGGTCTTGAGCCTGCGCGCGAAGTTGTAGGCTGAGATGAAGTCGGCGAGGTGCCGACGCAGTTGATCGTGGTCGTCATAATGGAAGCGCTTGACGGTTGCCTCCTTGATGGTTCGGTTCATCCGCTCGACTTGGCCATTGGTCCAAGGATGGTTGATCTTTGTGAGCCGGTGCTTGATGCCATGCTTGTCGCAAATGTCATCGAAGACGTGCTGAGGGGCGTGCTGATCGCAGGTCCGATTGGTGAACTGGATGCCGTTGTCGGTTAGAATGGTGTGGATGGCATAGGGCACGGCCGCAATCAGATCTTGAAGGAACTGGACCATCAACATCTTGCCCGCCGTCTCGTGCAATTGCGCATAAGCAAACTTGGACGTTCGATCTATGGCAACGAAGAGACGCAGCTTACCCTCGGCGGTCTGCACCTCGGCGATATCGATGTGGAAATAGCCGATCGGATAGGCTTCGAACTTCTTCTTGGCCGGTTTGTCGGCGTCCACCTCCGGCAGTCTCGAAATGCCGTGGCGTTGAAGGCAACGATGCAAGGACGAACGCGTCAGGTGTGGGATCGTCGGCTGCAGGGCATAGAGGCAATCATCCAGCGGCAGCTGCGTATGCTTGCGAAAGGCGACGATGGCTGCTTCCTCTTCGAGGGACAGCACCGTCGATCTTGGTTTGCTTGGGCCGGTCGGAAGATCGGCAGTCGAGGTTCGGTGCCGCCACTTCGCAACCGTCTTCGGATCGATGCCATAGCGCTTGGCGAGCTTCTTCAGGCTCTCTTGACTATTTTGTATTGCTCGACGGACTGCCTCTGTCGTCGTGGCGCGACCGTGTAGAATCTGTCCCATAGCGCATCCTTCCATTCGGAAGAAAACATCGCACCATTAAAGCTCGGGATCAAACACCTAGGCTCTCCGCTGAGCGACTGGCCTCAGGCAGTTGCAGCGTGGCTGCCGACGTAGAAGACCTCTCGGTCAAGCAAAGCGATGTCCTTGGTATCGATGCTGCTTTCGGGGGCTGTTCAGCATTTCCCCACACACGTGTCAGCTTCTTGCCAGCCCGGCGAGACAGCTTTACCCATCGTCATACGGTAATCCCCTTCGGCATGTGGATTTTCTTGGCTTTGCAGGCCAATAACCATCAAACACTTGATGTGATGAAGGTCGGCGGCAGGCAATTGGGTGTTGACCTTTGATCCATCTGGCTTTCCGATTGCAGCCGGAAATCGACGAAGGGCAAGATGCTGAAGACACCAGGGGCGGACAAGGAAGGTGCAGCTGAGCGTCGTGCGATCAGCGCGGATCTGATTGCGGTGCTCGTCGCGGCCCCCAACGGAAATCCTGTCGTGCTCACCGTCAAGGAGGGCACCACCCTGCCCTCGGGCCCATTCGCGCTTGGCCATCGTTCGCTGCAATCGGGACTGCGCGACTGGGTGGAGCAGCAGACCGGCCACCCGCTTGGATACATCGAGCAGCTCTACACCTTCGCCGACCGCGACCGCAGCATCGAGGAAGCCACCCGTCGGGTGATTTCGATCAGCTATCTCGGCCTGACGCGCGAAGAGCCCTCGCACCGCACGCCGCCGGGCAGCTGGCGCAACTGGTACGAATTCTTCCCCTGGGAAGACCACCGTACGGGCGCGCCCGCAATTATCGACGACATCATCGTGCCGCGCCTGCGTCAGTGGGCTGATGCTGCCGAGCAACAGGACAAGCGGCAGAACCGGCTGCGCCGCGCCGCCGGCGCCTTCGGCTTCGACGACCGTCACTGGAACGAAGAGCTGGTGCTGCAGCGCTACGAGTTGCTGTTCGAGGCAGGTCTGGTCGAAGAGGCGGTGCGCGCGAAAGGCGACACGAATGCCCCTGCCGTGCCGGGCCGGACCATGACCGGCGATCACAGGCGAATCCTCGCCACCGGCATCGGCCGCCTCCGGACCAAGATCAAATATCGCCCCGTCGTGTTCGAGCTGATGCCGCCGGCCTTCACGCTGCTGCAGTTGCAGCGCGCGGTCGAAGCACTGGCAGGCGTTACCGTGCACAAGCAGAATTTCCGCCGCCTTATCGAGCAGCAGGACCTGGTCGAGGAAACCGGCGAAATGAGCGCCGACACCGGTGGACGCCCGGCGAAACTGTTCCGTTTCCGCCACGCCGTGCTCGACGAACGTCTGGTCGCCGGCACCAAATAGCCAATTCGCGGCTTGACAGAGCTTATGCTCATGCTAAGCATATGCCCCAATTATACTCAGTTCGAGCATAATAGGAGCAACGATGTCTGGCATGACCCCTTCCGCCGCCTCGCTCTATGACCGCGTCCAGCGCGTCATTCCCGCCATCGAGTGGCCGGTCTTTTCCGATGACATCGACGCCATCCTGCGCCTCAAACGCGAGCGCAACGCCGTCATCCTGGCGCACAACTACCAGACACCGGAAATTTTCCATTGTGTCGCCGACATCGTCGGCGACAGCCTGGCGCTTGCGCGCAAGGCGATGGAGGTCGAGGCCGACGTCATCGTGCTCGCCGGCGTGCATTTCATGGCCGAGACCGCCAAGCTGCTGAACCCGTCCAAGACGGTGCTGATCCCCGACATGGGCGCCGGCTGCTCGCTGGCCGATTCGATCACGCCCGAAGACATCCGCCTGCTGCGCCAGCGCTATCCCGGCGTGCCTGTTGTCACCTATGTCAACACGTCGGCCGCGGTGAAGGCGGAATCGGACATCTGCTGCACTTCGGGCAATGCCAAGGCGGTAGTGGAATCGCTCGGCGTGCCGCGCGTGCTGATGCTGCCCGACGAATATCTGGCGCAGAACATCGCCGCCCAGACCGACGTCGAGATCATTGCCTGGAAAGGCCATTGCGAGGTGCATGAGCGCTTCACGCCCGAAGACATCCGCGAGATGCGCGCCGCCCATCCCGGCGTTACCGTGCTGGCCCACCCGGAATGCCCGCCCGAGGTCGTTGCCGAAGCCGATTTCGCCGGCTCGACGGCCGCGATGTCCGACTATGTCGGCCGTGAGAAGCCGGCCCGCGTCGTCCTGGTGACGGAATGCTCGATGAGCGACAACGTCGCCGTCGACCATCCCGACGTCGAGTTCATCCGGCCGTGCAATCTGTGCCCGCACATGAAGCTGATCACGCTCGGCAATATCCGCTCCGCCCTCGAACGCAACGAACACGCCGTGACCATCGACCCGGCCGTCGCCGAGCGCGCCCGCCTCGCCGTCGAACGGATGCTTGCGGTATGACCGACGTCGCCCGCCTGGCCGGACGCCCCGTCATCATCGGCGGCGGGCTCGCCGGCCTGATGACGGCGCTCGAGCTGGCGCCGGAGCCGGTCGTGTTGCTCTCTGCCGCGCCACTGGGCAGCGACGCCTCGAGCGCGATCGCGCAAGGCGGGCTCGCAGCGGCAATGGGCGACGACGACTCGCCGGAGTTGCATCTCGCCGACACGCTGGCTGCCGGCGACGGCCTGTGCGACGAGGCAATCGTCCGCAGCATCGTCGAGGCGGCGCCACGGGCCATCGACAGGCTCGCCGCGCTGGGCGTCGCCTTCGATCGCGATGCCGGCGGCACCCTGCAGCTTGGGCTCGAAGCCGCCCACGCGCGCAGGCGCATCGTGCACGCGGCAGGGGCCGCGACCGGACGCGAACTGATGCGCGCGCTTGTGGCCGCTGTCCGCAACACCGCGTCGATATCAGTCGTCGAAGGCTTCGCGGCGCGCCGGCTGCTCGTCGAAAACGGTGTCATCGCAGGCGTTCTCGCCGCCGGCGGCACCGGCAGCATGGCGCTCGCCACCGGCCGCGTCGTGCTCGCCACGGGCGGGGTCGGCGCATTGTTTCGCGACACGACGAACCCGCTCGGCTGCTTCGGCCAGGGCCTGGCGCTCGCCGCGCGCGCCGGCGCGGCATTTACCGACCTCGAATTCGTCCAGTTCCACCCGACCGCGCTCGACGGCGTGCTGCGGCCGATGCGGCTGATCAGCGAGGCGGTGCGCGGCGAAGGCGCTGTACTGATCGACGAAACCGGACGGCGCTTCCTCGCCGAGCTGCCGGGCGCCGAGCTTGCCACGCGCGATGCGGTTGCGCGCGGCGTCCATCGCCATCTCGCCCGCGGCCACCGGGTGTTTCTCGACGCCCGGGCCTGCCTCGGCGCAGGTTTTGCCGACCGCTTTCCGACGATTGCGGGCTACTGCAACGACGCCGGGATCGACCCCGCGCGCGAGCCGATCCCGGTGCGTCCCGCCGCGCATTATCACATGGGCGGCGTGGCGGTGGACCGCGAAGGCCGCAGCAGCGTGCCGGGCCTGTGGGCCTGCGGCGAGGTCGCCTCATCCGGGCTGCATGGCGCCAACCGGCTGGCCAGCAACTCGCTGACCGAAGCCGTCGTCATGGCCGGCTGGGTGGCACGCAGCGTCGCCGCCTCCGCCGATACGCACCATGTGGCAAACGCCTTGCCGCCGGTGCCTGTACGCCCCGATCCGGCTTTTGCATGCGACATCGTCTCGTCCTCGCTGGGCGTCTTGCGCGACGGCGAAAGCCTGCGCGAGGCGGTTGCGGCACTGCTGCCGATTGCCAGCGGCAATTCGCCGGCAGCCGATCCCGCCGCCGTGGCGCTGATGATGGCCGTCTCGGCGCTCGGCCGCGAGGAAAGCCGCGGCGCCCATAGCCGCAGCGACTTCCCCCTGCGCAGCGCCGCGGCGCGCCGATCGCGTATCACGCTCGACGCGGCACAGCAGGCCGCGGCCTCGCTCGATTTCTTGCCCATTGCCCGGAGCGCCTGACGATGCACCTCTCACCCCTGCCCCGGATCATGCTCGAGCCACTGGTGCGCGCCGCCCTGCTGGAAGACCTCGGCCGCGCCGGCGACATCACCACAGATGCCATCGTGCCGGCGGACCACCGGGCGACAGTCGTGCTCGTCTCGCGCCAGCAGGGCGTCGTAGCTGGTCTCGACCTGGCAGGGCTTGCCTTCAGCCTGATCGAGCCCGCAATCGAGATGAAGGTCGAGAAGCCCGACGGCAGCCGCCTGGTTCCGGGCGACGTCATCGCCACACTCAGCGGGCCTGCGCGTGGCCTGCTGACCGGCGAACGCGTCGCGCTGAACTTCCTGTCCCATCTCAGCGGCATCGCCACCGCCACCGCTGGCATCGTCGATGCTGTTGCCGGCCACAAGGCGCGCATCGTCTGCACCCGGAAAACGACGCCCGGCCTGCGCGCACTGGAGAAATACGCCGTGCGCTGCGGCGGCGGCTCCAACCATCGCTTCGGCCTCGACGACGCGGTGCTGATCAAGGACAACCACATCGCGATATCGGGCGGTGTTCGCCCGGCCATCGAGCGCGCCCGGGCCAATGTCGGCCATCTGGTGAAGATCGAGGTCGAGGTCGACAGGCTGGAACAGCTGGACGACGTGCTGAAACTCGGTGTCGACGCCGTCCTGCTCGACAACATGCCCCCTGATACCTTGACTACGGCCGTCAAAATGGTCGCCGGACGGGCGATCACCGAAGCCTCGGGCCGGGTCAACCTCACCACCGCCCCCGCCATCGCCGCCACCGGTGTCGACCTGATTTCCGTCGGCTGGCTGACCCACAGCGCACCGATCCTCGATATAGGACTGGACACGGCCCCCTGACCGGGGCAATGGTCCCGCCCCGGGTGGGGATGGCAAGGACACGTCTTGGCAATGGAGAGCGCATGAACGCCGATTTGCACCTGAACGCAGCCGCAACCGAGATCAATGCCGCGCGTCCGCAGTGGAGCCGCGCGGAAGCCCAGGCGATCTACGATTCGCCCTTCAACGACCTGCTGTTTCGGGCACAGACCGTCCATCGCGAGAATTTCGACCCCAACCGGGTGCAGATGTCGCGCCTGCTGTCGATCAAGACAGGCGGCTGCCCTGAGGATTGCGGCTATTGCAGCCAGTCGTCGCGGCATGAATCCGGCCTCCAGGCCTCCAAGCTGATGGAGGTGCAGCGTGTTCTGGCCGAGGCGAAGAAGGCCAAGGACGGCGGCGCCACCCGCTACTGCATGGGCGCTGCCTGGCGCAGCCCCAAGGAACGCGACATGGACGCCGTCGTCGCCATGATCGAGGGCGTCAAGGATCTCGGCATGGAGACCTGCATGACGCTCGGCATGCTCGATCTCGGCCAGGCCCAGCGCCTGAAGCAGGCCGGACTCGACTATTACAACCACAACATCGACACCTCCGAGCGCTACTACAGCGAGATCATCACCACCCGCACCTTCGCCGACCGGCTGGATACGCTGGCCAATGTCCGCGACAGCGGCATCAAGGTCTGCTGCGGCGGCATCGTCGGCATGGGCGAGGAAAAGGCCGACCGCGTCGACATGCTGTTGACGCTCGCCAACCTGCCCGAGCATCCCGACTCGGTGCCGATCAACATGCTGATCCCGATCGAGGGCACGCCGCTCGGCGAAGCCGATCCGATCGAGCCGATCGAATTCGTCCGCACCATCGCACTTGCCCGCATCATGATGCCGAAGTCGCATGTGCGCCTGTCGGCCGGCCGCACGGCGATGAGCGACGAGATGCAGGCGCTGTGTTTCTTTGCCGGTGCCAACTCGATCTTCGTCGGCGACACGCTTTTGACCGCCGAAAACCCCGGCGAAGACAAGGACACGGCGCTGTTCCGTCGTCTCGGCATCCAGCCGATGGAGCTCGACGCGGGGTGACAGGGCGGGCTTTGCTCGACCGCTACGAGGCCAGCCTGCGCGGGCTGGCCCGCAAGAGTCGGCTGCGTGCGCTGAGCGGCCGAGCCGGGCTCGATTTCGCTTCCAACGACTATCTCGGACTGGCCGGCAGCAAGCGCATGGCCGATGCGGTCGCCGCTGCCCTCGCCAACGGTACATCGGTCGGCGCCACCGGCTCGCGGCTGTTGCGCGGCAACGACCCCGAACACGAGGCACTGGAAGAGAAGGCCGCGAGCTTCTTCGGTGCCGAACGGGCGCTGTTCTTCGGCGGCGGTTATGTCGCCAATTTCGCCGTGCTCACCACCTTGCCGCAAAAAGGCGATCTGATCGTGCTCGACGAGCTGATCCATGCCAGCGCCCATGAAGGCGCGCGCGCCGGCCGCGCCGAGGTGGTGGAAGCAAAGCACAATGACGCCAGCGCTGTGGACGACGCCATCCGGAGCTGGCGCACGGGCGGCGGCACCGGACGTGCCTGGATCGTCACCGAAAGCCTCTACTCGATGGATGGCGATTTCGCCCCGCTCGACGACCTCGCCGAAGTCACCGACCGGCACGAGGCCTTCCTGTTCGTCGACGAGGCGCATTCGACGGGCGTCTACGGCCCCGATGGGCGCGGGCTGGCGCACCATCTCGAAGGCCGCGACAATGTCGTCGTGCTGCACACCTGCGGCAAGGCGCTGGGCGCATCGGGCGCGCTGGTCACGGCCTCGGCGGTTTTATGCGACTATCTCGTCAACCGCTGCCGACCCTTCATCTATGCCACGGCGCCCTCGCCGCTGATGGCGGTGGCGTCTGCCACGGCACTCGACATCATCGCCGACGAACCAGAGCGGCGCGAGCGGCTGGCCAGGCTGGTGAAGCTCGCCGGCGACAAGGCGGAGACGCTTGGCTTTGTGCCAAGCGGATCGCAGATCCTGCCCATCGTCATCGGCGACAATGCGCGCGCCATGCAGCTTGCCGAAGCGCTGCAGGCGCGCGGCTTCGACGTGCGCGGCATCCGCCCGCCGACAGTGCCCGAGGGCACGGCGCGGCTGAGAATCTCGCTGACGCTCAATATCGGCGAGGACGATGTTTCCTCGCTGTTTGCAGCCCTTCAGCAGGAATGCTCGCAATGACGGCGCTGCCCAGGATCGTGGTCACCGGCACCGACACCGGCATCGGCAAGACCGTGTTCGCCGCGGGCCTGACCGCCCTGCTCGACGGCGTCTACTGGAAGCCGGTGCAGTCGGGCATCGAGGACGAGACCGACAGCGAGATCGTGACCCGCCTCGCCGGCCTTGCGCCTGAACGGGTGCTGCCCGAGGCGTGGCGGCTGAAGGAGCCGCTGTCGCCGCACCGCGCTGCCGAACTCGACGGCGTCGAGATCGACACCGACGCGCTCGCTTTGCCCGCCACCGCACGGCCACTGGTCGTTGAAGGCGCCGGCGGGCTGATGGTGCCGGTCAACCGGCGCACGCTCTACATCGATGTCTTCGCGCGCTGGGCGGCACCGGTGGTGCTCTGCGCCCGCACCGGCCTCGGAACGATCAACCACACGCTCTTGTCCATCGAGGCCTTGCGCGCCCGCTCGGTGCCGCTGCTGGGCATAGCCTTCATCGGCGACGAGATGGCAGACACCCAGCGCACCATCGCCGAGATGGGCAAAGTGCGTGTGCTTGGCCGCCTGCCCCGGCTCGACCCGCTGACGCCCGAAACGCTCGCCGAGGCCATGCGGACGAGCTTCAACGCGGCCGACTTCCTGGAGGCCCAGCTGTTGCAGGCAAAGCCATGAACCGTTCCGCCGTCTGGCATCCCTTCACCCAGCACGCCACCGAGCCCGTGCCGCCCGTCATCGCGCGCACCGAGGGCGCCTATGTCGAAACGACAGACGGCAAGCGCATCCTCGACGCGATCTCCTCCTGGTGGGTCATCACCCATGGCCACCGCCATCCGAAAATCGTCGAGGCGATCCGAAATGCCACCGAAACACTCGATCAGGTCATCTTCGCCGGCCTGACCCACGAGCCAGCGGAAAAATTGGCCTCGGCACTTGTCGAGATGGCGCCGTCAGGCCTCGACTGGGTGTTTTTTTCCGACAGCGGCTCGACCAGCGTCGAGGTGGCGCTGAAGATGGCGCTCGGTTTCCACCGCAACAATGGTTCTCCGCGCTCGCGCCTCGTCGTGATGGAGCACAGCTATCATGGCGACACCATCGGCACGATGAGCGTCGGCGAACGCGGCGTGTTCAACGCCGCCTACGACCCGCTGCTGTTCGAGGTCGACACCATCCCCTTCCCCGCAGCCGGCCGCGAACAGGAGACGCTCGACCGCTTCGAGGCTTTGACCCGCGACGGCAAGGCTGCTGGCGTCATCGTCGAACCCTTGGTGCTCGGCGCCGGCGGCATGCTGATCTATCCGGCCCGGGTGCTGACCGAGCTCAAGCGCATCGCCGAAAAGTCCGGCACGCTGTTCATCGCCGACGAGGTGATGACCGGATGGGGCCGCACCGGAACCATGTTCGCCTGCGAACAGGCTGGCATCACGCCCGACATTCTCTGCACATCGAAGGGCCTGACCGGCGGCTCGGTGCCGCTGGCAGCCACGCTCGCCACCGACGCGATCTTCCGGGCGCATTTCTCCACCGATCGCGCCAAGACCTTCTTTCATTCGAGCTCCTACACCGCGAACCCCATCGCCTGTGCTGCGGCCCTCGCCAATGTCGGGATTTGGCGCGACGAGTCGGTGACTGAGCGTGTGGCGGCCTTGTCGAAGATGCAGGCGGAGAAGATCGCGCGCTTCAACGGCGATGCACGTTTCGAGAACGTGCGCACGGCCGGCACCATCGCCGCCGTCGACCTGCGTGTCGGCAAGGCAGGTTATCTCGCCGAAGTCGGGCCGAAGATGCGCGCATTTTTCCTCGAGCGCGGCCTCCTGGTCCGGCCGCTCGGCAATGTCGTCTACCTATTGCCGCCCTATTGCGTCACCGCAGCCGAGCTCGACCGGCTCTATGACGCCGTCGACGAGGCCGCCGAGCTGGCGAAGAGCGGATGAGCCGGACCGCGCGCATATCGGGCTTCGGCCACCATGTGCCGGGCCGCAAGGTCGAGAACGCCGAGATCGAGGCGAGCCTCGGCCTCGACGCCGGCTGGATCGAAGGCCGCACCGGCATCCGCTCACGCTACTGGGCCGAGCCTGAGGACACGTTGTCCGACCTCGCGGCACATGCCGGGGAGATGGCGCTGCAGCAGGCTGAAATCGCGCGCGAGGATGTCGGCCTGCTTTTGCTCGCCACCTCGACGCCCGACCACCTGTTGCCGCCGAGCGCACCTCTGGTGGCGCATAAGCTCGGCCTCGCCAGGTCGGGCGGCATCGACCTCGCCGGCGCCTGCGCCGGTTTCATCTATGCGCTGACCTTCGCCGACGGTTTCGTGCGTCTGCACAACAAGCCGGCGATCGTCATCGCCGCCAACATCCTGAGCCGCCGCATCAATCCGGCCGAGCGGGCAAGTAGCGTGCTGTTTGCGGACGCTGCCGGAGCGGTCGTGCTGACGCCTTCCGACGACGCGGGCCACGGCATTCTGGGTGCGTCCGTTTCCGCCGATGGCGGCGGCTACGGCTTGATCCAGATCCCCGCCGGCGGCAGCAACCGGCCCTTCTCGGACGAACTCGACATCACAGAGACGCGCATGACCATCGCAGATGGACGCGCGGTGTTCGCCAAGGCGGTCGAGATGATGAGCCGTTGCTCTACGGAGGCGCTTGCTGCGGCAGGCCTGGAGACATCAGCCGTCAGCCGCTTCGTGCCGCACCAGGCCAATGCCCGTATCTTCAATGCGGTGGGCAAGTCGCTCGGCATCGCCGACGACAGGATCGTCAAGACGATCGCCGACTACGGCAATTCGTCGGCGGCGACGATCCCGCTGTCACTGGCGCTGGCGCATCGGACAATGCCGTTCCGGCCGGGCGAGACGCTTTTGCTCTCGGCGGCAGGCGCCGGCATGACCGGCGGTGCGTTGGTGGTTGGAATGTAGCGTCGCGCCGGCTGGCGTATCAGGGAGGAACAATGCGCAAGATCGTCGCCGGCAAGCTGCACGGCATCCATGTCACCGAAGCCAACCTCAATTATCACGGCTCGATCACGCTCGACCCCGACCATTGCGAAGAAGCCGGCATTCTGCCGATGGAGTTCGTCGAGATCTGGAACAAGAGCTCCGGCGCGCGAATCTCGACCTATGTCATCCTCGGCGAGCGCGGCTCACGCTGCTGCATCCTCAATGGTGCTGCCGCCCGCACATGCCAGGCCGGCGACCAGGTCATCATCTGCAATTCGGTCTATCTGAACGAAAGCGAGATCACCGCGCTCAAGCCGCGCGTCCTGACCTTCGACAAGGACAACCGCATCGCCGACCGGCTGACATATTCGGTCGAGCGCGACCAGGCCGGCCGCTACAACTTCTCGATCCTTGACGAAGCCAGTGCCAGGCTTCCGATCCCGGCACTGGTCAGCAGTCATTAAAGCCTGTTCCATTCCGATGAACCGGAACGGGGCTCTGTCTTCTTGCCGACGCATGATCTTTTCCGAAAACCGGTCCCGTTCTTCGGGATCATGCCTTGGAGCCGGGCCGACAGACGGCCCGGCATCAATCTGGTTCTAGCGGCGTTCGAGATGCTCGACGGCGAGGAAGGCAGCCTTGGCGGCCAGCGACAGCTGCGTGGCGGCCTCGACGCGCGCCGGCGTGTAATAATGCTCCTCGTGCAGCATGTTGACGGTGCCCAGCATGACGTCGCCGACAAAGACCGGCCAGTTGAGCACCGAACCGCAGCCGAGCGACCAGATCAGCTCGTGATCGGGGAAGACGTCGGCAATGTCCTTGATGGTGTTGGCGACGAAGGGCTTACGCTGGACGTGGATCGTCTCGAACCAGTGGGTGCGGTTGATCGGCTTGGTGCCCGAAACGGGATAGGCATCGGGATGGCTGGTGTAGGTGCGGCCCGAAACTTCGGTCGCCCAGTCGAGCTTCATCACGGTGAACAGCTTGGCGCCGACGATCACGTCTGCCAGAGCCTGCAGCGCCGCCCACACGCCCTCGACCTCTGACGTGGTCGCAATGGCGGCATCGAAGGCGGCCAGCGCCTCGGCGAAATTGGTCTCTGTCATGATGTACCTCTATTTCAAGTCTTGGGAAGAGACGCGCTGAACCTGGTCAGTTCGCGCGAATAGGGATCGACGAGCTCGCCGCGCTTGAGCTGGTCGACATCAGCTACCTCGACGACCCGGCCATGGCGCATCACGGCAAGGCGGTCGCACAGGAACGACACGACGGGCAGATTGTGCGTGACCATCAGATAGGTCAGCCCCTGCTCGCGGCGCAGGCGCTTGAGCAAATTGAGGATTTCCGCCTGTACCGAAACGTCGAGCGCCGAGGTCGGCTCGTCCAGCAACAGCATCCTCGGCTTGAGGATCAGCGCACGGGCAATCGCCACGCGCTGGCGCTGGCCGCCCGAGAGCTGATGCGGAAAACGGAAGCGGAAGCGGCGGTCGAGGCCGACCGACTGCATCACCTCGTCGACGCGCGCGCCGCTGTTGCCGATGCCGTGGATGGTCAGCGGCTCGCTCAGCGTCGCATCGACAGTCTTGCGCGGATGCAGCGAACCATAGGGGTCCTGGAACACCATCTGGCATTGCCTGGCAAAAGCACGGTCGATGCCATGGGTGCGCGGCTCGCCGAAGACCGAGATCGAGCCGGTCCAGCTTTTGGCCATGCCGGCAATGGCCTTGAGCACGGTGGTCTTGCCCGAGCCGCTCTCGCCGACAAGCGCAAAGCTCTCGCCCTCGGCGACTTCGAAGCCGATGCCGTGGGTGACCTTCGAATCGCCATAGGAGATGTCGAGATTGTCGATGGCCAGCGCCGTCATGTCGAAGCCCCAGTACGTTCGAGGACAGGAAGCTCGTCGCGGCTCTCGTCGAGGCGCGGGATCGAGGCGAGCAGGCCCTGCGTATAGGGATGCCTGGCGTTCCTGAGTTCGCCGGCATCGCACTCCTCGACCACCTCGCCGCTGCGCATCACCAGGATGCGGTCGCAATAGGCCGAGACGAGGTCAAGGTCGTGGCTGATCAGGATCAGCCCCATGCCCTTGCGCTTGACCAGGTCGTCGATGATTTCGAGCACCTGGGCCTGGACCGAGACGTCGAGCGCCGAGGTCGGCTCGTCGGCGATCAGAAGATCGGGCTCCGGGATGAGCATCATCGCGATCATGACGCGCTGGCCCATGCCGCCCGAGACCTCGTGCGGGTAGAGCCCGAGCACCCGCTCCGGATCGTTGATGCGCACCGCTTCGAGCATGGCGAGCGTACGGCTGCGGATGTCGCTGCGCGCCAGCTTCTGGTGGGTCAGCAATGCCTCGGCGATCTGATCGCCGATGGTCATGACCGGGTTGAGCGAGAATTTCGGGTCCTGCATCACCATAGAAATGCGCGCGCCGCGGATCGAGCGCATTTGCTTTTCCGACAGCGACAGGAGGTCGGTGCCGTTGAAGGTCATCTCATCTGCGGTGACCCGGCCGGGCGAGCGGATCAGCCGCAGGATCGAGCGGCCGGTCATCGACTTGCCGGAGCCGCTCTCGCCGACGATGCCGAGGCGCTCACGGCCGAGCGTCAGCGACAGGCCCTTGACCACGTCGACAGGACCACGCGCCGTCGGGAACGTGACCTTCAGGTTGCGGATTTCAAGCAGCGCAGTCATTGCCGATCTCCATGCTTGGGGTCGAGCACATCGCGCAGGCCGTCGCCGAGGAAACAGAAGCCGAGACTGACGATGACGATGGCAAAGCCGGGCATCGTCGCCACCCACCACTGGTCAAGGATGAAGGAGCGGCCGCGCGAGATCATCGCGCCCCATTCCGGCAGCGGCGGCTGGGCGCCGAGACCGATGAAGCCGAGGCCGGCGGCGGTCAGGATGATGCCGGCCATGTCGAGCGTGACGCGGATGATCATCGAGGAGGTGCACAGCGGCAGGATGTGGTTGACGATGACGCGGAACGACGAAGCGCCCTGCAGCTCGACGGCCGCAACGAACTCCGAATTGCGGATGGTCAGGGTTTCGGCGCGGGCGATGCGGGCATAGCCGGGCCAGGTCGCAATCGCGATGGCGATGATGGCGTTCTGGATGCCGGGTCCAAGTGCTGCCACGAAAGCCAGCGCCAGGATCAGCTTCGGCATCGACAGGAAGATGTCGGTGATGCCCATCAGGATGCGATCGACCCAGCCGCCGAAATAGCCGGCGACGGCGCCGATGATCAGGCCAACGGGCGCGGCAAGGACGGCCACCAGCGCCACGATCATCAGCGTGATGCGCGCGCCGTAGACCACACGGCTCCAGATGTCGCGGCCAAGCTCGTCGGTGCCCATCCAGTTGTCCCAGCTCGGCGGCTTGAGCCGCATGGCAAGATCCTGGCCGACGGGCGAATGGGTGGCGATCCAGGGCGCGAACAGCGCCACCAGGATCAGCGTCAGCACGATGACCGCGCCGACCATGGCGAGCGGGTTGCGCGCCAGCGCGCGGCTCAGCCGGTAGCTGCGGCCAAGCCGGGCCTGCAGGCGCGAGGACGGCGAATCGTCGAGAAGCCAGTCACGTCCAGTAGCCATCAGCGTGCCCTCGGGTCGAGGACGCGGTAGAGCACGTCCGAAATCTTGTTGATGCCGATGAAGACGGCGCCGATGACCAGCGTCGCGCCCAGAACGGCGTTCATGTCGGCATTGAGCAGCGCTGTCGTCAGGTAGTTGCCGATGCCCGGCCAGGAGAACACTGTCTCGATCATCACCGACCCTTCGAGCAGGCCGGCATAGGACAGGCCGATGACCGTGATCAGCGGCACAAGGATCGGCCGGAAGGCGTGGCGCCACAACACCAGCCGCTCCGACACGCCCTTGACGCGGGCGGTGGTGACATATTCCTGCGCCAGCTGGTCGAGCATGAAGGACCGCGTCATGCGGGCGATGTAGGCAAGGCTGAAAAAGCCAAGCACCGCAGCCGGCAGCGCGATATGGGTCAGCGCGTTGACGAAGATCTCGGTGTCGCCGGCAATCAGGCTGTCGATCAGAAGCAGGCCGGTGACCGGCTCGACCAGGCCATCGTAGAAGATGTCGATGCGGCCAGGACCGCCGACCCACTGCAGCTTGGCGTAGAACAGCGCGAGCCCGACGAGACCGAGCCAGAACGCCGGCACCGAATAGCCGAGCAGGCCGACGACGCGGATGACCTGGTCGACGAGGCTGCCCTGGCGGCTGGCGGCATAGACGCCCATCGGCACGCCCATCAGCACGCCGATGATGATGCCGATCGTCGCCATCTCCAGCGTTGCGGGGAAGACCCGGGCCAGATCCTCGGCGACGGGCCGGCCCGTCGAGACCGACATGCCGAGATCGCCTGTCAGCACATTGCCGACATAGTGGAAGAACTGGACGACCAGCGGCTTGTCCAGGCCCATCTCGATGCGCACGGCCTCGTAGACGGCGCGCGGGGCGCGGTCGCCGACGACGGCGAGGACCGGATCGATCGGCACCACGCGACCGATGAAGAAGGTGATGGCAAGGAGGCCGAGGAAGGTGAAGGCAACGGCGACGATGACGCCGAGCAGGCCCTTCACCGTTTTCCAGGCGTGCCGCGCGTTGCGCGACGAGCCGCCAGGCCCAGTTGGAAGCGCCTTGGCGGCGGTAGAGGTTTCTGATGCCACGCGGTCTTTGTTCCTACCACATTGGCCGCGTCGCGGATGCGGCACGGATGTTTTCTGTCGAGCAAAATTCTGCTTGGACTATACAAAAAATTTTGGTTAGATCAAAAAAATTTTGATGGGAGCAAAAAAGCGTGTCCTCGGAGGCCAGCAAAAACACGCCGTCGAGCCAGCCCAAGGTTGGCGCGCTGATCCGTGCCCGCCGCCGCCAGCTTTCGATGACATTGCAGGAATTGTGTGACGCCGCAGGCATTTCGGTCGGTTACCTCAGCCAGGTCGAACGCGATCATGCCACCCCCTCGCTCGGCACCCTCGCCCAGATCGCCCGCAGCCTCGACGTGGGTGTGGATTATTTCATCGCCACGCCCAGCGCCGAGGATGGATTGACCCGCGCGGCCGAGCGCAACCGATTCTCGGTCGACGGCTCGTCGATCGTCTATGAGCGCATCGCCGCCGACTTCACCGGCAACGTGCTCTCGTCCTTCGTCCTCAATGTCCCGCCAGGTTACCGCTCCGAGACGGTCAGCCATGAAGGCGAGGAAATCCTGTTCATCCTCGAAGGCTCGATCACCCAGCGCCTCGAGGACGAAGAGATGGTGCTTTCGGCCGGCGACAGCCTGCATTTCCGCGGCAATCGTCCGCATTCCTGGTCGAACGACACCCAACAGTTCGCGCGCATGCTGTGGACCGGCACCTTGCCGATGTTCAGGTCGCGCACGGAGCATCCGGCCCTGCGCGGTTCACGGGCCGAAGAGAAGACAACGGGAACCAAAAAGGAGAGAAAATGATGAAACTGTTCAAAGCCGCGCTGCTCGCCGCGGCGCTGGCGATGCCGATGACGCCCGCCATCAGCCTTGCAGCCACGCCCGCAGGCGTGCTCGTGGTGGCGCAGAACATCGACGACATCGTCAGCATCGACCCGGCCGAGGCATACGAGTTCTCATCGGGCGAATATGTCTCCCAGACCTATGACCGCCTCGTCCAGTACGACGCCGCCGACACCAAGACGCTGGCCGCCGGCCTCGCCAAGGAATGGGCCGTCGACGACGCCAACAAGACCATCACATTCACGCTGCGCGACGGCGTCAAGTTCACCTCGGGCAACCCGCTGCGCGCCGAGGACGTGGTCTATTCGTTCAAGCGCGTCATCGTGCTGAACAAGGCACCGGCCTTCATCCTGACCCAGCTCGGCTGGACGCCCGAGAATTTCGATTCGATGGTCAAGGCCGACGGCAACAAGGTCGTCATCAAATATGCCGGCGACTTTGCTTCGGCCTTCGTGCTCAACGTGCTGGCCGCCCGTCCGGGTTCGATCGTCGACGCGGTGACGCTGCAGGCCAACGAGGCCAATGGCGACATGGGCAATGCCTGGCTGAAGTCGAACTCGGCCGGCACCGGCCCGTTCGTGCTCAAGGCGTTCCGCCCCGGCGAGCTGATCAACCTGACCGCCAACCCCGACTATTTCAACGGCGCGCCAGCCATCAAGGGCGTCATCATCCGACACGTCGCCGAAGCCGCGACCCAGCAGCTGCTGCTGCAGTCGGGCGATGTCGACATGGCCAAGAACCTGACCTCGGACCAGATCGCAACGCTTGCCGGCAGCGACAAGGTAACCACCGAGACCTATCCGCAGGCGGCCGTGCACTTCCTGTCGTTCAACCAGAAGACCGAATCGCTGACACCGCCGGCCGTATGGGACGCCGCCCGCTACCTGGTCAACTACAAGGGCATGACCGACACGTTCCTGAAGGGCCAGATGCAGACGCACCAGGCCTTCTGGCCGAAGGGCTTCCCGGGTTCGCTCGACGAGACGCCCTACAGCTACGATCCGGCCAAGGCCAAGCAGATCCTGGCTGACGCCGGCATCAAGACGCCGATCAAGGTGACGCTCGACGTCATCAATTCGACGCCGTTCACCGACATGGCGCAGTCGCTGCAGGCAAGCTTCGCCGAAGCCGGCATCAACTTCGATATCGTGCCGGGCACCGGCTCGCAGGTGATCACCAAGTACCGCGCCCGCACGCATGAGGCGATGCTGCTGTACTGGGGGCCCGATTTCATGGACCCGCACTCCAACGCCAAGGCTTTTGCCTACAACACCGACAACTCCGACGGAAACTACCAGTCGACCACCACCTGGCGTAACAGCTGGGCGGTTCCGGAAGAGCTGAACAACGAGACCAAGGCAGCTCTCGCCGAGGCCGACCCGGCCAAGCGCAGCGCAATGTATGTCGACCTGCAGAAGAAGGTGCAGGAGAAGTCGCCGATCGTCGTCATGTTCCAGGCTGCGACCCAGGTAGCGCGTGCCAAGAACGTCGAAGGCTATGTCAACGGCGCAACCTCCGACTTTGTCTATTACCGCCTCGTCAAGAAGAACTGACGAACCGGCCTGGCAGGGACCGCCCATTGCGGGCGGTCCCATCGCCCTCACCTCACATTACCCCTCCCCAAATCCGAAGAAGGCAGAGACGATGTACGAAGAGCGGATGGCGCGGCTGCGCGAGCGCATGGCTGAGACGGGAACCGACCTAGTGGTCGTTGGTCCCTCCTCGCACCTTGTCTGGCTCGCCGGCATGTCGCCGCATGGCGACGAACGCCCGGTGCTTTTGATCGTGTCGCAGACGCATGCCGGCTTCCTGATGCCGGCCCTGAATGCCGACAGCCAGCGTCCCTACACCAAGCTGCCCTTCTATCCCTGGGCCGATGCTGATGGTCCGCAGGCGGCCCTGGTGCAGCTTCTCGCCGATTGCGGCGTTGGGGGCGGCACCGTCTCGGTTGCCCTCGACGAGACCATGCGCGCCGATTTCGCGCTGCTTGCGCTCGATGCCCTGCCCGGTGCTGCGCGCAGCTTCCTGAACGACACGGTGAGCTTCCTGCGCGGCAAGAAGGACGAGGCCGAATATGCGCTGCTCAAGATGAACGCAGTGCTCAATGACGGTGCCATGAAGGCAGGCTTCGCCGCGCTCAGGGAAGGCGTGACCGAACTCGAAGTCGGCAAGGCCATCCGTGACTTCTACGCAGCCAATGGTGCGACCGGAGAATTCGTCAGCGTCTGCTTCGGCGAGAACGGCGCCTTCCCGCACCATCACACCGGCGACCGCAAGCTCAAGGCGAACGAGGCCGTGCTGATCGATATCGGCGGCCGCAAGGACGGTTATCCCTCCGACATGACCCGCGTCGGCGTGTTCGGCGACAAGCCGGAAGGTTTTGACGAGGTGCACGGCGTGCTTGAACGTGCCGTGCAGGCAGCAATCGCCGCCGCAAAGCCCGGCGTTGCCGCCAAGGAGGTCGACAAGGCCGCCCGCGACGTCATCACCGCCGCCGGCTACGGCCCGAACTTCCTGCACCGCACCGGCCACGGCCTGGGCATCGACATTCACGAGCAGCCCTATATCACCGGCACGTCGGAAACGATCCTGCAGGAGGGCAACGTGTTCTCGATCGAGCCCGGCATCTATCTGCAGGGCCGCTTCGGACTGCGCCTGGAAGAGATCGTCATCCTCCGCGGCAACCGCGCCGAGGTGCTGTCGGACCTGCCGCGCGAGGCATTCCTGGTCAAGGCCTGAGCGCTTGCCAATACAGCCAAACTCGCAAAGGGCCGCCGCAGCGGCCCTTTTTTGTTGAACCCGGGCCACTCCATCAACGCCCCATTGTCGACCTGCCGCGTTCCGGTGCAATCTTGCGCCTTGGGACGTTGGAGTTGCGCTGGAGGGGCGATGCGTTCTGTGCTGGTGGCGGTGATCGCCCTGATCTCGATCGATGCAAAGGCTGCGGAACAGAGCTTCCCGGCCGACGGCGGCCTCGTCTACTTCAACACGCCCTCTGGCAATGTCGGCTGCCAGTACACGCCGGCCGGCGGCTCGGACGTCTACAAGCCCGAAGATGGCGGCCCGGAACTCGGCTGCGACCGCATCGAGCCGACCTATCTCAGGTTCATCCTCGGGAATTCTGGAAAAGCCAAGCGTTATCAGAATGTTGGCGACAGCGGATGCTGCGACGGCTCCCACGCGCTCGACTATGGCAACAGCTGGAGGAAGGGCCCGTTCAGCTGCACGTCGGACAGATCCGGGCTGCGCTGCAGCCGCAATGACGGCCATGGCTTCTTCATCAGCCGGTCGAAAACCCAGGTCTACTGAAGCGCGAGACCACCCGCTGCGCGCCTGGCTTCAGGCAAAAGAAAAGCCGGGCAAGCCCGGCTTTTCGATCAGTATCTTGGCTGGAAAGCGATCAGTTGACCGCGTCCTTGAGGCCCTTGCCGGCCGAGAACTTCGGCACGGTGCGAGCCGGGATCTTCACTTCTGCGCCGGTCTGCGGGTTGCGGCCGGTCGACTCCGCGCGTTTTGACACGGTGAAATTTCCGAAACCGACAAGCCGGACATCGCCGCCATTCTTCAGTTCGCCGGTGATGACGGAGAACACCGCATCAACTGCGGACTGCGCATCGCCCTTGGAAAGCTTGGAAGCTTCGGCGACGGCGGACACTAGTTCGTTCTTGTTCATTCAAATTCCCTTCCATGAGAAAACCGGGACATTAGACTCAGCCGGTAGGACACGGACTTTAGGAAAAACTTCGGGCACAACCAAGTCGAAAAGGGGCAAAAAGCCCGGAATTCCGGGGTTTTTTCACATGAAAAAGCCGGGCGCGAGCCCGGCTTTTTGTTTTGACGGCGACTTTAGATACAACTAATGGGCGAAGCCCTTGCCGGCATCCTCGCCGGCATCCGACTTGGCCGCGGGAACATCGACCGGTTCGGTCCACTCGATCGGCTCCGGCATCCTGACGAGTGCGTGACGCAACACTTCGCCAACCCGCGAAACCGGGATGATCTCCATGCCGCTCTTCACGTTTTCCGGAATCTCCGCCAGATCCTTGGCGTTGTCTTCCGGGATCAGCACCTTCTTGATGCCGCCGCGCAGGGCTGCAAGCAGCTTCTCCTTCAGCCCGCCGATCGGCAGGATGCGGCCGCGCAGCGTGATCTCGCCGGTCATCGCGACGTCGGCCCTGACAGGAATGCCGGTCAGGATCGAAACGATCGCAGTGGCCATGGCGGCACCTGCGGACGGACCGTCCTTAGGCGTGGCGCCCTCGGGCAAGTGCACGTGGATGTCGCGCTTGTCGAACAGCGGCGGCTCGACGCCGAAGTCGAGGGCACGGCTACGGACATAGGATGCCGCAGCCGAGATCGACTCCTTCATGACGTCGCGCAGGTTGCCGGTGACCGTCATCTTGCCCTTGCCGGGCATCATCACGCCTTCGATCGTCAGCAGTTCGCCGCCGACCTCGGTCCAGGCAAGCCCGGTGACCACGCCGACCTGATCCTCGCCTTCGACCTGGCCGAAGCGATAGCGCTGCACGCCGAGATAATCGTCCAGATTGGCAGCGGTGACCTTCACCGACTTCTTCTTGGTCTTGATGATCTCGGTGACGGCCTTGCGCCCGAGCTTCATCAGCTCGCGCTCGAGGCTGCGCACGCCGGCTTCACGGGTGTAGAGCTGGATCACGGCACGGATCGCATCTTCGGAAACCGAGAACTCCTTGGGCTGGAGCGCGTGGTCGCGGACAACCTTCGGCATCAGGTGCCGCTTGGCGATCTCGACCTTCTCGTCCTCGGTGTAACCGGCGATACGGATGATCTCCATGCGGTCCATCAAGGGCGCAGGGATGTTCAGCGTGTTCGCCGTCGTCACGAACATCACGCTCGACAGGTCGTATTCGACTTCGAGATAGTGGTCCATGAACGTTGCGTTCTGTTCCGGATCGAGCACCTCGAGCAGCGCCGACGACGGATCGCCGCGGAAGTCCTGGCCCATCTTGTCGATCTCGTCGAGCAGGAAGAGCGGGTTGGACTTCTTCGCCTTCTTCATCGACTGGATGACCTTGCCGGGCATCGAGCCGATATAGGTGCGGCGGTGACCGCGGATCTCGGCCTCGTCACGCACGCCGCCGAGCGCCATGCGCACGAACTCGCGGCCGGTCGCCTTGGCGATCGACTTGCCGAGCGAGGTCTTGCCGACGCCGGGAGGACCGACGAGGCACAGGATCGGCCCCTTCAGCTTCTTCTGGCGGCTCTGCACGGCGAGATACTCGACGATGCGGTCCTTGACCTTGTCCAGGCCGTAGTGGTCGGTGTCGAGCACCTCCTGGGCAAAGTGCAGGTCCTGCTTGACCTTGGAGTTCTTGCCCCACGGGATCGACAGGATCCAGTCGAGATAGTTGCGCACGACGGTGGCTTCGGCCGACATCGGCGACATCGACCGCAGCTTCTTGAGCTCGGCATCCGCCTTTTCGCGGGCCTCCTTCGTCAGCTTGGTCTTCTTAATGCGCGCCTCGATCTCGGCAGCCTCGTCGCGGCCGTCCTCGCCCTCGCCGAGCTCCTTCTGGATCGCCTTCATCTGCTCGTTGAGATAGTACTCGCGCTGGGTCTTCTCCATCTGCCGCTTGACGCGGCTGCGGATGCGCTTTTCCACCTGCAGAACGGAGATTTCGGCTTCCATGAAGCCCATCGCCTTCTCGAGCCGCTCCTTGACGGACAGCGTGCCGAGCATCTCCTGCTTCTCGGTGATCTTGATCGCGAGATGCGAGGCCACCGTATCGGCGAGCTTGGAATAGTCCTCGATCTGGCTGGCAGCACCAACCACTTCGGGCGAAATCTTCTTGTTCAGCTTGACGTAGTTTTCGAAGTCGGAAACCACCGAACGCGCCAGCGCCTCGACCTCGACCTCTTCCTCTTCCGGCTCGCTCAGGATGAGCGCGTGGGCCTCGTGGAAGTCGGACTTGTCGGTGAAGGACTGAATCTTGGCGCGCGTCGTGCCTTCGACCAGCACCTTGACGGTGCCGTCGGGCAGCTTCAGCAGTTGCAACACGTTGGCAAGCGTGCCGATGTCGTAGATCGCATCGGGCTCGGGATCGTCGTCGGCGGCATTCATCTGGGTCGCAAGCAGGATCTGCTTTTCCTGACCCATCACCTCTTCCAGGGCCTTGATCGACTTCTCACGGCCCACGAACAGCGGGACGATCATGTGCGGGAACACGACGATGTCGCGCAACGGCAGGACTGCGAAGGTACCTTCGCTGGAAGAGCGGGATATTTTGGCCATTGTCCAACCTTTCATTTCGCAGCCGCGCGAGCGCCAACCGCGAATCTCATATTAACGACCATGGACGGTTCCGCCTACCGCCGATTACCGCGCGGCATTACAGCACGAAAACCCACCCATCGCCTCTTCTCCGTTAGTTGGAGCTTCGCCGGGTAAACATCAAGGCCAATCCCCAACAGGTATGGCACACGTTTCCCTGAAGTCCCAAAATGAAGTCCCAGAATGCGGAACGGCGCCGCTGGGGCGCCGTTCGCTGGAGCGGTAGTTCGTATCGCCGCATCATGCGGCAGGCAATTCGCCAAGCCTTGGGTCGCCAAGCCTTGGGTCGCCAAGCCTTGGGTCGCCAAGCCTCAGGCGCTGACGCTGCCCTTCTTTTCCTTCTGTTCGGAGTAGATGTAGAGCGGCCTTGCGCTGCCGGTCACCACCTCTTCCGAGATCACGACTTCCTGGACGCCTTCCAGCGCCGGAAGCTCGAACATGGTGTCGAGCAGGATCGCTTCCATGATCGAACGCAGGCCGCGGGCGCCGGTCTTGCGCTCGATGGCGCGCTTGGCGATCGCCGAGAGTGCGTTCTCGTGGAACGTCAGGTCGACATTTTCCATCTCGAACAGGCGCTGGTACTGCTTGACCAGGGCGTTCTTCGGCTCGGTCAGGATCTGGATCAGCGCAGGCTCGTCGAGGTCCTCGAGCGTCGCCAGCACGGGCAGACGGCCGACGAATTCGGGGATCAGGCCGAACTTCAGCAGATCCTCTGGTTCAACCTGGCGGAACAGGTCGCCGGTGCGGCGGTCCTCAGGCGAAGCGACATTGGCGCCGAAGCCGATCGATGTCTTGCGGCCGCGATCCGAGATGATGCGGTCGAGGCCGGCGAAGGCGCCGCCGCAGATGAACAGGATGTTGGCGGTGTCGACCTGCAGGAACTCCTGCTGCGGGTGCTTGCGGCCACCCTGGGGCGGCACGGAAGCGACTGTACCTTCCATGATCTTCAGCAGTGCCTGCTGGACGCCCTCGCCCGAGACGTCGCGGGTGATCGAGGGATTGTCCGACTTGCGGCTGATCTTGTCGATTTCGTCGATGTAGACGATGCCGCGCTGGGCGCGCTCGACATTGTAGTCGGCCGACTGCAGCAGCTTGAGAATGATGTTCTCGACATCCTCACCGACATAACCGGCCTCGGTCAGCGTCGTCGCATCCGCCATGGTGAACGGCACGTCGATGATGCGGGCGAGCGTCTGGGCCAGCAGCGTCTTGCCGCAGCCGGTTGGGCCGATCAGCAGGATGTTGGACTTCGCCAACTCGACGTCGTTGCTCTTCGAAGCGTGCGCGAGACGCTTGTAGTGATTGTGGACGGCCACCGACAGCACGCGCTTGGCGTGGGGCTGGCCAATGACGTAGTCGTCCAGAACCTTGAGGATTTCCTGCGGTGTCGGCACGCCCTCGCGCGACTTCACCATCGAGGTCTTGTTCTCCTCGCGGATGATGTCCATGCACAGTTCGACGCATTCGTCGCAGATGAAGACGGTCGGGCCGGCGATGAGTTTGCGTACCTCATGCTGGCTCTTGCCGCAGAACGAGCAATAGAGCGTGTTCTTGGAGTCGCCGCCGCCGTTGCTGACCTTGCTCATCTTGTCCAAGTCCTTTCACTGCCGCCCGGCCGAAGGTCTGGCTCCGGGGCGCATATGCAATCTAACGACGGACGCCGCCACCGCCATTCCCTGGCCGCCGCAACGATTTCCGTACACTCACATTCCAGAAGTCGCTGCAACGAGTCGCGGCACCCTTGAACAACGCTAAGCCGTCGAAGCTCAACGCCACCTTAACGTAGGCCGACGCTTCCATCGAGGGAACAGCAAAATGTGTCCGAAATGCCGCAGGGCACCTCAAAAATGCGAGATGTGGCCCTGCAGGCAGGTCGCAGCGTCCAATCACGAAGCCGTGGCACCCTCAGCGACGTCGCGGCTTTCGATGACCTTGTCGATCAAACCAAAGTCACGCGCCTCGTCGGCAGTCATGAAATGGTCGCGGTCGAGCGTCCGTTCAATGGTGTCATAGTCCTTGCCGGTGTGCTTGACGTAGACCTCGTTGAGGCGACGCTTGAGCTTGATGATGTCCTGGGCGTGGCGTTCGATGTCCGAAGCCTGGCCGGAGAAACCGCCGGAGGGCTGGTGCACCATGATGCGGGCGTTCGGGGTTGCGAAGCGCATGTCCTTGTGGCCGGCGCAGAGCAGCAGCGAGCCCATCGAGGCGGCCTGGCCGATGCACAGCGTCGATACTGCCGGCTTGATGAACTGCATGGTGTCGTAGATCGCCATGCCCGAGGTCACCACGCCGCCCGGCGAGTTGATGTAGAGGTTGATCTCTTTCTTCGGGTTCTCGGCCTCGAGGAACAGCAACTGGGCGCAGACAAGCGTCGCCATGCCGTCCTCGACCGGACCGGTGATGAAGATGATGCGCTCCTTGAGCAGGCGCGAGAAGATATCGTAGGCGCGCTCGCCGCGATTGGTCTGCTCGACCACCATCGGAACGAGGTTCATGTATGTTTCGACGGGGTTCTTCATCGACTGTCCCTTTATCGTGAGGGGATTCCGGCGCCGGACGGGCAGAATCGGTTCAGAGGCTTTGCCCTGTAAATAGGATGCCGCCTCACCATTGCGCAAGGCCGGTGAACACCCGTGATTTCAGCTATTGCTAACTTTCGCTGCGACAGCTGGCTCAATGCTCGGCACTGGTACTTTCCATGCCTGCTGCGGTAGTGGCTCCTCTCAAATGACGCTCGGCTGTCGGTTGAGCGGATATCCGGCCTTGATGACGATCTCGATGGCCTGTTTTGCGGACACCAGCTATCGGAGCGATCATGAGGGAAGCCAAAGACCAGGAAACGATCCGGTTCTACTCGAACGAGGCAGAAACCTACACGGCCAGGGGCCAGCCGGCGAGCAGGCACCGTCTCCACGACTTCATGGCCCGCCTGCCCGCCGGCGGCCGCGTGCTGGAACTCGGATGCGGCGCGGGACAAGACAGCGAGGCCATGCTTGCCGAGGGCTTCGACGTAACGCCGTCAGATGGTACGGAGGCAATCGCGGCGGCGGCCGCGAGACGCCTTGGCCGAACCGTCAAGGTCCTTCTGTTTGACGACATCGACGAAATCGACGCCTATGACGGCGTGTGGGCCAATGCCTGCCTGCTGCATGTGCCGCGCGAACATCTACCGGCAATCATTTCCCGTGTTCAGCGGGCACTGGTCCGCGGAGGGGTGTTTTATGCAAGCTTCAAGGCGGGCGAGGCCGAGGGGCGTGACCGCTTCGGAAGGTACTATAACTACCCTTCCCCGGAATGGCTGGCAGGCGCATATGGCGACCGCGGCTGGAACGGGCAAATCGAAATCACCAGCCGCAGAGGCAGCGGCTACGACCGCCAGCCAACCGACTGGCTTCATGTATTCGCCACCAAAGCCTGAGTGGCTGGGGTGCGCCCCGAGGATCTAAAGCAATGAAAAACGACGCTAGGCACTGGTCCAAGGTGGAACTGCTGCACGAGACCGTCACCAATCCGAACATCCATGTTCGCGGCACGCACAGCTACTACAGCGATGCCTGGTCGGGATCGTTCGAGGACAGCGTGGTGCGGTATCTCTATGGCGACGCCTACAGCCTCAAGGCATGGCAGCCGGCCTGGCCGATCGACCAGCTCCACATCGGCGACTATGTCTGCATCGGCGCAGAAGCGGTGATCCTGCTGGGCGGCAACCACACGCACCGCACCGACTGGTTCAGTCTCTATCCGTTTCCGGAGTTCATTCTGGATGCCTATGCCGGCAAGGGCGACACGATCATCGGCGATGGCGCCTGGATCGGCATGCGCGCCATGATCATGCCGGGCGTGACCGTCGGTGAAGGCGCCATCATCGCCTCGGGCGCGATCGTGACCAAGGACGTGGCGCCCTACACGATCGTTGCCGGAAATCCGGCCGTGCCGATCAAGACGCGTTTTGCGCAGGCCGTTGTCGACAGATTGCTGGCGCTCAAGGTCTACGAATGGCCCGCGGAGAAGTTCGAGGCGCTGAAGCCGCTGCTATGCGCCAACGAGATCGACGCGCTGGCATCGGCGTCGGAAAAATTCGATGCGGGGCGAAGCTGACGCTCAGAGCCGGATCACGTACTCCTTGCGAGTCGTTTCAAGCACTTCCCAGCTTCCTTTGAAGCCGGGCCTGAGGACGAAGCTGTCGCCGGCCCGCACCGTGCGGGCCTCGCCGCCCTCCTCCGAGATGACGGAGACACCCGACAGGATGTGGCAGAACTCCCATTCGTCATATTCGATGCGCCATTTGCCCGGCGTCGACTGCCAGATGCCGGCATAGAGCCCGCCATCGGCCTCCTCGGCATTCCAGGTGGTGAATTTCGGGTCTCCCGAAATCAGACGGCCGCCTGCCGGCGCGCCTGCTTCCGGCTCGATGCCATTGACGTCGATGGTCAGAAATCTTGGCAAGATCGCACTCCCAAACAGCAAGAGGCCTGGCAAAAGCAAAAGGCCCCGGCAGCACACGCTGCCGGGGCCAAGTCTTGCACGGGCGATCAGGCCTTGGCCAGCGCCTGTTCGAGGTCGGCGATGATGTCGCTGACATCCTCGATGCCGACCGAGAGGCGGACGACGTCGGGTCCGGCGCCTGCGGCGATCTTCTGCTCGTCGGAGAGCTGGCGATGGGTTGTCGAGGCGGGATGGATGACGAGCGACTTGGTGTCGCCGATATTGGCAAGGTGCGAGAACAGCTCCAGGCCCTCGACGAACTTGACGCCCGCTTCGTAGCCGCCCTTGAGGCCGAAGGTGAAGACCGCACCGGCGCCATTGGGCGAATACTTCTTCATCAGCGCATGGTTCTTGTCGCTCTTGAGGCCGGGATAGGCCACCCATTCGACCTTGGGGTGGTCGGACAGCCAGCCGGCGACGGTCAGCGCATTGTCGCAATGGCGCTGCATGCGCAGCGGCAGGGTCTCGAGGCCGGTGAGGATCAGGAACGAGTTGAACGGCGAAATGGCGGGGCCGAGGTCGCGCAGGCCGAGCACGCGGGCGGCAATGGCGAAGGCGAAGTTGCCAAAGGTCTCGTGCAGCACGACGCCGCCATATTCGGGCCGCGGTTCCGACAGCATCGGATACTTGCCCGACTTCGACCAGTCGAAGGTGCCGCCGTCGACGATGACGCCGCCGATCGAGTTGCCATGGCCGCCGATGAACTTGGTCAGCGAATGGACGACGATGTCGGCGCCATGCTCGATCGGGCGGATGAGGTAGGGGCTTGCCAGCGTGTTGTCGACGATCAGCGGCAGGCCGTGCTTGCGGGCGATGTCGGCGATCTTCTCGATGTCGACGAAGGTGCCGCCGGGATTGGCCAGGCTCTCGATGAAGATCGCCTTGGTCTTGCCGTCGATCTGCTTGTCGAAGCTCGAGATGTCGTTGGTGTCGGCCCAGCGCGCTTCCCAGCCGAAATTCTTGAAGGCATGGCCGAACTGGTTGATCGAGCCGCCATAGAGGCGGGTCGCGGCGACGAAATTGTCGCCCGGGCGCATCAGATTGTGGAACACCAAAAGCTGGGCGGCGTGACCGGAGGCGGTGGCAAGCGCCGCCGTGCCGCCTTCCAGCGCTGCGATGCGCTCCTCGAGCACGGCCTGGGTCGGGTTCATGATGCGGGTGTAGATGTTGCCGAAGGCCTTGAGCCCGAACAGCGAGGCTGCGTGGTCGGCATCGTCGAAGACATAGGACGTCGTCTGGTAGATCGGCGTGGCTCGTGCGCCGGTTGCCGGATCGGGCTTGGCGCCGGCGTGGACGGCAAGCGTGTTGAAACCAGGGGCGCGCTGGGACATCTTTTTCCTCCAAAGAATAGGTTCGTCAAATCAGCTGGCATCTTTGGCCAAGGCCGCGGCGGAAAGCAAAGACGAAAATTTCACATCTGCCGCGGCAGGCAGAGATTATTTGCGCGGCATTGCAAAAACCCGGACGAATGCCGGACTATTTTGCGCGGATGCCGAAACTCTGGAAACCCTCGCGCATGACAGGGCGCTTCGAGGAGAGCACGCCGGAATTGACGCCGTTCCAGCCGATTTCGCCGGCAAGCCGCGCATATTCGATCTTGGGGCAACGGTTCATGACGACCTTGATGCCCGCAGCCTCAGCGCGCGCGGCGGCCTCGTCATGGCGAACGGTCAACTGCGTCCAGATCACCTTGGGCAGCGGATCGAGCTTGAGCACCTCGTCGACGATGCCTGGCACGGCAGGCGACGCCCTGAAAACATCGACCATGTCGATCGGCGCGGGGATGTCGGCAAGGCTGGCATATGTCATGCGGCCAAGGATGTCCTTGCCGGCATGTCCGGGATTGACCGGAAAGACCTCGTAGCCCTTGTCGATCAGATATTTGGTGACGAAGTAGCTCGGCCTGACGTCATTGGCCGACGCGCCGACGACGGCGATCGTCTTCACCGCATTCAGGATTCCGGCGATGTAGGCGTTGTCGTAGCTGTCGTGGTTCATCTGTCGTTGTTCATGGCCGCGTCGTTCGACGGCACTGGATACCGGCTTTCGAAAGCGTGTGCAAACACACGTCACGGCAGCGAGATCGAGCCATCCTCGGCGATCGGGAAATCGGGATTGTGGGCCACTTCCCACAAATGGCCTTCGGTATCGGCGAAATAGCCGTACCAGCCGCCCCAGAAGGCGCGCTGCGCCGGCTTGACGATGCGGCCGCCTGCCCTTTCGGCCGTCGCCAGGATCTCGTCGACCTCCGCCTCGGAGCGCGTGTTGTAGGCAATCGACACACCGGAGAAACCGCCCTTGCCGCCGGGAACGCCGGCGTCGGCAGCCAGCTGGTCGCGGCTCCAGAGACCGAGCACGATGCCCCCCATCTGGAAGAAGGCGACACCCTCGGTGATCGACTGGTTCCGCCTGAGCCCCATTGCTTCATAGAAGCGCACGGCGCGGCCGAGATCGTCCACTCCAAGTGTTACAAGCGAAAGGCGTTGTTCCAAACCTATTCTCCTGTCCAGTCGGCCTGGCGCTTGTCGATGAATGCGCCAATCCCCTCCTCGGCATCCTTTGCCAGCATGTTGTCGACCATCACCTTCGCCGCATGGTCATAGGCTTCGGCAAGGCTCATCTCGGCCTGGGCGTAGAACGCCTCCTTGCCGATCTTCAGCGTCAAAGGCGATTTCGAAACAATGGTTTGCGTATATTTGCCAACAATGTGATTCAGGTATTCACGCGGCACGACGCGGTTGACCAGACCGAAGTCGCGCGCTGTCGTGGCGTCGATGGTCTCACCCGTCAAAAGCATCTCCATCGCCTGCTTGCGCGAGACGTTGCGCGAGAGCGCGACCATCGGCGTCGAGCAGAACAGGCCGATATTGACGCCGGGCGTGCAGAAGGTGGACTGATCGGAGGCAATGGCGAGATCGCAACTGGCGACGAGCTGCAGGCCGGCCGCGGTGGCGAGGCCGTCGACCTCGGCGATGACGGGCTTGGGGTGGCGCACGATCGACTGCATCAAAGCCGAGCAGCGCGACATTGTGAGCTCGAAGAAGGCGCGGCCGCGATCAGCATCGCTTCGGTGTGCCGTCAGTTCCTTGAGGTCATGGCCGGCTGAAAACACGCCGCCCTCGGCGGCGATGACGATCACCCGGATCGCCTTGTCGTCCATGGCGCCATCCAGCTGTGCCTGAAGTGCTGCCATGGTCGCGACCGAGAGCACGTTAGCCGGCGGATTGGAGAGCACCAGACGCAGCACGCCCTTATCCAGACTGGCCCAAACCGGACCTTCCGGTGTGCTACGTTTGATGGCGACGATTTCTGCCATGGTGTCCCCTGAGCGAGTTCAGTGCGGCGAAAGACGAATCGCCAAAGTCGAGCCTCAGCCATATACGTTTGCACACAAACTTGGTTCCAACCATGTGAACGTGGCGAACTCGACGGTTCATCCGGCAAGCCTAGAAATGGGGCCGGGGCGCATGGTGGGAAAGTCGATGGAAAGAGCTATATGCCCGAGCAGCACGGACTGACGCCGACGATGACGGCGAACGAGGTCAACGATCTCCTCAAGCAGGTCTACCCTCAGCTCAACGAACAGTACGACTTCTACCGGGTGACGGAGGTTTTCCCGGGTGGATGCTCCGTGCGCCTCAACGCCGACGAACGCCATCTCCGGCCCGGCGGCACCGTCTCGGGCCCGTCGCTGTTCACGCTTGCCGACATCGGCGGCTATGTCTGCGTGCTGAGCCACGCCGGACCAGACGCCTTGTCGGTGACGACGAATCTCAACATCAGCTTCATGCGCAAGGCCGAAGCCGGCCCGATCGACGGCCACTGCCGAATTCTGAAGCTCGGCAAGAGCCTGATGGTGTTCGACATCGACATCGTCGCCGGCCCGGACCGGCAGACGGTGGCGCACGCAACCGGCACCTATTCGATCCCGCCGAAGCGCCAAACGACACGGTAAAATAATACCACACTCATAACATCTTGTTTTTGCTTCATATTACAAGACGACTGCCTTTTTTGGCTCGCTTGACGGGCCATCAGCCCTCGCCTATAAGCCCATCCAAAGCAGCGGTCCGCAAAGGCCGCCGTTTTGTTATTGGCGGCAGGCCTGGCCGAATGCCAATGAAAGCAACAAGAAACGCCTTCTCTTGAAGGTCCGAACCGAAAGCATAAGACCATGACAACCTTTTCGCAGAAGCCTGCGGACGTGGTGAAGAAGTGGGTGCTGATCGACGCCGAAGGTCTCGTCGTCGGCCGTCTCGCCACCATCGTCGCCAACATCCTCCGCGGCAAGAACAAGCCGACCTTCACCCCGCACGTCGACGACGGTGACAATGTCATCATCATCAACGCCGACAAGGTCGCATTCACCGGCAAGAAGTTCACCGACAAGGTGTACTACTGGCACACCGGCCACCCCGGCGGCATCAAGGAGCGCACCGCGCGCCAGCTGCTCGAAGGCCGTTTCCCTGAGCGCGTGCTCGAGAAGGCCGTTGAGCGCATGATCCCGCGTGGCCCGCTCGGTCGTCGCCAGATGAAGAATCTCCGCGTCTATGCAGGCGCCGACCATCCGCATGTCGCCCAGCAGCCTGTGACGCTCGACGTCGGCGCGCTGAACGCCAAGAACAAGAAGGCCTCGTAATCATGGCTGATCTCAGCTCGCTCGCAGAACTCGGCACCGTCGCTGCAGCCGCACAGCCGGCAGCTCCGGTCCACGTCCAGAAGCTCGACAAGAGCGGCCGCGCCTATGCCACCGGCAAGCGCAAGAACGCCATTGCTCGCGTCTGGATCAAGCCGGGCACCGGCAAGATCATCGTCAACGGCAAGGAATTCGCGACTTACTTCGCGCGCCCCGTGCTGCAGATGATCCTGAACCAGCCGATCGTCGCGGCTGCTCGCGTCGGCCAGTACGACGTCATCGCCACCGTCGTCGGCGGCGGTCTGTCGGGCCAGGCCGGTGCTGTTCGTCACGGTGTCTCCAAGGCGCTGACCTACTACGAGCCGACGCTGCGCGGCGTGCTCAAGAAGGGCGGCTTCCTGACCCGCGACAGCCGTGTCGTCGAGCGTAAGAAGTACGGCAAGGCCAAGGCCCGCCGTTCGTTCCAGTTCTCGAAGCGCTAAGCGTTTCGCAGTCCGGATTTCGGAAAAGGCCGCCTTCGGGCGGCCTTTTTCTTTTCCGCATGCTGTTCCGGCCGGCCTGGCTTATGCTTGGAAGCGCAACTTCAAGCCGCCGGTGGAAATCACCATGGTCCGCATGCTCGCACTGGCAGTCGCCATAGCCTTTGCCGCTGGCCCAGCAGAGGCCGCGTCGAACAAGTTTCTCAAGCGGGCAACCTCGTTCGACAGTTGCTGGATGCGCGCCTATGACAAGGCGATCGAAAAGGGTGCCGACGCGCGAAAGGCCGCCGGCAAAGCCGACAGCCACTGCAACAAAAAGGGCAAGAGGCTTCTCAAGGAGGGCGGCTCGAAATATTCGCTCAAGGACCGGCGCAAGGCGCTTCGGGGCTCGAGAGCGTATTAGCCCCTTCCCGCGGCATCAGTTGGTCGGCGGCTGGGATGCGCCCGCCTGGCCTGCGACAGAGGCCACGGGTTTTTCCAATTCGGCATAAGGCACACGATAGCCATTGGCGGCCAGCCAGTTGATGGCTGCACGCGGCTCATCGGTCTGGATCATCGTCGCGCCGCGTTCGGCCCAGAAGCCGAACACTTCGTTGGGAAACCCGGCGGCCACCGCCAGTTCGTCGCCGCGGCCGCCGGCGAGATAGCCACCCGGTTTGTTGACGATGGCATGAGTGTCAACCCAGATGTGCCAGTTGCCGCGAATGGCCGCTGCCTTGACCCTGGCCGAAAACAGCGGCCCGCCAGATACGGTCATTGTTTCGGTGTCGCCGCGCCAGGCAATCATCTCCACGGCATTTGCGGCGAAAGCCTTGCCCGATGCCTCGACGAAAGCGGGGTCGCGCACGGCGTCGTCAGCCATGATCGGCATGAACTGGAACCCTTGCCCCACCCGCGCCATCACCGCCTTCACGGTGGCGACACGCTCGGCATTCCACAGGTTCGCCTTGACCACCACCTGCTCTTCCATCTCCATGGCGCGCGCCAGCGCAACCATGTCGATGAGGTCGGCGGTGTCGAGCTTGTTGTCGAGATTGACCAGGATCCTGCCCTTGGCGACCGACAGATATTCCCGCAGCGTCGGCACTGTTTCGGCGGTGACAGTGCCGGTACCCTCGACGACGAGCCGGCATGTCCTGAGCTCGTCCATGGCGCGGGTTACGACCTCGCCCGTGCAGTCGGTGGTACGGTCGAGCCAGCTGTCATGCATGACGATCAGTTCGCCGTCGGCGGAGCGGCGGATGTCGATCTCGACCATTTCGGCGCCGAGAGAGATCGCATCGCGCAGGGCGGCGATGGAGTTTTCGGCAAAGCGCCGCTTGCCGTCCTGCAGGCCGCCTGCCCTGTGCGCCACGACCATCACATGGTCACGCCACTGATTGGCATTTTCG
Organism: Aminobacter sp. SR38; assembly: GCF_014843375.1. NCBI lineage: Bacteria > Pseudomonadati > Pseudomonadota > Alphaproteobacteria > Hyphomicrobiales > Phyllobacteriaceae > Aminobacter > Aminobacter sp. SR38. The sequence continues at coordinate 694,736 of NZ_CP062112.1, forward strand.
AAGCGCGCGAGGATCTCTTCGGAACGAGAACCGGCATGGCCAGACGTCGCCAGAGCGAGGGTCAGCAAGACCGAGACTGCGCCTGCCAGAACTGTCCGCATGGGAATCGCTCCATGGCTTGATATGCCTGGAGCGACCTAAAAGGCGGCGATGACATGGGCGTGAAAGACAGATGACAGGGCGATGAATGCAGCTGTCACACGCAATTCGCCATGGGGCTGGCATGTTGGTTCAGGCTTCTGTAGTTCTTGCGCCTCGCAATTCTGAACGACCGAATTCCGAAAGACCGAATAAGGAAACTGCCCATGCCCTCTTCGTCGATCGATCACGCCTTTACCGCACGCGGCCCCAAGGGTCGCTCGGGTGATCCGACCTATGCAGGGGCATTGTCCTTCATGCGCCGCAAGTATTCGAAGAATGTCACTGGGGCCGAGGCGGTGGTCTGGGGCATCCCCTTCGACGCCGCCGTCACCAACCGGCCGGGCGCACGCTTCGGCCCGCAGGCCATCCGTCGCGCCTCGGCGATCTTCGATTGCGACCCGCAATACCCGTTCAACCGCGACCTGTTCGACGACCTCGCCGTCATCGACTATGGCGACTGCCTGCTCGACAGCGGCAACCACCAGAAGACCCCTGTTACAATCGAGCGCGAAGCAGCCAAGATCCTGAAATCGGGCGCCTTCCTTTTGACGCTCGGCGGCGACCATTTCGTCACCTGGCCCGTGCTGAAGGCGCATGCGGCGATCCACGGCCCGATGGCGCTGGTGCAGTTCGATGCCCACCAGGACACCTGGCCTGACGACGGCAAGCGCATCGATCACGGATCGTTCGTGGCGCGCGCCGTCAAGGACGGCATCATCGACCCCGATCGCTCGATACAGATCGGCATCCGTACGCACGCGCCCGACGATTGCGGCATCAAGATCCTCTACGGCCACGAGGTCGAGGAGATGCGCGCTGCCGACATCGCCTATGCGATCGCCGAACGCACCGGCGGCAAGAAGACCTATGTCACCTTCGACATCGACTGCCTCGACCCGGCCTTTGCGCCCGGAACCGGCACGCCGGTGGCCGGCGGCCCGTCCTCGGCCAAGATCCTGTCGGTGCTGCGCCAGATGACCCAGATCGACATCGTCGGCGCCGACATCGTCGAGGTTGCACCGGCCTATGACCATGCCGATATTACGGCTATCGCCGGCTCGACGGTCGCCATGCATTATCTCGGCCTGTTGGCCGAGAAGAAGGCGCGCGACAAGGCCTGAGGCATTGAATCAACGGCTTGCGGACGAGAGTCCGAATTTGGCCATAACCACCTGAAATAACGAATTTTTCGACGGACGGCAGACAATGAAACCGAAAATCTTCATCGACGGCGAACACGGTACCACGGGCCTCCAGATCCGCACGCGCCTCGCCGCCCGCGACGACCTCGCCGTGCTGTCGATCCCGGAAGCCGAACGCCGCAACGTCGACCTCAGGGCCGAGCGCCTGCACGAGGCGGATGTCGCCATCCTGTGCCTGCCCGACGATGCCTCGAAGGAAGCCGTCCGCATTCTCGAAGGCAACAACTCGACCCGCATCATCGATACGTCGACGGCGCATCGCGTCCACCCCGACTGGGCCTATGGCTTTGCCGAGATGGACGCTGCCCAGCGCAAGCGCATCGCCGATGCACGGCTCGTCGCCAACCCGGGCTGCTATCCGACCGGCGCGATCTCGCTGATCCGTCCGCTGGTCGCGGCCGGCACCTTGCCGGCCGACTACCCAGTCAGCGTCAACGCCGTTTCCGGCTACACCGGCGGCGGCAAGCAGATGATCGGCCAGATGGAGGACGCCTCGCGCCCCGACCACATAGCTGCGCCGCACTTCCTCTACGGCCTGCCGCTGATGCACAAACACGTTGCCGAGATGAAGCAGCATGGCCTGCTCGAGCGCCGCCCGATCTTTGCGCCCTCGGTCGGCCGCTTTGCCCAGGGCATGATCGTCCAGGTGCCGCTGCATCTCGCCGACCTCAATGGCTCGGCCTCGATCGCCGACATCCACGCAACGCTTGCCGCGCACTATGCCGGACAGGACATCGTCGAGGTCGTGCCGCTTGAGGTCAGCGCCAAGCTCGACCGGCTTGACCCGACCGAGCTTGCCGACACCGACCGCATGAAGCTCTATGTCTTCGGCACCGAAGGCCAGGGCCAGGTCAACCTCGTGGCGCTGCTCGACAATCTCGGCAAGGGTGCTTCGGGTGCCGCTGTCCAGAACATGGACCTGATGCTCGGGCTCAAGCACTAGGAATGGATCAGGCTGCTATTCCAGGTCGCTGGCCAGATGAGTGGAATGTCAGCGATCCCCAGCTGATTGCCGAGACCTTTTCCAGCCGCATCTGGAAAGTGCGGCTGGCCGACGGCAAACCGGCCGTGGTCAAGGCGCTCAAGCCGTTCGACGATGTCGCCGACGAATTGCGCGGCGCACATTATCTGAGCTGGCGCGACGGCGTCGGCGCCGTGCGCCTGCTCGGCTTCGAGGGGCACGACATGCTGCTCGAATATGCCGGCGAGCGATTGCTCGTCGATGAACTGAACGAACACGGCGACCGCCACGCCACCGACATCGCCAACGAGGTGATGGCGCAGCTGTTTTCGCCGTCCGACGTCCAGCCTCCTGCCGATCTGCAGCCGCTGCGGCAGCGCTTCGACAGCCTGTTCAAGAAGGCCGAACTCGATCGCGACGCCGGGCTTGCAAGCCCCTACCGGGACGCATCAGTCATTGCCGAGCGGCTGCTGTCCGATCCGCACGAGCTGCGCGTGCTGCATGGCGATCTGCATCACGACAACATCCTTTTCGGCGAGCGCGGCTGGCTGGTCATCGACCCCAAGGGCATCCTTGGCGATCCGGGTTTCGACGCGGCGAACTTCTTCTACAACCCGCTTGACCGGCACGACGACCTCTGCGTCGATCCTCAGCGCATCGCCCACATGGCCGAGGTCTTCGCCAGGACGCTGGGGCAGCGCCCTGACACGATCCTGGATCACGCCATCGCGTGGGGCTGCCTGTCGTCGTCCTGGCACGCCGAGGACAAGAGCGACGAGGACGAGGCGAGCGAACTCGCCGTCGTCGCAGCCGTCAGAGCTGTTCGCGCTAGTTTCTGACCGCGACGTCGTTTTCAAGGGGATATGCCCCCTTGGTCGCGCGCCAATGCGCCGTGGCAAAGATCAGCACGATCAGCGCAAAACCCTGATGCAGCAGCGCCCAGTGCATATGCGCCTGCATCAGCAAGGTGCCGACGCCGATTGCCGCCTGCGCAACGATCAGCAAAGCCAGCACCCAGGCCCGGCGGGAATGGGTCGTGCGCGGCGCCTGCGTCATTGTCGTGAACGCATGCCAGAACGCCACGACCAGCACCGTATAGGCGAACATGCGGTGGACGAACTGCACGGTCTTCGGGCTTTCGAAGAAGTTGCGCCAGACGGGCTCGATGACCAAAAGGTCGCCGGGGATGATGGCGCCGTCCATCAGCGGCCAGGTGTTGTAGGAAAGGCCGGCATGCAGGCCGGCAACCAGGGCGCCGAGATAGATCTGCAACATCACCAGCAGCACCATGATGCCCGCGAAGCGCTGGATGCGCCGGTCCGCCGGCGCCTCCGAATAGGTCGCAAGGCCGCGCGCGATGTAGGCGACAGCGGTAACGATGATGCAGGCGAAGGTGAGATGGATCGCCAGCCGGTACTGGCTGACCGAGACACGCTCCGACAACCCCGAGGCGACCATCCACCAGCCGATGAACCCCTGGAACCCGCCGAGCGCCAGCAGGCCGACGAGGCGCGGTTTCAGCCGCCGCTCGAGGCGGCCCGAGATCCAGAAGAAGGCGAGCGGAATGGCAACGAGGAAGCCGACGCCGCGGGCGAGCAGGCGATGAGCCCATTCCCACCAGAAAATGCCCTTGAACTCGTCAACGGTCATGCCCTTGTTGATCTGCTCATATTGCGGGATCTGCTGATACTTCTCGAACTCCTCCTGCCATTCGGCCTGGTTGAGCGGCGGAATGACGCCGTGGATCGGCTTCCATTCGGTGATGGAGAGACCGGAGCCGGTCATGCGGGTGGCGCCGCCGACCATGACAAGCGCAAACAGCACCAGCAGCACGAGATAAAGCCAGCCGCGAACCAGCGTGCGGTTGCGCAGCTCCCTGTTGCGCTCGGCAAGCGGTGCGGCAGTGTTGGTCATGGCTGACATTACAATCTTTCCCGGCAATCGTTCCCGGCTCATCGAAACCGCGGGACTGGTGGACCATGATGGCCCCGCTGGCAAGTTCGGCCCACGCGACACGCAGTCGCGCCGGCCACCCTACCCGGTTGCACCGGCTGGCCAGAGCGACTATGCGAAGCCTGGACAAAGGATGAAGAAATGCCCGTGCGCGTCAAGAAGCTGATCGGAACCGTGCTGCTGGTGCTGCTGGTCGTCGTCTACGCGCTGATCGCGACCATGGTGGCTGTTGCCCAGCTGTCGCAATCAGGCCCTGTCACCCACCTGCTGTTCTTCTTCCTCAGCGGCCTGCTCTGGATCCTGCCTGCGATGCTGATCATCAAATGGATGGTCAAGCCATCCAAGACCGCCGGTCACTGAACCTACACAGTCACGAGCTTGCGACCGCCATTGGTGATCAATGTCGTCGCGCCCGACAGCATGGCGCGCATCGATGCGAGATCCTGGTAGCGGCCGTTGACCGAAATCCGCGGCAAAGCATGCATATGCGCGGCATGGCCGGGTACAAGAACGCCGTGCCGGGTCGTGACCGCCGACACGAAGCCGGCCTGGCGCGCCAGATGGGTCTCGCGCATGCCAGCCGCCGCCGCATAGCCGTAAGGATAGGCGAAATGCTGCGGTGCCTCGCCCAATTCGGCCTCGATCAGACTGCGCGAGCGGTGCATCTCGCGCAGCGCCTTGCCGGCTTCGAGGCGCTTGAGATTGCAGTGATGGACCGTGTGGGCCCCGATCGTGACCAGCTTGTGGCTGGCGGCTCGCCTGATCTCGGTCCAATCCATCAACAGGTCGCGGTTCGGCGCCGAGGCGTCGACGCCAACCTGCTCGGCCAGGCCGCGCAGCACCTGCCGCTGATCTTCTTCCGACACTTCCGACGTCAGCCAGTCGGACAGTTCAAGGAAAGCGCCTTTGCGGTCACGCGGCGTGGTGCATTCGAATGTGCGTTGCTCGCCCATGACCGTGGCCGTCACCGGCTTGCCGGCTTCGACGATGTCGTCGAGAACCTCCCACCACAGGTCGGCAGCACCCGAGGTGAGCCCCGGCGCGACATAGATGGTGATGGGCGCGCCATGGCTCTCGAGAACCGGCAAGGCCTCGATGAGATTGTCGCGATAGGCGTCGTCGGCAGTGAGCGCTGCGAAGGGCCCCGTCGTGCGGCCGGAGCTCAGGCGGCCGACAACCTCATCCATGGAGACGAAGGCATAACCGAGCCGCTTCATCTCGCCGATGAGCACGTCGAGAAAGCCGGGCGTTATGGTCAGATGACGATTGGGGCCGTCGGGCCGGTCGAGCAGCGCACTGACCCGGTGCAGCATGAGGATAACGCCGACGCCGCCCACCAGCGGCTTGGCCAGAGCGCCAAGCCCACCATATCCGATCAGCAGGAAAGCCAGCTTTCTGGCTATGTCGATCATTCCTTCACCTTTGGCGCCTAGGCTCGGTGGCGTCGAGCATACCGAGGAATGCTCCATATATGCCGACCAATAGCCGGCAAGGATTGAAGTATGGTTGACGCTACTGCCCCCAGCGAAAACAATGCCTTGCTACGTCATGCTGCCGCCACCGGCAACGCGACGACGGCAGTTGTGCTGGCGGCTTCGTGCGATGCGTTGAGCGCCTACGGCAAGTTCACCACCATCCATGCGCCGGCCCAGAGCCCGGAATGGGTTGCCGCCTGGATCGAGACCAGCAAACCCGACGCCATCCTGGCCACTTTGAGCGCCAATGGCCGGCCGGTCATGTCGCTTGCCCTTGAAGTCGTCCGTGAAGGGCCGTTTCGCATTGCCAGGTTCCTGGGCGGCAAACATGCCAACGGCAACTTTCCGGCTGCCGACAGGAACTGGCTTGCGGCGGCCAGTGCCGATGACATCAGCGTCCTCGTCCGCGCAATCGGCACGGCCCGGCCGGATATCGACCTCGTTGCCTTCGACCGCCTGTTCAGCGACCTCGATGGCCTGCCCAATCCATTGCTGAGGCTGCCGTCGGCGCCGAGCCCGAATCTCGCACTTGCCGTCGATCTCGACGGCGGCTTCGAGCGCGTGCTGACGCGAACCAGCGGCAAGAAGAAGCGCAAGCGGCATCGCAGCCAGGAGCGAAAATACGAAGCTCTCGGCGGCGCACGGCGCACGATGGCAACGACGACCGTCGAGGCCAATGCCATGCTCGACGCGTTCTTCGCCATGAAAGAGCAGCGCTTTGGCGCGATGGGCATCACCGACGTGTTTGCCGAGACCAACGTACGCACATTCTTCCGCAAGCTGTTCGTCGACGCGCTGGCAAGGGAACATCCATCCTTCGTCCTGCACGGGCTCGAAGTCGGCGGCAAGTATCGCGCGGTGACCGGCTCGAGCCGTGCCGGAAATCGACTGATCTGCGAGTTCGGCGCCATATCAGACGACGAACTGGCCCATGCCAGCCCAGGCGAATACCTGTTCTTCGACAACATATCCGAAGCCTGCGGCCAGGGCTTCGGTGTCTACGATTTCAGCGTCGGCGACGAGCCTTACAAGCGGCAGTGGTGCGACCTCGAGATCCAGCATGCCGATGTGCTGGCGCCGCTGACGGCCAAGGGCCGCGTCTATGCGCTTGGCCTGAGGTCGCTGTCGCGCGCCAAAAGCGTCGTCAAGAACAACGACAGGATGTGGGCGCTGATCAAACGCTTGCGTTCAGGCGTGCGCGGCAAGCCGGCCGCGGCGGCGCCCCCCGAAGAAGATTAGCTCAGGCAGCCGTCCGCGTCGGCTGCGGCGTCGTCGGCAAGTGATGGCCGACCGGGGTCACCAGGATGACGTCCTCGTAGCCGCCGGCGCGCAGGCCGTCGGCGACATAGGCAATCTCATCGTCATGGCGGAGGAAGCTGACCAGCACCTCGGTGCCGTCGCCGACCAGCCGCGTGATTTCGCCGGCGTCGGCCGGGCCGCATTCGACGACGACGAGGTCATAGGCGGTCGTCAGCGAGTCCATGATGATCGGCAGACGGTCGGCGGCACGCATGGCGCGCGCCGGATCGGCTGTGCCGACCGGCATGACATCGCAATCGGAATAATGGTCGGCGCGGATGACATCGGTGAACTGGGCTTCGGAGGCGAGCAGGTTGGTGATACCGGGATAACGGCCACCATCGAGCATCGGCCCTGCCGCGGCACCCGAAGCGGTCAAATCGAGCAGCAGCACGCGCAGGCCGGAATCGGCGACTTCGCGGGCAACCAGTACCGCCGTTGCTGCCGCATCGTCGCCCTCGGGTGAAACGAAGATGGCACGCGCGGCACCCCCGGCAATCAGCCTTTCCGCCGCCGTCTCGATGCTGATGCCGCCATGGGTCGGCGCTTGCATGGGTTCTGCAGCAGGCTCATCGGCGACGGCAAGATCGTCCTGCGTATCGACCATCTCCTGCGGCTCGCCGTCGACGTCGGCGAGCGGAGCTGCAACCGCCGGCTCTTCTGCTTCAACCCAGGCCCTGGGCGCATCATCTTCCGGCAGCTCGGCGGCGTGGCGCGCCGGCATCGCCACCGTCACAGGTGTAACGCGGGCGCCGGCGGCGGGGCGCATGGCGCGACCGGAGAACAACTCCTGCAGCAGGGTGAAGATCGCCATCAGCAGCAGCGAACCGACGAAGGCGGCGCCGACGATCGGGACGACCTTGGGAAAGTAGGATTCGGACGGAACGATCGCTGTTGAAAACACGCGCGCGTCGACCGGCAGATAGTTGCGGTCCTGACGCGACGCGGCCTCGCGATAGCGGGTGAGATAGGATTCGAGCAGCGCGCGCTGGGCCGCGGCCTCGCGCTCCAAGGCGCGCAGTTCGACCTCCTCCTCGGAGACGCGGGCCGACTCGACCTTCAGCCGGTTGAGGTCGGCGACAAGCTGTTTTTCGCGCAGGTCGGCGCTGCTGGCCTCGTTGAGCAGTCCGACAAGCACCTTTTCAGCCTGCGAGCGGATCTGCGCGTCGAGGTCCGAAAGCTGGGAATTCAGAGCCCGGATGCGCGGATGATTGGGCAAAAGCGATGTCGAAAGATCGGCGATATCGGCGCGCAGCTGAATCTGGCGCTCGCGCAGGCGCTGGATCAGGCCAGATGACAGCACCTCCGGGATGGCGTCGATCGACCCGCCGCCCTTCAAGGCCTGGCGCACGCTCTGCGCCGTGGCCTCGGCGGCCGAACGGCCGGCACGGACACGCGACAGTTCGCTCGAAAGTTCGGACAGCTGCTGGGTGGCAAGTGCGGAATTGTTCTGCCCGACGAGCAGGTCGGATTGCGAGCGGAAGCTGGCGACCTTGGCCTCGGCATCCTTGACGCGCTTGTTGAGGTCGGCGATCTCCGGCTTCAGCCAATCGGTCGCCTCGGTGCTCGACTCGAGCTTCGAGCCGCGCTGGAATTCGAGATAGGCCTCTGCGATCGCATTGGGCACCGCTGCCGCAAGCTTGGGATCGGCCGAAGAGAACTGGATGACGATGACGCGCGATTTTTCGACGCGATAGACGGTCAGCTGTTCGCGGAATGCCTTGAGCACGCGCTCTTCGGGCGGCAGCTCGCTGGGATCGCTCTTCAGCCCGGCAATCACCAGCAGGCGCGATATCGTCGACATCTCCGAAGCGGCGTCGAACTCCGGCAGGCTGGCGAGGTCGAGCTTCCTGGCAACCTGCTTGAGGATGTCGGTCGAACCGATGACCTCGACCTGGCTCGTCACCCCCTCCTCGTCGAGGATCGGACGTTCGTTGTCGCCGCTGCCGTCGGGCCGGGTGAAGACGGACTCGCGCGTTTCGATCAGAAGTCGGGTCTCGGCGCGGTATTTCGGCGTCGCCAGCGAAGTCAGCACGAAGGCAAGAGCAGTGACGGCAACCGAAAACAGCAGCAGGCGCAGCCAGTTCCTCGCAAGACTGGCGAAGAGCTGACGCAGATCGACATCGACATCACCGGCAGTGGATTGGACGCCAGACATGCAGTTCCTACTCCGAGGCTGAGCAGACTGCACGGTAAACAAACATGGTAACCCATGCGTTAACGGCGCAACCTCGTATACAACCCAGGCCAAGCAAGATGGGCCACGTCCTTTACCGGGCATTAACCCTAACAAGTCGATAACTGGCGCGAACCAATACTCCGCTGCATGGCGGCAAGCCGTCGAAGGTGTGTCTGCAGAAATGAAAAGCTCCCTTCCCATTTGCCATGCGCTTCTCGCAGCCATGCTGGTCGTCAGCGGCTGCTCGAGCTACCGCCCCGCGCCTGCTGCCTTTCATGAAGTGCTCGACCAGCCTTACCGTCTCGGCGCCGGCGACCGCATCCGCGTCACCGTCTTCGAGCAGGAAAGCCTGACCAACACCTACAGCGTCGACCAGTCGGGCTACATCTCCTTCCCGCTCGTCGGCGGCGTCCCGGCGCGCGGCTATACTGCGCAGGAGGTCGAAAAGGCGCTGGCCGCCAAGCTGCGCCAGGGCTATCTGCGCGATCCCGACGTTTCCGTCGAGGTCGATCGCTACCGGCCGATCTTCGTCATGGGCGAAGTGGGTGCGGCCGGCCAGTACTCCTATGTTCCCGGCCTGACCGTCCAGAAGGCCGTGGCCATGGCCGGCGGCTACAGCGCCCGCGCCAACCAGGGCAATGTCGACATCACCCGCGACATCAACGGCAAGGTGATGACCGGCCGCGTGCTGACCACGGACCCGCTTCTGCCCGGCGACACGGTCTACGTGCGCGAGCGGCTGTTCTAAGCCGCCGTGCCGCAGACCCCGCCCCGCCAGCTCAGGATCGTCCATTGCTTCAGGTCGCCGGTCGGCGGCATCTTCAGGCATGTGCGTGATCTGACCGAAGCCCAGGTGGCCGCCGGCCACCAGGTCGGCATCATCTGCGACTCGACCACCGGCGGCGAGCACGAGGAGCGCCTGTTCGAGGCGATCCGGCCGATGCTGGCGCTCGGCATCAGGCGCACGTCGATGCAGCGTCATATCGGGCCAGGCGACATCGCGGCGGGCTGGCGCACCTACAAGATCATCAAGGAATTGCGGCCGGACGTGCTGCACGGGCATGGCGCCAAAGGTGGTGCCTATGCGCGTGCGTTCGGCTCACTGTTGCGGGTTTCAAGGTATTGCGTGGCCCGCCTCTATTCGCCGCATGGCGGCACTCTGCACTATGACGAAAGGACGATGACCGGAAAGCTGTTCTTCGGGCTCGAACGCCTGATGGAGCGTTTCACCGATCATCTGCTGTTCGTCTCCGACTACGAACGCCGCACCTTCATCCGCAAGGTCGGTGAGCCGCGCGTGCCCAACAGCCTGGTCTATAACGGCCTGCGCGACGCGGAATTCGAACCGGTAGCGGCTCAGCCCGATGCCGCCGACTTTCTCTACATCGGCATGATGCGCGACCTGAAGGGTCCCGACATGTTCATCGACGCGGTGAAGGCGGCAAGGCAGGAACTCGACAAGGACGTCACCGCTGTCATGGTCGGCGACGGCGAGGATCTGCCGCGCTACCACGCGCAGGTCGAAAGGCTCGAGCTCGACGGCAAGATCCGCTTCCTTGCGCCGATGCCGGCGCGCCAGGCATTTGCGCTTGCCCGCTTCGTCGTCGTGCCGTCGCGCGCCGAGGCGATGCCTTACATCGTGCTCGAGACACTTGCCGCCGCAAAGCCGATCGTGGCGACCGCCGTGGGCGGCATTCCGGAGATTCTCGGAGCCCGGTCGCCGGCGCTGGTCAATCCGGACGCTGGCGAAATCAGCCTGAAGATGATCGAGGCCTTCCGGTCGCCTGCTGCCTATGCCGCCGCGATGCCCGACACCGCCGAGCTCAAGGCCCGTTTCGGCGTCGACGTGATGGCCCGCGAAGTCGAGAAAGCCTACTTCTCCGCGCTGCCGAAAAAACGCGCCTGAAATACGCTACAAGACAATTTTGTTGCTCAAGGGTTTCTTAGCTCATCTTTGATATGTCAATCTGGCAAACGGGCGACCGGCCAACAGATCGACGACGATGAACAACTTCGACCCAAAGCGCCGCTTCACCCCGGAAGCCGTGAAGGCGGCTGACGGCGACGGCAAATCGACCGACAAGGCCAAGCTGAGCAATGTCGCGCAAGAGGTGGCAGCGCAGTACCGTCGCGACACCATGTCCCCGGTCATGCTCAGCGGCATCCTGCGCCTGACCGAATTCGGCATGCTTTTCGTCACGGGCTTGGCACTCTATGCCTATCACGTCGGATTCCTCGGCCATCTGAGCTGGCAATATCCGCTGGTCATCCTCGCCGCCTCGCTGGCCGCGATCGTCCTTTTCGAGATCATGGACTGCTACCAGCTGCAGTCGCTGATGCGGCCGGGCGTCTCGCTGGGACGGATGGCGCTGTGCTGGGCCACCACCTTCGCCCTGATGGCGGTCACCGCCTTCTTCATGAAGGTTTCGGCGGAGTTTTCGCGCCTGCTGTTCGGCAGCTGGTTCGTCATCGGGCTGGCGCTGCTCGTCGTCCAACGCCTGATCATGGCACGGGTCATCCGGCGCTGGGCCCGCAACGGCCGCATGGAGCGGCGGGCAGTCATCGTCGGCGGCGGCAAGGCAGCCGAAGTGCTGATTCGCTCGATCGAGCAGCACCCCTACAACGACATCCGCATTTGCGGCATCTTCGACGACCGCGACGACCGGCGCTCGCCGCCGATCGTCGCCGGCTATCCCAAGCTCGGCACCGTCTCGGAACTGTTGGAATTCGCCCGCATCGCGCGCATCGACATGCTGATCGTGTCGCTGCCGCTGACGGCCGAAACCCGGGTTCTGCAGCTGCTCAAGAAGCTCTGGGTGCTGCCCGTCGACATCCGCCTGTCGGCGCACTCCAACCAGTTGCAGTTCCGGCCGCGCTCCTATTCCTATATCGGCGCGGTGCCGATGCTCGACATTTTCGACAAGCCGATCAACGACTGGGATTCGGTCGCCAAGCGCGCCTTCGACATCATCTTCAGCCTGTTCGGCATCGTCGTCTTTTCGCCCGTCATGCTGGCAACCGCGATCGCCATCAAGCTCGACAGCAAGGGCCCGGTGCTGTTCAAGCAGAAGCGCCACGGCTTCAACAACGAGGTGATCGAGGTCTACAAGTTCCGCTCGATGTTCACCGAGCTGTCCGACCCCTCGGCGAAAAAGACGGTGACCAAGAACGACCCGCGCGTCACCCGCGTCGGCCGCATCATCCGCAAGACCTCGATCGACGAGCTGCCACAGTTCTTCAATTCGCTGTTCGGCAGCCTGTCCCTGGTCGGCCCGCGCCCGCATGCGATTGCGGCGCAGTCGCACAACCTGCTCTACAATGAAGTGGTCGACGGCTACTTCGCCCGCCACAAGGTCAAGCCCGGCGTCACCGGCTGGGCCCAGATCAATGGCTGGCGCGGCGAGATGGACACCGACGAGAAGATCCGCAAGCGCACCGAGTTCGACCTCTACTACATCGAGAACTGGTCGCTCTGGTTCGACATCAAGATCCTGTTCCTGACGCCGATCCGCCTGCTCGACACGGAAAACGCCTATTGAGCGCGATCAGCTATGATCTGCCGCGGGCCGCGATCAACGCCAAGCTGATCGGGCTCATCTCCACCGGCGCCATTGCGCTGGGCGTATTGCTGTCGGGTTTCGTCATCCGCGAGCCGGCGCCTTACGAACTCTACATGGCCGGGCTGATCGCGGTGTGGTCGCTGTTTGGCCTGCGCATTTCGCGTGCCATCACCCCGTTGCTGGTGCTGATCGTGACCTTCAACATCGGCGGCATGATTGCGATGACGCAGATGGCGGAGCTGATGAACACGCCGCTCTATCTCGCCGTGTCGCTGTTCCTCGGCTTCACCGCCATCTTCTTCGCCGCGGTCACCGAAGCCGATCCGAGGCTGTTCAGGGTGATCTTCCTGTCCTGGGTGGCGTCGGCAGTGGTTACCTCGGTGCTCGGCATGCTCGGCTATTTCGGCGCCGTGCCCGGGGCAGAGATGTTCACCAAATATGGCCGCGCCGCCGGCGCCTTCCAGGACCCGAACGTCTTCGGGCCCTTCCTCACCTTGCCCGGCATCTACCTGCTCTACCGCGTGCTGACCGGCAATCCGCTCAAGATGGCGATCTATGCGGTGCCGCTGCTCATCGTCACCGGCGGCATCTTCCTGTCGTTCTCGCGCGGCGCCTGGGGGCTGTTCGGCGCCTCGGCCATCCTGCTCACCGGCTTCCTGTTCCTGCAAAGCGACAGCGGCAGGTTCCGGCTGCGGATCGTGGTGATGAGCATTGCCGCCATCGCGCTGCTGACCGTCGCATTGCTGATCGTGCTGCAGATCCCCAGCATCGCAGAACTGTTCACCACACGCGCCCAGCTCGTCCAGGACTATGACGGCGCGCGGCTCGGCCGCTTCGCCCGCTACGCAATAGGCTTCCTCCTGGCGACGGAGAAACCCTTCGGCATCGGACCGCTGGTGTTCGGCCAGATCTATGGCGAGGACACACACAACATCTGGCTCAAGACGCTGATGGACTATGGCTGGCTCGGCTTTGCCAGTTACCTCTCGCTGATCGTCTGGACCGTCGCCGCTGGGTTCCGCATCCTGCTGCGCAACCGGCCCTGGCAGCCCTACCTGCTGTCGGCCTATGTCGTCTTCCTCGGCCATATCGCGCTCGGCACCGTCATCGACACCGACCATTGGCGCCACTTCCACCTGCTGCTCGGCCTGATCTGGGGCTCGATCGCGCTCGAAGCCCGCCACCAGCGTGCCCAGACCTCGCCCGCCGACTGACGCCTCGCCCGGTTTCTGACTCGCCGGCGACGGGCCCCGTTGCACACAAGATTCGCGTTTTGTGAACGGTCCGGCACCGCTTTGCCGGCTCAACTCAGCGTGACCGCTTTGTGAATCAGAGTGACCGATCAGCCTATGGCAATCGGAAAGGTAGGCGCCTATCTCACAGTGGTCAGCGAGACGGCAAAACAACAACCGCCGCTTTGCTACCGGAAAAAGAAAGGAATACCCCCATGAAGAAGATCATCCTCGCCGCTTCGGCAATCACTCTGATGTCTGGTGCGGCATTTGCTTCGTCTGCAGAAGGTGTTGTTGCCAAGTTCGACCCGGCCGTTCGCGTCATTACGCTCGAAAGCGGCCAGAGCTACTCGGTTCCGCGTGACGTTGCTATCCCGTCGATCCAGACCGGCGAGAAGGTTTCGATCCAGCTCAACGACGAAGGCGACAAGGTACAGGGGGTCCTCCGCTAAGCGGAAACCGCGATATCCCTGAACTGCCGATACCACCGAAAAAGCCACGGGCCCTCCCACCCGTGGCTTTTTTCGTTTGCGACGCCTGGCTCGCGGCACGAAGCGCAGATCCGCCCCATCGACCGCTACCTTGCCTCACACAGCATACACGGACGCACAGTTTCGCTCCGCAAGCCTCCACAATCCACACACGCACGACAATCCGGACACGCAGGGCCTGGCTGCGACCACAGCCATCCGCACTACGGCGCAACCAGACTCGATGTTGCGCCAGGGTCGTTGCGCACAACTGCGCCGATTTGTGAACGGTCCGGCACCGGTTTGCCGGCTCAACTCGGCGTGACTGCTTTGTGACCGAGAGTGACCGCTCCAGCTATGGAAATCCAAAAGTTAGGTGCCTATCTATAAGTGGTAAGCGAACCGACAAAACAACGAACCGTCGATCCGCTACCGAACATTGAAAGGACTAAAACAATGAAGAAGATCATCCTCGCCGCTTCGGCTGTCGCAATGATGTCAGGTGCCGCATTTGCTTCCTCCGCGAACGGCGTTGTTTCTCAGTTCAACGAGCAGGCGCGCGTCATTACGCTCGAGAGCGGCCAGAGCTACACCGTCCCGCGCGACGTCGCCATCCCGGCGATCCAGGCTGGCGAAAAGGTATCGATCCAGCTCAACGACGAAGGCGACAAGGTCAATGCCGTTCTCCGCTAAAGCGGAACAGCCTTGACGGCCTGACTTGCCCCACAAGCTGGCCACTTCTGCAAAAAGCCATGAGTCCTCCCACCCATGGCTTTTTTGCGCTTCAAGACATGCCTGACACGGGGTCCGTAGGCGAAAACAATCGCGCGAACGGCCGTTCGCCATCAGAGTTTCAACGATCCCGCGGCACGTTCGCGTGATCGAAACGTGTCTCGAGTTTACCTGTCAGCGTGTAACAAGCACGGCCAGCTGATCGTAGTTGACGGTATCAGCAAGGTGCCCCGCAGCAAAAGCAGCACCTCGCACAACCCCATCAGGAGAACGATCATGAACAAGCTCATCTTGGCTGCCGCCGCATTCGCACTCTTCTCCGGCTCGGCTCTCGCCTCCGACGCCAGCGGCGTCGTCACCCGCTTCAACGCCGACACCCGCGTCATCACGCTCCAGGGCGGCGACAGCTACACCATCCCGCGCGATGTCGCCCTGCCCTCGGTCAAGGTCGGCGACAAGATCTCGATCCTCTTCAACGACGAAGGCGACCAGATCCGCAACGTGCTGGCCGGCCCTGACATGATGTAAGCCCGCCACGGCAAGACGACAGTGAAGCCATGGGCGCACTCCACGCCCATGGCTTTTTGTTGCACCCGGTCACGCCTGTTGCGCCCGGCCCGGCCGCGGCCGACCTCTGCCCGAAAGTTCTCGGGCGATCGGAACTTCAAGCCGGTGCGACACCGTGACAGCGACAAAAGCGCGTGAGCTATTCGTGTTAGTTGTTTACCGAACCAAACCAACGGCAGGCCGTTTCTTCTCTGCACAAAGCAATTGGCGTCTCCCTCCCGGATCCAAGCTTTGGTCATCAAGCAACAGGAGAAGTACAATGAGAAAGCTCATCCTTGCCGCCTCCGCCCTCGCCCTCATGTCGGGCGCAGCCCTTGCCACCGAGGTCGATGGCACCGTTGCCAAGTTCAACCCGGCGGTCCGCGTCATCACGCTCACCAATGGCGAGAGCTTCACCATCCCGCGCGACGTCGCGATCCCGCCGCAGCTGGCCCCCGGCAAGCGGGTGGCCATCGACCAGCATGACAACGGCGCCAAGATCGAAGCCGTGATGGTGGGCGCGGCAAGCTAGCGTCCGGCCCATCCTCCCACCCCGCAGGTAGCAGACAACGCCATGGACGCCAGCCAGCGTCCGTGGCGTTCTTCCTTTCGACAAGAGGTGCGGACCACGAACCAAGGGCCACCGCCCTTGACGCGGTCGGCAATTCGAACCTCAGGTGCCATCCAGGGCAGCGAAAAATGGGCACAGTGTCTGGATTCGAACCGCCCAGTCCGGGGCCTGCTGCAAGCCCACACGCCCTCTGATACGGTCAAAGGTACCGCCATTCCCGCCGGCAGGAGAAGCCATGAGCGACCTGACTACTGCGATCCTTGTTGCGGCAAACGCGCATCATGGCCAGGTCGACAAGGCGAGGCAGCCCTATATCCTGCATCCGCTCCGGGTGATGCTTGCGGTCAACAGCGACGAAGAACGGATAGCCGCCGTCCTGCATGACGTCGTCGAAGACACTGATGTCACTTTGGACGAACTGCGGAGCAAGGGGTTCGGTGTTGCGGTTGTCCAAGCGGTCGACGCGCTCACACGCCGGGATGATGAACCCTATGTCGACTTCATCAAGCGCGCGCGCGCCAACGAGATCGCGCGACGCGTCAAGATCGCCGACATCCTTGACAACACCAACCCCGACCGCGTGCGGGCCGCTGGGCTTGGGGAGCAACATCTCGATCGCTACCGCGAAGCACTTCAAATGCTGACAGACGCCGAGAGCCAATCCTGATCGCCGACCACCTGCACCACCGCAGTCGACGGCAACACCGTCCGCTGCAACGGCCCTGCGCCTGACAGCACGGCTCGGACAAACCATTCTCGACGCCGAAAAGATCGAAGCGAGATGATAAATGTAAACCTTGGGGAAATCGGCAAACCGCAACCTGGGGGATGGCGGTTAAGTCTTTGTTCTAATGGTCGGAGTGGCCGGATTCGAACCGACGACCCCTTGACCCCCAGTCAAGTGCGCTACCGGGCTGCGCTACACTCCGGACCGGTCGCGATGTATCTTGATATGACCGCTTCGGTCAACCCAATTCGTCGGCTTTCCCGCCAACTTCTTCATTCGCGAGCAGAATATTCTAGTCGGCCTGACCGGCCTCAGCGAACCTGGTCGAGCAGGCGCTTGCATTCGAGCAGGTCAAACAGCGCCTCCTGCAGCAAGGCGCGGTTGTCGCGCGACAGCTTGCCGGAATCGGCTGCCACCGGCCCCTCGTCGTCGCCCTTGCCCAGGCCGAAGAAGCGGCGGCTCGGCTTGGCGCGAGCCTCACCGACCACCATCTCCTCATCGGGGCCACGCGGCTGCGCTGCCGGCGTCAGCGGCGCCTCGGCCTGCTTGCGCTGGGCGATTGCCTCGACGGCCTTCATGTCGCCGCTGCCGATGGCGACCAGGAACTGGTTGCCATTGTCGCGCAACAGCTTCTGCACGCCCTTGATGGTGTAGCCCTGTTCGTAGAGCATGTGGCGGATGCCCTTGATCAGCTCGACATCCTGCGGCCGGTAATAGCGCCGGCCGCCGCCGCGCTTCATCGGCTTGATCTGGGTGAAACGGGTTTCCCAGAAGCGCAGCACATGCTGCGGCAGATCAAGGTCTTCGGCAACTTCGCTGATGGTGCGGAAGGCGTCGGGGCTCTTGTCCATGGTCGCCACTTTCGCAAAAAACGATTCGTGATCCATTTCAGCGCTTTGGGCAACAACATTCAAGCCCGGTGCGAATCACGCACCAGGCTATCAACCGGATTATCGGGAGCTGGCTGCCTACTTCGAGGCCTTGGACTTGCCGTTCTGGTGAGCCCGCAGGATGCGGCTCTTGAGCACGTTGGATGCCTTGAAGGTCATCACCCGGCGCGGCAGGATCGGCACTTCTTCACCCGTCTTGGGGTTGCGGCCGACACGTTCGTTCTTGTCGCGAACGTGGAAGGTGGCGAAAGACGACAATTTCACCGTCTCGCCACGCACGATTGCTTCGCAGATTTCGTCGAGAACGGTTTCGACCAGCTGCGCCGATTCCGTGCGCGACAGGCCGACTTTCCGATAGACGGATTCAGCGAGGTCGGCACGTGTCAGTGTCTTTCCCCCCATGCGACGGGCCCCATCCTCATTATCTGAAATCCAGCAACGCGCCGGAGGTTAAGTAATTGATCCGTCAAGGTCAAGGACCGATCCGACGACCTTTTCAAGACACCGCGCGGAGGCCTGAGCCTGCGCGCTCACCACCTCACGAGCACGGCGCCCCAGGTGAAACCGCCGCCCATCGCCTCGAGCATGACAAGGTCGCCCTTCTTGATGCGTCCGTCGGCAACGGCAGCCGAAAGCGCCAGCGGCACCGAGGCTGCCGACGTGTTGCCGTGCAGATGCACCGTCACGACGGCCTTTTCCTCGGCAATGCCGAGCTTCTTGGCCGAGGCATCGATGATGCGCTTGTTGGCCTGGTGCGGCACGAACCAGTCAAGTGTGTCGGCTGATACACCGGTCTGGGCGAAGACGTCCTCGATCACGTCGGTGATCATGCCCACCGCATGCTTGAAGACCTCGCGGCCTTCCATCTTGAGATGGCCGACGGTGCCGGTGGTGGACGGACCGCCATCGACATAAAGCTTGTCCTTGTGCGTTCCGTCGGAGCGCAGGCTGGCGGCCAGCACGCCGCGGTCGGCGATGGTGCCCGCACTTTCTTCAGCTTCCAGCACCAGCGCTCCGGCGCCGTCGCCAAAAAGCACGCAGGTCGAGCGGTCGGTCCAGTCGAGAATGCGCGAAAACGTCTCGGAGCCGATCACCAGCACGCGCCTGGCAAGGCCGCCCTTGATGTAGAGGTCGGCGGTGGTGACGGCATAGACGAATCCACTGCACACGGCCTGCATGTCGAAGGCGAAGCCATGGCGCATGCCGAGCCGGTTCTGGATCTCGACGGCTGTGGCGGGAAAGGTGTTGTTCGGCGTCGAGGTGGCGAGCACGATCAGGTCGATGTCGTCAGGCGTCAGGCCGGCATTGTCGAGCGCTGCGCGGGCCGCAGCCTCACCGAGCGAGGCCGTCGTCTCGTCGTCGGCGGCGATGTGGCGCTGGCGGATGCCGGTGCGCTGGGCGATCCACTCGTCCGAGGTCTCGACCATGCCTTCGAAATCGGCGTTCTTCATGATGCGGCGGGGCAGCGCCGAACCAATGCCGCGCACAACTGATCTGATCACGTTGAAAAATCCTATTCCTGATCTTCGACCGCGGCCGCGGGGCGACCCATTGCAGCATGCGGGTTGCGTGCATGAAACAGGTCGAGGTCTGCCTCGATACGGTCGAGCAGCCGGTTCCGGACCATATCATAGGCCATTTCGATGGCAGCGGCGAAGCCGTCGGCGTCAGCGCCGCCATGGCTTTTCACCACGATACCGTTGAGGCCGAGGAAGACGCCGCCATTGGCGCGGCGCACGTCCATCTTCTCGCGCAGCCGGTCGAAAGCGCCCTTGGCAAAGAGATAGCCGATCTTGGCCATCAGCGTGCGGCTCATCGCTTCGCGCAGATAGCCGGCGATCTGGCGTGCCGTGCCTTCGGCGGTCTTGAGCGCGATGTTGCCGGAAAAGCCCTCGGTGACGACCACGTCGGTGGTGCCCTTGCCGATGTCGTCGCCTTCGACGAAACCCTGGTAGTTCATCGAGGCCATGTTGGCCTCGCGCAGCATGCGCCCGGCTTCCTTGACCTCTTCCTGGCCCTTGATCTCTTCGACGCCGACATTGAGCAAGCCGACAGTCGGCCGATCGATGCCGAACAGGGCGCGCGCCATGCCGGTGCCCAGAATGGCGAAATCGGTGAGCTGGTGCGCATCCGCGCCAATGGTGGCGCCGACGTCGAGCACGACGCTCTCGCCGCGCGCCGTCGGCCACAGGGCGGCGATTGCCGGGCGGTCGATCGTCGCCATGGTGCGCAGGCAGAATTTCGACATCGCCATCAGCGCGCCGGTGTTGCCGGCGGAGACGCAGGCGTCCGACGTGCCCGACTTGACCGCTTCGATCGCCTTCCACATCGACGACTTCCAGCGCCCCTGGCGCAGCGCCTGGCTCGGCTTGTCGTCCATGCGCACGGCGACCTCGCAGTGCACGAACTCGCTGACGGCAGCAAGCTTGGGATACTTGGCCATCTCGGGACGGACCACTTCTTCGCGGCCATAGATGATGAAGCGAATATCGGTGCGCCTGATGGCGACCTTGGCCAGGGCAGGAATGATCACGGAAGGGCCGTGATCGCCACCCATGGCATCAATGGAAATCTTGATCACGCGTCGGTCATCTCACTGTTGGCGTAGCTGGGCACGCAAAAGTCCGGCGAAAGTAACGGTTTTGGGCAACCGCACAACCGGGATTACGCGAAACGGCAGGCGTTTTCAAAGCTTCTTGGATATTAGGCGGAGCTTTTTCTGGAATTCGCTCTCGACTGGCTCGACATCGTCATCGTCAGTACTGGCGACCGCGACGCCGGTCTTGCGCGGATAAGGGTCGATGGCGAGGCCGAAGAACTCCTCGGCCAGCGCGCCCGCATCGATGGTGTCGCCGGTGAAAGTTTCGGGCGCGTCGGGGCCCTCGGCGTCGAGCAGGATTTCGCCGGCCGCGTTGAAGCCCTGCCTGGCAAGCTTGGAGTCCTCGGGCAGGAAAACGCCCTCGACATCCTCGTCGATCACCGCCTCGACAGGCTCAAGCGTGACGACGCAGGCCTGGGTGATCGCTGCCTGGACCCGACCGCGGACCTTGACGCCATTGCGCTTCCACTTGGTGACAAGCAGGTCCGCCTTGTAGCGTTCGACCGACGTCAGGCCATGCACCTCAGCCAATGCGGCACGCTGGGCGGCATCGGCATCGACTGTCACAGCCATGCCCTTCTGCGGCAGCCTGGCGACATTGACCTTGAAGGAAACCGGACTCTGGGTCTCGTCAGGCATCATGGGGTGGCCTCCTTCAGGCTGCCTGTGGCGCCGGATATGACAATTTGCCGGCACATATGTCTTCCGACGGCTGCTCGGCAAGAGCGCGATTCGCCGCAAAGACATATTCGGCGAGTGCTGCGGCTTCCGGCCAGTCCTGCACCTCGGGGCGGACATTGCGCAAAAGTGCTGCGGCAAGCGCCGGATGATCGTCGCCTTCGAGCGCGTTCTTGTAGGATTCTGTGCGGCCGTAAAACATCTTGGCCAGCTTCTTCATGCGCTTGGGCACGCCGACGTCGCTGATGCCGAGCTCGCGCAGCGAATGGTCGACATCGAGGAAGAACTCGTCGATCAGGCGCTGGGCGATGTCGGCCGCAGCCCCCGGCTCGCCGCGCAAACGATGCTGAAACAGGAACATGTGCAGCGAAAGCATCTCGAAACGGCCAAGCGGCGTGTCGGGAACATTCCATGCGGAATAAAAAGGTTCCTGCCGCGCGGCTGCCACGATTCGTGTATAGAGCGCCTCGGTGATGGCGCGATTGGCCTGGCGTTCACGGCCAAACAGACGCTTAAACATTTTGAGGGCGGTCTCCCGGGGACCCGTTTCGCTTAGTGGCCTTGTTGCATCGGCGCGCAAGCTGGTTTACCGGTTTTGCGGCTTCGCGCAAGCAGGGGCTCTGGCACGACAGGATGGAGTTGTTGTTGCACTCGCTGAAATTCAAGATGCCATTTTCGTTGCGTCCGGCTGGCGCCGTGTCGCTGATCGTGGCCGCTGCCGCGCTGTCGGCATGCAACACCTCGAAGACGTTCGGTGACCTGACCCCCAGCGAGACGCTGACCCAGGGCTATGTCATCGACCAGCAGTCGATCGACTCCGTGCCGGTGGGCTCGAGCCGCGAGCAGGTGCTGCTCGCTCTCGGCACGCCGTCGACGACGGCGACCTTCGACAATGAGGTGTTCTACTACATCTCCCAGACGCGCCGGCGCGCCGTCGCCTTCGCCAAGCCGAAGCTGATCGAACAGCGCGTGCTGGCCGTCTATTTCGGCGCCGACGGCCGCGTCTCGAACATCGCCAATTACGGCCTGCAGGAAGGCAAGGTGTTCGACTTCATCTCGCGCACGACGCCGACCGGCGGCAAGGACCAGAACTTCCTCGGCCAGCTGCTTTCGGGCGCCGGCAAGATGGGGTCGAGTGCTGCCAGCAGCATCTTCGGCAGCTGATCCGCCCACTGAGGTTCAGAAATCTCAGGCAACAGGACCCGCGGAAGCAATTCCGCGGGTTTTTCTTTGGGCTGGACAAGGCCTACGAAAAGCCCCGCCCGCAGAGGCTGCGGACGGGGTCCCTGGATCTGCCTCAGAGAGGCAAGCAGTTCGGCAGGGTCAGCCGCCGCTATGCGCGAGCACGGCGAGCAGCAGAAGGGCGACGATGTTGGTGATCTTGATCGCCGGGTTCACTGCCGGGCCGGCAGTGTCCTTGTAGGGGTCGCCGACGGTATCGCCTGTCACCGAAGCCTTGTGGGCCTCGGAGCCCTTCAGGTGCTTGACGCCGTCCTTGTCGGTGAAGCCGTCCTCGAACGACTTTTTGGCGTTGTCCCAGGCACCGCCGCCTGAAGTCATCGAAATCGCAACGAACAGGCCGTTGACGATGACGCCGAGCAGCGAGGCACCGAGGGCGGCAAAGGCCGAGGCCTTGGAGCCCGAGATCAGCAGCACGCCGAAATAGACGACGAGCGGCGCCAGCACCGGCAGCAGCGACGGAATGATCATTTCCTTGATCGCCGCCTTGGTCAGAAGGTCGACGGCGCGGGCGTAATTGGGCTTCGAGGTGCCCTTCATGATGCCCGGATCCTCGCGGAACTGCTTGCGCACCTCCTCGACGATCGAGCCTGCGGCACGGCCGACGGCGGTCATTGCGATGCCGCCGAACAGATAAGGAATGAGGCCGCCGAAGATCAGGCCGGCGACGACGTAAGGGTTGGACAGATCGAACGACACCGTGCCGATGTCGGCGAAATACGGGAACTGCGCGCTGTTGGCGGCAAAGTACTGCAGGTCGTAGCTGTAGGCGGCAAACAGCACCAGAGCGCCGAGACCGGCCGAGCCGATGGCGTAGCCCTTGGTGACGGCCTTGGTGGTGTTGCCGACCGCATCAAGCGCGTCGGTCGAATGACGCACTTCCTTGGGCAGGCCGGCCATTTCGGCAATGCCGCCGGCATTGTCGGTGACCGGGCCGAAGGCATCGAGCGCCACGATCATGCCGGCAAGGCCGAGCATGGTGGTGACGGCAATGGCCGTGCCGAACAGGCCGGCAAGCTGGAAGGTGGCGATGATGCCGCCGACGATGACGATGGCCGGCAGCGCCGTCGATTCGAGCGATACGGCCAGGCCCTGGATCACGTTGGTGCCGTGACCGGTGACCGACGCCTGGGCGATCGAATTGACCGGGCGCTTGTTGGTACCGGTGTAGTATTCGGTGATGACGACGATCAGCCCTGTTACCACCAGGCCGATCAGGCCGCAGATGAACAGGTTCTGACCCGTGATCACGACACCACCCCCGGTGCCGATTTCACCCCAGCCGACAGTCAGCGAGGTCGCCGCCCCCAGGCCGACGATCGAGAGAAGGCCGGTGACGATCAGCCCCTTGTAGAGCGCGCCCATGATCGAGCCGTTGGAGCCGAGCTTGACGAAGAACGTGCCGACGATCGAGGTGATGATGCAGGCGCCGCAGATGGCGAGCGGGTAGAGCATCACGTTGGAGAGAACCTCGGTTCCGCCGAAGAAGATGGCGCCGAGCACCATGGTGGCGACGACGGTCACGGCATAGGTTTCGAACAGATCGGCGGCCATGCCGGCGCAGTCGCCGACATTGTCGCCGACATTGTCGGCGATGGTTGCGGGATTGCGCGGATCATCCTCGGGGATGCCGGCTTCCACCTTGCCGACGAGATCGCCGCCGACATCGGCACCCTTGGTGAAGATGCCGCCGCCGAGACGGGCAAAGATCGAGATCAGGGAAGCGCCGAAACCGAGCGCCACCAGCGAATCGATGACGACGCGGTCGGCAGGCGCATGGCCCATCGGGCCGGTCAGAACGAGATAGTAGACGGAGACGCCAAGCAGAGCGAGGCCGGCCACCAGCATGCCGGTGATCGCACCCGACTTGAAGGCGATGTCGAGGCCGGCGGCGAGGCTGTTGGAGGCGGCCTGCGCAGTGCGCACATTGGCCCGGACCGAAACATGCATGCCGATGAAGCCGGCAGCACCTGAAAGCACTGCACCAATCAAAAAGCCGATCGCCGCGGTCGCGGAAAGCAGCCACCATGCGAGCAGGAACATGACGACGCCGACGATGGCGATGGTGGTGTATTGGCGCGCCAGATATGCCTGCGCACCTTCTCGGATGGCGGCGGAGATTTCCTGCATGCGCGCATTGCCCTGGTCGGATGCAAGCACCGACTGAGTCGCCCAGATGGCGTACAGGACAGATAGCAGGCCGCAGGCGATGACGACGTAAAGCATTGTCATTGCCAATTTCTCTTCCCTGATTGTGCCCGGAATTCCCCTCCCCGGGCTAGTGAACGAGACCGGCAGCCTCTCATTGGTTTCCGGCCCCTGGCGAACAATCCGAAACAGGGCAGCGCACGTCAAGATATCGAAAAGGTGTTTCTCGGCTTTCGCCGCCCCGTTATTGCCGACAACAGAGCTTTGGAGCGCCGTGCGTCCGGATAGACGCACAAACAACGCGCCAACTCATCAGCTCTGCGCATCATGCTTTCCGAACATCGATTCCGATTTTCGGAGCATCAGGCCAGATCACGATCCGGCTGATTGACGAAGATCAGCACCGCCAGCATGGTCATGTAGAATTTGAAGGCGGCGTCCTGGCCGTTCCATGTGCTTGACTGCCACATGGCGAACCATTCGCCGCCAACGACCATGAAGCCCAGGAACCAGACCAGGAACCCCATGGTGGCGCCGATGACGACGAAGCCCTTGGCGTCATCGAACTGCCGGCCCGAACCTTTGCGTGCCTGCCAGAGTTGCAGCGCGGCGATCAGGAACAGCACGCAGGTCAGCGCCTCGCCGAAGATGATCAACCAGTAGCCGACGGTCCACAATGTCGGACTGGTGATCGAGCGATACATCAGCGCGTTGCCCGGGAAAGTGGTGTCCATGCTCAGGACGTGCTGGACGAAGGCGAAGTTGGAGCCGTAGTCGGTGATATTGCCGAACGCCACGAGAAAGGCGAAAGCTGCAAGACAAAGACACATCACGATCTTAGAGAGACGCCAAACCATGGCAAAAACTCCTTCAAATGGCAGACCGGGGCATCAGCCAGATCAATCACCGAGTCTCGGCGGCGGCGCAACTGCCGAGACGATCGAGGTGACGCTGACCGGCTCGGCGCGGATCCATGCCGGCAAGGCGGGGTTGGAGGGTGTGCTCGGCACGCTTGCGCTTTCGCCACAGTGCCAGACGGGCGACGTGGTGACGGTGTCGGCAAACGGCGCCAGTCACGACTTCGCCGTGCTGCGCCGCCGCTGGATCGTGGGTGCTACGGGCAACCGGCTCGAGATCACGCTCGACTATCCGGCGCGTGGCCGGTAGGCCGCTCAGGCCACCTGCCCCATGCGCCGCGCTGCCATGCGCTCCAGCGCCGACAGCGCGTCATAGATCAGAACGGCAAGGGCCGCGACGATCAGCCCGCCCTGCAGGACGAAGGCCAGATTGTTGGATTGCAGCCCGGCGATGATGACCTCGCCGAGGGTCTTTGCGGCAACGGTCGAGCCGATGGTGGCAGTGGCGAGACTGATGACAACCGACAGCCGGATGCCGGCGAGCATGACCGGCAGGCAAAGCGGCAGCTCGACCTTGGTGAGACGCTGCCAGCCGGTCATGCCGGCGCCGCGGGCCGCCTCGACGATGCTGGGCGGCGTGGTGGTGAGGCCGGTCAGCGTGTTTTCGAAGATCGGCAGCAGGCCGTAGAGGAACAGCGCAATCAGCGTCGGCTTCTCGCCGAAGCCGACGGCGGGAACGGCAAGCGCCAGCACTGCGACCGGCGGAAAGGTCTGGCCGATATTCACCAGGCTGCGCGACAAGGGCAGGAATTCGGCGCCGATTGGCCGGGTCACAAGGATGGCGAGTGCAACCGCAACGACGATCGCCGCAGCGGTGGCGATGGCGACGGTGCGCAGGTGCAGCAGCGCCAGCGACAGCAGGCTGCCCTGGTTGTAGATCGCCGGTGCGCCATTCTGGGTCAGCGGCCTGAGCAGCGGCTCGAACCACAGCGGATTGCTCAGGAACGCCACCAGCAGCGCCAGCAGGCACAGCCGCAGCAGCAGCGGAAGCCAAGCCTTCATTGCGGCCTCGCGGCACGTTTCACAAGGCCTTCGACCGTCACGCGGCCAAGGGCAGCACCATTTTCGCCCGTCACCGGCATGGCGGGGCGTCCCGACCACAACAGCTCGGCGAGCGCATCTCGCTGGCTTGCCCCGGCACGGATGCCCTCGCCTGCCGCCGGTCCCGGCTCGACGGCATCACCGACGGTGCCGAGCGACAGAAGCTTGAACGGACGGTCGGAGGCACCGATCAGCGTCTCGACGAAATCGCTGGCGGGATTGGCCAGGATCTCGGCCGGTGTCGCATACTGGACGAGCTTACCGGCATCCATGACGGCGATGCGGTCGCCGAGGTGAACCGCCTCCTCCATGTCGTGGGTGACCAGGATGATGGTGGTGCCGAAGCGCTTCTGGATCGCGAGCAGGTCTTCCTGCGCCTTGGTGCGGATGATCGGGTCGAGCGCGCCGAAAGGTTCGTCCATCAGAAGCACGTTGGGCTCGGCGGCGAGCGCGCGGGCGACGCCGACACGCTGCTGCTGGCCACCCGACAACTCATGCGGATAACGCGGGCCAAAGGCTGCGGGATCGAGTTGCAGCAAGGCCAGCAACTCGTCGACCCGCGCCTTGATGCGCGCGGCGTCCCAGCCGAGCAGCGCGGGAACGGTGGCGATGTTCTGCGCCACGGTACGGTGCGGAAACAGACCATTGCCCTGGATGGCGTAGCCGATGGAGCGGCGAAGCTCATGGCCCGGCACCGAGCGGTTGTCTATGCCGTCGAGCCTGATCGTGCCGGAGCTCGGCTCGACCAGACGGTTGATCATGCGCAACAGCGTCGTCTTGCCCGAACCGGAGGTGCCGACGATCACGGTGACCGTGCGCGGCTCGATGACCATCGAGACGTCGTCGACGACAGTGGTCTCGCCGTAGCGCTTGGTGATGTGGTCGATTTCGATCATGCGGCAGCCACTTCGGTGGATTTGCGGGTCGCGACTGTTTCGACCACTGCGTCGAGAATGATGGCGGCGGCAAAGGCAAGCGCCACCGTCGGCACGGCGCCGAGCAGGACGAGATCCATCGCCGTCTGGCCGACGCCCTGGAAAACGAAGACCCCGAAACCGCCGCCGCCGATCAGCGCGGCGATGGTGGCAAGGCCGATGTTCTGGACCAACACGATTCGGATGCCGGTCAGGATGACGGGAAAGGCGAGCGGGAACTCGACGCCGCTCAGCCGCTGCCAGCCCGTCATGCCCATGCCGCGCGCCGCGTCATTGGCTGCACGCGGCACGCCGGCAAGACCGACGACGGTGTTGGCGACCACCGGCAGCAGCGAATAGAGAAACAGCGCGACGAAGGCCGGTGCAGCACCTATGCCGCGAATGCCGAGCACTGAGGCGCCGGGAACATTGGCGGCGACCCAGCCGAGCGGCGCGATCAGGATGCCGAACAGCGCAATCGACGGAATGGTCTGTATGATGTTGAGCACGTTGAGCACGCCGTCCCGCAACGCCTGGACACGGTGACACAGGATGCCGAGCGGCAGGCCGACAAGGGTGGCGGCAAAAAGCGAGCCGAGGGCCAGTTCGACATGACGCCGCGCCTCGTTCCAGAAACTGTCAGCGCGATTGGCGTATTCCTTGAGGATCGACAGACTGTCCCATTGGCCCGAGGCGAGCAGAAGCCAGATTGCCGCGGCGCCGATGCCGAGCACGACAACGCGCCCGACCGGCGACAGTTGCAGCCGGGTCAGGACATCGGCGAGCAGAAGCGTGAAGGCAAAGATCAGCAGCCAGAAGCCGGAGGCCGGCGATATCCGGGCAAAGGTGTTGCCTTCAGGGGTCAGGTGGCTGCCGGCGACGCCGATGAGCAATGCGAGCGACGCAAGCGTCACAGCGGCGGCGCCGAGCCGTGCCACCAGGGGCGTCCTGAACAGGGCAATGAGGCCGGCAGCAACCAGAACGGCAAGCAGAACCGCGCCGAGCGGCTGCGGCAGGGCCTCGATGATCGAACGCGGCTCGCCAGCGACGATGCGGTTGGCGCGGAAAATGGCAAATGGCGCCGAGAAGGCGCCATAACAGGCGATCAGGGCGATCACCACGCCAAGCTTGTCGAACCTGATGCTCACGACTGCGATGCGTCCCCGGTTCCCCTGGCGCGCACCCCGATGCATGACCCCGACAATCGATGGCGATTGTCGCACGGGATCATTCACCGAGTTCCTGTCTTGCAGTGCCGTGCGTCCGGAAAGGACGCTCGGCGCCGTAAGCGAGCACGCGCCGGAAGAGCTTACTTCAGAAAGCCGTTCTTCTTCAGGAAATCTTCGGCGACGGCCTTGGCTGGCTCACCGCCGACCTGGACGCGGCCGTTGAGCTCCTGCAGCGTGACCAGATCGAGCTTCTCGAACACCGGCTTGAGCAGCGTTTCGATCTCCGGATGCTCCTTCAGCACGGTCTCTCGGATGATCGGCGCCGGCTGGTAGACCGGCTGCACCCCCTTGTCGTCGTCGAGCACGACGAGGCCGGACGGCGCGATGCCGCCGTCGGTGCCATAGACCATGGCGGCATTGGCGCCGTTGGTCTGGTTGGCGGCCGCACCGATCGTGGCGGCAGTATCACCGCCGGAGAGCGTGATCAGCTGTTCGGGCTTGAGGGTGAAGCCATAGGTGGTCTGGAAGGCCGGGAGGGCTGCGGCCGAGTTGACGAATTCGGACGACGCGGCCAGCACGACGGTGCCGCCGCCGGCGACATATTTGCCGAAGTCGCTAAGCGTGGCGAGCTTGTTGGCCTCGGCCACGTCCTTGCGCAGGGCGATCGCCCAGGTGTTGTTGGCAGGCGACGGCGACAGCCAGACGATCTTGTTGGCGTCATAGTCGAGCTTCTTGGCGGTCTCGAAACCCTTGGCGGCATCCTTCCACAGCGGATCGTCGGCCTTTTCGAAGAAGAAGCCCGCATTGCCGGTGTATTCGGGATAGATGTCGATCTCGCCTGCGGTGATCGCCTTGCGCACGACGGGCGTCGCCCCGAGCTGGATGCGGTCGGTGGTGGCGATGTTGTTGGCGTCGAGCACTGCCTTGATGATGTTGCCGAGCACGCCGCCTTCGGTGTCGATCTTGGACGACACCACCACCTGGGCGCTCGCGGCACCCGTGGCGAGGCCGAGCGCGATCGCCGCAGCCGCGATGGATCTCTTGTACATGAAAAGCCCCTTCTCACTTCAGGATTTCGGTGGCCGCATATGAGCATGGCGACCCAGCTTCCGTCGGGGCATACGGTTTCACAATGCGCAGGGGCAGCGCAATATTTTTTTGAATATCAAAGAAAATCGGGAGGACCTCCTCCCGACAACGTCTTGTCAGGAGCAGCCTGTCAGGTGGGCTGCCGGCGCTGCGCCAGGGACAGCGTGGCCAGCGCGGCGAGACAGATGGCGCTGACCGGGAAGACGATCCAGTTGAGCGTGTCCCAGCCATAGGCGTTGTAGACCGCGCCCGACATCAGCGAGGCGAAGGCAACGGCGCCGAACAGGACGAAGTCGTGGAAACCCTGGACCTTGCTCTTCTCGGACGGGCGATAGGCCGTCGATACGATGGCCGTTGCACCGATGAAACCGAAATTCCAGCCGAGACCGAGCAGGATCAGCGCCGTCCAGAACTGCCACAGTGCGATGCCCGACAGGGCGACGATTGCGCAGGCGATCAGCAGCAAAAGGCCAAAGGCAACGACACGCTCGGCGCCGAAACGCTGGATGACGCGGCCGGTGAAGAAGCTGGGACCGAACATCGCCATGACGTGCCAGGAAATGCCCAGCGTCGCCTCGTCAGGCGAGAAACCGCAGCCGACCATGGCCAAGGGCGCGCCGGTCATCACGAAGCTCATCAGCGTGTAGCTGCCGACAGCGCAGGTGAGTGCAGCGGCGAAACGTGGTTCGGTGACGATCTCCTTCAGCGGCCGCGCGCCGGCCTCCGAAGCCGCCTGGTGATCGTGAACCGGTTCCTTGACCCTGAGGAAGGACAGGATGATGGCGCCGACGGCGGCCAGGCCGATGATCGAGGCGAAGGAGCCGGCAAACATCACGGGCGCGAACAGCTCGCGCGTGAAGATGACGATCTGCGGCCCGATGATGGCGGTGATGATGCCGCCGGCGAGCACGAAGGAGATCGCATTGGCCTTGAACTGGGGCGGCGCATTGTCGGCGGCGGCGAAGCGGAATTGCTGGACGAAGGCACCGCCGGCGCCAAGCAGCACGAGGCCGAAGACGAAGAGCCAGAACTCGGCACGGAACAGCGCGAGCGTGGCGACCGCGCCGCCGATGGCGGTGACGGCGGTGCCGAACATGAAGCCGCTGCGCTGGCCGATCCTGCGGATGATGGCCGCCGCCGGCAAGGCGCCGATCGCCAGACCCAGGCTGAAGCCGGTGATGGGAAGGGTCGCCAGGGACTTGTCGGCGTCGAGCAGATAGTAGCCGGCGAGACCGCCGATGGCGAAGGAGATCGGGGCGGCGGAACCGATGATGGCTTGCGATGCGGCGAGAATATAGGCAGTTCGCCGCGCTTCGCGTTCGCCACCGGTCATAATGCGTCCTTGCCCTTGCCTTCGCCGCGCAGCTTGCGCGAGACACGATCCAGTACGGCGTTGACGAGCTTGGGCTCGTCTTCGATGTAGAATGCCTTGGCGATGTCGACATATTCCGACACGATCACCGCCACCGGCACGTCCTGGCGCTTCATCAATTCATAGACGCCGGCGCGCAGGATGGCGCGCAATGTCGAGTCGAGACGCGACAGCGGCCAGTCCTCGGTCAGCGACTGGCGGATGACAGGATCGACGACCTTCTGATTTTCGACGACGCCGGCAAGGATGGCGCGGAACCACTGGGCGTCGGCCTCGCGGTAGAGCGCGCCGTCGACTTCCTTGCCGAGGCGGAACGCCTCGTATTCGGCGGTGATTTCGAGCAGGCCGCTGCCGGCCACGTCCATCTGGTAGAGCGCCTGGACGGCGGCCAGACGGGCAGCGCCGCGCTTGTTGGCGTGGCGGACTGGCGGCTGGCCGTTATCTTCGGAAGACGTCACGAGCGGGCTGCTCCGAGTTTTTCGCGCACGGCGATCATAGTCAGGGCCGCGCGCGCGGCAAAGCCACCCTTGTCGCCTTCGGTGCGGCGGGCACGCGCCCAGGCCTGGTCGTCGTTTTCGACCGTCAGAATGCCGTTGCCGATGGCAATCGACTCGCCGACCGACAGATCCATGATGGCGCGGCAGGATTCGTTGGCGACGATATCGAAATGATAGGTCTCGCCGCGGATGACGGTGCCGAGGGCGACATAACCGTCATAATGGGTGCCTTCGTCGTCGGCCGCATCGAGCGCGAACGAGATCACGGCCGGGATTTCAAGCGCGCCGGGAACCGTGATCACGTCATAGCCCGCGCCGGCGGCATCGAGTGCGGCCTTGGCGCCGTCCAGCAGCGCGTCCGAAAGGTCGTCGTAGAAGCGCGCCTCGACGATGAGGAGCTTCAGTTTCTTGTCGTTGGCCATGTAAAATCTCCGGCAGGAGCGGCTGACTTAGGCCGAACCGGATGAGTTCGCAAGCGAAGTGTTAAGGCCTGTGGCAGGAAACCGCTGTCCAGCGAGCGGCGCCAGTGTCCGGCGTCAGCGCCCGGCGTCAGAGCCCTTCCCTTGCCGCCTCGGCCAGGCGCGCGGCATAACGCGCCATGGTGTCGATCTCGAGATTGACCCGGTCGCCGACCTTGCGCTCGCCCCAGGTCGTCACCTGCAACGAATGATGGATCAGCAGCACGTCGAAGCGGGTGGCCTCGACCTTGTTGACGGTCAGCGACGTCCCGTCGAGCGCAACCGAGCCCTTGGGCGCGATGAACCTGGCCAGCTCGCGCGGCGCCTCGAGGCGGAAGCGCACCGCTTCGCCCTCGTCCTCGCGGGCGATGATCTCGGCCATGCCGTCGACATGGCCCGAGACGATGTGGCCGCCGAGCTCGTCGCCGATCTTCAGCGCCCGCTCGAGATTGATCCTGCTGCCGGCCTTCCAGTCGCTCGCCGTGGTCAGTCGCAGCGCCTCTTCCCAGGCCTCGACCTCGAACCAGCGGGCGTTCGAGGTTGCCTCGGGCAGCGCGACCACGGTCAGGCAGACTCCGGAGCAGGCAATCGAGGCGCCGATGTCGATGGTCTTCGGATCATAGGCGGTGTCGATACGCAGGCGCACGCCCTGGTCGAGCTGGGCTGCGGACGCGACTGTGGCCACGTCGGTGACGATCCCGGTAAACATCAGATTTCCCTTATCCATTCGGCGAAGCTGTCCTCGCCGTAGCGCGCCTCGCGCACGAGCGTGAACTCTGCCGGTATATGGTCGCGGCCAATGGGGGCCGCAATACCGTCGGCGCCGATGGCCTCGGGGCCGTAGAACAGTGCGATACGGTCGACCAGCCCCTCGTCGAGGAAGGCGCGCGCGGTGTCGGCGCCGCCTTCGACGATGATGCGCGACATGCCCTGGTTGCCGAGATCCTCGAGCAGCTCCGGAAGGGCGACGCGGCCATCATAGGTCTCGGTGGCCAGGAACTTCACCCCGGCGCGTTCCAGCTCCGCCCTGTTGGCGGCGTGGCTCTCGGAACAGGCGGCGACGATGACCGGAACGTCGGAGGCCGAGCGCGCCAGTTTCGAAGTCGCGGGCAGCCGGATGAGCCGGTCGAGCACGATGCGGGCCGGCGAACGGCTGCGCAGCCCGGGCAGGCGCACGGTGAGCTCGGGGTCGTCTGCGATGGCGGTGCCGATGCCGATCAGGATGGCTTCGCATTCGGCGCGCATGACATGGACCTGGCGGCGGGCGATCTCGCCAGTGATGCCGATCTGCCCCTCGCCGCGGCGGCCGATCATGCCATCGGCGGAAAGCGCAAGCTTCAGAATCACTTCCGGGCGCTTTCTCATCGAACGATTCATGTAACCGGCAAGCTGGTCGGCGGCCTCGCGGGCCAGAACGCCCTCTTTGACTTCGATGCCGGCTGAGCGAAGGATCGCGTAGCCCTTGCCGGAAACACGCGGGTCGGGATCGCTGGCGGCGCCGACGACACGGGTAATGCCCGCGTTGACAAGCGCGTTGGCGCAAGGCGGGGTGCGACCGTGATGGGCACAGGGCTCGAGCGTGACATAGGCGGTGGCGCCGCGCGCCAGCTGACCCGCCTCGGCGAGTGCTTCGGCTTCCGCATGCGGCCGCCCGCCAATGGCGGTGACGCCGCGGCCGACGATGACGGGCCCATTGCCGTCATCACGGACGATGAGCGTGCCGACCGCCGGATTTGTCGATGTCAGTCCGAGATGCTTGCGCGACAGCCTGATTGCGGCCGCCATGAAACGGCGGTCTGTCCTGTCTTGCCCGGATGCACTGATATCGACCATCGTTCAGCTGGCTTCCTCGTCGCCCTTCAGTTCGCCCAGCACCTCATGGAAGTCCTTGGCCTCGCGGAAATTGCGGTAGACGGATGCAAACCTGACATAGGCGACGTCGTCGAGCGTCTTCAGCGCCTCCATCACCAGGCGACCAATCTCGCCCGACGGAATCTCGGTTTCGCCGGAGCTTTCGAGCTGGCGGACGATGCCGGTCACGGCGCGCTCGATGCGCTCGGGATCGACATTGCGCTTGCGCACCGCGATCTCGACCGAGCGAGCCAGCTTGTCGCGGTCGAACGGCACCTTGCGGCCGGTCTTCTTGAGCACGACGAGGTCGCGCAGCTGGACCCGCTCGAAGGTGGTGAAGCGGCCGCCGCAGACCGGGCAGATGCGCCGGCGACGGATCGCGGCACCATCCTCGGCCGGACGCGAGTCCTTCACCTGCGTGTCTTCAGACTGGCAATATGGGCAACGCATCGTTCAGCCTTGTCATTCGAATCCCCGACCGCAAAAGGCTTAATGCATCCTCCGGAAAAGCAGAAGCCCCATGCCGGGATGACCGGCACGGGGCTTCGAAATGTGGAAGGCCCTTATGGCCCCGGATCAGCCGAGATAGGGATAGAGCGGGAAGCGCTCGGTCAGGCTGACGACCTTCTGCTTGACCGCCGCTTCGACGGCAGCGTTGCCCTCGTCCGAATTTGCGACCTTGAGGCCGTCCAGCACTTCGGTGATCAGCTGGCCAATCTCGCGGAACTCGGCTTCGCCGAAGCCCCGCGTGGTGCCTGCCGGGGTGCCGAGACGCACGCCCGAGGTGACGAAGGGCTTTTCCGGGTCGAAGGGAATGCCGTTCTTGTTGCAGGTGATGTTGGCGCGGCCCAAAGCTGCCTCGGCGCGCTTGCCGGTGGCGTTCTTGGGGCGCAGGTCGACCAGCATCAGATGGTTGTCGGTGCCGCCCGAAACGATGTCGAGGCCGGTGTCCTTGAGGCTTGCGGCCAGCGCCTTGGCGTTGGCAACGACATTGGCGGCATAGGTCTTGAACTCGGGCTTCAGCGCTTCGCCGAAGGCAACGGCCTTGGCGGCGATGACATGCATCAGCGGGCCGCCCTGCAGGCCGGGGAACACGGCCGAGTTCATCTTCTTGGCGATGTCCTCGTCATTGGTCAGGATCATGCCGCCGCGCGGACCGCGCAGCGACTTGTGCGTGGTGGTGGTGACGACATGGGCGTGCGGCAGCGGCGACGGATGCACGCCGCCGGCGACGAGACCGGCGATGTGGGCCATGTCGACCATCAGATAGGCGCCGACTTCATCGGCGATCTCGCGGAAGCGCTTCCAGTCCCAGATGCGGGAATAGGCGGTGCCGCCGGCGAGGATCAGCTTCGGCTTGTTCTCGCGGGCAAGGCGCGCGACCTCGTCCATGTCGAGCAGGTTGTCGTCCTTGCGCACGCCATAGGAGACGACCTTGAACCACTTGCCGGACATGTTGACCGGCGAGCCGTGGGTCAGGTGACCGCCCGAATTCAGGTCGAGGCCCATGAAGGTGTCGCCCGGCTGCAGCAGCGCCAGGAACACCGCCTGGTTCATCTGGCTGCCGGAGTTCGGCTGGACGTTGGCGAACTTGCAGTCGAACAGCTTCTTGGCGCGCTCGATGGCGAGCTCTTCGGCGACGTCGACGAACTGGCAGCCGCCATAATAGCGCTTGCCGGGATAACCCTCGGCATATTTGTTTGTCATGATCGAGCCCTGGGCCTCGAGCACGGCGCGGGAAACAATGTTTTCCGAGGCGATCAGCTCGATCTCGTGGCGCTGGCGACCGAGCTCGTTGCGGATCGAGCCGAAGATCTCGGGATCAGCCTCCTCGAGCGGGGTTCCAAAGAAGGTTTCGAGGTGTTTCGAAGCGGCCATCGGTTCTGATCCTTGCTGTTCCGGGGACTGGTCCGGAGGGGCATCGGGGAAGTTCGGCGGCCATTAACATACTTGCCCCAGCGTCGCCACGTGCGGTGCGAAATTTCGTGGTCGCATTTGGACCAAACGGCCACTGCGACCGAAAAAGGGGCAGGTCCACGGAGCGATACCTCGGAACACCCGATCGCTGGGACTTCGCGAACGAAACCTTCTTCCCGTGCTTGGCGTCAAGTTTCAGGAGTTCAATCGCAACGACGCATCCGAAATTGTCAAAGAGTTCAGGACAGCGTCAAACGCCGGGCTATTGTTCTTCCGGGGTCCGGAGGGGCCAGTGCTGATGGAAGTGCACTTCTTCTCGGCGGACGAGCAGCAGCATCCATTCGCCAATGTCGGCACCGATACGAAAAAGGCCGCCCCGAGGGACGGCCTTTCGAAAGGTCGCTGCGGCCCGGTCAGAGAGCCGAGGTGATCTGCAGCTCGTCGACGCCGTCGCGGCCATAGATGTCGTCGCGGAACTGCACGACACCATCGCCGGTCGACCATGCCGAGACGTAGGTGAAATAGACCGGCACCGGGTTGGTGACGGGGACCGGGGTGTTTTCGCCCGACTTGATGGCCTGCTCGAAATGCGAGCGGCTCCAGCCCGGCGTGTCGCGCAGGATCCAGGTGACGAGGTCGCGCACGTTCTGGACGCGGACGCAGCCCGAGGAATCGAAGCGCATCAGCTTGCCGAACAGGCTCTGCTGCGGCGTATCGTGCATGTAGACGCCATCCGGGCTCGGGAAGTTGATCTTCACCGACGCCATGGCGTTGTTGGCGCCCGGATCCTGGCGGAAGCGGTACTTCGCCGCCTCTTCGGTCGACCAGTCGACATTCATCGGATCGACTTCGCTGCCATCCGGCGCAAACAGGCGGATCTTGTTGTCGGTCAGATAGTTCGGGTTCTTGCGCATCAGCGGGATGATGTCCTTGCGGACGATCGACACCGGTGCGTTCCAGTACGGGTTGACGACGATCTCGTTGATCTTCGAATTGACGATCGGCGACTGGCGGTCGACCTTGCCGACGATTGCGGTGTGGCGCAGCACGACGCGGTCGTTTTCGACAGCTTCGACCTGGGCGGCCGGAATGTTGACGTTGACATAGCGCTGGCCGAGCGTGCCGGCCTGGGCCTGGATGCGGCCGAGATTGGTCTCGAGCTGGCCGAGGCGGATCTGGGCGCTGATGTTCATCGCCGCATAGGTGTACTGGCCCATGACGCCATCGTCAGGCAGGCCGTGGCGTGCCTGGAAGCGCTTGAGGGCGGCATCGACATAGGTGTCGAACGAATCGGAAAGGCCGGCGCGCGGCGACAGGTCGCCCGAAATCATCAGGCGCTTGCGCAACACCTGGACATCGGGATCCTCGACGCCGAGGCGGAGCTTCTTGGTCGCCGGAACGACCGGCCAGCCGCCCTGGGCGACGATGTTCTGATACTGGGCAATCGCCTGCTGGGTAAAGGCTGCCGTCTGCGCGGTGAACACCGGCAGCGTGCTGGCGACCTTGGCGCCCTGGCTGACGCGGGCATCGAACTGGTCGTCCCAGTTGCCGCGGCGCGACGAGCCGAGAACTTCGCCGATCACGTCCTGGGCACTGGCTGCCCCCGACAAGGCTGCCATGGCGATCGCGCCGGCACCGGAGAGAAAGAAACGGCGGCTAGTTTTCATGGACGTTCCAGACATATTCGCGCAACACAACCGGCAGGAAAACTCCCGCGACGACGATATGACGGCCATACTTAACAATTAGCCAACCATAACCCGGCATCACCGACACGTGAAACGCGACTTCATCGCACGGGTTGCTGACGGCCGAACAGGCAGATCTGGCACATCACAGCTTTTCCGATAGTCATTCGAATATGGCGGCAACATGGCTGGCGCACCTTCCATTGGATGTCGGCGCGCTAAAAAAGGAAGGACCGGTGCATTTCTGCAACCGGCCCTGCGACTGGAGGTCGTTCCTTTTGGGTGGAAACGCTTACATGCGGTAAGCGATGGTGTCGTTCCAGAAGCGGTCGAGGCGCTGCAGGGCGCGGTTCATCTGCTTGAACTCGTCGGTGTTGATGCCGCCGACATGCTCGATCGAACCGACATGGCGGTCATAGAGGCCGGCAACGACCTCGGCCACGTCCTGGCCCTTCGGCGTCAGGCTGACACGGACCGAGCGACGGTCGATGCGCGAGCGCTGGTGATTGATGAAGCCGAGCTCGACAAGCTTCTTGAGATTGTAGGAGACGTTCGAGCCGAGATAGTAGCCGCGTGAGCGCAATTCGCCGGCGGTCAGTTCCGCATTGCCGATGTTGAAGAGCAGCAGAGCCTGGATCGCATTGATGTCGCTGCGGCCGTTGCGATCGAACTCATCTTTGATAACGTCAAGAAGACGACGATGAAGTCTTTCAACAAGCTGCAGGGATTCCATGTAAAGCGAACGGATCGCTTCGTTACGGTCCTCGGAAACCATGGCGGGCTTGGCCGCCTGACGCGAATTGATCATTGTCTTTGCCTCTCTGTTTTCGCCTGGTGACTTTTTTGTTTGATGTCACCTTGATCGCGAACTTATCGAATACCCATAAAATTCGACTTAAACGTCAGGCTTAACAAGGGCTTACCGAGGACAGGTTTCGAAAGAGGGTTAACGAAACCCACTTCGAGTAAGAATAATTAACCTTGTATTTTACGGAGTGTCGGCCAACGCACTGAAAGCGTTGGCCAGAGCAATTCCAGGAAAGCCGTGAGGCGGCATTCCGCCCGGAGTTGCGCGAAACAAAAAAAGACGGAGATCGTCCGCGGTCCGAAGGAAAGCGGAAACGCCCTAATGCGCGGCGCGGCGCCTTTTCAGGTGCAGGACAATGCGGAAGGCCGCGTAGATCAATGCCACCGCGACGTGGGAGACGACGATCAGCGGCCTGTTGCCGAACAGTTCGGGGAAACCGGCATACATCACGACTTCGGTCGCAGCGCAGATGAACCAGATGACCGGCCCCCAGGATGACAGCATCCACAGGCCGATGGCGGCAAAGGGGAAAAACACCGACAGCGTCACCGCCGCGACCTGCCAGTGGATCGGCATCAGGTCGAAACGCCAGAGCGGGCCGTCATAGAGACCGATCAGGCGCACCCAGTAGAGGATGCCGAACAGCAGGCAGTAGCCGGCCACCACACGCAGGAACAGGGCGAAGGCGCTTTCTATCGCCGACGGATGCATCTCGCGCAGGCGGCTTGCACTGTCGGTCACAGGGCAAGTTCCCGGTCGCCGAGCGTTTCGAAATAACGGTCGATGTCGAGCGGGTCGACATCCTCGAGCCGGGCCGGATGCCATTGCGGCGTCGAGCCCTTGTCGATGAGCACCGCGCGGATGCCTTCATAGAAGTCGCGGCCGGCGAGCATGCGGTTGAGGATGCGGAACTCCATCCGCATGCAGTCCTTCATCGACATGGTCAGGCCGGCCCTGACCTGCCGGAAGGCAACCGACAGGCTGGTGGGCGAACGCTGCAGGATGGTGGCGAGCGTCTTTTTGGCGAACTCGCTCGAATCCGTCTCCAGGCTGGCGATGACGTCGGACAGCGTGGGCGCGGAGAAGTGCCGGGCAATCGCTTCCAGCGTCTCGCGCTCGGTCTCGCGCTTGGCCGGCCGGAAGAAGTTGCGCAGCACCGCCTCCGTGTCGCCGGTCTCGCACAGCCGCTCCAAGAGCCCGATCTGGCCGTCGGCCGAGATCGTGTGCGTCGCCAGCCCCGACCACAGCGCGTCGCCGTAGCCGATCCTGTTGCCGGTAAGCGCCAGATACATGCCGAAATGGCCGCCGAGGTCGGGCAGAAGATGGCTGCCGCCGACGTCGGGGAAGAAGCCGATGCCGACTTCGGGCATGGCGAACTGCGCATTTTCGGTCATCACCCGGTGCGAGCCGTGACAGGAGATGCCGACCCCGCCGCCCATGACGATGCCGTCGATGAAGGAAATGTAAGGCTTGGGATAGCTCTGGATCTGGGTGTTGAGCCGATATTCGT
This sequence comes from Aminobacter sp. SR38, assembly GCF_014843375.1. Taxonomy (NCBI): domain Bacteria; kingdom Pseudomonadati; phylum Pseudomonadota; class Alphaproteobacteria; order Hyphomicrobiales; family Phyllobacteriaceae; genus Aminobacter; species Aminobacter sp. SR38. Next base: position 734,569 of record NZ_CP062112.1, read on the forward strand.
CGGCGAAGAAGTCGACCGGCGGATTGCCGGCGAGACCGGCGTGATAGACGTGCAGAATGTCCCCCCCGGCGCAAAATGCCCTGCCCTCGGCCTTGACCACGACGATGGCCACGCTGGGGTCGACTTGCCAGGCGGTGAGCGCGCGCGACAGCGCCAGGACCATCTTGTGGGTCAGCGCGTTCAGCGCCTGCGGCCGCGTCAGGGTGACGATGCCGGCGGCTCCGGAGCGCTCGAAGCGGATTTCGTCGTCGCCGCCAAAGTCCATGTCCACTGGAATCCCTCACATCAGGCTGAGTGTGCAGAGCTAATGGGCAGCGCATGGGTGCGTCAATGCCGCAGGTCACATCCTGCATCTTGGTCTTGGGCAAACCGGCATGCTAAAAACTGCACAATTGCCGGAGAATGCCGATGAACAAGTTTACCCCAGCCAAGCCAGCGGGCGCCCGCAGCGTCGACGAGATCACCGGCAGCCGCCGCCTGCGCCGCATGCGCAAGGCCGACTGGTCGCGCCGGCTCGTCCAGGAAAACCGCCTGACGGTCGACGACCTGATCTGGCCGATCTTCATCATCGACGGTGAGAATCGCAAGGAAACGATCCCGGCCATGCCCGGTGTCTATCGCATGTCGGTCGATCTCGCCGTCAAGGAAGCGGAGCGCGCGGCAAAGCTCGGCATTCCGGCACTTGCCACCTTCCCCAATGTCGAGATGGGGCTGCGCGACCAGACCGGCGCGCACATATTGGAGCGCGACAACATCATCAACCGCGCCACCCGCGCCATCAAGGCAGCGGTGCCGGAGATCGGCATCATCACCGACGTCGCGCTCGACCCGTTCACCAGCCACGGCCATGACGGCATCCTGCGCGACGGCATCATCGTCAATGACGAAACTGTCGCCCAGGTGGCAGCCGCCGCCGTGCTTCAGGCCGCGGCCGGCTCCGACATCATCGCCCCTTCCGACATGATGGACGGCCGCATCGGCGCCATCCGCGACGCGCTCGACGACAACGGTTTCCATGATGTCGCGATCATGTCCTATGCGACCAAGTTCGCGTCGGCCTTCTATGGCCCCTATCGCGAGGCGATCGGCACGCAGGGCCTGCTCAAGGGCGACAAGAAGACCTATTACATCGACCACGCCAATTCGGACGAAGCGGTGCGCGAGGCCGAGCAGGACCTCGCCGAGGGCGCCGACATGCTGATGGTCAAGCCCGGTCTGCCTTATCTCGACATCATCCGCCGGCTGAAGGACGAGTTCCGCGTGCCGACCTTCGCCTATCAGGTGTCGGGCGAATATTCGATGATCAAGGCAGCCAGCGCCAATGGCTGGATCGACGGCGAAAAGGCGATGCTCGAAAGCCTGCTCGCCTTCAAGCGCGCCGGCTGCGACGGCATCCTGACCTATTTCGCGCCCGAAGTGGCCGAGATGCTGAAGGGCTGAGGCGAGAGCTTCCCCGACAGGATTTCTGCCCTCGCGCGCCGGGATTCTTGAATCCGGCGCGGCAATTCCCATTTGTTTTCCGGCGCGGGCAATCTCGTCCGCCGATAGAGGAAGTCATGACCGCACGCGTTCTGGACGGTGAAATCATCAACAGCAGGCTCGACGACAGCCGCGCCTATGACGGCGTGCGCACCCGCCGCATCCTGGCGTTCCTGGTCGACTATCTGATCGTCGGTCTCCTGATGATCCCCTTTGCTATTGTCATCTTCTTTCTTGGCGTGCTGACGCTCGGCCTCGGCTGGGCGCTGTTCGGCATCCTGTTTCCGGCTGTGGCCCTCATCTACATCTGGATGACGCTCGGCGGCCCGAACCAGGCCACCACAGGCATGCGCATGATGGGCATCCGGCTCGACCGCCTCGACGGCAGGCCGATCGACGGCCTTCTGGCGGTGGTTCATTCGGTGCTGTTCTGGGCCGGCAATGTCGTTCTGACGCCGCTGGTGCTCCTGGTGTCGCTGTTTTCCGACCGCAAGCGCACGCTGCATGACCTGCTGCTCGGCACGGTGGTCAGCCGCAGCGACAGCTAAAATGGCCATTCGGCGAGTCAAAACCGGCACTTGCGCCAAAATGTGAAGGCAAAGATTGGGCCTGCCTTCACATTCATGTTGAATTTTTCGCCGGCAGCGCCAAGCTAGGGAACATTGATTGGGAGTCTTCCTGACGCTCGATGACGCAGCATCCGACCCATTCCCCTCAGTTCTTCCTGACGGCGCCGTCCCCCTGCCCCTATCTCGAGGGTCAATTCGAGCGGAAGGTCTTTACCCATCTCGTCGGTGACAAGGCCCCCGAGATGAACGACCTGCTGACGCAAGGCGGCTTCCGCCGTTCGCAGAACATCGCCTATCGCCCGGCCTGCGAGACCTGCCGCGCTTGCGTCTCGGTCCGCATCCTGGCCCAGGAATTCAAGGCCACGCGCAACATGCGCCGGGTGATCGAGCGCAACTCCGACCTCGTCGGTGCGATGCACGACGCCGAGCCCTCGACCGAGCAATATTCGCTGTTCCGTTCCTATCTCGATGCCCGCCACCGCAGGGGCGGCATGTCCGACATGACGGTGCTCGACTATGCCATGATGGTCGAGGACACCCATGTCACCACCAAGGTGATCGAATATCGCCGCCGCGGCCCCGACACCTTCATCACCGGCCAGGGCCAGGGCGAGCTGATGGCAGTGGCATTGACCGACCAGATGTCGGACGGCCTGTCGATGGTCTATTCCTACTACAATCCGGAAATGGACGAACGCTCGCTTGGCACCTTCATGATCCTCGATCATATTGCCCGCGCGCGCGCCATGGGCCTGCCCCACGTCTATCTGGGCTACTGGGTCAACGGTTCGCGCAAGATGAACTATAAGGTGCGCTTCACACCTCAGGAGCATCTCGGCATGAAGGGCTGGGAGCGCTTCGAAGGCGACATCTGAGCACGTCCGGCCCGTTTCCACGCTGCCGTCGACCATCTGGCAGGGGAAATCAGTGGCGGACACCCAATCGAACCACTCCAAGGGACTGCTGCTGACCGGCATCGGCGGACTGGCGCTGACCGTCGACATCCCGCTGATCAAGCTCGCCGACGGCAACAACTGGTCGATCCTGCTGATGCGCAGCGGCACGACCTTCATCGCCGCCATCATCATCTGGCTGGTCTGGCGCGCGCTGAGCCCGAAGGCGCCGCAGCTCATCCCAGGCCGCGCCGGCCTCCTCGTCGCCGGCCTCTACGGCATCGGCTCGATCACCTTCATCACCGCCGTCTACAACACCTCGACCGCCAATCTGGTGTTCATCCTCGCCTTCAACACGGTATTTGCCGCCGTGCTGTCGTGGATGTTTCTGCGGGAAAGGCCGCGGCCGGCAACGCTGCTGGCCATGCTGGCGATGGTCGGCGGGGTGTCGATCATCGTCGGCAGCTCGATCGGCACCGGCCACCTGTTCGGCGACCTGATGGCGGTGTGTTCGGCCTTCTGCATCGCCTCGGCCATCACCATCTCCCGCTCCAGCGGCAAGGACATGGGTTTTACCGCGCTTGTCGGCGTGCTGCTGCCGGGGCTGGTGGCGGCCTATATGGTGTCCAAGACCGGCTTCAGGGTCGATGCACCGTGGTGGATCATCTTCAACGGCGCGGTGATCATGCCGATCTCGTTCTTCTGCCTCGCCAACGGCCCGAAATACATTTCCGGGCCGGAGGTTGCGATGTTCTACCTGCTCGAGACGGTCATGGCGCCGATCTGGGTGTGGATGATCTTCGCCGAGGTGCCGACCCGCAACAGCCTGATCGGCGGGGCGATCCTGATCATCACGCTGATCGCCCACTCGGCCTGGCAATTGTCCGAGGGGCGCAGGCGCCGGGCGAGCCTGGCACGACAGCTGGCGTAGCCAGCCGGCCCTTTCAATGCCGGGACCGCAGGAACTGCCCGCCCCTAGCCGGCCTGATTGGTCGGCACGTCGTTGCGGATCGCCTCGATGCTGCGCGGCGTGTCGCTCTCAGGCAAGGCGTTGGCTGCGGCCAGCATCGCCGCTTCGTCGGTCAGCTCGACCTCGCGCAGCCATTCGCGCCAGATCGCGACAAGCAGCGCCATCAGCACCGGGCCGATGAACAGCCCGAGAAAGCCCATCGTCTTGACGCCGCCGATGAGGCCGAAAAAAGTGGGCAGGAACGGCAGCTTGATCGGCCCGCCGACAAGCTTGGGGCGCAGCGTCTTGTCGACGATGAACAGCTCGATCGAGCCCCAGGCAAACAGCGCGACACCGGCAATCGGCGAGCCGCTGGCAACCAGATAGACCGAGACGAGGGTGAACGACAAAGGCGCGCCGCCGGGGATCAGCGCCATGAAGCCGGTGAGCACGCCGAGCGTCACCGGCGACGGCACGCCGGCCACCCAATAGGCAAGGCCCAGCACCACACCCTCGCCGATGGCGATCAGCGTCATGCCGGTGACGGTGGCGCTGATGGTCTTGGGCACGACGCGCGAAATGCGCTCCCAGCGCATCGGCAGGATGCGCTCGCCGAGCCGGTCGAGTTGGCCGACGAAGGTTTCACCGTCGCGATAGGTGAAGAACAAAGCGATCAGCATGAACAGCAGCGTCAAGAGGATGCCGAAGGCGCTGCCGCCGGCAGCAAGCACGCCGCGATAGATGCTGCCGATGTTGGCGCCGCTGAGCAGTTGGGCCAGTTCGCCGATGGCGCCGGGATGGCCGACATAACGCGTCCATTGCTCGTTCAGCCACTCGCCGACAACCGGCAGGTTGTTGATCCATTGCGGCGTCGTCGCGCCGTGACGATTGGTTTCGACAGCCCAGCCAACCCAGTCGCGGATTTCGTTGACGGCGTAGGTCGCAGCAAATGAGATCGGCACGACGAGGAAGGCGATGATGAACAGCAGCGCAAGCGTGGCGCCAATGGTCCTGTTGCCGTCGACGGCGACGAGCAGCCTGCGGTAGAGCGGCCAGCTGGCGAAGGCAATGACGAGCGCTGCCAGCACCGGCACCAGGAAGCCATGGAAGAAATAGATACCCGCCGCGACGATCAGCACGAGCAGCCAGCGCGCCGCCGAAAGCGGCGGCACCAGAGCGGCACGCATCGGCTGGGCCGGGCCGAACAGCCTCTGCTCTCGCTCCGGCTTACGGGGATTGGTCACGTTCAAGAGCCTGGATCTCCTCGGCCCTGAAGTGGACCCGATTGATGCCCGGCGCGCGGTTCGGCGCCGGTGGGGAGATCATAGAGGCTATTGCGGTGCCGCGCACGAAAACTTTGCCGCACCGCACGCGTTCATTCCCTCATTCCGGCCCTCATTCCGGATTTCTTGTCCTTGCGCAATTCCCGGGAAACCCGCGGCACGGTTTCCCCAGGACTTGCGCTAGCCGAAGCGGCCGGTGCGCGGAAAGCCCTTGGGGACCATGCGTCCGGCGGTGGCGCGGGTGCCAATCCACTCGAGCAGTTCCTCGCGCGACCGGGTGAAGGTGCGCTCCGCCGAATCCAGCCAGCTCAGGCCGGCCTCCATCGTGAAGGTCTTCACGTCGAGCACGCCGCCGTCCTTGTATTTCTGGAGCCTGACGCCCTTGCCACGCGTCATCTCGGGGATCTGCTCGAGCGGGAACACCAGCATCTTGCGGTTCTCGCCGACGATGGCGAGATGATCGCCAGTCAGCGGGATGCAGCGCTTGGCTTCGTCGGGCGCCTTGACGTTCATCACCTGCTTGCCCTTGCGGGTGTTGGCGATGACCTCTTCCTCGGGCACGGTGAAGCCGTTGCCTTCATGGCTGACCAGCAGGAGCTTGCGCTTGGGCTCGTGGACGAAGGCGGTGACGATGTCCTGGTCGTTGTCCATGTCGACAATGATGCGGATCGGCTCGCCATGGCCGCGCCCGCCCGGCAGACGGTCGGCGCCGATGGTGTAGAACTTGCCGCCCGTGGTGAAGACCAGGATCTTGTCGGTGGTCTGGGCCGGGAACGCCAGCTTGAGGCTGTCGCCCTCCTTGAAGGTGAGCTGGGAATAGTCGGCCAGATGCCCCTTCATCGCGCGCAGCCAGCCCTTTTCCGAGACGACGACCGTTACCGGCTCCTTCTCGATCATGGCGTGGTGGATGTCGGTCAGGTCATGGTCCGGCGCTTCGGCAAAAACGGTACGGCGCTTGCCCAGCTCGGTCTCGGGACCGTAATGCTTGCGGACCTCGCTCACTTCCCACTTGATCGTCGCCCACTGCTTGGCATCGGACGCCAAGAGCGCCTCGATCTGCTTCTTCTCAGTGCTGAGCGCGTCATGCTCCTTGCGGATCTCGAATTCCTCGAGCTTGCGCAGCGCCCTGAGGCGCATGTTGAGGATGGCTTCGGCCTGATTGTCGGTCAGGTCCCAGCGCGCCATCATCGTGCGCTTCGGCTCATCCTCCTCGCGGATGATGCGGATCACCTCGTCGATGTTGAGGTAGGCGATCAGATAGCCGCCGAGAATCTCGAGGCGCTTTTCGATCTCGCCGAGGCGGAACTTCGAGCGGCGGACGAGCACCTCGCGCCTGTGGTCGAGCCATTCGCGCAAGACGCTCTTCAGCGACAGCACGTTCGGCACCTTGCCGCGCGACAGCACGTTCATGTTGAGCGGGAAGCGGCTTTCGAGCTCGGTGAGCTTGTAGAGCGATTCCATCAGCAGGCCCGGATCGACGGTGCGGCTCTTGGGCACCAGGACGACACGGATGTCTTCGGCCGACTCGTCGCGGATGTCTTCGAGCAGTGGCAATTTGCGGGCGATCAAAAGCTCGGCGATCTTCTCGATCAGACGCGCCTTCTGGACGCCGTAGGGGATCTCGGTGACGACAAGGTTCCAGGTGCCCCTGCCCTGGTCTTCCTGCTTCCACATCGCGCGCACGCGGAAGCCGCCGCGTCCGGTCTCATAGGCATTGACGATCACCGCCCAGTCGTCGTCGATGCTGCCGCCGGTGGGGAAATCGGGCCCACGCACCTTGCAGGCGAAACGCAGCTCCGCATCGTCCTTGATACGCTCCCACTCGCCCGGCGAGGTCATCAGGTCGGTGACCGAGGCATCGGGATTGTCGATCAGGTGAAGGGCGGCACTGCACAGCTCGGCTGCGTTGTGCGGCGGGATCGACGTCGCCATGCCGACGGCGATGCCGGACGAGCCGTTGGCGAGAAGGTTCGGAAACGCGCCCGGCAGGACGACGGGTTCTTCGTCTTCTTCGTTATAGGTAAGGCGATAGTCGACGGCGTCCTCGGTGATGCCTTCGAGCAGCGACACCGACACATCGGTCATGCGCGCTTCGGTATAGCGCATCGCGGCAGCACTATCGCCGTCGATATTGCCGAAATTGCCCTGGCCGTCGATGAGCGGGTAGCGGACCGAAAAATCCTGTGCCAGGCGCACCAGCGCGTCATAGATCGACTGGTCGCCATGCGGGTGGAACTTGCCCATGACCTCGCCGACGATGCGGGCACATTTGGCGAATCCCTGGTCGGGATTGAGCCTGAGCAGCCGCATGGCGTGCATGATGCGGCGATGGACCGGTTTCAGTCCGTCGCGAACGTCAGGCAGTGCCCGGTGCATGATGGTCGACAGCGCATAGGCAAGATAGCGCTCTTCGAGCGCCTTCTTCAGATCGACCGGTTCAATATTGTCGCCGCCACCGTTTCCGGGCGGCACAAGCCCTTTTCCCATGGCTTGGGACTAGCGGAACGGGCGATTCGCGACAAGCCTTATCGCCAAATGCAAGAGCCGTCGGCGTCGGAGTGCGACAAATCTGCCCGCTCGCTAAAGTAGCAATCACGCGATCAGGGGGTCATTCACCATTTTTGCGCGTGTTGCACTGCGGTGATTGCCTTTTGGATCGAATTGCGGCCATTGTCGTCACGTCGCCTTCTTCCGGTCCAGTTCGTGGCTGACGTAAGGCTGAATCATTTCAAAGTCTCAGGGATCTATGATGACGCAACACCGCTCTGCATTCCGCAAGCTCGCACTCACGACCTTCCTGTTCTCGCTTCCGCTCAATGCAGCGATGGCCCAGGATGCCACCGCTGTCGCCGAGCGGCTCAAGTCGGTGCTGGCCGGCCAGAGCCTGACGCTTGGCTGGAGCAGCGTCACCGGCGACGCGTCCGAAGCGGTCATCGAAGGTGCGACCATCGCCATGGACGGCGAAGGCAAGCCGCTGTCGATCGGCAAGCTCACGCTCAGCGGCATCACCGAGGAGAATCGCGGCTTCAAGATCGAAACGATCACCACCGAGCCCTACAGCCTCAACGAAGGCCCGACCAAGGTCGAGGTCAGCCCGCTGACGCTCGGCAACGTCACGCTGCCGGCCACCGACTCGACCGACATCCTGGCCTCGTTCCTGATGTATGAGACCGCCAATCTCGACACTGTCAGCGTCAAGGTCGGCGACAAGCAGGCCTTCCAGATGACCAATTTCGCAGCCGAGGTGACGCCTCCGGCCGACGGCAACGCCATGGAGTTCACCGGTTCGGCCGAAAAGTTCACCGCCGACCTGACCCTGGTGGAAGACCCGCAGTCGAAGGCTGCGATCGAGGCGCTCGGCTACCAGAACATCTCGGGCGACTTCCAGATGGAAGGCACCTGGCAGCCGACAGACGGCCGCATGGCACTGTCGAGCTACGACATCACCGTCGACAATGCCGGCACGCTCGGCATGACCTTCGACCTCGGCGGCTACACCGTGGAATTCCTGAAGTCGGTGCAGGAACTGCAGAAGAAGATGGCCGCCCAGCCGGAAGGCGCCGACAACTCGGCCCAGGGCATGGCCATGCTCGGCCTGATGCAGCAGCTGACCTTCAATGGCGCAACCGTGCGCTTCGACGACGATTCGGTGACCAACAAGGTTCTCGAATACGTCGCCAAGCAGCAGAACATGACGGCCAAGGACATTGCCAACCAGGCCAAGGCGATCGTGCCGTTCCTGATGATGGAACTGAACAATCCGGAGCTGTCGACCCAGGTGACGGCGGCCGTCACCGCCTATCTCGACGCGCCCAAGTCGATCGAGATCGCCGCCAAGCCGGCCTCGCCGGTCCCGTTCGCCCTGCTCGCCGCAAGCGGCATGTCGAACCCCAAGGACCTGCCCAAGACGCTCGGCCTGACGGTGACCGCAAACCAGGACTGATCCTGGCCGCGACATCAGAAACGCAAAAGCCCGGCAGCGATGCCGGGCTTTTTTGTTGAGCCGAAGCGTCGCTTGCGCAGATCGCCTGAGTTTCGTTCTTGGTTGCGGCAGCAAATCAGCACTGACCCGGTCGCCACAACTCGAAACGTAAAAGCCCGGCAGCGATGCCGGGCTTGTTTGTCGAGTCAAAAGAGTCGCTTGCGCGGATCGCCTAAGCCTCTTTCTTGGCCACCGCGACACGCAGCGACAGCTCGCGCAGCTGCTGCGGGGTGGCTTCCGACGGCGCGTTCATCAACAGATCCTGCGCCTGCTGGTTCATCGGGAACAAAGTCACTTCACGCAGGTTCTTGGCGCCGACGAGCAGCATGATGACGCGGTCGACGCCGGCAGCCATGCCGCCATGCGGCGGGGCACCGTACTGGAAGGCGCGGTAGAGGCCGCCGAACTGCTCCTCGACCTCCTCGCGCGTCTTGCCGGTCAGCTCGAACGCCTTGACCATCAGCTCGGGGAGCTGGTTGCGGATCGAACCGGAGGCGATTTCGAAGCCGTTGCAGACCATGTCGTACTGGTAGGCCTTGATGGTCAGCGGATCCTGGTTGTTCAGCGCATCCAGGCCGCCCTGCGGCATCGAGAACGGGTTGTGGGCGAAATCGATCTTCTTTTCTTCTTCCAGCCATTCGTAGAACGGGAAGTCGATGATCCAGCACAGCTCGAAGCGGTCGCGGTCGACGAGGTTCAGCTCCTCGCCGGCGCGGGTGCGGGCAGCACCAGCAAACGAGACGAACTTCTTGGGATCGCCGGCGACGAAGAAGGCAGCATCGCCGTCGGACAGGCCAAGCTGCTGGCGGATGGCTTCGGTGCGCTCCTCGCCGATGTTCTTGGCGATCGGGCCGGCGCCTTCGAGCTTGTCGCCTTCCTTGCGCCAGAAGATGTAGCCGAGACCCGGCTGGCCCTCGCCCTGCGCCCACGAGTTCATGCGGTCGCAGAAGGCGCGGCTGCCGCCTGTCCTGGCCGGGATCGCCCAGACCTCGACCTTCGGGTTCGAGGCGATCATGCCGGCGAACACCTTGAAGCCAGAGCCGTCGAAATGGCTGGTGACTTCCTGGATCTCGATCGGGTTGCGCAGGTCGGGCTTATCGGTGCCGTAGGTGCGCAGCGCGGTGTCATAGGGAATGCGGCGGAACTGTTGAGTTACCGGCTTGCCGTCGGCAAACTTCTCGAACACGCCGCGCATCACCGGCTCCATCGTGTTCCAGACGTCTTCCTGGGTCACGAAGCTCATTTCGAGGTCGAGCTGGTAGAATTCGCCCGGCAGGCGGTCAGCGCGCGGGTCTTCGTCGCGGAAGCAGGGCGCGATCTGGAAGTACCGGTCGAAGCCGGCGACCATCAGCAGCTGCTTGTACTGCTGCGGCGCCTGCGGCAGCGCGAAGAACTTGCCGGGATGGATGCGCGACGGCACCAGGAAGTCGCGCGCGCCTTCCGGCGACGAGGCCGTCAGGATCGGCGTCGAATATTCAGTGAAACCCTCGCCGGTCATGCGGTTGCGCATTTCGGCGATGATCTTGGTACGGGCGACGATGTTCTTGTGCAGCGTTTCGCGGCGCAGATCGAGGAAGCGGTACTTCAAGCGAATGTCTTCTGGATAGTCCGGCTCGCCGAACACCGGCAGCGGCAATTCCTTGGAGGCCGACAGAACCTCGATTTCCTGGGCAAAGACTTCGATCTCGCCGGTCGGCAGGTTGCCGTTGACGGCTTCCGCCATGCGCGCCTTGACCTCGCCGTCGACGCGGATGACCCACTCGCCGCGCACCGTCTCGGCGGCCTTGAAGGCGGGCGAATCGGGATCGGCGACGATCTGGGTCAGGCCGTAATGGTCGCGCAGGTCGATGAACAGCAGGCCGCCGTGATCTCGCACGCGATGCACCCAGCCGGACAGGCGAACGGCGGCGCCGACGTCGGATTTCCTCAATTGAGCGCAGGTGTGGCTGCGGTAACGATGCATGGCAAATTTTCCGGTTCAGGCTGTTTGGACGTCACGCCGGGGCGACAGCTGCGCCCGGGCCTAAAATTTGGCGCGAAAAGCGCATGGGTGCCCGGTTTTGTCAAGGTAAAGCGGTTTTAAGAGCGCTCAGGCGCAGGGTCAAAACCGCTTCTTCAGCCAAACCCTGGAATGTCCGGCCGGGTAATCGTCGATGCGGCCGAACTCTTCATATCCCAATCGCTTGTAGAACTCCGGCGCCTGGAACGTATACGAATCGAGGTGAACGCCGATGCAGCCGCGCTGCCGTGCCACCTCCTCGGCCCGGGCAATCAGCCGCTGGCCAAGGCCCTCGCCGCGATGAGCGCTGCTGATCCACAGCCATTCGACAAACAGCCAGGTGTATTCGGACGACCCTTTGAGGCCGCCGGCGACCGAGCCATCCTTGCCATGGGCGACGATCCAGAGATCCTGGTCGTTGTGCGGACCGGCGGTGTCGAAATTATAGGCGTTCAGCCCCTCGCCGATGAAGCGGGCCGTTTCCTCGTCGATGCTGGTGCTCACTGTCAATGTCGTCATCGCGGCCTCGTCTGTCCCTCACAATCCAGCCAGCGGTCCACTTGTCAGGGATGAACCGGGCCGCGCGCGCACGCTAGACGCTGCCGCGGCAGCGACGTTGGCGCAGTCGACGGAATATGTCGCACCAGCGGCTGTCCGGCATTGACCGATCGGGCAAACTGTAGCCACCTCAGCTTTTGTACTGCGTTGCCTGATGTCCTCCATACGCCCCCTCATCCCGCTCCTGATCACCGCCGGCATCCTGTTGGGCGGCAACGGCCTGCAAAGCACCTTGATTGCGCTGCGCGGCGCACAGGAGGGATTTACTGCCTCGACCATCGGCCTGATGGGGACCTGCTATTTCGTCGGGTTCCTGCTCGGCTGCCTGTTCATCTCACGCATCATGAAGGCCGTCGGCCACGTCCGGGCTTTCGCGGCACTCGCCGCCATCGCCGCCTCGGCAACGCTGACTTTGGTTCTCGTCATCGACCCGGTGATGTGGTCAGTGATCCGCTTTGCCACCGGCTTCTGCTTCGCCGGACTGTTCACGGTCATGGAGAGCTGGCTCAATTCAGGCGTCTCCAACCACGACCGTGCCCGAATCCTGGCGATCTACCGCATCATCGACATCGGCTCGGTGACTGGCGCGCAGTTCATGATCCCGGTCTTCGGCGCCGGCGGCTTCACCATCTTCGCCATCATGTCGATCATGATCACACTGTCGTTGGTGCCGGTCTCGCTGGGCGACCGCTCCAATCCGACACCGCCCGAAGACGTCAAGCTCGACCTCAAACGCGCCTGGCAGATTTCGCCACTCGGCAGCATCGGCTGCATCTTCGTCGGCGTCACCAACAGCGCCTTCCGCACGCTGAGCCCGATCTATGCCGAGCAGATCGGCTTGTCGGTGACCGACGTCGTCACCTTCGTCAGTGTCGGCATCATCGGCGGTGCGCTGGTCCAGTACCCGCTCGGCTACATGTCCGACCTGTGGGACCGTCGCAAGGTGCTGCTCGTCACCACTGCCGGCGCCATGGCCTCCGCGCTGATGCTGGTCTTCCTCGCCGGCAATTCGCCGCTGGCCAACTTCGTCTTCGTCTTCATCTTCGGATCGTTCGCCATGCCGCTCTATTCGCTGTCGGCAGCACATGCCAACGACCGCGCCGAAAAAGGCGAATTCGTGCTGATCAACGCGGCATTGATGCTGTTCTATTCCGTCGGTGCCATCGCGGGACCCTTCGTCGCCTCACTGGTGATGGAAAAGTTCGGCCCGCATTCGCTGTTCAGCTTCAGTGCGGCCGTCTATGTCGTGTTCGTCGCCGTCATCATCTACCGCATGGGCTCGCGCTCGCCGGTGCCGGCCGGCCACCGCGGACGCTTCATCGCCCTGTTGAGGACGTCCCCGATCTTTGCCCGGCTTGCAGGCCGAAACAGCGCTGCAAACGGCAGCGATGAGGGCTAGACTCCGTGATCGGACGTGCAAGTGCTTGACGAAAGGGCGCTCGGCTGAAATGGAAAGACAACGCGTTCTGATAAAAGCAATATTATGCATGTAATAACGACCCAGGACGAACTCGAAACCGTCATAGCCGCTCTCGAAAAGTCCAACTTCGTCACGGTAGACACCGAGTTCATTCGCGAAACCACTTTCTGGCCCGAGCTCTGCCTGATCCAGATGGCAGCGCCCGGCGTTTCCGCACTGGTCGATCCCCTGGCGCCCGACCTCGACCTCAAGCCATTCTTCCGGCTGATGGCCAATGAGGCGGTGACCAAGGTTTTCCATGCCGCCCGCCAGGACATCGAAATCATCTTCCATCTCGGCGCACTGATCCCGCACCCGGTGTTCGATACCCAGGTCGCCGCCATGGTCTGTGGCTTCGGCGACAGCGTCTCCTACGAACAGATCGTGCAGAAGATCACCGGCGGACGCATCGACAAGTCATCGCGCTTCACCGACTGGCGCCACCGCCCGCTGTCGGAAAAGCAGCTCGACTATGCGCTGGCCGACGTCACCCACCTGATCGACGTCTACAAGCATCTTGTCACCGAGCTCGAGCGCGAGAATCGCGCCCACTGGCTCAATGAAGAGATGGAGGTCCTGACCTCACGCGAGACCTACGACCCGCATCCCGAGGACGCCTGGAAGCGGCTGAAGATGCGCCTGCGCAAGCCGCAGGAACTGGCCATCGTGCAGGCAGTGGCTGCCTGGCGTGAGCGCGAGGCGCGCGAGCGCAACGTGCCGCGTGGCCGCGTGCTCAAGGACGACGCGATCTACGAAGTCGCCCAGCAGGCGCCACGCGATGCAACCGCACTTGCCCGACTGCGCACCACGCCCAAGGGCTGGGAACGTTCGTCGTCGGCGACGGCGCTGCTCACCGTCGTCAACGCGGCGCTCGAAATTCCGCGCGACCAGATGCCCAAGCTGCCCAAGACATTCCAGCCGCCGGAGGGCTCCAGTGCCGCCTCCGAGCTGCTCAAGGTCCTGCTGCGGCTCGTCTCGGAGAAGGAAGGCGTTGCCCCCAAGGTGCTCGCTTCGGGCGACGATATCGACCGTATCGCCGCAGAAGGCGAAGCTGCCGACGTCCCTGCCCTGCAGGGCTGGCGCCGTTCGGTGTTCGGCGAGGCAGCACTGAAGCTGGTGCGCGGCGAACTGGCCATCCGCTTCGACAAGCGCCGGATTTCGGTGTTCGAGGTCAACAGCTGAACGGCCTGTTCGGCGCGGTCAGACCGCGCCGGCAAGGTGCAGCGCAAACCAGATCCAGATCAGCGCGAGAAGCAGCGCGCCAAGAATGAAGGCCCTGCTGCGATACTTGACCCTGTTGGCGGTCAGGTGGAACCAGGCATGCGCATAGCGCGACGCCACGAACAGCCAGGCCAGCACCAGCGCCACATATGAAACGCCCGACGTCACATAGAGCGACAGGCAGGCGGCGTAGAACAGCACCGGCAGTTCGAACTGGTTGATGATGTTGTTGGCGGCGGTGACGCTGGATTCAGGTTCGGTGGACCGCGTCTTGAACTGATTGATCCGCGCTTCGCCGGACCGGACAGCATTCCTGCGCCTGGCCGAAAGTACGGCATAGACGATGTAGACCAGCAGGACCTGGGCAAGCATGGGCCAGAAAATCGTGGCCTGGTTCATAAGCATCCCCTGAATAAAAGCAGATAATCACAAGAATATCCGTCACAACACTTCATCTTGTTTAACGGAGAATTCACTGGCGCGGACGAGACTAGGGACGAAAAGCACAGTCCCATGATCGGCCAAACATGATGCTTCCCGCAACCGCCAACCGCTTTCAGCCGGCCCTTTCGGTCATCCAGGCCCACGAACGCACGATGCGCGAGGATTGACGGCCACGAACCGCCCGGGAGCGAAGGCACGTCACGGCTTGCTCGCCCGCTACCGAGTCACCGAGCCGGTCGAATCCGAGAAAGAAGCAGAAATGCTCGATACGGCTCTAAGCCTGTCAGCCAGCCCTGTGGCTTCCAATGTCGGCCGAATTTGATCGGTTGCGCTTCGCCGCCAGGGCAAAGGCAGCGATGACGACAACCGGCACCGCCAGCAGTGCGAACTTGGTCACGACAAGCGCCGAGACCAGCGACATCGACCTTGAGCCGGCCGATGCCGGGTCGGACAGGATGCGCGCAACGACGATGTTCTGGGCATAGTCTGATATCATATAGGGCAGCACCAGGGTCAAAGCCGTGACCGAGCGCATGGTTTCGGACAAGCTCGAAAAACGCTTGAGACGCTCGCCTGATTTCAGCATCAGGCTGACCAAAGTGGCTGACAGCAGTGCCGGGAAGATCAGATCGAAGGTCAGATAGTGCCAGACGAGAATGATCTCGGCACCCGGCCGCCCCATGGCCGCGATCCAGGCAAAACCCTCGGCCTCGGAGAAACCGAGAAAACGCAGGTCGAGCGACGGCAGGCCGCCGCTCAGGCTGCGGAAATAGAGGAACTCCAGCATCGTCATGGCGGCGAAGACCGCCGCCGTGGCGACACATAATGCGGCCGCGTGGCGCCGCAGCCGCAGCACCATCAAATCACATGCCGCCCGGATAGTTCGGGCTTTCGCGGGTGATGGTCACGTCATGCGCGTGGCTCTCGCGCAGGCCGGCGTTGGAGATGCGCACGAAGGTGGCGCGCTCGCGGAAATCGGCCAGGGTGCGACCGCCGACATAACCCATGGCAGCCTTGAGGCCGCCGGCGAGCTGGTGCAGCACACCGCCGACCGGGCCCTTGTAGGGCACCTGGCCCTCGATGCCCTCAGGCACCAGCTTGAGCGTGTCGCGCACCTCGGCCTGGAAGTAGCGGTCGGCCGAGCCGCGCGCCATGGCGCCCACCGAGCCCATGCCGCGATAGGCCTTGAACGAGCGGCCCTGGTGCAGATAGACCTCGCCCGGGCTTTCCTCGGTGCCGGCAAGCAGCGAGCCGATCATCGCAGCGCCGGCGCCAGCGGCAAGCGCCTTGGCCAGATCGCCCGAATATTTGATGCCGCCGTCGGCAATGACCGTGACGCCGGACTTCTGGGCAGCCTCGACGGCCGACATGATGGCCGAAAGCTGCGGCACGCCGACGCCTGCGACGATGCGCGTGGTGCAGATCGAGCCTGGTCCGATACCGACCTTGACGGCGTCGGCACCTGCATCGATCAGCGCCTGGGCGCCGTCGGCGGTGGCGACGTTGCCGGCCATGATGCGGACCGAGTTGGAAATCTTCTTGGCGCGGGCAACTGCGTCGAGCACGCGCTGCGAATGGCCATGCGCTGTGTCGATGACGAGCAGGTCGACGCCGGCATCGATCAGCCGTTCGGCGCGCTCGAAGCCGTCATCGCCGACGCTGGTGGCCGCTGCCGCCCTGAGGCGTCCCTGCGCATCCTTGGAAGCGTTCGGGTTGAGCTGCGACTTCTCCATATCCTTGACGGTGATGAGGCCGACGCAATTGCCATGCTTGTCGACGACGAGCAGTTTTTCGATGCGGTGCTGGTGCAGCAGGCGCTTGGCCTCGTCCTGCTCGACCGTCTCCTTGACGGTGATCAGGTTCTCGCGGGTCATCAGCTCGTAGACCTTCTGCGCCGGGTCGGAGGCAAAACGCACGTCGCGGTTGGTCAGGATGCCGACAAGACGGCCGGTCTGGTGACCGCCGGTGCCGCCATTCTCGACGACCGGAATGCCTGAAATGCCATGCGTGCGCATCAAGGTGAGCGCGTCGGCCAGCGTGGCATCCGGGCCGATGGTGACGGGATTGACCACCATGCCGGATTCGAACTTCTTGACCTGGCGGACCTGCTCGGCCTGCTCGACCGGGGTGAAATTGCGGTGGATGACGCCGATGCCGCCGGCCTGGGCCATGGCGATGGCAAGGCGCGCCTCGGTCACCGTGTCCATGGCCGCCGAAATGATCGGTACGTTGAGGTCGATATCGCCGGCAATGCGGGTGCTGATGTCGGTCTCGCCGGGCATGACCTCGGAATGGCCGGGCTGCAGCAGCACGTCGTCAAAGGTCAGCGCCAGAGCGCCGGTGGAGGATTCGATGATTTTTGCCATGGCCAACCTCGGAATGCGTGAAGGGACGCTGGAACCATTGGTATGCAGCGTCGACTCGTCTTTTCCCTTTCAGGATTGGCGGTGGCTGGTACCACGTCTTCGAAGCGATGAAAAGCGCATGATGACGGCCAATTGCACGCCGCGCAGATCGGCCGGCTTGCGCCCGGCACGACAAACATGGCGGCAAGGACGACAACGACTTCCTGTCGACACATCCGCCAACCCCGGAACGCATCGCCGAGACGATGCGTTTTGCCCGCGAGGCCGGCACCTCGAAGTATCTGGCCCTGAATTGCAAAGGGCGCTGGCTACGGACATATCAAGGCATCCGTGATAACGCTCGGTTGCGGTCGAACCAGCGACCGCCTTGCGTCAGACTTCCTGCCTCCCCCGGACTTGCCCCGCGTGAACAGAACCACCCCGCTGATCCTTGCCGTCGCCCTGTTCATGGAGAACATGGATTCGACCGTCATCGCAACGTCCTTGCCGGCGATCGCCACCGACATCGGTACGAGCCCGATCGCGCTCAAGCTGGCGCTGACGGCCTATCTCGTCTCGCTCGCCATCTTCATCCCGATCAGCGCCTGGATGGCCGACCGCTTCGGCGCCAAGCTGGTCTTCCGCGTCGCCATCGGCGTGTTCATGCTGGGCTCGGTCGCCTGCGCCGTCTCTGGTTCCCTAGGCGAGTTCGTGCTGGCGCGCTTCCTGCAGGGCATGGGCGGATCGATGATGACGCCGGTGGCGCGCCTGGTGCTGGTGCGCACAACTGAGAAGAGCGGGCTGGTGTCGGCCATGGCGACGCTGACCATCCCTGCCCTCATCGGCCCACTGATCGGCCCGCCGGTCGGCGGCTTCATCACCACCTTCTTTGCCTGGCACTGGATCTTCCTGATCAACATCCCGATCGGCGCGATCGGCATCTGGCTGTCCGGGCGTTTCCTGCCTGAAATCCCGCCCGAGCCGACACGCCCGCTCGACGTCACAGGCTTCTTCCTCTCGGCCATCGCCGCCTCGGGCATCGTCTTCGGCCTGTCGGTCGTCAGCCTGCCGGCATTGCCGCCGGTCGTTGGCGTCGTGACCATCGGCATCGGCGTGATCAGCGCCCTGCTCTATGTCAGGCACGCCAGGGGCAGGGATTACCCGCTGCTGCAGCTCAAGCTGTTTTCCAACCCGGTGTTCCGGACGGCCATTGCGGGCGGATCGCTGTTCCGCATCGGCGTCGGCGCGACGCCGTTCCTCTTGCCGCTGCTGTTCCAGCTCGGCTTCGGGCTGACGCCGTTCCAGTCCGGCATGATCACCTTCGCCACTGCTGCGGGCGCGCTGTCGATGAAATTCGTGGCGCCGCGCATCCTGCGCACTGTCGGCTTCCGCACCGTGCTTCTGGTCGCCTCGGGCGGCTCGGCCTGCCTGATCGCCGCCAACGGCTTTTTCACGGCCGAGACGCCTTACCTGGTGATCCTGTCGGTGCTGTTCCTCGCCGGCTTCCTGCGCTCGATGTTCTTCACCTCCACCAACGCTCTGGTGTTCGCCGATATCGAGCCGGCGCAGAGCGGCCAGGCAACGTCGATTTCGGCGGCCGCCCAGCAGATCACGGTGGCGCTCGGCGTTGCCGTCGGCGGCGGCGCGCTGGAGTTGTGGAGCGTGTTCACAGGCCAGGCCATCGGAGGCGCAGGCTTCACCTTCGCCTTCCTGGTCATCGCCGTCATCACGGCCCTGCCGATGCTTTTGTTCGCGCGGCTGGCGCCCGACGCCGGCAAGGCTATTTCAGGTCATGGCGGGCAGAGGCCCACAGCCGAAGAGCCGCAACAGCTATGACGGGTCGGGGGCAGCCCTGCCCTTGAAGTCCTTGGCGAGCAAATAAAGCTCGGCCGATTCGTCGCGCGAGGCCGGCGGCTTGACGTGATGGACGCTGCGGAAATTCTGCTTGAGCAGGTTCAAGAGCTCGGCCTCAGTGCCGCCCTGGAAGGTCTTGGCCAGGAAGTGGCCGCCCGGCTTGAGCACCGAAATGGCAAAATCGGCGGCGACCTCGCACAGATGCATGGTGCGGATGTGGTCGGTGCGGCGGTGGCCCGTCGTCGGCGCCGCCATGTCGGAGAGCACGACGTCGGGGGCGCCGCCGAGCGTTTCCGAAAGCCGCTGCGGCGCGGCGTCATCCAGAAAATCCATCAGCAGCACGGGCGCACCGGGCACGGCATCCATTTCGAGATAGTCGATGCCGACGACATGCGGGTTCTCGGCGGTCGAGCCGGTGCGGGCCGCCGCCACCTGGCACCAGCCGCCGGGCGCGGCACCGAGATCGATGATCTTCATGCCGGGCTTGAGCAGATGATGCTTGTCGTCGATCTCGATCAGCTTGTAGGCCGCGCGCGAGCGGTAGCCGTCGGCCTTGGAGCGCTGGACATAAGGATCGTTCATGTGGCGCTCGAGCCAGCGGCGCGACGATTCCTTGAGGCCGCGCTTCTTCTTAATCTTGGTGCGCATCACGCGTGTCGCGCCTGCCGCCACCTCCGGCTTTGTCGGCTTCTTGGTCATCTCATTTGTCCGTTTCGCCAGTTGCGGCGCCACACGCCGTCATCGGCCATCAATTCGCTCAATATGCCTTCGCGCAAGCCCCTGTCGGCGACACGCAGCCTTTCCGACGGCCACACCGCGCGGATCGCCTCGAGAATGGCGCAGCCGGCGAGCACCAGGTCGGCCCGGTCGGCACCGATGCAGGGATTGGCGACGCGCTGCTGGAAATCCCAGCCGAGCACTTTTTCGACCATGCGGTCGACGCTTGAGCCGTCCATCCACAGGCCGTCGACGCGGCGACGGTCGTAGCGGTCGAGTTCGAGATGCACGCCGGCCAGCGTGGTCACCGTTCCAGACGTTCCCAGGAGGTGGAATTTCGGGCTGGAGACGATGTGGCTCAGGCGGTCGCGCCCGTCGAAGGCGCGCAGCCGCGTCGCGACATCCTCGACCATGGCGGCAAAGATCTCGCGCGTCACCGTGCGGCCGCCGAATCGCTCGGCGAGCGAGACGACGCCGACAGGCAGCGAGGTCCACGAGACGATATGATTCGCCAGGCGCGGCGAACGATGGCGCGAGACGTCGATCAGCGCGATCTCGGACGAGCCGCCGCCAATGTCGAACAGGACGACGCCGTCGGTGTCGCGCTCGACCAGCGAGCCGCAGCCGGAAACGGCAAGCCGCGCCTCGGTCTGGCGGTCGATGATCTCGAGCTTGAGGCCCGCTTCGCGTTCGACGCGGTCGATGAACTCCGCCCCGTTCGCTGCCGTGCGGCAGGCTTCGGTGGCGATCAGCCGCGCCTGCCGGATCTTGCGGTTGCGCAGCTTGTCGCTGCAGACCTTGAGCGCCTCGACGGCGCGGTCCATCGCCGGCTGGCCCAGCCGCCCCGATGCCGACAGTCCCTCGCCCAGCCTGACGATGCGCGAGAAGGCATCGATGACACGGAACTGCCCGGGCCTGCCTGGTACGGCGACCAGCAAGCGGCAATTGTTGGTGCCGAGGTCGAGCGCGGCAAAGACCGGCAGCTCGGCCGTCGGCACGCGACGTGCCAGCTCGGCCTGATCCGGCCTGGGTGCGGGACCAGGTTTTGCCGGCGGCATGTTCGGCTTGAGTGCGGCCGGCGGGATGGCTGTTTCAGCCTGTCCGCCGCCGGCAACGGGTTGTGCGCCATCGCGCGCAAAAACCTTGCGCCCGCGCCGGCGCTTGCGCCTTTTCCGGGTCTTTGTCTTGTGTTGCGCAGCGTCCCCTTGGCCGTGACCGTTGACCGGTCGTGCGGCGGCCTCACGGCCCTTTTGAGATCGGCCGGCGCTGTGACGCGACGACCCATCCCGGGAGACACCCGCATCCGACGCGTCAGCGCCGGGCTCGCGGTCCTTCACCTTGCAACTTCCTTCTGGCGCCGCGCGAACCTTTCGGACGCTGCACGCGCATCTCATCTTGTGTTGCGGCCACAGTATCAGCGTGCGCGCCGATCACCAAGGCCGCCCGCGTCGTAATTTGCCGCCCGGCATGCCGGACGCGCCGGGCTTGCGCACAGAAAACCGCAGCTCGGGTTGAATAGCCGGCTTTGATGGGGCAAAGCTGGAACCCCACCCGGTCGTGCGAGCGGACGCATAGCCACAATACGAGGTATCGAAACGCCAGACCGAAAGGAGTGGGCAAGCGCAGCCGCATGAGAATCAAGGACTTTATCTGGCCCGTCATCGGGCTCGGCGCCGTCGCCGTTTCTGCCTGGCTGCTCTACAATGAGTGGCGCGAAATCTCCCTCGACGATGTCTGGAGCGGGCTCGCCGCCATCCCGCCGCATGGCTGGATCCTGTCGGCATTGAGCTCCGTCGTCGCTTATGCCGCGCTTGCCGGCTATGACCACATCGCCCTTCTGCACCTGCGCAAACGCGTGTCGTGGTTCTTCGTCACCGTCTGTTCCTTCACCACCTATGCGCTGTCGCACAATATCGGCGGCTCGGTGTTTTCGGGCGCCGTCATCCGCTATCGCGCCTACGCCAGCAAGGGGTTGACCGGCCAGGATGTCGGCGTCCTTGTCGGCATCTGCTGGTTCACCTTCGTGCTGTCGAGCGTCTTTGTCGGCGCCGTGGTGATTCTGCTCGAGCCCGGCCTGCTCGACCGCTACACCGAAGGCAGCCATGAAGGCTGGTGGATCGCACTCGGCATTGCCATGCTCGTATCAGTCGCGGCTTACGTCTTCGGCAGCTGGCTGCATCTCAAGCCGCTCGCCATCCGCAGCTTCCGCCTCTATTACCCGTCCCTGCCCATCGTCGCGCGCCAACTGATCATCGGCCCGCTGGAAATCCTGGCAGCGGCTGCGATCATCTATTTCGCCCTGCCCACTGAGAACAATCCCGGCTACCTGATCGTGCTCGGCATCTTCCTGGTCTCGTTTGCGGTGGCGCAGGCATCACATGCGCCGGGCGGCCTCGGCGTGCTCGAAGTGGTTTTCCTCACCGGCCTGCCGGAAATGGACCCGGCAACCGTGCTTGCCGCGCTTTTGGTTTTCCGCCTGTTTTATCTCATCATTCCGCTCATTCTCGGCATCGTCGCCGTGCTTGGGTTCGAGCATTCGCAGTTCGGACGCAGCGGCAACACGGACAAGAGCTGAAAACCAAAATTGCCGCTGTCTGTGGGGTTGACTATTTCCCGGCGGCGGCTAAAAGGCGCGCACCGGCGGCGTTGAACAAGCGTCGCGGCCGACACCAGATCGGCCTTGCTGGGGAATAGGTTAACGGTAGACCCACGGACTCTGACTCCGTTAGTCCTGGTTCGAATCCAGGTTCCCCAGCCAAATTTTCTCTAAAAGCCTTTAATCCCTAAATTCATTCCAGTACTGCCGGACCCCGTTTTGGTTGCTCACCAAAGCCTAATACCAATCCTCCCCCTTTATCTCCATCAGCATCTTGGGGGGCACTCCGCTGAGCCCGGCGACACGAGGCTTACACGGCTTTGCTGGAGGAATGCCCCGCCAGGCGCTTGTCTCACCCTGCACGCCATGGAGCGGCACCTTCCTTCCGCATAGTCAGCAGGCGGCCGTCTCGGCTGCTGGCAACTTCGCAGCCATGTACTTCGTGGCGCAGATTGCCTTCTGAGCGAGCTGATCTGGTTATGCCCGCGTGGACATCGTCCAACCCGCCTGGAACGCGACAGCATGTCTACTTCAAAGGAGATGTAGAGAGCCGAGAACGCCTAAGTTTGGTAAGTTGCAATCCGTGGCAAATACAATTTTGATCAAGCAATCTGGGATTATGTCGGCAGGTTCAAACGCTAAGCTGGCGTCCGCTGCCGGGTTCGGGCTGGGGGAGCGATGTTCGGTTGGATTCGGAAGGCAAATGCCGTCAACGTGGCGACAGAAGCTTGCGTGCAACTGGTACGACTGAAGGAAATGGATGGCGGCATCCCGCCGGGGTTTTGGCGTGACCCCTATGTACTTGGATATTTTGGCGGGATGATCCGGGTGCTGGCTGCGTTCAGCTCCAACAGTAAACTCGCCGGCGAAGATTTGGGGAGAGTGATCACGAGCACGCTGGCGAAGCTGACAGGAGCTCGCGGCAGGGAGGTCGTACAGAATTACCTGACGGCGACGAGGGAGATGGACGACGATTTTAAGCTGGGCGTGCTCCACGCACAGAAGGTCATGATGATCCTGTACGGATCAAACCATTTCGACGATGATGCCGACGTCATCATCGCGAAACATGCATCAAAGTACATGGCGGATGCCGGTGCGATCGTCGGTGTAAAGCTGAGCGAGCAGGGGCAGATATCGAGCTATCTGACGCGGAAATACTTCCTCGACGGAGTCAAGCAACGGCTAGGCGCGACCTGAAGAGTTCAGCCGGTTGCCTATGATGCACCCTGCTGTGATCGGCTGTCTGTCGGCACCGAAGCGAGGCGATGCAAAGCATTGCGACTGCCAGCCTGGCTGCCCTGCCCCACGCCCAGCGCGCTGCCCTGCCCCACGCCCAGCGCGCCGCCCTCGCCCTGCCCCACAAACCTCACCGTGCGCGCAGCACGCTCGGCAGGATGCCGAAATGTTCCTTGAAGCTTTTCGAGAAGTAGGACGCCGAGTCGAAGCCGCAGGCGATGGCGATGTCGGTTACCGACATATCGGTCATTTCGATGAGTTGGCGGGCGCGGCGGAGCTTGAGTGTCAGATAATGCTGCCGTGGCGTGGTCGACAAATGGCGCTCGAACAGGCGTTCGATCTGGCGCCGCGACAATGACACCTCGCGGGCGATGTCCTCAAGCGACAGCGGATCCTCGATGTTCCGCTCCATCAGCTGCAGGATGCGCGACAGCTTCTTGCCCCCGCTGCCGAAACGCAAGCCGGGCAGCAGCGACTGGGCGCTCGCCCCGTCGCGCCAGCGGTCGGCGGCGAGATGCTGGCAGATGGTGCGCACCAGCTCGACGTCGCCATGCTGCCCCACCAGATCCATCGCCAGGTCGAAGCCGGCAAACGCGCCGGCGCAGGTGACGATGGAGCCGTCGCGGACAAACAGTGCATCGTCGATGGCAAGGCCGTAAAAGGTCTCGTACAGCGCCGCCATCTTGCCCCAGTGGATGGTGCAGCGAGCCCCGTCCAGCAGCCTGGCGTCGGCGAGCAGCCAGGTCGCGGTGCCCAAGGCATAGATCGGCACGGCGGCGCGGTGGATGCGGCGCAGGAAATTGCGCAGTTCGCAGGTGCCGTGCTGCTCGACGCCCTCGCCGGCGCAGACCAGCACGGCTGTGTGGCGGCACGCGGTGACCGCCGCCTCCTCGGCAAAGATATTGCCCGCCACCGCCAGCGCCATGCCGCTGGCGCAGACCACCTGACAGCCGTCGAGGCTTGCCAGCTGCCAGCGGAACAGCTCCCTGCCCGACAATGAATTGGCGAGCTTGAGCGGCTCGATCATCCATGCCAGGCAGAGCTGCGAGAAACCGGGCAGGAGCAGGATATGGAAGCTCGACACCTCGGATGTCGTGGACGCGCCGGGGGAGCGTGCGGCGCGTGGTCGGGCTTCAGGATCAAACGATGTGGGCCTGTGAGCGATGTTCACGTGCCTCTCCTCCCGATGTCATTATTGCCGTCGTCAGCCTTTCGAGCGGCGGATTTCGATGAACGGCAAGGAGACAACGGTGGCCGGGACCCGCCCGATGGCCGCACCCTCGTCGTCCTTCAGCTCGACATCGACAACCGTGCCAGGTGACGACAGCTCGGCGGGCAGGAAAGCGAAGCTGATGGCGCGCTTCAGCGTCGGGCTGAAGGCAAGGCTCGAGGCGCGGCCCACCGGTTTGCCGGCGTGGGAGGTACCCTTGTGGAAGATGGGCATCGAGCCCCAATACGCCCGGGACAGTGCGGTGCCGTAAGCGCTGTTTTCGGCAGCCGCGGTAACGATCGCGCTGGCGTCATAGTGCAACCCGACGAAGCGCCGCCCCGGCTCGGCCGCAGCGGCCTGAAGCGCCTGCTTGCCGACAAAATCGCTGCCGAAATCGATCAGCCGCCCAAGGCCGGCCTCGATCGGCGTGATGTTCAATTCGTCTGTGACGTCGACGCGCGCGGTGCGGGGATCGGGACCTGCGCCGTTATAATCGGCCGAGACCAGGATCAGGCCGGCCTCGATGCGGGCGACGTCAACGGCATATTCGCCGGCCGGCAAAACGCCAAATGGCTGACCGACAGCCTGCAGCTCCCGCCACACCGCAGCCCCCGCTGCCCTCGGCACCCAGAGCTCGAAGCCGAGTTCGCCGGTGAAGCCTTGCCGGGCAACAAGAATGTCATGGCCGGCAATGGCGGCGCGTCCGATCTGCGAAAATTTGAGACCGGACCAGTCGCGGCCGGTCGCCGCCTGCATCAGGTCGAAGGCGCGCGGCCCCTGCAGCGAGAGGATGCCATAGTCGTCGGAGGCGTTGCGGATCGTAACCTGCAGGCCGCCGGCCTGACTGGCAAACCATGCGTGGCTTGTTTCACCCGAGACGATGAACCAGTCGTCCGCCAGGCGGAGAACCAGGCCGTCGCCGACCATAAGGCCGTCGCGGTTGCACCATGGCGCATACATCACGTGGTCGACCGCAAGCCGCGTCATGTCGCGGGTCATCAGCCGGTCGACGAGGCGATGCGCGTCGGGGCCACGCAGCTCCATCTTGGGCAGCGGCGACATGTCGATCATGGCTACCGCGTTGCGGATCGCCGCCAGTTCCTGCGGCATGCTCGTATAGACGTCGGAGACGATGTATTTGTCCCACTGATACCACCAGGTGGTCCGCATCTCGGCGCTCGTCGCAGCATGGAACGGTGTGCCGTTGCCTGCCAGTTCAGCCTTGTCCTGCACTGTCTTTCTCCTCCTGACGTGAGTGTCTTGACTGTGCAGCCAGCGGGGCGCGGAGAGAATACCGCGCCAACGGCAATGCATATCCCTGATTAAAGCCGGGATGGAACTTATCCAACAGCGGTCTTACTCTGCTTTACCTGAACAAAGCAGAGGGTGTGCTGGCATGGACTCCATCGTCGACGTCGGCCACGGTTTCGCCTTCGGCGAGGCGACCTATTCCCGCGGCGGCGTCTATGGACCTTTGTCGAGGCAGTATGTCAGCCTGATCTTCGTCCATGAGGGGTTGATCAGGGTCACCTGCGACGACGAGAAAACGACCCTTGCGGGTGGGCAAGCCGCCTTCTTCAAGAATGACCGCCTGTTCCTGATCGAGATGGAACGCGACATCCTGCACCGGGTGGGATGGTGCGAAGGCGTACCCGGCAAGATCTGGGCAAGCGGGCCCTCGCCGCTCGCCGGCGCCTCGCCTGTCGTCGCTCTGACCGAAAGACTGGCCGCCCTGCAGCGCATCGGCGTCGAGCTCGGCTTTTCCTCGAGCACCGGCCTCAACGACGTGCGCAATGCCGTTGGCTACGCGCTCTACACCGCCTTCTTCCATGAGGCGCGGCTCAGCGAACGCGACCGCTTCGTTCCCAGGCACGTCCTCAGGGTGAAACGGCACATGGATGAAAACATGGACAAGGACATCACTGTCAGCGCGCTTGCCGCCATCGCCAACCTGTCGCCGCAACAGCTGATCTCATCGTTCCGCAAGCACCTTGGCGTCACGCCGATGCGCTATCTCTGGCAGATCCGGGCCAATCGCGGCCGGGCCCTGCTGCTGCAAAGCGGCCTGTCGGTTTCCGAGATCGCCTATCAGTGCGGCTACAAGAACCCGTTTCATTTCTCGCGCCACATCAGGCAGAATTTTGCGATGACGCCGACCGAGATCCGCGCCAACAAGGGCTATCGCCCGCCGAGCGACGTGCTGGAAAACCCCGGCAATACCGCGTTTTGATCTCAATGACGAAACAGGCGACATGCCGGAAGCATGCCGCCTGTTGGAAATGGTACCGTAGTCGAGCCTGCGCCCGGTCATTCCCTGGCGTAGGGGATGCCGAGCCTCGCCGGCTGGCCCGAGCGGAAGCGCAGGCCCATCAACAGGCCGATCGAAGCGAGATAGGGCAGCGCGAGCAGCAGCTGGTGCGGAACCTGGGCGCCGACCACCTGCAGGTGAGTGGCGAGCGACTCCAGGAAAGCGGAGGCCGTCACCGCGATCAGAACGCCCATTGGCCGCCAGTTGCCGGCGATGAGTGCTACGATGACGATCCAGCCGCGACCGGCGGTAAAATCGGCAAGGAAGCGGTCGGAAAAGCCGAGCATGAGGAAACCGCCGCCCAGCCCGGTCATCGCACTGCCCAGCATGACGGCCAGATATTGCCGGGCCGAAACGCTGAGCCCCTTGACGTCGAGCGCCTTGGGATTTTCGCCGAGGCAGCGCAGTTCGAGCCCATAGCGGCTGCGATAGAGCAGGAACCAGACGACCGGTACGACCAGCAGGGCGACATAGGTGAGCGCCCGCTGCGAAAACAGCACCGGGCCGATGACCGGGATGTCGGACAGCAGCGGGATGTCGACGTCCTGAAAGCCGGAGAATATCGGCTGCGCCCGGCCCTGGATGTAGCTCTGGAACCAGTAGAGCGTGAGCCCGCCGGCCAGAAGGTTGAGGCCGAGACCGGCGATGAAATGGTCGACGCGCAGGGTCGCGGTCATGAAGGCGATGACGAGGCCCATCAAGGCGCCGGCAACGATTGCCGCAAGTACCGCCAGCCATAACGAACCGGTCAGCGTGGCCACCAGATAGGCGGCAAAGGCGCCGGTCAGCATCGTGCCCTCGACGCCCATGTTCCAGATGCCGGCACGCTGGGTGATCAGCTCGCCCATCGCCGAGAACAGCAAAGGCGTCATGATACGGATGGTCGAGGCGAGGATGCTGATGATGATCGCTTCCTGGAACAGCTGGCTCATTGGACGGCAACCTTCATGACGATGCGATAACGCGCCAGCACACCGGCGCAGAGGAAGAAGAACAAGGTGATGCCTTGCATTGCCGGGACCAGCGAAGCCGGCACGTCGCCAAGCACCCGCATATAGACGGCGCCACTCGCCAGGCCGCCGAAGAACAGCCCGGCAAAGACGGTTCCTATCGGGCTCAGGCCGCCGATCATGCCGACGATGATGCCGGCATAACCAAGGCCGATGAGATTGTCGGCGCGCAGGCGGTGAGAAACGCCGAAAAGCTCGATGGCGCCGGCAAGGGCGGCAAGTGCTGCACTCGCCATCATGATCACGCTCACCGTGCGGGCGATGTCGACGCCCTTGTGGCGCAAGGCCTCGGGATTGTAGCCCAGGCCGCGGATCTCATAACCCAAAGGCGCGCGCGACATGACCAGCGCGCAGATGGCGGCAGCGAGCAAGGGCAAAAGCACCCCGGCATGCAGTCGGCTGCTGCCGAACAGCGCCGGCAGGAAGGCCGTATCCGGCAGCATCGGCGACTGGTGGTAGGCAATCGTGCCGCCCGTCTCGCCCCAGGGGCCGCCCTGCAGCAGCCATGACAACAGGTAGACGACGAGATAGTTGAGCATGACCGTCGAGATGATCTCGTTGACGGCAAAGCGGTTGCGCAGCACCGCAGCGATCCAGCCGAGCCCCATGCCGGCCGCCATGCCAAGTGCGAGCACGCCGGGGAAAAACAGGAGCGGCGGCAGGCCGGCAAGCAATTGCGCGCCGAGATAGCCGCCCATCGCCCCGGCAAAGACCTGCCCTTCCTGGCCAATGCTCCAGATCTGGGCGCGGAAGGCGATGACAGTCGCAAGGCCTGTGAGGATCAGCGGTGTTGCCTTGACCAGCGTCGCTGCCAGCGCCTTGGGCGAGCCGACCGAGCCTTGCAGCAAGGCGCCGAAGACCTCGGCCACATTGGCGCCCGTCGAGGCGATCAGGATGGCCGATACCGCGAGGCCCGCGACAGCGGCCATGATGAAGGACAAAAGCGTCCAGAGCGCGTTCGCCTCCACCCTGCGTTCGAAGACGATCATGCCGAAACCCTTTCCTTGCTGGCCGCGATGCCCCCACGGCGGCCGGCCATCATGACGCCGACTTCGGCAACCGTTACCGTCCTGGGGTCGACGATGCCCATGATCTCGCCCTTGAACATCACGGCGATGCGGTCGGCGAGGCTGAACAGATCGCTGAGCTCTTCGGAGGCGAGCACGATGGCAAAGCCCTCGGCGCGCTTCTTCAAGAGTTGCGACTGCACATATTCGATGACGCCGACGTCGAGGCCGCGCGTCGGCTGGTTGGCGAGCACCAGGCCCGAGGCATGCAGGAACTCGCGGGCGATGATGATCTTCTGGGCGTTGCCGCCCGACAGCTTGCCGGCCGCAACATGTTCGTCGCGCGTGGCGATCTGGTATTCGCCGATCATCTCCCGGGCCAGGCCGGTGATCGCTTCGCGATCCATCAACGGGCCGTTGCAGTATTTCGGGCTGCGCTGCCAACCAAGGACGACATTCTCAGCGACGCTGAACTCGGGAACCAGTCCTTCGCGGAAACGGTCGTCGGGAATGTGGCCGACGCCGCGGTCCATCATCGCCCGCGGCGACATGCCGGCCACCTCCTCGCCCTTGAAGCGGATCGAACCGGCGGCGGGCCTGCGCACGCCGCAAAGCACCTCGAACAGTTCCTTCTGGCCGTTGCCGGCAACACCGGCAATGCCGAGAATCTCATGCTGCGCGACCGAGAAGGAGACGTCCTTCAGCACCGCATCGCCCCAGAAGCCGCGCGCCGACAGGCCCTCAACGGCGAGGATGGTTTCGCCGGGAGCCAGTTCGGGCTTGGTGACAGTGAAGGAGATGTCGCGGCCGACCATCAGCCTGGCCAGCTCGTCGGGCGTGGTGGCGGGCGTGTCGAGCGTCGCCACCACCCTGCCCTTGCGCAGCACCGTCACCCGGTCCGACTGCATCACCTCGACCAGCTTGTGGGTGATC
Organism: Aminobacter sp. SR38; assembly: GCF_014843375.1. NCBI lineage: Bacteria > Pseudomonadati > Pseudomonadota > Alphaproteobacteria > Hyphomicrobiales > Phyllobacteriaceae > Aminobacter > Aminobacter sp. SR38. Next base: position 764,624 of record NZ_CP062112.1, read on the forward strand.
AGGATGATCGACATGCCGCGGGCGCACATCTTGCGGACGATGTCGAACAGCACCTTCGACTCGCCCGGCGTCAGCACCGCCGTGGGTTCGTCGAGGATCAGGATCTGCGCATCGAGGTAAAGCGCCTTGAGTATCTCGACCCATTGCTGGCGCCCGACAGGCAGCTCCCAGACATAGGCGTCGAGGTCGAGATCGATGCCGTAGCCGTCGCAGATGCCCCTCAGCTTCTGGCGCGCCTCGGCGGCGTTCAGCCGCCAGCCCGAGCGCTGCGTGCCGACGATGATGTTTTCGAGCACGGTGAATTCGGGAACGAGCACGAAATGCTGGTGCACCATGCCGATGCCGTGACGGATGGCGTCCATCGGCGAGGCAATCTGCACAGGCTGATCGCGCAGCAGGATCTCGCCCTTGTCGGGCCGGTAGAAGCCGAAGATGCAGGACGAAAGCGTCGACTTGCCGGCGCCGTTCTCACCGAATAGGCAGTGGATCTCGCCGCGGCGAAGATCGAAGTCGACATTGTCGTTGGCGGTGACCCCGGCGAACCGCTTGGTCAGGCCTTCGACACGCAAGGCAGTGGACATGAGAGGTACCCAATTTCGAGTGAGCGAAGGCCGCGGCAGGCTAAGGCGCCCGTCGCGGCCGGGCTTTCAACAGGGAATTACTTGGCCTTCGGATCAGAGACGTCGACAGGCACCTCGAAACTGCCGGCCATGATCTTGGCCTTGAGCTCGTCGATTTCCGTCTGGACCGCGGCGGGCACATTGCCCTGCAGCTCGGCATTGGGCACCACTGCCGAGCCGCCGTCCTTCATCGCGAACCAGCGCTTGTCGGTGTTGCCCTGATAAGGCTTTCCTTCCGCCTTGTGCGCCCACCATTCGTCGACGATCCAGCTGACATCGGGATCCCACTGCGCCACGGCGCTGGACAGCACGGTCGACGGCGAGAACGATTTCTGGTCCTGGAAATTGCCGAAGCACAGGATCTTGGCTTCCTCGCACGGCTTGAAATTGCCGGTGAGCTGGAAGATCAGGTCGGCGCCCGTGGCGATCTGCGCCTTGGTGTATTCACCTGCCTTGGCCGGGTCGTACCAGGATTCGATGAAGGCGACGGTGCGCTCGACGGCTGGGTTTGCCGCCTTGGCACCAGCGAAGAAGGCATTGATCTCGTCGTTGACGTCATCGGCCGGGAAGGTTCCGACGGCGCCCAGCCTGTTCGACTTGGTCAGCTTTCCAGCGGCATATCCAAGCAGATAGGCCGGCTCGTGGACACGCTTGTAGACCCAGTACTGATTGCCGCCGAGCCCTTCATTGCCCGAGCCGACGACGACGAAGAGAATGTCGGGAAACTCTTCCCGCAGCTTCTTGACCTGGTCGGAATAGGTGCTGTGGGCCCAGATGACGTCATATTCGCCACTTTCGGCAAAAAGCCGCATGGCATCGCCTGCATCGTCGCCCCACAGCGGGTCGGTGTATTTCCAGGTGATGTCGAGCCCGTGCGGCTTGGCCACTTTTGCGCGTTCTAGCGCCTCGATCAAGGTGCCATCCCAGGCACTCTCGATGCCGGCCGACAGGATGACGGCGATGTTGAGCTTGTCAGGGTCGGCTGCCGCTGCGCGCTCGGGACTGCCTGTCATGGCTGATATGGCAAGCATCGCCAAGACCGCCAGCCTTCTAGCGAGATGTTTCAACATAGGATCGTACCTTTCCCTCTGGTGTTATTGTCCGGGTTCTATCCCGTCTGTTCTTGTTGGTTGGGCCGCCTCCTCCTCGAGCCGGCCTGGTCTCAATTGGTGACGTGCGCCTCCTCCGGCTCGGCCATCAACAGGTCGATATCCCTGGTCCACTCGGCCCGCCAGGCGCGCCTGGTGCTGTCGTCGAGCCAGGCCGCATCGAGAGAATTCAGCGCCAGCGCGGCAAGGCTCGCCCGGTCGAGCGACATGGTTTCGGCAAGCAGCCGGTATTCCTTGGCAAGGTCGGTCTGCAGCATGGGCGGGTCGTCGGTATCGACCACCAGCTTGAGACCGGCGTCGAGCATGGTGCGGATCGGGTGGTCGGCGGCGGTAAGGTCGCGCCAATGTGTGAGGATGACTGTCGAGCTCGGGCAGACGGTGAAGGCGATGTCCTCGGCGATGCAGCGCGCGACGAGATCGGGATCTTCCATGACGCGGTAGCCATGGTCGATGCGCTCGACGCCGAGCAGGTCGAGCGCGTCACGCACATTGGCCGCAGGGCCGCCCTCGCCGGCATGGGCGGTCAGCCGCATGCCCGCCTTCTTCGCCTTGTCGTAGACCGGTTTGAACGGCGCCGGCGGAAACGGCTCCTCGTCATAGTCGAGGCCGATGCCGATGACCTTGTCGGAGCGGAACGGCAAAATCAGCTCGAGGAATTCGAAGCTGCGATCGAGGCTCAGCTCGCGATTGATCGCCGGAATGAGCCGCGACACCAGGCCGAAGTCGCGCTCGGCGTCGTCCATCGCCTGGAGGATGCCGGAAAACATGGTCTGGTAGCTGATGCCGGCATCCTGATGCACCTGCGGGCTGAAGAAGAATTCGGTGTAGCGGCCGCCGGCTTTGGCGACATGTTCCAGCGCCTCATAGGCAATCAGGTGGAAATCGTCTGCGTCGACGACGGAGCGCGCGACGAGATCATAGACTTCGAGGAAATCGACCAGATTGTCGTAGCGGTAAAGGTCCTCGACCTCGTCGAAATCAGGCAGCGCGACATTGTTCTTGCGCGCCAGCTTGAGGAACGTCCTGGCCTTGACCGCACCGGCCAGATGCAGATGAAGCTCTGCCTTGGGCAGGTTCCGCACGAATTGTTCCAGTTGCATCATCTTTCCCTTGGTGGCTTCCTTCTCGGGCCTGCGGCCCTCGCGCTTCGCTGCCTGGTGAACCTTCAGTGCCGCATGGAAAACACCCTTCCGGCCTAGAGATCGAGGATCAGCTCGGCGCTCAGGGCGCGCGAGCAGCACAGCGTCATGTGGTCGGCACGCTGCCTGTCGGTCAGAACGAGATCGCGATGGTCCGGCTCGCCCGAAACCACCCGCGTCACGCAGGTGCCGCAGATGCCCTGTTCACACGACACCGGAATGTCGATGCCGTTGTCGGCCAGCACCTCGACGATGCTTCGCCCCGGCGCGACGTCGAAGCTGTGGCCGGTACTCGCCAGCGTGATCCTGAACGGCTGGTCGGATTGCGCCTTTGGTGCCGCGTTGGCGAAATACTCGCGATGCACGGCATCCGCCGGCCAGCCTGGCTTGGCCCTGGAGACCACGGCGTCGAGAAAACCTGAAGGACCACAGGCGTAGAGATGCGCGCCTTCCGGCCGATAGGCCAGCAACCTGTCCAGGCTCAGCAGCTGCGCCGGAGGGCCGTCATCGAGATGGAACCTGACCTTGCCGGCAAAGGGCGAGGCCTCGATTTCGTCGCGAAAGGCCAGGCGGTCGGCGCTGCGGGCGCAATAATGGAACTCGAAATCCCGCCCCAGCGACGATAGCCGATAAGCCATGGCCAGGATCGGTGTGACGCCGATGCCGCCGGCCAGCAGCAGCGAAAACGGCGCGGTTTCATCGAGCTCGAAGGCGTTGCGCGGCCTGCTCGTCTCCAAGGCATCGCCAACGTCCAGCCTGTCGTGGACATAAGCCGATCCGCCACGGCCGCCAGGCTCGCGCAGCACGCCGATTGCATAGCGGTGACGCTCGCGCGGATCGTTGCGGAGCGAGTATTGACGCGTCAGGCCGCCGGGCAGGAACAGGTCGATGTGAGATCCCGCCGTAAACGCCGGCAAGGGTGCGCCGTCCGCTGCAACGAGGTCGACTGCCACGATGCCCTCGGCAGAGGTCCACTTGCGTGCGATCTGCAGCCGCAGCCTGTTTTCGGCTACCGGTGCCGAGGGCGCGAGCCCGTTTCTCGTGAACGCCATGGTCAAGACGCCCTCCTCCATTGCTGGGCTGCCTGGCCGTCGAGCTGTCCTGGTCGGGCGCCAAACACGGCCTGGTGAAGGAAGCAGGTTTCGAAACGGATCGGCATCGTCTTTCCCTGATATCTGCAGTTGCGATGTGCTGCGGGATCAACTCGCGATCGGCGCACCAAGGCCAAATTTGCGGACCAGCCCACGGCGATATTCGAGCGACATGCGATCCGACGGCACGTGGATCTCCTCGGTCAGATCGAGCGGCAGTTCCTCGGGATGCTGCTCCTCGACCATCGGCTTGTCCTCGTCGTTGATCAGCAGCGCATCCTTGACCCAGTAGTCGGTATCCGGATCGCCTGACGTGTCGGTCATCATCTGGAAGATGCGTGTCTCGCGCGCCGAGACCGGGCAGACGGTGTCGGCGAAGTAGACGACGTAGTCGGATCCCTGCGGATCGATCTTGATCAGGGTGGAGAACGGATAGGTCAGCTCGTAAGTATAGACCACGTCGCGCTCGTCGCCTTCGACGCCGTCGTCGAAGCGGTTGAAGCCTTCATGATAAGGCAGCTCGAAGCGCAGGCCATAGTCCGTCTGCTCGACGTCGTAAGGCGGGATCGGATCGGCCGTGCTGCCGCCGAAGCTCTGGGTGTGAACCCAGGGAAAATGGGCAACGTCGTTGAAGTTCTCGACATGCCGGCTTGCTGCTGCATACCAGGTGCCTTCGGGCACATAAACCTTGCGCAGGGCCGGGTTGGAAATGCCGTCCCACTCCGGCAGCTGCCAGATCGCCTCACCCTTCAGGCACGTCCAGATGATGCCGTAGCGCTCGACCGAGGCGTAGGTTTCGAGGCGCAGCTTGGGAGGTATGCGCCCTTCGGAATTGGCGATCGACGGGATCTTCGAACAGGCGCCGTCATGACCGAAATGCAGCCCGTGCATCGGACAGACGATCTGGTCGTCAGCCATCCAGCCGGCGCTGATGCGGGTGCCGCGATGCGGGCACAGATCGCGCGCCACAGTGATTCCGGCGGATGTCTTGTAGATCACAAGGTCGACGTCGAGCAGCTTTGCCCGCACCGGCTTGTCGGCGATGTCGTGAACGAAGGCGATCGGATGCCAGAACGAGGCGAGGATATGCCAGTCGCTGGCGGCAAATGTGCAGCCGCGCGGCAGCTCGTCTCTCGTCTTGGAATGGTCGGCTGGCAGAAACACGTTTTTCCTCCAGAGGATGCGTCTTGCTGGCATGTCCAGGCGGCGTGACCGGCTCGCCCGTTGATGTCTGGAGTATTCCGCAGCCCCTGTTTTCACGGAATGCCTGCGTCGGCCGAAAACATATCTGACGTTAAGACCACATTCTTCTTATCTTTGACGACGCATTGAGCCGTGTTAGGAAAACGCATGGCACGGCAAGCGAGGCCTTGGCTATGCGCGCATTCATCGACAATGGAAGAGGCTTCGCCTTCGGTGAGGCGATATATCCGGCAGGCGGCGTCTATGGCCCGCTCAAGGAGCGTTATGTGACCTTGCTGATCATCCATGAAGGCAAGGCAAAGGTCATCTGCGACGACGAGGAGACGGTGCTGGGTGCAAGAAGCTGCGGCTTCTTCCGCAACGAACGCGGCCTGTCCATGGAATATAGCGAGGGGCGGCACACCAGGGTGAGCTGGTGCGAGGGCTATGCCGGCGACGTCAGCGAGGCGCTTGCCTCGCGGCTGCGTTCGCTGCCGACCCGCATTCCCCTGCCACAGCGCATCGAGAGCATCCAGCGGCTCGGGGTGGAGCTCGGTGCCGGCTCGAGCTCCAACCTCAACCAGTTGCGCAATGCGCTGGGAGAGTCGATCTTTCTTGCCTATTTCCATGAAGCGCAGATGTCCGAGCAGGAGCGGCAGACGCCGCGTTCGGTTCTGCGCGCCCGCTTCTATATCGACGAGAACTACGAGAAGGAGATCACGGTCGACCGCCTCGCCGCGCTCGTCGGCGTCACGCCGCAGCATCTGGTTTCGTCGTTCCGCAAGCATATCGGCGTCACGCCGGTGCGCTATCTCTGGCAGGTCAGGGCCTCGCGCGGCCACTTCCTGCTGCTGCAGACCGGCCTGCCGATCTCCGACATCGCCTATCAGTGCGGCTACAAGAACCCGTTCCACTTCTCCAGGCAGATATCCGAACAGTTCGGCCTGTCGCCGCGCCAGGTGCGCGAAAACAAGGGCTACCGCATGGCAAGCGACGTCGCCGAAGGCGCCGGCGACACGGCCTATGGCATGGCGCTTTCAGACAAGACGGTGCTCCAGCCCGAGGCGTCAGCGACGATGACGGCAATCGAGGACCCGACCGACCCCACGGGTGCACGGGAGGTCTAACCGACCGCCGCGCCGGCGCCGGCCACCGGGCAAACAGGTCCAGCCAGGGCGATGACTTCCCGTGGTAGACGTCATCTGGAGCGCGGGAAAGACCGACGGACCCGGATCACGGCCGGCGCAGGCGGGCCTGCCTGGCGATGTCCGGCCGCAGTCCGGATCTGGCGGCAGCCCGACTGGTCGCGAGATGGGAACGGCTAGCTTCTGAGTTGGCTGGGAAGGCTGCCAAAATGCTCCTTGAAGCTCTTCGAGAAGTAGGACGGCGAGGCAAAGCCACAGGCAATGGCAATTTCGGTCACCGGCATTTCGGTGAGCTCCAACAGCTGCCGGGCCCGCCCGAGGCGCAGCTTGATGTAGTATTGGCGCGGCGTCGTCGACAGCAGTCTCTCGAACAGGCGCTCGACCTGGCGGCGTGACAATGACGCCCAGCGGGCGATGTCGATCAGCGGCACTGGATCCTCGATGTTGCGCTCCATCAGCTGGATGATCTGGAGCAGCTTGCGTCCGGTGGCGCCATGGCGGAGGCCCGGCGGGGCCGACTGACAGCTTGCGCCGTCGCGCCAGCGGTCGGCGGTCAGGTGCTGGCAGATGGTTCGGGCAATCTCGATGCCGCAATGTTGCTGGACGAGATCGATCGCCAGGTCGAAGGCAGCGAAATCGCCGGCACAGGTGACGACCTGGCGATCGCGTATGAACAGGGCGTCATCGATTTCGATGTTGTGGAAGCGCTCGGCGAAAGCCGCCAACTTGTTCCAGTGGATGGTACAGCGCTTGTCACCGAGCAGCCCGGCATCGGCTAGCAGCCAACTGGCGGTGCCCATGGCATAGACGGGCACCCGACGCCTGGCGGCATGGCGCAGCATGCTCCTCAGATGTGGACCGCCCTGCCCCTCCACCTCCTGCCCGGCGCAAATCAGCAGCGCCGGCGGCCGATCAGACTGGACGGCGACCCCGTCGAAGCATCCTTGAACACCAATTGAAATGCCGCTGGCACTCACCACCGGCAAGCCATCGAGACTTGTAAGCCGCCACTTGAACGGCGACCTGCCGGACAAGCTGTTGGCGAGATTGAGCGGTTCGGTCAGCGCTGCGAGCGACAATTGCGAGAACCCGACCAACAGCAGGATTTCCATGTCGACCCCATCGCCTGGCTCAGGCACGAGACCGGAGAGTGGACTGCTCGCCGGCCTGAAATCCGTTTGCTTGCAGGGCGCATTCATCGCTTGCTCCTCCTGGCTTCCCCTCTCTTGCTTCGTCAGTTCGCCCGCCGGCGCCGAAACTCCTCAAGCCACGACAGCGATTTCTCCCACCCGCCGAAGGGAAAGACGTGCAGGAAGGTCTGCGCACCACAGCTCGATGCCAGGCCAGCCTCGATGGCCTCGATCAGGTCGCCGGGGTCCTTGTCGGCAAGTACGTTGAACAACCCGACGCCGGAGCGGCGGAGTGCTGCGAGCGATGGCCCGACACCGCACATCATGGCGAACTTGATCAGCTTGGTCAGCGACGTGACGCCGGCCACTCCGAGATGGACCGGAATGCTCGGGTAGGCGCGATGCAGATCGTTTGTCCAGGCCGCCATCATCGCCCCGTCGAAGGCGAATTGCGAGACGATGCGGGGAGCAAGGTCGCGGTCATGGCAGATGGCGATCTTGCGCAGCAGCGCATGGGCGAGCGCGCTCCGGCCGATTGCGGGATGGCCCTCAGGGTAACCGCCGATGAAGGCCGTCCGGATCGTGCTGTCGGCGATGACGGGATGGGCAAGCAGGTCGGCAGCATCCTCAAGCGGCCCGTTGGCGGCAAGCGGGTTGCCGCCGACAAACAAGGCCTCGGTGACGCCGTTGCGGCTATGGGCGCCGACGAGGTCGACGAACTCCTTCGGTGACGCGAAATGCCTCGCCCCGAAATGCGGCACGGGCACGAAACCTGCCTGCCTGAGCTGCCTCGCCGCCTCGACCTGCAAGGCCAGAGGCTTGCCTTCGAGATGGGTCAGGAAGACACGTGAGCCCTCGGGAAAAGCCGTTTCGAGCGGCAGGAATCCCGCGGCCTGCGCCGGCGCCAGCTCGAGTGACACGCCCTCGGCGACAAGGTTCGGCGAATTCTCGGGTGTAAGGCGATGCTTGGGTTCGGGCATTTCGGATCTCCGGGCAAAGAGGGAGCAAGCGCCGGCTTGGGGGCCGCGGCGGGGACTGTGAAGGCGCAGGAGGTTCAGCCCGGGATCAGGGCGGGGAGAAGTCGTAGGCGCATTTCGGCCGGGCCGCCGCAACGCCCGTCCACATCTCGCCGGCCATGTCGGAGGTGTTGCTCATGACCTGCTGTAGCTTTCGCCAAGTGCTGCCGGCTGTCGGCTCTTTCCCCTGGCCATGACGATGATGGCGATGGAGATCACGTAGGGCAGCGCCAGCAGCAGCTGGTAGGGAACCGCCGCGCCGATCGCCTGGCTGTGGGTCGCCACGGACTCCAGGAAGGAGAAGGAAAGCACGGCTGATGTCACCCGAAGCGGATGCCAGTTGCCGGCGATCAGCGCGACGACGACGAGCCAGCCACGGCCGGCGGAAAGCTCGGGAACGAAACGGTCAGAAAAGCCGAGCATCAGGAATGCGCCGCCAAGGCCGGTCAAGGCACTGCCGAAGATGGTCGCGGCATATTGCCGGGCCACGACGTTGAGCCCCATCGTGTCGAGTGCCGCCGGGTTCTCGCCCAGCGCCCGGAGTTCAAGCCCGGTCCTGGTACGGTACAGGAATGCCCAGACGACGGGCACCAGCGCGAAGGCGGCGTAGGTCAGAAGGCGCTGGTCGAACAGCACGGAGCCGATGACGGGGATATCCGAGAGATAGGGAATCGGCACGGTGCCGATGCTGTCGAAGGTCGGCTGCGCCTTGCCCTTCACGAAGCTGCGGAACCAGAACAGGGTGAGCCCGCTGGCGAGCAGGTTGATGCCCAGCCCGGTGATGAAATGATCGACCCGGAGCGTCACACTGAGGAAAGCGGTGATGGCCCCCAGCACCATGGCAGCTGAGATCGCCAATGCGAATGCGGTGAGGTGATCGCCGCTGACGGCGTAGGCGATGTAGGCGATGAAGGCACCGGTCAGCATGGTGCCCTCGACGCCGACGTTCCAGATGCCGGCGCGCTGGGTGACCAGCTCGCCCATGGCCGACAACAGCAGCGGCGTGGCGATGCGGATGGTCGCCGCGAGCAGGCTGACGAAGATGGCTTCCTGAAACAGTCCGCTCATTTGGCCGAGCTCCATGTGAGGCGGTAGCGGGCCAGTGCCGTGCCGCAAAGGACGAAGAGAAGGATGGTGCCCTGCATCGCCTGGATCAGGGAATCCGGGACGCCGCTCTGGATGCGCATGTCGACGGCGCCCGAGGACAGGCCGCCGAACAGGATGGCGACCGCCACGGTTCCGGCCGGCCGCAGGCCGCCGACCATGGCAACGATGATGCCGCCATAGCCGAGGCCGAAGAGATAGTCGGCCTTCAGCCGATGCTGGACGCCGAGCAGCTCCACGCCACCCGCAAGCCCGGCAAGCGCACCGGACAACAGCATAGTGACCAGCACGATGCGCGGCACATCCATGCCCATGAAGCGCAAGGCGGTCTGGTTGGCGCCGAGCGCCCGCATGTCATATCCCGATGACGTGCGTTCGAGCAGGAGATGGACGGCAATCGCAGCCAGAAGCGCAATCACGATGCCGGCATGCAATGGCCCGGCCAGATGCGGCAGCCAGGCCGTCTGCGCCAGCAGCGGCGTCTGGTGGTAGGCGACCGTGGTGCCCGCTTCCGTCCATGGTCCGCCCGACAGCAGAAAGGACAGCAGATAGACGATGATGTAGTTCAGCATCACCGTCGAGAAGATCTCGTTGACCTCGTAGCGGTTGCGCAGAAGCGCTGCGATGCCGGACATCGTCGCGCCGCCGAGCATGGCGCCGGCAATCGCCAGCGGCCCGACGACAACAAGCGGCGCATCGGCCAGCGACGACGCGACCCAATAGGCCCCCATCGCGCCGGCATAGACCTGGCCCTCCTGGCCGATGCTCCAGATCCGGGCGCGGAAGACGACGACAGCGGCGAGCCCGGTGAGGATCAGCGGCGTGGCGGCGACGAGCGTGCGCAGCATGGCGCGCTGGCTGCCAAGGGCGCCGCGAAAAAGCGCCTCGAAGGCGGTCGTCACGTCGGCCGAGGACAGTTTCAGCAACATTGCGGTGGCGACGAAACCCGCCAGTATCGCCAGGCCATACGAAGCGCCCTGCCAGAGCAGGCTGGAACCATGGCGTTGTTCGAGCTTAATGTGCATGGGCGTCTCCTCCCGAAACTGCCTGGCCGGCCATCATCAGGCCGAGATGCTGCGGAGTGGTGCCTGAAGGGTCGACCACGCCGACGATCTTGCCGCGGTGGATCACGGCGATGCGGTCGCAGAGGGTCATCAGGTCGTCGAGCTCTTCCGAAGCCAGGAGGATGCCGAACCCCTCGGCCTTCTTGGCCAGAAGCTGGCGGTAGACATAGTCGATGACGCCGATGTCGAGGCCGCGCGTCGGCTGGTTGGCAAGCAGCAGCGACGTGCTGCGCTGCAGCTCGCGCGCCAGGATCACCTTCTGCGCATTGCCGCCGGACAGGCGGTCGACACGAGTGCCGCTGTCCCTCGCCGCGACGCGGTACTCGGACATGCTGTCGGCGGCAAAGGAACTGATCGCCTTGCGGTCGAGGAACGCCCCCTTGCGAAAGGCGCAGTCGTGGTGCCTGCCGAGCACGATGTTGTCGGCGATGGTGAAGCTGCCGATCAGCCCCTGCAGATAGCGGTCGTCAGGAATATGGCCGACACCGAGATCGATGACGTCCCTTGTCGATCCCGCAGTTACGTCCTTGCCGTCGATGCTGATGCGCCCGGCCTCGAGCGGACGCACCCTCATGATGGTCTCGAACAGCTCGCGCTGGCCGTTGCCGGCAACACCGGCGAGGCCGACGATCTCGTGCGCGCGCACCTGGATGCTCAATCCGTCGAGGACGCGGTGGCCGCGCTCGCCATTGACGTAGACGTCGCTCAGATCGAGCACGATCTCGCCCGGCGTCTCCCTGTTGTGGTCGTAGGACGGCGAAACCTTGCGTCCGACCATCAGCACCGAAAGTTCTTCAGGAGATGTCTCGGCGGTCTTGAGCGATGCGACCAGCTTGCCGGCGCGCAGGACGGTGACACGGTCCGAACGCATCACCTCGCGCAGCTTGTGGGAGATCAGCACGATCGCCATGCCGGCGTCGCGCATGCGCTCCAGTGCCGCCATCAGGCGGTCGGATTCCTGTGGCGTCAGGACCGCCGTCGGTTCGTCGAGGATCAGGACCCGCACGCCCAGGAACAGAACCTTGATGATCTCGACCCACTGCTGCAGGCCGACCGGCAGTTCCTCGACGATGGCGTCAGGAGAAAGCGCGACGCCATAGTCGGCGCACAAAGCTGCCAGCCGCCGCCGCGCTGCCCTGGTGTCCAGGAACAGCCCCCGGCCGCCGGCACCAACCAGAATGTTTTCGATGACGCTCAGCCGTCCAACGAGCTTGAAATGCTGGTGGATCATGCCGATGCCGAGGCGCAGCGCTTCGGCCGGCGAACGCAGCCGCATCGGCCTGCCGTCGATGGCGAGCGCGCCGCTATCGGGCTGGACATAGCCGTAAAGGCAACCGGACAGCGTGGATTTGCCGGCGCCGTTCTCGCCGAACAGGCAATGGATCTCGCCGGCATGTATGTCGAGCGACACGTCGTCCAGCGCAACGACGTCGCCATATCTCTTGCTCAATCCGCTGGCCTGCAACGCAACAGTCATTTGCCTAGAACTCCTCCGGCGCATCAGTGCAGTTCGTCGCGCCCCGCCGCTCTCCTCACCGGCGGGGCGCCCCAGGTCCGCCTATTGCGAAACCGGCAGGGCGGTATCGAGCGGCACCTTGAAGCTGCCGTCGCGAATGGATTTCTCGGTTTCGGCAACCTTCGCCTTCAGCTCGTCCGGGACCTTTTCGGCGAGCGCGTGGTAGGGCGCGAGCGCCACGCCGCCTTCGGCCACGGAAAACCAGCGCGGCTCTGCGTTGCCCTGGTACGGCTCGCCCTTGGTGGCGTGGTTCCACCACTCATCAATGACCCAGTTGATGTCGGGGTCCCAGAGCGCGACCGCGCTGGTCACCACGTTGTCAGGGGCAAAGTAGTTCTCGTCGGCCTTGCTGCCGAAGCAATAGATCTTGTTGAGCTTGCAGGCCTCGAAGTTCCCGGTGAGCTGCAGGATGCCGTCGATGCCGGTCGCCACCTGGGCGTTGGTGTATTCGGCTGCTTTGCCCGGGTCGTACCAGGACTCGACGAAGGCAACGCGCTGCTTGATGTCGGCGCGCATCTGCCGGGCGCCAGCGAAGAAGGCATTGATCTCGTCATTGATGTCGTCGCCGGGAAAAGTGCCGACCACGCCGAGCGAGCCCGACTTGCTCATACCGCCGGCCAGCATGCCGCTGAGGTAGGATGCCTCGTGGACACGCTTGTAGATCCAGTACTGGTTGCCGCCCAGCGGCTGGTTGCCCGAGCCGACGACGGCAAAGGCCATGTCGGGGAACTCATCCTTGACCTTGGCGACCTGGTCCGAATAGGGCCCGTGGCCCCAGATGATCTGGTAGTCGCCTGTTTCGGCATAGATGCGCATCGCCTCAGCGGCATCGTCGTCGAACACCGGGTCGCCGACGGTCCATTCCACCTCCAGCCCGTGCGGCTTCTGCGCCTTCACCCGCTCCAGCGCGGCAATCAGGCTGCTCTGCCATGACGACTCGACGCCGCCGGTGAGCACCAGCGCAATCTTCACCTTTGTCGGCTCATCGGCGAAGGCCGAGCCGGCAGCGACAGCGCAGACGGCCGCGACTACCGCAATTGTTGCTTTGCGAAGCATCGACATTTCCAAGGTTCCTCCCTTTGTCGTTCGCGGACGGGCCCTTTCCGGGCTCCGGCCGCATCTTTGCAGGCTCAGGCGGAGCGCTTCAGCGCGGTGAACGGTGTCGCGACCTGGCGGGTCGATACCAGCCCGAGCACGCGCCCGGTCTCGTCGGTCCATTCGGCCTGGATGTCGGTGCGCCCGACTTCGATCAGCTCGGCGCCCAGGCAGGCGAAGCCGATGATCGCCCCGACCGTCGGGCTCCAGGTGACGCTGGTGGCGCGGCCGACGACACGTCCCTCGCGGACGAGCTTCATCGCCTGCCAGCGAACGCGCGGACACAAGTTCGGCGACGCGTTGGCGCGGCGGTAGAGCGCGTAGATCTCGTCGGTGTCGAAGACCAGTCCGGTAAAGCCGTTGGCGGCGTGACCGTTGGCACCCTGCGCTTCGAGTGCGGCCTTGCCGACGAAGTCGCTCTTGCTGAGATCGACGAGGCGTTCGAGCCCGAGCTCCCTCGGCGTGACCAGGTTCTCGCCGTCGAGAACGCCATGGGCGAACTGCAATTCCGGGCCTGCGCCGGTGTAGTCGGCGCGGATCAGGATGATGCCGGCCTCGACACGGGCGATGTCGGCGGCGTATTCGCCCGCCGGCACGATGCCGAAATCCTGCCCTGCCCGGCGCACCGCTGCCCAGACCGCGGCGCCATCCTCGCGGTTCAGCCAGATCTCGTAGCCAAGTTCGCCGGTGAAGCCCTGCCTGACCACGTCGACCTCGGCACCGCCGATGATCGCCTTGCGGATGCGGGAGAAGCGGAATTTGTCCCAGCTCTCGCCGGTCGCCTTTTCCAGCGTCAGCGTCGAATTCGGCCCCTGCAGCGACAGGATGCCGACCTCGTCGGTCACATCGCGGATCGTGACGTCGAAACCCTTTGCATGGCGCTCGCACCATTCGACGGCCGAGTCACCCGACAGGCGATAGACATTCTCGGCGATGCGCAGCACCAGCCCGTCGGAGACGACGTGCCCGCTCTCGGCGCAGAGCGGCGTGTAGATGGCATGACCGATCTCCATGCTGGCGACCGAGCGGGTAATCAGCCGATCGAGCAAGGCAGCAGCACCTGGTCCGGCAATCTCGGCCTTGGGCAGCGGCGACATGTCGATCATCGCGCCCGTCGTGCGGATCGCCCGAATCTCCTCCTCGACGCCGCTGAACATGTCCGGCACGAGGTAGCGGTCCCATGCGTACCACCAGCGCGTCGCATTGTTCGCACTCGAATGGCTGTGAAACGGGGTACCCTTGAATTCCATGGTGGCTCCTGCCCTCTGTGGTCCGTTCATTAGCCGGACGATATGAAAGCGGGGGCTGACCGTGAATGACTTTGAGACCTAGAAACATGTCTCTATGTCAGATAACCTTGGGCTAGAGAGCCATCACCGCCAGCGATTTCAGACCGGGAGGCTTGCATGAGTTCGATCGTTTTCGCCGGCGGGCAGACCTTCTCGTTCGGTGAGGAAACTTACGAAAACGGCGGCTTCTTCGGTCCGATGAAGCTCGCCTATCTGCAGATCCTTGCCGTGTTCGAGGGCCAGGCCAAGGTCGGCAGCGATGATGGGGACTTCGAGGTAAATGCCGGCGAAGCGGCGCTGATCCTCAATCGCACGCCGATTTCCTTCCTCTATCCACGCGACAGGCACACACGCGTCGCCTGGTGCGAAACTGCGCCGTCGGCGGTCTCGAGCCTGATCATGAAATCCTGGCGCAGCGGACCCGACATCGTGCCGCTCGACAACCGCATCCACCAGCTGATGCTGCTCGGCGTGGAACTCGGGGGATCATCGCGCAGCGGCGTCAACGAGGTGCGCAACACCATCGGTCAGGCGCTTTGCAGCTCCTTCACCCTTGCCGTGCAGGACAAGGAAAAGCTCGGCGCCCTGCCCGATGTCGTGCAGCGCGCCAGAGCCTTTGTCGACGCCAATTTCAAGACCCAGATCACGGTGGCCGATGTTGCGGAGGCGGCGATCGTCAGCCGACAGCACCTGACCTTGCTGTTCGTCAAGCATATGGGGCTGACCCCTGCCCGCTACATCTGGCATGTCAGGGCCTCGCAGGGCGCTGCCATGCTGATGAACAGCGGCACGCCGATCGCTCGGATCGCCTATGAATGCGGCTACCAGGACCCGTTCCATTTCTCGCGCCATATCCGCAAGGCTTTCGGCCAGACACCGCGCGAGCTCAGGAGCGGCAAGGGCTTCCGCATATCGTCGATCGACGCCGAGGAACTGGAGAGCACATCCTTCTAGTCATCGTCCCCTGCCGCTACGGCTGCGGTTGGGCGGTCCCGCCGACCTTACATCTGGATATGTCTTCATGCCTTCGCGGCATGTCACAGGCAGCGGCGATCCCCTAGTGTACAAAAGCCGCGCCTAATAAGCCCATACAAACTAGTGGCGTCCCGAACCCGCCCTGCACTTCCCTCGCCACGTCGCGGGGGGCGAACCCTTCGTTCGGGTTGCACCAGGCGAGGACCGGAGGTGCGGTGCCGGCTGCTGCAGCCGGCCCGACAACCAAAACGAGGGGACTGGAATGCGATTGAACAGACTTGCGCCCGCGCTTGCCGGCGCCACCCTTCTGGCTGCCTCCGGCACGTCAGCCGTCCTGGCCGCCGATGCCGAAAGCGTCGACTATGTCCGTGTCTGCGACGTCTACGGCACCGGCTTCCACTACATTCCCGGCACAGAGACCTGCCTCAGGGTCGGCGGCTACCTCCGTCTCGAAACCGGCTTCGGCCCGCTGTTCGGCGTCGATGTCGACAGTGACGGCGACCGCGACACCTATTACACGCTCGCCCGTTTCCAGCTGCAGACCGACGCGCGAGCCGAAACCGAGTTCGGCACGTTCCGGACCTATGCCTACATTAATTTCCAGCACAAGCGCGACGCCGCCGACGCCGTGCAGAGCGCCGAAATCGAGATGGCGATGATCGAGCTCGGCGGCTTCTTCGCCGGCGTCAACGATTCCTTGTTCATCACCCAGACCTATTATGCCGGCGGCGTCTCCAACGACGCCATCGTCGGCTACGGACCGTTCACCACCACCATGCTCGGCTACAAGTGGGCAGGCTCCAACGGGCTGTCGCTGACGCTTGCGCTCGAAGGCGGCTGGAACGGCGACGTCATCGACAGCTACATGCCGCGCGTCGTGCTCGGCGGCGGCTACGCCAGGGACTGGGGCGGCATCACCGCGGTTGTCGGCTACGATTCCGTCACCGAGGAATGGGCCGGCAAGCTCAGGCTCGACGTAACCGTCAACGACAGGATCTCTCTCTGGGCAATGGCCGGCGCCAAGACCGACGACAGCGACCCCTACTCCCAGTTCTACGGCGTCTGGGGCGGGCGCTGGGCCGTCTGGGGCGGCGGCGCGGCCAAGCTAACCGACAAGGCGACCTTCAACCTGCAGCTCGGCTACGACGCACAGGAGAATTTCGACGCCGTCGCCAACATCGCCTGGAAGGTGGTCGACGGCCTGACCGTCTCGCCCGAGATTGGCTATTACGACAATTTCGACATGCCCGACGCCGACGCCATCGGCGGTTTTGTCCGCATGCAGGCCGACTTCTGACGGCAGCATCCTCCCAGGCTGTCTCTCACGGCGTTCGGTTCCTGCACCGGACGCCGTTTTCGTTCAGTCCCTGGAGAGCGGTCTGCCGGCCTTGCTGACGGATATGCCAGGCTCAAGACGTTGCGTCTCTCCTGTCGCCGCAGCTTGAAGCTGCCGGTCCGCTGCCGACCTGAAGGCAAATACTAAGGCAAGTACCTTATTTTCCTTGACCGGCGCTTTCGGTTCGATTACTAAGGCACATGCCTTACCATTCTACGCCACTCGATCTTGCCTTTCACGCGCTCAGCGACCCGACCCGCCGCGCGGTGGTGTCGCGGCTGGCTGCCGGCGAAGTGGCGGTCAGCGCGCTGGCCGAACCTTTCGACATGGCCCTGCCCTCCTTCGCGCAGCATCTCAAGGTGCTGGAAGAGTGCGGGCTGATCGTCAGCGAGAAGCGCGGGCGCAGCCGCTGGTGCCGGCTGGTGCCACAGCGCTTCGACGAGGCGGCGGACTGGATGGAAGCGGAACGCCGGCGCTGGGCCGAGCGGCTGGATCGGCTGGAAACCTATCTGGACAAGACGGAAGAGGAAAAAGGACATGAATAACCTGTTTGAGACCTGGTCGCTCGACCGCGAAATCGTGCTGGTGAAGCTGCTCAACCACCCACGCGACAAGGTCTTTGCCGCCTGGATGGACCCCAAGGCACTGGCGCAATGGTACGGCCCGGCCGGCCTCGCCATCGAGAGCCACGAAGCCGATATCCGCGAGGGCGGGCTCTGGCGCTTCGACATGGTCGGCGTCTTCGAGGGCAAGCAGCAGCGCTTCCCTAACCTGATGCGCTTCCTGGAGATCGTGCCGAACGAGCGCATCGTGATGGACTACGGCACGCCCGCTTCAGAGGATCCCGACCGTTTCCGCGTCACGGTGACCTTCGACGAACAGAGCGACGGCAAGACCGTGCTGACCATGCGCCAGCTCCACCCCAGCGCCAAGCGGCGTCAGGAGGTCATCGGCTTCGGCGCGGTCGAATACGGGCTGCAGACGCTGGACGGCCTCGCCGCCTGGCTGGACCGCTAGACCTTTGGCGGCGCGGTGCGGATGACGACGACGGTGCGGGGGTGAGCCCCGCCTCGTCATTCGTGTGCGGCGATCACCTCGAGAAAGGCGGGGCCATAGCGGTCGAGCTTGGCTTCGCCGACACCGGGCACGTTGGCCATATCAGCGCGTGACGCCGGCCTGGCTGCGGCCAGCTCGATCAACGTCTTGTCGTGGAAGATGACATAGGGCGGCACGTTCTGGGCCCGCGCGATCTCGGTGCGTTTCCGCCTGAGCGCCTGGAACAGGTCCTGATCCGCATCGCTGACGGCAGCCTGGGCCGCGCTGCGCGCGACCTTGCCGCGCCTGGCGCGCACTGGAGCCGGCACGCGCAGCATCAGCGTTGGCTTGTCGCGCAGGAATTCGCGGCCGGCTGATGCAATCGACAGGCCGCCATGGCCAGCGAGATCGACGTCGACGAGGCGCAGCGCGATCAGCTGGCGCAGGATCGCCCGCCAGGTGCGGTTGTCATGTTCGGTGCCGATGCCGAAGGTGGAAATCCTGTCATGGCCGAACTGGGCGGTGCGCTCGTTGTCGACGCCCAGAAGCACGTCGACGACATAGGCCTGCCCGAAACGCTCGCCGGTGCGGTAGATGCAGGACAGCGCTTTTTGCGCCGAAATGGCACCGTCGAACAATTTCGGCGGCTCGGCACAGGTGTCGCAATTGCCGCACGGTTCGCACTCGTCGCCGAAATAGGACAGCAAAACCTGCCGCCGGCAGCTTGCCGTCTCGGCCAGGCCCAAAAGCGCATCGAGCTTCTGCCGCTCCATGCGCTTGCGCTGGTCGGGTGCATCCGACTCCTCGATGAAGCGGCTGCGCAGCGCGATATCGTCATAGCCATAGAGCATCAGCGTGTCGGACGGCAGGCCGTCACGGCCGGCGCGACCGGTCTCCTGATAATAGGCCTCGATGCTGCCGGGCAGGTCGATATGGGCGACGAAGCGCACATCCGGCTTGTCGATGCCCATGCCGAAGGCGACGGTGGCGACCATGATCACCGCCTCGCCATGCTGGAAGCGCATCTGGTTGGCCTCGCGCGCCGCCTTGTCCATGCCGGCGTGATAGGCCAGCGCATCATAGCCGAGGCCCTTGAGCCAGGCGGCGGTCTCTTCGGTCCGGCGTTTCGACAGGCAATAGACGATGCCGCTTTCGCCCTCGTAGCGCTTGAGGAACTCCTTGAGTTGGGCGCGCGGATTGTCCTTTTCCTCGATGGCGTAGCGGATGTTGGGCCGGTCGAAACCGGCGATGAAGGCGTCGACCTCATCGATTTCGAGATGCGACAGGATTTCCGCGCGCGTCGGCTCATCGGCGGTTGCGGTCAGCGCCATGCGCGGGGTGCCGGCAAAGCGCGAGACGATGGCATCGAGCTGGCGATAGGACGGACGGAAGTCGTGCCCCCACTGCGACAGGCAGTGCGCCTCATCGATGGCGATCAGCGACAGCTTCACGCTCTCCAGCAACTCCAGCACATCGGGCCGCAGCAAGGTTTCAGGCGAGACATAGAGCAGGTCGAGCGCACCGGAGCGGATATCGCGCCACAGCGCGCGGCGGTCGTCGGGCGACAGGTCGGAGTTCAGCCCGGCCGCCCGCACCCCTGCCTGCCTGAGCGCTGCCACCTGGTCGGCCATCAGCGCCAGCAGCGGCGAGACGACGAGCCCCATGCCGGGACGGACGATCGCGGGAATCTGATAGCAGAGCGACTTGCCGCCGCCCGTCGGCATCAGCACGAAGGCATTGTTGCCTGCAATGACATGCTCGACGATCCGCGCCTGCGGTCCCCTGAACGCATCATAGCCGTAGACGGTCTTGAGGATGTCGAGAGCGGTGGCGGTCATCGGGCAGCACGGAGAATCATCTTGACCTCGTTCATAGCAGCTTCGCCGCCCTGACGATCATCGCTGCGCCTTTTTGTCGGTCTGCCTGTTGGTGGTGTCCTCAACCTGTCCATCTGTACCCCAGGGCAAGCCGCCACCCCAGGCACCGGCCTTTTCTCCCGGTTCCCATTCCTTCCTGGAATACCGTTAGTCCCAGTCGCTATGCGTGATGCACCCTCGATGCTGATAGCGTGTCCCCACTCTCAACCGATCGACCCAACTGATCGACCCAAACTGATCGACAAAGTCCGATGCCATCGCTTCACAAACTGATCGTCCTGAAGAGGATCTTCGCCGAATTGCTCGGCGCCTGCATGCGCGAACGGTATCACCCGGAACGGCACTATATGCGCGGCCCCGGCCCCGCCACGCTGAGCAAGGCGATGTCCGCCGACATGCCGCTTCGAGGTGGTCCGCGACAAGCCGAACAGGCCTAGCAGCCATAAGTAGCGGGCTTCCAGCCGAACCCCGAGCAGCCATTTCATGAGAAGTATCGCGGGTGGGCATTTATCTCCCGATTGCTGAGATGTCGGTCAATGTGTTCGTGCTCCTTGCGATGGGTGCGGCGGTCGGCTTCCTGTCTGGTATGTTCGGGGTCGGCGGCGGTTTCCTGATCACGCCGCTTCTGATCTTCTACA
Source organism: Aminobacter sp. SR38 (assembly GCF_014843375.1). Classification (NCBI taxonomy): domain Bacteria; kingdom Pseudomonadati; phylum Pseudomonadota; class Alphaproteobacteria; order Hyphomicrobiales; family Phyllobacteriaceae; genus Aminobacter; species Aminobacter sp. SR38. The sequence continues at coordinate 784,985 of NZ_CP062112.1, forward strand.
ACATCCCGCCCGCCATCGCTGTCGCCACCGGCGCCAACCAGGTCATCGCCTCGTCCTTTTCGGGTGCGCTCGCCCATCTCAAGCGCGGCACGCTCGACTTCAAGCTCGGCACGGTGCTTTTAATCGGCGGTATCGCCGGCTCGGCGGCCGGCGGCTTCGTCTTTGCGCTGCTGCGCGCCATAGGCCAGCTCGACCTGTTCATCTCGCTGCTCTACGTCGTCTTCTTGGGCACCGTCGGCGGGCTGATGCTGATCGAAAGCGTCAATGCGCTGCGCCTCACCAAGGGCGGCGTGCCGCCGGCCTTGAAGAAGTCGGGCCAGCACAACTGGATCCACCGGCTGCCCTTCAAGATGCGCTTCCGCACCTCAAAGCTGTTCGTCTCGGTCATCCCGGTGCTCGGCATCGGCGCCGGCATCGGCTTCCTCTCCGCCATCATGGGCGTCGGCGGCGGCTTCATCATGGTGCCGGCGCTGATCTACCTGCTCAAGGTGCCGACCAACGTCGTCGTCGGCACCTCGCTGTTCCAGATCGTCGTCGTCTCGGCCTTCACCACCCTGGTGCACTCCTCGACCAACCAGACCGTCGACATCATCCTGGCGCTGGTCTTGATGGTCGGCGGCGTCGCCGGTGCCCAATATGGCGCCAAGGCCGGCCAGAAGCTGCGCGGCGAACAGCTGCGCGCCCTGCTTGCGCTGCTGGTGCTGGCGGTCGCCTTGCGCCTCGGCTTCGACCTGTTCGTCAAGCCGCAGAACCTCTATTCGCTGACCGGCGTGAGCGGGCTTTTGTGATGCGGGTCGCTACGTGTCTCGCAGCCCTGATGCTGGCGGCAGCCCTTCCGGCCCGCGCCCAGGAGCCGGCGCATCCCGAAAGCATCCAGATCGGGCTCTCGACCGACCGCGTCGCCATCACCGCCGACTTCGCCGGTGCCGACCTCACCATCTTCGGGGCGCTCGAAAACGCCGACCCGCTGATCAACCGCCAGGGCCGCTACGACGTCTATGTCGTGCTCGAGGGTCCGGCGCGGCCGGTGGTGGTGCGGCGCAAGAGCCGCGTGCTCGGCATGTGGATCAACACCCAGTCCGAGACCTTCGTCAACGTGCCGATGTCCTATTCGGTGGCGACCACCCGCCAGCCGCAGGACATCACCGATCCCAACAACTACCGCCAGCTCTCACTGGGCGCCAACAACATCTACATGGAGCCCGAGGACAAGCGCGACAGCCCGCTGACCATCCAGGAGTTCACCGAGGCGCTGCGCGAGCGCAAGCTGGCGACCGGGCTCTACTCCGACAATATCGGCGGCGTGCAGTTCCTGTCGCAGAGCCTGTTCCGCGCCACGCTGCACCTTGCCCCCAACGTGCCGGTCGGCACCCACAAGGCGCGTGCCTTCCTGTTTCGCAACGGCATCTTCATCAAGGAAACCTCGGCCCAGCTGGCCATCGTCAAGTCGGGCTTCGAGCAGACCATCTTTCGCTTCGCCACCGACCACGGCTTCGGCTACGGCCTCTTCGCCATCGGCCTCGCCATGCTCACCGGTTGGCTCGGACGGATCGTCTTCAGGAAGGATTGAGCGAGGCGTCGCAGGCTTGGTGGTGATGATTGCCGAGCGCGGGCTCTCCAATTCGTCATCCCAGAGGCTTGGCCCGAGCATCCATGCCGTGAGGGTGACGAAGGTTATGCAGGGTGCAGAAAGTGCACACGTTCCGAACCGTCTGCGCGCTGCCGCGAGGTCACGGCATGGATCCTAGGGTCTCCGCGACGGAGCTGCGCTCCTGCTTCGCCCTAGGATGACGACGTCACATAGGTTTTCGGCTAATCACCACGGTTGGCGCTTGGCAGGCTTCAGGCTGGTATTTAGCAGGCGTTTGCGGCAACCGCTGATCATCGCTGGGAGCTCCCTGCCAATCGCCGCCATTGTTAGCTGACCTCGGGCCCCACCCCTTCGTCATCCTAGGGCGGAGCAGGAGCGCAGCTCCGTCGCGGAGACCCTAGGTGTTTGATCCCGAGCTTTAATGGTGCGATGTTTTCTTCCGAATGGAAGGATGCGCTATGGGACAGATTCTACACGGTCGCGCCACGACGACAGAGGCAGTCCGTCGAGCAATACAAAATAGTCAAGAGAGCCTGAAGAAGCTCGCCAAGCGCTATGGCATCGATCCGAAGACGGTTGCGAAGTGGCGGCACCGAACCTCGACTGCCGATCTTCCGACCGGCCCAAGCAAACCAAGATCGACGGTGCTGTCCCTCGAAGAGGAAGCAGCCATCGTCGCCTTTCGCAAGCATACGCAGCTGCCGCTGGATGATTGCCTCTATGCCCTGCAGCCGACGATCCCACACCTGACGCGTTCGTCCTTGCATCGTTGCCTTCAACGCCACGGCATTTCGAGACTGCCGGAGGTGGACGCCGACAAACCGGCCAAGAAGAAGTTCGAAGCCTATCCGATCGGCTATTTCCACATCGATATCGCCGAGGTGCAGACCGCCGAGGGTAAGCTGCGTCTCTTCGTTGCCATAGATCGAACGTCCAAGTTTGCTTATGCGCAATTGCACGAGACGGCGGGCAAGATGTTGATGGTCCAGTTCCTTCAAGATCTGATTGCGGCCGTGCCCTATGCCATCCACACCATTCTAACCGACAACGGCATCCAGTTCACCAATCGGACCTGCGATCAGCACGCCCCTCAGCACGTCTTCGATGACATTTGCGACAAGCATGGCATCAAGCACCGGCTCACAAAGATCAACCATCCTTGGACCAATGGCCAAGTCGAGCGGATGAACCGAACCATCAAGGAGGCAACCGTCAAGCGCTTCCATTATGACGACCACGATCAACTGCGTCGGCACCTCGCCGACTTCATCTCAGCCTACAACTTCGCGCGCAGGCTCAAGACCCTCAAGGGCCTCACACCCTATGAGTTCATCTGCAAAATCTGGGAAAAAGAGCCAAAACGGTTTCGGGTTAATCCAACCCATCAAATGCCGGGACTAAACACCTAGGATCCATGCCGTGACCTTGCGGCAGCGTACAGACGGTTCAGAACGCCTGCTCGTTCTTCCACCCGCCTGCCTTCCGTCCGCCCTACCGGAGCACCGACGATGGCGGGATCGGCCCTAGCCGTTGGCGCGGATGAAGGCTTCGATGTCCGCCCGCGTCGGCATGGACGGTGCGGTGCCCGGCTTCTGCACCGAGAGTGCCGCGACCGCCGCGCCGAACCGCACGGCATCGACCGGGTTGCGGCCTTCGGCAATCGCAACGGCGAAGCCGCCGTTGAACGCGTCTCCCGCCCCCGTCGTGTCGACGACCTTGGTTACCTTGAAAGCCGGGACGAAATGCGTGCCGGCCTCGCCGTGCAGCAGCGCGCCCTTGGCACCCAGTGTGATGAGCGCATTGCGGGCGCCACGCCTGACCAGGCTGGCTGCCGCCTGCAGGGCGCCCTCGTCCGTTGCCGTGTCGATCCCGGTCAATGTCGCGGCCTCGGTTTCGTTGGGGGTGACGAAATCGCAATTGACGTAGATGGCGTCGTCGACCGACAGCGCCGGCGCCGGGTTGAGGATGGTGGTGACGCCATGGCCGCGTGCCAGGCGAAGCCCTTCGATGGCCGTCTCGATGGGCTGCTCGAACTGGGTGACGAAGACCCTGGCGCCGCTGATTAGCCCTTCCGCGGCGCGGACATCGGCGGGGCTCAGATTGGCCGCAGCACCGCTCTCGATGATGATCGCGTTGTCGCCCGTCCTCAAGGAGACGAAGATGAACGCCGCCCCCGTCGGAGCGGCCTCGTCGATCAGCACATGCGAGGTATCAACCCCATCCTGCGACCAGGTCTGCCTGGCCATGTCACCGAAGGAATCCTGCCCGACACGGGTGATCATGGCGGAACGCGCGCCAGCCCGTGCAGCTGCGATCACCTGGTTGGAGCCCTTGCCGCCCGGCCCCATGGCAAAACCCTGGCCAAGCAGCGTCTCGCCCACGACGGGCAGGCGCTCGGCCTTGAAGGCCAGGTCGGCGACAAAGGTTCCAAGCACGACGATATCGGCACGAGCCATCAGAATACCTCCCAGTTTCAACGCAGACTTCAGTGCAGGAATCTGGCCGCCGCCAGCCGCAGGCATTGCTCGAACGCCTGATGGTCGGTGTACAGCCTCTCTGCCGCAACCTCGCGCGTCACGATCGTGCCGCCACGCGCCTCTATGCCGCCGTCGAGCATGAGATTGTCGATCATCTCGAAATCTTCGACGGCCAGTCCATCCGGCCCCCGCGGCCTGCCCTGGGCGTCGGCCTTAATGTGCCCGTCATAGAGCACAGCTACCCGAGCATAGTGATCGCCAAGCACATTGGAAAACGCATAGGCGGGGCAGCCGCGGGCGCACATGAAGCCGAGTTCGAATGCCGTACCGATGTCCGCCGCGATGCCACGGAATGGCGTCAGATTGGCGATGATCATGTCGGCGCTCATCATCAGGCGTTCGTTGATCGAGCTGATGGCAAGCCCTTTCGCCCTTTTGGTATCGGTCGCCGGCACTTCGAGATCGCCGGGAGAGACCGGAACGAAGCCGTAGCGCCTGGTCAATTCGATCTTGCGATCAAGCACCTCGCGCGCATTGGGCAGGAAGACTTCGGGGCCGGCAAGGTAGATTTTCATGAAGGCGTGCTCTCGTGAATTGCGGGATTAGGGCAGTAGGGGAATAAGGCAGTAAGGCAGAATTGTTGTTCCACTGCCCTACTCCCCTACTGCCTCACTCCCCTCAGTCGCCGTAGGGGACCCAGACGTTCTTGATCTCGACGGCACGGCGGAGGAAGGCTTCGCCCTGGGCGGTCGGCCAGTCGAGGCTGCGGCCGTGGCCGGTCCAGACGCGCTTGAGATTGCCTGTCGATTCCGCCTCCGCTTTGGCGCAGATCTCGGCCTCGGCGACGACCCAGAGGCCGTCGACGTCGTCATGTTTGGCAAGCACCGCCGCAAGCTCCGCCGTATGCCCGGTGACGATGTTGATCGCACCGGCAGGGACGTCTGAATACTCGAGGACCTGGTAGAGGTCGGTGGCGACGAGCGGGGCGGTGGAGGACGGCACCACGACCGTGGTGTTGCCCATGGCAAGTGCCGGGGCGAGCAGCGAGATCAGGCCGAGCAGCGGTGAATCGTCAGGGGCGACGATGCCGATGACGCCGACAGGTTCATGCAGGGCAAGCGTGACGGTGCGCGCCGGCGGCTGGTGCACCCTGCCCTCGAACTTGTCGGCCATGCCGGCGTAGTAGAACAGCCGCTCGATCGAGGCCTCGACTTCTGCCTTGGCCGCCTTGTGGCTGGCACCGGTCAGTTCGGCGATGCGGGTCGCGAACTCTTCGGTACGGCCCGACAGGTTCTCGGCGAGGTAATAAAGCACCTGCGCCCTGTTGTAGGCGGTCGCCTCCGGCCAGGCCTTGCAGGCGCGCGCCGCCGAGACCGCATCGCGGATGTCCTTGCGGCTGCCCAAGCCGACCTCGCCCGCAAGCTTGCCCTTCGGCGTCAGAACCGGCAGCGAATAGTTGCCGTCGGGGCGCACCTGCTTGCCTGCGATGAACAGTTTTGCGGTGCGGTCGATGGCCTGGTTCTCGCTGGTGTCGCGGGCGGCCTGCTTCGGTGCCGCAGCCTGTTTGATGACCGGGCCATGCGGCTCGCTCGGCGCCAGATATTCCTCCAGCCCTTCCCTGCCGCCTTCGCGGCCGAAGCCACTCTCGCGGTAGCCGCCGAAGCCGCAGGCAGCATCGAACATGTTGGTGCCGTTGATCCAGACCACGCCGGCCTTGAGCTGCGGGGCGACATGCAAGGCAAGATTGACGTTTTCGCTCCACACCGAGGCGGCAAGGCCATAACGGGTGTTGTTGGCGAGTTCGACCGCCTCTTCGGTGTTGCGGAAGCTCATGGTGGCGAGCACCGGACCGAACACCTCTTCCTGGGCAAGGATGTTGGCGGGCGCAACACCCGTCGCCAAGGTCGGCAGGTGATAATAGCCTGATGATGGCACATCCTGGTCGGGCTGCCAGCAGACGGCACCCTGTCTTGCACCTTCCTCGACAAGGCGCCTGACGCGGTCGAGCTGGGTCTTGTCGACCAGCGGGCCGATGTCGGTGTTCTTGTCGAGCGGAGAACCGACCCGCAGGCGGCTCATCCGTGTCTTGACCTTGGCGATGAAGGCTTCGGCTACGCTCTCCTGCACCAGAAGCCGCGAGCCGGCACAGCAGACCTGGCCCTGGTTGAACCAGATGCCGTCGACAAGTCCCTCGACGGCGCTGTCGAGATCGGCGTCTTCGAAGACAATGAAGGCCGACTTGCCGCCGAGTTCCAGCGACAGCTTCTTGCCAGAGCCCGCAGTTGCCTTGCGGATGATCTTGCCGACCTCCGACGAGCCGGTAAACGCGATCTTGTCGATGCCGGGATGGTTGACGATCGCCACCCCTGCCTCGGGTCCGCCCTGGACGATGTTGACCACGCCCTTGGGCACACCGGCGCGTTCGCAGATCTCGGCGAAGAGAATGGCCGTCAGCGGCGTGAACTCGGCCGGCTTCAGGACAACGGTGCAGCCGGTGGCAAGAGCGGGTGCGATCTTCCAGGCCAGCATCAGCAGCGGAAAGTTCCACGGGATGATCTGGCCGACGACACCGGCTGGCTTGCGGCCTGGGAATTCCTTGTCCAGCGACTGGGCCCAGCCGGCATGGTGGATGAAGTGGCGGATCGCCAGCGGCACGTCGATGTCGCGGCTCTCGCGGATCGGCTTGCCGTTGTCGAGGCTTTCCAGCACCGCAAACAGGCGCTGGTGGCGCTGCATGGCGCGGCCGATGGCATAAAGCACTTTTGCGCGCTCATAACCCGAGGCAGCACTCCACTTCGGCAGCGCCTTGCGGGCCGCGGCCACCGCCGTCTCGATGTCGGCGGCAGAGGCGTCCGACACCTTGGCCAGAAGCTTGCCGGTTGAGGGATCGGATGTGTCGAAGCTCTTGCCGTCAATGCCGGCGCGCCAGTCGCCTGCGATGAACAGCGCCTTCGAGAAATCGCGGGCCCCAAGCCAGGCATCGGCTTCTGAGCGGGCCTCGGGGGCTGGGGCATAATCCATGGCGTGGTATCGTTCGAGAATGTTCATTGGAATGTTCCCAGCAATTCGTTGCGAGGTCGGCGATCCTTCGCACCCCCCTCTGGCCCCATATTTGTCAAAGGGGCGGCCATCTCCCCCGCAAGGGGGGAGATCAGCCTGCGCTGACGTCGCCGCCAATCATCGAGGTTGGAGGAAAGGTGTGAGCGGCGAAGCTGCCAATCTCCCCCCTTGCGGGGGAGATGGCCGGTAGGCCAGAGGGGAGTGCGAAGAAGCTCCACGGCGATTGCTTTCGCGCCCATCGTCTCACGCCATGGCGTGGCGGTGGTTGGCCGAGTAGCGGCCGCTGATGTGGTGTTCGAGCTGGCGCTCGATGTCGGTCAAAAGGCTCGAGGCGCCGAAGCGGAACAGCTCCGGTTCGAGCCAGGGCCGGCCGAGTTCTTCCTTCATCAGCACCAGCCAGTCGAGCGAGACTTTTGCCGTCGAGATGCCGCCGGCCGGCTTGAAGCCGATGAGGTAGCCGGTCTGCTCGTGATAGGCGCGGATGGCCCTGACCATGGCGAGGCCGACGGGCAGCGTCGCATTGACGCTTTCCTTGCCGGTCGAGGTCTTGATGAAGTCGGCACCCGCCATCATCGCCACCATCGAGGCCAGCGTGACATTGCGCAAAGTCGCCAGATCGCCGGTGCCCAGGATGACCTTGAGATGCGCCTCGCCGCAGGCAGCACGCATCTGCCTGATCTCGTCATAGAGCTCCTGCCACCTGGCACCGAATACCAGTCCGCGCGGGATGACGACGTCGATCTCGTCGGCGCCGTCCGATACCGACGCCTCGATCTCGGCAAGACGTGTCGACAGGGGCGCCAGGCCATGCGGAAAGGCCGTCGACACCGCAGCGACATGGATACCCGAACCCTTCACCACTTCCACGGCGGTGGCGACGAACGGATGATAGACGCAGACCGCCGCCGGCCGGATCAGCACCTCACCCAGTCCCAGCGCCTCGGTCAGGTCGCGGCGCAGCGGGTTCAGCGCCTTGGCGCAGAGCCGGCGCACACGCTCGTCGGTGTCGTTGGAATTGAGCGTCGTCAGATCCATCAGCGAAATCGACCTGAGCAGCCAGGCCGCCTGGTTGTCGGCCTTGATCGAGCGACGCTTGGTCAGCGAACCGACCCGCCGCTCCAGTGCCGAGCGGTTGACGCAACGCATCGATTCCAGAAAGCCAAGATCCAGCGCCATGCCGGGATTGCGCGGCAGGCCGACATCGGCATCTGACGCAGCACGCACCACGCGCATGACCGCGCCGCTGCCCTCATTCATTTCCATTGCCAATCCCACGACAAGATCCATCAAAGCGCTACCGGACAAGCGGCCACCACGATGGTTGTGCTTCGATCGAGAGCACGATCATGGAGCCGCCGAGACTGAAAAGGGCATCATATCTGTGATAATGTCAACATAGACATGTTATAATTCTCACAAAAAATCTGACGATATCCTGCAAACTTGTACTGCCTGGAGCAACTTGTTACGTCTCTGACATTCAACGATGGGAGTCTCCCGTGGCGAAAGCCGGCTCAGCAAAAGCGCAGCGCATGGAGCGCCTCCAGGCGGAGCTGGCACAGGGCCGGGCGCTGCACATCAGCGCCGTCGCGAAACTCCTCGACGTCTCCGAAATGACAGTGCGTCGCGACATCCAGCAGAATCCGGACCAACTGGGCTATCTCGGCGGTTATGTCGTGCCGCGCGGCCTGTTCGAACCGGAGAACTCCTACACTCTTGATATGGCGGCCGATCAGCAGCGCGATGCCAAACGACGCGCCTGTGAAGCCGCCCTGCGTTACGTCAGGGCCGAAGAGACCATCTTCATCGACTGCGGCACCACCCTCATCGAATTGGTCGACCTCATCCCCAACGACATGCCGCTTACCGTTGTCTGTTACGCGCTCAATGTTGCCGAGCGGCTGGCACACAAACCGAATGTGACGCTCGTCATGCTCGGCGGCGTCTATTATCCCGCTTCGGCCACCTTCTTCGGCCCAGAGGCACTGGCCACCATCGCATCGCTCGGCATCAACGTGGCCTTGTTGTCGGCCGCCGGTTTCGACTGGGCGCGAGGCGCGACCTGCGCACATTTCCACGAGGCCGAGATAAAGCGAAAGGTCATGGCCACGGCCAGCCGCAATATCCTCGTCATCGACACGAGCAAGATGGGCAGACTGCGCTCCGTCCTGTTCGCCGAAAGCAGCAGCTTCGATGCGGTCGTCACAGAACGCAGTGAGGATGAAACCTCGCAGCGCTCCATGTCATGAGATCGCGGGGCCGGCGCCGGCACCGGCCATTGCCCTGACACGGGGATTGCGCCGACCGTCTGCACCGTCAGCCTCCAGAGCTGCCCAGGATCGTCCGCCGGAACAGCTGCGCATAACGTTCGCCATCGACCGAAAGCGCGACATCGACAGGTTGCCCCAGGCTTGCGCCATTCAGCTCGGATTCGCCGCGATGGGACCGACGGTCGACGATCGTCTGGCCGCGCGAGCGCGATCCATCCGTGCAGACGCTGACCGGGAACCTGTGCGTCGTCAGGCCGGCGGGGTCGACAACGGCGCAGACCGTGCCGGCATCGCCCAGGGCTGCAATGGTGCCGGCAGGGATGCGTTTCTGGTCGGAATCCTTGACCGCCATGTGCCGGAACAGCTTGGCGCACAACTGCGCCACCGGCCGGCTCGAGCTTTCGAGTGCCGCAACATCATCCTCCGACACGGCCGCGCTGTAGAAGACGTCGAGCCCGTACATGACAGTCGGAATGCCGCTGTCGACGACGATCGCCACCGCTTCCGGGTCGGCCCAGCTGTTGAATTCGGCGACCGGCGTGGCATTGCCTATGCTGGCGCTGCCGCCCATGAAGACGATCCGCGCAAGCCGGGCCGCCACCTCAGGATACATGCGCAGCAGCAGCGCCACATTGGTCAGCGGTGCCAGCGCGATCAGCGTCGGCGGTGTCGGGCTGGCCAGTATCTCCCGGCGCATGAGCTCGACCGCATGGATGTCGCTGCCGCCCGCTTCAGGAACGGCGAGCTCCAGCCCGGCAAGACCGTTATGGCCGTGGACATGGGCGGCGTCGCGCGGGGCGGCGATCAACGGACGCGAGGCGCCGCGGGCGACGGGAACTTGTCCCGCGCCGGCAATGGAAAGGACGGCACGGGTGTTGCGGTAGACGTTGTCGAGCGAGGCATTGCCGGCAACGCAGGTCACCGCCCGCAGGTTGATATCAGGGTGCAGTGCCGCAAATGACAGCGCCAGCGCGTCATCGACACCGGTATCGACATCGATCAGAACTTCGACTTGTGCCATATCACTCGGTGCTTTCCATTGCTTCTGCGACGTCCTCGATCAGCGGCTGGTCGAGGAAGTCTATGGTCAAGGTCTCGAACGACCGCTTTGGGTAAGCGAAGTCGGCGGGATAGGCGCTGGAGACCCTGTCCGCCGCATCCGTGCCGACATCGATGCCCCAGAACGACAGATGTGCGGCGGTTACCGGGATACGTGCCGCCCCTACCCTCCGGCGGCCATGCAGCAAGACGATTTCGGCAGAATGGCCGTTTCGGTTGTGGAGAGCAAATCCGGCCTCGCATGTTCCCGAGGGCAGGACGGCATCGGCGACGCAGACGACACGATGGCCGAGTTGCACATGTTCGAAGCTCAGGCGCCCGTCCATGACATAGAGCACGTAGCCGCCTTGCGCGTCGCCACTCGATACCAGCACGCCATCTTCGCCGGCGGCGCGATCGCGAAACGATGCAGTGACGACCATGGATCGTTCCGAACCCGCGATCATGCTGCTGATCGGCACATGGCTCTGACCCGGGCGGAAGACCAACCTGTCGCGCGACATCAGTCCGATGGGCGGCCGGGCGCGCAGCAATTGCACCAGCGTCCGGTCGTCGAGCGGCAGCACATTGTTGGCCTCGGCTTCCTGCCACCAGCGGCCGATCATTTCCTTGAGCAGGTCCGGCTCCTGTCCGGCGCAATCCTGCGATTCCGAAAAATCGCCTTCGGTGTCGTAGAGCCGCCAGTCGTCGTCTTCATAGGCATCGCCCTGGCGATGCTCGGTGACCGCCCGCCAGCCTTCATGCCATATCGCGCGATGACCGAGGTTCTCCCAATATTGCGTGGACCGCGGCGCCGGTGCATCGGCATCGGCAAAGGTCGATGCGAGGCTGCGGCCGTCACAAGGCAACGGATGGTCGAGGCCGGCAAGCGACATGATTGTCGGCGCGAGGTCGATGACATGCGAGAACTGCGTCCTGACTTCGCCTGTCGCGGCGATGCCACCGGGCCACGACACCACCATCGGCGAGCGCACGCCGCCAAGATCGACATGCTGCTTGTAGCGGCGAAAGGGCGTGTTGCCCGCCATGGCCCAGCCTTGCGGATAGTGCGCGCCGCCGTGACGGGTGCCGATCTGGTCGAGGCGCTTGAGCTGTTCGTCGACACTCTGCGGCAGTCCGCTATAGGGTGCGTTGGTGTCGACGGCACCATCCTTGCCGCCTTCGCGGCTGGCGCCATTGTCGGAGAGCACGATGATCAGCGTGTTGTCGAGTTCACCCAATCTTGCGAGCTCATCTACAAGGCGGCCGAGATGCAGGTCGGTGTGCTCAAGGAAGCCGGCATAGGCCGCCTGAAGATGGGTGTAGAGCAGTTTCTGATCGTCGGAGAGCGTGTTCCAGGCCGAAACCTCCTCGTTGCGCGGCGCAAGTTCGGTCTCTTCAGGTGCGATGCCAAGCGCCTTCTGGCGCAGCAGCCGGTCCTGGCGCGTCGCGTCCCAGCCCTTGGCGAAGACGTCGACATAGGGTTCGATGAAGGACCGCGGCGCCTGGAACGGCGCGTGCGTGGCACCGAAGGCCAGTTGCAGGAAGAATGGTTCCTCGTCGCGGAACACGGTGTGGTCGCGGACGTAAGAAATCGCCCGGTCGACCAGGTCCTCGGTGAGGTGATAATTCTCGGGAAATTCGCGATCGACCTGGTGGTTGTCCTCGCACAGCTCGGGCGTCATCTGGTCGGTGCAGCCGGGAAGGAAGCCATAGAACCGGTCGAAGCCGCGGCCGAGCGGCCAGTTGTGATAGGGTCCGGCCGGCGAAATCTCATGCGACGGCGTCAGGTGCCACTTGCCGACGAGATAGCTGCCATAACCCTGTTCGCGCAGCATGGCCGGCAAAAGCGCCACGTCGCGGTCGATTGAGCCGCGCGAATTGGGGAAGCCGGTGTCGGTATCGGACAGAAACCGCATGCCGACGGCGTGATGGTTGCGTCCCGTCAGCAGGCAAGTGCGCGTCGGCGAGCAGAGCGGCGTGACGTGAAAATTGGTGTAGCGCAGCCCGCGCGCCGCCAGCCGGTCGATTGTCGGCGTGTTGATCTCCGAGCCGAAGCAGCCGAAATCGGCCCAGCCGGTGTCGTCAAGCACGACAACCACGATGTTGGGTTTCTGCTGCTTGTGGTTGCGGCTCGTCGGCCACCAGGGCGTCGACTCGGCGACGGTGCGGCCGACATGGCCCGGAAACTTGTCATGTTTCATTGCAGTTCCTCGAAATCAGAAGGAGCCGGCTGATGGCGCCGGCATGTCGGCCGAGCATCGAAAGCCAAGGTGGCTCGAGGCGGCATCGACGGCGTTGGAGGTGCGCGCCGAGACGCGATAACGATTGCAGTGGCTGCGGTGGCAGAGATAGGAGCCGCCGCGCATCGCTTTCAGCTGGGGCTGGCTCTGCGACCAGCTGTCCGACGTCCATTCCCAGACATTGCCGACCATGTTGAACAGGCCGTAGCCATTGGGCTCGAAGGCATCGGCAGGCGCGGTCGAGAGGAAGCCGTCCTCGGCCGTATTCTCCCGGGGGAAACGCCCCTGCCAGATGTTGCAGCGGTGCCTGCCCTGCTCCAGCAGCTCGTTGCCCCAGGGATAGATCCTGTCTTCGAGCCCGCCTCTGGCGGCGATCTCCCATTCGCTCTCGCTCGGCAGCCGCTTGCCGCTCCAGAGCGCGTAGGCAACGGCGTCGTTCCAGGAAATATGCACGACCGGATGGTCGTCGCGGTCGCGCCAGTCGGTGCCGGCGCCGTCGGGCCTCGACCAGTTCGCGCCGCGCACCGGCAGCCACCATTCCGGCGATCCGGTCTCGAGCTCAAGCACATCCTTTTCGGCGCTGGGATGAAGCTGAGCGTAGAAGACGAAGGACCAGCCGATCCGCTCCGCCTCGGTGACATAGTTGGTCGCAGCCACGAAACGGGCGAAGGCGCTGTTGGTCACTGCCGTCCTGTCGATCAGGAAGCCGGGGCTCGCGACCATCCGCCGGGGCCCCTCGCGATCCTCGGCATAGGCCTCGGGACCATCATGGCCGATGCACCAGATGCCGGCGGGGACAGCCGACATGCCGTAGAGATCAGCCTTGCGAGCGGCTGGCCTGGCCTCGTGTGAAGGGGCCAGTTGCGGCTCGCTTACCCGGACGGGTGAACAACACGACATCGCGGCGTTTCCTGGTGATAGCAGGAGCTTCAGCTGGTGACTTCAGCTCCGGGCGATAACAGGATTATTTGACAAAGCTCCATCAGGAGCCAATACATTTAGGCTTGAAGGTAATTCCAATAGGTTATGAGGCAGGCACCCGCCATGTCGTTCGAAGTCCCCAATTTGACGCTGCTCAAGCACTTCGTCACCGTCGCCGAAGACAAGGGAATATCGAAGGCGGCCAAGCGCTTGCGCATCTCGCAGCCGGCGCTCTCCAAGAATGTCAAGCGGCTGGAGGAGATGCTCGGCACGCGCCTGTTCGAACGCCATTCCAGCGGCGCCGACCTGACGCCGACCGGGCAGGCCTTTTTCAACAGGGCGCAGATCATCGGGCTCGAATACGAGCATGCGGTGCAGGAGATCCGCAATCTCCTGTCCGAGCAGGACGCCACCATCAGGGTCGCGGCCGGTCCGGTCTGGTCGTCGACGATCCTGCCGCCGGCGGCGTCACGCTTTCACCGGCGTTTTCCCAGGCATCGGCTGTCGGTGCAGACCGGACCGGTCGACCAGCTGATCGAGGATTTGCGGCTTGGGCGGGTCGACATCTTTGCCGGTGCTGTCATTGCCAAGAGCCGGCTGCCCGGCTTCACCTCGCGCCGGGTCGCCAAGGCACAGATCGGCATCATGTGCGCCGAGCATCACCCGCTCGCCAAGGTGGAGGGCCCGGTCGACCCGATGGAGCTGGTCAAATACCCGTTCGTCTCGTTCAACCTGAACCGGGACGTGCTGAAGATGCTGTCAGACTGGCTGAAGGAACGGGGAGCGCCCCCTGCCCGCTATTTGCTCGAGACCAGCTCGCTCTTCACCTGCGCCGAGCTGGCGCGCTCTGGCGACTATCTGTTCTTCGAGTCGACGATGGTGGCCGGCAGCCCGATCGGACAAGGCCTGAAGGTGCTCAAGACCGACAAGGAGATCTTCCAGTACGATCTGGGCTTCGTCTTCCGCCAGGGCATGGACCGGCTGCCCGCCCATAGCGGACTGATGAAGGCGATGGTCGAGGTGTTCGAGAACAAAGGCCTGCGCAGCCCGCAGAACGCCGCCGACTAGGCAGTGCCCAGGAGCAATCCCAGGAAAATCCGCGCAGCGGCTTGCCCTGGGTAATTACGCAAAAACAAGAAGATGGAGCGTCAGTCGATTTCGCCGCTTGGCGGCACGATCTCGCGGTCATCGCCGAGTTCGATCACCAGCCGGTGCAATGTGCCGGTGAAGCGGAATTCGCCGTCGATGCCGTCGCAGACAGGCGGCAAGCCGCTGCGGCCGATGAACATCGGCGCCAGCGCAATGCGCAGCAGGGTCTGGTGCTCACGCTCGCCGGCTTGCCGCTCTCCGTTGACGAGAAGGGTACCGATGCCCTTGAGCAGACCTGTTTTGCGGTACTCGAAACCGAGGGAAATCGCGCCTGACGTGGTCAGCGGCACCGACACCAGGCGCGTGATCTCGCCAACATGGTTGTAGCTGTAGTGGAGCCTGCCATCCTTGAGGTAGAGCACATAACCGCTGCCATTGTTGCCGTAGCTGACCAGCGTGCCTTCGGACTGCGGATCGATTGTCACTTCGGCGGTGATCCGGTGCGATGTGTCCTGGGTCAGGGGTGCTGCCGATGACGGGATCGATTCGAGCTGCGGATAAAAGACGTAGCGGCTGCGCGAACGGATGGAATCAGGCTTCGCCTTGGCGCGGAAACGAACCTCGCGGTCGTCGAGCGGCATGACGTCGTAGCGGCCGGCTTCCGCCCACCAGCGTTCCGTCATTTCGCGGAGCTTGGCCGGGTTCTCGCTCGCCAGATCGCGGGTCTCGTTGAAATCCTCGTCGAGCTTGTAGAGCTCCCAGTCGTCGAGTTCGAAGTCGTCGCCGCGCCGGTGCTTGGTGACGGCCTTCCAGCCCTTGTGCCAGATGCCGCGGTGGCCGAACATCTCGAAATATTGCACGTCCTTGCGCGTCTCCGCGTCGGGCGCATCGAAGGTGTAGGCAAAGCTGGTGCCGTGCACCGGCATCTGGCCGACACCTCGGTAGATTTCGGGGGCCGCGACGCCGCAGACCTCGAGCACCGTCGGCGTGATGTCGACGACGTGGTGGAACTGATGGCGGATGGCCCCCTTGTCGGCGATGCGCCGGGGCCATGACACGATCATCGGGTCACGCACGCCGCCGCCATGGGTGAAGGATTTGAACAGGCGCAGCGGCGTATTGCTGGCCTGGGCCCAGCCCCAGGGGTAGTTGCTGTTGCTCCTGGGGCCGCCGATCTCGTCGATCTCAGCCAAATTGCGTTCGAAGGATTCCGGGATCTGGTTGAAGCGCCTGAGCACGTTGGTCGTGCCCTCTGGTCCGCAGTCGATGGACGCGCCATTGTCGGAGATGACGACGATCAGCGTGTTATCAAGCTTGCCTGTCGTCTCGAGGAAATCGAGCAGCCGGCCCAGTTGCTCGTCGGTGTATTCGAGGAAACCGGCATAGGCCTGCTGCAGCCTGACGGCGACGCGCTTCCGGTCGGCCGAAAGCAGGTCCCAGTTCTCGACGCCGGGGGCGTCGGGCGGCAATTCGGTATTTTCAGGCACCAGGCCCATCGCCTTCTGCCGTTCGAGCCGCCGCTGCCTGATGACGTCCCAGCCGCAGTCCCAGACGCCGTCATAGCGGTCCATATAGGCCCTGGGCACCTGATGGGGAAAATGCCCTGCCGAAAAGGCGAGGTTGAGGAAGAACGGCGTATCAGGTGCGAGCGAGACATGGGCACCGAGCATCGCCATCGCCTTGTCCACCAGATCGGCGGTGAGGTGGTAACCTTCCTCGGCTGATTTCGGCTGGGTAACCGGGTGATTGTCCTCGACCAGCTCGGGATAATACTGGTCGGTGCTGCCGTTCATGAAACCGTAGAAGCGATGAAAGCCGCGGCCGAGCGGCCATTGGTCGAACGGCCCGACCGCGGTGATCTCGTCGGTCTGCGCGACGTGCCACTTGCCGACGGCAAAATTGGCGTAGCCGGCGCTTCCGAGCATTTCGGCGACCGTCGCTGCCCGATGCGAGATCGAGCCGCGGCCGTTGCGGTAGCCGAAATCGAAGTTGGCCAGGCAGCGCATGCCGACGGCATGATGGTTGCGCCCGGTCAGCAGGCTGGCCCGCGTCGGCGAGCACATGGTGGTGGTGTGGAAATTGCTGTAGCGCAGCCCCTGTTGGGCGAGCCGGTCGAAATTGGGCGTGCGGATCTCCGAACCGAAGCAGCCCAGGTCGGCAAAACCGACATCGTCGAGAATGACATAGATGACGTTGGGGCTGCCGGACGCCGGCATGGGCCTGGCTTCAAACCAGCTGTCCGACTCGTGATAGGTGCGGCCGATACGGCCTGAAACGGGATCGTTTGACATTGTGGCGCCTCGGAATTCGGACAAACCGGAGATGCCGCATCGCGTTCATCGACCATGCCGCATCGATCGAAACCCGGCCGGCCCTGGGGCAAGCCGGGTCCATGGACTTTCTGCTGCGGAGACTACATCGCGGCGCCGGGATCCCAGCGGATGACCCACTTCTCGAGCATCGAGACGATGGCGAAACCGGTGATGGCGATGACAGACGCCGTCAGGATCGTCGCAAACAGCCGCGGCGCGTTGAAGTCGAACATGCTCTGCAGCAGGAGATAACCGATGCCCTGGTTGGCGCCGATCCACTCGCCGACGATCGCGCCGAGCACACACATCGTCACCGAAATCTTGAGCGCCGAGAAGATGTAGGGCAGCGCGCTGTAGATGCGGATCCTGAGGAATACTTCGGTCTTCGACGCAGACAGGACATGCATCAGTTCGAGCAACTGCGGATTGACGGCGCGGAAGCCGCGGACCGAATTGACCAGCGTCGGGAAGAAGCAGATCAGTGCTGCGATCACGATCTTCGGCTCGATGCCGTTGCCGAGGATGATCTTGAGCACCGGCGCAATCGCGACGATCGGGATCGTCTTGATCAGGATCGCGACGGGATAGAACATCTCCTCGATGACCTTGTTGTAGACGAAAGACACCGCCACCAGCAGGGCAACGGTGTTGCCGAGGAGAAAGCCGAGAAAGGCTTCAGTGATTGTCGGAACGGCTGCTTCGACAAGCAGCGGCAGGTCACGCGACAGCGCGCCGGCGACGTCGGTCGGCGCGGGCACCAGATAGGACGGCACGCCGAACAGCGTGACGACGAGCTGCCACAGGACCAGCGTCAGCGACAGCCCGAGCACTGCCATGCCGAGCGCACGCATCACTTCGGGGCCTGGGAGGATGCTCCAGATGCGAGGCAATGGGGCGGCGGTTTCGATGGAACGGTCAACGCTCATGGCTTATCCAGCTCCCAGCATGTCGCGCAGCCTGGCGACGTGGTGGCCCAGTTCAGGGGCGTCCTTCAGGGCAAGGTCGCGCTCTTCCGGCAGGTCGATTTCGAGAATTCCGCCGATCCGCGACGGACGTCGGCTCATCACCACGACACGCTGCGACAGGAAAACCGCCTCATGCAGCGAATGGGTGACGAAGACGATGGTCATCCCGCTCTGCTTCCAGATCCGCAGCAGCTCGACATTCAGCGTGTCGCGCACCAGCTCGTCGAGCGCGCCGAAAGGCTCGTCCATGAGCAGGACCTTCGGCCTTGTGACGAGCGCCCGCGCGATCGAGACGCGCTGGCGCATGCCGCCGGACAGCTCCGACGGCAAGGCATCCTCGAAGCCTTCCAGCTCGACAAGCTTCAGCGCCTCATGCGGGTCCATGAAGTTGCCGGCCTTCGGGTTGGCCCCGCCCACCTCGAACGGCAGGCGGACATTGTCGATCACCTTGGCCCAGGGCATCAGCACCGATTGCTGGAACACCATGGAAAATGTGCGCGAGGCGCGCGCCGCCGCCGGCGTTCCGCCGAATATGGCAACCTTGCCTTCGGTCGGCGCGATGATGTCGGCGATGGTGCGCAGCAAGGTGGACTTGCCGCAGCCGGAATGGCCGATCAGCGATACGAACTCGCCTTCGCGAACCGTCAGCGAGACATTGTCGATGGCCCGCACCGCCCGCGAGCTGCCGCCAAACGTCACCGCGACATTGTCGATCTCGATGGCGTTGCGTGCCTGAGAGAGACCGACGTCGCCAGAGTGGGCGTCGCCGGAACGGGTGGCCCCGGAAGCAGCGATTGTCGCCATCATGTTCACCGCTTCGTCCTCTGTGCTGCCGCAAGGATGCTGCCGTCGAAGACGTCGTCCGCCGTCAGTTCGGACTTGATCTCGCCGATCTTGGCGTAGGTCTGCAGCGTCGCATTCCAGCGGTCCTTGCTGATGTTGGCAAAGCCGTGCTCGCGGGTTTCGTCGGTGTAGATGAAGTCCGACACGATGACCTTGAGCGAGGCGAGCTCCTTGTCCTTGTCGATCGCGCTCGACATCGAGGCAACCATGTCGATGGCCTCTTCGGGATGGTCGGCGGCATAGGCCCAGCCCTTGTCGCAGGCCTCGAGGAACTTCACCAGCATGTCGCTGTCGGAGCCGATCAGGTCGGTGCGGGCGATGTAGTAGTTGGACTGGAACTGCAGCCCGTTGTCCCAGATGCTCTGGGTGTTGTAGCCACCCGGATTCTGTACGATCGGCACGTTCTGGGCAACGTTGGTCGGCCAGGAGGCGACGACGTCGACCTGCCCCTGGAGCAGGCCGGGGATCTGGGCCTGGATGAAGGTGATGTCGTCGAGCTTCATTCCGTTATGGTCGAGCACGACCTTGATCTGCGCGGTCGCGCCCTGGCTCGCGCCGATGCGCTTGCCCTTCCAGTCGGCCACCGACTTGATGTTGGATTCGCCGAGCGAATAGAAGGTCAGCGGCGCTTTCTGGAAGGCCGCGCCGAAGGTCTTGATCGGCAGCCCCTGGTTTGCAGCATACATGATCTCGGGCGCATAGGCGGTGGCGATCTGCGCCACTCCGGAGAGCGTCTCCTGCACCGTGTTGGAGTTCGGGCCACCGGGAAGGATCTCGACGTCGAGGCCCTTTTCAGCGAAGAACCCCTTCTTCAAGGCGACGATTTCGCCGGCGGCGGCTCCATTGAAGAGCCAGGCGAGTTGCAGTTTGACCTGCTTCTGCTGGGCATAAGCGGGAGCCACGCCTGCAAGCCCCAGCGAGGCGAGCGAGATGATGCTGGCAGCTGCCAGAAGTGAACGTCGGCTGATCATCTATATCCTCCAATCAGACAAACCCAACGACCTAGTTTCTGCGAGGATAGACCGCGTTCCGCGGCTCCACACCATAACATGCTTCGGCGAACTCATTCCATGTGGTTATGGACCTCCATTCGGATCAGGCATGGTCGATCACTGCCCGACAAGGTCGCCAGCGCAGCGAAAACCGAGATGGCTCGAGGTCGCGCCGTGGTGGTTGCCGGTCCGTGCCGCGACCCGGTATCGGTTGCAGTAGCTGGCGTGGCACAGATAGGAGCCGCCGCGCATGGCCATCAATCCGGTCGGCTCGCCCGACCAGGGCGAAGCGGTCCATTCCCAGACATTGCCGAGCATGTTGTAGAGGCCGAAGCCATTGGGCGGAAAGCTGCGCGCCGGCGCTGTTGCGAGGTAGCCGTCTTCGGCGCTGTTGCTGAGCGGAAAGCGCCCTTGCCAGATGTTGCACATGTGACGGCCGCCGGGATTGAGTTCGTCGCCCCAGGCATAGATCGCCCGCTCAAGCCCACCGCGCGCCGCGGCTTCCCATTCGGCTTCCGTGGGCAGTCGCTTGCCGGCGAAGTTTGCGAAGGCAACGGCGTCGTTCCATGAGACATGGACGACCGGATGGTCGCGCCGGTCACGCCAGCTGGAACCTGTGCCATCGGGCTGATGCCAGCAGGCGCCGCGAACCGGCGCCCACCAGTCCGGCGCGCTGGCGTCGGCGTCGGTTGCGATCACCGCGTCAGGATGGATCTGGGCCATGAAGACGAAAGACCAGCCCAGGCGTTCGGCCTCCGTCACGTAGCCGGTGGCACCGACAAATGACGCGAAGGCCTGATTGGTCACTGCGGTCTTGTCGAGCAGGAACGCCGGAAGGTCGACTGCTAGCACCGGACCTTCGCCGTCGTCAGGATTGGCGATCGAGCGATCCTCGCCGAGAAGCCAGCGCCCAGCCGGTATCAACGCCATGTCAGGCTGGCTGCCGGCATCGAGCGGCGCAGGCGCTGCAGCTGGCTCGGCAACATGATCGCCTAGGGATCGGCCCGGAGAACAACACGACATGGCGCCTTCCTGTCGAAAAATGGATCGGCGGAGTTTGACTCTTTCATGATCCTGCGTAAAGGTAGGACGTCCTACCTCTTGGAGGAGAGAGCGATGTCGGGAACTGCCACCGAACGTGTCCTGCAGTATATTCGCCAGCAAAAGCTGGTTGCCGGCGACCGCTTGCCGGCGGAAATCGACATTTCCCGGATACTCGGCCTCAGCCGCAATTCGCTGCGCGAAGCCTATGCCGACCTGATGGCCAAGGGCCTGCTCAAGAACAAGCACGGCGTCGGCACCTTCATCGCCAACCCGCCGATCCTCAACGCCTTGACCGGCTCCGCCGGCTTCTGGAACCTGATCGAAAATGCCGGAATGAAGGCATCTTTCCGCGAGATCCAGCGCGACCAGGTCATCGCGCCGAAGGAGATATCCGTCATCCTGGGCCTGACGTCCGAGAAGCCAGTCCATCGTTTGCGCTGGCTGTTTCTCGCCAACGGTCAGCCCTGCATTCTCGTCGACCATTTTCTCGCGCGCAGCGTGCCACCAGGCGCCTTCAACGAGAGCACGGAACACGACGCGCTCGCCGCCATCGCTCCGTTCACCGTCATCGATGGCGCATCGCTGTCGACCCGCACCTCGGCGATCAACGCCACCGCCGACGTCGCCCAATTGCTCGAAGTCAGCGAAGGCGACGCGCTTTTGTGGAGCACGGCGCTCGTGCATTCGGGCAATGGCAGCGTGCCGTTGGCCTCGCGCTCCTGGATGGTGCCGCAGCTTCTCGCCAGCCATCAGATGATGGCGCTCGCACCCGTTCATTTTCAGGGCAGTTCAGCCCTTTCGCCGGAGGACGAACCGAAATGACCCGCTTCACCAAAATTGTCCTGAGTCTCGCATCGAGCCTCATGCTCTTCTCGGCCGGGATGGCCGGGGCGCAGACCCTGGAGCCTGTGCGCTTCGGTGTCGACGCCTACACCACCGGCTCCCAGATCTGGGTCGCCAAGGAAAAAGGTTTCTTCGAAAAGGAAGGCATCGACGCTCAGATCACCACCTTCGCCACCGGCGTCGAGGCGATCGATGCGCTGCTGATCGGCCGCGCCGATATGGCTGTCGGGCTCGATTTCCCGATCGTCTCGCGCATCCAGGGCGGCAAGCTGACCGTGCTTGCCGGCATCTTCCATTCCAAGCCCGGCTTCCACAAGCTGGTGGTCGGCAACGACATCAAGGACGCCAAGGATCTGGCCGGCAAGAAGATCGGCATTGCCACCGGCACAGCCCAGCACCTGATCACCATGAAATATCTCGAGGAAAACGGCATAGCCGAGGACAAGGTCGAGATCGTCGGCTTCACCAGCCTGCTCGAGATCGTCGCTTCGCTCCGCTCCGGCCGCATCGACGCCGCCTTCGTCTGGGCCGACGGTATGCAGAAATCGACCGACGGCGGCAACCACTATGTGCTGACCGACGATGCGGCAGCCAAGCGCAACAGCAGCGCCTACATCGCCGCACAGACCGAATTCACCGAAAAGCACGGGGAATTGACTGTCGCGACGCTGCGCGCGCTCAATGCGGCAAGCCAGTTCATCGCAACCAACAAGGACGAGGCGGCAGCCCTCATCGCCAAGAACACGCGTGCCCCGCGCGACACGGTGCGCGACCTGCTCAACTACAATGAATTCGCCCTGGCGCTGACTGACTATGAGCGCGCCGGCTTCAAGGAAGTCGCTGATTTCCTGGCCAAGACGAAAGCACAGCCGGTCAGCTTCGAAACGGGCGTCAATCCGAAATTCCTTGAGCAAGCTGCCCCCGACCTGGTCAAGCTGGGCAACTGAGCGGACCGGCGATGACAAACAATCAAACAAGCGCGGCCACGCCCGGAGCTGCCATGCCTGCGGTCGTCTTCGACAAGGTCGGCATGGCCTATCCCGGCCAGAAGGCAGGCAGCGAGCTGATCCTGGCCGACCTCTCCGTCGCGGTCGCGCAAGGCGAATTCTTCGTGCTCGTCGGCCCCAGCGGCTCGGGCAAGTCGACCTTGCTCAAGATCGTTGCCGGGACCGAAAAGCAGACCGAAGGCCGCGTGCTCGCCAATGGCGAGACGATCGCCGGCCCCGACCGGCGGCGCGGCATGGTGTTCCAGTCGATCGAGGAGCCGCTGTTCCAGTGGCTGACGGTCGCCGAAAACATCGGCTTCGGCCCCAGCGTCGCGGGCAAGCCGCGCGCCGAATGCCTTGAAATGGCGCAGCGCTACGTCGACCTCGTCGGCCTGCGCGGCCACGAGCAGAAATTTCCGCATGAGCTGTCCGGCGGCATGAAGCAGCGTGTGCAGATCGCCCGCACGCTGGCAGCCCAACCTGAGCTGATCCTGTTCGACGAACCGTTTGCAGCACTCGACGCGCTGACACGCCGCGTGCTGCAGAAGGAGCTGACGCGGATCTGGCGCGAGACCGGCTGCACCATGGTCTATGTCACGCACGACATTCGCGAGGCGGTGCTGCTTGGCCAGCGTGTCGCGGTGATGAGCCGGGGCCCGCGTGCCAACATCACCCGCATCTACGACATCGACCTGCCCTATCCGCGCGATGACCTCGACAGCCGTTTCGCCGATGCGGTCAAGGCGATCGAGGGCGACATCGAAAGGGAGGCGGCTTCGCAATGGGAGCAAAACTGATGCCATCCTACGCGTGGTCGGCGCTCAGCGTCGCTGTCGTCGTGATCTTCTGGCAGATGGCCTCGACCTGGCTGGTCGACCCGATGTTCCTGCCTGCACCGCTCGCCGTCCTCAACGGCGCCGGACAGATGCTGGCCGAGGGCACCCTCACCCAGTCCATCCTGGTGTCGATGATGCGCATTCTCTCGGGCTGGTTTCTCGGCAGCGCCATTGCCATTCCGATCGGGCTCGCCGTCGGCGTCTCGCCGGTGGCGCGTCACCTGGTCGACCCGTTCATCCACTTCTTCCGCTTCGTTCCGGCCATTGCGCTGGTGACCTTGTTCATCATCTGGTTCGGCGTCGGCGAGATGTCGAAGATCATCCTGATCGCTTATGCGACGGCCTTCATCGTCATGGTCAACACGGCCAGCGGCGTGTCCTCGATCTCGCAGGACAAGCTGAACGCCGCCCGCTGCCTCGGCGCCAATGAGCGGCAGGTGTTCTTCAAGGTGATGATCCCGGCCTCCCTGCCCTCGATCTATGTCGGCATGCGGCTGGCGCTCGCCTCGTCCTTCCTGGTGATCGCGGCCGCCGAAATGCTCGCCGCCGATGCCGGGCTCGGCTACATCATCTGGACCTCGCGCCTCTACTTCCAGGTCGACTGGATGTTCGCGGCCATCATCGCGCTCGGCCTTCTCGGCTTTGCCACCGACCGCCTGTGGCGGCTGCTCGGGCGGACGCTGCTCAAGCGTTATCTGCGCGGCGTCACCGGCTATTGATCCAATCGGCCGGGCCGCCCTCCTGTTGCGGCCCGGCGACCATCGCACAAGATCGGGACAGAGCATGACTTCCGAATTTCGCGGCCATATCGGCCGCACGCACCACGAATCCGAGCGCGACTATGCCGACATCCCCAGCGGCCCTGCCGGCAAGCCGAATGTCATCTATGTCGTTCTCGACGACGTCGGCTACTCCGACCTCGGCTGTTTCGGCTCGTCGATCGACACGCCGAACTTCGATTCCCTCGCCGACACCGGCCTGCGCTACAGCAATTTCCACACCACCACACTGTGTTCCCCGACACGCGCCTGCCTGCTGACCGGACGTAACCACCACTCGGTCGGCATGCGCTATCTGGCCAATGCCGACATGGGCTGGCCCTCCGGCCGCGGCGCGATCAGTCACCGCGCCGGCACGCTCGCCGAAATGCTCAAGCTGCAAGGCTACGCGACCTATGCCGTCGGCAAATGGCACCTTGCACCGACAGAAAACGCCAATGCCGCCGGCCCCTTCGACCAGTGGCCGCTCGGCCGCGGCTTCGAACGCTTCTACGGCTTCATGAATGGCAGCACCGACCAGTTCCACCCGGAACTCTGCCAGGACAACCAGCAGATTCCGCCGCCGGCGACGCCTGAAAAGGGCTACCATCTGTCCGACGACCTGTCGGACCGCGCCGTGCGCTACATCGCCGACAAGATGGCGATCTGGCCCGACAAGCCGTTCTTCCTCTATCTCTGCTACGGTGCCGGACATTTCCCGCACCAGGCGCCCGCATCGACGCTGGCCAAATATCGCGGCCGCTTCGGCCATGGCTGGGACGAAGAACGCGTACAGAGGCTGGCCAGGCAGAAGGCGATGGGCCTCGTGCCGGAAAGCACCGAACTGCCGCCGCCAAATCCCGGCGTGCGCGCCTGGGCCGAGCTTTCTCCCGAAGAGCGCGAGGTCTCGGAGCATATGCAGGAGGCTTATGCCGCGCTTCTGGGCCACACCGACGCCGCCTTCGGCAGGGTGCTCGGCTTCCTCGACCGCACCGGCATCCGCGACAACACCATCATCGTGCTGATTTCGGACAATGGCGCCTCCACCGACTGCGATCCGGACGGTACGACAAACGTGCTGCGCTGGTTCAACCGCCTGCCTGAAGACTATGCCGTGTCGCGCGATCGCCTGGCCGAGATCGGCACGGCGCGCAGTTCGGGCAACTATCCCTGGGGCTGGGCGCAGGCGTCCAACACGCCACTCAAGCTCTACAAGAGCTTCACCCATGGCGGCGGCGTGCGCGACCCGATGATCTTCTCCTGGCCTTCTGGCATAGCCGACAAGGGCGAGGTGCGCAGCCAGTTCACCCATGTCACCGACATCACGCCGACAATCATGCAGCTTTGCGGCGTCACCGCGCCCGAAAGCATCAACGGCGTGGCGCAGATGCCGATCCATGGCGAGAGCTTTGCCTATTCCTTCCACGCGCCCGATGCGGCGACCGCCAAGCAGTCGCAATATTTCGAGATGTACGGCCATCGCAGCATCTGGCATCGCGGCTGGAAAGCGGTGACGCAGCACAAGGCCGGCGACGATTTCGACAGCGAACGCTGGGAGCTCTACCATCTCGACGAGGATTTTTCCGAGCTGCGCGACCTCTCCGGCGAAAAGCCGGAAAAGCTCGCCGAGATGAAGGAACGCTGGTGGGCGGAAGCCGGCCGCTACGGCGTCATGCCGCTCGACGACAGCGACGTGCTGTTCAAGCCGCCCTACCGGCCCGGCGCACCACGCTGGCGCAACGAATGCAGCTTTTTCCCGCCGATCTCGTCTATCCCCGCGGAAGCGGCGCCGATGACGCAGGACGTCTCGCACCGCATATCGATCGAGATCGAGCGCACGGACAAAAACCAGGGCGGCGCGCTTGTCTGCTTCGGCAGCTGCCATGGTGGCTACGCGCTCGACATCGTCGCGAACCGGCTGGTCTACACCTACAACTATGCCGGCTTCGAGGTCACCCGCCTCGTCTCCGACCGGGAGATCCCGCTCGGCAAGACGACCGTCGTGTTCGACTTCGAAAAGACCGGCACGCTGAAGGGACGCGGCCGCCTGACGGTCGACGGCGAGCCGGCCGGCGAACATGTGTTCGACCGCACCCTGCTCAGGTTGTCGCTGTCGCCGCTTACCTTTGGACGCAGCAACGCCGAACCGGTCGATCCGGACAGGCAGACGAACCCGGATTTTTCGGGCCGTATCCTGCGCATCGACTACGCCATCGCAGATGATCGCGAGGTCGGCCCGGTCAGCCTCGACGTGGACTGACCAGCATGTCGCGCAGACCGGTCGAAGGACTGTCGCTCCGTTGACCAGCGACATCTGTTTCGACTGTCGCCGCTCGTTCCGGCGCTTGATCAAACGCCGGCTTCGATCAGATGCGTGCTGCGCATCCTGAAAGCTCGGTAGCAGCGCGGCATCACCGGGCTGCTGGTCCTTCTTTCGCGGTATGGTTCAAAGCGTCGGGCCGACAGCTCCAGTTGCTGCCGACCTATCGCTGGAAGACGCTGCGGCAGCCTCCGATCGCATCAATTCGCCGGCCAGCCAGTCATGCAGCTTGCGGATCGCCCTGTCCTTTCGGCGGGCCGGTGCGGCGATGAAATAATAGGCGCCGAGCCGGATGTCGGTGTCGAACAGCTCGACGAGGCGGCCCCTGGCCATTTCGTCGCCTGTCGTCAGCCGTGTCGCCAGCGCGACACCCTGCCCGGCCAGAGCGGCTTCGAAGCCAAGGCTGGCATCCCAAAGGCGCGGCCCCTGCAGCGCGTCATGCGCCACGCCGGCCTTGCGAAACCAGTCGGCCCATTGCTGGCGGTTTTCCTCGTGGATCAGCGGTGCCCGCACAAGTGCAGCAATGCTTTCCAGGGGACCTGCCGCATCCAGCCATTGCCGGCTGGCCACCGGAAACATCCTGGGATGAACGAGCAAGGTCGCTCCGACAGGAAGGTCGTCGGGGTCGCCGAAGCCGACCATCACATCGGCCTCGCCGACCGAGAAATCCGGCAGGCGGTCGATGGCGCGAAACACCAGTTCCGTGTCGCCAAGCAGATGCTGCATCTCAGGCAGCCTCGGCCCCAGCCAGCGCGTCGCCAGGCCAGGCATGCACCACAGCCTGAGCGTCCGCCGATGCGAGGGCGGACGAAGTTCGGCCGTCGTTGCAGCGATCAGCTCGAAGGCCGTCGAGATGGCGGCATGGAAAATCTCGCCTTCGCGGGTGAGCCTGAGGCCCCGGGGACTGGACACGACGAGTTTAACCGCCATCCAGAATTCGAGGTTCTTGACATGGCGGCTGACCACCGAGTGGCTGACGCCGAGATCGTCGGCCGCCTTGCGCATCGAGCCCATCCGCCCCGCCGCCTCGAAGGCGCGGATCATCTGCAGCGGCGGCATGGCCTGATGCGGCTGGTCTTTCTCGACGGACCGGCGTTTTCGAATGTCGGTGTTCAAGCAGAGGCCCCTGGACAGTCTGTGGTGCACTGTAGGCACCACAGCATCTAAATCAATCGCGCACTGCTTGCCAAGGAATGCCGCTAGGTTGCCGCCAGAATCTTACGGAGCACCTCCCCATGACCACCAACACCACCTTGCTGGCCCGCCGGTCGGCGGCAGTCGCACGCGGCGTCGCAACGGCCTTCCCCGTCTTTGCCGGCAAGGCGGAAGGCGCCGAGATCTGGGACGTCGAGGGGCGCCGCTACATCGATTTCGCCGCCGGCATCGCGGTGCTCAATACCGGCCACCGTCACCCCAAGGTGATCGCCGCCGCGAAGCAGCAGCTCGACGCCTACACCCATACCGCCTTCCAGGTGCTGCCCTACGAACCCTATGTCGCGCTGTGCGAGCGCCTGAACGCGCTGGCGCCCTTCTCCGGCGAGGCAAAGTCCCTCCTGTTTTCGACCGGCGCAGAAGCTGTCGAGAACGCCATCAAGATCGCCAAGGCAGCGACCGGCCGGCCCGGCATCATCGCCTTTGCCGGCGGTTTCCACGGCCGCACTGCGATGACCATGGCGCTGACCGGCAAGGTTGCGCCCTACAAGCAGAAGTTCGGCATTTCGCCCGCCGGCGTCTATCACGTCCCGTTCCCGGCGACGCCGCTGGATGTCGACGTCTCGGATGCGCTGCGCGCGCTGCAGCTTCTGTTCCGCGCCGACATCGCGCCGTCTGATGTCGCTGCGATCATCATCGAGCCGGTCCAGGGCGAAGGCGGCTTCTGGCCCGCCCCCACCGAGCTTCTGGCGGAACTCCGCAAGATTTGCGACACGCACGGCATCGTGCTGATCGCCGACGAGGTGCAGACGGGATTTGCGCGCACCGGAAAGATGTTCGGCATCGAACATTCCGGCATCGAACCCGACATCATCACCGTCGCCAAGGCGCTCGGCGGTGGCTTCCCGCTGGCCGGCGTCATCGGGCGCGCGGCGATCATGGACGCTGCCGAACCGGGCGGGCTGGGCGGCACCTATGCCGGCAATCCGGTCGCCTGTGCGGCCGCCCTCGCCGTGCTCGACATCATCAAGGACGAAGGCCTTGTCGCCCGTGCCAATGAGATCGGCGCGACGATGCACGCTGCACTGGAGCGGATGTCGCAGCGCAAC
This sequence comes from Aminobacter sp. SR38, assembly GCF_014843375.1. NCBI lineage: Bacteria > Pseudomonadati > Pseudomonadota > Alphaproteobacteria > Hyphomicrobiales > Phyllobacteriaceae > Aminobacter > Aminobacter sp. SR38. Next base: position 813,834 of record NZ_CP062112.1, read on the forward strand.
GACGCCGTGCCGATGGCGTCGATCCGCGGCCCCGGCGCGATGATCGCCTTCGACATCGTGACACGGCGCGGCACCAATACGCCGGATGCCGAGAAGACGAAGAAAGTCGTGCAGGCAGCGCTCGGCCACGGGCTGGTGCTGCTGTCATGCGGCGTCTTCGGCAACACCATCCGCCTGCTCTGCCCGCTGACCATTTCCGATGCGCAGCTCAAGGAGGGGCTGGACCTCCTCGAACGCGCCCTCGTCTCCGCCAACGCCTAGGAGCCGTCATGCGCACGCTCGAAGACAATGGCCTCATGAAGACGCAGGCCTTCATAGACGGCTGCTTTGTCGGGTCTGCCGACACGCCTGTCACCGATCCGGCCTCTGGCGCCGTCATCGCCCATGTCCCCAACCTTGGCGCGGACGCAGCCACCCAAGCCGTCGAGGCAGCTTCCAGGGCGTTCCGGCCCTGGGCGGCGAAGACGGCGAAGGAGCGATCGGCAACAATGCGGCGCTGGTTCGAGCTGATCGTTGCGGCACGCAGCGACCTTGCCACCATCCTGACCAGCGAACAGGGCAAGCCCTTCGCCGAGGCACTCGGCGAGATCGATTATGCCGCCTCCTATGTCGAATTCTATGCCGAGGAGGCCAAGCGTATTGCCGGCGAGATCCTGCCGTCGCACCGCCCCGACGCCCGTATCCTGGTGCAGCGCCAGCCGCTCGGCGTGGTCGCGGCGATCACGCCATGGAACTTCCCGGCGGCGATGATCACCCGCAAGGTCGCCCCGGCGCTCGCCGCAGGCTGCACCGTCGTCGTCAAGCCGGCGCCCGAAACGCCGCTGACCGCTCTCGCCCTGGCCGAACTGGCGCGCCGCGCCGGCTTTCCCGCCGGCACCTTCAACGTCGTCACAGGTGACGCGGTCGCCATTGGCGGCGTGCTGACCTCGCATCCGGCCGTCCGCCTCGTCGGCTTCACCGGCTCGACGCCGACAGGCAAGCTGTTGATGCGGCAGGCGGCAAGCACGGTCAAACGTGTCGCGCTGGAGCTTGGCGGCAATGCCCCTTTCATCGTCTTCGACGACGCCGACATCGACACCGCGGTCGAAGGCGCGATGGCGTCGAAATTCAGGAACTCCGGCCAGACCTGCGTCTGCACCAACCGCATCTATGTCCAGTCGGCCGTCCATGACGTCTTTGTCGCCAGGCTGACGGAGCGGGTGAAGCAGCTGCGGGTCGGCTGCGGCTTCGACGACGGCGTCGTCCAGGGGCCGCTGATCTCGGAACGCGCCGTCGCCAAGGTCGAAGCGCATATCGCGGACGCGCTCGGCAAGGGCGCCGAGATTGCCGCCGGCGGCAAGCGCCACGCGCTCGGCGGCACCTTCTTCGAACCGACAGTCATCACCGGCGCTGCCGCCGACATGCTGCTGGCCCAGGACGAAACCTTTGGGCCGCTGGCACCCGTATTCTGCTTCGACACCGAGGCCGAGGTGCTGCAGGCCGCGAACGCCACCGAGACCGGCCTCGCAGCTTATTTCTTCACGCGCGATTCGGCACGGGTGTTCCGCATGATGGAGCGGCTTGAATTCGGCATGGTCGGCATCAACACCGGACTGATCTCGACCGAGCTGGCGCCCTTCGGCGGCGTCAAGGAAAGCGGCAATTCGCGCGAGGGCTCGCATCACGGCATCCTCGAATTCACCGAGCTCAAATATGCCTGCATCGGCGGCATCGATGCGGAGGACTGACATGGACAGCGTTGTGACCATGCCGAACCTGATGGCGACGGCGACCACCTGCAGCCGTCGCCGATGAGACGGCCCAGATCGGCTTCACCCACCCGCTGATGCCGGTCAACCGGATCCATGAGGAAGGCGCGCGCTTCAGCCCGGCAATGCTCGGCTGACACTCCGAACGCGTCCTTGGGGTCGCCGAACGGCGTGGGCCGATCGCGCTCGGCGTCAGCGCCGAGCGCGAGTCCATCGCCGCGTCCATGCCCCAGCCGAGCGACGACGGATCCTCGGCCCGGCTGCTCCTGTTTCAGCGCGCGCGCAGGAACTCGGGAAGGCGAACCAGGACGATCTCGGCAACCACGACGGTCACCGCGCCGACCACGATGGAATGCGCGAGCATCTCGCCGAGGATCTCAGGCAGCCCGCCCGACAGGGCCCCGGCCAGCGCAGGAATGCCCAAGCCCGCCATCAGGCCGAGCGGGGCCACCATGTTCTTGACAGGTGAACCCCGGTCCTGGCTCGCCATCTGGATGCCGGTCATGACCACGGTTGCCGCCGCCGGCAGGAACAGCCCGCCGACAACCGCGGCCGGTGTCGCCACCAGCACCGCTGCGACCTTGGGCAGGAATGCCAGGGCGATGAAGATGAAGCCGGCGACGCGGACGACATGGCGGCTGGCGACGCCGGTCAGCCTGATGACGCCGAGATTCTGGGCGTATGCTGTGGTGCCGAAACCGCCAATCAGGGCAGCCAGCATCGAACCGCCGGCTTCGCCTGCTATGCCGGCATTGACGCGGCGATCGTCGAGTTCTGTGCCTGTCAGCCGCGCCGTCGCCTCATACATGCCCATCGCCTCGACGACGGCAACGATGAAGACGATGCACATGGTGATGGTAATCGCGGGGTCGAAGGTCAGCGCGCCATAGGGCAGCAGTTTCGGGAAGGCCAGCCAGGGCGCCTGGCCGACGGCGGAGAAGTCAAGCAGCCCGAGGCCAAGGGCCAGCACGTCGCCAACGATCAGCGCCGTCAGGAAGCCGAACATGCGCAAGGTGCCGCCGAAAGCGGCGCTGACCAGCACCACCGCCGTCGTCACACAGGCCAGGAACAGGCTCGATCCCGTGGCAAAGCCTGGCGAGCCGATGCCGCCGAAGAACTCCATGAAGGTGAAACCCGCCAGTGCGACCCCCACAAGGGTGATGATCGTTCCGGAGACGGCCGGCGACAGCAGCCGCCTGAGCCTGGCGAACTGGCCGCAAACGGCGGCAACGAAGACGAGTGCCGCGCCGATGATCAGGCCGAGGCTTGCCGCGGAAATCGTCCCGGCCTTGTAATAGCCGATGGCCAATGGCGAAAAGGCCGAGGACGGCCCCTGCACCACCGGCAAGCGGACCAGCCTGGTGCTCTGTATGACGGTGACCACGCCTGCGGCAAGAAAGGTGGCGGTCACCAGATTTGTCGCCAGGGTGGCGGAGAACCCCGCCACCGAAGCGATGAAGATGGGATCGAGCCAGGCGTTCGACACGAGCGCCTGCTGCAGTCCCAATGCGAAGCGACGCCTGGCGGGGATGACCTCCTCGACATCCCCGACCACGCCGTCGACCGCTTCAAGCTCGCCCATATGAGCATGAACATGATCAGTCATTGATATACCTCCTCCCAGAAGTATGAGCCGCCTCGGCGGCATCAGGTGAAATGAGCTGGTGACGGTCAGGCCTCGAGGCACTGCATGCGGCGCGAATGGCGGGCATGCTCCCGCAGCACGTCGCCGAGTTCGGCCATGACCGGACGGCAGTCCTCGACAAGCACCTTGCCTGCGACGACGGTGGTGCCGGCAACGGCAGGGCCGCAGCGCAGCCAGGCCTCGACCGGATCGCTGTGGGCGCCGGCAAGCGCCACGTCCGACATGCTCCAGACGACAAGGTCGGCACAGGCGCCCGGCCTGAGATGGCCGATCTCATCCTCCCAGCCGAGACAGGCAGCACCGCCGCGCGTCGCGATGTCGAGTGCATCGCGCGCCGACATCGAATGCGGGCCGTTGCGATAGCGTCCGAGCAACAGCGCCGTGCGCGCCTCCAGCCACATCGACGCATGGTCGGTCGAAGCCGAGCCATCGCAGCCAAGGCCGACGCGCATGCCGCGGGCGCGCAGCCCCATGGCGTCGGCCGAGCCGCCGCCGATCAGCATGTTCGAACAGGGGCACTGGGTGGCGCAGACGCCGGCATGTGCGAGGCGTCCGATCTCGGCATCAGTCGGATAGATGAAATGCGCGACCCAGGAGCGCTTGCTGGCCCAGCCGACACGCTCGAAATATTCGGTCGGCGTACAGCCATAGACCTCGGCGCAATATCTGTCCTCCTCGGGGTCCTCGGCGAGGTGGGTGTGCAGCCTGAGATCATATTTGTCGGCCAACCCAGCCGATTCCGACATGATCCGCTCGGTCACGGAGAACAACGAGCAAGGCGCGAGCGCCACGCGCGTCATCGCGCCCGGCCCGGCATCGTGGTAGCTCTCCACCAGCCGGATGCTGTCTTCGAGGATGTCGTCCTCGCGCTGCACCACCGAGGCAGGCGGCAGGCCGCCATCCTCGACCGAGCGCGTCATCGACCCGCGTGTCGCATAGAAACGGAAGCCGATGTCGGTGCTGGCGCGGATCTGGGCATCGATCAGCCTGGGCCTGGGATGGACATACATGTGGTCCATCGAGGTGGTGCAGCCGCCCATCAAAAGCTCGGTCATCGCGACATAGGTGGAGGCATAGACCGATTCCTCGGTCAGCCCGGCCCACATCGGGTAGAGCCCGGTCAGCCACTCGAACAGCGAACCGTTGGTCACCGGCGCGTAGGACCGCGTCAGGTTCTGGTACATGTGGTGGTGGGCGTTTATCAGGCCCGGCGTGACCAGCCGGCCACGCGCCGAGATGGTCTTTGCGGCGACCGGCTCGTCGCCGGCCTTGCCCACGGAATGGACTCTCTTGTCTTTGACGGCGATCCAGCCGTCGGCGATTTCCCAGCCGCGATCGACATACACATATGCGTCACGCACGAGCAGGTCTACGGACATGCAGCTTCTCCAGGTCGGTTCTCATTCACTCCGACGCAGCTGGTTGTCAGCTTCGTCGCGCTATGAGCCCTGTCCCTGGAATTGCGAGTTCCGGATCGTCATCGACTGGTAGGTTGAGCGGGCTGCTCTGATCATGCTGTGCGGGAGATTGCCTTGTCGCGGCATCTCTCCCCGCCTGAGCGAAAGCTCGCGCGCTCGCATCATCAGGCAGGCCGATGCAAACGCAGATTTGCCTTCCTGTCAAATTATTTTCACATCAGGAACCGACGCGCAAAATCCCTAGCCGCCCGAACGGGTCTTGAGGATCGCCGAAAAGCGTGGGTCGAAGGCGCGGCCGATCGGCTCGGCGGCGGCGCCAAGAGCGATCGACCAGGGGTCGGTGATGCCGAGCTGCAGGCGCGGCAAGGTCCGCCCTGGGCGATTGGCGATCGACAGCGGCAGCGGCAGCATCGCCTCGACGATCAGACGGGCCAGGGCCTCGGGCGCGCCACTGGTCAGGATCACCGTCTCCGGGTCGAAAAGCGTTTCGATGAGCTGGACACTCCAGCGCAGATCCATGGCCGCGTCCCTGACCCAGGCGACCAGCGCCGGGTCTTCGGCCAGGGCCAGCGCCGCGACATGGTCGTAGAGGCCGGTTTCGGACGGGTCGAGCTCCAGCTGCTGGTAGAGCGAGGCCAGCGAGGCCCGATGCTCGAGCACCGCACCGTCGCTGCCGCGCGGCGACAGCAGCGCCATGCCGATTTCGCCGGCATTGCCGCTGCCGCCCCGGTAGAGCTCGCCATTGAGGATCAGGCCGGCGCCGATGCCGTAGCCGACATAGAGGCAGACGGCGTGATCGAGCCCATGCGCGGCGCCCACCATGCGCTCGGCGATGGCGCAGGCGGCGGAGTCGTTCTGCAGGCTGATGTCGAGGCCGGTGCCGGCGGCCAGCGTCTCCAGCAGCGGATATTTCTGCCAGGCCGGCATCATCCACTTGTTGTCGCCGAACTCCTCCAGCCCGAACGGACCGGGCATGGCGACACCCAGGCCGACGATGCGCTTTTCGGATAGCGCCGAGATCGCGGCGAGGTCGCGCCTGATGCTCTCGACCACGCCGAGAATGATTTTGACGCCGCCATGCGGATCGTCGGGCGGCAGCTTGGCCTCGGCGCGCACCAGAACCGTGCCGACAAGGTCGACGGCGACGGCGCGGGTCAGGTGGCGGTCGATCTGCAGGCCGATGGCAAAGGCGCCTTCGGGCACCAGACGGTAAGGCGTCGAGGGCTGGCCCCTGCCCTTTCTCACCGCGTCGAGCGAGACGACGAAACCGTCGCGTTCCAGCTCCTCGATGATGTTGGACACGGCCTGCTTGGTCAGCTGCGTCGCCCGCGCCAGGTCGGCCCGCGACAGCGCTCCGTTGAGCCGCAACGCGTCCATCATGACACGGCGATTGTGGGCGCTGGTGCCCTCCTGGTTGGTGCCGCTGGTGGCGCGGATCGGGCTGATGTCGCTCAACTGTTTTCCCCTCTTGACTCCAATGATAATTGCAGAAGTAATAAGTCAAGTCAGTTGACTTAATAAGGAACCGCGAGAGTTCCAGGGAACCAAAGGCGGCTGGAGCCGCCGCATTTTTCGACCAGGACAGCCGCTTGCGACAGATCGCGAGGCCAAGGCCCCGTGCTTTCCCAGGCGAGACGGCAGCGTGACGCGCGCCGCCGGACGGATTTGCATAAGTCAAAAATGGAGGATCAAATGTTGAAATCGATTAGCAGGACATTGCTCGGCGCGGCTTTCGTCGGCGGCGCCTTCATGCCTCATGCCTTTGCCGAAACCTCGATCAACGCGCTGTTCATGGCCCAGGCGGCGTATAGCGAGGCCGACGTGCGGGCGATGACTGAAGCCTTCAGCAAGGCCAATCCCGACATCAAGGTCAATCTCGAATTCGTGCCTTACGAAGGCCTGCACGACAAGACAGTGCTGGCCCAGGGGTCGGGCGGCTACGACGTGGTGCTGTTCGACGTCATCTGGCCGGCCGAATATGCCTCCAACAATGTGCTCGTCGACGTCTCCGCGCGCATCACCGAGGAGATGAAGAAGGGTGTGCTTCCAGGCGCCTGGACCACCGTCACCTATGACGGCAAGTCTTACGGCATGCCGTGGATTCTCGACACCAAGTACCTGTTCTACAACAAGGAAATCCTTGAAAAGGCCGGCATCAAGAGCCCGCCCAAGACCTGGGACGAACTGGCCGAGCAGGCCAAGATCATCAAGGACAAGGGCCTGCTGGCAACGCCGATCTCGTGGAGCTGGTCGCAGGCGGAAGCGGCGATCTGCGACTACACCACTTTGGTCAGCGCCTATGGCGGCGACTTCATCAAGGACGGCAAGCCGGCCTTCCAGAGCGGCGGCGGGCTCGATGCGCTGAACTACATGGTGACGAGCTACAGCTCGGGCCTGACCAACCCGAACTCCAAGGAGTTCCTCGAAGAGGACGTGCGCAAGGTGTTCCAGAACGGCGAAGCCGCCTTCGCGCTCAACTGGACCTACATGTACAACATGGCCAACGACCCCAAGGACAGCAAGGTCGCGGGCAAGGTCGGCGTCGTGCCGGCGCCGGGCGTTGCGGGCAAAAGCGAGGTCTCGGCGGTCAACGGCTCGATGGGCCTCGGCATCACCACAGCCAGCAAGCATCCCGAGGAAGCCTGGAAGTTCATCACCTTCATGACCTCGCAGCAAACCCAGAACCAGTATGCAAAGCTCTCTCTGCCGATCTGGGCCTCGTCCTATGACGATCCTGAAGTGACCAAGGGCCAGGAAGAGCTGATCGCCGCTGCCAAGCTCGGCCTTGCGGCGATGTATCCGCGCCCGACGACGCCGAAATACCAGGAGCTGTCGACGGCGCTGCAGCAGGCGATCCAGGAATCGCTGCTCGGCCAGGCAAAGCCCGAAGACGCGCTCAAGAGCGCTGCCGAAAACAGCGGTCTCTAAGCTTTACTGCCCCAAATTTCCGGGCGGCTGCGGCCGCCCGGCCCCGCCGTATCAAGTAAAAAGGCGCCTCATGTCGGGCTCATGGATGACGACCCGGGCATGGCTGCTGATGCTGCCGCTGCTCGTGGTCATGATATCAGTCATCGGCTGGCCCCTCGTCGACACGATCCGCCTGTCCTTCACCGACGCCAGGCTCGTCGGCACCGAGGGCAGCTTCGTCGGCCTCGACAACTACGTGAAGATGCTGTCCGGCGCGAACTTCCAGCGCACGCTTGTGACCACGACATGGTTCGCGGTCATCTCGGTGGCGGCGGAGATGGTGCTCGGCGTGCTCGCTGCACTGCTCTTGAACCAGCAGTTTTACGGCCGCACCGTCCTGCGCGCGCTGATGATCCTGCCCTGGGCGCTGCCGACAGTGGTCAACGCCACGCTGTGGCGGCTGATCTACAATCCCGAATATGGCGCATTGAACGCGGCACTGACCCAGGCAGGCCTGCTCGACGCCTACCGCTCCTGGCTCGGCGAGCCCAACACCGCGCTGGCAGCGCTGATCGTCGCCGACTGCTGGAAGAACTTTCCGCTCGTCGCCCTCATTGCCCTTGCAGCCTTGCAGGCCGTGCCGCGCGACATCACCGCGGCATCGATGGTCGACGGCGCCGGGCCGATCGCGCGCTTCCGTTTCGTCATCCTGCCCTATCTCGTCGGCCCGCTTCTGGTGGCACTGGTGCTGCGCACCATCGAGGCCTTCAAGGTGTTCGACATCATCTGGGTGATGACGCGCGGCGGGCCGGCCAATTCGACGCGCACGCTGTCGATCCTGGTCTACCAGGAGGCGTTTTCGTTCCAGCGCGCCGGCTCGGGCGCGTCGCTGGCGCTGATCGTCACCTTGCTGGTCACCGTGCTGGCCGTCGCCTATGCGGCCCTTGTCAGGAAAGCTGCGGGGAGTGCGAGCTGATGGAACGCAGGAGCCTGCCCTTCACCATCTTCATCCATGCCGCAGCGCTGCTTCTGGCGGTCGTCATCCTGGCGCCGGTGCTGTGGCTGTTCGTCATGAGCATCTCGCCGACGGCCGACCTGTCGGCCAAGCCGTTGCGCTGGTGGCCCGCGGAGGTCGACTTTTCCCGCTACGCCTTGCTGCTTTCATCAGTCGAAAACAGCGCCGGCGCCGCCTTCACGGCCTCCCTCTGGAATAGCCTTAAGATCGCCGGCATGGCGACGATTGCAGCGATTGCGCTTGCCATCCCGGCCGGCTGGGCGGTGTCGCGCACGCCTCAGGTCGGCTGGTCGCTGTCGGTGGTGATCGCCACCTACATGTTGCCGCCGGTGGCGCTCGCCGTGCCGCTCTATATGGGCCTGGCCTATTTCGGCATGCTCAACAACATTTTCGGCCTGGCGCTGGTCTATCTCACCATCCTCGCCCCCTTCACCACCTGGCTGATGAAATCGGGCTTCGATGCCATCCCGCGCGAGATCGAAGCAGCCGCGATGATCGACGGCGCCAGCCTGTTCCAGACGCTGCGCATCATCACCTTGCCGCTGGCAGCACCCGTTGTCGCGACGTCGGCCCTGTTTGCGCTGCTCCTGGCCTGGGACGAGTTCTTCTATGCGCTGCTGTTTACCTCCGACCTGCGCGCCAAGACGCTGACTGTCGCCATCGCCGACCTCGCCGGCGGCCGCGTCTCGGATTACGGTCTGATTGCCACCGCAGGCGTGCTGGCGGCCTTGCCGCCGGTGCTGATCGGGCTCGTCATGCAGCGTGCCCTGATTTCGGGCCTGACCAGCGGCGGCGTGAAAGGATGACGACCATGACCTCACCGAAGCCCAGACCGGACGGCCTCTTGGCCATCGACCGCGAAATGGCGCGGCAGAATGGCGACGCGCTGGCGTCCTTCGCCGAAAACGCCGGAATGGCGGCCCGGGTCGCCGCCTCGCTCGAAAGGACCGGCAGGCTGCTGCTGCTCGGCATGGGCGGCTCGCATGCCGTCGGCCGGGCGGTCGAGCCGCTCTATCGCGCGCTCGGCATCGACGCCATTGCCCTGCCGCTGTCGGAGCAACTCGGCCAGGGGCTCTCGCTCGATGGCCGCACGGTGATCATGACGTCGCAGTCGGGCGAAAGTGCCGAGGTGCTGCGCTGGTTCACCGAGACGGGCGGCAACAGCGAGACTTTCGGGCTGACGCTGGAGGCCGGCTCGTTCCTGGCCCGGACAGCACCTTCGCTGGTCGGCGTCGGCGGCACCGAGCTCGCCTTTGCCGCGACCCGCAGCCTGACGGTGACGCTTTCGCTTCACCTCGCCATTCTCGCCGCGCTTGGCGAACATCCGGGCGGGGCGCTTGTCGCCCTGCAACTGCCCGAGGTCGTCGATGTCGGTCCCGCGCTCAAGGCTTTGGCCGATGTCGACACCGTCGTCACCTCGGGGCGACGCCTGCAGGGCGTTGCCGAGGCGCTGGCGCTTGGGCTGACCGAACTGTCGCGGCGGCCGTGCTTTTCGCTCGAGGGCGGACAGCTGCGGCACGGGCCGATGGAGATGCTCGGGCCCAACATCGGGGTCGTGCTGTTCCGGGGCAAGGACCCGACGGCACCGCTTGTCACTGCCATGGCGATCTCGGCCGTCGAGACCGGTGCGCCCGTCGTCATCTTCGATTCCTCTGATGAGGCGCCGGTGGCGGGCGCGACGACCCTTGCCTTCAAGCCGGCAACCGGCATGGACGCCATTTTTGCCATGCTGCCGACAGCCCAGCGGCTGATGATCGCCTTTGCCGATGCCCGTGTCGACGACGCCGGCACGCCGGTGCGCTCGACCAAGATCACGCGGAGCGAATGAATGCGTCCGCTTGCTGTCATCGGCAACGTCAATGTCGACCTCATCCTGGGGCCGACAGCACCCTGGCCGAGGGCAGGAACGGAGATCATCGTCGACCATGACGAGTTGCGGGTCGGCGGCCAGGCGGGCAACAGCGCGCTTGCCTGGGATGCGCTCGGCGTCGACTTCGAGATCGCAGCCAATGTCGGCAACGACCAGTTCGGCCTGTGGCTGCGCGACGCCTTCGGCGATCGGGCCGCCAGATGGCCGGTCGCTGCCGAGCGCACCACGCTTTCGGTCGGCATCACCCATCCCGACGGCGAACGCACCTTCTTCACCACCCATGGCCACCTGCCCCGCTTCAGCCTGGCCGATGTGTTGTCGGTGCTCGACGGCGCGCAGCTTTGCGGCGGCTACGCCTTGCTCTGTGGTGCGTTCCTGACCACCGAGCTTACGCGCGACTACGACGCCTTCTTCGACTGGGCGCATGGCCATGGCATCTCGGTCGTGCTCGACACCGGCTGGCCACCCGACGGCTGGACCGAGTACAACTGCGCCTTGACGCGGACATGGCTTGCGCATTGCGACTGTGCGTTGCTGAACGAAGTCGAGGCAACGACCCTTGCAGGCCTCGACAGTCCGGCCGAAGCCGCAGTCGCCTTGTGGCGCAGCATGCCCGAAGGCGCGATCCTGGTCGTCAAATGCGGTCCGGACGGCGCCGTCGCCATCGGTCCCGGCGGCGAACTGGTGTCGGTGACAGCACCCGTCGTCACGGTCATCGACACGATCGGCGCCGGCGACGTCTTCAATGCCGCCTTCCTGGCAGCGCTTGCCGGCGACCGGCCGCTGGCTGCCTGCCTCACCGCGGGCGTGCAGGTCGCCTCGCGTGCCATTTCCACCTTGCCCCGCCTCTATGGCGGGTTGCCCGAGATCAGGGACGAATTTGCATGAGTGCGCTCGACATCCAGAACATCCGCAAGAGCTACGGCGCGGTCGAGACGCTGAAAGGCATCGACATCGCGCTGCAGAGCGGCGAGTTCCTCGTCCTGCTCGGCTCGTCGGGTTGCGGGAAATCGACGCTGCTCAACATCATAGCCGGGCTTGCCGAAGCCACCAGCGGCGACATCCGCATCGCCGGCAGGTCCATCCTCGGCGTTCATCCCAAGGACCGCGACATCGCCATGGTGTTCCAGTCCTATGCGCTCTACCCCAATCTCAGCGTGCGCCGGAACATCGGCTTCGGCCTGGAGATGCGCAAGGTGCCGCTTGCCGAACGTGAGAAGGCCGTCGCGGAGGCGTCGCGCCTGCTGCAGATCGAGCCCTTGCTCGACCGCAAGCCGAGCCAGCTCTCCGGGGGCCAGCGCCAGCGCGTCGCCATCGGCCGGGCATTGGTGCGCAAGCCCCAGGTGTTCCTGTTCGACGAGCCTCTGTCCAATCTCGATGCCAAGCTCAGGCTCGAAATGCGCACCGAACTCAAGCGTCTGCACCAGATGCTGAAGACGACCGTCGTCTACGTCACCCACGACCAGATCGAGGCGATGACGCTGGCGACACGCATCGCGGTGATGAAGGATGGGCGCATCGAACAGCTCGGCACGCCGGAAGAGATCTACAACCAGCCCGCCACGCTTTATGTCGCCGGCTTCGTCGGCGCCCCGCCGATGAACATAATCGACGTCGAGGTCGACAATGGCGCGTTACGAATCGTCGGATCCGAGTTTCGCTTGCGTTTGCCCGACCGTTTCAGGCCACTCATCCAGGCCCCAGTTGTCCAGGACAAGACGCGGCTTGCGCTCGGCATCAGGCCGGAGGCGCTGCGGCTGGCGTCACTTGACCAGGCAGGCGACCAGGCCGGCGGCCATGTGCTGCCGGTGCGGATCGAAGTGGTCGAACTGACCGGACCCGAACTTGTCGCCACCGCGCGCATCGGCCCGCAAAAGCTCACCGCATGTCTTGCGCCAGGAGCCAGGGTCGGCCAGGGTGACGTCGCGGCATTTGCCGTCGACGACGACGCGCTGCACCTGTTCGACCCGGCAACCGGCCAGGCGCTGCTCGCCTGAGGCATCGTCCGAACGGGCGCAATCCATCAACAAAAACGCGAAACTGCTTAAAGCAACCGCCACTTGTGCGATGGCTGCATCAGGCAGAATTTAGGCCACGTTTGCGCAGGCAATCATGCCTTGCGCCATTTGTTGGCGGAAGCCGGCCCGGGGTGGAGACGCAAGACGCGTCCTGGGTCGGCACGAGAGGGCAGCAGGAGTTCGGCAGGAAAACGCCGGCGGCCATGCGGGGAAAGCATGGGTGCGTCGGCAAGCCTGCGCCAGGACCAGGCTGCCCCCTAACCGTCTGGGAGGAAGCAAAGAGTGCTTGAGAAGTATTTCAACCTGAAGGAACAAGGGACATCGGTCCGGACCGAAGTGATCGCCGGTGTCACGACCTTCCTGACCATGGCCTACATCATCTTCGTCAACCCGGAAATCCTGTCGTCGACGGGCATGGACCGCAACGCCGTGTTCGTCGCCACCTGCCTTGCCGCAGCGATCGGCTCGCTGATCATGGGCCTGGTGGCGAAATGGCCGATCGGCATGGCGCCGGGCATGGGCCTGAACGCCTTCTTCGCCTTCACCGTCGTCGGCGCCATGGGCTTTTCCTGGCAGCAGGCGCTGGGCGCGGTGTTCATTTCAGGCGTGATCTTCCTGATCCTGACCGTCAGCGGCGTGCGCAGCTGGCTGATCGCCGGCATCCCGCACTCGATGCGCAGCGCCATTGCCGCCGGTATCGGCCTGTTCCTCGGCATCATCGCGCTGAAAAGCTCCGGCATCGTCGTGGCCAGCCCGGCAACGCTGGTGACGCTGGGCGACGTCAGCCAGACCGGGACGCTGCTTGCCATCGCCGGCTTCTTCATCATCGCGGCCCTCGACGCGCTCAAGGTGCGCGGCGCGATCCTGATCGGCATCCTGGTGATCACCATCGCCTCGATGGCGCTCGGCGTCAGCCAGTTCAACGGCATCGTCTCGATGCCGCCGTCGATCCTGCCGACCTTCCTGCAGCTCGACGTCGTCGGCGCCCTGCATGCCGGCCTGGTCCATGTCATCCTGGTGTTCGTGCTGGTCGAGGTCTTCGACGCCACCGGCACGCTGATCGGCGTCGCCAAGCGCGCCGGGCTGATCGAGCCGGGCAAGCCCAACCGCCTCGGCCGCGCCCTTCTGGCCGACAGCACGGCCATCGTCGCGGGCTCCCTGCTCGGCACCTCGAGCACGACGGCCTATGTCGAAAGCGCCTCGGGCGTGCAGGCAGGCGGCCGCACCGGCCTGACCGCCTTGGTCATCGGCGTGCTCTTCCTCGCCGCGCTGTTCTTCTCGCCGCTGGCCGGCTCGGTGCCTGCCTATGCGACGGCGCCTGCCCTGCTCTATGTCGCCGGCCTGATGATGCGCGAGCTGGTCGAGGTCGAATGGGCCGATATCACCGAGGCAGCACCGGCGGCGCTGACCGCGCTGATGATGCCCTTCACCTACTCGATCGCCAACGGCCTTGCCTTCGGCTTCATCAGCTACGCCGCGCTCAAGCTGCTCACCGGCCGTCCCGGCGAGGTCCATGCCGCGACCTGGCTGGTGGCGATCCTGTTCGTCATTCGCTTCGCCTTCTTCCCCCACTGACTTTCGCGAACCCCATCTGCAGCCGGGGCCGCCGACGCGGCCCCGGCTTTTTGTTGTCCACAGCCGGCCGCACAGACGCCGCCTGCCGCCGCGACATGCACCGGAAATTCCGCTTTCGTTTTGGTCAATGAAGGCTGAAAACGAAGATCACAACCGGGAATTGTCCTGCATTGCCCGAGGGCAACAGTGTTTCGCCTGGCGAAAAACAGAAGATTCCGCCCTTTTGTAGGCTTTTAGCCGTCTAAACTGACGGATACACACCAAGCCCCTGCCCTGACACAACGTCAGCATGTCAGCCTGCGATCAGCGATATATTTCGTTTGACATTCACTTTCAGTTCGAAATAATCCAAATCGAGCTTCGAATGGTGCTTAAATTGCTGCAGTGCGAAAAGGCGGCGAAGGCGTGAGCAGACCCGAAATCCACGACATCTTCGTTATCGGCGGCGGCATAAATGGCTGCGGAATCGCCCGCGACGCGGTCGGCCGCGGCTACTCCGTCTACCTTGCCGAAATGAACGATCTCGCCTCCGGCACCTCGTCCTATTCGACCAAGCTGATCCATGGCGGGCTGCGCTATCTCGAACATTACGAGTTCCGCCTGGTGCGCGAAGCGCTGATGGAACGCGAGGTGTTGTGGAAGAACGCGCCGCACATCATCTGGCCGATGCGCTTCGTGCTGCCCTATGCCAAGGGCCTGCGCCCGGCATGGCTGATCCGGCTCGGCCTGTTCCTCTACGACCATATTGGCGGCCGCAAGCTGTTGCCGCCGACACGCACGCTCGACATGCACAGCGACGTCGCCGGCAAGCCGCTGAAGCCGATGTTTGCGCGCGCCTTCGAATATTCCGATGGCTGGGTCAACGATGCACGGCTGGTCGTACTCAATGCCCGCGACGCCGCCGACAGGGGTGCCGTCATCCGCACCAGGGCCAAGGTGACGAGCGCGCGCCGCGACAACGGCCATTGGAACATCCGCGTCGAGGACCTGCGCAGCGGCCAGGTCGAAGAGGTCAAGGCGCGGCTCATCGTCAATGCCGCCGGGCCCTGGATCGACCATGTGCTGACCGAAACCGTCGGCCAGAACAACGTCCACAATGTCCGCCTCGTCCAGGGCAGCCACATCGTGGTGGCGAAGAAGTTCGACGATCCGCGCGCCTATTTCTTCCAGAACAAGGACGGGCGCATCATCTTCGCCATTCCTTACGAGGAAGACTTCACCCTGATCGGCACCACCGACCAGGATTATCAAGGCGATCCCCACACCGCCAGGATCAGCCAGGCCGAGATCACCTATCTCTGCGAGGCGGCAAGCGAATATTTCGCCGAGCCGGTGAAACCCGAACACATCGTCTGGACCTATTCCGGCGTCCGCCCGCTCTATGACGACGGCGCCAGCAAGGCCCAGGAAGCGACACGCGACTATGTGCTGAAATCAGATGGCGGCGAAGGCCGCGCGCCGATCGTCAACATCTTCGGCGGCAAGATCACCACCTATCGCCGCCTTGCCGAATCCATGCTCGAGATCATCGAGAAGCAGCTGGGCAAGAGGGGCAAGGCCTGGACGGCAACCGCCGCCCTGCCGGGCGGCGAGTTCGAGGCGACCGGCTTCGACGCCGAAGTGGTCAAGCTCAAGGCTGCCTACCCCTTCCTCGACATGCGCCTCGCCCGCCGCCTGACCAGGCTCTACGGCACACGCGCCAGGACGTTGCTCGGCCTGGCGAAGTCGGAAGCCGATCTCGGGCGCAATTTCGGCGCCGATCTCTACGAGGCCGAGGTCCGCTATCTCGTCGCCCATGAATGGGCGGTCAGCGGCGAGGACGTGTTGTGGCGGCGCACCAAGCGGGGGCTGAAGCTAAGCAAGGAGCAGGCCGCGGCACTCGATGAATTTCTGCAAGGAATGAGCCCAGGCGTGCACAACGCCGCGGCAGAATAGGCCCACCCGCCTGCGTCTGCCTCTGGGAGGAGGATTTATGCTCGAACTGCGCAACGTTACGAAGACGGTGGCCGGCACGGATCATATCCGCGACGTCTCGCTGACGCTTCAGCACGGCAGCCTCAATGTGCTTCTGGGACCGACGCTGTCGGGCAAGACCAGCCTGATGCGGCTGATGGCCGGGCTCGACAAGCCGACTGCGGGCTCGGTCTGGTTCGACGGCAGCGATGTCACCGGCGTGCCGGTGCAGAAGCGCAACATCGCCATGGTCTACCAGCAGTTCATCAACTACCCGGCGATGACGGTCTATGAGAATATCGCCTCGCCGCTGCGTGTCGCCGGCGCCGACAAGGCCAGGATCGAACAAGAGGTCAAGCGCGCCGCCGACCTGCTCAGGCTGACGCCTTATCTCGACCGCACCCCGCTCAATCTTTCCGGCGGCCAGCAGCAGCGCACGGCACTCGCCCGCGCCATCGTCAAGAACGCCAAGCTGGTTCTGCTCGACGAGCCGCTGGCCAATCTCGACTACAAGCTGCGCGAGGAACTGCGCGCCGAATTGCCCAGGATCTTCGCCGAAACCGGCGCGATCTTCGTCTATGCCACGACCGAACCGCATGAAGCACTTTTGCTCGGCGGCAATGTCGCAACGCTGTCGGAAGGCCGCATCACCCAGTTCGGCCCGACGATCGAGGTGTTCCGCAAGCCGAACGACCTGATCACGGCGCGGACCTTCGCCGACCCGCCGCTCAACACCATCGTGTTGAGGAAGAGCGGCCGCAATTTCCAGCTTGATGGTGGGGTGGACCTCCCGGTGCCGGCGGACCTCGCCGGCATTGCCGACGCCAGCTATACGATCGGCTTCCAGCCCCACCATCTTTCTTTTGAGAAGCGCACCACCGACGCCGTGGGCGTCAAGGCGAAGGTCTCGGTGACGGAAATCACCGGCTCGGAAAGCTTCGTCCATCTCAGTTACGCAGACGCGCGCTGGGTGATGCTGTCGCACGGCATCCACCAGTTCGAGCCGGATGAGGTCATCGAGGTCTTCATCGATCCGCGCCACATCATGGTTTTCGACGCGAATGGCCATTCGGCCGCTTCGCCTTCGCAACTGGCTGCATAGGAGGGCGAGATGGCACGCATCGACCTGAACCATATCCGCCACGCCTATGGCGCAAACCCGAAATCCGACAAGGACTATGCCCTGCGCGAAGTCCATTACGGTTTCGAGGACGGCGGCGCCTATGCCCTGCTCGGCCCCTCCGGCTGCGGCAAGACCACGCTGCTCAACATCATCTCGGGCCTGCTGCATGCCTCGCATGGGCAATTGCTGTTCGACGGCAAGGACGTGACCGGCCTGTCGACGCAGGAACGCAACATCGCCCAGGTGTTCCAGTTCCCGGTCATCTACGACACCATGACCGTCTACGACAATCTCGCCTTCCCGCTGCGCAACCGCGGCGTTGCCGAAGCCGATGTCGACCGCAAGGTGCGCGAGACGCTCGACATGATCGATCTCGCCAGCTGGGCCAGGCGCAAGGCGCGCGGGCTGACCGCCGACCAGAAGCAGAAGATTTCGCTCGGCCGCGGCCTCGTCCGCTCCGACGTCAATGCGATCCTGTTCGACGAGCCGCTGACCGTCATCGACCCGCATATGAAATGGGTGCTGCGCTCGCAGCTCAAGCAGCTTCACCGCCGCTTCGGCTACACCATGATCTACGTCACCCACGACCAGACCGAGGCGCTGACCTTCGCCGACAAGGTGGTGGTGATGTATGACGGCGAGATCGTCCAGATCGGCACCCCGGCCGAGCTGTTCGAGCGCCCCAAGCACACATTCGTCGGTTACTTCATCGGCTCGCCCGGCATGAACGTCATGCCGGTCGCCGTCGACGGCACGCGCGCCCGGCTCGGCGGCCAGGTGATAGACCTGCCCGGCGCGCCCAAGGCTGAAGGCAATGGCATCGAACTCGGCATCCGGCCCGAATATGTCAGGCTTGGCGCCAAGGGCATGCCCGTCACGATCCGAAAGGTCGAGGACATCGGCCGCCACAAGGTGGTGCGCGCCAGCCTCGAAGGCCGCGAGATCGCGGCAATCCTGGGCGAGGACGACCACGTGCCGGCCGATCCGCACGTCACCTTCGATCCTGCCGGCATCAACCTCTACGACAAGTCCTGGCGCGTCGAGATGGGAGCGTAACCATGGAAAAGACCTGGAACAACAAGGCCTGGTTTATGGTGCTGCCGGTGCTCGTGCTGGTGGCGTTCTCGGCGGTCATCCCGCTGATGACAGTGGTCAATTACTCGGTGCAGGACACATTCGGCGGCAACCAGTTCTTCTGGGCCGGCGCCGAATGGTTCGAGGAGATGTTGCAATCCGACCGCTTCTGGGCGGCGATGGGCCGGAACCTGATCTTTTCGGCGATCATCCTGGCGATCCAGATTCCGCTCGGCATCTTCATTGCACTCAACATGCCGAGGAAAGGCTGGGGCGTACCCGTCTGCCTGGTGCTGATGGCGCTGCCGCTGCTCATTCCGTGGAATGTCGTCGGCACCATCTGGCAGGTTTTCGGGCGCATCGACATCGGCCTGCTCGGCCACACGCTGCACGCGCTCGGCTTCGACTACAACTACGTCAACGACCCGTTCGACGCCTGGGTGACGGTCATCATCATGGATGTCTGGCACTGGACCAGCCTGGTCGTGTTGCTCTGCTATGCCGGCCTGGTGTCGATCCCCGATGCCTTCTACCAGGCGGCCAAGATCGACGGCGCCTCGCGCTGGGCGGTGTTCCGCTACATCCAACTGCCCAAGATGCAGCGCGTCCTGCTGATCGCCGTGCTGCTGCGCTTCATGGACAGTTTCATGATCTACACCGAGCCTTTCGTCGTCACCGGCGGCGGCCCCGGCAATTCCACGACCTTCCTGTCGATCGACCTCGTCAAGATGGCTGTCGGCCAGTTCGACCTCGGCCCGGCGGCGGCGATGTCGATCATCTACTTCCTGATCGTGCTGCTGCTGTCATGGGTCTTCTACACCGTCATGACAAATTACGACGTGGAGAAGTGAGATGGCGGGGACAAGGCAAGCAGTCGCGGACACCGACAAGGACAAGATGATGCGCAATGCCGGGACCACGACGGGCGTTGTCCATGGCGGTGCTCCAGACGAGGCTCTGGCGCGCAGGATGCGGCGGCGCGGCGAGGAATCGCGCTTCTGGTGGGTGGTGCCGACGGTCTACATCATCTTCCTGATGCTGCCGATCTACTGGCTCATCAATATGAGCTTCAAGTCGAACCAGGAGATCCTGGGTACCTTTTCGCTCTGGCCGCAGAACCCGACACTGCGCAATTACGGCGTGATCTTCACCGATCCGTCCTGGTACAAGGGCTACATCAACTCGATCATCTACGTGGTGATGAACACGGTGATTTCGATCGCCGTCGCCCTGCCCGCGGCTTACGCCTTCTCGCGCTACAGGTTCCTGGGCGACAAGCACCTGTTCTTCTGGCTGCTCACCAACCGGATGGCGCCGCCGGCAGTTTTTGCCCTGCCCTTCTTCCAGCTCTACTCGGCCTTCGGCCTGATCGACACGCATATCGCGGTTGCGCTGGCGCACTGCCTGTTCAACGTGCCGCTGGCAGTCTGGATCCTCGAAGGCTTCATGTCGGGCGTGCCGAAGGAGATCGACGAGACCGCCTATATCGACGGCTACTCGTTCCCACGCTTCTTCGTGAAGATCTTCGTTCCGCTGATCGCCAGCGGCATCGGGGTCGCGGCCTTCTTCTGCTTCATGTTCTCGTGGGTCGAACTCTTGATCGCCCGCACGCTGACCACCACCGACGCCAAGCCGATCGCCGCGATCATGACACGCACCGTCTCGGCCTCGGGCATGGACTGGGGCGTGCTCGCCGCGGCCGGCGTCCTGACCATCATCCCGGGCGCGCTCGTCATCTGGTTCGTCCGCAACTACATCGCCAAGGGCTTTGCCCTGGGCCGCGTCTGAGGGAGCGTTTGTGATGGACCTTTCATGGATGGCCTGGACGCTGCCGACAGCGGCGTTCTTCATCACCATCTTCCTGATGCTCGTGGGCATGGGCGTGTGGGAATACTTCTCGCCCGGCGGCAATCCGCGCGTCGGCATCCTCCGCTTCGAAACGACCCGGGGCGACAGGCTTTTCGTTTCGCTGCTCGGCAGCGCCTTCATTCATCTCGCATGGCTGGGCCTGATCGGGCCCAACCTGTGGTGGGCTCTCGCTCTCGCAGTGGTCTACGCGATCGGCGTATTCCGCTTCGTCTAGAGGGGGAAATGTTGGGCCGCCGCAAGCCCGCGGCGGCGCCAAATGGCAATGCAACCTTGTTTGGGAGGAAATTAATGCGACGCCATATTCTAGCATCAACAAGCGTGATCGCCCTGCTCTTGGGATCAAGCAATGCCTTTGCCGGCATGGACGAGGCAAAAGCCTTCCTCGATACCGAGATCAAGGATCAATCGGCGCTCGACCGCGCCGGCCAGGAAGCCGAAATGCAATGGTTCGTCGATGCCGCGAAGCCTTTCGCCGGCATGGAGATCAAGGTCGTCTCGGAAACCATCACCACGCACGAATATGAATCGAAGACGCTCGCCAAGGCGTTCTCCGACATCACCGGCATCAAGATCACGCATGACCTGATCGGTGAAGGCGACGTCATCGAAAAGCTGCAGACGCAGATGCAGTCGGGCGAAAACATCTATGACGCCTATGTCAACGATTCCGACCTAATCGGCACTCACTGGCGCTATCTGCAGGCGCGCAGCCTGACCGACTGGATGGCCAATGAGGGCAAGGACGTCACCAACCCCAACCTCGACATCGCCGACTTCATCGGCACGAAGTTCACGACAGCACCCGACGGCAAGCTCTACCAGCTTCCCGACCAGCAGTTCGCCAACCTCTACTGGTTCCGCTACGACTGGTTCAACGACGAGAAGAACAAGGCCGACTTCAAGGCGAAATACGGCTACGACCTCGGCGTTCCGGTCAACTGGTCGGCCTATGAGGACATTGCCGAGTTCTTCACCGGCCGCGACGTCAACGGCCAGAAAGTCTATGGCCACATGGACTATGGCAAGAAGGACCCCTCGCTCGGCTGGCGTTTCACCGACGCCTGGCTGTCGATGGCCGGCAACGGCGACAAGGGCCTGCCGAACGGCCTGCCGGTCGATGAATGGGGCATCAAGGTCAATGAAAAGTCGCAGCCCGTCGGCTCCTGCGTCGCGCGCGGCGGCGACACCAACGGACCGGCCTCTGTCTATTCGATCGTCAAGTATCTCGACTGGCTGAAGGCCTACGCGCCGCCGGAAGCCCAGGGCATGACCTTCTCCGAATCCGGCCCGGTGCCGGCCCAGGGCGCGATTGCCCAGCAGATCTTCTGGTACACCGCCTTCACCGCCGACATGGTCAAGCCCGGCCTGCCAGTGATGAACGAGGACGGCACGCCGAAGTGGCGCATGGCGCCTTCGCCGCACGGCGTCTACTGGAAGGACGGCATGAAGCTCGGCTACCAGGACGTCGGTTCGTGGACGATCCTGAAGTCGACGCCTGACGACCGCGCCAAGGCCGCATGGCTCTATGCGCAGTTCGTGACCTCGAAGACCGTCGACGTGAAGAAGAGCCATGTCGGCCTGACCTTCATCCGCCAGTCGACGCTCGACCACAAGAGCTTCACCGACCGTGCGCCACAGCTCGGTGGCCTGATCGAGTTCTACCGTTCGCCGGCCCGCGTTCAGTGGTCGCCGACGGGCACCAACGTGCCTGACTATCCGAAGCTGGCTCAGCTGTGGTGGCAGGCGATCGGTGACGCGTCTTCGGGCGCCAAGACGGCCCAGGAAGCCATGGACTCGCTGTGCGCCGAGCAGGAAAAGGTGCTTGAGCGCCTCGAGCGCGCCGGCATCCAGGGCGATATCGGCCCGAAGATGGCGGAAGAGCACGATCTCGCCTACTGGAATGCCGAAGCGGTCAAGGCCGGCAATCTCGCGCCGCAGCTGAAGATCGAAAACGAGAAGGAAAAGCCTGTCACCATCAACTACGATGAGCTGGTGAAGAGCTGGAGCAAGTAAGCGTTCGGGCGGAGCATCCGCCCGGCCAACTATCCGGGGAGACGGCGCAGCGCCGTCTCCCCTATTCATGCAAGTGACTGCGGAGGGGGAAGATGAGCGGCTTCATTCTGGCAATCGACCAAGGCACCACGTCGAGCCGGGCCATCGTGTTCGACCAAACGATGAAACCTGTCGGTGTCGGCCAGAAGGAATTCACCCAGCATTTCCCTGCTTCCGGCTGGGTCGAGCATGACCCCGAGGAAATCTGGGACAGTGTCGTCACAACCTGCAGGGCGGCGCTGAAGAAGGC
Organism: Aminobacter sp. SR38; assembly: GCF_014843375.1. Taxonomy (NCBI): domain Bacteria; kingdom Pseudomonadati; phylum Pseudomonadota; class Alphaproteobacteria; order Hyphomicrobiales; family Phyllobacteriaceae; genus Aminobacter; species Aminobacter sp. SR38. The sequence goes on from NZ_CP062112.1 coordinate 836,351, forward strand.
CGGCACGACCGCCGCCGACATTGCGGCGATCGGCATCACCAACCAGCGCGAAACCGTCGTCATATGGGACCGAGCGACAGGCAAGCCGATCCACAACGCCATCGTCTGGCAGGATCGGCGCACTGCCCCTCTCTGCGCCAGGCTGAAGAAGCAGGGGCTGGAGCCGAAATTCACTGGCAAGACCGGGCTTCTGCTCGATCCCTATTTCTCCGGCACCAAGATCGCCTGGCTGCTCGACAAGGTGAAGGGCGCGCGCAAGCGGGCCGAACGCGGCGAGCTGCTTGCCGGCACCATCGACAGCTTCCTGATCTGGCGCCTGACCGGCGGCAAGCTGCATGCGACCGACGCCACCAACGCCTCGCGCACGCTGGTCTACAACATCGCGAAGAACGACTGGGACGCCGAGCTGCTCGACATCCTGAAGATCCCCGCCGTCATGCTGCCCGAGGTCAAGGATTGCGCCGCCGATTTCGGCGTGACCGAGAAGGCGCTGTTCGGCGCCGAAATCCCGATCCTCGGCGTTGCCGGCGACCAGCAGGCGGCGACCATCGGCCAGGCCTGCTTCGAGCCCGGCATGATGAAATCGACCTATGGCACCGGCTGCTTTGCCATCCTCAACACCGGCAGCGACATGGTACGCTCGAAGAACCGGCTGTTGACTACGATCGCCTATCGCCTCGAGGGCAAGACGACCTATGCGCTGGAAGGCTCGATCTTCGTCGCCGGTGCCGCCGTGCAGTGGCTGCGCGACGGCATCAAGGTGATCGGCAAGGCCGAGCAAAGCGGCAAGCTGGCGGCCGACGCCGACGACAGCCAGGACGTCTATCTCGTGCCGGCCTTTGTCGGGCTCGGCGCGCCGCATTGGGATGCCGAGGCGCGCGGCGCGATCTTTGGCCTGACCCGCAACACCGGGCCGGCGGAATTTGCCCGCGCAGCGCTGGAATCCGTCGCCTATCAGACCCGCGACCTGCTCGACGCGATGAAGAAGGACTGGAAGGGCGGCAACGGCAAGACCGTGCTGCGCGTCGACGGCGGCATGGTCGCCTCCGACTGGACGATGCAGCGCCTGGCCGACATCCTGGACGCGCCGGTCGACCGGCCGACGGTGCTCGAGACCACGGCACTCGGTGCTGCCTGGCTGGCGGGATCGCGCGCCGGCGTCTGGCCGAAGGCCAAACAGTTTTCCAAGGCCTGGGCGCTCGACCGCCAGTTCAAGCCGGTCATGGAGCCTTCGCTGCGCAAGGCCAAGCTGAAAGGCTGGCGCGACGCCGTGCGCCGGACGCTGACGCCGAAATAGGCGGCTTATCGACCAGAGCCCATGCTCATCAAATGATTCGGAATGGGGCTCTATCTTCTTGTTCTCGCATGATCTTTTGCGAAAATCAGTGGCCGTTTTTCGGAATCATGCCGTAGCCTGGCGGCCGAAGCGCGACAGCAGAGCCTGTGTTTCCGCGGCAAGGGCGCGCGTCAGGTCGGCCGCCGGCATGTCGCGGCCAAGCCGCGCCGCCTGCCCCGACCACAAGGACATGAAATCGCCCGAGCCCTTGGGTTCCGACGCCGCTCGCAGCGGTGCCAGTGCCCCGCCTGCCAGCGGGAATGCCGGCGCGTCTTCAGACAGTGGACCGACCTCGCGCATGATGCGGTTGACGATGCCGCGCGCCGGCCGGCCGGTGAAGAGATTGGTCAGGGCGGTGTGGTCGTCCTTGGCCGCGCGCAGTGCCGCCTTGTGCGGTGCTGCCACCTTGGCCTCGGGGCAGAACAGATAGGCGGTGCCGACCTGCACCGCCGCAGCACCGAGCGCGAAGGCGGCGACGATGCCGCGCGCATCGGCGATGCCGCCCGCGGCGATAACCGGCAGCTTGACCGCATCGACCACCTGCGGCACCAGAGCGAAGGTGCCGGGCTGGTTGGCGACGTCGTCGGTCAGGAAGATGCCGCGATGACCGCCGGCCTCGGCACCTTGCGCAATGATCGCATCGCAGCCCCTCGCCTCGAGCCACACCGCCTCGTCGGCCGTCGTCGCCGACGAAAGCACCTTGGCGCCCGTCGCCTTGACGCGATCGAGCAAGGCGGCATCAGGCAGGCCGAAATGGAAACTCACCACCTCAGGCCGGAACTCTTCGACGATGTCGCAGAAGGTCTCGTCGAAAGGCGCACGCGCCGAACGCGGCGCAGGCGCCGTGGGGTCAAGGCCGAGTTCGAGATAATAGGGCGCGAGCCGCTGTTTCCACGCCTCCTCGCGGGCAAAATCGTCTTCGGGCTGCTTGTGGCAGAAGAAATTGACGTTGATCGGCTTCGAGGTGCGCTGCCGGATGATGCCGAGTTCGGTCCGCGCCTTTTCGGGCGTCATCAGCGCGCAAGGCAGCCCGCCGAGGCCGCCGGCCTCCGAGACCGCGATCACCATTTCGGAATCGACGGGCCCGGCCATCGGCGCCTGGAAGATCGGAAGCTCGAGGCCCAGGAGATCAAGAATTCGACGATCGGGCCACATGATGTCTTCCTCGTGTTCGGGCCGTCAGGCCTGCTGGCGCTCGGCCCTCCGAGCGGCAATCTGGCGCATGGCTGTGACACGACGGCGCCAGATCTCGGTGCGCATCGCCATTAGATGCAGAGTGAAGAACAGAAGGGTAAAGCCAAGCGCCATGGTCATGAGGGGCCAGAGCATGCTCGGATCGATGGTCGGGCCGTCCATGCGGAACACCGAGGCCGGCTGGTGCAACGTGTTCCACCATTCGACCGAAAACTTGATGATCGGAATGTTGATGAAGCCGACAAGCGTGATGACGGCGGCAGCACGCGCCGAACGCGCGGGGTCGTCGAGCGCGCGGGTCAGCGCGATGATGCCGAGATACATCAAAAACAGCACGAAGACCGAGGTCAGCCGGGCGTCCCATACCCACCAAGTGCCCCACATCGGCTTGCCCCAGATCGAGCCGGTGAGCAATGCGAGCGCGGTGAACACGGCTCCGACCGGTGCGGCCGACTTCAGAGCGACATCGGCGAGCGGATGACGCCAGACCAGCGTTCCCAGCGCCGAGATGGCCATGACCGAATAACACATCATGGCGAGCCAGGCGAAAGGCACGTGGATATACATGATGCGAACGGTGATGCCCTGCTGGAAATCCGCCGGTGCGGCGAAGGCCAGATAGAGCCCGATCGCCAGCACCAATACTGAGGCGCCGCCAAGCCAGGGCACGATCTTGTCGACCAGCGAGATGAAGCGGGTCGGATTGGCGAGGTCGCTGAAACGCCAAGCCTGCGAGGTCGTCTGTGTCATGGACGCTAAATAGCCTTGGGCGTGCGTCTTCGCAATCTGTTCCGGCGTCGCGGGCAAACGCAAACGGGGCGCCAAGGCGCCCCGTCCGGATCCGTATGACGATGATGGACTAGGCCGCGGCCTCGACATGGGTGACGCGGCGGACTTCCTCGTCATTGAGCAGGCCGCCGGCGCGCAGCAGGGCGGCGAAGCGGCCATTGCGGGTCGACAGCTCGTTGAAGCCGCCCATCTCGACAACATGGCCGTGATCCATGAACACCACCAAGTCGGCGTCGCGGACAGTGCTGAGGCGATGCGCGATGATGAAGGTGGTGCGGCCGTCGCGCAGCATGTCGATGGCGTCCTTGACCCGGTTCTCGGTCTCGACGTCGAGGGCGCTCGTCGCCTCGTCGAGCACCAGGATCGGCGCGCTTTTGAGGATGGCGCGGGCAATGGCGATGCGCTGGCGCTCGCCGCCGGACAGCTGGCCGCCACGCTCGCCGACATTGGTGTCGTAGCCTTCGCTCTTGGACAGGATGAAGTCCTGCGCCGCAGCCGCGGTCGCTGCAGCATGCACTTCCTCGTAGCTCGCACCGGCGCGGCCGACGCGGATGTTGTCCTCGATCGAGCGGTTGAGCAGGCCGGCGTCCTGGAAGACGGTGGCGATCGAGTGGCGCAGCGACTTCTTGGTCACGGTGCGGGTGTCGATGCCGTCGATCAGGATGCGGCCATGCTGGGGCGTGTGCACGCGCTGCAGCAGGTTGATCAGCGTCGTCTTGCCGGCACCGGTCGGGCCGACGATGGCGATGGTCTGGCCGGCGCGCACTTCGAAGGAGACGTCGGTGACGCCCTGCCCCGAATTGGGGAACTCGAAGCTGACGTTTTCGAAACGGACGTGGCCGGTGACGTTGTCGAGCTCACGCAGGCCTTCCGGCTCGCGGTTCTCGCCGGCGGCGTCCTCGAGGCGATAGAACTCCTCCAGCTTCGAACGGGCGTCGAAGATCTGGTTGGCGAAGTTCGAAACCTGGTCGAGGCGGCTGATCAGCAGGGCGGCGAAGCCGGTGAAGGCAACGATGTCGCCGATGCGCAGCTGGCCCTTGCTGACCAGATAGGCGCCGATCAGAAGCACCACCATCATCGAGATCGTCGAGGCCAGGCGGTGCATGGCGGATGCCAGCGCCCACCAGTCGAGCACCGGGTTCTGCGTGGTGATCAATGCCTTCACATAGGCACGCAGCGATTCCGTTTCCTGGCCGACGCGGTTGTAGCTCTGCAGCACGGCGACGTTGCTGACCGAGTCCGAGACGTGGGAAAACACCTTGTGATAGTGGCGCTCGACGGAGGCCTGGCCTTCCTTGGTCTTGCGCATGACGAGCCGGCCGATGGCGAGATACAGCGCGCCAAGCACGATCAGCACCAGTGACATGCGGACGTCGAGCGAAAAGGCAGTCGGGATCAGCAGCGCCAGCGCCACCGCCGTCGACAGATGGGTGCGCATGAATTCGAGCCATAGGCTGAACAGCGCTTCGACCGCGCGCAGCAAGGTGTGCAGCGAATGCGACGTGCCGCGCTGCTGGTGCCAGGCCAGTGGCATGGTGATGACGCGTTCGAACGACTGGCACAGCACCTCGCCGCGGCGCGCATGCGCCAGGCGGTCGGCGCCGCGTGCGACCAGAACGAAGGCGACGATGTTGAACGCGCCGAAGCTCGCCCACAGCGCCATTGTCGGAACGACTTCCGTCTTTCCAGCGATGGCATCGATGATACGCCCGAACAGGATCGGTTCAGCAATGGTCACGATTGCCAACACGACGTTGGCTGCGCAAATCAGCCCGACCTTCTTGCCGTCGGCGGCAAGATAGCGGAGGGCTCTCCAATAAACTTCAAGCAACGACACTTTGGTACCCCTTGAGTCCCGTTCGTCCCTTTATTGTGCACTGCACCATAGCCGACAAATAGCGGTCATGGGTCCGCAAGACAATGCGCAGATAGCCGCTCCGTTCAAAAAAATCGAACAACACATGGCTACGGCCGGTAATCTGCTGTGATCCGATAAGGAATTGAGATTTAACGAAAAAAGGCATCGTTGCGGCAAAATGATGACAAAGCCGGCAACCAAGTTGACGCAGGGGCATCCCGGCTAGGCCGGGATGCGGATCACAACGTCGACTTCGCCGCTGTCGCGCATGGCAAAGGACGCGTCCTTGCCCTTCACGCCATCGACCTCTGCTTTCGCAGCTTTAGCGGCTTTGTCCCTCACCACACGCAACCTGTAGACGGCACCACCCAAACGGAGCGTCGCCGAATAACCTTCCCAATGCCTGGGAATGGCTGGTGCCACGACGAGCCTGTTGCCACGCTGGCTGATGCCGAGGATGCTTTCGACCGCCGCGCGATAGAGCCAGCCTGCCGAACCTGTGTACCAGGTCCAACCGCCGCGGCCCGCCTTGGAGGCGTCGGCATAGACGTCGGCTGCCACCACATAGGGTTCGACCCTGTAGGTCTCGGCCGCCGCCTCGTCGAGCGCATGGTTGACCGGGTTGAGCATCGAGAAGCAGCGATAGGCCTCGTCGACCTGCCCCATTTCCGCCAAGGCAATGACAAACCAGGTCGCGGCATGGGTGTACTGACCGCCATTTTCGCGCACGCCAGGCGGATAGGACTTGATGTAGCCCGGCTCCTTGTCGGTTTCGGAAAATGGCGGGGTGAACAGCTTGATCAGCTTCAGCTCGTCATCGACCAGCATTTTGGTCGCCTGTGCCATCGCCGTGCGTGAACGTGCCGGATCGCCCTCGCCCGAAATGACGCTCCACGACTGCGCGATCGAGTCGATCTTGCATTCATCGGAGTTGCGCGAGCCGAGCGGCGTGCCGTCGTCGAAGCTGCCGCGACGGTACCATTCACCGTCCCAGGCCGCATTCTCCAGCGCGCGCTTCAATGCCGTGGCATGCTTGTCCCAGGCGTTGGCGCGTTTTGAATCGCCCTCGGCCTTGGCCAGCGGGGCGAACTCGCCCAGCGTCCGCAGCAGGAACCAGCCGAGCCAGACGCTGTCGCCCTTGCCCTCCTCGCCGACGCGGTTCATGCCGTCGTTCCAGTCGCCGCCGAGGATCAGCGGCAGGCCGTTCTTGGCCGTCCGCTTGATGGCGAGGTCGAGCGCGCGGGCACAGTGCTCGTAGAGCGAGGCCTTCTTCTTGGACTGCTCCGGCGTGAAGAACGCGTCGTGCTCGCCCGGGTTGAGCTGCTGACCCTCGATGAAGGGCAGTTGCTCGTTGAGGATCGCCGCATCGCCGGTCACCGTGACATAGCGCGCAGTGGCACTCGCCAGCCAGACGACGTCGTCGGAGATCATGGTGCGCACGCCGGCGCCGGTGCGCGGCAGCCACCAATGCTGCACGTCGCCTTCGGCAAACTGCCGGCCGGCGGCGTTCAGGATCTGCGCACGGGCAAGGCTTGCGTCGTGCATCAGGAGCGCCAGCGTGTCCTGCAGCTGGTCGCGGAAGCCGAAGGCGCCGCTGGCTTGGTAGAAGGCCGAGCGTGCACGGATGCGGCAGGCCAGGCTCTGGTAAGGCAGCCAGTTGTTGACCATGGCGTCGAGCGCCTTGTCGGGCGTCTCGACCTCGATGGTGCCGAGGAACGAACGCCAGTTGCGCTCGTTGTCGGCCAGCCTCTGTTCGAAATCGACCTTGAGATGGCGGGCGACCAGCGCGCTCGCCTCCTCGTCCGAACCGGCATCGCCGAGCAGCCAGAGCAGGGAGATCGAGCCACCGGCAGGCACCTCGACATCCCTCGAGATCGCAGCACAGGGATCGACACCCGCCTCGACGCGTCCGGTCAGCTCGGCGCCTTGGGTCACGGCGCGCGGCGCCTCGACGGTGCCGCCCAAGCCGATGAACTCGTGGCGATCCGAGGTGACCGAGTTGGTCTTGCCGTCCATCGCCATGAAGGCGACACGCTCGCCGAAATCGAGGCCGTAGCTGTTGCGGGCGAACAGCGCGCCCGTCGCCTCGTCGAGCGAAGGCACGATGTTGGGCGCTGTCCTGGCCCGACTGTTGCCCAGCACCCACTCGGCGTAGGCGTAGACCTTGAGCTTGGCCGGCACCGCGCCGGAGTTCTCGATCTTCAGCCTGGAAATGCGCACCGGATCGTTCGGATCGACGAGATGCGTCAGTTCGGTGGCCAAAGTGCCGCGCTTGGAGCGGAAGGTTGAGAAGCCCTGGCCGTGACGGGCTTCGTAGCTTGCGCCCGCGTCACGCGCCACCGCTGCAATCGGCGAACAGGTCCTGCCGCTGGCGCGATCGAAGACATAGATCGCCTCGCCCGGCCGGTTGGTGACCGGATCGTTCGACCATGGGGTCAGCTGGTAATCGCGGCTGTTGCGGCTCCAGGTGAAGGCAGCGCCTTCCGCCGAAGCGTGGAAGCCGAAACCGCCATTGGCGATGACGTTGATCCAGGGCTGCGGCGTCGACCGGGCGCCATTGAGGCGCACGACATAGTCCCGGCCATTGGCGTCGAAGCCGCCGAAACCGTTCCAGTAGGACAGGCCGTCGCCGCCGCTCTTGCGGGCGCTGCGCGACGGCGAGGTCTGCAGTGCCGAGGTTTCCGACCGGTCGGTCGCCTGGGCGGCGGTCAATGCGTCGCGGGCGGCAAGCGCTGCCGCCTCGGCGCGCTCGATCTGGTCGAAGATCGTGCCGTTGCGGGTGTGCAGGCAGACACGCGCGACGGCCAGCAGCGTGCGGTAGGATGCCTCGTCCATCAGGTCGCGGCGAACCGCGAAGATATGCTGGCGCGGTCCGAGTTCCTTGCCGCGCAGGCGGCTGTTCTCGCACAGATGCTCGATCGCCTGCTGCAGGTCCTGGACATAGGACGAGGCCTGCTCGTTGACGATGACGAGATCGGCGACGAGGCCGCGGGCGCGCATATATTCCTGGAAGCGCAGCGCCTGGGCGACGATCTCGATATCGGCGACGTCGCCGATCCGGATCGCCAGGATCGGGAAGTCGCCCGAGATCGCCATCGGCCACAGCGCCGACTGCCGGCCGAGGCCGGAGGCGATGGCATCCGCCGACAGGCGCAGGAACGGATCGGGATAGATCAGGAAGCGGGCCAGCTTCTGGACGTTTGCGGCGTCAGCCAGGTTGAGGCCGAGATGGCGCGTCTGCACCTGCGAGCGGGTCCAGGACAGCATGGCCTGGCGCTGGAAGCCTTCGGGGTGGTCGAGCTTGGCGACAGTCTCTTCGACCTCTTCGCGGGTCGACCCGACGATGGTCCAATAGGTCAGCGTCACCTTCTTGTTGGCCGGCACGCGGACGCGGCGGCGCAGGGCCGCCACCGGATCGAGCGTGAAGCCGGCGCTGCCCGAAAGCTTGGCGCCCGGATCGAACGCCGCCGGATCTGATATGGTGCGGCCACGGCCGATGAAGGCGCGGCGGTCGGTCTCGGCCTCGGTGTCGCGCACGAAGCCCGACTGGTCGGTGACGAAATGCGCCGCAACGACCGAAGGCTCGTTGGCGGCGCGGGTGCGCCGCGTCGCCAGGATGGCGCTGCCATTGTGGGTGATCTCAGTCTCGACGAACATCTTGGAAAACGCCGGATGGGCGTTGTCATTGGCCTCGGGCGCCAGCACCAGCTCGGCAAACGACGTCACCTCGATGTGGCGGTCGACGGCAGCGTCGTTCCAGATGGTGACCTTGCGGGCCTCGCCATTGCCTTCGGAGACGACGATGCATTCGACCTCGCTGCGCAGCGTGCCGACCGTCTTGATGAAGCTCGCCTTGTCGTCGCAGAAAAGGGTCTGGGTCTGCTCACCGGTGGCGCGCTTCGGCTCCGATGTCGCCGACCACCAGTCGCCGGTTTCGGTGTCGCGCAGGAACAGATAGGTGCCGAGCCGATCCTCGGTCGGATCCGGCTGCCAGCGCGTGATCGCCATGTCGTTCCAGCGGCTGTAGCCCGAGCCTGTCGCCGTGACCATGACCGAGTAGCGGCCATTCGACATCAGGTTGGTCGACCGCAGGGCGCGCATCGGATTGAGCACCAGGCGCGTATCGGCGCTGTGATCGGCGGTCTCGTCCTTGGTGTGTTCGGCCACCTCGGTGCGGACGGTGGCGACGGGAATGTCGCGCGGCGCCTTTTCCTGCAGCAGCAGCTCCGCCGCCTCGATCACCGGATCGCTGTGGAAGCGGTCGCGCATGCGGCCTTCGAAGATCGCATTGGCAATCGCCACGATCGACATGCCCTGGTGATGGGCCATGTAGTTGTAGACGACGGCGTGGTCGGTGCCTTCGGGCACACGCTGCGGCGTGTAGTCGACGGCGTCGTAATAGCCGTAGCGGCCAAGCGCGCCGAGTTTGCGCAGGCGCCTGAGATTGGCCGTCGCCTCGCTTGGCAGAAACTGGGCCGCCAGCACGGTCGCATAAGGCGCGATGACGGTGTTCTGGCCAAGGCCGCGCTTGAGGCCAAGCCCCGGCACGCCGAAATTGGTGTACTGGTAGGTCAGTTCGCGGTCGCGGCCGTTATAGGCAGCCTCCGAGATGCCCCACGGAATGCCTTTCGAGCGGCCATACTGGATTTGCCGGTGGACGATCAGCTTGTTGGTCTGGTTGAGGATGCCGCCCTGCGGCTCCTTCATCACCAGCGGCGGCATCAGATACTCGAACATCGAGCCCGACCACGACATCAGCGCGCCCTGGAAGCCGATCTCGACGATCGGACGGCCGAGGCGGAACCAATGCTCGGTCGAGATGTCGCCCTTGGCGATGCCGAACAGGCTGGTCAGCCGCGCTTCGGAGGCAAGCAGGTCGTAGCAGCTTTCGTCGAGCTGGTGCTCCTCGACGCGGTAGCCGATGGACAGAAGCTTGCGCTCGTTGCGCATCAGGAACGAGAAATTCATCTCGAAGGCGAACTTGCGGGTGCGTTCGCGCAGTTCCATCAGCTTGCTGCGCAGGGCCGCGACCGCCTGGTCATCGCTGTGCGCGTCATGCACATGCGCCTCGCAGGTGACTTCCAGCGTCCTCGCCCAGTCCGCAAGCACGTCGCTCTTGGTCGAGGCCGCTTCGGTGTGGATCGCGCCCGCCAGCTTGCGGATTTCGCCCGACAAGACGGCCAGGTTGATGGTGCGGATCGAGGCCATTTCCGGCTGCGACTTGATGGTTTCCACGGCCCGGCGCATGCCGTCGATGCGGTCGATCAGGCGCTGGCGCAGCGGCCTCAGCTGGCGGCGGTCGTCAGGCAGGTCGGCGACGCTCTCCTCGATGATCGAAACGATGTCGAGAATGCCCTCGAAATCGCCCTGGAGATGCACCGAGGGCGCCTCCGCCCATTCCGAACAGGCGGCGGCAACCGCCACGAGATGGCCGGCGAGATTGCCGCTGTCGACACTCGAGACATAGAGCGGATAGAGCGGCCTGAGGTTTGTCGTGTCGTACCAGTTGTAGAGATGGCCGCGGTAGCGCTCCATCTTTTCGATGGTCGAGACGGTGGCGTCGATGCGCGACACCGCGTCCGCAAGGCTGATCCAGCCGAAGTCGCGGGCCGAGACGACCGACAGCAAATACACGCCGATATTGGTCGGCGAGGTGCGCGTGGCAATCACGCCGGTCGGGTTTTCCTGGAAATTGTCAGGCGGCAAGAAGTTCTGCTCCGCCGTGACGAAGGTCTCGAAATAGTGCCAGGTGCGGCGTGCCACGGTGCGCAGGGTGTGGACGTCCCAGGGCGCGACATGCAGCCGGTCTTCGGTTTCGGCCGAGCGGCTGATCAGCCAGGCAAAAGCCGGCGAACCGGCCCAGAAGATGGCGAAGGCGAAGGCAACGAAGGCGCCGGTCGAATCCGTCATCACAGGCAGGACCAGGCCGACGGCGGCGATGATCACCGCGCCATACATCATGCGGTAATAGGCACCGAGGTCGTTGCCGCCCGACTTGTGCGCCTGCGAGGCGGTGCGCCATTCCAGAAGGTTCTCGCGGCTGACGAACAGGCGATAGAGCGTGCGGATGATCGCATCGCCCATCATCCAGGCCAGATGCGCCATCAACACGACCTTGAGCGCCACCATCGCGGTGCCGAAGGCAAGGTCGCGGCCGAGCGCGCTGAAATGGCCGCGCGGGGTCGCTTCGCGGTTCTTGGGAAGGATTGCGTCGATGATGTCGAAGGTCGGCGCCATGAACAGGCTGAGGATCAGCAGCGCCTGCCATTGCGCGGCCTGGGTGAAGGGCAGCAGCGTCCAGCCGGCAATCGCCGCCATGACCCAGAAGATCGGCGTCAGCGAACGCCTGAGATTGTCGACCATCTTCCAGCGCGAAAGCGCCGGCACGCCCGACTTCGGGTCGAAGATGTAGCCGAGCAGCTGCCAGTCGCCACGCGCCCAGCGATGCTGGCGCGAAGCGTCGACCGAGTAGCGGGTCGGATAGTCCTCGACCACCTCGACGTCGGTGACCAGTGCCGAGCGGGCGAGCGCGCCTTCGAGCAAATCGTGGGACAGGATGGTGTTTTCGGCGATGCGCCCCTTGAGCGCGGCTTCCATCGCGTCGACATGGTAGAGGCCCTTGCCGGTGAAGGTGCCTTCGCCGAAGACGTCCTGGTAGAGATCGGACACGGCAAAGACGTAAGGGTCGAGGCCGCGATGGGCTGAAAACACGCGCTGGAAGAACGAGGCTTCGTCGCCCGTCGTCAGCGACGGCGTCACGCGCGGCTGCAGGATGGCGTAGCCTGAGGTCACCAGGCGCTTCTCTGCGTCGAACTCCGGCCGGTTGAGCGGGTGGCACATCTTGCCGACCAGCTTGGTGACGACGCCGCGCGTCATGCGCGTGTCGGCGTCGAGGGTGACGACGTGAACGACATTGTCAGGCAGCGGCGTATCGGTCGGCAGGAAGGTGGTGTCGGCGTCGCCGCGCAGCAAAAGGTTCAGCTCGTGCAGCTTGCCACGCTTGCGCTCCCAGCCCATCCAGCAGCCCTGCGACGGGTTGAACAGCCGGCGGCGGTGCAGCAGGTAGAAACGCGCAGCACCCTCGCTGGGATAACGCTGGTTGAGCCTGGCGATCTCGCGACGGGCATAGTCATAGATCTCGCGGTCGCCGACGGAGATCTCGGCCTGGCTGTCGGGCCAATCGGAGAGCACGGCGAAATGGATCTCGCCCGACATGTTGGCGAGGTGATGGATCTCGATGTTGCGGATGTTCTCCTCGACATCGTCGCGCGAGCCGATCAGCGACGGCACCACCACCAATGTCCGGGCTTCCGCCGGCACCCCGTCCTTGAACTCGTAGCCGATCAGGCGGGTCGGCTCGAGAAACTTCAGCACGATGGTGTTGAAGAAGGCGAGCGCACCCTCGCTGGCCGGAACCGAAAACAGCACCAGCATCACCACCACCGCCGCCGTCGGCAGGCCCAGCGCAGCCAGCGCGTTACCAGCCAGCAGAAGCAGAAGAACGGTCAGGGCAAAGACCGGAAGGGCAATGCCGAGCCAGTTGGTCTTGCGGAAGGCGCGGTTGACGATGCGTCCGATGGTCGGGCGGTAACCGATCGACTGTTCCAGCTCCTGCCGGCGCGGACCGACGAGGAAGAAACCAACGTCGGAGCGTTCCTTCTGCAGACCCGAAGGATCCTCTGATGAAGCAGGCGCTTTCTTGAGCGCAAAATCGGTCGCCTGTTCGGCGACCTGGAATTCCGACAGCTTGGAATGGCGCGCCAGTTCCTCGATCGCGGTGCGATACTGGTCGCGCGAGGCGAAGTCGAGTTCGGCAAAATTGGTGCGCTCGCGCAGCAGCGTGTCGACGCGGCTGACATCCTCGAACCAGACCGTCCAGTCCTGGTCATTGATCAGGCGCAGGCCACGAATGATGTTGCCGGTCGTGACGTTGCCGGAAGACAGCGTGTGGTGCTCGCCGATGATGATCTCTTCGGCGTCGCTGCCCGACTTCTCGAGCTCGTTCTCAAGCCAGATCAACGCCTTGCCGGCGTTCTGCGAACCGTCGCGCAAGCGATAGAGCAGCTGCGTCGCAAAGGTCGTGTCGCGGGCGTGGGCAGCATAGGCCCTGAGCAGGGCCAGGCCGTCGTCCTGCTCCTGCACGCTCTGCAGGCGGTCGGCGACGTCGTTGGCGATTGCGCGCATTTCGCGGGCGCGGTTCACGCGGACGGCGATGCGGCGCAGATTCTCGACCAGAACGAAACGCAGCAGCGACGGCAGCGCCCAGAGCTCGCCGATATGCAGCGGCTCGACGGCCTGGTAGCCCTCGACGATCGCCTTGAACATATGCGCCGAAACGGTGCTGTCGGAATGGGCGACATAGACCCAGGCGATGGCCAGCGCGCGCGGCACCGACTGGCCGTTGCCGAGATCGATCGTCGGCAATTCGCGGTAGAAGCGCTTGGGCAGGTCGCGCTTGACCTGGTAGATAGTCTCTTCGACCAGATAGTTGTTGTCGAGCAGCCATTGCGCCGCCGGCGTGATCGGCTCGCCCCTGCCCTGCGCGGCATTGGTGTCGCGATAGACCTGGAGGATCTTCTTGGCGCTCTCGCGGATGCGGGCGTGGAAGTCGAAGGCTTCGAGACCGAAATAGGAGCGCAGCTCCTTGCGGGCCATGCTCTCGCCCGTCGCGCGCAGCCGGTCCTCATGCAGCACCGTCGCCCTGATCGGCTGTTCGGCCACGGCCGGAAAACTCGGCACTACGTCTTTGATCCGGCGCGGGTCGGTCTGAATATTCATCTACAGCATTTCCGTTTGACAGAAAGTCCGCAGCGCCTGCCGGCGTCGCGGACCTGCCACATAAACCGTTTCAAACAAGAATTGGTTGCATGCAACCAACAGGTCGATTGAGCGCTCTTGCACCTGGATGGAGTGAAAATATGGCGTCGGCGCCGCCAATCTCCCTCCGCGCCTCATAGCAGTGCAGGGCCGTGAGCGGAACGCAAGGATTGGGGCTTTTTCGTGTTCGCATGATGAATCTTTGCCATATTTCAGGCGCTGCGCGTCAACCTTCGCAACACCAGCATTTCTTCAGCCGAATTTCAGGCCGCCACGGTGGCCAAACGGGCTTCGAACCGCTCAGCCGCCACTCAGCCGCCGCGGGGCAACACGGTGTAGACCCTGACCACGAAGGCATGGAATTCGGCCATGTAGTTCTTGAGGAATTCGGCGGTGCCTTCATTTGTCACCTCGCCCTCGTCGGTGATCAGTCCTGGCTTGAACTGGATGTAGGCTTCGGGCGCGTTCATCTGCGGCGAGTTGCAGAAACTCAGCACGCTGCGCAGGCTTTGCTGGGCGACAGCGGTGCCGATCGCGCCGGGCGAGGTGCCGATGACGGCAGACGGTTTGCGGGTGAAGGAATTGGTGCCGTAAGGCCGGCTCGCCCAGTCGATGGCGTTCTTGAGGCCGCCGGGGATCGAGCGGTTGTATTCGGGCGTGACAAACAGCACGGCATCGACGCCGGCCAGTGCCTTCTTGAAGGCGCGCGCCGGCGGCGGAAAGTCGGCGTCGAAGTCATAGCTGTAGAGCGGCAGGTCGCGAAACGGGATCTCTTCCATTTCGAGGTGCTTGGGCGCGAGCCGGACCAGCGCCTTGGCGAGCTTGCGGTTGATCGAAGCTGTGGCAAGGCTGCCGACGAAATAGCCGACCTTGTAGGTGTCCATGGCACATACTCCACTGCGCCGCGCGATCTGGATCGCCGGCCTGACCTACCCGTCCCCCAGGGGAGTGTTTGCCAGTTCCGCGCCGATGTCACGACGATTTTGGAGATTGCCCTTTTATATCAGGCGAATGGAGACCTTGAGAAGCGATACCGGCCCGTTCGGCGCGACCGTCAAGCTGGCCGGCCCGTCATCTGAATAGAGCGTATCGAAGGCCGCGACCGCTTCGCTGCCGATGCGCGCCGCACCTGATGCGACGAAGACCAGGCTGATGCCCTGCCCCAGGGCGATTTCGCCCGGGTCCGAAAATTCCAGCCGCTCGACAGCATGGCTGACACGGTCGCGCCGGGTCATGACGTTGAAGTCGAGCACCGGCCCGTCGATGAGCACGGCCTCGGTGCCGACATCGCCTGGGAAAGCGTAAGGCTGCGACTGCGGAGACAACGCCACCGGTGCGGCATCGCCCGCGGCAAGCTGCATCGTGCCCGACAGAACGGTCAACGTCCGGTCGATGCCGGCAAAGACCGAAAACGGCCCGCCGCCGGCGACCTGCGCCATGGAGATGCGCCAGTCGAAGGCGTCGAGCCCGGCCGCGGACGGCCAGGCCATGATTTCGGTCGTCACGCCGCCGCCGTTCTTCCACGGCATGGGGCGGCAGTCGGCGTGACGGATGATGCGCGCTGCCATTACGCCAGCCAGCCCATGCTGATCGCCAGCCAGGCGATCGGAGCGGTGACCAGAATGCTGAGAGCGGTGCGGATATACCAGATGATGATCAGGTCCCGGAAAGACAGAGGGATGGACGTCGCCAGCACGCACGGGATCGATGCCGACAAAAACAGCACCTGGCTGACCGACACGACCGCGGCAACGAACCTCAGCCCGAGATCGGCTTCTTTCAGTAGGATCGCCGGCAGGAACATTTCCGCCAGACCGGAAGCCAGCGACTTTGCGGCAAGCATCGGATCGTTAAACTGCGCCAGCCAGGTGAATGGATACAGCGCCAGACCCAGCATGTCGAAGATCGGCGTGTATTTGGCCGCCAACAGGCCGAGAAGCCCGACCGCCATGATGCTGGGAAGGATGATCGATGCCATGCGCAGGCCGTCGATGAAGGTGTCGCGCAGCAGCGCGTGCAGAGGCGGAGCCGCCTGGGCCTGGTCGAGGCCGACATCGATCGCCGTCTGGAGGCGGGACTTTCCGGCCGCAAGCGGCTGGTCGCGGTTGGCGGGATGATCCTTGCCGGAGATCGGCCAGATCCGGGCGGTGATTGCCGAAACGACGAACGTCACGACGAAGGTGGTCCAGAAGTAGAGGTTCCAGTTGCCCATCAGGCCGAGGGTCTTGGCGACGATGATCATGAAGGTTGCCGAAACGGTCGAGAAGCCGGTGGCGATGATCACCGCCTCGCGGACGGTGTATTTGCCTTCCTTGAAGACCCGGTCGGTGATCAGCAGCGCCAGCGAATAGCTGCCGACAAAGGACGCAACCGCATCGATGGCCGACCAGCCCGGCGTCCGCCAGACCGGCCGCATGACCGGCTGCACAAGCACACCTGTGAACTCCAGCAGGCCGTAGCCGACGAGGAAAGCGAGCGCCAAAGCGCCGATCGGCACGATCAACCCGACCGAGAGCACCAGCTTGTCGAACAGGAAGGGCAACATGTCGGGGGCAAAGAAAGTCTCCGGCCCGACCCCCGTGAGATACATGACCGAGAGCCCGAGCCCGAGGACACGCAGGGCCGAAAAGATTGCTTCGGTGACGTTCCTGTTCCAGGAACCGCGAACGAACGGGCCGATGGCGCCATAGGCGATCAGCAGACAGACGAAGGCAACCGCCACGGGGCGCAACTGGACCGCCAGCGCGGTCGCGGCATGATCAAGGAGGATGGTGGATTTTGTGCCGATCGTGACCGGTACGAAAAAGAAGATTATGCCAATGAGGCTGAAAAGCACAAGTTTCAGGCCGGCGCCGGCCCGCGATCCGCCTTCATGGCTGGTGATATCGGTCATGAGGGTCCTCCTCCCAGTAAGTCAACAAGATGCGAGGCGGCACCGGGTGCCGCCTCGCAAGGTCGATCAGTTTCAGAGGATTCCGGGCAGGTTGAGGCCCTTGTCCCTGGCGCAGTCGAGCGCGATGTCGTAGCCGGCATCGGCATGGCGCATGACGCCGGTCGCCGGGTCGTTCCACAACACGCGCTCGAGACGGCGGGCGGCATCCTCGGTGCCGTCGGCGCAGATGACCACGCCCGAATGCTGCGAGAAGCCCATGCCGACGCCGCCGCCATGGTGCAGCGACACCCAGGTGGCGCCCGAGGCGGTGTTGAGCAGCGCGTTGAGCAGCGGCCAGTCGGAGACGGCGTCCGAGCCGTCCTTCATCGCCTCGGTCTCGCGGTTCGGCGAAGCGACCGAGCCGGAGTCGAGGTGATCGCGGCCGATGACGACAGGCGCCTTGAGCTCACCCTTGGCGACCATCTCGTTGAAGGCGAGACCGAGGCGGTGGCGGTCGCCGAGGCCGACCCAGCAGATGCGCGCCGGCAGGCCCTGGAAATGGATGCGCTTGGCCGCCATGTCGAGCCAGTTGTGCAGGTGCTTGTTGTCGGGCAGCAGTTCTTTCACCTTGGCGTCGGTCTTGTAGATGTCCTCGGGATCGCCCGAAAGGGCTGCCCAGCGGAACGGTCCGATGCCGCGGCAGAACAGCGGCCTGATGTAGGCCGGCACGAAGCCCGGGAAGTCGAAGGCGTTCTCGACGCCCTCTTCCTTGGCGACCTGGCGGATGTTGTTGCCGTAGTCGACGGTCGGGATGCCCATCTTGTGGAAGTCGAGCATCGCCCTGACGTGCACTGCCATCGAGGCACGCGCCGCCTTTTCGACCGCCTTGGGGTCGCGCTCGCGCTTTTCTTCCCATTCGGCAACGGTCCAGCCAATCGGCAGGTAGCCGTTGACGGGGTCATGCGCCGAGGTCTGGTCGGTCACCGCATCCGGCTTGACGCCGCGCTTGACCAGTTCGGGCAGGATTTCGGCGGCATTGCCGAGAAGGGCGACCGAAATCGCCTTCTTGTCCTTGCAGGCCCTGTCGATGATGGCGAGCGCATCGTCGAGATCCTTGGCCTGGACGTCGACATAACCGGTCTTGAGGCGCATCTCGATGCGGCTTGCCTGGCATTCGATGGCGAGGCAGGCGGCACCGGCCATGGTCGCGGCCAGCGGCTGGGCGCCGCCCATGCCGCCGAGGCCGGCGGTCAGGATCCAGCGGCCGGCGAGGTCGCCGCCGAAATGTTGGCGGCCCATCTCGACGAAGGTCTCGTAGGTGCCCTGAACGATGCCCTGGCTGCCGATATAGATCCACGATCCCGCGGTCATCTGGCCGTACATCATCAGGCCCTTCTTATCGAGGGCGTTGAAGTGGTCCCAGTTGGCCCAGTGCGGCACCAGGTTGGAGTTGGCGAGCAGCACGCGCGGCGCATCCTTGTGGGTGCGGAACACGCCAACCGGCTTGCCCGACTGGATCAGCAGCGTCTCGTCGCCTTCGAGCTTGCGCAGGGCAGCGACGATGCGGTCGTAGCTGTCCCAGTCGCGGGCAGCACGGCCGATGCCGCCATAGACAACGAGCTCGCCCGGCTTTTCGGCGACGATCGGGTCGAGATTGTTCATCAGCATGCGCAGCGGCGCTTCGGTCAGCCAGCTCTTGGCGGTGAGCTCGGTGCCGGTGGCGGCGCGGATGACGCGGGCATTGTCGATGCGGGAATGTTGGGTCATTACGAAAACCTCCCTAGGAGTGTCGGCTGCCCGCCCAGGCGAGCGCGGTTTCAAGGATCTTGGTGAGCGTCGCGCGCATCGGTGCGGCGAATTCGGGATCGTAGCGGCTCGGCCAGTTGGCCGGTTCGACCTTGCCTTCCGGCTCGAGCATGTAGCCGCGGCAGGACAGTTCCATCTGCAAGGCATGGACGCCCTGCTCCGGCTGGCCGTGCCGGCGGGTGATCCAGCCGCCCTTGAAGCGGCCATTGACCACCCAGGGCCTGCCGCTGGCTGCCATCAGCGATGCGACCTGTTCCTGCAAGGCGGGATCGGCACTCTTGCCGGAATTGGTGCCGAGGTTGAACAGCGGCAGCTTGCCGTCGAACAGCCTGGGGATGACCGAGCGGATCGAATGGCAGTCATAGAGCACGATCTCGGGATGCAGTGCCCTGAGACGGATGATCTCGCCTTCGAGCGCTGCATGATAAGGATCGTAATAGGTCTGGCGACGCCTTGCGACTTCGGCCTCGTCGGGCTCCTGTCCTTCGTTGTAGAGGGCCTCGCCGTCGAAGGTCGTGGTCGGGCAGAGTTCGGTCGTCGCCTGGCCGGGATAGAGCGAGGCACCGGAGGGGTCGCGATTGACGTCGATGATCGAGCGCGACACCGTGGTGCGCACCACCGTTGCACCGAGGCCGGCGGCAAAATCATAAAGCTGCTCGATCCACCAGTCGGTGTCGCGCCGCGCCAGCCAGCGCGACACGAACAGATCGTCGAGCCCGGCAAGGTCTATGCCGGTGTGAGGGATGCTGACGAGCAGCGGGGCGTCGCCGCGCTGGACCGTCAACCAGGGCGCGCCGCTCATCTTTCGCCACCCGAGATCTCGGGCAGGCCGACGCCGGCGATCGCCTGGACGATGGCGCCGCTGCGGACAAGGGCGATGGCCTTTTCCATGTCGGGATGGAAATGGCGGTCGTCGTCAAGATGCGGAATCTGGGCACGAACGAGCTTGCGCACGGCCTCGAGCGCCGAACTCGAGGCCAGCGGCGCATGGAAGTCGCAGCCCTGGGCAGCGGCAAGCAGCTCGATGCCGAGCACGCCATTGGCGTTTTCGATCATGCCGAGCAGCCGGCGGGCGCCATGGGCGGCCATCGAGACGTGGTCTTCCTGGTTGGCCGAGGTCGGGATCGAATCGACGCTGGCCGGATAGGCCTTCTGCTTGTTCTCGGAGACCAGCGCGGCGGCCGTGACCTGCGGGATCATGAAGCCGGAGTTGAGGCCGGGCTTCGGCGTCAGAAACGCCGGCATGCCCGACAGGGCCGGATCGACCAGCATGGCGATGCGGCGTTCCGACAGCGAGCCGATCTCGCAGACGGCAAGGGCGATTATGTCGGCGGCAAATGCCACCGGCTCGGCGTGGAAATTGCCACCCGACAGCGCGGTGTCGTCCTCGGTGAAGATCAGCGGATTGTCGGTGACGCCGTTGGCCTCGGTGCCGAGCGTGTCGGCGGCCTGGCGCAACAAGGTCAGGGCAGCACCCATGACCTGCGGTTGGCAGCGCAGGCAGTACGGATCCTGGACACGCTCGTCGCCGACGCGGTGGCTTTCGCGAATGGCGCTGCCGGCCATCAGATTGCGCAGCGTCTCAGCCGTCTCGATCTGGCCGCGGTGCTTGCGCAGGACATGGATGCGCGGGTCGAACGGCGCATCCGAGCCCTTGGCGGCATCGGTCGACAGCGCGCCTGACACCAGCGCCGAATGATAGAGGTTTTCCGCCTCAAACAGAGCGGCGAGCCCGTAAGCGGTCGAGAACTGGGTGCCGTTGAGCAGCGCCAGGCCTTCCTTGGCGCCCAGGGTGATCGGCTCGAGTTCGTGGGTAACGAAAGCGACCTTGGCCGGCACGATGCCATGCGGGGTGTGGCAGTCGCCGACGCCGATCATCGTTGCGGTCATGTGCGACAGCGGCGCCAGATCGCCCGAGGCGCCGACCGACCCTTGCGCCGGCACGACCGGAATGACGCCCTTGGCGAGCATCTGCTGCAACAGGTCGATGGTCTGTTCGCGCACGCCGGAGGCGCCCTGCGCCAGGCTGGCGAGCTTGAGCGCCATCATCAGGCGGGTCACGGCAACCGGCATCGGCTCGCCGACGCCGGCGGCATGGCTGAGCACGATGTTGCGCTGGAGCGTTTCGAGGTCATTGGCCGGGATGCGGACGCTGGCGAGCTTGCCGAAGCCGGTGTTGATGCCATAGACCGGCTCGCCCTTGGCAACGATCCGCGCCACCGTCTCCGCGCTGGCCTTGATCCCGGGACGGCAGGCCGGATCGAGTTCAGGAACGGCGCCGCGATAAATGGCGCGCCAGTCGGCAAGCGTGGCATTGCCGGGGTTCAATACAAGCGTGGTCATTTTCCCCTCCAGATACGGGCATGGAGCGGGTTGAACCCCATGCGATAGACAAGTTCGGCCGGGCTTTCGATGTCCCAGATGGCGAGATCAGCCCATTTTCCTTTTTCGAGCGTGCCGGTCTCGGTGAGCAGCCCGAGCGCGCGGGCGGCCTCGCGGGTGGTGCCGGCGAGGCATTCCTCGACCGTCATGGCAAACAGGGTCGCTGCCATGTTCATGGTCAGAAGCAGCGAGGTCAGCGGCGAGGTGCCGGGATTGTTGTCGGTGGCAACCGCCATCCTGACGCCGTGGCGGCGGAACAGCTCGACCGGCGGCTTTTTGGTCTCGCGGATGAAATAGAAGGCGCCGGGCAGGATGACGGCGACCGTGCCTGCCGCAGCCATTGCGGCGGCACCGGCGTCATCGGTGTATTCGAGATGGTCGGCCGACAGCGCACCATAATGTGCGGCAAGGGCCGCACCGCCGAGATTGGACAGCTGGTCGGCATGGAGCTTGACCGGCAGGCCCTTGGCGCGCGCGGCGTCGAAGACACGCGTGATCTGCGCGGTCGAGAATGCGATGCCCTCGCAGAAGCCGTCGACGGCGTCGGCAAGGCCCTCGGCCGCGATCCTGTCGAGCATCGGGCCGGCAACGAGGTCGATATAGGCGTCCTTGTCGCCGTTGGCTTCCGGCGGCAGCGCGTGCGCCCCGAGGAACGTGGTGCGCACGGTCACCGGCCGCAGTTCGGCCAGCAGCCTTGCGGCGCGCAGCGACTTGGCTTCGTTGTCGAGGTCGAGACCGTAGCCCGACTTGACTTCGACGGTGGTGACACCTTCTGAAACCAGCGCATCGAGGCGCGGCAAGGTCTGGGCCACCAGATCGGACTGGCTCGCCGCGCGCAGCGCCTTGACCGACGAGACGATGCCGCCCCCTGCCCGCGCCACCTCTTCATAGGTCGCACCCGCCAGCCGCATCTCGAACTCGTTGGCGCGGTTGCCGGCATGGACGAGATGGGTGTGGCAGTCGATTAGGCCCGGCGTGATCCAGCGCCCCTCGCAGTCGATGAGGTCGGCACCGTCGCGCAGAGCCTGGGGCATGTCGGCTTCCGGGCCGGCAAAGACGATGCGGCCGTCACGGGCGGCAATCGCACCGTTTTCGACAATGCCAAGGCCGGTGGCAGCTTCAGCCAGCGTCGCCAGCCGCGCATTGCGCCAGATTCTTGCCGATGTCGCTGATTGGTTGCCAGCCATCATCTTTTTCGTTTCCTCCAACTGCGATTATGTATATACATATCAGAAAGGCGATGCAAGTGCTATCGTGCACATGAAAGGTGAGGAGATTCTGGTGGCAACGATCTTTGCGGAACAGGCGCTGCTGGCCGACGGCTGGCAACGCAACGTGCGGATGACATTGGCCGGCGGCCGCATCGCGACGGTGGAAACAGGCACGGCCGCTCAGCCCGGCGACGAGCGCCACGCCATTGTCCTGCCCGGCATGCCCAATCTGCACAGCCATGCCTTCCAGCGCGGCATGGCCGGCCTCGCCGAAATCCGCGGGCCGTCGTCGGACAGCTTCTGGTCCTGGCGGGAGGTGATGTACCGCTTCGCGCTGTCGATGACACCGGAGCAGGTCGAGGCGGTCGCAGCCCAGCTCTATGTCGAAATGCTGGAGGCCGGTTTTTCTCGCGTCGGCGAGTTCCACTATCTCCATCACGACCGCGACGGCAGCCCCTATGCCAACATCGCCGAGATGGCCGAACGCATCGCGGCGGCCTCTGTCGATACCGGCATCGGGCTGACCTTGCTGCCGGTGTTCTACGCCCATTCGGGTTTCGGCGGCGCGCCCGCCAATGACGGCCAGCGCCGATTCATCAACGATACGAATCGCTTCGCCAGGCTTTTTGAGAGGTGCGGCGAAGCGCTGAAGGGCATCGACGGTGCGGTGCTCGGCCTTGCGCCGCACAGCCTGCGCGCCGCAACGCCTGACGAACTGGCCATAGTCACCGCGCTGACGTCAGGCCCTGTTCACATCCACATCGCCGAACAGGTCAAGGAAGTCGAAGACTGCGTCGCCTGGTCGGGCGCCCGGCCGGTGGAATGGCTGCTTAGCCACGCCGATGTCGACAGGCGCTGGTGCCTGATCCACGCCACCCACATGACCGAAGCCGAGACGATCGCCATGGCGCGGTCGGGCGCGGTCGCCGGCCTGTGCCCGATCACCGAGGCCAATCTCGGCGACGGCGTCTTTGCGGCACCGCTGTTTGTCGAACATGGCGGCAAATACGGCGTCGGCTCGGATTCCAATGTCGAGATCGGCCTCAGTGGCGAACTCAGGATGCTCGAATATTCGCAGCGCCTCGCCCATCGCGCCCGCAATGTGCTTGCCACCTCAGGCCAGTCGACCGGCCGCGCCTTGTTCGATGCGGCACTTGGCGGCGGCGCCCAGGCGCTCGGCGTGGGCACGGCGGGACTTGGCGCCGGCGCTGCCGCCGATTTCGTCTCGCTCGCGCCCAACCACCCGACGCTTGCCGGCAAGTCGGACGACGCCATTCTCGATGCCTGGATCTTCGCCTCGGGCGGAAAAGTCGACTGTGTCTGGGCAAATGGCCGCAAAGTCGTGACTGATGGCGTACATTTCCGCAGGGATGCTATTGCGGCCCGGTTTCGTAACGTGATGATGGAACTGACGGCGGCGTAAGAAAGGGAGACTGGGGTGTCCGATTCGATAGCGGAGATGGTTGAAGAGACGGTTGGCGGCGATGCATCGACATCGCTCTACCAGCGCATCCTCAACGACATCAGGGACCGCATCGTCTCGGGCGAATGGGAGCCCGGCTACCGCATTCCGTTCGAACACGAGCTGACCGAGCAATATGGCTGCTCGCGCATGACCGTGAACAAGGCACTGTCGCAGCTCGCCAAGGCCGGGCTGATCGAAAGGCGCCGCCGCTCCGGCAGCTTCGTGCGCCGGCCGCAATCGCAGGCGGCGGTGCTCGAAATCCACGACATCCGTGTCGAGGTCGAAGCGCTCGGCCTGCCCTATCGCTACGAGCTGATGGCCCAGACCAGGCGGCGTGCCACGACGGTCGACCGCGACAGGCTTGGCGCCGGCCCTTCGGTTGCCGGGCAGGTGCTGGCCTTGCAATGCCTGCATTATGCCGGGGTGCGGCCGTTCTGCGTCGAGGATCGGCTGATCAATCTTGCCGCCGTGCCCGAAGCCGCCGATCAGGAGTTTCGCAAATCGGCGCCCGGGCCGTGGCTGATCGGACAGGTGCCGTGGAGTGCTGCCGAACATGTCATTCGCGCCGCCTCCGCCGATGGCGAGACGGCCGCCGACCTTGGCCTCGCCAGCGGCGCGCCCTGCCTGATCATCGAAAGGCGGACCTGGAGCGCGGAGCGCCCGGTCACCCATGTGCGCTTCACCTATCCGGCCAATGCGCATGCCGTGGTGGCGCGCTTCACGCCGTCCGACGGCTAGGCGATTTTGAGCGAGCATCCGGCGGCGGCAACATGCAGCTCAGTCCTGCCCGCCCAAGCGGTCTTGAACAAAGGCTTTCATCTCACGCCAATCAGCTTCGATTGTCGCCGTGCATGTCGCGCCCCATGAAAAACGTCCAGATCATCGACGGCGCTGAGAACGCCACCTTCAGCGTGTTCCAGGCAGCGGAGGAGGAGTTTGCCGCCATCTTCCCGGCCGAACGCGACATGGAATTGATCGAAGACCTGATCGAGCGGCTCGGCAAGAAGGCCGCAGGCTCGGTCCTGGCGCAGTTGTGGAGCCGTCCCGTGCTGAAGCGCGATGCCTTGGGAATTCATGGCACCCTGTTCTACGACAATCAGCATCGACGACCCCATATGCCGTTGTCGAAGCGTGAAGTCGATTGGGACGATGGCTCCGTCAACCAGGCTCAGCGGGACCTGTTCGGCAGACACCGTTAGTTTTTCCAAGTCGCCTCGATGCAGAATCAGAAACGCCGCGCATCCCCTTGGATACGCGGCGTTCTTTTGGGCTTCGAGCCGAAACGCGTCGCTTATGCAGCGGCGGTGACGATGATCTCGACCTTGTATTCCGGGCCGGCCAGCTTGGCTTCGCCGGTGGCGCGCGCCGGCGTGTTGCCCTGCGGCACCCAGCCGTCCCAGACCGAGTTCATCTCGGCGAAGGTCGACATGTCGTCGAGCCAGATGATCGCCTGCAGGATCTTGGTCTTGTCGGTGCCGGCCTTGGCGAGCAGCGCGTCGATCTCGGCCAGGATGGCCTTGGTCTGCGCGGCAACGCTTTCGCCCGGGGCGCCGACCTGGCCAGCCAGGTAAACGGTGTTGTTGTGGATGACGATCTGGCTCATGCGGGGGCCGACATCGATACGACGAACGCTCATGGGTGGGTCTCCTTCCGTTAGGGGTGGCGCCTTCTTAGATTTTGCCACCTCCCCGGGCAAGGCCGCAGTGGTCGAATTGCGTGGGCCAGCGGCTTTGCCGCACCGATCCACCGCTTTGTCGCCCGACCTCGTTGACTAATGTAATAACATCACATATCCAAGGACCAGTTCGCTGCGACAAAGCATGAAGCCGATGACCGACGCCTGCCTGACATTCAAGGACCTGACGCTTGGCTACAACAGCCATCCGGCAGTGCACCATCTCAGCGGCTCGATCAGCTCGGGGTCGCTGACCGCCGTGATCGGCGCCAATGGCTCGGGCAAATCCACTTTGATGAAGGGCATCGTCGGCGTGCTGAAGCCGATGGCCGGCATCTGCACCGTCACACCGGGCAAACGCGTCGCCTATCTGCCGCAGCAGTCCGAACTCGACCGCAGCTTCCCGGCCCGCGTCGTCGATCTCGTCTCGCTCGGTCTATGGCCGAGGCGCGGCCTGCTTGGCCGCTATTCCAAGGAAGACCGCGATGCCGTCTCCAAGGCGCTGATGGCGGTTGGCCTCGAAGGTTTCGAAAAGCGCGCCATCGACACGCTGTCGGGCGGCCAGCTGCAGCGCGCGCTGTTTGCCCGTGTGCTGGTGCAGGATGCCGATCTGATCCTGCTCGACGAACCGTTCAACGCGGTCGACGCCAAGACTGTCGGCGACCTGATCCAGCTGATCCAGCGCTGGCATGGCGAAAGCCGCACGGTGCTGGTCGTCGCCCACGACCTCGAACTGGTGCGCGCACATTTCCCGCACACGCTGCTTCTGGCCCGCCGGCCGGTCGCCTGGGGCGAAACGCGCGAGGTGCTGCGCCCGGAAAACCTGCTCAAGGCGCGCCGTTTCGACGAGGCCTGGCATGACGATGCGCCCTGGTGCGAGCCGGACGACGGGCACGGCCATGCGCATTCCCACGCTCATGGACATGACCACGCGCATTCCCACACAGAGGGACATGACGGGCATCACCATCACGATCACGGCGAGGTCCACGATCGTCCCGACCATGAATCCGGCCCCCGGGCAGCGTGACCTTCGCCATGTATGAGTTCCTGATCGCTCCCTTCGTCGAATTCGGCTTCATGCAGCGCGCGCTGGCTGGCTCGCTGATGCTGGCACTGGGCGCCTGCCCGGTCGGCGTCTTCCTGATGCTGCGGCGCATGAGCCTGACCGGCGATGCCATGGCGCACGCCATCCTGCCCGGTGCTGCCGCAGGCTTCCTGCTTTATGGCCTGCAGATCGTGCCGATGACCATTGGCGGGCTGATCGCCGGCGTCATCGTGGCGCTCGGCGCAGGTGCTGTGTCACGCTTCACCGTGCAGCGCGAAGACGCTTCTATGGCCGCCTTCTACCTGATCTCGCTGGCGCTCGGCGTGCTGATCGTGTCGCTGCGCGGCTCGAGCGTCGACCTGATGCATGTGCTGTTCGGCACCGTGCTGGCGCTCAATGACGACGCGCTGACGCTGATCGCGCTGATATCGGGCCTGACGCTTTTGACGCTCGCCATCTTCTGGCGCGCACTCGTCGCCGAATGCCTCGATCCGCTGTTCCTGCGCTCGGTCAGCCGGCTCGGCACGCCTGTCCATTTCATCTTCCTCGGCCTCGTCGTGCTCAATCTCGTCGGCGGCTTCCAGGCGCTCGGTACGCTGCTTTCGGTCGGCCTGATGATGTTGCCGGCAGCCGCGGCACGCTTCTGGACGGCGCGCGTCGAGCCGATGTGTGCGCTCGCCTTCGGCTTCGGCGCCATCTCCTGCATCGCCGGCCTGCTGGTGTCCTACCACGCCTCCCTGCCCTCGGGCCCGGCCATCATCCTGTCTTCCGGCGCGATCTATCTCGCCTCCATCCTTTTCGGCACACGCGGCGTCTTCAACACCAAGCTGCGCCGCCACCGCCACCGCACCGCCTGACCCGCTTCAACATGGAGAGACACATGCTCAGAACAATTGGCTTCGCCTCGCTTATGAGCGTTATAACATTAACGTCGCTGACCACGATTTCGGCCGCAGCCGAACCGCTGAAAGTGGTGGCGAGCTTCTCGATCATCGGCGATTTCGCCAAAAATGTCGGCGGCGACCGCATCGAGCTGACCACACTCGTCGGCCCCGACGGCGACGCCCATGTCTATGAACCTTCGCCCGCCGATGCGGTGAAGATGTCCAAGGCCGATGTCGTGCTGGTCAACGGCCTGCAGTTCGAGGGTTTCCTGCAGCGGCTTGTCGAGGCCAGCGCCACCAAGGCGTCGGTCGTCGAGCTGACCAAGGGCGTCGAGCCGATCAAGATGAAGGAAGAACATGAGCACGCCGCTGAGGCAGGCGGTGATGACCACCATCACGGCGACCTCGACCCGCATGCCTTCCAGTCGATCGCCAATGCCAAGATCTATGTGAAGAACATCGCCGACGCCTTCTGCGCGGCGGATGCCGCCGGTTGCGATGCCTACAAGAGCAACGCCGACGCCTATACGGCCAAACTCACCGCGGCCGAGACCGAGGTCAAGGAAGCGGTGGCATCGATCCCCGAGGCGAAGCGCACCGTCATCACCTCGCATGACGCCTTCGGCTATTTCGAAAACGCCTATGGCCTGACCTTCCTGGCCCCCGAAGGCATTTCGACCGAAGCCGAGGCCTCCGCTGCCGACGTGGCGGCCCTGATCTCGCAGGTTCGCGGCGACAAGGCGTCGGCGATCTTCGTCGAAAACATCACCAATCCGCGCCTTGTCGAGCAGATTTCGGCCGAAACCGGGGTCAAGGTCGGCGGCACGCTCTACTCCGATGCCCTGTCCAAGGCCGATGGTCCTGCCGCAACCTATATCGAGATGATGAAGTCCAACATCGCCACCATCAAGGGCGCGATCCTCGGCAGCTAGGACTGCCCGTCCGAAGCACCGGCGGCCCGCGCGATCGGGCTGCCGCACGACCCGACCAGCCTGGTGAAGGCGGGGCGGAAAACCTCGCCTTTTCTTCTCGCACAATCTGTTATGTAATAACATATATGAGGATATCATGAAACACCTGCTCGCCACGGCATCCGCGCTCGCCATGCTGATCGGCCTCGCCACCGCCCCCGCCTCTTCAGAGGAAAAGACGGCATGGCGGCTGTTCGTCTCCGACCATGCAGCCTCAGTCGTCCATGCCCTCGACATGGAAACCGGCAAGACGATCGAGACCTTCGACGTCAAGGCGCCAACCAGCCTCTACCGCTCAGACAGCGGCCGCAGCATCTTTGCCGTGCAAGGCAAGGGCGACGTGATCTCGGTGCTGTCGAGCGGCATCGCCTTCGGCGACCATGGCGACCACGGCGACATCAAGGTCGAGGCACCCAGGCTGCTCGACGTCGCCTTCGAGGGCAAGAAGCCGTCGCATTTCGTCGACCATGACGGCGACATCGCCCTGTTCTTCGACGGCGAAGGCAAGGCGCGCGTCACCCGCGAGGCTGACATTCTGGACGGCAAGCCGGCCATCCGCGAGGTGGTGACCGACGCTCCCCACCATGGCGTCGCGATCGCCCTTGGCGACGACGTACTGATATCGGAGCCCAACACGGACAAACCCGACGAGTTGCCGACAGGCATTCGTGTCGTCGATCGCGCCGGTGCGACCGTCGGCGATATCCATGCCTGCCCCGACCTGCATGGCGAAGCATCCTCGGGCAACCTGGTGGCCATTGCCTGCGCCGAAGGGCTTCTTATCACCTCAGGCGACGGCAAGATCGAGCTTTTGCCTTATGACAAGGCCTTGCCCGCGGGCAAATCGACGACTTTGGTCGGCGGCCGCGGCCTGCAATATTTCCTCGGCAATTATGGCCCAAGTGCTGTCGTGCTGATCGACCCGAAGTCGGAAGACGCCTTCCGGCTGATCGAGCTGCCGACGCGCCGGGTGCATTTCACCGTCGATCCGGTGCGGGCGAAATTTGCCTATGTCTTCACCGAGGACGGCCAGTTGCACCGCATCGACGTGGTCGCGGGCAAGATCGACGCCTCGCTGAAGCTGACCGAACCCTACTCCATGGACGGCCACTGGAGCGACCCGCGCCCGCGCATCGCAGTTGCCGGCAGCCGCATCGTCGTCTCCGATCCGCTCAAGAGCGTGCTGCATATCGTCGATGCTGAGAGCTTCAAGCAAGGCGACGACATCGCGCTCGAAGGCAAGCCCTTCAACCTCGTTGCCGTCGGCGGCTCCGGCGAAACGCACTGAGCAGCGACTCGCACATCCGGCGGCATTCGCCGCCGGATGTTTTCGCCCACGTCCCGGCCGGCGGCGTTCGCCGCCGGACTCTTCCCCAACGTCCTGGCCGGCGGCATCCGTCGCCGGCTACCCACATCGAAGGGAATGACCAATGCCCGTCCCAAACAAGCCGACACGACTGCCCGTGACAGTGCTGTCCGGTTTCCTCGGTGCAGGAAAGACCACGCTTCTCAACCACATCCTCAACAACCGCGACGGCCTTCGCGTCGCCGTCATCGTCAACGACATGAGCGAGGTCAACATCGACGCAGCGCTTGTCCGCGACGGCGGCGCCGACCTGTCGCGCACCGACGAGCAGCTGGTCGAAATGACCAATGGCTGCATCTGCTGCACCTTGCGCGACGATTTGCTCAAGGAGGTGCGCGCGCTCGCCGGGCAGAACCGCTTCGACTACCTGCTGATCGAATCGACAGGCATTTCCGAGCCCCTGCCCGTCGCCTCGACCTTCCAGTTCCGCGACGAGAACGGCCAAAGCCTGTCCGACGTCGCCCGCCTCGACACCATGGTGACTGTCGTCGACGCCGCCAACCTGCTCAAGGACTATGCGTCGTCCGACTTCCTAAGCGACCGTGGCGAACAGGCCGGCCCCGGCGACGATCGTGCCTTGGTCGACCTGCTTGTCGAGCAGATCGAATTTGCCGATGTCGTCGTGCTCAACAAGGCCTCGACTGCCAGTGCCGCCGACCGCGACGCGGCGCGCAAGATCGTCGTCGCGCTCAACCCCGATGCCCGGCTGGTCGAGACCGATTTCGGCCGCGTGCCGACGGACACCGTCCTCGGCACCGGCCTGTTCGATTTCGACAAGGCCGAACAGCATCCCTTGTGGTTCAAGGAGTTGAACGGCTTTGGCGATCACGTCCCCGAAACCGAGGAATATGGCATCCGCTCCTTCGTCTATCGCGCGCGGCGGCCGTTCGACCCTGAGAAGCTGCACGCCTTCATCAACCGCCAATGGCCCGGCGTCGTCCGCGCCAAGGGCTTCTTCTGGCTCGCCACAAGGTCCGAATTCGTCGGCGAGATCAGCCAGGCCGGCGCCCTGGTGCGCACCGGCAAGCGCGGCCTGTGGTGGTCGGCAGTGCCGCGCGGGCAATGGCCCGACCATGCCGAATGGCATGAAGCGATGAAGCCCTATCTCGACCCGGTCTGGGGCGACCGCCGTCAGGAGATCGTCTTCATCGGCTGCGATCCGATGAACGAGGTGCGTATCCGCGCCGAGCTCGACCACTGTCTTGTCGACGCCTCGTCCTTCACGCCGGGCAAATGGCGCGATCTCGTCGATCCGTTCCCGTCCTGGCAGCGCCCGGCTGCCTGAACGAGGTCCAACAGCAGTTGCCCCGCGGCGCCAGCAGTGGCAAGACTGGCGCCGACGCGCCGCCAAAGCGGCCAACAAACTGTGAGGACCAAGATGGAATACCGTCAGATCACCGACGACTACTCGGTTTCAGGCCAGATCACCCCTGATGAAGTTGCCGCAATCAAGGCCGCCGGCTTCAAGAGTGTCATCTGCAACCGGCCCGACGACGAACAGCCCGGCCAGCCCTCCGCGGACAGCGTCAAGTCCGCCGTCGAAGCCGCCGGCCTTGCCTTCCGCTACATCCCGGTCATCAGCGGCGCCATGACCGGCGACAATGTTGCCGACATGGCCGACGCGCTCGACGAGATGGACGGTCCTGTTTTCGCCTATTGCCGTTCGGGCACACGCTGCACCAATCTTTATATGGCGATCCAGCAGAGCAAGGGCTGACCGGCTGCGACTGGGGCTCATGTTTGCGTGAAGCCCTGTTATGACCTAAATTATGGTCATAAGGACAACATTGTTGTCGTAGGGATGGGCCATGAATGTTTCGGTCGCAGAAGCCAAGGCCAAGTTCTCCGAACTGATCAAGCGGGCGGAAGCCGGCGAAGAAATCACCGTCACGCGCCACGGCAAGGCCGTGGCGCGCGTCATGCCGCCTGAGCCGGAACCGGCATTGCTCCCGCGGATCGGTGCGCTCAAGGGCAAGATCTGGATCGCTGACGATTTTGACGAACCGCTTGACGACTTCAAGGAATACATGACGTGAGCGGCGAGGCCTTTCTCGCCGACACGCATGTCATTCTGTGGTCGATCAACGACGATCCCCGCCTGCGATCAGCCCACCGGGACATTCTGGCATCGTCGGCGATTGTATATGCCAGTGCGGCGAGCGTCTGGGAGATCGCGATCAAGCAGAGCATAGGCAAGCTGGACGTGCCGACCGACTTCGGCTTCCTTCTTCCCAGGATGCAGTTTACGCCGCTTGCCATCACCATCCAGCATGCCCAGAAAGTGACAGAACTGCCCCGCCATCATGGCGACCCGTTCGACCGGCTGCTCATCGCGCAGGCGCAGGTCGAGAAGCTGTCGATCCTCACGGCCGATCCGGCATTTGCGCGCTACGATGTGGCGCTCGCCTAAAGTTTTAGCCGCTCGACCTCTTCGCCCCTGAAACGCAGATCGTAGTCGAGGAAGAACTCGTCGAGCTGCGGCGGATCCACCGAACTACCCGACAGCATCGCATGGACCTGGCCGCGATGATGGATCTGGTGGATGAACAGATGGGCCAAAAGGTCACCGATGCGCTCGGGGATCTGGCCGGCCTCACCGCGATCCGACAGCACCCGCCTGTCGAGATCAGCGGCCTGGAGGCCGTCGCAGCAGGCGACCAGCCGCCGGTCGAATTCGGCCTGCGCCGCGGCAAGGCTTTGCGCCGTGTCGAAGGCAACATATCGGTCGAACAGCTTCTGCCCCTCGCCGCCCTCCTCGATCATGTCGAGATAGAACAGGTCGACTTCGAGGATGTGGTTGAGCGTCTCCTTGAGCGAGGGAAAAAAGCTCGTCCGTTCGGCCTCGAGCTCACCCGGCTGCAAGGCCAGCACGGCGCG
The DNA here is from genome assembly GCF_014843375.1 of Aminobacter sp. SR38. Classification (NCBI taxonomy): domain Bacteria; kingdom Pseudomonadati; phylum Pseudomonadota; class Alphaproteobacteria; order Hyphomicrobiales; family Phyllobacteriaceae; genus Aminobacter; species Aminobacter sp. SR38. The sequence goes on from NZ_CP062112.1 coordinate 868,902, forward strand.
GTAGATGCGGTCGTTGGACCACAGACTGTTCCGCGCCATGCGGCTGAAATGGCTGGTCAACTCCATCCGGGCAGCGGTCTCAGGCCGGCTCGAACCTGCCGACCTGGCGTTCGATGGCACCGAAGATCGAGTGGCCGGCCTTGTCTTTCATCTCGACGCGCAGCGTGTCGCCGAGCGACACCGACAGCGTTTCGACCGCGCCCCTGACGATGGTCCCGGTGCCGAGCGCGCGGGTTGCGGCGGCGTCCGCAATCAGCTTGGGAAAGCTGGTCCAGACGGAGGTGACGTTGCGCGCCCCGGCAATCAGCGGCAGATGCACGGCCCCGTCCCAGCCGTCGCCCAGCTCATCAGGGGTGACCGCGACAGGCGACAGCGCCGAAGTGCCGGCCTGGCCGCCATCGAGGATGGTATCGGTGGAGAGCACGATCAGCGCCACCGCCTCCTTCGCCGCCTCTTCGGTCGCCGCCATGGCAACGTCGCCGACGATGACGGCGACCGCGGCTTCGATACTCGCGTCGCGAATCTTGCCGGGCAGTTCGATCGGATCGCGCGGACCGGCAAAGGCATCGCCGCCGCCGCCGAGACGCTGGTAGGCGCGCGGCAGGGGCGAATGGGCGTCATGCTCGTGGAAGCGCGACGACGGCACCGCGCCGATTTCGAGCGAGCCGGCCAAAGCCGCGAGATGCGGGGAGATGCGGCGCCAGTCGTCGAGCGCCGCCTGCAGGTTGGGTGCCAGGAACGAGGCATCGGTGTATCGCGTCAGGTCGCGCGAGACGATGACCAGTTTCCCGTCACGCGAACCGTTCTTCAGCGTCGCCAGTTTCATGCACGTCCTCCCGGTTAGGGGGCGTCTTCGCCCTTGTCAGTCACAACAAGCCCGTCGCGACCAATCGTCAAGGGACCATTCCATGTTTTCCTGACCGCTTCGACCCAATCGGCCTCGCCGATGTCGGGATCGTCGGCCGGAATGAGGTGGTTGAGCACGAGGCGGCCGACGCCAGCACGCGCCGCAATGGTGCCCGCCTCGCCGGCCAGGCTGTGGCTTGCCATCAGATGTTCGCGCAGCCGCGCGCCGTTGCCGGTGCGCGCCACCAGCCGCTCGACACCTTCCTCCAGCATCGCCTCATGCAGCAGGATGTCGGCGCCGCGGGCAAAGTCCGCCAAAGGCGGGAAAAAAGCCGTGTCGGCCGAAAAGACGATCGAAGTGCCCTGATGCTCGAAGCGCAGGGCAAAACACTCGGTGACGGGCGGATGGTCGACACGCAGGGCGGTGACCGACAGATCGCCGTCGCTAAGCACCTCGCCTTCGCCGAACTCGACCACTTCGACCATTTTGCGCAGATCCGGGCGGCCTTCGTCGACGATGCGGATTTCGATGTCGAATTCAAGCGCTTGCACGAAACTCTGCCAGTATCGATTCAATCCGACCGGGCCGAAAAGTGTGACCGGTGTGGCAAGCCCTGCCGTCCAGGCGGTGTGCAGCAGCGGCCCGAGCTCGAGCACATGGTCGGAATGGAGATGGGTGATGAAAACAAGGTCGAGCGCCTTGAGGCTGAGCCCGGCATCGGTCACGCCGCGCGTCACGCCGAGCCCGCAATCGACGACAACAGTGCGGCCGCCGAGTTCGAGCAGCGTCGATGTCGGCCATGGGCCGCCCGGCCTGATCGCCGGCCCGCCCTTGGTGCCGAGCAGGACGAGACGGCCGCTCATGCGCCCCTGCCCGGGCGAACAGCTGCGATCTGCGACTCACATGTCATGTCAAACCTCTTCATGCCGCCGCCCAAGCTAGAGCGGCGGCGGCAACCGAGGCAAGGTCAAAGCGTCAATCGACGCGGCGCGGATATTGGGCGCGCGGCGGGATCCAGTGATGGACAAGCGCCAGCACAAGCAGGCTGATGCAGCTCAGCAGCACGACGATGAACAATGTGCTGCCCTGATAGGGCGTGGCTGTCGCCACCAGCGGGATGGCGCCTGCCGGCGGATGGGTGACGCGGAACATCAGCATCAGCGCGATCGAAACACCGACCGCCACCGCCGACATTTCCCACAGGCCGGGGAAAGCCATCGCAGCGGCGACGCCGATCAGCGTGGCGATGAAATAACCGGCAAAGATGTTGATCGGCTGGGCCAGCGGGCTGGCCGGCTGGCCGAACAGCAGAACCGCGGTTGCGCCCAGCGGCGCAATCAGCATCGGCAGGCCGGTGACCGATGCGAGGCCGCCGACAGCCGCCAGGCCGACGATCGCGCCCGATCCCGACTTGACGTGCGAGAGCATCTGGCCTTTCGGCTCATGCCGGGCAGTAAGGGTGCGTATGTGACGGCGCATCGTTGGTTCCAGGCCGAAGGGCCCGCTTCAATAGCAAATCAGGGCTTCGGCTGGCAACGGCGCTTTGTTCGAATTTTTCACCTCACAGTGAAAAAACTTTCCATGGAAATACCCCTTCCAATCCCCCCTACCAATCCATGACGACCTTGCCGGAATTGCCGCTGCGCATGGCGTCGAACCCGGCCTGATAGTCGTCGATGCCGATGCGGTGGGTGATCAGGCCGCTAACGTCGAGCGGCCCCTGCACCAGCGCGATCATCTTGTACCAGGTCTCGAACATCTCGCGGCCATAGATGCCCTTGAGATGCAGCATCTTGAAGATGACCTTGTTCCAGTCGATCTCGAAACCGGTCGGGGCAATGCCGAGAATGGCGATCTTGCCGCCATTGTTCATGGTGTCGATCATGTCGCGGAAGGCAACCGCCGAGCCCGACATTTCGAGGCCGATGTCAAACCCCTCGGTCATCCCTTCCTCGCGCATCACGTCGCGCAGCTTCTCTTTCGAGGCGTCGACGACGTGATGGATTCCCATCTTGCGGGCCAGCGCCAGCCGGGTCGGGTTGATGTCGGTGATGACGACCTTCCGGGCGCCGACACATTGGGCGACCAGCGCGCCCATGATGCCGATCGGCCCGGCGCCTGTCACCAGCACGTCCTCGCCGACGAGGTCGAAGGACAGCGCGGTGTGCACCGCATTGCCGAGCGGGTCGAAGATCGCGGCGATTTCGTCGGAGACGTCGTCGGGGATCGGCACGACATTGTGCTGGGGAATGGCGACATATTCGGCGAAGGAACCCGGCCGGTTGACGCCGACGCCGAGCGTGTTGCGGCAGAGATGTCCCCGCCCGGCCCGGCAGTTGCGGCAATGGCCGCAGACGATGTGGCCTTCGCCGGAGACACGCTGGCCGACCTTGTAGTCCTTCACCCCGGCGCCGAAATCGGCGACGGTGCCGACGAATTCATGTCCCGTCACCATCGGCACCGGCACGGTCTTCTGCGCCCACTGGTCCCAATTGTAGATATGGACGTCGGTGCCGCAGATCGCCGACTTCCTGACCTTGATCAGAACGTCATTGGGGCCGACCTCCGGCACCGGCACCTCTGCCATCCAGATCCCCGGTTCAGCCTTCGCCTTCACCAGTGCGCGCATCATGTTCGACATTGTCTTGTCCTCGGAATCGCTTGATCCGGAATCGCTTTTCGCAATCCCGGCAGTGCTACCAGATCACCTCGAGTTCGCGCCCGACCTCGGCGAAGGCCGCGATCGCGCGATCGATATCGGCTGAAGAATGCGCCGCCGACATCTGCGTGCGAATGCGCGCCTGCCCCTTGGGCACCACCGGGAACGAAAAGCCGATGACATAGATGCCGCGCTTCAGCATGCGCGCCGCCATCTCCTGGGCCACCTTGGCATCTCCGAGCATGACCGGGATGATCGGGTGGTCGGCGCCGGCAAGCTTGAAGCCGAGCTTGCCCATGCCGGCGCGGAAACGCTCAGCATTGGCATAGAGTTTTTGGCGCAGGTCCGCGCCTTCGGCGATCAGCTCGAGCACCCTGATCGAGGCGCCTGTTATGGAAGGGGCAAGCGTGTTGGAGAACAGATAGGGCCGCGAGCGCTGGCGCAGCCAGTCGACGACCTCGCGTCTGCCCGAGGTGTAGCCGCCGGAGGCGCCGCCCAGCGCCTTGCCGAGCGTGCCGGTGATGATGTCGACCCTGCCCTCGACGCCACAATGCTCCGGGGTGCCGCGCCCGTTCCTGCCGACGAAGCCGACGGCATGGCTGTCGTCGACCATCACCATCGCCCCGTATCTGTCGGCGAGATCGCAGACGCCCTTGAGATTGGCGATGATGCCGTCCATCGAGAACACACCGTCGGTGGCGATCAGCTTGAAGCGGCTGCCTTCGGCCTTCTTCAGCTCCTCCTCGAGTGCTGCCATGTCGTTGTTGGCGTAGCGAAAACGCCTGGCCTTGGACAACCTGACGCCGTCGATGATCGAAGCGTGGTTGAGGGCATCCGAGATGATCGCGTCCTCTTCGCCGAGCAACGTCTCGAACAGGCCGGCATTGGCGTCGAAGCAGGAGGAATAGAGGATGGTGTCCTCCATGCCGAGGAAGCCGGAGAGTTTTGCCTCCAGTTGCTTGTGCTCTTCCTGGGTGCCGCAGATGAAGCGCACCGAGGCCATGCCGTAGCCATAACGGTCGAGGGCTGACTTGGCGGCGTCACGCAGTTCATGGCTGTCGGCGAGGCCGAGATAGTTGTTGGCGCAGAAGTTCAGCACCTTTTCGCCGCCGACCTCGATCTCGGCACCCTGCGTCGAGGTGATGACGCGCTCGGACTTGTAGAGCCCGGCGGTTTTGAGGCCGGACAGCTCCGTCTGGAGATGGGAGAGGAAAGCACTTGTCATCGCGTCACGTCCCGTTCGTTGGCCTGATATGGCGGCAAGACCTGGCCGATACTACAGGAAATACGACCCGAGAGGTCGATCATCCCTGGCACAGGATGCGGCCAAGCCGGGCCCCTTGCAACGAGCACGTTTCACGAGAAAAGAGCCGGCCGGGACGACCGGCTCTTCAAGACGGGTCAGGACAGCGGCGCGCCGATGATGTCGATGCCGTTGCGGGCACAGGCCTCGGTGAGCGCCGTTATGGCCTCCGGCGTCGGCGCGACCTGAGGCGGCAACTCCGCCTTGTCGGTGGGCACGCCGATCTCCCGCACCAGGCGCTCGAAGTCGCCGCGCGTGGTGACGGTCAGGCAACGGGCACCCTCGGCGGATTCGACGCGGTAGCTGTGCGGAACACCCTTCGGCGCCATCATGGTCTGGCCGGCGCGACCCACCAGCTCCTTGCCGCCGACATTGAAGCGCATCACGCCGTCGAGGATATGGAACACCTCGTCTTCGTTGACATGGATGTGCAGCGGCGGCGATGAGCCATAGGGCATCAGATGTTCGATGACGCTGATCGTGTCGGCTCCCGCCTCACCCGATACCTTGATGGTTGCCAGAGAGCCGGCAAACCACAACAACTCGCCGTCACTGTCGGTCTTCGCATGCATGGTCATTTCTCGTCCTTTCGAGCAGCGCGGTCTGAAAATCCGCGGTGCCCCGATCTAAGCGGCGACCGTATCCGCTCGAATTCAGCGAAACCGAACGCTGTATCCGAAAGCTGAAACAATTCGCGTCTCATACGAAAGCAAAAGAACCCTGCACTGGAGAGCCCGACCTGTCAGGAAAACGACGCGGCCAAGCGCCGTTTCCCTCGCCGCGGCGGCCGACTGCCCGGTTTATCCTTGGCCACGATCAGGCTTCGCCCAGGGGACAACATGGCCGACGCGACCATTTCAGGCATCCGCATCTACAGGCAATGGCAGCCGTTTCGCGACGGCACCTATCGCTGCTCGGGCGGTCGAAGTGCCGAAGGCTTCGATTCGACAATCGTCGAGATCACCAGCCGCGACGGCGCCAGGGGCTATGGCGAGATGGCGCCGCTCGGCAGCTTCTACGACCCGGCCTTTGCCGCTGGCGCCCGCGAGGCGATGAAGGAGCTGGCGCCGCAGCTGCTCGGCTGTGCGGCATCCGGCATCGAGGCGCTCAACCGGCGCATGGAGCTGTTGCTCAAGGGCCATCCTTACGCCAAGTCGGCCATCGACATGGCGCTCTGGGACCTGGCCGGCAAACGTTCAGGCCTGTCGCTGGCCGCGCTCTCAGGCGGCGCCGAGGGCGAGCAGCTTGCGCTCTACCGCTCGATTGCCCAGCAGGCGCCCGAGGCGATGGCTGTAAGGGCGACAAAATACATCGCCGAGGGTTATCGCCGGCTGCAGGTCAAGGTCGGCCTCGACGTCAACGAGGACATCGCGAGGCTCGAAGCGGTGCGGGCAGCAGTGCCCACCGACACGGTGCTGTTCTGCGACGCCAATGCCAGCTGGGGCACAGCGGAGACGCGGCGCTTCCTGATGGCGACACGAAATCTCGACTACACGCTGGAGCAGCCTTGCGCGAGTTATGAGGAAAACCTCGCCATCCGCCGCGCCACCGACCGGCCGCTGGTGCTGGATGAGACCATCGACAGCGCCGACATGCTCATCCGCGCGATATCAGACGGGCTCGTCGACGGCATCACCATCAAGCTCGCGAGGGTGGGCGGGCTCACGCGCGCAAAACTTTTGCGCGACATCGCCATATCCAAAAACCTGAAGGTCACGATCGAGGACACCGGCGGCGCCCAGATCGACACGGCGGCCTATTCGGGCCTGCTGTTGTCGACGCCCGAGCATCTCAGGCAGCACACGGTCGACTTCCACAACTGGGTGACGGTGGCCAATGCAAGCGGCGAATTTGCCATTTCAGGCGGCATGATGGCTGTGCCCGGCGGGCCGGGCCTCGGCCTCGACGTCGAGCCTGACCTGTTCGGCGAACCGCTGTTTGTTTGCAGCCTTTGAAGAGATGGCTGGACGGACACGCCCCCGCACCCGTCCAGCCTGATGTCGGCGCTATGGTAGCGGAGCGCCGACGACCTCGATGTTGCGTTGCACTGAGCTGTCGAAGAAGCGCCTGGTTGCGTCCCGCTCGCCCCTCGACGGCAGGACGTCCGCCCGCACCGGCAGGCTCATCTGGCGCACCATCTGCTCGAAGGCGCCACTCTGGGTGACGATCAGGCAGGTCGCGGCGTCAGTCGATTCGATCCTGAAATTGTGCGGCAGCCCCTTGGGCGCCATCACCGTCTGGCCGACATGGGCAGGGAAGTCCTTGCCGTCGACGAAGAACTGCATCGTGCCTTCGAGCATGTGAATGACTTCGTCGCCGCTGAGCGTGATGTGCAGCGGCGTCGTTTCGCCATGCGGCATGCGGCATTCGATGACACTGATCTGGTCGTCGCCGGCGCCGGCCGGCACACGGATGGTCATCAGGTTGTCGCCGAACCACAAGATCTGGTTGGCGTTCTCAGCCCTGGTCTGATCGCTCACAGATTATTCTCCCCGCACGCAGGCGAAACTGCCGCCCAGGTCCGGAGTTATCGATGCGATGTAACCGTTTGAGGTTGGCAGCCGCCGCCAGTGTTTCAAGCCAATGAAACAATTCGCGTGTAAGTCGAAATATATTCGCGCTTCCTAAACCTGAAAGCGAAAGCCATTCTGCATGCGCGGGCAGTTTGCGGCGCCAAGCAAAAGCGGCCGCGAAGCGCTTGCTTCGCGGCCGTTTCAGCGATTTCGGGTTGCGGCTGACGCTTAGAAGAACGCCTGCAGGCCGGTCTGGGCGCGGCCCAGGATCAGCGCATGCACGTCATGCGTGCCTTCATAGGTGTTGACCGTCTCCAGGTTCTGCGCATGGCGCATGACGTGGTAGCCGATCTGGATGCCGTTGCCGCCATGCATGTCGCGGGCGATACGGGCGATGTCGAGGGCCTTGCCGCAATTGTTGCGCTTGACGATCGAGATCATCTCGGGCGCGAATTTATGCTCGTCCATCAGGCGGCCGACGCGCAACGACCCCTGCAGGCCGAGCGCGATCTCGGTCTGCATGTCGGCCAGCTTCTTCTGGTAGAGCTGGGTACCGGCCAGCGGCTTGTTGAACTGCTTGCGGTCGAGGCCGTATTGCCGGGCACGGTGCCAGCAATCCTCGGCCGCGCCCAGAACGCCCCAGGAGATGCCGTAGCGGGCGCGGTTGAGGCAGCCGAACGGACCCTTGAGGCCCGAGACGTTGGGCAGCAGCGCGTCTTCGCCGACTTCGACGCCTTCCATGACGATCTCGCCGGTGATCGAGGCGCGCAGCGACAGCTTGCCGCCGATCTTCGGCGCCGACAGGCCCTTCATGCCCTTTTCGAGCACGAAACCGCGGATCTGGTTGTCATGGGCTGCAGACTTGGCCCAGACGACGAAGACGTCGGCGATCGGCGCGTTCGAGATCCACATCTTCGAGCCGGAAATCTTGTAGCCATTGGCGGTCTTCTCGGCGCGGGTCTTCATGCCGCCCGGGTCGGAACCCGCGTCCGGCTCGGTCAGGCCGAAGCAGCCGATCCACTCGCCCGAAGCAAGCTTGGGCAGGTACTTCCTGCGCTGCTCCTCCGAGCCATAGGCATAGATCGGGTACATCACCAGCGACGACTGCACCGACATCATCGAGCGATAGCCGGAATCGACGCGCTCGACCTCGCGGGCGACGAGACCATAGGTGACGTAGCCGGCGCCAAGGCCGCCATATTCCTCGGGAACGGTGATGCCGAGCAGGCCGGCCTCGCCCATTTCGCGGAAGATCGCCGGATCGGTCTTCTCGTCGAGATAGGCCTCCTCGATGCGCGGCGCGAGCTTGTCGGCGGCAAAGGCTGCGGCGCCGTCGCGCACCATGCGCTCGTCCTCGGTCAGCTGGTCTTCGATCAGGAATGGGTCGGCCCAGACAAAGCTGCCGCCGCCGGCCGGTGTGGATGCGCTCATGGTTCCTCCGGAGAATGGGTGAATTCGTCGCCATCCTAGACCGCTTCGGCACTTTTCGCTAACAAGTAATCTCGCATAGTTTATGCGTAAATTCGATCAACTCGGTCAGAGGCCAGGCGATGCGCCGCAGCTATGTCCCAACGATTGCAGAGCTTGAGGCGTTTCGCGCCTGCGCCAGCCTCGGCACGACAATTCGTGCCGCCGATCAGCTTGGCCTGACGCAAAGCTCGGTCAGCCGCTCGATCGGCCAGCTGGAGGACCGGCTCGGCGTGGCGCTGTTCCACCGTGTCCGGCAGCGGCTGGCGCTGTCGGATGCCGGCCGGCGCTTTGCCCGCGATGCCGAGGCCATTCTCGACAGCCTGCATGAGGCGGCGGTGCGCACCATGGCTTTCGGCGGCCAGTCCGACGTGCTCAGCCTCGCGGTGCTGCCGACATTGGCCGACCGCTGGCTGATCCCCAGGCTTGCCGGCTTCCACGCCGCCCACCCGCATGTCGCCATCGACCTTGCGGTGCGGCTGGAAACCGTCGACTTCGAAACCGAAGCCTTCGATGCCGCGATCCAGCGCGGTCCGGCCGAGACGGGACAGCCCGGCGTCGTCAGGCTGTTCGACGAGGTCCTCGTCGTGGTCGCCGCGCCTGAACTGCTCGACGGGCGCGCCGCACTCGACGATGCCGAACTTGCCGCGTTGCCGCTGCTGCAGCAGTCGACGCGGCCGACGCTATGGCTGCAATGGTTCCAGGCCGCCGGCATCGACCCGCGCACCACCTTGCGCGGCCACCGCTTCGAGCAGTTCTCGATGGTGGTCGAGGCGGCGGTCGCCGGCCTTGGCGTGGCGCTGGTGCCTGAGGTGCTGGCCGAGCGCGAACTCGGCACCGGCCGGCTGGTCATGGCCTCGCCAAACCGCATCGCCGGCGAAGCGCCCTACCGGCTCGCCTTCCGCCCAGGCAGCGAGGACCGCCCGGGCCTGCGCGAATTCGTCCGCTGGCTGACGGCGGAAACCGTCAGATCCTGAGGCCGAAGCGGATGCCGTCATAGATGGCGGCGTGGATGTTGCGCGCCTGCACCGCATCGCCGATGCGCAGCAAGAGGAAACGGCCATCCGGATTGTTGTCAGGGAAGATGTCGCCGCCATGGATCAGACTGGTGTAGTCGATGGCGCCTGAATTCTTCGACAACGGCTTGAGCTCGAGATAGAGCTCGTCGAGCGGCAGCGTGCCATGCTCGACCACCACCTGGTCGACGCGCCGCTCCTCGCTCCAGCCCCTGGCGAAATCCGAAACAAGCGTCGCCACCAACTGGTTGCCGTCGCGCCGCACCTGTTGCAACCGCGTGTTGATGGTGATCTTCACGCCGTGGCGATGAAATGCCTCCATATAGGGCACGTGGTTCATGCCGCCGATCTCGGGGGCAAAGAAACGCTCCGGCGTCAGAAGCTCGAGCCTGCTGCCGGCCTTGCCGATCAGTTCGGCCGCGGTCATGCCCTGGTGGCCGCCATTGTCGTCATAAAGCAGCACGTTTTCGGACGGCTTGACGCTGCCGGCGATGATGTCCCAGCTTGAGGTCACCAGTTCGTCACCGCCGTCGAGCGGCGGGTTCTGCGGCAGGCCGCCGGTGGCGATCACCACGGCGTCCGGGTCGAGCGCCAGCACGTCGTCCAAGCCGGCCCAGATGTCATAGCGGATCTCGACGCCGAGGCGCTCCAGCTCGGCCAGGCGCCAGTCGACGATGCCGATCAGCTCGCGCCGGCGCGGGTTCTGGGCGGCCAGCCGGATCTGCCCGCCGGCCTGGCTCGCCGCCTCCAGCACGGTCACCTTGTGGCCGCGCTCGCCAAGGACCCGCGCCGCCTCCAGTCCGGCCGCGCCGGCGCCGACCACGACGGTTCTGCGCAGCGGCCCGTCGCTGCGGGCAATGACATGCGGGATCGTCGCCTCGCGGCCGGTGGCGGCATTGTGGATGCAGAGCGCGCCGCCGCCCTCATAGATGCGGTCGAGGCAATAGGTGGCGCCGACGCAGGGCCTTATCCGGTGCTCTTCGCCCGCCATCACCTTGGCGGTGATGTGTGGGTCGGCGATGTGGGCGCGTGTCATGCCGACCATGTCGAGCTTGCCTGATGCAATGGCATGGCGGGCGGTGGCAACGTCGGCGATGCGTGCGGCGTGGAAAACCGGAAACTTCGTTGCCGCCCTGACCTCGCCGGCGAAATCGAGATGCGGCGAGGACGGCATGCCATGGATCGGGATGACGCCGGTCAGTGCGGCATCGGTGTCGATATGGCCACGGATGATGTTGAGGAAGTCGAATTTCCCCGACGAGGCCAGCCTCTGGGCGATCTCGACGCCCTCCTGCCTGGACAGGCCCTTGTCAAAATCCTCGTCGGCGACCATGCGGATGCCGACGAGGAAATCCGGGCCGACGGCGGCGCGCACCGCATCGATCACGCGCCAGGTGAAGCGCAGGCGGTTGTCGAGCGAGCCGCCATAGACATCGTCGCGATGGTTCGTCGCCGGCGACCAGAAGCCGTCGAGCAGATGGCCATAGGCCTCGAACTCGATGCCGTCGAGGCCGGCTGCCTGCATGCGCTGGGCGGCCGAGGCATAGTCGGCAACGATGCGGTCGAGGTCCCAGTCCTCGGCGGTCTTGGGGAAGGTGCGGTGGGCGGCCTCGCGCACCGGCGAGGCACTCAGCACCGGCAGCCAGTCGGCCTTGTTCCAGGCGGTGCGCCGGCCGAGATGGGTGAGCTGGATCATCACCTTGCAGTCATGCTCGTGGCAGGCATCCGCCAGCTCGGCCATCCAGGGCACGATGGCGTCGTCATAAGCGTGCAGGTTGCCGAAGGCGGCCGGGCTGTCGCGCGAGACGATGGCCGAGCCCGCCGTCATGGTCAGCGCCATGCCGCCCCTGGCCTTCTCGGCATGGTAGAGCCGGTAGCGCTCCTTGGGCATGCCGTCCTCGGAATAGGCCGGCTCATGGCTCGTCGACATGATGCGGTTCTTGAGCGTGAGATGCCGGAGCTGGTAGGGCTGGAGAAGCGGATCGTTGCTGGTCATTGCCTTCCCGCATTGTCAGGCGCTAATACACGCCACTTGAAAATCTGGCCCGTGCAGTCTGGCGCATGCCGCCTTTCGGGCATTGAGCCAGGCCCATTCAGAAGAGCCGCCCAATGACCATCACCGACAGCCTCACCCAGCTTGGCACCCAGGTGCAGACGCCGGCCTCGCCCGAGACCGCCGTGCTCGAAACCGTGCCTTACGACCGCCTCGGCGGCCCGCCCGCCATCGTGCGCTTCACCTGCCCGGAGTTCACCTCGCTGTGCCCTGTCACCGGCCAGCCCGACTTCGCTCACATCGTCATCGACTATGCCCCGGACCGGCTGCTGGTCGAGTCCAAGTCGCTGAAGCTGTTCATGGTCTCGTTCCGCAACCACGGCGCCTTCCACGAGGATTGCACCGTGATGATCGGCCGCCGCGTCGTCGCCGCGACAAAACCTCTGTGGCTGCGCATCGCCGGCTACTGGTATCCGCGCGGCGGCATCCCGATCGACGTGTTCTGGCAGACCGGCAGGCCGCCGGAGGGCGTGTGGCTGCCCGACACGGGTGTTGCGCCCTATCGCGGCCGCGGCTGAACGCATCGAAGGGATAGCGGCGCTCACTGGCATTGATACTGGCTGAGCGCCCATTCATTGGTCACCGACAGCAGGTCGGCGACCTTCCATTCGCCGTCGACCTTCTTCAGCTTCCACTGCATGCGATGCGGCTCGCCCGCCGCCGTAAACGCCGCGACGACGATCGCGGTGTCGCCGGTTTCCGAGCCGATGATCTTCAGGCTCCTGTCGAGTTCGGCCTTGTCATAGGCTGTGCTGTCGAGCGGCATGTTGGCATCGAGGCAATCGCCCTGCTCCGATTTCTCGAGCTGGTCGCGGGCGTCGAGCACCGCCTTGGCCGGATCGACGAAACGGCCGCGCTCGGCCGGATCGAGTTCGAGTCCGACATGGTCGTAGAACGGCCTGACCGCCTCGACGGCGGTGCCGGCCATGGCAGGCGTGACCAGAAAGGGCAGGATGGCAGTTGCAAAAGCGGCTTTCATGGCGGCCTCGGCGTTGGCGTGATGGCCCTCAATAGCACGCATCATCGGCCGCTGCCTTGCGCGCCAGCGTCATCCTTCACCTCGACACGCATGATCCTGCCGTCGACGTCGAACGTCACCGTCTCCTCGCCCGACCTGACAAGACGGACACCTGACACGGCATGCGTCGCCTCGAGCCGCCAGCGCGACCATGCGGAGTGCTGTGACAATGCCGCCACCTGCTCGTCCTTGGAGACCTGGTCGCCGTAACAGGCGAAATAGCCGCGAAACGCCGCCATGATCGCGTCGCGGCCGACGACGGCTGCACCGACACCATCGGAGACATAACAGGCGTCAGCCGCGAAACAGGCTTCGATGGCGGCGAAGTCGAGCACGTCGATTGCCGCGTGGTAGGTTTTCAGAGCAGCGAGGGGATCGAAAGCCGTGTCGTGCATAGGCTGCGGCCCTCAATACCAGGCATCTTCCATCGACGCCTTCCTCCGCGCCATGAAGTCCTGCAGCGCCTCGTTTATGCCTTCATCGAGCGGCGGCGCCTGATATTCGGCGAGCATCGTCTTCCAGCGCCCGTTGGCGCGGGTGGCGGCGTCGACCGAGCCTGCGGCCTGCCATTTCTCGTAAGGCTCGTTGTCGGCGATGGCCGAATCCCAGAATGCCGTTTCGTAATTGGCCATGGTGTGGGCGCAGCCGAAGAAATGGTTGCCGGGGCCGACCTCGCGGAAGGCGTCGAGCGCCAGCTGGTTGTCGTCGATCTTCACGCCGTCGAGATAGGTGTGCAGCGCGCCGCAGAAATCGGCGTCCATGACGAACTTCTCGTAGGACATCGACAACAGCCCGTCGAGGAAACCGGCCGAGTGCAGGATGAAATTGGCGCCGCAATGCACCGCCGCCAGCATCGACATGGTGCCTTCGTTCATGGCGTGGGCGTCGGGCAGCTTGGAGGTGGTGAAATTGCCGGAGCAGCGCAGCGGCAGGTTGAGCCGCCGGGCCAATTGCCCGATGACCATCGAGCCGATCGCCGGTTCCGGCGTGCCGAAGGTCGGCGAACCCGAGCGCAGCGACATGGACGACAGGAAATTGCCGAAGATGACGGGCGCGCCGGGCCGTTCGAGCTGGGTCAGGGCACAGCCGGCCATGGTCTCGGCCAGCGACTGGGCGATGGCGCCGGCATTGGTCACCGGCCCCATGGCGCCGCCGAGGATGAAGGGCACGATGACAGCCGCCTGGTTGGCGCGGGCATAGGCGCGCAAAGCCGTGGTCATGGTGGCGTCCCAGACCAGCGGCGAGTTGACGTTGACATTGCCCAGGATGACGCAGTTCCGGTCGGTGAAGTCCTCGCCAAAAACGATACGCGCCATGTCGATGGAATCTTCGGCACGGCTTTCCGAGGTCACCGAACCCATGAAGGCGCGGTCGGAATAGCGGATGTGGCTGTAGACCATGTCGAGATGGCGCTTGTTCACCGGCACGTCGACCGGCTCGCAGATGGTGCCGCCGGAATGGTGCAGCCAGGGCGAGGACTGCGCCAGCTTCACGAAATTGCGGAAATCCTCGATGGTGCCGTAGCGACGGCCCTTGTCGAGATCCATGACGAAGGGCGAGCCATAGGCCGGCGAAAACACCACGCTTTTGCCGCCGATCTCGACCGAACGTTCTGGGTTGCGGGCGTGCTGGGTGAAGCTTGCAGGTGCTGTCTTCAGCACCTCGCGCAGCAGGCCGGGCTCGAACTTGACCAGCACCCCCTCGACCTTGGCCCCTGCCCGTCTCCAGTGATCCAGTGCTTCAGGATCGTCGCGGAACTCGATGCCGATCTCGGCAAGAATCCTGTCGGCGGTCGCCTCGATGCGGACAAGGTTGTCCTCGGAGAGAATGTCGTAGGTCGGGATGTTCCTCATGATATAGGGCCGGCCATGCGCCTCGGGCCCATGCGAGCGCTGCTCGCGGCGGGCGTTGCGGCCGCCGCGCTCGCGGCGCTTGGCGGGCTCGCTCGGGGCTTCGGCGGTGGCGACGCTCATGTCAGGCTCCAAATCGTTCCAGCATGAAGCTAGCCTTTGGATCCGATGCTGTGACGCTTGAAAATCCTCATCACTTGCATAAGCTTGATTTATGCAAAGCCTGCGCCATTTGTTGCCCTCGGCCGGCAGCCTGATCGTCTTCGAAGCCGCCGGGCGGCTGGCGAGCTTCACCGCCGCCGGGCGCGAGCTCGGCATGACCCAGGCCGCGGTGTCCTACGCCATCCGCGGACTGGAGGATCAGCTCAGTGCCAAGCTGTTCCAGCGCCGCCACCGCCAAGTGCTTTTGACCGAGGCCGGCGAACGGTTCCATGCCGACGTCACGCTCGGCCTGTCGCATATCCGCAAGTCGGCGGAAGAACTGCGCGCCCGCGCCGGCGGCATGCATGTGACGCTGTCGGCGTCGACTGCCTTTGCCTCGTTCTGGATGATGCCGCGGCTGCAGAAATTCCGCGACGACCTGCCCGGCATCGACCTGCGCATCCAGACTGCCGACCGCGACCTCGACCTCGTCGCCGAGGGCATTCCGCTCGGCATTCGCGGCGGCGACGCCGCCGACTGGCCCGACTACGAGCTGTTGCAGATCGCCGACGAAGCGGTCTATCCCGTCGCCGGGCCGGCCTATCTGGCGCGCGCCGGCACGCCTCGGACGCCGGCCGAGATGACCCTGCACCATCTGATCCACCTCGAAGAGCCCTATCGCCCTGCTGCAACCTGGAACGAATGGTTCCAGTCGGCCGGCCTGAACGGCGCCGTCGCCAAGCGCGGGCTGGTCATCAACGACTATGTGCTGGTCATCCAGGCCGTCATGGAAGGCCAGGGCATCGCGCTCGGCTGGCGTCACCTCACCGACCGGCTGATCGCGGCGGGGCTTTTGGTCCGGCTGTCCGACCACGTCATGACGACGAACAAGGGGTTCCATGTCGCCTGGCCCAGGAATCGCGTGCTGAGCGAAAGCGCTGAAAAGGTGCGCGACTGGCTGGCGGCGCAGGCGTGAGGCGGACAGCGGCTGTGTCCCCAGTCTGCATC
Organism: Aminobacter sp. SR38; assembly: GCF_014843375.1. Lineage (NCBI taxonomy): Bacteria > Pseudomonadati > Pseudomonadota > Alphaproteobacteria > Hyphomicrobiales > Phyllobacteriaceae > Aminobacter > Aminobacter sp. SR38. The sequence continues at coordinate 884,777 of NZ_CP062112.1, forward strand.
GTCGCGCCGCCCCTCATCCGCCCCTCGGGCACCTTCTCCCCGTCAACGTGGGGAAGGAAGAGCGACAAGGCTGCGGCAAGCCTTCTTCTCCCCGTTCACGGGGAGAAGGTCCCGGCAGGGGATGACGGGCAGCGCTGCCTTCCCTGTAAAATGCCGGTGTCACCAATCCGCTGTGGATGCCCTTGCCCCGCGCAATCTCCCTGTCGCCGCCCAACCGAATCCCGCTATAGTTCCGCCATGCCCATTCGCCAGCTTTCCGAAACGATGATCAACCAGATCGCCGCCGGCGAGGTCGTTGAGCGGCCGGCCAGCGTGGTCAAGGAGCTTGTCGAGAACGCGCTCGACGCCGGTGCCGGCCGCATCGAGGTGGCCACCGCTGGCGGCGGGCTCAATCTGATCCGCGTCGTCGACGACGGTTCGGGCATGCCCGAGGACGAGCTGGCGCTGGCGATCTCGCGCCACTGCACCTCCAAGCTCGGTGACGACATCCTCGACATCCGCTCGCTCGGCTTCCGCGGCGAGGCCTTGCCGTCGATCGGCTCGGTGTCGAAGCTCGCCATCCGCTCGCGCACCAGATCAGCCGACAGCGGTGCCGAGATCACCGTCGAGGGCGGCCGGGTGTCGGGCGTGCGCCCGGCGCCGAGCAACCGCGGCACCACCGTCGAGGTGCGCGACCTGTTTTACGCCACGCCTGCCCGGCTCAAATTCATGAAGACCGAGCGCGCCGAGGCGACCGCCATCGCCGACACCGTCAAGCGCATCGCCATCGCTTTCCCGGCCGTGCGTTTCACCCTGTCGGGCACCGACCGCTCGACGCTGGAATTGTCGGCGACCTCGGACGAGGTCGAAGGCCGGCTTGCCCGCATCGCCCAGGTGATGGGCAATGACTTCCGCGACAATTCGATCGCCATCGACGCCGCGCGTGAGAGCGTGCGGCTCGAAGGCCATGTCTCGATCCCGTCCCACACCAGGGGCAATGCGCTGCAGCAATATGCCTATGTGAACGGCCGGCCGGTGCGCGACAAGCTGATCGCCTCGGCGATCCGCGGCGCTTATGCCGACGTTCTGCCGCGCGACCGCCATGCGGTGACGGTGCTGTTCCTGACGCTCGACCCGGCCATCGTCGACGTCAACGTGCATCCGGCCAAGGCCGACGTGCGCTTCCGCGATCCCGGCCTGGTGCGCGGCCTGATCGTCGGCGCGATCCGCCAGGCGCTGGCCAATGCCGGCATCCGGCCGGCGACGACAGGCACGCAGGCGATGATGGGGGCGTTCCGGCCGGGGCCGACCAGCTACGGCCACCCCGGCCCGGCCAACGGCCATCGCAGCTACAACCCGCAGATACGGCCGGATTTCCGTGCCGCCACCTCGGCCAATTACGAACCGCAGCGCTCGCCGTTCCGGCCGCTCGATGCGGGCTTTGCCGAGGCAGCGCAGGCGAGCTTCGACGCCGGACCGCTCGATAGTGCCGATGCCCGCGCCGGCCAGTCAGAGGTGGTCGAAGCGCTGCTGCGCACCGAACTGGGGGCTGCCCGGGCGCAGGTGCATGAAAACTACATCGTCGCCCAGACCAGCGACTCGCTCGTCATCGTCGACCAGCACGCCGCCCATGAGCGGCTTGTCTATGAGGCGCTGAAGAACGCGCTGCATGCGCGGCCGATCCCCTCGCAGATGCTGCTGCTGCCCGAAATCGTCGACATGCCCGAGGAAGACGCCGAACGGCTTGCGCTGCATTCGGAAACCTTGGCCCGCTTCGGCCTCGGCGTGGAACGTTTCGGCCCTGGAGCCGTGGCGGTGCGCGAAACGCCGGCGATGCTCGGCGAAACCGACGTCGTCAAGCTGGTGCGCGACCTCGCCGACGAGATCGCCGACAGCGACACCGCCGACACGCTGAAGGAAAGGCTGCATGCGATCGCCGCCACCATGGCCTGCCACGGCTCGGTGCGCTCGGGCCGCCGTCTCAGGCCTGAGGAAATGAACGCGCTGCTGCGCCAGATGGAGGCGACGCCGGGATCGGGCACCTGCAACCACGGCCGCCCGACCTATATCGAGCTCAAGCTCGCCGACATCGAAAAGCTGTTCGGCCGCCGCTAGGGCGTTTCGCGCTTTTCATCCTGAATCGCGAAACCGCTCTATCTCCTTGTTTCTACACAATCTCGGACGGAAAAGCGCTGCACAGCCTTGCTGGAATTGCGCCGGAGCGCAGCACTTGTGCCTGAATCAAGGAAACTCGCTATCTCCTTGTTTTTGCGCAACTCCTGGGGAAAGCCGCTTCAGACATTGATGGCGCCAGGTGCTGCCACCGGGCGCCATGAAGGCAGTCGCTACAGTCCGCACGCCTCAGCGCTTGAGATTGACCAGCACCACGCCGGCCAGCGCCAGCGCGCCACCAAGGATGCCGAACAGGCCGGGGGTCTCGCCGAGCCAGACAAAGCCGATCGCCACCGCCACCGGCGGCACGCAATACATGAAGTTGGAGGCACGCGACGCCGGCAGGCGCGACAGCGCCACCGACCAGCTGCCATAGGCGATCAGGCTGGGCACGATGCCGAGATATATGACCGACCAGAAGGGTTCCGATGCGGCGACCGACATCTGGGCAAGGCCGTTGGGCAGCGCCGGGGCCAGGAACAGCGCGCCGAGGATCATGTTCCAGGCCGAGACGGTCAGCGGCCGATGGCTGATGTACAGGCGCTTCTGGACGATGCTGCTGAGCGAGGTGCAGAACGCCGAGCCGAGGATCAGCAAGGCGCCGGTGTTGAAGGTCAGCCCCTGCCCCTCGCCGAGCGCGATGATGCCGATGCCGGCAAAGGACAGGAAGGTGCCGGCCCAGGCAAGCACCGGAAAACGCTCGCCGAGCAGGATCATCGCCAGCACCGCCGTGATGATCGGATTGACGTTGATGATGAAGCTCGCCGCCCCCGCCGAAACCGTCGTCTCGCCATAGTTGAGCAGCACCGTGTAGAGCGCGATGAAGACCGCGCCGCCAAAGGCAAAACGCCAGAGTTCGTTCAGCGCCGGCAAGGCCGGGCGCAGGATCATCAGGTAGATCGCCGACGGCACGGCGGCGATGGCGAAGCGCAACGCGCCGAGTTCGATCGGATCGATGGCATCAAGCCCGGCGCGGATGGCCGGAAAGGACGAGGCCCAGCCGACGATCGTCACGACCACCGCAAGCACGGTGACAGTGGAAGCCCGCTGTGTCGGATTGCCGGTCTGGATGGTGGTCTGGGCGGTCATGGCTGGGCCTCGTCAGTCTGGGTCTGCACGCCAAGATGTCGCCGACACCGAGCTGATTGACAAACGAATAAATCGAGGCTCAGCTGTGAGCATGGATCACAGCTCAGAACAGATGCTCCCTCTCGAAACCTTGCGCGCCTTCCAGGCGGCGGCGCGCAGCGGCAGCTTCTCGGCGGCGGCCGAAAAGCTCAACATGACGCATGGCGCAATCAGCCGGCAGGTCGCCAAGCTGGAAGACTGGCTCGGCCTCCGGCTGTTCGAGCGCGGGGCGCGCGGCGTGACGCTTACGCTCGAGGGCCAGCGCCTGCATCTGCGCGCCAATGAGGCGTTCTCGCTGATCTCCGACACCACCGACCGCTGGGTCGAGCCGCGCGGTGCGGCCGTGGTGCGGCTGACCTCGATCCCGTCGATTGCCGGGCTGTGGCTGATGCCGCGCCTGTCGCAGCTCGAAGCGGGCGAGCCGAAGCTGCGCGTCGTGCTCGACGTCGACATCCGCCAGGCCGACCTCGCCGACGAGGGCATCGATCTCTCCATCCGCTGCGGCCGCGGCAAGATCCCGGGGCGGATCTCGACGCAATTGTTCGAGGAGCACTGCTTTCCCATCGCCGCACCCGAGCTTGCGGCCCGCATCGGCAGCGGCGACGCCGCAAGGCTGCTGGACTTTCCGCTGATCCACGATTCCGACGCGTCGAGCTGGCGGTCCTGGTTCAGCACGCACGGCCTCGACTACCGCCCGCGCCCGCAGGACCGGCGCTTCGAGGACTACAATCTGGTGCTGTCGGCGGCGAGCCACGGCCTCGGCATCGCTTTGGCGCGGCCGCCGCTGACCGAAAACCAGCTCAAGGCGGGCCATCTCGTCATGGTCGACGAACACCGCGCGCTGAACCCTGTGTCCTACTGGCTCGATCGCCCTGCGGGACGGCCGCGGCATGCTGCGGCCGAGCTTGCGCGGCGCATCGGCCACCATGCCGGGCTGTCGCTGCAGACGGTCGAACGCTTCCTCGCCGAGGACAGGTAACTTGACCCAGGACGTTCTGTGACCGTAAAAGCCGGGCAAGGCACGGCCCGCCCTTCTTGACGGGCGACCGCCTTGATGGCCCCCCTTCTTTAGCGGGTCAAGAAACTGTAGATTTCGGCAGGCCATGCCGCCGGCGACCGGCAGCCGGCACAGGGAGATTGAGCGAAAGCCCATGATGAACCATTTCGAAGGCCCCGGCGCACGCGAAGCCCGCATCCGCTATCTCGACGGCGATTTCCAGGTGACGAGCCCCGGTTCCTTCGTGCGCTGCGCGGTGACGGGGGAATCCATCCCGCTGGACGAGCTCAAATACTGGAGCGTCGCCCGCCAGGAACCTTACCGCGATGCCGCGGTGTCGCTGTCGCGTGAAATCGACATGAACCCGGAGCTGCGCACGCGCAAATAGGCCGGCCAGCCTGAGATCTTCAGGCTGAGATTTTCAACCTGATATCTTCAACCTGATATCTTCCGGCGGCGCCAGGCTTCGAGCGTCTCGCTGATGATGCGCTCGGGCGCGTTCTCGACGTCGAAGACGGCGTCGATCTCCAGCACATTCAGGTTTTCGAGAAATTCCGGCGACGCCGCGCCATGGCGCAACCTGGCGGCATCCTTGGACGTCGTGACCAGTTCGAGCTCGCCGACGCGCGCGGCAGTGACCAGATCCTCGAGTTCGTCGGGCAGGTAGAAATGATGGTCGGCGAAGGGATGCGCCAGCACCACCGTCGCCCCTGCCTTGGCCAGCGTGGCGAAGAACTTTTCCGGATGGCCTATACCGGCGAAAGCCAGGAAACGACGGCCGGCAAAGGCCTTCTTGCCGCGTGGGCGCGCCACAGCGGCAAAGACCGGCTTGCCGGCACGCGCCGCCCGGCGCACCACCGCATCGGCGCGCTCGCCCTCGCCCATCTTGAGCACGGCGTCGGCGAAGCGGAGCTGGTCGATCAGCCGCGCCCGCATCGGCCCGCCGGGGATGACGTGGCCATTGCCGAGGCCATAACGGGCGTCGACGACGATCAGCGCATAGTCGATGTGGATGCGCGCGCTCTGGAAGCCGTCATCCATGATCAGGAAATTGCAGCCGCGCTCGATCAGCATGCGCGCGCCGGCGGCCCGGTTGGCCGACACCGCGACCAACGCATGTTCGGCCAGAAGCAGCGGCTCGTCGCCGACATGCTTGGCGCTGTCGTGATGAGGATCGACGATGTGCGGTTCGGAAAAACTGCCGCCATGGCCGCGCGACAGGAAACCGGGCACCAGATGCATGCGTTTGGCCTGCCTGGCAAGGGCTATGGCAACAGGCGTCTTGCCGGTGCCGCCGACGGTGAAATTGCCGACGCACAGCACCGGTGCGTCCATCTTTTCGCGCTTCGCCGCCTTCATGCGCCGGCCCGCCACCAGGGCGTACAGCGCCGACACCGGATAGAGCGCATAAGCGCGCCAGTCCGGCTTTTCCCACCAGAAAGGAGGCGCTTCGCTGGCCAGAGCTACCTCCCGCCCGCGCCCTTGAGGCGCGACTGCACGATCAGCGGGTGGATGAAGGGTTCGAGCGCCTTCAGCGTGCGGGCGAGCGCACCGCGCATTTCCTCGACGGTGGCGGCACCGGCCAACATCATGTCGTGGCGTGCGATTTCGTTGCCGAGCAGGAAATTGACGGCACCGGCGAGCATGTCGCGGTCGCGGACGATCTTGGCTCCGCCCTTGTCGATCAGGCGCTGGTAGGTGTCGCGGAAGTTCTGCACGTTGCGCCCGGCAAGAACGGCGGTGTCGAGCATCGCCGGCTCGAGCGGGTTCTGGCCGCCCTGGGCCGTCATCGAACGGCCGACAAAGGCGATCTCGGTCAGGCGCAGGTAAAGTCCCATCTCGCCAATGGTGTCGCCGAGCAGGATGTCGGTGTCAGGGGTGATGCGGTCGCCGGTGCTGCGGCGGGCGACGTTCAGGCCCAGGGCGGTCAGTTCCGTCACCAGGGCCGCGGCGCGGTCGGGATGGCGCGGCACGATGATGGTCAACAGGCTGCGATGGCGGCTGCGCAGCATGGCGTGCACTTCGGCAGCCATCACCTCCTCGCCGTCATGGGTCGACACGGCAGCCCAGGTCGGGCGGCGGCCGATCTGGCGCTGGATGGCGTAGAGCGCGGTTTCGTCGGCCGGCGGCGGCGCGGTATCGACCTTGAGGTTGCCCGAGACGGTAACCGGGCGTGCGCCGAGCGCGCGGAAACGCTCGCCGTCGACCTCCGACTGCGCCACCACATGGGCCATGTTTTCGAACAGCGCCTCGGCGATGTAGGCGCGCTTCTTCCACGACTTGAACGAGCGGTCGGACAGGCGGCCATTGACCAGGATCTGCGGCACGCGGCGGGCGCCGAGTTCGAGGATGGTCATCGGCCAGATTTCGGATTCGGCAATGATTGCCAGATCCGGGTGCCAGTGGTCGAGGAAGCGGCTGACCGCCGGCTTGAGGTCGAGCGGCACATATTGATGGATGATGCGGCCGCCCAGCCGTTCCTCGGCGACCTGCGCCGAGGTGACCGTGCCGGTGGTCAGCACGATGTTGATGCCATAGCCCAGGATGGATTCGATCAGCGGCACGACCGCGATCGTCTCGCCGACGCTTGCGGCATGGAACCAGACCAGCGGCCCGTCAGGCCGCTCCCGGCTCGGCACGCCGTAGCGCTCGCGCCGGCGGTTGCGGTCTTCCTTGCCCTTGGAGGCGCGCCAGGCGACATAGCCGCCGACCATCGGATAGGCAGCGGCACCTGCGTAACGATAGGCTCTGAGGAAGGCGCGAGCCCAGCGTTCGCTCATTTGCCACCGCTCCCTTTGCCACCATCGACCAGGCGGTAGGCCTGCTCGGTGGCATGGTCGATCGCGGCGGTCAGTTCCTGGCGCTTGCGCTCCATCTCGGCATCGTCGGCGTCGGCCGGAACCTCGATCAGCGGCGCGACGAAGATGGCGCAGCGGCCGAACGGCAAATTGATCGTGGTCTTGTCCCAGCTGCCTTCCAGCACCTTGCGACGGCTGGTGGCAATCGCTGCGGGTGCGATCGGGCGCCCGGACAGCCGGGCCAGGAGGATGATGCCCATGCCGGCGTCGCGCGGCGTGCCATGCGGAATGTCAGCGATCATGCAGACGTTCTTGCCGGCATCGAGCGCCTTTTTCAGGGCGATCAGCGCCACGGCGCCACCTTTTTCGTGCTTGCGCCTGGTTTCGCGGCCGCCCGAGCCGCGCACGGCCTCGATGCCGAACTTGTTGATGACAAGCGCATTGAGCTCGGCATCGGCGCTGCGCGACACCATCGCCACCAGGCCGCGTTGGCTCGGATAGAGCGCCGGCGCCAATAGATGCTGGCCGTGCCACAGGCCGACGATCAGCGGCTCGCTGTCGGCATGGCTGCCGCCGGCCAGCGCATAGGAGCCCTTGACCATCGGGTTGGTCAGCTTGATGAAGCGCATCGCCCCGGCAAACAGGCTCGCCACCGCACCCTTGGCGAAGCGCGACTTGGCAAGCGGCTCGCGGATGCGGCGCCAGAACGTCTTCGACGCCGGCTGCTTGACGCGCTTCTTCTTCGCCGCGGGCCTCACGGCCGGCGACGCCATGCGGGGTTGCTCCATCAGTTCTGACCGGCAGCCTTCGTGTCGGGCTCCAGCAGCCGATGCAGGTGGACGACGAAGTAGCGCATGTGGGCGTTGTCGACGCTTGCCTGCGCCTTTGCCTTCCAGGCCAGCTCGGCCGACTTGTAGTCGGGATAGATGCCAACCATGTCGAGCGCATCGAGGTCGCGGAACTCGGTTCCGCCGAGCTTGGTCAACTCGCCGCCGAACACCAGATGCAGGAGCTGCTTTTTTCCGTTTTCTTCGGACATCTGTTTCCTTGATTCATCATCTCAGGGCTCGCCTGATCTAGACCAAAGCGCGCCGTTTTGGAACAGTCGGTAAAATCATCAACCGTCGTGGCTGGCAAGCACCCCGGCCATGACATCGAGCAGCGAGCCGCTGCCGGCCATCAGCGCGCCGTGAACGATGTCACTGCCGGCAAAGGCGAGCCGGCTGCCATGCCGGTCGAGCAGCTTGCCGCCCGCCTCGGTCAGGATCAGCTCGGCAGCGGCGATGTCCCAATCATGGGCATTGGGCTTGACGAAAGTCGCATCGAGCACCCCGTTGGCGATCATCGCCACGCGATAGGCCAGCGAGGGAATGTAGGTCTCGCGATCGAGCCTGCCCTGCCAGTGCACAGGCATCTTGTCGATCATCGGCTTGGGACCGGCAATACGCATGCGTTCGCCCGGTTCGCGCACCTTCAGGGGCTGGCCGTTGAGAAAGGCGCCACCGCCCTTGACCGCCCAAAAGGTCTCTTGCCGCGCCGGGCATTCGAGCACGCCGGCGAGCGAGCGGCCGGCCTCGACGACGGCAACGCTGACGCACCATGCCGTGCGCCCCTCGACGAAGCCGCGCGTGCCGTCGATCGGGTCGACGACGAAGGTGCGGCGCGCGCCGAGCCGGTCGGGATTGTCGGCGGTTTCCTCCGACAGCCAGCCATAATCGGGCCTGGCCGCCGTCAAGGTTTCACGCAGATAGTGGTCGGCGGCGTAATCGGCCTCGCTGACCGGCGAATTGCCGCCCTTGAACCAGACTTCCGGGCTCTGCCGGAAAAAGCCCATGGCGATCCGCCCGGCCTCGGTGGCAGCAGCACGCAGCAGGTCGAGCTCGGCCTTCAGGTCGGAATTGTCGATGTTGTCAGTCGCCTGCAAGGGTCATGCCTTCGATCAGAAGAGTCGGCGCGGCAGTGCCGAAATTGCGGTCGAGGTCGCTTGCCGGCACCATGCGCAGGAACATGTCCTTGAGGTTGGAGGCGATCGTCACCTCCGACACCGCCCAGGTGATCTCGCCATTCTCGATCCAGAAGCCGGAAGCGCCGCGGCTGTACTCGCCCGTCACCATGTCGACGCCCTGGCCGAACACCTCGGTGACATAGAAGCCGCGCTTGAGCGAGCGGATGATGTCCTCGGGCGAGCGCTCGCCCGGCTCGATGCTGAAATTGGTCGAGGACGGCGACACGGACGAGCCGCCACGCGCGCCACGGCCATTGGTGACGAGCCCGAGTTCGCGCGCCGCCGATGTCGACAGGAACCAATGGTTGAGCACGCCCTTGTCGACCATCTTGAGCGTCGCACCCTCGATGCCCTCGCCGTCGAACGGACGCGACGCCTGGCCGCGCAGCTTCAACGGCTCGTCGATGGCGGTGATGGCGGCGGAAGCCACCTGCTTGCCCATCATGTCGCGCAGGAAGCTGGTTTTGCGGGCCACCGACGCGCCGTTGATGGCGCCGGCGAGGTGCCCGGCAATGCCGCGCGCGACGCGCGGATCGAAGACGACGTCGACGGGTCCGGTTGCCGCCTTGCGGGCGTTGAGCCGCTTGACTGCGCGTTCGCCGGCGCTGCGGCCGATATCGGCCGATGGATCGAGATCGGCGAAGTGGATGCGTGATGAGAAATCATAGTCCCGCTCCATCGACGTGCCCTCGCCGGCGATGACGCTGGCCGAGCGCGAGAAGCGCGAGCCGACATAGTGGCCGACAAAACCGTGCGAGGTGGCGAGCACCAGCCCGCCGAGACCGGCGGCCGCGCCGGCGCCTGACGAATTGGTCACGCCCGTGACGGCGAGCGCTGCCTCTTCGGCGGCGAGCGCGTCTTCCTTCAGGCGTTCGGCCGAGACGATGGTGTCGTCGAACAGGTCGAGGTCGCGCGGCGTTTGCGCCAGCAAGGCGGCATCGGCCAGGCCCTGATAGGGATCCTCCGGCGATACCCTGGCCATCGCCACGGCGCGCTCGGCCAGAACCCTCGGGTCGGAGGCGGCGGTCGCCGAAACGCTGGCGACACGCTGGCCGACGAACACTCTGAGCGACATGTCCTCGCTCTCCGAGGCCTCTGTCGCCTCGACCTTGCCGAGGCGCACCGAAACGCTTGTCGAGCGGCCGCGTACCGCAACCGCGTCGGCGGCGTCAGCGCCGGCCTTCTTTGCCGCCTCGACGAGGCTCGCCACCCGGTCGGCCAGTTTCGCGGCGTCGTTGGTATCGTTCATTTGGCATGTTCCGATTGCTTGCCGCCCGTTGGACGCGGCCCGTACCACCCCATCTATTGTCCCCAACCCGCTTGTGCAATGGGCGGGTGCATGGTCAAACCGCCCTGATGCGGTGCTTCGCCGCCGAAATTTCCAGGGAAATCGCATGTCCACACAGGCTCCGGCGGCACCGGCAAAATTCACCACCGGTTCGACCATGCGCCATGTCGTGGTCATGACCGGCACCGGCTCGGTCGGGCTGATCGCCATCTTCATCGTCGACGCGCTCAACCTGTTCTACATTTCCCTGCTCGGCATCGAGGAGCTGGCGGCGGCCATCGGCTTTGCCTCGACGCTTTTGTTCTTCACGCTGTCGATCTCGATCGGCTTCACCATCGCCTGCGGCGCGCTGGTGGCGCGCTGCCTCGGCCGCGGCCAGCGCGAGGAGGCCCGCTCCATGGGCGGCGCCTCGATGGTGTTCATGGGCGTCGCCACGCTTGTGATGACGCTCGCTGCCTTGCCGTTCCTGCGGCCCCTGCTCGCCCTGCTCGGCGCCACCGGTGCGACGCTCGACCTGTCGACCCGGTTCCTGCAGATCGTGCTGCCGTCCTTCCCTGTCATGGCGCTCGGCATGTGCACGACAGGCATATTGCGCGGCGTCGGCGATGCGCGACGGGCAATGTATGTGACGCTCGGCAGCGGCATCGCCGCGGCCATTCTCGACCCGATCCTGATCTTCGGCTTCGACCTCGGCCTCGACGGCGCCGCCATCTCGACGGTGCTGACACGTTTCGTCATGCTGGCCATCGGCCTGCACGGCGCCCATGTCGTGCATCGGCTGATCAAGCTCCCGGATCTGAGCGGTTTGCGCGAGGCCGTCAGGCCCTTCTTCGCCATCGGCGTGCCGGCCATGCTGACCCAGGTCGCGACCCCTGTCGGCAACGCCTATGTCACCATCGAAATGGCTGCCTTCGGCGACCAGGCAGTGGCCGGCTGGGCGATCATCGGCCGTCTGGTGCCGGTCGCCTTCGGCGTCATCTTCGCGCTGTCGGGTGCCGTCGGGCCGATCCTCGGGCAGAACTACGGCGCCCGCAAGTTCGAGCGCCTGACCACGACGATGCGCGACAGCCTGCTGTTCACCATCGTCTATGTGCTGGCTGTGTGGGGGCTGCTGGCGATCTTCGCCAACCCGATCGCCAGCGCCTTCGGCGCCGACGGCATCGCCCGCGAACTGATCGTGTTCTTCTGCCATTTCGCCGCCGGCAGCTTCCTGTTCAACGGCGCGATCTTCGTGTCGAGCGCTGCCTTCAACAATCTGGGCTATCCGACCTATTCGACCGTGTTCAACTGGGGCCGCTCGACGCTCGGCGTCATCCCCTTCGTCTGGATCGGCGCGCATTACTGGGGCGCCATCGGCGTCATCGCCGGCTGGGGCCTGGGCGCTGTGGTGTTCGGTGTCGTCTCGATGTTCGTCTGCTTCCGCGTCGTCAACGCGATCGCGCGCGAACCGCAGCACCAGGACGAGCCGGTGCCGGCGCTGCCGCCGGCGGCACAGTCACCCTTCTCCACCGGCAAGGCTTCGACGCTGCAATAGCTGGAGAAAGCCGCCCGCCGGGCCTAGCGCAGGATCTCGTCGAGGGCGTGCTTGAGCTCGTCCTTGATCGCCGCCGTCTCGGCCATGACCTGGTCGATCTTGAGGAAGTCGAGCGCCTTGAAGCGCGACACCGGCGGCCTCAGGAAGATGTCTGGCGGGTTCTGGCCGAGCTTGTTGGCGATGATCGACTGCATCATCAGCTGGCTGGCGCCGAACATCAGGTCGATCGAATTGGGCGGCTTGCGGCCGTTCTCGAATGGCGCGCCGACGACGTCGATGGCGATGACGTGGTCGGCCAGGCCCTCGAGCAGGTCGAACGGCACCGGATTGTAGATGCCGCCGTCGATATAGAGCGTGTTGCCGCGCGTCACCGGCTTGAACACCGCCGGGATCGCCGCCGATGCGGCGAGCGCCGAAAACAGCTCGCCCTCCTCGAACACCTTCAGGCAATGGCCGTAATAGTCGGTTGCCGTCACCTTCAAGGGCAGCTTCAGCTCCTCGAAGGTCGCCGGCACGCCCTCGGGCAGAAACGACTTGAGGATGCGTTCGACGTTGAACTGGGTGACCCTGATGCCAGTCTCGACCATCTCCGACAGCGTGCCCGGCCGGGCCCGCCACATGCGGCTGGCCACCTCGGCCGGCCGGCCGAGCACGGCGCGGGAGTGCTCGTGGATTTCCCTGCCGGTCAGGCCGGCGGCCATGCCGGCGCCCATCACAGCACCTATGGAGGACCCTGCGATCGCCACCGGCCTGATGCCGAGCTCGTCGAGCGCCTCGATGACATGGATATGAGCAAGGCCGCGCGCGCCGCCGCCGCCAAGTGCCAGTGCGAAGGTGGCGCTCATCCCTTGCTCTCTCCGAATTTCGGACCGAGGATCATGATCGCGGGGTCGACCGACAACAGCTTGCGCGCCGCCGCCCTGACGTCGTCGAGCGTGACGGCGTTGATCAGCTCGACGCGCCTCTGCATGTAGTCGATGCCGAGCTTGTCGGTCTGCAGGTCGACAAGCGTGCCGGCAATCGCGCCCGAGGAATCGAGATTGTTGATGGCATAGGCGCCAAGCATGTATTTCTTGGCCGCGTCGAGTTCAGCCTCGGTGGGCCCCTCCTCCGCCATCTTGCGGATCACCTCGCGAATGACGCCGAGCGTCTCGGCCGCCCGGTCCGACCGTGTCGCGGTGCCGATGATCAGCGACGACGAATGCTCCTGGTTGATCAGCGCGGAGCTGACACTGTAGGCCAGCCCGCGCTTTTCACGCACCTCGTCGAACAGCCGCGACGAGAATGTGCCGCCGCCCAGGATGTGCTCCATCAGTGCCGCGGCAAGGAAATCGGGCGCTTCGCGCGGCACGCCGGGATAGACCAGCTGCAGCGAGGTCTGCGGCAGGGGATATTCGATATGCATGGTCTGGCCGAGCCTGGGCTCGACGCGTTCGACCGGCCGCAATTCGGCTTTGTCAGGCAATTCGCCGAACACCTGGTCGAGCCGCTTCTTCAGCGTCTCGGCGTCGATGGCGCCGACGACGGCGACATGGATGTTTTCCCTGGCGAAATTGGCCTTGTGGAAGGCGCGCAGGTCATCGGCGGTGATGGTCGCCAGCGACGCCTCGGTGCCCATGTCGGGCCTGGCGTAAGGATGCGTGCCGTAGATCGCCTCGGCCCATTTGCGCGCCGCCTGGGTCTCGGGGTCGCGCGCATTGGCAACGATGCCGTTGACGATCTGCGCGCGGATGCGGTCGAACGGCGCCTGGTCGAAGCGCGGCGTCTCGACCGCAAGCTTGAGCAGTTCGAAGGCATCGTCCTGTCGCTCGGCGAGCATGCGCATGCCGCCGCCGACGGCGTCATTGCCTTCGTTGAAGCCCATTTCGGCGCCGGCCTCGTCGAGCTTGATCTGAAAGGCGTCGCTGTCGAGATCGCCGGCACCTTCGTCGAAAAGCCCGGTCATCAGGTTGGCGAGACCTTCCTTGCCCTGGGGATCCTGGGTGCTGCCGCCATCGAACAGGAATTTTATCGCGATGATCGGCACCGAATAGTCCTCGACCAGCCAGGCGGTGATGCCCTTGTCGGACTTGACCTCCTGGATGCGGACCTCGGCGCGCGCGACCATGGCGGGCAGGACCAGGAAAACCAGTGCCAGCATCAGCGTCGCCGCTGATGCACGCGTCGTCGAGAAAGTGGGGGCCTTGAAACGCATTGCCATGAGCCTGGTCATCACATCACTTCTCGACTGATTTCGCCGGCAGCAGATAGCCGGCAACCGAATGGTCGGGATTGAGATATTTGGCGGCAACCGCCTTGATCTGGTCGGTGGTGACAGTGCGGATCCTGTCCGGCCACTGTTCGATGTCGGCAACCGTGCCGCCGGTCGCCAGCGTGCTGCCATAGATGTTGGCCATGCTTGCCTGGTTGTCGCGGGCAAAGATCATCGAGCGGACGAAACGGTCCTTGGCCTTTTCGAGCTCGTCCGATGTCACGCCATCCTTGATGATGCGGCGGATCTCGACGTCGACGGCGGCTTCCACTTGCTGCAGCCCGGCTTCGCCACGCGGCGCGCCATAGACTGTGAAGCTGGTGTCGTCGACCATCGTGCCCTGGAAGAAGGCGCCGGCGGAGGAGGCAATGCCGTCCTTGACCACAAGGCCCTGGTAGAGCCGGCTGCGGCTGCCGCCGCCAAGGATCTCCGACAGAAGATCGAGCGCTTCGGCTTCGCCCGGCTCGGCCGTCTGGTAGGACGGCACCACCCAGGCCTTGGAGAAGCTCGGCACGCTGACACGCTCGTCGGTCAGCTCGACGGTGCGCTTGGTGTTCTGCTCCGGCTCGACCGGGCGGATGCGCGGCGGCAGCTCCGGCCCGCGCGCCACCTTGCCATAGGTCTTTTCGGCCAGCGCCTTGACCGTATCAGGCTCGACATCGCCGGCAACGATCAGGATCGCGTTGTTGGGGGCGTAATACTTGACGTAGAAGTCGGTGGCGTCGACGCGGTTGAGCTTTTCGATCTCATGCATCCAGCCGATGACGGGAATGCGGTAGGGCTGGTTCTGGTACAGCGTCGCGTCGACTTCCTCGTTGAGCAGCGCGCCGGGATTGTTTTCGACGCGCGAGCGGCGCTCTTCGAGGATGACGTCGCGTTCGGGCCCGATCACCGCATCGCTCAGCACCAGGTTGCGCATCCGGTCGGCCTCGAAGCTCATCATCGTTTCGAGGGCAGCGGGGGTCACCGTCTGGTGATAGGCGGTGTAGTCATAGGTGGTGAAGGCGTTCTCGCTGCCGCCGATCTCGGCGATCTTCTGGCCGAACTCGCCGGCCTTGTGGTTGCTGGTGCCCTTGAACATCAGATGTTCGAAGAAATGGGCGATGCCCGACTTGCCGGGCATCTCGTCGGCGCTGCCGACCTTGTACCAGACCATGTGGGTGGCGATCGGGGCGCGATGGTCGGGGATGACCACGACCTGCATGCCATTGTCGAGCGTGAAGCTGGTGACCTTCCAGTCGCTGCGCGGCGCTTCGGCGAGAGCCGGCGCCGACGAGGCCAGCCCCAGGGCCAACAGGGCTGGCAGCGAGGCTTTCGCCCGCAAGAGTCTCAAGATCATCAACTGCCTCTGAATGTGGACGTGCCCGCCTTATAGGCTTCGGCACAAAGCGGCGGGAAGTGAATTGTTCGTAATCTTCCGGTCCGAAAGAGGCCGAAGTCGGGCGCCGCAGCTATTGCGCCTCGATGAAGCGGATCACCGTCTCGCCATAAGAACGTTCGTCGACGACGGCAAAGCCGGGTCCCGGCTCGAACGCAGCGGATGCCGCTTCCTCGACGACGCAGAGCGCGCCCGGCGCCAGCCAGGCGCCGGCGCGAGCCGAACGCAAGGCTTTCTCGCCCAGGCCCTTGCCATAGGGCGGATCGGCGAAGATCAGGCCGAACGGCCCGAGCGTGCCGGCGTCTCCGAGAGCGGTTGCGTCGCGGCGGAAGATCTTGGTCCGGCCGGTCAGGCCGAAACTCTCGACATTGGTGCGGACAAGTCCGCGGCCTTCGGCCGATTCCTCGATGAACACGCAATAGGCAGCGCCGCGCGACAGCGCCTCGATGCCGAGCGCGCCGGTGCCGGCGAAGAGGTCGAGCACACGCACGCCGTCGAGCCTGCCGCCGAAGCGATGGGCAAGCATGTTGAACACCGCCTCGCGTGTGCGATCCGTTGTCGGACGAATGGCGTTGTCGCGCGGCGTGGCCAACGGCCTGCCGCGCAAATCACCACCGACTACCCGCATCAGCCGCGATCCCGGCGCGGACCGCCGGGCCGTCCACCGCGCGGGCCGTCGCCGCCCGGTCTGTCAGAATGGGGTCTGTCAGAATGGGGCCTGTCGGAACGGGGCCTGTCGGAACGGGGCCTGTCGGAACGAGGCTTGTCGGAACGCGACTTGTCGAAGCGCGGCTTCGACGCGGCATCGGCCTTGGCCTTTTCGCTCTGCGGACGCGCGCCCGGAGCCATCCAGACATTTGTCTTGCGCGCACCAGGCGTCTCGAACGGCTTCTTTTCGCGCTCGTCACCCTTCTTGCCGCCGAATTTCGGCTTGTCGCCAAACCTGGGCTTGTCGCCGAACTTGGGCTTGTCCCCGAATTTCGGCCGGTCCCCGGATCTCGGCTTGTCGCCGAACCTTGGCTTGTCACCGAAACTCGGCTTGTCGCCGAAGCCGGCAGGGCGTTCGGTCGACAGGCGGCCCAGCACGTCCTCGCGATGACGCTCGCGATCGCGCTTGCGGTTCTTGATCAGACCGCCTTCGCCGATGTCGAGGCGGGGCGCACGCGGGGCGCGCGGCGCCTCTTCCTCGCGACGTTCCTCGCGGCGGAAGGTCGGCTTGTTGGAGAACGGCTTGACGATGTCGGCGTCGAAATTGGCCCCCGACTCCTCGATCAGCCGCTCGCCGAGCTGGTCGCGCAGCATCTTGCCCTTGATCTCCTGGACATGGCCCTCCGGCAGCTCTCCGAGCTGGAACGGGCCATAGGAGATGCGGATCAGGCGGTTCACCTCGAGGCCGAGCGCGCCAAGGATGTTCTTGACCTCGCGGTTCTTGCCTTCGCGCAGGCCGATGGTGATCCAGGCATTGCTGCCCTGCTCGCGGTCGAGCGTCGCCTCGATCGAGCCGTAGAACACGCCCTCGACGGCGATGCCGTCCTTGAGACCGTCCAGCGTCTTCTGCTCGACCTTGCCGTGGACGCGCACGCGGTAGCGGCGCAGCCAGCCGGTCGCCGGCAGTTCGAGCACGCGCGACAGGCCGCCATCATTGGTCAGCAACAACAGGCCTTCGGTGTTGATGTCGAGGCGGCCGATCGTCATCAGGCGCGGCAGCTCCTGCGGCAGCACGTCGAAGACGGTCTTGCGGCCCTCGGGATCGCGGTTGGTGGTGACCACGCCGGCCGGCTTGTGGAACAGGAACAGGCGGGTGCGCTCGATCGGCGGGATTTCCATGCCGTCGAGATGGATGATGTCGTCAGGCATGACGTTGACCGCGGGAGACGCCAGCACCTTGTTGTTGACCTTGACGCGGCCGGCAGCAATCAGCTCCTCGGCATCGCGGCGCGAGGCGAGGCCGGCGCGCGCCAGGCGCTTGGCGATGCGCTCGCCCGGCTCCGGTGCATCCTCGGAAGCACGCGGGCGCGGCTTGAAGCCTTCGCCGCGCTTTTCGAAGGGCTTGCCGCCCTCGGGGCGCGCGCGGTACGGGCGATCGCCGCCTGCCGGGCGCGCATCACCGTCGCGCGGGCGGAACTCGCGCTGCGGACGATCACCGCCTTCGGCAGGACGGGCACGATAAGGCTTGTCGCCGCCAAACGAGCGGCCGCCTTCACGCTTTTCATATGGCTTGCCCTCGGGGCGCGGGCCCTTGCGGAACGGACGCTCGCCGCCTTCAGCGCGCGCCTCGCCGTCGCGCGGACGGAATTCACGCTGCGGACGCTCCCCACCCTCGGCCGGGCGCGCGCGGTACGGCTTGTCGCCGCCAAAGGAACGGCCGCCTTCGCGCTTTTCATATGGCTTGCCTTCAGGGCGCGGGCCCTTGTGGAACGGACGCTCGGCGCGGGCTTCGCCATCACGCGGCGCGAAATCGCGCCTGGGGCGTTCGCCGCCTTCGGCACCTTCGGCGGCGCGCGCACGATAGGGCTTCTTGGCAAAGGGCTTGTCGCCGCCAAACGAGCGGCCGCCTTCGCGCTTTTCATACGGCTTGCCTTCGGGGCGCGGCCCCTTGTTGAACGGCCGCTCGGAGCGCGCCTCGCCGTCGCGCGGGCGGAAATCGCGCTTCGGGCGTTCGCCGCCCTCGGCACCTTCGGCGCGCTTCACGAACGGCTTCTTGGCAAAGGGTTTTGCGCCACCTTCGCTGCGCGGCTTGCCGAATTTCTTGGCACCGCCGTCACGGCCGCCCGCTCCAGCCGGTTTTGACCCGCCCTTGCGGGGGAATTTCTTACGATCGTCGTCCATGGTGGCCTTTGCCCTTTTCGGCGGCTAGATAACAGGAAGCTCGGGGGTTAGCGAGGGGTAACAGGATGGTTGAGGCGTGAAACGGCCCGATTACATGGCATTGGCCTTCGACGAGGCCGAAGCGGCAGCGGCGCGCGGCGAAGTGCCGATCGGCGCGGTCATCGTCCAGGGCAACGAAGTCGTCGCCCGGGCCGGCAACCGCACCCGTGAACTCAACGATGCCACGGCACATGCCGAGATACTGGCGATCCGCCAGGCCTGCGTGCGGCTCGGCCAGGAGCGCCTGACCGGGCTCGACCTCTATGTGACGCTCGAACCCTGCACCATGTGCGCCGCGGCCATCTCGTTTGCCCGCCTGCGCCGGCTCTATTTCGGCGCCGCCGACGACAAGGGTGGCGCTGTGGTCAGCGGCGTGAGGTTCTACGCCTCCCCCACCTGCCATCACGCACCCGACGTCTATGCCGGCATCGGCGAAACCCGCGCCGCCGAGATGCTCAAGAGCTTCTTCAAGGACAGGCGCGAGGACTAGAGCGTTTCCGCTTTTCTTCGAATCGCGGATCTCTCCAGCATTTTTGTTGTTGCGCAATTCCCAGGGAAAACCGCTGCACACTTTTCCTGGAATTGCTCCAGGCAGCCTCGCAGAAACGAAAACGCCCTGAACCAGTCAGGGCGCCCGGTCAGTCTGCAATTGTGGCCAGGATCAGAACGGCCACCAGCTCGTGCCCTTCTTGGCGAGCTTCTTCTTGCGGCGTTCCTTCTTGATCTCGTCTTCGCCGAGCTCATCCTGGGCGGCGGTGGCGGCTGCCTGGCGGTAGGCCAGCGGCGGCTCGCTCAGATATTTGCGGGAAGTGGTACTGCCCTGCTTGTTCTCGCGCAGGCGGCGTTCGATCTCGGCCTTGCGCTGCGCCGGCGTCCACTTGCTCATGTCGGGGCCGTTCAGCGCAGACATGTCGTTGACGACTTCCGGCTCGAAATTCGGGTTGTCGCGATTCTTGGTGGCGTTGTCGCGGATGCGGGCGCGGCGAGCCTCGGGCGATTCGGGCCAGTCGGCGCTTGCCGTGGTGACGATGTTGTCCTGCGGCACCGGCAGGGCGGCGACCTGGCCGGTCTTCGGCTTCACCAGCTCCGGACGCGGCTTGTATTCGATGGTGTTGGTCTTCGGCTTCAACGACATGATGTTGGTCAGGTCGGTCGCGAGCTGGGTCGTCGCCGACTTGTCGGTGCCGTAGGTGGGCGCGCTCATGCAGCCCGTAAGCGCCAGGCCGGAAACGGCGAGCGACGCAAGCAAAGCTCCGCGCGCGCTGATGCGGTCCGTCATGCCAGTAATTTTCACTCGAACGCCTCTCGCTAGATGCCGGCCTTGAGCCGGGTCCCGATCCGTATGCTCATCCGACGGAATTCCGGCGACAATTTGTCTGCCGGAGTTTCGCGCTTTTACCTTAATGGGCCGTCAAGGGCAACGACCGGCCGGAGATGTCTACCGGTCGTTGCATTTCAGCATCTGTTAGAGCCGGCCCATGCCAGAGCCGGCCCATGCCAGCCGGTCGGGTGTCAAAGCCGGCCGAGCGCCTTGAGTTCGTGCAGGGCCGCGGCGTCGCGCGCGGAGACATCGGCAAAGGCGGCGTCGGAACCGACATCGCCGGTGTAGCGCCAGGAACGCGCGCATTTGACCAGCCCGCGGTCCTCCGCCTTCTCGACGACGACGGCAACGCCGGGAACTTCGCGCAGGACAAAGGCATCGGCCGGCGCCGCATCATGGGAGATGACGAGATCGCTGGTGATGCTGATCTCGGCCAGGTCGATGCCCGAGAGCGCGTCTTCCAGCACCGCGTCGCTCATATGGACGACAGGAACCGCCTCCAGCGACGAGCCGATGGTCTTCTTGGCCCGCTCCAGCTCGAGCGCGCCCGTAACCACGCTGCGCACCTGGCGGACCTTGCGCCACTTCTCGGCCAGCGCTTCGTCGCGCCAGGCAGCCGGCACGTCGGGGAACTGTTCGAGATGCACCGACTCGGCGCCCGGGTTGCGTTCGAGCCAGGCCTCTTCGGTGGTGAAGGGCAGCATCGGCGCGAGCCACTTGACGACGCAGTTGAACAGCGCGCGCACGACATGGACGGCCGCCTTGCGGCGGATGCTCGACGGCGCATCGCAGTAGAGCACGTCCTTGCGGATGTCGAAGTAGAAGGCCGACAGCTCGACGACCATGAAGTCGATCAACGCACGGGTGATACGCTTGAACTCGAAATCGTCATAACCCTTGCGCACCAGCGCATCGAGCTCCGACAGCCGGTGCAGCATCAGCCGCTCCAGCTCCGGCATCTCGGCCAGCGCCACCTCCTCGCCGTCGTCATGAGCGAGCGTGCCGAGCATCCAGCGGATGGTGTTGCGCAGCTTGCGATAGGCGTCGATGTTGGTCTGCAGCACGTTCTTGCCGAGGCGCTGGTCTTCCCAATAGTCCGTCGTCATCACCCACAGGCGCAAAATGTCGGCGCCCGACTGCTTCATGACGTCCTGAGGCACGACGGTGTTGCCGAGCGACTTCGACATCTTGCGGCCTTCCTCGTCCATGGTGAAACCATGGGTGACGACCGTATTGTAAGGCGCGCGGCCGCGCGTGCCGCAGCTTTCGAGCAGCGACGAGTGGAACCAGCCGCGATGCTGGTCCGAGCCTTCGAGATAGACGTCGGCCGGCCATTTCAGGTCGGGGCGATCCTCCAGCGTGAAGACATGGGTCGAGCCCGAGTCGAACCAGACGTCGAGGATGTCCATCACCTGGGTCCACGCCTCGTTGGCGCGGGAGCCCAGGAAGCGCTCGCGCGCGCCCTCGGCGAACCAGGCGTCGGCGCCCTCGTCCTCGAAGGCCGCGACGATGCGGGCATTGACCGCCTCGTCCTTCAGCACATTGCCGTCGGCGTCGGCAAAGATGGCGATCGGCACGCCCCAGGCGCGCTGGCGCGACAGCACCCAGTCGGGGCGGTCCTCGATCATGGCGCGCAGGCGGTTCTGGCCGGCGGCGGGCACGAAACGCGTGTCGTCGATCGCCTGAAGCGCGCGGCTGCGCAAGGTCGTGCCGTCGCCGAGCTCCTTGTCCATATAGACGAACCACTGCGGCGTGTTGCGGAAGATGATCGGCTTCTTCGAACGCCAGCTGTGCGGGTAGCTGTGCTTGAGCCGGCCGCGCGCAAACAGCGCCGCGTGCCTGATCAGCTCGTCGATGACCGCCTTGTTGGCGTCGCCCTTCTTGCCGTTGTCGTCGATGACGCGCGCCGCACCACCTTCGCGGCCGGGACCGAAGCCCGGCGCGTCCTTGGTGAAGAAGCCGCCATCGTCGACGGTAAACGGGATCGCCGGGTCGATGCCGCGCGCGTGCAGATCCTTCGCCGCATCCATCCAGGCGTCAAAGTCCTCGCGGCCATGGCCGGGTGCCGTGTGCACGAAGCCGGTGCCGGCATCGTCGGTGACATGGTCGCCGGCAATCATCGGCACGCCGAACAGATAGCCGCCGCCGAAGCCCTTGAGCGGATGCGAAAGCACAGCCTTTCCAAGCTCTTCGCCGGAAACGCTGGCGATCTGATTCAACGTCACCTTGGCCTTGGCCGCGGCCTCGTCGGCAAGGGCTGCGGCAAAGATCAGCTTTTCGCCCGGCTGCGGGCCGAAATCGTTTTCGGCAGCGGTGACCTCATAGAGGCCGTAGGCGATGCGCGGCGAATAGCTGACGGCGCGGTTGCCGGGGATGGTCCAGGGCGTTGTCGTCCAGATGACGACATGGGCGCCGGCCAGGGCTTCGGAGCCGGAAGCGACCGGGAACTTCACCCAGATCGTGTCGCTCTCGTAATCCTGGTATTCGACCTCGGCCTCGGCGAGCGCGGTGCGCTCGACGACCGACCACATCACCGGCTTCGAGCCGCGATAGAGCTGGCCCGACATGGCGAACTTCAACAGCTCGCCGGCGATGCGCGCCTCGGCGTGGAAGTTCATCGTCGTGTACGGGTTCTTGAAGTCGCCGATGACGCCGAGACGCTGGAACTCCTCGGCCTGGATGCCGATCCAGCCGGCGGCGAATTCACGGCATTCCTTGCGGAATTCGTTGATCTCGACCTCGTCCTTGTTCTTGCCGGCGGCGCGGTATTTTTCCTCGATCTTCCACTCGATCGGCAGGCCGTGGCAGTCCCAGCCCGGCACGTAGTTGGAATCGTAGCCGCGCATCTGGAACGAGCGGGTGATGACGTCCTTGAGGATCTTGTTCAGCGCATGGCCGATATGGATGTTGCCGTTGGCATAGGGCGGGCCATCGTGCAGCACATATTTTTCGCGGCCGGCGGCACTTTCGCGCAGGCGCTTGTAGAGGTCCATCTTCTGCCAGCGCGCAACCGTCACCGGCTCCTTCTCGGGCAGGCCGGCGCGCATCGGGAATTCCGTCTGCGGCAGGTAAAGCGTCTTGGAATAGTCGAGCTTTTCGAACGTGTCGGTCATTTGTCTTGCCATCTTGCCCGGCAAAGCTGCCACGGGCGTTCAACTGTCATGATCTGGAAAAGGCGCCGGTAGCGCGCAGGCAAAAAGTCCCGGACTTGCGGACAGCCTCAGGCCACCCGGAAGGCCGGGCCTGTAATTCGTATCGACGTCGCAAAGACGGGCGCGAAAAATCTCATGGCCGCGCTTTTAGCGGAGCCGGAGCGCGGAATAAAGCGCCTAATTCGCCTGATATCAAAGGTTGAAGTCGAAGCGGTAGCTGGTCGACACGCCGATCGTCAGCTGGTCGCGCGAGCCGCGCTCCCTGACGATGGTCGAATCGGCCGCCGGCCCCATCAGGCGCGAATACTCGGTAAACAGGCTGGCGGTGACATTGTCGGTCGCCTTCCAGGTGACCGCGCCGCCGAGACCCGCCGAGCGCATGCCGCTGCCGGGATTGTACTGGCTGATGCCGGAAGCGGCGGCTTCCTGGGCGCTGACGCCGTAATAGGTGTCGAAATAATCGTTGGAGGCAAAGGACACACGCGGGCCACCCGAGACCCGGATTTCGGGGGTGACGTCGTGGAACGCATCGACGGCGATGTCGGCGACGATGCCGCTATGGGCGCGAATGCCATGCCGGACCTCGGCGCGGGCGCGCATCCAGTCGGTCGGGTAGAATTCGAAGAAGCCACCGACCTCACCGCCCCAGCGCACGTCGTGCAGGCCCTGCAGCTCGTGCTCGGCGTCGCGGCCGAAGATGATCTTGCCGTTCAGGCCGGCGCGGACGCCGCCATCGTCGATCAGCGCCAGGGAGATGTTGTCGTTGCGCGAGGAAAAGCGCACCTCATTGCCGGCCTTCCCCAGCGAAATGATCGGCTGGGCGCTGAACAGATATTTCTTGGAGCCCTCGAAACGGGGCGCGACCATGCCGGTGGCGCCGAGCGTCAGGTACCAGTCGCCGGAGAGAAAGCCGAATGCGCCCTCGCCGGCCGTTGCCGGAACCGTCACCAAGGCAAGCGCGGAGGCTGCCGCCAAAATACGAGCGAAACTAGGCATCACAACCCCGCGTACACGAAACACACCCAACAGGACACCCCCGGGTTTGGCCCAACTCGGTAAAATTTGATTTAATTTCTAGCCCTGGCACAACATTGGCCCACGCCCCGACGAAACCGGAATGCCGAAACCGGAATGCTGGACGGATACAACCGCCGGTACTAGCGTTGGCGGTGTGGCCGGAGGTCACGCAACTGAAGCAGGCAACTTTTCAGGAGAAGGGACCGATGGCAATTTCCGATCAAATGCCGCAAGGCGACATCGCCGCGTTGCGCTCCAAATGGGGCTGGTTCGTGCTTTTGGGCGCAGCACTCACCGTGCTGGGGATCGTCGCTGCCGGCAACCTGATGATCGCGACCGTCGCGTCGGTCTATTTCGTCGGCTGGCTGATGATCCTGGCAGGCGTCTTCGAAATCATCCACGCCTTCGGCATAAAGAACTGGGGCGGCTTCCTACTCTGGCTGCTCGGCGGCGTGCTCTACATCGTCGCCG
Source organism: Aminobacter sp. SR38 (assembly GCF_014843375.1). Taxonomy (NCBI): domain Bacteria; kingdom Pseudomonadati; phylum Pseudomonadota; class Alphaproteobacteria; order Hyphomicrobiales; family Phyllobacteriaceae; genus Aminobacter; species Aminobacter sp. SR38. The sequence goes on from NZ_CP062112.1 coordinate 909,136, forward strand.
GCTTCCTCACCTTCAACAATCCGCTGTTGGCATCCTCGATCCTGACGCTGTTCCTGGCGGCCAGCCTCGTCGCCTCGGGCCTGATGCGCATCTGGATGGGCATCAAGGGCAGAGGCCTGCTCGCCAGCTGGGGCTGGATCGTTGCCGCAGGTGTCGTGACATTGCTCGCCGGCATCGTCATCGCCATCGGCTGGCCGGTGAACAGCCTGATCGTGCTGGGCGCCTTCCTGGCGATCGACCTGATCTTCCAGGGCATCGGCTACATCGCCTTCGGCTTCGGCCTGAAAAGCGCCAACGCCTAGCGCTTTCGCATTTCTAGAACGCGATGGCCTGGTCCAGTTCGGAGAGGGGGCGCACGCCCTGGAGCAGCGCCCTCGCCTCGGCCTCGTCCTGTTTCATCTGGACGACGAGGGCGTCGAGGCCTTCGAACTTGACCTCGCCCCTGAGGTAGCCGAACAGCGACACCGCAGCGATCTCGCCATAGAGATCACCGGTAAAGTCGAAGACGAAGGTTTCGAGCAGCGGCGCCAGATTGTCGCCCACCGTCGGGCGGCGGCCGAAGCTGGCGACGCCGTCAAACAGCGTTCCGTCGGCGCGGCGGAAACGCACGGCATAGATGCCTTCCTTGAGACCGCTCTCCGAAGACAGCCGCATATTGGCGGTCGGAAAGCCCAGGGTGCGGCCCAGCTGCGCCCCGCCGACGACCTCTGCTTCGACCGTGTAGCGATAGCCGAGCAATCCGGCCGCTTCCGCCGCCTCGCCCCTGGACAGGAGTTCGCGGATCCGGCTCGACGAGATGATCTCGGTGCCTTCGTCGCGGAAGGCGTCGACAAGGGTCACGCCGAAGCCGTGCCGCTCGCCCGCCGCCATCAGGAAAGCCGGTCCGCCCTGCCGGTTCTTGCCGAAATGGAAATCGAAGCCGGTGACGACGTGGCTGATGCCGAGGCGCTGCTCCAGGATGGAGGTGACGAAATCCTCGGCCGATAGGCCGGCAAATTCGCGCGTGAACGGCGTTTCGACGACACCGGCAAAGCCGAGCGCCTCGATCAGCCGCGCCTTGACCGGCGGCGGCGTCAGCACGAACAGCGGCACGTCGGGCCGGAACACTTTGCGCGGATGCGGTTCGAAGGTCAGTACCAGTGCCGCCACGCCGCGCCGCTGCGCCTCTTCGAGGGCGCGCTCGAGCACCGCCTGGTGGCCGCGATGGATGCCGTCGAAATTGCCGATGGCAACGACGCTGCCGCGCAACCGCTCCGGCACCGGCTCTTCCCCCGAAATGCGAAGAAAGCTCTGTGTCATCTTGGCGCTTACCGCAGCTTCGGAATGGTCGCCACCGGCGAATAGCCATGCTTGTCGAGGAACGCCGCGAGCATGTCAGGATCGGGCGCATGCGCCTCGCCATAGTCGCGGGCATGGATGCCGCCCGAGACGTAGAGCACGTCGATGCCGTTGTCGGCGGCACCCTTGACGTCGGTGAACATGCCGTCGCCGATCGCCAGCGCATCAGCCAGCTTGACCTCGCGGCCGAGCACTTCGCCCGCCGCCGCCAGTGCCGCCTCATAGATCGGCCGGTGCGGCTTGCCCGACACCAGCGTGCGGCCGCCGAGCTGGCCGTAGTCACGCGCCAGCGCGCCGGCGCACCAGATCAGCTCGTGGCCGCGCTCGACGACGATGTCGGGATTGGCGCAGATGAACGGCAGGTTGCGCGCGCGCAGGCGGCGCAGCATCTCGGCATAGTCGTCGGGCGTTTCGGTCTCGTCGTCGAAAAGCCCGGTGCAGACCACGACGGAGGCCTCGAACTCCTCGACAAGATCGACATCGAGACCGTCATAGATCGGAAAATCGCGGTCGGGGCCGATGTGGAAGACCCGGCGCGGCCCCGAGCGGATCAATTCGCGGGTGACGTCGCCGGAGGTTACGACACGGTCCCAGGCGCTTTCGGGCACGCCAAGATTGGCGAGCTGGGCGATGACACCGGCGCGCGGACGCGGCGCATTGGTGATCAGCACGACAGCCACGCCCTTGTCGCGTGCCGCCTTGAGTGCTGCCGCAGCTTCGGGGAAGGCGTCGACACCGTTGTGGATGACGCCCCAGACGTCGCAGAGCAGAGCCTGATAGCGGCCGGTGAGCGCTTCGAGCGACGCGATTGATTGCGGCAAGCCTGCCATTTCCTGTCCTTCGATCGATCCCAACGGGAGACTTTGGCTGAACGGCCAAGTAGCCCGGAATTATCCGAACCGGTCCGTCCTGTCACCAGCTTTTGCCCCTGATGCAACTATGCCAGCGGCGTCGACGGCGTCCCGGCCACGACGGACCGGCGTCCGCTTGGTAAACGGGACGCTAATCCGGAGCTGCGACTTCACAATAGATTAGGAACCTCAAATTTAACGATTGTGTGCGATTTTGCCGGGGTTGAGCTCGGGGACCCCCATCCATGATCCGCAAATTCTTGCGCGACCGGCGCGGTAGCTATGCAATCCTCACAGTCGCAGCAATGGTACCGATCATGGGGGCTCTGGCTCTCGCGATCGACTATTCGGAAATGTCGCGTCAGCGCGAGATCACACGCAACGCGCTTGACGCCGCCGGCATCGCCACGGCCAGGCGCCTCATCGAAGGCGCCACCGACGACCAGCTCAAGACCTATGCGAGCGACTTCTTCAAGGCCAATCTCGGTCCGGTGAACCCGGCGAACACCACGCTGGTGGTCACCCTGCCGAGCAACAATTCGGGCGGCGGCACGCTGAAGCTCGAAGCCAATCTCAAATACGATCCCTATTTCGTGCCTGCCGCGGCAGCCCTGCTCGGCAAGGGCAGCGGGTCGCACCGGATGGATTTTGCCGTCAAGTCGGAGATACGCCTCAAGAACACGCTCGAGGTCGCGCTCGTCCTCGATAATTCGGGGTCGATGAGCTATCTCGGCTCCGGTACCGGCCAGAAGCGCATCGACCTGCTCAAGGCAGCCTCCAAGCAGCTGGTCGACAAGATGGCCGAACAGGCCGCCGCGATGAAGCAGATCGACAAGCCGGTGCAGTTCGCACTGGTGCCCTTCGCCGCCTCGGTCAACATCGCGCCCGACAATGACGACCAGTCGTGGATGGACACGAACGGGCTTTCGCCTGTCCATCACGAGAACTTCGACTGGTCGAAGATGACGCAAGCCAACATGACGAGCGCCGACATCGCCCAGATCGGCGAGAGGTTCGCCGAATATTCGGGCGGCATGTGGCGCAAGAAGGGGGCCGGCTGGGGAGCAGAGGCAGGCGAACCGCTCACCCGCTTCAGCCTGTATCAAGACATCATCGCGCAAACGGACCGGGAGGCTCTACCAAACACCGTCAGGCGGGTTTGCAAGCGCTACAGCAGCGGCAGGTGTCGCGAGTATACCAACGAACCAGAATACGAATACACGGTTACCCAATATACGAGCTGGCAAGGCTGCGTCGAAGCACGGCCGGCGCCCTACAACACCAATGACACGGCAGCAACATCGACACATCCCGAAACGCTGTTCGTCCCGATGTTTGCGCCCGATGAGCCGAGGCATCTGTGGACCGACCTGAATGATGACGGCATTCCCGATCTGAACACCGACAACTGGAGCTACGACAACGACTGGTGGGCGGACTGGGAAAACACCACCACCAAGCCGAGACAGGCGGACATGCGCAAATATTTCCGCGTCAAGCCTTATGACGCGGCAGCCGCCCCTGACGGCAATGGTCCGAACTATTCCTGCACCACCAATCCGATCACCCCGCTGACCGACATCAGCGTGACCGGCGGAAAAGACGATATCAAGAAGGCCATCGACGACATGGAGCCGTCGGGCAACACCAACGTGCCGGAAGGCACCGCCTGGGGCTGGCGGGTCGTCTCGAGCCCTGCGCCGTTCACCGGCGGCAGGTCTGAATCGGAAAAGGGCAACGACAAGGTCATCATCGTCTTGACCGACGGCGCCAACACCTACAGCTCGTTCGGCGATTCGAGCTATGCCAACAACCGCTCGACCTATGCCGCCTATGGTTATGCCGGCAAGGGCTACAATGGCACCAGCACCTCGCGCATCTTCATGGGCACCAGTTCGTCGGTGAGCAAGTCGACCTACACCAGCGACAACTTCCAGGCGGCGATGGACGAGACGATGCAGACGGTCTGCTCCAACGCCAAGGGTCCCAATGCCCGCAAGATCGACGGCCAGGGCAATGACGCCGTCGTCGTCATGACCGTGTCGCTCGACCTCAGCGAAAGCAAGACCGCCGAGAAGAAGGCCATCGACGCGATGAAGTCCTGCGCCTCCTATTCGCGCACGACCATCGGCAAGAAGCTCTACTGGAACGCCACCGGCGCCAATCTGATGCAGGTGTTCAAGGAGATCGCCGACGAACTGTCGAACCTGCGCATCGTCGGCTAGCCGCCGATACGGACATGAAAAAGGCGCCGTCCTCGCGGGCGGCGCCTTTTCTTGTCGGTCCATATGCGCTGCCGGGGCAGCTCAGTCCATATGCGCTGCCGGCGCAGCGCCGGCCGCTGCCTGCACCTTCGGCTTGCGCAGCAGAAGCGCCAGCGGAATGGCGCAGAGCGAGACGATCATCATCAGCTTGAAGTCGTCGATGTAGGAGATCATCAGCGCCTGGATGTTGACCAGGCCGTCGACCTGCGACAGCGCCGTCGGGTTGCCTGATACCGCCCCCGGCGACAGTGCCATCAGGTTCGGGTTGAACGGCGTGATGTTGGCCGACAACTCGGCGTGGTTGATCTGGACATTGCGCGTCAGAAGCACCGAGACGATCGAAATGCCGATCGACGAGCCGATGTTGCGGACCAGACTGAACAGGCTCGCGGCATCGGTACGGTATTGCGGCGATAGCGTCGCGAAGGCCACCGTCGACAGCGGCACGAAGACGAGGCCGAGGCCCAGGCCCTGCACGACGCCGGTCGAAACGATCAGGAACGCATCCATCTGCGGCGTGAAGCCGGTCATGTAATAGAGCGACAATGCGGTCAGAAGCAGGCCTGCGACGACCAGGTAGCGGTTGTCGACCATGCGCACCAGGCGTCCGACCAAAAGCATCGAGATCATCGTGCCGACGCCGCGCGGCGCCATGACCAGGCCGGTGGTGATGGTCGGGTAGCCATAGATGCGGGCCAGCATCGGCGGCAGCAATGCCAGGCTCGCCAGCAGGATCACGCCGATGACGAAGATGAACACCAGGCCGGTGACGAAGTTGCGGTCGGTGAATATCCTGGGGTCGAGGAAGGTGTTCTTCGACATCGCCATATGAACGGCAAAGACCCAGAAACCTGTGATCGCCAGGCCGAGCTCGATCCATATCTCGACGGCCGAGAACCAGTCGACCTCGCCGCCGCGGTCGAGCATCAGCTGCAGCGCGCCGACGCCGAGCGACAGCATGGCAAAGCCGAAGAAGTCGAAGCCGCGCAGGCGCTTGCCGATGGCCGGCAGATAGGCGGCCGAGCCGAGGAAGGCGACGATGCCGACAGGCAGGTTGATGAAGAACACCCAGCGCCAGTTGAAGCTCTCGGTCAGCCAGCCGCCGAGCGTCGGGCCGATGATCGGGCCGACCATGATGCCGGCGCCCCACAGCGCCATGGCCTGGCCGTGGCGCTCCTTGGGATTGATGTCGAGCAGGAAGGTCTGGCTCAACGGCACGATGGCCGCGCCGAACACGCCCTGGAGGACGCGAAACAGCACCATCGTCTCCAGGCTCCAGGCGACGCCGCAGAGCATCGACATGATGGTGAAGCCGACGACCGAGACGAGGAACAGCTCCTTGCGGCCGAAACGGTCCGACATCCAGCCGGTCAGCGGCGTCATGATGGCGGCGGCGACGATGTAGGAGGTCAGCACCCAGTTGATGGTGTCCTGGGACGCGCCGAGATCGCCGACCATCGAGGGCAGCGCGACATTGGCAATGGTGGTGTCGAGCACCTGCATCACCGTCGCCAGCATGATGGCAACGGTGATCAGGCCGCGATGCGGCACGTCGGTGAGGGATTTTGCTGCTGACTGGCTCATTCGACCAACCCTTGGGACCTGATGGTCGTCAAGCGGCGACCAGAAGCCGGAGTTCCGGCCGCATCAACGCGACCGGATCCACTTCGAAAATTCACTTAGACATTGAGGTGACGGCGCCTATTCCGCCGCCACCGCGTGACCGAAGATGCTGCCGAAGCCGCGCGACACGCCGGTGTCGATCGACACGGTGGCGCTCATCCCGGTGCGCATGGCGAGACCGGCGTCAGTGGCGTCGACCTTGATCCTGACCGGAATGCGCTGCGTGACCTTGACCCAGTTGCCGGTGGCGTTCTGGGCCGGCAGCAGCGAGAACTCGGCGCCGGTGCCGGCGCCGATCGCCTCGACGGTGCCGCGGAAGGTGCGATCCGGATAGGTGTCGAGCACGATCTCGGCTTCCTGGCCCGCCTTCATGTGGGTCAGCTGCGTTTCCTTGAAATTCGCCTCGATCCAGGTGTCGCCCGTCTCGACGAGGCTGAACAAGGCGGTGCCGGTGCCGACGAACTGGCCGACCTTGAAGGACGCGGCCTGCGAGACCACGCCGTCGGCGGGGGCGCGGACCGTCGTCTGGGCCAGGTTGAAGGCGGCCTTGTCGCGTGCGGCAAGCGCCGACAGAACCGTCGGGTGCTTGTCGGTCTCGATGTCGGGATTGCCGCCAAGCGCCGCCTTGGCGCTGGCGATGCCCTGCACCGCCGCACTGTGCTGCTCCTCAGCCTTGTCGAGGTCCATGCGGGCCTCGTCGAGCGACGACTTGGTGTTGACGCCCTTGGTGACCAGGCCGTTGCTGCGGTCGAACTGCGCCCGGGCATAGTCGAGGCCGCTGGCCGCGACCCGTTCCTGGGCCACCGCCTGGCTGTAGGCGGCGCGCAACTGCTCGACATTGAGCCGGGCTGCGGCAAGGGATGCGTCCGACTGCGCCAGCGCGATCTTGTAGGGCTCGGGATCGACTTCGAACAGGACGTCGCCTGCCTTGACCGTGGTGTTGTCCGACACGTCGACCTTGACGATGCGGCCGGCCGCTTCCGAGGCGATGTTGACCTTGGCCTGGCGCAGATTGGCGTTTTCGGTTTCCTGGTAGCGGCCGCCGGTGACCCAGAAATAGCCGCCGCCGACCACCAGGGCGAGCGGCAAGGCCGCCATCAGCATGACGCGACCGCGCTTCTTCGGCGCAGGCTGAGGTGCCGCGATCACGGGCTGGAGCTGGGTTGCGGCCGCACCATCCAGTTCGACCTTTGTGCTGTTCTCGTTCACTTTCGCCACCGCGTTCATGTCTTCGTCTCTCTCAAACAATTCGCATCCGTGGGCTCGCCAGCGGAAAGGTTGTCGATAATGGTGCGCAGGCCATGGACCGTGGCGAGGCGCTGTTCATCGGAAAGTCCTGCCAGCGCCTTCTCGTACACTTCACCGGCCACCGCCTTGACCTTGGAAAAGGCTTCCAGCGCCTTGTCGGTCGGAAAGATCATCCGCACCCGTCTGTCGCTGGCGCCCTGGCGGCGCTCGATCCAGCCGCCCTCCTCCATCCGGTCCAGCAGTCGCGAGACGCTGATCGGCTCGATTTCGAGGAGCTCGGCAAGCCGCGCCTGGGCCACGCCCTCTTCCTTGACCAGCCGGACCAGCAGGCGCCATTGCGCCGCCGACAGCCCGAATTCGCTGCCGCGCTGCTCGAAACTGCGCCGCACCAGCCTTGCCGCGTCGTGGATCAGGAAGCCCAGCCTGTCGATGCCTTCGTTTTTCATGAGCGGCATATATTATAAGCATGCTCACCATTCAAGCGGCGTTTTTGCATTGCACACCTGCATTCACGTCCCGGCATTCACATCATCGTGTGCCGGCGCGGCGATTAGGCGACTGTTAATCATGCCCGCTCATCGTCTAGGAGATTGCGACGGAAAACAGGATCGATCGCATGCCGGACCCCTCGCCCAACCGGCGTCATATCCTCAAGCTCGTTGTGGGCCTTGGCGCGCTGGCGCCGCTGCCGCTCTGGGCCAACCCGATGCCGAGCGTCGAAGACGTCGCCTTCGACCCCGATATCCCGGTGCTCGGCAATCCCGACGGCGACGTCACGGTGGTCGAGTTCACCGACTATCAGTGTCCCTATTGCAAGCTGAGCTTCCTGCAATTGTCCGAGGTGATGAAGGAAGACACGGGCATTCGCCTGGTGCTGCGCGACTGGCCGATCTTCGGCGAGGTCTCGCGCAATGCCGCCCTGCTCACCCTGGCCGCAAACAGCCAGGGCCGTTATGCCGATGCCGTGCAGACATTGATGACCGCCCGCGAACGACTGACATTCCGCAGCACCGCCAATCTGCTTGGCGAGGCCGGCGTCGATGTCGAGCGCGCCCGCGGCGATCTCCAGGCCAGGCAGGACGTGCTTGTCGGCGTGCTTCAGCGCAATGCGGCACAGGCCAGCGCCTTCCAGCTCCAGGGCACGCCCGGCTTCCTGATCGGCAAGGCGCTCTACAAGCGCGGCATGACCTCAGACGACTTCCGCAAGGCCGTTGCCCAGGCACGCGCCTGACACCCCCAAAAACTCGCTGTCGCGAAGCTGTCATTCCCTTGACAGCCGAGGGGTGGCGGACTATCTCAGCGGCACGTTAGCACTCGCCTGGAGTGAGTGCTAACCAAGTCCGGTTCAGCCGGACCGAGGGTTCTCAACAGTTCACCGAGGAAGTTCAAATGGCAAAGTCGAAGTTCCGCCCGCTTCATGACCGCGTGGTCGTTCGCCGGGTCGAATCCGAATCCAAGACCGCCGGCGGGATCATCATCCCTGATACGGCCAAGGAAAAGCCGCAGGAAGGCGAAATCGTCGCCGTCGGCTCCGGCGCGCGCGATGAAGCCGGCAAGCTCGTCCCGCTGGACGTCAAGGCTGGTGACCGCGTGCTGTTCGGCAAGTGGTCGGGCACCGAAGTGAAGCTCAATGGCGAAGACCTTCTGATCATGAAGGAATCCGACATCATGGGCATCATCGGCTAATCGCCACCCATCCGCACCATCCAATCTGAAATTCGGGCCGTAAAGGCCCATCGAGGAGCTTAAAATGGCTGCTAAAGACGTAAAGTTCTCCCGTGACGCCCGCGAGCGCATGCTGCGCGGTGTCAACATCCTCGCCGACGCAGTGAAGGTGACGCTCGGTCCGAAGGGCCGCAACGTCGTCATCGACAAGTCGTTCGGCGCCCCGCGCATCACCAAGGACGGCGTCACCGTCGCCAAGGAAATCGAGCTTGAAGACAAGTTCGAGAACATGGGCGCCCAGATGGTCCGCGAAGTTGCTTCGAAGACCAACGACATCGCCGGCGACGGCACCACGACCGCGACCGTTCTGGCCCAGGCCATCGTTCAGGAAGGCCACAAGGCCGTTGCCGCCGGCATGAACCCGATGGACCTGAAGCGCGGCATCGACCTCGCCGTTGCTGAAGTCGTCACCCACCTCGTCAAGTCTTCGAAGAAGATCAAGACTTCGGAAGAAGTCGCCCAGGTCGGCACCATCTCGGCAAACGGCGAGAAGGAAATCGGCTCGATGATCGCCGAGGCGATGCAGAAGGTCGGCAACGAAGGCGTCATCACGGTTGAAGAAGCCAAGACCGCCGAGACCGAGCTGGAAGTCGTCGAAGGCATGCAGTTCGACCGCGGCTACCTCAGCCCCTACTTCGTCACCAACCCGGACAAGATGGTTGCTGACCTCGAAGACGCTTACATCCTCCTCCACGAGAAGAAGCTGTCGAACCTCCAGGCCATGCTGCCGGTCCTCGAGGCCGTCGTGCAGACCTCGAAGCCGCTGCTCATCATCTCGGAAGACGTCGAAGGCGAGGCTCTGGCCACGCTCGTCGTCAACAAGCTGCGTGGCGGCCTGAAGATCGCTGCCGTCAAGGCTCCGGGCTTCGGCGATCGCCGCAAGGCCATGCTGGAAGACATCGCCATCCTGACCGGTGGCCAGGTCATCTCGGAAGACCTCGGCATCAAGCTCGAGAACGTCGGCCTCAACATGCTCGGCCGCGCCAAGAAGGTGTCGATCTCCAAGGAGAACACCACCATCGTCGACGGCGCCGGCAAGAAGGCCGAGATCCAGGGCCGCGTCGCCCAGATCAAGCAGCAGATCGAAGAGACCACGTCGGACTACGACAAGGAGAAGCTGCAGGAACGTCTCGCCAAGCTGGCAGGCGGCGTTGCCGTCATCCGCGTCGGCGGTGCGACCGAGATCGAGGTCAAGGAGCGCAAGGACCGCGTCGACGACGCGCTGAACGCAACCCGCGCCGCTGTCGAAGAAGGCATCGTTCCTGGCGGTGGCGTTGCCCTGCTGCGTTCGTCGCTCGCCATCAAGGCTGTCGGCGAGAACTCGGACCAGGCTGCCGGCATCAACATCGTCCGTCGCGCTCTGCAGGCTCCGGCCCGCCAGATCGCCTCGAACGCAGGTGCGGAAGCTTCGATCGTTGCCGGCAAGATCCTCGAGAACAAGACGGCTACCTTCGGCTACAACGCCCAGACCGGCGAATATGGCGACATGATCGCTTTCGGCATCGTCGACCCGGTCAAGGTCGTTCGTACGGCCCTGCAGGACGCAGCTTCGGTTGCCGGCCTGCTGGTCACCACCGAAGCCATGATCGCTGAAGCCCCGAAGAAGGACTCGGCCGGCGGCATGCCGGGCGGTATGCCTGGCGGCGGCATGGGCGGCATGGGCGGCATGGACTTCTAAGAAGTCCAGCTCCAGAAGCTTACGGAAAGGGCGCCTTCGGGCGCCCTTTTTCGTTTTGTACCCTCGTATCAGGCTTCGGCCCGAGGCCGCGGATTCTACTCGGCGCGCAGGACCGAAACGCCGGTGTCCGCGAAGATGGCCACGCGCTCATCGGCAATTTCACCCTCGACGATCAGCGTCGAAATCTCGCCGATGCCACCGATGCGGAACGGCGACACCGCGCCAAGCTTGTCGCTTGTCGCCAGCACTGCCGTCTCGGCCGATGCTGACATCAGCTGCCTTTTGATCGCCGCCTCTTCCATGTCGCCCGTCGTCAGCCCCTCGCCGGCATGGACGCCGGTGACGCCAAGGAAGAAAAGATCGGCGCGGATGCGCGCAATCGCTTCGGCCGCCAGCGCGCCGACCGACACCATCGAGTGACGGAAGAGTTTGCCGCCGATGATGACGACGTCGACTTCTGGCCTGTCCTCCAGCGCCACCGCAATTGTCGGGCTGTGGGTGATGACGGTGCAGCGGGCCTGCACCGGAAGGTGGCGGATGATCTCCAGATTGGAGGTGCCGCCGTCGAGGACGACCGTCATGCCGTCCCGGATCATCGCAGCACCGGCCTTGCCAAGCGCCGACTTGGCAGCGGTTGCGATCTCTCGCCGTTCGGCGATCGGCACCGCCGTCGGCGACACCGGCAGCGCGCCCCCATGCACGCGCAATAGCAGGCCGTCCGCCGCCAGCTCCCTGAGGTCGCGCCGGATGGTGTCTTCCGACAAAGCGAGTTCGTGGCTGAGCTGCTTGGCGACGACCTGCCCGTCCCGGGCGAGGCGATCGAGGATCAGGCGTTTGCGTTGGCTGGTGAGCACTTCGAACGACTCCGTCAATTCAGTGATGCCACACGATATTGCACGATGATGCATGAAGCGATATTTATTTCGTGCAGATTCGTGCAATATCTGGAGATATCATGAACACCCCTGGAAAACCGCTGCTCATCCTGATTGCCGGCCCCTATCGCTCCGGCACCGGCGACGACCCGGTCAAGATGGCGGAGAATCTGAGCCGCCTCGAAAGCGTCGCCGTTCCGCTGTTCCGCGCCGGCCACCTGCCTGTCATCGGCGAATGGGTGGCGCTGCCGCTCGGGCGGCAGGTCGGCTCGCAAGGCGCCGGCGACCCGCTCTATGACGAGTTCGCCTATCCGGTCGCCGACCGGCTGCTGCATCATTGCGACGCCGTGCTGCGGCTGCCCGGCACTTCCAAGGGCGCCGATGAGGACGTGCGGCTCGCCCGGGAACGTGGACTTCCGGTCTATTTCGAGCTGTCGGAGGTGCCCGGCATGGCCTGAGGCAACCGCGCCGCGCCAGACGGCCGTGCTGTCGGGCGCGCCCGCCGCCGAGATTGACAGCCGCCATCTGCGGGCCTAGTCAGCGCCCAGGGCATGAAGGGCCCGCCGCCCGCAGCGCAAGCACGGTAAAGCCTTCACTGTGTCAGTCGAAACCGACGCATCAGACCAATGGCAATGCGGGCCCCATTTGATCTCCGTTTGATGCGCTATCGGAGACGACGAGATGACCTCCCCCGACGCTCGAGGCGCGAATGCCTTTCTGCATGCCCCCTTGCCCGGCCTGTTCCTCAGGACGGCGGCACCGATCATCCTGATCATGGCCACCAACGGCCTGCTCGCCATCGTCGATGCCTATTTCCTCGGCGAATATGTCGGGCCGGACGCGCTCGCCGCCGTGACCCTGATGTTCCCGGCCTTCATGCTGCTTGTGGCGCTTTCGACGCTGGTGGCGAGCGGCATGGCGAGCCAGCTCGCCCGCCTGCTCGGCGCCGGCGAGCGCGACAAGGCGCGGGCGACCTTCCTCGATGCGCACGGCCTTGCCCTGCTCGTCTGCGCACTGGCGATCGCTGCCTTCCTGCTCGGCGGCAAGGAGCTGGCCTTGCGGCTTGCCAACGGGTCGCGCCCGCTCGCCGAGATGGGCTACGGCTACATCTCCATCCTGATCTGGGGTGCGCCTGTGATGTTTGCGCTGTCGCTCAACGGCGACGGGCTGCGCTGCGAAGGCCGCCTCGGCATCGTCGCCGCGGCCAACCTTTTGACCTCGGTCGGCAATGCCGGCCTGAACTACGTGCTCATCGTCGGCTTCGACTATGGGGTTTCAGGCTCGGCCCTTGGCACCGTGCTGGCCCAGGCGATGGCCGTTGGGTTCGTCGTCGTCTACCGGCTGCGCGCCGGCACGGTGCTGCAATACGCAGCGGTCCCGTCGATGCGCTGGACCGCCGCCTGGCGGCCATTGCTGTCGCTTGGGGCGCCGCAGAGCCTGAGCTTCATCGGCATCTCGCTGCTCGCCGCCACGGTCATCTATTCGACCCAGCTCTGGGAAGGCGAGGCCTATGCGGCAACCGTCGCCGCCTATGGCATCATCACCCGCATCATGACCTTTGCCTTCCTGCCGATGCTCGGGCTGAACATGGCGATGCAGACGATCGTCGGCAACAATTTCGGCGCCGGGCAATGGCAACGGTCGGATGCCGGGCTGAAGCTGGGGCTCTTGCTGGCGCTCGGCTATTGCGCGCTGTTCGAGGCGGCGATGCTGCTCAGCCATGGCAGCCTCGGCGCGCTCTTCGTCGACGATCCGGCGACACAGAGCGAGGTCGCCCGCATCCTGCCGATGACGGTGGCGCTCTACATGCTGGCCGGGCCCATGATGATGTTGTCGGGTTATTTCCAGGCCATCGGCGATGCCCGCAGCGCTTTGCTGCTCAGCGTCGCGCGCACCTATCTGCTGGCCATCCCGCTGACCATCGGCCTGCCTCATCTGCTCGGCGAACGCGGCATCTGGCTGGCCTCACCCATCGCCGAGCTGCTGATGGTGCTGGTGGTCTCAGCGCTGCTGCTGCACGCAAGGGCACGGACCGGCTTCGCCTGGGGCCTGTTCCGGGCCAAAGCCGCCATGGCCTGAAACGGCGTCGAAAAAACTTCGGAATTTTTTTCGAAACCGGTGGAACCTTTCTGCCGCCCGCGCATTGAGGTGATGTCGTCGGTACCTGAAGAAGCAATTCGGACGGAACATCGAACGACGAACAGGACGCCTCCAGCACTGTCACAGGTGCGGGAGGCGTTCTTTTTTGTGCCTGCGGCGGGCCATCCGTGGCCCACGGCTCAGTTCGCGCCGCCGGAGGCGACCTGCTGTTGGTCGAGCACGCCGGCGTGCCGACGGATGTCGGCGACGGCTTCCTGGAAGCTGTCATTGACCCGAAGCGCTTCACGCCCTGCCGCAATCGTCAGGTCGACCTGTTCGACGGGCAGTTTCAGCCGCGTCGGCACGCGGTTCAGCTTTGCCTGGGCGGCAGCATCGAGGTCCTGGAATGACAGGTGCTCGACCACCAATCTGATGTCGCGGCAGTTCCAGCCGGCAAGTGTCCCGCGATAACGCCTGACCGTTTCAGCCGGCAGGCTGCAGCGATAGCGGATCAGTTCGCCGCGCCACTCGCCGACGGCAAAGGTGAGCGCGTCGAGCTGGTCGCGAACGGCAGCCGAGAAGGTCGTGTTGGTCACCGCCTCGAGCAGGTCGCCGAGGCCCGGACCGTGGATGGTCTCGCCCCAGTCGACATCGTCCTCACGACCGGCATCGGCGACGATGAACAACAAGGTCCGCAGCTTGACGGCCGCCGCCGGCGACAGCGGACCATAGGGTGTGCCGGCCGACGAACGCTCGATGGTGAAGCCGGTGATGCCGAGATTGTCGGTCAGCCCGCCATCGAGCAGCTTCACATAGTCGAGCCGGTCGGCATGCTGGTAAGCCTTCAAGGCGCCGGCATAGGCCTTGAGCCGCACCGAGGCATCGGGATCGGCAAGCGCGCGGCTCAGCCACGCAGGCTGGCTGTACCCGCATTTCGGCATGATTGCCGACAGGACGACGGGTGCAAAGACCACGGGAACCGCAGCAGATGCTGCAACCGCATCGGACAGCCTGACCTTGTCGAGATCGCTGCACAGGGCAGCGAAGGTGTCATAGGTGAACAGGAACGGCGTGCGGTTGTAGATGTCGGAGGCGTTTATCCAGACGATCGGCGCATCCGGTCGCCTGAAATTGGCATAGGTCGCGCCATTGAAAAGATTGTCCTCGAGCCATCTGGCCAGGCCGTTGCGGTCGTTGACGCCGCCATTGAGCGCCCGCGCCAGGTTGAGCGGCGAGAGCGTCGAGGTCCTGAGATAGGCTTCGGCGTCCTTGATCAGGAAGCGCTCGCGGAAATCGCGATAGTCGTCCCGTCCCCTGTAGCCGAAATAGGACGCCGCGACCGCCCCGCCCGACGCGCCTGAAATCATGCGGATGTCGTCGACGAGGCTGCGCGTCGCCGGGTGCTCGTCGATGATGGTGTCGTCGAGTTCGCGCAACACGCCATAAGCGAAGGCCGCAGCCCGCGTGCCGCCGCCGGAAAAACTCAGGCCCACCACCGTCGAGCCGTCATCGCCCATGTCGGGAATGAATTCGGGCGAGGCCTGGCCGACATGCGCGGTCAGCGTGTTGATCGGACCGACGTCGCTGGCGACGCAGCCGGCTGCCGACACTCCCGCCACCACGGCCCAGGCCGCGCGCATTGCCAACCGCATCCCCACCTCCGATGCCCGACAAGATCCGGCCGAGCCTAGCTCACCGTTTCATAAAGCGCATCCAGATTTGCCCTAGCCTTCAACGACTTCGCTGATCTGCACGATGGGGGCGATGTCGGTATAGTTGGCGACATCAGCGGCGATCTCGGCGCGGTGGGGAGCCAATGCTTCCTGGAAGGTCGCCAGGTCAGGCGAGTAGACGTGGCATGCTGCGACGAACTCCGGCGCGCTTCCGGCTTCGCGACCCGCAAGGCCCTTGTCGATCTCGTAGCGCAGGCAGGCATCGCCGAGCCGTTCCTGGAGCAGTGGCATATGACGGGTGCGGTAGTAGTCGTGATCGAAGGTCGAACCGCCATCGGCGCTATAGTAGACGCTCATCTTGATCATGGTCATGCTCCTGCCTGAACGCCTCTCCGAGCGTTCGCCGGGCCTTTCTAGCTCGCCGACTGGTGACGCGCATCCCGATTTGGTTGAGCCAGTTTGGCGAGAGCATGGTGGCTGTGCTCTTCGAAGCGGTGGCCACGGCACGGAAGTTCCTGAGTTTGCCGAGCACGCAGTCGACGATGTTGCGGCACCGACAGAAGCAGGCGCTGAGCGGCGGGCGGCGATTGCGGCTGGCCCATCAGCAGCTCCCTTCACGACCAGAACCTTGCAGCTCCCGCCAGCAGGTCATCAGCGACCCGACCAGGCAACATCGCGGCAACCGGGCGCCGGAACCGTAACGCATGCCGAACGTTATGCTGCGCCACCCACCACAGGAGATGCGACATGGTGAACAAGGATCAGGTCAAGGGCGTTGCCAAGCAGGTCGCCGGTTCGGTCAAGGAAGCCGCCGGCAAGGCCACCGGCAACAAGACGACCCAGGCCAAGGGCACGGCCGAAAAGATCGCCGGCAAGGTGCAGAAGGCCTATGGCGACACCAAGGAAAAGATCAAGAAGGCGCTCTGACCGTCAGCGAACGCCAATCGCGCAATCCCAGCCACGGACCCAGCCACGGGCATCCGGCAACTGTTGTCCCAGCCACGGCTATTCCAATGGAGGCGGCGCCATGCGCCGCCTTTTTGCTGCGGCAACGGCGCCGCCTGACATGAGGTGCCGCCTGGTCAGCCGCCTCGCCCCGTCGGATCGAAACTGACCGCACAGGACCGCAGCACAGCTGCATTTTGCACGGTCTTGGCCATCGACATGGCGCCGGAATATGTCGCGACTGCCAAGGCAGCGAAGCGATCCGGATCCGTCTGCCGATCTTCGACGCCGCTGTGCTGGTCAGCCCTGATCCTGTCGGCAATGGCCGCCTGCCAATCGGCAAAAATCCGCGCCAGTGCTGCGCGAAACTCCGGATCGGCGAGCGACAATTCATGCGCAAGGTTGTTGAGCGGGCAGCCGCGCACGAAACCCTGGCGCTCCAGTTGATCGGCGACCCCGGCAAAAACCTGTCGCACGCCCTGCCGCGCTGAAAGCGCGCCCTCGACCGGCCGGATCCAGGTTTCCGCCACCGCCGCCGCCACCCTTTCGTTGATGACAGCCAGGCCAAGCGCCTTCTTGGTTGGAAAATGGTGATGCAGCGCCCCGCCGGTCACACTGGCCGCCTGCATCAGGTCGCCGAGGCTCGTGGCGTGATAGCCCTGTGCCTGAAACTTCTCCTCGGCAACGTCCAGAAGCTTCTGGCGCATGCCTTCCGGGTCGTTCGTGCGGGTCCTTCGATCTGTCGGTTTCGCCATGTCGTTTCTTTCGGATCGCTCCCAGGCATTGCCGGCCAGAATTCCAGCCAAAAACACCAGCCAAAATAGCAGATTGACAAAACCGGGCAACCGGTCTGTTATAAAACAGGTCAACCGGTTTGTTTTAGGAGGGACATATGTCTGCAGCTTTGGGCATTTCACAAACAGCGACCAGCGAACGCTTTTCGCCTGTTGTCGAACTCAGGCAATACACATTGCATCAGGGCCAACGCGACGTGCTGATCGACATCTTCGACAGCCATCTTGTCGAGAGCCAGGAAGCGTGCGGCATGAAAATCATCGGCCAGTTCCGCGACCTCGACCGATCGGATCATTTCGTCTGGCTGCGTGGCTTCGACGACATGGCTGCCCGAAAGGCGGCGCTCGAAGCCTTTTACGGCGGACCGGTCTGGGCTGCCCACAAGGATGCGGCCAACAGGACCATGATCGATTCCGACGACGTCCTGCTGCTGCGCCCAGTCGGCGGCGGTTTCGATCTTTCGGGCAAGGCGCGCGGCATGGCTGGCCAGGTGCAGCCGGGCGCGATGATCGTTGCAACGATGTTCCACCTCCGCCCCGCATCCGAAGCCGAATTCCTCGCGCTGTTCGAAAGCGACGTCGTTCCGCTGCTTGCCCGCCTCGGCGCGCCGCTGCTTGCGATATTCATCACCGAACATGCCGAAAACACCTTTCCGCGCCTGCCCGTGCGCGACGACGTCAACGTCTTCGTCGCCTTTTCCGCGTTCGAAAACGCCGAAGCGCATGGCCGTCACCAGGCCGCTCTTGCCGCCGAGCCGTCATGGGTCGAAGGCGTCCTGCCGCGTCTTCACGGCCACCTCGCGCAACCGATCGAGCGGCTTCGCCTGATGCCGACCTCGCGCTCACTGCTTTGAACCGATTAGGATTTCGGCACGCCCCAATCTCCGCTTGAAGCGATGTGTGCAACGCGATAGGCCGATGCCCGCAACGAGATTTTTCGGAGACCTGATCGTGACAGCCCAGAAGACCAGAACCGAGACAGACACCTTCGGACCGATCGAGGTCGCCTCCGACCGCTATTGGGGTGCGCAGGCGCAGCGCTCGCTGGGCAATTTCAAGATCGGCTGGGAAAAGCAGCCGCTGTCGGTGGTGCGGGCGCTCGGCATCGTCAAGCGCGCCGCTGCCGAAGCCAACATGGCGCTCGGCCGCCTCGACCCCAAGATCGGCAACACCGTGGTTGCCGCCGCCCAGGAAGTCATCGACGGCAAGCTCGACGACCACTTCCCGCTTGTCGTCTGGCAGACCGGCTCGGGCACGCAGTCGAACATGAACGCCAATGAGGTGATCTCCAACCGCGCCATCGAGATGCTGGGCGGCGAGATGGGCTCGAAGAAGCCGGTTCATCCCAACGACCACGTCAATATGAGCCAGTCGTCGAACGACACCTACCCGACGGCCATGCACATCGCCTGCGCCGAGCGCATCGTCCACGACCTTCTGCCGGCGCTGAAGCACCTGCATGCCGCCCTCGACAAGAAGGCGCGCGAATTCGACCACATCATCAAGATCGGCCGCACCCATACCCAGGACGCGACGCCGCTGACCTTGGGCCAGGAATTCGGCGGTTATGCCGCCCAGGTTGCCTCGTCGATCAAGCGCATCGAGCTGACCCTGCCCGGCCTGCAGGAACTGGCCCAGGGCGGCACCGCCGTCGGCACCGGCCTCAACGCGCCGGTCGGCTTCGCCGAAAAGGTTGCCGAAAGCATTGCCGCCATCACCGGCATCGCCTTTGTCACCGCGCCGAACAAGTTCGAGGCGCTTGCCGCCCACGATTCGATGGTCTTCTCGCATGGCGCCATCAATGCGGCGGCCGCTGCCCTGTTCAAGATCGCCAACGACATCCGTTTCCTCGGCTCGGGCCCGCGCTCGGGCCTCGGCGAGCTGGCGCTGCCCGAAAACGAGCCGGGCTCGTCGATCATGCCGGGCAAGGTCAACCCGACCCAGTGCGAGGCGCTGACCCAGGTCTGCGTCCAGGTGTTCGGCAACAATGCCGCGCTGACCTTCGCCGGCAGCCAGGGCCATTTCGAGCTCAACGTCTACAATCCCGTCATGGCCTACAACTTCCTGCAGTCGGTGCAGTTGATGGCTGACGCGGCAATCTCGTTTACCGACAATTGCGTCGTCGGCATCGAGGCGCGCGAGGACAACATCAAGGCAGCGCTTGACCGCTCGCTGATGCTGGTCACCGCACTGGCGCCGACCATCGGCTACGACAACGCCGCCAAGATCGCCAAGACCGCGCACAAGAACGGCACCACGCTGCGCGACGAAGCGCTGGCGACCGGGCTGGTCAGCGCCGAGGACTATGACCGCATCGTCCGCCCCGAGGACATGACCCGCCCGGGCTGATTTCGGCCCCGGGGTCGATCCCCTTGAAACGGCGCGGCAGTCACCTGCCGCGCCGTTTCTTTATGTGCAGCGCAGATCGTTCGGCCGACGGCTTCGAGCAATTCATTCTAACTGTGAACGATCTGTCGACACATCCACACCTTTAGTGAACAGTCGAGATCGACTAGGTGTTGGCCATCGAATTTCAACGGAGCCCCAAGCCCATGTCCAACGCTTCCATTGCCACCGCAAAGTCCGGCCTCAGCACCAACGCTTCGGCCCTCACCCTTGCCGGCCGCGTGCTTTTGTCGATCATCTTCATCCTCGCCGGCTTTGCCAAGCTGACCGCCATTTCAGGCACCGCTGGCTGGTTCGCCAGCATCGGCCTGCCGCTGCCGACCGTCACCACCGTCGTCGTCGGCCTGGTCGAAGTGGTTGGCGGCATCGCCATCCTGGTCGGCTTCCAGACCCGCATCGCCGCGATCGTGCTCGGCCTGTTCACTTTGGCTGCCACCGCCATTGCCCATCTCGACTTCGCCGACCAGGTCCAGGTGATGTTCCTGCAGAAGAACCTCGCCATTGCAGGCGGCCTGTTCGTGCTCGCCGCCTTCGGCGCCGGCGCCCTGTCGATCGACGGCCGCCGCCGCTAAGCTGCAGAAATTCCTCCCAAGAAATGGCCCGGGCTCGTCCCGGGCTTTTTTGTGCCCTGGCCCTGACGCCGGTTCGAGACGGTGATGACATCGAAAGTGAGCCGGTGCATCCTGCGGCTGCGAGGACACCTCCATGCTGAACAGCCTGCTTCTTCTTGTCGCCAGAATTCTGATCGCCGCGCTGTTCGTGCCGGCGGGCATCGGCACGCTGTCCAACATCTCGGGCACCGCAGGCTATTTCGCCGGGCTGGGCTTTCCCTTGCCGACGCTCGTCGCGTTGGGCGTCGGGCTGTTCGAGCTGGTCGGCGGCCTGCTGGTGCTTACAGGTTTCCAGTCGCGCGTGGTGCCCGTCCTGCTCGCCGCCTTCGCGCTCGCCGCCGGCTTCATCGGCCATTACGGCCAGGGCGGCGACGACGCCGCCATGGCCTTCATGCACCAGCAGGCGCTGATGAAGGACATCGCCACCGCGGGCGGCTTGCTGGCGCTCTCAGTGGCGGGTGCCGGCGCGCTGTCGCTCGACCGGCTGCTCGCCCGCCAGCCTGTTTGACGGCGATGCTATTTGACTGAGATGCTCGGGCCGTCCTCGACCGCCAGCACCAGCTTGCGGCCGGTGACCTTGGCAAGCTGGGCCAGACGTCCCGCCGGCCGCTCGCCATAGAGCTGGCCGAACTCCGACGGGATCACCAGCGCCAACACGCCATTGCCCCTGTCTTCCCAGCGCAGCTTCGGCATCACCCCCGGCATCGAGGCCGAGAGCAGATAAACCACACGCATCATCGCGCCGAGGATGCGGGCGCGCTCGAGATAACGCGGCGTCGCCAGTTCCTTGAGCTCAGGGGCGAAGCTGTCGTTGAAGACACCGTCATGGCGGAACAGATTGGCCAGCGCCAGGAAGGCACGGCCGGGATGATCGACGCCGATGAACGAGGCATGCGCGATGATGTTGAGCGACTGGCGGCCGCGATATTCCGGATGCGCCCGCCAGCCGATGTCGGCGAGAAGGCAGGCGGCGTGACGGTAACGCGCCTCCTCTTCGGTTTCCTCGATGCCGAAGGCGGCGAAGGACTGTTTGGTCCACTCGGTCAGTTCATGGGCATGGCGCACCGAACGCGCCCGCAGCACGGCCAGCTCCTCGGCCGCCGAGATCAGCGGATCGGCGCGCTGTTCCTGCTCTTCGAGCAACGAGAACAGAAAACCCTCGCGCACGCCGAGCGCCGAGACCACGATCTTCTCCGGCTTCATCGCCGTGATGATCTCCTGCAGCACCAGCGCGCCATAAGGCAAAAGCGACCGGCGGTTCTTGGAGACGCCTTCGATGCCCTTGATCTTCTCGACCTCGCCGCGCGCCACCTGGCGCAGGAACGGCACCAGGGTCACCGGGTCCATCTGGTAGTGATGCATCACCTCCAGCGGATAATTCGAGGTGTTCATGTGCAGCCGGGCGAGGTTTCGCCAGGTGCCGCCGACGGCATAGAATGTCCTGCCCTGCCCGCCCTTGAGCAATTTGGCGCGGGCGAGTTCGGCATGCGCGATCTTGGCGGCCGTTACAGGCGAGCCCTTGGCCATGTCCTGCAACCTGAGGCCACCCAATGGCAAGGTGATGCCGTCGCCGATGGCTTCGCCCCTGACGTCGACAAGCTCGAGGCTGCCGCCGCCAAGGTCGCCGGCGATGCCGTCGGCGGGATGGAAACCCGAGATGACGCCGAGCGCCGAATAATAGGCTTCCTCGCGGCCTGTCAGCACCTGGATCTTGGTGCCCAGCACGTCCTCGGCACGCTGGATGAAGTCGGGGCCGTTGATCGCCTCGCGTGCGGCGGCGGTGGCCAGCACATACATCTTTTCCGCGCCGGCCTGCTCGGACAGCGCACGAAAGCGCCGGAACTCCTCCATCGAGCGGGTCACGCCCTCGGGGTCGAGCTTGCCGGTGGAGACGATGCCGCGGCCGAGGCCGGCGAGCATCTTTTCGTTGAACAGAAGGGTCGGCGAGCGTGCCAACCCTTCATAGACGACGAGACGTATGGAGTTCGAGCCGATATCGATGATCGACAGCGGTCGGCGGTCCTTGAGCCGGCCCTGCGAAAGCTGCGCCATCAGCCGGCCGCCGCCTCCGCCTTCTTGCGACGCTTGAACTGGGCAATGCGTTTGGGCGCGTGAGACTTCAGCGCGTCACCCCGTCCGGAGAGGCTCGGATTGGTCATGAAATATTCCTGCGCATTGAACGGCTCTTCGCCCTCGTCGAGCGTTATCCGCCGCGAGGTTCCATCCGCCAATACTTCGAAACTTTGCTGGTTGTCCATGATATTTCCCAGCATGACCTGACCCAGCACCTGCTCGTGCACGGTCGAATGTTTGGCGATCGGCACCATGGTTTCGACGCGCCGGTCGAGGTTGCGCGGCATCAGGTCGGCCGAGCTGATATAGACGATCGCCTCGTCCGACGGCAGGCCGTGGCCATTGCCGAAACAATAGATGCGGCTGTGCTCGAGGAAACGGCCGACGATCGACTTGACGCGGATATTCTCCGACAGGCCGGGAACCTGCGGCCTGAGGCAGCAGATGCCGCGCACCACCAGGTCGATCTCGACGCCGCTGCGGCTGGCGTCATAAAGCGCGTCGATGACGTCGGGATCGACGAGCGAATTCATCTTCATCCAGATCTGCGCCGGCCGGCCGGCGCGGGCATGCTCGACCTCGTCGGCGATGTGCTTGAGGATGCGGCTGCGCAGCGTGTAGGGCGACAGTGCGATGCACATCTCGTCGGCCGGCTCGGCATAACCGGTGATGAAGTTGAAGATATGCGCCACATCACGCGCGATCGCCGAATCGGTGGTGAAGAAGGACAGGTCGGTATAGATGCGCGCGGTGATCGGGTGGTAGTTTCCGGTGCCGAGATGGACGTAGTTGCGCAGGCGGCCGTCCTCGCGGCGCACCACCAGCGACATCTTGGAGTGGGTCTTGAGTTCGAGGAAACCGAACACCACCTGCACGCCGGCGCGCTCGAGATCGCGGGCCCAGCGGATATTGGCCTCCTCGTCGAAACGCGCCTTGAGCTCGACGAGTGCGGTCACCGACTTGCCGGCCTCGGCGGCGTCGACAAGGGCGCGCACGATCGGGCTGTCGTTGGAGGTGCGGTAAAGCGTCTGCTTGATCGCCACCACTTCCGGATCGATCGCCGCCTGGCGCAGGAACTGCACCACCACGTCGAACGATTCATAAGGATGGTGAACGACAAAATCCTTCTCGCGGATCGCCGCGAAACAGTCGCCGCGATGGTCGCGGATGCGCTCGGGGAAACGCGGATTGAAGGGCGGGAACTTCAGGTCGTCACGGGCGATCGAGACGATCTCCGAGATCTGGTTGATCGCCAGCGGCCCGCTCAGCACGCTGACGCGGTTCGAGGCGACACCCAGTTCGCTGGCAACGAACTCGCGCAGCTCGGCCGGCATCAGGCTGTCGAATTCGACGCGGATCACCGAGCCGCGGCGGCGGCGCTTGAGTGCCGTCTCGAACAGCCGGACGAGATCCTCGGACTCTTCCTCGACCTCGATATCGCTGTCGCGGATGATCTGGAAGGTGCCCGAGCCCTTGACCTCATAGCCGGGGAACAGCTTGCCGATGAACAGGTTGACCGTTTCCTCGATCGGGATGAAACGCACCGAGCGCTTGCGGTCGGGCAAGCGGATGTAGCGCTTGAGGGCGACAGGGAGACGCAGCAGCGCCGTCATCTCCTCGCCGCTCTTGCGGTGGCGCAGTTGCAGGGCGATCGAGAAGCCGAGATTGGGGATGAAGGGGAACGGGTGCGCCGGGTCGATCGACAAAGGCGTCAGCACCGGGAAGACCTGCTCCATGAAATGATCTTCGAGCCACTTGCGCTCTTCCTTGGTAAGATCCGCCGAGGCGATGGTCTCGATGCCTTCGAGCTTGAGCAGCTCGAGCAGGCTGGCGAGGCTTTTCTGCTGGTCTTCCTGCAGTCGCTCGACCTCGTGCAGCAGCTGGTCGAGCTGCTGTTCCGGCGTGCGGCCGTCGGCGCTGCGGATGGTGATGCCTTCGCGCACCTGCCCGGCGAGACCGGCGACGCGGACCATGAAGAACTCGTCGAGATTGCCGGCCGAGATCGACAGGAAGCGGACGCGTTCGAGCAGCGGATGGTTGGGGTTCTGCGACTGCTCGAGCACCCGCCTGTTGAACTGCAGCCAGGAAAACTCGCGGTTGACGAAGCGGTCCGGATTGCCGTCGACCGCGCCGGTCGGCGACTTGTCGTTGACGAAATCGGTATGGACCGGTTTCAGCTGATTCATTTGGACAACCCTTCCCCACTGCCGCGTTCCGCCGCTTATCCGGCTCAACTTATCCTCTGACAGGCAATTGCGACAGTTTCATTTCAGCGTCTTGCAAAGCCGCCGCTTATGATACAAACGCTCTGCAATAAGGGTCCTCAGAAGGGAAAATACCATGGCCGGTGGCTCCATCCCCCACTTCCAGAACGACGCTGGACATGCCGTGATCGAGATCGGCGTCAAGGAGTTCATGTGCGTGGGCGCCAAGGCTCCGTTCGACCATCCGCATGTGTTCCTCGACATGGGCGCCGATTCCGAGAAGGTCTGCCCCTACTGCTCGACGCTGTACCGCTACTCCGCCAAGCTGAAGGCCACCGAGACCCTGCCGGCGGGCAGCCTCTACGCCATCGACCGCGCCGCCTGAGGCCCAGGCACGATCATGCAGTCGCCGCCGGTCGTCATTGCAGGCGCCGGCATCGCGGGGCTGACCGCCGCCCTTGCCTTTGCCCGGCACGGCGTCAGTGTCCACGTCCATGAACGTTCACCGGTGCTCGAAGAAGTCGGCGCCGGTCTCCAGCTTTCTCCCAACGCCACCCGCATTCTCGACCGCCTCGGCGTGCTCGATCTGGTCAGCAGGTCTGCCGTGCGGCCCGAGGCGGTGGTGCTGCGCTGCGCGGCAAGCCTGATCGAGCGCGGCCGCGTGCCGCTGGGTGCTGCGGCCGAACGCCGCTGGAAGGCGCCTTACCTCGTTGCCCACCGCGCCGATCTGCAGTCGGCGCTGCTCAGCCGCGTCAGCGAAAGCCTGCTGATCTCGGTCGCCACCGGATCGACGGTCGACACGGTCGAGCCCAGGGCGGACGGCCTCAGCATCTCGATCACCCAGGACGGCATCGCGTCACAGCAAGAGGCCGGCCTGTTCGTTGCCGCCGACGGCGTCTGGTCGGCCAGCCGGCGCCTTGTCGGCCCGCATGAAAAGAGCCGGTTCTCGGGCGAGCTGGCCTGGCGCACGACGATCCCGGTCGACAGCGAGCTGGGCCGGCAGTTCGCCGGAGTGACATCGCTGACGACTGTCACGACCTTCCTGCATCCGGGCTTCCACCTCGTCGCTTATCCGGTCCGCGCCGGCCATGCGGTCAATCTCGTCGCTTTCACCCCCGGCACGGCAATTTCCGAGCAATGGTCCGGTGAAACCGATGCCGGCGCCCTGGCCCGCGCCATGCAGGGCACGGCCCCGGCACTCTCCCGGCTTGTCCAGGAGGCCGGGCCGTGGACGGTGTGGCCGCTGCACACTGTCGATGCCTCCCGTCCCTGGACCTCGGCATCCGGCATCGTGCTGATCGGCGATGCGGCGCACGCCATGACACCCTTTGCCGCCCAGGGTGCCGCCATGGCGATCGAGGATGCCTGGACGCTGGCCGACGCCGTGCTCGCCGCCCAGAACAAGGCGGATGCGCTGCAACAGTGGGAAGCGGCGCGCAAGGCGCGTGTCGCCAGGGTGGCGCGGCGCGGCGCGCTCAACCATTTCGCCTGGCATGCGAGCGGGCCGGTGGCGCTCGCCCGCAACCTGTTCCTCAGGTTCAAGTCGCCGGCGAGCCTCGCCGCCGACATGGACTGGCTTTATGGCTGGACGCCGCCGGGCTGGTCGCCGCCTGGATCATCCGACGACCGGTTGTAGAGGCCGAGCGAAAAATTCAAGGTCGCCGGCAGCGGGTTCCACCAGCCTGTCGTCAAGCCGGCTTCCCGGAGTGCCGCCGCCGTCCAGGTGTTGCAGCCGGCGAGTGCGTTGAACTTGCCATGGGCATCGAAGAAGCCGTCATATTCGCCATAGGCTACCCCGAAAATGCGCTGAACGGCCCCTTCGTCGCGCACGAAACTGCGCTCGATGAAGTCGAGCATGGCGGCAAAACCCGCCTCGCCGAGTTCGAAACGCTGGACGGCGGGCTGAGGCAGGTCGACATCGCCGGCGAGGTCGACATGCATGACCGAATTGTCGAGGGTCAGCGCCGCAAACACCGGGCCGGGCTTCAGCTCCGACCAGGTCGGCGTGCCGATATAGAAGGCCTTGCTGCCCCAGCCGAACACCAGGTAACGCGCCGCCGGCAGGTCGGCCTGGATGCCGGCGTCGAGCAGGAAGCCGAATTTCTGCAGCACGGCATCGTCGATCGGCACGGCGATGTCGGTGTGGATCGGGTTGGTGAAGACGAGGATATGACGGGGTGCGGCCTGATCGTCAGCACGCCCGAACAGCGGCCGCGGCACCAGCGTGCCCAGGGCCACCGCCGCCACGGCCACAAGCACGACAGCGCCGAGCAGACGTAGAATTCTTTTCAACCGGTCCCGTCCCCGCTTCGGTCCAGCAGTAGCAACAAAAAAGCCCGGCCAAAATACGACCGGGCTTTTTGATCTTGCGGCAGGTCCCTGGAGAATTTCCGCTTTTCTTCGAATCGCGGAAACTCTCTAGAACCTTGTTGTTGCGCAATTCCTAGGGAAAACCGCCGCACACTTTCCTGGAATTGCGCTAGTGCAGGATCTGGCTCAGGAACAGCTTGGTGCGCTCATGGCGCGGATGGTCGAAGAACTCGCTCGGCGTGTTCTCTTCGACGATCTGGCCCTGATCCATGAAGATGACGCGGTTGGCGACCTTGCGGGCGAAACCCATTTCGTGGGTCACGCACAGCATGGTCATGCCCTCTTCGGCGAGGCCGACCATGGTCTCCAGCACCTCCTTGATCATTTCCGGATCGAGCGCCGAGGTCGGCTCGTCGAACAGCATGATGCGCGGGTTCATGCACAGCGAGCGGGCGATCGCCACGCGCTGCTGCTGGCCGCCCGACAGCTGGCCCGGATATTTGTTGGCCTGCTCCGGGATCTTGACGCGACGCAGGAAGTGCATCGCCTGCTCCTCGGCCTGCTTCTTCGGCGTCTTGCGCACCCAGATCGGCGCCAGCGTGCAGTTCTCCAGGATCGTCAGATGCGGGAACAGGTTGAAGTGCTGGAACACCATGCCGACTTCGCGGCGGACCTCGTCGATCTTCTTGAGATCGTTGGTCAGCTCCTTGCCGTCGACGATGATCTTGCCCTTCTGGTGCTCTTCCAGACGGTTGATGCAGCGGATCATTGTCGACTTGCCCGAGCCGGACGGACCGCAGATGACGATGCGCTCGCCGCGCATTACCTTGAGGTTGATGTCCTTGAGCACGTTGAACTCGCCATACCACTTGTGCATGCCGACGATGTCGATGGCGACGTCGGTATCGGAGATGTGCATCTTGGCGCGATCGACCTTGATCTCGTCGGCGCTGACTGCGTTTTCTATGGCCATGGGCCGTTCCCTTTTGTTGTTCGTTATCGCTTGTGCCCGGTGTCGAGGCGATGCTCCATATAAATGGAATATCGCGACATTCCAAAGCAGAACATCCAGAACACCAGCGCCGCAAAGACGAGCCCTGATGCCGGGGTCTGGGGCGAAGCCCAGGCCGGATCCGAAAAGTTCTGCCTGACGACGCCGAGCAGGTCGAACATCGAGATGATGTAGACCAGGCTGGTGTCCTTGAACAGGCCGATGAAGGTGTTGACGATGCCCGGGATGACCAGCTTCAGCGCCTGCGGCAGGATGATCAGTCCGGTCTTCTGCCAATAGCTGAGGCCGAGCGAATCGGCCCCTTCATACTGGCCCTTGGGGATCGCCTGCAGGCCGCCGCGCACCACCTCCGCCATATAGGCCGAGGCGAACAGCGACACACCGATCAGCGCCCGCAGGAACTTGTCGAAGCTGACGCCGGCCGGCAGGAACAGGGGCAGCATGACGCTGGCCATGAACAGCACCGTGATCAGCGGCACGCCGCGCACCGTCTCGATGAAGATGACGCTGAGCATCTTGACGACAGGCATCTTCGAGCGCCGTCCGAGCGCCAGGAGGATGCCGAGCGGCAGCGACACGACGATGCCGACATAAGACAGGGTCAGCGTCACCAGCAGGCCGCCCCAGAGCGGGGTCTCGACATGCGGCAGGCCGAAGAACCCACCGATCAGCAGGAAGGCCGCGACGATCGGAAACACCACCAGGAACAGGAATGCGTTCAGCCCCTTGCGCGGCACCCGGGGGATCAGCAGCGGCACCAGAAGCGCCACGAACATGATCGCCACCAGAATGACGCGCCAGCGCTCCTCGATCGGATAGCGGCCGAACATGAACTGGCCGAACTTGGCGTTGACGAAGGCCCAGCAGGCGCCGGACCAGCCTTCCGGCTGGATGCCGCCCTGGGCGACGGTCGAGCAGAAGGTCCGGTCGGTGCCGGTCCATTGCGCCTGGACCAGCGCCCAGTCGACCAATGGCGGCAGGATCATGATCACGATGATCATGCCGATGATGGTCAGCACCGAATCGAACGGGTTGGCGAACAGGTTCTTGCGAATCCAGGCCACCGGCCCGCGCTCGCGAAGCGGCGCTGGTTGCGGCAGCGCCATTTCGGTGCGGACGTAATGAAGGTCGTTTTGCGACATGTCCGCCTCCTTACCTTTCCACCAATGCCATCTTGGCATTGAACCAGTTCATGAAGGCCGAGGTGATCAGGCTGAGGCCGAGATAGACGACCATCCAGATGACCACGATCTCGATCGCCTGTCCGGTCTGGTTGAGCACCGTTCCACCGACGGCGACCAGATCCGGATAGCCGATGGCGATCGCCAGCGACGAGTTCTTGGTCAGGTTGAGAAACTGGCTGGTCAGCGGCGGGATGACGATGCGCATCGCCTGCGGCACCACCACCAGCCTGAGCGCCTGGCCGGAGCGCAGGCCGAGCGCCGAGGACGCTTCGGTCTGGCCCTTGTTGACGCCGCGAATGCCCGCCCGCACGATCTCGGCGATGAAGGCTGCGGTGTAGAACGACAGCGCCAGATAGAGCGACAGGAACTCGGGCTTGATCTGCAGGCCGCCGGTCAGGTTGAAGGTCGACTTCTGCGGCAGGTCGAAGCTCAGCGGAAAGCCGGTGGCGACAAGCGCCAGAAGCGGCAGTCCGACGATCAGGGCCAGCGAGGTCCAGAACACCGGGAATGTCGCACCCGTTGCCATCTGCCGCTGCCTTGCCTGCCGGGCGACGAACCACGACATGGCGATGCCGAGCAGGAGGGCCACGCCGATCAGCCACGCGCCTTCGCCCCAGACCGCCTTGGGGAAATAGAAGCCACGGCTGTTGAGATAGGAACCGAAGGGCAGCTCGATGCTCTCCTTCGGCAAGGGCAGCACGGAAAGCACGCCGAAATACCAGAAGAAGATGACCAGGAGCGGCGGGATGTTGCGGAACAGCTCGACATAGACGGTGCAGATCTTGCGGATCAGCCAGTTGTTGGACAGCCGTCCGATGCCGATCAGGAAGCCGAGAATCGACGCCGTGACGATCCCGGCGCCGGCCACGACCACGGTGTTGATCAGGCCGACGAGCAAGGCGCGCTTGTAGGTCGAATCGGAATCGAACTGGATCAGCGTGTCGCTGACGTCGAAACCGGCGCGGCCGTTGAGAAAGGCGAAACCCGAGGCGATGTTGGCGCGCTTGAGGTTTTCGATCGTGTTGCCGATGATCCAGTAGACGAAGGCGGTGAGCGCAACGACCACCAGGATCTGGAAGAAGATGCCGCGCACCTTCGGGTCGTAGAGCAGCGACGCGCGGCCGCCCCCTACGTCTTGGGGAATGTCCTGCGTAGCCATCGGAAGTCCCTTCAAAAGAGGAGCCGGAAGGCGGCAGCGCCGCCCTCCGGGTGAGACTTCGGATCAGCGGATCGGCGGTGCGTACTGCAGGCCGCCCTTGGTCCAGAGCGCATTGATGCCGCGGGCGATCTTCAGCGGGCTGCCCTGGCCGACATTGCGTTCGAAGACTTCGCCGTAATTGCCCACGGCCTTGACGATGCTGACGACCCAGTCGTTGCCGAGGCCGAGATCGGTGCCGATCTTGGTGTCGGCTTCGGTGCCGAGCACGCGCTTGACCTCGGGGTTACCCGACGCCTTCATCTCTTCGACATTTGCCTGGGTGATGCCGAGTTCCTCGGCGGTCAGCAGCGCGAAATAGGTCCACTTGACGATGTGATACCACTTGTCGTCGCCCTGGCGCACGGCAGGTCCGAGCGGCTCCTTGGAGATGATCTCCGGCAGCACGACGTGATCGTCCGGCGCGCCCAGCGTCAGGCGGATGCCGTAGAGGCCCGACTGGTCGGTGGTGTAGACGTCGCAACGGCCGGCGTCATAAGCGGCGTTGACCTCTTCGAGCTTCTCGAAGACGACCGGGTTGTACTCCATCTTGTTCGCCTTGAAGTAGTCGGCGAGATTGAGTTCGGTCGTGGTACCCGTCTGCACGCAGACGGCGGCGCCCGAAAGCTGCAGCGCGGAATTGACGCCCGGCAGCTTCTTGGCGTTGATCATGAAGCCCTGGCCGTCGAAATAGGTGACGCCGACGAAGTTGAGACCAAGTGCGGTGTCGCGATTGATGGTCCAAGTGGTGTTGCGCGACAGCAGGTCGATTTCACCCGACTGCAACGCGGTGAAACGCTCCTTGGCGGAGAGCGGCGTGAACTTGACCTTGGTGCCGTCACCGAACACGGCAGCGGCCACCGCGCGGCAGAAATCGGCGTCCAGACCCTGCCAGTCGCCCTTGTCGTTCGGTGCCGAGAAACCGGCCAGGCCGGTGCTGACGCCGCATTGCAGGAAGCCCTTTGCCTTGACGTCCTCAAGGGTGCCGGCAGATGCGGCCGTCGCCACCATGCCGAGCGTGGCTGCCCCGAGAATGCCTGAAATGATGTACTTCATGACCCACGAACCCTTCTGTTTTTTACAGGCTTTTTTTGCCTGCCTTTTTGAATTGTGAACTCAGCATCCCCTACCCGGCCCAAATCCGGATTGCGCGTCCTGTCCGGCGCACATTGCTGCAGTCCGGTTCACGGATGCATCGAAGGCGATAATTCTTGTGAGGTCAAGCAATAAAGGCCCGCTGCCGCCGGCTGCGCCTTTAGTATTAGAAATCAGCGGCAATGATTGCTGCGGCCGGTCTCGGCTTCACTTCGAAGACGTCAGCGGGCGGCGCGTTTTCGTCTGCCAAAACCGACAGCCGCCGGCAGCAGCTTTCCCGCCACCAGCCTGAAGCCGACCCGCCGCACGGCGAAGAATCGGGCGGCGACGATGGTCACGATCAGGCCGAACAGGAAGCCGGCGGTGATGTCGGAGGGATAATGCGCCGCTGCCGGAATCCTGAGCGCCGACAGCGCCAGACCGACGATGCCGATCGGCAGCCAGTGACGCGGAAACCAGATCATCAGGATCGCCGCCACGGTGCCGATTGTCGTGGCGTGGCCGGAGGGAAAGCTCGAGGAATAACGCGTCACCACGAAGGGGTCGAAATGATAGGCGCCATATTCGCCATAGAAGGCCGGCCGGGCGCGGCCGAAGAACAGCTTGACGATGTTGACGGCAATGCCTGTGAAGGCGACCATGCCGAAGACGAAGGCGGCTTGGCCGAACAGCGTCACCAGCCGCGCCTTCACGCCGTGACCGACGCCGCGCCAGTCGGCGGCGGCGGTGGCGAGATAGACCAGCAAGGCGGGCACGAGATACCATTCCGACTTGCCGATATCGCTCAGCCAGGCGAGCCAGGCGGTGAAGCCGTTGCGGTTGCTGAGCATGAAGTTCATCGCCGCCGAATCGATGATGAACAGAAGCGCGACGCAAACGGCGCCGCAGAAAAGCAGCAAGGTCAGCCCGCGTGGCCACACCGGCTGCGGCGCGCCAACGGGGCGGCGCCGGATGCGGCGCGAGGAAAACGCCACCGTCTCCCACAGCCGACCCAGGAAACCTGCCGGCCAGATCTGGCCCAGCCGAACGGGCGCCTGCGGCGGTTGCACGGCTCGGGGCGTCGCTTTATGGCTGGCGTCTTCACTGAAAGGGTGCGGATTCATGACTCGTGACAATGGCAGGATCAAAGGCGTCAACACGCGGCTGACGCATTCCGGGCACGATCCACACGGCTTTCATGGCTTTGTCAATCCGCCGGTCGTGCACGCCTCGACGGTTCTGTTCCCCAACGCTGCGACGATGGCCGGGCGTGCTCAAAAATACACATATGGCACGCGCGGAACGCCGACCAGCGACGCGCTGTGCCACGCCATCGACGAGCTCGAAGGCTCGGCCGGCACCATCGCCGTGCCCTCTGGGCTGGCCGCGGTGACGATCCCCCTGCTCGGCTTCCTGTCGTCGGGCGACCACATCCTGATCACCGATTCCGTCTATCTGCCGACCCGCCATTTCGCCGACACCATGCTCAAGCGCCTCGGCGTCGAGGTCGATTACTACGATCCGCATGTCGGCGCAGGCATCGCCGCTCTGATCAAGCCCAACACCAAGGTGGTGTTCACCGAATCGCCTGCGTCCAACACCTTCGAGATCCAGGACATTCCGGCGATCTCCAAGGCAGCGCATGAAGCGGGCGCCATCGTCATGATGGACAACACCTGGGCGACGCCGCTCTATTTCAAGGCGCTCGACTTCGGCGTCGACGTCACCATCCATGCGGCGACCAAATATCCGGCCGGCCATTCGGACGTCTTGAGCGGCACGGTGTCGGCCACTGCCGCCTGCTGGCCGAAGCTGCACGACGCCTATGTCACGCTCGGCTGCTGTGCCGGCCCCGACGATGTCTACCAGGTGCTGCGCGGCCTGCGCACCATGGGCGTGCGGCTCGCCCATCACCAGAAGAGCACGCTCGAGATCGCGCGCTGGCTCGAAGGCAAGCAAGGTGTCGCCCGCGTGCTGCATCCGGGCCTCGAAAGCCACCCCGACCAGGGGTCTGAGTAGCAACGGAACAGAAAACCTACATAAGGATTTCAAGGCTCTTCGTCCGGATCGACATTTTTCGGATCGCGTAGCGGCCTGAGTTCGCCTCGGGCCACGAATTCTGGGAGCGTAAATGCGTATCGGCCGACCATGTTGACATGTCTGAAGCCGAGCGGCGACAAGCGCGCGACATCCTCCGGCCTGACATCGTACCTTTCGACTACGAGTTGGTTGAGGGCGGCATCCGTGTAGATGGTGTTCCACAGCACGACGAGATTGACGACCAGACCGAGTGCTCCGAGCTGGTCTTCCTGACCTTCACGATAGCGCTGGCGCAATTCGCCGCGCTTTCCATGGAAGATGACGCGGGCGAGCTGATGGCGTCCTTCACCGCGATTGAGCTGGATGAGAATACGGCGCCTGTAGCTTTCATCGTCGATGAATCGCAGAAGATAGAGGGTCTTGATGAGGCGGCCGAGTTCCTGCAGGGCGCGAGCAAGACGGGTTGGCCGGTCATTGGTCTGAAGGGTCCGGGTGAGGCCAGCGGCCTGTACAACACCGAGTTTGAGGGAGCCAGCAAGCCGCAACAGATCGTCCCAATGGTCGGCGATCAGCTTCATGTTGATCCTGTTCGACGCGATATTGTCGAGGATGCCGTAGTCGGCTTTAGCATCGACGCGCCAGAATCTCGCGCCGCCGACATCTGCAATGCGAGGGCTGAACTGGTACCCGAGCAGGTAGAATATGCCGAAGATGGTGTCGGTATATCCAGCCGTGTCGGTCATGATTTCTGTCGGCTGAAGCTCGGTCTCCTGTTCCAGCACGATGGCGAGCAGATTGAGGCTGTCGCGCAGGGTGCCGGGAACGGTCATGGCGTTAAGGCCAGTGAACTGGTCCGAGGCGAGGTTGTACCAGGTGACACCGCGCTCCTGCCCAAAATATCGCGGATTGGGGCCGGAATGAATGGTGCGGACCGGCACGACAAACCGCAATCCATCGGCGGAAGCCACTTCGCCGCCGCCCCATTTCCTCGCCAACGGGATGGCGTTTTGCGCCGCGACCAGGGCGGCGTTTGCAGCGATCAGCGTCTCGGCGCGCAGGAAGTTTTGCTTGACCCAACTGAGCCGCGAGCGTCGAAGTGCCGGGACATCGAGGCGTACCAGCGGCTCGAATCCAGTATTGGTCGCCTCGGCGACAAGAACGGCGCAGATGCTGGTTGCGATGTTTTCTGCGCGGGAACCGCCCTCGCTGGCGTGGGTAAAGAGATCGGCAAAGCCGGTTCTCGCATGCAATTCCATGATCAGTTCGGGCAGATCGAGCCGAGGCAGACGCGCGTCGATCGCGGCGCGCAGCGCGGTGAGGCTTGGCGGTTCCTCGATCTTTTCCAGGCGTTCGAGGGACAGGTCAGAATCTTCCGAGGTATTGATGATGGTGACGGCTGGGTTCATCGGGACACGATCGGCGGTTTCCCGATAGGCGAGGTCCAGCCGGCTCGACAAACGCCCGAGTTCTTCGTCAGCGATGGTGGAGACGCCGACGGTACGGCAGACCGTCGGACGAGCCGCTTCCCATGCCGGACCTGATAGCAGCCCCTTGCGCGGATCGGCATACCGCAATGAGCGAACCGGAAAGATGTCGCGCCGGCGAATAGCGCGGCGAAGCTCATCGAGAATGCAGAGCCGGTATCCTGTCAGATCGACAGCCCCGTCGACGGTCTTTAGTTGAGTAAGCCATGCCTTCGGCGCAAAGGCTGTCGGCGGTGGACCTGTGCGTTTGCGGCCGGAATGAACGGCACGAAGATAGTCGATCGCCTCCAGCAAAGGCCGGCCAGCGGGGGCAGCACCAAGATCGAGGCTGGCGAGCAGCCCCGGCGTATAGGCAATCTTCCGATTGTGTTTCCTGAGTTCGGTAAAATAGGTGTCGTCATGGGGCTCGGCGAGTACGCCGACGCGCTCGACCGCCGCATCGAGCGTATTCCTGTCAATCAGCTCGAAGATCGCAGCGCGAACGGCGCCGTCGGGCGTTTCGGGATCGAGGATGACAATTGCCGCGTCCCGCAACTTCAGCGCTGCGGCGTCGAGATCACGCAGCGACCGTAACCTGGCCTGTTTGGCGGCCGAAGACGCCTCCGACACCATCGATGTCGTGACCGCATCAAACAGATCGATGACATCGTCTCCAGCCGAAGCCTCAAGGGTTCGGATGAAGGCCAGCAGAGTTGCGGCGCGTCGATCATCCGGCAGTCGCGAAACGGCCTGAGCCTTTGCGGCGCTGGCAAACCGCGCCAGCGCCATGACCCTGCCCGGCGGCAAGCGATCGATTGAGGGCAACCCGCTGGCAAGGGTCCGATCTCCTCCAGTCGCCCGAGGGCACGGCTGATCTCCCGGCCGCTTTGAATGTAGGGACCATCGCGTAGCCGGTCGAGCGGACTTTGCCTGTCACCTTCGGGAACCGCGACCAGGCTATCCAGCCGCGCCCGCTGCTCTGGTGTCATCGCCCCGATCAGCAATTTATGCAGCCGGCTGTTCGCCCGCGTGCGAACCCTTGCCACGGCTCTTTCCAGCACAGACAGGCCCGGCAGCAGCACCTTGGCTTCCAGCAACCATGCGACGGCACGGTCGAAGAGCGCCGAGGGTCGATCCGATCCCGTCCAGCACAGGGCGTAAAGAAAGCGGTTGAGCCGAAACGCGACGCCGTAATTGGTGTAGGTCCGGTAGCCATAGTGCTGACGAATGCGGAGCGCATGTCGCCAGCGTCCTTCACTGCGCACATATTCTGCAATCAGGCGCTCGGGATCGGAGAACGAAAGCTGGCGCCCGGTGAAGCGCAGCGCGGTGGCAGGAACCTGACCTGGATCTTCGAGAAACATCCCGAGCATCCTCAACGATCCGAGCTGGACAGCCACGCCGAGCCGATTGTGATCGCCGCGATGCGTCGCGACGAATCCGCGATCGACGTCATCGAGATGGAAATAGCGCGCCAATTGATCCGGAGTAAGCTCACCGGGAAAGCGGCCATATTCCCGCGCCTGGCTCTCGCTCAGAAACCCGACCGGCACGGCCTTCACGCCTGAACGCTGTTGTCGCGCTTCACTCGACGCTTGCTTGCCAGCAGCTCATTTGCCCGCTCGCGGGGCTTTCCATTCGCATCGACATAGGCATAGAGCGTCGACAGCGAAACGCCGAGTTCCGCCGCAACGTCGCGCGCTGCGTTGTCGCGGTCGGCCATCATAGCCATGGCTGCCTTCAGCTTCTTCAGCGTCATGACGCGCGGGCGCCCGCCGGCGCGACCTCGGGCACGGGCCGCTGCCAGCCCCGCCATGGTGCGCTCATGGATGAGATCGCGCTCGAATTCCGCCAGAGTGGCAAATATGCCGAATACAAGGCGGCCGGTTGTCGTCGTGGTATCCACGTCGCCGGTAAGGACTTTGAGGCCGATCCCACGTTTCTGCAGGTCGCTCACCATCGTGACGACATGCGCAAGCGAGCGGCCGATACGATCGAGCTTCCAGACGACAAGCGCATCGCCAGCTCGAGCGATCTCAAGGGCCTTGTCCAGACCGGGGCGCTCGGTGGCACGTCCGGAGCACACGTCATCATAAATCTTCTCGCAACCGGCACGCTCAAGGGCGTCGCGCTGCAGATCGAGATTCTGTTCGCCGGTCGAAACCCGCATATAGCCAATCAGCATGATCGCTCCCCCTTCATATTAACTTAGGCGTAAAGGAGTTTGTCGGCTATAGGTTTCTGGATGGGTATTTATGAAATTTGACGGCTTCTCCGGAATTTTTGCGGGCAGCTTTGCAGCGTCACATCAAACCGGGGTTTGTTGCGACGTTCGGGCAGGGCTTTTGTGGATGCCACAGGTGGAGCAAAATCTCTTGCGAGCGAAACGTGATGACTGAAAATGACGACCACCAGGATGTCGCTGACCTGCCGCCAGAAGACAAAATGGGCTTTGCTGTTCCGAAGACACCGACCCACTCGCTCATGCTTTTGAACAGCTACATGCGGACCGACATGCTGCAGCACATCCATTTGCGCCTTCATAAGATGAGGGATGAGGACGGGCCTGGTTCGCCGTTGCATCATATGGCGAAAAGCCTCGAACAGGTTATCGACACCTGGGACGGCATCAATCTGTTCGAGTGTTTTACCCGCAACCAATTCCACATCGATCCGGATTACGAGTTTCGGCCGGAGCAGGATTACCTCCATGACATCAGGCTGATGAAGCATCAGCTCAAATGCCACAGGAAAACGATTAGGGAGCTGGGCCGCTGGCGCTGACCGCTGAGATGTGAAATCCCTTATGTAGGTTTTCTGTTCCGTTGCTACTCAGACCCCGACCACAAGCTGTTCAAGCGCGACTTCTCCGGCTCGAGCGGCATCTTCTCGGTGGTGCTTGCGGGCGGCGGCACTGACAAAGCGCATGCCTTCCTCGACGCGCTCGAGATCTTCGGCCTCGGCTATTCCTGGGGCGGCTATGAAAGCCTCGCCGTGCAGGTCAGCCTCGCCGACCGCAAAATCGCCAACGGTCCTTATGAAGGCCCGATCATCCGGCTGCAGATCGGCCTCGAAGACGTCGCCGACCTGAAAGAAGACATTGCTGCCGGCCTGGCAGCGGCAAACGCCGTGGGGTGAGACCGGCGGGCGGCCGGGCGCCTGATGCCTTGACGCCTGCCCTGATCTCTTGTCGGGGTTTTGGCCTGATCTCTTAGCCTGATCTCGTGGCCTGATCTCTTGGCCTGATCTCTTGGCCCGATCCTTCGGCCTCATGGCTGAATTGACAGGCGCCGCCGCGACCGCGACGCTCGCTCTTTTCTTGATGTCGCAAGCTTTTCGGGGAGTATCGAGATGACCGCTTCAGGCCGCCCTGCCGAAATCGCCCACTGGAGCGAGATCGAAAAGCCCGACGGCGAAACCTTCATCGGCACCTCGGAGCTGCGCGGCCTCGGCGCGCCGCTTGCCCAGCATTTCGGCCTCGAACGGCTCGGCATTCATCATGTCCGGCTGCCGCCGGGCCGGCGCACCTCGTTTCCGCATGCCGAAAGCCTGGAGGAGGAATTCGTCCATGTCATCGAGGG
Organism: Aminobacter sp. SR38; assembly: GCF_014843375.1. Lineage (NCBI taxonomy): Bacteria > Pseudomonadati > Pseudomonadota > Alphaproteobacteria > Hyphomicrobiales > Phyllobacteriaceae > Aminobacter > Aminobacter sp. SR38. The sequence goes on from NZ_CP062112.1 coordinate 947,382, forward strand.
CGAACCCGACGTCTGGCTGGACGGGGTGCTGCATCGCCTCAAGCCGGGCGATTCCGTCGGCTTCCCCGCCGGCACCGGACAGGCGCACAGCTTCCTCAACAACACCGACAGCGACGTCCGGCTCCTGGTCGTCGGCGAAACCAACAAGGACGAGAACCGGATCATCTATCCGGTCAATCTCGAGCGCAAGGCGATCCGCGAGGACTGGTGGCACGACGCCCCGCAGCGGCCGCTGGGCGGTCATGACGGCATGCCGGACCGGGTGCGTGCTGAGCGGACAAAGGCTGACGGGTAGACGGCAAATCCGGGCTGCCCGTCTGCGGGTGCCGCGTCGAGGAGGATAGGTGTGTCGACTGCCCGGAGATGCCCCGCAAAGGCGACGCGCGTCCCACCGAAGCCGCACTGACTCTGCTACGAGCATAGGAATGATGGCGAGAGCCTATCGACTTACCTTCTTGGGTCGATGCACATCACGTCCGTGCCCTAGGCAGAACAGCCCATCGGGCTGCCAATCCTCCGGCCGAGCCTGCCAGTGTGAAGCACGCCACATTCACGATTTCAAACGCCCAGCCGACCAAGGTCGGCAAGCCGTCTTCTCTCACTTGGTAACCCCAAATCCATTTGCTGAAGCTGGCGTTCGCATCAAGGTAGGTCAGCAGACCCATAAGGAAGCCGAAGGCTACCACAAGTAGCCCGATGATGGCCCCAGCCATCGCGCCGAGCTTTGCTGCGTGGCGACCACTTCGCAAGGTGCGCGACTCCGCCCTCCTCCATATCGGCAGTCCAATGGCAACGCTTAGAGCGAAGGACAAAGGGAGGCCGAGGATCAAATAGAGCAACACAATCTGCAGAATTGGCGGCGTTGTCCACTTTTCGCCAAAGACCAATGAGGCAACGCCGAGTTCGAGCAAATGGGACAGTAGCGTAATGCCAATGTACACTGCCAGCCCAACAGCGGCTGCCGCAGCAAGACCAAGCAGCATTTGATTTGAGGTCAGCGCATTTCGTTCAGCTGTCATGTGGAGATGGTCGCACCTTGGACATATGACTGCAACGGCAGGATGCGCCCGAGACTTTCGGCTATCGGCCCGTGACGGTCGTTCGGACGATCAGGCGCACGGCCTGAAAAAGATCCATGGTCCGCTGCGGGCGCAGATCGACGAGATCATTGCCACCCGGTTATGTCCCTGATCCGTTTCCATAGTCTCAATGGGACCTGCGCTCAGCGCATCTCGCACCCGTCGCTTGAACAATCGCACATGTCTTCTGTGGGGTTGGGGCTTCGGAGGTGCTTCGTCAGCACGCTAAGCTTCGGCTGGCCTTCCCGGGCGAACAGATGAAAGCCGGGTTTTGGCGACTGGTTGATGACATACGGATCGATCAGGTAATTGAAGCAATAGCCCTTGCGCCTGCTCGGCCTTATCTCGTTGCGCTCGTCGGTTGGACCGGTAATAGACAGCGCGAACCCGGCTTTTTTTGCCCGCTCCTGTGCGCTCCAGGAGGGCAAACTTCGCAGGTCGGGAACGTTCAAGAGAAGCTGACCTGGATGTCTCGGAAGTTTCTTGGCGCTTGCATAGCCCGGCAGGAAAGCCACTGAAATCACGAAGGCCAAGAGAGCGGACAGCGTGAGCTGTGACAGCAGGCGATACATGATCCCCCTCCCAAATTGCGGCACGCCAATAAGCCAATCCTAATATTGCGCTTCAATCGCAAGAATTGGAAGTTCCTCGCCGGCTGGTCAGCTGCAAGTCGAGAAGCTCGACTACACTTGCAATGCTCCGGTCCGATCCAGTTGGATGGCCTGCGTGTTGAAGGGCTCGATGAGCCCAAGATCAGTCGACGTGTCTTGCGCAGCTTCCGGGCGGCTACGGCTCTGCGGGATCGAGTATGTCAGGCGTGTCGTTCTTCGGTGACCCGACCTTGCGGCCGATCTTCCACATCGTCATCAGCCCGGCGGGGAACGGCTTCATCAGCTCGGCCGGATCGGCATCCGGGCCGATCCATCTCTGGTAATCCACTGGTGCCAGGATGACCGGCATGCGGTCGTGGATGGTGGCCATCAGTTCGTTGGGGGCACAGGTGACGATGGCGAAGCTGCGCAGAAGCTCGCCGGTCTCTGGGTTGCGCCAGAGATCGACGATGCCGGCGAGCGCGAAGGGTGAACCGTCCTTCATCGCAATGGCGTAGGGCTGCTTGTCCTTGCCGGTGCCGTGAATGTCGTGCCACTCGAAATAGCCGTCGATCGGCACCAGGCAGCGCCGGGAGGCATAGGCACGCTTGAACAGGCCGTTTGTGGCGATGCTTTCCGAGCGGGCGTTGACCGGCGGCGGCCGGCCCGTGCCGGCCTCCTTCTGCCAGGACGGCACCAGCCCCCATTTCGCCTGGACGAACATCGCGCTGCCCTTCTGGGCTTCGTCCTGCACGATGACCGGATAGATCAGGCTCGGGGCGCCGTTGTAGCGGGGAAAGCTGTTGTCGAGCGCGCCGACGTCACCGGGGTCGGCAAAGCTGAAGCCGCGCACCATCTCGGCAAGGGTCGATCTGACAAAGACACGGCCGCACATGCTCCAACTCTGCCGCAACGCGCCTGATAAAGCCAGCCAGACAGGAGAACACGCCGCGCCAAAGTTGCCTGGGGCGCTTGCACACCACCATAAGCTGCAGTAGACAGCCCTTTATCACCACGAACGCTGCCCTGTTCGTTCTGCAGTCGCCAAAAACAGGGAAAGCCATGACCACGACAAGATTCATCCGCCAGGCGTCAGTTCTGATGCTGCTGACGGGCTCGCTGCCTTTTGCCGCCTGCCTGCCGGCCAGGGCCGCCGACGCGGCCTCCGCGCCAGGGTTTGTCTGGGCCGGCGGCTATGCCGGCGTCCATCTCGGTTATGGCGGGGCCCGAACCACCGTCACCGAACTGGACGACTATTCCTTCTCGAATTTCGGCGACACCGAATTCAAATTCGATTCGGACGGTTTCCTCGGCGGCGTCCACGCCGGCTACAACTGGCAATCCGGCCAACTGGTCTATGGCGTCGAGCTTGATGTCACCGGCGCCGACATCGACGCCACCGTCGCCAACTCGATGATCCCGGGCTCCAATGAGAGCTTCTCGACCCGCATCGACTGGTTCGGCACGGCCCGCGCCCGCCTGGGATATTCGGTCGACCGCTTCCTGCCCTTCGTCACCGGCGGCCTCGCCTTCGGCCACGTCAGGAGCAGCTATGACGACAACGATTTCAGCCCAGGCAACCACGCCGTCGCCGACGATGTCGTCGCCGGCTGGACCATAGGCGCCGGCGCACAATATGCGCTTTCCGACAACTGGTCGCTTCGCGCCGAATATCTTTATGTCGACCTCCAGGACAACAGGGGATCGTTCGGATCTGGCGACGCCTACCGCTACGACTTCGACACCAACCTCCATGTCGTGCGGCTCGGCGCGAGCTACGGCTTCTAGGGGCCATGCCGTGGCCCGCATCGCGCAGACGCGTCATGGCGGGGCCGCCCCAAAACCCGCTCCATCGAGCTACGCCATCCAGTTGACTGTCGGCCGGCCGCTGCCTCAAGTAATATCAAGCATTGGCAAGGTGGGGTTGATCGCCGGCGCAACGCCTTACATCGACGAATGAGTGTTGCGTCGGCTGCCCCGCCAACCCATGCTACGCAACGAACGGCCCGACCTGGCGACGTCCAGGCGGGCCGTACTTGTTGCCCTGACGACTTTGCGCTCGACAAAAGCCCCGCAGCCTTTCGGCAGCGGGGCAGGATGGGAGAGGTTCACGCACACAGCATAACATGAGTCGCGCCGGCCTCGATGCGCTGCTCTCCCGCCATCAGCCCCTTGCCTGCCTGCCGCCAGCAGCTATGCTTTTTATCATTCGGGATGGCCATTCCGGAGGGCGGCGGGGAGCTCCGAATGTTCGCATGTGCAACGATCCGCGCGGCGGCGAGGAAGCCATGACGGCTCCGGCCGACATCAGCGATCCGGGACGGCGGCGACCGCATCTGCGCAGCGCGATTGCGGGGGCAGTCCTGCTCGTCCTGCCTTATCAGGCCGCGCAGGCATTTGAATTCCCGATCGATTCTGACGGATACGGCCAGCATCTGCGCGAGCTCTGCCTGATCAAGGCAAGGGTCGCCATGCCGGGCACAAGCTTTTCGGCTTCGCACCGCTTCTGCAGCCTGTACTTCGCAATACCCATGCCGTTGGCCGCATCCTGCGCCGAGGCGCTGGAACCATGCACAAGGCGCTTCCTGAGTGACTACTTCAATGTGCGCCTGTCGAACCCGATCGACAATCTGACGCGCTGCGACGACAGGGGATGCGCGGTCTACTACAATTTTCGCGACGCGGAGAACCTGTACGAATCCGCGACGGAATGCGGTTTCGACATCGGCGGCATCGCCCGGGCCGACAAACAGGGGAGGTTTTTCTCCCTGGTGTCGGTTTCCATCAACAGGAACTGCCTGAGAGACGGATAGTCTCGCGGCCTGCATGAACGAAAACGAAAAAAGGCCCCGCTGCTTTGCGGCAGCGGGGCTCCTGGGAGGTCAGTGGCGCCAGCATAACATGTTTCCGGTGTCGGGAGCAGATCTGTGGTGCCGTTCGCCAGCTTCGCCGAACCGCACCCGATTTAAGGCGACCAAAGACCCGCTCTACGGCGAGCACTGCCGAAATACGGCATGTGACGTATTTTTTTCGAAGCGTCCTCTGGGTAGACGGCCGACTTGGGAAACGTCTGCCGGGAGCTACCAGTGGGGGACTTGCATCGAACGAATGGGGGCATCTGGCTGGTACTGGCTACAGGTGCCTGGCTTTTTGCAATGCCCTTTGCCCACGCCTCGGACTTCGCAACGAAGTGGGGCGCGCATCTGGAGATTGAAGGTCGAGTGAGCTCGGCCCGTACGCTGGGCGATGCCGCATTGTTCGCGCCGCTGTGGCAGAATGACACCTCGCTTTTGTTCGCCGACGTCCGAGCAAGTTTCGACGACAACTCCAATCGCGAAGGCAATTTTGGCGTCGGTCTTCGCCATATGCTCGACAAGGGCTGGAACATTGGTGGGTACGGCTACTTCGACGTTCGCCGGTCGGTTCACGACAACACGTTTCGACAGCTGACCCTCGGCATCGAGGCACTCAATGCCGACTTCGAGCTGCGCCTCAACGGTTACCTGCCGATCGGGCAGCGCACCCGCGACACAGGCCAAGCCGCCACCGCATCGATTTTCGGTACCAACATCTGGATTCAGGGCACGGAAGAGCATGCCCTCGCCGGCTTCGATGGCGAGATAGGCTGGCGTCTGCCCATTCTTGACCCGAGCGACGCCACCCAAATCCGCGCCTATGCCGGTGGCTTCTATTTCGACAGCGACAAGGTCGACGAAGCTATAGCAGGCCCGCGCGGCCGCCTCGAGGTCAGCTTCGACGGCCTGTCGGATCTCATCGGTATGGCCGAAGGTACCAGATTGACGGTCGGCGCCGAGCTGCAGCACGACAATGTCAGAGGCACCGAAGCGTCGGCCATTGCCCGCCTTCGCATCCCCCTTGGTCCAGCCGGCAGAAGCGGTCACCTGACCGCCCAGGAATCGCGGATGACCGAACGAGTGGTTCGGGACCTCGATGTCGTCACCCAGGTGACAGGTGGACCAGCAGAGCTGGCTACGCAAACGGCGGACGGTCGCTCGCTTTCGGTGATCAGCAGCAGCACGACGACTGGCGCAGATCTTGCCGGCGCAGTGGCCGGCGCAGGCGCCAACAGCCATGTCATATTGTCCGGCACATTCGACACCAATGCCCCGGTTCGACTTCAGACCGGCCAGACGTTGATGGGCGCCGGCGCCACGATCGTCAGCAGCGCTTCGGGCCGAAGCGCCACGTTGTACACCCAGGCAGCTACCATCAACTCGGCAATTTCAGGCAATCAGGCTGCGGTGGAGATGGCGGACTACAGCACATTTTCCGGAATGGTTGTTCATCGCCAAAATCCGGGAAGCTTTGGCAATCCTATCGCAATAGTCGCCAGAAACGTAAATCATGCAACAATTACCAACAACGCGGTGAGCACGACATCGGCGGGCCACACTGCGTTTGGTATCAGCGCTCGATGGTCTAACAATGTGACCATAGCCGACAACATCGTCGCCGTTGAGCACTACACCGATGGCAACGTTACTGGTGTTCAAATGTTCATGTCGAGCGGGACTGTCCGTGGCAACTCCATCGACGCTCGCGCATCTGACGTCGTCAACACGCGCGCCGTGCACATCTATGAGGCAAACATCTTCACCGGCTCGACAGGCAATACGATCGTCAACGGCAGATGCGACGCTGCGGCTCCAGGCTTCGGTGTCGCCGTTGAATTCACCAATGCCCCGGCATGCGGGCCATGAGCACCCGCGCCAGCTTGCACAGAAAAAACTCGCCGCCTCCAGGCAGCGGGGCTCAAGGAACGTCGGCTTTCGGTCCATGATCAGGGCAGCTTGAAGCCACCGCCCATCATGAAGGCGACGATGGCCAGGATGATGCCGCTGATGACCAGCTTGGCGATCCAGTTGAGCGTGCCGCTGACGCCGTCGATCTTGGCGTCGAGCGTCGAAAACCGCATGTCCATGTGCTTGAACTGTTCGTCCTTGCGTGCCTCGGCGATATCGCTCTGGCGCTGCCGGGCTTCGAGTGCCGCCAGGCGCTGGTCGCGGCTGGCGCCCTGATGCTCGAGCGCCACCAGCCGGGACCGCAGGTCGCCGTCGATTTCCGTGTTCCGTTCGCTCATGTCGGCGCCCCCCGCCACCAACCGGCCACCGCCAGCCAGCCGATCGACAGGCCGAAGCCGATCAGCAGCACGTCGTTGACGATGAGAAGCGTGGCCTGGGTGATCATCTCGACCTCGGGCAGAGCTGTTCGCGCAGCTTGAGGGCGGCCAGGTGGCGCGCTGCCTCGGCTTCGTTCATGGCGTCATAGACCTGTTGCCGATAGCGGAGGTCTGGACCCAGGCAGATGCTGCCGCGCGCGGCGGTGCAGGCGGCAGCGCCCGTCAGCACGACGATCAGAAGCAGGATACGGGTGATCAGGTCGAGCAGCCGGCGCTTCATTGTCGTGTCCTCATTGCCATTTCCTCATGGTCGTGTGGTTCTGGCCGCGCCCTCATTGTCGTGTCCTTCGGGCGAGCTCGGCGCGCAGCTGGTCGGGAGACATGGCGCCAATGTCCGACTGCACCTCGCAGGCGATGTCCCTCGCCTTCTGCTCGGCCCTGGCCTGCCGGTCGCGCTCACGGCGGGCGCCGCGGCTGTTGCCTTTGAGGAACGCGACCAGTGCGGCCAAAAGGCCGCCCATGACCGCCAGAAGCGTCGGGTTGGAGAGCAGGAAGCCGGTCATGAGCCGCCCCTTCCCCAGCGCTGCCGCGTGGCATGCATTGCGAGCAGGATGACGACGGCAACGGCCAGCCCCAGGACAGAGCCCATGACAGTCAGCGCCTCGCCTGATGGGACGGCGCGATCGGTCATTTCGTCCACCCGAAGCGGCGCGCGCCCCAGTACCAGCCCTCGGCGACCATCGAGGCGACGAGGCCAAGGCCGGTGCCCAGCCATTCGACAAGCTGCGGATCGGCGATGAGCGCCTGCTGTTCCTCGGGCAGGATCAGGCCGAGCGCCAGCAGGGGAAGCGAGACATAACGCAGCAGGATGCGGATTATCGGTGCCATGGTCGGTGTCCTCTGATGAACCAGGCGGCGATCGCCCTGGTGATGAGTTGCAGGAATGAAGCCAGGCCGCTCCCGCGCCCGGCGGGATGCGGCGCGGGTCTGGTGGGGGCGGTCGGTTGCTTGTCGTCCACTGGGTGCCCCACCGGCGCGGGTGACGGCGGCGCGTGTTCAGGCGCGTTGGGCGCGGCCAGCTTCAGCGCCGCCGACCGAACGGCGGAGACACGGGCCGTCCAGCCCTTGCCGAATGTCGGCCAGGTGGCGAGGCCGCGCAGGAAGGCCATGCGCCTGTCGCACAGGTCGTTGATGATGGTGGCGCGCATCATGGCGCTGACAGCGTTCAGCGTCGCCGGGCCGATCCGGCCGTCCTGGACGGCACCGACGACGCCTTGCAGATATTTCGCCGCCCTGCCCGGCCCGCTGTTCACGGCGAAGTCGAAGACGGCATGATCGACGCCGTCGGGCAGCTCGGCGCCATGCACGGCGTCCCAGTAGAAACGCCGGTAGACGGTGGCCAGCTGCGCGTCGGTGATCCCGCGCAGATCGTCCTTGGTTGCATCCGCCTTCACGTAGCGGCGGAAATTCGCCAGCGTCACCCCCTTCATGGTGGCGCCGCCAGGATCGGCCGGATGATCCGACCAGCCCCCCTCATGCTTCAGGACGAGCGTTAGCGCCCGCGTGAAATTGCGGTCCATGAAAAATTCCTTCGGTTGAGGGTTGGTTTGAGCAGCCAGCAGGCGCGGTGACGCGACGTCGCGTTCGTCCGACGATCTGACATCGGCGGAATGGCTTGATCACTTCGGGGCCAGGCACCATATTGCGATTGCGCCTCTCACCGTTTCGGGAGTGACGCTTTCGGTTGCCGGCTTTTCCGGCATGCCATCTCAATCAGCGCTGACGCATTTCAAACAACCGCCAGCGCTGTACTCAAAATTTGGAGGCTAAATGTCTATTGCAACGCCCTTCGCGCTGCCGGCGCAAGTTCTGTCAGCAATTGCAAATGGAACGCCCGCCATCCAGGCTTACCGCCAGTATTTGGGCTATTCGATCGGCGCCGTCGCTGTGACAAGCGGGCTTACGGTCGATGAAGTCGAAAGCATCGAGGCCGGACATCGCTTCGAAAAGGGATACCGGGACCGCATTGCGCGAGCCCTCGGCCTTCCGGATGGCATTTTCGACCAAATGTCGGACGTCTCGGACGCCGCGTAGTCCTGATGGGCCCCGCAGCCGTGAGCGGGGCCATCCCTCTTGCTCCAACGGGGGCGGCCAGGCGCCAGACTGCCCCGCACTGGCATGGAACGGTCAGCCGTCCAAGGAGTTAAGCAATCTTCTTAGGGAGGCGAATATGACGGCCGATCTGAAGTCGTCTCGCAGCGACAATGACCTTGAAAGACGCGCTCTATATCTCCGTGGCTCAGGGAGCTCACGTGTCGAGCACATGGCACCTGTCGACCATCTGAGCGACGTTCCAGGACCGCAATGGACTGACCTGTTCTACATCGCCGTGGCGTTCGGTGCGGCGAGCGGCATCTTCTGGCTGGCCGGCTACTAGCTAGCGGCCATGGCCTCCGGATCACGGTGCGATCAGCCCCCCTCACGTTTCAGGACGAGCGCCGGTGTAGATTGCGGCCACTGGTGATTTCCTTTGATGATGAAGTCGTTCAATCTGCCAGCATCAACGGGAGGGAGGGCTGAATGAAGTGGGTGATCCTCATCGCCGGCGTGTTCCTGTTCTTCAACGGAATGTTCACGCGAACCTACAGCTTTGACAACGAAAGCCCGGCCAGACATTGCTACCAGATGGATTACATCGGCCTCTATGGATGTTTCGGCAGTCCGATGATGCCGGCGCTGATCGCCTGGGGTGCAACCCTGATCGGGGCCGGCCTGATTGCATGGTCGGTATTTCGCGGCAGGCACAAGTCGGCCTGACAACTGCCATTGAGGTCCCAAGCTTCTTGATGCAATGTCGTTCGCGCAGGTGGGGCGGTCAGACGCGAACGCTTGGATGCGTTGCCTCCCGGTTACGCGTCCCCCGAGCCCCCCTCGGGCACCTGCAGCTTCAGCTACGGCGAGCCGAGCAGCAGCGCCGTTGACCTGGCTTTGCGAAAGCGACGTCCCGAACACGCCAGACGAGCGAGCGCGCAAGGCCGCGTAGAACTTGCTACGGTCCATGGGAATTCCTCAGATGTGTGGAGTTTCAGGAAACCCGGCGAAACGGGTTGAACATGATCTTGATCATGTGCCGGCGGCCGTCGACGGCGGACCAATGCCAGCCGATCCAGATCTTGGCGAAGCGGTTGCCCGGCAGCATCTGATCGCGGCGATAGGAGAAATACCGGCGTCCATTGGCGGCCTGCATGACGACAAGGCGCGAGACGGTCTTGCCTCGATCAAAGTCGACAACGCCGCTGTCAGAGACGATCTGCACGCCGGCAGCCTCGAAGCCGAGCACATACGCATCGAAGCCATAGCCAGGGTTTCGCCAGAGCCACCAGCAGGCCGTCTTTAACCGCCCCCAGACCGTCGCCGGCTTGTCGACGAAGCCATAGATATCGTCGTCGTGGGTGTGGATGTAGGCGAAGACCCCGGGTAGCCTGTCAAGGTTGGCCACAGCAGCCCAGGCCGCCCAGACCGGGGCCGTCACCATCACGAACAGATTAAAGGCGAGCGAAAGCGTCGTCATCAGGAGGTAGCGGGTATACATAGCCAGTTCCTTTAGGGCGTGCGCCGCCAGGCCCGCAGGATGCGGGAGGTCAGCGCGAAACTCGAAGACGGTTGAAAGCGGATCGCTTGGCGATGTATCCATGAGCAATGACGCTCATGACGCTCGGCGACAGTCACTCCCTATTCAGTTTCGCCGGTATAGCCGAGGCTAAGATCTATTGGCATGGGCCGAGGACGATGCATCGGGCCGCTCGCGATGGCATAGCGTCGTTGGTTCCCCCAAGAACTGTCGACCGATCAGTGGTGATGTGCTTGTGTTGTCATTTGGCGAAATTGACAGCCGCGTCCATGTAGGGCGCCTCGCTCGCCAAAATGGTCGCACATCAATCGCAGAAGCCGACGCGCTTTGCGACAGGTTCCAGGTAGCTTTGGATCAGTTCAAGACGAAGTGTCCCGCGCGCTTGGCCTTGGCCTGCATCGGTCCGTTCAATCCCGCCTATCTGGAATATGAGGGCTACGAAAACGAAGACGCATGCCGCGCCGATGTGAAAGCTATCCGTGACCGGATGAACGCCCGCATGGCGATGATGAGTGTTGCGTTCGTGGATTTCCGGGCTGCCTATAGCAACCCGGATGGATCGATTATCCCCTCCTTTTCAGACAACAATGTCCATATCGACCCGCGCCATTCTGAGCCGGTCTTGGCAGCTTTGCAGAAGGCCATTGGCAGCCGATTCAGCCTTCGGCAACCGCCTTGGCCGCCAGACAGTCTAGCAGAGAAGCCTTGCCAATCGCCCTGGAAGCGGTTCCGCCGCGCCGTGCGGGCTAAGGTGAAGGGATGGTTCTTCAGAGTTTTCCCGCATTTCGGAAAAACTCATCGACTGCCGCCTCAGGGAAACTGAGCGCAGCGAACCCTGACTGCAGCATCGGATCGATACGATCAAAGGTCTTGCTCTCGGCGTAGGCAATCTGGACCAGCTTCGGCTGGGCGGAAACCCAAGCCTCGACTTGGTCTAAGATTTTGTCGATCTCGAGCTGCATCTTGAATTGGCGAGAGGACACACGCTCGGGCACGGGCAGTGGCGGCGCTGGCCGAATGGAAATGACGCTCATTTGGTATCCTCCGAACCCAGTTCTTCCGCGTGCGCAGCGGCAATGATCGCCTCCTGCTCCGCAAACCATGCGGCGGCCCCGATGCCGTGGCCGTCAGGGATGCTGAAATCGGCCGTCCAGAGCTCTCGCTGTGAACGGTCGCTGGGAATGCCCGCCGTGGCGACGATGCGGAACGGGACACCGATCGGTACATCCTTTCGCGCGACTTCGCCGATAGGCAGTTCCCCACTTGGGATGATGACAGACACACCGTCGCCGTTGGGGAAGATAATTCGCTGGGTCATTCTCCTACCTCATAACAATGACATGGACCGCAACAGGGTCGAGGACAGCACTAGAGGCTTCATCTGCGCGCCCGCACTGAATGCGAACCGAGCTCGATGCGAATGCTTTAGGCGAGCCGTGGGCGCGGTAGTCGTTGGTGCCTCCTTGGTTGCCATAAGTCGCAACAGAACATGCGAAGTTTGCGTCAACCAGCGCAGACGTGAAGTTGATGGTATAGTCACCAGTGCCGTTATCCGTGATCGACGACACGTTGAAGGAAGCCGCGATTGCAGGCGTACCAGTGCCATTGAAATTCACCCACGCTTTGGCCATCCCTTGATGGCTGCCCATCGTGGAAACTGATGGGACGCGGGCCGTGTCTGTCCCCGTGGCAACCTCGGCTGCAGTGGCTAGCTCAACGACACCCGTGGCGGTGGTGCTGGCGTCTTGCTTGAGGGCGCCGAACGCCAGTGCAGCAGTTCCCTGGCCGGTACCACCGTCGGCAATGGCGATCACCGCAGCGCTGTCCTTGATCACCTTGCCAGTCGTGCCGTTGAAGCGCGCGAAGCCGTTGTTGGTCGATGAGGCAGGGCCGGTAACGTCGCCCGACCCGTTGTCGCCGGTCCGGTGGAATATGAGCCAATGCGCCGCCCCGTTCGTCAGCGTGCCGGAGCCCCCGACATATGCCAGCGTCAACTTGCGATAGCCGGTACCGTCCACCACAGAGCCGGTGACGTTGTAGCTGTGCCGGATCGTTGCGTTCGTTTTCGAGCGGATCGTCAGGACACCGCGTACCGTGCTCGTGCTGTCGTCCCATGTGTCGAGCACGCCGATAGCCGTCACGCCGTCACCGTCGACATTGTCGATATAGGCAGTGGTTGCCAAGCCGAGAGCCACATTGTTGAGCCGGAAGATGCCGGCACCCGGGTCGGCATCGGTTGTCGTGGTCGAGAAATTGTAGGGCAGCGCTGCCACCGAGTTGGCTGCCGCAGTTGCACTGTTGGCCGATGCATTGGCGCTGTTTGCCGCATTGGTGGCCGAGGTCGCCGCATTTGACGCCGAAGTCGACGATGAGCTTGCCGAAGCCGCCGCAGCGTCGGCCGACGCCTGCGCGGTCACTACGGCGGCCGACAGCTGGCCGAGTGGAAACACCACCTCGAAACGCGCGCCAGTGAAGAACAGCACGGTTTGCCGCCCGGCGGTGAATTCGGTCGCGGCGATGTCGGCGCCGTTGCCGTATTTCACGCCATAGCTGCCGACACCCGCGACCGTGATCGTGGTTGCGGCGCTGTTGTTGGCCGTCGGCGTCATCAGGTACAGCCTGTCGGCCTGAAACCCTGGTGGCTGGCTGACCACGACGGCATTGCCTGTGCCGCCCGTCACCGTAAGCTTGTCCACGGCGGCGCGGCCGAACAGCCTGCCATAGCTCATCGGCACCCATGACGCCCCGGTCGCGTCCCACTCCTTGAGCACGGCCGGATCGACATTCTTGTCGAGCCAGAGCTTGTCGGTTGCGGGTGCGACGATGCCGTCGACCATGTTGCTGAACACGCCGGCCGCGCGAAGCGCCGACAGAACCAGCTCGGACACCCTGACATATTTTCCGGTCTCGCTGGTCAGCGTGGTTCCGGTGAGGAACAGGCCCCAATGCAGCGAATTGTCGAATTCCGTCGCCATATCTTGTCCTCAAGGCAATGGGGCTCGCCGCGGCGAGCGGTTCAGGGTGGTGATGCGGAGAGACAGGCCGATGCTTTCGCGCCTGGCGCGAACCACGCGCCGTCAGATCGATCGACGTCTGGGACGATTGTTGCCATCAGAAGTCAGGGCACCGGCGCAGAAGCAGCGCAGGTCGAGATGATCTGCGCTAATCTTGTTCGTCGCGGGCAGAACCGGCATGAAACCGCTGGCGCGAGCGACCTGAGACCGCAGCGACCCTAGGGGCACCAATGCTTGTTCACTTGTTTGACCGATGGTCGGAATGGCCGGCCTGGGCGCGATGGACATCCGGCATCGGCGACATCGTGCTGCTCGGCTCTGTCCGCGCGGCATGGGGTGAGCGCGAGTTCGTCGCTGAGAGCCGGCCTTGAAAGAAGCTGCAATTTAAGGTTGAATACCCGCTATACGCGAAAAGAAGCGAAGCTTGGACGATGGGCCTGTTTATCGAACTGTTGATTGACCCTGCACGTATAACCTTCATGGCATTTCTGTTGGCGACCGCTCTCGAACTCAAGAGCAGGATTGCGGTCGGATTGACGATCACTCTCGGGGCGATCGTGTTTGCAGTCCTGATGCCCTTGGTCTTCAGGCCGACCGAGGCTCCCGGCATAGCGTTGGGCCTGATCGCCAACCTGCTTCTGCTCGCGATCTTCTACCGTTTTCATACCCTGGTGTTGCGCCGCCTCACCCCAGGGTCAAACCGACTTTCGACTGAGGTTCTCATGGGACTGTTCGATCTGTTTCGCAGCAGAAAAGCCCTCAGTGAGCGCGCACTCCTCGCGGAGGCCCGCGCCAGAGATCAAAAACGCGCCATGCTGCGCTCGGCCATCTCCACGATCGGTGGCGAGCAGATAGCCGCTGGGTCCGATACCCAGCTTGCGCCGCGCTCGGCGTCGCTGCTGACCAGGCACGTCATGACGCCCGGCTCGGCCGACGACGATGCCGAGCGCTTGCTGGCGGGCATGTTCGCCCAGATCGCCGCCATACATTTCTCGCTCGAGATCGGTACGAATTTCATGAGTGCCGTCGCGCAGTCGGTGCTCGAAATCACCGGCATCGCCGATCGTCATGACCTCGGCAACATCATCGGCATTTGCTATGAGGTGTGCGCGGACAATGACGAACTAACCACAACAGTCAGGCAATTCCTTGCCGACTGGATGGCTGATCCAACGCAGGAAAACCTGGTTCGCCTCGGCAGCCTGCGTCTCCTGCTCGTCAGGCTGATGACCGATGACGGACTGGGCGATTATCAAAAAACGACAGGGTCGCCTTCATCGCCACCAGTGCAGCGCCGCTTCCTGTTGGTGAATTGGGACAATCGCCCAGCAGTCATCGGTGAAGCCGGAGCATTGGCCATGCTCAAGCCCAATTCGCCTTGGGTAGAGGTCAACTTCAGCGATGTGTTGTGGACCGCTCGAACGCTCCGCGAAGTGGCCTGGCGCGGACAATTCAGGAGCTTCGGCGAACTCCACCCGCCGACGTACTTGCTCGACCAGATTTCGCGTTCACCCCGACAGCGGGAACCGATCGTCCGCTCAGCTGCAGCGCCCGCCGCCTCGGCGCCTGCGCTTCCGGCCGGCACATCAGCGGAATCCGGATGTGCTGCACAGTCTCCGGGCACGACACTCCATGAGCGCCCCATCCTATTGGTGAATTGGGACAACCGTCCAGCGATCATCAGCGGAGGCGGAGCATTCGCCATGCTCGAGCCCAGTTCCCCGTGGGTAGAGGTGGACTTCAGAGATGTGTTGTGGACTTCCGACGTGCTCACTGAAGCGGCATGGCGCGAGCGCTTCAAGAGCTTCGGCGAACTGAACCCGCCGACGCACTTGCTCGACCAGGTTTCGCCTTCACCCCGAGCGCAGGAACCGGTCGCCTCGCAAGCTCCGCCGCCCGCCGCTTCGGCGCCGCCATCGCCTGCGCTCCCGGCCGGCGCAGCCGATGAATCCGAAAATGCTGCACCACCTGAAACAGAACCCTACAAGCGCCCCACCAATTTGGTGAATTGGGACAACCGTCCGGCGATCATCGGTGATGCTGGAGCATTTGCCATGCTCAAGCCCAACTCCCCTTGGGTAGAGGTGGACTTTTTGGATGTCTGGAGTACCGCCGACATACTCTCCGAAGAGGCCTGGCGCGAACGCTTCAAGCGCTTCGGCGAACTGAACCCGCCGATGATCGACCGGGTTTCGCCTGCAGCAGCACGCGACATCGAATAGAATCGGCAGCTTCCATCTCCAGCGAAGGCTGCCCGCCTACCGCCATTGGCTACTGTCGGAGCCGATGCCATGTTGTTGGCCAGCGTCCTCAGACTTTCCGGTTCCACTGGCTGCCGGCAAACTCCGCGCGGCTCCGGCATCGCCTGTTGTAAGGCCGCCGGACGTGTCCCCGTCCGGTAGAGAGCTGGCGGGCGGGAATCGGGCAGAGCGGCACCCTCTTTTTCCCTCGACAGTGTCCTTCCACAGTCCAGCCCCGACATATGTCGAGATGAGTTGCAGCCAGTTGCCGTCCCCTGGAAAGCGCCACCCTATGCGGCCAGGGAGGTGAGCTCAGGTTCGACACCTCTGAAATCGTCCGGCAGTCCGAAGCCACCCTCGATGAGCCAGCGCCAATAGGGCAGCGTCAGGAACGGCGCCATTCTGGAGCGGCGGTCAACATCACCAGGCAACATGGCGAGATCACCTGATGAGGCGTGAGCGGGAATGCCGAGCAACTGTGCCGCGTCCGTTCCAATTCGGAATGAAGGGCCGAGCCGAGAACCGTAGGCGTCCCGATCGGCGACGCGCGCGGCGGGCCGACCTGCGTAGGCTCTCGGATCGGGCAACTGCCCGCCTGCCGAGGCGAGTGCGTAGAAGCCGTGGGCGCCCAGCTTTTCCCAGGCGTTGTTGATCTCCATGCCGACCGACATGATGCCGGAGCGGTCCAGCCCCGCGGCAATCCATGTTTCGGAATCCTCCGCAAGCTCGCTGCCCGATTCCATGGCCTCGAGCCAGTAGACCAGCATGCCCAGAGCAGACATGCCCAGCGTGCCCGAGACGAACGAGCCCGGACCGTCCTGCAGGCCGTGCATCGATGCACGCTGATTGGCGGCCAGCGCGAAGCTCGTGAATTGTTGCAAGGCCCTGCCCTCCGGCGTGTGCGCGAACAGCGGCACATCCGCCAGGCTCTCGGTGACCACCGTGGTGTCGACGTCCTTGTTGACGGCGGCAGTGAAGGCGCGGCGCGCTTCGTCATCGGTCCAGCGCCCGATCAGCGGAATGTGGACAGTGTCTTCGATCTGTCCGAACAGTGAGTACTGGGCTGCAATTCTTAAGGCCATATCCTCGTCGATACCGACGAATTCCATGTATTTGCGGTCGGCCGCAGAAAGGCCCGCATAGCCCCGGATTCCCGGCTGTGTTACACTTTTTCCAAACAAGGAATCCGATATGCGCCCCACCAATTTAGTGAATTGGGATAACCGCCCAGCAGTCATCGGTGAAGCCGGAGCATTCGCCATGCTCAAGCCCAACTCCCCTTGGGTTCCGGTGGACTTCATGGATGTCTGGGAAACCGCCGACGTGCTCTCCGAAGAGGCCTGGCGCGAACGCTTCAAGAGCTTCGGCGAACTGAACCCGCCGATGTTCTCGCTCGACCAGGTCTCGCCTGCAGCAGCCCGCGCCGCCGAATAGAGCTTCTCGGCCTCCTTCTCCAGCTTGAGGAATTCCTCGGACGTGGGATCAAGATCTCGCGCGAGATTGTACAGCTCTTCCCCGCGTCCGAACTTCGCGTCACGCAGGTTCGATTCCCATAGCTGGACCTCACCCACCGTTCCATCGTCAAAGCGCAGGATGACCTTGCGGTCGAAGTAGCCGTTGGTCTTTTTCTTCCAGCCTTCGTCCAGAACGTCGTATCGCTCCGCCAGCTTCGCAACCACTTCGTCGGCCCGGGCAGGTGTCTCGACCACGAAACCGGCCCGGACCACATCCGTCAGGTGGGACGCGTCGTCATATCCCTTGCGCGCAATCTTGACTGCCGCTTTCTCCTTGTCCTTGAATCCAGAATTTACGAAGGTCGAGCCGGTTGCCTCGGCGACTTCGCTTCCCGCGGCGACGAGTTCGGCCTGCCGTTTGCCGACCACCGCATAGAGCTCATCAAGCGATACAGTCGGCTGCTCAAAGAAATCGCCAATGACCAGCTCCCGGGCCGGCAGGGAAGCGCCATCGCTCGCCGCCAGCACGTTCTTCAAGATGCGGTTCTGGACCAGCGCTGAAGAAACGTGCGTGTTCATGTCGGTCAGGAACGGCAGCAGCGTCATTCTGGAGAAGGTGGTGCCCATGTTGTCGATCAGCTGCTCGAAGGGCGGAATCATCGCATGAGGATCGGTCAGCCCGGCCATGGCGGCGATACGCGAGCGCAACAGGTGTTTCACCACCGCGCAAAGGCGCCTGGCATCGGCGGCCGCGAACTTGATCGCGCCGAGATTGGTGACCAGCGGCGCGATACCTTCGTTCATGTACCGGCCCAGCCCGTGCACCATCGCCGGCCGCACGGCATCTCCCAGCGACGAAACCAGCATGCCGGCGAGCCGGCGCATGACCTCGAACAGCCCCGCCGTCCGTAAGACGCGGGCGAAGTCGGTGTGCCGGCTGTCGAGCCCGGACTGCCCGCGCAGACGATCGCGCATGGCGGTGACGTCCGCGATGTCGCTGCTTTCCCGGCGGGTCAGGTCCTGGAGTGCCTTGGCCTTGGCTGCTTCGTCCATGTCGGATGCCTGAACCTGTTCACGCAGCTGCCGGTAATCGTCTTCCAGCCGGCTCAGCTGGCTCTGAAGCGTCGGCTTGCCCGGCCCGCCAAGGCGCCTGTCCAGGCGCGCCAGTTGGACGTCGGCCGCAACGACGCGGGCAAAGCGCCGGCCGATCAATTCGACATCGTGTTCAAGAAACTCCTCGATGAGATCCAAATCGATGTCGAAGGGGCGTCCCTTCAGCAGCCCGTGCGTCGACATCACCATGTCATAGAACGGCATGCCCTGGTTTGCCCGACTGGTGACCTGGGAAAAGATGTCGTCGACAACGCCGTTCACATAGTCCGCCCGCTCCCCCGGCGACCGAAACCGGTGGCTATTCGGCTCGGCCTCCGGCGCCAACTGGTCGAGCGCGTCGGGTTTCACGCCCTTGATGCGGGCGGGCTTGCCCATCTTGTCAGCCTCGCGCTCGAGGCGCGCAAGCTGTTGGTCAACCCACTGCCTCACAATGGTCTTGAAGCGGACTTCGCCGGCTTTCAGCCGCGGGGCGTTGCCGAAGCGGGCCAGAAACAAAATAGCGCCCTGGTCGCTCACGCCAGCCGGCAGCAGCCCTGCCTTGATTGCCAGCAGCTTCAGTGGATTAAATACCGCTTTGCGCCAGGCAACGCCGGCTTTTCTCACCGCTTCGTTTTCGCTGACCAGGCGCCTGTCCTTGCCGACGGCGATTTTGAACTCTTCCCAGCCCATGTTGAAGCCGCGGGCCTTGCGCGCTTCGTCATAGATGGAGCGCATTCTGGTCAGGGCCTTGGCGACCCCGGCGCGCCCCCAGAATTTCACTTCACTTTCGACGGCAATCTCACCCTCGCCGCGCGCAGTGTTGTCGAAATGGGAGCCGGTATCGACCAGGTCGGCCATGAGCGAGCCATGAACGGCAGACGGACTGTCCAGGGCGCGCCGCAGCGGCCCGAGATGATCGCTGGCCGGGCCAGCCGTCCCGGCCTCCGCGGCGTTGTCGGCATCTTTGATGTTGCCGTCCGCAGCGACGCCCGCGCTCTGTGCTTCGGCAATGCCCGCCCTGAAGTCAGCCGGAGCCGCGCCGCCGTCGTCGGCCGCGGCCAATACACGGTCGACCGTGGCCAGCGACTTTTCGCCGGCAGCGTCGTCGACGTCTTTGATGTTTCCGTCCGCTGCAGCTTCCGCGACCTGTTTTTCGGCGACGCCGGGCCTGAATTCGGCCGGCGCCGCGCCACTGTCATCGGCCTCCGCCAAAACACTGTCGACCGTGGCCAGCGGCTTTTCGCCCACAGCGTTGTCGACGCCTTTGATGTTGCCGTTCGCAGCAGTGCCCGCGAGCTGTTCTTCGGCAATGCCCGCCCTGAAGTCTGCCGGCACAGCCCCGCTGTCATCGGCCTCCGCCAAAACACGGTCGACCGTGGCCAGCGGCTTTTCGCCCACAGCGCTGTCGCCGCCTTTGATGTTGCCGTCCGCAGCAGTGCCCGCGACCTGTTTTTCGGCGACGCCGGGCCTGAATTCAGCCGGCACAGCCCCGCTGTCGTCGGCCTCGGCCAATACACGGCCGACCGTGGCCAGCGGCTTGGCGCGCGCGGCGTTGTCGGAGTCTTTGATACCGCCGTTCGCAGCAGTGCCCGCAACCTGTTCTTCGGCAAGACCCGCCCTGACTTCAGCCAGCACAGCCCCGCTGTCGTCGGCCTCGAACAAAACACGGTCGACAGTGGCCAGGGCCGCCTTGCGTTGAGCTGCCGAAAACAATGCGCCGACACCCCCACCAAGGAACGCGCCGAGAACCGCACCGCCACCGATGGCAAGGATGCTTTCTTCGAGAGGCCGCGTCTGCTGTGTGGCCTGCAATGCCGTTTCAGACACGGTAGCCCCGAGCGCACCGGCAAAGCCGGTCGAGAGCGCTGTGCGGGCGATGGTGCCGCCAACGCTCGCCCCACGCACCAGCGCCCCGCCCGGGAGGAGCGATGGCCAGTCGAACGCCTGAGCGCCGAATTGTGCAAATGTCGCGGTCCACCCGCCAGCTTCGAGAATACGGTCGTCTTCCCGCTCCATGTCGATCTGGCTTTTCATGGCCGCGTGCGCGCGCCAGTTGCGCAGCGTTGTGAAGCGTTCCCAATGCGGTTCGTAAGCCGTGCCGCGAATGTCGTTCCAGGCAGCTTCGCCGGTATAGCTCGCTTCGGGCGTCGTCCGATCGATGCCGGCCAGCTTGTTGTTGGCTGCCGAGCCGAACGTATTGCCATCTCGCCACGCTGCCCCGATCACCGTCGCCGTGTCGGGATCAAACTCCGGCTCGTCCATCTGCGTGTAGTCGAGCGCGCGGAAGGCGCCCAGCACAGGACGCTCATCGGGATACTCAATCTGCGGCATCGTCGCTCCACATGGCGTCGTTCATCGCATGGCCGAAGGTGACTGGCAGTTTCTCAGGATCGAAGGTTGGCTTTGCCGGAGTCTCAAGCGGTCGCTTTCGGATTGTTTCGGACTGGGATCGGCCAAGCTCGCGGGCAGCTTCGGCCGCGCGTGCCTTCATCCAGTCGGGGCCGACGGTTGCCTCGAGCGCACTCATCGCTGCAGCATCGCCGGCGCGTACAGCGTCACTCGCCGCATCCTGGCGCGCGCGCTCGGCCATGGAGAGCTTGCCGAGCTTGTCGCTGTATTGCTTGAACGTCGCGGCATCGACCCCCCATGGCGGGCCGAAGACCTCGCTGAACTGCGTCTGGCCGCCTGAGGTGTATTGGTAGAACAGGCGATAGCGTGGGGGGCGCTTTGCCTCGATGTCGGCGCGGGTCTTGTCGGACGCCAGGATCGCGACGTTCTCGACCTTCCGGCCGAGCTTGGCGGCGTAGTCGCTGGCGGTCTTCATGGCATCTTCGCGCAGATAGTCGAGGCTGCCGCCGATCGCCGGATAGTGCAACTCGGGCGGCATCCGCATCAAATTCGGAGAGCCCGAAACGTTGCTGACGTTCCACCGGCGCTTGAGGTCGGTGAGCGCCGCGGCCTTCGCCGCAGCGGCATCGCCGCCATACTCGTAGAACTTTTCTTCAGCTATCTCGCGATATTCGGCCAGCAGACCGTTGGCCTGTTGCGGGACGATGCCGGCGCCGGGCGCCGACGCCAGCCAGCCCGGGTCAAAGGAACTCGTCACATCAGTGACCCTCAGCTTGCCAGTGAACTTGGCCGCCTCGGTCTTCAGCACGTCGCGGCTGGCCCTCACCAACGGATCGGACGCGGCGAGAATGCGGGTCGCTGCCTCTTCACTGCCGAGGCCGAGATCGACGACCATGTGGCGGAAGACGCCGAGCTTTTCGCGCGCCTGTGCACCACCTTCGAACGCGCCGAAGGAGACGGGCGCAAGAGGTTCGAGCGTATCGGCCTTCGACATGGCCGCCGCGAACGTCGCCGGATCGGTCGACGCCACACCCTTGCGAATATCGGCCTGCACGCTCTTCGGGATGTAGCCGGTGCGCGCGACAAACTCTGATGTGATTGCCTTTTGCTGGACTGCATCTTCGGCTGCGGCGAAGAGCTTGTCATAGGTCTTGTCGGCAATCCTGGTCTGGTCGCTGTCGAAGCTGTCGACGTCGACCTTGCCGCCGGCCAGGGCGCCGATCATCGCATTGACGCCGCCGCTTTCCTGCTGCGCGATGCGAAGGGTCGTCACGAGGTCGGCCTTGTCGCTGCTTTCGAGCGTCGTATCGGCCAGGATCACGCTTTCCCGAACTGTGTCCGGCTCGGTGGCAATCAGGTCATTATAGCGATGCTTCGACGTCGCACGCTGCTGCGTGACCTGCTGGCTGTGTTCCGTCTCGCCCCATGACGCCAATTGGTCCCGGCGGTCATACGGAATCTTGTCGAGGTCGGCGTCTTCAGCCTGCGGGTTCTCGCCTGCGATACGAAGCGCGTTGTCACGCCGCCCCGTCCAATTGTGCGCGCCCCGCGCATTGCTGGCAGACCATCCCGCCGGTCGCTCGTAACCGGTGAAGGCTGCAGCGGCGTCTTCTGCGTTCGTCGACCTCGCGAGATTTTCGCCTGCCGCGCGCTCGCTCGTGCGCAACTCGTGATCAATGAAATCGATCTGGATATCGAAGTCGTGCCAGTCAGTGCCTTGCGATGCAGCGAACGCCTTGAGCGCCTGCGCGCGCTTTCCGTTCCATTGGGCAATGCCAATGCTGTCCGAGCCGTCGCTTCCGTCGCCAGCGT
Organism: Aminobacter sp. SR38; assembly: GCF_014843375.1. Classification (NCBI taxonomy): domain Bacteria; kingdom Pseudomonadati; phylum Pseudomonadota; class Alphaproteobacteria; order Hyphomicrobiales; family Phyllobacteriaceae; genus Aminobacter; species Aminobacter sp. SR38. The sequence goes on from NZ_CP062112.1 coordinate 969,783, forward strand.
TGCGGGCCTGTGTATTCAGGCTGACGCCGGACTCCGCTTGCAGGTTGCCGACGATGCCTGCCGCCTGGTGCGGCGCCCAACCTTTCGCAATCAGGCGCTGATAGGCTTGCCCGACACGCCCGCCAACCGGAGCGCGCATCTGAGATACTGCAGCAGCCGGATCCTGCTGGAACGTCCAGCGCCACTTGCTTTCGGCAGCGTCGGCTTCCCACTGCTGCCGGCGCGCCGCCTTCCACGGCTCGGGCATGTCAGTCGAATTGATCGCCTCCAGCCCCGCGCGCTTGAGCTGCACAAAATCGGCGGCATTGTTCTTTATCTGCGCGCGGTAGCTGTCGAGATTCCTGTTGGTGGTGCGGTCGTAGTACGCACCCTTAGCCTGCCGCTCGTAGTCGTCAGCCTTCTCATAGAGCGAATTGCCACGCGACAGGATATTGTTCAGGTATCCCGTCTGCGCATCCCCGGTCAGGCCCTCGAAATTGGCCTTGGCGAAGTCGTTGGCGCGCTGCTGGTGGCCTTCCATGAACTGGCGGGTGAAGCCGATGCCGCTTTCCGAGCTGTCCTCGCGCGCCTTGAGGAAACGCTGTTCCTCATCGGCGAGAAATCGCGTCAGGCTGGTCGAGACAGCGTTGGAACGGTCGTTGGCGACGTCGATCTTTTCGCGCTCGGCAAGCTCTTGCAGGCTGTAGCTCGCCTGCACGACCACCTGGCCAGCGTCGGCAAGGGCAGCCCCCACCATCGGCGTCGGCCCGGCATTGGCGATGCGGCCCGAACGCGGATCGGCGTAAGCGACGTCGCGTGCTGTGGGAATGGTCACCATGCGCTGTTCACCGAGGGCCATAGGGGAGAGCGACCGAGGTCGGGCTCTCTGTCTTCTTGTTGCTTTCGCCGAAGCGGCTGAACAAAGACGACATGCCCGAAAACAGCGAACCCGCCGCGCGGATGCGTGCTGCCCGCATGGCGCTTTCGGCGTTGTAGCCGGCGACCTTGGCGGCGTCGTTGTAGCCGCGCGCCTGCTGCTCGCCCTTGTAGATGTCGGTGTCCGCGGCGAGCCGCACCCGCTCCGACGTGTCGTCCATGATGTCGATGACCGAGGGATCGGTCATGTTGCCGCCCGAGCCGGCAATGGCCGCCTGCTGCTGCGACAGAAGCTGCCGGCCTTCGCGATAGCGGGCCATCGCGTCGCGCTGGCTTGCCGCCGCAGCCTCGTCGGCCTGCTGGGCAGCAACCTTCTGTTCGTACTGGAAGCGGGCCTTCTGTTCGCGGCCCTCCTGTATCGTCCCGGCAACCGACATGATCGTGCCGATTGCCCCGAGCACCGGTGTCAGGAAACCCATTGCCACACCACCTTTCCGTCTGAAATTTCGTCTGTCGGCCTGAAGCCCAATTTCAGCATCAGCGCTTCGGCGCGCGGGATCGCGGTGTCGCAGGTCGCCTTGATTACGCGGGCGCCGCTTGCCTTCACCTCCGCCAGCACCTGAAGGATGTGGCGGAAGATGAAGGGCCGGCGCATGGCCGCCGGCACCTCGAGAAAGGCCATCCACTCGCCCTCACCCGTCTCGATGACGCAGCCGAAACCGGCGAGCAGGCGACGGCGCCACAGCGCGCGGCCGACCCACCGGCTTGTTACCTGCACGCCGCCATAGAAGCGGGCGAAGTCGATGTCGTCGGCGGGCCTGATGTCAGCCATTGGTCTTCACATCCATCACCAGCGAGCCGGCGGTGAACGGATAGGGCGAGCGATGTTCGAGGCAGAGCCGGCTGTCGGTGTCCCAGTCGCTGGAAATCGACATCATGTCGGCGTCGAAGCTGGTGAACAGCCTGTTTGCCGCGATCGGCTTGTCGCCCTTGGTCACCGTCAGCCGGTGCAGGCTGTCGAAGGTGTTGCCGACGCGCAGGCCGTCCAGCATGGTGTCGACCAGATACATGCCGAGCTGCGACACGCGTTTCTTGCGGAACAGTGCGGTGCCGTTGGCAGCGCCATAAGCCAGCTTGGTCGACTGCCAGCGCCCGACATAAGGCAGGCCGATCACCACCGCCCGGCCGGCCGGCTGCGGCGGCAGCACCACCTGCCCCGCGGCAACGGGATAGAGGTTGTCCTGGTCATTCAGGGCCGCACCGTCGAGCCAGACGGTGACGCCCTTGCCGTTGAGATGCGGCACGGCAAATGTCGTCTGCCCGACTGTCGTGACGAAGCGCCTGAAACCGTCGGCCAGGCAGTTCACCTTGCCGCCGCGGCAGTCCTTCAGGTCGGCCAGCCTTTCCAGGCGTTGCGTGCCGTTGCGGAGCACGGCGAAATAGACATTGTCCTGGCCCTTGCCGCGACAGGCGATGACCTGCTTGAACGCACCGTCGGTGACGACGCGCGACCAGGCGACGACCTTCTCCGAGGGACGATAGGTCAGCGCGCGGGCCTCGCCGTTTTCGAGGATGAACCACACCACCGTGTCGGGCTGGCGCTGCACGGCCATGCTGACGATGGGCGAGCCGCCGCAGACCTCCTCATGCATCGCCATCAGGTCCATGGCGCTGTAATCGAGCGTGCCTTGCTCGGCGATCAGCGCAAAGACCCTGAGGCCGCTGCTCTGTACGAAGATGCCGTCCTTGTCGCATTTGACCGCGCGCAGGTCGTAGCTGCCTTGCGTCGAGCCATCGACGGGAAACCAGCTCGACGCCGTCAGCGGCTCGTCGAAGCTCGACGACTTGATCGAGATCTCGGAATTGTCGGTGCCGGCGATGAGCCGCTGCAGGCCGAGCAGCCAGAGGATGCCCCTGTCGGTGCTGGCGCCGATCGAGCGGTAGATCGGCGCGCTGTCGCCCTCGACATTGTCGTTGAAGCTGTGGAAGGCATCGGGCACCGAGCCATGCACGAAGTCGCCCTTGCCCCAGTAGAGCCGGCCGCCGAAGGCCTCGATGCCCCACGGCCAGCCGTCGAAGTCCGACCAGGTCGAAAAGTCCCATTCGAAGGTCGGGCTCAGCGAATAGAAGCGGCTCAACACCTCGACGTTGGCAACGGTGGCGCTGCCATAGGCAGTCATGCGGGCGATGCCGACCTGGCTGCCGCCGGTGTAGACGAGCGCGGTGTCGATGGTGCCGCTGGTGAAGGTGACGGCGACGAAACGGAAGAACTTGACGACGTTGTTGTCGGGGTCGCGGTAGTTGGTCGGCCCGGTGTTGGCCGCATAGGTGCTCACCGTGCTCCAGGCGCCGGGATTGCCGCTGCCGTCGTCGGTTGCGACCTCGAGCCGGACCGAACCCGCCCAGGTGCCGGAGACCTGGAAGCTGAAATCGCGCGCCGCATTGACGCCGGAGACACGGATCGAGGCGCCGTTCGCCGGGGCGGCGGTGAAACTCTCCTGCACGGTCTGGCCGGACTGGAACAGGCGGAACAGGCGGCCGACCATGCTCGCTTCGAACAGCGGCCGGCTCGCCGTCAGCGTGCCGTTGCCGGTGTAGACGGAAGGCGTCAGCGCCACCGTGCCGTCGGCTGACACAAAGGGGCCGTCGTCGACCTTGTAGCGCTGGATGCCCCAGCTGGTGTCGCCGCGGCGCTGGATCTCGCGCTGCTGGAACTGGCGCGAGGCGAGATAAAGCACGTCGATATTCTGCTTGTGCCGGGGGGCGGCGAGATCGGCCGTCGTCCATGGCGTCGAAATGACAAGCGTTCCCGGCGCATCGATCTGGCAGCGGGCGACCAGCGCCTGGCGCGCCTTGTCGGTGTAGATCTCGAGATGGATGCTTGTGCTGTTGGGCGTGAAGGCGATCGAATGGTCGCCGTCGTCGAGGATCGACAGCGGCAGGATGTCGCTGGCGCCGGCGGACGAGCCGATATGCACCCAGACCGGGCCGCGGACGATTTCGACACGCAGGCCGTGTTCCTTGCCCTGGTCGCCGGCTGCCACCGATATCGTCTGGCGCGCCGCCGCCCTGCCCTGGGTGGTGCCGGTCAGCACCAGATTGCCGCCCGCGACATTTGCCGAGGCGCCGACGGCGCTGGCATTGGTCCAGCCGGTGAAGGAATTGAAGTCGCCATTGGTAATCGTGGTCGAGACGGCGACGCGCGAGACGAAGGCATTGTCCTTCAAAACCCGCATCTCGTTGTTCGACAGGATCGGCACCAGCATCGAGGCATTCGAGCCGGCGAAAGAATATTCGAGCAGCCGGACATCACCGAGATCGATGTCGGCAATGTGCTCGAGGCCGGGCCGCAGCGTCATCGAGCCGACGACACGCGGCAAGATGTTCGAGCTCAGCGCCGAGGCGAACTGCATGCGCTCGAGGTCGAGGCGCGACAGCGCTTCCTCGCCGATCTCGCCGCCATTGACCGAATAGACCGGGGCTGAAACGCGCGGCATCAGACCTCCCCCTCGCCAAAGCTGATCTGGCCGCCGACGAGTGTCGCGCCGCCGTCATGACGGCCGCCGACACCACTGCTGCGCCGGGCGCGCAGCCAGCTGCCCGGCACTATCAGCTTGTTGTTTTCGTTGCGGGCATCGATGTTCTTGGCCTGCACCAGGGCACGCTCCATGCGCTGGCGCAGCTTTTCCTCCAGCGTATCGCCCGAGGTCAGCTTGCCGCAGGTGTCGAAGGCGAGCTTGAGGGCGACGTAACGCCAGAACATCGTCGGCCAGGTCACGACCTTGTCGTCGGCGGCGTTCACATCGCTGATGAAGCGCAGATAAAGCGCCGGCGTCTGGGCATGCAGGCGGCCGCCCTCATCGGCATAGTCGTGGAAGGGGGTGAAGTCTGATGTGTCCGAGACAACAAGCGTGCGCAGCCAGCCCGCGGGATAATCGAAGGCATGGGCCCAGCCCAGGGCCGGCGTCGCCGCGCCATTGGGCGACAAGGCAATGGAGGCCTTGGCAAAGTTCCAGTCACCCGAATTGAAGGCTTCCTCGACAGCACCGCCCCAGGCGTTGGCGAAGACATAGGTGGCTTCGACATCGTCGGTGAGGGTTGTGATGGCGGCCTTTTCCAGGTGAACCAGCGCCTGCTTCCAGATCTCGAGCTTTGTCGCCATGGCACAGTCAGCCCTTCATCTGCTGGACATACCGGTCGGCGGCTTTTTCAGCCGCGTCCCTGGTGTCGAAACCGGTCTGGATGACGTTGCCGCCATGCAGGAAACGCCATTTGTGGTGCGGGCCGCCGAAGCTGACCTCGGCCGGGCTGACCTCGGTGGCGGTCGCCCTGGGGGCGCTGTCCTCGTCGAACAGCCTGATGACGCGGACAACCGCCGTGGTCTTGGTGACGGCGAGCACACGCAGCGTGCAGTCGAGGCCGAAATCATCCGAAACGATGTCGATGGTCATGCCGCGCCGGAACACCGTGAGGTGGTTGGCAAAGAATTCGGGGTGGGTGACGTCGGCGAGCGTGGTGTCCGACGGCACTGTCGCTGCATAACGGCCGATGGCGTAGTCGGCCTGGGCGAAGCGATGCCCGGCAAGCTTGGTGACTTCAGTCATTTTTTTCACCTGGGATCAAAGGGAAATGAAAGGGAAAGGGAGGCCCGCAGGCCTCCCCCAGTCGCTTCGAGTCAGTCGGTGTCGGTCGCGGTGATGGCGAGGCCGTCGGTCAGGTCGATGCCGCGACCGTCGCTGCCGGTCTTCTCGTCGATCACCCAGCAATGGTGGATCGCCGTCACCGGGCCGGCCAGCGTGGTCGTGCGCGTGCGCACGATGACGATGTCACCCTGGCGGGCGCCCCTGGCGTGGCCGTCGCCGACATAGTTGGAGGTGTTGACCGTCGCGATGGCGTCGACCGAATCCAGCAGCCACGTCTTCATGGTGCTGGCGCCGGAAAGACCATCGGTCAGGAGCTTGAAGCCGTTCGTTTCATAAGCCATTTCCAAGCCTCCTCAGGAGAACGCAGCGGTGTCGTCGGTGACGACCTTGATCACGCCGGCCTGCTGCAGGATGGTGCTGCCGTCGTAGATCGTGGCACGGTCGTAGGAATAGTCGTCCTCGCCGTTGAAGCCGGCATCGACCTTCACGTCGCCGGCGATGGCGTGACCCACGGCCGGCTTGGCGAAGATGAAGTTGGACGCGGTCGCCGTGCCCATGCCCGGCAGGCCGGTGTGCATGATGTGCTTGGCGCCGAGCCAGAGCTTCGGCCGGTCGAGCGTCAGGCCGACGAGCGGCTTGGCGTCGATATAGTCGGCCGACTTGAACTCCTGGAAGGTGAGCAGGCGGGCCCAGGCTTTCGGCGTCCACAGGCAGGTGATCTCGTTGCCGGCCATGACGTCGAGCTCGAACAGGTCGGACAAGGCGTCGACCGTCTTGCCGTAGGTCAGGGTCTGGGCCGCACCGCCGGCATAGGCGTTGGTGGCGGTCGACAGCGCCTCGATGATGGTCATGTCGATTTCGCGCGAGGCGGTCAGCGCACTGGCGTTCTGCATCGCTTCACGCAGGTTGGCAGCCGCGGTGAACACGTCGAAGCCGGGACGGGTTTCCTTGGTGTGCTTTTCTTCCAGCGTGATCGTCGGCTGGCTGTCGGTGCGGTTGCGCGACGGGATGAGACCGTTCGTGCCGCGCCTGGTCATGCGGCCGGCCGCGCCCTGGAGCGCGAACGAGGCGGTCAGGCCGCTGATCATGAGTTCCTTGGTGACGCAGTCCTTGAGGTAGGTTTCGCCGCGCTGAAAGGCGACGACCCACTCATCCCGGTACTGGGTTTTCGTGATGGCATAAGGCATCTCGATATCCTTCGATGATGATTGGAGGGTCTTTCAGCCGTGATCGGGGTGCAGCAGGCAGGGCTTTCGCGGGATGCCGTGCCGGGGGCACGGGGCCGCTACTCACCCCGTCGCGGGGCGTCACATCAGCTTTTCTTGTTAGAGCGTTTTGCGGGGCCGGAAACCGGGGTGCCGCGATAAGTCTTGATCCGCCCGGATCACTTCCGGGCGTTTATCTTGTCGAGCTGGGCATAGATCCTGGTCAGCTTGCCCTGGACGGCGTCGCTCTTGTATTTTTCCGGGTCGGAGACGCGCAGCGCCAGAAGCTCCTGCTGCTGGGCCTCAAGCGTCTTGCCGGTCGCCTCGATGTCGCCTGTGAGGATCGCCGTCGAACCGTAATAGTCGGCGCCGATGGTCGCCATCATCTTGACGAAGCCGAGATTGTCCTGCAGGCGCGAGCCGTCCATCAGGCGCAGGCCCATCATCTGGCCGAAACCGTCGTCGCCGAGATGCGCCCGCATCAGCTCCTGGGCGGCGCCGATCTGGCCGTCATAGTCGCCGCCCCATTCGCTGCGCAGGGTCTTCTGCGTGTCGCCGGCGACCTTGGCCAGCTGGGCATTCAGCTCCTGGGCCTGGGTGGCGGCGAAATCCTGGTACCAGTCGAGGGCTGCGGCTGCCACCTTCGGCGGCACGTGGCGCTCGTGCATCGCCGCCTTGAAGTCGGAGAGGATCGCCCTGTCGGCGTCGGTGACCTCGAAACCCTCGCGGAACGCGCCGGGATATTGGGCGGCGTCATCAGGGATGCCGTTGGCCAGGCGATAGGCCTTGACGTCTTCCGGCGTCGATTTGTCGGTCAGCTCGACCTGCCGGCCGCCGTTCTTGGCATTCCTGTAGCCCTCGCGGAACGCCTTCGAAATCTCGTCCGTCGACCTGTAGCGCTCGAGCTGCTTCATCATCGCGGCATCGCCGCCGGCCAGCTGTTCGCGGAACGACTGAAGTGCCGCGTCGGCGCCAGGTAGCGGCGAATTTGGCGCCGGCGACGTCGAACCCGGCGAATGCGAAACCGGCGCCGGGCTATTGTCTGGCGCGGTCGGTATTGCGGTCGTCGGCTGGTTTGCCTGTGCGTCTGTCATGAGCTGGTCGGTCATTGCTCTCACCTGTCAAAATGGAAAGGGAATGGGAAATCAGCTTCCGGATCTGGAAGCCGACATGCTGCTTGCCGGCGGCAAAAGAACTGTCGCGCTCGCCGCCATGCTCCGACGGCATCCAGGAGGGTTGATGCAGGCCGCAAATATGCAGCACCGCGCCCAGCGCCCGCTTCTGCTGCTCCTCATTGGCAATGCCGGCGGCGAGCGCCTGGAGCGCTGCGCAATCGGCCTTGCGGATTTCGAGATCGGTGCGCGGCGTCTCGTTGTCCGTGCGCACCGTGACCGGGTGCCAGGGGCGGTAAGGTTTGTCTCTCATTGTCCGAGTGCCGCCCGGATCGACTGCGCGGCATCACCGACCTGGGTGGCGACAGCGGCGCCATTGCCGACCTGCTGCATCTGCTGCTGCTCGGCCATGGCCTGCTGGCTCTGCTTGAGATTGGCCGCCGCCTGCTCGGCATCGAGCAGCCAGTCGGCGCGGCTGTTCGGGATCGCGGCAAAGGCGTCGCGAAACATGGTGCGGGCATCGACCTCGCCGGCCAGCGACGGATCGAGCGACACGCCGGCCTGCAGGATGGCGGCACTCTCCTGAAAGGCGTTGAGCACCTGGCGGTCGCGCGCTTCCTTCAGCGCATTGTTGAACTCGTACTGGATGTTCTGGCCGAGCAGGATGTCGGGCATGTCGACAGGCACGCCGCTGCGGTCCACCGGGCCATAACCGCCGGCCCGCATCACCTTTTCGGTGGTCAGGTCGAGCACCGCACCTGTCCATTCATGCTCGATCGGGCCGAACAGCGGCATGGCGTTGCGGATCCATTCCTGGACGCGCTGCGCTGCCTCGTAAGCCGTCATCGTCTTGTCGGCCTGGGCGATCGGCTGCAGCTTGCTGAGGAAGAAGGCATCGCCGAGCTGGTTGCGCTGGTCGTTGATCAGGTCGATGCCGAGGCCGACATTCTTGCCGAGGTCGAGCACGCGCAGTGCCGCCCCCAGGCGTTCGTCATACTGGCTGTCGATGAAGGTGATGCCGTTGGCGCCAAGATCGACCGGCGACAAAAGCGCATCCTGGGTGGCGACCAGCGGCGGGTCGACCTGCTTTTCGCCGGCCTCGATGATGGTCATCTTCATGCGCTGCAGCATGCGGCTTTCGGTCAGGCCGATAGAGGCCGCCGTCGACACGGCGTAAAACTTGCCCGACAACAGCCACCAGCGCGGCACGACATAATCGAAGGTGAAAGCAGGCAGTTCCTGCAGGATGGTGCCGTCTTCGGTGACATAGACATCCGCCCACTTCGCCCCTTTGGGGAATTTGCGCTGCGGCTCGTAGAGCTCCAGCGGGATGAAGATGTGGCGGACCTTGAAGGTCGACCTGGTGTCCTTGTCACGCAGCGCGTTCTTCACCTGATGCGGCAGCCTCGCCTCACCGAACAGATGGGCCATGGCGGCAGCGGTCATGTCGCATTTGCGGTGGACATGGTTGACCTGGCCGTCGGGCCCCTCCTGCCCCGCCATGTTTTTGGGATGGTGGCAGCGGTAGATGAGGTTGTCGCGGTTCCTGTTGTAGCTGACCTGCAGCCAGCCCATGCCGAAGGCGGCGAAGTCATGCTCGACCTGCTGGGCGGCGCGGCGAAAGCCGCTGTCGCGCGAATTCAGGATGGCGCTGTTCACGTCTGTCATGAATTCGAGGAAGGACGCAGCATCGCGGTCACGGCCGATGCGCTTGTTGGAGGCCGCCGCCTTGAACCATTGGCGCCCATCGGGCCGCACCATCGAGCCGATCTGGTCGCCAAGCTCGCGCCGCATCAGCACGGGCGTGGCATCGGTCAGATGCGCGGCGAACTCCTGGCCGAGCACGATTTCCGTCGTGAAGTCGGCGCGCTCGGGGAACAGGAATTCGGCGATTTCCTGATACAGGCTGTCGAGCGCGCCCTTGGCGGAAAAGAGGCGCGCATCGATCGCCATCAGGTCGCGGCCTGCCTGGTCGCTCATCAGCTCGCTCCGAGCGTTCCGCGCGAGAACTCACGCCCGATCGTACCCGGAACCTGGGCCAGGCGGTCGGTGGCGGCGCTGCTTTTGGCCGCCGGGGCCAGCGAGCGCGTCCGGCTGCGCTGGCGCTTGGCCAAGGGATCTTCCGGGTCGGGCATCGTTGCCGGCGGCTCCGGCTCGGGCATCGGCTGTTTCTTTCCGAAAAGTCCACTCATCGGCGTTTTCCTCGCAGTTTGGCCTTCAAGGCACTGTTTGACGTCACGGATTGCAGCCGCATCCTCGATTGTTCGCGCCGCTCCTGCGCTGCCTTCGGGCGCTTCAGCCCACTGATGGCGGATGCCGACAGCATGATCGTGGTGTCGCCCTTGTCGGGGGAGCGGCCGAGCTGTTCGCGCATGACATCCTTGGGCAGGACGAGGATGTCCTCGCCGCCGCCGCCGGCGCGGATCTCGTAGCGGTAGGCGGCGAGATCGGCTTCCAGCTCGGCATCGGGCGGCAAGGCGATGCGCGCGCCATAAGCCGGGTCGAGCTGTTCGCGGAACTGCCAGACGGCCTGCGCCCTCAGGTTGGCAAAACCGTACATGCCGTCGCGTGTCGAAGCGGTCGAGCCGCTGCCGCCCTTGAAGCCGAAACAGTCGACATCGGCATGGGCAAGCTGGGTCAGCGTGTCGCCGCCATAACCGCCGCCGGCATCGACCACCACACGACAACGGTCGCGCATCTGCCTGACGATCAGCCCCGCTGCCGTCGGCCCGTCGGGCGTTTCGCTGCCCTTGTAGCTGGCAAACGGCGAATACCACCACTCGCGCCGGCTCTGGATCTGCGTCTTGTCGGATCCGCCCTGGGCGATGTCGGCGGCCACTGCCGTCATCGGCAGGTCGGGCGGGGTGGCGAGCCAGCGGGCCTGCGCCTGCCTGATCCAGCCGGTCGGGATCACCTGCCAGGGATCGTCCTTGCCGCCTGCCTCGAACGAGCCGTAGCGCAACCGCTCGCGGATCTCGTCGGGCAGGCTTTCGAGCTGGGCGGCATAGCCCGTCGCCATCAGCTCCGGATTGTCTTCCAGCATCGAGCGAATGAAGGTTCTCGACCTCGGACGTTCGCCCTTCGGTCCCTCATAATCCGCATCGACCTCGCGGTCCTCGCCGCCGACGGTGGTGAACCATCGGAGTTCGCCAGATGCCGCAGGCTTGGGATGGCTTTTGTCGAGCCATGGCGCCCAGTACCTGACCACCCACATGCCCTCAGCCGAGGTCGGCGGATTGCCTGTTGCAACGACCCGGCAGCGCCGGCCCCTGGCATCGCGCAACCAGCCGATGATGTAGCGGTACTGGCTCTCGGTGAACTGGGTGATCTCGTCGAAGGCCTTCAGCCTATGCGCGCGGCCCTGGTATTTTTCCTTGTCGGCCTCATGCGGTACGCCGCCGAGCTCGATCTTGCCGCCATTGGCCAGGCGCCAGACATGCGACTGGCTGTTGTAGCCGTCGCGGCCGCCGAGCATGCGGGTAAGCTCGTCCTCGATGCCCTTGAGCTGGGTCGCCTGCCTGCGCAGGATCAGCGCCGGCTGGTAGTCCTCGAGCGCCAGGCCGCAGATCAGCGTCGTCTTGCCGCCGCCGGCCGCCCCGCCATAGAAGGTCTCGTCCGCCTCGGACAGCCACGCCTCGGTCTGCGGCCCGGGATTGGGGATCATGTAGCGGCCGACTGACGCCTTCACCGCCTCGTCGATCACTTGCTGCCTGGCCTGCTGCGGCAGCGCGTCGAGGGCCGCCAGCACTTCACTGAGCTGCACTGTTCAGTCCCTGCGCCAGGAGGAAGGCGACGCGGCGGGCAATGTCGTTCTTGGAAAGCTCGTCCACCGCAGACGTCAGCGGCGCCCCGGCCTTGCCGGTCACCTCGGCCTTGTCGGCAAGGCCTAGCTCGCGGGCGATGATGGTCGGGTTCAACAGATCGGCCGCCGCAGCCTCGAATTTCTGCGTCCGGATGACCGCCTCGGCCCGCGCGGTGACCTCGCCGAAGCCGTCACGCTCGCCAAAGCCGTCCCATGTCCCGCGGCCGATGCCGAGAAAGATGCACAGGCCCGAAATGGTCATCGCCCGCATCCGTTCGATCTGCTCGACCTTGACCTCGCCCTGATAGGCAAAGGGCCTGGCTTCAAAGAGCGGGTTGGCCTCGACCCAGTCGAAATATTCGCTGCAGGCCGCCCACAGCGCGTCGGGCGTGGCAAAGACCGCGCCAAAAGAGCTGCGCGCCTTCCAGAACGGGTTTCCCAGGGGTGCGGACATGAATTTTCCTCGTGCCGGTCTGAGCGGTCGCTGCTGGGATGAAAAAGCTGGTGCCCGGGTCGGTTGTACCTATTGCCGCCGCAGGGCATGTTTGCTTTCCTGACAGCCGCCGGGAGCGGTGGAAGGATGCGGCATCGAGGGGATGACTGAGAATGGACCTTGGCCTCGCACTCAACCTGCTGTTGTCAGTGCCAGTTCTGGTCGCGACCCTCATCTGGATCGGCTCATTCTTCGTCGCAATCGTGTCCGTTGCGAAAATCATCCTTGTTTCCGGAATGCTCCGCACGCCCGAAATGGAGAAGAACCTCGGTTGGGCCGAAAGCCGCGCCCGGCAGAATGCTCGCCTCGGTCAAATATTCACCGCACCGGAGTTCGCCAGGGACCGGAAGCGTATTGCCTGGTCGTTCGCCATTTCCTTCGGCGGAATTGCGGTCGGGTTGCTTTTTCCCCTTTTTCAAAGGGCGAATTGAGCCTGACCTGCACAGACCAGAAACGCGAAAAGGGCCGCCGAAGCAGCCCCTAATCGACGCACTACGCCATCGTGGTTCCTGTATGGCGTATCAGGTTACCCCGACGCAATCCCGTTTTGATCTGCGGTAAAATCAGCTGCCCCTCGCCGCCTGGTGCCAGGTCGCGGCGCAGGAGGGCAAGACGGCACAGCTCGGGCGCCCATTGCCGCGGCGGGCCGGCTTTGCTTTGCTGCGCGGGGTCTTTTCAAGGGGGCTGATGTGGCTGAGGCAAAGGGGCCGCTTGGCAAGGGGGCCGCGATCCTGATGGCCATCTGGGTGCTGCTCGGCGTCCTGCCCGTTCTAGCCCAGATGCCATGATTGAACGAATGCGCGCTTCGCGCGTTGCGGAAGGCAACGATCAAGCCATCGAGCCCAGCCATAGAGCAAAGGGGCAGCCCGTGACCGCAGTTGTTCCACGTTTCAGATGCATCCAGGAGCCGAACGGATCATGGCAGGTCTGGGACGATGCCGAAGATCAGCCCGCTGCTCTTGGCAATACCGTCCTTGTCGAGCGTTCGTTTGAAAGCGCCACATCTGCGTGCTCGATCCTGAACCGGATCTATGACGGCGACTTTCAGCTCAAGGTCAGGTCTACCCGTGGCGGCCCATCGCGCAGCCTGTGACCAGCCGGTGAATACGTCCAGCTCATGAGCTGATGCGGCGTTCTTGGGGCCGAAGCGCCTGGGCAGGCCGCGCCCGGCCTGCCCCCTGCCCCGCTGAAACGGAACCTTACGCCACACCGCATGTTGTCTCAGGGACAGCAGGAGACCAATCATGCCTCACGAAAAAGCAATAGCGGCCCGCAAGCCGGCACCAAACTATCGCGACCCCAATGACAGTCCACAGCCCGATGACAGTCAAAAAGATGACGGCGTCAGCCAGGAAGCCGCCGAAAACAGGAAACCCGCCGACACATACGGCAACACCGAGCCTGTCGACGAGACCAACGAAAAGACCCGTCACGCCGACGGCCAGAACCCGCCGGGCACTAAGCGGCCCGATCAGGAAAACCCCGATCGGCCCGGCATCGAAAAGCCAGGTGGCAGCGAGCAGGCCGGATACCGCATGAAGCGCGCCCGCTTCTGGCAGTCGTGACGACGCCTGAAGGTTGAGCGGCGCAACCAGACAAGCAAAAGGGCCGCAGCCCCCAGTCGAACGGCACATTGTCGACACAACGCGCCATCGTGACCACAACTTGCCGGACGAGGTTACCCCGGCAAACCCGTTCGTTCCCGGTCGATTGCCTGCGAGCGGCCTGTGAATTGACCGCCGGAGAATGCCGCGCGATGCGCGCCGGGCCCTGTTTCGGCGCGCCATTAGCTCGGCGCCAGGCAGCCTTGCTCAGTCGCGCGGCTTCGGCATGAAGCTGAATTGAACCTTGTCGTCCAGGCCTATGGCGACGTGGAGATTGGCCGTGTCCGACACGTCACCAAAAATCATCTGCCTGTGCCAGGTGGTTCGGCGCGGGCCGGAACCGGCTGCTTCGATGTGGCTGTATCCGGCCGGCTGGTCGAAATCAGGCGGCCCGAAGGCCTGTATGACATCGTCCAGCGCCTTCAGACCCTGCGTCACCTGCCTCAGCCTTTCCATCTCTTCCAGGCTCACATGCATGAACAGCTCCGGCCGGCGCGAGGCAGGCGCCCGGCCGCCGCAGGAGATGCAGTGATAGATCATGACCTTTTCCTGGCCGGCGCCGACGATGTGATACTCGTTGAGCTCGGCATCGAAGACGATGGGGACCGACGGCTCCCGCGAAAGCGCCTCGAGCGAACCGCACGCACATTCGGCGACATCAGGGGCAAAGACCAACTGAACCTCCGTGGGATCGAACATATGGCAGGACGCCCGGATGCCTCCCTCTAGCACAACCGGTGCTTGCGGCGGAAGTTCGTGGATTGACGGCCCCCGAGCAGAGACGGGGTCTTCGCAACCATCATGACGGTCATGAAGGCGCTCGGTCTGCTGTTGAGCCAGACGCAGAGTCCGGTCGCTTCCTGAGCACATGCCGTCTTGAATGAAGACCACCGCCATCGCCGGCAGCTTCGCGCACCATGGCAATCATTGAAGTCAGATCTGCCCGTGCCTGAGTGCGGACACTACCGGCAACCGCCTTGGAGATCGCGGTTCCGCCAATTTCGGACATCGTTTTATACCAGCATTGGGCCTTGGTTCTGTGACCCTCAGGTGTCTATTTTGCCTACCTCATTGTAGCTGCGAAATAGCCGGCGGCCCCCTCATGATGGAGAAGCTCGGTCGGACGCTTCAATACGAACTGGTTTTCGGCGACGATGTAGTTGTCGGCATGCAGGCGCGCGATTGGCTGGTAGACCTGCGGCCGGACATAGCGGCCGCGCTCGTCCATGCATTCGTCGCGGACATACATCTGCACGACCTCGCCGATGACGATGGTGCGACGGCCATAGTCGAGGATCTGCAACACCTTACATTCCATGGCGCAAGGCGATTCCTGGATGCGGGGTGCTGCGACCTTGACCGACGGCGTGCTGGTCAGACCGGCGAACTCGATCTCGTCGACGTCGCTAGGGAAGTTGATGCCGGTGACGATCATCTCGTTGGCGATCGCCATGTCGACCATGTGAACGACGAACTCGCCCGAGCGCCTGATGTTGGCGACAGTGTCCTTGGCGGTGCCGTCGGGACGGGTCTGCATGCCGAGGATGAGCAGCGGAGGCTCGTGCGAGAAGACGTTGAAGAAGCTCATCGGCGCGGCATTGTTGCAGCCGTGCTCGTCGACGGTGGTGACCAGCGCGACGGGGCGCGGACCGACGAAGTTGGAGAGCAGACGGTAGCGGTCGTTCTCGGGCAGTTCTGCGAAATCGAAATCCATGATCAGCTCCGCTGGATCGCTAAATAGGCGGTGCGCTCACGCTCATTGGCTGGAAACAGTTTTGCTGGCGCATAGCCAGAGAGCTTGCCTAGGTAGGGTTTTGGCAGCGGATATGCCAAATCGCCAACCTTGGACGTGCGCAGCCGCATCCCCACAATTGCTTCGGCAAACTTGATTGCAGCAGCCACGCCGTCGATCACCGGAATGCCGAGCCGTTCTTCCAGGTATTTCGCCAGGTCCGCCATGCCGGCGCAGCCGAGAACGATTGCTTCCGAGCGATCATCACGCAGCGCTTCCTCGCACTCGCCCAGGATGATTGCGCGAGCGCTGGACCCGGGCTTTTCAAGCTCCAGCACGGGGACATCGGTGGCCCGGACGCGCCGACAATAGCCCTGCATGCCGTAGTTGCGCACCAGCTGTTCGGAGATGACGCGGGTGCGTTCGAGTGTCGTGACGATGGAGAAGCTGGTGGCGACAAATGCTGCCGCATGCATAGCCGCTTCCGCAATGCCAATGACCGGAGCTGCGGTGATCTCCCTGGCTGCGAGCAGCCCCGGATCGCCGAAGCAGCCGATCACATACGCGTCGGCGGCATCCCCTTCGAGTATCTCATCGATGGTGCCCAGGACGCTTAAGGCTTCGTCATAGTGCCCTTCGATCGATGCTGCGCCGGACCGAGATGTCGCGAGAACAACTTCGGTGCCTGGTGCTGCGACTGCACGCGCAGCTTCGCCCATAAGCTCGGTCATCGAAGCTGTGGTATTGGGATTTATCAGCTTAATTCGCATTCGCTCCTCCAATATTGTATACAATTTTTTGACATCAATGGATTCTCAACGGAGCGCGATAGTTCGTCTCCGAAATGCTTGCATGGCTGACGGCCAATTCTGTCCGCGGGGTTGCCGGCGAGCCAAAGCTTGCCTTTTCGGCAAAGCTTCACTGTTGCCTGGAGGGTTCCAGGCCTCTCGGAGCACCATCTACCGCGTCTCAGTGACCAGCTCAGCTCTCCTCCGTCGATCATGCCGTTCGCGAAACTTCCTTTCGAAAAATACGATGTTGACGAAAGATTGTATACATGTCTAGAATGATATGTCTATACAAGTGAGCGCTAAATTTCCGTAGCGGAAGTTTCAAGGCGCCAGGGAACGACCATCAAAGAGAGGAGCTACCCAATGTCATTGAATAGACGTTCATTTTTGCAGGTATCGACTGCGGCCGTAGGGCTGGTCATGGCCGAGGCCGCATTCGCCAGGATCGCGTATGCCGAGGGAGCCGCCGGCACGCTCCGTGTCGCCATTGCCAAGCCCGCCGGCAATCTCGATCCGCAGAGCCACTACGCCATCTGGGCGATCCAGGACCTGATGTTCGAGCCCTTGGTGAAGTACGGCAAGGGCGGCCAGATCGAGCCGTGCCTTGCGACCGACTGGAAGATCGAAGATGGCGGCAAGACGCTTCATCTCACGCTTCGGCAGGGCGTAACCTTCCAGGACGGTACGGTGTTCGACGCCGCATCGTGCAAGTGGAACCTCGATCGCTGGCTGGGCAAGGAACAGTTCAGCTGGATGAACTGCTCCAAGTATTTCGAGTCCCTCGAAGTGGTCGACGACTATCACGTCACCCTCCATTTCAAGGAGCCGGTCCTCGCGCTCATGCAGGAGCTCTCCTACACGCGTCCCGTTCGCTTCCTGAGCCCGAAGTCCGTCGGCGCCGACGGCAAGTTCGGCGAGCCGGTTGGCACCGGACCATGGCGCCAGGTCAGTGCCGACGACACCCAGAGCGTCTTCGAGCACCACGAAGGCTATTGGGGCGAAATGCCGTCCTACGAGCGGCTCGAAGCCAAGGTCATCCCGGATCCACGGTCACGGGTCGCGGCACTGCGCGCCGGCGAGATCGACCTGATCGGCGGTTTCTGGATCGCGCCATTGACGCCGGAGGAAGGCAAGCAGCTCGACGCAGCAGGCTTCAACGTCGTCATCGACCCGGGCAACGTCTCGCTGGTGATGGCCTTCAATCCCGATCGTGCCGAGGCGCTGAAGGACCAGCAGGTCCGCAAGGCGATCAGCATCGGCATCGACCGCGCGGCTATTTCCCAAGCTCTCTACCATGGCTATGCGAAGCCGGCCGGCAACCTGTTTTCGTCGGCCCTGCCCTATGCCGGCAAGCAGCACGACGCTCCCGTCCGCGACGTGGCTGCCGCCTCGGCCCTGCTTGACAAGGCCGGCTGGACGGGCAGTCCCGTCCGCTCCAAGGATGGCAAGCCGCTGACGCTCGAAATGGTCGTCAGCCCCGATGCCATTCCCGGCTCTCGCCTGATCGCCGAGGTGATCCAGTCGGAGATGAAGGAGATCGGCGTCGACCTCGTCGTCCGATCGGTCGACCATGCGTCAAAGCACACCGACATGCTGGAGAAGAAGTATGATCTCGGCTTCTTCCTGACCTATGGCGCTCCCTATGATCCGTTCGGATCGGTGGTGGCGCTCTGCCTGTCGACCTTCAAGAACGACGTCGAAGGCAAGCTGGTCACCGACGCCGTCAATCTGGACCCGCTGATCAATGCAGCGACGGCGGCGACCGGGGACCAGATCGAGCCGACGATCCAGAAGGTCTACGACTGGCTCTATGACAACGACGCGATCGCGCCGCTGGTCTACGTTCCCAGCATCTGGGCGCACTCCAAGCGTGTCCAGGGCTTCACCAGCCCGGTCACCGAATACGACATGCCGTACGAAAAAATCGTGCTGGCCGACTAAGGGAGGGTGCCTTGATCCACTTCATCAGCAAGCGGCTGAAGCATTCCCTGGTCCTGTTGTTTCTGGCTTCCGTGGTCTGCTTCACGCTCGTCGTCTCAGCCCCGGGCAACGTTGCCGTCCTGATTGCCGAACTGCGCGGCGCGGTTGCCGTCCCGGGATACGTCGCTCAGGTCGCCGAAGAGATAGGACTGAACAAGCCACTGCTGATGCGCTACGTGGATTGGCTGGGTGATGCGGTCCGCGGAGATTTCGGCATCTCCTACAGGACGGGCCAGGCGGTCAGTGCGGACCTGCCACAGCGCATGATGGTCACCGGGACACTTATCGCGGGCAGCGCTGTGATTGCGACCCTGCTCAGCCTGCTTCTCGGCTTCCTGGGTGCCTTCTGGCCCTACAAACTGCCAGACCGCGTTTCGCGCGGTCTGGCCCTCATCGGGGCGTCGACACCGACCTTCTTCGTCGGGGCGTTGATGATCTACGGCTTCTCCGTCACCTTCCAATTGTTTCCGTCCTTCGGTTTCAACGGTCCCGCGAGCTGGGTGCTGCCCTGGCTCACGGTTGCGGTCCTGCCGGCGGCAGTGCTCAGCCGTGTCGTGCGTGTCGGACTGGAGGAAGCCATGACCAGCCCCTACGTGCTGACGGCCAAGAGCAAGGGACTGGGGCGCACCGCCATCCTGTTTCGCGAAGCGCTGCCAAACATCACGCCTGTCTTCATCAATGCACTTGGCACCCAGGTGGGGTTGATGACGGCCACCGGGATCATCGTCGAGCCGCTCTTTGCCTGGCAGGGTGTTGGTGACTACTTCCTCGCAGGCGTGCGCTTCCGCGACTTCATGGTCGTGCAGGCATGCCTGCTGATCTTCCTCTCCTTCTTCATCGTGGTGAACCTGATCGTCGATCTTGCGGTCCTGATGACCGATCCCCGCATCCGGCGCCAATGGAGCTGATCATGAACAAACTCAATCCACTTTTCGCCCGGCTGAACAAGTTCCCCCGCGCGGCCCTGGTCGTCATCGGCCTGTTCGTTGCGCTGGGGACCTTTGCCCCCTGGCTCGCCCCTCAGGATCCCAGCGCGCAGAATCTGCTGGAGGGAAGTGCCGGGCCAAGTGCCGCTCACTGGCTCGGCACTGACCATCTCGGCCGAGACACCCTCAGTCGGCTGATCATCGCTGCGAACACTTCGCTGGTCAGCGTTGGTTCGGTCCTCATCATCGCAATGACGATCGGCATCCTTATGGGCACGATCGCCGGCTATCACCGTGGCTGGGTCGATGACCTGCTGATGCGTGTCGTTGACGTGGGCCTGTCGGTCCCCAGCCTGATCGTTGCGCTGGCGGTCATTGGTATTGTCGGCCCCGGCTACTGGACCATGGTGCTTGCACTTGCGCTGGCATGGTGGCCGATGAGCGGTCGCATCAGCCGGGCGGTTGCGGTAAGCATCATGAGCAAGCCACATATCGAGGCCCTGCGTGTGCTTGGCGCCAGCCCCTGGCGAATCTACTTCGGCCACCTGCTGCCCGGCACCATCGGCGCGGTCATGGTCTATGCCACAGCAGATGCCGGCACGGCCGCTTTGGCCGTCGCGACGCTCAGCTTCCTTGGTCTGGGCATCCAGCCGCCGACGCCGGAATGGGGGCAGATGCTTGTCGATGCATTGCCTTATCTCGAATCCGATCCGCGCCAGGTGATCCTGCCTGGCCTGGCTCTGACCGCTGCGGTCATCGGCTTCAACACGCTCGGAGAGTCCATCGCGCTCAATCGCATCCCGAAGCCGCTGACGCGGCGCATGCTCGCCGCGCGGCGGATCGAAGTCGCCGGCTGGGGCAAGGAGAATTCCGATGCATGACGAACCGCTTCTGAGCGTCAGCAATCTGACTGTTGATCTGTTGACCGCAAAATCCGCCGTGCGTCCCGTCGACGGGGTAAGCTACACGGTCCGCCAGGGCGAGTGCCTTGCCATCGTCGGCGAAAGCGGCAGCGGCAAGACGGTGATGAATTTCGCTCCGCTCGGTCTCATGCCCACCGGCGTGACAACGAGCCTGTCCGGTTCGGTACGCTTTGGCGGGCGTGAACTGATCGGATTGCCGGAACCCGATATCCGCAAGTTACGCGGCAAATCCATCGGCTTCATCTTCCAGGACCCGATGAGCGCCCTCAATCCGGTGCGGCGCATCGGTCGCCAGATTGCCGAGATGGCGGAGCTTCACCTCAATATGACACCGCGCGCGGCGGAGGCGCGCGCGCTGGAACTCGTCAAGCTCGTCGGCATCTCCGATCCGGCTGCCCGGCTCCGCCAGTATCCTCATGAGTTGTCGGGCGGTCTCAGGCAACGCATCGTCATTGCCACGGCGCTGGCGGGCGAACCCAAGCTGCTGATCGCCGACGAGCCGACGACCGCGCTCGACGTGACGGTTCAGGCCCAGATTCTGCGCCTGCTCAAGGACCTGCAGCGTCGGCTCAACATGGCCATGGTGCTGATCACTCACGACATGGGTGTGGTCGCAGGTGCCGCCGACAATATCGTTGTCATGTATGCGGCACGGGCAGCGGAACGCGGTCCGGTGGACAAGGTTCTGGTCACGCCACGCCATCCATACACACGGGGCCTGATCAACGCGATTCCGAAACGGGAAGACCCGATTGGTTCGCTTTTCCGTGGACTTCCTGGCATTCCGCCGACGCTCGGCGCTCCGCTCAAGGGTTGTGCATTTGCGCCGCGCTGCGACTTTGCAGTTCCCGCATGCACGGCCAGCCGGCCTCCCTTGGTGCCTTCGGCGGACGGTTCGGTCTTTGTCGCTTGTCCCGTCGTCAATGAAGGAAGGGCAGCAGCATGACACACGGACCTGTTCTCAAAGTCGAAAACCTGCAGACCAGATTCAAGAGCGTCCAGCGCGGCAAGTTTGTGCACGCGGTCGACGATGTTTCCATCGAACTCTATCCGGGTGAAATCGTTGGCCTGGTCGGCGAGTCCGGCTGCGGCAAGTCGACGCTCGGGCGCACCATCGTCGGGCTCGAGAAGGCAACCGCCGGACGTGTGCTGCTCGATGGCGTCGACCTCAGCACGCTTTCGGGCCCAGCTCTCCGCGACAGCCGCAGGGCGCTGCAATACGTATTCCAGGATCCGTATTCGTCCCTCAATGACCGCCAGACGGTCGGGGAAGCCATCGACGAAGCCCTGCAGATCGACGGGCTCAAATCCAGGGCCGATCGCGACCGCCGCACCAAGGAGCTTCTCGACCAGGTCGGCCTCGCGGATGCGGTCAAGGATCGCCACACGCGCGAGCTCTCCGGTGGCCAACGCCAGCGCGTTGCCATTGCTCGTTCCCTTGCCGTCAATCCACGGGTGTTGATCTGCGACGAGCCGGTCAGCGCGCTGGATCTGTCCATCCGCGCCCAGGTGATGAACCTGTTCCTGCGATTGCAGAAGGATTTGGGCGTCGCCTGCCTATTCATTGCCCACGACCTCGAACTCGTCAGGCAGGCGGCCACGCGCGTCTATGTCATGTATCTCGGCAAGATCGTCGAGCATGGCCCGTCGCAGGAGCTCTACGACCATCCGAGCCATCCCTACTCGCAGATGCTGCTGGCCTCGGTGCCCGAAGCCGATCCCATTGCCGAGAGACAGCGCAAGGTCCCGTTGATGGTGGGGGAGGTGCCGAGCCCGACCAATCCGCCGTCCGGCTGCAGGTTCCGAACCCGCTGCCCCATGGCGGTCGAGGACTGCAAGCAGCAGGTGCCACCCGCGTTGAAGCTGTCCCCAGGACACGATGCGGCCTGTGTGTTTGCCAAGGATCTCCACCGCGGCAAGCGATCAGCTCTGCTGGAGGCGGAGGCTGCAGCAACACGCATTGATGCCTTGGCCTCCTGACCCGGTCGTAAAGAAACGCCTGGTTTTCCGCGGCGCGCTACCACTCCCGGCGCGCCGCGTTATCCCAACTCCAGGCGTCAGCCGGCAGTGCGTTCGAGGTTCCCCATCTCGGTAAACGCACTGCCGGTTCCCGGGACGAACATCCCCGAGTTGACGTTCACCGATCTCATTCGCGACCTAAAGGGCCGCGACATCGTCCGCAACGTGCTCTCGGCTTGAATTGGCAGATCAGGACTGATGCGAATGCCGGCTTCATTCTGGGCGACGCAGCCGTTCTGCACGAGAAGTCGGCTGGGATCGGGCCTGCGAACACCGCTATCCAAGACGATGGCTCTCTACCTCGCGCCGTCCAAAACGCCACGGCAAGGGACTGACAGCACGGTCGCCAAGTCGTTCGAGGTCGACAACCTGAATCATGAAAGAAACGGCTCCACTCCAGTCCTTGATTACCTGTAGCCCCTAACGCGAGCTCTGGCGCACTGGCGCTCCCCGATCAGCCTTGCGCCCCAAGATCGCCCCCAGCCCCTGCCCCACCCCGCCACGCCCCTACCCCCGCCCCGCTCCCATCCCGAGCAACTGCCGCCGCATGCTCGTAAACGCGTTGTCGTCGGCGTGGTTGGTGTTGTCGGCGTCGGGGTGGTGATGGGTGGCGCGCAGGTCGGTCGGGGACAGGCCGAAGGCCTGGCGGAAGGCGCGGCTGAAGACCGAGGCGCTGCCGAAGCCGCATCTTGCGGCGATGATGCCGACATAGAGATGCGCCTGGGCCGGGTCGGTCAGCGCGTGGTAGGCGCGCGTCAGGCGCCGTTGCTGGATATATGCGCCGACGCCGCCGATCGGCTCGAACAGCCGGTAGAGCTTGGCCCGCGACATGCCGAGCCGCTGGCACAAAAATTCCGGCCCGAGATCGGGCTCGGGCACATTCGCCTCGATGAGCCGGCGCGCGGCCTGCAGCGAGGTGCCGGCGGATGCCTGCTCGATCATCCCGCGGCCCTGGGCCGAGGCGCCGGCGAAGGCCGCCACAAGGGCTGCCGTGCCGTGGGCGGCGGCACCGGCGTCCTTCGCAGCCAGCCCGGGGGCCTGGTCGTAATGCGCGCCCAGATGGCGGGCCAGCATCGCGTTGAGCGCGGTCGAGCGCTGCAGGATGCGCCCGTGCAAAGCGTCGAGATCGACGACCAGCGGGGTCAGCAGAGCGCGCGGCAAAACCAGCGAGAGGCTGCGGTAGCGCGGCGCGCGCAGGCTGCTCTGCCGTCATGTCGAGAACAACTGCCGAAAGCGCGGCAAGACAACTCGACGAACTCATGGTCATCTTTTTTCGCCCCGAAGCTCCAGGTTCCTCCTTTCGACACTTCCGGCTGGCTATCGGGTCTAACCGGGTTGGGACGGACGATACTGTCCGTTCCTTTCATTTGCCGGCATGCGCCACTTCCATTTTCTCAACCCTTTCCAACATCCGTTTTCGGGGTCGATTTTCCGGCTGACAACTGCCGTGCTGCCAGAAACATCACCGTGTACGCTGCCTTCCGCCGGTCCCAGCCCGCGGACTCTGCCGTGTCGAGCACCTCGGTCAGCACCGGCTCCAGCACGACTCTAAGATCGGCCTCATAATCGAGTTCGGTAGCGGCACGTTGCGGCGGCGCAATCTTGTTGATGTTGGTCGTATCCATGCCAATCACCCGTCCGTCTGGCCGTGTCCGCGCCTCGATGGACGCGGACACGGCCTCTCTGTCTGTCTCTTAGAAGTCCATGCCACCGCCGGGCATCGCCGGCAGCGGCGTGTCCTTCTTCGGCTTCTCGGCCACCATCGCCTCGGTGGTGACCAGCAAGCCAGCGACGGATGCCGCGTCCTGAAGTGCGGTGCGCACCACCTTCACCGGATCGATGACGCCCTGTGTGTAGAGGTCGCCAAACTCATTGGTTTGTGCGTTCCAGCCATAGCCGAACTCGGCCTTGTCGCGCAGCTTGCCGACGATGATCGAGCCTTCGGCGCCAGCGTTTTCCGCAATCTGTCGCACCGGCGCTTCGAGGGCGCGCCGCACGATCTCGATGCCGTGTTTCTGGTCGGAATTGTCGGCCTGGACATCGTCGAGCGCCTTCACTGCGCGCAGCAAGGCAACGCCGCCGCCCGGCAACACACCTTCTTCGACGGCGGCGCGGGTGGCATGCATGGCGTCATCGACGCGATCCTTGCGCTCCTTCACCTCGACCTCGGTCGAGCCGCCGACGCGAATGACGGCGACGCCCCCGGCGAGCTTGGCGAGGCGTTCCTGCAGCTTCTCACGATCGTAGTCCGAAGTGGTCTCTTCGATCTGGGCCTTGATCTGGGCAACACGCCCCTGGATCTCGGTCTTGGAGCCGGCGCCGTCAACGATGGTCGTGTTTTCCTTCTCGACGACCACCTTCTTCGCGCGGCCCAGCATGTTCAGCGTCACATTCTCGAGTTTGATGCCGAGATCTTCCGAGATCGCCGTGCCGCCGGTCAGAATAGCAATGTCTTCCAGCATCGCCTTGCGGCGATCGCCGAAGCCAGGCGCCTTGACGGCCACGACCTTGAGGCCGCCACGCAGCTTGTTGACGACGAGCGTGGCTAGGGCCTCGCCCTCGACGTCCTCCGCGATGATCAGCAGCGGCTTGCCGGATTGGACCACCGCTTCCAGAACCGGAAGCAGCGCCTGCAGGTTGGACAGCTTCTTTTCGTGGATCAGCACGTAAGGTTCGTCGAGCTCGACGCGCATCTTGTCCTGGTTGGTGATGAAATACGGGCTGAGATAACCGCGATCGAATTGCATGCCCTCGACGACTTCGAGCTCGGTCACCGCGGTCTTGGCCTCCTCGACGGTGATGACACCCTCGTTGCCGACCTTTTCCATGGCCTCGGCAAGGAAACGGCCGATTTCGGCGTCACCATTGGCCGAGATGGTCCCCACCTGGGCGATCTCGTCGTTCTTGGTCACCTTGCGCGCATTGACCTTGAGTTCCGCGACCACGGCGTCGACCGCCTTGTCGATGCCACGCTTCAGGTCCATGGGGTTCATTCCGGAAGCGACAGCTTTGGCGCCTTCCTTGACAATCGCCTGGGCAAGCACGGTGGCCGTTGTGGTTCCGTCGCCGGCGATGTCGCTGGTCTTGGACGCGACCTCGCGCACCATTTGCGCGCCCATGTTCTCGAATTTGTCCTCCAGCTCGATCTCCTTGGCGACGCTGACGCCGTCCTTGGTGATGCGAGGGGCGCCGAACGACTTGTCGATCACAACGTTGCGGCCCTTGGGACCGAGCGTGACCTTCACAGCGTTGGCGAGAATGTCGACACCGCGCAGCATCTTCTCGCGGGCTTCGGTGTGGAATTTGACTTCCTTAGCAGCCATTTTTCTTGCTCCTTCTCAAAACGGCAGGTTCCACTCAGGCGGCCTTCTTCGCCTGGACCGCGGCATCGATCACGCCCATGACGTCGGACTCCTTCATGATCAGGAGATCCTCTCCATTGAGCCTGATCTCGGTGCCGGACCATTTGCCGAACAGGATGCGGTCGCCAACCTTGACGTCGAGCGACAGCAACTGGCCGCTGTCGTCGCGGGCGCCCGGACCAACGGCGATGACCTCGCCTTCCTGCGGCTTTTCCTTGGCGGTGTCGGGGATGATGATGCCGCCGGCCGTTTTTTCCTCGGCCTCGATGCGGCGGACCAGAATACGGTCGTGCAATGGACGGAACGTCATGTCGTTCTCCTCATGGACAAACAGATTTTTGAGGTTCCTCCGCGCCGCATCCGAAGCGGTGCCGGCGCGGGGTGCGCGACCCTCTTCGGCATCGCGCGCAATCGATCTGGGTGAGGTGTTCTTGAGTTTCAAGAGGTGGCTGCAAAAATTCCAGCGCTCGGGTTTGCCGAGTGCTAGCGCGCTGAATTCATGCAGCTATCCGCCGCGAACCCGCGAAAGCGGGGCTTGCAATTTCGTTCGAATCCTCCAAATTTTTCTGTCCGACGGTGGTTCGCCTGGGACCAACGTCGGGTCGTCAACGCAAGGAGATTTTTGTAACGGAGGACCATCGATGGAACGAACTGTCCCGACGATTATCCCCTCGATCGCCCCTGAAATCACGGATCTGTCACTGGACCGTCTGCTTTTCCCGGCCCGGTTCTTCAGCCATCCCGACGACGTGATAACGGACGATCAACTCGGCATTGAGGAAAAGCGCGCCATTCTTGCCTCCTGGGCATCGGATGCATGCGCGGTCGAATCCATACCGGCCCTGCGCAAGCCACCAGGCATTGCGGCCCCGGTGACTTTCGATGCCGTCATGGATGCGCTTCGCCGGCTCGATGAAATCTGCGCCGACGTCGCTCGCAAATTCGACCAGAGCGGCAACCGCGAACGCCCGGAAAGATTGGACGCTTGATGGTGACCGAGAAGAAGCTTGTGGTCAGCAGGGAATTCCGGCTCCAGATGGAGGGTTACGGCCTCACGACCGCGGAGATCCATTATCACCTTCCTGACTACCCGCGGTTGTTGCAACTTTATGTCTGGCAGGAATACGACCTCGCACCGGAATTCCCAACGCTGAGAGGTTTCCTGAGCTACTGGGAACAGGAACTTGAAGGTGCGCTGCATTCCGTGCGCGTTGCCCACCACCGCCTGATCAAACCTGCCGAGTGGCAGGCAGTGGATGGGGTATTTACGATTCAGTGAGCACCGGGGCCCGGTGCAGCCGGGCCCTCTGTCTCGTCATCGTCGGGTTCAATCAAGTCGATCAGTGCCGCAACCCGCGTTCCGGGCAGAGGGCGGCCTTGCCCCATCAACGCGTCGTCGCCGAACGCCCACCCCCACGCCTCCCTGAGTTCCGCGAGCGAAGCGCCGGACAGGATCACTTGTGCAATCATCGTATCGTCCACCGGCCCGAGGACCGAGACAACGTCTTCCCGCGTCATGGTCATCGCTTAACTCCATCGTTTTGCCAGCAGACTAGATGGGCATTGGACGGAGCGCTTTCCAGCGGCCCCAGCCTGTGAACCCACTACCACGCCGTCAAAATGTCGGCTCGATGGCTCGCCCCTTGACGTCGCTCAAATCGCTTCCCAACTCATATTCCGTCGGCCGCTGCAAAGGGTCGACACGGTCAGGGAGCGCCAGGCTTCTTGGCGCGCCCTCGTACCTATGTTGCTCCAAGGAGGATGTAGCTATGAGAACAAATATGGACTTCTCTCCCTTCTACAGGTCGAGCATCGGCTTTGACCGGATTTTCGACCTGCTCGAAAAATCCAGTTCCCCACAGGCCGACAATTGGCCGCCCTATGACATCGTCAAGCTCGGTGAAGACACCTATCGCATCGCGCTTGCGGTAGCTGGGTTCGCAGAAGACGAGCTTTCGATCACCCATGAGCCAAACCTGCTCGTCATCAACGGCTCGAAGACGGAAAATGGCGACGTTTTTTATCTCCACCATGGACTGGCGATGAGGACCTTTGACCGTCGTTTCGAACTCGCCGACCATGTCAGCGTCATGGGCGCCAAGCTCGAGAACGGCCTGCTGATCATCGACCTCAAGAAGGAAATTCCCGAGGAGATGAAGCCGCGACGGATCGCGATCAACGCCGGCGCTGACACGAAGTCAGCCTCGAAGCGGATCGAAGGCAACGTAGCGGCATGATCTTAACTGAACCGTCCAGCGCGACACCCCATCTGGGGTGGGGTGTCGTCGCGACCAAACGAGAAAGGACAAACAAGAAAGACGAAAGGAAAAAGGCAATGAGTGTACGTGACCTGATCCCATGGAACCGTGGCAACAACCAGGCCCCGACGATCAATCGCAGTGAGGACATGGATCCGTTCATGTCGCTGCATCGCAACGTCAATCGGCTGTTTGACGAGGTGTTCCGGGACTTTGACACACCGTCCGTCCTTGGCCGCATGACGCCTCGCAATGGCACCTGGCCAAGCGTCGAATTCTCGGAGAACGACAAGGAAATCCGGGTGGTCGCGGAAATGCCCGGGCTTGACGAGAACGATGTCGAGGTTCTGCTTGAAGACGGTGTTCTCACACTTCGCGGCGAGAAGAAATCGGAAACCGAAGACAAGGATCGTCAGTTCAGCGAACGCTATTACGGGCGTTTCGAGCGGCGCCTTGCTCTTGGCCGCGAAGTCGAGGAGGACAAGGTTGAGGCGGCATTCAAGAACGGCGTCCTCACCGTGACCCTGCCCAAGACGGAAAGGGCGCAGGCGAACGCCAAGCGCATCACAATCAATACCACCAAGTGACAGCTGACTGACCGGCCGGGTGCCCAAGCCCCCCGGCCGGCATCCTTCAGACGAGGAGGAGTCGATGGCGGAGCGGCTGACACCAAACAAGGAGACGAACCGCATCCGGTCGAATTGCGGGCGGATGGCGCCGTTCGTCGCCGGGCGCAGCGCACCGGCCGGTGAAGCCGGCACCAATGGTGGTCTCACCTATGCCGAGGAAGGCAAGGGTGCAGCCAATGCGGCCCTGACGGCCATCACATCGCCCGACAAGACGTTGGCGCGCGACGCCGCACTGGTCGGCGCTGCGGTCGAGACGAGATGGCAAAACGGCTGGTCGGCGACGGCAGGCTTCGAAGGCGAATTCTCCGACGTGACGCGGTCCTATTCAGGCAAGGGCGTGCTGCGTTACGCCTGGTGAAGCGAGACGTGCCGCTGCGCGCCTGCCCGCCGGACCGCGCCGCTCGAGCCATGCCGGGGGCACAATCAGGCCGGCACATAACTCAGCCGGATGACGTCGCCGTCATAGCGCTCGGTTCCGGTCAGGCGCAGCGGCGGCCGGGGGCCGGCGAAAAAGGGCGTGCCGTGGCCGAGCACGACCGGGTGCAGGTAAATCCTGTATTCGTCGATCAGGCCCCATTCGGTCAGGCAACGCGCCAGTTCAGGGCCGCCGACCTCCACCTCGCCCTCCAGCTCGACTTTTAGCCGGCGGATTTCGGCCTCGGTCTCCGTGCCGAGCAGCCTTGCGTTGGGTCCGACCGTCTGCAACGTCCTGGAGACCACCCATTTCGGGTTCTTGCGCCACGCCGCCGCAAAGGCGCGCCTGTCCGCATCCCAGCCGGGCTGGTCCTCGTCCCAGTAGCGCATCGTCTCATAGAGGCGGCGGCCATAAAGGCTGCCGGCGAGCTTCTCCGTCTGCTCGACAAAGCGGCGATAGAGTCTTGGGCCCGGGGCGAAGGGGAAACGATCGTGATCGACAAAGCCATCCAGGGACTGGTTCATGCCAAAGAAGAAGAACGCCATGCAAAGGCTCCGTGAAACAGGCCATTCGACCTCGCTGCATCCTGCAGCGTGACCGCGGCAGGCGCAACGTCACTCGCAACTTTGGTGGCCATCTCCGGCACGGCCGAGATGGACAGCACGGTCTACGCCAGCCTTGAATGATCGCGTTCGGCTGCCGAACCTTGGCAAATGCATGGCGCTTGGTCATCTCCACAAGCCTGCGGGAGCGATCCGTGCGGCGACTTGGGAGGTTTCGCCTGTCAGCGCGAAGCGACAGCAGGTGGGCCGCTTGCCGAAGGGTCGTTGTCCTTTGAGTTGGCCCAAAACCAGTCAGTCTGCAATCGGCCCCTGGTCAGCCATGCAGTCGGCTTCAATGAAGATCTGAGGCAATCTCGCAGATCCTGGGCACCAATCGCCCGTGGATGATCTGGACCATTGCCAAGGTGATGGGCAGCCTGAACCTGCGCGGGCCTGCACTGCCCGGGTTGAGATAAACAGCGTCATCGCAGCTCTCGATACTGGCACGATGCGAATGACCAGAAATCACGAGATCGATGCCCATCATGGCTGGAGCAAACGTCATATCCTTTCGGTCGTGGATGACGAATATCTTCTGCCCGAACAGCGTCACTTGAAGGGTATCCGCAAACAGAGACGCCCACGGCTCGACATCGACATTGCCGCGAATTGCCGAGACTGGCGCAATACGTTCCAATCTCTCGATGATGGCGGGATGTCCAATGTCGCCCGCATGGACGATGTGGTCGACGCCTTGAAGAAGCGCAACGGCGTCCTCGCGCAGAAGGCCGTGCGTATCCGAGATCACACCGAGCGTGTTCATGGCGCCCAGAACTATCAGTCCTCGCTGACACTGGCGAGATGCCGACTTCGGAGCCGCTGGTCTGCGCCACCCGGAACGAGGACGACGTCAAGAGTACCCATCAGACCCTCGGCCGCCCGCTTCCTTCCAGATATGGAATGGGGCTACGGCTGCAACTGACAGCAGCTTCCTGGTGACAGCAGCTTCCTGGCTGGACGCCAACATCGGAAACTGCGATTGGGTTGAGACCTAACAGCCCCTCTCGAATTGCTGGCCCGCGCCTCGCGGCATCCCTATCTAGCTGGTACCCTGAACAAGCCCCGAATTGTCATGCGCAGCCCCCGGTTCCAACACACTTATGCCGCCGACCTCCCCGAACGGCTTTACGCCAGTCCGGATCCATCCCAGGTCTCGACACCGCGTCTGCTCGAACTGAATGAAACATTGGCGACGGAACTGGGCCTCGACATCGGCTGGTTGCATGGTCCCCAAGGTATCGACATGCTGGCCGGAAACCGCTTCCCCGCTGACGCGCGTCCCATCGCCCAGGCCTATGCGGGTCACCAGTTCGGCAACTTCGTGCCGCAGCTTGGCGACGGTCGTGCCGTCCTCGTCGGAGAGTTGCTCGATACAACAGGCCAGTTGTGCGACGTTCAATTGAAGGGTTCCGGTCCGACCCGGTTTTCCCGCAATGGCGATGGGCGCGCAGCCCTCGGACCGATGATGCGCGAATACATCGTCAGCGAGGCGATGCACGCCCTCGGCATCCCAACCACGCGAACCCTGTCGCTGGTTGCCACTGGCGAGCACGTCTTTCGCGAGACCAGGCTTCCCGGAGCGCTGATAGCGCGCGTTGCCGCCAGCCACATCCGCGTCGGCACGTTCCAGTACCTTGCCATACGGGAAGACATCGACGGCCTGCGGGCGTTGGCGGACTACGCCATAACGCGGCACTATCGGCATCTCGCCGAAATCCCCGGTCGCTACCTCGGGTTCCTCAATGCCGTTGTCGCAGCGCAGGCGAAGCTGGTGGCGCAGTGGATGCTGGTCGGCTTCATCCATGGCGTCCTCAATACCGACAACGTCGCAATTTCCGGCGAGACGATCGATTATGGTCCATGTGCGTTCATGGACGCCTATCATCCGGCGACCGTGTTCAGTTCCATCGACCATCAAGGCCGCTACGCCTTTGCAAACCAGCCCCGCATCACCGTCTGGAACCTGGCGCGACTGGCCGAAGCGCTGCTGCCCATTCTGGGAAGCGAAGCAGGCGGAGACGATGAAGGCTTCGAGCAGGCGAAAGCGGCGATCGGATCGTTCCAGGCACGCTACGAGGCTGCGTTTCATGAAGGCATGCGCCACAAGATCGGGCTGTTAACCGAACAGCCTGAGGACCTTGGTCTTGCTGCCGAACTGCTTGAGCTGATGGCGCGCAACGGGGCGGATTTCACCCTGACATTTCGCGATCTCGCTGATGAGGTCGACGGGTCCGGCCGCGTACGCAACCACTTCATCGACCCTGCTGCTTTTGATAGCTGGGCTTTGCGCTGGCGTGAACGGCTGGCTCGCGAGCCGGAGACTGCAGCCGACCGGACTGCGCGCATGCGCAGGGTGAACCCGAAATACATAGCACGCAATCACCGTGTCGAAGCCGCCATCGCCGCCGCCACCAATGAAGGCGACTTTGGCCCTTTCCAGAGCTTGCTCACCGTGCTGGCGCGCCCGTTCGACGAGCAGCCCGAGATGGAGGACTATGCGCAGCCACCGGCAGACGAAGAGCGCGTCCTGCAGACATTCTGCGGTACGTAACAGCAACAGGTGCCGAATGGTGGGTTGCTGTCTGACCCATGCATGGGTCGGCGAGAATGGGGTGGGGGAGGAATGGCAGCTGTCACCCCCAATCTGTCGGGCAACAGCCGGTCGATCGGGCTGCGGCCGGAAATCTTGCAGAGCTTCTGAGCCCCGCGAAACAAAGGCACGGGTGCATGGCTGAGCGCTTCGACATCTGCCGACCCCAGCCTGGCGCCGATCTGCCCAGGCGTTTCAGCGTGTGGGCAGTTACTGCGGCTGGCCTGCCCCGCCGCGGCGAAAGGCGCTTGGCGGGGTGGCGTTGAAGCGGCTCCAGGCGCGGCGCAACTGCCGGCTCGAGCTGTAGCCGACGCGCTCCGCCACCCGCTCGATGTCGAGCCGCGTCTCGCTCAGAAGCTGCTGGGCGAGAGCCACGCGCAGCCGGTTGAGATAATCCGGAATGCTCATGCCGGCCTGGTCGTTGAACAGGCGGCTGAGGTGGCGGGGGCTTGATATGGCGATGTCGGCCAGGGCCGAAAGCGACCAGTCCCGCGCCGGATCGGCAGACATCGCGTCCTGCACCCGGTGGATGGCGGTGTGGATGTGGTTTCGCCCTTCGAGCCAGGGCGACAGTTGCGGATCGCTGCCGAGGCGCCTGATATAAACGACCAGCGACTTGGCCACGGCCGCCGAGACGGCCGGATTGGTCAGCCGGCCGATGATGTGCAGCATCAGGTCGATGCCGGCGGTGATGCCGGCGCTGGTGTAGCGTTCGCCATCCTCGACATAGAGCCTGTTTTCCTGCACCCGCGCCAAAGGTGCCAAGCGGGCAAGACGGTCGCAATCGCTGAAATGGGTGGTGCATCTGACGCCGTCGAGCAGCCCGGCCCTGCCGGCCAGAAGCGCGCCCGAGCAGATCGACACCAGGAGCATGCCGGGCCTTATGCTGCGCCTCAGCCAGCGGACCAGCTCGTCCGAACCCTGACCGGCCGCCTCGACCGGCTGGCCCGTATCCATCGGCTCGTCGGTGTCGCCCGACACCACGATCATGGCGTCCGGCTCGATTGTCTCGGGCAGCGGCGAGATGCCTGAAATGCGCAAGCCGATCGAGCTCGTCACCTCGGGCAAGGCGCCGACATAGGCGACGTCGAACCTGACGTCCTTTTGCAGCAAATTGGCATAACGCAGGGCCTCCATCGGCCCGGCGACATCGAGCAGAAGCGTCCGCGCCGGCATCACCACATAGGTCGGTATCCGGCGCGGCTCGGTCATGCTGCGGCTGCCCTGCCCTCGTCGGCCAGAGATTCGTAGGCCAGCGCCTCTGATATGGTGCAGACGCGGGCGAAACGTCCATCGAGCACGGCCGCCGTGCGGGCCTTGATCTCTTGCGCCGTCCAGGTCTTTCCGCTCGCATCGGTCAGCGGCATGGTGTGGGTCGCCTCGGTGACATAGTCGACCTGCCAGCCGAGATCCGAGCCATGGCGGGTGGTGGTCTCGCAGCACTGTTCGCTGCGAATGCCCGAGACGACGAGGCGGCGGATGCCGTTCTCGATCAGGAACACTTCAAGCGGCGAGCCGACGAAGGCGGAATGCCGGAACTTGTGGAATTCGAGGTCGGGCCTGTCGAGCCTGAGTTCGGCCAGCGGCCTGACGAAACCGGAAGCGGGCGAAAAAATGCCTTCAGGTTCGGCATGGAACACCCGCACGATCTTCCAGCCCTTCTTCACCGCGCCGTCGATCAGCGCCTGCTGGTTCCTGAGATAGGTCGGGCTGTCGACCTCGTGCCAGCTGGCGCGCTGGCGGAAACTTTCCTGGGCATCGATGACAAGCAGGGCGGTATCGGTCATTTCTGGACACTCCGTGAACCATGATGTGCGTCATCCTAGGCCTCGTGTCCAGCCGCGCCAGCCATGCAGCGGACAAGGATCGGACAAAAAAGGACAATCATGCGACGGCCTGATCAGGTTGATTGCCGGTGACTGGTGCGTCGGCCGGAGCGGTGACTGGTGCACGATGGCGGCCTGTGGATGTTCGACCTCAGCGACAGGGCAGGCGCAGGAGAACTGCTGGGCTAGGCTTGTCCAGCCAGGGCCATCGGCGGCCGGGCGCCGAACCTGCAACGCCATCGCAAAGCTGCCTCGCATCGGCCGCCAAGCCTGCATCAGCCGCCAAACTTGTATCAACCGACGGGGCGTTTCACCGGTCCTGGCGACGGGTCGTGACAGACAGGCACCGGACGGGCAATTGAACGAGTTCGTCGACATGATGCCGGGTGGCCGCGTCGAAGAACAGACTGTCCCCTGGCGTCAACCGATAGACTTTTGCGCCGTGCCGGTAGGCGACTTCGCCTTGCAGCAGGTACAGGAAGACCGTGCCCTCCTGGCCGATTGCGGGAAAGACATCCGTCTCGCAGGTCAGCGAAATCAGGTGAGACTCGACCCGGAGTCCTTCGGCGTTGGCCTCTGTGTCGCTGAGCAGAATGTGTTGCTGGCCGACCCGGCCGGCTGCAGATGTGTCGGTGGCAGCTGTGCTGAAGACTGCCGTCCGTTCAGTTTCGACCCGGCCCACCAACCAGGTGATTGGCACGGCCAGTCCACGCGATATCGCCTGCAAGGTCGTCAACGAGGGTGAGATCTCCCCATTTTCGATCTTCCACAGCATTCCGGCCGACAGGTTGGTGGCGGCGGCGAGGTCGCTGACCTTCATGCCGTGCCGTCTTCGAAAGGCGCGGACCTCCCGACCAATTGCGCTGCACAGCAATGTTCTCTGGCTTCTTGTCACGGCCATGGGATTTGATGAGTTGGGTCATTGCGGCCGCGACGACAGACGCATTCGCGCCAGCCTGGAACGAACCGGGGTGATCCGCCTGAACCGACGGATCACCCCCACGCGGATCAATAGCCGCCGAGCCTCGCCGGCATCACGACCGATTTCGTCAGAACGTAATGCAGCAGGCCTGCCACCAGGCATGCGGGAACGGATGCGCTGACCCAGATGAATGGCCCATGCGCGGCAAGCGACTGTGGATCGAACAGGGCGTAATAGACGAGGCCACCACCTGCCAATGCCAGGAAGGAGGCCGGGTTGATGCCGCGCCAGAACGCATAGTCGGAATCGGGGCCGTCATTGAAGACATCGCATTGCTTGATCCGGCCACGACGCAGGATCAGATAGTCGACCGCCGTTACCCCGGAAAGCGGAGCAAATCCAAGCGCCGTCCAGGCGAGGAACTTGAAGAAGTTGTCGTAGATCTGACCCGGGAAGAAGGCGATGACGATCACCGGCACAAACAGCGCACCGGTCAACACGCCCCACGGCAGGGCTTCGAAATAGCGCCCGCCGGCCTGCCGCATCGCCAAACACATGCCGTAGAAGATGCTGACGATGGCGGTGATGTTGGCCAGCCCGACAAACAGCAGTGCCGTCACCCCGATGAAAGCTCCGCCGAGCGGGATCATCCAGGCGGTCGGGTCATGCGATCCGAGGCTGAGGGCGGCAAACAACCCGACGAGTTCGCCGAGCACGGCAGCGGCGAAGATGCCGATCAGGTTGGGCCAGAGCGCTGCCCGCGGCGTGCGGGTGAAGCGTGAGATGTTGCCCAGCACCGGCCACCAGCCAAAGCCGGCCGCCAGATTGAATTCGACCGCGATCATGAAATTGATGCGCCTGTCGTCAAACGGCGCAAGCGGCGCGGCATTGGCGATGTCGCTCCAGTTCTTGTGGCTGAAGATGAGAAACAGGATGCCGAAGCACAAGATGAGCTTGCCGGGGCCGACGAAGCGGTTG
Source organism: Aminobacter sp. SR38 (assembly GCF_014843375.1). Lineage (NCBI taxonomy): Bacteria > Pseudomonadati > Pseudomonadota > Alphaproteobacteria > Hyphomicrobiales > Phyllobacteriaceae > Aminobacter > Aminobacter sp. SR38. The sequence continues at coordinate 1,005,450 of NZ_CP062112.1, forward strand.
AGCCATTTGACGGCGGTCGGTCCCTTCCACAGCAACAGCCACGAGATGGCGATTGCGAGGATCGCGAATAGCGTGACACCCAGGTCGTTTTCGCCGATATGCGTGCCGCCGACCTGGTTCATGACGCCGCTGATCGCGCGTCCGAACATGATCGACAACACGGCGGACCAACCGACGCCGTAGATGGCCAGGAAAAATCCGACCAGGATCAGAATGCCGATCGGCCCGAAGACGCTGCGCATCAGGGTGAATTGTTCGATGCCGAACTTTCCGGTCGATATGCAGACGCTGACGGCCATGATCGACACGCCGATGAGGTTGCCGATGATGATCGCGTAGATGCCGTCGCGGGCACCCACGACCAACGCCGTGCTGCCGCCGAGCAGGAATGCCCAGGTCGCGATGGCGAGGCCGATATTGATCCAGGAGTGGTCGAGGAAGCCGAGCTCGCGTTCTTCCTTCAGTACGGGAAGCGTGCCGAATGCAGCGCTCGCCCCGGTGAATTTGGGAGGAGGCGCCATCAGTTGCCTCCGATCCACATGGCGATCGTGACAGCCAGGATAGCCATGGTCACAAAGAACCACACACCGATCTCGCGGCCTGACAAGTCGGCTCGCGCAGGATCTTCATAGTTCGGATCCGCGATAATGGTCAGTCGCCTGTGCAACTCCCGACGCGTTTCATTGTCTGGGCTCGTTGAAGCGATAGTCATTTCATCCTCCTCCAAAGATTAAATGAATGCCGATGCTTTCGCGCTGAAGGAACTTCAGCGTTCCGGCTCGGCTCGTCTTATGTGCCAGGCAATCGGAATCGCAGCAGCGCCCCTTCGAAACGGGCTTGCCCGACGCATTGGCTCTGTTGGGGACCGGGAAGCTCGCAAGCGGGGTTCTCCTGTCTGACCGACCCCAGATTCCATCGGATTGTCGTATGTGCGGCGCGCCCTTTGTCTTGTCGCGCAGGGGTCGCTGCCCATCACGCCATAACGTTGCGGCAGTTTGAATTTGGTGTCAAACGAATTTCCTGACATGAATGTAAAAATATTAGCCATGACGCACATATGCAGGAGTTGCGAGCATTCACCCGCCTGCCCTCCGGCGGGAGATCTGTTCGTAGAAATACTATTATCTACAGATACTTATGACCAATCCCTGCATTCCCTTCACGCTCTTATGAGGGGTGTCTGGTCGGCAGACCATCGGCCGCCAATGCCCATCAGAGCTCCAAAATGCTCAAATCAGTGTGTTGACAGCGCTGTCAAAGCTACGTAGCGTCAAGGTCGAAAGCGCAGCCTCGTTGCAAGCGCCTCGCCATCCGAAGCGGCAAGTTCCGCCTGGCTTCGGACGCTGAATGCGCGCAGCCGCGGCGAACTTCTCCGCAATGCTCAGGGTCAGGAAGTCATCAATGGAATCCGCCGCTCTCATTCACCTCGAAGATCGCGTGAAATCGGTCAAACGGGCCAAGACACGTTTCTATCGCAATCCGGGCGTCAGGGCGGAGTCGTTGCTGGAGGCGGCGCTGGAATGCTTCGCCGAGGAAGATTACGAGAGCGTCACCATTCCGCTCATCGCCAAGAAGCTGGGCGTTGCCCACTCGCTCATCTATTATTACTTCAAGAACAAGGACTCCCTGTACCAGTCTTCCGTCCTTCATGCGCTTGACCGGCTGATGACCAACTACGGAGAGGTCGTCGCCCGGCACGAAAGCCCGGCCGAGTTGCTGAGCGCCTATCTCGACCTGAATGTCGAGATGTCGGAGACGCTGCGCAGCCTGGTGCGCATCATGTTCGTCAATGCCGGTGGCGCCAGGGACTCCGGCCCCAAATTCATCGACAGCTTCGTCGAGGATTTCTACGAATCCGAGAAGAAGGTCCTGGCCGACTGCATCCGCACCGGCGTCGAAGTGGGCATTTTTTCCTGCCCGGATCCCGACGAGATGGCGGCGTTCATTTCGCGCAACATCGACGGCATCTACTTCGGCAGCTTCATGCCGCACGGCGCTCCGATCCCGGCTGCGATGCGCTACCTCAAGGAGGTGGTCTGGGGACTGCTGCATTATGCCGGCGACCCGTCCACCGGCAAAACATCCACGACCAGAAGCGGGAGATAGCCATGTGCCAAGTGTGCGGCTGCGGGCCTGAGGACATTCGCATTGACGGCAAGGGCAACGCTGAGGGCTGCGATCACGAGCATCCTCATGCCCACCACCATCATGCCCACTCTCATCATGCCCACTCTCATCATGAGGGCGAACATCACCACCACGCAGAAGGTCATCATCACCATGGTGACGGACATTCTCACCATCACGACCAAGATCATCACGCCGCTGACGGCAGGCGCCCCGGCGACCTGCATTTCGGCAAGGAGGCCGCCAAGACCCATGTGCCGGGCATGAGCCAGAAGCGGCTGGTGCAGATCGAACAGGAGATCCTGGCCAAGAACGGCATGTTCGCCGATGACGTGCGCGACGAGCTTTGTTCTCATGGCGTGCTTGCACTCAACCTGATTGCCAGCCCCGGAGCGGGCAAAACCAGCTTGCTGGTCGAGACCTTGCAGCGGCTCAAGGGAAGTTTCCCGACCTGGGTGATCGAAGGCGATCAGGAGACGACCAACGACGCCGACCGCATCCGCGCGACGGATACCCAGGCGGTGCAGATCAACACAGGCAAAGGCTGTCACCTCGATGCCGACATGATCCAGCGTGCGCTTGCGTCGCTTTCGCTTGAGCAGGGCGGCGTGCTGTTCATCGAAAATGTCGGCAATCTCGCCTGCCCGGCCGGCTTCGACCTCGGCGAAGCGCACAAGGTGGTCATCCTGTCGGTGACCGAAGGCGACGACAAACCGGTCAAATATCCCGAGGCATTTGCCGCCGCCGACCTTCTGGTGATCTCGAAATCGGATCTGGCGCCCTACTGCGATTTCGACATCGCAGCCTGTGTTGCCCGCGCCCGTGAGATCAACCCGACACTCGAAAGCCTCGTCGTTTCAGCGCGTGACGGCACCGGCATGACGGAATGGCTGGCGTGGATCGTTCGCGCCCGCCAGCAGCAGTTGCAGGATCTTGCCCGAAACCTGCAGGCGCGGGTGGAAGCCATCCGCAACACGCTGCACGCGTGAGGTTGTGTCATGCATGAGCTCACCATTGCCTCAAGCCTGATTGACCTCGCCAGCGATCATGCGTTGAGAAACGGCCGCGGCCGGGTCACCGGAATGCATGTGCGCCTCGGGGTCATGTGCGGCATCGCCCGCTCGCTTTACTTCTGCTTCGGTCCGGCGACGCGCGGCACGCCGTGTGAAGGTGCCAGGCTGCACATCGAGGAAGTGCCGCTGACCATTTTCTGCGAGCACTGCGCCGAGGCGCGCTCGCCGCTCTCGCTTTCCAATCTTCGTTGTCCCGACTGCGGGAGGCCTTCACGCAAGGTGCTGTCGGGCCGCGAGATGGAACTGACCCATATCGAGCTTGAGGAAGAAGCTCCATTTCCGGCGTTGGCCCCGGTTGGGCAAACACTTCAGTAGTTACCTGTTGGGAGGAACAGCATGCTTGATCGAAAAGCAGAAACAGCCAGGTGGCAGTTCACGCCACATCAACATCGTGGCCCTGCCGAGCAGTTCGGTGAGAATGACCACATCTATTCGCCGAAGCTGCACAACGGCTCGTTCAAATCCAGGGGGCTCGCCACCTTTATGGGCGCCCCCTATTGCCCGCCGGATCGCCACAAGATCCGGGAAATGGGTGCCAAGATCTGCTTCCTGGCGGTGCCGTGGGACCAGGGCCAGATCGTGCGCGCCGGCGCCTCACAGGGGGCTTCGGGCCTGCGTGAAGCCACGACGCAGTATTTCCCCTACATGTTCGAATATGACGTCGACCTCTTGAGTTTCTTCCGGGTCGTCGACTGCGGCGACGTGCCGACGGTGCCGGGCAACAACATCAAGTCGCAGGAATACACCACCGACTACGTCACCGAATGCCTCGAAGGCGGTGCCAAGGTGATCCTGTTCGGTGGCGATCACTCCTTGCCGATCCCCGGCGCCAAGGCGCTGTCGCGTTTCACCGGCGCAGGCAAGATGGGGTATCTGCATGTCGACAGCCACCTCGACGCCGGGCCGGACTGGGCAGGCAACCTGATCACCAACTGCTCCGGCGCGCCGCGGGCGCTCGACCTGCCCAACTGCAACGCCAGGAACATGGCGCATATGGGCTCGCGCAACGGGCTCAATCCCAAGGACTGGTGGGATTTCTACGTCGACAACGACATCCGCGTCGTCACCATGCCCGAGATGATCGAGCGCGGGCTGGAGGTGTGCGCCAACGAGATCTTCGAACGGGTGAAAAAGGACGCCGACACGCTCTACTTCACCTGGGACACCGACTCGATCGACATGAGCTGCATGCCCGGCTCGACCTCGCCGGAGTGCTATGGCCTCAAGGGACGCGAGGCGATCCAGTTTGCCCGCATCGCCGGCCGGCATGGCTGCGACATTCTCGATGTCGTCGAACTCTGCCCGTATTTCGACTCGAGCCAGATCAGCGCCAAGATGACGGTCAACATGATCTACCACTATCTCGGCTCACGCGCCCAGACACTGCGCCAGCAGGGCAAGCAACCGTAAGTTCTCAGGGAGGAGACCACGCCATGAACCCAGCAAAATCCTACGCCCACCTGTTCTCGCCGCTTGGTGGCGATGCCGGCGACAACTACCGGGCGCCCGGCCTGATCACGTTCCTGCGTTCGGCTCACGTGCCGCTGAATGCCGAAGCGCTGAAGGCCTGCGGCGCGAAATACGCCTTCGTCGGCGTGCCGTTCGACGAGGGCAACATCGGCAAGCCCGGATCGGAGGATGGTCCGCGCGAGTTCCGCCTCGTCTCGCAGGAATACTTCTCCTACTGGTTCGAATACAATGTCGACCTGCATGGCAAGGCCGTCGACTGCGGCGACGTCTCGATGCCGAAGGTGAGCCCGGAGGTGGCGCATGAGCGCATCTACCGCGCCGTCCGCGAAGTGCTGAAATCAGGGCTCACACCGATCATCTGCGGCGGCGACCGCTCGATCTCGATCGCCGCGGCGCGCGCGCTTTCCGACCATATCGGGGCGGACAAGAAGATGGGCTACATGCATTTCAGCGCCCAGCTCGACATGGCCGACAGCTGGGCCGGCGAGCGCAATCTCGCCCCTTGCGCCATGGCCCGCATCACCGAACTGCCCAATCTCGACATCAGGAATGTCGCGCATCTGGGCGCCCGCAACGCCATGAACCCGAAGGACCATATCGATCTTTCGAAGGAAAGAGGCCTTCAATACGACTCGATGTTCGACCTGTTCGACGGCGGCATCTACCCGCTGGTCGAGCGTTCGATCGAGCGCGTCTGGGGCGATACCGACGCGCAGTATCTCAGCTTCAATTTCAACGTCATGGATTCGTCGGCAGCACCTGGCGTCACCTCGACGGAACCGGGCGGCATCGAGTCGCGCGAGATGATGCGCATCGCCGACATGATCGCCAAGCGCGGCAGCGTCAGCGTCATCGACCTCACCGAGCTCTGCCCGATCTTCGACATCAGCGGCACGGCGGCGCGGCTCGCAGCCTGCGTGATCATGCGGTTGATGGCGTCGTTGGCGGCAGAAAATGGCGACGTGATCGACGCCAAGCTGCGCCGCACCGACCTGGTTGCCGCCGAGTAATGGATATCCACCTGAAGAAGGCCGGCGGACGCCGGCCAAGGGAGTCGATGGTGAACACGACAACGAACACAACAAAGATGACGCGGCTGGCTGCAGCGGTTGCTGTTGCCTATGCCGCGTCGACGATGCCGAGCTACGCACATGTCCTGCCCGACGCCGGCGGCCTCGGGGCAGGCCTCTCGCACCCTTTCTCCGGGCTTGATCATATTCTGGCCATGGCCGGGGTGGGCATCTGGGCCGGGCAGAATGCCGACAACGATCCGGCATTCCGCTGGCTGCCGCTCGGTTTCGTCATCGGCATGATCGCGGGTGCTGTCTTTGGCATGACCGGCTTTTCGCTGCCCTTCGTCGAGCTGGGCATTGCCGGATCGGTGGTCCTTTTGGGCGCGATCGTGGCCCTGGGCAGCCGGGTGCCGTTCGGCGCGGCCTTTGCGCTGACGGCTGCATTCGGCGGCCTGCATGGTTTTGCCCATGGCCAGGAACTGCCGATCGCCAGCAATGCCTTGCTCTACGGGCTCGGCTTTGTCGCCTCGACAATGGTCCTGCACGCAATGGGCTTTTCGCTCGCAACCCTGGTCGCCCGCCTGTCCTGGCGCACGGCGCTGAGGCTGGGCGGCGGCGGCATCGCCGTGGCAGGCGTCGCGCTGGCCTCGAGCCTCGCCGGCTGAGCATGCCATCCGGCGGAGGGCCTGCCGCCCTCCGCCTCGCCCGGGCGCCGGACGAGAGCATCAAAGGCCCGGGCGCAAACCGGGTCATTTCCCTGGCATCCGCGAGCCCTGTCCCCGGGACGGGAGCGAAAGACCTGAACTGGCGTGCCTCTGCCGCGCCGGCACGCCCCCTTTTTTGCCAAGACATGACTGGAGGAAAACAATGACTTTGAGCTGGCGCTTTACCGCCCTCGGCGACCGCCACCGCGCCCTTGGTTCCAATCTCGAGGACTGGAGCGGGATGGGCACTGCCTGGACCTATGACGCCGACCCCTACGACCAGCACGTCGCCATCCGCACCAAAGCCGGGCTGATGGACGTGTCGGGGTTGCGCAAGACGCATCTGATCGGGCCGCATGCGATTGCCATCCTCGACTACATCACCACCCGCAGCGTCGCCAAGATCCAGCCGGGCCGCTCGGTCTACGCCGCCCTGCTCAACGAGCGCGGCCACCTGACCGATGATTGCGTGCTCTACCGCAACGGTCCCAATTCCTGGATGCTGGTCTCCGGCACAGGCACCGCGCATGAGGAGATCGTCAAGCAGGCTGCCGGGCGCAACTGCGCCGTGCTGTTCGACGACGACCTGCACGACCTGTCGCTGCAAGGGCCTGTTGCGGTCGACTTCCTGGCCAGGCATGTGCCCGGCATCCGCGACCTCAACTATTTCCACCACATCCACACGACACTGTTCGGCGCCCCGGTGACGATCTCGCGCACCGGCTACACCGGCGAACGCGGCTACGAAATCTTCGTGCGCGGCCAGGATGCGCGGCTTGTCTGGGATACGATCCTGTCCGAGGGCAAGGAGATGGGCATCATCGCGTGCTGCTTCAGCACGCTCGACCTGCTGCGTGTCGAGAGCTACCTTTTGTTCTATCCCTACGACAATTCCCAGATGTATCCCATCCCGGGCCAGCCCGTCGGCGACAGCCTGTGGGAGCTCGGCCTCGATTTCACCGTGTCGCCTGGGAAGACCGGCTTCAGGGGCGCCGAGGAGCACTACCGCCAGAAGGGACAGGAGCGGTTCAAGATCTTCGGCATGCTGATCGAAGGTGACAAGATGGCCGATCTCGGCGACGAGGTCTGGGCCGACGGCAAGAAGGTCGGCGTCATTACCTGTCCGTCCTATTCGAAGCTGACCAGGCGTTCGATGGCCATTGCCCGTCTCGACGTGCCTTACGCCAGGCAGGGTGTTCCGCTGGAAGTCCGCGGCAAATCCCTGCGGGCCAGCGCGATTGCGCACACGCTGACCTTCGACGATCCGGAAAAGAAAAAGCGCACGGCAAAGGGCTGAAAACGGGCTGAAGGGAGCCAGACCCGCGCTGCATTTCATCGTCGCCTTCGAAGAAACGCTCCGGGAACTGCATCCCCGGCCGCCTGCCTTTCGCGCTCCGGCACATCAGGCCGGAGCGCGAAGTGGCGGCGTCAGGCTCGCGCTGGCCCGCCCAGCGGCGCGCGGGCGGCCGTGGTCGCCTTCGCCCTGCCCCGCCTCCACGCTGCCCGAGCATCGGCTATGACTATCTCGCCGACGAAACCGGCGTGCAGCTCGAGCCCATCCCGGCGGACCGCCGCTATCATCCGCCTCACATCGACGATGGTGGCCTGTGGATGTTCGACCTCAGCGACAAGGCAGGCGGACTGCCGGCTGGAGCTTGACGGCGGCTGCGTTGGTCGGCTTCCGCTCGCTTCAAGTCGGTCCGAGGATCGCCGCCCCGCAGAACCACTATTCGCTCAGCCGGAAATTGCGGATCCTGTCGAACAGCACGGCAAGCACGATGGCGCTGCCGATGAATGTGCCTTGCCAGAAGGCGTTGATGCCGAGCAGGCCAAGGCTGTTGCGGATCACCTCGATCAGCGCCGCACCGATGATCGCGCCGAAGGCAGTGCCGACCCCGCCGGCCAGGTTGGCGCCGCCGATGACGGCGGCCGCGATCACCTGAAGTTCCATGCCTGCGCCGATATTGGTGGTGACGGCACCGAGCCAGCCGGTCTGGATGATGCCGGCGATGCCGGCCGACAGTGCCGAGATCATGTAGACGGCGACCTTGATCTTGCGCACCGGAACGCCGGTCAGCGTCGCTGCGTGCTCGTTGCCGCCGATGGCAAAGACGTAGCGGCCAAATCGCGTCCAGCGCAGCACAAAACCGGTGAGCAGCGCCAGAACGATCATGTACAGCACCGGATTGGCGATGCCGAAGAACCAGGCGCCGCCGATCGGCTCGAACAGCCGGCAGAGCTTGGCACGGACCTCTGTTCAATCCACCTCTGAAAAGCGCCGAGCTACCCTTTTGCGAGCGCTGTCTCACATGCAATGGCAACCTCGGAGAGCGGTTTGTCGGACCCAAGTGGAGTGGCCCAGCCGGCGCGTTCAATGACCCCACGGCGGTTGAAGCCTCGGCTGGTCTCCAGCTCCGACAAGACTTGAGTGGAAAGCGGGTCGGATCTTGAGCGTTCCAGGCAATACGGCGTCAGCACAGACGCCACAGCCATTTGCGATGAGGCCTCGGCCATCAAGAGGGCCGTGCTTTGGGTAACCCATCCGCCAACGGTGAAGCCGATGGTTGCTGTAGCCAGAGCGCCGATGGCGGCGCCGTAAAGCACCGCTATCGAGAGCATAGGTGATCTCATGGTTTTTCCGATCAACGGAAATGCAGGCATGGCGCCCGCAATGGGTCAGTCATACTTTAACACAAAACAAGCCAGAAACCCATCACGATAGTATATTTCGTCTAGGTTTCGCCATATCTCCTGCTATGGCGAGCGCGCCTTCCAATGTCTCGGAGTAGCGCGCAGTGTTCTCGAGGCCGCCAAAACTGTTTAACCGGATTGTCGTCCCTCTCTTGCTCATGACTATACCAAGCGGTCGAAGGTACTCTTGAAGCTCACGATATTTCACGTCGATCTCCCTCATTGAGGATGTGCACATGCTGTTCGTTGGAATCTCGGTTCCGATATCGCGGACCATTGCCTGGGAGCGTCGACTGAAACTTGCCGGCCATGGAAATATTGAGCAAGTCGCTGGCGTCTCAAGAGCGGACGCAGCGAGCGGTCCGAGCCATGCCCGATCCGCGTCATCGTCCACTTCCTTCTGGCCAGATTCAACGGACAGAGCGCTCAACGTCGCTGGTCGTCGGGCACGATGGGCACAATAGCCTAGACCAGCTGATGTCGCGTGTGCGTTTCTCTTGCCCTGCGCCTGATGCCGTTCGTGTCGTTTTCGCTCCGTCGCTGGGTTTCGGTTCTTGGTCCTCTCACGGCGGCGCCCTCATCGTCCGATTTTTCGATATCCATCACCTTTGCGGCATCATCAGAATTGACGCTGGGCCCAGCCTTCGATGCTTCACTTGCGGTGGCGTATGCGAGCCTCATGCCTGATGTATCGAGAGGGAACATTCGCCTGGCCGCTCCAAAGACCTCGAGCATAGCGAACGGACGAGTTGCCTTCTTGCATGTGTTCAGCAGAGTGCGGCTCGCGGCTCGCGCGTCTTGTGGGAAGCTGTTGATGACGAAACTCCAGACCAGATTTTGAGTTGCTCATATTGGCTGCATCGACTTTTCGGGTTGCGACCCAATCGGCAGCCAACGGCGTGAACGCCTGGGACAGGATCGTGCGCAGGCACGATCGGTCCCCGGGGCATTGGCTGTCTCACCGGAAATCGACGGCAGTCAGCGTGTAGTAGGTGCGGCGACCATGGGAATAGGCTTCGCGCGCGACATCGTAGATTGACTTGCGCGCTACGTCGAACGCGGTCAGGCATTCTGACTCGGACAGCTGTGTCCCGCTTGCACAGGCCCCTGCTCTCGCCAATGCGCCGGCTTCGACGAAGAAGCGCACTTCGAACATGCCGTCGTGACCGATGAAGCGGACGGCATTTTTTGCTTGGTCGAAGCTGCGGCTCGGATTGAGAAATGCAAGCGTCACGTGTTGCCTCCTGTTGCGCTCAGCCCAAACGCTTCCGGCCCGCTCCGTCCCCTGTGGCGGCCTGTATTGCGAAGATTGAGAAAAATCATCCCGCTCGTCGCACGAGACCGGGTCAGCCCCGTCATCGCCTGGCCGTCGATATTGACCGGGATGCCCGTGAAGACATGATAGACGGTCCAGGAGCGATCCGCTTCGATGCGGCGGCCAACTTGATGTTCGATGGAGTAAGGCGCCCCGCCTTCATTGTCCCAGATGTCGATCGCGGCGGCATCGCGTTTGGGTTGGCTTTCGGTGCTGCGGTCCGTCATGGTCGTGACCTTCCTTCAGAGAGTGCGTCGGCATCTACGTCCCCGGAATAGAGAACCCTGCCATCCGCGTCGGTAATCGTGATGCCGTCCGGCCGCTGCGGCAGGTCGAGGGTTTGCGACAGGCGCAGTGCAAGCTCTATCGCCCCCTCGACGTCGGCGACTTCATCTGTCTCGCGGCCCACGACCGCATGGGCGTCGTCCTTGCCGCGGGTGCGATAGAATTCGATCACGATCTTCATCTGCCGCCCGCGGTCACCTTTTTGGCGAGCTTTATCTGGCTGCCGAACGTGACTTCACGCATCGGAGGTGTTTTCACCTGGGCCTGCTTGGGCTTTCGAAGCTCGCGACTGCTGCGCTTTTGTCCCTTAGCCATGGCCGAATGCCCTTTCGATGAGACTTGCATCGTCCTGCCCCAGTGGCGCGCCGAGCAGTTCGATATTGTCTTCGGATGTCACGCGCTCATGAAGTTCTCGTTCGTTGCGGATGCGGTACTGAGGCGAGTCTTCTCTCGCGGGCAACGTGCCGGTAATGCGGTATGCCTGCGTGCCGAAGCTTCGCTTCAACCGTACGGTCTGCCCTATCGAAAAACGATGGATCGTCGGGTCGCGCCGGGCAGGATGCTTGCCTCGCATGAGGAAGGTCGCAGTCATGATTGCCGGTCCCTTTCCAGTGCGGCTTCGAGGTCTGCCGGATTGATCGGCATCATCTGTTGTCTAGGCCCCGGCGTGTCGATCGCCGGCAGATGGAAGAATGTCTTGGTTCGCAGCCAGGCCACTCGGGAGACGCTTTCGATCAGTTCTTCGTCTCGATCGACACGGTAGGCTCCCGCCGGTTGCTGTCCGGCGATGCCCGCGAATGAAAATGCGGATGCGAAGTGGACGACGGTTTCTATGGTTCGGCTGGTCACGGCTGCGTTCTCCGCAGGATTGCGCGGGATACGTCCCGCAACGCTCTGACGCCACATTCACGGTCAACGTCAGAGATCACTCCAAGGTCCGAACCAGGCAAGACAAGCCCCGGATCGGTGCCCTGCATTCGCTTTCGAGAATTCGGCGGTGATGGCGGGTCGAAGGTCTTTGACACCGCGAAAGGCCAATTCGGCAAAATCTACGAGTTTTATATATACGCCATTCCAGAGATTTTTTCAAGGAAAAATCTAAAATCTCCCGAAATAATATAAATACTCACCCACCTTAATTTAATCATCAATTTCATATTATGATCTTAGAATTTGGAAAACAGTCTCACGAAGTCAAAAACAATCATATTTATTCTTGCAATACATAAGATTATTCAGTTTAGAGATTCTATTATTCGAGTTCCTCAGGCGCTATATATGTGGCGTGGTTGCCCTATGCGCCGACCGCAGAAAGAGTTTCCATGACATTCCATCGCGACCGTTCAAGGCGACAGCGGCAAAAGCTGTGCTGGAAAGGAGCAGGCAAGCGCTCACAACATTCCGGAAAAGGGTGTTTGTTCGCACCTCGTTTCCTCTGGCGTTTGGGTGCCGGAGAAATATTGAAGGTCTGAAAAACCTCTAAACTCCGCTTGAGCTGGATTCATGTGCCATGGGAAGGACGATCGCCCGCTTTCCGATGATGCCCAGTCCGCGGTGGCCACGACCCCGCCCGACGCTCTAATGCTTCATCATCATCGGCAGCGTGCTATGCGACAACAGGTAGGGGGTGACGCGACCGAGCAGCAGCTCCAGGAAATATCCATGCTTGAAGGCGCCGATCAGCAGGCAGGTGGCCTTCGCGGTTTTCGCGAAATCGAGGATCGTTTCGCCGACGGAGCAGTTGCCTGAGCTGGTCGTGACAACGTCGCCGTCCAGCCCGAGCTGCTTGAGCAGTTCCCGCGCCGTGAACTGATTACGTCCGTCGGTTTTGTCGTTGATGCATAGAACGGTGATGTGATCGGCTGCCGCCAGCCAGCGTCTCGCTGCGACGACGGCGCGCTGGGCATGATCGTGCTGCTTCCAGCCAACCACGATGTGACCCATCAGATCACCGGCATATTGGCCGGGCGGCGGCGCCAGGACGAGCTTGTGTTCGTTGAACAGAAGGTCGTGAAACGCATCGCGGGCATCTATGTTGCCATGGCAGGGGGCGACGGCGAGTGCCGTCTCATGGCATTCGCTCGTCACGCAGCGATTAAGGTCGCCGCGGCAATCATCAAGACGAAGACGGTCTCGACCCGGCTTGCCTCGCTTCCAGTCTTCGAATGCGGAAGTGACCCGCTCCAACCGCTGCGTCGGCGAGCCTTCGTCGAGGTCACGCAGCATCTGCAGGTCGATCTCCTCGGCGGCCGCGATCATCCTTTCAGGATCGGCGCCGACATGGGCGGCGGCCATGGTGCCGCCGACGGCACACGCTGCGTCTTCGGCGATATCCAGGCAAAGCCGCGTGGTTGCCGGATCGGCTAACAAGGCGAGAACGTCGGCATGGACGGTCAGCTCGTGGACAGGGTCTTTGAGAATGACGCCAGCCTCCGCCGCCGGCGGTTTTTGTGGGTTGTCGTTCGAGGGCGCTTCCATGCCGGACCTCCTTCCGCAATGCTCCCGCATCGCTTCTGGTCCATCGGGTGTAAGTTTACTCCGGCGTCTCCCCGCTCGCAACGCCGCTGGCATGCCGGTTGGCGGCTGCGTTGGTCGGCTTCCGCTCGCTTCAAGCCGGTTGCGCGCACAGGCAACGGGACGGAATTTTTCGGTTCGGCCGTCGAGGATCGCCGCCCCGCAGAACCACTATTCGCTCAGCCGGAAATTGCGGATCCTGTCGAACAGCACGGCAAGCACGATGGCGCTGCCGATGAATGTGCCTTGCCAGAAGGCGTTGATGCCCAGCAGGCCAAGGCTGTTGCGGATCACCTCGATCAGCGCCGCACCGATGATCGCGCCGAAGGCAGTGCCGACCCCGCCGGCCAGGTTGGCGCCGCCGATGACGGCGGCCGCGATCACCTGAAGTTCCATGCCTGCGCCGATATTGGTGGTGACGGCACCGAGCCAGCCGGTCTGGATGATGCCGGCGATGCCGGCCGACAGCGCCGAGATCATGTAGACGGCGACCTTGATCTTGCGCACCGGAACGCCGGTCAGCGTCGCTGCGTGCTCGTTGCCGCCGATGGCAAAGACGTAGCGGCCAAATCGCGTCCAGCGCAGCACAAAACCGGTGAGCAGCGCCAGGACGATCATGTACAGCACCGGATTGGCGATGCCGAAGAACCAGGCGCCGCCGCCCAGCGCCAGCAGCTTGTCGTGGTCGGGGCCAAACTGGAAGACGACGGTGTTGTTGGATGCGACCATGGCCAGGCTGCGTGCGATCGACAGCATGCCGAGCGTGACCACGAATGGCGGAAAGTCGAGATAGGCGATCAAGATGCCGTTGAACGCCCCGATCACCAGCGCGGTGCCGATGGCCGCCGCAATGCCGACCTCGATGCCGTATCCGGCATGCATGACCACCGCCAGCACCATGCTGCACAGGCACAGCACCGAACCGACCGACAGATCGATGCCGCCGGTGATGATGACCAGCGTCATGCCGAGGGCGATGATCGCGACGAAGGTGACGTTGCGGGTGATGTTGTAGAGGTTTTTCGTCGTCGCGAATGAATCGGTGGCGAAGGACAGGAAGATGCAGGCCAGAATGACGGCAATGAGGACCCAGAAGGTCTGGCTGCCGAGAACCTGCGCCATCCAGCTCTGCTGTTTCTGTGAAATGGTCTGGTCAAGGGTAACAGCCATCATCGACCTTCGTTTCGTCACTGCGCGACCGGCAGGGTTGATCATACCTGTTCGATGGCACCGGTAATAAGCCCCGTCACTTCCTCCGGCGAACTCAAGGCAATCGGCTTGTCGGCAACCTTCCGGCCACGCCGCATGACGATGACCCGGTCCGCCACCGTAAAGACATCAGGCATGCGGTGGCTGATCAGCACGACGGCAATGCCGCGATCGCGCAGCTGGCGGATCAGGTTGAGGACTTCCGCCACCTGACGGACCGAGATCGCCGCCGTCGGCTCGTCCATCAACACGATCTTGGCCTCGGAAAGCATGGTGCGGGCAATGGCCACCGCCTGCCGCTGCCCACCCGACATCTGCCGGACGAGGTCGCGCGGCCGCGTCTCGGACTTCAGGTCCCTGAAGATCTCGCCGGCCCGCATGTACATCGCCTTGTAGTCGAGGACGCGCAGCGGTCCAAAGCCCCGGCGCAGCTCGCGGCCAAGGAAGACGTTCGCCGCCGCCGTCAGATTGTTGCACAGCGCGAGGTCCTGGTGGACGATCTCGATACCATGCTGCCGCGCTTCCACCGGGCGATGCATGACCAGCTCGGCCCCCTCCAGCCGCATCGTGCCATGGCTCGGCCGAAAGTTGCCGGCGATCATCTTGACCAGGGTCGACTTGCCGGCGCCGTTGTCGCCCATCAGGCCGACGACCTGTCCCGCCTCGAGCGAGAACGACACGTCGTTGACCGCCTGGATGGCGCCGAAATGCTTGGAAATGTTGGCGAGTTCGAGAACTGCCACAAGCCTCTAGCCTCCCGAAACATGCAAGCCTCGCAGCCGTCCCGCACGCGTCACGCTCGGGCACTGCGCATTCACGATCCCCGATCTCCTCCCGGGAAAGGCGAAGACCGCATTTATGCAAAACGCCTCGACAGCGTCAATCAATTGTCGGGTGGGTTCGGCACAAATGTCTCAAAAATCTGTTTTGTCGGACAAATAGCATTGACGACGACGGCGCCAGGATATTAGCTGGGCATCGGAGGAAGAGCATGCTGATCCTTGTTACCGGTGCAACGGGCAAGGTCGGGCGGCACTTCATCGCTGGGCTGCTTGACGATCCGCGATTTTCCAAGACCCGCATCCGCGCGCTTTGTCACAACCGCTCCGTCGATGAAGGCGACCGCATCGAGATCGCCCGCGGCTCGATCGCCGATCGCGACGTCGTTGCCAACGCGCTTGCCGGCGTCACCCACGTCGTGCACCTTGCCACATGCAAGGAAACGCCAGCTGACGTGATGGACGTCGCCGTCAAGGGCCTGTTCTGGCTGCTCGAGGCGTTTCGGCTCAGTCCAACCGCCCGACAGTTCATCCTCATCGGCGGCGACGCGGCGATCGGTCATTTCCACTACCGCAACGATGCGCCCCTCACCGAGGCGGCACGGCATCGGGCCTATCCCGGCAGCTATGCGCTGTCGAAGGTTCTCGAAGAGGTCATGCTGGAGCAGTTCGGCATCCAATATGGCCTTAACTGGTGTTGCCTGCGCGCGCCGTGGATCATGGAGAAGGACGACTTCAGATACACGCTGTCTTTCGGTGACGACGTCTTTGGCGGCCCGGACTGGAAGACACTGGTGCCGGAGGCAGACGCCAGGCGTCATGCCAGGGCGGGCACCGTGCCACTGCTGCGTGATGCCGACGGGCAGCCGCTGAAGCGCAACTTCGTCCATGTCGACGATCTGGTGTCGGCGATCCTTGCGGCGATCGACAATCCGCGCGCCAGGCAGCAACTCTTCAACGTCTGCATGGATCGTCCGGTCGATTATGGCGAGGTCGCCGACCATCTCGCCCGCACCCGTCACCTCGCCTCGATCGACATAGCGAGCCAGTACCACTCGAACTGGATGGACAATGCCAAGGCCAGGTCCCTGCTTGGCTGGCAACCCCGATACGACCTCGAAATGCTCATCGACTCGGCCTGGCGGTACGAGCGTTCGGACAATGATCCTCGCACCGTCTGGTATCCGGGTTGATTTCGTCGCGGGCACGCCGTGCCCGTTTGTTCAAATGGGAGGAAACAATGAGGAAGGCATTATTGCTCGCTACCGCTGTCCTGGCACTCAGCGCTGGAAACGCGCTCGCCAAGAAGCAGCTCGTCATCGTCGTCAAAGGCCTCGACAACCCGTTCTTCGAAGCCATCAACCAGGGTTGCCAGAAGTGGAACAAGGAAAACGCCAGCTCGGAATATGAATGCTTCTACACCGGGCCGGCATCGACGTCGGATGAGGCTGGCGAAGCGCAGATCGTCCAGGACATGCTGGGCAAGGCCGACACGGCTGCGATCGCCATTTCGCCTTCGAACGCCAAGCTGATCGCCCAGACCATCAAGACCGCCAACCCGACTGTTCCGGTCATGACGCTGGATGCCGATCTCGCCGCCGAGGACGCGGCACTGCGCAAGACCTATCTCGGCACCGACAACTACCTGATGGGCGCGCGCATCGGCGAATACATCAAGAAAGCCAAGCCCAGTGGCGGCAAGATCTGCACCATCGAGGGCAATCCGGGCGCCGACAACATCCTGCGCCGCGCCCAGGGCATGCGCGACACGCTGACCGGCCAGAAGGGCCTGACTGAACTCAAGGGTGAAGGCGGCTGGACCGAGGTTGCCGGCTGCCCTGTCTTCACCAATGACGATGGCGCCAAGGGCGTCCAGGCGATGACCGACATCCTCGCGGCCAATCCCGACCTCGATGCCTTCGGCATCATGGGCGGCTGGCCTTTGTTCGGCGCCCCGCAGCCCTATCGCGACCTGTTCAAGCCGATGGCCGACAAGATCGCCAAGAACGAGTTCGTCATCGGCGCTGCCGACACGATCGGCGACGAAGTGGCGATTGCCAGGGAGGGCCTCGTCACTGCGCTGGTCGGCCAGCGGCCGTTCGAAATGGGCTACAAGGCACCGACTGTCATGATCGACCTGATCGAAGGCAAGACGGTCGACGATCCGGTCTTCACCGGCCTCGACGAATGCACCAAGGACACGGTCGATACCTGTATCCAGAAATAGGTGCAGGCCAGAAGTAGGTGCAGTTCGGGGCGCCCGGCTCGCCGGCGCTCCGACAAGCCTGCGCGGTTGATGTCGCGCGCGGACGGTCCCGCCGCCCGAGCCGGCTTTTGCTGCACCAATCAGAACGGAATTGATCCAGCAGAGATCAACTCGGTCGATGGCAGACGGAACGTCCAAAAGGCCTGAGGAAACGGTCGCCGACCGCCCGCCGGCAATGCGTCGCCCCAATGCCGCGCGCATGAGCGGCTCGAGCGTGCACGCCTGGCTCGCCAGCGAGATCGGCCTCAGGATCGTGCGCGGCGACTATCCGCCGGGCACCATCCTGCCGAACGAGGCGAAGTGGTCCGAAACCTTCGATGTCAGCCGCTCGGCCGTGCGCGAGGCGATCAAGATGCTGATGGCCAAGAGCCTTTTGGCATCGCGCCCCAAGGTCGGCAGCTGGGTCGAACCGAAGGATCGCTGGAACCTGCTCGATCGTGACGTGCTGAGCTGGTATGCGGCCTCGCCCGATCGCGAAGCCTTTCTGCGCACAGTGCAGGAGTTCCGCCACATCATCGAGCCGGAAGCCGCCGCCTTTGCCGCGGAACGCCACAGCGAAGCGCAGATGGGCGAGATCAGCCAGAGCTGTCGCGACATGGGCCAGGCGACATCATTGCAGGAACGCACCCAGGCAGACACGCGCTTTCACCTTGCCATACTGCGTGCATCCGGCAACGACCTTCTGGTGCCGCTGGGCGTGCTGATCGAATCCGCGCTCCATCACCTCTTCACCTTCGTGACGCAGGAGATCAGGGACGAACGCGCCCAGAGCCTGCATGAGGCGATCGAGACGAACATCCGGCTTAGGCGCCCCAGGGCGGCGCGCAACGCCGTGCACAGGCTGCTGGCCGACACCGATGACGTGATCGCCCGCTCGGGACGGTAGACGCCTGTCCCGCCCGGGCTCACTCAGCTCTTTTCCGGCGGCGCCAGGTCGACGCCGTTGATTTGCCCGATATGTGTCGCCAGCATCGGCACGTAGCGTTCGCCTCCACCGGCGGCGACGGCGCCGGCAAACGCGTTCTTGGCGGCATTTCCCAGCGGGTTCACCATGCCGACGGAATCGGCCATCGATTCGAGATAGGTCAGGTCCTTGACCGCATTGGCCAGCGTAAACTTGTGGGCGTCGCGATCCCCTTCGAGGGTCCAGCGCATGAAGGTCTGATAGAAACCGCAGTCCATGCGGCCGTTGCGGATGACGCTGTCGAAGCGGGCGGGCGAGATGCCGACCTTGCCGGCCAGGGCCAGGGCTTCGGAATAAAGTGCTGCATAGCCGAGCGACAGGAAATTGTTCAACAGCTTCATCCGGTGGCCGTCGCCGGTTTGGCCGACATGGACGACACGCCCGGCCCAGGTGTCGAACACCGGTTTCAGCCTGGCAAACATCGTATCGGAAGCGCCGACCATCGTGTCCAGGGTGCCCTCCCACGCCTCCTTCGGGGTGCGGCTCAACGGCGCGTCGACCAAGGTGACGTCGACAGCGGCAAGCTCGGCCGCCAGCGCCATCGTCGACACCGGGTCGGACGTCGAACAATCGACAACCACCGAGCCCGGCTTCAGCGCCTGCTTCAGCCCGCCTGCGCCGCGGACGACGTCTTCGACCTGCCGCGAACCGGTGACGCAGATAAAAATGACGCTCGAGCGGGCGGCCACCTCCGCAGCCGTGGGGACCTCGACGGCGCCGCGGGCGATCATGTCTTCCGCCGGGCCGCGGTTCCTGCGGCCGAGAAAGGTCAGCGGATAGCCCTTGTCGACGATGTTCCTGGCAATGCCATGCCCCATCAGGCCAAGACCGATGAAACCGATCTGCTCGGTCGATCTGGTGCTGTTTGCCATCTTCCGTGCCCTCCGGTCGCAGGTTGAATTCGGCGCAGTCGTCACCGATGATATTGTCTGACAATATCCAATGATCTGGCAGAATGTGGAGGACAAAATGTCGAAGCGGATCATCTTTACCGGCGGCAGCGGCAAGGCCGGCCGCCACGTCGTCCAGTACCTTGTCGACCAGGGGCATCAGGTTCTCAATCTCGACGCCAGGCCGCTCGACAATCCAAAGGTCCGGACGCTGATCACCGACATCACCGACAGCGGCCAGCTCTTCAACGCGCTGACCAGCTATATGGGGCTGCACGAGTTCGACCCGTCGCTGCGGCCGCAGCCGGTCGACGCCGTCGTGCATTTCGCCGCCATCCCCCGGATCATGCTCACACCTGACAACGAGCTGTTCCGCATCAACGCGCTCGGCACCTACAACGTCATCGAGGCGGCGGTGAAACTCGGCATCCGCAAGATCATCATCGCCTCGAGCGAGACGACCTATGGTCTTGTCTTCGCCAATGAGCCGCGAAACCCGAACTATTTTCCGCTCGATGAGGACTATGACGTCGACCCGATGGACAGTTATGCCCTCTCCAAGGTCGTCAATGAACAGACGGCACGGGCCTTTGCGCTGCGCAGCGGCTTCGACATCTATGCCTTGCGGATCGGCAACGTCATCGAACCGCACGAATACGAGCTGTTTCCGAAATGGTTTGCCGATCCGGGTTTCCGCAAGCGCATCGCCTGGAGCTACATCGATGCGCGTGACCTCGGCCAGATCACCGACCTCGCGGTCAAGACCGACGGCCTGGGCTATCAGGTCTTCAACGCGGCCAATGACGACACCTCGTCCGACCTGCCGACACAAGAGCTGCTCGAGCGGTTCTATCCCGGCGTGCCGCTGAAGCATGAACTCGGCCAGTTCGAAACGCTGCTGTCCAATCGCAAGGCCAAGGAGGTCCTGGGTTTCCGCAGCCAGCACAGCTGGCGAAAATACGTCTCGCAAAACTGATTGGACGGCGCCGGGAAGCGACGCTTGACACTTGGGATGGCGCACCACTCTGTTGCGAAGGCGGCCCGAAATTCAAGCATCGGCCAAACGACAGCAGGAAGACGACACCGGGAAGACGACAACAGGAAGACCAGACACCAATGGCCTCGAAGCCGACAGACGCACTCATCGCCGACAAGCCGCTGGCGAGCCGCCGAACCGACGCCACGCGTATTTCGGGCGCAAGCGTCCACACGTCCCTTGCCAGCGAGATCGGCCTCAGGATCGTGCGCGGCGACTACCCGCCGGGAACGATCCTGCCCAACGAGGCCAAGTGGACCGAAATCTTCGATGTCAGTCGCTCCGCGGTGCGCGAGGCCATCAAGATGCTGATGGCCAAGAGCCTTTTGGCCTCCCGCCCCAAGATCGGCAGCTGGGTGGAGCCCAAGGAGCATTGGAACCTGCTCGACCGCGACGTCCTGAGCTGGTACGCCGCCTCGCCCGACCGCGAAGGCTTTCTCAGGACGGTGCAGGAGTTCCGCCACATCATCGAGCCGGAAGCGACGGCACTGGCCGCCGAGCGCCGGACCGAAGCGCAGATGGCGGAGATCAGCCAGGCCCTTCACGACATGGGCAATGCCGCTTCGCTGCAGCAGCGGACACAGGCCGACACACGCTTTCACGTGGCAATCCTGCGCGCCTCGGGCAACGACCTTCTGGTGCCGCTCGGTGTCCTGATCGAATCGGCCCTGAACCACCTGTTCGTTCACGTGACCCGCGAAGACAGCAGCCTGCTGCGCGCGCAGAAACTCCACGAGAACATCGAGAAGTGCATTCGGCTGCAGAAGCCGAATGCCGCGCGCAATGCGGTCCGCAAGCTTCTGGCGAATACCGATGAGATCATCGCTCGAAGAGCAAGATAGGGGCTGCAGTCACTTCGCTCTTTGGCGCCAAGATCCGCCATTGCCTGTTCCGGACCTTCGACCCGGCCGAACGCATCGACACCGGACTGCATGATCTCTGGTATCCAAAGAACGCCGGCTTCCGCGAATAACGCAGCGGGCTCAACCTCTATCATCTGAAGATGAACGACCCGGCCTGACGCAGCGCCCGGCGCGACCCGCACCGCCGCGACCAGGCCGTCGGTTACCTCGCCGACGAAACCGGCGTGCAGCTCGAGCCCATCCCGGCCGACCGTCCTTATCATCGGCCTCATGTCGACGATGGCGGCCTGTGGATGTTCGACCTCCGCGACAAGGCCGGCGCAGAAGGATGGCAGGGCTAGGCTTGTCCAGCTGAGATCACTCTGCCATTCAGGCCTGCGGCGGCCGGATGCCGCCGAAACAACCACATCACAAAGCGGCTTCTCATCGGCCGACGAGCTTCGGCGGCAATGCGCCCCGTTGCGGTCGTTCAGCTGCCCGCGATCGGATACTGAAACTTGTCTTTTCAAGTTCATGAGAGGACCGCGCAGGGCGCCAAAAGCGTCAGGGGTGGTGTCGTTTCTGCGCTGTTCGTGGTGCCGTATCAGAGACAACTCGACCATCCTCCAGCACAAGGATACGGTCTGCGCGTTCGAGTATCCGGCTGTCGTGGGTGACAAGGAGAGTGGTCGTGCCGCGGCTGCGGCCGAGGCGCTTGAGGAGATCCACGACTTCGGATGCACTGTCGGCGTCGAGCGCGGCGGTGGGCTCGTCAGCCAGCACGAGTGCCGGGTTGCCAACGAGTGCGCGGGCAACGGCCACGCGTTGCTTCTGTCCGCCCGAGAGGTTGGCGGGCAGATAGTTGATTCGATCGGACAGGCCCACGAGTTCGAGGACATGGACCGCTGCCTTGTGTGCGCGTTCATCCGAAACATCACCATGAACCTGAACGCCCATGATCACGTTCTGCAAGGCCGTCAGGCTCTCATGCAGATTGTGCGCTTGGAAAATGAAGCCGAGGCGCCGTCTCAGCGTCATCAGCGTGGTTTCACGGGCACCGTTCAGTTGCTCCCCGAGCAGGCGCACAGCTCCGTCCTGCACGCCGCGAAGACAACCGAGCAGGGTAAGCACCGTCGTCTTGCCGGAGCCGGATGGCCCCATGAGCACAGTGAAGCTTCCAGCTTCGATCGCGAAATTGAGATCGTAGAGCGCCTGCTTGCGGGCATCGCCTATGCCGAACCAGTGGTTAAGCCCACGGACTTCGATGACGTCGCGATCTGGCGTTTCCATGATCAGAAGAGGTCCGCCGGATCTGCGGCTGCGACGCGTCTGGTGGCGATCGCGCCCGACAGGGACGAAACTGCGATCGTGCCGACGAAGACAGAAGCCGCCATAACGAGCGTCATCGATAGCGGCAGCGTCGTCACCTTTGCCATAATGGTCAGAATTGTCGTGCCGACGATCAGGCCCGGGATGAAGCCGAAGACACCGAGGATCAACGCTTCCTCGAATACGATGCCCAGAAAGAACCGCGAGCCATATCCCATGGCCTTGAAGGTCGCGTATTCCCGCAAGTGGTCCGCCACATCGGTGGAGAGTACCTGATAGATGATGATCAGGCCAACCAGTATGCCGATAAAGACGCCGAACCCGAATATCACGCCGGTTGGACGTCGCGTCTGCTGGTACCGCAAATCCTCGGCCATCGCGTCTGCATAGCTGCGGATGCGCAGCGAGGAATCCGAGATCTGGCCGCGCAGCTGTTCCGACACTTCGTCCACTGACGTGCCGGGTCTCGTGCGCAGGAGGATGTGATCGGGCGCGGCCGAGCTTCGCGCGGGAAACAGCGACAGGAAGGTCTGGTCGGAGACCAGCATGTAGCCGTCGCCGCCGAACCCTCCACCGCCGGAAAACGTGTTGTAGGCCTTGATGGTGCGGCCGTCAGTCTCGAAGGAGAGCGGCGTCTGCGGCCGGATGGCGACAGCTTCGTCTCGCGTAATTCCGCGCGCGAGCCTGTCCAGGATCGCCGCGTCGTTCACCTGCAGCAGGTTCAGGTCGGCCGCAATCTTGGGCGAGATGAAGTCCTGCTTGAACGGATCTATCCCGAATGTGGTGAGGCTGATGTCCGTCTGTCCGCGGTCCCAGGGCACATTGGCGACAAAGAGGCCCATGCCTGCGATGACGTCCGGATTTGCCAGCGCCTGCAGCATCCACTGGCGGGCAACGTTCCCCCCGTCCGCGATCGCATTGGCGTCGGCCGCCGACATGATGATGTCGGCCCGAAAAAACTCATACGGTCTGAGCGTCGCAACGGCCATCGAGTTCATTATGCCGAGCTGGACGAAGACCAGTACGTTGGCGAAGGCGACACCCGCGATCGCAGCCGCGAAGCGGGCGCGATTATGGGTCAGCTGCAACCAGCCGATAGGGAGCCGCCCAAAGAGCCGTTGCAGCAGGCGGCTCATCGTGCGGCCCGTGTCGCCGCCGACGTGTCGATGCGGGCAATAGCCTCCAGGTTGGTATAGCCCGAAGCCAGCTTCGTCGACGAGGCGTCAAGAGCCACGAGGATGCGAATGACCCTCGCATCGGTGTTCGCGGCGGCATCGTCGGAGATGAGGCCCTGTCGGCCAACAGTCAGGCCGATGCTTTCCACCGTTCCCAGCAATGTCCGCCCCAGCGCGCTGGCGACCAGTTCCACCGGCTGGCCGGCTCGAACGCTGGCAATCCGGTCCTGATAGATCTCGACCTCCGCCATCATTTGGCTGGTGTCACCCATCTCCATGATCCCTTCCGTCGGTGGTCGCTGCCCCGGCGTCGCGTGAATATCGAGGATCGTTCCTGCAATAGGCGCGACAACGAGCGCCCGCTGCGTGTCGAGCTTCACCCGGGCAAGATCGGCCTCGGCGGCAGCAACGTTGCGGCCGGCGACAACCACGTCCGGCTGCTCGTCGGGGTGAACCGAGGAAAAACGGGCGAGCGTTGCCTCGGCACGCGTCACGCTGAGCGCGGCATCCTGGACGGCCGCGCGCGCCGTATCGAGCGTGGCGCCGGTCGCAACCCCGCTACCGGCAAGCTTCCCGGTGCGATCGAGATTGGCTTCGGCTTCACGCAGATTGGAGCGAGCCTGGTCGAGCGTCGCCTGCGCCTCGTCGCGGCTCGACAAGACGGTGCTGCGGGTCTGAAGCAGTGCAGCCTGACGTACCGCCAGATTTGCCTCAGCGAGAAGAACGGCGCTTTCGAGTGCGTCGCGGTTGTCCAGGCGCGCCAGTGGCGTGCCGCGGTCGACCCAATCGCCGACACCGACGAGCAGTTCGGAAAGCCTGGCATCTCCGGCCCCGTAAGGCGCTGCAACGATCGAGACGTCACCGCGCGGTATCACGCGGGCGAGCCCCACGACGTCGGACGGCAGCATCGTTTCGGCCAACTGCGCCGGCAACTCGATATTGGGAGGCAGCGCGATTGGCGAGGCTGATCCCGCACCCGGCGTCAGCCCGGTAATCTCATAGAATTTCTGGAGGGGTACGGGCTGGAAGTACATACCCAGGACGCCGCCCAAGAACATGAAGACCGGTATCAGCAGGACGAGCAAATATCGTTTGTGGAACCACCGGCCGCTGCGACGCGGCATGCCATCCGCAAGCTTTAGATCCATGGGCAGATCGCTGCCCGGCGTTGCTGACATATCCCTTCCTTTTTCTGCGTCCGGCGAGTGGCCGACGCTTTGTCCAGTTTGCGTGCGAGACGGCGCGCAGGCACCACAATCCGACGCCAGCCTATCACCTGGCCTGCGGATCCGAATTGACGCAGAGCAAGCGCACGAAAACGCGGAAACGAACGATTTTTGAGAAGGCAGACGATCCCGACCGCCGCGACCAGGCCATCGGCTATGATTACCTGGCCGATGAAACCGGCGTGCAGCTCGAGCCCCCGGCCGACCGTCCTTATCATCCGCCTCATGTCGACGATGGTGGGCTGTGGATGTTCGACCTCGGCCGCAAGGCCGGCGCGGAAGGACGGCAGGGCTAGGCTTGTCCAGCTGAGATCACTCTGCCATTCAGGCCTGCGGCGGCCGGGTGCCGCCGAAACAACCACATCACAAAGCGGCCCGGCCCGACACGCCTTCGCGGTCATGCGCCTCGAACAGGACGTTCAGGCAAACTTGCCTTCGCGCGAAAGCGACGGCTGAGACCTGTGAATGCTCGCGCCCTCGGATCCTTTAAATCTGGTCCCTGGAGCAGACATCGGATGCGACGTTCCAGGCGGCCGACCGGCGGCGCCCGGATGCCACCAGCCTACGCCAGAAAATCGTCGAGGATCATCTCCGCAACCTTGACGAAGCGCGTCGCCGCACCGCCCGGCCCGGCGCTGCGCCAGTTGGTCCTGGCGCCTTCGACCAGAAGCGTCAACGCATCGACCAAAAGCTCGGCGTCGGCGGCACCCGCGGCTTCGCAGAGCTCGATCAGGCGCAGCCGGTACAGGTTGCGAAGCTCCTCGACGAACTGCCGCGCCGGGTGGTCGATCTCGACCAGCTGGGCTGCGGCATCGAGCAGCTCGCAATTGCAATGTTCGACGGTGACGAATTCGCCGGCACAGCGGACCCAGTCGCGCAATTGCGCCTTGGCATCCCCGGGATTGGCGGCCTTGATGCCCTCCCAGAAGGCGTCGGCCTCGGCGGCCGCCTCCTTGAGGCAGACGAACACCAGGTCGTCCTTCGAGCCGAAGTGGCGGTAGAGCGTCATCTTGTTGCTCTCGGCGGCCTCGGCGATGGCATCGACACCGATGCCCTTGATGCCATGCTTTCGGAACAGGTCGCGCGCAGCGTCGATGATCCGCTCTCTCGGGGGACATTTGACAGCAACTGTCATCAACGTTTCCTCGCTTCCAATCTTGTCGCTGGAACGCCCTTGACAATGTTACCGATCCGTAACATTTATCCTGTTACTAGATAGTAACATCCACCTTCTGAAGTCAATATCGGGTTGTTCAGGAGCAGCGCACGGTTCCGTGTGCTGCAACGGTTTTTCGTTGCCATCTCCCAGGGCAGCCATCGACCATCACGAGCCGCCTCGGAGAGAGCCATCATGGTCAATTTCTTCATCCTGCGGCCGATCTTCGCTTCGGCGATCGCCATCATCATGGTGCTGGCCGGCGCCATCTCCTACTTCCTTCTGCCGGTCTCGCAGTTTCCCGACATCACCCCGCCGCAGATCGTGGTTGCCGCCAACTATCCCGGCGCCAGCGCGCAGGTGGTCGCCGATACGGTGACGACGCCGCTGGAGCAGCAGCTGAACGGCGTGCCGGGCATGCTCTACATGTCCTCGACCAGTTCGAACGACGGCTCGGCGCGCATCACCATCTCGTTCCAGGTCGGTTATGACGTCGACATCGCCGCCATGGACGTGCAGAACCGCGTCTCGCAGGCGGCCCCCTCCCTGCCCGCTTTGGTCAACCAGACCGGCGTCACCGTCATCAAGCAGAACCCCAACTTCAACGTGCTGGTCAATCTCAGCTCGCCTGACAAGTCGGTCGATTTCACCACTTTGTCGAACTACGCCTATCTGCAGATCCTCGACCCGATCAAAAGGCTGCCCGGCGTCGGCGACGTCCAGTTCTTCGGCGAGCGTCGTTATTCGATGCGCGTCTGGCTCGACCCCGACAAGATGGCGAGCCTCGGCGTCACCGCCGTCGATGTCCAGAACGTCATCCAGGAGCAGAACATCCAGGTCGCGGCCGGCAAGATCGGCCAGTCGCCGGCGCCGTCGGGAACGCCGTTCGAGATGCAGGTCAGTGCCGTCGGCCGCCTCAGCGACCCCAAGCAGTTCGGCGAGATCATCCTGCGCGTCGACCCTGAAACCCACGCCGCCATCCATCTGCGCGACGTCGCGCGCATCGAACTCGGCGCGCTCTCCTACTCCTCGTCCTTCAGCCTCGACGGCGAGGACAGCGTCGTGCTCGCGGTGCTCCAGGCCCCGGGCTCCAACGCGCTCGATCTGCAGGGCAGCGTCAAGGCCAAGATGGACGAGCTGTCGAGCCGCTTCCCCGCCGGCATGTCCTACAACATGTTCTACGACACCACCCGCTTCGTCTCCGCCGCCATGGACGACGTGATCACGACGCTCGTCGAAGCCCTGCAGCTCGTCGTCTTCGTCGTCTTCATCTTCCTGCAGAGCTGGCGCGCCACCATCATCCCGATCATCGCCATTCCGGTGTCGCTGATCGCCACCTTGACGGTGATGTATCTGCTCGGCTTCTCGCTCAACATGCTGTCGCTGCTCGGCATGGTGCTGGCCATCGGCCTTGTCGTCGACGACGCCATCGTCGTCGTCGAAAACGTCGAACGCCAGCTCGAAGACGGCCATCCGCCGCTGGAGGCGGCGAAGATCGCGATGAAGGAGGTCACCGGCCCGATCATCGCAACGACCGGCGTGTTGCTCGCCGTCTTCGTGCCCGTCGCTTTCATTCCCGGCGTCGCCGGCCAGCTCTACAACCAGTTCGCGCTGACGGTGGCGATCTCCTTTGCCATCTCGGCCTTCAACTCGCTGACGCTCAGCCCGGCCTTGAGTGCCGTGTTCCTGCGCCATCGCGGCCCGCCGAAATTCGTCCTGTTCCGCTGGTTCAACGCCGGCTTCCGCTGGCTGTCCGACGCCTATGCCGGCAGCATCCGCAGCTTCGTCCGCTGGCGCTGGGCGTTCATCGGCCTGTTCGCGCTGGCGCTTGGCGCAACCTACGCCCTGTCGCAGCGCATTCCCTCGACCTTCCTGCCGGTCGAAGACCAGGGCTACTTCTTCGTCGTGCTGCAATTGCCCGACGGCGCCTCGGTGGAACGGACGGCTGCGGTGGCCAAGAAGTCGGAGGAAATTCTCCGCGCCCTGCCCGGCGTCGAATCCGTCGGCTCCGTCGTCGGCTTCTCCTTCCTCACCTTCGCCAACCAGTCCAATGCCGGCGTCCAGTTCGCCGTGCTCAAGCCGTGGGACGAGCGCGGCGCCGGCGAAAGTGCGACCGAGCTCAAGAACATCGCCCAGGGCAAGCTGATCCAGATTCCGGAAGCGCTGGTGCTCGCCTTCGACCCGCCCTCGATCCAGGGTCTGGGTGCCACCGGCGGCTTCGAGTTCCAGGTCGAGGACCTGACCGGCCGCGGCGCGGTCGCCCTCGACGAGGCGACGCAGGCCCTGCTTGCCGAAGCCCGCAAGCAGCCGGAGCTGAACCCGTTCACGCTGTTCACCACCTTCAGCACCTCGACGCCGCAATATTCCTACGACCTCGACCGCAACAAGGCCAAGCTGCTCGGCCTCGACCTGCCCGACATCTTCTCGACGCTGCAGATCTATCTCGGCTCGCTTTATGTCAACGATTTCAACCTGTTCGGTCGCACCTTCCGCGTCACGCTTCAGGCCGAACAGCAGGCGCGCGCCTCAGCCACCGACATTTCCCGGCTCTATGTCCGCAGCCATTCCGGCGACATGGTGCCGCTCAGCACGCTGGGCGCGCTGAAGGCGGTTTCGGGACCGGAAACGGTCACCCACTACAACAATTATCCCTCGGCGCTGGTCAATGGTGCGGCCGCCGAAGGCTACAGCTCGAGCCAGGCGGTCGCCGCCATGGAGCGTGTCGCGGCAACCGCCCTGCCGCGCGACTTCGCCTTCGAATGGACCGGCATCACCTATCAGGAGATCCGCGCCGGCTCGATCGCCAACCTGGTCTTCGGCCTCGCCATCGTCTTCTGCTTCCTGGTTCTGGCCATGCAGTATGAAAGCTGGTCGATGCCCTTCGTCGTGCTGCTCGCCGTGCCGCTCGCTTTGCTCGGCGCATTGCTGGCGATCTGGCTGCGCGGCCTGCAGATCGACGTCTATTCGCAGATCGGCTTCGTCATGCTGATCGGCCTCGCCGCCAAGAATGCGATCCTGATCGTCGAGTTTGCCAAGCGCCGGCGCGAGGAAGGTGTCGAGATCGTCGCTGCCGCCGTCGAAGCCGCGCGCCTCAGGCTGCGCCCGATCCTGATGACGGCCTTCGCCTTCATCCTCGGCGTCGTGCCGCTGATGCTGGCGTCGGGTGCGGGTGCGGCAAGCCGGCAGTCGATCGGCACCACCGTCTTCGGCGGCATGTTGATCGCCACCGTTTTGACGCTTGCCTTCGTCCCCATCTTCTACGTCGTCCTCGAAACCTGGCGTGAACGTTTCGCGCGCCGCTCGCAGCCCGCCCATGCGGTCGAGCCGGCCGAATAATCAGGAGTATTACGATGCGCATTTTCAAACTCGGCCTGAACGCCAGCCTCCTCGCTCTGGCTGTGGCCGGCGGCTACCTGCTTGCCCAGCAGGGCTGGAACGTCGGCAGCACCTCTGCCGGTGCCGCCCCTTCGGCCCAGGCGCCCCAGGCCATGCCGGTGCCGGTGGTCGGCGTCGTCAAGAAGACGATCCCCATCTATCTCGAATATGCCGCGCGCACCGAGGCCATCCGCAATGTGACCTTGCGCGCCAAGGCGTCGGGCTATCTGCAGGCACAGCCGGTATCGGATGGCGCCGACGTCAAGGCGGGCGACCTGCTCTACCGGATCGAGGCCTCGGACTATCAGGCAGCGCTCGATCAGGCCAAGGCGCAGATCGAACGCGACCAGGCATCGCTCGAATACCTCAACTCCAGTCTCAACCGCGGCAACAAGCTCGCCGACAACGGCTATCTCGCCAAGGACGGCTTCGACCAGCGCCGCAGTGCCGTGCGACAGGCAGAAGCGGCACTTGCCATCTCGCGCGCGGCCTTGCGGACCGCCGAGATCAATCTGAAGAACACCGAGATCCGCGCCCCCTTCGACGGTCGCCTCGGGCGCAACCAGGCACCCGAAGGCACGCTGGTCACCAGCTCCGCCGGCACGCCGCTCAACAATCTGGTCCAGCTCTCGCCTGTTTACATCACCTTCAACCCTGGCGAGACCGAGCTGGCCGAGATCCAGAAGGCCTTTGCCGACGGCACCGTCGACACCGAGGTCATCATCCCCGGCAGCGACGGCAAGCCGCGTCAGGGCAAGCTGACCTTCATCGACAATGCGGTGGAGCGCAACACCGGCACCATCGCCGCCCGCGCGACGATCGAAAACAGCGACTTCTCGCTGCTCCCAGGCCAATATGTCCGCATTCGCCTGCATATCAGGGAATTGCCCAACGCGCTGATGGTGCCGCAGACGGCCCTCGGCTCCAGCCAGTTCGGCAAATATGTCTATGTCGTCGGCAAGGACAACCTCGTCGAACAGCGCGTCGTCGCCCTCGGCCCCACCGATGGCGACCTGGTGACGCTGACGTCAGGCATCAAGGAAGGCGACAGGATCATCTCCGGCAATCTGCAGAAGATTTTTCCGGGTGCTGCGGTCCAGCCGCTCGATGGCGGCGGCGGGTGAGCGGGCTGCGGTTTGGCTGACGGGGTGCGGGAGATGCGGGAACCGCAGGGACGGGCGGCTTCGCGCACTGATCCCTGGCGTTCAGGCAAACTTTGTCTTCTGCAAGAAGCGGACATTCCGGCTGTTACCAGCGAGCGGTGGCGATGGCCCCCATAGCGGTCATTGAATACTTTTGCCGTCCCCAAAAACCTGCAGATCGCTGGCTTGCACGACGTCTATCCTTGTAAGGACAGACTTAACAAGCACTGATCAACGGCCACTTGAAAATTAAGCCCACTCGCAAGCTGATGGCTCATCCCAATCGTGCTCGACGTCATGCAGGTTCTGTTTCTCGCCGTTTCGTCACCAACGGATCGCCGAAGACAGTCAGCGCAAGGCAGTTTGCAGTAGAGTTTCCGAGGGCGCGTTCGACGGCCTTGTTCCCTTCGAAATTCGCGTCAGTCACAGTTGCTCCGACTGACCATGCTTCCATAAAGGCAGGTAGCCAGTAGGCCGGGACGCTCGCGTTGAGCGGCCAGGGCGATGCGATTACCACCGAACAGCCCTGATCGAGCAGTTCCTTTGCAAGCCCGGTTGTGGTGTCGGCCATGGGGTGCTTGTCGAAGCGGCCAGCGCTGCAAACAAACAAAATGACAACGCCTGCATTGCGTGCAGCGGTCGATAAGGCGTCTGGAGTAAGCCTCATATCGGCATCATCCGCGACAACCTGAAAGAAGCGGCCTTCCGGAATGATGCTTCCGTGCGCAGTGACGATTGCCAGTTCGGCACCCGACAAGCCCTCCGGAATGGCAAGTCCTGTGTCGAGTCCGATCGAATGATCGCGGAGTGTTCCGCTGAGCCTGTCCGCCAGCACTCCCAGAGTTTGAATAGCTTCCGGGTCATCCGCGATAGGAATCCATGCGAAAGGTGCACCAGTCCTCGCCGGCCGAGTCCTCGCCTCCCTGAGCCAAGACAGGGACGGTGCGGCGGCCACGGGGACCTGCAGCCCGAGGAATTCACCGGATGCCATGAGCAGGTTCGCAGGAAGCTGCTGCAGAGATACGTCGGCAACCAGAAGAGCCCGAGTCGTCGGCGCGGCGCCGATCCCAAGTCCGCGCATGCTGTTGTAGAATATGTTCGGGTCGTCTGAATCGAAGCCGTACCGGTATGGGTACTGTTCCCCCCAAGTGTCGAACGCTGCCTTGGAAAACACGTCCGCCGGCTCATGGATCGTCGCCGATAACTCGCCGCCTTCTGCGGTGACGCGCACCACGCGATTTGAGTCAGCAACTCCGAGCAGAATGACGCTGATGCCGGCGCGCGAGATCTCTTTTGCTATGTTTGCCGGCTCGTCGATGGAGGATGGGAGGCCAGAACCGCTGACGGATTGACGTTTGATCGCCTGGTCGGCGAGAAGCTCGATGGCGAACGCGGCAATTTTTGCATCCTCAACCGCCTCCCCAGAGTCGAGCAGTCGCCGGGCTGCCATTGCCACGGGACGAACATCATATGCCGCATCTTCCGAATGCCGCGCGGGTTCGAGTCGCTTCGCGAAAGACAACACATCCTTTGCCACGGGTCCCCCCGCAGAAAGAGTTCGGACCATCGAAGCGTTTGGCTCTCCGAGCGTGGCCAAAGCAACTTCCAGCCGTTCCCGAGTCTTCTCCGGCACAGTAATTCCGTTGACCTCCGCCATCCGGATCGCCTGCGCCAGCAAAATCGAGACGGGGGCGAGTTCATCACGACGGTCAATGACCGTCTGACAGTTAGCGACGAGAGCGGCCACAATCTCAGTCACGTCTTCCGGAGAGGGGATCGTCCTCATCAATTCGCGGAAGCGAAGGCCAAGCTCGATCGTGTCCAAGCGATGTCCCTGAGACTTCTCGACCCCCATGGTCCGAAAGAGTTCTTTCGCAGTAGGCAAAAGAGAGCGCGCGAAGGCCGTCATGTTCAGGTCGCGCAAGAGGCGGATAAGGCCATGCGTTTCATACCACACCTCTTCGGGACCGACTGGCGCCTCGCATGAAAGGGCGCACGCCATTCCAATCAGCGCTTCGGTCAAGTTGTGGAGGCGATGGTAGATGTCGGCAAAGCCGTACCATGCGATACGAGACCGCAGCGGCTCCCCGCCTGCGACCTGAAGACCATGTTCGGCAAGATCGCGAGCATGCTGGACTCGTCCAGCAGTCACATACGCGCCGCCAACCAGCCTTATCAGCACGAGGTCAATGTTCGGCGTGCTCGTGTGCGGTGCGGTTGCCACGGCGATCGCCAGAAGCTTTTGGATGTAGTCGATATCTGAACCATCGCGCAGACCTTGGCTTACGCGCTCGATCAATCCTGAAAGCCCAAGCATGAGCGCATCCGCCTGACCGTTGAGAAGGGGTCCGGGCAGCGTCGTTCGACCTAACACAACGACCCCTTGGTCAGCCAGCCATTGCAGCGCTGATTTCAGAAAGGGCATAAGGCTTTCTTCGTAGTCCGCCTGCCCCCTTGCCCGCAGCCCCGTCGAGTTGCTCGTCGGCGCGGGAGCGGCTTGCACCAGCTTCAAGGTTGCGGCCGCGATCATCGGCAGGCCGTAGGTTCCCGTCACCTTTACCGAAAGAAGCTTTGCGAGCGCCTGCCGCGTTTCGCCGTCAGCGGGACTACTTGCAAGGTAGCCCAGTAGGGCATTGACGGGTAGATCAAGGTCCGCCGGATCGATACCCAGCCCGCCATGTTGGTCACGGCGGATCAGCAACTGTTCGACGGCATGCAGAAGCGCCCACGCGGATCGCTGGGCGTGTTCTCCTGTCAGCTCGAGCGCCATGGCGAGAGCGAGTGCTTCGGAAAACAGGCCGCGCGCATCCGCATCCCGGATGCAGGCGAGTCGCGCCTGGACGAGCCGGCCCGGCCAACGATCCGCGACCTCGGCCAGCACAGCTTCATAGCCGTGCTTGTCCGCACCAGCCAAAGCAGCAGCGAGCTGCAGATGATAAGCAGCAGCCTCTGGATCGATGCCGGGCGGCGGAGCTGCCAACATTGCGGTCACGCCCGCGTAGTCGCGCGCCTGCAATAGCAATTGGAGGCGATGCCTCTGAAGGTAGTGCGACCCCGGAAACATGCGTTCCAGCATCGCAACACTTTCTAATTCAAGCTCTTTCTTGCCGAGATCGTAAGCGAGGGTCACAGCGGCTTCGAGCATATCTTCCGAAGCCAGGTCGCCGATAGCCGTGTTCAGCAACTCGACGGCAAGGTCATGCGCGCCAGCTTCGACGGCGATCATGGCGAGCTTTACGCGGCCCTCGGGGCTGGGATCTGCTCCCGAACGCAAATCCTCCCGAATCAGGGCGACAGCCTGCGGCGCGAGCCCCGCCCGGTGAAGCATCTGGATTTTCAATCCGGTCTTATGGTGCCTGAAGCCGTCGGGCAACACGTCGATGGCCGCAAGCACGGAACCAATCCGGCCAGCCTCGATGTCTGCAAACCACCGCTCTCCGTTCTCTACCAGAACGCCGTCGATATCTTGGTCGTTTTCAGCAGTCAGCAGACCGCAGTTTTCGACGGACAAAAGAAGGTCTGTGTTGGCTTTGCGGTGCGGACGCCACTTACCCGTATGAAGCGCCACATAAAGCTCGTTCTGGCCAGCGGCGGCTATCGCCTTTGCCGCGAGGCTGTGAAAGTGGGGGACCCACAAATCCTCCTCCAGCCCCAGCCGACCCGGCTTGGCATCGGGAAGTTCGAGCGCTTCATCGCGGTACTTGGCTCCGGCACAAAGTATTAGGACCGAGTTTCGCCTTGCCCTCTCGACAATCTCCGTGACGGCATCGACCTGCAGGTTGGCGGCGTGAGCAATCCCCAGGCGCCTTGCCAAGACCTGCCGTTCCTGCACGTCGAGCGGCCTGCCGCGATGTACGGCAACGGCGTTGGCGAATGCTGTCCTTACGTCCTCCACAGTGTGTTCGGAATCCGGTGGAAGCACCACCACGAACTCCGAGATCGGGTTACGGCCATTCACGTCTTCAACCATGGACAGGATGAAGACCATGTTCGCCACGTGCTCCAAAAGGCCGAAGGGCCCGCAGCTGAAAATGTCGCCTCCGCCAAAACCGAACGGGGAATCTTGGAAGAAGTTCGCCATACCGTCGAGGTCAAAGCCGAATCGAGGTGTGCCTTCGCCGTTCATTGTGGCGTCCGTGTTATGAGCATCTAATGTTGAGATCGAATCTCACAGCCGGGGCCAAACACCACAGGTGTAATGGTGCGCAGCCGAGTCCAACCCATCATTTATTGTGGCAGCCTCTAGGCAGCAAGCAGACAAACAACACCGGATGGAGAAATTGGCGCAGGTATCTCACAGAGTGGAATTCCGCCAAAAGAGCGGGCACCGATTTAGTTCTTACATTTGACAGACTTGAACGATCCTCTCGCGCTCCTCCTTCTTTTTCAAAGAGGGTAAAATTTGGCCGCCTCTTCATCAAACACATTAATCCTCATGGGAAATTGATAGATTAATAAGCCGGGTAATTTTAATGATTGCCGATCAGCCATAAACTGTAGAATTTTGGAACATAATTTTGTTTTCTCTTCAGCCTCCAGTCGACATTGCCCGGCGCCTCGCTTCGATCGATGGCGAGTCCCTTCGGCTCATTTTGGCAGGTATCCTGCTTGAGCCGGCCTATCTCGCTAACCATGCTCGAATCCTTACCCTGTTGCACTGGACACTGGTGCTTGCGAATGGTCGGCGACCGCCGGTCAAAAACGACCTAACGGGCCTCTTTGCAGCGATGTTGCATCACCCCGCTGCCTTGAGCGAAGATCCACCGGAAGACGCATTCGTGGACATCGTCTGGACGCCGCAGTCGGGTTTCCGGATATTTCCCGGTATTTACACTGGAGCGGGCTTCCACCTGCAACGCCTGCTAGACACTGCCCAACAGGCAGAGGACAACGTCGCAGACGCCACGGGTTTACGCGATGTAATGGCGCTACTTCGCCTCAGTGAGACCATTGCGTCTCGGTGTGGTCTGGCGGCCGGCGCGTTCGAAGAGAGCCAGCCGAGAGCTTCGCTCCGGCCAAATTCGCGGCACGCGCTCAAGCTTGGCGCGCTCACCTGTTTTCGCGCCGAAGAATTGAATGCGCTCGGTATCGAGCGCGAGCAGCTCAACAGATTTGTCCTTCAACCCACGCCTGATCTGCTCGAGAAGCCGTTTGGCGCTACGGATCTGGAACATTTTCCTCTATTAGAATGGGAAGATGGCGTACAGGTTCTAAGCCCGCCGAGCCTTATCGTCGCAGCCATTGCACACATGGTGTTGGCGCTGGGTCCATCGCTCGCGGAAAGCCTGTACCTGCGCGATTTGGCGCGCTGGCTTGGGGTGGACCTGTCGAGAGCGCATGCCAAACCGCTTCCGGGGCGGGACATTGCCATCGACGATCCGGGTTGGAGCGAGTCCATTGAGGATCGCGCATTGGCGTTGAAATTCGACCACGACAAGCATGCCCATTTACTCGTGCTGGAGGCAAAGTGGCCAAGATCGCGCGACAATGCCGTGCCACCACCGCTAGGTGGCGGCAGTCGGCTAGCATCCGCGCTTGCCCAGTTGGTTCGCAAGTTGCACGACGAAGTTGAGGAGAGCGAAGGTGCTGACGCCGGCCTAACCCTGGTCGTGCACAACTCGCCTGGATGGGGCCTTCAGATCGGCGATCTACCTAACGTTGGACCGAAGTGGTTCGTTGTCACGATGAGCGCCTACTCGTTCTCGATGCTCCTGCGCTCGCCCGGATTCGAACTCCTGAAACTCTGGAAAATGTTGGCCGAGATTCAGGAACTCAGGCACCGCGGCACAATAATCAGGTTGTGGCCCGACCCGCTCGTCTACTGGAGCGTCTGGGAATATTTCGGATTCACTTTTACCCCGGCGCTAGCCGACATGCGCGGTACCGCGCTGATGGGTGACACTACGTTGTTGGCGCCTTTGATTCGCCGGGTGCGGGATGCATGGTGCACTCATGGTGTCCCCACCCCTTGGGGCGAGCTGAGTGTTGTCGAACGATATCCTGACGACGATGATACCATGCCGGATCCGCAGTCGCCCATCTACAACGATCACATGGCCATCGCGGCCGGCACACTGGTCGGCGTGGTTGAAAACGAACACGGTCCTTGGTGGGTCTCCGTTGGCCGTCCACCTGCCGACATGGAAGACCGGCAGTTTCTTTTTCTTCTCTGGCAGGCTGTTCTGGAATGGTTGGCGCGCGCCGCCATGGAGGTGGGAGGGCGGCTCTCAGCGACCGCAAGGCCACTTCTCGTAACGCTGCTTCCGATACCGATCACAATCACCGACGGCCCGGACACTGCGCAGTTCTTCTATAGACCAGACGGCTCGGAGGTGAGGATCGCCCTGCCAGCTAATCTCATGGAGCGCATGGTCCGAGTGGACAACGCGGCTGAGGTTCAGGTCTTGGCGTGGATACTGGAGGGCATCCTGACGCTTCGGGGCGAGACGGCAAACGTCGACGCGCTAACGTGGGCGCGCGAGATCCTTGCAAACCCGGATCTCAAGATGATTCACATCACCCGCGACATTGATCAGGCCTTCGCCATCGACCTTACGGCGGACAAAACCCGCTACCGCCCGCTGCAAGAAACTGACCTCGCGAACGCAGGCCGCTGGATGGACGAGCGTCTTATTGCCCGCCACGACCTCACCCTCGTACCGCCCATGACGCCGATAGGGGATGCTGGACAGGTCAATACCATTCTCAACGCAGCCGTCGACGTCCACTGGGAGGCATGCCGCGACCGCCTTTCAAGCCTCGATCGACGCGAGACATTGCGCCTTGTCCTCGGACTGATCGAAGCGGCGCACAGGCATCGGGTCGACGACGAGCGAGGCGCGCGGGCACGGCGCGTCGCCTACTCGGATGATCCACAGCTTGGCGTCCGGCGCGCCAACCAGCGCGATCACGCCTTCCGAACCTATCGCGTGGTAGCCGAGATGGCGTTATGCGCCTGTCCGATGACCGGCGGAAGTCCGCCAGGGCTGTCGGACATCGACGCTATCGCGGCGCAGGTGGCGGCGCTGGTGCGCATGGCCGAGTTCAGCGATGCTGCGCAGCGCAAACTCATCAAGGGAGAGCTTACATTTCTACCGAACGGCTCCATCTTGCCGTACGACGGCGGCGCCGAGGCGTTCATGTCGCGATACCTCCAGGCGTGCCTCGAAGAGTCCGTTACCATTAACGAGGAGCGCTATTCGGACCTCTTCGGCACACCCCAAGACGACACGGAATGGGTCGCGCACCATCAAGATGATCTGCTGTCATCTGCGACAAACAAGGAAGGAGATTACGGCACCTTCGAACATGCGGTCCGAGAAGAGATCGGCCTGACCATTTCGACCATCGTGACAATCTCGTTTGCCCTGCAAAACATCGCCGCTAAGCGATTCTCTGAAGTTACTTGCGTACGACGGTCTGAGTTAACCGCGGCTACCGTCGCTATGACTGGGCACTTGGGGAAACCCGTCACCAGCGACGAGTTTGCTCGCTTTCTCGCCGCCTTCGGGCTATTTACGCGGCCTGCGTGGGACACGCCGCCTGAGGGCTTCGCGCCGAGCGACATATTCCCCTGGTTCTTCGAGCGCAGGCTATCGCTGATGACGCGTCCGCTCCTGGTACTGAGCGAGGAAGATGATCCTGAGATCATGTTCGGCGTTCGCCAGATCCGAATGGGAACCGAGTACGCTGTGCTGCTGCTGGAAATGGGGATCTGGGACAAAGCCAAACTGGGTAGCGCCGCAGCCAAGGCCTATATCGACGCAGAGGTCGCCCGTCGCGGCCGCGCGTTCGAAAGCAAGGTCGCGGCGATCTTCGCCGAAGGAGGTTGGACACCGCACGAATCGATTCCGATGACACGCTTCGGAGCGAGCAAGAAGCTCGGTGAGATTGACGTGCTGGCAGTCAGCGCCGACGGAACGGTTTGGGTTGTCGTCGAATGCAAGTGGTTCGGCGCCGCCCGCACCCCTCGCGAAGTGGCGGCGTGGATGCAAGACTTCCACGGTCGCGACGGCGATAAGCTTCACAAGCATCTTCAGCGTTGCGATTGGATTGAGGTCAACTCGGCCATGGTGGCCCAGCAGCTCCGCCTGAAGCCACCGCTGAAGATTTTGAGACGTCTAGTTACGACTCGCCCCGCCCCGCTCGCTTACGCGAACGAAGTCCCCGCTCAAGCGAACGTTCGGACCGAGCGCCAACTGCAGGCAGAATTTGGCAAGCTTCCAGCCGTCCGATGATGCGAGAGCGCACTACTCGTACAGTGCAGATGGAGGTGAACGGGAACCCCTCTCGGCGCCGCCCTAGTTTGTGCGTTCAGATCATTCTGTTCTCTCCTCCGATGCAATTCAGCATCCGCTCTAGCCTATCAGGTGCCTGATAGCAGTCCTGCCGCTTCCCGGCCCCAAAGCCGCCGGATCGACCTGGATGGCAAGCAGGACACAACAAGAACTAAAGCGTGTCTTGCGAGCGGATCAGCTCTCTGTCCCTCATCGTGTTCAAACGTGCCTGGGCGACAGCATGGCCTGCTCCACTGCCTTGCGCCACCTCATCAAGGCAGCTTCGATCTCCTTGGATACGCCGCTGCCGTTTGCGTAGGCGTTGCCCAGATGCTGCTGCGAGTCAGCGTCGCCCTGCTCTGCCGCCTTGAGCCACCATGAAACGGCGGA
Source organism: Aminobacter sp. SR38 (assembly GCF_014843375.1). Lineage (NCBI taxonomy): Bacteria > Pseudomonadati > Pseudomonadota > Alphaproteobacteria > Hyphomicrobiales > Phyllobacteriaceae > Aminobacter > Aminobacter sp. SR38. The sequence goes on from NZ_CP062112.1 coordinate 1,044,697, forward strand.
ACTGCTGCGTTGCGACACCCGGTCACCATTCAGATAGGCAAAGCCCAGCTTCAGCTGGGCCAACGCTTGACCATGTTCGGCTGCCTTGTGCAGCCAGCCATGGCGATCTGGTGACGCTGACCACCGGTATCAAGGAAGGCGACAAGATCATCTCCGGCAACCTCCAGAAGATTTTTCCAGGGGCACCGGTTCAGCCGCTCGACGGCGGCGGCAGTTGATCTTTTTGCCTGACGCGGGTGCCGGAGCTGCGGCGGCAGCAACGGCGGACGGCTTGATGGCGGTCGTCGAGCCGCGACGCCGTGTATGCAGAAACCTTGAGTTCGACCGCCAGCCTGCCGGGACGCCGGGAGGCTGGCGTTGGGCTTGAGTCCCAACTGCTTCGAACGTCTAGGCCAAAACGGATCGCACCTTGATCGCGGCCAGGAGGGTTTTCGCTCTCTGAGCCTTCGGTTCAATCTCTCTTTTGAACGATCAGCGCTGACCGATAAGGCTCGTCCCATGCCGCGGTGCTTTTGCCAAATACAACGCATACCTTGGCCTCGTCGCGCTCCAGCATGTCCGCCGCAATTTGCTCCATGGATTTTCGGACGTCCAAACCGCCGTCGGGAGAGTAAACGAAGAAGGCAATTGTCGCTTTCCGGTCGAGCGGCGGAATAATCCGCATGATGCAATCATTGCCGGGTATGGTCCGCTTGTTCAGAACAGATTTGCGGAGCCGCTCCAGACCCGCCGTAACCTTTTTCTGCTCCTCGCCATCGACGGAATTCAGGAGGTGAATGCCTATGGTCGTCCAGCCTGGCGGCTTTCGAAGCGTCAGCCGATCAACGATATCGCGGAAGGTGCGATTCAGGTTGGACTTCGGGCGGGGAAGTTCCAACCCAACTTCTCGGCCTTGGTAGTAGCGATCGATTACGTCCGACAGGCCGCTAAGCGCAATGCGTTTCAACTGCTTTTGCGCCTGACCAAGATTGAACCCGTTTGCGAGATACAAACCCAGAAAATCGAGTTCATCCCCGAGAAGCTCGAACGCCTTCTGAAAATGAAATCGCTCTGCGAGGTAGTGCAAGAACTGCAGCTCGTTAATTAATATCTCGGCTATGCAGATTAGATCGGCGATTAGGATGGTAGGGGCAAGCTCGTGCCCCTCCGGTATCCATCCCACCTCTCTTAACTCGTCCTCTGACGAGCTCATGATCGAAAAATCATCAAGCGTCACCGACAAGCGAATGATGTTGTCGATCTGTCCCGCATCGAGTCCCAGCGGAGCGATAATCGCTTTGCTTACCGTGTCACCGGCTCGGGCATTAACTACCAACGACTGAAGCCGTTCCGATTGCACTGACGGATCAACAACAAGATCGACCAGGTGTTTCCTCAAGCGATCGGGAGCACCACGAAGCGCTTGCGGGGAAACTCGGTGCGACTTGGCTTCCACGATGATCAATGTCCGATCGACGACGCCGAAAACATCCGTCTCGTACTGGACGCCGTCGACTGACCATTTCTTGTTCTTCTCGATACGGGCCGTTGGCAGTACCGCTTTCAGCACCTCCTCCGTCTTGTTCTCAAGATAGGTGGCGCGGCGCTCGCTGAGCGCATTGTCCAGTTTGGCGCTCTCTGCCAGTCCCCGCATGATGTTGTTGATATGGCTGAAGACCGCCTGAGGCAGCGGAATAAAGTAACCTTCCATCAGCTTGATAGCGGGCCGCGTCCAAACCGGATTGGAGAGAAAGAGGTGTTCAACATTTGCACTGACCAGAGCACCTGGCTCCAGGGCGATCGCGTCCAGAACCTTCTCGACGGTGCTTTCTGGTTTGTTGGTAAGGGTTGCCAACTCGTTTGGCGTGAACGTCATCAGATCCACATGGCGGAGGTCCGCGTGGGACATCAGGAAACCCTTCACGCCCTGGAGCGATGTGCCGGTGGGTATGGACTTGATAAATTCACCGGGCGAACCCTGCATGTTGGGCATATGCTCGAAATATAGATTCACAATCTGGGGAATGGTTTTGCCCCGCAGAAATTTTCGCATAGTCTCGAAGTGAAGGCGGGCGCGCCTCTCAAATTCAGACACTAGCGCTTCCGCCACATCGATGAAGTCGGTCGCTGAAAAGCCCAGCGCCTCACTGAACTTGCCATCAAGCGGGCAATATAGTTCGCGGCAAATTTTGATGACTTCGAGATAGTAGCCCCAATTCCGTACCGCTTGGGTATGAAGTCGGATTTTCTCCTGTAGCGACAAGACCGCTTTCTTTTGAGCGTCGGTTTCGTCCGCCTGTCTGACGATCCGAATTCTCAAAAACGTGTCGGAAATCTCCGGGACCGTGTCGAACACGGTTTGCATTTTCTCGCCCGTGCTAGGCGCTCCACCCCATTTTTCGAAAGGCACCATAAGAGCCAGCGCCTGCAACAACTCAACATGGAATTGTAGTATGCCCCCGGCCATGGGCTTTTGATGGCCCTGATCGTCGATCGAGCCCTGGCAACCGTAAAAGGCAAACGTACTCAGGAGGTTGGGCGGATAGGTTGATTGAAATAGGTCGGAGATACGACCCAAGAGCTTTGGAAACTCGTCAATCCCTTTCCGGGCGGCATCCATCATCGCCGCCTTGAACTCCGCATGATTGTCGCCGCCAATCTCTATCTGCCTGAAAACGATTTTGTGCGGTTCGCTGGATTTGACCGGCTGGCCCCTCTTTCTTCGCTTTCTCGATACGGGCATGACGACTTCGCCTAAGTTATTGTTGCGGGCAGTTTATAGGCATCCGAAAGCCTGTTGATAGGGCGGTGTGGCGAACATCACACAGCAACATGCGCTACTTTCTATGTGCTTCCCACTGGGCCACGCCTTGGCAATCTCACCTTTATGAACAGATGTTGTCGAACTGCTTACGGCACATTCCCCGACCACTCCAAGGTTCACATCGTCAGCTCCCGCCTTCTTACCGGAGGTGGCTGAAAGCCGCCGCACCGCAACCGCCCCCGAGACGGACCATATGGTGCAGTCCTTGCGTCGGCAAACAGACCGCGTCGGCGACGCCGGGCATGCATTGACTCGGCCGACGCGCGATAAGACCGTGCGATCCAAGGGTTAGGATGTCTTTGTGTCGCAAGTTCCGATTCGCTCGATCTGGGTGTTCCACCTGGTGGCCCGCAGCCGCAGCATCACGCGTGCGGCAGGCGAACTGGGCGTCACGCCGTCGGCCGTCAGCCAGCAGATCCAGTCTTTGGAAACGCAGCTCGGCGTGTCGCTGCTGGCCAAGGTCGGGCGCGGGGTCGTTTTGACCGAGGCCGGGGAACGCTTCTTCGAGTCCATCGACGAAAGTGCCGAACTGATCACCGAAGCGACCAACGCCATCCGCGGCTACCGCTCGGTGACGACACTGACGGTGCGGGCGACACCCACGCTGTCCAACAAATGGCTGCTGCCGCGCCTCGAGCAGTTCCTGGCCGCCAACCCGGATCTCGAGGTGCGGCTGGATGGAACCAACGAACCGACCGATTTCAACCGCGAGGCTGTCGATGTCGAGATCCGCCATGGCGACGGCAAATGGCCCGGCCTGTTCGTCGAGGGACTGACCGAGGAGAGCTTCATTCCGGTCTGTTCGCCTGGACTGGCCGGGCCCGGCAGCCTCGAGGCTGGAGATATCCTGGGATATCGCCTGATCCACTCGGTCAAATCGCAGGCGCAATGGCCGCGCTGGCTGGCGCTTGCCGGCGTCGAGCCCAGGGAACGCTGGCGCCGGGTGCTGTTCGATCGCAGTCACATGGCAATCGACGCTGCCGCCGGCGGCATGGGCATCGCCCTCGAAAGCACGCTGATGATGCAGCGCGAGCTTGCCGCTGGCGCCGTCGTCTGCCCGGTCAAGACCCCGCCCGAGATCCGCATCGTGACACAATGGATCGTCTGCCCGCGCGACCACCTGCGCCACAAGAAGGTCAGGACGTTTCTCGACTGGCTGCGCGCGGAGCGCAGCGCCGGAGCCACAGCCTGAACCTGAAGCTGAGCCGGAGCCTGATCAAGCGAAGGCTGCGGCGGCCGTGTCGACGATGCGATCCGGGCTCCACGCAATCGACAGGGCGATGAAGCGTTCGTCGGCTTGCGGGCGCTCGAGCGTCGCCAGCTGGCTCGCCAGAAGCGACGGTCCGGCAAAATGGTCGGCGCGGTCGCCGAGCCGTTGCCGGATCAGCTCGGCCTCGCCGTCCAGAAACACGAAGGCGACATCGCCCAGGCGCTGGCGCAGAAAATCGCGATAGCTGCGCTTCAAGGCGGAGCAGGCGACCACGGCCGGCCGGCCGGGCAAATCAAGGGCAGCTGCCGCCACGGCCGCGAGCCAGGGCCAGCGCAAACTGTCGGTCAAACCCTGGCCGCTGCGCATGCGCGCGACATTTTCAGGGCTGTGATAGCTGTCGGCCTCGATCCAGTCGACACCGAGCCGCTCGGCCAGGCTGCGCGCGATCACCGACTTGCCGGTGCCGGAGACACCCATCACGACGATGAAGTCGGGCTTTTCCATCATTGGGGGGCCATCAGTAGAGGCCCATCAGCCGGATCGGCCCGAGCGTCAGCACCGGAAACAGCACCAGCGCCAGGATCGCCAGCACCAGGATCGACATCGGCGCCATCGCGCCCTTGATGACGTCCTCGATCGACATCTTGGCCACTTGCGCTGCGGCGAACAGGCAGACCCCGACCGGCGGCGTCACCAGCCCGAGCGTCAGCGTGATGACGGTGACGACAAGGAAATGCATCGGATCGACGCCGAGCGAAACCGCCGGCGGCAGAAGCACCGGGATGAGGATGAACATCGCCGCGATCGCGTCCATGAACATGCCGACGACGATCAGGAACAGGAACACCAGGATCAGCACCATTGTCGGGCCGGTGCTGACGGCGCCGAGGAAAGCGGCGACCTGCTGCGGCAGGCCGTCGAAGGTGAACACCCAGGCGGCCAGCTTGGCGGTCGCGGCGATGAACAGGATGGTGCCGGAGGTGCGCGCCGTCTCGACGACGATGCCCGGCAGCTCGCCGATGCCGATGGTCCGGTACAGCACGACGGCAAGAAACAGCGTGTAGAGGGCTGCGATCGCCGCCGCCTCGGTCGGCGTGAAATAGCCGTCGACGATGCCGACCAGAAGGATGACCGGCGTCAGCATCGGCAGGATGGCACCCATGCCGGTGACGACGATCTTGCGCAGATTGATCGGCGATGGCGGATTGTAGCCGTGGCGCACGGCATAGACATGGTTGAACACCATGAAGGCGAAAGCGATGAACAGGCCCGGGATCAGTCCCGCCACCAGCAGCGTGCCGATCGACACATTGGCAATCGAGCCGGCGATGACGATCAGGATCGACGGTGGAATGATCGACGACAGGGTCGAGGTGCACAGCGTCATGCCGACGGCATAACCTTTGGGATAGCCGTGGCGTTCCATCGCCTTGATCTCGATCGCGCCGATGGAGGCGATGTCGGCGACGGACGAGCCGGATACACCGCCGAAGATGACCGACGAGACGACGTTGACATGGCCCATGCCGCCCGGCATCCAGCCGACGCAGGCTTCGGCGAAGTCGAACAGCTTCTCGGCGACCCGGCCCCGCTCCATCAGCACGCCGACGAAGATGAACAGCGGCACGGCGACGAGCAGAAAGGAGTTCATCGCCGAGAACATGCTCTGCGACAAAAGGTCGATCGGGGTCGAGGTGAAGGCGAAGATCACCGCGACGGCTGCCAGGCCGAGCGCCACGGCAAGCGGAACGCCGAGCGCGCTCAACAAAAGGAACAGGACGAGCAGTGCGATGCTCATGGCTTCGGCTCCGTGTCGGGAACGTTGACGTCGACGTCGACTGCCTGCCCCAATTGCAGATCGAGGTCAGGCAGCTCGATCTGCCTGCGGCGTGTGCGAAGCGACTCGAAAATGGCTGCGATGGCCAGCATGGCCGATATCGGCATGATCGAGCCGATCACCCACATCGGCACGATCAGCGTGGCGGCGGTTTCGTTCATCATCCATTGCTGCTGGACCAGCTTCCAGCCGGTCCATGCCGTCAGCACGAAGAACAGCACCGATGAGGCGACATAGATCGGAACCGCCAGGCGGCGCAGCCCGCCCCTGAACATGCCGATGAAGACGGTGACGCGAGCCGTTTCCACGGTCCGGAAGCCGGCCCCGATGCCGAGAAAGATCATCCAGACGAACAGGAAGCGCGTGGCTTCCTCGGTCCACGACAACGGCACGCCGAGCAGGCGGCTGGCGACCTGTGCCAGGACGACGACGATCACGCCCGTCATGGCGAGGCCGGCGAGGCCGTCCAGCAGGACGTGAAGCGCCGCATCGCAACGGGTGCGCGGCCTGTCCACTGGCCTGTCCACCGGCCTGTCCACCGGCTCGTCCATGGGCTTGTCCATATGCTCCTCCCAGAAGCAGCGGCGGGCCCCTCTTCCCGCCGCCTTGGCGCCAGCTGTTACTTCTTGCCGACGAAGGCAACGCTCTTGTCGAAAAATGCCTGGTCCTTCACCAGGCCGGCGAACACCGGATAGAGCTCCTTCGACACGGCGACGAAGGCGGCCTGCTGCTCGGGGGTCAGGCGATTGACCTTCATGCCATGGCCCTCCAGCTCCTTGAGGATCGTCTCGGCCTGGGCGGCATCGTTGTCGGCCTTCCAGGCTTCCGTTTCCTTCGCCGCCTCGTTGATCGCCGCCTTGTCGGCGTCGCTCAGGGCGTCGAACTTGGCCGGGTTGATGCCGAGCACCCAGGAGTCGGCCATGTGGTTGGTCATCGAGACGAAGCCCTGGACTTCGTAGAATTTGGCCGCCAGCGGCACGCTGATCGGGTTTTCCTGGCCATCGACGACCTTGAGCTGCAAGGCGTTGTAGACTTCGGCGAAGGCCATCGGGGTCGGTGCCGCGCCCATCTTCCTGAAAAACTCGACCCAGAGCGGGTTGTTCGGCACGCGGAATTTCAGCCCGGTGAGATCGGCCGGCTTTTCGATCGGCAGCTTGGAATTGGTCATCTGGCGGAACGGGCGGGTCCACAGGCTGAGGCCCTTGATGCCGATGTTGTTCAGGTCGGCGACCAGCTCCTGCCCCTGCTCGCCGGCGAGATAGGCGCGCAGCTGTGCCTCGTCGTCGAACAGATAGGGGATCGAAATCGCCGAGAACTTCGGATTGAAGTTGGCGTAGAGCGATCCGGCAAGCACCAGCATGTCGAGCGAACCGCCGGCAAGCTGCTTGACCGCCGCCGAGGGGTCGCCGCCATAAAGCGTGCCGTTCGGAAACACCTTGATCGTCACCTCGCCCTTGGTCTTGGCCGCCACCAGTTCGGCGAACTTGTTGGCCGCAACGGTGATCTCGGCGGCATCCGGATCGGGCGTCGACAGCGTGAGCGTCGTCGCGGCCTGGGCGGCAGTCGCCGCAAGCATGGCGGCACCGGCAAGAAGGCCACGAATGGCTTTGTGCATGGTCATGTCATTTTCCTCCCTTGACAGATATTAGAGGGCGCCAGCGCCCCCGGCTTGGTTCATGTTTTGCAATGTCAGAAAAACCGCACTGTGGTCGAGATCGCCGCCGCCCTCCTCGACGAGCCGGCGAAACAGCGCGTCGACCGTCGCGGCGATCGGCAATTGCAGCTTGAGCGCGCCGGCCAGTGCCAGCGCGGTGCCGGTGTCCTTGAGCTGGTATTTCGCCGGTCCGCCCGGGGTGAAATTGCCTTCGACCATGCGCTGGCCGTGCTGGCGCAACACCGTCGAGTCGGCGAAGCCGCCGAGCAGCGCCTCGCGCACCTTGGCCGGATCGGCCCCGCCCCGCTCGGCCAGCACCAGGGCTTCGGCGACCGCACAGATGTTCGAGGCGACGATCAGCTGATTGGCGAGCTTGGCCAGCTGGCCTGTGCCTGCCGGCCCGATATGGGTGAGGCGGCCCAGCGGCGCAAAGACATCGGCAAGGGCCGCAACCTCTTGCGCCGCGCCACCGGCCATGATGGCCAAAGAGCCGTCGCGGGCGCCGGTCTCGCCGCCCGATACCGGGGCGTCGACGTAACGGACACCCCTTTCGGCCGCCTGCCCTGCCTGGCTGCGCGCGGTCTCCACCGGAATGGAGCTCATCACCACCAGCGTCGCGCCGGGGCGCATTGCCTCCAGCACACCGCCTGCAGCCAGCAGGACCTCGTCGCAGACCGGCCCCGAGCTCAGCATGCAGATGACGACGTCCGCCTCGCTGGCGGCGCCGGCCGGGCTACCGGCCAGCGCGACGCCTGCTGCGGCCAGTGCCGCGGCCTTGTCGGCCGTCCGGTTCCAGGCCGTCACCCGGAAACCCGCTTCGGCGAGCCGGCGGGCCATGTGCCCGCCCATGATGCCGGTACCGACGAACCCGATATGCCTGCCTTGCCTGTTGCCCATTGTGGGGCCTCCCCTCACCTTCTAGCCGTTCTGCAAGGCGGCAAAACGGACGACCGTTTCTTCGACGCCGAGCGTCTGCATCGCCGCCTGGAAGCGTTTGAGATGCGGTGTCTCAAGATGCGCTTCGAAGGCTGTGCGATCGTCATAGACTTCGTAAAACACCACCCTATCCTCCACGCCCTCGGGGCAGATCACGTCGAAGCGACGGCATCCCGCTTCGTCGGCAAGCGAATGCCGCGCGTCGTCCAGGGCAGCCTCGAGGAACGCTGCCCTGACCGCCGGCCTGACCCGGAATACAGGGATCACCACGAAAGGCAGGGCCTCGGCCATCGGCTTTCCCTCCCAACGATCAGGCGGCCACGCCCGGCTTCGGCGCGAAGCGGCTTTCCATGTCGCGGCGCAGCGCCACGACATCGAGATCGTCGACCAGTTCGACGTCGTCGAAGCTGACGATCTGGTCCTTCGTGATCGCGCGCTTCAGCCTGACATTGTGGGCAAGGCCGATCGGCAGCGCGCGATGCGCCAGGCTGCGCGTCGCCGGAATGGCATTGGCCCAGACCGCAAAACCGCCCTCGCCATCCAGCATCTCGCCCGGCTGCATGTCCTTCTTGGCGGTCGCCACCGCATCGCCGCGGAACTCCTTCGAGCAGCCGGTCGCTTCGCCGCGCAGCACGGCGGACAGAACGCTGATCGACGTCTCCAGGCCGATGATGTGGAACGGACGCCACATCGAGGCGTACCAGCCCGACGGATCGGTCAGCAGGCCATACTGGTTGAAGCAGGCCTTGGAATATTCATTGTGCGCCTTGAAGGTGACGAAGACGCCGTAGCGGATGTTGTTGAACACTTCGCGGCCGTCCGGCTCCTGGCTGGCGGCGATGTCGACGAGACCGCTGCGGTCCATGCGGCCGCCGTCCGCCGCCGGCCGGAACACTTTTGCCAGGTCGTGCAGGCCGGCCGGCGGGAAGGCCAGGCCATTGTCGGGGCAATCGAGGCCGGTGCCGTTGGCCACCGCAGCCATTTCGATCGCCGCCTTGGTGCCGTCGGTGAACGAGTTGTACATCTTCGGATTGAAGTCGCCCTTGGCGACATAGTCCTCCGACCAGCCGAAGAAGCCCCAGACCGTGTCGGGGGTCGAATAGCGGTAACGCGGCTCGAAATTCATGCCCTTGCCGGCTGCGGTCACCTCGAAGCCGGTGGCGCGGGCCCAGTCGACCAGCTCGCAGATCAGCGCCGGCTGGTCGCCATAGGCCATGGAGTAGACCAGTCCCTTGGCCGCCGCCTTCTGGGCCAGGATCGGCCCGACCATGACGTCGGCCTCGACATTGACCATGACGACATGCTTGTTCGCCTCGATGGCGGCAAGCGCGTGGCGCGTGCCGGCAATCGGATGGCCTGTCGCTTCGATGACGCATTCGATCTCGCCGCAGGCCAGGAGCCTGGCGACGTCGTCGGTGACGAAGGTCGTGCCGTTCTTGACCGCATCGGCGGCACTGGTCGCCGCAAAGCGCTCCTTCGGCCAGCCGACACGCTCGAGCGCGTCCCGCGCCTTGCCGACATTGAGGTCGGCAACCGCGACCATGTGGTAGCCGGGAATGCGCTGGGCCTGCGCCAGCACCATGGAGCCGAACTTGCCGGCGCCGATCAGTCCGACCCGAACCGGCTTGCCCGCGGCGGTGCGGGCGGCGAGAAGTGACGCGAGATTCATGATGGAAGGTCCCTTTTGTTCGCGAGCGGTCGCGCAAAATCCATCCGCCGCCGCAGGCAGTCGGCCGCCAGGTGCAACAGGACGGAAACGCGCAACGATCCGGCGGCTGCGCCGGACGGTTGAAATTCCAGAATATGCTGGGAGGCTCCTCCCTCCAGGCCGGCGCAGGACTGACCGCGTTCCGACCCGTCCTGATTAGCGCGCTTGCCTGTTTAGCTCAATTTAGAACGAAAGCTCGTCTGTTTAGGCAGGCTAACAAATCAGCAGCTTGTTCCGGCGCAGCGAGGCAGTTCAGCGCGCAAGGTCGCACGCGCCAGCGTTTCCGCACGGCGACAGCGGCGGGCGGAGCAGCCGCCCACCGACCGGGCGTGTCCGCGGCGGCCGGCATCGTTGGCTATGGGCAGGCGCGTGGTCGTCCAGGCACTCGGGAGGACCGTGTCGACCCGCCTGTTGCGGAGCGCAGCACGACGCCGGGCCTTGGCCAAGGCTTCACTCCACGATCTTCCAGTAGGAGTCCTTGCGGATCACCTTGCCGTTGCGAAACGTGTAGAAGTCGCAGCCACGGACTTCCTTTCGAACGCCATCCGGGGTCGTGCCCGTCAGCGTCCATTTCGAGATGCCGGTTTCAGCCGCCGCATCGACGAAATGCTCCGGATTGCCGTAGTGGACGTCAGGCAGACCTTGAAAGCGCGATGCCAGTGCCTCCCGCACCTTCAGTTTGCCCTCGAAGCGCGCGCCCCACGGCGCATTGCCCCTCGGCATCTCCAGAACGCAATCGTCGGCAAACAGCGCGAGGATGCGATCGAGATCATGCGCGTTGAAAGCGTCGCTCAGTTCCGTCAACAGCGACCGGATATCCATGGCGCGTCTCCGACCTTCCAGAGCCCTGCCCTCTGTTCGCCAGGCAACGGCTCGGGCATGTCCTGATTATGTGCGGCTTCTGCGTCCGGCGCCATCCCCGCGAACCCGACCTCTCGCCGCGCCCCTCTGCCCCACGACTTTATGATCGTGCCGGCAGGCGCAGATTATCGAAGTTTTAACCATGATCCTCGCAACCTCGCTTAGTATTTGAATCATTTCGGTTTTCCATGTTGAAGCATCGCCGCCCGTTTGGGGCTTTCCAACTGTCCCGCCATTGCCTGCTTATGGCAGTCGCACCTTTGGCCCTGATGCTGGCGAGCGCGCCGGTGGCGGCGCAGCAGGTCATCCTGAGTGGCGACGTCGATCCGTCCCATCCGACTGGTATCACCAGCGGCGACGATCTGCAGATCGGCCGCACCGGCATCGGCGCCCTGACCATCCAGGATGGCGGCACGCTGACCAACAGGCAGGGCTCGGTCGGCAGCGATATCGGCGGCAATGGCACTGTTGTCGTCAGCGGGCGCGACGGCGCGGGCAACGCCTCGACCTGGACCAACACGGATTTTCTCACTGTCGGCGGTCAGGGCAGCGGCACCCTGGACATTCTCGATGGCGGGGTGGTGACCGACAGCGGCGGCTTTGTCGGAGATGCGGCTGGCGGCACCGGTTGGGTTACGGTGTCCGGCCACGGCTCATGGTGGAACAATCTCGGTGACGTCGTCATCGGCCAGTCTGGCGAGGGAACGCTCGATGTCCTCGCCGGCGGGCGCGTCAGCAGCGCGTCGGGCTATGTCGGCGCAAGCCCTGATGGCGTCGGTGTCGTCACCGTGTCGGGCGACGATGGCCAGGGCAACGCCTCGACCTGGACCCAGCAGAACGACCTCAATGTCGGCTATGAGGGCAGCGGCACATTGAACGTTGCCGATGGCGGCCGCGTCGTGACCACAGGCCGCATCAACATCGGCACTTACGGCCAGGGCGAAATTGCCATCTCGGACGGCGCCACCGTCTCGAGCCACGACGCGATCGTCGGCGTCGCCGGCTATGGCGAGGCGCTGCTGACATCGGCCGGGTCCTGGACCATGACCGGCCAGCTGACGGTCGGCCTGGGCGCCCAGGGCGTCCTGCGGATCGAGGACGGCGCCCGGGTGAGCAGCAACCAGGGTTATGTCGGCGCCAATGCCGGTGGCGACGGCTCCGTCACCGTGACGGGTGCGGGGTCGAGCTGGGAGATGACCGGCTCCAATCTCACCTTGGGCAATTACGGCGTCGGCGCCATGACCATCGCAGACGGCGGCCGGGTTTTTGCGCAGGGCGGCGTCTATCTCGGCATGTCGGACGCGGCGGCAAGCGGCACGCTTGACGTGCTGGGCACCCCAGGCGCCCGCGGGGTCGTGGAAACCAGCGGCTTCCGGGGCGGCATGGGCGCGGCACATGTCACGCTGGATGGCGGCATCATCCGCGCCATCGCCGACAACGCGACCTTCTTCCGCAACTACGGCGCTCAACAGATCAGCCTTGGCACCGCCGGCGGCATCATCGACACCAATGGCCACGATATCGGCATCGCCCCCGAAATGACCGGCGCGGGCGGCCTGACCAAGGATGGCCTGGGTACGCTGACCCTCTACGGCGCCAACAGCTATGCCGGCGGCACGACGGTCGCATCAGGCGTGCTGGCCGCGGGGGCTGCCAATGTCTTCAGTGCCGGCTCGGCGCATATGGTTCTCGGCGGCGCCACGCTTGCGCTCGACGGCTTCGACCAGTCTGTCGGATCGCTGGACAATGCGGGGCTGGTGACGTTCGGCAGCACACCCGGCACCACGCTGACGGTTGCCGGCGACTATACCGGTCATGGCGGCACGCTCGAGATCGCCACCGAACTCGGCACCGACACCGCGCCGACGGACCTGCTCGTCATCGGCGGCAACAGCAGCGGCAGCACGCTGGTCAGCGTCGTCAATGTCGGCGGCACAGGTGGCCTGACCACCGCCGACGGCATCCGCATCATCCGGGTCGATGGCACCTCCGATGCGGCTGCCTTCGCGCTCGCCGGGCCGGCCATCGCCGGCGCCTATCGTTATGGCCTGTACCACAACGGCATTGCCGACCCCGCCGACGGCGACTGGTATCTGCGCTCGTCCGGCCTGGCGCCGACCTTGCCTGTCTACGAGACCTATCCGCAGCTGCTGCTCGGCATGGTCGAGCTGCCCACCCTCAAGCAGCGCGTCGGCGGCCGCTACGACACGGCGCTGGACGGTGCCGCGCCGATCGGCGGCACGGCTTCGGGCGGCGTGGCTCCAGGTCCCATCTGGGCGCGCATCGAGGGCGCGCATGGCCGCGTCAAGTCAGCCAGTTCGCGCAGCGGCGACGCCGGCTTCGACACCACAGGCGCGCTGTTGCAGGCCGGCCTCGACGGCCAGCTGGCGGCCAACGCCCAGGGCATGTGGATAGGCGGGCTGACCGTGCAATATGGCCGCGCCGGCGCCGACATCTTCTCCGGCATCGGCGACGGATCCAGCGCCACCACCAGCTACGGCATCGGGGCTACGCTGAGCTGGTTTGGCGAGAACGGCTTTTATGTCGACGGACAAGTGCAGATGGCCCTGTTGCGCAGCGACCTCGATGCCACGGGCATCGGCAGGGTCGGCGACGACATTCACGGCAGCGGCCATGCGCTCAGCCTGGAGGCCGGCCGGAACATCGCGCTCGGCGAGGGCTGGTCGCTGACGCCGCAGGCGCAGCTTGCCTGGTCGTCGGTCGACTTCGACAGCTTCACCGACCGGTTCGGCGCCGTCGTCTCGCTCAAGGACGGCGACAGCCTCAAGGGCCGCATCGGCATCGCCGCCAACCATGAAGCGGCGGGAACGCAGTTCCACGGCATCGCCAACCTGACCTACCAGTTCGGCGACGGCACAAGCGTGATGGTATCGGGCCTCGACACATCTTTTGCCGCGCAGCGTTTCGGCGCCGAACTCGGCTTGGGCGGAACCTATCGCTGGACCGGCGGCACCCTGCACGGCGAGGCGCTGGCCTCCACCAGCTTCGCCGGCAGCTATGGCGTCAAGGGAACAGTGGGCTTTGCGATGAGTTTTTGAGCGGATCCGGGCGGGGTCGCAGGTTTGGCCGGGTGATTGCAGATGAAGGCGCGCCGGCGTTTTGGCGGAGCTGGCGGTCAGCGGTGGGCTGTCTTCTACGTTGTCGGCAAGGATAATCTCGTTGAACAGCGCGTCGCAAGACCTGCGCCACCGCAACACTCCGATCCTTACTAATCTCACTGCCTCCAGCTTGAACTTACGGCTGGGGTATTTCATCTAGGGCGGACCGCGATGGGGCATGTTGTCGAAGCTGAAAATCCGGGAATCCGACAACCGCGTAGATTATCAGGCAAAAATTTAGGCCCTTCGCCGGCAGGCTTGCTGAAAATTCAATAGCTACGACAGTTCGACCTCGTACTTCCAAATCCTTCCTATCCTGCTGCTCGTATCGATGGAGTACGAGTCGCTGAATGGGAAGATGATGCTCGCCGCACGGCTGGTGCACTCGCGGAGATAGAAAAGGGCAAACCCAAGCGCTTGGGGCTTTGTAGAAAGCGGGGACAGAAACAAGTTTGTTATTGGCCTTTTTGTATCCTCACGCGCTATCAACTCGCTGAGTACAGTTGCCGTTGCGAATGGATCGCTTGCCGGCGCGAAAACTCTTTCGGCGACATCGCCAAGCGCATCAGCTGCCGCGTAGCTTCGCAGCACGTTCTGTTGGTACATGTCTGCTTGAAGAGATGGCAGGCCGTAGATTAGCGCTTTGTGAGCTTTGCCCTTTTCCTCCGCAACTTCTGCAATCAAACTATCCTCGTATCCAGCTCCGATAACGAGAAGATCGTTGTCCGTCACGTTGTTGATAAACCCTTCGTACCCGGCGACCTGGCGAACATCGTGAACCAACTCACTCGCAAACCGGGTGCGGTCGTGGCCCGAATAATGACCGGGCTCCGTGTAAATGACATCGAAGCTTGAGACGCCCACAACCCGCAGATAGTTTATCAGGTAGATCATGTGCGGGCGCATGAAACCGGTCACGTCGATGCAAATGCGTGCGCCGGAGAGATCCGTCTCCCGGAGGGCCGACGTAAAGAATTCCAAAATGACATCATCTTCTCTGATTTCATTGGAGATGAATGCCCCCTCGGGGACATCACTTTTGCCGAGTCCGTACTCGTGATGCACCAACCAGTGTTTCCTTGCGGAGCGGACCTCATCAAAGACCTTGATTACCCGTTCAGACGGGTTGAATGCCGATATGAAAATGTCCCAGTTGCTGCCGCCGACCGCCCGAATGTCGAGTACGGTCCTATATTGGTAGGTGTAATCAATCATCGAAAAGTCCGATCTGAGCTCCCGCTTGCTTCGAAGCTCGTCGAAACGGCGCATTTACCTTGGATCGCCACCCACCAAGCAGCTGCTGATATTGGTCGTCTCGGCTTGCATCAAAAATTGCATTGAACTCCTCGGCCGAGAACGTCACTACTCCCCGTCTCGATAGTGGAAGATCCCAGCGCGGAGCCAGCATAGGACTCAATTGAAATTTTGCCGTCACATCCTCAGAATTGCGCTCCTTTTGCCCCCCAGGAATACGGTGCAGAAACGCCCTCGCCTCCGCCAAGCCCAACACCCGTCGGGCTTCATCACTTATTTCGCGCTCCGAAACGCTAAAGCTACATAAAGAGATTTCGACAGGCTTGTCGGAAAAGCGATTAATACGGAAAATGTTGGCCAAGCGCTCTACAGCTGCTTGAATCACAATGCCGTCTGGGCCAGCCTTCCGCATGTTGCTGAAATACCAATCAGAGGCATCCAGAACGCCTTTTTGCTGTGAGCGTAGCGAAATAAGGCCGCCTTCAAATGGTCGCTCGTCAGCGAAGCTTGCCCATTCAAAGACAGATCGCAAAATCGTCAATAGTGCTCGTGGAATCCCTGCGGACATGCGGACAAAGTTATCGATCCCGCCGTAATTTTGTGGCTTCCGTGCATCCCGGAGAAGCTGTGCCGATAGATCGCCAGCATAGTGGCCTAGAGCCTGTTTATATCGTTCACCATCAGCTTCGCCCTTGATGAACGCGCTCATTTCTGCCGCGACTCGTTTGAATGATACACTGAGGTCGCGTCCTTTCGCCCAATCCTGCATGAAAAGCATTATGTTCAGCTTTTCGAGCACGGGGCTTTCAGGCTTCGAAAACGCA
Organism: Aminobacter sp. SR38; assembly: GCF_014843375.1. Taxonomy (NCBI): domain Bacteria; kingdom Pseudomonadati; phylum Pseudomonadota; class Alphaproteobacteria; order Hyphomicrobiales; family Phyllobacteriaceae; genus Aminobacter; species Aminobacter sp. SR38. The sequence goes on from NZ_CP062112.1 coordinate 1,060,903, forward strand.
TGCAGAATTTCCGGATAACTCAGGTCATCGTGATGCTTCGTCACAAGCTGCTGGAGAGTTTTGAAGTGCGGTCTTTCCCTGGAGTCTGAATCGATCACCTCTAGCCAATCAGGGCTGCGCCAACCGCCATCAAAACTGGCGAAGTGCTGTTCCAGTTGGCCCGCGTCGGAACTGCCGAGTTGACTCAATCGCTTCGTCACAAGGCTTCGACTGAAGGCGTTATATTGCGCTTCGAGCTCGCGGAGCTTCGAATCGAGCTGTATCTCAGTGAACTCCGAATCTTTGAGGTTTTCTTCACCGGCACTGTTGGTACCGTACGTGCGAATGCCGTAAGTCCGGGCGCCAATACGAAAGGTGCTGGGTGGTTCCCGCTCTCTATAGATTGTGTTCACGTGGATCTGCTGGGCCATCGTCAGATTTTCAAATTCGTCGATCGCGTAAACAAACAATACGTCCCGCAGGAATGAGATTTTCTCCGAAACGATCTTCGGGATGCCAAAAATAACATTTCCTGCGGTGAGAATGATATCTGGATCTAGCACCCCGGTGATCAGGCAATTATTTATTTGATAATCGAGCTTCTTTTGCTGTTCAGCAAAGAAAGCAGAAAGGTCCGAGAGCGATTTAATATCTTCTGTAGGCTTCTTATCAAGGAGTGTGATGATTTCAGCTGTGATTTCTAGATCCACTTGCTCGCTCTCATTGGCGATGATTTCGCACAAAAGGCGTAAGGCGTGCTGCGCGAGCCACAACTCAAAGTAAAATGAGAAAAGTTGAGTCCAAACTTCGTCAGATTGGCGCTTCCCAGAGAAACGGTTGGAATGCAGGCCGCTGCATCGAACGTAGAGGCCGAGATATCCATCATCCCTTATGCCATCAGCAATCGTCTTGCCCGCTGCGATGTACCGAAGCTTTTGCAGTTCGAAGGACTGGTGCCGCATCAAGTGGGTTTTACCACTGCCTTTCGCACCAAGAATGTAGGTAGGCATTGGTGAGGCCGGATGATCGAATTCAGGCTTAATTCGGCTGTCGTCTATCACCATTTCGACCCAAAGCTGCTCGATCTGCTCGTTGTTGAGGTCAACTGCCTTGGTGATGCCGAATGGATTTTTTCGCCGCACTGGCTGCATGAGCTAGCTCGCATTTTTGTGGTAGCGTTTAAAGATTGGACGCCATGGGGCGTCAGCCCAAAACAATGGCAGAGTATTGTCGGGTGTATTGTGATTAAACCCGATAAGTAGCTGGCCGTCTTTGTATCCCAGCGGGTACTGCGGCCAAAGCTGGCTGCCATATTTTTGGCAGGTGGCCTTCACCTTCTCCCGATCGAAATCGACGTTTGCGGCATTGAAAATGCGGGAATTGGCTTCAAGTGCCTTAAAGCTATCATCGAGCTCGTACACGGCCGCGACCGTATCGTAGCGCTTGAGTTGTTTAATAAACTCAAGCCCGTGTTGGGTCGCGAACAAGACTAGGTAGTGGACTTTAACGGTCGAATTGAGGGCTCTGAGCGGGTCGATGATGTCCTGAGAATATTCGTCTGCCTGCGTTCCGGAACCGCAGAGATCATCGATGAACACGTAATCCGTGATCGCTGGATCGCGAATGCGCATGGTCGCAGCACCGCCGGCCGGATCTCTCACGAAAATCTGATACGTGTTGATGAACTGACTGCTGTGCAGCTTGTTTTCTTGGCGGAAATAGTAGAGGAGGTGAACCCCACTTTCCGAAGGGTTTCCCATACCCAAAAACCTAGTCTTTTGCAGGTGGACGTCAAACTCACGGTTTAGCAGGCCGATGTCTTTGGTGTCGCCGTGAGCTCGCCGTATCGAATGGAGGGCCGGCGTCTTGTACAGGTCTCTGTATAACGATCGGAGAAGCTCTCTGATTTCGCGTTGACCGAAGTAGACGAAGTTTGAAAGCAAGAATAATGCCTGAAGTTGCTCGTCGTCGTCCACATTTGCGGACGCTTCAAACTGCTCAAGCCACTGGCGCACGTCAGGCTCCAGAATCTTGCCATACCATGCAGTCTCAGTTAGCTGTTTGATCTTCTTGAGAAGCACATCAAACTTTTCCTCCCGCAAAATTCTCCCCCCTCAGCGCTTTTGGAAAACAATCACATGCTCTCGTTCAATAGTCCCAGCAGTTTTGTTTCGTTTCGTCATCAGCCCTCGGGACCGTATGTCGTCCACAAGCTCCAATGTCGTCGTCAGCCCCTTTCCAACAAATATATCCTTCACGAATTGGCTCGTCGAGAAGTTGTGTCCACAAATCATATTGTCTCCGACAACTAAAACTAGGTGTCCATTCTGCCGAAGTCGTGAAACAATACCTTCTGCTGCATCATCCATCTCACGAAGATACGTATCTGCAATATGGGATCGAAGGGAATTTATTGACTTTATTTTCGCGAGTACGCCCTGCGCACTCGGCACCACTGAAGCACTTTCAAAGCTATATTCAGACTTGTAAAAGTGCTCTCTTCCAATATTGAGTTTTTCCAGTTCACGAAGCTGATTGGAGGGAGCCATTCCCAGCCACCCAATGCTAAGCGATGACGCACGAATGTATTTTTGGGCTCCAGCATAGGGGGGCGATGTTATGATGAGGTCCGCCTTTAGGTCCCCGTCCAAGTGACGTAGCCGAGCATCTGCGTAGACTACCGAACTGCACCCCTCGGGCATTTTGTTTAGGCGAGCACAATTGGCACCCACAACCTTTGCGAAAAGCTCAATAAGGCCCGGAGAGCCTAGAATGTGCTTTTCAAGCGCCTCTCCCTTTAGCCGGACCGGCACTGAAAGCCTGGGGTCGCTTACGCTGACTCGCTTCACGCAAGCCGAAAAGCAAGCTTCCAAAAATTCCAGCACGATTCCACTAGTATTTTCTCGTATTGAGTAAAGAAGAGACCCAAGTGATACCGCAACATCCTCCGAAAACCACATATCTTTTTTGATAGTGGTAGTGAACGGAATCTGACGCGCATTATCGACATCAGAAAGGACTTTGCCCAGCGCTGCGGTTATCTTCTCAGAACTAATGTATGTTGTCTTTGCTTTAGCAATAAGTCTCGCTAGCGGGTTCGCGTCGGCGCCCATAGCACGCCTGCCGGCCAGCAGCGCTTCAACAAGGACAGTTCCAGATCCCGAGAATGGATCGTACACCACATCGTTTGGTGACGAGTACTTTGTGCAGCTTATGAAGAACAGTGGGATGTTAAGAAGCAGCTTTGCAGGGTAGGAGTGGAACAAATGCGTGGCTCTGTCCACCCCAGATCCGAGCGGGACAAGCGTGCGAAAATTGACCGCAATTGGTGAGCCGCTAGCTTCATATGCTTCCTGTAACTTCTGAAGCTCTGTGTCGAAGTTCCAAGTCTTCAGATCGCGGGTCCGAATTTGCGCGCCGGCTCGCGCAACCTCCTTCGCAGCCTGATTAGAAGCCGTCAGAAGTCGCGCGTTGAATGACCGAGAGAGTTCATTCATGTTTGAGCGCAGACATTAGCTCGGTCCACTCTCGTTGAGAAAGACCGCTTTCCTCGAACGAGATAGGCTTACCTGCAAGTCGACTCTTAACAACGTGCCAGGCGGAAGCCGACAGGGTTACAGCGCCAAGTCTGTATTCCTTGAACGCGTCGTAAGTCAGGGGGACCCACTTCTCAGTGATCTCGAGGAGCCTTTCTGCATAGACACGAATCTCGTACTGAGCATGTGGATCAGCTCTCAAGCGCAAAAAGTTTAGCAGGTTGTGTAGATTTGTCTTCCAATACCACTGCGTGTAGAAATTGAGGCTCAGGTTCATGCGAGCCAACTCGCGCGCGATGCCGATCCGCCCGTTGTCAAGACTTGCACCGTCATCAGAAACATTGAGAAGCGCGTTGTATCCGCTGTAGCTGCGCTCAGCTTCGTCACGAAGGAGATTCAGCACCCAAGAAGTTTCGGCGAGTGGCGCATCTTCCCGACCTTGCTTGTTGCTGGCCGACTGGGCCGCCAGATTGGAGGTATCAGGCACGTAAAATTCTTTGTCGAGCACAGAATATCGAGCAGAATACTCGTTAACACTTGCAGTTCTGTGACGGATCCATTGGCGAGCAACAAAGATTGGCAGCTTAACGTGGAGCTTGATCTCCGCCATTTCGAATGGTGTCGTATGTGAGTGGCGCATCAAGTATCGGATAAGGCCACGATCCTCGCTGACCTTCTTTGTGCCTCTCCCATAGGAGACTCTCGCGGCCTGTACGACAGCAGCATCATCACCCATATAGTCGACCACGCGGATGAAGCCGTGGTCGAGCACAGGTATCGTCTTATTAAGAATTTCCTCCAAGCCGGCGGAGACAGCACGGTTTGTCGGTTTCAAGTCCCCTCGAAGGCCGTGTTCAACGACTTTTTCCTGCGCCAAATCATCCCCACACGGTAGCTTCTAACACTACACCACTAATGCGAAATGACCTTAGCGACAATCGAGAAGACCGCTTTTCCTCGCAAGGACAATCGAGTTCGCACTGACCTCACCTTCGGTTTCTTAGTTCTGCAAGGCTGGGCTTTGCGGGTTGCAGAGGTAGACCTGTACACCCCCATCGATCTTGAGACGACCATGCTGTGCCATTTCCGCTCCTTGAGGTCAGCGAACGACGCAGTTCTTCGGGCAAGGTGATGATGGTGCGTGTGATCGCGTCGCGCACGGCCTCGGCCCCGTGTCTCGCGAGCGCAGGCCCGTCCTTTCAGCGCGGAGCTTTGCCATGCCCCGCGAGTCGGGGAGGATGCAGCAGCATCTTGAAGCGCGTCGTCAGGGTGCCGATCGCCGAGCTTCCAAGGCCAAGGATGAGCCCCACTCCCAATGTCCCGGCACCGCTCAATCGGCGGCTTTGGCGGAACGCTGACTGATCATGATCTCCTGCGAGACTAAGCCCTTGCCTCGCCCGCCAAGTGGCCAGATAGATGAAATCGCTCACCAAGAGCCTATTCGGCGCGGGAACCTTACACAGACCGTTCACCCGCTCGAGCGCACTGCGAGCCGTCTTGTCCGGGATTGTTCGCGCTTTATCGCGTTATTCGAGGACATAGGGCAGCGAATATTGGTCGCGCTACACGATAACCTCTCGCTGAAGCAGACCGCCCTAGAGTCTGACTAATGGCGAACCGGCCACACGACCTGGCGCCGACATACGCCTCCATATCCATGCGAGGGTACGTCTTTCCAACAAGGCGTGCAGGAACACAGAGTCCCAATTGTTCTTCGACCGGTGTTGCCAGCAGGACTCGTCGAGTTCGTCGCGAAGCAGACGAGTTAGTACAGCTTTGCTACCGGGATTGGTGCGCTTGAAGGCCCGGACGACATTGCCCGGCCGCCGGCAGAACCTCTCGAAGCCATCCTTGACATGGTCGGCCAGCGCGTCGTGCGAGACCAGGGTACGGGTATGGAAGTCGAAAGCCGCGGCATCGCGGACACCCTTGGGCTTCCTAGCCACCACAGTGTATGTCGGCGCGTCGTCGTGACACCGGATGCGAACGTAAAGCGCGCGCTCGCCGATCTTCCTGTCGAATTTGGGATGCAGGAAGCGCTCGCCGGGATCAGGGCCGAGCGTTTTGTTGCCCTTGGATTGATTGCACGAGCATACGGGAAACAGGTTCGGCAGGAACAGCGAGAATTCGGGATAGTGATGTTGCGGTAGAAAGTGGTCGACTTGGTTGCTGTTCAGGGACCCACACATGGAACAACAGCGGCCACGAGCAGCATTGCGCAATTTGGCGATGTAACTCAGGGCGGCGAGCCGCGCCCCGAACATGCCGGCCATCGCGTTCCGGAATGCTGCATCCGGCACTTGCCCCGTCATCAGCCATGGGTTGCCCCGATGCTTGACGTATTCGCGATAGGCCTTGGCAAAAAACGCCATGCGCGTCGCTATCTCAGCATCCCTGCCTCTCTTGGTACTGGCGACGGCAGCAAGAGCGCGGTACTGTCCCTTTGAGCTGTGAGCGAACTTCTTCATTTTTCGGCGCGCAGCTCGCTCAAGATTTCCCTTGAGAGCCATTCGCCGTACTTTTCGCGAAGTTCTTCAAAGGACAGATGTTCCGCCCTAATCCGGGCAATAGCGTCCTCGGCGAGAAAAGACGTGTCATCTTCACCAAAAACGAAAGCGGATATCGACGAGATGTCCGCACCGAACGTTCGCATGCCGGGTGCCTTGGCGGTAACCCGTCCGTCTGAGTCACGTTCGACGACCACCACCTGATCATGGAAGACTTCCCGCACCACGTAGACGGAGTGGGTCGCCATGATGGCGCATGAGCCGGTATCGGCCAGCAGCTTTTCCAGCGCACTCATAAGCCGGGCGATAAAGTTAGGATGAAGATGCGTCTCGGGTTCGTCGAGCAGCAGGAGAGAGCCGTTCTCGATATAGGTGCAAGCCTGCGCAAGAAGTTTGATGAAGCGGACTTCACCAGTGCTCAGATGATGGAAGCTCCCGTTGATGATCCGTCCCGGCTCGTGTCCCCGGGCCACATCGAAGAGCAACCTAAGGCGGCGCTCTTCCGAACCGGCTCTCAGGTCCGTCAACCGGATCATGTTCTCTCCGGTCGACGAGCGAAATGCGATTTCTTCTGGTCGGTTGATCGAGTGAACGGCATCCATGAAGATCGCAAACCGCGATTTCTCGGCGATGCGCCTGTCATTTCTCGACAGTTCCACGATACTGGCGGTTGCTGTGTTCCCGCTCTCGCTATGCCTGACGCGACTAGTGGAAAGCCGCTTGTAGAAGGTGGCCGGGCGCTTCCGGTGTTCGCTCGGGAACGTGCCTGTATACTCGTTACCCGGAGTGAACGCCAAAACCCGGCTCGCCAGGATTCTGTCCGCATCGCCGCTGGCGCCGCGTTGAATTCCGCGCAGGGCCTTGCGCGCGATATTGCCGAGGGCCCGGCTTTTTCCGACGCCATTCTTGCCAATAATGACGCAGGTTCGCTTCGGGATGGAAGTGTCGTGATCGAAGGTGAAATCGATGGTGACGTCCGGCCCGTCCTGATCGGTGAGGGTTATGATCACAGATTCCGGCCCTGAAGAAATATCTTCTTGGTCCACCCCCCTCAGGATCGGTCGCGCGTTCGTGAAAGCGTGGTAGGCTTCGGACTCCCTGGTCAAGGAGAACCGGAAGACGTCGGATGCGAGGGCCGCACGCTCGATGCCCTTCTTGGCCGGATTCCCCGCGATCGCGACCAGATCATTGGCGTCGGAAAGAAGACGATTACCCATTCCGACACCGAACTGCCTAATAATCGCCCGGTACGCCTCTTGGTTGCTGGCGAGAGATATGACGTTCGAGTTCTCGGTGACGATGACGCTGCTTTCACCCTGCGGCAACTGCAGGATCGCATTGCCTACACCAACAAACTTTCCGTCCTTGGGATCGAGATAGGCGGCTTTGCCGGCGTATTCGAATACAACCGAGCCGCCCTCGACGAACACCACTGCCACATTAGTGATATGACCAAAGTCATTCCAAGTGAGATTGTTCGGTTGGAGCCAAACAAAGGTGTCGGGTAACTCGGTAAGATCGGGCCACTGGGCCGAAATGACCATTTTGAGGTCAGTGTCTCTGGTCGCCAAATCCCTCACCCGCCGGTTCATCCTGTCGTTGGTACTCCATGGCATGTCGTTCCGCGCAGGAAAAGGGTTCAGCGAGCGCAGTTGTGCCCGGTCGCGACGCCGGCAAGCTTTCCTGGACTGGAATTGGTTGTGGCAGTCACCAACCCTTCGTGAAACCGACGCTATGAGAGCCTACTATTGCCCCCCAAGTCCTGGGCCAACTTTCTTCTGCTCAAATGTGCCTTGCCGGAACGGACCCCGAGCGATTCAGAAAACCTGATCGGTCGGTCAGCGCCTGTCGTTGCGACACCGGTGCGCGCCTGTCCGCTGACCAATTGCTGCTATTCCATATAGACTTTCCTAAAGCAGTCAGGCCGCTGCCGGCCCCATTCCAGACGTCACCTCCCCTTGCAATTCCTGGCTCTAAGGTGAGTTTCCGCATCGTGCCGAACAACCCGATCAGCCGCTGCCTGCATCAATCGACAACCCGTCAGAGCGCTGATCGACGGGCTGCTTCGATGCCGAGCAGCCAGACACTTTCGCCGTATTGTCCACGAGTGGCGTTCGGTTCGCCGGCATCCGTCGCCACGTTCCGACGGCGATGCGCCGTACGCCTCGCGGAAGATCCGGCTGAAGACCGAAATGCTGCTGAAACCGTTTCAAGCGGCCAACCCACTCCTGCCGCTATATCCCCTGCCCCGCCCACCCATGATCCCAGGTGTCGTGTTGTGGGCCAGGCTCTTGCCCAGCGTGGCGAGCAGGTCGGTCTGGGAGATGACGCCGACGACATGGCGGGTCTCGTCGACCACGATCACCGCATGGGCCACGCCGTCGGTCAGGCGCGGCAGCAGGCTGACGGCGGCTTCGTCGGGGCCGGCCGTCACCGCTTCAGAAATGGGAAGAACGTCCGAATGGTGGCCGTTGGCCAGTTCGCGCGGGCCGACAGTGCCCAGCAGGTGCCTGTCGCCGCTGTCCAGGACCGGCAGCGTGCGAATGTCGTGTTCCAGCAGAAGGGCTTTTGCTTCCGCCGGGCTTGCCTCCACCGTGACCCGGACGACATCGCGCGACATGATGTCGGCGCAGGTCAGCTCGCTGTGCATGCGCGGCAGCTCCCGACCGGATATCGCGGTCGACGGCAGGCCCCTTAGGCTTAGTCGTTCAATTTCACGGAATAGGACAGCGCGTCGTAGAAGATCTGGCTCTCCTGTTCGAGCCCATGGTCCGGCTAGTCAAACCAATGATCGCCAAACTGCCAATGCCATTTTCTGCCGATTTGAAGCACAGCGGGTTTCGCAGACCGACGATCAACGTTCGGCAATCGTAGAATTCGCCATCCATCCGGCCGTATTCTCGTTTACCCTGACCCGACTCCATGCTCCCTTGGATTCCAGAACCGACACGTCGATCCCTTCCGGGACGACGGCAATTACAGCGAATTTGGTGCCAGGTCCTTCGCGCAGGTTCACCGCAGTCTTCGTGTGGCGTATTGTGGCTTGTTCGGCTTCTTCCTTAGCAACCGGCTCCGATTGAACCAATTCTTGCGCGACGGGGGGCCTGACTTCTTCAATCGTGAAAGCACTCTTCTCTGCGGCGGGAACGGTGTCGGATGCTTCCACGCTCAAGGTCGCTGGAGATTCAGTGTCTGCCTGTTTTCCGTCGGATCCGAAGACGAAGGCCAGTAATGGAATGCCCACAAAGACGCCAAGGATAGTCAACACTGCGATTTTGAGAGGGCTGCGCTTCCTTTCATTCGCGGCGACGGGAGCAATATCAACGGCATCGTTCGTAGGTGCCGATGGCAACGCGACCGTACGTTCCCGCGGCAGCGCTCCAACCTTGCGGCAACCATCTACAAAAGCTGCCACCACCTCGGTCCGAGAAAACTCTACAAGCTCGTTCACGCCACTGTTGCTTGTGAGGTACATCGCTTCATACAGACAGATCGGAATCTGTCTGTTGTCCCTGAAGCGCCGGTCGGGTCCGCCGCTCTTGTTTGGATGTTTCCAGGTATGATCTACGATCCTAGCGTCGGGCGGTACGCGTTCGGTTTCGATGAACCTAGAATTCTGCCACCGTACATTTAAGTCAGCGTAGTTCACTGCCCCTATGCGGCTGCCGTCCTGAATGAGCACAATGTCGGGCAAAAAGAACATGATCTGCTTGCCCACATGCAAGGCAGGAGGAGTCACATTGCTCTTTATTACCGCAGGGAGATCATAAGCTAGGGTGGTCACCTTTCTGTTCACGAGGTGCGAAGCGCCCGCGTTGCGTTTCCATGCCGTTAGATTCTGGACTGCGCCTCCGGCTTCGATATGCCATTTGGTCGCACACCCCAAGAGGTCGTCAAACCCTTCGACAAGGCGACGATAGGCTGCCTCTGCGTCCCCTTCGAGGTCGTAATAGAGCACAGATGTCCTGCGATAAGAGTCTAGCCACTTACCGACCCCCGCCGCCGGTAGCGCCGCGACGCAAAAAAACAGTCCAGGTCCGCCTGACGCAAGACCAGCCATCACACCGCTTGCAAGAGCAGCCCAGAAGAATGCCACAGACATGCGCGTCTGCTTGGCTTTGGAGTTTATCTCGTCGAGAAGCTCCGAAAACGATCCGTCGCGCATGTGCATGACATCGCCGGATTCGATCTCGATCATCGAGACATCATCGTTGTCGAACGTCGCCCGCCGCAATGATGAATGCTGCGGCGAAGCTGCCGACTGCCGACCTCGCCCAACATTGCCAAGCGTCGCCCGATAGTAAAGACCTCCGCGACCCGCATGAATGTAGTGCCCACGAGGCCCAGTTCCTATTCGCAGGCCTTTCACACCTACGGAAACACCTACCCCAGACTTTGAGAAATTGAAGCGGAACGGACCTGCCGAAACCGACTTCCGAATGTAGAATGGCAAATGTGCCCCCCGCACCACGCATTTCTCTTGCTCCCGGAGAACCTGCGTCTCTTCGGTTACAAGGAGGAGCTGACTATTGGATAGGAAGCCAGAGTAAGCAACCGTATTCGTTCCGTTGTTCCTGGTAGTTACCGAAATATAACTACTTTCGCTGACGCGCTGCACTTGAGAGACATGAACGTACGCTCCGCCCATGACGGAGACGGAGCAATGACTGTGGATTGGGTGCGCCCAGCGCAGCAGCGCCTCGGCGCCGACGATGGTTTCGCAGTCGCCGGCATAGATCGGCTGGTAATTCAGCCGGCATAACCGATGCTGGCGACTTGGCCGACGGCATCGTTGCCGAGCAGAAGTCGCCGGCCTTGTGCTGGTGGCAGCCGATGGCGGTGCAGAGGGCACGGCAGGACCACACATGTTCGCAGACTGCAATTCGCGCTGATGGCGAGGTGGTTGAGCTTGCTCCGGGCATGTCGGTCCACAGCGGAGATCAAACTGGAACCAGACGCGTGCTATGGTTGCTGCTCGATTCCCTGGCGGAGATCAGACTAAACTCGTTTCATGAACGACAGCAGACATCGGCACGCCTGAGGAAATCCAGGGGGCTCAACATGACGTTCCTCAAATTGCTGATTCCACGACTGGTAATAGCAAATATACTTTTTGCATTTGTATATTATGGCTTGGCAGTTGGCATAATTTCAGAAAATCTTCGAACTCAAATCACGGCCACATCAACGGAATTATTTCTTGATTTCTTGCTAAAAATGAACATCATGCTTTTCGCATGTTGGACTGTTTGCTTTTTGTTATTCTACTTTTCTTCAGGCAATAATAATAGAAACACCAAAATTGCCTCCACATTTTCAGACGTATTTTGCGTCATCCCACCTATTGCGATTACCTATATGCCATTGATAACAGGTCGCGCATTTGGGTTGAACAGTTACGCCGATAGCGCTGGCGACATCGTTACATCAGGATTTCTGACAACATATGGCTATGACTTATATCAGCGCCTTGCAGTCGACGTAACATTCTTCGCATTCGCATATGTCACCCTGTCGTTTCTAACCGACAGATCGCGAGCACTTTGGGGGAGCGAACAATGAGTGTTTGGACGATGAGTGCCGCGTCCTCATTCGTGGCGCTTGCTGTTCGCCTGGTGTCACGCACCTGACGGTTCGCATTATCCCCGCAAAGAGTGGCCAATCCGCTTCCCGCCCCACAGCGCTCCAGACATTTCGACAGCCCCCAGCCCTACCCCACCGCCACCTCCCGGCGTTCGCGCGAGGCCTTGAAGGCAGCTTCGATGCAGGCGACGACGTGCAGGCCGTCTTCGGCTGTGACGGGCGGGGTGGTGCCACAGCTTATGGCCTGGACGAAGGCCTGCCACTGGCGGACGAGGCCGCGGCCGGCGACATCGCTCTCGATCGAGTTTTCGACCGGCTGCCATGTCTGGCCGCGGCCGAGCGTCACGCCGTTGAAGAAATCGACATTCACCACACCGCGGTCGAAGGCCAGTTCGTCGCCCGAGATGAAGGCGCCGTCGGCATAACCGATGCTGGCGACCTGGCCGACGGCATCGTCGCCGAAGCGCAGCAGCAGAAGGGCTACGTCGTCGGCCTTCTGCTGGTGGAAGGTCGTTGTGGTGATGGCGCTGACATGGGTGGCGCTACGGCCGGCAAAGGCGAGCAGCCTATCGAGCGCGTGAATGCCCGCGGTGAACAGCATGCCGCCGCCGGTCACTGGGTCGAGGTGCCAGTCGCGGCGGTTGCCTTCCATCCAGAGCTTGATCATGCGGCTCGAGCCGTAACGCATCGCCCCCAGTCCGCGCTCGTCAATGACTTGCCGTGCCGCGAGATACGGCAAGGTGAAACGCATGGTGTGGCCGGGCATCAGCACGACGCCGGCGGCTTTTGCCGCAGCCATGATGCGCCGGCACTCGGCGACGGTCGGCGCCATCGGCTTTTCGACCATGATGTGTTTGCCCGCCTCGGCGCAGGCGATGGCGACCTCGGTGTGGAGATGATGCGGCAGCGCCACCACCACGGCGTCGACATCCGGATCGGCCAGCAGGTCGCGATAGTCGAGATGGCCCTTGCCGCCGAATTCCCCGGTGAAGGCTGCGAGCCCGTCGGCATCGTTGCGGCAGGCGGCTACGAGGCGCGAGCCCTCGACCTCGCGCAGGGCACGCGCATGGGCCGCGCCGAAATGGCCGGCGCCGATGATGCCGATCCCGATCGTCGTCATGCTCCGCATGCTTCGCATGGTCTTGCCTCCACCAGTCATGCCTGCCCCAATGCTCGACATGGTCGTGCTCCCCTGCCCGTGCCTGCGACGGTCACGCCTGCCGTTGTCATGTCTGCCCCCATTCTCATGCCGCCACGGTCATGTCTGCCATGGACATGCCCCCCCATAATCACGCCCGTTCCAGTGCGTAGCAGCGGTCGATGATGGCCATGGCGCGCCTGGCGTCGGCGAGCGACACCGCCGGCGGGCGGCCGGCGGCCAGGCGCTGCAGGGTGTCAGCCATGACGTCGTGATAACGGCGGGCGATAGGCGTCGCCGGCAGGTCGGTCTGTTTCTCGTCATCGAGGGTCGACAGCGCCAGCCGGTCGCCGAGGTCGCTCAGCGTGGCATTCGCAGCGGAGACACGCCATTCGAAGAGGCCGCGTTTCATCGAGGCAAAGGTGTAACCGGCTTCGATCAGCCCGAGCATGCCGTCGGCGGCGCGCAGCACGATGGCCGCGTAGTCTTCGACCTTGGTTCCGTGAAGCGGTCGGCCGAACGAGGCGCTTGCTATCTCGACCTCCTGCCCGGCAGCCAGCATCAGGAAGGCATTGATGCCGTGGATGCCGAGATTTCTGAGCGCGCCGCCGCCGCCGATCCCGGGATCCAGCACCCAGGCGACGCCGTCGTCGACATAACGTTGCGGCGGCCCGTTGATCAGGCGGAAATGCGAATGCGAGATCGGCCCGCGCCGCCCGGCAGCGTCGAGATCGCCAAGTGCTGCCAGCATCGCCATGCCATGCGGCAAGGCCATGGCTGTGAATACGCCCTTGTGCTGTGCCGCCGCGATCAAAGCGTCGGCGGCCGCGGCCGAAATGCCCAGAGGTTTTTCGAGCAGCAGCGGCACACCGGCTGCGATGACCTGGAGACCGCGTTCGACGATTTCGAACGGCCGGCCCATGACGACGGCAAGATCGGCATGTTCCAGCGCGGCAGGCAGGCTCGGCGCGACAGGACAGCCGAATTTTTGGGCGAAGCCGGCGGCCGCCTCGGGCTCCGGGTCCCAGGCCGAGGCAATGCCGGCGCCTGCGGCGATCGCCGCTTCGCCATGCATCGTCGCATGCCAGTGGCCGACACCCAGGAAGGACAATTTCATTTCGGACCTCACAACAAAACGACTGCCTCGACGGCGCGGCTAGGAACAGCGGCTCAAGACAGCTGATGGAAACGGCCTCAGGCGACGGACTAACTCTTTGTTTTTGAGCAATTCTCTTGGGCTAACCGCGGCGCACGTTTCCTGGAATTGCTCTTTGTTTTTGCGCAATTCTCCTGGGAAAACCGCGGCACAGTTTTCCTGGAATTGCTCTTTGTTTTTGCGCAATTCCGGACGGAAAACCGCGGCACACTTTTCCTGGAATTGCGCTAGAGATCATCGCGGATGCAGGCCTTGAAATGCCCGGGCCTGACCTCGCGCAGCTCAGGTCGCGTTGCAGCGCAGGCGTCGAGCGCGTTGGGGCAGCGGGTGCGGAAGACGCAGCCGCTGGGCGGATTGGCCGGGCTCGGAATGTCGCCCTTGAGAATTTCACGCTCTCTCTTCGCCTCCGGGTCCGGCGACGGGATCGCCGACATCAGCGCCCTGGTGTAGGGGTGCTCGGGCCTGGCATAAAGATCCTCGCTTGCGGCGATCTCCATGATGCGGCCGAGATAGAGCACGATGACGCGGTCGCAGATATATTCGACCACGGCGAGGTCGTGCGAGATGAACAGCATTGTCAGGCCGAGCCGCTGCTGCAGGTCGCGCAGCAGGTTGATCACCTGCGCCTGGATCGACACGTCGAGCGCCGAGACCGGTTCGTCGGCGACGATGAATTCGGGCGCCAGCGTCAGCGCCCGGGCAATGCCGATGCGCTGGCGCTGGCCGCCCGAGAATTCGTGGGCATAGCGATGGATGGCGTCTGCCGGCAGCTCGACCTGTTCGAGCGCCTTCTTCGCCCGCTCCAGCCGCTCCGCCCTGGTGCCGATGCCCTGGATTTTCAGGCCCTCGGTCAGGATCTCGCCGATGGTCATGCGCGGCGACAAGGAGGCATAAGGATCCTGGAAGATGTACTGCATGCGCGGCCGCCGGCGTCGCATCTCGCCATTGGACAGCCTGGTGATGTCGGTGCCGTCGAAGCGCACCTCGCCCGCCGTCGGCTCGATCAGCCGGAGCACCGAGCGGCCGATGGTGGTCTTGCCGCTGCCGGATTCGCCGACCAGCCCGACAACCTCGCCCCGGGCGACGTCGAAGGAGATGTCTTCGAGGATCTTCAGGGTCGCGCCGCGCGTCTGGTAATGCTTGGCGAGGCCGCGGACCGAAAGAAGCGGGGTCATCGGGCGATCTCCTGCCAGCGGATGCAGCGGCTGCCATGGCCGGCAGCGACGCTTTCGAGTGCGGGAATGTTCTGGCGGCATGCCTCGATGGCAAAACCGCAGCGTGGCGCAAAGGCACAGCCTGCGGGCATGTCGGCGAGGCTTGGCACCATGCCGGGAATGGCGTTCAGCTTCTCGCCGGCGCGTTTCATGGCGGTGGCGGCGCCCAGCCGCGGCATCGAGTTCAGCAGGCCGAGCGTATAGGGGTGGCGCGGGTTGCGGAACACCTCGGCCACCGGGCCGCATTCGACGATGCGGCCGGCATACATGACAGCCACCCGGTCGGCGATCTCGGCGACGACGCCGAGATTGTGGGTGACGAACAGAACGCCCATGCCGCGCTCGCGCTGCAGGCCCTGCAGCAGCTCGAGGATCTGCGCCTGGATGGTGACGTCGAGCGCCGTCGTCGGCTCGTCGGCAATCAGCAATGTCGGATCGCAGGCCAGCGCCATGGCGATGGTGGCGCGCTGGCGCATGCCGCCCGACAGCTCATGCGGATATTGCCCGGCCCGGCGGCGGGCATCGGGAATGCCGACCTTGTCGAGCAGGGCGACGGCCACCTCCAGCGCTGTGCTGCGGCCGGTGCCGCGATGCACCCTGAGCGATTCCGAGATCTGGTCGCCGATGCTGTAGACCGGGTTGAGGCTGGTCATCGGCTCCTGGAACACCATGCCGATGTCGTTGCCGCGGATCCGCCGCATCTCTTCTTCGCCGAGCCTGGCCAGGTCGCGGACCGTGCCGTCCTTGCCGCGGAACAGCATCTCGCCGGCGTCGATCGCGCCGATGCCGCGGGCCAAAAGCCGCATCACCGACAGGCTGGTGACCGATTTGCCCGAACCCGATTCCCCGACAAGCGCCACCGTTTCGCCGGCATGCACGACAAGGTCGATGCCGTTGACGGCGGCGATCTCGCGGCCGCGCACCCGGAAGACGGTTCTGAGGCCCTTGATCTCGAGGATGGGTTCGGTGCGCATCGGAAGCCTCAGTTGAGCAGGCCGACCGAGCGCAGGATCTCGTCGATCCTGCCGGTCTCGGCGTCGTTGAGCGCGGCGCGCGGACGCGCCATGGCATTGGTCGAAATGATACCAAGGCTGCGCATCGCGGTCTTGAAGCCGCCGACGCCGGTGGCGCCACCGCTGACGCGGCCGGCGGCGACCCAGACGATCTCGAACAGGCGGCAGAGGCGTTCCTGCTCCTTGCGCGCGGCCTCCCAGTCGCCCTTCCGGGCGTGGTTCCAGAGCCTGACATAACCGGCCGGATCGACATTGGCGAGGCCGGGCACGACGCCATGCGCGCCCATCTGCAAGGCATTGTCGACGACGATCTCGGAGCCGGTCATCAAAAACACGTCCTTGGTGTCGGCAAGGTCGCTCAGCGCATAGCGGAAATTGCCGTCGTCACCGGAGGAATCCTTGAGGCCGACGATGGTGCCTTCCCTGGCCAGCGTCACCACCGTCTGGCGGGCGAGCTTGCTGTGGACGCAGACCGGAATGTCATAGGCAATCAGCGGAATGTCGACGGCGTCGCGGATCATGCGGAAGTGGTCGAGCGTCTCGGCCTGGCTGGTGATGGTGTAGAAAGGTGCGGTGACGACGACGGCGTCGGCGCCGACATCCCGGGCGGTCTGCGCGTGGCGAATGACGCGGTCGGTGGTCGGGTCGATGACACCGGCAATGACCGGCACCCGGCCATTGGCGACCTTGACCGTGTGTTCGAGGATCTTGCGGCGCTCGGCATCGTCATAAAACACCACCTCGCTGGTCGATCCCAGCGGAAACAGGCCGTGGCAGCCATTGTCGATGAGATAGTCGAGGACACGTGTGTAGGACGCGTAGTCGACGCTGAAATCATCGTTGAGGGGGGTGACGACGGGCGGAACGACACCGAAGAATTTGGACATTTTTCTGCTTCTCTTCCAGAGGGTTAGTTGAGGTCGGCGCGGGGGTCGAAGGCGTCTCTCAGGCCGTCGCCGATGAAGTTGATGGCAAGCACGACAAGGACAAGCGCTGCGCCGGGGAACAGCCATTGCCAGGGGAATTGTTCGAGCACCGCCGTCGAGCGCGCGGCATTCAGCATGTTGCCCCAACTGGCCGCCGGCGGCGGCACGCCGAGGCCGAGGAAGGACAGGCCGGCTTCGAGCAGGATGGCGTTGGCGACCTGCAGCGTGGCGTAGACGACGAGGATGTCGATCGAGTTGGGCAGGCCGTGGCGGAACAAGAGATGGCCGAGGCCCGCCCCCATGCCACGCGAGGCCATGACGAATTCGCGTTCGCGCAGTTCGAGCAGCCGGGCGCGGATCATGCGCGACAGCACCGGCCAGGACAGAAGGGCGATGACGACGACAGTCGACCAGATGCCCGAGCCGACGATGGAGGCGAGCACGAGCAGGAAGATGACCGGCGGCAGCGTCATGGCAAGGTCGACGGAGCGCATGGCCAGTGCATCGGCCCAGCGGCCGCCAAAGGCTGAGATCGCGCCGACGAGGAAGCCGATACCAGTCGACAGCACCACCGAGGAGACCGCCACCAGAAGCGAGATGCGGCCGCCCTCCAGCGTGCGGGCCAGCACGTCGCGGCCGACGCCGTCGCTGCCGAACCAGTGTTTCAAGGACGGGGCGCCGTTCATCGCCAGAAGGTCGATGTCGTTGGGCTTGTAGGGCAGCCACAAAGGATAGGTGAGCACGGCAACGAGCATCGGCAGAAGCAGCGCCGCGCCGAACAGGGCTGCCCGGTTCTGGGTGAAGCGGTTATAGGCACGGGCCATGGGGCCGGTCGAGGACAGGGTCAGAACGCTCATGTCAGGCCACCTGGATGCGCGGGTCGATGACCGCATAGGCAAGGTCGGTCAGAATGTTGACAACGATGACGCAGGCGCCGATGACCAGCGTGGCGCCCATGATGACGGGATAGTCGCGGGTTTCGACCGCGCTGATCAGAAGCAGGCCCATGCCAGGCCAGTTGAACACGCTCTCGATGAAGATGGCGCCGCCGACGGCGAGGCCGATCGTCGAGCCGATCAGCGTGACGACGGGCAGAAGCGCGTTGCGCAAGGCATGTTTGGTCACCACCCAGAACTCCTTGACGCCCTTGGCGCGGGCCGTCCTGACATAGTCCTGGTTCAGCACTTCGAGCATCGAGGCGCGCATGTAGCGCATGATCAGCGCGGCATGGCCGATGGACAGAACGCAGGCCGGCAGGATCAGGTGGTGCAACAGGTCGGCGATCGAGAAATCGCTGGCCGGCGTCAACATGCCGCCGGACGGCGCCCATTTCAGCCTGACCGAAAACAGGTACAGGCCAAGGAAGGCGGTCAGGAAGGCGGGGCTCGAAATGCCGAGCAGCGCCAGCACCGACAAGGAATAGTCGGGCAAAGAGTTGCGGCGCACGGCACTGACGATGCCCGAGGCGATGCCGACAACGATGGCGATCGCCAAGCCGGCGCCCATCAGAAGCAGCGTCGGGCCGATGCGCGAGACGATCAGGCCTGACACCGTCTCGTTGAAACGCTGCAGCGAGTGGCCGAGATTGCCCTGCACGGCCTGCGACAGCCAGGCGAGATATTGCACCGGCAGCGGCCGGTCGAGGCCGAGCTGCGCACGAAGCGCGTCCATCGCCTCCTTCGACATGGCGACGTTGGGGTCGATATAGGCGTCGATCGGATCGCCCGGCGTCAGCTGCAGCAGCACGAAGATCAGCACTGTCAGTGCGAGCAGCATGCCGAGCCCGATCAACAGGCGATTGAGGCAATAGCGGAGCATTGGGGCTCTCTGTCTAGGGATAGCCAGGCCAGCGGCGACAAGCATCCAGCAAGAAACGGGCATCCAGCAAGAAACCGGCATCCAGCAAGAAACGGGCTCCAGCAAGAAACGGGCTCCAGCAAGAAGCTGGCGTCCAGGGGGAACAAGCGTCCGGGAGCAAAAAGCGTCCGGAAAAAATGGGGGGACGGCCACTGGGATGGCCGCCCCCCGAGGGAGGGAGTTGGCCTATTCGGCGATCGACCACTTTTCCGGGTGGGCCTGGTAGGGACCACCGGCAGGCGCCGGGGTCCAGACGAAGTCCTTCAGCTTGCTCGACGCCACGCCGTAGCGGTTGGCGACCCACATCGTGCCCCAGGGCAGGTTGGCGTTGGTCGCCTTGCAGACGTCCTGGTAGCGGGCGTCGCGCTTGGCGGCATCCGTCTCGGCAAGTGCTGCATCGAGCGCGTTGGTCACCTCGGGCATGCGGATGCGCATCAGATTGGCGCCGGCCGGCGGGATCTGCTTTTCGTTGAGGCCGATATTGATGTTGGAGGCATCAGGGCCGTTCTGCAGGCCGGCATAGATCAGCGGGAAGTCGCCGGCATTGCCCGACTGCTGGTAGACGACCGAATTGTAGGTCGGCGTGTCGACGGCGCGCGGCACGATGTTGATGCCGACCTGGGCCAGCATCGCCTGCATGGCGGCCAGCACGTTGGTGGCGAGCGGCGAGGTGTAATAGGTCAGGATGGTGATCGGCTTGTCGCCGTTGATCTTGTCCCAGCCGGCTTCCGCCAGCAGCTGCTTGGCCTTCTCGGGGTCATAGGCGTATTGGTCGATGCCCTGGGGCACCAGCCGGTCGGCGACATAGACGCAGTTGGCCGGCTTGGCGGCGCCGCCATAGAGGCTCTGGATGATGGCGTCGCGGTTGATGGCATGCATGAAGGCCTGGCGGACCTTGAGGTCCTTCCACAAAGGCACTTCCTGGTTGAAGCCGACATAGTTGACGACATAGGAATCGCCCTCGATGACGGTGAAGGCGTTGTCGCCCTTGAAGGTCGAGACGTCATTGGAATCGACATAGGTGAACTGGATCTCGCCGGCGCGGAGCGCTGCGATGGCCGCTGCCGGATTGGCGAAATAGCGGTTGATCAGTTTTTCCGCCGCCGGCTTGCCGCCGTGAAAATCGGGGTTGGCGGCGAGCTCGACATACTGGTCGGCGACATATTTGGTGAATTTGAACGGTCCGGTGCCGACGGGCGATGTCGACCACCAGGCATTCTTGGCGATCTGTTCCACAGGGATGGCGGCGAGCGCATGCTCGGGCAGCATCATCAGCTTGGTCAGCGTGTCGAGCATGCTCGGCGTGGCGGTGCTCAGCTTGACGATCACGGTGCGGTCGTCGGGGGTCTCGACGGTTTCAATCGCGCCGAGGCGGGCGGCAAACACCGAGCCTGCCTTGTCGTTCTTGGCGAGCTCGATGGTGAACTTCACGTCTTTTGCGGTAAACGGCTTGCCGTCGTGCCACTTGGTGTCGGCGAGCTTGAAGGTGTAGGCCTTCTGGTCGGCGCTGACCTCGTAGCTGTCGGCGAGCGCGCCGATGATTTTGGCGAGCTTGTCGTCATAGATCACCAGCGGCTCGAAATAGGTGACCAGCCAGGTGAAGCCGCCGGTGGCGGCCAGCGGGTTGAAATTGCCCTGGAAGCCGCCGGGGCCGACATCGAAGCCGCCCGAGATCGTTGCCCCCTGGGCATTGGCCGGCGCGGCCGTGGTGGCGGCACCTGCAAAGAGCGCCGCCGACAAGGCAAGCGCCGAGATCATCGTCCTGTAGTTCATGTACTCCTCCCGTTTGATTGATGTGTCTTGTTGTCGGCGATCACTTTGGTGATGCCGGCATAATGGTTGGCGAGCCGGTCCTTGGCGGCGGCGAGATCGCCTGCCTCGACCGCGTCGACGATTGCCGCGTGGTCGCGCCAGGTCTGGACAGGGTCGGCATTGTCGAGGTTGACGAAGTCGGAGGCCTTGTAGAAGGCGAGCCAGAACACCTCGATCAGGCGCGACAGCACCTCGTTGTCCTGGCAGCGGAACAACAGATAGTGGAAGTGCCGATCCTCGTCGGGAAAGCTCTCGCCGCGTTCGGCCAGCGCCTTCATCTTGTCGAGCGTCTGGCGCAGCTCGGCGATGTCGTCCTTGCCGATCAGCTCCAGCGTCCTGTCGATGAGGCCGACCTCGAGCGTGCGCCGGATGGTGATGACCTCCTCGATCTGCTTCAGCGCATCGCCCAGGCCATAAGCGAGGTTTTCGAGCAGCGGCTCGAAGGAGAACGCCTTGACGAAGACGCCGATGCCGCGCCTGGACTCGACCACGCCGAGCGACTCCAGCGCCTTGATGCCCTCGCGCACCGAGTTGCGGCTGACGCCGAGCTGGGTGGCAAGCTCGCCTTCCGGCGGCAGCGGCGCTCCGGCGGCAAGGCCGTTGTCGTCGATATAGGCGCGCAGGCTTTCCTGCACGGACACATGCAGAAGCGGCGCGCGCTTCAGTGGCTTGATCGTTTTCAGGCTCATCTCGGTCTCCGGTTGCCTGTGGGCGTTCCGAAAAACAGCACCCGGTGAGTTGATTACCCACTTGTAGGATATCTGTCAACAGGATATTGGAATGCCCACTTGTTGCTCATTTCCACCTGAGGGATAGCGCAGATGCCTGGACGACCGAAGCGCATTCACTGCTGCCTGCCGGCCACAGGCGCGCCGTCCACAGTTCACCCGATCAGCCGCTGTCTCACCGCTCGACCGCGACCGCCGGAAGCCGACTGCCGGACCCCCGACCAGCCGGCGACGCTGCGCCGCTTCAGCCGAAGCCGCAGGCCAAGACAGCGCCCTGCCCGCCGGCGCACCGCCGCGCCATGCCCGCACCACCAAGGAGAGCAGTGCCCACATGCCCGGAAATTCGCCCTTGCCCCGCAGATCGCCCCTGCCCCGCAAATCCCTGTTGAGAGCCCTCATGACCGCCACCGCAATGTCCCTCGCCTCGCCCCTTTCCACGGCCATGGCCGCCGATGCCTGGCCGGACCTGCCCATCGGCATCAAGAGCGGCATCGCTGCGCGTGTCGGCGACACGCTTTATGTCGGGCTCGGCTCGGCGGGCAGCGACTTCTACGCGCTCGATCTCGCTGATCCCGCTGCCGGCTGGGTCAAGCGCGCCGCCTTTTCAGGCCCCGCCACCAATGGCGCGGCGGCGGCGGTGTCGGGCGGCCAAATCTTCGTCTTCTCCGGCAACGGCAAGGAAAGCGCCGAGGCAAAATCCGCCATCATCTTCGACACGGTCCATGCCTATGACCCTGATACCGACGGCTGGGCCAGGATCGACACCACAACGCCTGTCGGCCTGTCGGGCGCCAAGGCGCTTGCGCTGCAGGACGGCCGCATCGCCCTTGTCGGCGGCTACAACAAGGAGCTGTTCGACGATTACCTCGCCAAGGTCACAGCCACCGACAAGGAGAAGAACCCGGACGGCTTCAGGAAGCTGGTCGACGCCTATATGGGCATGGCTCCCGCCGACTATCGCTGGAATGCCGAGCTGCTGTCCTACGATCCCCGGGCCAACAGCTGGAGCAGTCTCGGCGACAGCCCGTTCCTGCCCAATTGCGACGCGGCGGTGGCCGCGCTTGGCGACGATGCCTTCACCCTCATCAGCGGCGAGATCAAGCCGGGCCTGCGCACGCCAGAGGTCAAAAAGGTCAGCATCTCAGGTTCCTCCGCCGCCTGGCAGAAGCTGGCCGACCTGCCCAGCCCTGAAGCAAACGACCGCCAGGAAGGTGTTGCCGGGGCCTTTGCCGGCGACGTCGGTGGTGCCGTCCTCGTTGCCGGCGGCGCCAATTTCGTCGGCGCCCAGGCCAATGCCGCCGATGGCAAGTGGTTCGCCCATGACGGGCTGAAGAAGGGCTGGCGCGACGAGGTCTACGTCTATGACAAGGCCGCCGACGGCCAGACTTCTGGCAACAAGGCATCTGACGGCAAGATCTGGCGGGAGGTCGGAAAACTGCCGACCGGGCTCGCTTACGGCGCCTCGTTCCCTGTATCCGGAGGCCTGCTCATCGTCGGCGGCGAGGACGGCGAGGCCACACCGCGCCGCGAGGTCTTCCTCATGAAATGGGACGGCAAGGCGCTGTCGATCGAACACTGAACAAGGCAGGCCCGTCGTCGCCCTCACCCGAAGCCCCGGCGGGAGAGGCGACGGCGGCCGGTCAGCCGGCGCGGCATGGGACCGCCTGCCTGCGGCCGCCCCGGAAACCGCCGCTCGCGATCACCGGATCGACCCGACATCAGGCAAACGCGGCCGGCGTGTTTTGGTCGTTGCCGCGCCGTCATGCGCCCGTCCGGAAGCATCTCGTCACAGCGGCGCTAGTCCCTGGATCCGACCATGTGCAATGGCTGTGCTTCGCCCGCCAACACAGCGGACAGCTCTGTCGCCTCCAGCGGTGGTGACAGCAGAAAGCCCTGGAATTCATGGCAGCGCATGGCGATCAGGCGGTCCTTCTGCGCCTCCGTTTCGACCCCCTCGGCGGTAACGCGGATGTCGAGCGCCAGCGCCAGGTCGACAAGGGCCTTGGCGATTGCCGCGGCACCGGCGTCGCTGCCGATCGTCTGGATGAAGGAGCGGTCGATCTTCAGCTTGTCGATGCGATGATGCCTGAGATAGCTGATCGCCGAATATCCGGTGCCGAAATCGTCGAGGGCGACAAGTATGCCTGTCGCGCGCAACTCTGCCAGCACGGCGCGTGTCGTGTCGTTGTTGGCCAGAAGCACGCTTTCGGTGATCTCGAGCTGCAGGCGCGACGGCGTCAGCCCGCATTCTTCGAGCAGCCGCGCCAGGCGTTCGGGAAACGCTTTGTCGCGCAGCTGCAGCGGCGAGACATTGACCGCCACCCAGGGCAAGGTGCTGGTGGCGGCAAAACATGCGGCTTGCCGCAGCACATAGTCGCCAAGCAGCCCGATCATGCCGCGCTCTTCGGCAATCGCCACAAGATTGCCCGGCGGCAGTGCTGCGTGGATCGGGTGCGTCCAGCGCAGCAGCGCCTCGGCGCCGAGGATGGTCTGGCAGTCGCCGGCATAGATCGGCTGGTAGGTCAGCCTGATCTGGTCACCTGAGGTCAGCGCCTCGCGCAACTCGCTTTCGATGCGGCGCTTGCGCAGCAGGATCTCGTCCATGTCGCCGGCAAACACCTGGTAGCGGCCGCGGCCATTCTTCTTGGCCTCGTAAAGGGCAATGTCGGCCTTGCGCAACAGGTCGTCGGGATCGGCCCCGACATCGGGGGCAAGGGCTATGCCGATGCTGGTGCTGACAAAGACCTGGTCGTCGGCCAGCTGGAACGGGATGGAAAACTGCGCCAGCACGATGTCGCAGAAGTCTTCGGCATTGCGCGCGTCCTTGACGCCGCTCAGGATGATGGCAAATTCGTCGCCGCCCAGCCGTGCCACTGTATCGATCTCGCGCACCGACTGCACCAGCCGCACCGCGGTCTGGCGCACAAGCTCGTCGCCGGCGGGATGGCCGAGCGTGTCGTTGATATGCTTGAACCGGTCGAGATCGACATAGAGCAGCGCCACCCGCCCTTTCTCCCTGTCGGCATTGACCAAAGCGCGCCGCAGCCGGTCCTCGAACAGCGCGCGGTTGGGCAGCCCCGTCAACGTATCGTGGAAGGCGAGATAACGCGCCTTGTCCTGGCTGATCTGCAGCTGGCCGGAGGCGCGGCGCAGCCGGCGCAACAGATAGATCAGGATCGCCGCCGAAATCGCCATGGCGCCAAACAGCGCCGGCGCGGCTTCGCGGACAAGACCGGTGCCCGGGCGCGCCTGCTGCCATCCGACATAACCCAGGATCACGCCATGGCTGCCGATCAGCGGCACTGTCGCGTCGGTGATTGTCTGGGTCAGGCGGGGCAGGACATGGAGGTTTTTCAGCTGGTATCGCCCGGCAATCCTGTCTGTCAGGGCATCGTCGATGAACTGCACGGCGACGTGGACGAATTCGCTGCCGGGCGACTGGGCGACCCGATCCGAACTGGGGACCAGCGGCATGACGCTGAGCATCGCCGGCCTGTCGCCGATGGTGACGAGGTCTTCGGCGGCAGCTTTACCGGCTGTGTCGCTTGATCCGGCGGCCAGCACTTGCCGCACGCGGCCGACGACGGGCAGGATCGCATTGCGGTCCTCGGAAAAGACGTCCGACGCCACTGTCTGGCCATCGCGCATGGCATGAACCGGCTGGTCGTGATCGTCGAGCACATAGACGCGGTCATGCCCGTAATAGGAATGCATCCAGGCGCCGAGGTTCTCGGCCATCCATTGCTGGTCGCCTGATTTGGCGTAAGTGACGGCATCGTCCCAGACGGCTATGCTTTCCTGTTCGCGTCTGAGTGCCTCGGCTTCTTCCTTCAGGCCGTTGACGAGGAAGGTGCGCTCAGTGTCGAGGGCCGCGCGATCGACCTGCAGGGTGGCAAGCAATCCGAAGCCTGTCGCCAGGCCCAGGCCCAGAACGGCAAGCGCCAACACCGTCAGCGTCACTTGAAAGGTCAGCGGTCGGGGGTGGCTCTGTACGACCATGGCGTCCGCAGGCTATTGATCCGCCTGCCTATATCAGCACCGGCTTAACATAACGTTAGGTCGCCGATCTGAGCGCCAAAGCCCCCCTGTTCGGTCGCGGAGGCACGCGCAGCCTGGCACGGAGCTGCGCTCCTGCTCCGCCCTGGGATGACGAAGCGGACAGGCCGCTCGCGGCAACCGGCCCTAAGCCCGCGACGACGCCCCCGCCCTTCGTCATCCTAGGGCAGGAGCGAAGCTCCGTCGCGGCGACCCTGGGATCCATGCCGTGAAGGTGAGGAATGCGGAGAGGGCAGAAGAAAGATCACCTGTTTGCTCCGCTTGAACACAGTTGCCATGCCGTGAGGAGCGTGATGCGGGTGGAAGAAAGAGCAGGCCTGAACCGCCTGTGCGCTGCCGCAAGGTCACGGCATGGATCCCAGGGTCTCCGCGTCGCTGCGCTCCTGCTCCGCCCTGGGATGACGAAGCGGAGAGGCCGCTCGCGGCAACCGGCCCTAAGCCCGCGACGACGCCCCCGCCCTTCGTCATCCTAGGGCGGAGCAGGAGCGAAGCTCCGTCGCGGAGACCCTGGGATCCATGCCGTGAAGGTGAGGAATACGGAGAGGGCAGAAGAAAGATCACCTGTTTGCTCGCCTGAACACAGTTGCCATGCCGTGACCTCGCGGCAGCGTACAGACGGCTCAGAACGCCTGCTCATTCTTCCACGTGCCCCACATTCCTCACCCTCACGGCATCAATCCTCGGGTCGAGCCTCTGGGATGACGAAGTGAAAGGCTGTTCTCGGCGACGAAGCGGATAGCACGCGCTCGGCAATCATCACCAAGTCTGTGACCCACCCCTTCGACATCCTAAGATTCCGCTTGTTCTTTGAATCGCAAAACCTCTCCATCTCCTTGTTTTGACGCAATTCCTGCGAAAGGCGCTGCGTCCTGCCGCTAGCCGAGCAGGTTGTCGGCGACGCGGGCAAAGACACGCGCCCCGATCGGGATCAAATCGTCGGGAAAGTCGTAGTCGGGATTGTGCAGCGACGGGTGGGTGGTGCCGGCGCCGAGGAAAAACATCGCCGAACTGGCCGAGCGGCCAAACAGCCCGAAATCTTCCGATGCCCGCATCGGCAGCGCCTCTTCGCTGTGGCTTATGCCCTCCTCGTCCAGCGCCTGCCTGAGATGTTCGACCGCGTCCTCGGCATT
Organism: Aminobacter sp. SR38; assembly: GCF_014843375.1. Classification (NCBI taxonomy): domain Bacteria; kingdom Pseudomonadati; phylum Pseudomonadota; class Alphaproteobacteria; order Hyphomicrobiales; family Phyllobacteriaceae; genus Aminobacter; species Aminobacter sp. SR38. Next base: position 1,087,538 of record NZ_CP062112.1, read on the forward strand.
GACGCTGGCGACGAAGATCTCGTGGTAGCTGACGGCGTGGTCGAGGCCATGCGCCGCTGCCGTCGTCGCCACAAGCTGTTCGGCAGCCTGGCACAGGCTCGCCATGGCGTCGTCCTGCCGGGTCCGCAGGCACGCCCAGACCTCGGCATATCCCGGCGCGATGCCGAACACCGCCTCGCCCATCGTCGCATGCGTGACGGTGACCATGCGAAAGCCGTCGTCGGCAAATGTCTCGCTGCCCAGGCCGGGAAATGCCGTGATCAGCTCCGCCACGGCGAGACGCGGCGAGGTGCCGGTCTCGGGCATCGAGGAATGCGCGGTCTTGCCCGTCAGCCGCACCCGCATGCCGCGCGAGGCGCAATTGACGGTGCCGGCCTTGAGCCTGACGTCGCCGAGCGGCACGCCGGGCAGGTTGTGCAGCGAAAAGGCAAAGTCGGGCGCGATCTCCTGATAACGCGGGTCAGTGACGACGGCGGCCGCCCCGTCGCCGGTTTCTTCGGCCGGCTGGAACATCAGCACGACACGGCCGCGTGCCGGGCGTTGCCGCCCGAAGCGCCGGCCGAGCCCGGCAACGATCGCCATATGCCCGTCATGGCCGCACATATGCGACTTGCCAGGCACACGCGAGGCATGCGCCACCTCAGACAGCTCCTCGATCGGCAGCGCATCGAGCTCGCAGCGAAACAGCACCGTCGGCCCCGGTGCTGCACCGTCATAGACCAAAGCGACGCCATGTCCGCCGATCCCGGTCAGCACCTTGTCGGGCCCGCTGTCGCTGAGGAACGCCACCACCGCTGCTGCGGTGTTTTTTTCCTCGTTGGAGATCTCGGGCTGCTGATGCAACAACCTGCGCCAGGCCGTCAGTTCCACCACATCGTGATTGCTCAGGGTCAATTCGAACTTCTCCCGCTGATATGCTGGTCGTGACGGCCGGCCATGATGGCCGCTCGAACGGCTCCGGAGGCTGCGACCGCCCTGCTCCCCGCCACGACCATAACCGCTTCGGTTCGATCCTGCATGGTGGCGCAGCGGTTGCAACGCCTGTGCCAGCGCGAGGATGGCCGCGCTTGGCTCAAGCCGATTGGTGAGATGGGCCTTGTCGGCTTGAGCCAAGCGGCACGTTCCGAACGACGGCCCACATCGCGTATCGGCAAATCATGACGCCGGCCTGAACAAGCGAAAGGAAGGCTGCGGACAACGGACGAACACTCTGCTTGCCTGCGTCCCCGTGTGGTCGCAACGCGCCGCCCGCTATCCGCCTGCAGCTAGCTCCATCGGTCACCTGTCAGGCGTCAAGGATGTGGCGTAGCATCCGACCTGGTCACCCGAGGGATTGGGGGGCAAGATGGGCGTTGACGGGTTTCGACCGGCGGGTGTCGTTGCGGTTCCAGTTGCGGCCGCGAACGCCCTGGGCCGGTCACTGGCGATACTCGCAGGCATGATGCTGCCTCCGCCGGCACATGCCACCCATGTGGACACCGCGATCGTGTTCGCAGTCGATGTTTCGGCATCCATCGATCCGACCACGGCCGCCCTGCAGCGCGACGGCCATGCCGCAGCGATCTCCTCGCCCGAGGTTCTCGCGACCATTGCCCGCAGCCGTAGCGGCTGCATCGCCATCACCTATGTCGAATGGTCGAGCCAGGGACAAATGCGCCTGGTGGTGCCGTGGACAAGCGTCTGCGGCGGCGCGGACGCGCAAGCTGTCGCATCCGGCATCCGCAACGAGGGCGACAAGGGTTATGGATGTCATACCTACTGTGCGACATCCATTTCGTTCGCCATCGATCTGGGCGTTCTGCTGCTTGAGAGCTACCCTGGGCATGCTGCCCGCAAGATCATCGACATCTCGGCCAACGGCACCAACAATGATGGCGTGCCGGTTGAAGAAAGCCGGCTGCGGGCGATCGCCAATGGCTGCACGATCAACGCAATCGCTCTGCCGGAAGTGATACGCGGCATTCCGCGCGATCTCACCCGGTATTTCGCCGACAGCGTGATTGGCGGTCCAAACGCCTTCGTCATGCCGCTGTCCAGCCCGCGCGACTATGCGCTGGCGCTCAGGTGGAAGATGGTGAGAGAAATAAGCCAGTCGCCCAGCTCGCCCGGCAACACAATGCTCGCCCACCGCTAGTTGCCCGGAGCAATACCAGGACCAGCGCTATTCCAGGACCGGCGCAATTCCAAGGACCCGCGCAATTCCAGGACCAGAGCAATTCCACGAAAAGCGCGTCGCGGTTTTCCCCAGTTATTGCGCAAAAACAAGAAGATGGAGAGTTTCCGCGATACGAGGAAGAGCGCTCCAGCAGCACAGCCAGGGTCGGCCCAGCCATTGCCCGGCCGATCCCTTGCTTCGCATCACGGTCCGTAGCTGGCGCCTGTCACGGCCGACATGGCCGGCTGCGTCGACCGACCTTTTGGTGACGTCGAACCTGGCTCACGCCGCTCCGCAGAGGCGGGCCAGGCATTCCAGACGGCTTGGTCAGGCAGGCGGATCCTGCGTGGGCACGGCAGGTGTGTCTGGCTTGGCGTTTTCGCGCAGCGTCCTGGCCAGGGCCTTGCCTTTGTCGAACTCGGCGCGACGGCGCGCAATCTCCTCGGCGGAGATACGGTCGACATTCTGGTAGTCGAGCTTCCAGTCGGGGCTTGCACCCCACACCAGCGGCGATTGCACGGTCGTACGGGCAGCGGGCGCGCGCTCGAGCACGTCAAGGGCAAGCTGCAGCGTTGCGGCTTGAGAAGCCGGATCATTGGGCCGCCCCGCGGCATTGCCAAGCGGAAAATCCGAAAACACAAACCGCGGCACGCCGACGAACTCGACGATATCCTTGGCGCAGCCCATCACGACGGTGGCGATGCCGCTGGTTTCCAGCGCGCGGGCGGCAAGGCTGACGCTCTGGTGGCAAACGGGGCAATTGGCGACCAGGATGGCCGCGTCGACGGCATCGCTGCGGCAGCGCGTTACGATTTCCGCACAGTCGACTTCAAGTGTCGTGCGATGGCTGCGATTGGTTGGAAGCCCGTGAAAACGCGGCGCCACTGGCCCGGTACGGCAGCGCTCCGCCGCGCGACGCATTTCCGGCAGCGGAAAGTAGGTGCCGGAATCCTCCGCCGTGGTGTGCTTCCGGTCAATGGCGACGTGCGAAATGCGCAGATCGTGGTCCTGGGAGCTATCGCCGGAATAGACGGTGTAGAACTTCGCCGCAGCGTTGTAGGCTGCGCCGGGTCCCTGGTCTCCCTTGCCGGGCTGATAGGGCGCTGCCGTCGTGACGATGGTCAGGCGACAGTGCTTCAGCGGCTTTTGCAGCGGCTGAAACGGCACGGTGGCGTAATGTGCCCACCTGTATGGCTCGCCATAGCCAAGCGCCAGATAATAATCGCGGATTCGTTGCATGTAAGGGATCGGCGCATCATCGGCAGACGCAAAACCGAACCTGTCGTCATGCGCGCTCGTCATCGCTGCAAGATCGCTCCGTCAAACGACTATGCCCTATTGATATCAGGAGCGGACGTTGGCGCTAATGAAATCTGCAAGCCGCACCCCAATCGCGCCGGTCCGGTCGTTCGGGCGCGGCCGCCGAACGGCCTGCAATGGGCCGGGTCCCGCCGAGGCTGCCATGGTGCCCCAAGCCGCGTTGCCGATTGTCCGGGATGGCAAGGCAGCCGGTCGCACCCGCCCCCGGCTGGCGCGCGCCCCGCATCGCCGCACCATCTGCATCCCCCACATCGCGGCGTTGTCGGCGCGCTCGGCCGCGCCCCGCGGCCGGCCCACCGGGCCGCCCGCAGCGTCGCGATTTCAGCCACGAAACCCGGCACCTCAGGCCGGCCGGCGCACCGCCGGCGTGCCCCCGTCAAGGAACCATCCGCCCGAAAGCCGGTTGACCAACATGTCATGTCGACTTTTCAGGAGGTTCCAATGGACCGTCGATCGTTCTTGACCGGCATGCTCGCCGTGGCCGGCGTCGCCGCCGCAACCAGCTTCGCCCAGCCGATCCAGGCCTTGCCGCTGCGCTCCACGCCGCGCGGCGGTATCCTTGACGAGCTCGATGCTCAGCCCGAGCTCGAGGAAAACCGTGAGCAAGCGACACCCGTCAACCACCGCCGCTGGCACCGCCGGCCGCGCCGCCGCCGCGTCTGGCGCCGCTTCTGCCGCCGCCACTGGTACCGCGGCCGCCGCGTGACGCGCTGCTACAGGCGGCGTGTCTGGGTCTGGTATCGCCACTGGTAGCTGACGGCGTCGGGCCCGCCCCTGTCCAGGGGGCGGGCCGCGCCTTGCAACCATCCTGAATGGAAAGATCGCGACCGGCGAGCCGAGCGCCGGTCGCTGAGGCCGGCGGCGCGCTGAGCGACGGCAACAGCCGGCGCGCGCGGCCGACCGGATCCGGCGCGCCTTTCCGGACCGGCCGGACGGCGGCTGCGCCGCCTGCGGAACGGTCACGTTCCAGCCATCCGACTTCCGGCCATCCGCAACCTCCTCAGCCGGCACCGGCGTTGTCGCCGGCAGGCCGTTGGCCTAAGATGCGCCCGTCATGGAACTCCTCAGCTCAGAGGATGCGATGATCAAGCTGGCACGCATGTGGATGATAGGGGCTTCGGCGGCCCTCTGGCTTGTTGCGCTGCCGGCCCAGGCGAACGAGCTGGGCGATCTTGTCAGGAGCGGCGACGTCGCGGCGGTGACCTCGGCCCTGGACAAGGGTGCGGCCATCGACGAAATCGACGGTGTGACGGCGCTCTACATCGCCTGCGAAACCGGAAATGCCGCGCTGGCCGAGCTGCTGATCACGCGTGGCGCCGACGTCAATCTCCCCGTCAGCTGGCAAAGAACGCCGCTCTACGCCGCCACCAAGGCCGGCTTTGCCGACATCGTCAAGCTGCTGCTCGGCCATGGCGCCGATCCCAACCAGCTGGCGAAAGCGCAGACCCCGCTGCATGTCGCGGCCGAGGCCGGCTGCCTTGCCTGCGTGACGTACCTTGTGGAGGCGGGAGCCGAGGTCAATGCCCTGACGTCGAATGGCAGCCCGCCCATCCATCTCGCCAAGCTCGCCGGTCACGACGACGTCGTCGCCTATCTCAACAGCCACGGCGCCCAAGGACCGACAATCCAGCCGATTTCGCCACGCCTTGCCTCGGCGGACGCGCAAGCGGGCAAGGAGATTTTCGGCAAGAGCTGCGCGGCCTGTCATCTCTCGGCGCCCGGGCTCAAGGTTCCGAAACGCGCCAATCTCTGGGGCATCGTCGGGCGGCCGAAGGGATCGGAGAGCGACGTCGCGTATTCGGCGAGCCTGAAGCAGGCCGGAGGCGTCTGGGGCTTCGAGGAGCTCAATTCCTTCATCGCCAACCCCGCCCTCACCTTGCCTGGAACCGACATGACCTTCCCCGGCCTGGCCGACGAAACCCAGCGCGCCGACCTCATCGCCTATCTCAGGACCCTGAGCGAGACACCGGTTCAGCTGCCTGACAAGTGATTGGCTCTGAAACTGCAACGGATGCGGATGCACTGGACTTGCCGAACGCTGTCACCGGCATTGACGGGCGAAACGGCAGCGACATGCAAATCTGTGAGCCGGCAGCCGGCCAGCGGACCTCAGGTTCATGGCCAGCGGTCACGACTTCGGTTTGGGCTTCGTGGGCGCCGGCTTCTTGCGGATGCGCATGCCCCGCCCTTCCGGATGTTCGATCTCGAAGGCATTTGTTCCGCGGACGAGATCGCTGAGCTTGCGGAAGCCGAAATTGCGCGGATCGAAGTCGGAGGACAGGTTCGACAATTGCTTGCCGACCGCGGACAGCGATGCCCAGCCATCTTCCGTCTCGACCTGATCGAGAACGCGGCGGATGATCGGCGCGGCCGCGCTCGGCGGCTGCAGCGGCTTGGCCTTGCTTCCTGCCGCCTCCGTATTGGCCGGCGCATCCGGCAGCAGGTTCTCGGTGTAGGTGAAGCGTCGACAGGCCTGGCGGAAACTTTCCGGTGTCTTCTGCTCGCCGAAGCCGAAGACATCGACGCCCTGCTCGCGGATACGCGCCGCCAGCCGGGTAAAATCACTGTCGGACGAGACCAGGCAGAAGCCGTCGAAACGGCCGCTATGCAACAGGTCCATCGCATCGATCACCAGGGTGATGTCGGAGGCGTTCTTGCCGGTTGTGTAGGCGAATTGTTGCTGCGGGATGATGGCGTGCCGTGCCAGGACATCGATCCACGCTTTCGATCTCGGGCTGGCGAAATCGCCATAGATGCGCCGAACGCTGGCCTCGCCAATCTTTGCGATCTCATCGAAAAGACCATCGACGATCTTCGCCGACGCATTGTCTGCGTCGATCAGGACAGCGAGGCGCGGGGAGCGATTGTCGTTGGCCATTGCTGGAAGACCTTTCAGCCGGGTTGCCTGCCCATCACGTGTTCGTTGAGAAGCTGATCCAAAGTCGGTTCACAGTTCAAGGGCGTTGGGGAGAATCGCGATTCAAGTCCGCTTGTGGCGCTACGTCATCTTGTTCGGCGGGCTCACTGCGGCCGCGCCATTTCTGGCGTCGATGCTTGTCCAGGCCATTCCCGCTTTATGCCAAGACCATCCAGGACATCTCCGGCATCCCGATCGCCTTCGCCATCACCCAGTCGACCGCCTACCACTTCTTCTTCCGCACCAAACGCCTGCCGACCACAAGCGAATACTGGTGGCTGGTCGGCGCCTGCACCGCCGTCGGCACCAGCCTGGCGCTTGCCTCGATCCTGCTGACCGACGCCTTCGCCGGCATGTCGACGGGCATGATCGCCGTCGCCACAGGCACGATGATCGCCATCCAGGCCGTCGTGCTTGCCATTGCCTTCTCGAGCTTCATGGGCCACAGTTTCCTGAAGCATGTGGAGAAGGCGGGGAACACGTCGGAGCGGTAGAATCAACGGAGCCTCGCCTCAAGCAGCTGGAACCCTGAGCCCACACAATCACGACGGCCACGAAGGCGCTTAAACGGCCGTCGAGCCGAGGGAGGCAGGTCCCGGTCGCATCTTGTGCAACCAGCTCAGTTCAGTCTTGATTGATGCGCTTGACGACAAGTTTGCTCGCGGTACCCCATCAAGGTGGCCGCCGGGCCTGCCCGACTATATCAGCTTTCGGCGAAGCACAGCCATCACCAGCATCGTTTCATTGACGTCACGATCGCTAAGAGCCTTCAATACTGGACACCTACAGCCAGTCCCAAAGATCAGAAAATGGGTACTTCTTTGAGCGCTCTTCTCCAAGAAGAACGGTTTTCTGCTCGGAGGGATTGAGCGCGAGCTGGTTCAGTGCCTCGTCATTGGGAAACACCCTATACAGCTTCGACAAACCAAGAAGAATTCGCTTGTTTAGATCCCAATATCCTGCCGAGTTGAAACTTGGGAGATCTTTGCTCAGGATTGTATCCGCAGATCTCGGCAACCCTCCTTCAAGTATCTTACTCCGAAGCTCTGGCAGAACCAGTGAGATAAGACGCCAGCTTTGTGCGGATTCTTCGTTAATCGCAATCCTCAGCAACGTAGCCTGCATGTTCGTACGTTCATCGCCTTGCGCGTCGTCACGCAGTTCTGACAGGCGCTGTGCAATTTCGGCAGAATTCTTCGCAAGGTCTTGAGGGTAACGAAGGATTGCGAGAGCCGCCGCAAATTCTGTTGTCGATTGGAGATTTGAAAGCCAAGACCCCGCGAGAATTTCTCCAGCATGGTGGGGAAGCCATCCGAGCCAAGATTGGTCAATCTGATTCTGACAGTACGCTTCGACGGCTAATTGAAAGACAAGGGCAGGATTGGAGGAAATTACGGCGCCTTTCATTTCCCCCATGTCGCGACGAAGCATTTCGTTGATCACGGCGCGGCTGACGCGTGCAGGAGCATCGTCTTTAAGAAGGCGCGGAAGGACCCCACTGGCAACTAGCGGAAGCGTATCGCCGTCTACTAGGTCGTCACGTGCCAACAGAACGTCCGCGATCATGTTGGTCGGATATTCTGAAGTGACGGACGACTTGTCCGCGAGAGCGATGATGGCGCTGTAAATTGGTTCCCTCCATGGTGATAGCGCCTCCTTGTTGGTTTCGTAATGACGAGCGACCTTTCCGATCTCACGCGAGCTCAACTCTTCCAACCTTCGCTTGACCTGTGGCGCTGATGGCATCTCCGGCAGCAACTGGGACGTCAGAAGCTGCAAGAAATCTGCTGCCGGTATGGCGGCAATCAACCGAGGTGAACTCGGGCCTATGCCCAAGATGTCTCGCTTGAGCACCGCCCCTTCAGCTGGCGCCGGCAAAGAATTGAACACGGTCAAAGCCGTGTCTTCCGAAATCTCATCTGCGCCCTCCAGCCGCTCAAACAGGTCGACGAGCATTCTGTATTGGCGACGCGAGGCGGAAAGATCGCGGCCGTAGCGCCACAGAAAGCGCCTGAGCGGCGTGACCCGGTTCTCAGCCGCATCCATCGCTCCGAACGATACCCAACTCGGTAACTTAGACGAAGAAGCCTCGCCTGAGGTGGCGACCTGGATGTCGTATTCACCGCGCTCAGAACGTCGACGCTCTGTCAAATCTGCGGTGCAGAAAGAAAAGACTGTCCTCAATCGCGGCCATTGTTGGGACCAAACGGCGAGTATCGAACGTTCGATTTCGTCAGGTCTATTCTTACTGGAGGACAGGGTCACCACCCTCCCCGAGTAGTACCCGTCGATGACGGTCGAAATCAAATCGACAGGCGCCGACCCAACTTGTGGCGAGGTGACCAGACTCAAAGGATTTCCATAATTTGACGTGTCTCGTCCGACAGGGCGACGGAACAATTTCAGGAATTCGGAAAAGGACGCAATCGAAGACATAGTCTTGGAATCCAACAGCAGCGTGTGGCTCCACACGCAGCCCGGACGCGGCATCTCCGGAGCAGCCCACGTACGAAGGAGCGCATACCTTTTTGATTCCGGCAGAGGCAATCCCGTCAGATAGCTTTCATCATCACCAAGGCGTGCGCCGCTGGCCAAGTCACTCGCCGAGCTGAGCAGAAAGAGATCCTTTGGAGGCAGTCGGAACGATGCCGCAATCTGACGATGACCGTCCGCGTAGCCGAATAGGGCCTGATCTACCGAATCTGGCGAAACGACGTTCAATTCACAATCTCCAGGCCTGCCAACCACAGCAAAGGGGCGGTGAGATCATGTTCAGATGCCATAGGGCCGATAATGCTGACGCGCTTGCTCGGCGGAGTGATCTCCAAGAGGCGTTGACGATCGGGGCCCGGCCCGTCTCTCCTTTTTGACAGCTTACCGCCCTGTGCTGACACGCCATACACCCTTACATCGGTCACGCTCTTGGAGTTGTGGAGGTACTGTGAGAGCAGCGGATAGCGATCTTCCAGCCACTTGCCCGCATCAGCAACCTCTGGCGGTGCTAAATCCCACGCCGACACGACAACCGCGATCTTCAACGGCGGCTTTTCGAATGGTGGACGCTGAAGACACTGCAGTAGGTCCACCAGCTGTACCTGGAGCGGTGCTTTTGCAGGGTTCCAAGCGGACGCCTCGGCATCCGGCTGGGCTTCGTCCTCTTCGGCATCGAACGCATCGAGAATCGTCACGCTATCGTTCGTTCTCGACGCGCTGATAAACAGAAGAATTCCCTGCGCGTTTCGAACAAGCTCGACAAACTTCTCGGGACAAAATCTCGTCGAGAAAGCATTCTCAAATGTCTCGCCCGAAAGGTCATCGAACTCAAGCTCCATCTCGCTGCCCGAAGAGGCATGCACCAGATTTATGCATATGTTTTCCACCTGCGCGGACGCAGTGCGCTCGACCTCAAACCCATCGGCCCAGGATTGGGACATTTCCTCAAGGTAGCTAAAGTCGCCAGAGTGCTTGCCCTTCTTAAGCGCGGTCGGGATTTCCTCGCTGTCTACAAGATGCCAAAGCGCCGCAGCAAACGTCGTTTTGCCTGCGTGCTGAACACCAAAGACCATAAATCGTGCATCCACGTCCAAACATCCTCAAGCCTTGGCTAGCAGCCGGTCGAACTGACGCGTAGCGTCGCGAAGCGGTTGGGGCGCCACCATGGGTGGCGGCGTTGGCGCAGTCCACCGTCGAACCATTTCGTCAAGTCCCACGAACCCAACTCCACGATCCGCCTTTGGCAGGGCGCAAATGTGATGGGAGGAAATGGCGAGCCCCTTTCTTTGGAAGTCAGATACGAGGCGCGCCTGGTATTCATCGAGGAATTCGATGTTTTTGTCTTCTAGATTGGCGGTGCTGGTGATGTCGAACTTGGTAGACAAAATCTCGACATCCTGCGCGGTGGCAAGTGCGCCGTTGTCATTTAGGGCATTGATCATCTGCCTGAAATGTCTGGTGTATGCTGTCCGGCTGTCCATGGACGCGAGTCTTGCGCCGTCCAGAAGGAAGCAGACTCGATCGGCATGACGCAGTTCTGCAAGGGTCGAAATTAGATCAGTAGATGTGCGCGCCGCAGTGTAAGTCTCGCCAGAGCGATCAGCAATCGCGAGATCCAGGACCTCTCCACCCCCACGGGCAAGTGCAAGATGAAAGAAACTGAGCGGGTCCCGTCGGCTGGTGCGCGGAACGGTCGGCGACCCTCGCCCCGAGCTCACCAGCGCGAACGACTGCAGCCGGGCAAATGCCAGCAAAGTTTCGCTGCCGACGAATGTCAGACCCGCGAACGGGCCCTTGCAGTATGCACCGTAAATCGAGGCTAGCAGGGTCGTCTTGCCGACCTTTTGCTCGCCAACGAGCGCGATAGTTCGAACCTGTCGCTGCCTTTTCAGGGCGACGAGGTTTTCCAGTAACAAAGCCTCGCTCGACCATATTGGCACGGGCTGTGCAATCGGAGGTTCCTGTTCTTGAGCAGGCTCTTCAATGTCATCCATTTCGATGGCATAGTGAGGGCAGCCTTCGACGGGATCGTTTCCCAGCCGACACACCCCGTCGACTTGAACCCGACATGCCGTATCGCTGCAGATTGGTGCGGCAATATTCATCAGACCAGACTTCCCTGATCGATCAAGATACGCTCGCGGTAGGCCTGCAAGCCGAGTTCGTAGAATGAGACCTCCATATCCGCGACGTCGGAAACCGCGTCGCCGGCGTCCGTCTCCCACGCCGTCCCAGTGCGGGCGAGAGATTGAAGCGCAGCATGCACGGGAACAAGCGGCGCCGAGGAGGGCGAGATACTCCTTGCCAGCTTACCTGCGTCGACTGGCGAAACCGCAGTCATCGCTGCGCGAAGGCTAGTGCTTGCTTCCGCATCAGATTCCGCAATCCTGCGCAGAAGCCCATACGCTCCATACGGACCAGGGAGTTGCCGGACCAACGTACCCAGTTCGATTCCTGACGCGAGAATTTTCGTTTCGCGATTGGCATCTGACCTCGGCCTCTCCAGCAATTCATGCCAATCGCCGATATGCCACCACAGCATGTCAACTTCTTCGGCAACCCTGACGATGTCCGCACGCGCAGACGCCTGTGACGCTTCAGCCGCCTCGGCCAGCGATTTGGTTGCGGCCTCGGTTGAATCCACCACTGCCTCAATGGCCTGCTTGACCGCTTCTCCTAGTGCCGGACTTTGCGCCGCCACATTTGCGATCTCTGTCATGGCCGACTTGAACTTCGGAACCACTATCTGCTTTCCACCTTGCAAAGTGCGATGAAGGCGAGCCCCATTGGAAAGCGCCATATTCGCCTCCGTGGTCAAGACATCTGCATCGGCTGAACGCCGCCTGCCGCAAAACGACGTGGTGAGCACAGCGATATTGCTGACGCCGGTCGTCCAGGTGAGCCGCTCGCGCAGAAGCAAAGCCGCAAGTTTTCCGGCCTCTACCTTGTCCTTCTTGAGCACGAAATGGGGATCAAGATCCCGGATCGGCTTTTCGAACCACTCCGCCTCGGACGGCGCACCCAGCAGAAACGCGATCTTACACAGGTCGTAGACGCGAGGCATCGTCTTGACGGTGCTTTGGATCTTGTCGTGGCTCTTCTGGCGCGCGTCAACGATATCGCGCGAAGCATCCGCATCTAGATCCCTGTAGGACTGGATGAAATCGAACTTGCCGGCCATCAATGCTTTCCTTCTTTCAACGCCTCGTCGATAAGCTGATCGAGATAGGGAAGGGTTCCTCGTTCTTGGCTTCTCTTAACTGCGGCTATAACGAGTTCGTAATCCTTCAATTCACTGTCCCCCGACTTATCGAGTTTCATCTGCGAGATCAGACGTCGCTGCTCGTGCTCCAGGAGTTTAAAGAACTTAATGGTGACGCTTCTGACAGACGGCGGCGAGGATGGGGGCGCGGACATCGGCATGGTCTCTGACTCCAGCACTGGCAAGATCTTTTCCCCAATCTTGGTCCCGACTTGCGCACTATCCAGTGCGTTCCACTCAGGTAGGTCGAAGCTGTTCACCCACACGGTCTCGCCCTCTTGGTCCGGTACGGTGAGAAAATTGTCGGTTTCGTATTGCCTCACCCAGACCTTAACGGCGAGCTTGCGTTTTCCATCGACCCGATCAACAGCAATATCGATCCAATTATAGCCCGGCTTCCAATCCGACTCATCCCGCTCAGGGTGCATGGCGCCCGCTCTGATCCTAAGATACCGCTTTCCTTCGTCGATGCGCCGAGTGTGTTCGTGGCCGAACAGTTGGATCTTCGCAACTAAGTTGCAGCGGTCTTCGAAGTCCTTCCCATTCTTCAACCAGTTGAAGGGGTGGTGGGCCATTACCATGTGACACACGCCATCCTCTTCTTCGATCTGTGCCGCGGCGGGATCGATCAGCATGCGGCGTTCGTCGTCTTTGTCATCAGACACTAACACCGTATTGAAACCCCACATGCGAAGCGTCGAGCCGTCATTCAATGGCACATCTCGGCAGGCGAACGGCCGCGCTGGATGGTCACCTGTCCCATCGTCATCAATGTACGGCCGCAAAGGGCAAAGAAACTTGGCCGCGAAACGGTTATAATTCTGGATAGGTCCGAAAATCACAGTGGAGGCGATCTTGCCCCGCATCCATTTTCGGAGCTCACCGTTCACCTCGTTTGCACGTTTGCCTCGAAGGGCCTCCCGAGCCATTAGCTGAGCAGGATCGGTCTCGACGTTCCTATCCACGTCATGATTGCCTGGGATGACAAACACATCCTCGATTCTGCAGCCGGCAGCCGGGCAGAGCTTCTCCTCCAACCATTGATAAGCGAAATCGTATTCCGCCGGATGGCCTGCAAAAGCAATATCACCAGTCAACAGGATGCCGTCGCTTGGCTTGCCAATCTTCTCTCGCATCCGTTTGACATCCTTGATGATGTCGCTACGCAGTGCAAGATTCGGATCATCTGGTTCCCCAATTTCAGTCTTCTTGAAGTGAATGTCCGATAAGTGTAGCAGCAGCATTTTCCCACCCTTGTATTGTGCAGATAATTGATCAGGACTTGGCATTTTTGTCGAGCCAGCCGTCTCCTGCCGCCACGTCTAGAAGCTCCGGAACCGACTCCCCCTCACCCACCCACCCGCCTCCGCGCCGTCTGGATCCCCCACATCGCCGCCAGGTCATCCAGGTCGGCGCGCAGATTGTCCGCCATGGTCAGGCGTTCGCGTTTGTGGGGGGTGATTTCGGCCAGCGCCCGGCCCTCGGCGCAGACCAGTTGCAGCACCTGGTAGCCGCGGTGGCCGACGAGCTGGCGGCAGCGGTCGAGCTCGTGGGCGGCGACGATGCGGGCGGCGAGCGGGTCGCCGCGGCCGCCATCGACGCGGTCGAGCGCATGGTCGAGGCTGCGCACCGTGCCGCCGGCCTTTTCCCAACACGCGCGGAAGCGGTCGGCGGCCTGCTTTTGCGAGCGCGCCAGGAAGCCGCGGGCAAACAAGGTCTCGACGGCACTTTCCCTGGTGTTTTTCTGGGCTGAGATGATGCGCGGAAACGCCTTTTCGCCGTCACGCGCCGGGCGCCAGTCGGGGTTTTCGACCTCGACGGTGACCAGCGGGCTCGGCGGCTTCGGCTGTTTTTTCGCCCTGCCCGTGGCCGACTTGCCCATCGCCGACTTGCTCATGCCCGACTTGCCTTTCTCTCTCGCCCTGCTCATGCGCGTTCCACCACGACAGGCTTTTTGCCGCGCCGGAACAGCCGCTCGGCTTCGGCCCCCGCAGCCAGGACCCTGCTGCCGAAGCCGCACAGCGTGACCGGCCTGGCCACGCCCACCTCGCTTTTGCCCGCAGTGCCTGTGTCGCACGCCCGGCCCATACCCGCCTTGCTCACGCGCTCGACCACCACAGGCTTCTTGCCGGGCCGGAACAGTCGCTCGGCCTCGGCCCGGGCAGCGGAGACCTTGCCGCCGAAGCCGCGGATGGTGCCGTTGAGGTGTTTTTCCTGGGCCTGGTAGGCGGCGATCAGCGCCTTGTCGCGCGAGGCGTAGCCCGCCGGCGTTTCGCCCGACATGACCGGCCAGTAGTCGGCCTTGTGGCTGTAGCGGACCAGCGCGCGCCAGGCGCCGTCGATCCATTCCGCCTTGGCGTGGAAATGGTTCATCGCCTGCCTCCTGCCATATTGCCTCGGGGGATGTCGTCTCGGGGCATCTTGTCTCCTGGGGTCTTCTCTCCGCAGACCTTGTCGCCGAGGAACGACAGGCGCGGCAGGGTGATGTTGTTGCTTGCGGCCGGCCGCAGTGCTGCCTTGGCGGCGGCGGAACGGGCAAAGACCGGGTCGCCGAGCACACGGGCGGTGAGGTCGCGGTCGTCATCCGGCAGCTCGGCCAGGCGCGCGGCAAATTCGGCCCGGGTCACCCTGTCGTCCTGGCGGCGGAAGCCGGGAGCCACCGGTTGACAGCGCGCAAGCTTGGCGTCGGCGCGCTTGCGCCGGTAATCCGGGTCGAGCCGGCAATGCACCGTGTCGGGCGACAGGCCGAAGACCACGGCGATCTGGTTGAACTTCATGCCGGATCCACGCATCCGGCCGGCGAGATCGAGGTCCCAGGTCATGGGTCGGGATGTCATGGGTCGGGATGCCAGGGGTTCGGCTTGCTGTTGTTTCATTGTGCCCTCTTCAGCTGCATCAGGATTGTTTCCGACACCGGCACGCGCCAGCTCCGGGCCAGCGCCACCAGCTGCTCGAGCCCGTTGCGCTCGGCCTCGGCCAGCAGGTCGGCGCGGCCGTTGCGGATGGCGGCCTGCAGCAAGGGCAGCTTGAGGCACATGCGGGCGCGTTCGTCCGGCCGGGGTTCACGCCGCAGCGCCCTTGACGGCACAGGCAGGGCCTTGCGGCCGCGATGCGGCAGGATGCCGGCGATGCGGCGCGCCTCCTGGACGAATTCGGCCACCGAGGGCGCAAACGTCCGGTTCTGGCCGTCGACGGCGCCCGTGGTGAAACGTTGGGCCGCCTCGACCACCGCCTGCGGCGCGACATCGGCAAGCACCGCCTCATAGGTCTGCATCGTCAGGTCGGCATTGCCCGCCGTCTGGGGGAAAGAATTCAACATTGCGGTGAGTGCCAAATAGGCTCTCTGGTCCATGGGAAGCTCCTAGTCGGTCCATTGCCACGTCGACGAAGTTGCGTTTGCGCTGGGGTGGTGGGCGCGGGCGGCGCTCGGCGGCATTGCGGCACCAGTTGCGCCAGGTCGCCGGCCAGTCGAGCTTGACGCCCCTCTGCCCGGCCTGCGAAATCCAGTAGTCGCGGAATTTCTCCGCCTCGCGTGCCGCCTCATCAGGCGAAAGCCCTGCCTTGGCCGCGTCGTCGAAATCAGGGATGAAGCCCTGGGGCAGCCGGCTGCCGCGCTTTTTGCAGGAAGCTTCCGTTTCTCTGGGTCTGGCCTCTGGCTTCTGGCTGGCAGTGCCAACGCTGTGCGGCGGCACAGCATCGGCATCCGAGGCCCCTTGATTTTGCTCGGCTTTGCGCCAGCGCGCCCGGGCCGCCTGTTTGCCAGCCAGCGACTTTTCCGAACGGATGGCGCATTCCCGGGCGACACGCCCGTTCCACAGCCCGCCGTCGATGCGGCGGATCTTGCCGTCACTGACCAGGCTTTCGAGTGCTGCCTTGAAGGCAGCGCTCGAGGCGCCGCACAATCTGGCGAGGCGGAGATGGTCTTCCGGCACGGGCGCGCCGCGCTCATACATCGAGGCCACCAGCGTGATGTAGATGCCGGTTTCAGCAGCACTCATGCCGCGTGTGCCGGCCAGCCAGTCCGAGGCGAAAAAACGAACCCAGGGCATGTCGCTCATGCGGCCACCTCCGGCTGGATCAGCACGACGCAGCGCGGGCCGTCCTCGGCCCGTTTGTCGTCTGCAACCCACTCGACCGTCAGCCGGCGAACCAGGCCGTCGATCAGGCCATGCGCCGTGAGCGTGTCGAGGATGCACCGGCCAAAATCGGCGGCGTCGCCGCAGCCGGCCTCGGCGCGGGCGCCTGATGCCGCGTGGCGGACATAGACGGCGACCGGCCCCTTGAGCCGGCGCGGCCGCCGGCTTGACAGGGCGGCCTCGAGGTCAGCGCGCCGGTCGCACGCCGAAGGCACGCGGCCCCTGCCCCTGGTGATGTCCAGCTCGAGCCGGATCATCTGAACGTCCCCGCCTGTGGTGCGGTGCCGCCCGGCGTGTCGAGCTCGAAGCCGCCCGCGGAGCGGACAGCGTGCCCAGGGCGGCACAGGCGGCGCGACGGCGCTGCCCGGTCGGCCGATTTCAGCGCCGCGTGGCGCCGGTTTTTGCTGGATGTGAACATGAGCGAATGATTTCCATAACGGAAATCATTCGTCAAGCAATTATTTCCATTTTGGAAATTTTGCGCTTTCCGTTCTGGAAAGCTACATTCTGGCCATGAAAGAGTTAGCCATGACAGATTTCGAGGCGCCGCGGCTCTATATCGAAGAATGGATGGCGACCATTCCTGGCCTGGACAGGAAGCGGCTGGCCGAGCGCATGAAGGTCGCCGGCGGCACCATCAGCAAGAAGCTCGCCAGGCCTGAAAACATCGACGGCGTCTGGCTGGCGCAGTTTGCGGCAGCGCTCGAGCTTGCGAGCCCTATCGAGCTTTACCGCGATCCGACGGCTGCTGCTGCCGTGACCTCGCCGGAGAGCAAGCTGCGCGCTGCCCTTCTGGCCTTCGGTGTCGACAAGGACGACCTCGGCAAGGCGATTGCCGTGGTCAAGGGTTTCCTCGATGACGACGGCGAACGATCAGCACAAGCCCTTCCCGGTGATCGATCTGCACCCGCCAGTCGCCGCCGTGCAAAAGAGCCATCGCGGTAGAGATCTCGGCTGCCTTGCGTTTGACCACCATCATCGGATCAAGCGGGGCTGCGGCGTGCGCCGCATCGCGCAGCCCGGCGACGATCTCGTCATTGCGGGATCGGTAGCGCGCCTTGATCTGATGTCTGATCGCCATCCCGGCTCCCTTTTTCTGCGACGTATAGGAACATTTTCCTCGAAGCAGAGTCAAGAACATCAGAGGAAAATATTCCTCCATCCCCCGATTGTGACTTCAGGCGAAAGGTGTTTGGATCGGGCTGGTCGATTTGGGGGGCTGAGCTGTCAATGTCCTGGTGGAAGACCGTCACCGTTGCTGTTGCTGCTTTGGGATCCTTGCTTCTGGTCGAGGTCCTGTCGGGCGGGTTCGACGCTGTATCGGGCGAATATTTCCTGAAACAACCGGCTGGCCGCCCCTCCGCGGAAGATGTGTTCTCCGACCTTCGAAGCCAGGGCTACCGCATGTACGACACGATCAAGCAGGAGCTGCCGGATGCGTATGTCGCGCTGAAAAGCGAGATGGAGGCGATCGCAGCGAGGAGCGCGACAGCCGCCGAGGCCAGAGACGAAACCCTGCAGGCGGTCGTGGCCGTTCGCCGCAAGCACGCGCAATCGATCTATCAGGCGCCTGATGACAGCCTCTATCCTGCCATCAAGTCGCAGCTCGACCTGCTCGAACTTGTCGATGCCAGGGAGACTGCGGCGACCTGCGCCAGCTTCGTCGTCAGTGGCGGCGCAGCCCTGGGCAGACCGGACCAGCATTATCTCCTGGCTTTCGATGCCATTGCCGCCGATGTGTTCCAGGCGATCGGTGCGGCGCGAGAAAACCCGCAGCCGACCGAAGCGTCGACGGACGCCGATTGGGAAGAGCTTTACAAGACCATGACCGCCCAGGGCGCAACGACGGATGATATCAGGTCGCTCACCGCCCTCGCCCCCCGGGACGAAAATTTGTGCAAGGTGATGAAACTGTTCCTACGCGGTATACTGGCGGTTGAAGCGCCGGGCGGGCGGCGGCTGCGCGCCGAGATTGCCTATGGCATTGCGGTCAGCTAGCCAGGCGCCCCTGCCCTGGCCTTTCCATCAGCCGATTCGCGGCATCCGCCGCTGGTGATCTCACGTTGATTTCCATTTTGGAAATTGGCGATTGACAAGACTATTTCCATAATGGAAACTTCCTCCATCGTCTTTGGGATGGAGCGACCGATGAACGTCAGCAGGGCCTTTGCCGAGCAATGCGGTTATGCCGGCCACAGCCCGGCCATGCTCGCCGCGTTCGAAACCATCCGCCGCTCCGGCATCGCCGAGGCGCGGGCGGCGCATTTCGTCCGCAAGAAGCTCACCGACGCCCTCGCCCGGGATCCCGCGCTGTGTCAGGCGATGATCCATCCGGCCGAGACGGTCGACGAGGCGCTCGAAGACATCAAAGCCTGCATCCTCCGCATCCGCGCCATGCCGACATGGCGCCGGCACAACCACGCAGCAGCGCTCCGCAAGGCCAAGGCGATGCGCCTCCATCTCCGCTTCTTCCGCCGCTTCGCCGACCGGATCCTGGCGCGCCAGGCGGCCTGATGCATTTCGGCTTGATCCCCGACGCATGCGACGGCGTCCGCCTCGGCCTTTCGGCCGTCGTCATTGGCCCGGCCAAAAGGCCATGAGCTGCGACGAGGACCGCTACCTGACCAACGCGGCCATGGCGCTCGGCGACGAGTTCGCCGCCCGCAAGTGCCGCGAAGCGCCGACACCGGCGCAGACGTTTGCTCCCCGCCGCGCGTTGCGCCGCGCCCGCCTGGCCCTCACCTCTCCCCATGCTGCGGCGCCAGTGCAGCGGGACGCAAAGCTCGATTGGCAATGAGGATGTTACATGCAACAAGACATAAGAACATCCGGGGGGATTCATGAAGAAGCTAGTACTGGTCGCGCTTGCGGCCTTCGCAGGCTGCGCAACGCCGCCATCCAATATCAAGGCCGGGCCGTCAGACGGCAAGCAATGCACCCAGGCTGATAAGGATCGCCTCGCCGATATCACATCGCGACAGCAGCGCGTGGCCAATCAGGACGCGCTTGGGGTCTTCATGATCGGTGTCCCGCTCGGCGGCTCGGAGACACACGAGCCCGAAATCGCCCGGCTGAAAGGCCGCTGCGGCGCCAAGTAAGCCTGTTCGGGTCAATCGGCGGCCGGCGCGATCCCTTGACCCGCCGGTCCCATCTTCATGACTGCGCGTCCCGACCTGCCCTGGCAAGGGTGACGCCAGCCATCTCGCCATGCAAGAGCCAGTGGGACTGCGCTGGTGCTGCGGCCGCATGACCAAGGGGATAGCAAGGAAACGGCACTTCTCGCCAAAAAGCCCCGCGTGTCAGTCGCAAGATGAGGTTCGATGCGGGCGAAACTGCTCTTGTGTAAGCCGGAAATGGTCCCGCTTCATCACGCCTCCCTTTGGGAAGTCGTGAATCACAAACCCGAAGCGAGCATCGAAATATGCATCGCGTTCGCCGAACCCGTGTTCATCGAACCTGTCTCGCACGCAGTCGAAGGACGGAACGAACCGATCAACAAAGTGTTGACGTACATACGTTGTCAATACGTTGTAATCTATGTTAGGGCATTTCACATTCAACCTGCCATCGAGCCATGGGGCTTGGGCGGTCTATGTGTACGAGTATGGAGGCTGCCATGGCTGCCACAGCTAAGAGAGACAACAACATCAACATGCGTATAGCGCCTGAGCAGCTTGATCTGATCAAGCGCGCGGCGGACACGTGTGGTAAGAGTCTGTCGAGCTTTGTCATCGAAGCAGCTACCTACAGCGCCCAAAAAACGCTTATGGATCAACGCTTCATGAACCTCGATGCGGACCTCTTCGATTCCGTTGCCGAGACCATTTCCAAGCCGGCACAGGTGCATCCTGAACTTGCCGCTCTTCTTAAGAACGGCAGCGTATGGGCGACTTCCGATCGCTAGGGCTTTTCGCCCCAGCCCCTCTTTCGCGTGATCACGACTATTCAGGATTCTGCAGCGGAAAGCAGCTCCTGGATAGTTGGCTGCATGACATGGCCATATACAATCAAATGTCCAATTACACGCGGACGTTTGTGGTTTGTGATGCGCAGAACCGCGTGAAGGCGTATTATGCGCTATGTGCTGGCATGATCCTCCGGAAGGAAGCCGGTAAGAAGCTTGCCCCGCAGGGCACGCCAAACGAAATCCCCATTGCTCTTTTGGCGCGCCTCGCCGTCCAGCAGGAATTGCAGGGCAAAGGCATAGGAAAAGCCCTTCTCGCGAACGCGCTGCGCAATGCAGCATCAGCGTCACAAACTGTGGCTTTTCGTGCTGTCGTTGTCGATGCCGTGGATGAACAGGCTGCCAGATTCTACCTTTCGGTTGGCTTCAAACCGACGAAAATCAGCCCGCTCAAGCTGCTTTTGCCGACGCAGGACATCTTGGCTTCGATGAACGGCTTTTAGACTGCGCTCCGCTCAGCCACTTCGGCTTGTCGCTGGGCAAGGGCTGACAAAATGCGCTTGTCGATGCGGCGAAGAATTGCCACCTCCTCCCGCCGGACAACGGCGCCTTTGAGCGCTGACCAGTTGGCAAGCTCGGTCGACATTCCCGGACCCGGGACAATGGAAACCAAGCCTGGTCTTTACGGCGCCTTGGCTGCCACAGGAAGCATCACGCCTGAGGTTTCGACGACCTCAAGACTTTCGTCAGATATGTCCATGACTATTCCCCTCTCCCAGGATTCCTTGGGATCCCGCAGGAAGAGAAATTCAAGCGCTCTTGCCTGGCCATTCGGTCATCGCCCAGAGCAAGTCTGGCGCTTGCCGTGAAGGCGCGCCGAAACCGGTTGCACCGAGGCGTGGCCAAATCGCGTCTGCCGCTCCGGTGATCCGGAAGCTACCGCAGCTGTTTCATTGCTGCTGGCTGCAGGTGGCCTCCTGAGCGCTCGCCCATCCCGGCGCCAGGCCATCGCCGGCCTCTCATTTGTCACGATGGCGGGCGGACGAGATCAAGCCCCATCGGCCCTGGCCTTCAGACGTTTGGCACTGAGATACATCATGGCCGCCGCCGCTTTGGTGCGGTCCCAGCCGGCGGCCTCGGCATGGTTCAGAAGCTTGTCGACATGTTCTGCCAAGGCGCCTTGGCATTCGGCATCGTAAGCCAGGGCAGTCGGGTGATTTTCGGGCGATTTCATCATAGGTGGCTTTGTCATTCGTCATGTCCGCATAGACTGGAGAGGGCGCCAGCCAGCTGCCGCCCTCTCCGATCGATCCCTCTCCGATCAATCAGGCGTGGGCCGCTCGGGACCCCGCAGTTTCCGGCGGCATCTCGCCGTCCTCGACCAGGATGTCTTTCTTGCGCGCAAAGGCGGCGAAGACACCCCTGGCCGTCTCAGCGTCGACGTCTCCAGCCAGTGCAGCTTTGCACGCCCTGATTGCCGCTCGCTGCTCGGGGCTGTTTCCGCACCACTCCATCGCAAACTGAAAGGCATCGACGACGGTGTTGAGTTGGCGCGGGAAGCCAAGTCCGACCCAGACACGGATGGGCTTTTCGAAAGATTGTGCAAGCATCGCGCGATCCTCCGCCTAGGCACCGAGACCGCTTGCGCCAGCCTTTCCCCCTGTCATCCATGGCAGCGGGCCGGCCGAATGCGGGCGCGTTGCTCAAGCCTGCCAGTGAGGGCGATGCCGGTGAGAGCGATGCCGGCGAGCTATGTGCCTAGCCATCGCGACGCGGCACCAGGCCGAGATCCCGACTGCGGTAATCGAGGCTTCGGCCGGTAATTCTCTCCAGAACGGCGTCCAGACCGGCGACGTGGTGATGCAGCAGCGAATAGGTCTCGTTGAATGGCTTCAGGCTGATGAAGCACTTCTGGATCGCCATACGCAAAGGGATCGCCGCCAGGACGATCGCCTCGATCTCGCTCTCGGTCAATCTGTCGTTTCTGTGGTGCCTGCGCGACATGTTTGCTCCTGTCTGACCGGACTGCGACGCGGCCGCGATGCGACCAGGCCGCCGCCCTCACCATCGCCTGGCGCGCGCCCCTGATCGCCGAGGCGATACGGGAGCCCATCCACGACGCTCATCGGTCCGGCGCGCGATGCGACGTCGACATCCCCAGCAGCCGCACCAGTTCCTCATATTTGGCGCCGCAGCGGTCATAGATGTTGAACGTGTTGGTCCGCGTGCAGCCGATGCGCGCGACAATCGCGTCCAGCAGAAGCGCCAGCGTGCGGTCGCCGCCTGCCCGCACCATCGCGTCGCGGTCGTATTGCTTGCGCATCCCGCATTTGTCGCAGGAGACGATGATCTTGTCGGAGGGAAATTCGGATAACATCGGCATGAGAACAAAATAGGAACAAATACCTCCTGGCGTCAATTCACAAAATGCCAACGCAAGGGCAATGGCGCGCGCCGCAGGCTTCGCCCCGCCGGTGCAGGCCGTTGCGAACGAAACGGAAACGATGCTTCATGCCGGCATGAACATCGCCATCCGTGATTCGGCAGCAGTTTCCGGTTATCTCGCCCGCCTGAACCCGGGCCAGCGTGCTGCCGTCTTGCATGGCGACGGCGCGGTGTCAGGCCCCTTGCTGATCATTGCCGGCGCCGGCTCGGGCAAGACCAACACGCTCGCCCACCGGGTTGCCCATCTCATCGTACGTGGCGCCGACCCCAGTCGCATCCTCTTGATGACATTTTCGCGCCGTGCCGCGGCCGAGATGAGCAGGCGCGTCGAGCGCATCGCCGCCGACGTTTTGCAGGAGCGCGCGGCGAGCCTGATGGAAGGGCTGAGCTGGGCCGGCACCTTCCATTCCGTCGGCGCGAGGTTGCTGCGCGACTATGCGCCCGACATCGGGCTCGAGCCGGCCTTCACCATCCATGACCGGGAGGATTCGGCCGACCTGATGAACCTGGTTCGCCACCAGCTCGGTTTTTCCGAGACGGAGAAGCGCTTTCCCACCAAGGCGACCTGCCTTGCCATCTATTCCCGCGTCGTCAATTCCCAGGACAGGCTCGAGGCGGTGCTCGGCCACGCCTTTCCCTGGTGCGTCGGCTGGAGCGACGAGCTGAAGGCGCTGTTCGGGGCCTATGTCGAGGCCAAGCAGGCGCAGAACATCCTCGATTACGACGACCTCCTGCTCTACTGGGCGCAGATGGCCGCCGAGCCTGACATCGCCGCCCATCTTTCCCAGCGTTTCGACCATATCCTCGTCGACGAATACCAGGACACCAACCGGCTGCAGGCGGCGATCCTGACGGCGATCAAGCCCGACGGCCGCGGCCTGACGGTGGTCGGCGACGACGCCCAGTCGATCTATTCGTTCCGCGCCGCCGAAGTGCGCAACATCCTCGACTTCCCCGGCCTGTTTGCCGAACCTGCCCAGGTGGTGACGCTCGACCAGAACTATCGCTCGACCGACGCCATATTGAACGCCGCCAATGCCGTCATCGGCGAGGCCGAGGAGCGTTTCACCAAGAACCTGTGGACCGAACGCCGGTCGCTGGAAAAGCCCCGCATCGTGACGGTTGCAGACGAGGCCGAACAGGCCGGCTATGTCTGCGACGAGGTCTTGAAGGAGCGCGAGGCCGGCACGCTTTTGAAGGAGCAGGCGGTGCTGTTTCGGGCAGCGCATCATTCGGGGCCGCTCGAGGTCGAGCTCACCAGGCGCAACATCCCCTTCGTCAAGTTCGGCGGGCTGAAGTTTCTCGATGCCGCCCATGTCAAGGACGTGCTGGCTGTCCTGCGCTTTGCCCAGAACCCGCGCGACCGCATCGCCGGCTTCCGGGTGATGCAGCTGATGCCGGGCGTCGGCCCGTCGGCGGCGTCGAACGCCATCGACAGCATGGAGCAGTCGCTCGACCTCGAAATGGGGCTGGCGCGCTTCTCCCCGCCGGCCCGGGCGGCAAGCGACTGGCCCGGTTTTGTCGCGCTGTTTTCGGACCTCCGGCGCGGCCCCGGCTGGCCGGCCGAGATGGAGCGGGCGCGGCTCTGGTACGAGCCGCATCTCGAGCGCAAGCACGAGGATGCGACGACACGGCGGGCCGACCTGCTGCAGCTCGAACAGATCGCCTCCGGTTATCCCAGCCGCGAGCGTTTCCTCACCGAGCTGACACTCGACCCGCCCTCGGCAACCAGCGACGAGGCCGGACCGCCGCATCTCGACGAGGATTATCTCATCCTGTCGACGATCCATTCGGCCAAGGGCCAGGAGTGGACCAAGGTGTTCGTCTTGAACGCGGTCGACGGCTGCATGCCGATCGACCTCAGCGCCGGCGAGCGCAAGGAGCTCGAGGAAGAACGCCGGCTGCTTTATGTCGCCATGACCCGGGCCAAGGATTCGCTGCACCTGATCACGCCGCAGCGTTTCTTCACCTCCGGCCAGGCGGCGCGCGGCGACAGGCATGTCTATGCCTCGCGCAGCCGCTTCATTGCGCAGCATCTGCTTACCCATTTCGAGGCGACCGCCTGGACCAGCCAGTCGTTCCAGAAAGACAAGGCGACGCGGCCGCGCACCTCGGTCGACATCAAGGGCAAGATGCGCTCGATGTGGACGTGAGGGGCGAGACCGGCGGGTCGGCAACGTTGCTATCGAACGACGACATTGTTTTCAGATCGGATAGAGGCGTCGTCACTTCCGCAAGATCGACCTCCGCAGGACAAGTGCCTGCGCCCTCGCCTTCAAAGCGTCAGTCGTCGAGTATGGCGTCGACCACCTGTTCGACATCCATGGCGGATGAATCGATCCACCGGCCGAGGTGCTGCGTCTCGCGGGCCAGGGCCTCGGCGAGAACAGCGGGCGGAAAATGGTCGGAATAGCCTGATTTCGCCCGGTCCCTGTCGCGCTGCGCCAGCACCTCGGCCGAAGGCGCCAGCACCACGACGCGCGGATCAAGGTCGGCCAGGCGCTCGACGGCGGCGACAAGATCCTGCCCGATGAGAATGTCCTGATAGACAACGGTGAAGCCGGCGTCGTGGTAACGGCGCACGGCATCGGTGGCGATCACCTGGCGCAGCGTCAGTTGCGCGCGCGCTTCGGCGTCGAGCGTCGGCCCCATGACTGCCGCACCGTTGACGATCATGCGACGGAAGACATCGCCGCCGACGACGGCCGAGCGGGGGAAACGTTGCGCCAGCGCCTTGGCGACGGTGGTCTTGCCGGCGGCCATCGCACCGGTGATGACAAAGAGGCTCATGCGGAAATCCTGCTTGTTGCTCGCCCCGTGCGCATGGCAGCTGGGCAGATCTTGGCGGCTGGGCAGATCAAGCCAGCGGGGTAGATCCGGGCACCTCGACGGATCAGGTCACCGCGACAGAAACGCCTCCGCGGCGCCGCCGCGGCAGGCTTCGAACATGCGGACGAACACGGCACCGCGGGCCGACAGCCCGGCCCGGCCCCACAGCGCCTTGCCTGAGGTCCTGTCCGCCGGCATCGCGCGCAAAGGCTCGCCAAGAGTGGCGTTCATGCAGCTGAGCACATAGGCACGAACGACCGAGATGCCGCAAATCGCGCCATCGGCGTTGAGGGCGCTCGATGGGATCTGCTCGATCCGCCGGTCGGCACCAGCCAGCAGGAAGGTCCGCTCGCTCCCCGCCTGGATGCAAGCAGCTGTTGCAGCTTGCCGCGTTCGGACGCCCGGCTGACGGGAGGGCAAGCGCCCGCGGCATGCGCCGCGCTGGAGGCGAGAACGGCCAGCGCAAATCCAAGGCTCAAGGCGAATCTGAAACGAGATAGCATGCGGCAAAGCTTAGCCGCACTCAACACTGTCGACAACTTGCAGCAATCGAGATTTCGTGCGGTATTATACGGGAGATCGCGGGTCGAAAGACAATGAACCACGCTGCCGGCGCCGTTGGAATACTGATTTTCTTACTGCTGGTCGTGACCGGACATGTTCTTTGGGGGCAAGGCGGCGCTGCTGCCCTGGGCGCGCTCGGGGCGATACTCGGCTTTTTCGTTGCCGTTTTTCTCGATGAAATCCTGCCCGGCAAATATGGCGACTATGTCGATGCGGCTTTGGGCGCTGCGCTGGTTTTGACCATGGGATGGATGATCGTGGATTTTGCCATCACGAACTGGAACGTTCGCTAGACGCGTCGATGTCATCAACCTGAGAAGAGGGGGAATAACCATGGCCAACGAAGGAAAGATCGTCGGTGCAGCCGAAGCGCACCAGAAGGCGATGGAACAGGTCAAGGAGATGGACAAGCAGTTCCGGCCGGAGCCTGTCGAAAAGACGCTGTTCGAGAAGACCCACGAAAAGCTCGAAAAGGCGCAAAAAGAGGGCAAGGTCTGAGCTCAGCCGCACAGAGGCAACCGCCCTAGCCGCAGCATGGCTGGCCATCGCCTTTGGCGGGGCCGCAGCAGCTGGCCTTCGCCTGCTCGACAAGCCAGCGGTCGCGCGGCTTGCAGCTCGACGCCCGGGCGGAGAGCTGGACATGGACCTCGCCGCCGTGGACAAGCGGCATGGATGCCTTGTGGAGCTGTATCGCGGCGATGCCGTCGCTGACCTCGAAGGTCAGCCTGGCGCCTGGATCAAGAGCCACGTGCGCGCCGACCTTGCCGATGATGGCCGCGAATTTTCCCGCGGTCATATGGGTCCGTCCGTCTTCGTCGACATCCCAGAGCTGGATGAAGAGCTCGGTCCAGGCCTCGGGGTTTGCGCCGCAATCAAGTGCTGCAAAGGCTCCCGCCTTGACCTCGGTGACATGATAGCCCGGCTTCACCGTGCGGCCGCCATAGCTGAACAGCAACGGCTTGTCCTTGTGCCCGGCGAGGACGGACACCAGCGCGCCGATCGAAATGCCGTCGCCCGGGAAACCGGTCGAGCCAGCAAATTCGCGGTTGTCAGGGGTCGGCATCTCGGTTATTCCTCATTTTGACATTTCTAGGATTGTTGAAATATGGATGAACGTCAAGCGCTGATCGCCTTCGGGGCGATGTCCCAGGAAACGCGGCTGAAGATCGTCCGGCTGCTGGTCAAGGCCGGGCCGGACGGCATGGCCGCTGGCAGCATTGCCGAGGCCGCAGGGGTTACGGCATCGAACGTCTCGTTCCACCTCAAGGAGCTGGAGCGTGGCGGGCTGGTCACCGCCCGCCGCGACGCGCGTTCCATCGTCTACTCGGCCGACTATCAGGCGCTGAGCGGCCTGATCCGGTTTCTGATGGAGGACTGCTGCGCCGGCAACCCGGCCATCTGCCAGCCGGCCCTTGCGCCCGCCTGCTGTTAAGGGACGGCCAGAAATCATGTCGACATTCGAACGTTATCTGACCCTCTGGGTCGCGCTGTGCATCGTCGTGGGCATCGCGCTTGGCCATCTGCTGCCAGCTGTCTTCCAGGCGATCGGCGGCGCCGAGATCGCCAGGGTGAACATTGCGGTCGCCGTGCTGATCTGGCTGATGATCATCCCGATGCTGCTGAAGATCGATTTCGCCGCCATGGGCGAGGTCGGCAGGCATTGGCGCGGCATCGGCGTCACGCTGTTCATCAACTGGGCGGTGAAGCCGTTCTCGATGGCGCTGCTCGGCTGGCTGTTCATCGGCTGGCTCTTCCGCCCGCTTCTGCCCGCCGACCAGATCGATTCCTACATTGCGGGTCTGATCATCCTGGCAGCCGCCCCCTGCACGGCCATGGTTTTCGTCTGGTCGAACCTGACCAGGGGTGAACCGCATTTCACCCTGTCGCAGGTGGCGCTCAACGATGCCATCATGGTGGTTGCCTTTGCGCCGATCGTCGGCCTGCTGCTCGGCCTGTCCGCGATCACCGTTCCCTGGGGCACGCTGGTCCTGTCGGTGGTGCTCTACATCGTCATTCCCGTCGTCATCGCCCAGCTGATCAGACGCCGGCTGCTCGCCGCAGGCGGCCAGGCCGCGCTCGACCGACTGCTGCACTCGCTGCAGCCGCTTTCGCTGGTGGCTCTGCTGGCGACGCTGGTGCTTCTGTTCGGCTTCCAGGGCGAGCAGATCATCGCCCAGCCGGCGATCATCGCGCTTCTGGCGGTGCCGATCCTGATCCAGGTCTATCTGAACTCGGGCCTGGCCTATCTGCTCAACCGCGTCTCGGGCGAGCAGCATTGCGTCGCCGGTCCGTCGGCGCTGATCGGCGCTTCCAATTTCTTCGAGCTGGCGGTCGCCGCCGCCATCAGCCTGTTCGGCTTCAGCTCGGGTGCGGCACTTGCAACCGTCGTCGGCGTGCTTGTCGAGGTTCCGGTGATGCTGTCGGTCGTCTGGATCGTGAACCGCAGCAAGGGCTGGTACGAGCGCGGCGTGGCCGTCAAATCCTCCAACGAAGCTGAAAGGTCCGCCTGATGGACGTCACCATCTACCACAACCCCGCCTGCGGCACGTCGCGCAACACGCTTGCGCTCATCCGCAATGCCGGGGTCGAGCCCACTGTGATCGACTATCTGAAAACGCCGCCCGCGCGCGCCGTGCTGCAGGACATGATCGCCAAGGCCGGCCTCAGCGTGCGCGAGGCCATCAGGCAGAAGGGCACGCCCTATGCGGAACTGGGCCTGGACGATCCGAAGCTGACCGACGACCAGTTGCTGGACGCCATGCTGGCGCATCCGATCCTCATCAACCGGCCATTCGTCGTCACGCCCTGGGGCGTGCGGCTCAGCCGCCCTTCCGAGGTCGTGCTCGACATCCTGCCGCTTCCGCAAAAAGGGCCGTTTCACAAGGAAGACGGCGAGGTGCTGATCGATGCCTGGGGAAACCGCGTTGCCTGACCTGCCCAACATCGCCAGCAACGCGCTGGAACTGCCTGACCGCACCAAGCTGTCCGTCGAATTGTCGCCCCACAGGCCGCGGATCCTGCTTCTCTACGGATCGCTTCGTGGACGCTCATACAGTCGCTTCCTGACCCAGGAAGCTGCGCGCCTGCTGGAGCACTTCGGCGCCGAGACCCGCATCTTCGATCCGGCCGGCCTTCCGCTGCCGGACGGCGCGCCAACCGATCATCCGAAGGTCAAGGAACTGCGCGAGCTGTCGCTTTGGTCGGAAGGCCAGGTCTGGACCAGCCCGGAACGGCACGGGGCGATGAGCGGGGTGATGAAATCGCAGATCGACTGGATCCCGCTGGCCACAGGTTCGATCCGGCCGACGCAAGGGCGCACATTGGCGGTGATGCAGGTCTCGGGCGGCTCGCAGTCGTTCAACGCGGTCAGCCAGATGCGCATCCTCGGCCGCTGGATGCGGATGATCACCATCCCGAACCAGTCTTCCGTGGCCAAGGCCTACCAGGAGTTCGATGAGGCTGGCCGCATGAAGCCGTCATCCTACTACGACCGCGTCGTCGACGTGATGGAAGAGCTGGTCAAGTTCACCCTGCTCACCCGCGATGTCTCGGACTACCTGACCAGCCGCTACAGCGAGCGCAAGGAAGATGCCGAAAAGCTCGAGGCGCGCATGAAGCTCAAGGCGATCTAGAGCATCTGGTCCCGCCGTTGGGGTCGTCGGCAAGGTCGTCGTCCTAACGGCATATTTCTATCATTCTCGAAATACCCATTGACGTTGCCACTCCATGGGCGCTAGCTATTTCCATGAAGCTCGAAACAGCAGCTACCCAGCTCGAAGCGCTCGGCAACCCGACGCGACTACGGATTTACCGAGCCCTCGTTCGCGCCGGCGAACAGGGGCTCGCCGTCGGCCATCTGCAGGAGAGGATCGGCATCGCCGCATCGACCCTCTCCCATCATCTGCATCGACTGATCGCCACTGGTCTCGTTGGGCAGGAGCGCCAGGCAACAACACTGATCTGCCGTGCCAATTACGCCGCAATGAACGGCCTTCTCGGTTTCCTCTCCGACGAATGCTGCGCCGACGTTCGCTCCCCTCAGACGAAAGACAACGCGGCATAGTTTTTTGACAGCTATTTCGATAATCCCGGAAAGATGGAAAATGGCACCGCCCGTTTCAACTGAACAGCGCCGCAGCACCGTCATCTGGGGCCTCGGCCTGACCCAGATCATCGGCTACGGCACGCTCTATTACAGCTTCAGCATCCTCGCGCCCGGGATGGCCAGGGATTTCGGCTGGACCCAGGAATGGGTGTTCGCAGTCTTTTCCGCCGCCTTGCTGATCGGCGGTCTCGCCGCGCCTTCCATCGGCCGCCGCATCGATCGCCATGGCGCGGGTGCGATGATGGCCCTGGGCTCGCTGGTCGCGGCCTTGTCGCTGGTCCTGTGCGGGCTCGCGCCCGATCGCCTGACCTTCGTCGCCGGCATGATCGTCATGGAGATCGCCTCGGCCTTCGTCCTCTACAACGCAGCCTTTGCCGCCTTGGTGCAGATCACGCCGCAAAGCGGCCAGAAGAGCATCACCCATCTGACATTGATTGCCGGATTTGCCTCGACCCTGTTCTGGCCGATCACCACCGAACTGCACGCGCATCTGACATGGCGGCATGTCTATCTCGCCTTCGCCGTCCTGCATCTGGTGGCGTGCCTGCCGTTTCACTGCTGGCTGGCACGCGCGATGAACGCCGATCGCCGCGGCGCCAAGGACAGTGCCAGAGCCGTGGCAGCGATCGCAGGAAGCGTCGCCTCCTGGGATCGGCGCCGGGCGTTCACCCTGATGGGCCTGGGATTCGCGCTCGAAGGCTTCGTCCTGTCTGCCCTGCTCGTCCACATGGTTCCGCTGCTCAGCGCCGTCGGGCTTGGGGCGAGTGCTGTGCTGGTGGGCACGCTGTTCGGCCCTGCCCAGGTGTTCAGCCGCTTCATCAACATGCTGGCCGGCCGCGGGCTGTCGCAGCTGGTGCTGGCGGTGATCTCCGCCGCTTTCCTCGTCGCCGGCTTGTCGACCTTGCTGGTGTCGGCTCCCTGGATCTGGGGTGCGGCGGCTTTCGCCATCCTTTTCGGCCTCGGGTCGGGGTTGACCAGCATCGTCCAGGGGTCCCTCCCCCTGGCCCTGTTCGGCTCCGAGGGATATGGCGCGTTGCTGGGCAAGATATCGTCGATCCGGTTGATCGTATCGGCACTGGCTCCGTTTGTCTTTTCAGTGCTGATGGCGCGTTTCGGCACCTGGCCTGCGCTCGCCATCGCCATCGTGCTGGGCATCGCCGCGGCCATCGCCTTTGCCAGCATCGGCTGGCGCCGCCGTGAAACTGAAATGGTGCCGGAGACATGAGCCGCCTGGCGGCGCCCCAGGGGGCAACGACCGTTGTTTCGCCTTCGGCCGTTCGACGGCGGATCGTGGAGAACATCGGCCTGGTCTTTGCCGATGCCGGAGCAATCGGACTTGTGTCAGAGCTGTCGGCGCGCACGGCTGCGAGGCCGGGCGTCGGCCAAGGTCTGAGGCTGCGCCTTGGCCCCAGGTGCTTGTCACCAACGCCTTGGGATGACCGATGCATAAAGTCAGGGACGCGCTCGTCGAGGTCCTGATGTCGAACACGCAAGATCGCCTTGCCTGGGACCCGGCATCGCCGGCGCAGGCGGCACAACATCTCGGCCTGACCCAAGCGCCCATCCAGCGGGCGGTCGACCGGCTCTGGCAGCGCATCGTGCAGGACAGGTCTTCTGGCGACTTCCACCTGTGGACGTGGCCAGCGCGGGCGGAAGGTGGCGCAGGCGCCGACAACACCAGACCCTGCGAAACCGCCACGCCGCCTGGCCGCTGCCACCAGCGGCCAGACCCACAAGGTCTTCGGATTCCGGATCGTGCGGGGCGCGCCGGGGAGACAGAGGTCGCGAACAGCCCTGCCCGCCACCCAGATCAGCACCAGCCAGCCTGCCCGGCCAAGGCCTGTTGAGGCGGCGGCCTCAGCAGGCCTTTGTCGCGCCTGCGCGGCTGGAAACTGCGCCGCGCGATTTATTGTGCAGTGCAGCAACGATAGGCGCTCATCGGCGTTGTGGAGGGCGCGCGGTCCGGTCAGGGCTGCGGAAACAGGACACCGCCATGAGAAACCTCTCTGATACGATCTCGCGCCTGGCAGCACGCCGTGCGCAAACGGTCGCGCCGGAGCGGCATGACGACCCGCTCAGGGATCTGGTGAACTTCGGCTCGAACCCCGGTGCCCTGCGAGCCAGAAGCTATACTCCGGAGAACCTGCCTGGGTCAGCGCCGCTGGTCGTCGTGCTTCATGGCTGCACCCAGACCGCGTCGGGCTACGACCATGGCGCCGGCTGGTCCGCCCTTGCCGACAGCCAGGGCTTCGCGCTGCTGTATCCGGAGCAGCAGCGGCCCAACAACGCCAATCTCTGCTTCAACTGGTTCGAGCCGGGCGACATGATGCGCAACGGCGGCGAAGCGCTGTCGATCCGCCAGATGGTCGAGGCGATGGTCCTGGCGCATCGGCTTGATCGCAGCCGGATCTTCATCACCGGGCTTTCGGCCGGCGGCGCGATGACGTCGGTGATGCTGGCGACCTATCCGGAGGTGTTTGCAGGCGGCGCCATCATCGCCGGCTTGCCCTTCGGCACCGCCAATTCGATCCCGACGGCCTTCGACCGCATGCGCGGCCATGGCAGCCCCTCGCAGGCGCGGCTTCAGCAGCTGCTGCGCGCCGCCTCGCCCCACACGGGCGCATGGCCGACGCTCTCCGTCTGGCACGGCTCGGCCGACCAGATCGTCGCGGGATCAAACGCCGATGACATCATCGGCCAATGGCGGACCATTCACGGCATCGACGATGAAGCGCCGCCGTCGACGACCATGGTCGACGGCCACAGCCGTCGCGTCTGGAAAGACGGCTCGGGACGGGAGGTGATCGAACAGTATCGCATCACAGGCATGGGGCACGGCACGCCGCTGGCCGCAGACGGCATCGGGACCCCCGGCCCGTTCATGATCGACGCCGGCATCTCGTCGACGCAGCGCATCGCGCAATTCTGGCAAATCGCAGATCCGCAGGTCGAGATCCTGCTGCCGCAAAAACGGGAAAGAGCAGCGGCTCCCGCCAGGCCGGCCCGCGCCGAGGGGATCACGAAAACCATCGAAGATGCGCTGAGATCGGCCGGGCTTCTGCGCTAGGCAGATACGCGCCGGCTCCGGCCAAGGCGAGCGGGCCACCGGACCCCCTCGCCTGCGTCTGACATGCGTCAGCGCGCTTCTCGCTTCCACACCCGCAATCTGCCCAGCGCCTCGACGAAAGCCGGCATGTCCTGCGGCGTGGCAAGGCGGATGACGCCCTCATCTTCCAGTGCGCCGTTGCCGCAAACCTTCTCGACCAGCCCCTTGGCAGCCGTGACATGGCCGATGAACTTGCAGTGCGCGAAAGCATCGGACACAAAGTCGCGAACATCGGGATTGTCCGACAAGGCTGGCATCGTCTTCTCGTCCGGCAGCAGCGCGACCGCATCATAGAGCACCGAGGGCGCCCCGGCGATCATCTGGTCCGCCGGCACCAGGCTGCCGTCGCTCAACTTGGCCCCGCCGACCTTCGGCGCAATGATCTCGCAGCTCGCCCCGGCCTTGGCGAGCGCGTCCTTGAGCGCCGAAAGCAGGGCGGCATCGGTGCCGTCGGTGACGAGAATGCCGAGTTTTCGTCCTTCGAACCGCTCGGGTCCCTTGGCGAGAATGCTGAGCGAGGCTGCCGGCTCGAGATCCTGGCGCGTTGGCATTGCAGCGTCGGCCGCCTTGGGCATGGACTGCAAGCCCAGATTGGCGGCGACGCCATTGGCCAGGCCGCGATCGACATTGACCAGATGCGACACCATGCGCTCACGGATGACCGGCGTCTTGACCTTGGCGAGTTCGAAGGTCAGCG
Organism: Aminobacter sp. SR38; assembly: GCF_014843375.1. Classification (NCBI taxonomy): domain Bacteria; kingdom Pseudomonadati; phylum Pseudomonadota; class Alphaproteobacteria; order Hyphomicrobiales; family Phyllobacteriaceae; genus Aminobacter; species Aminobacter sp. SR38. The sequence continues at coordinate 1,121,471 of NZ_CP062112.1, forward strand.
CCGCTGCGATATGGGCCTGCTCCGGCGGGGTCTGGCTCAGGTAGAATTGTCTGGCCTGGCTGTAGTGATCGGCGAAGCTTTCGGCACGCAGCCGCTGCTTGGGCCCACTCTCGACGTCGGCAAAGGAGCGGAACCCGGCTTGCGGGGATTCGCGCGGCCCCTCGCCCCAGGAATTCGGCTGGTAGTTGGCGCGGCCGACCGGGTTGCGCATGGCCATGTGACCGTCCTGCTGGAAGTGGTGGAACGGGCATTTGGGCGCGTTGATCGGAATATGGGTGAAGTTGGTGCTGCCCAGCCTTTTGATCTGGGTGTCGAGATAGGAAAAGTTGCGCCCCTGCAGCAGCGGGTCGTTGGAGAAGTCGATGCCGGGCGGCACATTCTGCGTCATGAACGCCACCTGCTCGGTCTCGGCAAAGAAGTTGTCGGGCATGCGATCGAGCACCAGGCGGCCGACCGGGACAGGCGGCAGCAGCTCTTCGGGAATGAGCTTGGTGGCGTCGAGCACGTCGAAGTCGAAGCTGTCGGCGAACTCCTGGTCGAACAGCTGGACCTGCAGTTCCCACTCCGGAAAATTGCCGGCCTTGATCGCGTCCCAGAGGTCGCGGCGATGGAAATCGGGATCGGCGCCGTTGATCTTGACCGCCTCGTTCCAGACCACGGACTGGAGGCCGAGCTTCGGCTTCCAGTGGAACTTGACGAAGGTCGATTCATCCCTGGCGTTGACCATCCGGAAGGTATGGACACCGAAACCCTCCATGAACCTGAACGAACGCGGGATCGCCCGGTCGGACATCACCCACATGATCATGTGCATGCTCTCGGGCGTCAGCGAAATGAAGTCCCAGAAATTGTCGTGGGCCGATTGCGCCTGTGGAAAGCCGCTGTCGGGCTCGGGTTTCACCGCATGGATGATGTCGGGAAACTTGATCGCATCCTGGATGAAGAACACCGGGATGTTGTTGCCGACGATGTCCCAGTTGCCCTCCTGGGTGTAGAGCTTGACCGCGAAGCCGCGGACGTCGCGCGCCAGGTCGACCGAGCCCTTGCTGCCGGCAACGGTGGAGAAGCGGACAAAGGCCGGCGTCTTTTCGCCTGCGCGCTGGAAGATGTCGGCGCGGGTGTATTTTGCCAGCGACTTGTAGGTCTCGAAATAGCCATGCGCGCCATAGCCGCGGGCATGCACCACGCGCTCGGGAATGCGCTCATGGTCGAAATGGAAGATCTTCTCGCGCAGGTGGAAGTCTTCCAGCGCCGTCGGTCCGCGTGCACCGATCTTCAGCGAGTTCTGGTCATCTGAGACCGGGCCGCCCTGGGCGGTGGTGAGCACAGGGGTTGCGCCTTCGGCCAGCTGGTGCAGCTCGCCGCCTTCGCCGCGCCGGAGTTTCTGGTCATGGATCGTGGCGAGCTTACCCGACGTGCGGTTGGTTGACTTGGCCATTGTTCATTCCTTGGAGAGGGGGTGCGGTGCGCACATGATCCTCAATGCCGCGACGCCGGTGCGGTTCCCTGGGCCGCGAAATGAAGTGGGGGACGCGACATGAAGGGGGCCGCAACTGGCACTACCGCTCGCCGGGGAACCGCCGGCAGAGCCGGCATTTGCGACATCCCGGTCGCCCTGCTGATGCGTCCGATCGGCCATGGATGCCAGGCGGCGGCCTGGGCCGGCGGGCCGAAATTGTGCCGGCACTTTTTGGGAACCAATCGTCCCGCCAACGGTTCTATTGTCGCAAGTCAGGAGAAAACAATGAAAAATCTTATACTTAGCGCGGCCATTCTGGCTGCCACGGCTTTCCATGCCCAGGCGCAGACCCAGCCCTCGACCGACCCTCAGACGCCGGCCATTGCCACGCCTGACAGTGTCAATCCGACGGCTCCGGTGGCCGGCGCCAACAGCTTCACCGAAGCCCAGGCCAAGGCCAAGATCGAAGAGGCCGGCTTCCAGAACGTGACGGCGCTGGTCAAGGCCGACAGCGGCATCTGGCAGGGCAAGGCGACCAAGGACGGCAAGGAAATGGCCGTTTCGCTCGACTACCAGGGCAATGTCGTCGCCCAATAATCGGGCCCGATGACGTCATCGCGCCCTCCTCCCATCATTTCAAATCGTAAAAGGAAGATCACAATGGTCAGTGTGACAGGGTTGTTCGACAATTATTCCGACGCACAGGCAGCGGTCGAAGAGCTGCACCGCGCCGGCATTTCGCATGACGACATCAGTGTCGTGGCGAGCAATGCAGACGGCTCCTATGACGCCCGCTCGTCGGATACGGCAGACGCTGCCGGCACCGGCGCGGGCATCGGCGCCCTGGTTGGCGGCACAGGCGGCTTGCTCACCGGCCTCGGCGTCATGGCAATCCCCGGGGTTGGCCCGGTGGTGGCGGCCGGCTGGCTGGCGGCGACCGCCGCAGGTGCTGCGGCCGGTGCATTGGCGGGCGGTGCGACGGGCGGCCTCATCGGGGCACTGACCGATTCCGGCGTCCCCGCCGATGACGCCCATGTCTACGCCGAAGGCGTCCGGCGGGGTGGCACGCTGGTGACCGCGCGCGTCACCGAAGGCGCTGAAGAAGACACCGCAAGGTCCATCCTGCACAACGCCAATCCAGTCGATGTCGGCGAGCGTCGGGCAGCCTATGCCGAGGGTGGCTGGACGGCCTTCGACGAAAACGCCGACCCGTTCTCGCCCAGGGAAATCGAAGAAGAGCGCCGGCGCTACGCCGCACGCATTCCTCCGGTGGTCTGACCCCACTGATCCGACACCCGTAGTCTGAACCGGTGTCAACCGCCGCCGTCGGTTGTTCGACGCGGGCGTCTGACCCCTGGCAATGCTGACGGCCCGATCCGGCATTCCGATCGGGCCGCCTGGCTATGGCGGCCCATGCCGCCAGCGGACGGATCGAATAGCTCGCATGCGCGTTTTACCACTTGCTAATATAGGAGGTCGACATGCCGGACGATCCAAAGAAAACCGCTGAGGACCGAAAGCTGGTTTCGGGCCACGACTATGAGGGCCAGGACTATGAGATCGAGGAGTTCGCGCGCAAATATGACCTGATGCGTGGCGAAGCCGCGGCGATGATCAGGCGATACGGCCCGTCCCGCCGCAAGCTTGACGCCATCATCACGCAGCGCCCGCGCGGGCAGATGACCCGGACAGATGCCTGAACCGAGCCAGCCCACCGCCTTCAGCGTCGACCAGACGGTCAGTCTCAGGTCCCGTGCCGGCGTGCCCCTGGGCACGCCCAACAGCTTCATCGTCAAGACGATATTGCCGAGCGAGAACGGCCACCGTCACTATCGCATCCGCAGCACGGAAGAGGCATTCGACCGCATGGTGCCCGAGGCCAATCTGGTCGCCGCGGACCAGTGCCAGACGATCCATGATGATGAAGCCCGACGGAATTTCCGCATGCGCTTTGCGCCGAAGCGGCGGCGATAGCGGTGCTTTCCATGCGCGCAAGTTGTGTGAAACAATCTCCAGAATGCCGTCAAAAGATGGTCGCTGCAGCAAAAGCCGCCCAATTGCCTGATATTGCATAGCAGTGGCTGTTCGCCTCATGAAGGCGTATAGTCGCCAGATCGACGATAACTGGAACGGGCATCGCCGGCTGCGAGCGCATATCAAGCTTCCGCCCCAATTACGGGAGGGAAGCCGTGAACAGCTCCTCGAACGTCTCAGCACTGGATTTCGAAATTGTCCTCGGCGCCTTGCGCCGCATGATCCCTTTGCCGACCGACCCATCCGACCTTCATGCGCTGGCACGATGCTTGATCGCCGAATTATGTCCCGAAAAGACCTATCCCGACGCGCTCATGGATGCGTTGGTTCAAGCCGTGGCCCAACCTCAAACTATCGGCCAACCTATCCGCCGGCATGACGCAGGGTAGCCAGGTGCTGGTCGACCTGCGCTTCCGCCACCGACAGCAGGACATCGACGTCATCGAAGAGGGCGCGATCGTCGAGGCCGGCGATGCGTTTCCTGAGCAGCCTGAGGTCGTGACGGATGGCTTCAGCGTCAGGTGATTGCCGGAGGATGTTCATTGAATTCTGCCTGTCGGGGATCGCGACCCAGTTGGCTGGCGAAGAAAGCAGGCGCCTCCTCGGTGGCAGCCTGCACAACGGACAATCGCCCGCTCATAGGCTCAATCGCCGAGATCATGACAGGTTCCATGAAAAAGGCCTGCCGGATGGGGCACATCCGGCAGGCCTGGTGTGAGCATGACCGGAGGGGGGAGGCCATGCTCGCCACTACAACTCTTGTCGTCCCGATAAGTTCCCTGAGCGAAGGCCTGCCGGAGGGTTGTCTGGGACTTCGCGGGAAAGACGCTCAGGCACGGATCCGCCTTGCCACGATCTCCGCTGGTCGACGCCCGACGGTTCGGGTCGTCGCAGCCAGATCAAGCCCGGTCGTCAGATCAAGCCCGGTCGTCAGATCAGGCCCGGTCGCCAGATCAAGCCCGGTCGCCAGATCAAGCCCGGTCGCCAGATCAGGCCCGGTCGAATGTGAACGATGTCAGCAAGGTGGTCACGAAATTGCTCGCCTTTTCCTTGACCAGCATGGTCGTCCAGTCGTCCGTGCCGCGCAGCCTCAGGTCGGTGTAGATGCTGTCGACCGCCGCCTCTTCGATGCGCTTGATATGCGCCATGAAGGCGACCTCCCCGTCCGAGCGATACATGTCGCGGATGACCATGCGCAGGACCTCCTGGATCGCTATTTGCCAGGCGGTGTTGATCGCGTGAATTTCATTGGTGTCTTCTGACATGGCTATTCCTTTGGGTGGCTCGGCCCTGGACAATGTTCACGCGGGGCCTGGTTCACGCGGGGCCTGGTTCACGCGGGGCCGGGTTCACGCGGGGCCCTGGTTCACGCGGGGCTTGAGCAGCCGCCTGACAAGGCGCGGATGACAGGGCGCCGCATCAGACCTGTTTCGCGACAGCTGCGGTCCGTTGGTCTCGGCTTGCCTGGCCAGGAGCGATCGCGGTCGCCCCTGCACGATCATGCTGTTCCTTTGCGAGGCGCGCCTGACGAAGCCGGAGCGTCTTTTCCTCGCGCGAGCGAACGAGGACGTCCACCACATCGAGGGGGGTGTTGCGTGCGAAAAATTGCGATTGCGCACGGCTGAAGGCAATCTCCGCCTGTTGGCGGGATTTGCTGTGTGTCTGAAACAATGGTTTTTCCGATTGGGAGGCCGCATAGGTGCGCGGCAATAAAAAAGGTCAGGCGGGCTGCCTGACCTTGATCGGTATCATGCTCTCACAGTGCCAGTACATCCGTGGTCAACGGAGAGACAGATACTGTATGGCTCAGGCGGCCTGCAGATTGCAGGCAGACATCTTGCCGGACTTGCTGTCGCGCTCCATATCGAAGCCGATCTTCTGGCCCTCGACGAGTTCGCGCATTCCGGCGCGCTCGACGGCAGAGATGTGAACGAACGCATCCGCGCCGCCATTGTCGGGCTGGATGAAGCCGAAGCCTTTGGTGGAATTAAACCATTTAACGGTGCCAGTGGTCATGATGAACCCTTTCATAGCAAAAGTGGGACCACAACGCCGAAGCGCTGCGGATGGTGATAGCGATTTTTGAAAGAAAAGGTTCGTTCAGGGCGCGGTGCCAAACGCGCGGTAACCAAAGCTCAGCAAGCAAATATCGATGATGCAGATGTAGGGCAGCCCCGTCCTGTTGTCAACTCCAGCTTTTGTCATGCGGCGGATTCGACATAGAGTTGTACCGCGCGGGCCGGCAAGCAGGCGGCCAGTCCGAGTCATGTACCCGTGTGAGGTGGATTTCGGCGGGCCCATGATTATTGGCCGTCAGCGTGAAGACCACGGGAATGTCGCCCTTGGTCCAAATGCGCCGCCACTGGTTAGACAGAGCCCCGGCCCTGACGACTTTTCCCGGTGCATGATGGCAAAAAGCCCCGCCACCTCAAGACAGCGGGGCTCAATCTGGAGAACCGGATTACATCGGCGGCGACAGCGTCACCTGCGTGACCTTGGTCATGTCGTCGCCGTCCATGGTGATCACTACCTTCTTGCCGACCGCGAGCTCAGCGGGAACAGCAATGTCGGCTCCGACGGTGAAGCTCTTGCCGTCCTCCAGCAGGATGACCTTGGTCTCCTTGTTGTATTCCTTGATCACGCCTTCAGCAGTTCCTGCGAAAGCCGTGCCGGCAAGGAACAGCGTGGCGCTGAGCGCCAGGATGAGCTTTTTCATGTTTTGATTTCTCCTGACCTTTCAGGCGTGTTTGCCTATCGGTCACTCACCCAACCTTCTCGCGCCGCTTTGGTTGCCATTGCATACCGAGATAACTCGGCGAGCATGCCGTTCCCACAGCGGAAAGGCGACGACATTTGCATCTCCACCCTCCGGAACCGTAAGAGCCGCCGGTCGTTCTGGCCCCGAGGGATCTCAACCACAGGAGCCAACCATGCCGACCAAAGAAAAGGGCCTTGAAGACCTCTTCCACGACACCCTTCGCGATATCTATTACGCGGAGCGCAAGATCCTGAAGGCGTTGCCGAAGATGGCCCGCGGCGCCAGTTCCATGGAATTGAAAGCGGCGTTCGAGAAACACCGGGACCAGACCGAAGGCCATGTCGAGCGCCTGCAGCAGGTCTTCGCGCTGATGGACAAGCCGGCCAAGGGCAAGACGTGCCCCGCTATCGACGGCATCCTCGAAGAGGGCGAGGAAATTCTCGCGGACTTCAAGGGTACGGCAGCAGGCGATGCCGGACTGATCTCGGCTGCCCAGGCCGTCGAGCATTATGAAATCACCCGCTACGGCACGCTGCGTCGCTGGGCTGAAATCATGAAGATGCCGGAAGCAGCGGAACTTTTCGCCGCCACCCTGGCCGAGGAAGAGACCACCGACAAGGATCTGACGGCCTTGGCCGACAGCAAGGCCAACCGTCAGGCCTTGGCCGCATGATCGACAGCCCCGCAGCTCTGCCGAACAAACCGCCAGCGCTGTGGGGCGCCCCCTCAACAGCCATTCGGAGGCGCCCCCATGAAACCGACCACCCCACCCCAGCCCAGCCTGCCCACTGATGACGAGCTCGTCATGCACCTGGTGGAAACCAGCGACCTGTCGCCGCTCCAGGCGGCGGAACTTGTCAGGCGCCATGGCCGCGACCGCCGCAAGCTCGATGAGCTGGCCAGGACATTCAAGGCGGAGAGTTGAGCCATGGGTGCCGCTCAGCCACGCGCCGCAGGCAGGCAACGCGCGATCCAGGCGAAGGTCGACAAGGACGACAGGCAGCAGCGCAAGGTCAAACCGCCCAAGGCGATGCAGGCCGGTGCCAGACGGTATCCGACCCCGCCCTTCCCGAAGCAGCATCTGCCGAAACCCGGCCACGAAACCTCGGTCGAGCCGGCGCCGCTGTATGACGCGCCCTATTATCTCGGCTCGCAGAAACTCGCCGGCAAGGTCGCGCTGATCACCGGCGGCGATTCAGGCATCGGCCGGGCGGTTGCGGTGCTGTTTGCGCGGGAGGGCGCCGACATCGCCATCAACTATCTCAGCGAAGACGTCGATGCGAAGCAGACAAAGCTCGCCGTCGAAGCGGAAGGCCGCAGCTGCATCCTGCTTCGCGGCGACGTCAGTTCGGCTGCCGCATGCCGCAAGGCGGTGGCGAGGACAGTCAAGCAATTCGGCAAGCTCGACATCCTCGTCAACAATGCCGCCTTCCAGGTGCATTCGGCCGATATCGCCGACCTCACCGAGGCGCATTTCGACACCACGCTCAAGGTCAATCTCTACGGCTATTTCCACATGGCCAAGGCAGCGCTCGAGCATATGGGGCCAGGCGCCGTCATCCTGAACACCGGCTCGGTGACCGGCATCAGGGGCAGCAAGGAGCTGGTCGACTATTCGATGACCAAGGGCGGCATCCATGCCTTCACCAGGGCGCTTGCCGCCAACCTTGTCGATCGCGGCATCCGCGTCAACGCGGTCGCACCGGGACCGGTTTGGACGCCGTTGAACCCGTCGGACAAGCAGGCTGAGGACGTCGCGCAGTTCGGCGCAAAGACTGCGATGAAGCGCCCGGCCCAGCCCGAGGAAATCGCCCCCGCCTATGTGTTCCTCGCCTCGTCGCACTGCTCCAGCTACATCACCGGCGAAATCCTGCCGATCATCGGCGGCTACTGAGAAAATGCCGGCCGGCCGAGGCCGGCACGACACGTGCATGCAAAGGTGAGCGCCATGTTGCCGCCCGAAATCGTCGACAACCCGGATCTTTCCACAGATGAGAAGATCGATCGTCTGCGCAACCTCGATGCCAATCTTCGCAGCCTGCATCGCGCGCTCTACCCCGGTGAAACGCCGTGGGACGACCTGGCCGAGATCGAGACCTGTATACGCAGCCTCGAGCAGAGGCTGCCATCCAACCCGGGAACCACGGCGGCTCTCGATCGTTGTCGCCACGGCGGGGACCAGATGCTCCGACAAGATGCCGTCCCAAGGGTGTCGCAGACCGCCGCGCCGCAAAGAGTTGATGCTTTCGGCTGACGGCATGGCCGATCGCCAGGCGCTTGCGGCATGATCCATGCAATGCCGGCCGGCCCGTCCCGACAGAGGGCTCGCCTCGCAACCTCGAGAGGGGGACTGAGATGACCAGGGCTTTGTTGGCAATACCGCTGGCGCTGATGTCGCTTTCGGCGGCCGTTGTTGCGGAGAAGGACTTTCTTCAAACGCTTTCCGGCAGATGGCAGGGCTCCGGCCAGGTCCGGCTGCGGCCTGATACGGCGCCGGTCCCGGTCGTCTGCACGCTGCGATCACGCAGCAAGGGCGCTTCACTCAATCTGGACGGCAATTGCCGGGCAAAGATCGTCTTCTCCAGGCGCATCGGCGTCGATCTGCGCGCCGAAGGGTCGCGTTATTCCGGCACCTATGTCGGTTCACGTCGCGGTGCGGCCAGCCTTGCCGGCAGACGCAGCGGCGATACTGTCACGCTGCAGATCAACTGGCCTGACCGCGGCTCAGGCGCGCGGGTCGCCACCATGCAGGTGGCGAGCAGGATTGCCGGCAAAATGCGCATCGTCACTGTCGAACGACACCCGCAGACCGGAAACCGGGTGGTGACGGCTGATATCGCCTTCAGCCGCAACTAGACGGGCCTCTTTTACAGACGCACATTTTTTGAGCCGGGCGGCGTCCTTCGCTGCGTGGGGAACCCTAGCTGAGCACGGCGGGTTGTTGACAGGAAACGGAGACCCACCATGGCCAAGACAGCAACGCGGCAAAGCCCAGCCGAACCCAGGCCGGCACTGCCCCCGGACAATCCGACGCCCAGGGTGAAACCGACGCCCCAGGACAAACCGACGCGCAACGACAAACCGGCGCCCAGGAACGAACCGACGCACAACCACAAACCGACACGAGACACGCGGGACGACCCGTCAGCCAATCCGGACGCCGACGAAAACCAGCCCGACACCGCGCCCCACAAGGACGTCGAAAAGCTTCAGCGCAATCTGAAGCGCTGATGCACCAAAAAGAAAGGCCTGCCGAGCGGCAGGCCATCAGGTTCTGGAAGATGCAGCCGGGAAAGGGACGAAACCGGCTGCCTGTGCAGTGTCTAAACCCGACAAAAGCGCCGAAGTTCCATCGTTGGATGAGCACCCAGCCGAGCCCTGCCCGGATCGAACCGCGAGCCGGCACCCGCAGCTGCCGCATCACGATCACAATTGCCGCCGCGCGGCGGGTTTGTCGGAACGGATCGCCGACTGGATGGTTTCGCCATTCCCCCCAGAGGAGATCAGTCATGGACCACAGCAATCACGTCCGCCTCACCGAGGCCGAACTCACGCCCGACCTGCTTGCCGACGCCACCATCTATGGCCCCGACGACGAGGACATCGGATCGGTGTCGCATGTCCACGGATCCGGCAGCACGGCCCAGGTGATCATCGATGTCGGCGGCTTCCTCGGCATCGGGGCAAAAGCGGTCGCGGTGCCCGTCAGCCAGCTCGATTTCATGCGCGACGAGGATGGCGAGGTCCACGCGGTGACATCGTGGACGAAGGACCAGTTGAAAGACATGCCGGAGCACCTCGACTGATCTGCATGTCGCGTCAGTGGCGCGGGATGGGCCCGCGCCACGGGGCAGGCGCGCACCTTCACGCGAAATGGCCATGATTGGCCGCCGGTGAAAGATGCGGCGCCCGGACATCTGATTCTGGCGCCCGCCTCTGCCGGCGCCTGCAGGTTGCGAACCGCGTGCGCTGCCTGTGAGCGCGCCGCCAAGCGAACGCTCACTTTTTGATGATGTCCCTACAGTAACGCTTGTTCACGATCCCGTGATGGCGGCCCCACAGATCGAAATAATGTGTTACACTTCGTGAATGCTCAATCTCGCAGCAATCAATGCGGAAGGAGCCCGAAATGAATCAGGCGAACAATGGCCGGAAGTCCTTGGATCAGAGGATTTCAGATTACAGACCAAGCAAGAAGAGTTTGGCTTGGTCAATTGTGATCAGCGCTATATTGACCATGATATTCGGTTTTACTGCTGGAGGCTGGGTTACCGGCGGATCCGCGAGGCTTATGGCGACGGTGGCGGCGCGGGATGCCGTGGCGGAACTGGCCTCTACGGAATGTGTGAACCGCTTTCTCGGTGGCACCGATGCGGCCCAAAGACTGACCGACCTGAAAGCTCTCAGTTCCTGGCAACGAGATGACTTTGTCAAAGACGGCGGCTGGAGCCAGTTCGGGTCGGAGGAAGTCGCAGGCGCTGCCGTGATGTGCGCTGACAAGCTCGCAGCCATGGACGGCGTGCCCGAAACGACGTCCTCGGCGGCGGTCGAAGGATAGCCCCGCGCCGGGAGTTTCAACATGGACAAGGAATTCAACCCACCGGTGGTGATAGCACGCGAGAACCGAGCCGGACGCAGGACGATAGCGTCCGCCTGGGAAGCGCTGGAGTGGTTGCGACTGCGAAGACCGGCTTGCACAGGCCCGCGATACCGTTCGGCCGTTCGCATATGTCGCGATGCTGCGATGACGTGGCCGCGTCTGCTGCAACAGGAAGGAGAGCTAAGTGGCTTTGTCGGTCAGCGCGATTTTTATCCTGCTCGCGGTTGCCCTGTTGCCTGTGCTCACAAACTTCCGAACGTCGTTGCCTGGCGGCGATGTCGCCGCGTTTGTCGTTTACCCGATCACCATCCTCGCATTGGCAGCCTTCGGAATAGCCGGCGCCGTCGCTGCGCTCTTTTAGGCGCAATCGACCCGCCAAGGGCACTTGGCGCCAGAATGACCTATTGTCGGAACATTGACGGTTGCTGATATGCGCCACCATCGACTGCGAGCGATTATCGGCAAGCTTCCGCCCCGAAACATGAGGGAGGATGCTTTGAAAAGCTCCACGGTGTCGGCCTTCGAATTCGACCTACCCTCAGCGCTCTCCATAAGATCGTAACAGGCGATCTGTCCAAGCGGCCGAGCCTGGCGCGACTTACGCCATTGAATTAAGTGGCGATCCCGACAGGATTCGAACCTGTGACCATCGGCTTAGAAGGCCGGTGCTCTATCCAGCTGAGCTACGGGACCGCTGGCCGGCGGGGCCGGCGTGATCGTGGACGTCAGTGCGTCCAGGGCGTCCTGCGGTCATAACGGAAATTGTCGGAGTAGGAAATCTGCCGGCGCTTGGCTTCCTTCGGCTCCTGCACGCGGAAGGCGATGCCTTCCTTCTCGGCGTAGGCGACAGCTTCTTCGCGGGTCTCGAAGGTCAGCCGGATCTGGCTCATCATGTCGCCGGAGCTGGTGTAGCCCATCAGCGGGTCGATCTTCTTCGGCTTCTCGGCGTCGAATTCGAGCACCCAGTGCCCGGTCTTGGCTTTGCCCGACTGCATGGCGGTCTTGGCAGGGCTGAAAATTCGCGCGGACATTAATTCCCTCATTCGTGAGTCCGCAGCGAGCGCGGACATCCAGATGCGCCCGTCATTTACTGCGCAATCGCCATTGCTGCAAGGCGAAAGCCGGTTTCCGCTTTTTTGCCCTTGCCATGTCGAGCGGAAGCCACTAGGCACGGCGTCGAAATGTGATTTCGGAGTGTAGCGCAGTCTGGTAGCGCATCTGGTTTGGGACCAGAGGGTCGGGAGTTCGAATCTCTCCACTCCGACCATTTTCTCCCCGCGACAGCTTTTTCCCAGGACATCGATCCGTCCGCCCATGGCATCTGGCGTGCGATGGCAACGGCCTTGCGCATCACGCCACGGCCATGCGCAGGCGAATCGCGCGTGTTGAAACGGCCAACATCGGCCAGCGCTCAGCCCGTCCCTGCCTTCCGGCATGACGCGACCGAAAGGAAACGCACCGTCAGCTCAAGCAATTGCTCGGGGCCGTGCGGTGCTGCGGGTGCAGAAAGAGCACTGGTTCTCAACCGCTTGAGCCCGGCGGCAAGGTCACGGCATGGATCCCAGGGTCTCCGCGACGGAGCTGCGCTCCTGCTCCGCCCTGGGATGACGAAGGGGTGGGCCTGAGGCCAATTGTCAGTGGCGGCGACAGATCTCCTAGCGATGCTCTGCGGTTGCCACGAGCTCTTGCCAAAAGCCAGCCTTGGAGCCTGCCCAAGCGCCAACCGTGGCGGTTGGCCGAAACCAATGTGCCTTCGTCATCCCAGGGCGAAGCAGGAGCGCAGCTCCGTCGCGGAGACCCTGGGATGACGAAATGGTGGGCTCCCGACATCACCACCCAAGCCCACGAAACAGCTCGTGCCATTCGGGATTGGTCTTCTCGATCAGCTCGACCTTCCACTGGCGTGGCCAGCGCTTGAGCGATTTCTCGCGCTGGATGGCGTCGCGGATGTCGAAGTGCTCCTCGTACCAGACGAGGCGATGCACGCCGTAACGCGCGGTGAAACGAGAGCCCTCGCTTGCCTTGTGTTCCGGCAGACGGCGCGCGAGATCGTTCGTCACGCCTATATAGATCGTGCCGCCCTTCTGGCTGGCGGTCATGTAGACATATCCGGTCATCGCGAGAGATTATTCGCGGCAAGGTTGCGCGCAAGGCCTGCCACATGGGCGCACGCCCCGCAGTTGAACCCCACCTGGCGACGGCCCACCCCTTCGTTATCCCAGGGCGAAGCAGGAGCGCAGCTCCGTCGCGGCGACCCTAGGATGACGAAGCGGAGAGGCCGCTCGCGGCAACCGGCCCTAAGCCCGCGACGACGCCCCCGCCCTTCGTCATCCTAGGGCGGAGCAGGAGCGCAGCTCCGTCGCGGAGACCCTGGGATCCATGCCGTGACCTTGTCGCTGGGCTCAAGCGGTCCAGAAAGCTCTCCTGCTTCAGCCCCAGGTTCCTCATCCTCGCGCCTCAGCCATGCCCAGGCGAATCGTGGGCAATGGAATGCGCCCGGCCCTCGCTCCCGTTCTGGCCGGCCGGCATGACGCGACCGAGACGTATCGGACCGGCAGCTTCAGCAGCTGATCGGGGCCGTGCGGGGCGGCTGCGTCGAAGAACAGGCTGTCATCAGGGGCCATGCGGTAAAGTTCCATGCCGTGGCGCCAGACCATCTCGCCCTCCAGCAGGTAAATGAATGTCGTGCCGGCATGCTGTCTCAAGGCGGGGCGGTCGGCGTCATCGGTCAGGGTGACCAGGCAGGGGTCGACCGAGACACCGGCGGCATCGGGGACGACATAGCCGAGCGGGCGATGACCGGGGCGCGTGCCGCAGCGCTCGGTTGGCAAACCGGCCTTCACGAACCTGGCGTCGCGCAGCTCCTCGGACGGTTTCAGCAAGACGCTCAGCGGCACGGCCAGGGCGCGCGACAGCTGGTGCAGCGTGGTCAGCGACGCCGAGATGATGCCGTTCTCGATCTTCGACATCATGCCGAGCGACAGGCCGGCGGCCCGCGCCAGCTCGATGATGGTCATGCCATGCCTGCGCCTGCAGGCCCTGACCTCGCGGCCGATCGCCATTTCGAGCCGGTTGCCGGCAGCGCCGCGCAGGGCGTGCGGGTCCTGGTTCAACGCCAGAGCCGCGTCGGCCATGTCGCCTCCGCCGAAGTCGAGGCCTGAAATAGTCATGCGCGCCACCTCCTGAAATGACCATGTCGCCGGTCTCGTCGGCCCCCTGTTGCCGGCATCCTTCACCGGCATCATTCGCCGGCATCTGTCGCCGGCGTCTGCCGCCCTATCGCAACGACCGCCGGTCGCGACGGCCCGACCCGAAATCCGCCCCCGTCAATTCCGGCACCCGTTTGCACGCCGGCGCGACGTCAATGGTCTGCGGACCTCGGCTGCGGCGCGAGGCGGCCCGCCTGGTTGCATCCAGAACGCAAAAAGCTCCCGGCGGGGTGACCCGCGGGAGCTTTTTTGCTCTGCCATCGGCCCGCATCGGTGCGGGCGCGATGGGGTGAAGCGTCAGGGATTTAGGCGGTCATGTCAATGGGAATCCGGGGGGCATCCCGGGGTGGATCTCTGGGACTCGGGGCGGACACGTCGAGGGGGCTCCGGCGCGCCGGCACTGCGTCGGGCCACGCGGGCTCGGGCCGAATGGCGAAACGCCTCAAGCGCGGCGCGACGGCGGCGCGCCGGCATTCGATGCGCCACAGGCCCGCACCGCCGGCATGTCAGGCCGACCCGGAGCGACCGCGGAGTGCATCGGCCCCGCTCCCGGATGCCTAGGCAACGGCCTCCTTCACCGGCAGCTTGAGCGCGTCGCTGGCGTTGATGATGGCGAGCGCGATCGCCTCGATGGTGGTGCGCTTGTTCATCGCCTGCTCGCGCAAGGTCTCGTAGGCGACCTGTTCCGACACCTTGTTGGTGGCCATCAGGATCTCCTTGGCCTTGTCGATGTCGCGATGCGCCTTGAGCTTGGCGGAGAGCCGCTCGACACGGATGCGCAGCCGCTCTTCGCGGCGGTGGTTGTTGACGCTCAGAAGGATGTTGGCGAGGATTCCAAAAGTCCTGAGCGGCAGGCCGATCACCGCCTGCGCCCTGAGCCGCAGCACCTTCTCGACGATGATCGGGTTCTCATAGTCGACGATGGCGATCAGCACCGCCGGCGGGTCGTCGGCGTTCCAGTTCCAGCTGATGCCGCCTTCGACGAGCGGGCGGATGAAGGCGAACACCACGTCGATATTGGCGGGAATCTCGGCCGGCGGCGGCCAGTTGGTCTGGACCTGGCAGCCGATGCGGTTGAGGTGCTGCCAAAGCTCCTCGCCCTCGCTGCTCTTGGGCTGCAGCAAAAGCACACGCAGCGAGCGTATGTCCTTGATCTGGATCGGCGCTGATCCGTCATGCGGCGCCACGTGGGGGCTACGTGATACCATTGGTCCTCATTACGGCAATGTCGTCGGCAACAACGCTTGCCCAGGGTGTCGTTTGCCCTGATGTCGGGCGGTTTCTTGTCCCCATGCCCCTCGGCACAGGGTCATATCGCTGAAGTCCAATGCCTCCCAGCACGGGTCATAAGGAATGCATGGCCAGGCGCTCCCCCCATTCCTCGGGATTGTAGCTGGCGAGATAGGGATCGGGGCGGATGGCCGTTGCCGATTTCGACAGGATCTCGAACTGGCCGTCCTCGCGCGCCCGCGCCACCCGCGGCCAGACATGGGTGTGGGCATTGTCGGGGTCGATGCGGATGCGCCCTTGCGGGGCGTCGAATTCCGAGCCGAGAATGGCCGGCCTGAGCGTCTCGACATCGTCGGTGCCTGTCTTGCGCAGCGCATTGGCCACGACATGGACCTGGAAATAGGCCGCCTCCCAGCACATGTTGGTCACCGCATCGCTGCCGAACCTCTTCTTGTAGCGCTCGACGCAGCGTTCGTTCGTCAGCCCGCCGACCGACTGGAAATAGCTGGCCGAGGTGATGTGGCCGGCGCCGACGTCGATGCCCATCGCCTGGATGTCGGACTCGCTGGTGGTGAGACTGGCGATCGGCATCGCCCTGGCATCGAGGCCGGCTTCGGCGAAGGCCTGGTAGAAATGGACGATGCTTTCGCCGACGAAATTGCAGAAGATCACGTCAGGCTGCTTGCGCTTGATATCCGCTACCAGCGGCTTGTAGGCCGCGCGCCTGGCGTCGAGCTTGAGATAGCCGCGGCCGGCCACCTCGCCGCCATGCTTCAGCAGCATCTCGTTCATGATGCGGTCGGACTCGCGCGGCCAGATATAGTCGGAGCCGACCATGTAGAAGCGCTGGCCGACATGGTTGAGCAGATGCTCGCCGAGCTGGACGCTGTTCTGGTTGGGGGCGGCACCGCAATAGATGGCGTTGCGCGAATATTCGAAGCCCTCATATTGCGCGGGATAACAGAGCAGCCCGTTGCGGTGCTCGACCGCCTTCAGCACCGCCTTGCGCGTGCTCGACATGTAGCAGCCGAAGATGATCCGGACGCCGTCCTCGACAAGCAGTTTGTTGGCCAGCCTGTTGTAGGCAACCGCATCGCAGCCCGGATCGTAATGGACGGCAACAAGCTCACGGCCGTCGATGCCGCCTGCTTCATTGACCTCGTGGATGGCAAACAGCGTCGCATTCAGCATGCTGCGTTCCATCACCGAAGTGACGCCGGTCTCAGAGAACAACACGCCGACCTTCATCGGCTCCTCGGTTCTTGTCGCCATCGATTGCCAACTCCGTCAGATTGTTCATCCGCGAACTCGACACAAAAAAAGCGCCCAGCGCGGGTTACCGCAGCAAGCGCCTTTGCTCGACTGATCGGGACATCGCTGTCCTTGCGTAAACTGTGCCTCAAGCGATCTGGCCCGTCAACTCGCTTGCGCCTCGGCAAACGATATCAGGCCACTGCCCTGTTCCGGCAAAGGCTGTCCGACGGTCGCAGGCGAGCCGGCAAACCGCCAGGCACGTTGTTTTGCCTGCTGTTGCGCCGATCGGACGAAATCCCGGTTGACAGAAATCGGGAAGTTGCGGATGATCATCGACATCAGGCCTGCGACGCTGCGGGCTGAGACCAGAGCAAAAAGGCTCCCGCGGTTCATCTCCGCCGGAGCCTTTTTGCGTTTTACCACCAGTGCGCTGCGCGCCCCGTCTCTTCGGCTGCGCAGACAGCAACGACGCTGACGATAGCCATTGCCGCTTCGAGCGACGTCAGTCGCTCGCACCCCGAATTCCCTGGGATTCCGCAAGGATTCCAGACGTGCGGAGCTTTGCCAAAACGGCCCCGCCCGGCGGAAGCACGACAACACAAATCAGCCTGAGGAGGAACTGGACGTGAACAAGGTAGAGACATTTGGCACTGCGGTGCGTGTGGCCTGCGACGTGGGCGGCACATTCACCGATGTGTGCATCCTGAACGAGGCTTCCGGCAAGATCCATGTCGCCAAGACGCCGACGACGCCGGACCCGATCGACGGCGTGCTCAAGGGCATCGAGGCGGGCGGCGTGGCGCTGCGCGACATCATCCTGTTCTCGCATGGCACGACGCTTGCCACCAATGCGCTGATCACCCGCCGCTTCCCGCCCGCCATCATGGTCACGACCAAGGGCTTTCGCGACGTCATCGAAATCCGCCGCGGCACGCGTGACGATCTCTGGGACACCTACAAGGAAATGGCCCCGCCCTATCTGCCGCGCCGCGACCGCCTGGTGGTGTCGGAGCGCATCGACTATTCGGGCAAGGTCATCGAAGGCGTCAATGAAGCCGAGGCGCGCGAGCTCGCCCGCGTCATCAAAAAACGCAACGTCAACAACGTCGCCATCTGCTTCGTCAATTCCTTCGTCAATCCCGCAAACGAGCAGCGCATGCGCGACATCCTGCTCGAGGAACTGCCGGGCGTGTCGATCTCGCTGTCGAGCGACATCATGCCCGAGATCTTCGAGCATGAACGCTTCAACACCACGGTTGCCAACACCGTGCTCGGACCGGTCGCCGGCCAGTATGGCGCCGAGCTCGAAAGCCGCATGCAGGACGGCGGTTATGCCGGCGACGTGCTTTTGCTGCATTCCGGCGGCGGCGTCATGACCGCCAAGGGCGCCACCAAATTTGCCGCACGGCTCGCGGCATCGGGCATCGCTGCGGGTGCCATTGCCAGCCGCTTCATCTCCGAGCTCGCCGGCTACAAGAACTCGATCAGCCTCGACATGGGCGGCACCAGCACCGACATCAGCCTGTGCTCCGACGGCCATCTCCACGTCACCAATGACTGGCATGTCGAATATGGCTATCCGATCCGCTTCCCCAGCATCGAGGTCCTGACCATCGGCGCCGGCGGCGGCTCGCTGGCCTGGCGCGACGCGGCCGGCGCGCTTCGCAACGGACCGCAATCGGCCGGCTCGACGCCGGGACCGGTGTGCTACAATCAGGGCGGCACCGAGCCGACCAACTGCGACGCCAATGTCTATCTCGGCCGCCTCGGCACCAAGCTCGCCGGCGGCAGGGTCGAACTCGACGTCAAGCTGGCCGAAAGCGCCATCAACCGGGTCATCGCCGAGCCGTTCGGCATGGATGCGGAACAGGCGGCACTGTCGATCCTGAAGGTCGCCAACGCCAACATGGCGGATGCGGTGCGGCTGGTGTCGCTGCGCAAGGGCTACGATCCGCGCGACTTCGCGCTGGTCGCCTTCGGCGGCGCCGGTGCCCTGCATGGCGTGGCACTGGCCCGCGACCTCTACATCCCCGTCGTTTTGATCCCGCCAAATCCCGGCGTCACCTCGGCCATGGGCTGCCTGCTCGTCGACATCACCCATGACATCACCCAGATGTACACCGACACTGTCAGCGACATCGACATGGCCGAGCTCAACAGCGCCTTCCGCCTGCTCGAGGAAGACGGCCACGACCGCCTGCTGAGCGAGGATATCTCGCCCGAGCAGATGCTGTTCCAGCGCTACATCGACATGCGGTATCTCGGCCAGTGGCGCTCGATGTCGATCCCGGTCAGCGCCGACATCGAAAACCTCGACGAGGCCGTCAGGCAGTTCCACGAGGAGCATGGCCGCGAGCACAATTATTCGAGGCCCGATGCCCCTGTTGAAGTGTGCCGCATCCAGGTCAAGGCCACCGGCGTCAACCGCAAGGCGGAGCTCGCCCGGCACGAACTGCGCACAGCACCCTTGCCCGCCCCCGTCGGCGAACGCCTGGTCCGCTTCGACGAAGCGCCGGAGCGCATCAAGACCCCGGTCTATGACCGCTCGACCCTGCATGCGGGTGCCGTCGTCGCCGGCCCCGCCATCATCGACCAGCTCGACTCGACCATCGTCGTGCCGCCCGGGATCAAGGCCGAGGTGGACGAGTACCTGATCATCAGGATGCACGTCCCGCAGCAGTCCTGAACGACCGAGCTTTAGCCCTCACGCAAATTCTGAATTGGAGATTGGAAATGGCACCTAGAAAAGATCGCCGCACGCTCGATCCGGTTACCTTCGAGGTCCTGAAGAACGCCTATGTCAACATCGTCGACCAGATGGCGGAGCAGATCCTGCGCACCTGCTACTCCTTCGTCATCTACTCCCGCGACTTCTCCTCGGCGCTGTGCGATCCGACCGGCGACACCATCATGCAAGGCAGCGGCGACATCGCCGCTCACGTCGGCACGCTGCACCTGACCGCCAAGGCGGTGATCAAGAAGTTCGGCCATGACGTGCATCCGGGCGACGTCTTCGTCATCAACGACGTCTACCAGGGCGGCACCCACTTCAACGATACCCGCCTGTTTGCGCCGATGTTCTACAAGGGCGAACTGCTCGGCTTCGCCCAGGCCAACGGCCACTGGGCCGATGTCGGCGGCGCCGTGCCCGGCTCGTTCAACGTCAACGCGCTCGACCACATGGCCGAGGGCCTGCGCATCACCCCGGTCCGGGTCTACAGCAAGGGCGTCTATCTCTCCGACGTCGCCGAGCTGATCGCCCACAACACCCGTGCGCCCAGCGACATCATCGGCGACCTCCAGGCCCAGGCCGAAGCCTGCCGCCTGGCCGAGCGCGAGATCCAGCGCCTGTGCGACAAATATGGCGTCGACACGATCAAGAAATCGTTCAACGAGGTCCAGGACTATGTCGAGGACATGACGCGCCAGCGCATCTCCGAGCTGCCCGACGGCACCTGGGAGACAATCGACTACATCGACGTCGATCCCGACGAGGGCGAAGGGCTGGTGCCGATCAAGGTCAAGATGACCATCGACGGCGACCGCGTCCATTACGACCTGACCGGCTCCCACCCCAAGACGGTCGGCTCGTTCCTCAACTGCTGCTATGGCGGCGCCTTCGCCGCCGTCGTTGCCGGCACCAAGATGCAGTCGCCCGACATTCCGATGAACTCCGGCTTCTACCGGGTGGTGACGGTCGATGCCGGCCCGCTCGGCTCGGTGGTCAATGCCGAATGGCCGACGCCGGTCGCCGGCTTCGCCTCCGGTCCGTTCGAAAAGATCATGAACGCGGTGTTCGAGCTCTGGGCGGAGGTCTTGCCGGAACGCGCCATGGCCTGCACCTTCAACCTCGACTACCTCCTGATCGGCGGCCGCGACACGCGTCACGAAGGCAAGCCCTACTTCATGTGGTACGACTGGATGGTCGGCGGCTGGGGCGCGCGCAACGGCCGTGACGGCTGGGCGGCAACCGGCCCGGTGTTCGGCGTCCAGCTCGGCACCCAGCCCTTCGAAGGCCAGGAGCGGCTGTCGCCTGTTCTCACCACCTGCCACGAGCTGATGGTCGACTCCGGCGGCCCCGGCGAATTCCGCGGCGGCCTCGGCGTCCAGAAGGGCGGCACGCTTTACGCCTGCGAACGCACCGTGGTGTCTTATTGCTGCGACCGCGAGCGCTCGATCACCTGGGGCCTGTGGGGCGGCTTGCCGTCGATCCCGCACGGCGTCTGGGTCAATCCCGGCCAGGACAAGGAGCGGTATCTCGGCTCGCTGTTTTCAGGCGTACCTTTGCAGCAGGGCGACACCGTGCAGCGGCCCTCGGCCGGCGGCGGCGGCCTTGGCGATCCGCTCAAGCGCGATATCCAGAGCGTGCTCAGCGACGTGGTCGAAGGTTATGTCTCGGTCGAGCGGGCGAAGAAGGACTATGGCGTCGTCGTCCATGTCGTCGATCTCGATCTCGACCAATACAGGATCGACGAGAACGCCACGCTGGCCGAACGGGCGCGCATCGCCAGCCACCGCAAGGACTGGCTCAACGAGGACGCCGAGAAGATCGCCGCCCTTTATCGCGACAAGAAGCTCAACATGCTCGACCTGATCCGCCAATACGGCGTCATCGTCGACTGGGGCTCGGGCGAGCTTCTTGCCAAGACCACCGCCGAGTTCCGCGAGATGCTGAAGCGGCGGACGGTTCCCTACTGGACGGCATCGGGCCAGGCCGCCAACGCGACCCTGAAGGTCGCCTGATCAAGGGAAGGCAGCAGGCTCCAGTGGGCTTGCTGCCTTCTTCGCCAACGGGGTTCGCATATCAAGAATCAAGAATCTGCCAAAAAACAAAAATTCGGAGATGAACCATGTCTGGAAGTCTCGATGTCGCAGGGGAACTCGACTATTCGCAACGGCCCGTCCCACCCAAAGGCCGCATGCCCAAGCTCAATCTGACGATGGCCTTCTGGGCGATCTGCAGCGCCATGTTCTTTCTCATCATCTCGGCGACGCTCGCCGAGATCTATGGCACCGCCAATACGATCATCGGCCTGATACTGACTGTTATCTCCTACTCGGCGATCAATGCGGTCATCACCCGCTACGCGATCAGGAGCGGCCTGTCGGTGTCGCTATTTTCAAGGCTCTTGTTCGGCCGCTACGGCTCGGCGATTGCCACCTTCATCTATGCGGTGTCGAGCATCTATTACGCCGTGTTCGAAGGCTCGGTCATCGCCACGGCGGCGACCTATTATTTCGAAGGCCTGACCTTCGCGGTCGCCGCGCTTATCGTCTGCATCTACAGCGTGCCGCTGATCCTCGGCAGCGTCCAGCACTGGCTCGACAAGTTCAACGGCTATCTCCTGCCGCTCTATCTTGTCGGCCTGATGGGCACCGTGATCTACGCCATCTCGCATTACGGCTATTCCAACGCCTGGCTGACCATGACGCCTGATGGCGGCGCCCCGCCCTATGGCTGGATCAACGTCTTCATCGCCTTCATGGGCGTCTGGTGGATGATGATGTGCACCTTCGACTTCGCCCGCTTCGGCAAGAAGGAGGACGAGACCTACCACGCCGTGTTCAATTTCGGCCTGCCCTTCTACACGCTGACCTATTTCGTCAACGGCCTGGTCGGCATCTTCCTGGTGCAGACGATCCCGCTCGAGGGCGCAACCTCGGAGGTGTCGGTCGTCAAGGCGCTGATCGTGATGATGGGCGCGCTCGGCCTGCTGTTCGTCTGGATCAGCCAGACGCGCATCAACACCACCAACTTCTACCTGTCGACAGTCAACATGCAGGCGTTCTTCCGGCTGGTGTTCAAGCTGGAGATGCCGAAATATGTCTGGGCGATCATTGTCGGCGTCATCGTCTATGTCGTGATGCTGGCCGACATCTTCCAGTATCTGCTCGTCGCACTCGCCTATCAGGGCATCTTCGTCGTCGCCTGGGTCGGCGTGGCGCTGGCCTATATCATGTGCGGACAGCATGACGGCAGCGGCGAGGAAAGCGCCCGTCCCGACGACGATTTCCCGGCCTATTATGCGCCCGGCATGGTCGCCTGGTTCGGTGCTGTGGCCATCGGCATCATCCTGCTCGCCATCCCCAACCTCGAACTGCTGTCGGCGCCGGCAACCGTCACCAGCAGCTTCCTGTTGTTCTGGGCGCTGTCGTCGCGCATCAGAACGGTCGCCATAGCCTCCTGAGGCCAACCGGGCGCCGTTGCGGTCTCGACCATCGAGACCCGACGGCGCCCGGATTGTTTTTGACCGTGCCTTGTCCGCCGCAGGACAGCGTGGACGCCGCTGGCTTGGGTGGTCTTGGCCTGCCGAGCGGCCTCTCCAATTCGTCATCCTAGGGCTTGACCCTAGGATCCATGCCGTGAGGTCCAGGAATGTGGGACGGGTGCAGGAGAGGCTTCTGGACCGCTTGAGCCCGGCCGCGAGGTCACGGCATGGATCCTAGGGTCGCCGCGACGGAGCTTCGCTCCTGCTCCGCCCTAGGATGACGAAGGACGGGGGCGGCCTTTCCATTTCGTCATCCTCGGGCTTGACCCGAGGATCCATGCCGTGAGGGTGAGGGATGTGGGGTGGGCGGAGGAAAGTGCAGGCGTTCTGAACCGCTTCGGCGCTGCCGCAATGTCACGGCATGGATCCCAGGGTCGCCGCGACGGAGCTGCGCTCCTGCTTCGCCCTAGGATGACGAAGGGGTGGGCCGTCGCCAGGTGGGGTTCGACTGCGGGGCGTGCGCCCATGTGGCAGGCCTTGCGCGCAACCTTGCCGCGAATAATCTCTCGCGATGACCGGATATGTCTACATGACCGCCAGCCAGAAGGGCGGCACGATCTATATCGGCGTGACGAACGATCTCGCGCGCCGTCTGCCGGAACACAAGGCAAGCGAGGGCTCTCGTTTCACCGCGCGTTACGGCGTACATCGCCTCGTCTGGTACGAGGAGCACTTCGACATCCGCGACGCCATCCAGCGCGAGAAATCGCTCAAACGCTGGCCACGCCAGTGGAAGGTCGAACTGATCGAGAAGACCAATCCCGAATGGCACGAGCTGTTTCGTGGGCTTGGGTGGTGATGTCGGGAGCCCACCATTTCGTCATCCCAGGGCGAAGCAGGAGCGCAGCTCCGTCGCGGAGACCCTGGGATCCATGCCGTGACCTTGCGGCAGCGCACAGGCGGTTCAGGCCTGCTCTTTCTTCCACCCGCATCACATTCCTCACCCGCACGGCATGGCAACTGTGTTCAAGCGAGCAAACAAGTGCTTTTTCTTCTGCCCTCTCCGCATTCCTCACCCGCACGGCATGGATCCTAGGGTCGCCGCGACGGAGCTTCGCTCCTGCTTTGCCCTAGGATGACGAAGGGCGAGGGCGTCGTCGCGGGCTTAGGTGGTCGTCGCGGGCTTAGGTGGTGAGCCGGTTGCCGCGAGCGGCCTCTCCGCTTCGTCATCCTAGGGCGAAGCAGGAGCGCAGCGACGCGGCGACCCTAGGATCCATGCCGTGACCTTGCGGCAGCGCACAGGCGGTTCAGGCCTGCTCTTTCTTCCACCCGCATCACGCTCCTCACCCGCACGGCATGGCAACTGTGTTCAAGCGAGCAAACAAGTGCTCTTTCTTCTGCCCTCTCCGCATTCCTCACCTTCACGGCATGGCAACTGTGTTCAAGCGAGCGGACAAGTGCTCTTTCTTCTGCCCTCTCCGCATTCCTCACCTTCACGGCATGGATCCCAGGGTCAACGCAGCGCGCTACGCTTCCTGCTCCGGCCTAGGATGACGAATGCGCAGGCGTTGCCGGTAATCTCCAACGCCTGTCTCGAGCCAACAGAAAACGTCGCCCCTGGGATGACGAAGCGGAGAGCCCACGCTCCGCCAGCCAGGCTCATTCCCCCGCCGTCACCGCCCTGCCCTCTGCCCATGCCGCCTCGATCGCCTGCCGGAGTTCGGCCTCCGAGATCGGCTTGTGCAGGATGCGGCTGCCGCCGGCGCTCACCTCCTTCAGCCGTGACGGCGAGGTGTCGCCGGTGATGATGATCGACGGCACGCTGCGGCCGAGATAGGCGCTCAGCATGCGGATCGCTTCCAGCCCGGTGGCGCCATGGGCCAGCCGGTAGTCCGAGATGATCAGGTCGACAGGTGCCGCGCCGCGCAGGGCGGCGGCCGCATGCACCGCCTGGGCCTCCGCCGCCGAGCGTCCGGCATAGACGCTGTGGCCCTCGATGGTCAGCAGCTGCTCCATCGCCTCGAGGATGTCGCTCTCGTCCTCGACGACGATGATGCCGCCGGTCAGGGCTTCAGTCCGCGTCTCGCGCTGCGGCACCGGCGCCTTCGCGGCGCGGACTTCCGGCACGGTGATCGAAAACATCGAACCACGCCCCGGTCTGGATACCAGCCTCAGCGGATGCTTCAGCAAGCCGGCGGTGCGGCGAACGATGGCGAGGCCGAGGCCGAGCCCTTGCGTGCGATCGCGCGCCGGGTTCTGCAATTGCACGAATTCCTCGAAGATCGCTGCCTGCTGGTCGTCTGGAATGCCGGGGCCGCTATCCCAGACCTGGATCTCGACGCACCCGGCGCGCTTGCGGCAGCCGAGCACGACGCCACCCTGCCTGGTGTAGCGGAAGGCGTTGGTGACCAGGTTGGTCAGCACGCGCTTCAGCATCATCGGGTCGCTTTCGACCAGCAGATGGCTGTCGACCACCCGCCATTTCAGGTCACGCTCCTTGGCCTCGGTGGCGAACTCCTCGCGAAAATCGCGCAACAGTTCGCGCAGGCACACGGTTTCGCGGGCAACCGTGACGATGCCGGCATCGAGCCTGGAAATGTCGAGAAGCGCGTTCAGCAGGCCGCTGAGATTGCCGATGATCGACTTGGCCCGGCCGGCGAGGCCGCGCGCCTGCTCGGCCGGCACGTTGCCGCGTTTGGCCAGCACGGCAATCGTCGACACCAGCAGGCTGAGCGCATGGATCGGCTGGCGCAGGTCGTGGCTCGCCGCGGCGAGGAAGCGGGTCTTGGCGCGGTCGGCGGTTTGCGCCCGGTCGCGCTCCTCCTGCAGATGCTCGACGAGCCGTTCATTTTCCAGGCGCAGGCTGATGGTCTCGCGCAACATGCGGTAGGTGATGCGGCAATAGTAGAAATTGATCACCACGAGCGAGACGAGCAGGAACAGAAAACCCGCCGAAATCGCGCTGCCGCTGGTGATGACGCGGGCGGCGACCGGCAGCACCGTCGCCAGGATCGAGCCGATCAGCGCCGGCGGAAAGGCCGAAAGCGACGGCACCGTGCCGCAGACCAGGCCGGTCAGCACCACCACGGTGAAGGACAGAAGAAGCGGCGCTTCCGGCAGGAAGCCGACCCAGCCGAACATGCCCCACAACAATCCCGAGACCCAGGAAAAGGCGGCCGCCAGCCAGGCCCAGCGCATGATCGTCCTGATATCGCGCGGCCGGCTGAAGAAGCGGCGGGAGGCGAAAACGCGCAGCGCCGTCAGCGCATAGAGCGTGCCGAGCCATCCCACCAGCCATGGCGTGGAAATGCCGCTGCGCAAGACGTAGACGGCGGCGAGCGAAATGACGATGTTGGAAATGACCACGCCATATGAATTGCGATAGAGAAGCTCGACCAGAGCCTGGCGTATCTTGTCTTCCTGCATCCGATTCCCCTGAAGTACCGGATGAAGATCGCATAAGCTTTCCTCATCAGGGACTGTTGATCTACCGACAATTTATTTCCCATAAGTTGGCGTTCCGCCGATTCGCATCGCTTCATCATGAATGGTGACCACATGAACCGCCCTCTCACCTTCATCCTCGCCGACGACCACGCGCTGGTGCGCGAAGGGCTGAAGATGCTGATCTCGACGATGGACAACATGTCGGTGGTGGCGGAAGCCGCGGATGGCGAGGCCTTGCTGGAGCAGGTCACAAAGACCCGCGCCGACCTGTTGCTGCTCGACCTCGGCATGCCCGGCGTTGCCGGCATCCAGTTCATCTCCGACATCAGGGAGCTCGTGCCCAGGCTGAAGATCATCGTGCTGACCGCCAATATCGAGCCGCGGACGGTGCGCGCCGCAGTCGAGGCCGGCGCCAGCGGCTATCTGACCAAGGACGGCGACCCCGAGGAACTCGGCGAGGCGATCGAGGCAATCAGGAAAGGCGGCACCTACCTTGCCCGCAGCGTGCGTTTCGCCGTCGGCGAGGCGTCCGGCAGCGGCAGGCAGCACGCCGTGCCCGACATCCTGTCGCCGGTGCCGCTGACCCGGCGCGAGCGCGAAATCCTCGCACTGGTGGCGCAGGGGCTGACGGCGCGCGAAATCGCCGAGCGGCTCGGCATCAGCCCGCTGACGGTGCGCAAGCACCGCGAAAACCTGATGGGCAAGCTCAATCTCCACAGTGCCGCCGAACTGACCGCCTATGCGGTTCGCCTGGGTTTGCCCACAGCCTGAAGGCTGCCGCGCAGCGCCCTGCCGGCGCCCGGCATCACGTCAATATCTCTTTAACCATCAACTATTTAGCCGAGGCGACGGGCAGTCGATATACGCCACATGCCGTATGTTTTCGCCCGACCGGCACGCCTATTCCTCCCTTCCACAGCGTCATGTGGCGATCGCGTCATGTGGCGATCGGATCATTAGGGAGGAGCCGACATGTCGTCGCTGGAACTGTTGTTGCCGTTTGCCCTGGCGACGCTGGCCTTCGCCTGCATGCCGGGGCCGGCAATCCTCTACATGACGGCGCAGACGGTGGCGCTCGGCCGCCGGGCCGGACTGATGGCAGCCTTTGGCGTCCATATCGGCTGCTACGTCCACATCCTTGCCGCGGCCATCGGGCTGGCCTCGCTGATCGAACAGGCGCCGATGCTTTTCGAGGCGATCAAGCTTGCCGGTGCCGCCTATCTCGTCTGGCTCGGGCTGACCATGTTCATGGGCTGGGACAAGTCGCATGGCGACGCCGCCAGCCCCGCCTCGCCCAGCCCCGCGTCACAAAGTCTGGCCTCGCCCAGTCTCGCGTCACAAAGCCTGGCCTCGCCCAGCCTCGCGTCAAAAAGCCTGCGCGACAGCATCATCGTCGAGATCCTCAACCCGAAGACCGCCTTGTTCTTCCTGACCTTCCTGCCGCAATTCGTCGATCCGGCAGCCAGCTTGCCGGTGTGGCTGCAGTTCCTGCTGCTCGGCATGTTCGTCAACCTGGTGTTCTCGGCAGCCGACGTCGCCGCCGTCGGCATCGCCTCGGTCACCCTCGCCCGCGTCGCATCGGGCAATACCGGCTGGATCGTGCCCAAGGCCTGCGGCTCGATCCTGGTCGGGCTCGGCCTGGCGCTGGTCGGCCACCAGATCTGACGGGCTGCCTGATCAAGCGTCACCTAAGGCGGGTGCAGAAAGAGCAGGCGTTCTTGACCGCTTGAGCCCGGCGACAACGTCACGGCATGGCAACTGTGTTCAAGCGAGCAAACAGGTGCTCTTTCTTCTGCCCTCTCCGCATTCCTCACCTTCACGGCATGAATCCCCAGGTCGCCGCGACGGAGCTTCGCTCCTGCTCCGCCCTAAGATGACGAAGGGCGACGGCGTCGTCGCAGGCTTAGGGCCGGTTGCCGCGAGCGGCCTCTCCGCTTCGTCATCCCAGGGCGGAGCAGGAGCGCAGCGACGTCGCGGTCGCAGATTGCTGGAGAACGCCCCTACCCCTCGTCATCCTAGGGCGGAGCAGGAGCGCAGCGACGCGGAGACCCTAGGATCCATGCCGTGACCTGTCGGCAGCGCAAAGACGTTTCAGAACCCTGCACGTCCTTCCACCCTAATCACATTCCTCACCCTCACGGCATGGCAACTGTGTTCAAGCGAGCAAACAAGTGCTTTTTCTTCTGCCCTCTCCGCATTCCTCACCTTCACGGCATGGATTCTAGGGTCCGCCGCGACGGAGCTGCGCTCCTGCTTCGCCCTAGGATGACGAAGGGCGGGGGCGTCGTCGCGGGCTTAGGTGGTTGAGCCGGTTGCAGCGAGCGGCCTCTCCGCTTCGTCATCCTAGGGCGGAGCAGGAGCGCAGCGACGCGGAGACCCTGGGATGACGAATGCGCAGGCGTTGCCGCTCATCTCCAACGCCTGTCTCGAGCCAACAGGAAACGTCGCAGATTGCTGGAGAACGCCCCTACCCCATCGTCATCCCAGGGCGGAGCAGGAGCGCAGCGACGTCGCGGCGACCCTGGGATCCATGCCGTGACCTGTCGGCAGCGCAAAGACGGTCCGGGCCTGCTCTTTCCTCCACCCTCATCACGTTCCAAACCCTTACGGCAGGATGGCGAAGGGGTGGGAGTGTTGCCGCTTGTTTGCTCGCTTGAACACAGTTGCCACGCCTTTGCCCGGATCCATGCATCTGCATCAGGCCCCTTGACTGGCAGGCGCGACAGTCTACGCTGACACGAAATACCGGCCCCGACTGCCGGGTGGCAAACATGCCTCGTATGCCTCGCCTCCCGGCGGCGGCTGCGGGGCATTTTTGTTTTTGGGAGGAATTTCTTGAAGTCGCGCATCGAAATCGGCGTGCTGTATTCGCGCTCGGGCAGCTACCAGCTGGTCGCCAATGCCTGCCATGCGGGTGCCATGCGCGCCATATCGGACGTCAACGCCGACCCGGCAAGCGGCATCGAGCTCGTTGCCATCGAGCGCGACCCCGGCGGCAATATCGACCGCTATGCGCCCTTGTGCGACGAGATCCTGCGCCAGAGCAGCGCGCGTCATGTCGTCGGCGCCGTGACGTCGTGGAGCCGCAAGGAGGTCATCCCGGTGCTGGAGAAGTCGGGGGCGGCACTGTGGTATGCCTGCCCCTATGAAGGCTTCGAGGCCAATGAGCATGTCGTCTACATGCATGCCTGCCCGAACCAGCACCTGGTGCCGCTTCTGGCCCATGTCGTGCCGCGCTTCGGCGCCGATGGCTTCCTGCTCGGCTCCAACTACATCTGGGGCTGGGAAACCAACCGCGTCGCGCGCGACCTGATCGCGGACGCCGGCGGCAAGGTGCTGGGCGAGCGCTATCTGCCGATCGGCGATGCCGACGTTTCCAGGCTGATCGAGGAGATCAAAGCGACACGGCCGTCCTTCATCCTCAACAATCTGATCGGCACCTCGTCCTACGCCTTCTTCGCCAGATATGCCGAGCTGGCGCGCAACGACCCGCATTTCGGACCGGAGCGCTGCCCGATCCTGTCCTGCAACCTGACCGAGGCCGAGTTACCGGCGATCGGCGAGGCCGGAAGCGGCCACCTCTCCGTCGGGCCCTATTTCCGCGACGCCGGCACGGCCACGGCCGAGACGCCTGCATCGTCCTTCGAGGCTTCGGCCTATGCCTCGGTCATGGTGCTGGCCAAGGTGCTCCAGGCAAATCCCGGCGCAGGCTTCGCCGAACTGTCCACCGCCTTTGCCAGGTCAAGTTTTGCCACGCCCTTCGGCACCATCGCCGTCGACCCGCAGACCCAGCATGCGACCCTGCCGGTCGAGATCGGCCGCATCTCGGGGCTCGGCTTCGAACGCGTCAGCCATATCGACCGTGTCGCTCCCGACCCCTATCTCTCGCGTTACGACCGGGCCAGGACCTTCGACCGTGTCAGGCTCAAGGTGGTGTCATGAGCGGGGTCGTGTCATGAGCCGGGCCGCACATATCCCCAATCTCGGCGGCGCGAAGGCATTCGTGCTGCACCGCCCGCATGCCACGGTCGGCGCCATATCACGCCAGCTCCAGGCGATCGGCCTCGAGGTTGTCGACTGCTGGCCGGAACTGCCGGCCGAGGCGCTGGCCGCCGACTTCGTGTTCTTCGACGTCGATCTCGGCTTCGACCAGCAATTTCCCTGGCCAAGGGGCGCCGCCCCGATGCCGACGATTGCGCTGATCGGCTCGGAAGCGCCGGGCCGGATCGAATGGGCGCTGTCGCACAAGGCCGATGCGCAGCTGCTGAAGCCGGTCGGCAATGCCGGCGTCTACAGCGCGCTTTTGATCGCCCGCCAGAGTTTTGCCGCGCGCAGGCAGCTGGCCGACGAGATCACAGCACTGCAGCAGCGCGTCGCCGAGCGCCAGACCATCGTGCGCGCTGTTGCCGCGCTGTCGAGCCAGGGCGTCGACGACGAACGCGCCTATGCGCAATTGCGTTCGCTTGCCATGAACTGGCAGGTCAGCCTCGAGGACGCCGCCCGGCGTGTCGTCGCCCTCACCGACAAGGCCCTGACCGAAAAGGCCCAGACCGACAAGGAGGGCGGCGTTGACCAGTCCCATCGCGCCTGAGATATCAGCCATCGCCGTGCCGGCCAAGGCACGGGCCGGTGTCTGGCGCCGCCTCGTCAGGCGGCCGCTGGCGCTGACCGGCCTGGTGATCATCGCGCTCACGGTCGCCGGCGCCCTGCTCGCCCCCTATCTCACCGGCTACGACCCCAACGAGCAGATGTTCGACGGGCTGACGCTGGAAGGCGCGCCGCTGCCGCCCAGCGCCACCTTCTGGCTTGGCACCGACCTGCTCGGCCGGGACCTTCTGACCCGCATTCTTTATGGCGCGCGGACCTCGCTGATCATCGGCATCGTCGCCAATGGCGCTGCCCTTCTGATCGGCACGCTCGTCGGCATCACCGCGGGGTATTTCCGCGGCTATGTCGGGGCAGCGCTGATGCGCTTCACCGACCTGATGATGGCCTTTCCGGCCCTTCTGCTCGCCATCTGCCTGGCCGCCGTGTTCCAGCCCAGCCTGTGGATCGTCGCCATGGTGATCGCGCTGGTCAACTGGGTGCAGACGGCGCGCATCGTCTTCACCGAAACCAGCTCGCTGGCCGAACGTGAGTTCATCGACGCCGAGCGCACCATCGGCGCCGGTACGGCACGCATCCTGTTCCGCCACATCCTGCCGCATCTTCTGCCGACAATCATCGTCTGGGGCACGCTCGGCATCTCGACGACGGTGCTGCTCGAAGCGACCTTGTCCTATCTCGGCATCGGCGTGCAGCCGCCGACGGCGTCCTGGGGCAACATCATCTTCGAGAACCAGACCTATTTCCAGGCAGCCCCCTGGCTGGTGTTCTTCCCCGGTGCCGCGATCCTGGCCCTGGCGCTCGCCTTCAATCTCGTCGGTGATGCCCTGCGCGACATTCTCGACCCGACGCAGCGAGGCCGGGCATGATCGCCTATCTCACCCGCCGGCTGATCCAGGCAGCTTTGATCCTGCTCGGCGTGTCGCTGATCACCTTCGCCCTGCTCTATCTCCTGCCGGCCGATCCGGTGCGCCAGATCGCCGGCCGCAGCGCCACCCCGCAGACGGTCGAGAGCATCCGCCAGCAGCTCGGGCTCGACCAGCCCTTCGCGGTGCAATACTGGCGCTATCTGACCAACCTTGTCAGCGGCGATCTCGGCCGTTCCTACATCCAGCGTTCGGAGGTCAGCGAGCTGATCGTGGCGCGCCTGCCGGCCAGCCTGCTTCTGATGGTCGGCGCCATCGTCTGCGAGCTGGTCATCGGGCTGAGCATGGGGCTTATCGCTGCGGTCAAGCGCGGCAGCGCCACCGACCAGGCGCTGATGGTCGGCTCCTTCATCGGCGTGTCGGCGCCGCAATTCGTCGTCGGCCTGCTTCTGCTCTACGTCTTTGCCGTCAAGCTCGGCTGGTTCCCGATCGGCGGCTACGGCACCTTCAGCCACATGGTGCTGCCGTCGCTGACGCTCGGCATCCTCGGCGCCGGCTGGTATTCGCGCATGATGCGCTCGTCGATGATCGACGTGCTGCGCCAGGACTATATCCGCACCGCCCGCGCCAAGGGCCTGGCCCAGCGCGCCGTGCTGTTCGGCCACGCTCTGCCCAACGCCATCCTGCCTGTCATAGCCATGATCGGCATCGACATCGGCATGTTCATGGGCGGCATCGTGGTGGTCGAAAGCGTGTTCGGCTGGCCCGGCATCGGCCAGCTCGCCTGGCAGGCGATCCAGCGCGTCGACATCCCGATCATCATGGGCGTCACGCTGGTCTCGGCCTGCGCCATCGTGCTCGGCAACCTGCTCGCCGACATCGTCGCCCCGTTCATCGATCCGCGCATCAAGCTGCGCTGATCCCCGACAAGACCAACAGACTGCCAACAGACAGACGACAAGCAGACAAACAAAAGAGAAGGGAACCTCGGATGAGACAATTGTTGACATCGACCGTCGCCGCGTCAGCGCTTGTGCTGGCGCTGGGCCTGGCCTCGGCCACCGCGCAGGAAACGCTCGACCCCAAGGCCAAGCAGGGCGGCGCGATCACCATCACCTACAAGGACGACGTCGCCACCCTCGATCCGGCGATCGGTTATGACTGGCAGAACTGGTCGATGATCAAGAGCCTGTTCGACGGGCTGATGGATTACGAGCCCGGCACCACCACGCTGCGGCCCGAACTGGCCGAGAGCTACGAGATCTCGCCCGACGGCAAGACCTTCACCTTCAAGCTGCGCAAGGGGGTGAAATTCCACAATGGCCGCGAGATGACGGCAGACGACGTCAAATATTCGCTCGACCGCGTCACCAACCCCAAGACGCAGAGCCCGGGCGCCGGCTTCTTCGCCTCGATCAACGGCTATGACGACGTCGCCGGCGGCAAGTCGGAAAGCCTGGCCGGCGTCACCGTGGTCGATCCCTCGACTGTCAAGATCGAGCTGTCACGGCCCGACGCCACCTTCCTGCATGTCATGGCGATCAATTTCAGCCATGTCGTGCCCAAGGAAGAGGTCGAGAAATACGGCGCCGACTTCGGCAAGCACCCTGTCGGCACCGGCGCCTACAAGATGGCCGAGTGGACGCTCGGCCAGCGCCTGGTGTTCGAGCGCAATCCCGACTACTGGCACAAGGGCCTGCCCTATATCGACAAGATCACCTTCGAGATCGGCCAGGAGCCGATCGTAGCCCTTCTGCGCCTGCAGAATGGCGAGGTCGACGTTCCGGGCGACGGCATTCCGCCGGCCAAGTTCCAGGAGGTGATGGCCGATCCCGAGCAGAAGGCGCGTGTCGTCGAAGGCGGCCAGCTGCAGACCGGCTACGTCACCATGAACACCCAGATGCCGCCCTTCGACAACGTCAAGGTGCGCCAGGCCGTCAACATGGCGATCAACAAGGACCGCATCGTCAAGCTGATCAACAACCGCGCCGTCCCTGCCAACCAGCCGCTGCCGCCGTCGATGCCGGGTTATGACAAGGCTTTCACCGGTTATGCCTTCGACGTGGACAAGGCCAAGGCTCTGCTCGGCGAGGCCGGCCATCCCGATGGCTTCGAGACCGAACTGTTCGTCATGAACACCGATCCCAACCCGCGCATCGCCCAGGCGATCCAGCAGGATCTGGCGGCAATCGGCATCAAGGCCTCGATCCAGTCGCTCGCCCAGGCCAATGTCATTGCCGCCGGCGGCGAAAAGGACGGCGCGCCGATGATCTGGTCCGGCGGCATGGCCTGGATTGCCGACTTCCCCGATCCGTCCAACTTCTACGGCCCGATCCTCGGCTGCGGCGGTGCGGTGCAGGGCGGCTGGAACTGGGCCTGGTACTGCAACAAGGAGCTCGACGAAAAGGCGGCAGCGGCCGATTCGATCGTCGATCCCGCCAAGGCCGAGGAACGCGCCAAATTGTGGGGCGAGATCTACGCCAGGATCATGGCCGACGCACCCTGGGCGCCCGTCTTCAACGAGCAGCGCTTCACCATGAAGTCGCCGCGCATGGGCGGCGACGACAAGCTGTATGTCGACCCGGTCCATATCCCGATCAACTACGACTATGTGTATGTGAACGATGTGCAATAACTGCAACTACACCATCCACGGACGCCATCATCACTTCGGCTGGGACAATTCCTTTGCCCCGGCCGAGCGGGTGACGCCCGGCTCGACGATCGAGTTCGAATGCCTTGATTCCTCGGGCGGCCAGCTCACGGCCGACAGCACCGTCGACGACATCGCCAAACTCGACTTCGACCAGATCAACCCGGTGACCGGGCCGATCTATGTCGAGGGCGCCGAACCGGGCGATGCGCTCAAGGTGACGATCGAGGCGTTCAAGCCGTCCGGCTTCGGCTGGACGGCCAACATCCCGGGCTTCGGCCTGCTCGCCGACGACTTCAAGGAGCCGGCGCTCACCATCTGGAAATATGACGCGACCTCGCTCGAACCGGCGCTTTTTGGCAAAAACGGCCGCGTGCCGCTGAAGCCTTTCGCCGGCACCATCGGCAACGCCCCTGCCGAGATGGGGCACCACTCGGTGGTGCCGCCGCGCCGCGTCGGCGGCAATCTCGACATCCGCGACCTTGCCGCCGGCACCGTGCTCTATCTGCCTGTCGAAGTGGCGGGCGCGCTGTTCTCGGTCGGCGACACGCATGCCGCCCAGGGCGACGGCGAGGTCTGCGGCACGGCGATCGAAAGCCCGATGAACGTCGTGCTGACCCTCGATTTGGTCAAGGATGCCAGGCTGAAGACGCCGCGCTTCACCACGCCGGGGCCGGTGACGCGGCATCTCGACGCCAAGGGTTATGAGGTGACGACAGGCATCGGTCCCGATTTGATGACCGGCGCCAAAGAAGCCGTCGCCCAGATGGTCGACCTGCTGTCACGGCGTTACCAGATGGACCCCGTCGACGCCTACATGCTGGTGTCGGTGTGCGGCGACCTTCGCATCTCGGAGATCGTCGACATGCCGAACTGGGTGGTGTCGTTCTACTTCCCGCGCTGCGTGTTCGAATGAACGCAGCGACCGATCCGAAACAGGCTGCCGGAGCCCCTGCCCCGGCAGCCGACAGGCCGGTGCTCGACGTCGCCGGGCTGACCATTTCCGTGCGCGGCGAAGACGGCGAACGGCCTGTCGTCTCCGACCTCTCCTTCTCCTTGGCGCGCGGCGAGACCTTGTGCATCGCCGGTGAATCCGGCTCCGGCAAGTCGATGACCTCGCTGGCGATCATGGCGCTGCTGCCGCAGCCGGCGGCACGGTTATCAGCCGGTTCGATCAGGCTCGGCGACACCGATCTCGCCTCGCTCGACGAACGCCGGATGCGCCGCATCCGCGGCAACCGCATCGCCATGATCTTCCAGGAGCCGATGACCTCGCTCAACCCGGTGCTGTCGATCGGCCGCCAGCTGGTCGAGGCGATCGAAGCCCATAAAGGTGTTTCCGCGGCCGAGTCGCGCAAACTCGCCATCGAGGCGCTGACCGCCGTGCGCATCCCCGAGGCCGAAAGCCGGCTCCGGCAATATCCGCATGAACTGTCCGGCGGCATGCGCCAGCGCGTCATGATCGCCATGGCACTGGCGCTGAAGCCGGACGTGCTGATCGCCGACGAGCCGACCACGGCCCTCGACGTCACCGTGCAGGGCGAAGTGCTCGAACTGTTGCGCGACCTGCAGCGCCAGCACGGCACCAGCGTCATCCTGATCACCCACGACATGGGTGTCGTCGCCGAAATGGCCGACCGCGTCATCATCATGCGCAACGGCCGCATGGTCGAGCAGGGCAAGGTCGCCGACATCTTCGAACGGCCCGCGGCCGACTACACGCGCGACCTGCTCGCCGCTGTGCCGCGCATGGGCACCGCGCGGCAGGCAGCGCTCCCGGAGATCGCGGCGACGAAACCCCAGCCGGTCGCTGTGGCGCGCGACCTGCATGTCCGCTTCGACCTCACCGGCGGCTTCTTCGGCCGGGTCAACCGCCGGGTGCATGCCGTCGAGGGCATCAGCTTTGCCATCGCCGCCAACGAGACGCTGTCTTTGGTCGGCGAATCCGGCTGCGGCAAGTCGACGACGGCGAAGGCACTTGCCGGCCTGGTGCCCTATCACGGCGAGCTCGAGATCGGCGGACGCAACCTCAAGGGCCTCGGCCGCGAGGCGCGCAAGGCGGTTCGCCGCGACGTGCAGATGATTTTCCAGGACCCTTACGCCTCGCTCGATCCGCGCATGCGTGTCGGCGACCTCGTCGCCGAGCCGCTTGTGATTCACGACATCGGCACATCCAAAGAGCGCAGCGAACGGGTCGCCGCTTTGTTCGAGCGCGTCGGCCTCTCTGCCGACCAGATGGAACGCTATCCGCACGAGTTTTCCGGCGGCCAGCGCCAGCGCATCTGCATCGCCCGCGCCCTGGCACTGCGGCCCAAGCTGATCATCGCCGACGAAAGCGTATCCGCGCTCGACGTCTCGGTGCAGGCGCGCGTGCTGCAACTGCTGAAGGAGCTGCAGCGCGAATTCGGCGTCGCCTATCTGTTCATCTCGCACGACATGGCGGTGGTGGAGAACATCTCCGACCGTGTCGCCGTCATGTATCTCGGCCAGATCGTCGAGATGGGCACGCGCGACCAGATCTTTTCCAATCCGCGCCATGCCTACACCAGGCGGCTGATCGAGGCGGTGCCGGTTCCCGATCCGCTCCGGCGCAGGACACGTTTCGCCCGCATGGAGCGCGAGATCCCGAGCCCGGTGCGCAGGCTTGGCGACGCGCCTCAGAAACTGGTGCTCACCGACGTCGGCGGCGGCCATCTCGTCGCGGAATCGCCGGAGCGGCAAGCCCGCTGAGCTTGCCGCTGCCTGTCCGGCGCGCCAGTCGCGCCGGGCGTGGGCCGCGCCGGGGGTCGGCTCGCCATCCATCAGACGTCACAGCCCTCGGCAGAGATTGTGGAAAGATCATACTGGAATATGCCATTTCGACATTTGTGCATGGCAGCCGGCATTTGATGAATCAAAGTGTAGTGCTATCGTTCCGGCAAGCATGGTTAGCAAAAGCTGAAATTCGGCTGCCTGTTGCACCATGCCTGGCCTGGCGGATCCGCTCGCCGGCCTGTCGCCACGGGCGAATGACTTTGCATAACCGGTCGCGGGCCAGGGTGGGAGTGGCAACGATTGGCCGAGCTGTCCGAACAATTCATCGACCAGATCTATGAGGCGT
The DNA here is from genome assembly GCF_014843375.1 of Aminobacter sp. SR38. Classification (NCBI taxonomy): domain Bacteria; kingdom Pseudomonadati; phylum Pseudomonadota; class Alphaproteobacteria; order Hyphomicrobiales; family Phyllobacteriaceae; genus Aminobacter; species Aminobacter sp. SR38. The sequence goes on from NZ_CP062112.1 coordinate 1,158,895, forward strand.
CCTTCGTCCCGGAGAAGTGGCCAGTCCTGCTCGACGGCCTCGCCAGGGCCGTCGACGGCATGGGCGGTTATCTCTTCACCATCAGCCGCGGCGCTTCCGCCTATGTCGCCTCCGAGGCGGTGGCGCCGCATGTCGAGGCCTTCATGGATGAGGGCTGGATGGCGGTGAACGGCCGCGCCGCGCGCGCCGAAGCGCTTGCCTATCCCGGCTTCATCACCGATCTCGATGCCTTCAGCGAAGAGGAGCTGGAGCAAGAGCCGATCTACCGCGACTTCCTCCGGCCACGCGGCATGGGCTGGGCCGCCGGCACCCATATCCCGCTGCCCACCGGCGACGTGCTGTCGTTCAACCTCGAGCGCGCAACAGTGCGCGGCCCGTTCGAGCGGCCCCTTGTCGAGGCACTCGACCGCTTGCGTCCGCATATCGCCCGCGCCGCCATGGTCGGCGCGCGGCTCGGCCTGGAAAAGGCGCGCGCAGGCGCCGATGCGCTGGAGGCGCTTGGCCTGCCGGCGGCGGTGCTGGGCGGACGCGGCCAGTTGCTCGCCTGCAACGCGCTGATGGACAGGCTGATCCCCGACATGGTGCAGGACGGCACGGCCCGCGCCCAGATCAGCGACAGGAAGGCCGATGCCTTGCTCGAGGCGGCACTTGCGGCACTGGCCGGCGGCACCCGGCGCGGCATCGTCCAGTCCTTCCCGATCAAGGGCCAGGACGGCAAGCCGTCAGGCGTCGCCCATCTGTTGCCGGTGCGCGGCTCGGCCAACGACCTGTTCAGCCGCATGAACAGCATCCTGGTCATCATGCCGCTGCCCGGCCCGGGCGCACCGCCGGTCAAGGTGCTGCAGGCGCTGTTCGACCTGACGCCGAGCGAAGCGCGCATTGCCGCGGCGCTCGCCGACGGCCGCAGCATCGACGCCATCAGCCAGGATTTCGGCATCGCCCGCGAAACCGTGCGCTCGCATCTGCGCTCGATCTTCGCCAAATCGGGCGTCTCCAAACAGTCGTCGCTGGTCCGGCTGCTGCTCGGCGTGACGCTGCCCCGACCGGGCAGCTAGGGTGTGGTCGCTGGAAGCGGAGACGATCCAGTCCGTGACCTCAACATGCGAAGCGAGCAGCACAGCTGAACTCCGCCGTTATCGCGTGGAGACCCTTACAAGCGTGTCCACTCGTCCCATCTGGCCAACAGGGCCAGGCGTCGCTGGGAGACGGTGCCTTTGCCACCTTGAAGGTCCGGGAAAGTGTGCGTTCCCCAATTCGTACGCTCGATAATGATCGTGCAAGCTTCCTGCACGGTCATTCCAACAGCAGTCTCTAGCTTGCGGATTTCCTCGTGCTCGGTAGCAGTGATGAGTGCGTCGATTCTCGGCCTGTTTTTTCCCCACCGTCTGTTTTCCAGGAAACGTCGCTGGGTGTGCCGTGACCGGCTACCGTCCCAGCCGCAAAGCTTGCAGCAGCCTTCCTCAAACGCATGCTGGCAGTTGTCGTAGCCGTAGATCAGGTGCGAACACTCAGGGCACATTTCCAACATCTGCGAAGTGCCAACAAAATACGGGCTTAGGCATTCAACGCATTGTTGAATCTGTCTGTCGACTGTTCCGGACTTTCTCATCTTGCTTGGATATCTGCCGCGCAAAGGTCCCGCAATCATTGTTCATTCGGCTAGAAGTCCACGATCTAGACGATAGGCTTACTCGACAGTTGGCCTGCGACCTGCACATCTGGAATGGGGAGGAACGACAATGCCTTTTCTCGACATCTATCTGGCCCAGCTGACCGACCCGTTCCGGATCGGCCTGCTGGTCGCGCTGGTGGTCACCGCCGCCAACACCGCGCCGACCCTGAACCGTTGGATCCCGATCGCGCTGGGCATCGTCTTCGTCGCCGTGCTCATCCCCTACAGCTTCGGCACCTCCGACGACGTCGCCAAGGCGTTCGCCATCGGCGTCGGCCTGGTCTCCAACATCACGCTGCTGGCCGTGCTGCTGGGTGCCAAGGCGCTCTATTCCAGGTTGGCCAGGGGCTAAGATCGGTTCCGCTTCTCTTCGAATAGCGGAGGCGCTTTTTGTGGCTGCGCAATTCCTGATGGAAAACCGCTGCACTTCCTGGAATTGCCCTGGCTGGTTTTCCGGCAACGGCATGGCAACTGTGTTCAAGCGAGCAAGTGCTCTTTCTTCCGCCCTCTCCGCATTCCTCACCTTCACGGCATGGATCCTAGGGTCTCCGCGACGGAGCTGCGCTCCTGCTCCGCCCTAGGATGACGAAGGGCGGGGGCGTCGTCGCGGGCTTAGGTGGTGAGCTGGTTGCCGCGAGCGGCCTCTCCAATTCGTCATCCTAGGGCGGAGCAGGAGCGAAGCGACGCGGAGACCCTGGGATCCATGCCGTGACCTTTCGGCAGCGCCGAAGCGGTGCAGAACGTAGGCTCTTCCCCCACCCGAAGCGGTGCAGAACGTAGGCTCTTCCTCCACCCGCTCCACATTCCTCACCCTTGCGGCAGCGCCGAAGCGGTGCAGGACGTGTGCTCTTTCTTCCACCCGCCTCACATTCCTCACCTTCACGGCATGGAATGTCGGGTCGAGCCTCTGGGATGGCGAAGAGGAAGGGCCGTGCTCGGCAGCAACAAATCCTGAAGCAATGGGATGCGCCGATAAAACGGCTTCGGCCCGACTGGAGCCGTTTGACGTATCCGGCTGGTCATTCCACTGTAAAAGCTCCTCAATCTTGTTCTGCGCGACCTCTATGGAAAGATGGTTCTGCCATGACGAAATGGACCGCCCTTCAACAGATGCAGAGCCTGATCCGGCTGTTTAGCCTGCATTGCGCGGATACCGATACGCTGAGACAGCTCGACCAGATGATTGGAGATCGCGGCTCCTGGCCCAGGTCTCGCAAGCTGTTTGAAGCCATTCGTTTGAAGACTCTGAAGGCAGAAAACCTCAGTGATCGCAGGTCGGAAGCGCAATATTGCTTCGAGGAGGCATGCGCCAAGACGCTCTACAATCTGGCCATGCAGCCTGCACCTTATGATCCAGATACAGCCTACTGGATCGTTCCCAACGCGCTCAGTCTCGCACGAGAACTTGGCTTGAGCCCGATGGACGTGGTCGCGATCGTCGATCCGCCACGGCCCTCCTGACCCCGGCCTGCCCCGCTGGTGCCATCTCTCGTTTATGGCTTTGCGCCCTAGAGCTCGAACTCGCCCTGGCCGGCGTCGAGCGCGCCGATGGTCTCGGCGGCGAGTGCGCGGGTGATGCGGCTCTTCTGTTCGAGGGCGGCGCGGTCGAGGCGCTCGACGACGCGGATGGCGGTCGACAAGGAGCGTTCGATGCGGCGGACCAGGAACTGCACGACATGCGGCTCGACCTCGACCTGGCGGTCGGCGAACAGCTTGGTGATGACGCCGGCGAGCAGCAGGTCGTCGGGCTCGTCGATCTCGACGGTCGCCGCAGCCTTGAGCCGCGAGGCGAGGTCGGGCAGCGTCACGCCCCAGGCGACGGGAAAGCTGCGCGCGGTGAGCAGCAGCTGCGCGCCCGAGCCGCGCACCGTGTTGATGAGGTGAAACAGCCCGTTCTGGTCGAGCCGACCCTGGTCGGCATCGTCGATCAGCACCGAGGCTGTGCCGACCTCACCGAGATGGGCTGATATGTCTGAAACGTCGAGCTGAAGTGCGTCGGCATGGTCGCGCCAGATCGCGGCGAGATGCGACTTGCCCGAGCCGGCGGGACCGGCGAGCAGCACCACAGGTGCCGGCCATTCGGGCCAGCGGTCGATCAGCGACACGGCTTGCGTGTTGGCGCCTGATACAACGAGGTCGTCGCGCGAGAACCCCGTGCTATGACCAAGGTCGAGCGGCAGCTGGCGCGGTTTGATCGGCTCGCGCGACACTGTCATTTTTCCGGTTTCACGCCGCCCGGCCTGCGGGCTTCGACCTTTGCGGCGCTTGGCTTGCCGGCTTCGGCTTTTGCGCCGCTCGGCTTGCCGGCCTCGATCCTTGCACTGCCCGGCACTCGAGCGCCTTGGGCTTTTGCGCCGCTCGGCAAGCGAGCGGCTTGGGCAGGCTCGACGGCATGGCCGTGATAGAGCGGGGAATCGAGGTAGCGGCCGATGGCGAAACGCACCAGCACCGCAACGGCCGCCGCCGACGGCACCGCCACCAAAAGGCCGACGAAGCCGAACATCGCGCCGAAGGCGACCAGCGCGAACATCAGCCAGACCGGATGCAGGCCGACACTCTTGCCGACCAGGCGCGGCTGCAAGATGTTGCCCTCGATGAACTGGCCGACGAAGAACACCGCAGCAACCGCTGCGACCATCGTCCAGTCCGGCCAGAACTGGACGAAGGCGACGCCGATCGACAGCACCAGGCCGAGCAGCGAGCCGACATAAGGAATGAAGCTGACCAGGCCGGCAAACAGGCCGATCAGCACGCCGAAATTGAGCCCGGTCAAGGTCAGGCCGACGGCATAGAGGATGCCGAGGATCAGGCACAACGTGCCCTGGCCGCGGACGAAGCCGGCAATCGCGGTGTTGATGTCGCGGGCGATCTGGCGGACTGTCACGACGTGGTCGCGCGGGATCCAGCTGTCGACGACTGAAACCATGCGGTCCCAGTCGAGCAGCATGTAGAAAGCGACGACAGGGGTGACCACGAACAGGCTGGCGATCGAAAACAGCGCCACGCCCGAACTCCAGATCGACTGGAAGATGGTGGTGACGAAACCGAAGCCCGACTTGAGCAGCGAGCTCAGGCCCTCGCGCAAGCCTTGCGCATCGACGCCGAAACGCTGCTCCAGCCATTGCGGATTGAAGTTGGTGATCAGCTGTTGCAGGCTTTCGAGATACCCCGGAACCTTGGCGGCGAAGTCGGCCATCTGCGAGGCCAGCACCGGAATGATGATGACCAGGCCAAGCACCAGAAGCACCAGGAAGCAGATCAGGATGACCACGGTCGCCATCAGCCTGGACAGGCCGAGCTTCTGCAGCCGGTCGGCGACCGGGTCGAGGAAATAGGCCAGCGCCATGCCGGCGACGAAGGGCAGCAGGATGTCGCTGAACAGATAGAGGAAGGCGGCGAACAGGACGGCCGAAATCAGCCAGAAACGGATCTGCTTGCGGAATGCCGCCGCCGCGGCTTCTTCGGCCGCCTCGTTATCGGTTGGGAGTGTCGCCTTCGCCATAACCGCTCATGTGCCTCAGCCAAGCCACGAGATAGGCTGCCGCCGAAGCGACGGTCAAGAGGCCGGAAATGGTTATCAACGCCGGCCGGACCGGGCCGAGCGCAAAGCTGAAGGCAAGTTCGGCCAGCACGATCGCCGCCAGGACGATCTGGATCGCCGTGTTGACCTTCGAGACCATCAGCGGACGCACCTTCACCGGATGGCCCATGATCGTCGACAGAAGCACCGCCCCGATGATCAGCGCGTCGCGCGACACCGCCAGCACCACCAGCCACAAAGGCAGGTGCCCCATGATGCCGAGCACGACAAAGACGCTGACCAGGAGCAGCTTGTCGGCCATCGGGTCGAGATAGGCGCCGAGTTCCGAACGCTGGTTGAAGTGGCGGGCGATGAAGCCGTCGACGCCGTCGGAGACGCCGGCAATGACAAAACCGGCGAAGGCCCAGTCCCACTCGCCCGCCAGCATGGCGTAGATCACGCACGGCACGAGGATCAGCCTCATGATCGTGATCATGTTCGGAATAGTCACAATCAGCATCCCGTCTCGGCTTTTTGCCATTATGCTTTGTCTTTTGAGATATTCTGTCTTTGGTCGATAAATGGGCGAGACTTCACGGCATCGCAAGAGAGCGGGCCGTGTCAGCCGCCTGTCCACCGCTTTGGCGGACGTTTCCAAGGCAATCCGGCTCTCTCGCTTGCGGGAACCGGCCGTTCATGCGAATAGCGCCCCAAAAGCGCACGACTTCAGGAATTGGCGATGAGCGAAGGCAAGAACGGTCTCACCTATGCGCAGGCGGGCGTCGACATCGACGCCGGAAACCTGATGGTCGAGAAGATCAAGCCGCTGGTGCGCTCGACGCGCCGGCCGGGCGCGGATGGCGAGATCGGCGGCTTCGGCGGCCTGTTCGACCTCAAGGCCGCCGGTTTCAACGACCCGATCCTGGTCGCGGCCAATGACGGTGTCGGCACCAAGCTCAAGATCGCCATCGATGCCGGCAAGCATGACACGATCGGCGTCGACCTCGTCGCCATGTGCGTCAACGACATCGTCGTCCAGGGCGCCGAGCCGCTTTTGTTCCTCGACTATTTCGCCACCGGCAAGCTCGACCCCGACCAGGGCGCCGACATCGTCTCCGGCATCGCCGAGGGCTGCCGCCAGGCCGGCTGCGCGCTGATCGGCGGCGAAACCGCCGAAATGCCCGGCATGTATCATGGCAACGACTACGATCTCGCCGGCTTTGCCGTCGGCGCCGCCGAGCGTGGCCGGCTTTTGCCGACCGACGACGTCGTCGAGGGCGACGTGCTGCTCGGCCTGGCCTCCTCGGGCGTTCATTCCAACGGCTATTCGCTGGTCCGCCGCATCGTCGAGGTGTCGGGCCTGAAGTGGAGCGACCGCGCCCCCTTCGCCGACGGCCCGACCCTGGCCGAAGCGCTGCTCGAGCCGACGCGCATCTACGTCAAGTCGCTGCTCAAGGCGATCCGCGAGACCAACGGCATCAAGGCGCTGGCCCACATCACCGGCGGCGGTTTCCCCGAAAACATCCCCAGGGTGCTGCCCAAGGAATTCTCGGCCGAGCTCGATTTGTCGGCGATCGAGGCACCACGCGTGTTCTCGTGGCTGGCCGCCACAGGCGGTGTGTCGCCTGAAGAAATGATGCGCACCTTCAACTGCGGCATCGGCATGATCGCGGTGGTTGCCGCCGGCCAGGCAGCGCAGGTCGCCGCCGTGCTGCAGGAAGCAGGCGAGACGGTCACGCCGATCGGCCGCATCGTGCCGCGCCGCGACACCGGCGTCATCTATCGCGGGTCGCTCGCCCTATGATGCAGCGCAAACGCACAGTCATCCTGATCTCGGGCCGCGGCTCCAACATGGCCGCGCTGATCGACGCCGCCGCCGACCCGGCATTCCCCGCCGAGATCGTCGGCGTCATCTCCGACAAGGCCAATGCGCCCGGCCTCGGCATCGCCGCCAGCCGTGGCATAGCCACCAAGGTGGTGACACGCGCCGACCATGCCAGCAAGGAAGCGCATGACGAGGCGATCGGCTCGGCGCTCGACACCTTCGGCGCCGAGATCGTGGCGCTAGCCGGCTACATGCGTCTGTTGACCACCGGCTTCGTCGAGACATGGCAAGGCCGGATGATCAACATCCATCCGGCACTGTTGCCGTCCTTCAAGGGGCTCGACACCCACCAGCGCGCGCTCGACGCCGGCATCCGCGTGCATGGCTGCACCGTGCATTTCGTCACGCCCGAAATGGATGACGGCCCCATCATCGCCCAGGCCGCCGTGCCGGTGCTGATCGACGACGACGAGCCGACGCTGTCGGCCCGCGTGCTCAAGGCCGAGCACCGGCTCTATCCCCTCGCCCTCAAGCTCTTTGCCGAAGGCAAGGTGCGCATGGACGGCAGCCGCACGGCCTATTCCGGCTTCGCAGACAGCATCGGCACCGACGAGATCGCCGCGCCGAACCCGGCGCGCGACGAGATCGATCTCGAGCAGCTCGCCCGCATCACGCCCTGAGCCGACCAGCATGGCGACGACGAGCATGCTGAAGACTAGGCACCTTGTTCTGCTGCGCCATGCCAAGTCGAGCTGGGACGACGAAGCGCTTGCCGATTTCGACCGGCCGCTGGCGCCGCGCGGCCTGAAGGCCGCACCGCGCATGGGCGCGGAAATCCTGAGACGTGGCTGGCTGCCCGAGCTCGTCTATGTCTCGCCGGCGATGCGCACGCGCCAGACCTTCGAGCTGGCGTCAGCCGAATGGCCGGCGCCGCTGCCGCCGGCACATTTCCACGACAGCATCTATGGCGCGCTGGCGAGCGACCTGTTCGCGCTCGCCGCTGCCGCGCCCGACGGCATCGCCAGCCTGCTGATCGTCGGCCACAATCCGGGGCTCGAACTGTTCGCCGCCCGGCTTGCCGGTCCCGGTTCGAACGCCGAGGCGCTGCGGTCGCTCGAACAGAAATTCCCGAGCGGCGCCCTGGCCCGTTTCGCCTTCGAAGGCGACTGGAGCGGGCTGCGTGCCGGCTCGGCCCGCCTGACCGATTGCCTCAGGCCCAGGGAACTGGACTGAGGCCCAGCCGCCAGGCCGGCACCAATCGCTTCCTCGGCCAAGGCCCTTCGACTGGCCCCAGACGAAATCATCGCAGCCGTCAAACGTGGGCACCACGTGTTGGATTCTCTTTCGACTTCGCTGGCGGGCGTTCAAATCAAAGGGCTGCAACGCCCTCGATACATGTCGTAACGTCGCCACCGATCCAAATCTGATCTTCGACCCGCTCCACATGAACACGTCCTTCCCGTCCAAGGACGGTACCCTGGCTGGCAATGTATGACGGAGGCGCGCTGCCGTTGCCAATTAGCCATTGAGCGACGCCAGCGTTTAGGCTGCCGGTTACCGGATCTTCAAAACCGGCCGCGGAAAAGGCACGCACCTCGAAATCCGCATCCCGCCCATCCTTCGTAGGATCCCAGGGAGCAACGACACCGACCCGCAATCCGGACAGAACGGTGAAATCCGGGCGCAGCGCCAGGACGTCAGCCCTGGAGCGTAGCAGAACAGCGAGCCAGCCGGGGCCATTGTCCACCCAATTGGCGTCGATGATGTCTTCAGAGGTCAATCGCAGACCTTTGGTGACGCGCGTCAGTATGTCGAGTTCCACCGGACCCGAGCGGCGCAGTTCGGGGGCTTCGAAGGAAAGTCGTTCATTGTCGCGCCGAATGTGGATGAGTCCTGCCTCGCACTCCTGGACAATGTCGCCACTCCTCGGACTTCCACCGGAAGACAGCCATACATGGCAACTCCCCAAAGTGGGGTGGCCCGCGAAGGGCAACTCAGCAACAGGCGTAAAGATGCGAACGCGGTAGTCGGCATCCGCCGACCTCGGCTGCAGAAGGAAGGTCGTTTCGCTGAGGTTCGTCCAGCGCGCGAAAGCAGCCATCTCAAATGCGGTCAAGGAATCTGCTCCGATGACAACCGCCAGCGGGTTACCCAACAAAGCTTTGGAGGAGAAAACGTCAACCTGCTGGAATGAAAACTTCTTGTTTCCGTGTCTCACCATGATGTCCTGACGTTCTGAATTGACGCGGCTTTGCCGCATCTTATTGCCACCCGTCTCCGCTGTCAGCCAACGCGGAGTATTGGCAGAAGGCTTCAGAGGAAGCTCCCGGCGAAGCAGCGCATCAATGGCTCCCCTCTACTATCTGACGGAATGCAAATTATACCCAGGCATTGTCCGCCTCGATCAAGCGCGTGAACAGGTAGGCACCCTGGCCGTCGTGCCGGATCACCTTGATCAGGCCGCCGCTCCGCACCCGGAAGACAAACAGATGGCCGCTCATCGGAACGTGCTTCAAGGCATCGGGTCGAAAGCGGCGTTCCTACCAAAGGTCAGACTTTCACCACTGGTGTCACCCTGCCGCGCCCTGCCCCGCCATGCACTGGTCCAGCCATCTTCGGCACCCCGCCGAGCCCGGCTGCAATTTTTCCGACCAGCCCGAAAAATGATTGCATATGCAACTACTATGCGCTATCTCTGTCTCATGTTCGACCGCTGCATCTACTTCAACACCACCGCCCTGGCGCGCCAGCTCGACCGCGTCTGGACGGCGGCCTTTCAGCCCTTCGGCCTGACGCCGCCGCAAGGCTTCATGCTCAGGGCGGTGCTGGCGCGGCCGGGCCTTTTGCAGAGCGAACTGGCTGACGAATTGAAGATCGCCCGGGCGACGGCGACACGCGGCCTCGACGGGCTGCAAGCCAGGGGCCTTGTCGTCAGGAGCAAGTCGAGCGGGGACAGGCGCGAATCCCTGATCACGCCGACAGCAGAGGCGGTTGCGATGAAGGACGCGCTGAACGCCGCCAGCGGCGCGGTCACCCAACGCCTGCAAGGACTTTTCGGCGAACAGGTTTTTGCCGGTTTCGTCGAGCAGGCCAAGGCGATCGCCGCCAGGCTGGAATGAGCCTGCTATCACACACAAGCCATTCTCAATAGTTGCATAGCTAACCACTGGAGACAGACAATGCCTATCCTCACCGTCAAGATATCAGCCCGGCGCAGTGACACGCTGACCGACAAGGTGGCGGCGATGCTCGCCGAACACACCAGCACCATTCTCGGCAAGAAGCCCGAGGTGACCGCCATCGCCATCAGCTACATCGACCCGCGCGACTGGATCATCGCCGGCAAGTCGTTGCAGAGCCATGGCAAGTCGAGCTTTGCGCTGGAGATCAAGGTCACCGACGAGACCAACACCAAGGACGAGAAGAAGCGCTACATCGAAGCGGTTTTTTCAGGTTTTGCCGACATCCTCGGCGACATCCACGAAGAGAGCTACATCCACGTCCATGACGTGCGCGCGGCCTCTTATGGGTATGGCGGCAAGACCCAGGAGTTCCGCTACCAGCACCCTGACAGCCGCATCTGACATGGCGCCATAACGCGCGGCGCCATGTGAGGTCCTGGGGCGCGCGCCTGTCTTGGGATGTGCGTCTTGGGGCGCCTGTCTTGCGGGCGCGTCCTGGGGGGTGCGCACGTCCTGGGGTGCGCACGTCCTGGGGGCGCGCCGGCCGCCTAGCGGAACTTGCGCGTGAGCAGGGACACCAGCCTGGGCGCCGCCATGATCAACACCGCGCCGACCAGCCAGACCACGACCACAAGCGGCTTGAGCACGGCACCGAGGAGCGCGAAAAATCCGCCGAGCAGGCCCGACGTCTCGGCGCTGCCGACCACACCGACGACCTCCGAGCCGATGCCGGTCGCAGCCGCGGCATCCCGACCGGTCTGCACCAGGGCGCCGGCATTGCTCGACGTCCAGGCGAGCACGCCGTCGACGAGGCTGTAGCCGCCCCAGGCCAGCAGCGTCCACACCACCAGCACGACCAGCGCTGCCGTGCTGCCGAAGCCGGGCAAACGCGAGCGGGGCGCAGCTTTGCCCGGATGCGCGCGCCCGTCGCGCCCGAAGGCCGCCGATGCAGTGTCGCCTGACGGCGAACGCTGATCGGCGCCCCAGTTGCCGCCGCCGCCCCGACCGATGCCATGGCTGCTGCCGCCCCAACTGCTGCCATCATGACTGCCGTTTGCGGCCTTGTCGCCAAGCCGCTTGCCGATTTCGCCAAGCACCGTGCCGAGCAGGCCATCCCTGCCCCTGTCGCGGCCCCTGTCGCGGTCCTTGCCGCTGTTCCTGAAATCATGCCCGCCCATCGACGCTCTCCTAAGGTTCCGCGCCGAACACGCATCGGCCGGGCCATAGATAGGCATTCCAGATGTTAGAGATAATGGGACAGAGTGCTGACAGGTTGACGCAGGTCAGTGGATGCGCTCCAGCGGCGCGCAGCTCACCCGCTCCATCTGCAATGTGGTGTGGTGCAGGTCGAACTTTTCCTGCAGCCGCACCTCCACCGCCCGGCGCACCACCTCGGCATCGGCGCCCTCCTCCAGCACCACATGCGCGGTCAGCGACGCCTTGCTCTGGGTGATCGCCCACAGATGCAGATCGTGCACCGAGGTCACGCCAGGCACTGTTGATATCGCCAGCTCGACCTCTGCCAGCTCCATGCCAGGCGGCACGCCTTCGAGCAGGATGTTGATGCACTCCTTGAGCAGCACCCAGGTGCGCGGGAAGACCATGAAGCCGATGCCGACGGCGACGACGGAATCGATCCATGACCAGCCGGTCAGCCAGATCAGGGCAGCACCGGCGATCACGCCGATCGAACCGAGCATGTCGGCCCAGACCTCGAGATAGGCGCCCTTGACGTTGAGGCTGCCGTCCTTGTGGCCGGCGAGCAGCCGCATCGACGTCAGATTGACCAGAAGCCCGATGACGGCGATGCCGAGCATGCCGAGCGAGGCGATGTCCTGCGGCTGGAACAGCCTGACATAGGCCTCGTAGAGAATGTAGAAGGCGACGGCGAGCAGAAGCAGCGCATTGAAGGCGGCCGCCAGGATCTCGAAGCGGGCATAACCATAAGTGCGCAACAGGTCGGCCGGGCGGCGGCCGACCTTGATCGCCACCAGCGCGATCGCCAGCGCCATGGCGTCGGTCAGCATGTGCGTGGCGTCGGATATCAGCGCCAGGCTGCCGGTGACGAACCCGCCGATCACCTCGGCCACCATGAAGGCGCTGGTCAGGCCCAAGGCCATCCACAGCCGCGACACCGGCGTGTTCGTCATGTCGCCGTGATCATGGTCGCCGCTCATCAAGGCCTCCCCCTCGCCGATTTCGGTCGGCACAAGCTAGAGCACATCAGGGAAAAGTGTGAAGCGGCTTCGAGGCAAAAGCCTTGTGGCAAGATACCGGTATCAACGAAAACGTGCGGTATCTCCTGACAGGAGCACGCCGCTTGTGACCGCTGCACAAACAGTCTTAGATCGAACCCTGCTCTGGGGAGAGCTTTTTGGGGAGGGGGACGATGTCGAGGATCAAATACCTGGCTGCTGCGCTTTGCAGTATTCTGCAAATCGGCGATGCTCTTTCTCAGTCGATCGAAACCGAAAGACCATTCCAGGATATCCCTTTTGACGAGCGAGCGGCCGGTGCATTTGCTGCCGCTCCCGAAGCAATAACGTGGTACCGGTTCGGAAACTCCGTTCAGAAAACACCGCTTTCAGCTGCGGACGACCGCCTGCCAACAGACAGCAGACGGCCGAACGGTGAGCCGCCTGGCACGCGGAATCCTGTAACTCCTCCGGACACCAGCATTGGAAAGGTGTATTTCACCGACGCATCGGGGAACCCGAAACAGTGCACCGGAACTCTGGTGATCGGCGATCTCGTGATTACTGCCGGCCACTGCGTTCACCCCGGCAATGGCGGCAACTTCTACACCAACATCGAGTTCTTGCCCGGATATGCTGACGGCAGCTTTGTTGGTCGGTTTACGGCCGAAGAGGTGACCGTTTTTGCCGGATGGTACCAATCAGGCGACTTCGCTCATGACATTGCCTTTATACGGGTGACACCTGTCCCGCGCAGCGTTCATCGCATTGGCCTGGGTTTGTTCAAGCCGTCGTGTCGGATTGGAGACTATTTCCCGTTCATCCGCCACGGCTACACCCCACTGCTCAACAATGGCGAGCGCCAGTGGGAGAGCGGCGAGGCCGTGAGCGGCTGTTACCAGGGCTTGGTGTACGGATCAAAACGCACTCACCCCGGCTCCAGCGGCTCGCCGTCGATGGCTCGGATTTCGGGGTACGTCTTCGCCGTGCATTCTGCAGAAGATGTCCAGTTTCCATTCGGCAGCTACGACGCTCTCCTGACGAAGGCAAAACTCTGCTTCGCATTGCGCCTTTACGACGCCAGTTGCTCCATTTGACTATTGACCGCTGCAGAAGGTGACCACCCCGGCCTGGTGCCGGGGTCTTCGGTTCAATCCCAGCCAATCCTCGATGTCGATCTGCGGCGCCGTCAGCCGACCTCAGGTGATCATGCCGTTCTGGACAGGATAAACGCTGCCCGTTCCCGAACCACCCGACTGGGATCGTTTGCCAGGGGCAACGCCAGATTCCGGCCTGCCTGGCTGCCCAGCTCATGCCTGATGATGGAATCGAGCGCGACTTTTCGCACGAGTGCCGAACCGTCCCTGGTTGCGGCACCGATCATGTCCAGCCTCGATATGGCTGTCGTGAGCGGGCGGCGCTCAAATCTCGGCACCGACCGGCCCTCGCCCATGGACTTGTCGATCCACTGGATCTCGGACCCTGTCCGCCATGAGGCCTGCATGGCGCCCACTGTCTGGACGGCCACCGCACGCACCGCCGGCTGCCACGCCTGCAGGGCCAGCGTCTCGAGATGCGGATCCACCGCCGGCCACCGCAACAATTCGCGAAGGATGCGCGACCCCGGGCCGGTCCGCGCTTCGCGAAGGTTTTCGACCAGCTTGGCCACCACGTCAGGTCGAGAAAACACGTTCCTGACCGCTTCCCGCTCCGTGCCCCATCGTCCCCAGCTGTCCTGCCGCAACAACACGAAGTTTGCAGCAGCTGCGATTGTTTCAGGCGACGTCAGCGGGAAACATCGCTGCGCGCAGTCGAGCGCTGCCGATCGCACAGGCTCCGCCCAATCGTTCAATCGAAGAACGACGGCCGCAAACATGAAGGAGCTCGGCAACGGCCCCGATATCAGTTGAAGGGCCTTGCTGCGCAGGCGGCCATCATAGTGGAACAGACACAGATACGCGAATTCAGGAAATCTCTGCAGCTGCTGCTCATCGGAAAGGCGCGGCCAGAACAGCGATCGGGCTGGCTTCGGACGAACCCGGAAGAGGCTGGCTATTTCGGGGATTTCCCGGGCGGCTTGGCCGACGGCATCTGCTGGAATTTCAGACATGCCCGAGATTGCTGAAAGGAGTTGTCCATCGACACGCACCCCACGCTCCAGCTTCTGGCCAATTGTCGCCAATGCCTGAGCTAAATCAGCCGAAAGTACACTCTTCTTTGCCATCTCGACAGAAGCACATACACAGCGACATTGTTCAACGTCGACTTTTGGTTTGTCCCATCTTCTGTTGCTTCTGTTGCCTCTCTTCCCTATTCTTCCCTTTGCCCTTTACCAGCCTCATCATGCGCGTGATTGCGTCCCGAACGCCAAGCACAGCGAGACCTAGCCGGCCGTCTCCTTCTCGAGCAGGAAGTCGATCACCGCGCGCACCGCCGGCAATTGCCCACGCTTGTGCGGCGTCAGGATCGTCGTGGTCACCTGGCCTGCCGTCCAGTCGGGCAGCAGCCGCACCAGCCTGCCTTGCGCCACTGAACTGGCCGAGATCAGCTCGGGCAGGCAGACGATGCCGAGGCCGGATTCGGCGGCCATCAGCAAAGGCACTGACTCATCGGCATGGAAGCGCGGCCTTGGTGCCACCTCGACGAGGCCGCCCTTGCTGTCGCGCAGCCGCCAGCTCTTTGCCGTCATGCTGCTCATCAAGCCGTCATGGCCGGCCAGCGCCTCCGGCGTCTCGGGGTGGCCATGACAGGTGAGATAGGACGGCGCCGCCACCAGCGTGATCGCATCCTCGCTCATCCGCCTTTGCACCAGGTCGGAATCGGGCAGCGGCGCGAAATGGCTGCGCAGGGCGATGTCGAAGCCGTCCTGCACCAGGTCGACGAAACGGTCGGTGACATGCAGCTGGACCAGAAGCCTGGGATAACGACGCGCCAGCACCGGCAAACGATGCGCCAGCCGGAACTGCGCATTGGGAACCGAGGTGGTGATGCGCACGATGCCGCTCGGCTCCGCCAGCCGCCGCTGCACCACCGCCTCCACCGCCTCGGCCTCGATGACCGCAGCACGGGCATGGTCATAGACGTCGCGGCCGACGTCGGTCAGCGTGAAGCTGCGCGAGCTGCGGTGGATCAGCTGGGCGCCGAGCGACACTTCCAGCGCTGCGACCCGCTTGCTGACCGTCGATTTGGGGCAGCCGAGACGCCGCGCGGCGGCGGCAAAACCGCCATGGTCGACCGCTGCGGCGAAGAGATGGAGATCGTTGAGGTTCAGCATCAAAGTCTACATTTGTGGACATTTGGTTTCAAATTGCCCGACTACAGGATCAAAGTCCACATCAATACATCGGGGTCATCAACAATGGAGACCTCAAATGACAACCACCCCGATCTTCACCTCCGGCTTCCCGCTCGGTTCCTCGGCCGGCCTCGTCGCCGCCTTCGAATGGCTCGGCCAGCCCTACCGGCTGACCCGCGTCGACATGCTGGGCGAGATGCGCACCGAGGCCTACAAGCGCCTCAACGGCCGGGTCGAGACGCCGGTGCTGATCACATCAGACGGCCGCGTCCTGACCGAGACCATGGCGATCGCCTTGTGGCTCGAAGCGCGCGACCCCGAGCGCCGCATCAGCTTCGTGCCTGATACGCCGGAGGCCGACAGGATGCACCAGATGATCGCCTTCCTGAACACTGCCTTCACCGGCGCCTTCGGCCCGCTCTGGGTGGCGCTCGAAGCCGATCACGCCACCGAAGCGGAGCGCGAGACGCTGCGCAAGTTCGGCCGCGACTTCGTCGCCACCCGCCACGCCCAGCTCGAGGCGATGATCGGCGACAGCGCCTATCTGCTCGGTGACAAGCCGACGCTGGCGGATGCGGTGTTTTCAGGCGTGGCGCGCTGGACCGACTTCCACAAGGCGGTGAACCCGGCCGACTATCCGCGCATTCTCGCCCTGCGCAACCGCATCGAAGCCGACCCGGCCTTCCGCTTCGCGGTTGCGATCGAAGACGGCGACGTCACGGCCAGGGGCAGCGGCGCGATGAAGGGACTGGTGCCGCTCGCCCAGGTGCTGCGCGACACGGCTGCCGCGCAGGCCGCCTGAGCGGTCAGGGAGAAAGGGCTGCGCGTTGTCCGGCGCGCAGCCCTTTTCGGTGCGGCTGGAAAGACGACGTTCGATATGGTCATGTCCACGGCATGAGCCGATCTCGAACACCAGGCAAAGAGCCACTGTTTCGTCGCGTCAACACGCGCACGCACAATGTGCGCCACGACTTCGGTGGCGACTATCGATGGTCGCGCCAACGCCATGAGCGCTTGGGCAGTGAAAGCTAGGGCGACGAAAGCCTGGAAGGCCGAGGCTCCATGCATGCGGGAAAACGGCGTGGGCGGGACTACACGCCGCTGTTCCGTTTCCTGCTCTCACGCGTCGGCAAGGACTGGACGCAGGTGCACAGCGAGGCTGTGTCACGGCTCGATGACGAGGCGCCGATCTTCTGGCTTGTCGCCCGCAGCGAGGCGGAGAAGCAATCCTCGGTGCGGGTGGACGAAAACTCACATTACAGCGGCTTGTATGTCGACGACGACAATCGCCTTGCGATCGTCGATCCCACGCTGTCGGTCGAGCAGATGGAACCCTCATGTTCCTGCTGCACCCACACATTCAACGGCATCCCCTTCACGCGACCATTCCGCGGCCGTTAGGCAGAGGCAGCAGACTTGAGCGCAGCCCGGAACACTTGCAGCGTTTGGAAGCGATGCTTCGAAGATGGGTGAAACAATTCTCGAACTTGAGACGCTGCTCGACCGCTTCGTGGAGTGAGAGACAAGGGCCAAGCTGGATTTGGCGCAGCGGCAGGTGACCTAAGACAGCCGCCGTGTACGGTCGACACAGGAATCCTTACCCTCCTGAGCATTCCGCAAATCGCCGGCACTGAGTTCCTTAGCTCCCAGCAACCCTCAGAGGCAGGAGTACATTCCAAATAATGCAGCCTGCAATCGAAGGTAACATTCTGAATTTGCTGTCTTATGGACCATTTGGACGTGTTCTGGCGATCATTGAGCCGCCCCAGCAATTGGTTCGCCTGCCAAGCAGGCACAAACCCGGTTTTGTGGTCACTGGATTAGGACCAGCCAATCCGCAAACGCCCCCTTTTATCTTGCTCGTCGAGCAGACGCAGCCACATGCAAGGGGTGACCGCTAGCGTCTTGAGGGCACTGTTCTCTAATAGCTGATCCCTGTTGTCAGTAAGCAATGTTATTGTTGATGTAGCGCCGCGCAGCTAGACTCGCAGTATGCACGAGATTCCCGACAACATATTTGATACTCAGCAGATGCTGGCCGAACTGGTCAAGCCGCAGGCGGAGAGTTTTGGGACGATTTTCCGTCCCTACGATATCAGGACAAGTGTCGCTGCCGCAGGCGGACTTCTTACACTTCCAGAGCTTCAGGCGAATGCCGTCAGGCTTGAGGCCACTGCGCATCTGATTGTCGCTAGCGCTGCGGGAAAGAAAAAACCGAGCAAGCAGGATGCTGCCCGTTGGTTCAGGCAGGTGGGGCAAGCGTTCGCGCACATGGAGGATGCGGCTGAAGATGTGTTCGTCGGCCGCGTACATATTGATGGACGCAATTACCGAGTGCTTGAGGGATTGGCAGAAGCTAACTGCCATTACTTGCAGCAAATGCTGACGGCCGTCGAGAGCATGCCCGACCGCGGCGTCTATGCCGCGCTCAAACAGTCTTGCCACGCGATGCTTGCTCTGTCCGATCTTGTCTGTGCTCGCTCAGGACTGGAGGCCTTTTGCCGCGGTGGTGAATATGGTCTCGATGCGTTGCCAGTTAGTGACCTTCCGACAATTGAGACGCTGGCTGCGCGCGTGACGTTTTCAGACGGTGACCTAGCCCAGGCTGGCGTCAGCCGCCGGGCGCTTGGCCGGTTTTGCTTACCGCCGTCGCAGCGCGATGTAGGTTTTGGTGGTTATGGCGATAGCTGGCTAGAGAGGCAGCCGCTGATCGATTTTCAGGATGTGCTCTTGGTGGCGCTGCCATCGTCCATCGGAACGGCTATACGACGGGCGGTGATTGAAACCTGCCGCGGCGCCGGTGCAGAGTTCGCCCTGTGGACTGCCCTGCTAATCGCCCAGACCGAAGAACTTTCATTGAATCCCGCTATTTCGGCTCTCGGCATCCCTCCCACCAAAATGAAACGGGATTCCTACGTTGTCCCCTCCGAGCCCGTCGAGTTTCAGCCGGGCTTGTGGTTCCATCTTGTCCTGCTGACTGATGATTTCGCCGGGTTCAATGAGACAGGCTTCAGTCGGCCCGGACCATCCAGCGAAAAGACACAGGCTGAGTTACAGCAGGCAATAGACGCCGCGGCGGCTGACACCAAAGCCCGCCCTGGTTTCAAGCTCGGATTTTCCCTGATCGTCTTTTGCGGCTTCGGCAGGGGACAATTGATCGAGTTTGCCCGTCCGGCTCATTGGCTGGCTGAAGGTATCAGCAGCTATGACCTCGACGTGCTGGGCTGGCGGCACGACTTCAATATCGCCGAGTTACTCAAGTTCCTCATTGCAGAAGGCACTGCGGGGCATATGGGCTTTCCATTGATGGCGATTAACGGGCTTCTGGCGCGCATCGGCTTTGCCTACGAGAACAATGGCCATGTAGTGCCCCATGAGGCCATGCCGGATGGCGCCGAGAGCGCCACGCTCATAGTGCCCACCAACGCACATCTGCGGCTCAGGGCCGAGCACCACGCCCGCTTCGACAAGCACGCGGTACGCGATGTTGCTGGCAACGTGCTTGTTGTTCGCCGAAAGGATGGTGGCAAACGTTCACCAGAGAATACGCAGCGGGTCTATGTCTCGCATCTTGATGCCCGAGTACCGCGCTATCGCGGGGTGTGGAGGTCAGGCAGCCGAACTTGGTGGCTCGAAACCGTACCGTTGGATGAACGCTCGTACCTCTACCCTATCTTTGAAATGCAGATGGTCTGGATGGAGGGCCTTGCCCCCATATTAGCGGAACACGTACCCGGCCTTCCGGATGTTCTGACATGGAAGCTTGTCACTCCTGCTTATCCCGCCATAAGGTCGAAAGAGATCAATCCACCACCACTGGAAGAGCTGAAGGGGACTATCCGGGTATCCTACGATCCGGACGGATGCGTTGTTTCCACTGAGATTGGCTTGCCGTTCTTTCAAGGACTTTCCCATCCCAGCAACGTCTCGGAAGTCGCCTTGATAGAAGGCTTTCTTGAGCAGGTTGTCACGCTCGCAAGTGGTGCAGACGTCGATCGTGCCGCACTTTTGCGTGAAATCATTCCCTCGCCTGAAGCGCGGCAACTTCATGCATTCGCGCCGCAGGACTTTCGCGACTACGTGCACGAATCGGTCCCAGGGAAAGTTGTAAAGATAAGCAGCTTCGACGATGCCGCCCTTCGCCTAGGGCTGGGTTGGCACGGACTCCCCCGTCCGGGTGGTACGGTCAAGGGGCGTGACGAATGCACAAGAGTGCTCAATGCAATCACCGTCGCCGCAGAGGAAATGTTCTGTGAGCATCTCCGGCAGTTCGAGAGACACGCCCTAATTCGCCGCGTGGTGGAGAATCACGAAGCATCCATTGCAGACAAGTCTAGATGGGAACGGACCTCAGGTGCCGTTCTTGACCTTTCCGCAAACCCTCAAGAATCCCGCGATGAAGTCTCCAAGAGCATTCAAAAAGCCAATGCGACCGGCTTAGCCAGCCGCATTATTTTGGAAGCGGCTCTGTGCGAATCCCCGATAGGCGTTGGTTTCGAGGTTGCAGATTTCGACCTGTCCAACCTCATGGCGCTGGCGATGATGATCCATCATCTCGGTGGTTACTCCGACGCAATCCGTTATGAAGGCATGCGCCCTGAAATGCGCATCTCCCCAGCGGGCGAGGTGCAGATTGATGTCTCGTTCTTCGACGCCATCGTGAGACCAGTCGGCGAGTCATTCGTTAGTGTGCAGATCGACCGGAGCCGCCGCGACTATTCGGAGTTGCTGCAAGAACCCGAACTACTCACCGAAGAACAGGCGACCAGTAGAACGAACACCCGCTTCGCCGCCGCTTGGGAAGCAGAAATGGGTATTTCGCTCAGGGAATTTCGTGCTGCGCTTGAGGTGCTGGAAAATCGATTGGTCGAAACGGGGCAGGCGTGGGAAGTATTACCCAGACCGGCATTGATTCAGTACCTCTCCGAGCATATCGATTGCGCTGAGCAGTTTGTTGGCTCACTCGAACTGCTCCCGCGTCACGGCTGGAAGAACATCCCCCAGCCATATGCCGACCAGGACCGGCAGCCGTGGCGGTTCAGGCGACGATTATCTGTCGCAAGGCGTCCTATTCTTAGGCTGGAACCCTCCACCGAGTCGGACGTCGTTATCGCGCCCGGCATGATCCGTGACGCGTTCAGCATGCTGCTCCATAATTTTTACTACGGACATTATGATCTCAACTCTATTGCATCGAAAGAGATGCGAAGCTGGAGAGAACACATCGTTGCGGAGGAAGCGGCCGAGTTTGAAGAACGGGTCGTTACGCGCTTACAGGAACTCGGATGGCAGGCAAAACGAGGCGCGAAGTTTTCCCATATTCTTGGCCGTAAGCTACCCGAAGATCCCGGCGATATTGATGTGCTGGCATGGCACACTGACGGACGTGTCATGCTCCTCGAATGTAAGGATCTCCAGTTCGCCAAGACTTCCAGCGAGATCGCTAAGCAGCTCCATAAATTTCGTGGCAAGACCGATGAGAAGGGACGTCCGGACCTCCTGGGCAAGCACCTCAGGCGAATGGTGCTTGCACGGGAGAACGCTGCCGCGTTTCAGTCCCATCTCAAGCTGGCTGATATACGAATTGATGGAGCTCTGGTTTTCGCACACACAGTTCCGATGAGCTTTGCAGCCGAACGGATAGGTCACGCCGTAGCGCTATTGACCTATGATCAGTTGGAATCGGTTTTTGGAGGTCTCGACGGAGCCTAATGCCTTAGCCGCGCTAACGCACTCGCCTCATTGCAGATGCCGATTGCTATGAAGATTGGTCGACACGTTTCAACGAAACCAACGACATAGGCAGATAGCCCACCGGCAGCTTTGGCTCAGACTAGCGAAAAGGATCGTCAATCGGATTCCCACGATCACAAATACCTTTGCATCATTCTGAATGAAAGCTCCTCTCTGTCACAATAATCTTTGTCACATTTGATTTTTCTGTGGAATTTACTTCTGGTGCATAAATTGTGTACGTAGCTCAAAAGCTGGACTGCATCGATGGTCAAGAGCATCTCCGCGTTCGACCCACTTCGGACAACACTCTCTACGGATGCGCTTGATAGCGCCCTAACACCCTGGTCTAGGCTCGAGCAGTTGATGAACTTCTCCTCGACGGCATCACGCGCAATGGAAGAAGCGCTAAGCCCGCTTCGTGGAATGGATGAAGTCATGAGGCGCGCGACCGATCCATTCTCCGAAATATCTGAGATGAGTAGCAAGGCCATGATGGACCCATTTTCGGGCGTATCAGATGCCATGCGGCGCGCAACCGACCCTTTCGCAGGTATGTCAGAGACTTTGCGGCGAGCCACCGATCCTTGGGCAAGAATATCGGAGGCTACGCGTAAAGCGATTGCGGACCCCTTGGCCGGGGTGTCAGAGTCAATGCGTCGAGCGACCGATCCCCTCATGGGAATGTCGGAGGCCCTTCGAAGATCGATGATAGGTCTTGATGCTGAAAAGCTCGGGGCCGACAGGGCATTGGCCAACCTCCGAATACAGAATGAAATGCTAGCCACGGCAATGGCTGGACCCACGCTAAAGGCGCTCTCTCTTCATAACATAAGAGAAACTTGGTTGGATCCGTTCGGAGCTAACTTTCAAGCGATGGCTTTGGCATATCGCACGCTCGCCGATGCTATGAACAGGCGTGAGGAACTCCGTCTGAGTAACTCGGTTGCAGGTGGGGAAACGCGCTCTCTGCTGCTTGAGAGCTTGGCGGTCATTGAGGAGGAGACCGCCGCCGGGCTCGCGCCAGATACCGCAAAGCAGATGTTTCTACGGCTGTTCACGCTGTTCATAGCGCGCGTAGAACGAGCTACTTCGATCTTTGAGCAGCAGCGGCTCATGGGCGTGATCGCCATTCTTTCGCTCTTCTTGACCTTTTACTTTGAGGTTCAAGGCGACGCGCAACACCAAGAACTCATGGATGAGCTTGCCCTCATACCCGCGCAAACTCAAACTATTGAGCAGCTGCGTGAGGATTGGGCGGAATACGCGAATGTGCGAGAGCGAGCGCTCGCTGTCATCATGAGGCGTGCCAATCTTCGTCCCAGTCCCGACACGATGGGGAAACGCCTAGCGCTGCTGCATGAGGGCGAGGTAGTCGAGTTCCTTGAGCTAAGCAACGGTTGGGTGAAGGTTCGCTATTTCGACGCGGTGACCGACGTGATCCTAGAGGGATGGATATACGCCCGGCTCATTCGAATAGTGCCGCGAGACTGACCATGTCGACAATTATTCCTGATGCTCGAAGCATGACGCGATCTGCAGGATGCTTTCTGACAGATCGATAGTGGTCATAACGAGAGCGGCGAGCTGACAGGCTCGCCTTTCGCGCAGATCGAACGCCACGGCTTCGCCGCCGCCGATGCCACCTTCCCGTTCGATCGAGATTCGCCGCCGGCCCGCCGGTCAGGCGGCGCGCAGGCTGCCGACGATCAGCTTCGAAAACACCGTCCTGGCTTCGGTGTCGGTGACCTTGCCTGCCTGCAGTTCGCGCGCGATGGCCTCTGCCGCGCCCAACAGGCCGGTGCACAGGAGACGAAGGCTCTCGCCGGAAACGGCAGAGAACGGTTGCAGCGCCTGGGCGACGATGGCCACATATTGCCCCAGCATGCGTGACTGCTGGAGCGCTATGTCAGGGCTCCCCTGAAGTGCCGCAAAGATGGCAGGCCCTTCCTGGCCCATGTTGGACAGGCAGCTGAAATAGGCTGCGGCAATGGCGTCGGCCACGGCGGCAAGCTCGCCCGGCATCGCGCTCAGCTCCTGGCGAAGCTGTTTGACATAATTGTCCTCCAGCCGCTGATACAGGGCGAGCAGCAGGCCGGCGCGCGTTGAAAAATGGTCGTAGACGACGGGCCGGCTGACATCGGCTCGTTGGGCGAGCGTGCCCAAGGTGAGTTCATCGGCGCCCTGCTCCCGAACGATCTGGAGGGCCGTATCAAGGAGTTGGCTGCGACGGCCATCTCTCGGCAGCTTCACGATTTTCTCCTCCGCTTGACACCTACAATTTGTAAGTTACATTTTGTAGGTTCGCGGTCAAGCAGGAGATGGACATGGGTGACGTCACGGTAATCGGCCTGGGTGCGATGGGCACCGCATTGGCGCGCGCGTTCCTTTCCGCCGGCAAGACGACCGTGGTCTGGAACCGGACCTCGGCAAAGGCCGATGATCTCAGAGACAGAGGGGCCAAGGTCGCGCTGACCGCCGCGGAAGCGGTCGCCGCCAGCCCGGTTGTCGTCATGTGCCTGTCGGACTATGCGGCAACGCGCAGCATCCTCGAAGACAAAGCCTTGGCCGAGATCGTCGCTGGCCGGCTCGTCGTGCAACTGGCCTCCGGCACGTCGAGGGAAGCCCGAGCCATGGCGGCATGGGCAGCACAGCGCGGTGCGGACTATCTCGACGGCGCCATTTCCGCATGGCCGAGCCAGATCGGCGGAGCTGACGCCGCCATCCTGCTTGCCGGTCCTGAGACGACGTTTGCCTCGGCCAGCGCCCTTCTTCAGGCGTTGGCCGGCAGCCTTGTGCATGTGGGCCCCGATGTCGGCCATGCCAAGGCGCTGTTTGGCGCTGCCCTGGCCTATTACGCAGCCCATTGGATCGGCTTCAGCCACGGCGCAGTCATCTGTGAAGCCGAAGGGCTCGATCCGGCTCAGTTCGGAGAGATGATGGCAGGCTCGGCACCGTTCTTCGCAGACGACATGCGTCGCATGGGCCGGGTTATCGCCACAAACAGCTTCAGCGCGCCTGAAAGCACCATCGCTTCCGTGCGCGCCGATATCGCGCGTCTCGTCGACGTATCCGACAACCTCGAGATTGGCGCCGATTTTCCGACCTTTGCGACCGGGGTTTTCCAGCGCGCGGTGGACGCGGGTTATGGCGCCGAAGAACACTGCGCGATCACAAAAGTGTTGCGCAGCCCCTCGCCGCATCAGCGGCGACCTGTTCAAGGTCGCTCTGTCTAGACACGCCACAGCTGGAGGCTCGTTGGCAAGCCTGCATCGCTCCGCTTGCAATATGCAATCGGAAAGCGTAAACCCGATCCAGTTGCAAAGTGCAACTGGATCGGCACGCCACTGTGGACCATCGCTCTGTCGATCATGCTGGCAACGCAAATGCCAGGCATCGCTCCGACATGACCGTCTTGCGCGACGTGATGTTTGGGGACCGACGTCCTCTCAGCGGCGTGGGTAAAAAGGCGGGCCGGCTTTGCAGGAGGCCTTCATGGCCGGGTTCGGCAACGACATTTCGGCGTTTCGACCCCTGATCACGGCCCGTCAGTGTCGGCACGGTTGCAGGCGGCCGATGACGGCGACAACAGACCGCGCGACATCACCCAGGACCTGAAAGGAGGTTGCAGAGTGCCGAAATTCCTCACCATCGGATATGGCGACCAGGCCGGATATGACCGGACCTCACAACCCGTCCGCGACGCCGCCCACGCGCAGGATGCAAGGCTGCGCGCCGAGGGCGCATTGATCGGAATCGCTGGTGCGCCCGTGCAGGTGCGCAATCCCGAAGCGGCGGGTCCGGAGACGCGGGATGGCCCATTCATGTCGTCGGCCTTGCCGGTTGCCGGCTTCGCCATCATCGAGGCTGCGGATATGGCGGAAGCGGTCAAGAAGATCTCAGGCGTTCCCTGTGCCGTTGCCCATGGCGTCGTCGAAGTGTGGCCGCTGGAGTAGGCAAACCGGCTCCAAGAGCCGACGCAGAGCAAATGCGCGCCCGCCTCGACAGCCTGCGCAGCTATCTCGCGCTGCCGAGATAGTGAAGATGACAGGTATGGAGTGGTTTTCTGCCCGGCTGCTTTTGGCAAGCAAATGATGTAAGCGGACGCTGGATTCAGCCCGGCACGGAAATCGGCAATCATGCCTGGCGGTGAGGACCTGCGGTAACCCTGCTTCTTAATTATCGTGATCGTAGCGCACATTTTTCGTATGTATGTATAAGTCGCCGGAGCTGAAATTCGTGATGTTGTGAGATGCCTCCGAGCCCACACGCGTTCTCCTTGAATCAAATCGATCTGAATCTGCTTCGTACGTTCGACGCATTGATGCAGGAGCGCAGCGTCACAAAGGCGGCGGAACTGCTTGGTCGGACGCAGTCGGCCACAAGCCATTCACTTTCCAGGTTGCGGCATATCTTCAAGGACGAATTGTTTTCTCGCGATTCAGGGGTGATGGAGCCGACGCCTCGGGCGAAAGAACTGGCTGCGGTTCTTACTCGCGCGCTGGCTGACATTCGTCAGGTCGTCGAAAGGCATTTGAATTTCGAGCCGGCAAGCACATTCAGAAACTTCAGGATCGGCCTCTCGGATTCCTCGGCCGTTACGATCCTTCCGAGCCTCATCCAGAACTTCTCGGCTCAGGCGCCAAATGCCACACTCAACGTCTTGCACACCAGAGAGGCTGAAGTCCTCGACTTGTTGAAATCCAAGCAAATCGAGTGCGCGGTGCTCGGCAACTTTTCGCTCAAGAGTGACCAGATTACAGTCGTGCAACTGTCGACGCACAAGATGGTCTGTGCCGGCTGGAAAGGAAATGGCCTGCTGGATGATTTCACCCAAGAGCGCTACTTGTCTTCGCCTCATCTTCAGATCTCTGCAGACGGCAAGGCGGATGGCGTTGCCGATATCGTCCTGAGAGGACTTGGCCTCAAACGGAAGGTTGTCGCCACCATTCCGCACTATCTCGTGGCGCCTTGGATCATCAAGGACACGCCTCTCATAACGGTTTTTGGCGACAACTTCATTTTCGCGGTCTCCGAAGAAACCGAGACCAAGATCGTTCCGGCCCCGTTCCCTCTCCCGGACGTTCGGGTCTCCATGATTTACGAACGTGGTTTGGAGGCCGATGCGGGACATGCCTGGCTGCGAAGCCTGATCATCGCCACGACAGAGGTTCAGCGGGCATTGAAAGAAGCGGCGTATGGACGCCTAAACATCTCCGGCGGCCGTCAATCTTAGCAATAGGCGTGCGCCAGGCGTTGGCCCCTGATGGGCTGTTTCACGACGGCACTATGCATGGCATGCATAGTCTTATGTCACATTATCAATTTCACCGATCATGCAGGCGACTGCTATCCGTAGGCCACGGTTCAAACAGGGAGGAACCAATGAAGCGTAGCCTTACAACGAGTGGCGTGGTTCTTGCGCTCTCGGCATTTTCGACCATCAGCAGCTTTGCTGCCGACATTCCGTAACGGATGCCGTCAAGACCAGTGGCAAGCTCACAATCGCCAGTTCGCTCGCCTACGCCCCCTTCGAGTTCACTGACGCCTCCGGAAAGCCGGCTGGCCTGGACATTGAGATGGCTCAGGCCGCTGCCGACCTGATGGGGGTGAAGCTGGAAGTCGTCACAATTCCCTTCGCCTCGCAGATTCCGGCTCTCGCATCGGGGCGCGCAACGATGGCCTGGACCACCTTCACGGTGCTGCCTGAGCGTTTGAAGCAGGTGGACTTCATCTCCTTCATGGAAACCGGCTCCGTGGCAACGGTGAAGCCGGAGGACAAGGACAAATTCACAAAGAAGCTTGACCTTTGCGGGCACGCTGTCGCGGTTCAGACCGGCACTTCCGGCGATATCGCTGCCGACAGGATCTCGGCCGATTGCAAGGCCGCCAGCCTGCCCGAGATCAACAAACAGATCTATCCGGAGCCAAAGGACAGCATCGCTGCGGTGCTTTCAGGTCGCGCCGAGGCCTGGTTGGATGACTCGACGGCCACAGGCTATTTTGAGAAAACGAGCAAGGGGCAGCTCGTCGTTACCGGCGACAGCTACTATCCGTCACCGCTTGGGATCGCGGTCCCGAAGGGAGACAAGGCTACGGCAGCCATGGTGGATGCCGTCCTCAAGGAATTGATGGCGAACGGCACCTACAAAAAGCTGCTCGACAGTTACAACATGGGCAAGTCGTCGCTGGACGCGCCGGTCATCTATACCGACGTCTCTCAACTGAACCACTAACCGCCATATCTCATCCGAGATCGACTGAACGCCCGGTGGCCTCGACCGCCGGGCGGGGAGAGCTGTGCGACACCCATGAAAAACGATCAAAACTCTGCCGCAATTGCCAAGCTTAAAGTGGTTCCGCTGCCCCACCCGTTCCGCCTCGCGGCGATCATTCTTGTACTGTCGCTTCTCGCGCTGGCAGTTCGCAGCGCGGCAATGAACCCCAAGCTGCAATGGCCCATCGCCGGAAGCTATCTCTTCAATCCGCTGATCATGAATGGTCTCCTGGTGACCCTCATCGTGACCGCTCTGGTGATGGTGATCGCCGTTGTCCTGGGCACGATTGCGGCACTTATGATCTTGTCGCCGAGCCGGCTGCTTTCAACGCCGGCAAAAGTGTTCGTCTGGTTCTTCCGGGGAACACCGGCGCTGGTCCAGCTCATACTCTGGTACAATCTGGCGCTGATCGTTCCGCGCTTCGAGCTTTGGCTGCCTGGTCTTGGCACCATTTTTTCCATTTCGACCAACGACGTCATGACGCCTCTGGTCGCGGCCGTCGTCGGCCTTTCGCTCCACGAATCCGGCTACATGGCGGAAATCATCCGCAACGGCCTGCAGTCGGTCAACCAAGGCCAGCGGGAAGCGGCTCTGTGCCTCGGGATGAAGCCGAGCCTGTTGATGCGCCGCATCATCATCCCCCAAGCCATGCGAGTAATCATCCCTCCATCCGGCAACGAGACGATCAACCTGCTCAAGACCACTTCGCTGGTCAGCGTCGTTGCGGTGGGTGACCTGCTTTATTCGGCGCAATCCATCTACGCCCGTACGTTCGAGACCATACCGCTGTTGCTGGTTGTAACCTTTTGGTACCTCGTTGTCGTGGCGATCATGTCGATCGGCCAGTTTTACCTGGAACGCTATTTCTCTCGGGACAATGCCACCCGGCAAGGCAAGGGCATGCTGAAAGCAACATTCGGCAATGCCTTCTCCGTTCGCAGGAGGGTCACACAATGACTGTTTCAAGGACACATCACGGCCGCTTTGGTATCGACCAGAATGTCATGGTCTATGCCGAAGGCGTCCGAAAATCCTTCGGTTCCCTCGAAGTGCTCAAAGACGTCAGCCTGAGCGTCCCGACAGGCAGCGTCGCCTGCATCATCGGGCCTTCGGGTTCGGGCAAGAGCACGTTCTTGCGATGCATCAACCATCTGGAGAAGATCGATGGCGGCCTGCTCCTCGTGGATGGGGACTTCATAGGGTACGAGCTCAGGCAGGACCGGCTCCATGAACTGCCAGACAGCGCAATCTGCCGCCGTCGTGCCGAGGTCGGCATGGTGTTCCAGCAGTTCAACCTTTTCGGCCATCTGACCGTCCTGCAGAACGTCATCGAGGCACCAGTCCATGTCCGGGGTGAATCGGTCAAATCTGCCACGGAGCGGGCGGTCCATCTCCTTGGCAAGGTTGGTCTGGCCGAGAAGTGTGACGCTTATCCACGACAGCTCTCTGGTGGGCAGCAACAACGCGTGGCGATAGCTCGGGCGCTTGCCATGCGGCCCAAGGTCATTCTCTTCGACGAGCCGACTTCGGCGCTCGATCCCGAACTCGTTGGGGAGGTTCTTGCCGTCATGAAGGATTTGGCGCGGGACGGCATGACCATGGTGGTGGTTACCCACGAAATCGGCTTCGCGTCAGAAGTCGCCGACCAACTCGTTTTCATGGACGGTGGCGTGGTTGTCGAGCGTGGCGTTCCAAAGGAAATGATTGCAAATCCGCAATCACAACGCCTCCGCGAGTTCCTGGCGCGCGTCAAGTAGTCCGCTTCCATAAGCAACCAGATATCGACCCCGTGAAACCACGGGGCAAGGAGACCCCATGTCCGCAAAAACTGCTCGGTCTGCATCCGAGCAATCGCTCCATGACTTCAGCAAGGCGATAGATCGGTCAGCTCTCAGCACCCTCAAGTGGGAGATGGAAATCGACCGACTGGGCGACAAAGACCTTTTCTCGTTTGGAACCGCCGATCTGGATTTCCGGTCGCCACCGGCCGTCGTCGAAGCGCTGCATCGTGCGGTCGAAGCCGGCCATTTTGGTTATCCCCTGAGACGACCCAGCTACTACGACGCGGTCACGGGTTATCTGAGCAGACGTTTTGGATGGCAGGTGGAGAAGACGTGGATCGATTCCTGTGTCGCGATTTATCCATCGATGCACTCGATTATCATGGAACTGACCCAGGCCGGTGACGAGATCATCTACCAGCCACCCGTCCACCACGTTTTTGCGGAGATCGTGAAGGCCAACGACCGCGTGCCCGTCGCCAATCAACTGATCAATCGCGGCGGCACATACGAGATGGATTTTGCCGGGCTTGAGGCCTGCATTACTGACCGAACAAAGTTGTTGTTGCTCTGCAGCCCGCATAATCCGGTTGGTCGGGTCTGGACTCGCGACGAGCTGAAGGAACTGGCACGCATATGCTCCGAACGTGGAGTCATCGTGGTTTCCGACGAGGTCTACAGCGGGATGCTGTATGAGGGAACGGAATTCACACCCTTTGCTGCGGTTTCAGAATGGGCTGCGATGAATTCCTATTGCCTGTTCTCACCAAGCAAGCCCTTCAATCTTACCGGACTGAAGCATTCCATCGTTGTCGCCCCGAACCCGGTCCTGCGGGATGCCTTCCGGCGCGGCTTGCAGCGCGCCAATCTACAGTATGGTGGCAGCGCACTTGGATACGCCGCTGCCGAAGTGGCGTTCCGAGATTGTGACGACTGGAGCCACGCGCTGATGCACCATATTGCCGGCAATCACGCATACGTCACGGATTTGATCCGGTCATTCCTGCCCGAGGTCACGGTTCCGGTCGCCGAAGCAGCATACTTCGCCTGGCTGGATCTCTCCAGGCTCAACACGCCGAGGGCTGTCTATGAGCCGCTGATTGAAAGGCAGGCGAAGCTCGTCGTGACCTACGGCGAGCCGATGGGGCCTGGTGGAGAGAACCACATCCGCATCAACCTCGGCACTTCGAGAACGATCCTGGAGGCGGGCATGCGACGGCTGCTCTCCGTACTCGTTCCACTTACCGGACGTTCCTTTGATGAAAGCGCTCGCTGATGGCAAGCACGGCAGAGACGCGTCTCGCAGCCCTGGGCATTGAGTTGCCGGAACCTCCGACCGCAGTGGCGAATTACGTGGCGACGATGCGATCGTCGAATTTGCTGTTCGTGTCAGGGCAGCTTTGCCTTGACAGAGGCGCCCTCGTTGCCAGCGGCAGTGTCGGCGGAAGCGTAACGTTGGCAGATGCCACCGTTGCGGCAAGAGCTTGCGCTATCAACATTCTTGCACAGTGCCGCAGCGCGTTGGGCGGCCTGGATCGTGTGCGCCAGGTCGTGCGCCTTGGTGGCTTCATCGCCAGCACCCCAGATTTCGAGGATCAGGCGAAAGTCATGAATGGCGCATCTGATCTAATGGTTGAAGTCTTCGGCGATGCTGGCAGGCATACGCGGTCCACTGTTGGCGTAATGTCGCTGCCAAAGGGCGCGGCGGTCGAAATCGAAGCCATATTCGAGGTCGAGCCTTGATATTGGCGGTGGAACGTAATTGCTTGGCAGGATTCGGTCCGCGACGGAATTAACTCGGACGGCTTCAAAGGGGTCGGCTGCAGAATGGCCGCTTTCATGTTGCGTCGGGAACATGGCGGCGGCTACCCAACAAGATGCGAGCCGCCAAACTCAGCGCCTGTCCAACTGACCCGAATACGGCTGCAGCTTCGGCTTCAAGCGCCTACGCCCCTACGCCGCCCTCACCCAGACCTTGTTGTCATGCACGGCAGCGCCGCCATAAGGCGCGGGCGCGTCGGCGCCGGTCAGGACGTTGATGCCTTCGCCGCGCTCATGGTCGGAGTTCGGCCAGATGCCTTCGGCGATGACGACGCCGCGCCTGATCTTGTCGAACAGGCGGGCATGCAGCACGACCTCGCCGCGCATATTGCCGATCTCGACCCGGTCGCCTGTCGCAATCCCGAGTTCTGCCGCGTCCTCGGAATGGATCAACAGTTCCGGCCGGCCCTCCTTCTCGCGCGACACCGGCGTTTCGGCGAAGGTCGAGTTGAGGAAGTTGCGCGCCGGCGACGTCGCCAGGCGGAACGGATGGGCGGCGTCCGCCACCTCGATCAGGTCGACATGATCGGGGAATTCGGGCAGCTGCGCGACCGGGCCGAAGATGCCCATGCTGCGCGGCGGCTTGTTGGGGGCCGCACCGCCATTCCAGTGCGGCTTGAAGCGGAACTTGCCGTCGGCATGGCCAAAGCCGTTGAGGAAATGCGCGCTGTCGAACCCCGGCTGCATGTCGGCCCATTTCTGGTCCTTGAAGCTGTCGAAATTGCCGAGGCCCTTCTTCTCCAGCATGACGTCGATATGCTGGCGTTCGGTCATGCCGAAGCCCGGCATGTCGGACACGCCAAGCCGCTTGCCCAGTTCCTCGATGACATAGTGGTTGGTGCGCGGCCCTTCCGGCGGGTCGATCAGCTTCGGCCCCAGCGTGATGTGCTGGTTGCCGCCGCCCTTGTAGATGTCGTCGTGCTCGAGGAACATCGTCGCCGGCAGCACGACGTCGGCGAGCTTGGCCGTGTCGGTCATGAACTGCTCGTGCACGGCGGTGAACAGGTCGTCGCGCATAAGACCCTTGACCACCAGCCGCTGCTCGGGCGCGACATTGGCCGGATTGGTGTTCTGGATCAGCATCGCGGTGACAGGCGGGCCGCCATAGAGCGCGTCCTCGGCATTGGTCAGCACCGGGCCGATGCGCGAATGGTCGAGATAGCGGATGTCGGGGTCGCGGAATTTGGTGCCTTCGAGCAGCTCGCCATTGAGCTTGAAGATGCCCGAATTGGAATGGAAGGCGCCGCCGCCCTCATATTGCCAGGCCCCCGTCACCGCCGGGATCGACAGCGCCGCATGCATGTTGACCGAGCCGTTGCGCTGGCGCGAAAAGCCGTAGCCCAGGCGGAAGAAGGTCTTCTTGGTGGTGCCGACGAGCCGGGCGAAAGCCTCGATCTCCTCGATGGAAAGACCTGTGATGGCGGCCGCCCATTCCGGCGTCTTGTCGGCGAGATGCGCTTCGAGGCCCCTGGGGTCGTCGGTGTATTTTTCGAGATAGGGGCGATCGGCAAACCCGTCGCGGAACAGCACATGCATGACGGCGCAGGCGAGCGCGGCGTCGGTGCCGGGCTTCAGCACCAGCCCCATGTCGGCCTGCTTCAGCGTCGCGGTCTCGTAGATGTCGATGACGACGATCCTGGCGCCGCGTTCCTTGCGCGCCTTGATCGCATGGGTCATCACATTGACCTGGGTGACGACAGCATTGGTGCCCCAGATGACGACGCAGTCCGACTTGCCGATCTCGCGCGGATCGCTGCCGCGCAGCGCACCTGTGCCCATGACATAACCGGTCCAGGCGAGATTGGTGCAGATCGAGCCGAAGAAGCCGGAATATTTCTTGGCGTGGCGCAGCCTCTCGATGCCGTCGCGCTGCACCAGCCCCATCGTGCCGGCGTAGAAATAGGGCCAGACGGTCTCCGAGCCGTAACGCTCCTCCGCCGCGATGAATTTTTCCGCGACGAGGTCGAGCGCTGCCTCCCAGCTCGCTTCCTTCCAGTTGCCGTCGCCCTTGGCGCCCGCGCGGACCAGCGGCTTCAGCAGGCGGTCGGGATGGTGGACGCGGTCGGCATAACGGGCGACCTTGGCGCAAATGACGCCTGCCGTATAGCTGTTGGACTTGGCGCCATGCACACGCCCGATGCGCTTGTCGTCGAGCAGCTCGACTTCGAGCGCGCAGGTCGAGGGGCAGTCATGCGGGCAGGCCGAATGGCCGATCCTGATCTTGGCGTGCTGGTTCATGGCGCCCTTTTACCCTGATGTCGGCTTGCCGTGTAGGGCCAGTGCGGACCGCTGCATGACCCTCCCCCCTCGTGGGCCGAGCGGGCAAGGCGCGTAAGGCGGGATGGGGCTAATCTCGGCCACCCACCCCGGACCTTCGGTCCGACCCTCCCCACCCCGGACCTTCGGTCCGACCCTTCGCAAAAAGAGGGAGGGTAAGATGCCCTACTCGGCGACGCCTTCTTCATATTCGGCCGACATGGTCAGCCACTTCTCTTCGTTGGTTTCGAGCTGGGCCGACAGTTGCGAGCGTTCCTTGGCCAGCTGTGTCGCCGTCGTCGGGTCCTTTTCATAGAGCCTGGGATCGGCGAGCTGGTCCTCGATGCCGTCGATGCGCTTGCGGATGCGGTCCATAAGCGCCTCGGTGGCGCGGATTTCCTTGGCCAGCGGCTCGAGGGCGGCGCGCCGTGCCGCGGCCTCGCGGCGCTTGTCGGCCTTCGAGGCCTTGTCGGCCTCGCGCTCCTTGCGCCGGTCGCCCGACACGCCCGTCACCAGCGTCTTGTAGTCCTCGAGGTCGCCGTCATAAGGGTTGACCGCGCCATCCTTGACCAGCCACAGCCGGTCGGCCGTCGCCTCCAGCAAGTGGCGGTCGTGGCTGATCAGGATCACGGCGCCGGGAAACTCGTTGAGCGCCATGATCAACGCCTCGCGGCTGTCGATGTCGAGGTGGTTGGTCGGCTCGTCGAGGATAAAGAGGTTCGGCCCGTCAAAGGCCGACAGGCCCATCAGCAGCCGCGCCTTTTCGCCGCCGGACAGGTCCTTGGCGGCGGTGTTCATCTTCTCGGTCGGCAGGCCGAACTGGGCGACACGCGCCCTGACCTTCGATTCAGGCGCCTCCGGCATCAGCCGGCGGACATGCTCATAGGCGTTTTCCTCGGGCCTCAGATCGTCGAGCTGGTGCTGGGCGAAGATCGCCACCTTGAGCCCCGGGGCGATGGTCACCGAACCGGTCTCGGCCTTGAGCCGGCCGGCCAGAAGCTTGGCGAAGGTCGACTTGCCGTTGCCGTTGGCGCCGAGCAGCGCGATGCGGTCGTCGGCGTCGATGCGCAAGGTCATCTTCTTGAGGATCGGCTTGTCGGCCTGGTAGCCGACGCTGACCCGGTCGAGTGCGACGATCGGCGAGGCCACCGTCTTGACCGGCTCGGGGAAGCTGAA
This sequence comes from Aminobacter sp. SR38, assembly GCF_014843375.1. Lineage (NCBI taxonomy): Bacteria > Pseudomonadati > Pseudomonadota > Alphaproteobacteria > Hyphomicrobiales > Phyllobacteriaceae > Aminobacter > Aminobacter sp. SR38. Next base: position 1,193,629 of record NZ_CP062112.1, read on the forward strand.
CGGGCGCACATTGTCTTCGATCAGGGCTGCGATCGGCTTCATCTTCTCCAGCGCCTTGATGCGCGACTGCGCCTGGCGCGCCTTCGACGCCTTGGCGCGGAAGCGGTCGACGAAGGACTGCAGGTGCTTGCGTGCCGCCTCCTGCTTGACGCGGCCCTTTTCCTGCAGCTCGCGCTGTTCTGATATCTGGCGCTCGAACTGGTCGTAGCCGCCGCGCCAGAAGGTCATCTTCTTCTGGTCGAGATGGACGATCGAATTGACGGCGCGGTTGAGCAGGTCGCGGTCGTGGCTGATCAGCAGCACGGTGTGCGGATATTTCGAGACATAGTTCTCGAGCCACAACGTGCCTTCGAGATCGAGATAGTTGGTCGGCTCGTCGAGCAGCAGCAGATCGGGCTCGGAAAACAGCACGGCGGCAAGCGCCACGCGCATGCGCCAGCCGCCGGAGAATGACGACGCCGGGCGCTTCTGCGCTTCGTCGTCGAAACCGAGGCCGGCGAGGATGGTGGCGGCGCGGGACTCGGCCGAATGGGCGTCGATGTCGGCCAGGCGGATGTGGATCTCGGCGATGCGGTGCGGGTCGGTGGCGGTCTTTTCCTCGGCGAGCAGTGCCGAGCGCTCGACATCGGCCTTGAGCACGATGTCGATCAGCGGCTCCTCGGTGCCGGGCGCTTCCTGCGCGACCTGGCCGATCCGCGTGTTCTTGGGCAGGCTGATGCTGCCGGTTTCCGAGCTGAAATCGCCGGTTATCGCCTTGAACAGCGTGGTCTTGCCGGTGCCGTTGCGGCCGACAAGGCCGGCCTTGGTGCCGGCAGGCAAGGTCAGCGACGCGTGGTCGAGGAGAAGGCGTCCGGCAATGCGGAGGGAAAGGTCATTGATGATGAGCATGGCGTGGCGGTTTTGGCCGAGAGTTACCGATATGGCAAGAGCGCGCCACAGCCATTAGAGCGGACGCATGATGGAAAGGGCCGTTGCCTGGCGATCAGGCGAAGGCCGGCCTGTGGCTGCGGTGCAGCGCTTCGCCTGCGATCTCGCCTGTCGCATCGATCGCCGCGCCGTCTGACGTGGCGGGCGGCGGCGCGGCGTGGCCGATGGCAAACAGCACAGCGCTGCCGGCGGCCAGCATGGCAAACAGCATGAACATGCCCTGCCCGCCAAAGGCGCCCAGCGCCAGCCCGCCGAACAGCGGGCCGATGAAATTGCCGACCGAACTCAGCGAATGGGCGCCGAAATAGGCGCCGCGGTTGCCGTCATTGGAGATCCTGTCGACAAGCACATATTCGGCCGGCACGACCAGCACCTCGCCGATGGTGAACAGCACCATGAAGCCGATCAGCATGGCAGCATTGGTGGAGACGGCAAAACCGAGCTCGCCGCCGAGGAACAAGAGGCAGCCCAGCACCATCGCCCGCAACGGCCCGATCTTCTCGATCACCAGACGCGCCGGTGCGGTGGCCAGCACCACCACGGCGGCGTTGGTCGTCACCAGCCAGGCAAAGATCTTCATGCCGTCGTCAACGTTGGTGGTCAGATATTGCGACAGGGTCACCGACCACTGGCCGTAGACCGCCATCAGCAGCGTGCCGCCGCCGACATAAAACAGCAGCCGGCGGTCGCGCAGGGCAGCGCCGAGCCGGCGCAGCCCGGGCGCCTGCTGCGGCGCGGCCTGCCCGGCGCGTTCGGCCAGCGCTGCCGGCACGACGGCGAAGATCGCCGCGGCAAAGACGAAATGCACCATGCCGGCAATGACGAAGGGCAAGGGCGAATTGGCGCCGATGGCCAGGCCGATCATCGGCCCGACGGCCCAGCCGGCATTGATGACGAGGTAGCGCCAGGAAAACATCCTGAGCCGCAGCCTTTCGGGCGCCGCATCGCTCATCAGCGCCCGCGACACCGGCTCATAGACCGCAGCCGACACCGACGAGACGACATGCGCCAGCGCAAAAGCCGCGACCGATTGCGCCAGGCCGAGGCCGACGAGCCCAAGCCCGGCAAACAGAAGTGCGGTGACCAGCACCACGCGCCGGCCGATGCGATCCGAAATCGTTCCGGCAAACGGGCTTATGGCAGCGCCGAGCAACGGCCCGGTGCCGATCAGCACGCCGATCCAGGCCGGGCTCAGGCCGAAATCGCCCTGCAGGCGGATGGCCAGGAAGGTCAGGCTCATGCCCCTGGCGATCGCCACCATGCCGGAGCCGGCAATGAGCAACAGCACGATGGCCTGGCCGGTCTTGTCGCCGAATGGACGCACGTTTTTTTATCCCGATACAGAGAAAGCGACGTCAGGCCGGCTGGCCGGGCGCAGTCGCAGATGCTTCGTCTGGCCGAGATGACGTGCAAAGACAAGGCACGTCGCGCTGCCCAGAGGCAGCTATCTGATGATCCAGACATCTCATGACAAATACTGGGGTCATGACAAATACCGGGGCATGCCAAAAGACCGGCTCATGACGACATCCGGGCCGGCGCCCTGCCGGAATCGAAACGGCCCGCACATGGCGGGCCGTCCGAAACGTCTTGGCGAAAGGCTCAGCGGCTGGCGGTGCGCAAAAGCTTGCACAGTTCGCGCAGGTCGCTTTCGAATGCCATCGGGTTGGACAGCACCATCTTGCAGCGCTTCACATAGGCAGCCACCTGGGCTTGCGACATGCCGCCGATGACGCCTGGGTTGATGCCCGGGCCGCCGGGGCCACCAGGACCGCCGGGTCCGCCGGGTCCGCCCGGACCGGCAATGCCGGGTCCGCCGATGTTGACGCCGATGTCGGCGAGCGTGTTGCCGCCGAGGCCAACATTGGCATTCACGCCGGCCAAGCCGTTGTTGCCGCCGACATTGGCGCCGACATTGGCGGTCAGGCCGCTGTTGCCGCCGACCGAGGCATTGGCCTTGGCGTCAGCCAGGCCCTTGCTGCCGCCGACATCCGCGTTGACGTCGGCATTGACGCCGCCCGAACCACCAACGGTTGCGCCGACGTCGAGGCCAAGTCCACTTGAATTGCTGTTACCGATGTCGACAGAGACGCCGAGCCCCTTGCTGCGGTCGCCTATGTCCAGGGCGCTGGCTGGCGCGCAGAGCGCCACAAAAACGATACCACCCGCCAGTGTCTTGGCAATTGCCTTCGATATACCAGTCATGGAAGTCTCCCTGTGGTTGCCGATCCCAGCACCCAGCCTTGAGACTGGCTGCCGGCATAGTAACGAACCCTCGTGGCAATAAGTTTCACCTACCCCCTAGACATCATCAACTTTTTTACTGCTCACCATGAATTGCGTTACATGAAGCAGTAGACGATCGAATCCTTTTGATTATGTTCGTTGCAAGCATAAAATTTTATGCAATTTAGGCGAATGCTCTGCCGTCTTCGGTGCGCTGGAAGTAAATGAGATCGAGAGCTACGGACGGGCGCCCGAGAACTGTCAGGATCATGTGCGCCTGGCCGCGATGATGCGTCTGGTGGTTGAAAAGGTGCATCAGGGCCGGCGCCAGCCGCTGCGAGATGGTGCGCATGTCGGTGATGGTCATGTAGGTGAAGCGCCCGGTGAATGCCTTGTCGCCGAGCGAGCCGATCCACTCGACGATGCGCCTGTCCTCAGCCTGGCGCGCGGCGCGCAATCTGTCGAAATCGGCATGGATGATGGCATCGAGCTGAGATGGCGCATCGCCCTCGCCGGTGAAGCGCTTCAGCCAGACCCGGTCGGCGACCAGCAGATGATTGAGCGTCCCTTTCATCGACTTGAAGACGGCGCCGGTGTCGCGCTCATAGTCTTCCGCGTCGAGTTCGGCTGCTGCCTCATAGATGCGCTCGTTGGCCCATTGATTATAGGCAGCCAACATCATGAAATGCTGTTTCATCCGATATTCCCTGAATGCTTCGAAAATCGTCCTCTTACTACAGCCCATCGGGAACAGCCGCCAATGACCATTCTCCTCTACGACCTCGTCGGCAGCGATATGACGCGCCCGTTCAGCCCGCATTGCTGGAAAGCGGCGATGGCTTTGGCACATAAGGGGCTGGACTTCAGCACCGTGCCGACGCGTTTCCTCGAGGTGCCCAGGATCGAGGGCGGCGTGTCGAACACCGTGCCGGTCATCCGCGACGGCGACACGGTCACGTCAGATTCCTTCGCCATCGCGCTTTATCTCGAACAGGCCTATCCCGACAGGCCGTCGCTGTTTTCAGGCGCCGGCGGCGAGGCCCATGCCCGCTTCATCGAGCGCTGGTCGCAGCTGACAATCCATCCTTATATCGGTGCCGCCGCGTTGACCGCCCTTCACGGCATGCAGGACGAGGCCAACGCCGCCTATTTCCGCGTGAGCCGCGAGGCGCGCTTCGGCAAGACGCTCGAAGAGGTCAGCTCGGCACGCGATGCCGGGCTCCAGGGCTTCAGGGCGTCGCTCGAGCCGCTGCGCAGCATGCTCACCTACCAGCCGTGGATCGGCGGCGATCGCCCGCTGTTTGCCGACTACATCGTCTTCGGCGCGCTGCAATGGGCCCGCATCGCCACGCCCTACCAGTTGCTCGACGCGGCCGACCCGATCGCCGCCTGGTTCTGCCGTTGCCTCGAACTCCATGACGGCCTGGCTGCCCGCGTGGCTGCGGCGGCCTAGCCCCTTGGCAATGCGGCGGGCGGCCTGTATAGAGCCCGCCACACTGCAAATCCCAGAAATCACAAGGACCAGACATGGCGATCGAACGCACATTTTCGATGATCAAGCCGGACGCAACCCGCCGCAACCTGACCGGCGCCATCACCAAGATGCTCGAAGACGCCGGCCTGCGCGTCGTCGCCTCGAAGCGCGTCTGGATGAGCCGCCGCGAGGCCGAAGGCTTCTACGCCGTGCACAAGGAACGCCCCTTCTTCGGCGAGCTGGTCGAGTTCATGTCGTCGGCGCCGACCATCGTCCAGGTTCTCGAAGGCGAAAACGCCATTGCCAAGAACCGTGAAGTGATGGGCGCCACCAACCCGGCGAACGCTGCCGAAGGCACCATTCGCAAGGTCCATGCCCTGTCGATCGGCGAAAACTCGGTGCACGGCTCGGACGCGCCCGAGACCGCCGCTGAAGAGATCGCCTACTGGTTCTCGGGCACCGAAATCGTCGGCTGATCCAGCCGGCGAACAGCGGCTGACAAGTTGCTGATCCAGAATCGAAAAGCCGGGGTGGCAACGCCCCGGCTTTTTGTTTGGGCCGCTGACATGTTTCCGCTTTTCGTCGGCGCGCTCACCTCGAGACGCAACGCCGTCAAGGACGACCGCCGCATCTATTGCAAGACAAAGCGCTTCTGCTCTTGCTAAACACGTTCCGGTGGATAGCAACCTTTCGCCCAGCCATAGCTCATTGCGGCTCCACGAAACTTTCCCTGGAATTGGTAGACCGACCACTGGAGCAAGGCTCCTCGCCAGAACATGCCTGCCAGCTTCTTGCAGCCGAACCGGACGCAACCAAATTGCACGGCATCGGCGGGCGTACAGCTAAAGCCGGATGCCTGCAGCTTGCCGGCCAGGAGCGCCCGATTGCCGTTTGCTTCACTTGCCAGCTTGTCCACCCATTGCTCAAATGCGGCGACGCGAAGCGGCGGCTGATCGTCAGCATTTGCTCCGGCCGCGCTGGCGAGGCAACACCAGGCAGAACCACACAGGACGATCAGCAACCGATAGATGGGATACGTGTTCACGTCTCGTCTCGGTTCATGGCCCAGCTTCGTGCCCGCCAGATATTTCAATGGCTTGGCGGCATTGGCGACGAAACTGAGTCAATCAGCTGCGAAACTGATTCAGCTTGCCGCGGCAAAACGCAATATGTCCTTGCCGTCCTTGTCGGCCAAAAGCAGCTTGCCCTCGACGATCCTGAAGCTGGCAGCGCGCTCCAGCGCCTGATGGAACTTGTGCTCCTGGTCCATCACCGCCTGCTCGCAGGCCATCTCGGTCGAGCCGATCTGGCCGAAGGCCAGCTTTTGGCCGTCGACCTTGGCGCTGCCGAAGAAGCCGTTGCAGCCGCCGCGGCCTGAGACCTTGCCGTCCTTGCCGATGCGCAATGTCGGCCTGGCCTTGTCGTGGGCGGCCGCGCCGTCGATCGCCTCGGCGACCCAGTCGCGGTCGAAAATCGTCACCTCTTCGGCAGCGCTGGACTGGCGGACCATCTTGACCTGGATCGTCTGCGGGCCCGCCGTCAGCGGATCGAGCGCATGGCTGATATCGTTGATGAACCAGAGCTGGTCATCGACGCTGATGCGCGCCTGCAGCGCGTAGGTCATGTTGGTCTTGATCGCGGTGGGATCGAAGGGGATGGCGAACCTGATCGGCACCTGGCCCGCCGGATCGATCTTCTGCGCGCCGAGGATCCTTGCGGGGGCGTCGGCCAGCGAGATGTCGGCAAGCTGCACCTCGAGCACCGCATGCGCAGGCAAGGCGATGCGCTGGGGATAGACCACCTCGCCGGTGACAAGGGTTTCGTCAGCCCTTGCCAGGGTCGGAACGGCCATCATGCCGACCAGCAGCGGCGTCATGCCGAACATCAGGAATTCCGCGAGTTTGCCGAGCACGGTTGCCTCTCCGTTTCAGGTGTTGCCAGGGCGCGCGAGGCGCCGTCCATCTGCCCCCGAGGCTGCGAAGCCGCGGGGGGCATCAGCGCCAAAACTACGAAGGAATACGGTGGTTCGATGGCCGCCGAGAGCAATCGCGGCCGGCATCGCTCAGGACTTCGCCCAGCGGGCGGCGGCGGCGTCGTCGCTGTCCTTGGCGTCGACCCAGCTGCCCTCGCTGCCGTCGACAAGATGTTCCTTCTTCCAGAACGGGGCGCGCGACTTGAGATAGTCCATCAGGAAGTTCGCGGCGTCGAAGGCGGCCTGCCGGTGCCTGGAGGCCGTGACCACCAGCACGATGTTCTCGCCGGGCCTGATCTTGCCGAAGCGGTGGATGGCGGTGATGCCGGCCAGCGGCCAGCGTGCCAGAGCCTCTTGGGCGATGCGGGTGATCTCGGCCTCGGCCATGCCGGGATAATGTTCGAGCTCAAGTGCAGCGAGCGTGCCGGCCTCGTCGCGGCAGAGACCGCTGAAGGTGACGACGGCGCCGACATCCGCCCTGCCCGCCGATATCAGCGCGATCTCGGCGGCGACGTCGAAGTCGCCGGCCTGGATGCGCACCACAGGCACGACGCTCATTGGGTCAGCCGCCCGTCATCGGCGGAAACAGCGCGATCTCGCGCGCGCTGCCGATTTCTTCGCGGTGGTCGACATGCTCCTGGTTGATCGCGACCCGGATCACCTCGGGGTGCTGCAGCGCGCTTTCGAATTCCTCGCCGCGCGACTTGAGCCACAACAACAGGTCACGGACCGTCCTGACCTCGGCGGGCAGCTCGACCTCTTCCTCGGCCTTGCCGATCCGCTCGCGCACCCAGGCGAAATAGATGAGCTTGGTCATGGTCTCACTCGTCCATGATGTGTTTCAGGCCGGCACGGAAATAGTCATAGCCGGTATAGAGCGTGACAAGGGCGGCGATCCACAACAGCACGAGGCCGATCTGGGTGGTCAGCGGAAAGATCTTGTCGCCGGCCGGGCCGGCCAGCAGGAAGGCGATGGCCACCATCTGGATCGCCGTCTTCCACTTGGCAAGCTGGGTCACCGGCACGCTGACCTTGAGTGCGGCAAGATATTCGCGCAGGCCCGAGACCAGGATTTCGCGGCACAGGATGATGATCGCCGCCCACAGCGACCAGCCGGCGATGCCGCCGCGATTGTCGGTGTCGGCGGCGAGCAAAAGCAGGCAGGTGGCGACAAGCAGCTTGTCGGCGATCGGGTCGAGCATGCGGCCGATGTTGGAAGTCTGCTTCCAGGCGCGGGCCAGATAGCCGTCGAGATAGTCGGTGATGCTGGCGATGACGAAGATCGCCAGCGCGCTCCAGCGGGCGAAGTCGGACGATTGCAGCCGGCCTTCGAGGAAGAAGCAGAGCACGACCATCGGCACGGCAAGAATGCGGGCATAGGTCAGCATGTTGGGCAGATTGAATGCGCGCTGGGCCATGGTTTCTTATGCTCTTTCGTCTGCCGTAGTGAAATCAGAAGGCGGGCTTGGGGGTCAACTGTCTAGAGATAGCCCGGGCAAGCGCCGGACGACAATTCCCGTTGATCACCCATTATCGTGAAAATGGTTGTAAACAAGGCGCGCGATGGATTCCGAGATGCCTTCGACGGCCATCAGGTCGTCGACGGCGGCCCGGCTGACCGCCTTGGCGGTGCCGAAGGCGAGCAGCAGCGCGCGCTTGCGGCTCGGGCCGATGCCGCCGATCTCGTCGAGCGGGTTCTTGACCATTTCCTTCTTGCGCCGCGCCCGGTGCGAACCGATGGCGAAGCGGTGCGCCTCGTCGCGCAGGCGCTGGACGAAATAGAGCACGGGGTCGCGCACCGGCAGCGAGAACGACTCCTTGCCCCTGACGAAGAAACGCTCGCGTCCGGCCTCGCGGTCCTGGCCCTTGGCGACGCCGATCGCCACCACGCGGTCCTCGATGCCGAGCTCGGCCAGCATGGCGCGCACCGCCGTCATCTGGCCCTGGCCGCCGTCGATCAGGATGACGTCGGGCCAGGCCGGAAACGCGCCCGTATCCTCGATACCCGCATCCTGATCCATGGCGGCCTCGTCCGCCCCTGGCTGGTCGCCGCCATGCTCCTTGAGCAGCCGCGAAAAGCGCCGCGTCATCACCTCGCGCATCATGCCGAAATCGTCGCCGGGGGTGATGTCTGTCGAGCGGATGTTGAACTTGCGGTACTGGTTCTTGACGAAGCCTTCGGGGCCGGCGACCACCATGCCGCCGACGGCATTGGTGCCCATGATGTGCGAGTTGTCGTAGACCTCGATGCGCACCGGCGGCTTGTCCAGCCCGAAGGTCTGGGCAAAACCTTCGAGCAGCCGCGCCTGGGTCGAGGTTTCCGCCAGCCGGCGGCCGAGCGCCTCGCGGGCGTTCTGCACGGCATGGTCGACGATGTCCTTCTTTTCGCCGCGCTGCGGCACCGAGATCGCCACCTTGTGGCCGGCGCGGGTCGACAGCGCCTCGGCCAGAAGCTCCTGCTCCTCGACGGCATGCGACAACAGGATGGCGCGCGGCGACGGCTTGTCGTCATAGAACTGGGCGAGGAACGAGCCGAGCACCTCGGCCGCCTCCAGCGACGGGTCGGCCTTGGGGAAATAGGCGCGGTTGCCCCAGTTCTGGCCGGTGCGGAAGAAGAACACCTGGATGCCGGTCTGGCCGCCCTCCTGATGGATGGCAAAGACGTCGGCCTCGTCGATGGTCTGCGGGTTGATGCCCTGGTGGCTCTGGACATGCGACAGCGCCGCCAAGCGGTCGCGATAGATGGCGGCGCGCTCGAAATCGAGATCTTCGGCCGCCTGCTGCATCTGGCCGGAAATCTCCGTCTTCACCTTCTGGCTGCGGCCGGACAGGAAGTCGCGGGCCTCCTGCACCAGCTCGTCATAGCCCTCGCGCGAGATCTCGCCGGTGCAGGGTCCGGCGCAGCGCTTGATCTGGAACAGCAGGCACGGCCGCGTGCGGTTGTCGAAGAAGCTGTCGGTGCAGCTGCGCAACAGGAAGGCGCGCTGCAGCGAGTTGATGGTGCGGCCGACCGCCTGGGCCGAGGCGAACGGGCCGAAATAATCGCCGCCCTTGCGCGAGCGCGCGCCGCGATGCTTGTAGATGCCGGGTGCCGTGTGGTCGCTGGTCAGCATGATGTAGGGAAACGACTTGTCGTCGCGCATCAGGACGTTGAAGCGTGGCCTCAGGCGCTTGATCAGGTTTGCTTCGAGCAGCAGCGCCTCGATCTCGGTGCGGGTGACGACGAATTCCATCGTCGCCGTCTCGCGCACCATCTTGCCGATGCGGTTGGTGTGGAAGCGCCCCTGCGCATAGTTGGTGACGCGCTTCTTCAGGCTGCGCGCCTTGCCGACATAGAGCACGTCGCCCGCCGCATTCATCATGCGGTAGACGCCGGGCGCATTGGGCAGCCGCTTGACCAGCGTCTGGATCACCTCGGCGCCGACCATGCCGTCGGCATCGCCGGCATGCGCGGTCCAGTCTATGGCGGTGAAAGGCAGGTCCGGACCGGAGGCTGCGACGATCTCTTCGGCCGCCTCGTCGTCATCGAGCTCGGCTTCGGGCATGTCTTCGGCAGCCTTGCCGCCCTTGCGGAGGCTTGTGCCGGTATCGGAATGACGTGGACTCATTCCACCATGCCTGTCACGTCAGGCGTCTGCCAGGCAAGATGCTGGCCGCCGTCCAGCGCGATCATCTGGCCGGTTATCGAGCGCGACTGCCAGAGATAGCGGATGGTGGCGCCGAACTCGCCTAGGGCGGGACCGTGCTTGAGGATGAGCCCGTCGAGCTGGGCGGCGAAAGCTGCGGCATCCTGGCGCGCGCTCGGCAGCGTCGGGCCGGGGCCGATGGCATTGACGCGAATCCTGGGCGCCAGCGCCTGCGCCATCGTCCGTGTCGCCGCCCACATCGCCGCCTTCGACAGCGAATAGGAAAAATAATGCGGCGTCGGCTTGAGCACGCGCTGGTCGATCATGTTGACGATCAGGCCGTCCGTCCCCTCGGGCAAAGCGGCGGCGAAGTTCTTGGCCAGCAGCGCCGGCGTCTTCACATGCAGGGCGAAATGCCTGTCCCACACCTGCCAGTCGAAATCGGTCACCGAATCGACCTCGAACACCGAGGCATTGTTGACCAGAAGCGAGATCGGGCCGAGCGCTGCCGCGGCGGCGGCGACAAGCCCGTCGACATCAGCCATGTCGGCGAGGTCGCATTGCACGACGGCGGCGCGGCCGCCGCCAGCATTGATAGTGGCGGCGAGATCATCGGCGGCCTTGCGCGCGTGATTGCAATGGATGGCGACGCCGAAGCCATGCGCGGCAAGGTCTTCGACGATGGCGCGGCCGATGCGCTTGGCCCCACCCGTCACCAGCACATTGCCCGCCATCTCAGCCATCCCAGTCCTCTCATGCTGTCTGCCAGCTTCCGCGCGGGCAGCTTTCGGCTACCCCTTGGTAACCTCTGTAAAATGCCGTTCATCGATCCGGCGGCAATGTGGCGAATGCCCGGGATACCGCCTCAAATCATGCCCGCGAAGCAGGCTTGCATGCGAGATATAGAACGGCCAACGCCTTGTACCAAGCGGCTTCAGGCAGAGGACTGGCAAAGCTCCTGACACGGCTGTTGCAGCGATGCAACGTCACGCTTCAGCCTCATTTGCGCCGGGCAATCACCCAACTTCAGGTTCGGTTCAGCCGCATTTCGACCCGACATTCGGAACCGTTCGGCGCCCAGCCCGTTTCTCCCCCCCGGACGGGCTAGGGGCGCCAGTTGAAAAAGAGCCAGTGTATCGTTGGCTTAAGGAGTAAAACAATGACTGCCATTCTCAAGCACGCTCGTCCGCTCGCTGCGGCGTTCGGCCTGGTCGCGCTGGCTTCGATGCCTTCGTTCGCTGCCGACGTCGTCATGGAAGAGCCGCCGGCACCTGCCGCGCCGATGGAACAGCCCCCGCTCAACACCTGGTCCGGCCCCTATGCCGGTGTGACGCTCGGCTACGGCTTCAGCGGTGAAGCCGACGCTGCCGGCAACAAGATCAGCACCAGCGGCTTCCTCGGCGGTGCGTTCGCCGGTTACAACTACCAGATGGATAACTTCGTCCTCGGCGCCGAAGGCGACCTCGGCTACAGCGGCGTCGAAGGCGACAACGCCGGCACCTCGGTCAAGAACGGCTTCGAAGGCTCGCTGCGCGCCCGTCTCGGCTATGTCGTGACCCCTGACATCCTGCTCTACGCCACCGCCGGTGGTGCTGGCGCACAGGTCAAGGCAACGCAGGGCGGCATCGAAGACAAGAACACCATGCTCGGCTGGACCGCCGGCGTCGGCACCGACGTCAAGCTCACCGAACAGGTCTTCGGCCGCGTCGAGTACCGCTACACCGACCTCGGCACCGACACCTTTGCGCTGGGCGCAGGCAACACCGAGATCTCGAACAAGGATCACCGCATCCAGTTCGGCGTCGGCATGAAGTTCTGATCCCAGCGATCAGCACACACGAAAAAGCCGGGCTCGCGCCCGGCTTTTTTGTTGGTTTCAGCGTTAGCCTCGTCGGGGCGCGCCCGGATGCTGAGGCCGTCGCGCCTATGATCTTTCCGGTGTCGAACGGCATGTTCCGGGCGAGGTCTTCCAGCTCCCGCGCCGCGCATGTTGATGCCGCGACGACGCATCTGGCTTTGGAGTTGCGGATTACCTGAGGCATGTGATCGAGAGGCGTGTCGACGCCACCTTCTTCTGACGTTCTACTGACGCTTTATTCGGTGTACTACCGGTGTACTACTCTTGCGCCCTGCCCCAGGCCTATTGCCGCCGCGAGACATGTTTGATTTCCTGCGATTGGGTTTGATTGTTTTTCAAAGGGGCTAAGGTTGGCAGAAGCACCTCTAGGGTCGCGGTTCTCGCAAATCTACATGCGAGAGAACGCGCTACTCCCTGACAGCGACCGGATGCGACGTCGGCTTGGAGCTCTGTACGGACAATTCCATGACCGCTCCAGTTTTGGGAACGCCCTCAAAGCAGAGCTTGGGATCGCGCTGAGCTTAACTTACGAAAGCTATCACTGGCCGCCTCTCATAGCCAAACTTGAGTTACGGGACGTGCTCGACTCCGTCACGATCAGATGGAGAACAATCACAGATTCCTATGAAGACCGAAGGACAAGAGCACGCAATGTGTTCTTAGTCCAAGTGAGGCGGGTCTTTGCTGAGGAGCAAGTCCGCTATCGCATTGACGAATTGGGCGGGGTCCACTTTGCCGTTGACACTGACTTTGAAAACGCGAGGATCGCAGCGATAGCGCGCCTGGGCAAAAGCCGTTACGCTGGCGTGCGAACGTCCTATGAAGAAGCGTTCGCAACCCTTGACCGGGTGCCCCCAGACGGAAAGGCAGCTATTCGCGCTGCATTCTTCGCCGTCGAGAATCTCTTTCGTCTTATCTTTCCGAAAGCGCATCAACTGAGTGGGGCGGAGGTGGTTAAGCACCTAAAACCAGCGGTAGACGATGAGTTCGCCAATCAGAAGCCAGCAATCAATCTTGCCCAAAAGCAGGTCGCGGCCTTCTGCGACTGGATAGATGGGGCGCACTTTTACCGTCACAAGCCCGGTACCGAAGAGCCCGCGCAACCTCCGCTAGACTTGGCAATCTACATGGTCGCACAGGCTGGTGCGCATCTGCGATGGCTCGCCACCTTCGACCAGCAATGACCAGGCCTGCTGGACCGCTCGCTTCCCACCCCGGTTTGATGCTTCGGCAGTCGGCCCTTGCGGGGCCGGCGGTGGTGACGCCTCTCGGCTCCCGCTCTACGCCTGTTCATTTCAAGGGCCTTAGCCTCGTCCGTCCGCCGACTGATCTCTGGCCACTTCCCGCATGCTGAGTTCAGCGCGGCAACCATCTGCTTGTATGTGGAAGACCGGCTCACGTTTTGGAGAATCGGTCATGCTCAACACCGTCTCGCAAGTTGCGACGATTATTGGCACGGCAATCGCGCTGCTAGTTGCCCTACGCGTCTTCGGAGTGTTCTGATCTCCGACTGTGAAGCCTGCCCGTGGCAAAGCTGCAGAAGCGGAGCGGGCCGGCGCCGCTGTAGGCAACAGGCCCTCTATGACCAGCCCACACGGATATGCGGGTCGATGCGCGAGTACGCGAGGATGTTGAAGCGCCAGGCGGTCAGCGGCTGGTTGGCAACGGCGTAGGCCACAGCGTGGGCGTCGCGACTTCGTACCTCGTGGTGCCGCTCAGTGACGAGCATCGCCTTGATCGATGTCACCTCGGGCAGCGCGTAGACACAGTTCGCTGCCGGCGGCGCGCCGTAGAGACCGACTTCGCGGTCCAGCGCCGAGGCTGGCATGGAGAAGGAGATGGCAGCCGCGAGCATGGCGAGGCCACCGAAGAAGAGACTTCGAAACGTTCGAACCATCTGGTTCCTTTCGGGGTTGATTTCCGGGATCACCCGCCCGGTCGGGATCACACTTGATCGGGAAGGATCAGGGACTTCTCCCAGAGGCCTTCACGTTTGATTTCGTCAGCGGTCTCGGCCGGCACATACCGATATTGGTAGGGCCGTTGCAGGAGTTCCACAGCATCAGACGGTGGTGCATCCAGCCCTTTTCGAGGTCGGCTTCCGTCGGCTTGCGGATGGGCTTCCAGCGCATTGACGATCCTCAATAGGTGATGGGATGGTGTGCGCCTCAACCCTGGGGGGGAGCATGAAGAAAGCTGTCATCTGCGCCATACTGTTGGCATGTGCCGCGCCGGCTTGGGCACAGTCTTTGGACACCAAGGAGAGTACCCTCAACTACGTTGCCACGTCGCTTGCAGAAATCGATCAGGCCTCGAAGGAGCTAGTCGCCGCGGCAAACCAAGAGACGATTGCCGAACGCCTGAGAGACGCCCTTGCGAAGGTATCCGCCCTTCGGGATACCCTCCGGAATAACCCCTACGTGCAGGTCGCAGGCTTCTCCGTCGGCCTCCCTGCCGGCGTGTCGGTCGAGTTTACATTTCCGGAATGATCAGGCCTGCTCGGCCCAGATCTGCAAGACAGGGTCGGATTATGCAAATCCTATTCAGGACGGCGGGAAAGCGCGTGAACCTTGCCGCCCACACCGATTGCTCGGCCGAGCCAGACGCTACATGGCTCACTTACGGGCGGTCGTGTCCGTCCTGATCTGGTTGCAGGGGGAGGATTTGAACCTGTATCCTTTTGGTTATGAGCCAAGCGAGCTACCGGGTCGCCCTGACAGACGACCGTTAAAGTGTCTGGCGTCGCCGATAGCGGCGATCATCGATCAGCGCCTTTACGACCACTCCTGCTGTGCAAAACAATCCGCCCCCCACGAACCAGCCTACCGGCCCAAAAAGCCATCCGGCGAGGACAACCCCGCAGCAGAGCGCTAGAAGGACCCCAATTGCTATGAAGTAGAGTTTGCCGTCAGACATAACGCGAAGAGTAACACCTTCTCCACAGGCGGCAATATCACCCCGCCCGCTTAACGGGTGCCCTTTGATCCAGAAGTTCAGGGTTGGTGCCGGGGCTGGCATCGGCGGCGCGCCAGTGATTGGCGTAAGTCACCGAAGATATCTGTTCTGGGTCTGGTTCTGCCTGATTTTCGGACAGCGGGTCACCGCCACTGTTCAACCGAACAAGCAGCTTTCGGTTGAGATCATTCGCAGTCTGTTGACAAATACGGGTTACAGCCCGGCGAAGCGTTCGGACATTCATGCCCTCGCGACTGGCGAAGTCGTTGATTGACCGGCCACCGCGCACCTTCACCCAGGCCCAAGCATAGCCACAAACGAAAAAACCGGGCTCGCGCCCGGGCCTTCTTTGTTGCTGTTGCGACGCTGCCGGCGATCTAGCGGCGCGCTTCCCAAATGCTGTCGCTGAAGCGGCGGAGGGGGCCGAACAGGCTCTTGCGCAGAAACAGCTGGTCGCCATGGTTCGGCGGGCGCCTGACTTCGATGAAGCCATGCTGCCTGAGAAAGGCACGCAGTTCCGGCTGCAGCACGCCACCGTCGTAGAAACGCTGCAGCGAGACCTCGACGATCACGGCCTTGGCCGTTGCGAGCAGGCTGGTCGCGCCCTTCAGCACCATAAGCTCGGCGCCCTGCACGTCGGCTGCGACCAGATCGGCATTCTCAAAGCCGTTGACCATGGCGATGTGGTCGAGCGTGTCGGTGCCGACCTCTTCGGAACCGCCGGTTTCGCTGACCTGAGGCCAGGTCTGACGGAACAGATCCGTCGCCGCGAAGATGGAGCTCGATGCCCCCTCATTGCTGAACTGGCGCAGCACGACCTCGTCGCCTGCCTTGTCGGAGGCAAAGGCATTCACCGCGACATGGCGCGTGCCGTGTCCGGTCGGCTTTGCCAGGCGCTCGACGAGTTCCTGGTAGACGCCTGTCGAGGCCTCGACCCACAACACATCGGTCAGCCCGAGCGCCTCGTAAGCATCACGCTCCTCGCCATAATGGGCACCGACGTGGATCGCCGTCTTCAGCCCGAGGCGCGCGCACAAACCTTCGCGCAGCAGCACCAGCGGCTCCCGGGGCCTTTCGAGAACACCAAACTGGCCGAGTAACTGTCGGAACATTGTTGACCCTGTGCTGGCTGGCGGCATTGTAACGCCAGCCTCGACCGCCCATTAGACGAGACATTGCCGGTTGGATACAGCGGCGGCGAGACGGCTGTGCATAAGCTAGATCGGTTGCCACCATCCCGCGTTGCGGATTGTTCGAACCGCCATTGGTCGACACGAACGATCGTTCGAAATTGATATCGGCTGTCGCCGCTGGCACCAGCAGCATGATGTGCAGCAGTTCCACCAGGACCATATCTTGATGACCGCCCAGATTGTGGCGGCCCGACACCGCCGGTGCGCGAAACGAATTGGTCAAAGGCGAGTATCAATATGGCGCTGGTCTCCCATGCGGAAACTCGCTTATGAAGTTGCAGGGCAACTGGGAGGGGAACAGAGGGGAATGGAGAGCGTCGAACAGTCGACAGCCGAGCAACCGAACAACCGCACCAAAGGCAGATGGGAGCGACTTCTTGAGGCCGATCGACGCCTCGCCAAACGTGTTGAAGCGGTAGAGAAAAGTGGCACGATCAGGATCGCAGCCGCTGGAGTTGCAGTAGTCGGTATCTTCATATTGGGCGGAACAATCTGGCAAATTCTGTCGGACTACGAAGCCAGATCCGCAGAGCGCATTGAAAGGGCTTGGGCGCGTCTTCTGCTCCCCGCCGGAGGCAATATCGGCAAGGCATCGGGACTCCAGACGTTGCTCGATGCCGGCACGCCTCTCGATGACGTCGACCTATCTTGCCAGGCTATCGGCGACTTTGACGATGCCAGCAAGACGTGCAGCAATGCTCCGATCTTTCGCGGCTTTACATACGTGGACGCAAAGAGAAGAGGCCATAACGACCGGGTGACAGTGGGCAATCTCAATCTTTCCGACGCGTCGATGATGGAGTTCACCATTCGGAACGTTTTCATGTCCGACGTCAGACTTGATCGAGCCGTATGGTACGATTGCCTGGTGGAGGATTCCTACATTAACAGCGGTTACGCGCCTGAGCGTATCGAGAACTGTGCGCTCCGGAACAGTGTATTTTATCTCGATTTCGACAAGACCGAGCTCGGGAATGTCGAAGTTAGCGGAAGCATTTTCACAACTTTTCCGGCTGGTGAAGTAGCCCGGGCTTGGGCCTGGGCAGACAACAGACCAAACATCTCGGCATCAGGCAGCGGTAGTGAAACGGAGATTTCCAACTTGCACAGGGGCGTTACCCTTTGCCGGCCACTCCCGGCAGGAACTTCGCTGCCGGAGCAGGATCCTCGTACACATGAAAAGCACGCAATGCCCGAGTGTGAGATCATGACTTGGGAGCAGGCAAAGGAAGCCTATCCGAAAGGGCAGAAGGAAGACCCTATCGATGCCTTCGACGGCACCTAAGCGTTTCTGCATTACGCTGCTTCCTCGACTTCTCGACGCACGTTGACGGTTGGCGAATGGCCTCCCAGTCAACTAGAACACGTGCGGGGATTTGATTTGGCGGGGGCGCCTCATGGTATCGCAGAAGAAACGGCCGGCGCGTGCGACTGCGACGGTCACACAACGACCTTGGCGCCGAAAAGTCTACGACGGTGCTGTGTCTGTTGACCGCTTCATTGAAACGAACCCGTTCATTCGACTGCTTGGCCTTGCAGGGGCATTGTTCGGGTTTGTTGTGCTGGTACTGACCGGATTGCAGATTCGAGAGGACTTTGCCTCGCGCCAGGAAGAGCGCGTTGCTAGAGCGTGGGAAACTATCTATCGCCCCATTCCAGGCAACACAGGCAAGGGACCGGCAATCAATGCAATCCACCGTACTGGTGCAACCCTGCAGGGCTTGGATCTATCCTGCAAGCAGATGAAAGGATGGTTCGAGGGACGTACATACTGCGAAATCCCCCCGATCATCGCCGATCTCGACCTCGCGCCAATCGGGTCCACCGAGATGTTGCCTCTCTGTGGCTGGAATCTCAGTGGAACCACAATCACGAATTCGACGATACGTGCGGCCCTGATTAGCGGAGATATGACTAGCACCAAAATCATCGACTCGACTTTTGAAGCTGTCGAATTTCAAAGCAATCTGGCGGGAGCCTCGTTCGACAACGTCGATCTTACCAACTCGACAATAGAGCTGACCTGCAATCTAGCTGGGATGTCTGGCAATCTGAGCGGACTGAAGATCAATGACTTCGAAAGCTGCGCCAGCGACCAAAATCTGCCGTCGACCACCATATGGGCATGGGCGAACAATCCACCCAGCTTGAGAAAACTCGATGATCTTGAGTTCAAGCCGATCCCGGGCTTCGTCTACTGCGACTCGGCCAAACCAAAAAACGACCGTACTCGCAACAGCGAGTGGGGCCAGGTCTGCCATCGCATCTCCGAGCAGGAGGCTCGAAAGCGCTATCCGCGGGAGTGGCAACACGCGATGGGATCGAACTAGCTGTTGCACGTTCCGCCGCTCTCTTGAAAGGGTCTTCGAAGTCCGGATCAACGGTTCGCCGTTTCGAACAGGCAAGAACATCCGCCTCATTCGAATTTGATTTCCGCCGCCGCCGCTGGCACTAAGCGCAATCATTCGCAGCGGGCCGCCAGATGAAACAGCAGATCGTCGCCAGCATCTATGGCGGCCTTGGCAACCAGATGTTTCAGTTCGCCATGGGCCGCGCCATGGCGCTGCGCAGCCGGAGCGCGCTTGTGCTCGATACCAGGTGGTTCGACAGCTCGCCCTCGGTGAGCTTCCGGCTCGGCCATTTCAACATCGGCCCGGCCGTCACCTCAGGCACGCTGCCGCCACGGCGCAGGCAAGAGCGGCTGCGTTATTATCTCTGGCACGCGACGGGGCGGTTCCCGACCCGGGTCAGGGAGAACGGCCTCGGCTTCGATGCCGGCATGCTTGTCCCGCGCAGCAATCTCTGGCTCGACGGCTATTGGCAGTCGCAGCGTTATTTCGCCGATTGCATCGAGGTGATCGCCAACGATTTCCGCATCGTCACGCCGCCCAGCCCGGAGAACGCCAAACACCTCGCGGCAATCGCCGCCTGTCCGGCGATCTCGCTGCATGTCCGGCGCGGCGACTATCTTCTGCCGGAGAACCAGGCGCTGTTTGCCGCCTGCTCCAAGCAGTATTACGCCAAGGCCGTGGATCAGATGATCGCGACGATGACTGAGGAGCCGGTCATCTATGTCTTCTCCGACGATCCCGACTGGGCCCGCGACAACCTCGCCTTCCCTGTCGAGAAACGGGTGATGGGCCATAATGGCCGCGACGCCGACTATGAGGACATGCGCCTGATGAGCGCCTGCCGCCATCACATCATCGCCAACTCAAGCTTTTCCTGGTGGGGCGCCTGGCTCAATCCCTCGCCCGACAAGATCGTCATCGGGCCGGCGGCATGGTTTGCCGATCCCACGGCCAGCAACCCCGACATCTTGCCCGATGGCTGGCTGCCCTTGTCCAATCAAGGCTGAGCGCCGGGCCCGAGCACAAGGGCTGAGCAACCGCGTCCGGCCGCAGGCTCTCAGCCTTGCGGGACGGCGGCCTTCAGCTCGGGGAATTTTTCGTCGAAGCGGGCGGCCCAGCGCTTGAGGCGCGGGCGGCCCTTTTCCCACTTGCCGGGGAAGCGCAGGTCGAGATAGCCGATCGCCGCCCTGAGCGCGATCTGGCCCGTGGTGATCGCCTTGGGCAGTTTCGGCGGATTGGCGTTGAGCAGGTCGAGCGAGCGCGTCACCTTCGACCACTGCTTGTCGATCCAGGGCTGGTGAATGATCTCTTCCGGACGCCCGCGGCGTTCGTAGACGATCGCGAGCAGGCAATCGCAGATGCCGTCGGCCAGCGCTTCCAGGCGTTCGGCATCGAGGCGCTTGTCGGCATTGCGCGGGAACAGCTTGTTGCCGGACAGCCGGTTCAGGTACTGGGTGATGACGCGGCTGTCATAGATGCTCTGCCCGTCATCTGTGATCCAGACCGGGATCTTGCCGAGCGGATTGGCGTCGGTCAAAAGCGCCGGCTGCGGGCCGGTCTCGACGGTGACGGATTCGACTGAAATGCCAACGTATGCGGCCGCCATGCGGACCTTGCCGCTGTAGGGCGAAGCGGGAGAATAGAAAAGTTTCGGCATGGAGGTCCCCTTTTGCGCCGGCGACCATATCAGCACGTGCTGTTCCGGCAACATCCGGCTGCCGGAATCAGGGCGCCAAAATCGGAGTTCGCCAGAATCAGGGGCAAAAATCAGCCGCCGCGCACCGGCGGCATCACCACCTTGTCGAGCCGGCAGGCGCGGCGGTCGATCTCGGGACAGGCGCGGAAGGCGAGTTCCTTTCCCATGCAGATGCGCAGCTCGCGCAGATAGCGCCGGTCGCAGGTCACCGCGACCGCATCGGCCGGCATATCGGGATTGGACTGCAGGAAGGCACGCTCGGCCTGGCCGGGCGCCAGCGTGCGATAGCTGGCCAGGCTCTTGAATTCCTTTGGAATTTCGATTCTGTCGCGGGCCGCCCGCAAGACCTTGAAATAGTCGTCCTGGCCAAGCCCGCTGCATGTGCCATGCTTGCGCCACTGGTGACGGATCAGGCCGGCCGAGGGGATCAGGTCGTAGAGGCCGCGCAGCCTGTCGCTTGACACGTCGCTGACGTTTGTCGGGCAGTTCTCGGGATAACCGCGCTCATATTGCGGCCACAGGCCATGCACGACGAAGCCATAGGGGCGGCCTGCGCGGCATTGCTGGCCGTTGGCCTGTTCACCCTCGGCCTCGCAATAGCTCGGCGACCAGGACAGAGCCAGCACATAGAAGTCGAACCCTTGTCCACGCGGGACAGCCGCCTGCTGCGCCCCAGTGGCAGGCCCGGCGGCAGCCTTGTCGGCAGCCCCAGTTTCAGACTTGTCGGCGGGTTGCGACTGCTCGGCCGGCGCACAGGCGGCCAGCAAGGCAAAGGCCGCAGCTGTCAGCGCGGCCTTTGCGAAATTGCGGATCATGTCAGCCCGGCTCGCCTCAGCGCAGGACGCGGCAGCGGCCGTTATAGACGTACCAGCGGTCGAAGCCCGAGACGCAGAACTCGACATTGTCGCCGATCGAGGCAAAACCCATGCCCTCCTCGATCAGGTACCAGATGTCGCGGTCAGCACCATCGGACAGGACCACTGTCGCGCCGCAATAGCGGCGGCCGATCGGATGGTTCTCGTCGGCCGGCTCGTAGCGGTGTTCGTGGATGCGCTGGAAATCGGTGATGGCAACCTGCGGCAGGTTCGGCACGTGGCGGACCTGGTAGCTGAAGCGGCTGGTGATGCGGTTGAGCACGGCAGCGTTGCCGCAGATGCCCGGATCGGAATAGTCGGCGCCGACGGAGAGGTCGGCTGCCTGGGCGGAGCCCGCGCCCGACAGGGCCGTTCCGAGGCCAATCATAACGGCAAAGATGGTGCTGGCGACGCGACTCATGGTTCCCACTCCAAGGCTTGTGGGGCGCAGTTTGCGGTGTCGCCGCTTCGCGGTCAAGAAGCGGCGTCTTCGCCCGCCAGCCACTCGACCGACCAGCGCGCGCCGGGGCCTTCGGCCAGCAGCTTGCCGAGCGCCGGCAGCATGGTGTTGAGCTCGCTTTCGAGCTGGTAAGGCGGGTTGACCACCACCATGCCAGTGCCGTCGAGCCGCGGCTCGGCCGAGGGCGGCCTGATGTAGAACTCGATGTCCATGATCTTGGGGATGCCGGCATCGCCAAGCGCCTCACGGAACGCCGCCACCGCCTTGCGGTCCTTGACCGGATACCACAAGGCGAAGATGCCGCCCGGCCAGCGCCGGTGCGCCTTCTTCAGGCCCTCGACCAGCCGGTCG
The DNA here is from genome assembly GCF_014843375.1 of Aminobacter sp. SR38. Lineage (NCBI taxonomy): Bacteria > Pseudomonadati > Pseudomonadota > Alphaproteobacteria > Hyphomicrobiales > Phyllobacteriaceae > Aminobacter > Aminobacter sp. SR38. Next base: position 1,215,572 of record NZ_CP062112.1, read on the forward strand.
AACTCGCCGCCGATCTCGAAGGGCGGATCGACGAGCACCAGGCCGCGCTTTTCCTTGGGCGGCAGATGCGCGCCGAGCGCCAGCCAGCCGTCGAGCTCGGTGACGCGGGTCTGGAAGTCGCCTTCGAAGTGCTGGGCAAGCGTCCTTGCGTCCTCGGGGTGCAGTTCGATCGCCGACAGGCGGTCCTGCTTGCGCATGAGATGTCGCGCAATGACAGGCGAGCCGGGATAGCGCGAGATGCCGCCCTCTGCGTTGACGGCCCTGACGGCGTCGAGATAGGGCGCCAGCAGAGCTGCGGCGTCAGCGGGCAATCGGGCCTCGATCAGGCGGCCGATGCCGTCATGCCACTCGCCCGTCTTTTCGGCCTCTTCCGATCCGAGGTCGTAGAGCCCGATGCCGGCATGGGTGTCGATGACGCGGAACGCCTTGTCCTTGCGCTTGAGATAGTCGACCAGCCGGGCGAGCACGGCGTGCTTGACCACGTCGGCAAAGTTTCCGGCATGATAGGCGTGGCGATAGTTCATGACCTGTCGGCGTCCCTGCCCCAACGCGGCGCAGGAGGTGGCGAATTGGGCGGCCGGGAGTTGGGATTGTCGGGCCGGCTGTCCTTCTTGCGGCGCAAGGACAACACCAGGCCGACAAAGCCTACGGCCATCAGCGACAGCCCGATCGGTTGCGCCCGCTGGTCGACCTCGAGGCCGCCCGACCGCAAGATGAGATCGACGCGCTGGATCTGGATGTTGTCGGCATCGCCCTGCTCGATGACGAAACGGTAGCTGCCCGGCTGGATCTCGCGGATCAGCCCGGCATCGTCGCGGAACACCGGATCGGGCAATTGCGGGCTGCGCTCGCGCGGCGTGGTGTCGTAAAAATTCAGCGCCTCGGCGAGCACGGTCTGGCCGCGCGTCGAGGCGGTGATGGTCAAGACGGCACTTGCCGGATTGACCTGCGGCGGCGCCAGCGTGGTCAGATCCACCAGCACACGCACCGGCGCATCGCTCGACGCCAGCGCGACCTCCACCGGGCGATAGCCGCCTGACCGGTCATAGGCGCGGTAGGTGCCGATCTCGCGGCCGGCAAAATTGGTCGCCGCCCAGGGATACAGGATGCCGAGACCGGTGCCGGCAAGCAGGATGATCAGAAACAGGAACCGCATGTCGCTCGTTACTCTGGACCGAAACAGCAATCGCCCCGACCGGGCGATTTTTTCGTACTACGGCTTTTGCGGCGTGGCGGAAAGGGTCGCCCGGCCATGCGAGGCAACTTCCCGTTCCATCTCGTCGAGCAGCATGTCGAGGCCGAGGTCGAAGGTCTTGTCGAACGCGGCCACGGTGAAGAACGGGCCGGCCGCAGCGACATTGGGATAGTCGCGCCGCAATTGCGCGTCGTCGACGGTGGTCACCGCCGAGGCGCCCCTGGCGTAACCTGCCGTCTCGTCGAGGATCGCCCCCATCAGGTAATAACCGACCGCGCGGAACAGCCGGGCGGCGCGCTCCTTGCCGAAGCCGCCATCCTCGAACACGCCAAGCACGCCGTCGAGCCAGGCCAGGCATTTGGGCGAATTCATCCGGTAGGTGACGAGGAACGGCGCGAAGGCCGGATGGGCGCGGCCGATGGCGCGGAAGTCGCCCATGACAGCCCGTGCCCGCTGCCGCCAGGGCAGTTCACGCGGCGGGATCTGCAACTCGCCGACCAGCCTTTCGACCAGCGCCTCGAACAGATGCGCCTGCGAGGCATAGTGATGGTAGATGCTCATCGCCTCGCAACCGAGCGCCTGCGCCAGCTTGCGCATCGAAAAGCCGGCCAGGCCCTCACGCTCGATGACCTCGAAGGCGGCCCGCTCGATCATGTCGCGCGACAGCTTCGCTCGCTTTTTGTTGATCGCCCTGTCCATCCGCTCGCCTTGACAACTTACACTGTAAGGATCATCAATTCGCGTACCTTACACCGTAAGGGAAAAATGATCCAGAGGAGGAAGTCATGCCCGCATATGCATCCATCTTCGCCTCGTTCCGCCGCTCGATGACGGTCCTGGCCGGTACAGCTAGCCTTGCCATCTCACTTGCCGCAATGCCCCTGCCCGCTGTTGCCGACGACTATGACGCGACAGTCAAGGACATCCAGAAGACGATGGGCACAGTGCCCGCCTTCATCAACCAGTTCCCGAGGGCGGGCCTGCCCGGCGCTTGGTCGGAGCTGAAGGCCATCGAGCTCAGCGACAAGACCGCCCTGCCGCCGAAGACCAAGGCGCTGATCTCGCTTGCCGTCGCCGCCCAGATCCCGTGCAGCTACTGCATCTGGGCCGACACCGAGAGCGCCAAACAGGCGGGTGCTTCGCCGGAAGAGATCCAGGAAGCCGTCGCCATGGCGGCGCTGACACGCCACTGGAGCACCATCTTCAACGGCATGCAGGTCGATTTCGAGACCTTCAAGAAGGATCTTGGCGGCGAGAAAAGCGCTGCCAAGTAACCTACCGGCTTCGGCAGCGGCGCGGCGGCCCGTCAGGTGCGCCGCGCTTTCTTGTGCGCCGCGCCCGCCTGGCTGTCAGGCCTTGCGCTCCCAGCGCTTGTCGGCACCCTGCTGCCAGTAGGTCACCGTGTGGCCGGCTGTTTTCATCGTCTTCCAGTGTTCCCTCGCCCCTTCGAGCTGGGCCGCGTCATGGCCGTCGAACAGGAACACCGCCCGCTGATAGGGCGAAACGTCGGGCGGCGCAGCACCGTCGACGAGGAATCGGATCTCGGCGGCGTTGGCATTGGCTTCCGTCACCGTCAGCACCACCGGCTGGTCAGCGACATGCGCCTCGCGGTCGCTGCCATGGGCGAGAAACGAATCGTCGCGGAAGGTCCACAGATGCTGGTCGAGGGCGTCGCGGCGCTCTTCGCTGCCACACTGCACCACCGCCTTCCAGCCGCGCTGCAGACTGCGCTCGAGCAGGCCCGGCAAGGCATCCTCGAGCGTCGATTCGGTCAGGTGGTAGAAAAGGACTTCAGCCATGAGGCAATGCTATGCCCCAATTCCAGTCGCGGGTGAAGCTTCCCAGGCAACCGCGCTGACGACGCGCGGTTGCCTGGACTTGGGCCTTAGCCCTCGTAGTGATCGCGGACGAGGCGATCGAGCAGCCGCACGCCGTAACCCGAACCCCAGGACTGGTTGATCTCGCTGCTCGGCGCGCCCATGGCGGTGCCGGCGATGTCGAGATGCGCCCAGGGCGTGTCCTTGACGAAGCGCTGCAGGAACTGCGCGGCGGTGATCGAGCCGCCATAACGGCCGCCGATGTTCTTCATGTCGGCATTCTTGGAATCGATCAGCTTGTCGTATTCCGAGCCGAGCGGCATGCGCCACAATTTCTCCTGCGTCGCCGTGCCCGCGGCGGTCAGGCGCTCTGCGAGCTCGTCATTGTTGGAGAACAGGCCGGCATGGCTCTGGCCGAGCGCCACCATGATCGCCCCGGTCAGCGTCGCCAGATTGACCATGAATTTCGGCTCGAAGCGCTGGTTGCAGTACCACAGCGCATCGGCCAGCACGAGGCGGCCTTCGGCGTCGGTGTTGAGCACCTCGATGGTCTGGCCCGACATCGAGGTGACGATGTCGCCCGGACGCTGGGCGTTGCCGTCGACCATGTTCTCGACGATGCCGATGATGCCGACGACATTGACCTTGGCCTTGCGGGCGGCGAGCGCATGCATCAGGCCGGTGACGGCTGCGGCGCCGCCCATGTCGCCCTTCATGTCCTCCATGCCGGCCGCCGGCTTGATCGACACGCCGCCCGAATCGAACGTCACGCCCTTGCCGACGAAGGCGACAGGCTTGTCCTTGGCCTTGCCGCCGCTCCACTGCATGACCGCCAGACGCGGCGGACGCACCGAACCCTGGGCAACGCCGAGCAGCGAGCCCATGCCGAGCTTCTTCATTTCCTTCTCGGTCAGGATCTCGACCTTGACGCCGAGCTTTTCGAGCTCCTTGGCTTCAGCCGCGAACTCGACGGGACCGAGGATGTTGGCCGGCTCGTTGACGAGGTCGCGGGCCAGCAGCACGCCGCCGACGACGGCCTCGGCGTCGGCAAAGGCTTTCTTGGCGGCAGCCGGATCGGCGCAATGGATGGTGATCTTGGCCGGCTTCCTGTCCTCGGCCTTGCCGTCACCATTGTCCTTCTTGGTCTTGTATTTGTCGAAGCTGTAGCTGCGGAGCTGGATGCCGGAGGCGATGCCGGCCGCGGCCGCGCCATCTGTCGTGACGCCTTGAATGTCGAGGATCACGGCCACTTCGGTTGCCTTGCGCAGCTGCGCTGCGACCACGCCGCCGAGCTTCAGCCAGGCATGATCGTCGAGCGACGCCGCCTTGCCCGTACCGATCGCCACGAGCCGGTCGACGGCGGTGCCTTCGGGCGCCAGCACCTCGACCACGCCACCGAATTTGCCGTTGAAGTCGGCGACCGGGAACGCACGATCGAGCGCCTTGGCCGGATCGTTGGCACGCGCCGCATCGCTCAGCCCGCCTTCGTCGGCGGAAAAGACGATGACGGTGCCCTTCTTGGGCGTGCCCGGCTTGGCAAAACTGATCGACGGCTTAGAAGTCATGATATCCCGCTTTCGGATCCCGTTCAGATGGTGCGCGACATTTCGTCGTTTTCGCCGGTTTGGCAAGCCTCCCGTCATGTTGGCCCGATATGATTAAAGCTGAAAATTGTTCGGAAACCTCGTGTTAACCACTTCCGTTCGGCGTTTCTTAGCCATTGGCTAGGAGAGTCCGAATGGCGGGAGAAAGTGTTGGCGGTGCTGACGGCAGTTGTGCCGGCATGCCTTGGACTATAGTTTGGACACCCACCGGCCACGCGACGTCAGTCGGCCGGCCAAGTCGGAAACACGGAATCCTGATCATCGATGAAGGTTGTTGAGCGCTACATTCTGCGTCGTGCGTTCGCGGTGTTCATCGCGGCGTTGACGTGGACATTGGCGATCGTCTGGACCACCCAGGTGCTCGGTCGCATCGACCTCGTCACCGACAGCGGCCAGTCGGCGCTGACCTTCTTCGAGGTCGCGGCCCTGATCCTGCCGACGGTCATTCCCATCGTCGTGCCGTTTGCCGTCATCATCGCCGTGGCGCTGACGCTGAGCACGATGAACAGCGATTCCGAGCTGGTGATCCTCAATGCCGCCGGCGCCTCGCGGCTCACCGTCATCCGGCCGATCATCATCCTCGCGGTCTGCGCGGCGATGTTTTCCTTCATCGTCGACAACGTCGCCAACCCGATGGCGCGCCAGCGCAACCGCGAGCTGATCGCGACGTCGCGCGCCGACCTTCTGTCGCTGATCATCCAGGAAGGCACCTTCCGCAAGGTCGACGATGGCCTGTTCGTGCAGGTCGGCGAGCGCCTGCCCAATGGCGGGCTGGGCGGCATCTTCGTCGCCGATTCGCGCGAGCCCAATGTCGACCTCGTCTATTATGCCAAGGACGGCTCGTTCATCGAACGCAACAAGAAGCAGATGCTGGTGATGAATGAGGGCGTCATCCACCGCAAGGCGCCGGGCGGCGAAGTCTCGGTCATCAGCTTCGACTCCTATGCCTTTGATCTCAGTGAGTTTTCCGCTGCCGCCAACGAAGTCACCATGCAGCCGAAGGACCGCTCGACGTCCTATCTGATGCAGCCCCAGCACGGCGACAAATTCTACCAGCGCAACCCGCGCCTGTTCGACGCCGAGCTCAACCGCCGCTTCTCCGACTGGCTCTATTCGATCGCCTTCGCCTTCATCGCGCTTGCCGTCGCCGGCGACGCGCGCTCGCACCGCGAGGCCCGAATCCATCCGCTTGTCACCACGGTGGCGATCGCCCTGTTCTTCCGCTGGCTCGGCTTCTTCGCCAACAGCAAGGCCGAAGCCTTCGCCTGGATCGGCTATGTCGTCTATGCCATTCCCATCGGCGCCTCGCTGTTTGCGCTGTGGTTCATCCGAAACCACCGCAGCATGGAGCTGCCGGTTTCGGTCGCCGACCGCATGGCAGCGGCAGCCGCACGGCTGCGCGACGGCTTCACCGCCTTCCGCCAGCGCCTCACCGGCCGCGCTTCGGGCCAGGGAGCGGCATGATGGGCTGGACGCTTGGCCGCTATTTCCTCATCCGCTACGCCGTCATCACGACGTGGTTCTTCATCGGCATCTACGCGCTGATCTTCATCATCGACGTCACCGAATTCTCGAGCAATGTCGGCGGCCTGCCCGGCTTCAAGTTCTCGATCGCGATGACCGTTTCGGCCCTGCGCGTGCCGATGATCATGCAACAGACCGTGCCGTTCGTGGCACTGTTCAGCGCCATGGCGACGCTGGTTTCGCTCAACCGGCGTTATGAGCTGGTGATCGCGCGCGCCGCCGGCATCTCGGCCTGGCAGTTCCTGTTGCCCTGCTGCATCGGCGCGCTGCTGTTCGGCCTGGTCACCGTCGGCATCCTCAACCCGATCGCCGCTTACGGCTTCTCGCATTCCGAAACCATCGAATCCGAGCTGCGCTCGCGCCAGTCCAATTCGGTCTCGGCGTTCTCGGCGCCGTGGCTGCGCCAGAAGGCCGAGGGCACCGAAGTCATCATCGGCGCCCGCGCCGTGCTCAACCAGGGTCTCGAGCTGTCGGACGCGGTGTTCTTCATCTTCGACGACAAGGGTGACATGGTCGAACGCAAGGACGCCGAGCGCGCCTATCTGCGTGACGGCCACTGGGAACTGGTCAATGTCCGCAGCATGAAGGGCGGCAAGAATTTCACCTCCCAGCCGGTCGATCAGGTGCCCACCAACCTGAAGCCCGAATTCGTGCAGGAACGGCTGGCGCGGCCCGAAACGATTCCCTTCTTCGAGCTGCCGTCGAAGATCGAAGTGGCGCGTTCCTTCGGCCTCAGGGCCAACGCATTCGCCATGCAATTTCATTCACTTGTCGCCCTGCCCTTCCTTTTGGTTGCAATGACGCTCATTGCTGCAACAGTGTCGATGCGATTTGCACGTATGGGGCAGTCGGCAACGATGATTCTGGGTGGCGTCGTCGCCGGCTTTCTGCTTTATGTCGTTTCGGTTCTGGTCAAAGCATTTGGCAATGCGGGATTCGTGCCGACTTATATTGCGGCGTGGTTTCCAGTAGTGGTCGCAATGTTTTTCGGGGTGACGTTCCTGCTTTATAAAGAGGACGGTTAGTTGAGGGGCGCAATGGCCAACCGCAGGGCCCATATGGCAGGCCTTCTGGGCGCAACCGCGCTCGCGTGCCTGTTTGCGGTCGCGCTGCCGTCCGCACCTGCTTTCGCGCAGACTGTCGCCGACCTCGCACCCAGCGTGCCGGAAGGCGCGCAGATGCTGCTCGAGGCGGACACGCTGGTTTATGACAACGACGCCAGCACCGTCACTGCGGTGGGCGGCGTGCAGATCGACTATGCCGGCAACCGCCTGGTCGCCCAGCGCGTCACCTATGACCGCAAGACGTCGCGGCTGATCGCCAGCGGCAATGTCGAGGTCGTCAATTCCGACGGCACCAAGATCTTCTCGCAGGAGATCGACATCACCGACGACTTTGCCGACGGCTTCGTCAACACGCTGCGCATCGAGACCGTCGACAAGACCTATTTCGCCGCCGAAAGCGCCAAGCGCGAAGGCGGCTTCCTGACGACCTTCAACAACGGCGTCTACACCGCCTGCGAACCTTGCGAGGCAAAGCCCGACAAGGCGCCGATCTGGCGCGTCAAGGCACAGAAGATCATCTGGAACGGCAAGAAGAAGACGGTGCGCTTCGAAAACTCGAATTTCGAGTTCTTCGGCTTCCCGATCGCCTTCCTGCCGGCCTTCGAGATCGCCGACCCGACGGTCAAGCGCAAGAGCGGCTTCCTGATGCCCGGTGTCAGCTTCAACAGCAAGCTCGGCATCGGCGTGTCCGTTCCCTATTATTTCGCGCTTTCGCCGACCTACGACCTCACCGTCAAGGGCACCGGCTACACCAAGCAGGGCTTCCTCGGCGAAGCCGAGTGGCGCCAGCGCTTCAACAATGGCGAATACAGCCTGAAGATGGCCGGCATCTACCAGATGAATCCGGACAAGTTCGACCTCAACACGGTCGATCGCGGCCCGACCGGCGACGAAAACAAGCTGCGCGGCATGGTCGGCACCAAGGGTCATTTCGACCTCAATCCGCGCTGGGCCTTCGGCTGGAACATCCTTGCCCAGACGGACAAGAATTTCTCGCGCACCTACAGCATCAACGGCTTCTCCGAGAGCACGCACCGCTCGGAAGTCTATCTGACCGGCCTCAACGACCGGAACTATTTCGACCTGCGCGCCATGCGCTTCCAGGTCCAGGAAGAAGCGCTCGACAGCGACCCGAATGCGCGTGCCGACAAGCAGCCCTGGGTGCTGCCGTCGCTCGACTATGCCTATATTCCCGATGCGCCGCTGGCCGGCGGCGAACTGTCGTTCAACGTCAATTCGCGCGTCATCCAGCGCTCGGATCTCGATGCGAACATTACGGCGCCGAACGGTCCGACGGTCCACGGCATCGAAGGCACGTCGAGCCGCATCACCGCCGAAGCCCAGTGGAAGCGGACCATCGTCACCGATGGCGGCCTGCTGGTGACGCCGCTGCTCGCCTTCCGCGCAGACGGCAGCTATGTCGACGCGTCGGCCGCTTCGCTCGCCGCCATCAACACCATGGCCGCCGACCCCCGCATCAACGTCGCCGAGGACGTGCGCTCGTCGCTGTTCCGCTACATGGCGACGCTTGGCCTCGAACTGCGCTGGCCGGTGCTGTTCTCGTCGACCAGCTCGACCCATGTGCTCGAGCCGATGGCGCAGATCTTTGCCCGCCCGAGCGAAAGCGCCATTGGCGGCCTCGGCATCCCCAACGAGGATGCGCAGAGCTTCGTCTTCGACGCGGCGTCGCTGTTCGAGCGCGACAAGTTCTCCGGCTACGACCGCATGGAAGGCGGCACCCGCGCCAATCTCGGCCTGCGTTATTCCGGCAGCTTCAACAATGGCTGGACCACCAACGCGCTTGTCGGCCAGTCCTACCACCTTGCCGGCGACAACTCGTTTGCCGCACCCGACCTGGTCAATGCCGGCGCCTATTCCGGCCTCGAGACCGACACGTCGGACTATGTCGCGCTCGCCGGCATCGCCAGCCCGAACGGCTTCTCGGCTTCGGTCAGCGGCCGCTTCGACGAGCGTACGTTCGATGTCCGCCGTGCCGAGATGAAGGTCGGCCTCGACGCCCGTCCGCTCGCCGTGTCGGCGCGTTATGCCTTCATCCAGGCGCAGCCGCTCTACGGCTTTGCCAACGACCGCCACGAAGTGACGCTGGGTGCCACCGCCCGCTTCAACGACCAGTGGCGCGTCTTCGGCTCCGGCACCTACGACATCCAGGGCGACCTGCTGGTCAAGAACGGCGTCGGCTTCGCTTATGACGACGAGTGCTTCACCTATCTGATGTCCTATTCCGAGAGCCGCGATCACAACAAGCCGGACGAGGTCTCGCGCACCGTCGGCTTCAACATCTCGTTCCGCACGATCGGCGACTTCGGCAACGCGACGAGCGCCTTCTAGGCCAGCGGCGGAACGGCGGCACTGATTTGTCGGGGCGGCCCGACATCGTTTTGCCGCATAAGACGGCAATGACGGGGCAGATGATCCGGGCAAAGTCCGGATCAGGGGTTTGAACGGGACTTTTTCTATGCGGAAGCACCTCTTTTCGGCAGGCCTTGCCCTGCTCGTGGCGGCGACATCGCTTTCGATCACCGCCTACGCACCTCCGGCTCAGGCCAGCGAGATCAAGTACATCGTCAACGATGTGCCGATCACCAGCTACGACATCCAGCGCCGGGCGGCTTTCCTCAAGCTGCAGAAGCGCAAGGGCGATGCCGGCCAGGAGATGATCGAGCAGACGCTGCGCATCGCCGAGATGAAGCGGCTCAACATCCGCATCTCCGACAAGCAGGTCAACGAAGCCTATGCCCGCTTCGCCGGCTCCAACAAGCTCAAGCCGGCACAGATGGACCAGATCCTCGGTCAGGCCGGCGTGACATCGAGCCACTTCAAGGACTATATCCGCGCCCAGATGGGCTGGAACCAGGCTCTCGGCGCCCGCTTCCGCTCGGCTGACGGCGGCGGCATGTCGACCGAGCAGGACGCGGTGCGCCGCATGCTGCAGCAGGGCGGCGCCAAGCCGAGCGCCACCGAATACATGCTGCAGCAGGTGATCTTCGTCGTTCCTGCCTCCGAGCGCGGCTCGATCGGCAAGCGCAAGCGCGAAGCTGATCAGATGCGCGCCCGTTTCAACAGTTGCGACCAGACACGCGAATTCGCCAAGGGCCTGCTCGACGTCACCGTGCGCGACCTCGGCCGCGTCATCGCCCCGCAGCTGCCACCCGAATGGGCCGATCAGATCAAGAAGCTCAAGGCCGGCGGTGCCACGCCGGTGCGTGAGACCGACCGCGGCGTCGAGTTCATCGGCGTCTGCAGCTCGCGCGAAGTCTCCGACGACAAGGTCGCCCAGATGGTCTTCCAGGCCGAAGGCGCTACCGGCAAGGGCGGCGACGCCAAGGCCGAAGAGCTCAACAAGAAGTACCTTGAAGAGCTGCGGGCCAAGGCCCGCATCGTCACCCGCTAGGCCGTGGCTTCCAGCAGCCTGCCACTGGCGCTGACGTCGGGCGATCCCTCGGGCATTGGCCCCGAAATCGCTGTCGCTGCCTGGCGGCAGCGTGTGGCGGCCGGCGTGCCGCCCTTCTATCTGCTTGGCTGTCCGAAGCTGATTGCGGCGCGGGCGCGCGCCCTTGGCGTCGACGTCGCCATCGTCGAGACCGCCCCCGCAGGTGCTGCGCAAGCCTTCGCGGAAGCCCTGCCCGTGGTGCCGCTCACAGCGCCATTCATCGACACGCCGGGCCGGCCCGACACCGCCAATGCCGCCGGCATCATCGAGGCCATCGACCGTGCGGTGGCCGACACTTTCGAAGGCCGGGCCGCTGCCGTCGTCACCTGCCCGATCGCCAAGAAGCCGCTTTATGACGCCGGCTTCCGCTTTCCCGGCCACACCGAATATCTCGCCCATCTCGCGACCGAGCGGACCGGCGTCGACACCACCCCTGTGATGATGCTCGCCGGGCCGGAACTGCGCGCGGTGCCTGTGACCATCCACATCGCGCTGGCGGAGGTGCCAAAGGCGCTGACCACCGAGGCCATCGTCGAGACCGTGCGCATCACCGCACGCGACCTCAGTGCCCGCTTCGGCATATCAAGGCCGCGCATCGCCGTCTCCGGCCTCAACCCGCATGCCGGCGAAGGTGGGGCGATGGGCCACGAGGACGAGCGCATCATCCGCCCGGCGATCGCCGCGCTCAAGGCGGAAGGCATCGACGCCTTCGGTCCCCTGCCCGCAGATACGATGTTCCACGCCCGGGCGCGTGCCGGCTATGATGCTGCGATCTGCATGTATCACGACCAGGCGCTGATCCCGGCCAAGGCGCTGGCCTTCGACGAGACCGTCAACGTCACGCTCGGCCTGCCCTTCGTCAGGACCTCGCCCGACCACGGCACCGCCTTCGACATTTCAGGCAAGGGCATCGCCCGGCCCGACAGCCTGATCGCGGCGCTCAAGCTGGCGCGGCTGCTCGCCGACGGCGAGGCAAAGGCATCATGAGCACCAGCATCGACGGCCTGCCGCCGCTCCGCGACGTCATCGAACGCCATGGCCTGCAGGCCAAGAAGGCGCTCGGCCAGAATTTCCTGCTCGACCTCAACCTCACCGGCAAGGTGGCACGCGCCGCCGGCGACCTGACCGGCGTCACCGTCATCGAGGTCGGTCCCGGCCCCGGCGGCCTGACACGCGCGCTGTTGATGCATGGCGCGAAGAAGGTCATCGCCATCGAGCGCGACGAGCGCTGCCTGGCTGCCCTTGCCGAGGTGTCCGACCACTATCCCGGCCGGCTCGAGGTGGTGTCGGGTGATGCGCTGAAGACCGATTTCGCCGGCCTCGCCGCTGGTGAGCCGGTCAAGATCGTCGCCAACCTGCCCTACAATATCGGCACCGAGCTTCTGGTGCGCTGGCTGACCGTCGAGACCTGGCCGCCCTTCTACCAGTCGCTGACGCTGATGTTCCAGCGCGAGGTCGCCGAGCGCATCGTGGCAAAGCCAACCAGTTCCGCCTTTGGCCGGCTCGGCGTGCTGGCGGGCTGGCGCACTGATGCCCGCATCGCCTTCGACGTGCCGCCGCAGGCCTTTACGCCGCCGCCCAAGGTGACCTCGTCGGTGATCCATCTGGAGCCGCGCCGGGAGCCGCTGGCGGCCGATGTGAAGGTGCTGGGCCGGGTCACCGAGGCCGCCTTCGGCCAGCGCCGCAAGATGCTGCGCCAGAGCCTGAAAAGCATGGGCGGCGAAAAGCTGCTGCAAGCTGTCGGCATCGACCCGACCCGCCGCGCCGAAACGCTCAGCGTCGAGGAATTCGTGGCACTGGCAAAGGCGGTCTGAGACCACCCTCCCCGCGGATTATCCTTCCCGCAAACTACCTCCCGATTGTGAGGAGGGTGTCGGCGAGGCCGACGCGTGGGCGTGGCTGAATACCCCGACCCCGACGCTGCGCGTCGACCCTCGCTATAAGAAGGAGGGTAGGCGCCACAAGAAGGAGGGGTAAGAAAACCTCAGAGCTTCTCGTCGAGCAGTTTCGACACGAAGTCGAACAGGCCGGGCCGGCGGTCGCGGCGCAGGCGTTCCGCGGCGACGATGGCGCGGACTTCGGCGAAGGCGCGGTTGAGGTCTTCGTTGATCACGACATAGTCGTATTCGCCCCAGTGCTCGATCTCGTCGCGGGCGTTCTTCAGCCGCGTCTCGATCACCGCGTCCTGGTCCTCGGCGCGGCGCTTGAGGCGGGCCTTCAGCTCGCCCATCGACGGCGGCAGGATGAAGATCGAGACGATGTCGCCGCGCATCTTTTCCTTGAGCTGCTTGGCGCCCTGCCAGTCGATGTCGAACAGCATGTCGCGGCCTTGCGACATGGCAAGCTCGACCGGCTCGCGCGGGGTGGCGTAGAAATTGCCGTGCACCTCGGCCCATTCGAGCAGCGCGTCATTGTCGCGCAACAGCTCGAACTCGCGCTTCGAGGTGAAATGATAGTGGGCGCCGTCGATCTCGCTGCCGCGGCGCGGCCGGGTGGTGACGCTGACCGACAGCTTCAGCTCCGGATCGGTCTCGATAAGGTTGCGCGAGATTGTCGACTTGCCGGCGCCCGACGGCGACGACAGGACCAGCATCAAGCCGCGCCGCTTGATGACGATGGATGGGGCCTCGGCGCTCATGCGCTACTCCAGATTCTGAACTTGCTCGCGGAACTGATCGACCACGGCCTTCAGTTCCAGCCCGATGGCGGTCACTGCGGCGGCATTCGACTTCGAACACAGCGTATTCGATTCGCGGTTGAATTCCTGCGCCAGAAAATCGAGCTTGCGGCCGATGGCGCCGCCGCCGGCAAGCAGGATGCGTGCGGAGGCGACATGGGTCTTCAGCCGGTCGATCTCCTCGCGGATGTCGGCCTTGGTGGCGAGGAACGCCGCTTCCATGTTGAGCCGCGTCTCGTCGAGCGCGGGGGACGCCTCGAGCAGCAGCCGCACCTGTTCGGCCAGGCGCTGGCGGATCTGCGCCGGCTCGCGCGATGGATCCGCTTCGGCCTGCACCGTCAGCGTCTCGATGGTTGCGATGTGATCCGACAAAAGCGCGCGCAGCGCCTCGCCCTCGGCCTTGCGCGCCTCGACGAGACCGGCGAGGCCCTTTTCCAGGCCATCCATGATCACCGCGTCGATCGCCGCCCGCTGCTCTTCCGTCTCGACGGCCTCGGGCATGTCGAACACGCCGCGCAGGGCAAGCAGCCCGTCGGCGCTGGCGGGCGCCGCGCCATATTGCTCGACCAGGCGGGTGGCAAGCTCGGCCACGTCGCGCAGGAAATTTTCGTTGATGACCGGCTGCACCATAGCGCCGGCCGTGCGGCTGACCGTCAAAGTCGCCTGCACATTGCCGCGTGAAAAGCGCTTCTGGATCGCCTGCCTGACCGCCGGTTCGAGCCGCTCGAAGCCCTGGGGCAGGCGCAGGCGCACGTCGACGCTCTTGCCGTTGACCGACTTCACCTCCCAGGCGATCGCCGTTCCCTGGTGCTCGGCGGCCACGCGGGCGAAGCCTGTCATGCTTTGTAGGGTCATTTGGGTAGGGTCATCTGGGCAGGTTCATCTCAAGAGGTTCATCCGGGCAGCGCGTCCTGTCTTCCTGCAGCGTGCCCTGCGCGCGCCCCAGGCGGGGCAATGCAGGCCTGTTCCTACTTCTTGACGGCGTTGGTGGTGGCGGCGTCCTTCTTGGCCGGATCGGCCTCGTCAGCCGCCTTCTCGTCCTCGACGACCTTGCGCTGGAAGGCGCGCCAGCGGGCGACGTTTTCGTTGTGCTCGTCCAGCGTCTCGGCAAAGACGTGGCCGCCCGAACCGTCGGCGACGAAATAGAGATCCTTGGTCTTGGAGGGATTGGCCACCGCCTCCAGCGAGGCCTTGCCCGGATTGGCGATCGGCGTCGGCGGCAGGCCCTTGATGGTGTAGGTGTTGTAGGGCGTCGGCTTGTCTATGTCGGAGCGATAGATCGGCCGGTCGGCCGGTTTCCCCTTGCCGCCGAAGATGCCGTAGATGATCGTCGGGTCGGACTGCAGCCGCATGCCCTTGTTGAGGCGGTTGATGAACACCGCCGCCACGCGCGAGCGCTCGTCGCCGCGCGCCGTTTCCTTCTCGACGATCGAGGCCAGCGTCACGAACTCGTTGATGTCGGCGAGCGGCAGGTCAGGCGAGCGCCGGGCCCAGATGGTCTCGACCAGTTCCTTCTGGTCGGCCAGCATCTTGTTGACGATCTGCTGCCTGGTCAGGCCGCGGGTGAAGCGCTGGGTGTCGGCGGCAAGCGTGCCTTCGGCGGGCATCTCGGTCGGCATGTCGCCGCTCAGCGCTTCCTGCTCGGCAATGCGTTTCCACGCCTGCTCGACGGTCAGTCCTTCCGGAATGGTCAGCGAATATTGCACCGACTTGCCGCTCTTCAGGAGCTCCATGATGTCGTGCATCGACGCGCCGGCCTGGATCTCGTATTCACCTGCCTTGAGCGAGCCGTCATTGCCATAGGCGCGCACGCCCATGCGGAAGATGCGGGCGTCGCTGATCAGGCCGCGCCGCTCGAGCTGGTCGGCGATGTCGGCCACGCCGGTGGCGGGCTTGACCAGGAAGGTCGCCGGCACCGTCGAGGGGCCCGCGCCGCCAAATTCCTGCTTGCCGAAATAGAGGGCGGCACCGCTGGCGAGGATCACCAGCACCGCCGTCGACATCATGAAATTGAGGAACACGACGACCTGGTTGCGCGAGGCACGCGACCGCTTGGACGGCGGCGGCGTGCCGGCTTCCGGCCGCAGCGCTTCCTGCGCGGTCTTTGGAACGATCGGATTGGCCGAAACCGGATTGGCCGGTGCGGCGCGTGGTGCGCCCTCTCCCTGCCCTGGCGTATTGATGCTCATCTTGCCTCGCCTTTGCGTCGAATCCCCGCCGGGAGACTAGGCTTGAATGTGGCAAAAATCACGGCAAAGGGCCCGCGAGGGGCCCCTTCCCACAACCTATCAGCCGTTGAAGCGCTGGAACACCAGCGAGGCGTTGGTGCCGCCGAAGCCGAAGGAGTTCGACAGAGCGACGTCGACCTGCCGCTTGCGCGGCGTGTTCGGCACCAGATCGATGGCCGTCTCGCGCTCGGGATTGTCGAGATTGATCGTCGCCGGCACGATGTTGTCGCGGATGGCAAGGATCGAGAAGATCGCTTCGGCCGCACCGGCAGCACCCAAGAGGTGGCCGATCGACGATTTGGTCGACGACATCGACACCTTGGAGGCGGCGTTGCCGACGAGACGCTCGACGGCGCCGAGTTCGATCGTATCGGCCATGGTCGAGGTGCCATGGGCGTTGATGTAGTCGATGTCGGCCGGCGTCAGATTGGCGCGCTTGAGGGCGGCACTCATGCAGCGGAAGGCGCCGTCGCCATCCTCGGCGGGTGCCGTGATGTGATGGGCATCGCCGGTCAGGCCGTAGCCGACCACTTCGGCGTAGATCTTCGCGCCGCGCGCCTTGGCATGTTCGAGCTCTTCGAGCACGACGACACCGGCCCCCTCACCCATGACGAAGCCGTCACGGTCGCGGTCATAGGGGCGCGAAGCCTTTTCGGGATCGTCGTTGCGATCGGTGGAGAGCGCCTTGCAGGCGGCAAAGCCGGCCAGCGACAGGCGTGTCACCGGCGCTTCGGCGCCACCGGCCACCATCACGTCGGCATCGCCGAACATGATCAGGCGGGCGGCATCGCCAATGGCGTGCGCGCCGGTCGAGCAGGCGGTGACCACGGCATGGTTCGGGCCCTTGAGCCCGTGCCGGATCGACACCTGGCCGGAGACCAGATTGATGATCTGGCCCGGAATGAAGAAGGGGCTGATGCGGCGCGGGCCGCGCTCCTTGAGGATCAGGGCATTTTCGGCGATGCCGTCAATGCCGCCGATGCCCGAGCCGATCATGACGCCGGTCGAATTCTGTTCGTCCGGCGTCTTTGGCGTCCAACCCGAATCCTTCAATGCCTCGTCGGCGGCCGCGATCCCGTACAGGATGAAGTCGCCGATCTTGCGCAGTTCCTTGGGTTCAAGGACCGCTTCGGGATTGAAGCTGTTGTTGGAGCCGTCGCCGCGAGGGATGACATTGGCGATCTTGCAGGCGAGGTCGTCGACCTCGAACTCCGTGATCCGACGGGCTGCGCTGCGGCCGGAAAGAAGCTCTTTCCAGCCGTGCTCGTAGCCCATGCCGAACGGTGAAAGCAGGCCAAGGCCTGTGACGACCACACGCCTCATCGCAGGCATCCCTGACAATTCGCGATCGCTCAGGCCGAAGCCTTGTCGATGTACTTCACGGCGTCGCCAACGGTGAGGATGGTCTCGGCCGCGTCGTCGGGGATCTCGACGCCGAATTCTTCTTCGAAAGCCATGACGAGCTCGACCGTGTCGAGGCTGTCCGCGCCCAGATCGTCGATGAAGCTCGCAGCTTCCGTCACCTTGTCGGCGTCGACGCCAAGATGTTCAATGACGATCTTCTTGACGCGCTCTGCGGTGTCACTCATGTGGGCATCCTCAGTCTGGTGTTGTTAGGTCTTCGTTAGCGGGCGGATTGCCGCTAATCAAGCTGTAATCTACGCTTTCCCAAGCGCTCGGGCGGCGGTCGGGTTTCGTCCTGGCCACCTGATGGAGCGCGGCAATACACGAAAAATTCACCGCGTCCAAGGCAAAAGGCCCGGTTATCCCGGCCAATTGCCCAATCAGATCCCAATCAGATCATCGCCATGCCGCCATTGACGTGGATCGTCTGGCCGGTGACATAGGCCGCCTCGTCGGAAGCGAGATAGGCGACCGCCGAGGCAACTTCCTTGCCGGTCCCCATGCGCTTGGCCGGGATCGCCGCCATGATCGCCTCTTTCTGCTTGTCGTTGAGCTTCTCGGTCATCGCCGATTCGATGAAGCCGGGCGCGACGCAGTTGACGGTGATGTTGCGGGTGGCGATCTCCTGGGCCAGCGACTTGGAGAAGCCGATCATGCCGGCCTTGGAGGCGCAGTAATTGGTCTGGCCGGGATTGCCGGTGACGCCGACGACCGAGGTGATGTTGATGATGCGGCCATGGCGGCGGCGCATCATCGGATGCGTAAGCTCGCGCGTCAGGCGGAACATCGCCGTCAGGTTGATCTCGATGACCTGGTCCCAGTCGGCGTCCGACATGCGCACGAACAGGCCGTCCTTGGTGATGCCGGCATTGTTGACCAGGATGTCGACGCCTTCGAGCTCGGCCTCGGCCTTCTGGCCCAGCGCCTTGACCTCGTCGCGGTCGGCGAGATTGGCCGGGAACAGCTTGACCCGGTCACCGAGTTCGCCGGCGAGCGCCTCGAGCTTTTCGATGCGGGTGCCGTGCAGGCCGACAATGGCGCCCTGGCTGTGCAGGATGCGGGCGATTTCTTCGCCGATGCCGCCGGATGCACCGGTGACGAGTGCCTTGCGGCCGGTCAGATCGAGCATGTTGCTACCTTCCTTGAAGAGCGCACCCTTCACACGGGTGGGGTCGTTTGAATCGTTCAGACGAGCGCGGCAATCGCCGCCTCGACATCGGCCGGATTGTTGACGGCTGACGTCGCGATCTCCTTGTTGATGCGGCGGGCGAGGCCCGACAGCACCTTGCCGGCGCCCACTTCATAAAGCGTGGTGACGCCGTTGTTGCCGAACCACTCGACGGTCTCGGCCCAGCGGACACGACCGGTGACCTGCTCGACGAGGCGGGCGGCGATCTCTTCCGGATCGGTGATCGGCTGGACAGTGACATTGGCAACGACCGGCACGACCGGCACGTTCTTCTTCACCCCGGCCAGCGCTTCGCGCATCTTCTCGGCAGCGGGTGCCATCAGCGCCGAATGGAAGGGGGCGGAGACCTGCAGCATCAGCGCGCGCTTGGCGCCCTTGGCGGTGCAAAGGGCCGCGGCACGTTCGACCGCTGCCTTCTCGCCCGAAATGACCAGCTGGCTGCCGCCATTGTCATTGGCGATCTGGCAGACCGAGCCCTGTGCTGCCTCGGCACAGGCAGCGTCGACGTCGCCCTGCTCGAGGCCGATGATCGCAGCCATCGCGCCCTGCCCTGCCGGCACCGCTGCCTGCATGGCGTTGCCGCGGATGCGCAGCAGGCGGGCTGCGTCGGCGACCGAGACGAAACCGGCGGCGGCAAGGGCCGAATATTCCCCGAGCGAGTGGCCGGCGACGTAGGACACCTTGTCCCTGAGCGACAGGCCGCGGACTTCCAGCGCCCGGAACGCCGCCATCGACACCGCCATCAGCGCCGGCTGGGCGTTGGCGGTCAAGGTCAACGTCTCCTCTGGTCCCTCCCAGATCAGCTTCGACAGCTTTTCACCGAGCGCGTCGTCGACTTCCTCGAAGACGCGGCGCGCTTCCGGAAAGGCATCGGCCAGTTCCTTGCCCATGCCGACGGCCTGGCTGCCCTGCCCCGGAAAAGTGAATGCAACGGCCATGTTGGTCTCCTGGCTACTTGCCGCATCGACCCGAACCGGAATCGGTTTTTCGGGCTTCGGCGGGCAGACATATCACGAGGTGCTGCGCCGGACGTCGTTGGAACCGGCGGCGCGCCATATCGTTGTGCCTCTGGCGCAATGGATACCGTCAAGTCAAGCCTTGAGGGCTTTGGCACCCCTCCGGGGCAAATAATCACAGAGAATTAATGCGAAAAACGTTTTGTTTGCCCCATCCTTCTCAATTTTGCCATATGCGCTAGGTTTTCGATGACAGTTTCGTGACGGTTGCGTGACGCCGCTGTCCAGCGTTCGAGGAAGTTGAGTTGGCAAAGCTGTTCGCGACAGGCAAAACGGTCGCCCGCGACGAGGAAAACGAGGCTGAAGCACTCAGCCGGCGTGCCTATGCGCTCGGCGTGCTGCGCTCGGTGATGATCACGCTCGCCGTCTCGGCGGTGCTGGTCTTCGCCATCGAATTCGTCGCCCGCGGTTCCTTCGTCGACACGCTCAATTTCTTCCAGCAGCCGTTCAAGCCGAGCTGGACCACGGTCGCGCTGTTTGCACTGCTGATCATCGGTTTCGACGCGCTGCTCGGCCGGCCCTATAACGGCCTTCTGGTCGTCGCACCCGTGGCGCTGGCGCTGGCCTTCGTCGGCCACCAGAAGTCGCTCTATCTCGGCGATCCGCTCTACCCGACCGATTTCCTCTATATCAGGCAGATCGTCGAACTGATGCCGCTTTTGGTGCGCGAGCGGCCGCTCGCCGGCATCGGCATTGCGGTCGGCCTCATCGGCGGCATCTCGCTGCTGGTGCTTGCCTGGCGTTACTGGCGCCGCCGCATGCCGGCGCTGTCGTTCTGGGCGCGCATGTCGCGCCTGGCGATCGCCATTCCGGCGCTGGCCTTCTTCGTCTCGATCATGGACTACGCCACCTTCTCGTGGACGCGCGACCGCCTGCAGATCATCCCGATGATGTGGGACCAGAAGGAAAACTACGCCTCCAACGGCTTTGCCATCGCCTTTGCGCTCAACGTGCCGATGGCCAAGGTCAAGGCGCCGCAGGGCTATTCCGACAAGGCCATCGACGCCATCGCGGCACCGTCGCAGGCAGCCGCCGTGCTGCCCGAGGAAAAGCCCGACGTCATCATCGTGATGAGCGAATCCTTCTGGGATCCGACGCGGCTGCCCGGTGTTTCGATCACGCCGGATCCGATCCAGAACGTGCGCGCCGCGCAGTCCGGCCACGTCTTCTCGCCCGAGTTCGGCGGCATGACCGCCAATGTCGAGTTCGAGGCGCTGACCGGCTTCTCCAACGCCTTCCTGCCGGCCGGCTCGATCCCCTACCAGCAATATGTCCGCGCGCCGGTGCCTTCGCTTGCCACCTTCTTCAAGAGCGAAGGCTACGACACCAAGGCCATCCATCCCTTCGGCAGCTGGTTCTGGAACCGCTCGTTTGTCTACAAGGACTTCGGCTTCGATACATTCCTGTCGGAAGAGAACCTGCCGCCACTGGAAAAGCGCGGGCCTCTGGTCTCCGACGCCGCGCTGACCGAAGAAATCATCCGCCAGGCCGACGCCACCGACCACCCCTTCTTCTTCTTTGCCGTCTCGCTGCAGAGCCACGGCCCCTATGAACCGAACCGCTACAGCGACACCACCCACAAGGTCGATGCGCCGACCTCGCAGTGGACGCGCGATTCGATCCTGACCTATGCCGAAGGTGCCTCCGATGCCGACCGCGGCCTGAAGCGGCTGATGGACTGGGCCAGCAAGCGTGAACGCCCGACGGTCATTGCCTTCTTCGGCGACCACCTGCCGCCGCTCGGCCCCGTCTATGTCGAGACCGGTTTCATGAAAGAGCCGGTCGCCAAGCGCAAGGCGCCGCTCGACGAGATGCTGGTGCAGCACGAGACGCCCTTGGTGGTGTGGTCGAACCGCACCGGTGCTGCACGCGACATCGGCTCGATCAGCCCGGCCTTCCTGCCGCTGCACGTGCTCGAGACCGCCGGCATCAGCCACCCCTACTACACCGGCTTCCTCGGCGACCTGCATGACCGCTACCGCGTCGTCGACCGCAACATGCTGATGCCGCGACAGGGCCAATCGGTGTTCGACTGGTCGCGCCAGAAGGAACTCGACCCGGCGATCCGCGATTTCCGCTGGCTGCAATATGACATGATGTTCGGCAAGCGCCGCGGCGCCAAGGGCTTCTTCCCCGAGACCGTCGACAAGGTCGTCGCCAACCGCACGCGCTCGCCGCTGTTCGTCCGGGACGAGGCATTCAGCTGAGCCAAAACCGGCTTGAAAAGGCCGGTTTCTCATCCCGGAAGCCTTCGGCTGAGCATCGAAATCGGGCGCAAAAAGCCCGATTTCTCATCCCGGAAGCCTTCGGCTGAACGTCGAAATCGGGCGCAAAAGCCCGATTTCTCAGGAAATCTCGGCCTCCCCCCTTGCCTTGTATCGCCTTAGCATATAGACGCCCGCCATCTGCCGGTCCCAGCTGGGGGCTGAACGGAGGGCCGGAGGCTTTCTTGAAAGCCGCCGTGTGAAGCGAAAACGCTTCCGCCTCCCGTGTCTCCGCTCTCGACCGTCTCGTCGTGCACCTTTCTTCTCCCGAGGTGGCCAATGGCCCTCGAAGGATCAGGGAAGTCGCAGAGGCTCTAGCCGCCGGGACCGGAAGATGGAAACGAAGAAAGGCAAAAACTATGGCTCTTTATGAACATGTGTTTCTTGCCCGCCAGGACCTCTCGCAGCAGCAGGTCGATGCACTTGTCGAACACTACAAGGGCATCATCACTGCAGCTGGCGGATCGGTTGGCCGGGTCGAGAACTGGGGACTGAAGTCCCTCACCTACCGCATCAACAAGAACCGCAAGGCGTATTACACGCTGATGGACATCACCGCGCCGTCGGCTGCCGTCAAGGAAGTCGAGCGTCAGCAGGGCCTGTCCGAAGACGTCCTGCGCTTCATGACCGTCAAGGTCGAGGCGCATGAAGAAGGCGTCTCCGCCATGATGCAGAAGCGCGAAGAGCGCTCCGAGCGTGGCGAACGCGGTGGCTTCGGCGACCGTCCGCAGCGCAGCTTCGGCGATCGCGGCGACCGTGGTCCGCGCAGCTTCGGCGACCGCGATGGCGGTGGTGATCGTGGCCCGCGCCGTCCGCGCGAAGGTGTTGAAGGGGGTGCAGAATAATGGTCGACATCAACCAGATCCCGACCCGTCGTCCTTTCCACCGTCGTCGCAAGACCTGCCCGTTCTCCGGCGCCAACGCTCCGAAGATCGACTACAAGGACGTGCGTCTGCTGCAGCGCTACATTTCCGAGCGCGGCAAGATCGTTCCTTCGCGCATCACCGCCGTCAGCCAGAAGAAGCAGCGTGAACTCGCCCAGGCGATCAAGCGCGCCCGCTTCCTCGGCCTGCTGCCCTACGTGGTGAAGTGATATCGGTTCCGGCCCGGCGGCATTCGCCCCGGGCCGGACCATTCCCTGCCGCGACGGGCGCGGTCGGGTGAACCTTCAAATCCCGGGTTGGATTTCTAAGGGAAATCCTAACTGCCGCGACAGGCAGGACAGCGAAACCGGCGGCAACGCCCTCATTGCTTCCTTGCCCGTTGAATTTTTCCGCTGCCTTTGCAGCCAACGAAAGGACAAGGACAATGGACGTCATTCTCCTCGAACGCATTTCCCGCCTCGGCCAGATGGGCGACACCGTCAAGGTCAAGGACGGCTTTGCCCGTAACTTCCTGCTGCCCAAGGGCAAGGCGCTCCGTGCCAACGAAGCCAACAAGAAGAAGTTCGAAGGCCAGCGCGCCCAGCTCGAAGCCCGCAACCTCGAGCGCAAGTCGGAAGCCCAGCAGGTCGCCGACAAGCTCGACGGCAAGTCGTTCATCATCGTGCGTTCGGCTGGTGAAACCGGCCAGCTCTACGGTTCGGTCTCGACCCGCGACATCGCCGATCTGCTGATCGCCGAAGGCTTCACGGTTGCCCGCAACCAGGTCGAGCTCAACCAGCCGATCAAGACCATCGGCCTGACCAATGTCGCCATCGCGCTGCACGCCGAAGTCGAAGTCACCATCACGCTGAACATCGCACGCACGGCCGACGAAGCCGAGCGTCAGTCGAAGGGCGAGACGCTGACCACCGCCGAAGCCATCTATGGCGACGACATCAACGAAAACGCCCGTCCGGACAGCTTCTTTGATCCGAACGAGGACGAAGGCGACGAAGGCTGATCTGAGCCTTCTGTCCCGATCCAAGTTTACCGGCCGGTATTCCGGCCGGTTTTCTGGACCAAGCCCGGATGGCGACATCCGGGCTTTTTTTGTGCCAGGCGTGGAACTTGGCAGCGTCGCTCCTATTTTGAGGAAAGGACTACACGACTGACCTTTTCGCGAGCACGCCATGAATATGCTGTTGCAACGCATCGTCGGGAAGCTTGTGCGTACCGGCAATCTGAAAGTCACCGGCCCCAACGGACGATCGCACCGTTTCGGCGATGATACGGGCGACCCTGTCCACCTCCTGATCAAGACGCGGCGTGCCGAAAACGCCATCACGCTCGACCCGATGCTGGCTTTGCCCGAGGCCTATATGGACGGCGATGTCGACATCGTCGGCGGCGACGTTCTCGGGCTGATGCGGGTGGTGTTCCAGAACCTCGGCAATGGCAGCATCGACACCGCCTGGACCAAGGCGCTGGACAATCTCCGGCTCGCCTTCCGCCGCTTCCAGCAGGTCAACACCACAGCCCGCGCCAAGCGCAACGTCCAGCGCCACTACGACCTGTCGGGCGATCTCTACCGGCTCTTCCTCGACACCGACATGCAATATTCCTGCGCCTATTTCGCCGATCCCGACATGACGCTGGAAGAAGCCCAGATCGCCAAGAAGGCGCATATCGCAGCCAAGATGCGGCTGAGGCCGGGCCAGTCCGTGCTCGACATCGGTTCCGGCTGGGGCGGGCTCGGGCTCTACCTCGCCCGCACCTTCGAGGCGCAGGTGCTCGGCGTGACCTTGTCGACCGAGCAGCATGCGGTTGCCACCGAGCGCGCCCAGGCCGAGGGGCTGGAGAACCGGGTCCATTTCGAAATCAGGGACTACCGCGACCTCGTCGAGCGTTTCGACCGCATCGTCTCGGTCGGCATGTTCGAGCATGTCGGCGTCAACCACTACCGCACCTTCTTCGACAATGTCGCCAAGCGGCTGAAACCCGACGGCGTCATGGTGCTGCATTCGATCGGCCGCGCCGGCCCGCCGGCCTCGACAAGCGCCTTCATCCGCAAGCACATCTTCCCCGGCGGCTACATTCCGGCGCTGTCGGAAGTGCTGCCGGCAATCGAAAAGGCCGGCCTGATGGTCACCGACGTCGAGATTCTCAGGCTGCATTATGCCGAGACGCTGCGGCACTGGAGCCTGCGTTTCCAGGCCAACCGAGACAAGGCCAAGGCGATCTATGACGAGCGCTTCTGCCGGATGTGGGAGTTCTATCTCGCGGCGTCCGAGGCTGCCTTCCGCTGGCAGGACCTGATGGTGTTCCAGATCCAGCTCAGCCACCGCAACGACACGCTGCCGCTGACCCGCGACTATATCGGCAAATGCGAAAAGGCGCTGGCCATGCACGAGATGGGGCACCGGCAGGCGAAGCTCGCCGCCGAGGACAAACCTGCCGCCCAGCCTGCAGCCAGGGCTCAACCTGCCGCCAAGGCCGGAGCCGCCCAGGCTGAAGCTGGAAAGATCGGCCGCCGCAGGAAGGTTGCCGACAAGGGATAGCATGGCAACCACGCCTGGCCCTTGCGCCTCATGCGTCTGCCATGGGAAAAGCCCGTCTCGCCATGAGCCGGGCTTTTTTCATGACCCCAGGGTTTCCTCGATGACCTATGCCATCTACGTCCTGGCAGCCCTTGCCGAGATCGCCGGCTGCTTTTCCTTCTGGGCCTGGTGGCGGCTCGACAAGTCGGCGCTGTGGCTGATCCCCGGCGTCGCCGCGCTCATCGCCTTCGGCTGGCTGCTGGCCCTGGTCGATGCCGACGCCGCCGGCCGCAGTTACGCCGCTTATGGCGGCATCTACATCGCAGCGTCGCTGGCCTGGCTTTGGCTCGCCGAAGGCATCCGCCCCGACCGCTGGGACATGATCGGCGCCGCCATCTGCATCCTCGGCGCCTCGGTCATCCTGCTTGCGCCGCGCGGCGCCTAGCTGACCTCCGGCCAAACCGCGCGCGGCCTCGTCACCATTTGACCTGCAGGCCGATATTGCCTTCGAAGCTGCGGCTGCGCTCGCCGCCCAGATTGAAGCTGTAATCGGCGACCGCAAAGGCGCTGACCTTGTCGGTGAAGGCATGGCTGATGCCGGCGCCGAGCTCG
Organism: Aminobacter sp. SR38; assembly: GCF_014843375.1. Taxonomy (NCBI): domain Bacteria; kingdom Pseudomonadati; phylum Pseudomonadota; class Alphaproteobacteria; order Hyphomicrobiales; family Phyllobacteriaceae; genus Aminobacter; species Aminobacter sp. SR38. The sequence goes on from NZ_CP062112.1 coordinate 1,241,017, forward strand.
AGCCGGGTGCCGCCGGTTTCAACCCGGATCGCGTCGCTGTCGAAATAGGTGACATCCTCGCCGTCGAAGCCGTGCCAGAGATTGGCCTTGAGATAGGGCTTGAGCTGGCCCGAGGCGGTGTCGAACGTGCCCTCGAGGCGCGCGCCGATGCGGCCGGTGACGCCGGGCCCCTCGTCGAAGCGCACGCCCGACAAGGTGTCGTCGGCGTCATCCAGGGACACATCCTGCCAGATGATCTGGGCCTGCGGCTCGAGCATCCAGCTTGCGGTCAAAGCGATCGGCGCCCCCGCCTCCAGCGAGGCGGTCACCACGCGGCCGTCGGCATCGATGGCGATGGCGCGGTCAGAGCCTGCATCGCCGCCGAGCCAGCTTCCCATCAGCACGGCATCGACATACCAGCCGCCCGCACCGACGTGGGTAAAGTAGCCGCCGACGCTGGAGGCATCGAGGTCGAGCTTGCCGGCGGCCAGATCGGCCTGGCCCTGCACCGCACCGCGGATATCGGCGTTGAGGCTGGCATAACCGAGGAACAGGCCGGCGGCGTGACGCGCGCCCGCTTCGGTCTCGCCGCGCCAGAGATCGAGGCCGGCCTGGATGCCGAGCGTCGTGCTGTCGGCCGACGGCGACACCGTGCCGGCCCAGTCCTGGCTGGAGCTTGAGCCGAACACCCGTCCCCATCCGACCGAAAGATCATCGCCGCCGGCAAGGAAACCCTGCTCGCCGCGGCGCTCGTGGAAGGTGCCGAGCGTCGCCAGCGCGACGTCGCGGGCCATTGGCGGCATCACGGAATAATCAGCCGTCTCGGGCCGGATCAGCGGGATGCCGGGCTCGCTCGGGTCGACCGGGTTGACCAGTTCGGAGCGCAGATACCAGTTCTCGCCCAGCCCCGCGGCATCGCCGCGGAACAGCAGATATTCGTAGGCGCCATAAGCCACCGGGCTCGCCAGCGTGAAGGCGCCGGCATCGGTGGTGCCGCCCGAGGTCGTTTCGACGACCAGGATGCCGTCGGCATCGGTCTGCTCGCCGGTGCCGCCGAGATTGACGATGATGATGCCGGTCGAGCCGCTGGCGTTGCCGCCCTCGATCACCAGCCGGTCCGACGGCGCGCCGTCACCTGAAACAACCGTGTCGAGCCTGATGTAACCGCCGGCGCCGATGTAGTTGCCGACGACGGTGAAGCTGTCTGTGGCACTTGCCGCACCATTGGTCAGGTCGACGGTGCCGGCATTGGTCAGCATCACCGCATTGCCTCCGGTGAAGGCGCGAACGGCGGCATTGACGCCGGCCCCGGCGCGCAGCGTGCTCGACGCGTCGATGCTCAGGCTGCCGGTGTTGGACAGGCCATCGCCCAGCACCAGATCGCCGTCGAGCGTGAATTGGGAGCCTTGCGTCAGATTGACGGTTTCCCAGTTGACGTAGCGGGCGACCGAGGTCGAACCGGTGCCCTCGAAGGTCAGCGTGTCGATACTGGCGCTGGTTCCGCCGTCGATGAGCTGGCCGGCGGCAAAACTGGCCTCGGTCAGGCCGCGCAGCAAGGCCGTGTCCTGCCCGGTGCCCATCGTGACATTGCCGCCGATGCTGCCGCCGCCGAGCCAGCGGAAGCTGTTGTTGCCGTTGCCGAGATTGATGAACGTGCCGACAGCGGCGGTTCCGGAGATCTCAAGCAGGTCGTTGCCCTGCACTGCGACAATCGAGGTGTCGACGCTGCCGCCCGACATCCGCATCTCGTTGTTGGCCTGCTCGAGATTGACGTTGCCGATGCGCCCGCCGGTCATGGTCACGAAGTCGCCGGCGAAGAATTCACCGATGATATGGCCGCCGCTGATCGTCGCCGTATCGAGGGCACTGCCCTGGTTGAGCGATCCGATCACGCCGCCTGACATGACGAAGTCGTCGATACCGCCGCTCTGGTTGACCGCGCCATTGATCACCCCTGAATGGATGGTGACGACATCGCGGAAATTGCCGAAGACGACGTCGCCGTTGATCGTGCCGGTGCCGCCAGCAGGCATCGTCAGCGCATTGGTGCCGTCCGTGTCAGTGAGCCCGGCGCTGGCGCCGCTGTCGCAGACATAGACGCTGTTGCCGGCCGTCGGCGTCAGGTCGCAGGCGGCGAAACCGGCCTCGGTCGAGGCCAACAGAACCATGGCGGTGGAAGCCAGCCAGACCAGTCGGGCCGGTGCCGGGCGAAGAACGTGCATGTTGCCTCCTCAAGCAGACGAGGCCCGCGCCGCAGCAGCGCAGAATTGGCCCCTGACAGCCCTCGGACATATGCTTCGCCATGTGCCGCATCGCGATGAACAAGCCCTCGGGATGGTAAGGATCAGCGAATGTCTGAATAAAATCAACAGCCGATGTATACGAACGACCCTGGAATTATGCTGAGCGGCTTCTTGGTAAACAAAACTGCTTGAGGAATATTCCTGTTTTGTTCCTTCCGATTTCCGGTTACGATTGCGCCGATTCGCGGACCGGTTTCCGCTGCCGGCGCCTGTGCCGTGGGGAGTCTGACTCGCAGGAGGCATCTTTCCCGTGGTTCAATGCCGTGCCGCGTGCAGTTCGGCCCTAAGGATTCGATGGTTTTGGAGAAATACGCGAGCCGGGATTCGGCAACAGTCAAATTGATTCCGGCGGTAGGATTCATGTCCTGTGGATGGTTTCGCCCGGCCTGTGAATTCTTGGGCAAACTGGCCTTGAAACCCAGCTAAAGCAGATTGAGCCAGCACTTCGATATCGGACTCTGCTACGGGAGTATCTGGTTCAGCGACGGGGACGACATTGGCAGAGGCAGCGCGCAAATTCGAAGTGGCGGAGGCGACCCCGCTCTATCGGGAAGCCCCCAACAACATCGAGGCTGAACAGGCCCTGCTCGGCGCGATACTGGTCAACAACGACGCCTTCTACCGCGTCTCCGACTTCCTCAAGGCGACCCATTTCTACGAGCCGCTGCACCGCAAGATCTTCGAGGTGTCCGCCGAGCTCATCCGCATGGGCAAGATGGCGAACCCGGTGACGCTGAAGACCTTCCTGCCGGCCGACGAGAAGGTCGGCGACATGACGGTCATGCAATATCTCGTCGCCCTTGCCGCCAACGCAGTGACCGTCATCAACGCCTCCGACTATGGCCGCGCCGTCTATGACCTCGCCACCCGCCGGGCGCTGATCACCGTCGGCGAGGACATGGTCAACATCGCCTATGACGCGCCCGTCGACATGTCGCCGGCCGAGCAGATCGAGGACGCCGAACGGCGCCTGTTCGAGCTCGCCGAAACCGGCCGCTATGACGGCGGCTTCGAAAGCTTCTCCGACGCGGTCAAGACGGCCATCGACATGGCCAGTGCGGCCTATATGCGCGACGGCCATCTTTCCGGCGTCGCCTCCGGCCTGCACGACCTCGACGCCCGCATGGGCGGCCTGCAATCCTCCGACTTGATCGTGCTCGCCGGCCGCCCGGGCATGGGCAAGACCTCGCTGGTCACCAACATCGCCTTCAACGTCGCCCATGCCTATGTGCCGGCACAGCAGGCGGACGGCTCGTTCAAGGCCGAAAACGGCGGCGTCGTCGGCTTCTTCTCGCTCGAAATGTCGTCCGAGCAGCTCGCCACCCGTATTATTTCAGAGCAGGCCGAGGTGCCCTCCTCCAAGATCCGCCGCGGCGATCTCACCGAGGCCGACTTCGAAAAGCTGGTCAGCTGCACCCAGACGCTGCAGAAGATCCCGCTGTTCATCGACTCGACCGGCGGTATCTCCATCGCCCAGCTCGCGGCACGCGCCCGCCGCCTCAAGCGCCAGCGCGGCCTCGACCTGATCATCATCGACTATATCCAGCTGATGCAGGGCTCGTCGGCCAAGGCGTCGCAGAACCGCGTCCAGGAAATCACCGAGATCACCACCGGCCTCAAGGCGCTGGCCAAGGAGCTCAACGTTCCGATCATCGCGCTGTCGCAGCTGTCGCGTCAGGTCGAAAGCCGCGACGACAAGCGCCCGCAGCTCTCCGACCTGCGTGAATCGGGCTCGATCGAGCAGGACGCCGACGTGGTGATCTTCGTCTACCGCGAGGAATATTACCTCAAGAACAAGGAGCCGAAGCCCGGCACCGACGAATACCTGCAGTGGGAAGCCAACATGAACGACGTGCGCGGCAAGGCCGAAGTCATCGTCGCCAAGCAGCGTCACGGCCCCACCGGCACCGTCAGCCTCGGCTTCCAGGGCGAATTCACCCGCTTCTTCGACCTCGCGCCCGAGCATCATCTGCCCGACAGGTTCGGGGAAGAGTAGGCTTTGGCCAACGCGGCATTCCTTCGCACCCCCCTCTGGCCTGCCGGCCATCTCCCCCGCAAGGGGGGAGATCGGCTGTCATCGCGACCTTCGCCAATCGGCGAGGTTGACGGATTGGTCCGGAGGGCGGCGCTGCCAATCTCCCCCCTTGCGGGGGAGATGTCCGGCCCTCTGATCAACATGGGGCCAGAGGGGGGTGCGAAGAAGCCCGACCTCTCCCAATCAGCATTGCAGCATTCCCATGGCTAAAGCCCGCGTTCAATTCATCTGCCAGAACTGCGGTGCCGCGCATCAGCGCTGGGCCGGCAAGTGCGATTCCTGCGGCGAGTGGAACACGCTGGTCGAGGAAGGCACGGCGGGCGGCATCGGCAGCGGTCCGGGCTCGCTGAAGAGCGCGCGAAAAGGCCGCGCCGTCACGCTGACCTCGCTCGACGGCGACATCGAGGATGCGCCGCGCATCGTCTCGGGCATCGGCGAACTCGACCGCGCCACCGGCGGCGGCTTCGTGCGCGGCTCGGCGCTTTTGATCGGCGGCGATCCCGGCATCGGCAAGTCGACGCTGTTGACCCAGGCGGCGGCGGCGCTCGCCGCGCGCGGCCACCGCGTCGTCTATGTCTCGGGCGAAGAAGCCGTTGCCCAGATCAGGCTGCGCGCCCAGCGTCTCGGCGTCGCCTCGACACCGGTCGAACTCGCCGCCGAGACCAATGTCGAAGACATCCTCGCCACCATCGCCGACGGCAAGCGGCCGGACCTGGTCATCATCGATTCGATCCAGACCCTGTGGACCGACCTCGCCGATTCGGCGCCTGGTACCGTCACCCAGGTGCGGGCGGCGTCCCAGGCGATGATCCGCTACGCCAAGTCGACGGGTGCGGCGGTGGTGCTCGTCGGCCATGTCACCAAGGAAGGCCAGATCGCCGGCCCCCGCGTCGTCGAGCACATGGTCGACGGCGTGCTCTATTTCGAGGGCGAAGGCGGCCACCATTTCCGCATCCTGCGCACGGTCAAGAACCGCTTCGGCCCGACCGACGAGATCGGCGTCTTCGAAATGTCCGACAAGGGCCTGCGCGAGGTCGCCAACCCGTCCGAGCTGTTCCTCGGCGAACGCCATTCCAAGGCGCCGGGAGCCGCGGTCTTTGCCGCCATCGAAGGCACGCGACCGGTGCTGGTCGAAATCCAGGCGCTTGTCGCCGCCTCCAGCCTGGGCACGCCGCGCCGAGCCGTCGTCGGCTGGGATTCGTCGCGGCTGTCGATGATCCTCGCCGTGCTCGAGGCGCATTGCGGCGTGCGCTTCGGCCAGCACGACGTCTATCTCAACGTTGCCGGCGGCTACCGCATCTCGGAGCCGGCGGCCGATCTGGCCGTGGCTTCCGCACTGGTTTCATCGCTCACCGGTATTGCCCTGCCTGCTGATTGCGTCTATTTCGGCGAAATCAGCCTTTCTGGCGCCGTGAGGCCGGTTGCGCATGCGCAGCAACGCCTTAAAGAGGCCGAAAAGCTGGGCTTCGGAAGGGCCGTGCTGCCCTCCGGCAGCGGGGAGCTCGCAGGTGGAATCGGAGCCGGTTCGTTCCAGCCGACCGCACTGGCGGATCTGGTGGCGCGGATAGCCGGCTCAAGGCGAAGCCGCGCGGAAGAGACGGACTGAAACCGTCGCCATGGAGTGAGTGGACACGATGCCGATTACGCTGCTTGACGGAATTCTTGTCGGCTTCACCCTGGTCTCGGCGATGCTCGCCATGGTGCGCGGTTTTTCCCGCGAGGTGCTGTCGGTCGCCTCATGGGCCGCTGCCGCCGCTGCCGCCTTCTTCTTCTACAAGCCTGTCGTGCCTTACGTTCAACCCTATATCGACAACGAAAAGATCGCCATGGCGGCTGCCGCCGGCATCGTCTTTATCATCGCGCTGATCGTCGTCACCATCATCACCATGAAGATCGCCGATTTCATCATCGACAGCCGCATCGGCGCGCTCGATCGCACGCTCGGCTTCCTCTACGGTGCCGCCCGCGGCATCCTGGTCGTTGCCGTCGGCCTTTTGTTCTTCAACTGGCTGGTCGGCCCCAACGCTCCGGCCTGGGTCGCGGAGGCGAAGTCGCGGCCGCTGCTCGAGAGCATCGGCACCTCGATCGAGAACCTTCTGCCCGAGGATCCCGAGAATTCGATCCTCAAGAAGCTCAATTCGCAGACCGGCGAACCGGAAGCCGGCGCCACCACGCCGCCTGCCGAGGCGCCTGCCGAAGGCGAGGCGCCGGCCGAGCCGGCACCGACCAACAACTGATTGCGCCTGAGGCGGGATGGCGCGTTGCCCTTGCCGCCTCATCGCACTATATAGCGTTTTTGCTAGAAGAGGCCGCCCCCGATGGCAGACGCAGCTGACGTGCTTTCCGCGGAAGCCGATGATCATTTCCACGACGAATGCGGTGTGTTCGGCATTTTTGGCCGACAGGACGCCGCGGCAATCGTCACGCTGGGGCTGCATGCGCTCCAGCATCGCGGCCAGGAGGCCGCCGGCATCGTCAGTTATGACGGCAGCCAGTTCCATGTCGAGCGCCATGTCGGCCTGATCGGCGACACCTTCACCAAGCAGCGTGTCATCGACAGCCTCAAAGGCAACCGCGCCATCGGCCACACCCGCTACGCCACGACGGGCGGCGCCGGCGTCCGCAACATCCAGCCTTTCTTCGCCGAACTCGCCGATGGCGGCTTCGCTGTCGCGCATAACGGCAACCTGACCAATGCGATGACGGTGCAGCGCGCGCTGCAGAAGCAGGGCTCGATCTTCTCGTCGACCTCCGACACCGAAACCATCCTGCATCTCGTCGCCACCTCGAAGGAACGCGACCTCAATGCGCGCTTCATCGATGCGGTGCGCCAGGTCGAGGGTGCCTTCTCGCTAGTCGCGCTGTCGTCGAAGAAGATGATCGGCTGCCGCGATCCGCTCGGCATCCGCCCGCTGGTGCTCGGCGATCTCGACGGCGCCTGGATCCTCGCCTCCGAGACCTGCGCGCTCGACATCATCGGCGCGCGTTTCGTGCGCGACCTCAAGCCCGGCGAGATGGTCATCGTCACCTCCAAGGGCATCGAGAGCATCTTCCCGTTCGAGCCGCAGAAGCCGCGCTTCTGCATCTTCGAATATGTCTATTTCGCCCGTCCCGATTCTTCGGTCGAGGGCCGCAACGTCTATGACGTGCGCAAGCGCATCGGCGCCGAACTGGCGCTCGAAAGCCCCGTCGACGCCGACATCGTCGTGCCGGTGCCGGATTCGGGCACCCCGGCAGCCATCGGCTTCTCGCAAGCCGCCGGCCTCCCCTTCGAGCTCGGCATCATCCGCAACCACTATGTCGGCCGCACCTTCATCTCGCCGGGCGATTCCATCCGCCACATGGGCGTCAAGCTGAAGCACAATGCCAACCGCCGCATGATCGAAGGCAAGCGCATCGTGCTGGTCGACGATTCCATCGTCCGCGGCACCACCAGCCAGAAGATCGTGCAGATGGTCCGCGATGCCGGTGCCAAGGAGGTGCATATGCGCATCGCCTCGCCGCCGACCCGCGCCTCCTGCTTCTACGGCGTCGACACGCCGGAAAAGTCCAAGCTTCTCGCCTCGCGCATGACGATCGAGGAAATGGCCGAGTTCATCCGCGTCGACTCGCTCGGCTTCCTGTCGATGAACGGTCTCTACCGCGCCGTCGGCGAGGCGAGCCGCAATGACGAGCAGCCGCAATATTGCGATGCCTGCTTCTCCGGCCAGTACCCGACCCGCCTGCTCGACCTCGAAGGCGCCGACAATGTGCGCTCGCTGTCGCTTCTGGCCACCGGCGGGCTGTAGCAGCGGCACCTTCAGCATGCTTCCGCGTCAATGCGCGGAAGCAGCCTTGTCCTTCCAGATCAAGCCTTGCCGCAGCGCGAGCCGCTCGCCCGGGCCGTGGACGGCTGCGTAAAGCAGTCCGGCCAGGAAGGTGAAGTGATCGACGAAGAAGCCGAATTCGGCTGGGTTGCCCTGCCAGTGCGACGGACCGTGGAAGGCGAAGGCCAGGAAAACGACATAGGCGCCGGCCAGCAGGGCCGCCTCCGAAAAGAACGCGCCGGTGAGGAAGGCCAGCACAAGCCCGAGTTCGAAAAAGGCCGCCAGCCATGCCAATGGCAAGGCAAAAGGAAAGCCGGCGGCCGAGATGTAGGCGGCGGTCTCGGTCATTCCGGCGAATTTGAACAAGGCCGCCATGCCGAAGGCGCCGGCGAAGATCAGTCTGGCCACCAGGATTGCAACGCTTCTGCCCATCATGTCCTCCTCCAGGGTATGTTTCATCCCTAGGACGGATACCGGCCGGCATTCCCGACATCGTCGGCAGGAAATAGGGCGACGGCGAGAAATAAGGCCCGCCGCCGGCGCCTGCGGCATCCATTCCGGACGCGTGGGGTTTTGTTCCAGACAAAATCGTCCTATCAGGCTGCGGACCGACAAGATCGAACTGGATGCCATGATGACAACCACTCCCGACCTCTCCGGCCGCATCGCGCTCGTCACCGGCGCATCGCGCGGCATCGGCTACAACACGGCCAAGCAGCTTGCCGCGGCGGGTGCCCATGTGATTGCCGTGGCGCGTACGGTCGGCGGGCTGGAAGAGCTCGACGACGAGATCAAGGCATCAGGCGGCCAGGCGACGCTGGTGCCGCTCGACCTCACCGACATGGCCGGCATCGACCGTCTCGGCAGCTCGATCAACGACCGCTGGGGCAAGCTCGACATTCTGGTCGCCAATGCCGCCGTGCTCGGCGTCATCGCCCCCATCGGCCATGTCGAGGCCAAGGTCTTCGACAAGGTCATGGCTGTCAACGTCACCGGCACCTGGCGCCTGATCCGCTCGGTCGATCCGCTGCTGCGCAAGTCGGATGCCGGCCGCGCCGTCATCGTCAGCTCCGGCTCCGCCCATTCGGCGCGCGCCTTCTGGGCGCCCTATGCCGCCTCCAAGGCCGCCGTCGAGGCGCTCGCCCGCTCCTGGGCCGACGAGACCAAAAACACCGCCTTGCGCGTCAACATCTTCGACCCCGGCACCAGCCGCACCGCGATGCGGGCGTTGGCCGTGCCCGGCGAGGATCCGGCGACCGTCACCCATCCGTCTGAGACGGCGCGCCACATCCTTGGCATGGTCGACCCTGCGCTGACCCGCACGGGCCAGATCTACCAGATCCGCGAGCAGCGCTGGGTTTCGCACCAGAAGCCGGCCTGATCTTTCCGCGCGACGCGTCGCTGCGGCTAGCGGCGATGCCGGCAACGATGTTGCCGCCGTCGCGTTGACCACTGCTTGAGCGCATCGCAGCGATGCGTGGAACGAAAGTCTTGCAAGTGCCCGCCCGGGCGCTCTATGTCCAGGCGCCCGGGCGCTCTATACTGATGTGGGGGACATCGGCCGCATGACCACCGACCAGTTGATGTCCTTCGCCGTCATAGCGCTGATGATGGCGGCATTCGTCTGGGGCCGGTTCCGTTACGATCTCGTCGCCTGCGGCGCACTCATCGCAGCGGTTGCGATCGGCATCGTGCCGCAGGCCGAAGCGTTCAGCGGCTTCAGCGACGACATCGTCATCATCGTCGGCTCGGCACTTCTGGTCAGCGCCGGCGTCGCGCGCTCGGGCATCATGGAATATGCCATCCAGCGCTTCGCCCCCGACGTCTCGAGCGTCAGGGCGCAATTGGCGCTTTTGGTGATCATCGTCACCATCCTGTCCGCCTTTGTGAAGAACATCGGCGCGCTGGCGATCATGATCCCCATCGCCTTCCAGTTCGCCCGCCGCTCCAACACCTCGCCCTCGGTTTTCCTGATGCCGATGGCCTTCGGTTCGCTGCTCGGCGGGCTGATGACGCTGGTCGGCACCTCGCCCAACATCGTCGTGTCGCGCGTGCGCCAGGACATGACCGGCGACGCCTTCTCGATGTTCGACTTCACCCCTGTCGGCGCAGCACTTGCCGTCGCCGGCCTCGTCTTCCTGGTTCTGTTCTACTGGCTCCTGCCGATCCGCACCCGCGCCTCGGCCTCGATCCACGAGGCGCTCGACGTCAACAACTACGTCACCGAGGCCCGCCTGGTCGCCGACTCCACCGTCGTCGGCAAGACGCTGGCCGACCTGTTGAAGCTCGGCGGCAGCCGCGCGGTGGTAACCTCTATCCTGCGTTCGCGCGCACTGCATGTGACGCCGTTCCCCGACGTCGTGCTGCGCGAGGGCGACATCCTGTTGATCGAGGGCGCCCCTGAAGCGCTCGACCGCATCGTCACCCAGTCCAAGCTCAGCGTCACCGGCAGCCGCGATTCCGCCGGCGGCAAGCATGCGGCCACCGCCGTCGAGGCGATCATCGGCGAAAACTCCACCCTGATCGGCGGCTCGGCGCAGCGCCTGGCGCTCTATGACCGTTTCAACGTCAACCTGCTGGCGGTCAGCCGCAAGGGCGAACGCATCCAGGAGCGGCTCGGCGCCGTCATCCTGCGCCTCGGCGACGTCGTCGTGCTGCAGGGCAACCCGCAGACGATGCCCGACATATTGCGTGAGCTCGGCTGCCTGCCCTTGGCCGAGCGCCCGATCCTGCTCGGCAGTTTCAGGCGCGGCATCGTGCCCCTCGCCATACTGGTTGCTGCGATGGGCGCCACCGCCCTTGGCCTTTTGCCGGTGCCGCTCGCCTTCTTCATCGCCGCTGTCGCCATGGTGCTGTTCCGCGTCATCCCGCTGCGCGAGGTCTATGGCGCCATCGATGGCCCGATCCTGGTGATGCTCGCCGCCCTCATCCCGGTCAGCGACTCGCTGCGCCGGACCGGCGCCACCGACATCATCTCGGCCTGGCTCGCCGAATTCGCCTCGACGCTGCCGCCTGCCGGGGCGCTGACATTGATCATGGTCGTGGCGATGGCGGTCACGCCATTCCTCAACAATGCCGCCACCGTGCTCGTCGTGGCACCGATTGCCGCCGGATTTGCCACCACGCTCGGCTTCCGCCCCGAAGCCTTCCTGATGGCGGTGGCGATCGGCGCCGGCTGTGATTTCCTCACCCCCATCGGCCACCAGTGCAACACCCTTGTCATGGGCCCCGGCGGCTACAAATTCTCCGATTATCCGCGCCTCGGCCTGCCGCTGTCGCTGCTGGTCATCGTCGTCGCCGTGCCGATGCTGATGCTGGTCTGGCCGATGTAGCGACACGCAAGCGTGATTGGCCGGTGAATTCGGCCAGTCCTAGTTTTGCGGCCCTCAAATCAAGAAAATGAGGGAGGACCACGCGATGAAACGCATTCTTCTGATGTCTGCGCTGCTTTTATCAGGCCTGTCGGCGGCCAGCGCGCAGGACGCCACGATGAGCTTCTTCGTCACCAGCAGCGGCATCGGCAAGGGCGCCAATCTCGGCGGCCTCGCTGGCGCCGACGCCCATTGCCAGAGCCTGGCCGAGGCCGCGGGCTCGACCGGCAAGACCTGGCACGCCTATCTCTCGACCAAGGACGTCGACGCCAGGGACCGCATCGGCCAGGGACCATGGGTCAACGCCAAGGGCCAGAAGATCGCCGACGACGTGGCGTCGCTGCACAGCGACGCCAACAACATCAACAAGGAAACCGCCCTCGACGAGAAGGGCAACACCATCAATGGCCGCGGCGACCAGCCCAACAAGCACGACATATTGACCGGTTCCAAACCCGACGGCACCCGCATCGCCGACCAGACCTGCGGCGACTGGACCCTCGACGGCACCGAGGGTGCGGCGATGATGGGCCATCACGACCGCATGGGCCTCGACGATTCCGCGGCGGCCAAATCCTGGAACGCGTCGCATGCCTCGCGCGGCGGCTGCAGCCAGGAGGCGCTGAAGGGAACCGGCGGCGACGCCCTGTTCTACTGCTTCGCCGCCAACTGATGGCAAGCGTCAGGCCGCGGCGCCTGGAACAGCTGATCTGTGAAGGCTCACCGCCACCCGGTGAGCCTTTGCACATCTGAGGCGCGCCGGGCGTCAACGTTCGCCGCAAGGGGTCGGCGCAACTGTACGTCCCGAACCTTAGCGTTCGGCCGAAACGCTCAGTTCCGGCCGGACGTTCAATGTCTGGAACACCACGCAATAACGTTCGGTCAGCCCGATCAGAGCATCGATGCGCTCCTGCGGCTCGTCGGTGTCGAGCTTGAAGGCAAGCCGGATGGCGCGAAAGCCGACCGGCGCACCCCTGGCGACGCCCAGCGTGCCGCGAAAATCGAGGTCGCCCTCGGCCGAGACCACTGCTTCACCGAGGCGGAACTCGAGTGCGGTCGCCACCGCCTTCAGGGTCACGCCGGCGCAGGCGACCAGTGCCTCGAGCAGCATGTCGCCCGAGCACAGCTCCATTCCGCTGCCGCCCGTCGCCGGGTGCAGCCCGGCGGTGACGATTGCCTTGCCGGTGTCGATCTTGCAGGAAATCGACTGCTCGTCGACGGCGCCGCGCGCCCGAAGCGTGATCAGCGCACGCCCGGCATCCGCGCGATAGGCGTCCTTCATCGGCGCCTGCAGCGCCTTCAGCCCAGCAGCATCCATCATTTTCCTCCCGGTCGACGTGGCGTACCATCTTGGCAGCCACCCTAGCATGCCGGCCTGCTGACAGCAGGTTGGCAGTTGCCCTGGGATAGGCTGGACCCGACAGACTGGGCCCCTGACCGGGAAAAGAGGATGACGACAGCAAGCGAAACCGCCGCGCAGCACCGGCTCGGCATGCTGCTTGTGGCAGCATCGGCGGCCGTTTTCGGCCTTGCCGGCATCCTGACAAAGTCGGTCGACGCCGATCCCCTGACCATCACCTCCTGGCGCGGGCTGGTCGGCGGCCTGCTGATATCGGCCTATGTGCTGTGGCGACGGCGAAACGGCACGGGCGAAAGCCTGCATCTCGGCTGGCAGGGCTGGCTGCTGGCCGTGCTGGGCACGATCTCCAGCGTCGCCTTCATCGCCGCCTTCAAGAACACCTATGTCGCCAATGTCGTGGTCATCTACGCCACCGTTCCGTTCGTCGTCGCTTTGTTCGCCTGGGTGATCGCCGGCGAGGTGTTCCGGCGCCAGACGGCAGTGGCAGCGGCCGTCTGCCTTGCGGGCGTCGCCGTCATGGTCTGGTCCGGGCTCGGCGGCGGCCATGCTTTCGGCGATGCGCTGGCGCTGATGATGACCTGCCTGTTTGCCTTCTACGCCGCCCTCGTCAGGCGGTTCCGCAACGCCTCCGTCGTCTGGGCCGGGGCCGTTTCCGCCTTTCTCGGCGTGATCCCGGCATGGCTTCTGACCGATCCGCTCACCGTGCCACGGTCGAGCATCGCGCCGCTCGTTTTCTTCGGCTTCACCTTCGCCCTTGCCGTCATCCTGTGGACCGAAGGCGCGCGCCGCATTCCGGCAGCGGAGGCGGGCCTGCTCGGCACGACCGACGTACCGTTCGGCATCTTCTTCGCCTGGCTGTTCCTGGCCGAGCTGCCGCCGACGGCCAGCCTTGTCGGCGGCGCCATCGTGCTTGGCGCGGTGTTCTGGCACGCCTGGCGCGACGCCCGCTCGGCTGATCGGTTCGCGACTGGCGGAAAATTCCGCCGTGAAACGAGCTAGACAGCCAGTGGCAATTCGAGATCCTGCCGTGAAGATGAGGAATGTGAGGCGTGCGGAGGAAAGAGCACGCGTTCTTGACCGTTTGAGTCCGGCAGTGATGTAACAGGATCCCAGGGTCTCCGCGACGGAGCTGCGCTCCTGCTTCGCCCTAGGATGACGAAGGGGTTGGGGCGTCGCGTGTGGTCCTGGCTTGCCGCGAGCGGCCTCTCGGCTTCGTCATCCCAGAGGCTTGACCCGAGGATTCATGCCGCGAAGGTGAGGAATGCGGAGCGGGTGGAAGAAAGAGCCCTGTTTGCTCGCACGAACACACCGCCTGCCCGACCTGTCGGCGGTCGCGACCTCCGGCACGGGCACGTTCTCCGTCTCTCGGCTGCTTCTCTGCCCGGACCGGCGCGACGACCGCATCGATATGGCGGTTCGCGACAGGACGCGCCGCTTGGTGCCTGCCGTCGCCTGATGCAGCCCGCTTCCGGGCCAGAACGTCTAGAAGCTGGTAATGGGTGGCTGATGGATCCTGATCCGCCGGCCATTGACGATCATGATGAGCCAGGTGCAGCCGGAGGATGTCGCTTCGAGCTTGGTCTCGAGCTTGAACTTCAGGTCTCCTCCGCCGTCCCGGCTTCTTTGCTCCAGCGCCTCTTCGAGAACAGCCGCAACAATGCTGCGCCCGAAGGACTCGTAATTGTGAGCGCCTAGGTGATCCTCAACATACTGTCTGTCTAGAGTATTGGGCATCAGGGCCTCCGTCGCCTTTCTAAGTTGGCAGGAGCGGCGCGACTAAACACGGACTTACAAGCACGGTCTAATATGAACATCGCCTTGGCGAGGGTCGCGGTCAATACGTCATGCCGAATACTGCAAGCGATCCGGTAAAGGTGAGCAGCTTGTCCTGGTTGCGCCCGAAACCAGATGCTCGAACACATCAGGCCCCATCGTCGCCGCTCGCCGGCAGCGCACTTCCGGCTGCGCAGAAGGATACCGTCAGCCGGCGAGAACTGCCCCCTGCCCGGCCCGATCGAAAAAGAATCACAAAAAGCATGATTGCCGTGGAACCAAATGTTAGCGACCGCGTTGTTGGGCTCAGGACGGGTTGCCCCATCCCCCCATCCCCTCCACCCGTCCCTCTGCTTCAAGCCGGTCGCAAGACCGGCTTTTTCCTGTCCTGGTGCCAAGGCCCGACGGCAGCGGGCCTGATGGCAGCGGGGGTGGCGGGATGACGATGCGCATTGACGTTGCGCCGTCATCGTCTAGTTTCGATGCGCGCGGTGGGCTTCGCGTGCATTGGGAGGTGCGGCATGGTCCTGGCCAGTGCAATTGTGCTCGGCTTCGTTGCGGCATGGATGCTTGCATCAGGCGTCTTGATGCACGGACGCGGCATCCGCTTCCGCCAGGCGCTGCTCTATCTGCCGCTCAAGCTGATCTACCGGATCGAGGACCGCGCGCTGATCCAGGCCCGCGACGCCGAAGCGCCCGTCATCTATGTCATTTCACACCAGTCGCGCCTCGAACCGGCGCTGATGCTGTCGCTGCTGCCCGATCAGACGCTGCATATCCTCGACGATGCTTCGGCCCAGGCGTTCTGGCTCGAGCCGTGGCGCGAGCTTGGCCGCACCATCGCCTTCAACGCCGAGCATGTCTTCGTCAGCCGCCGGCTGGTTCGCGTATTGCGCGGCAAGGGCCGCCTCGCCGTCTACCTGCCCGACACCGTCGAGCCCGACGTCAAAGCCTTCCGGCTGTTCCGCGCCGTCGCCCGCATCGCCATGCAGGCCGACGCGCGCATCGTGCCGATCTTCGTCAGCGGCGCCCGCCACCTGCCGTTTTCGCTGACGCCGGCCGAACGGGCGCCGCGCCACTGGTTCCAGCGCCTTCGCATATCAGCCCTCGCCCCGATGACTATGGCCGAGCTGCTGCAGCGCGCCGGCTACAGCCAGACGACGACGGCCAACGCCCTGTTCGACCGCTTCGCCGAGGCCCGCCTTTCCGGCACCGATCTCGACAGGGGCGTGTTCGGCGCAATGGTCGACGCTGCCAGGCGCTACGGCCCGTCGCAGCCGATCGTCGAGGATGTCGTCAGCGGCGCGCTCAGCTACCGCAAGCTGCTTGTCGGCGCGCGCGTGCTCGGCAGCCGCTTCGAAGCCATGTCCAAACAGGGCGAAGCCGTGGGCATCCTGTTGCCCAACGCCAACGGCGTGGTGCTTGCGATGCTCGGCCTGATCTCGGCCGGCCGCGTCGCTGCGATGATCAACTACACGGCGGGAGCCGCCAATGTCGCCTCGGCGGTGAAGACAGCGGCGATCACGACCATCGTCTCGTCACGCGCCTTCGTCCAGAAGGCCGATCTCGGCGACGTCGTCACTGCTGCCGAGCAGGCCGGCGCCAAGATCGTCTGGCTGGAAGAGCTGCGCGACAGCGTCACGACAGCGGAAAAGCTGACGGCCGCCCTGCAATGGTCGCGGCCGCTTGCGCCACAGGATGCGTCAAAGCCAGCCGTCATCCTGTTCACCTCGGGCTCCGAGGGCACGCCCAAGGCGGTGGTGCTGTCGCATCGCAACCTCGTCGCCAATGCCATGCAGGCCGAAGCGCGCATCAGCATCTCGCCAAAAGACAAGCTGTTCAACGTGCTGCCGGTGTTCCACTCCTTCGGCCTCACCGGCGGCACCATCCTGCCGCTTCTGACCGGCATCAGGCTGTTCCTCTACCCCTCGCCGCTGCACTACAAGATCATTCCCGATGTCGCGCGCAAGATCCGTCCGACGATCATGTTCGGCACCGACACCTTCCTCGCCGCCTATGCCCGCACCGCCGAGGACGGCGATTTTTCCAGCCTGCGTTTTGTCGTCGCCGGCGCCGAACCTGTCAGGGCGGAGACGCGCCGGGTCTGGCGCAGCCGCTTCAATGCCGAGATCATCGAGGGTTTCGGCCTGACCGAGGCCGCACCCGTCGTTGCCGTCAACACGGCGACGCATGGCCGCGACGGCACCGTCGGGCGGCTGCTGCCCGGCATGCGCATGCGCCTCGAAGAGGTCGAGGGCGTCGCCGAGGGCGGCCAGCTCTGGCTCACCGGCCCCAACCTGATGATGGGCTACATGACATCGGACCGGCCGGGCGAATTGCAGCCGCTCGACGGCTGGCACGACACCGGCGACATCGTCTCGGTCGACCGCGAGGGTTTCATCACCATCAAGGGCCGCGCCAAGCGTTTCGCCAAGATCGCCGGCGAAATGGTGTCGCTCGGCGCGGTCGAGATGCTGGTCCAGGCGCTGTGGCCGGAACAGCGCCACGCTGCGGTCGCCGTGCCCGACAAGCGCCGGGGCGAGCGCATCGTGCTGGTCACGACAGCCGGAAATGCCGATGCCGAGGCCCTGCGCCTCCATGGCAAGCAGGCCGGCGCCACCGAGCTGATGGTGCCGCACGACATCATCAAGGTGCATGAAATCCCGGTGCTCGGCTCGGGCAAGACGGACTATGTCGCCGCCCGCCGCCTGGCGCTCGACCAGCTCGGGCTGGCGGCCTAGAGCGTAGGCCCTCCAATTCGTCATCCCAGAGGCTTGACCCGGGGATTCATGCCGTGAGGGTGAGGAATGTTATGCAGGGTTGAGAAAGAACACACGTTCGTGACGGCTTGAGCCCGGCGGTAATGTCACGGCATGGATCCCAGGGTCTCCGCGACGGAGCTGCGCTCCTGCTCCGCCCTAGGATGACGAAGGCAGGTGGCGTTCTCCGCCAATCTGCGATGTTTCCTATTGGCTCGAGACAGGCGTTGGAGAATAGCCGGCAACGTCCCCGCTTCGTCATCCTCGGGCCTGACCCGAGGATCCATGCCGTGAGGGTGAAGGGCGTGATGCGGGTGGAGGAAAGTGCAGGCTTTCTCAACCGTCTGCGCAGTGCTGCAGCATCACGGCATGAATCCTAGGGTCTCAGCGACGCCGCTTCGGTACAGCTCAAAATTGTTCCGACTAGACCTTGGGTTCGGCGGGCGTTTCAGCCGCCGTGGCCGCAGCCGCAGCCGCTGCAGCTTCGATCTTGGAGCGGCGCGCATAAGCGCTGGCACTGAGCGGCAGGAAGATCAGATATGCGCCGACCGAGGCGGTCAGCGTCTGCCAGGGATAGACGGTCAGAAGCAGCACGTAGAACACCGCCAAAAGCATGACAGGCAGCAGGTGCTCGCGTTTGATCTTCAGCTTCTTGCCGGAATAGACGGGCAAGCGGCTGACCAGCAGGAAGGCGACCAGAATGGTGAAAACGGTGGCGATGTAGGCGGCGTTGCGGGTGCCTTCGAGGCCGAGGAAGCCGAGATACATCGGCAGCATCAAGGTGATGGCGCCGATCGGCGCCGGCACGCCGACGAAATATTCGGCCTGCCATGCCGGCCGGTCGAGATCTTCGTCGAGCACGTTGAAGCGCGCCAGCCTCAGCCCCATGGCGATGGCAAACAAAAGCGTCGCGATCCAGCCGAGCGAGCCGGCCTTGTCGAGCAGGTAGGCGTAGAGCACCAGCGCCGGCACGACGCCGAAATTGACGATGTCGGCGAGCGAGTCCATCTGCGCGCCAAAGCGCGAGGTCGCCTTGAGCATGCGCGCCAGGCGGCCGTCGATGCCGTCGAGAAAGGCCGCCAGCAGCACCATCACGACGGCCGATTCGAAGCGGCCCTCGAAGGCGAGCCGGATGCCCGACAGGCCGGCGCAGATCGCCAGCACGGTGATCAGGTTGGGCAGCACCATGCGCAGCGGGATCTCGCGAATGCGCGGGCCGCCGCTGCCATGCGGTTCAAAGGGCTTGAACGGCGCGACCATCAGGAGACCCGCACCAGCGGCGGATGGCTGGCGCCGCCAAATTCGGCAAGCACGGTTTCGCCGGCGACCGCGGTCTGGCCGACCGAAACGCGGGCAACCGCATGGTTGGGCAGGAACACGTCGACGCGCGAGCCGAAGCGGATCAGGCCGAAACGCTCGCCAACGGCGATGTTGCCGCCGACATCGGCCCAGCACAGGATGCGGCGGGCGACGAGGCCGGCGATCTGCACCGCCGCCACCTGGCCGTTGGGGCTGTCGATGACGATGCCGTTGCGCTCGTTTTCCTGGCTTGCCTTGTCGAGCTCGGCATTGAGGAATTTTCCGGGACGGTGCTCGATGCGGACGATCTTGCCACGCACCGGGGCGCGGTTGATGTGCACGGAAAAGACATTCATGAACACCGAGATACGGGTCATCTCGGCGGTGCCGAGATTGAGTTCGCGCGGCGGCACGGCCGGGCCGACGGCCGAGACGACGCCGTCGGCCGGGCTGATCACCAGCCTGTCGTCGACGGGGGTGACGCGCTCGGGGTCACGGTAGAAATAGGCGCACCAGGCCGTCAGGATCGCGCCGATCCAGAACAGCGAAGTAGAAAAGAAGCCCAGCAGGACGGCAACAGCCGCAAATCCGGCAATGAAGGGATATCCCTCGCGATGGACCGGAACGAAGGCGTTGCGGATCGTGTCGGCTATGCTCATGAAGTGGAGGCCGTTGCTGTTGAAGTCCCGGAGTGCTTACCGGAAACGACCGTCAGCCGCAACGCGGCATTGCCGGCGCCCACCGCAATCGCGGGCGACAAACGGCGCTGTCGCCGCTCGCATGAGAAATGATCATGCGAGCCTGATCATGGCAGGCTGTTCGTCTCAGCCGGCTAGCGAGCCGGCGGCTCACTCCGCGTCGTTGGTCACCTCAGGCGTGCGGCGGCGCACGACGACGCCGAGCTCGTCGCCCTCGCGGGCCTGGCGCAGGCGTTCCTCGGCCTCGGTCGCCTCGCGCTGGCGATCCCACATCGAGGCGTAGAGCCCGCCCCGGGCCAAAAGCTCGGCGTGGGTGCCGCGCTCGGCGATGCCGCCATCGGCGAGCACGATGATTTCGTCGGCCGAGATCACCGTCGACAGGCGGTGGGCGATGACGAGCGTGGTGCGGCCCTTGCTGACCAGGTCGAGCGCGCTCTGGATTTCCTGCTCGGTCTGGGTGTCGAGTGCGGAGGTCGCCTCGTCGAGCATCAGGATCGGCGGCGCCTTGAGGATGGTGCGGGCGATCGCCACGCGCTGCTTTTCGCCGCCCGACAGCTTCAGGCCGCGTTCGCCGACCATCGCCTTGTAGCCGTCCGGCAGGCGCTGGATGAAGCCCGATATCTGCGCCAGCTCGGCTGCCTTGCGCACATCCTCCTCGTCGGCGTTCACCCGGCCATAGCGGATGTTGTAGGCGATGGTGTCGTTGAACAGCACCGTGTCCTGCGGCACCATGCCGATCGCCCCGCGCAGGCTCTGCTGCGACACGTCGCGAATGTCCTGGCCGTCGATCAGGATCGCGCCCTGCTGAATGTCGTAGAAACGGAACAGCAGGCGCGAAATCGTCGACTTGCCGGCGCCCGAGGGACCGACGATCGCCACCGTCTTGCCGGCCGGCACTTCGAAGCTGACACCCTTCAGGATCTGGCGGTTCGGGTCATAGGCGAAATGCACGTCGCGGAACTCGACGCGGCCGGTGCCGACGACAAGTGCCTTGGCATCCGGCTTGTCCGTCACCTCCTGGCTGACGTCGAGCAGGTCGAACATCTGTTCGATGTCGGTCAGGCCCTGGCGGATTTCGCGATAGATGAAGCCGATGAAGTTGAGCGGCACCGACAGCTGCATCAGCATGGCGTTGATGAAGACGAAATCGCCGACGGTCTGGGTGCCGGCCATCACCTCCATCGCCGACATGGCCATGACGATGGTCATGCCGATGCCGAAGATGACGCCCTGGCCGAAATTCAGCCAGCCAAGCGAGGTCCAGATGCGGGTCGCCGCCGTCTCGTAGCGAGCCATCGAGCGGTCGAAACGCTCGGCCTCCATGGCCTCGTTGTTGAAATACTTCACCGTCTCGAAATTGAGCAGCGAATCGATCGCCTTGGTGTTGGCGTCGGTGTCGGAATCGTTCATCTCGCGCCGGATGCCGATGCGCCAGTCGCTCGCCCAGACGGTGAACCAGGTGTAGAGCCACACCGTCGCGGCCACCACGGCCACATATTTCCAGCCATAGGCGAAGCCGAAGATGCCTGCGGTGAGGCCGAATTCCAGCACCGTGGGCGCGGTGTTGAGGATGGTGAAACGGACGATCGTCTCGATGCCCTTGGTGCCGCGCTCGATGATGCGCGACAGGCCGCCGGTGCGGCGCTCGAGATGGAAGCGCAGCGACAGCTGGTGCATGTGCACGAAGGTGCGGTGGGCAAGCTGGCGCACCGCATATTGGCCGACGCGGGCAAACAGCGCGTCACGCAGCTGGTTGAAGCCGAGCTGGACGATGCGCACCACATTGTAGGCGATCACCAGCATCACCGGCGCCACCAGGAAGGCCGGCAGCGGCAGCGGCGAACGCTGGTCGCCGGCGAGCGCATCGGTCGCCCATTTGAAGAAATACGGGCCGGCGACCAGGGTCAGCTTGGCGACGAACAGGAAGATCGTCGCCCAGATGACCCGCGCCCGGAGGTCGGGTCGGTCTTCCGGCCACATATAGGGCCACAGGTTCCTGATCGTGCTGAAGGTCGAGCCGCGTTCGGCGGATACGGTTTTGCTGGCCACTGTGCTTGCCTTGATTAGATGTGCGCGCCGCCGGCGGCGCAAAAGGTGTCGACCAGCGCCGTGACCGACACGGAGACGGCGCGCAGCGCCGCCTGGTCGATCTCATAACGCGAGCGCTGCCGCTCCGGCGCGTAACGCACCAGACCGGCTTCGACCAGGATTTTCAGATGTTGCGAGACTGTCGACTGGGCGAGGTCGAGATGCTCGACCACTTCCTTGCAGCAGCATGACCTGCCGCCGGCCAGGCATTTCAGGATTTCGAGCCGCGCCGGATGAGACAGCGCGGCAAGCTTCTGCGTCACGTCGGTGACGGAGCTGCAGCAGGATGGCGGGGAGGAGAAAGAATTCATCGTTTATCGACGATAGACGATGAACTCTTTCCAATCAACCGGAAAAGCGGAAAACCGTTCCCGGCACTTACGGCTTGGGCGCCGGCATCGCCTGCTCGCCCATGGCGCCCATATTGGCGGCCTCGCCCTCTTTCGACTTTTCCGGAACGCGGAACACCTGGCCCGGCCAGATGCGGTCCGGATCCTGGATCTGGTCCTGATTGGCGAGATAGATGTTGGAGTAGCGCACGCCGTGGCCATAGACGCGGCGCGAGATGCGCCACAAGGAATCGCCGCGACGGATGATGACGGCGCCATTGACGGCTTCGAGCTTGGGCGCCGTGGTCTCTGGCGCAACAGGTGCGGCGGCGACTTCAGCCGGCTTGTCGGCAGTAGCCGTGGCGGCCGGAGCAGTTGCCTGTGCCGGTGCCGTCGCTTCGGCAGCCGGGTCTGCAGGCTTGGCAGGTACTTCGCCCGCCATCGCCGTCTTGGCCTCGGCCGTTGATGCAGCTGCGGGCGCGGGTGCGGCTGCGGCGGTTGCATCGACGGCCGGCGCTGCTGATACCGTCGGCTGCGGCGCGACCGCTGCCACCGCCTTCCCCGGCTCGCGCTGGAACGGCACGGCGGCGCGGGCGACGACCTTGGCGCCGTTCGGCTCGAGCGCGTCGACGCGGATGATGTAGTCGCCGACCGGCAATTCACGCTCGGCCTCGATCAGGAAGCGACCTTCGGGCGAGGTCTGCGTCTCGCCGATCAGGATCTCGTTGGCATAGGCGCGCACCTTGCGCCCGGCATCGGCCGAGCCGGCGATGAAGATCTTCTTGCCTTCGATCTCGACGGCCTCGACGGCGACCTTGATCTCCGCTGCCGGCGCGGCCGACTTGGCCGGTGCGGGTTCTGCTGCGGGGGCGGTCGCAGGCGCGCTGGCCTGTTGTTCGCCGCTGGCCGGCGCCGCCGGCGCGTCAGCCGGCTTCGGCACGGTGATCAGCTGCGCCGGCTTGCCCGGTTCCTCGACCAGGGCCAGCACCTGGCCACCCGGATCGGACGGCACCGAAACCACCGCCGTCTCGGTCGAGGTCGCCACGACATTGTCGGGCGCGGTTGCGCGCAGCACGATCTGGTAGTCGCCGGGCTTCAGCGGATCGTCGAGCACGACGGCGAAATCGCCGTCAGCGCCGGCAACCGCCGCACCGATGACCTTCGATCCGGTAACGATCTCGACCTTGGAATTGCCGGCGGCCTTGCCGGCGATGACCACGGAACCGTTGTTTTCGACACGCACCACGTCGAAGGACGGGGCGATCACGGCAGCGGCTGCGGCAGGCGCTGCGGGTGCCGGCGCGACCGCGGCAGGCGTCTCTGCGCCGGCTGCCGGCTTGGCCGGATCTGCGGGCTTGTCGCTCGTCGGCGTCGTTGTCGCGGGTGCCGGCAGTGACGCGATCGCGGCCGGCGGCGCCAGATAGGGATCGAGTGCTCCCGACACATATGCAACGGTCGCAGCAGCGGCTGAGCCACCTGCTGCGAGTAGGAAAATCTTCAACGGATTGATCGCCATATTCCTCTGCCCCTAGCCGCCCGCCGGGCATACCTTGTTTTGCCGGCAGCGACAAGAAAAAGCCCGGTTCGGGCTTGACCCTGCCTGTGGAGGCAATACCCAATCAGCCGATGAACAAGATTCGATCCATCTGCGTCTATTGTGGCTCCTCGCCGGGCCGTGACGAGGTCTACATCAAGGCCGGGCACCTGCTCGGCCATTCGATTGCCAAGGCCGGCGTCCGGCTCGTCTATGGCGGCGGCACCAAGGGCATCATGGGCGCTGTCGCCGATGGCGCGCGGCGCGCCGGCGGCAAGGTCACCGGCATCATCCCGCGCTTCCTGATGAACAGGGAAGCGACGGAAAGCGCGCTGACCAAGCTCGACGAAGTCATCGTCACCGACAACATGCACGAGCGCAAACATCTTATGTTCGAGAAATCGGACGCATTCGTGGCACTGCCCGGCGGCATCGGCACGGTCGAGGAGATCGTCGAGATCATGACCTGGGCCCAGCTCGGCCATCACCGCAAGCCGATCGTCTTTGCCAACGTCAAGGGTTTCTGGGATCCGATGCTGACGCTGCTCGACCATATGAAGACAGAGGGCTTCGTCCATACCTCGCATCTGGTCCAGCCGCTTGTCGTCGACCAGCCGGAAGCGGTGGTCTCGGCGATCATGGTCGCCGCGGGTGCTGATTCCACGCCGACCGAAGGCGTCCAGTCGGTCATCGACAAGATGTAGGTTCGAGGTCGGATCGAACCACGCTCGGCCTGTTTCAGGTCAGGCCGAGCCAAAGATGGTCGCTACCGAGAACCGGAGCGGCGCGTACATTCGGGCACGCGAGTACCGGAAGCGCAGGCAACGGCCATTTGCAGGCCGGCCTCACCTGAACCTCAGCCGTTCTTGGCGCGCTCGGAAAACATCGACCAGGTATAGATGGCCAGTGCCGCCCAGATCAGGGCGAAGGCAACCGCGCGTTCGCTCGAGAACGGCTCCCTGAAGATGAAGATGGCGATGACGAAGATCATCGTCGGCGCGATGTACTGCATGATGCCGATGGTCGACATGCGCAGCAGCTTGGCGCCATTGGCAAACAGGATCAGCGGCACGGCGGTGACGATGCCGCAGCCGAGCATCAGCCAGACGTCGGTCATGCCGGTGGTGCCGAAATGGCCGACGCCGGTGCCCTGGAGATAGGCAATGTAGACCAGCGCCGGGATGCCGAGGATCAGCACCTCGAGGAAAAAGCCCTGCGCCGGGCCGATCGGCAGCGTCTTCTTGAACAGCGCGTAAAAACCCCAGGACAGCGCCAGCACGATCGACACCCAGGGCAAGCCGCCGCTTTCCCAGGTCAGGAGTGCCACCGCGATCACCGCAAGCCCGATCGCCACCATCTGCGCCCGCGTCAGCTTCTCGCCGAGCACGACAGCGCCCAAAAACACCGAAAACAGCGGGTTGATGTAATAGCCGAGTGCGGTTTCGAGCGCCCGGTCATTGCCGATCGCCCAGACATAGACGCCCCAGTTGATGGTGATCAGCGTCGCCGTCAGCGTGCCCATCGCCAAAGTGCGCGGGGTGCGCAAGGCGGTCTTGATGTCGGAGGTGCGGCCGAGCCACCACAACAGCAACGCTGCAATCGGGATCGACCAGGTGATGCGGTGCGCGATCACCTCGGGCGCCGGAATATGGGCCACCGCCTTCATGTAGAAGGGCAGGAAGCCCCACATCAGATAGGCCGAGAGGGCAAACAGGAAGCCGCGGGTGGCTTCGTCGCGGGAAATCGCAGGCGTGTTGGTGCTCATGGCGGGCACCTATGCGCCCGCCCGCCAGCGCATGCCATTTCAAAATAGTGATGGTCCACCCGCTTTTCGTTGATGGATCAATCGACAGGGCCAGCCGCTGCGGCTGGCCCATCATCGCTCACCGCGCCTATTCGGCCGCCACCAGCCCGGCCATCTCGCGGTTCTTCATCAGCTTGTAGATGATCGAATCCATCAGCGCCTGGAACGAGGCGTCGATGATGTTGGTCGACACGCCGACGGTCCACCAGCGGGCGCCGGTCGAGTCATGCGATTCTATCAGCACGCGCGTGATCGCCTCGGTGCCGCCATTGAGGATACGCACCTTGTAGTCGACCAGCTCGAGGTCGCCGATCTCGTCCTGGAACTTGCCGAGATCCTTGCGCAAGGCGATGTCGAGCGCATTTATCGGGCCGTCGCCTTCGGCCACCGACATCTTTTCCTCGCCGTCGACCATGACCTTGACCACGGCTTCCGACACGGTCTTGAGATTGCCATTGGCGTCGAAACGGCGCTCGACGAGGCAGCGGAACGAGGTCACTCGGAAGAAATCCGGCAGGCTGTGCAGCATGCCGCGCGCCAGAAGCTCGAAGCTGGCATCCGCCCCTTCATAGGCATATCCCTCGGCCTCGCGCTCCTTGACCACGGCGATCAGCGCATCGAGCCGGCTGCTATCCTTGGGCACGTCGATGCCGCGCCGCCTGAGCTCGGCGATGAAGTTCGCCTTGCCGCCCTGGTCCGACACCATGACCTTGCGGCGGTTGCCCACCGTCTCCGGCGGCACATGCTCGTAGGTCTTCGGCTCCTTGACGATCGCCGAGGCGTGGATGCCTGCCTTGGTGGCAAAGGCCGATGCGCCGACATAAGGCGCCTGCGCCTCGGGCGCGCGGTTGAGCAATTCGTCGAAGGCGCGCGACAGCCTGGAAAGGCCCGCCAGCGCCTCGGCCGAGACGCCGGTTTCGAAACGTTCGGCGAAATGCGGCTTGAGCGCCAGCGTCGGAATGATGGTGACCAGATTGGCGTTGCCGCAGCGCTCGCCGATGCCGTTGATCGTGCCCTGCACCTGGCGCACGCCGGCTTCGATCGCCGCCAGCGAATTGGCCACCGCCTGGCCGGTATCGTCATGGGCGTGGATGCCGAGATTGGCGCCCGGAATGCCCGCGGCGATCACCTGGGCGACGATGTCGCGCACCTCCGACGGCTGGGTGCCGCCATTGGTGTCGCACAACACCACCCAGCGCGCGCCGGCGTCATAGGCCGTCCGCGCGCAGGCCAGCGCGTAGTCGGGATTGGCCTTGAAACCGTCGAAGAAGTGCTCGCAGTCGACCAGGGGCTCGCGGCCGGCGGCACGCGCCGCCTCGACCGAAGCGCGGATCGTTTCAAGGTTTTCCTCATTGGTGACGCCGAGGGCGACGCGGACATGGTAGTCCCAGCTCTTGGCGACGTAGCAGATGCCGTCGGCCTTGGCCTGCAGCAGGGTTGCCAGGCCCGGATCGTTGGAGGCAGACACCCCTGCCCGCTTGGTCATGCCGAAGGCGACGAACTTCGCCCGCTTGGTCCGCTTTTCCTCAAAGAAGGCGGTGTCGGTCGGATTGGCGCCGGGATAACCGCCCTCGACATAATCGAGGCCGAACTCGTCGAGCATCGCCGCGATCGCGATCTTGTCCTCGACGGAAAAGTCGATGCCCGGCGTCTGCTGGCCGTCGCGCAATGTCGTGTCGAAGAGATAGATGCGTTCTTTCATGGCAACACCTTGTGGGCTAGCGCCCTATGGCACCCCCGTCTGTCCTTGGGGGCCAGCGCCCTTTGGCGCCCCCCTCTGTCCTGCCGGACATCTCCCCCAAGAGGGGGGAGATCGGCAGTATTGACGCCTCGCTCCGTCCTGCAACGCCGGCGATTGGCGAAAGCCGGCATGCCAGCTGATCTCCCCCCCTGTGGGGGAGATGTCCGGCAGGACAGAGGGGGGCAACGTAGGGCGGAAGCGGTCACGACGTTTTCCCCGCGAACCTGTCGGTCGCCCGGACCAGCTGGTCCAATATGCCCGGTTCCGAATAAGCGTGACCGGCGCCCTCGATCAGGTGGAACTCCGCCTCGGGCCAGGCCTTGTGCAGTGCCCAGGCATATTTGGCCGGGCACGGCATGTCATAACGCCCATGGACGATGACACCGGGAATGTCGCGCAGCCTGTGGGCGTCGCGGATCAGCTGGCCTTCGTCCATCCAGCCGGCATGGACGAAATAGTGGTTCTCGATGCGGGCGAAAGCGACGGCGAAGTCGTCCTCGCCAAACTTGCCTGACGTGTCGGGGTCGGGCAGAAGCGTGATCGTCTCGCCTTCCCACAGGCTCCAGGCCAAAGCTGCCTCGACCTTGGCCTTGCGGTCGTCGCCGGTGAGGCGCTTGCGGTAGGCGCCCATCATGTCGCCGCGCTCGGCCTCCGGGATCGGCTTGACGAAACGCTCCCATTTGTCGGGGAACATTTCGGAGACGCCGAACTGGTAATACCAGTCGAGCTCTGCGCGGGTCAGCGTGTAGATGCCGCGCACCACCAGTTCGCTGACGCGATCCGGATGCGTCTCGGCATAGGCGAGCGCCAGCGTCGACCCCCAGGAGCCGCCGAACACCAGCCATGTGTCGTGGCCGGCCATCTCGCGCAGCCGCTCGATGTCGGCGACCAGGTGCCAGGTGGTGTTGGCGTCGAGCGAGGCGTTGGGCAAAGACTTGCCGCAGCCGCGCTGGTCGAACAGCATGATGTCGTACAGCTTGGGGTCGAACAGGCGGCGATGCTTGGGCGAGGTCGCGCCGCCCGGGCCGCCATGCAGGAACACCGCCGGCTTGCCGCCCTTGGTGCCCGAACGTTCCCAGTAGACCTGATGGCCGTCGCCGACATCGAGCATGCCGCTGTCGAAGGGTTCGATCTCGGGATAGAGGCCGCGCAGTTCAGTCGTCATATCTTCAGTCCATGCTCCGGCCAATGGGCCGTCTCTTCATCGGGATGCTGGAAGGAGATGATCTGCTCCTGCCGCTGGTAATAGTCGGGATTGTCGAGCACCGGCTGGTCGAAGATCGTCTCGACCCAGGGCAGGCGGAAGCCGTGATTGATCTGGATCGTCGGCGCGAGGTCGGAGCGGTCGTCGAACGAGCCGATCGACAGCTCGAGGCCTTCCGCGTGGCGGTAGGCCATCGGCGTGCCGCAGCGCTGGCAGAAGCCGCGCGATATGTTGATCGACGACTGGAAGTAGCTCGGCTCCTCGCGGATCCACTCGACGCCATCCACCGGCACCGCGACGAAGGCGCCGAAGAACGAGCCGAACTGCTTCTGGCACATGCGGCAATGGCAGATCGAGCTGCGCCCCAGCGCGCCGTGGATACGGAAGCGGACGGCGCCGCACTGGCAGCCGCCTGTCCTTGCAGTCTCGGTCATGACCTTTTCTCCGCTGGCCATTGTTCAGTGTCGTGGTCGGGGTGCTGGTGGTTCGAAGGGGCAACCGCCGCGTACCAGGCGGTTTCATCGTCCGACAATTCGACCGTGTCGAGTCCGCCGAACCATGGCATCTTCTCGGCCGATCCGCACTGGAATGTCGGTATCACCGCCTTGGGATCGTCGAGCGCGCCGAGCACGACATTGATCGTGTCGCGGTCGATCACGTCGAACAGAAGCGGCGTGCCGCAGTCGCGGCAGAAGCCGCGGCGCACGATGTCGGACGAGTGGAACCAGCCGATCTCGCCGCGCGTCACCGAAAACGTCGCCTTCGGCGTGCGCGCCAGCGGCTGGAAGTAGTTGCCCGATGCCTTCTGGCACATGCGGCAATGGCAGATATGCGCATTCTCCAGCGCCTGGTCGATGCGGTAGCGCACGGCACCGCACTGGCAACCGCCTGTCGTAACGGTCATGTGCGCTCCTCCGGCGGCCAGGTCTCGGTGTCGTGGTCGGGGTGCTGGAACGAGACGATGTCGTTGACGAAGTCGGCCGCGTCAGGGTCCTCTTCGGTCGAATAGCCCTCGAGCTCGTGGATATTGTCGACATAGGGCAGCTTGCCCTCGAGCCCCCACTGCATCGTCGGCGCGATCTCCTCCGGCTCGTCGAATGCGGCGATCGCCAGCGCCACGCCGTCGGGTGCCTCGTAGGTCAGCGGCGTGCCGCAGTCGCCGCAAAAGCCGCGCAGGCCGAAATTCGACGAGCGAAACCGCTTCGGCTCGCCACGCGTCCAGACGAGCCTGGAGTCGCGATGCACCGAAACCAGCGGCGCATAAAAATTGCCGAACGCCTTCTGGCACATGCGGCAATGGCAGACCGAGGCGGCGCCGAGCTTGCCGTCGACATGGAAACGCACGGCGCCACACTGGCACCCGCCGGAATAATGCGGCCTGTTGTCGAGGCTCATCGCGTCAAACCCTCACGCCTCAAACCCTCACGCCGGGACATGGCACACCGCCTCGATGTTGTTGCCGTCGGGATCGAAGACAAAGGCGGCATAATAGTCGGGATGGTAATGCGGCCTCGGCCCCGGCCTGCCATTGTCCCGTCCGCCGGCGGCGATGGCGGCGGCATAAAACGCATCGACCTCGGCCCGGCTGCGCGCGGTGAACGCATAATGCCGCCCCGGTCCGGCCTCGGCTTCATGCAGCCAGAACACCGGCCGCTCGCGGCCATAACCGCCGACCTTGACCCCGCCGGTATATTCGCCCGGCACCATCATCAGAAGCTGTGCCCCCAGCGGCGCGAACGCCTTGTCGTAAAACGCCTGCGCCCTGTCGAAATCGGCGACCGAAATTCCCGTATGGTCGATCATTGCACGAACTCCTCCGTCATGCGGACGGCCATCCCGGCCGAGATCACAATGTTCTGGCAGACGTTATCCATATCGCGAACAACGTCGTCGTTCCAGAAGCGGAGAATGGTCCAGCCGTTGGCCTGAAGAAATGCGGTCCTTGCCGCATCACGTTCGACGTGTTCGGCCCGCGCATGCTGGCTGCCGTCGACCTCGACGATCAGGCGATGCGACGAACAGGCGAAGTCGACGATGTAAGGCCCGATCGGCACCTGTCGCCTGAAACCCAACCCCATCAGCCGATGCGCACGCAACTCGTTCCACAGCTTCAGCTCGGCCTCGGTCATGACATGACGCATTGCCTTGGCATTCTTGCGCTGACGCCGGGGGACGAGGTCGTGGCCCATGGTCAGGTCCTTGCCTTGCGCCGCAAGGTCAGAAGGAGTGCTCTGTCACACCCCCCTCTGTCCTGCGCCCCGCGCCGCAAGATCAGGAGTTGCGTTTTGTCACACCCCCCTCTGTCCTGCCGGACATCTCCCCCGCAAGGGGGGAGATCAGCCGTCACGTCGACCTTCGCCAATCGCAGACGTTGCAGAAAGGACGGTGCGCGCGCCGCTGCCAATCTCCCCCCTTGCGGGGGAGATGTCCGGCAGGACAGAGGGGGGTGCTGTCCCGCAACCCTCTCCGTCAAGACCAGCGCAGTCTGCCCGGCAAGGCAGAGGGGGGCGTGCAGCCCCACCCTATCCTGCCCCGCCGTCATCACCGCTTCACTTCCCACGTCGTCACGCGCTCACCCGTGACCGCGTCCTTGCCGTCCTTGAGCTGCACGCCCTGGGCCAGCAACTCGTCGCGGATGCGATCGGCTTCGGCCCAGTTCTTGGCGTTGATCAGCTCCAGCCGCCGCGCGATGGTAACCGCGACCGCCGCCTCGTCGACATCGGCCGCCTCGAGCCCGAAGCCGAGGAACAGCAGCGCTGCCTTGAGTTCGGCCGCGGCTTGGACATTGCCGGCCGCCTCGCCGGCGAGCTGCGACAGGCCCTGGAAGACGCTCGACGTGGCGAGGTCGTCGCTGAGGGCCGCGATCAGTGCCGCCGGCACCTCGGCTTCGGTGGCGCCGGCGCTGTCGGCCGCACGCTTCCATTTGCGCAATGTGTTTTCGGCTTCCTCCAGCTTGCGCAGCGAGAAGTCGATCGGCTCGCGGTAATGCGTCATCAGCATCGCCAGCCTGAGCACCTCGCCCGGCCAGGTGCGGCCGCCGAAATTCTCCGTCGCGAGCAGTTCGTGGATCGAATAGAAGTTGCCCAGGCTCTTGGACATCTTCTGGCCTTCGACCTGCAGGAAGCCGTTGTGCAGCCAGTAATTGGCCATCACCTCGGTGCCGTGGGCGCAGCGCGACTGGGCGATCTCGTTCTCGTGGTGCGGGAAGATCAGGTCGAGCCCGCCGCCATGGATGTCGAAGACCTCGCCGAGATAGGCGGCCGACATCGCCGAGCACTCGATGTGCCAGCCCGGGCGGCCGCGGCCCCAGGGACTATCCCAGCCCGGCTCCTCGGGTGAAGACGCCTTCCACAGCACGAAGTCGCCGGGGTTCTTCTTGTGCGCCTCGACCTCGACGCGGGCGCCGGCCTGCTGCTCGTCGAGATTGCGCTTCGACAGCTGGCCATAATCTTCCATCGAGCCGGTGTCGAACAGCACTTCGCCTTGCGCTTCATAGGCATGGCCGCGTTCGATCAGGCGTTGAATCAACGACACCATATCCGTCTTGCCGTCCGGCCGCGCGAGCACGAACTCGGTCGCCCTGGGCTCGACTGAAGGCTCGAGGCAACCGAGCGCCTTGACGTCGGCCTGGTACTGGTTGGCGGTCTTTTCGGTGACCCGCCGGATCGCCTCATTGAGCGGCAGATCAGGAAAATCGCGCAAGGCGCGGGCGTTGATCTTGTCGTCGAGGTCGGTGAGGTTGCGCACATAAGTGACGTGGTCTTCGCCATAGACATGGCGCAGCAGGCGGAACAGCACGTCGAAGACGATCGCCGGGCGCGCATTGCCGATATGGGCGAAGTCGTAGACCGTCGGGCCGCAGACATACATCCTGACGTTGTCAGGATCGATCGGCACGAAGTCCTCCTTCGTGCGTGTCAGCGTGTTGGTAAGGCGCAAGCCCTTGAATGCGTCAGACATGGTTCTCCCCGTGTGCGTAACCCCAAGGGATTCTGCACGCAAATTCAGTTTCACGGCGTCCTTTGCGCGTCCAAACGGACGTGCGGCGCCGTGGCCTGCTGGCCCGGGCGTTCAACCTGTCTCGTGTGAAGATGAGGCGAAAACGTCCTGACCAGCGCGAACGCTAGCCAATAAAACAAATGCCGGAAATGGCGAAAGACGTTTTCATCGCGGGCTTTATCGCCTCACCGGGCTGTTGCCGTCAAGACGCAGCGACACGAAACTTTACCGCCCGGACCGGAACGGAAGCGGTACTGAAACACTTTGTTAAACATCCCGGCACCGTAATGAAACATCGCCCGGATAAAAGGCGCCGCACTGCCACGAATTCGACCGAATCCGTAAGCAAATGCAGCCGCTCTCGACAGAGCTGACTTAAGGGAAGAGACCGATGAAACGAAAACAATCCGACCAGGACCGAGCGCGTCACCAGTACGCCGAACTGACCAAGCACTACCGGGCCATCGGCCCCGCCGCAATTCTTGCCGCGCTGATCTGCGCGCCGAAGAAAGAAAAGACAGCCCCCAAGCTAAACAAGGCTGCCTAACAGGCTGAGGCCGATCGCCGCCATCACCAGGCCGATCAGCACATCGAGCACGCGCCACGCGGCAGGCCGGGCAAAGACCGGCTCCAGCAGCCGGGCGCCATAGCCGAGCCCGAAAAACCAGACGAACGATGCGGATGCAGCGCCGATGCCATAGGCAAGGCGCGCCTGTCCTTCATGGGCTGCCGAAAGGCTGCCCAACAGCACCACCGTGTCGAGATAGACATGCGGGTTGAGGAAGGTGAAGGCGAGACAGGCGGCGACCGCAGGCCATAGCTTCGTCCCGACCGATTTTGCCGCCTGCATCGCAGCCGGCTTCATGGCGCGGCGGAAGGCAATGATCGCATAAGCAAACAGGAACAGCGCGCCGCCGACCGTCACCACTGATATCAGGCGCGGCGACTGCGAAATCAGCGTGCCGAGCCCGGCGACGCCGAGGCCGATCAGCAACGCATCCGAGGCGGCACAGATCAGGCTCAGGATGAAGACATGCTGGCGCAGCAGCCCCTGGCGCAGGATGAACGCGTTCTGCGCGCCGATGGCGATGATCAGCGAGGCACCAAGCAGGAATCCGGAGATGGCGGCGGAGAGAATGGGCGTGGACACGCCGCTCTTCTAATGCACCGCCCGGAAAATCAAAATCGATTTCCAGCAGGCAGGATGCAGGGATTGATGATGCCAGAGCGCCCAGCAGCGCGTGGTTCCGCTCCAATCAGAACAGCGTCATCTGTCCGTCATCGGGCTTTTGTTTCTCCGGCTTCGGCTTCGCCGCCCGCTCAGGTGCTGCTTCAGGCAGCGGCTCGACCCGCGCCTGGATCTCCGGCCCTGTATTGGCGACCTTGTTGACCAGCTCCGACACCGGGATCTGCTCGAAGAAATCGGGCTGCGCCGGCCGCATCAGACGGGCGACATCGCGCGGCTCCTGGGTGCGGCAGTCGAGCCAGCGGGCAAAATCCTCCGGCTGGATCACCACCGGCATACGGTCGTGGATATGCATGATGTCGGCGCTGGCACCGGTGGTCAGGATCGCCGCGGTGTCGATCTCCGAGCCGCCCGGCTCGCTCCACGTCTCCATCAGCCCGGCCAGCGCCACCAGTCCGCCCTTGCGCGGCCTCAGCCAATAGGGCTGACGCCGGTTGCCAGGCAGCTTTTTCCACTCATAGAAACCCGAGACAGGGATCAGCGCCCGCCTGTGGCGCATCGCGGTCTTGAACGACGCCTTTTCGATCGCCGTTTCGGAACGCGCATTGATCAACAGCGGCATGTCGGCCGGGTTCTTGGTCCAGGCCGGGATCAGCCCCCAGCGCGCCAGAAGCGCCATGCGGTCTGAGCGATTCGAGCCCGGCGGCCGCTGCGGCCCTGCCGTCACCACCAGGATCGGCTGGGTCGGCGCCACATTGTAGCGCGGCGGAAAGCTCTCGAGATCGTCCAGCCCGAGAAAGGCGGAGGTTGCGTCGGGCGACGCCAATACCGCGATGCGTCCGCACATCAGGTCAGGTTCCGGTTCATCGCCTGAAAGTGGCGATGGATCGCGCCGGCCGCAACCGCTAAAGCGGATAGGATCGGCTGTTCCACAATGGAACGCATTGCCCGAGGTAAAATCATGATCGACGCGACCATCATCCCTGCCGTCTCCGTCGCCGTCCTGCGCAACCGCTCGATCATGCTGGTGCGCCGCGGCCGCGCGCCGTCGAAAGGGCTCTACGCCTTCCCCGGCGGACGTGTCGAAGCAGGCGAGGCGCTGGAAGAGGCCGCCCGCCGCGAGCTGATGGAGG
Organism: Aminobacter sp. SR38; assembly: GCF_014843375.1. NCBI lineage: Bacteria > Pseudomonadati > Pseudomonadota > Alphaproteobacteria > Hyphomicrobiales > Phyllobacteriaceae > Aminobacter > Aminobacter sp. SR38. The sequence continues at coordinate 1,275,418 of NZ_CP062112.1, forward strand.
AAACGGGCATTGCGGTCGGCGACCTCGTCCGCTTGCGCGAGCTGCTCATCGACAGCCGCAACGACAGCGGCTCGGTCTACCTGCTCACCGTCTTCGGCGCCCGCCACCTCGAAGGCGAACCGGTTGCCGCCGACGATGCCGACGAGGCCGCCTATTTCGACCTCGCCGAGATCGAACGCCTGCCGCTGACCGATTCGACGCTCGAAATCGTGCTCGAACTGCTCGGCGGTGCGGTCGTACTGCCGGCATAGAGCAATTCCAGGAAAAACCGTGCAGCGCGCATCCCAAGGATTTCGCAAGTCGAAGATCGAGGGATTCCGCTTTTTGACGAAAAGTGAAAGGGATAGAGGCCTCGGCGGCCTTGCCGGGGACAAATTGTTTCGCCACAAAAGCTTATGATGCGCGCTTCGACCTACATCATGGCTATCACGCTTGCCGCGACGACCGCGTTCGCAGCACCGGTACGCGCCGTCGAAGCGCCGTTCGAGCCGGGCCTGATGCGCCTTGCCGAGGTTCTCGGCTCGCTGCATTTCCTGCGCAATCTGTGCGGCGAAAAGGGCAGCCAGTGGCGCGGCGAGATGGAAAAGCTGCTGCAGGCCGAGAACCCCTCGCCCGAGCGCCGCGCCCGTTTCATCGCGTCCTTCAACCGGGGCTATCGCTCCTTCGACGGCACCTACACCGCCTGCACGCCGTCGGCAACCGAAGCGATCAGCCGCTACATGAAGGAAGGCGAGGCTTTGAGCCGCGACATCGCCTCCCGCTTCGGTAATTAACAGGCTATTTACTCTCCCGGCATTGCTTGCCGTACACGAACGGGCGATTGTGCTAGGTGTCTTAACGGGACATTAAAGGGATAGCTCAAGTTGATCCGAATCATCGGGTTGCTGGGCAGGGTGAAAGACCGCAATGGAACAAAGCGTAAGCGACATCGACGCCCTGGTTCGGGAAGAAAAGCGCCTGACCGCTGTCGAGAGCCACAATGAGGCGTGGGCCGAAGGCCTGTCCGCCGGCATCGAGCCCGAGATCATCGCCGAAGCAGCCCTTGCCACGGCTTTTGCCGAGATCGTCGCCGCCAATGGCGAGCCTGCAGCACTGGCCATGCTCGATCGCATGCGCGCCAGGGTGGAAGCCGGTGACTTCGAGCCGGTGCGCCTGCGGCATTGAGCGCCGCCCCACTTCTTTGACTAGCCGACACGGTTTCGGCATCATGCTGGCACATTGAGGGCGTAACCACGCATTGTCGGAACATGATTCCGGGCGGGGTCATGCGATTGAAAGCGTTGCAGCGTCGGCCCGAGAGGGGGCAAACGCTCGGGAATACCGGAGCCAGGGATCTGATGCGGCCAAAGACTGAAACTGCGCCCCGCGGCGCATTGCGACTTGCCGTTCTCGGCCTTGCCGCCTCGCTCGTCCTGCCGCTTCACGCCTCGACGGCTTTTGCGCTTTCCGAAATCAAGCGCGAGGAAATCCCCGCCCCCGTCATGCCGCCCAAGCCGGCCGCCGACCAGGATGCCGTGCCGGAAAAGTCGGTGCCGATGCCCGACCCGATCCAGACGCCGGCGACCACGGCACCTCAAGGGACCGAAGCACCTGCAGGCACCGAAGCACCGTCCGGTTCCGAGCAACCGGCCGACGACCAGCCGGCCGAACCGGATGCCACGCCCACCGAACCGGGCGGCGCCACCGGTCCCGCCGCCCCCAATCTCGATCCGGAAGGCCCGCTGCCCGAAATCGTCTACGACCTCAGCCGCCTGCCCGAGCCGGTCGCGCGCATGCGCAGCCTCTTGGTCGAAGCCGCCAAGACCGGCGACATCGAAAAGCTGCGGCCGCTGGTCGGCCAGGGCGAAGCGATGCCGCAATTGTCGTTCGGCGACATCGAGGGCGATCCGATCGCCTTCATCAAGGGGCTATCCGGCGACGGCGAAGGCCAGGAAATCCTCGCCATCATGGAAGAGGTGCTGAACGCCGGCTACGTCCATTTGGGCGAAGGCACCGACGAAGACCTCTATGTCTGGCCCTATTTCTTCGGCATCCCGCTCGACAAGCTCGATCCGCGCCAGAAGGTCGAGCTGTTCAAGATCGTCACCGCCGGCGACTACGAAGACATGAAGCAATATGGCGCCTACGTCTTCTATCGCCTCGGCATCACTCCCGAAGGCCGCTGGGCGTTTTTCGTCGCGGGTGATTGACCCTCGTTCCTTCGCCCCGTTCACGGGGAGAAGGTGGCCCGAAGGGTCGGATGAGGGGCAGCGCTGACGGCCGGCAAATGTGGAGGGCACTCCCGATCGCCGGCTCCGTTTCCAGAAGGCTTTCGCACCAGTCGATCTTCCGGCAACGGCATGGACTGGGATGACGAATTGGAGAGGCCGCTCGCGGATGGCAGGATTGTCAGCCATTGAGGTCGCATGACCGAGCGACCCCCATGCCCTGCAGTCCGATCTCGCCCACGAACGGCGGGAGGAAAGTCTACTTCACCACGGCTTCCGAAAACTCCACCGCCCTGCCCTGCGACGGCGTGGTGATCTCGGCTTCCCACATGACGCGCATGCCGCGGACGATGGTGCCGACCGGCCAGCCGGTGACCTTCTTGCCGTCATAAGGCGTCCAGCCCGCCTTGGAGCCGGCCTGGGCGTTGGTGATGGTCTGCTCGCGCTTCATGTCGACGACGGTGAAGTCGGCGTCGTAGCCGGCGGCGATGCGGCCCTTGCGGGCCATGCCGAAGATGCGGTTGGGGCCGTGGCTCGCAAGGTCCACGAAGCGCTCCAGCGTCAGCCGGCCCGCATTGACGTGGTCGAGCATGATCGGCACCAGCGTCTGCACGCCGGTCATGCCCGAGGGCGAGGCCGGATAAGGCTTGGCCTTCTCAGTCAGCGTGTGCGGCGCGTGGTCGGAGCCGAGCACGTCGACGATACCTTGCGAAATACCGTGCCAGATGCCGTCGCGGTGACGTGCTGCGCGTACCGGCGGGTTCATCTGCAGCAGCGTGCCGAGACGGGCGTAGTCGTCCGCGCTCATGGTCAGATGATGCGGGGTCGCCTCGCAGGTGGCGACGTCCTTGTGCTGTTCGAGGAAGGTGATTTCCTCCGCCGTCGAGATGTGCAGCACGTGGATGCGGGCGCGCTCTTGCCGGGCGATGCGCACCAGCCGCTCGGTGCACTGAAGTGCTGCGATCTCGTCGCGCCAGATCGGGTGCGAGGACGGGTCGTTGTCGACGCGCAGGTTCTGGCGCTCGCGCAGGCGGAACTCGTCTTCCGAGTGGAAGGCGGCACGGCGGCGGGTGTTGCGCAGGATCGAAGCGACACCCTCGTCGTCCTCGACCAGAAGGTCGCCGGTCGACGAGCCCATGAACACCTTGATGCCGGCAGCACCCGGCAGACGCTCCAGCTCGGCGACGTCGCCGGCGTTGTCGCGGGTGCCGCCGACCCAGAAGGCGAAGTCGCAATGCATGCGCGCGGTCGCCCGGCTGACCTTGTCGGCCAGCGTCGCTTCGCTCGTCGTCAGCGGGTTGGTGTTGGGCATCTCGAAAACAGTGGTGACGCCGCCGAGAACGGCCGCGCGCGAACCACTCTCCAGGTCTTCCTTGTGCTCCAGCCCCGGCTCGCGGAAATGCACCTGGCTGTCGACGACGCCGGGCAGGATGTGCAGGCCGGTGCAATCGATGGTCTCGCCGGCCGAAGCGCGGCCGAGATCGCCGATGGCGGCGATCCTGCCATTGGTGACGCCGACGTCGCGAACGCCGCTGCCGTCATGATTGACGACCGTGCCGCCCTTGAGGATGAGATCGAAGGTGGTAGCCATGTCGCGCGTGCCCTTGTCTGGGAATTGCCTGCGGCTTACGTAATGGCTCTCCGAAATGCAAGATCAGGTCCATGCCGACAGCCATCCTCGCCGACCGCGCCATCATCGATGTTTCCGGCCCCGATGCCGAGCATTTTCTGCAGAACATCCTGACGCTCGACCTGGATGCGCTTGGCCGCAACGAGGCCAAACCCGGTGCGCTGCTCGCCCCGCAAGGCAAGATCATGTTCGATTTCCTGGTCTCGCGCAGCACAGACAATGCGCTCAGGCTGGAATGCCGGGCCGACATAGCAGACGATTTCGTCCGCCGCCTGATGCTCTACCGGCTGCGCGCCAAGGCCGAAATTTCCAAGCAGGATCAGGCTGTTGTTGCGGTTACGTGGCAAGATGATTCAGCTGCTTCGCACTCTGATTCAACTGTCCGCGACAGCCGCTTCCAGCAGCCGGTCTTCCGCCATTACGGCACCGCCCCCGCGCCTAGCGCCTCCGAGGCCGACTGGCACGCGTTCCGCATCGACAATGGCGTCGCCGAAAGCGGCCCCGATTATGCGCTCTCCGACGCCTTCCCGCATGACGTGCTGCTCGACCAGATGGGCGGCATCGGTTTCAGGAAAGGCTGTTTCATCGGCCAGGAGGTCGTGTCGCGCATGCAACATCGCGGCACCGCGCGGCGCCGCGTGCTGCTCGTCTCGGCTGCCTCAGGCCTGCCGGCGCCGGGCACGGAACTCAGGGCCGACGGCAAGGTTCTGGGCACGCTCGGCTCCGTCGACGGTTCGAACGGCCTCGCCATCGCCCGCATCGACAGGGTCAAGGCCGCGCTCGACGCCGGCAGCGCCATCACCGCCGGCGAGGTCACCGTGGCGCTCGCCATTCCCGCCTGGGCCAGCTTCACCTATCCCGAAGCCACCAGTGCGGAAGACGCCTGAGCCATGGCCGACCGTCCCGGCGCCCCGCCCCGCGCCTGGCAGCGCATGCTGTCGGGCCGACGCCTCGACCTGCTGGACCCCTCGCCGCTCGACGTCGAAATATCCGACATCGCCCACGGCCTGGCGCGTGTCGCGCGCTGGAACGGCCAGACCTCGGGCGACCACGCATTCTCGGTGGCGCAGCACTCGCTTCTTGTCGAGCAGATCTTCCGCCGGATCGTGCCGGATGCCGAACCCGAAGCGCTGCTGGCGGCGCTGCTGCATGACGGGCCGGAATATGTCATCGGCGACATGATCTCGCCGTTCAAGTCGGTCGTCGGCGGCGGCTACAAAAGCTGCGAGGAGCGGCTGCAACACGCCATCCACCTGCGTGTCGGCCTGCCGGCCGAGATCGGCCAGGGCCTGAAGAAGGACATCAAGCGCGCCGACCAGATATCGGCCTATTTCGAGGCGACAGTGCTTGCCGGCTTTTCCATCGCCGAGGCGACCGAGTTCTTCGGCCGCCCGCGCGGCATCACCGCCGACGGGCTCGAGCTTGCGCCGCAGCCGGCCAAACGCGTGCAGGAGGCCTTCCTCAAGCGCTTTGCCGCGATCGAGAAGCTGCGCGCTTTCAGGGCGTGAACGCGAAAAACCGCCCGTCTGTTTCCGGGCAGGCTCTGCCGAAAATCCTCAGGCCGGCGGGATGAACTCCTGGCTGATCTCCTTGAACACCGCCGTTGCCTCCAGCCGTGCCGCATCGGCGGCAAGGGCGGGGAATTCGGCCATGTCGAGCAGGCCCTGATGGGCGTCGTTGATGAAGCGCAGCACACAGACAACGGCAATGTCGGCATGGCCGATGCGGTCGCCGAACCAATACGCGCTGCCGCGTTTGGCACGCTCGGCCTCCAGCACCTTGAGCACCGAGGCGATCTGCGTGCGGCAGCGTTCGACCCAGACCTCCGAGACATGGGTGTGCAGCCGCTTCTCGTAGAACAGGCTGACCGCCTTCTCGCCGACGCCGGTGGCGAGCGTCGCGATCTTCAGCGCCTGGTGCCGGGCCGGCTCGGTCTGGGGAAACATCGCCGCGCCTGAAGGCGCAAGATGGTCGAGATAGTCGAGCATCATGTGGCTGTCGATCAGCACCTCGCCATCGTCGAGCACCAAAGTCGGCACCCGGGTCAGCGGGTTGTAGGCACGGATCTTGTCGGCGTCGCCGAAGGCCGACCATGTCTCATGCCGGAACGGGATGCCGTAGAACCGAAGCGCTATGCCGACGCGGCGGACGAAAGGGCTGTCATACTGGCCGATGAGGATCATGTCGTAACGTCCCGCTGCAAAACATCGGGAGATAGTACATCAGGCATCGTTGCGATCCAGAAGCCAGGGATCGGGTTCCGACGCACCAGCCCGTCACATCCCGCCTTGCCTGCGGACTGCAACTGCCTGAGAACGGCCAGGCAATTCCTATCGGGCGGGGCTGAGTCGTGACCCTTGGTGACGTAGCGCTGTGGCAATATCTGCTGGTGGCGGCGGTGTCGTTCTGCGCAGCCATTCTTGGCGGCGTCACAGGTTACGGAACGGGGCTGCTGCTGCCGCCGGTCCTGCTGCCGATCGTCGGACCCGAGGCGGTGGTGCCGATCATCAGCGTCTCGGCCCTGATGACGAACGGCAGCCGGCTGGCGGCCTTCCATGCGCAGTTCGACCGTCGCACCGCCCTCGTCGTCGGCGCTTTCGCCTTGCCCGCCTGCCTTGCCGGCGCCTATGGCTACACCCTGCTTTCGGGGCCCGGCATCACACTGCTGATCGGAACGATGCTGATCATCCTGGTGCCGGTCAGGCATCTCCTGCTGCGCGCCCGCGGCAATCTCCGCGGCGCGGGCCTGCGTGCCGCCGGGCTGGGCTACGGCCTGCTTGCCGGCGGCACGTCGGGGGCCGGTGTCGTCCTCATCACCATCCTGCTTGCCGCTGGCCTTGGCGGCAGGGCGGTGATTGCCACCGACGCCGGCATTTCGATGACTTTGGGCCTCGCCAAGGCTTTGGTCTTCCAGACCACCGGCTTCCTGCCGCTGTCGTCGGTGGCGATGGCCCTGCTCATCGGCCTGTGCGCAACACCGGGCGCCTTCATCGCCAAGCGGCTCGCATCCGGCCTCTCCAACCGGGCCCATATCGCCATCCTCGACGCGGTCGTTGTCGTCGGCGGCGTGCTGCTCATCGCCCAGGGTTTGCGCAGCTGGCTCTAGCCTCGACCCAGTCTTCTAGTCCGCATGATGGTCGACGTGATGTCTGGCCGGCTGCCCCCTGAGTTCGAGCACGGCCACCAGCACCATCACGACAGTGGTCGCCGCCCCGATCGCCAGCGGCGACATGTGGCTGGCAAAGGGCACCATGGCCGCAAGGATGGCGATGCCGATGACATGCGACAGCGGCGCGCGGCCGACGACATAGAATTTGAACAGCAGGTTGCCGGCGAGGTAGAGCGCCGAGCCGCCGATCGCCGTCCAGATCAGCGCCGGCTCGGCATGGCCGAGCGGATGGGCGAGCACCAGCTCGTCCGACACCGCCACGACGATGATGCCGGCGACCAGGATGACCGGGATGTAGGTGTAAGCGACACGGGCGATCTGGCCGGTGTCTGAGGCCGAGGCGATCTTGTGGTGGGCGAGTTCCTGCCCGACGTTGAAATAGACAAGCCACATCGCCACCGAGGCGAAGAATGTGGTCAGGAATGCCGCCAGGTTGACCCAGTTCAGTTCGAGCTCGGCAAAGGTCACGCCCGACACCAGGATCGATTCGCCGAGCGCGATGATGATGAACAGCGCCGAGCGCTCGGCCATGTGGCCACCCTCGACGTCCCAGCCCGTTGTCGACGAGGCGCCGTGCCAGGGCGTCCAGAAGCCGAGCGCCGGCGACACCAGTTCGATCAGCAGTGCCACCGCCCACAGCGCGAAACGGTTCTCGGGCTCGGCCAGTCCGCCCGCAATCCAGAACACACCCGACAATCCGAGCCAAAGTCCGATGCGGACGAAGTTGAGGTAGTTGTCGCGGTTATGGTTCTTCAGCGCCCAGATCACGAACAAAGTGCGCCCGACCTGCATGACGACATAAGCAAGCGCGAATTGCAGGCCCCGCCCCTCGAACGCCTCGGGGATCGAGGTCGACAGCATCAGCCCGGCCAGCATCAGGGCAAACAGCATGCCGCGCACCGGCGCCTTGCGCGGGTCGAGCCAGTTGGTCACCCAGGCGGTGTAGTTCCACACCCACCAGACGGCGACCAGCATCAGCAGTCCCTCGAGCGCACCTGACACCGACAGGTGCTTGAGCAGGAAATGCGACAGCTGCGTCACCGCAAAGACAAAGACGAGGTCGAAAAACAGCTCGACGAACTCGACCCTGGCGCTCTCGCCCTGCTGCCGCTTGCGCTGGTAGTCGTTGCTTGCACCGCTCAATGCCATGCCTGTTTCCTCTGATGTTCAATCATCGATAGCCTCGCGGCATCCCGTTCGGTCCGGCCCATGCGCGGGCTGACCGGACGGCCTTGCCACTCAATCCGGCGGCGGCGGCAAGGATTTGTCGGCCCGGCACCTGGCGAGCGGCAGGATGTCACCGGCAAAAACCTTTCTAATGCGCTGGTTGCCGGCATCGGTCTCGACGGTCATGCAGGCGCAGCCATAACCATAGCCGGCCCCCGGCACGTTGGTCTCGACGAACTGCCTGGGATTGAAGTCAGGCGCCTTGTCGGCACCGGCCGCGTCGGGCCCGTCGGCCTCGCCCTGCGATGTGATCGTCCAGGTCGCATCCTTGTCGATGAGCCAGAGATTGCCCGGCGTCGGGTTGGCGTACCAGCCGCAGCGTCGCTCGGCCGCCGATGCATCACCCAGCGACGCGAGTGCTCCAACCGCAAGAGCAAGAGAGAGAATCCGCCGCATGCACGCCTCCAATGCATCGGCAGGAAAACAAGCCGCCCGGTCATTTGCAAGCGGCATTTGCAAGTCTCGATTGATATGGCGCGCGAGCACACGCGGCTCAAAGATGGGGCGCCAGCCCCGCGGCGGTATCTTTGCTCGATGCCACCGGCACGATCTCGAAGCCGACGAGGTCGGCCCATTCGACGACCCAGCGCTGCAGCAGCGTGACGTTTTCGGCCTCCACCAGCATGAAGCAGCGGCTCATGTCGGCGGCGATCCAGCTGTGGTGAACGATGAAGCCTTCGGGTGCCAGCCGTCCCTTGTCGCGAAATCGGCGGTAGATCGCCTTCGGGTCGCGCCCGCGAAAATCCTCGATGACAAAGAAAAGCATCTTTTGTCCGTGCCCCCAACTCTCCGTGGGAGAAGATCAGGGGGCACGGAACTTGGCAAGCGGTCAGTCGACCAGCGTGCCGCAGCTCAGATTGGCGATCGCCCCGGTCATCGCGCCGGCACGGTCGGATGCGGCGAAGGCGGCGAAATCGCCGATCTCGGCCAGCGTCGGAAAGCGCCTGAGCAACGGCCCGCTGGCGGCGCGGGCGGAAAGCATGTCGTCGACCGACATGCCCGCGCGCTGCGCAAAACCCTCGAAGGCCGCGCGGACATGCGAAACATCAATCGCTTCCGGGATGGCGTCGGGCCGGAGGCAGATCACCCTGATGCCCTGCGCCCCGAGCTCGCCGGCGAGGATGCGCGAAAACGCCTCCACCGCCGCACTTGCCACGCCGTTGCCGAGAAAGCCTGCGCCCGACAGCCGCGCGCCCGGTGTCGACAGGGTCAGGATCACGCCCCTGCCCCTGAAGTGCCGCGCCACCGCTTTCGCGGTCAGGAAGTTGGTCCTGGTGTAGGCTGCGACAGGCAGCTCGAAATCGGCATAGGACAGCTCCGCCAGCGGCGTGCCCTGGACATGGAATATGCCGATGGCATTGAGCGCGATGTCGATGCCGCCGGCCTTTGCCGCCACCATCTCGGCGTGGCGTTCGACTTCGTCCTCGTCGAGCGCGTCGACGACGGCGATATCGACGTCACCGCCCAGCGCCCGGATGTCGCCGGCAACCGCCTCCATCTTCGCCCGCGTCCGCCCGGCGAGGAACACACGCGCCCCGTCGCGGGCGAAGGCCCGGGCCGCGGCGCCGCCGATCGCGCCGCCGCCGCCATAAACAACCGCAATGCGGTTCACGAGCGACATGTCACGCTCCATCCGCATTGCCGATACGCTCGGCATATTCGCTGACAAGCCTTGTGTGGGTGCGCCAGAAGCCGTCGGGCTCGCGGCCCTCGAGCCTGTCGGCCAGGATGCCGAGATGGGTGTGCCAGCCGGCGGCGACATTGAGCATCGCGCCGTGGTCGGTGAGCCGGCGATGGGTGACCGTCAGCAGCACCTTGTCGTTGCGCGGCTCGAGCTCGAAACGCACCTCGGAGCTTTCGCCGGCTTCCGCAGCCCCACCCCAGCTATAGGCCAAAAGATGCGGCGGCTCGCAGGCGATGACCTCGCCCGGCACCCGATGTTCGGCAAAGGCGGCGAGATGCGCCGGCGGCGGATCGTCGTTGCGGGTCAGTTCGGAGTTGCGGAAACGGTTCTCGACCTGCCCGCCGGCCCGCAGTTCCATCGGGCCGCCGGCGAGCCAGGTGCTGCGCTTGTCGGAGTCGGTGAGGTAGCTCCAGATGCGCTCGACCGGGCCCGGCAGCAGGCGCTCGATGCGCACGGTTCCGGGCTCGGTGACGACGCCGTAAGAAGTATGGATATTCATGACCTTTTCCCTTTCTTCTTCGCTTCAGTGGTTTCGGATGGTTTGGCCGCCGCGGCCTGGTCCTCGGCGACGAGCAGGGCTTCGAGGACGTCGAGCTGCTGGTTCCAGAATTTCTCGTAGTGCCGCATCCACTCGACGCCGGCATGCATCGGCATGGCGTCGAGGCTGCAGACATGGGTGCGCCCCTGCACGCTGCGGCGCACCAGCCCGGCCTTCTCCAGCACCTTGATGTGCTTGGAGGCGGCGGCCAGCGTCATGTCGAAGGGTGCGGCGAGGTCGCCGACATTGCGCGGCCCCTTGGCCAGCCCCTGGAGCATCGCCCGGCGGGTCGGATCGGACAGCGCGTGAAAGACCGCGTCAAGATGTTCGGAATGTTCAACCATAAGGTATAATATATGGCGGCAAATCCGAATAGTCAACCGTTCGGTATAATGTTTTTCGAGGCTACTTGCCGTTGCGCTCCAGCCGGTCGAGGAACCATTGGGTCAGGCGTACCCAGACCTCGTCCTTCTCGCCAGAATCCTCGACGCCATGGTCGAGGTTGGGATTGTCGTTGACCTCGATGACGAAGACACCCTCCTTGGTCTCCTTGAGGTCGACGCCATAGAGCCCGTCGCCGATGCAGCGCGCGGCGCGCACGGCGGTGTCGATGACATGCGCCGGCGCATGCTTCAGCGTGAACGTCTTGATGCCGCCCTCGTCGGGCTTGCCGGCGCGGTCGTGGTTGACGATCTGCCAGTGTTTCTTGGCCATCAGATAGTGGATCGCAAACAGCGGCTGGCCGCCGAGCACGCCGACACGCCAGTCATAGTGCGTCGGCATGAATTTCTGCGCGATCAACAAGTCGGAATCCTCGAGCCAGGCGGTTGCCAGCGCCTTCAGCTCGTCAAAGTTCGACGCCTTCTTGACGCCGCGCGAGAACGAGCTGTCCGGTATCTTCAGCACCAGCGGAAAGCCAAGCGTGTCGGCGGCAAGCTTAAGGTCCGAGACACCCGCAATCATCACCGTCGGCGGCACCGGCACGTTGTTGTAGGTCATCAGCTCGTTGAGATAGACCTTGTTGGTGCAGCGGATCATCGACAGCGGATCGTCGATGACAGGCATGCCCTCCTGCTGCGCCCGGCGGGCGAAGCGGTAGGTGTGGTTGGAAATCGAGGTCGTCTCGCGGATCAGGAGCGCATCGTAATTGGCAAGCTTGGCCAGGTCCTTTTTGGTGATCGGCTCGACCTCGACGCCCATCTTCTCGGCGATACGGGCCCAGTAGCGCAGCGAGGCGATCTCCGACGGCGGCAGCTGCTCGTTGGGGTCGATCAGCGTGGCGAAGGTGTAGCGCGACGGCGTACGCGCCTTGGTGTCGCGCCACTCCCGGCTGGTATAGGTCTCGAGCGCCGCAACGAAGCGCTTCTTGTCGGCATCGTCGAGCCGGCCGAGTGCGGCAAAGCCTATTCTGTGGATCGAGGCCCACTCGCCGTCCTTGATCGCCACCTCCAGCGCCGGCGCACGGAACCAGTCGAACAACAGCCTGGTCAAGCGGTCCCAGGCCTTGGACGGGCCGATGCCGAAAAAGATCGTCACCTTGGCCGGAAACGAGCCGCCGAGATCCTTGCGGCACTTGTTCAGCGCCAGCTCAAGCTCGGGCAGCGCGTTTTCGTAGAGCTTGCGTTCCGACAGGTCGATCATCGTCTCGACCGTCGGGATCACCTTGTGGCCGCGCGAGCCGGCCAGCAGCGAGGCGTAATAGCCGCGGCTCTGATAGGCATAACGGTTCGACAGGTTGATGATCTTCGGCCGCTGGCCGCGAAACAGCGCGGGGTGGGCGAGATAGTCGCGGTTGGTGATGATCTTGTGCGGCGTCGCCGTCTGGTCGAGATCGCTTTGGCGGCCGGTGAGAATGACCCAGGTCATCGTTTCGAAGGCTTTCCGAGAGTGATTGCGGCGCGCAGGCCGTCGCGGCCGAACTGCGCCATGCGCATGAAGATGTCGTAGGGGACGGGAATATTGGCGGCGTCCGACGCCGTCTCGCGCTGCTCGTCCTCGATCCAGGGGTCATGGATCAGGATGTGGCCGCCATCGTCGCCAATGGCCAGCACCCAGTGCGGCACCTTCTTGCCGAACATCAGGAAGCCCGAGATCAGCACCAGCACCAGCTTGCCCTCGGCCAGCCTGGCCCTGATGTCGTCGAGCGCGAAGGGACGGTAGGTCACGGGGATGGCGTATTTTTCGGCGCGGGCACGAAAATCGGCCTGGGCCAGCTCCATCACCCGTCGCTTCTCGGCGCTGCGGACGGACTGCAGGAACAAGGCGCCTTCGGCCGAGACGAAGATCTCGGCGCCAAGCCCGGCCTCGTGCCCTGCCACCGCCAGCCCGAACGGCTCGCAGCCGCCCGGCCCCGACATCATGAAGATGGTGGTCGCCTCACGCCACAGCCTGACCTCCATCACCGGGTCGGGTACGAATGTGCTGTCGAAATTGGCCATCGCCATCATCAGGCAGCACGGGCCGCAGGTGAAATCACAGGTCTGGGCGTAGAACGGCACCTTGGTGGCCACGGGCACGTCGCCGCGCAGCGTCTTTTCGTAGCGAAGCGCCGTCATGCCGTCTTCGTAATAGTCGGGCTCGTGGCCGATCCGGCGGTAGCCGTTCTTTTCATAGAGGCCGATGGCGCGGGCATTGTCCTGGCGCACCTCGAGCCTCAGCAGCATGCGGCCATGCCCGTAGGCGACGTCTTCGGCGGCATCAAGCAGCAGGCGGCCGATGCCCTTGCCGCCGAAGTCGGGGGCGATGGCAAAGGAATAGAGCCGGGCGACGCCGCTGCCCTTGCGAAACAGCACCATGGCGTAACCGGCAAGGCGGCCGTCGATCTCGGCGACGAGCGCCTCGGCGGTTTCGTGATCGATGAGCTGGCGGAAGGAGCGGCGCGAGATCCTGTCGCCCGGAAAGACGGCGTTCTCGATGGCGACGAGCGCATCGACATCTTCAGCGCGGGCCGTACGAATGTCGGCAGCCATCTGGTCCTGAGAACCTCGTCTGGGCAGGAGGAGCCCTGAAGGAATGACCTGCGAAGCGCTGGCGCGCGCCGCATTTGCCCTGCGCAGTCACGCCTCGATTCGGGCCTTATTGTGACATGGGCGGCGGCCGGTCGGGCATATGAATCTCATGGGGAGAATGGCGAAATCAGGTGGTGCCGGCACCCCCTGTTTCCCGACCTCACCGGTTGGTGATCGCCGTGTCGTGGTGGATGGATGAAGCCGTTGCCATCTCTCCCGGCTTGAACCTGATGGCGTGTGGCCACTCGACTGTCACGGCATGGCAGCTGGTGATCGCCATGTTGCGCATGTGGATGATCTGCAAAGCCGTTGCCGTCTCTCCCGGCTTCTCCTGATGGCATGTGGCCGTTCGACGGTCACGGCCTGGATCCTAGGGTCTACGCAGTTCGCTGCGCTCCCTGCTTCGCCCTAGGATGACGAAGGCGTAGACGTTGTCGGCCAATCTCCGACGCTTGGCTCAAGGCTTCCGCCAACAGGAAACGTTGGCGATTGGCGGAGCGCTCCCGCACCTTCGTCATCCTAGGGCGGAGCAGGAGCGCAGCTCCGTCGCGGAGACCCTGGGATCCATGCCGTGACCTCCCAACGACCGCAAGCCGTCAGGATCGAGCCACTACGATCAAGAGAAACACGCACTCCGAAAGCACGACCAACCGCGCCACCCTCAAGTCCGCGCCGCCCCGGCGATCAGCTGCTTGTAGGCGTTCCTGGCGACCGTTCCCATCTGCTCGGGCGGCAGCGTGCCGACGATGGCGCAGCCATAACCTTCGTCCTGCCAGTAGACGGCCTCGGGGCCGCCACTCGCCAGGGTGAAGGTGCCCTTGCTCCGCTCGGTGCCTTCGGCCACGACATAGACCGAGATGCGGTTGCCGTCGGCGTCGGCATAAAGCATCAGCGCTGCGGTGGCGCCATCCGCCGGCACCAGGCGCCCGCCAAGCAGCGTGAAGCCGTCCTTGCTGAGATCGGGCGCCACCAGGGTGAGGCCGGTGCGCTTGGAGAGCCAGCCGGTCAGATAGGCCTGGTCGCTGCCGTCGACCTCGACCGGCCGGTTCTTGTCTGAAGCAAAGGTCTGGTGGGCGGCGATTGCCAGCTGCGCCATGCGGTCGTCGGAATCGCCGCCCATGCCAAGGCCGCTCATGCCGGCAAGATAGCCGCCGAGACCGCCTGCGATCAGCAATGAAGCTGCCGCCACCATGCGCCACCACGGCGTCGCCTGCTTGCGCCTCGGCCCCTCGCCATTGACCGCCGTTACCAGCCGTGCCGGCACCGGCTCCTCGAGCACGCCGGCAAACAGGTTGCGCAAGGCGGCGTTGTCGGCGGCATAACGCAGGCTCCTCGCCTTCATGTCGGGATTGGCTTCCAGCCAGATCTGATAGGCGGCGCGCTCGTCTTCGGGCAGCTCGCCATCGAGAGCCAGATGAATGTCACGGTCGGTGAAGCTGCGCGCGCTCATTTCTCGACGATCCTTATCGCCCGCCGGCGTGCCTGGTCGTCAAGCAGCCCGCGCAATTCCTCGCGGCCACGCGCGATGCGCGACATCAGCGTGCCGGCCGGCACGCCGAGCATGGTTGCGGCCTCGGCATAAGAAAAACCTTCGATCGCCACCATTACCAGTGCCGCGCGCCGGTCGGGGCTGATCTGCTGCAACGCGTCGACGATCTCGCGCGAGGCGACGCTCTCGGCCTGGATCGCCGGCGTTGCCAGCGCCTCGCTTGCCTCGAGCGGCAGGATCGCCGCTTCGCCGCGGCGGCTGACCTTGCGCATCTGGTCGATGAAGAGATGGTGCATGATGGTAAACAGCCACCTCCTGGGGCTTTCTCCTGTTCGCCAATTGTCCATGCGCGAAAGCGCGCGCTCGAGACTGTCCTGGACAAGATCGTCGGCGGAATCACGGTCGCGCAGCAGCGCCCTGGCATAGCGGCGCAGGCGGGGGATTTCCTGAAGTATCGCTGCCTTCTTGTCGTCCATGAGCCGGGATCGCAAGCCGTCCTCTTCCACGCCGATTGAACGCGCCCAATTGAACGCGGCTTGTCTGCGCTGCGCAAGCGCCTGGCCATGGCTTTCGCCACCCCGGCCACCCAAGCGCACAACTAACGATTGGCAGCTGCACTCTATTCCCGACACATCAGAATTCTTGAACCATTTCCCTAGTTCAATTGATTTTGAACATCGCGCCGGATCGGGTAAAAACATTCCACTCACGGGAGATTTGACGATGACGGCAGCGGCGGTGAACACCAGGTCGGGGTCGAAAATACCCTGGCTCATCATCATTTGTGGCTGCCTGATCGCAGCGCTGACCTTTGGCCCGCGCTCGGCGATGGGCTTCTTCCAGCTGCCGATGCTTGCCGAAAAGGGCTGGGACCGCACCACCTTCGGCCTCGCCATGGCGATCCAGAACCTGTGCTGGGGCCTCGGCCAGCCGATCTTCGGCGCCATCGCCGACCGTTTCGGCAGCTGGCGCGTGCTGACGCTGGGTGCCGTGCTTTATGCGCTCGGCCTCTATCTGATGGCTCATGCCGACAGCGCCGGCATGCTGCATCTTGGCGGCGGCGTGCTCGTCGGCCTCGGTGTTGCCGCCGGCTCGTTCAGCATCGTGCTGGCCGCCTTCGCCCGCAACACCAACCCGCAGAACCGTTCGATCGTGTTCGGCATCGGCACCGCCGCCGGTTCCGCCGGCATGTTCATCTTCGCCCCGATCAGCCAGGGCCTGATCGACGCCTATGGCTGGTCCGACACGCTGGTCTACATGTCGCTCGCCATGCTGGTGATCCCGGTGCTGGCGATCCCGCTTGTCGGCAATTCGCGCTCCGGCAACGTCTCGCAGGCCGAGGTCGAGCAGACGCTCGGTCAGGCGCTGTCGGAGGCCTTCGGCCACAGAAGCTACCTTCTGCTGGTCTCCGGCTTCTTCGTCTGCGGTTTCCAGGTCGCCTTCATCACCGCCCATTTCCCGGCCTATATCAGGGACATCGGCATCGACGCGCGTTATGCCGTGATAGCACTTGCGCTGATCGGCTTCTTCAACGTCATCGGCTCGCTCGCCTCCGGCGTCATCGGCCAGAAATACTCCAAGCCGCATTTCCTCGCCTGGATCTATCTCGCCCGCTCGGCGCTGGTGACCGCCTTCCTGCTGCTGCCGCAGACGCCGACATCAGTCGTCGTCTTCGCCATCATCATGGGCCTGTTGTGGCTGTCGACGGTGCCGCCGACAAACGGCCTTGTCGCCATCATGTTCGGCACCCGCCATCTCGGCATGCTCGGCGGCATCGTCTTCTTCTCGCACCAGATCGGCTCGTTCCTCGGCGTCTGGCTCGGCGGCTATCTCTACGACCATTTCGGGTCCTACAACCCGGTCTGGTGGCTCGGTGTGATCCTTGGCCTCTTTGCCGCCGCCGTGCACTGGCCGATCAAGGAACGCCCGGTCGCCCGGCCGGCGGTGCTGGCCCCGGCGGAGTGATCTGCCTGCCGGCCTGGCGACCCGCGTCAGGCCAACTTGGCTAGGCAAGATCGGTCAGGCCAGATCGGTCCTGGAAAAGTCGTTGCCCTTGTAGAGCAGTCCGGCACCGAGCGAGATGGCGCAGGCATAGGCAAAACAGTCGCCGAAATTGAGGTCGGCCGGATGGCCTACCGCCTTGCCGTAGCGCATGCCGGCATCGATGGCGAGCGAACCGACATCGCTTGAGATCGCCATGTCCAGCGCCCCGATCTCGACAATGAAGTCATCGACCAGTTCACGCGCCCGCTCGACGAGGTCGGGCGTCGGCTTCCGTCCCGTAGGCTCGGCGGCAGCGCGAGCCAAGGCCATCACCGCCTCGAAGCGAACAAGTGGCGAAACATGAAAGGCGCTGGGCAGGTCGCCCAGCCGCTTGACCAGCTCTTCCCAGCCGGCTTCCTGGTTCAGTATGGCGACGATGACCGACGCATCGACGAACATCATTCGCCGTCCCACATCTCGTCGCTGAATTTCTTCATGTCGAAATCGCTGTTGGGCAGGCCGATGCCGGCAGCCCTGGCCTGCAATTTGGCCAACCGGTCGCGCAGCGGCACCTTGGCGCGGTTGCGCGCAAGTTCATGCAGAAGTGCTGTGCGCACCGCCTCAGTCTTGCTTACGGCACCCGAGACCGCCTGCAGCTCGGCAGCCAGGGCATCGACTTCATTGTCTCTGATGTAGAGCGGCATCTGAATATTCCTTTAAGATATTCAGATATCCCATTTTGCATATTCATTCAAGGTCACCACGCGACTGCCGGCCCTTATCGACAGTAGAAGCGCCGGCCGCCCTCGCCGATGAAGGTGTTGCTGCGGCGGTCGTAGCCGTAGCGCCGGTGGCAGGGGCCGCTCCACTGGTCGCGCTGGCGATCCCGGGAATTCTGCTCGGCCACCGATCCGGCGACGATCGCGCCGACGGCGAGGCCGAGGATGCCGAGGCCGATGGCGGCTTCGGTGTCCTTGTCGCGCTTGTGGCGGTCGCGGCGATCCTGCCTGTCGCGCCAGCGCTCGCATTGGCGGCGCTCGTAGCGGTCACGCGGCCAGTCGCAGTCGATGTCGTCATCGTCGTCCCAATAGCCGCCACCGACCAGCAGCACCGGCGCGTTGCCGGTGTAGCTGCCGCCGGCCTGTGCCGGCAGGCTTGTGGGCAGGCTGCCGCCGGCCTGCGCCGGCAGGCTTGTGGGCAGGCTGCCGCCGGCCTGCGCCGGCAAGCTTGTGAGCAGGCTGGCGGCAATCGCGCAAGCCAGGATCCGTGACACGGACATGAGACATCCTTTCCGGGCCTAGCCCGGTCATCGAAAACAGGCCGATTGGGAGCTGGGCCTGTCTTCGATGTGATGGGTCAGCGTTGTCGGCGCGGCTCGCGTCCCCCTGGAGGACCGGGACGCTGGCCAGCGCCTTGACGGGCAATCTCCTCCCGGGCGACGTGAGCGCCCGGAAAGTGCTGATCAGAAGCCGTAGTTCAGGCCGAGCTTGACGCTGTGGCTGGCGAGGTCTTCGCTGCGTTTTCCGCCGCCCTTGACCACCGCGTTGACGTCGCCATAGTTGACATAGTTGTACTCGACACGCGCCCTGAGGCCGCCGTCGAAGGCCTGTTCGATACCGCCGCCGACGAGGTAGCCGCCTTCCCATTTGTCGTCTGATATGACGTTGCCCTTGCCCTTGAACTTGGCCATCGAGTAGCCGGCCGTGCCGTACACCAGCGTGCGGTCGAGGGCGACGCCGGCGCGGACCTTGGCCGCACCGTTCCAGGTGCGCTGCAATTCGGCGCCGCCGCCGAGATTGTATTTCGAACCCTTGGAGTAGCTGCCTTCGAGCTCGGCGCCATAGACCATCGAGCCGGACTGGAAGTTGGTGCCGACCTGGCCGCCGAGCTGCCAGCCGCTCTTGTCGGCAAACGGGTTCGGGAAGCCCGAGGAGGCCGAGCCGAGATGGACGCCGGCATAAGTGCCCGACCAGTCATAGGCCTGGTTGGAAAAGTCCTGCGGCGCCTCATAGTTCTGGGCGATATCAGCGGCCATTGCAGGCATGGCGAAAGGCGCGAGGCCCGCGAATACGACGAAAAACAGATTTCGCGTGGACATGATAGATCTTGCTCCGACATTTGCGTGGGGCTGCGAAGCAAAGCCTCGCAGCCCGTTGACGGGGCCTCGACGCAGCGGCAACGGGGGGAGATCCCGCCGGCCAAGTCCCGTGCACCATATCATTGGTTGCGAGCGTAACCTCGGCCTTCTGCATTGCAGCAACATTGCATCGAATATAATAAAATCAACTATTTAGCGGTAACCTTTCGGTAATCTTCATTAAGCCTTTCTTAGGCTGACACGCGCGGACAGGCGGCGGCCCGGGATCAACCGAACCGCAGCTGAAGGCAACGCGTCGTGAAGATTGGCTCGCTGGAAGTGAGGCCGGCGCTGACACGCCGACCTCATCCAGCACATGTCAGCGCGCTGCCCGCGTCAGCAGGCGCTGGTAGAACAGGCCGATGCCGATCAACACGCCGCCCAGGCCGATGAAGGACAGCGCCCGCAGCACGCCCTCCAACTCGGACATGTCGAACAAAAAGACCTTGGCCACCGCGATCGAGATCAGCGCTGCCGAGGCGATGCGCAGGACCTGCGACTTCAGCGTCACCCCGGCGACAAGCAGACCGACGCCCATGACCAGCCACAGCGCCGAATAGCTGTAGGTCTCGACCTGGCCGAGCCCGGCCCACATGCCGATATGCTCGCCCTGGAACAGGCGCCGGACCGACAGCGTGGCATAGGCAAAGACCAGCAGGGCTGCGACCAGCGCCAGCATCGCCGAATACCAGTGCGGCCGCTTGTTGCGGGCATAGAGCGCGAGGCCGGCGGCGGCCGCCGCCGGCAGCAGATAGGCGAGGAACAGAAGGTTGAAGAAGACGATGGTGCCGGTGTTTTCGTTGGTGAACAGCGGATTGAGCACCAGGAAGTGCTGGCCAACGATCGACAGCACCGACACGACGCCGATGCCGAGCGAGCCGTAGCGCAGCACCGGGCTCGGCGAGCGCATGTCGAGCGCCACCAGCATCGCGCCACCGCCAAGCGCGATCAGCGTGTAGATCGCCTGTTCGGCCAGCGTCGGCACGTCGGAGGTGATGACGCCGCCATTCATCGCGTGACGCACCAGCATCGCCAGCGTCAAAAGCGCAAACAATGCCGCCACCGCCTCCATCACCAGCCGCGGCCGGCCATTGGTTGTGCGCGCCAGCTGCCAGGCGGCAAAACCGAAGGCTGCCGCCGGGATGCCATAGCCCGGCAGGATCCAGTTGAACACAGGCGTCGTGCCCAGCACGTCGGCGCCGACGATGGTCGGGTCGAAGGCGATGCGCGCCAGCACTGCAACGGCCGCAGCCACGCTCAGCCAGCCGAGCACCGGATAGGAGCGCTGCCTGGTCGCCAGCGCCGGCAGTGCGGCGGCAGCGCCCAGCAGCGCCGTCGTCCAGCCCGAGCCGAAACCCATATGCAGGGCGAGCAGCAGCGCCACCCCTGCCCCGCCAAGGGCGAAGGACACGGCATGCCCGCCGGCCAGCGGCGGCTGCTCGCTGCGGGCGATCCATTCGCCGCCGGCAACGAAGGCGGCAACCATGGCAACAGCCAGAAGCGCGCGCAGGAGATCGCGGTCGGGATTGCCATAAGCGAGCCAGAGCGAGAACAGCACCGCCAGCGGCACGGCAACGCCCCAACCGGCCCAGGACGCCGCACGCCAAGGAGCTGCTACGACCTCGCGCCGTGCGTTCCACAGGCCGGCCGCTGCAAAGACCAGCCCGAGCAGCCAGCCGATCGGCGTCAGCGACGAGCCGGCGACCTCGATCGGCAGCCCCTCGACGGTCAGCGCGCCGATCGGCAGGTCGAGGTCGAAGGTGCCGCCCAGCGCGTTGCGCAGATAGACCAGCACCGAGGCGATGCCTGCGGCAAACAGCAAGGACAAAGCTTGCGGGCGATACAGCGCCACCGCCAGCATGCCGACCAGAAGGATGGTGCCGCGCAGCGGTCCGCCAAGCGAGGCATAGGTCGGGTGGATGAACAGCACGACGGCGGTCACGGCGACGAAAAAGGCCGGCACCATGGACGGCCAGTCGAGCGCCGATGGCTCCTCGTCGCGGCCGAGCCACACAAACGCAAGCGCGCCAAGCGTCACCGCACTGATGAACAGCACGACGGCGAAGCTCGCCAGCGGGGCGTCGGCAAGATAGAGCAGCGTCCACAG
Source organism: Aminobacter sp. SR38 (assembly GCF_014843375.1). NCBI lineage: Bacteria > Pseudomonadati > Pseudomonadota > Alphaproteobacteria > Hyphomicrobiales > Phyllobacteriaceae > Aminobacter > Aminobacter sp. SR38. The sequence continues at coordinate 1,296,597 of NZ_CP062112.1, forward strand.
GCCGGTGCCGATGAAGGCAGCGCCCATCAAAAGCGACCAGCGGCGGATGCGGGCAACGGCTGATGTCGCCACCAGGACGATGGCGAGATAGCCGAACAGCGCCCAGTAGCTCGGCGCCGTAGACGCCACCAGCACCGGCGTCACCATCGAGCCGAGAAGGCCGAGCCCGGCCAGCGCCTGGCCGTGGGCAAGGGCCGCGGCAATCGTCGCGACGCCGACGATGCCCAGAAGAACGAAGGCCGGGCCGGCACCGATGAAGCCGTAAATGCCATGCGCGGCATAGATGGCGCCGAACAGGGTGAAGGCGCCCGCCGCCGTCAGGATCGCAGGGATATAGGCATTGGAGCCATTCTGGATCGGCACGCGGTAGCCGGTGCGGCGGATGAATTCGCCGCCGCCGACAAGCACCAGTCCGAGCAGTGCTGCCATGCTCAAGCGCAGGCCGGGACCGAAGATGCCGGATTCGATGGAAACCTTGATCAGGAACACGGCGCCGAAGGCCAGCGCCAGGCCGCCGACCCACACCGCCCAGCGGGTGCCGAGCGTTGTTTCAATGTCGGGCGCAGCACGCGCGGCTGCCTGTGCCGGCGCGGCGCGAGCGGCCGCCCACGGCCCGGAAGCTGCCGCATCCGCCTCGACATTCGCCGCCACGGGAAGCTCTTCGGCAGGGGCTGTCTCCGGTATCGTTTCCGGCGCCGCTGCGGTGGGCTGTTCAGCCGCCGCCGGCGCCTCGGGCACCTCGCTCACCGTCTCGGCCGCGACCTCCGCCGAACTGACCTCCACCGGCTTGACCTCCGCCGGCTTGGCGACAGGCGCCGGTGCGGCGCCCGACAGCACCAGCGAGCGCAGCGCGCCCAACTCGCGCTCGAGCAGGCCGAGCCGACTCTGCTGCTTCGAAATGATGATGAACAGCGCCACGATGGCGATGACGCCCAACAGGCTCTCAAGCATGGCCGTTCCCCCTCAGATTGGCCGGCTTACCGCGCCGCCAGATTGGCGACCGGAAAGATCGAACATGTTTCGGTGCCGAAGGCGAGCAGCTTGCCGTCCTTGTCCTTCAGCGTCGCTTCCGACACGGCAAGCGTGCGGCCCTTGTGGATCACCCTGCCCTCGCAGACCACTTCACCGGTTTTCGGCGTGATCGGCCGGGTCAGGTTCACCTTGAACTCGACAGTCGTGTAGGCCTCGCCCTTGTCCAGCGTGCTGTGCACGGCGCAGCCCAGCGCCGAATCGAGCAAGGTCGCGGCCCAGCCGCCATGCACCGTGCCGAGCGGGTTGAGATGGCGGTCGCCGGGCAGGCCACGAAACACCGCGCGGCCCGTTTCGACCTCGGTCAGGCCGAAATTCATCGCAGCCGCGATCGGCGGCGCGGGGTAGAGCCCGTCGACGACGCGCTGCAAAAGCTCGGTGCCGGAATGGAGATGCACGTCCTCATGCGGGATCGTGCCCAGGCCAAGCGGAGACACCAGGCCGGGGAACAGTTCGACTTCGCTCATGCGGCAGTGTCTCCATGGGAAATCGCGCCTGGCGAGATGGCTCGGGCGGCGTGGAATTTCCGCAGCGCCGTCAGAAGCCCGCCGCGCGCATCCGGCGGCTCGATGCCGCGCGGCTCGTAGACATGGCGGGCAAAGAAGAAGCTCGACAGCCGGAAGGCATCCTCGATGGCCTTGAGGTCGGCGCCCTGCCGCGCCCCGCGCTGCAGGAAATGTGGCAGCGGCAGCAGCTTGTCGCGCCATGGCTCGCCGGCGGCGCGCGACACGGCGCGGCCCGACTTTGGCGAGACATAGGTCAGCTCCTCGAGCGCGCCGGTGGCGGCGCATTCGGTGAGATCGAGGCCGAAGCCGAGTTCATCGAGCACCAGCAGCTCGAAGCGCACGACGAGTTCGCCGACGGCGTCGGCATCGTTCAGATGTTCGATCAGGATCGCCAGCGTCTCGTAGAGGCCGGCATGCGGGTCGCGCTCGGGCAGCAGCCGGAGATGGGCGGCGAGTGTCTGCAGCGCATAGACGGCAACCGCGCTGTCGATCAGCCTGGCTGCGTTGAGCTCGATCGGCTCGGCCTGGAAGGTGCCGAGATGTTCGTCGAGGCGGGCGCGCCAGATCAGCTCGACGCGGTTGCCGGCCTGCAGCACCGGCTGCTGCTTGCGCGAGCGGCCGCCGCGCACCAGGCCGAGATGCCGGCCATGGGCGCGCGTCATCACCTCCAGCACGGCGGAGGTTTCGCCATGCCTGCGGGTGCCGAGGATGATTCCTTCGTCGCGCCACTCCATGGCCGGACCATCAGCCGGTTGGGCGACGAAATCAAGAACTATGGCTGGCCAAGACGGTTGGCCGGAACCAGGCCCGGCGGCTCAGCGCTCGGGCAGCGGCGGGATCAGTGCCAGCAGCAGCAACGCGCCCAACACCAGTGCCGCTGCGGCGAGCGCCAGCGGCAACAGGCCAAGCGTGATGAAGGGCGCGACGACTGCCGTGCCGGCCGCCGTCGTGCCGAGGATGGCGACAACCACGAGGGCTGCGCCGCGGGCATCGTCACCATGCGCGGCAACCACCGCGCGGTGGAAGCCGGGCGGACCACGGAAGCCGAGGCCGAAGTTGAACGGCACGAACAGTGCGGTCACCACCAGCGTGCTCGCCCCGCCGATCAGCGCATAGGCGAGCATCGCCACGCCGCCGAGGGCTGAAAGTGCAGTGCCGAACCAGATCATCCGTTCGGCGCCGAAACGCGCCGTCAGCCTGCCGGTGGCATTGGCGGCAACGATGAAGGTGGCGATGCCGGTCAGCTGCATGGCGATGAAATCGCTGAGCCCTGCGCCAAGGGCCGCGACGAACACCGTCGGTGCGGCAAAGACGATGACCAGCAGCGCGCCGAGCGTGAAGGCGTGGCTCACCGCATAACGCAGGAAGGTGGCGTTGCGCAGCAGATGGGCATAGCCGCCGCTGCGGCGGCCGCTGACGACAGCGGGCAGGTGCCGCCCGAGCGTGGCGACGGCCGCGGCAAGCAGCAGCGCGAGTGCGGCGATGACCTCGAACGAGGCATTCCAGCCGCCGACCGACAACAGCCAGACACCGGCTACCGGCGCCAAGGCAGGGGTCAGCGATTCGATGCTTCCGAGCAGGCCGAGCTTGCCTATGGCGCGCTCGTCGCCATAGAGCGCGCGGATCATGCCCGGTGCGAACACCGCCGCGGCCGATCCCGCCGCCCCTTGCAGGAAGCGCAGGCCGATCAGCATGTCGAGCGAGGTGCTGAAGCCGGCCAGCGCCGAGACCAGGCCATAGGCGACAAGCGAGCCGACCAGCAAGCGGCGCTGGTCATAACGCGCGCCGAGCGTGCCGAAGGCCAGCAGGCCAACTGCAGCGCCGGTGACGAAGGCCGCCAGCACGAATTGCGCCTGGGCATAGGTGCCGCCCAGCACCTCGGGCAAGCCAGGCACGGCCGGCAGCACGAGGTCGGTGCCGGCGATGCCGAGCACGGTGCTTGTCACGATGAGCGCAAAGGCGATGCCTGCATGGCCGCCATGCTTGCCGGTTGTCATTGTCTTGCCTGTTCTTGTCTTGGCCCAGCCTTGACCTTGGACCGATCCCGGTCTTGGGCCAGTCCTGGATCGAGGGCTTTTTCGGGACGGCGTCAGTGCCCCAGGACAGGCCACGGGTCAAGCAAAGCCGGTTGGTCCAGCTTGCTGGCGAAAGCCGTTCGAGCCTTACGGGCAGTCGCTGTCGCGGACGAAACGCGCCTTGACCCAGCCCTTGGTGGTGCGGTCGCCATTGTAATGGGTGACCGGGCACCAGCGGCTCGCCCAAGGGGCGCTCGCCGGCCGGCAGGCGGCGTCGAGATGGATGATGCCGTGCGTCTCAGGCGGCAGCACGTCGACGATGCGGGCATTGGCCGAGGGCCGCGCCCGCATGTTGAGCGCATCATTGCCAGCGACATTGACCACCACAAGGCAGCCCGGCCCCGAGGTCGCCATCACAGGCGTGGCGATGGTGAGCGTCAGCAGTGCTGCCAGAAATGCTCCCCGAAATGCTCTCCGCATATTGGTCCTCGCTTGCTCCCGGCCGATGACGCCGGCGCGTGAGCTTAGCCCGACGACTGAGCAGCGCCAAGGCGGCCGCCGCCGATCAAGCGGCGGCCGCCCCCCCTGCCAGGCAAAGCATGTTAGGCGAAGCGTGGTCGCATCACCCGCGTTCCGGCCCAGTCGAGCACGAGCATCACCAAAAGCGAGATGCCGACGAGCGGAAAGGCGATGCCGCCCAAGGCAAGGATGGCGATCAGACCGCGGAACACCTTTGGGTCGTCGGGCAGCGGCGGCACGCCGAGCGAGCCGGACGGACGGCGCTTCCACCACATCACCCCGGCAGACACCGCAAGCAGCACGATGCCGAGGCAGGCGGCCAGCAGCACGAGCTGGGTGACCAGCCCGAACTCCTGGCCCATATGCACCGAGATACCCCACTCCATCCATTTGCCGCCGAGGCCGTAATCGGCAAAACCCATATCGATCAGCGGCTCGCCGCTATACTGGTCGAGATGGACCACCCTCTGCTGGCTGGCAGCATCCGGATAGACCGAGCCGGTGTAGACGCCGGCCGGCTTGCCTGGGATCGCCACCGTATAGCCGCGATGCAGCCCCAGCCTGTCGAAGGTCTCGACAGCCTTGTTCAGCCCGATCGGCGTGCCCGCGGCAGCAGACGATTCCGGCAGCCTGGCCTGCTCCAGCGACCACGACGTCTTGGCGACATGGTCGAGATGTTCGCCCGACATCGGCACGTCGACGCGCACGCCCGAGGGGTAGCCAAAGTTGCTGCCATTGGCCCATTCATTGACCTTTTCGCCCCAGACGCCCGACCAGGGCATGCCTGTTATCGCCAGGAAGACGATGAAGACGCCTGCGAACAGGCCGGTCACCGCATGCAGGTCGCGCCAGAACATGCGGTTCCTGGGCTTGCCGCGCACCGAAACGACGCCGCCCTTCTTGCCGCGCGGCCACCAGAGATAGATGCCGGTGCCGACAAGCAGGATCGACCAGCCGCCGGCAAGTTCGATCACCATGCGCGCGCCGTCGCCGAAATATTTCAGGCTGTGCAGGTAGCGGATGGTCCACATGATGGTGCCGCGATCGGGCAAGGCGCCCAGCACCGACCCGTCATAAGGGTTCACATAGACGGCGAGCTTGCCGAAATCGGCTGATGCGACAGTGATTTCGGCCGAACTCCCAGGCGTTGCCGGGTCGAGATATTTCACCGCCGTGCCGGGATAGTTGGCAAGGGCTGCGTCGACCATGACCTCGGGCGTGACCTTGGTCTGCGCGACGGTCACGCGCTTGAGGTCGGAGTAGACTGATGTGTCGATCTCGTCCTTGAACAGATAGAGCGCGCCAGTGACGGCGAGCGTGATCATGAAGGGCAGCACCATCAGCCCGGCATAGAAGTGCCAGCGCCAGACGGCGCGGTAAAGGTTGGACGCGGAGCGCGCGACGGCGTTCTCCCGTCCGAGGGTCATATCGGACATTGTTGTCTCCATAGCGTGGAAGCACGGGCCTATCGGCCCGCAGGGTTCGACGTCAGACGGAGACAGACGGAGGCGCCCTCGCCTCGGCGATCAGGCCGCGTTGGCCCTGGGGCGCAGGCTGCCCAGGTTCGGCAACGACAGTGCCGGAGGCTTCGGGCCGTTCGAGAATGAAGGCAAGCTGCTCGCCAGGCAGTCCGGGCGACACGCCGACAGCCAGCTGGCACAGCGTGCCGCAGGGACAGTCGGCCGGGCTGCGGGCGGGCCTGGTGTCGCCGCCGGCCGGACCCATGCCGTCCATGGTGCAGATGACGCCGAGCGGGTCGGCGGCGGAGGCGGCCATGGCGCCGGAAGCAGCGCCCGAAAGCAGCGCCTGGAACAGCAGCATGAAGGCGATCATGCCGGCGATGACGCCAGCCGACAGCCTGTCCCGCAAGATGAGCCGCATCCCCTTCATGTCAGCGCCATGCCACAGTGCCGCCGCAAAGTCACTGCGGCACGAGCGCTTGACGCGACAGCCGTGTCAGATCTGCAATGTCACGTCGGCCGTGGCCTTGTCAGCCATGGCGCGGCCATTGCTGGTGCAGCGTATCGATGACGAAGCCATGGGCATGGCGGTGGCCATGACGATGTCCGCCCTCGGTCCAATGCGGGTCGTCATCGGCGAGGCCGTGATGGTGATGGTCGACGATTTCGGGGTCCGACGACGGCCACAGCGCCAGCGCAGTGGCGACCGCAGCAGCCGTGATGCCGGCCATGATGACGAAGGTCATGGGCAGGCCGACCGAGACGCCGAGCCAGCCGGCCAGCGGATAGGTGATGAGCCAGCAGGCATGCGACAGCGCGAACTGCGCGGCAAACAGCGCCGGCCTGTCCTCGGCGTGCGACGAGCGCCGGAGCAGCCGGCCCGCCGGCGTCTGCGCCATCGAATAGCCGAGGCCGAGCAGGAACCACAGCGGCAAGAGCGCGGCAAAACCCTGCACCAGCGTGCCGCAAACGAGCCCGACAGCCAAAAGGGAAATGCCCGCCAGCATGATCGAGCGGTCCGGCACCTTGTCGAGAATCCTGGGCAGCATCAGTGCCGCCGTCATCGAGCCGGCGCCATAGGCGGCGAGCGCCAGTGCGGTCGCCTTCTGCGTCAGGCCATACTCGCCCTGCACGATGACGACGGTGTTGACGATCACCATCGCGCCCGACGCCGCCACCGCCATGCTCACCGCCAGCAGGCCCTGCAGCCGCGGCGTCGCCAGATAGATCTTCAGGCCCCTGGTGGTGCGCTCATAGATGCCGCGCGGCACAGACGGTTTCGGGCTCGGCAGCGTCACCGAGACGACAAGTGCGGCGGAGGCGAGGAAACCGATGACCGTGCCGGCGAACAGCTCGTGGAAGCTGACCACCGTCAGCAGTGCCGCCGCCAGTATGGGGCTGACAAGGCTCTCCAGATCATAGGCAAGCCGGGTCAGGGACAGCGCGCGCGTATAGTCCTTCTCCTCGGGCAACACGTCGGGGATGGTCGCCTGGAATGCCGGGGTGAAGCCGGCGGAGGCCGACTGCAGCACGAAGATCAGCACATAGACCTGCCAGACCTCGGTGACGAAAGGCAGAAGCAGCACCACCGCCGCGCGCACGAGATCGAGGCAGACTAGCATCGAACGCCTGGGCAGCCGCTCGGCGAAGGCTGCGGCAACGGGTGCGACGAGGACGAAGGCGATCATCTTGATCGCCAGCGCGGTGCCGAGAACGACACCCGCATCGGGTCCGGCCAGCTCATAGGCCAAAAGCCCGAGCGCCACGGTGGCGAGGCCGGTGCCGATCAGCGCGATCAGCTGTGCGGCAAAGAGATGCCGGTAGGTTCGGTTGGACAGGATCTGAAGCATGGTCGGGCTCTGGCGGTATCAGGCACTCTGGGACAGCACGGCGACCGGCGCATAGCCGGCGGCCTGCTCAGAGGTACTTGGTGATTTCCTTGAAGTCGTCGATCGACTGGCGCTGCGCGCGCGGCAGGCTTCCGACCGCGTCCTCCAGGCAATGGTCGAGATGATCCTGGATCAAAGTGCGCTTGGCCTGGCCGACGGCTTTTTCCACGGCATGAAGCTGCTGGGCGATGTCGAGGCACGGCCGGCCCGCCTCGATCATGGCGATGATGCCGCGCAGATGGCCCTCGGCCCGCTTCAGCCGCTTGATGGTGTCGGGATGGGAGGTGTGGGGATGAGCATGTTCCGTCATGCCTAATTGCTATCCCCCTGGAGGGGATATGGTCAAGGCCGGCCCCGTGCGAAAATTCCTGGCCTACCCGCTCACCAGCCGCGGAAGCGTGGCCCTCCAACAGGCGAGGCGATGAAAAACGCCGCCGGCCGATCTCCGCCATGCCATCGGCATCTCGGGGACTGGCGCAGACCCGGCTGCAGACGCGTCGTCGCGTTCAGCGATAGCCCGTCGTATCGGCCGGCTTGCCGGCATCCTGCACCTCGACGACATAGGGCCAGGCATTCGGACGGGAACCGTCGAGATCGGTGAAACCATAGACCTGCGCCAGGCCGCCGCTGGACAGCGACTGGCCGTTCCAGCGCGCCACATCGGGGTCGGCCGCCAGGGCCGCCACGGCGCGGCCGACGAAGCGCGGCGTCTCGGAAATGGCGAAATGCGGAACATTTTCAAGCGCGTCGCGCCAGTTGGCTTCGGTGACGCCGAAATGCTCGAGCATCATTTCCGAGCGCAGCCAGCCGGGCGTGATCGCCACCGCGGTCGCGCCATGCGGCGCGAGATCCCTGGCATGCGCCCAGGCCATGCGCAGCACCGCCGACTTGCACAGGTCGTAGAAGGGCGACAGGCGGTAGTTCACCGCATTGTATTCGGCCGTGCCGTCGGTGACCTCGACCAAGAGCCCGCCCGGCTTCTCGATCATCAGCGGCAAAGCATGATGGGCGGTGATCAGATGGGTGTCGATGGAGAGCCGCAGCATCCTGAGGCCGTTGTCGAGATTGTGGTCCCACACCGGCTTGTTCCATTCGAACAGCTTTTCGCCACCCCAGATGTCGTTGACCAGTATGTCGAGCCGGCCCTCGTCCTTGCGGATGCGGGCAACGAGATCGCGGACCTCGTCGGAAACGAGATGGTCGACGCGCACAGCGACGCCCTTGCCGCCAAGCGCGTCGATGGCCTCGGCGGTTTCCTCGATCGTCTCCGGCCGCTGGTATTCGGACTGGCGGTCGCGCGTCGTCCGCCCGGTGACGTAGACGGTGGCGCCGGCCGCGCCCAGTTCCATGGCAATGCCCCTGCCCGCGCCGCGGCTGGCGCCGGCAACAAGCGCTACTTTTCCTTGCAGTGTCATCGATCTCTCCCGAGAGTGTTGCTGTCGGAGGCTGGTCATCGGCTTCGAAGCGATATATAAATGAATATTCGTTTATAAATAAAGGTCAAGATGCCCCGCCGCAAAACCCTGTCCGACGAAGAGGTTCTGGTCGCCGCCTCGCGGCTGCTGCATGAGCACGGCCCCGATGCGCTTACCTTCGAAAGCCTGGGGCGCGCCTGCGGCCTGTCGCCGGCAACGCTGGTGCAACGCTTCGGGACCAAGGCCCGGCTCAAGCAGGCAACACTTCTGCACGCCTGGGACGGGCTCGACGCCAAGACAGCGGCACTTGCCGCCGCGACGCCGAAAACGCCTGAGGGTGCGATCGCCCTGCTTGTCGGCCTGTCGGATTATGGCGGCATCGAAACCTATGCCGAAGGTCTTCTGGTGCTGCGCGAGGATCTGCGCGATCCGGTGCTCAGGGCGCGCGGCGCTGCCTGGAAGGCTGCGCTGTCGGCAGCACTCGACGAGCGTTTCGCCAGGGTTGCCGCAGCACCCCAAGGGATCGGCCTGCTCATGGCCTCGCAGTGGCAAGGCTCGCTTTTGTGGTGGGGCTTCGACCCGCAGGGGCGGGTCGAGGATTTTGTCGCCGCCGGTCTGCGCGGCTTCGTTGCGGCGGTGCTGGCCGAGCCGGCGACGACATGAGAGGGCTGGCATGGCAGCCCGCAGCCTGCCGCGAGCCTGTTCGGCCACCTCATAAGCCTCTCCATAGTGCAGGGATACCTGCATTGACGCTAGGTTATTTTAGACTTAAAAAATTTAAGCTCAAAATAATTTGATTGCTGATTGGGAGGAACTTTATGAGCCATTCCGGTTCCACGGATAGCGGAGCACCTGCATCGAAGATCGGCCGTCGCGGCTTTCTGAAGGCAACGCTGGTCATGGGCGCCGCTGCTGCCGCGCCGGTCGGCAGCAGTGCGCAGACCCAGGGCGCTGCAGCCGGAAATCCGGCATTGGGCAACGAGTTCGTCATTCGCGCCGGTCACATCCTGTCCATGGATGGGGACGTCGGAGATTTTGCCAGCGGCGAGGTTCACGTCAAGGATGGCCGGATCGTTGCGGTCGGCGAGAGACTGAGTGTTGCGGGGATCGAGGCGGTCGATGCCACCGACATGATCGTCATGCCTGGCTTCGTCGACACACATTCTCATCTCTGGAATGCCTTCCTGCGCGGTTCGATAAGAGGCGACGATCCGGTCCGGGGTTACTTCCCGACGACCAATAGGGCAGCCTCGCTGTGCACGCCCGACGACGCGGCCGCCTCGGCAAGGTTCGGGCTTCTGGAAGCGCTTCTCTCCGGCACCACCTGCATCAACAACTTCTGCCACAACACCCGTTCGGTCGAGCACGCCAACGCCGAGATACGCGCCTCGATCGATCTCGGAGTCCGCACACGGTACTCCTATGGAACGCCAGGCCGCGGAGAACGCCTCGACACCAACGGCGTCGAAGCCGTGCGCAAGCAGTGGGCCACGGGACACCCGCTCATCACGATCGGCGTCAACCTCCAGACGCCTGCCCCGGACATCCTGAAAAGCGGCGGCGACGACGACAAGTTCGTCGCAGAAGCACGGTTTGCAAAAGAGCTAGGATTGCCGATTTCGCTTCACTACGGCAACACTGCCCACGGGCTTGTCGGCTTCATGGACAAGCATGGCCTGCTCGGCCCGCATCTCCTGTTCATCCATGCGCAAGGCCTGACCGAGGAAGAACGCGAGACACTGGTCGCCAAGAACGTGCAGTTCTCGATGTCGCCTGCGATCGAGATCCCCTACTCGACGGTCAGGAACGGCTACATCCAGTTCGCCGAGCTCGAGCAGTTGGGTGCGAGCCTCAGCCTGTCCGTCGACGCGTCGAGCGCCATGGCCACCGCCGACTTCTTCACCGTCATGCGGGCACTGCAATGGTCCCACAAGCAGCGTGCCGACGTCGACCGGACGCTTGAGCCGAAACGGATCCTTGAAATCGCTACGCTCGGAGGCGCCAGGGCCCTCGGCCTCGATCGGGAGATCGGCTCGCTGACGCCGGGAAAGAAGGCCGACATCATTCTGGTCCGCAAGACCGACCTCAACATCGCGCCGGTGATCGATCCGTATTTCTCCCTGGTCTTCTCGGGAGGCGCGCGCAACGTCGACACCGTCATCGTTGACGGCGTCCTGGTCGTGAAATCTGGCCAGCATGTCCGAGTCGACGGCTCCGACGTGGTGGCGAAGGCCGAACAGGCCGGGCGTGCCATGCACGAAAAGCTCGAGCACATCATCGCCAACACGAAGGAAAGCGTCGAGCAACTGAACAAAAAGGGATAGTGCGGGCCGGGCGCAGGTTTCGCCTGCGCCCGGATGCCTGATCTCGCAGCCAGACGAATGTCCAGCAGACGGCGACAGCTACTTGTCGCCGGGCTTCCTCTTGCCGCTGAGCAGCGCATAGACCGCCATCGAATGGCCGTGGCCGAGGCCGAACTCGGAGCCCAGCCATTCGACGATCTGCCCGGCCTTCACGCCAGCCTTCAGCTTGCCGGCGTCGGAAAATCCCTTGCCGTCGGCGAGTGCGGCCAATTCCTCCGGTCCCTTGCCGGTCTTGGTCTTGATGGTGTCGAGATAGGCCTGGAAGGACATGTCGTTCTCCTCGTTGAAGTTTGGTTGATCAGGCGCGCTTGCGGTTGGCCAGCACGCCGCCGGCGATGATCGCCGCCAGACCTGCGACCGACAGCACAGTCAGCACGTCGTTGAACAGCATGGCCGCCAGCACCACACCGAAGCCGGTGCCCCAATAGCCGAGCTGGCTGAAGAACACCGGCCCGCCGATCTCCTGCAGGCGGAAGTTGAGCAGATAGGACGAGGCTGACGTCGCGACCATGCAACCGATCCAGAACAGGATGTCGCGGTCGAAAAAGACCCAGCTCGACGGCGCCTCGAAGAACGGCGCCACCAGCGCCACCATCAGACTCGAGCTCAACAGGATGCCGCAGGAAAAGGCGAGCGCCGACGAGCCCTTGGGCCAGTACGCCGTGCGGATGATGTTGCCGGCGGCGGCACAGGCCGGAACGATGATGCCGAGCAGCACCCAGACAGTCTGCGAGAAGTCGATCTCGGCCAGTTGCTGCTGCACCAGGGCCGCCATGCCGGCGAGGCCGATCAGGATGCCGGCGAAACGCCGGAGATACATGCGCTCGATGCCGAGGCCGGCGGCAAAGCTCATCGTCAGCAGCGGCGACAGCGAATAGACCGTCGAGGTGTAGGCCGGCCCGACCCGGTCGACGATGTAGTAGCCGAGCACCGTCGGCACGGTGAAGCTGATGATGCCGAGCACCAGATAGAGCAGGATGTGGCTGCGCTGGCGCGGAATGCCCTGCCCGGAGGCGGCGAGCAGCGGCAGCAGCACCATGCCGGCGCCGACATTGGCGACCAGCGCCAGCTGGAATGGCTGCATGCCGGCATTCAGCGCCGCCTTGGAGATCATGATGCGGGTGGCGAAGACCAGGCCGCACAAGGCCAGCAGGATCAGCGGCGAGCGTGCGGCATAGGACACCGGCAAACGAAGAACTTCCTGTTGCGTCATGGTCAGCCCCGAGATATCTTAGTGCTAAGATAAAAGTGGAATTATCTTAGTGTCAAGACATCTCGACGAGAATATTGGGGAACTGGCCGGCGACGGCCTGCAGGACGGCATCGATGCCCGCCGGGCGCAATGGGCCAGGGAACTGCCGCATCTCGACACGCGCGGCATGGCGATCCTCGGCCGCGCCCGCTGGATCACGCTTGTCGCCCGGCCGAAGATCGAGGCGATCTTCGCCTCCTACGGGCTCGACACCGGCGAGGCCGACGTGCTGTTCACGTTGCTGCGCTCGGGCCCGCCCTACCGGCTGCGTCCGACCGAGCTCTACAAGTCGATGATGATCTCGTCGGGCGGCGCCACCAACCGCATCGTCAAGCTGGTCAAGGCGGGCCTGATCAGGCAGGTCGCGTCCGATGGCGACGGCCGCAGCCTGCCGGTCGAATTGACCGAGGAAGGTCTTGCCCGTGCCCGCGAGGCCTTCGAGGCCGACATGGCGGTGGAAACGCTGATGCTCGAAAGCCTGAGCTGGGACGAGCAGGCGCAACTGGCGCGGCTGCTGCGCAAGCTGGCGCTGTCGCTCGGCAGTTCGCCGTCGCTGGAGTGAAGACCGTCGGCCCCGCCTCGCCGGGCCTTCGCTCAGGACTTCGTCCTGCGCGCCAGTTCCCGGTCGATCTGGCCGATCTCCCTACCCGCCTGCTCCAGTTTCAGCAGGCAGCCGAGGATGCGTCTTTGCAGCTCGCGCACGGGACCGCTGATCCGTGCTGCGTCCAGTCCGCCCATTCCCAGGCGCAGCAGCTCATAGCCGGCGATGGCCAGCGACAGGCCGCCGGTGACAGGCGAAGCGATGATCCCGATCACGAAGACGGTGCCGTCGGCGGCCAACCACAGGCCCGCCGACCGCAGTTCCGCCTTGCGGACCTTCAGCTCAGCCTCGAGCTGGTCGAGTTCGACCGAAATGGCGGATACTTCCACCCGCCTGGCAGCCCGTTCCTTCAACAACTCTGCCTGGGGACGTCCGGCAAAGCGGGACATGACAGCAGGTCAGCCGCCTGGAGAGGCGTAGCCGCTTTCAGCCTCCTCCCGTTGCGCACCCGATGCTGCGTCACGATACCCGAGACCACGCGAAATCCGCGCAGCCTCCAGCCTGGCGGTGGCAAGACTTCGCTCAGTGCTCTCGATGGCCCGCCGGTCGGCAAGGAGGCCCTGCAGCCGCACCGCCACCACGGCGGCGCCGATGATGCAGAGCCCGACGACCACCGCGCCATGAAGAATGTCTGCCTCAGCGCCAAACAAGCGGGGCAGGTTAATGCCCAGGGTGGGCGCCAGGATCATCGCGGCGAGGAGGATCACGGCGGCCGACAGCGACAGCAGCGGCCAGAGCTGTGACCGCTTGCCGTAACCTTCATCCACCAGGACGGCTGTCGGAACAGGCTCTTGAACGGGCTCCGGCTCAGCAGCATCCACGACCTCGGCCGGGCGCTGCTCGTCATTGGCCTCGTCAGAGCCAAAATCGGGCGCGACATCGGGCGATCGATCGAGGAGATCCTGAAAACGCTTTGGCATGCTTGCGACATAACCGGCCCCGACGAGGACCTCGAGGGCTTTTGCCGCGCCTGGCTGATACTGGCGAAGTCCGTCGTCGATGTGCTGCAGCTTGCTTGCCGCGACCCACAGCAACCGCTGCAATTCGGACACATCCGCCGCCGAACCGGTCTCTTGACCTGTCACCTCGCGCAGCAGCCACTCCAGGTTTCTGGTCCGCTCGTCCAGTGACGATCGCTCGAAAGCGCCAAGGCGCACCGATGAGCTTTTGCCTGGATGACCAAAAAGAGCAACGAAGCCGATGACCTCGCGTATCGACAGCAGGATCGACGGATCCCAGTCGAGAGCAAAGTCGAATCCACGGGCTTCGCTGTAACTGCGAATCTTTGCGAGGCTTTCCAGCAATTCGGTATCGGTCATAAAGCGCCCTGCGCCCCACGAACAACTTGGCAACGACAGCATATTAGCAAACCCACATCGAAGAATACAGGCCGACTGGAGAGACGTTCGTCGCGCCGCCGACACGGCTGGCCAGGCTGTTACGCCAACTGGCGCTATGCCTCGCCGGCACCGCCGGAGAGACTGACCCGCGAATCATGATGCGGCCGCGTCGCCGCGGGGGACATGGATTGAACCGGAAAGAGCTTGTCGACCTTGTCAGCGAGCAGCGGATCCCGCTGGCACTCTACGCCACGGGCCAGGGCCTTGAGCGGCCCTGGGCCACGGCCGCGGGCATGGCCGACGAACAAACCGGCCGACCGATGTCGCTCGACACGCCGCTCCGGGTCGCCAGCAACACCAAGACCTTCGTTGCCGCCACCATCCTCCGCTTCTGGGAACGCGGGCTGATCGATCTCGACGGCCCGGTCGCACGGTTGGTCGACCCGCTGTTCAACGCGTTGCTCGCTACCGCCGGCTACAACACCGACAGGATCACCGTTCGCCATCTGCTCGACCACAGCGGCGGGCTCGTCGACCACACCAACGCCCCCGAATTCTTTGCCACCGTCCTGCGCGAGCCGCAGCATTTGTGGACGCGCGAAGAGCAGGTTCGCCTCGGCGCCAAATTCTCGGCGCCGCTCAGCGAGCCGGGCACGCGCTTCAGCTATTCCGACACCGGCTATATCCTGCTTGGCGACATCATCGAGCGCATCTCGGGCACGACGCTTGCGGCAACCGTCCGACGCGAGATGGGATTCGAGCGGCTCGGCCTTGCAACGAGCTGGTGGGAGATATCCGAGCCGCAGCCGCCGCACGTCGAGCCGCGGGCGCGCCAGTTTTTCGGCGATGTCGATGCCACCGGGATCAGCGCCTCGATGGATCTTTATGGCGGCGGCGGGCTGGTGATGTCGGTGCGCGACCTCGCCACCCTCTTTGCAGCGCTGTTCGAAGGCCGTGTCTTCGACAGCCCCGACACGCTGCGCGAAATGCTCTCCCAGGGCAGCCACGACGGTGCCGCCACCTATCGCCTCGGCATATCAGTCGACACCGTCGACGGTGCCGAGGTCTACTCGCATCTCGGCTTCTGGGGCACTGCGGCCTATTACGCACCGGCAAAGGGCATTGCCGTCGCCGGTTTTGCGACCCGGCGCGACGCACGCGACACGTTGGTGTCGGTCATCCGCCGGCTGCTTGCCGCCGAAGGCTGGCATGGTTGACCCCGCCACCGGCTGCGAGCCGCTGTTCGAATGGCGCGGTGCCTTTGCTAATGCCGAGCTGAACGCCTTGCACGCCGCATGTTTCGAGCACCGGCTCTTCGACGACGACTGGTGGACGCAGGTCAACAGGTTCAGCCTCGGCTGGGTCTGCATGCGGCAATCCGGCAGCCTCGCCGGCTTCGTCAATGTCGCCTGGGACGGCGGCCTCCATGCCTTCCTGCTCGACACGATGGTCGCAGCACGGCTGCGCCGGCGCGGCCATGCCGCGACCCTCGTCCGGCTGGCGATCGACAATGCCAGGAACACGGGCTGCGAATGGCTTCACGTCGATTTCGATCCGCATCTGCGCGGCTTCTATCTCGATGCCTGCGGCTTCGAGCCGACACAGGCCGGGCTCGTCCGCTTTCTGTAGCCGGCCAGGATGAGGACCGCCGCCGGGATCAGGCGGCGGAATCGGGCGAAACCACCTCCCAGGTGCCGAACAGCTCGAGGCCGGCCTTGCCGGCGAGCAGGATCGACGCCGCATTGTCGAGCTGGCAGCGATATTGCGGCTCATATCCCAGGTCCCAGGCGTGCCGGCTGATCGAACGCACCACCTTGCGGGCGTGGCCCTTGCCCCGGTAGGGCTCGAGCGTCAGCACGCCGAGATCGGCGACGCGACCGTTCATCCAGGGATACATGCTGCCGGCACAGACAAGACGGTCCTGCTCGAAGGAACCGAACACCAGCCAGTGGTCGAGTTCGACCGAGGCACCAGCGAGGCCCTTCTCCGACGCCTGCGCCTGGAAACCTGAAAACAGCGCCGCGTCCTCGGCGCTCAGACGCCTCGACCCAACAACCGGCTCGTCCAGTGCCAGCCGCTTCTTCTCCGCCTCGGTGAAATGATAGATGCGGTCGGCGCCATGCAGCATCACACCCGCGCCATCAAGGGCGTGGCGAAAGCCGGCGATGGACAGGCCCTGCCTTTTGCGCAGGCCGGCCCTGGCCGCCAGCTCGGGCGTCACCACCGCCATGGCCCGACCATCGATCGTCTCCAGCACCATGACCCGGCAGTCTTCGTCGAGATCAGGGTCGGCGGCGACAGTAAAATTGTCGTCGCTGTGGAGAATGTCGCCGTTGAGAAACTGCGCCCGCCAAAAATCGACGATCGTCTGCGAAAAATATGACATAGTGAATACTCGGTCTCGTCTGGACGAGCGTGAGCGCGGAAAGTGTAGGCCCACGATTCTCACGACTTCGTGAAGAAAGCCGTAGCCAGCAAAAACCGGCAAATGTGCGGCATAACAGCGCTTCGCGATCGCTGGACCAAATATAGGCCGGGCTGGCAGACGGGTTTCGCCTACCGAACGATCGCGCCCTGTGCGAATTTGCCGGCATGGGTCGCGCCATTTTGGTGCGACGGGAGCCTGCCATGCCGTCAGCCGAACTGTTGATCGCCTTTGTCGCCACCACCGCGATCTTCGCCTTCATGCCGGGCCCGGCCATGCTCTATGCCGCTGCCCAGACGCTGGCGCGCGGGCGCTGGTCGGGGCTGATGGCGGCACTCGGCATCCATCTCGGCGGCTACGTTCACGTCATAGCCGCCGCCGGCGGCCTGTCGGTGCTGTTCCACGCCGTGCCGCTGGCCTATTTGGTCGTCAAGCTTGCCGGTGCCGCCTATCTCGTCTGGCTCGGCATCGCCATGTTCCGCGCCAGGAATGAGGGTGACGGCGACCTGCCCGCCATCGCGCCGAAATCCGCCCGCCGCGCCTTCGTCGAGAGCATCGCCGTCGAGGTGCTCAACCCCAAGACGGCGATCTTCTTCATGGCTTTCCTGCCGCAGTTCATCGACGCTTCGGCGGCCTTTCCGGTCTGGCTGCAGTTCTTCATCCTGGGCACCGTGGTCAATGCGATGTTCACCCTGGCCGACGTCGTCGGCGTCATGCTGGCCGGGGCGATGACTGACCGGCTCAAGCGGTCGCGCCGTGCCCAAAGGCTGATGCAGCGTGCCGGCGGTGCGGTGCTCGTCGGCCTTGGCGTCCACGTCGCGTTGCAGAAAAGCTGACCCGCCGACACCTCGGCCGCCCGCGACAGTTTCGAAAACCATGCCAGCCGACCCGCCCGCCACCGCCCTCGTCGACCTCATCGCCCAGGGGCAGCGCTCCTTCAGCGGCCTGCAACTGGCAGGCCACGATCTGTCGCGGCTCGACTTCAGCGGCTGCACATTCGCCGACTGCACTCTTTCAGACGCCGACCTCAGGGGTTCGACGCTGACCGACACACGCTGGACCAGCTGCCGCATGGCGGGCGCCAAACTCATGGCCATCGACGGCGTCGACGCACAGTTCCACAATTGCGACCTCTCCAACACCGACTGGACAAGGTCGCGGCTCAACGGCTCGACCTTCAGCCAGAGCAAGCTGACGGGGGCGAATTTCGTCGCCAGCACGTTCATCGGCGCCGACTTCCGGCAATGCCGGCTGGTCAGCGCCCTGCTGCCGGCGATCTCGTTCCGGCGCAAGACGCTTGACCATCTCGATTTCAGCGACGCCGAGCTCACCGGCTGCGATTTCCGCGAGGCGATCTTCGACGGCTGCAGCCTGCGCGGCGCCAGCATGCGCTCCTGCCGCTTCGAAGGTGCCGATTTGCGCGGCTGCGACCTCGGCCCGCTGAAGCTCAACGAAGCGGCGATCCTCAAGGGTGCGGCGATCTCGAAAAGCTAGGCAACCGAGCTGTTGCGCGGCCTCGGCCTGCTGGTGCTGTAGCGCACCGCCTCATGCCGCCACGCCTCGGCTGTGCCCGGCTGCGAACAGGTTGCGGCCGATGGCGCGTGCGGCTTCCAGATGCCCGTCCGCCCCCAGCGTTTCGGTGTCGAGCAAAAGCTCCGATGTGGCGACCAGCGCGCCGACATAATCGAAGATGCCATGGTCGATCTGGGTCTTCATCGCGCCGAAATAGCCGTGCCGGGCATAGGTCCGTGTGCTGGCGCCGCCAAGGGCGACGAGATGCACCTTGAGATGACGCAGCCGCTTGACCGGCCTGATGCCGGCGCCTTCGTCATAAGCCCAGCCATTGGCGAACACCCTGTCGATCCAGCCCTTGAGCAAAGCCGGCATCGACCACCAGTAGACGGGGTAGACCAGCACCAGCGTGTCGGCGCGGTCGATCCGCGCCTGCTCGGCGGCGACGTCGGCAGCAGGTGCCACTTCCCGGCGGTGAACGGCGAGATCGGTGGCGGTGTAGCGCGGGTCGAAGCCTTCCCCGGCAATGTCGGCGATCTCGAAGGTGTGGCCGGCCATCTCAACCCCTGCGGCGAGCTGTGCTGCGATGCCGTGGCTGAGTGACTTGGGATCGGGATGGGCGACGACGATGAGCGCGTGCATATCGACATTCCTGTTAGCAGTTGCGGGCGACGGTCACAGCTTATATACTTTTTGTAACCTACTTTTAGTATATACTTTTGGTACATTATGACGTCAAGCGCTGAAACACCGCAACCGCGCCGCCGCCTGTCGCGACAGGACCGGCGGCGGCAGCTCGTCGACGTCGCCTGGAGCATCATCCGCGCTGAAGGCACCGAGGCGCTGACCTTGCCCCGGCTGGCCGAGCAGGCGGGCGTGGCAAAACCCGTCGTCTACGATCATTTCGCCACGCGGCCCGCCTTGCTCGCAGCGCTGTACCAGGAGTTCGACACGCACCAGACCGCGCTGATGGACGCGGCATTCCAGGCCAGCGAGCCGACCCTGCCGAGCCGGGCGATGGTCATCGCCGCGTCTTATGTCGGCTGCGTGCTCGAACAGGGCCGCGAGATCCCCGGGGTGATCTCGGCGCTCGCCGGCTCGCCCGAGCTGGCCAGGGTCAAGCGCGACTATGAAGCTGTTTTCATGGAGAAGTGCCGGACCCTGCTCGCCCCGTTCGCGCCGGCCGGTACCGTAGCTGCGTCAGGACTTCTGGCGATGCTGGGTGCCGCCGAAGCGTTGTCCTTCGCCGCCGCAAGCGGCGACATCACGCCTGACGAGGCCAAGGACGAGCTGTTCCAGACCATCCTCGCCATGGTCGCCCGAAACGCGCGGTGATTGCGCGACAGCGGCAGATCGGCCCGCCGCCGGTTTCGAAGACATGCCTCAGCGCCTGCGGACCTTCGCAGCGGCGCCGGCCAGTCCAGCCGCCATCGCCATCGCGGCCAGCAGCAGCGCCGTGCCGCCGAACAGCGTTCCGTAGCCATGCCAGGCGATCAAAGGCGTGACGAGCAGCGGCGAGACGAACTGGCCGATGAAGATCGACGCCGTCAGCACGCCGCCGCTGACGCCCCGGTGCCGCAACGGCGCAAGGTTCAAGGTCAGCGCAACGAAGCTCGGCGAAACCAGCGCGTAACCGGCGCCGATCGCAGCGGCCGCCGCAAACAGCACAGGCGTCGTTGCGGCCAGGACCAAAAGCAGGAAGCCAAGCGCCATCGCGGCATAACCGATGAGGAAGATGCCGGCATAACCGGTGGCGCGCTGCAGGCGGGGATAGAGCAGCGCGAAGCTGCCGCCGGACAGCATCACCGTGCCGAGGATCGCGCCGGTCATCATCGCGGCGTCATAGCCTTTGGCTTCAAGAAAGAACGACATCTGCGTCGGCATGACGAAGAAGATCATGTTGGTGAGCGCCTGCAGCAGCACCAGCAGCGACAGCAACAGCACAAAGGACGGATGCCCGGCAGCATCACTTGTTGCCTTGGCGCCCGGTGCCTGCGACCGCCTGGGGTCGACGATGACCATCCACATCAGGGGCAGGAAGACAATGGCGAGGCCATAGATGGCGAAGGGCCAGCGCGGCGAGATTGCCGCCACCCATCCGGCAAGCGAGATGAAGACGAGGCCGCCAAAATTGCGCGCCGAGATCTGCAGCCCGGTCATGGCGCTGCGCTTGTCGCCGCTGAAATAGTCGCCGACAAGGGCGGTCTGCGCCGTCATGATGAGTGCCACCGCCACCCCGAGAACGAGGCGGCTCATGAAGATGCTGGGCAGGTCGGGCAGGACCAATCCGGCGCATCCGGCAACGGCAAACAGGATCACGCCCCAAAGCAGCAGCAGGCGGCGGCCGAACCGGTCCACCGCCAAGCCGGCGAAGGGCGCGAACAAGGCGACGCTGAGCGACGGCGCCGGCACCAGCAGCCGGGTCAGCATCGCCGCGTTCGGGTCATCCGTAAACAGCCGCTCGAGCCCCGGCAGCGCCGGGCTGATGGTCGCATTGGCCATGGTGGTGAGCGACGCGGCGAGCAGCAGGGCGAGCGCGCGCCCATCCAGCCAGACCGGTCTTTCCAGTGTTTGTTGAATGACTTGCATGATTTTTCCTCTTGCTGAATTCGACTGTTCGGCACAGCGTACGAATTCAAGCCAACTTGAGGTCAAGCATGCATTTTCTGGATATTGGCGAGGTCGTTGAACGCTCCGGCGTGCCGCCATCGACGTTGCGCTATTACGAGGAGATCGGCCTGATCCGCTCGGTGGCGCGGCACGGCCTGCGCCGGCAGTTCGATCACGACGTGCTGATGAAGCTGTCGCTCATCGCCATGGGCAAGGCTGCCGGCTTCTCGCTGCCCGAGATATCGGGCATGTTCGGCAGCGATGACCGCCCCGACATTCCGCGCGACCAGCTCCATGCCAGGGCCAGGGAGCTGGAGCGGCAGATCGTCGAGCTCAGGATGCTGCGCGACGTCATCCGCCACGTCGCCGACTGCCCCGCTCCATCACATCTGGAATGCCCGAGCTTCCGCAAGCTGTTGAAGTCGGCGACGCACCAGACCCCGAGCCGCTCTCCGAAACCTGCGCCAGGACGGGCAAAATCACTACGGTAGCGGTAGAATTTTTTTGATGGCCTGCGGCTGCACATGCTGGCCATCCAGGGTGCAACCGGGCGCCAGCTCGTTTTGAGCGCAGGCATCGGGCCTGGCGTTTCTTGACTTTGCCAGTCAGCCAGACAGCAGGCTGGCAAATATCTCGGCCAGCTGCTTGTCCATGAACGGCTTCTTCAAAAGGGGGCGGTCGCGGTAGCCATCCCTCATGTCGTGGCCGCTGTAGCCCGTCGAGAAAATGAAAGGCACGCCGCGCGCAGCGAGCGCGTCGGCCACGAAATAGGTCTTGTCGCCGTTCAGGTTCAAGTCCAGCATAGCTGCATCGAAGTCGTGTGCTTCAATAAGGGCGAGTGCCTGCTTGACCGTGGCGACAGCGGTTACCGATTCACATCCGAGGTCGGCCAGCATGTCTTCGATCATGATGAGCACGAGCATTTCATCCTCGACGACAAGGATGCGTCGATCGGAAAGCAGCCGATTCATCCCGGACACCGTAAAAAGGTGATCGTGCAGACCAGGCCTTCCACCCGGTAGTCGAGATCGACCGCGCCATCCAGTTCGTGTGCCAGGCCGCGCTCCAGGACCCGCGAGCCAAACCCCTTACGGGACGGCGGCATGGCGGGCGGACCGTCCTTCTCTTGCCAGCGCAGAACCAGCCGATCGCCTTCAGGCGACAGCTCGTTCGTCCATGAAATCAGCACGGACCCTAAATTGTTGGAAAACGCGCCGTATTTCACCGCGTTGGTCGCGAGTTCATGGAAGGCGATGCCGAGTGCCAGGGCAACTTTGGGCGAGACGCGGATGTTGCTGCCCGTGATGACAAAGTGCTCCGACCTGCCATTTGCAATCCCGAACGGCTCCAAGGCCGCCTTGATCAGATCGAGCAGCCCCGCACCTTCCCAGTTCTCACGGGTCAGCAGGTCATGTGACCGCGAGAGCGCGAACAGGCGCGACTCAATCGAGTCCCGGATCACTTCGGGATCGGAGGTATTTCGCAATGCCTGCCAGACAATCGACTGCACCGTGGCAAGCGTATTCTTCACCCGGTGGTTCAGCTCATCGATGAGCATCCGCGACTGGGCCTGCTCCTGCTTGTGATCGGTGAGGTCGACGAGGGAGGCGAAGTGCTGCACGACATCGCCGCCCTCATCCCGGACCGGGCTGATGAGGATTGCCGACCAGAATTCGCTGCCGTTCTTGCGACGGTAGCAGATTTCCGAGCCGCCCGTGACATCGCCCGCGAAAGCGGCTTCGATGCGCGCCAAACAATCGACATCGGTGCCGCGCGCCATCAGGAAGTTGAAGCTTTGGCCAAGCAACTCGTCGCGGGAATATCCGGTCAGACCAAGAAAAGCGTCGTTGGCGAAAATGATCGGATTGCCGGGCTCTTTCGCATCGGTGAAAACCATCGCCATGCGTGTCGTTTCAGCCGCAACGACAAACGGCCCAAGATCCCTTCGAAAGCTTTCGACCTCAGCTTCGGCGAATTTTTGGCCTGCGGATTTGATTACTGGTTCAGCCATGCCTCAGCTTCATTCGATTGGCGGCAGGCCGCAGCTAACTAGCAACGTTTGGAGCCGGGCGAAATTCCTGGATTGGCACGAGGCTGTAACTTACGTCGCCGACATCTTGCCAAACGAGAAGCGGCAATATTTGCCGCCACGCTCGCGCTTGAAAGCGTTGATCAATACCAGCGACCGCGGCCGAACCAGCCGCCGCCCAGCAGAACAAGTACGATAAGTATGATGAGTAGAGTGGTGGTATCCATGTCTGTCTCCTGGGAGTGCTCTTGACCTCCCGCCACTCTTTTCACGGAGCGGTGGATTGCCTGCTCATCGCACTCCAACCATAAACAACGCTCCACATGCTTTCTTGTTCCAATGAAACCGCGATTTTGGAGGTCTATTTCACGCGAAGATTTTTCAACTTCCAACCGGCAACACCGCAGGTGCTGGATCACGCCTTCCCAAACATCAAACCATCCTCTATTTGCTGCTTGCTTTTAGCGGATAGATTGGATCGAGACGTGATCAGGCCGGCCAACTTGACGGATGCTTCCAGCCTCGCCGCACTCGGGCTGGAAGTCTGGCTGAACACCTATATTCGCCACGGCGTCAATACGTTCTTCGCCGACTATGCGCTTGCGCATTTCACCGCCGCTCGTTTCGAAGAGATCATGGCACGGGCGGATCAGACAATCCTGGTCTCGCAGAATGCCGTCGGCATCGACGGCTTCATCCAGATCGCATCGGGCGCGCCGGCACCTGTGCCGGAATGCTCCGATCTCGAGATAGCAAAGCTCTATGTCCAGCCCCGGCATCAGGGCAGCGGCGCCGGCGGGCGTTTGCTCGATGCCGGCTTGCGACACTGCGTCTCCACCGGCCGTCCAAATGTCTGGCTGGCGGTCAATGCCGAAAACCAGCGCGCCATGGAGTTCTACCTGAGGAAGGGTTTTGCCAAGGCCGGCGAAACCCGGTTCCAGATCGACCGGCAGTCCTACCCCAACCACGTATTGCGCTACGATCTGGCTCTTGTCGCAGCATGATCTTTTCCGAAAACCGGCACCCACTTTTCGGGATCATGCTCTGACTCAGCCCGCCTGCGCCAGGGCCACCGCGTCGGGTCCCGCCGGAAAGCGCAGCTGCCCCGACACATCGTTCGCGGCCAACCACACGGCTTCGGCTACGTCGGTTTCCTTCGTCACCATTTCAGGTGTCGCAAACCCGGCGAAGATCGGCCCGGCAAATCCGGCATAGGCTTCGGGAATGAGATCCTCGACCCGCAGCTCGGTGTTGTGGGCAAAACGCGTGCTTGGCGCATAGCCCGGCTCGACCAGCTTGACCCTGACATCGAAGGCGCCGAGCTCATGCGCCAGCGAGCCGGTGAACCCCTCGATCGCCATCTTGCTTGCGGTGTAGGCGGCGGCCAGCGGCATCGGTGCCAGCGTCACACTCGACGTCACGTTGACGACGACGCCCGACCGGCGCGCGCGAAACTGCGGGATGACCGCCTGGGTCATCGCCATCACGCCAAAGGTGTTGGTCTCGAACAGCTTGCGCACATGTACCATCGGCGTCGCCTCGAAGGCGCCGACGAGGCCGATGCCGGCATTGTTGACCAGCACGTCGATCGGACCGCAGGCGGCGAGCGCCGCAGCGATGCTGTCCTCATTGGTAACGTCGAGTGCAACCACCCGCATCCGCTCCGAGCGCGGCAGGATGTCCTGGCGTGGGCTGCGCATGGTGGCAACGACGTTCCAGCCCCCGGCATGGAAGTGACGGGCGGTCTCCAGGCCATAACCCGAGGAGCATCCGGTGATCAGTACGGTTTTCATGACATTTTCCCTTGATGATGTTGACGCCACGAAAATACCGTCCAATATCAGGACTATCATCAATCTATAATCCGTATTTTATTGGCAATAGTCCTGATATGGCAGACACCCTCACCACCGACCCGCTCGCCCAGGTCATCGAGCTGCTGCAGCCGCGCACCGTGTTCTCGAAGGGGATCAGCGGCGCTGGCGCGTGGGGCGTGCGTTATTCGGAATTCGGCCAGCCCGGCTTCTGCGCCGTGCTCGAAGGCCGATGCCGCCTCGCCGTCGATGGGGAAGCACAGGTTGTGCTCGAACAGGGCGACTTCGTGCTGTTGCCGGCCACCCCTGCCTTCACCATGTGCGGTTTCGAGCCGGTGACGCCACGGCGCATCGATCCAAAGACTGCACCGGCGCCGACGGAGGAGGTTCGCCACGGCCGGCAGGACGGCCCCGCCGATGTCCGCCTGCTCGGCGGCTATTTCGTCTTCGGCTCGCCCGATGCGGCACTTTTGGTGTCGCTGCTGCCAGCCATGATCCATATCAGCGGTGTCGAGCGGCTATCGACGCTGGTGCGGCTCGTCGGCGAGGAGGCGAGCCGGGACAATGCCGGCCGCGAGCTGGTGCTCGGCCGCCTCGTCGAGATCCTGCTGATCGAAGCGCTCAGGGCAAGTCGGGCCAAGGGCTCGGCCCCCGGCTTCCTCAGCGGACTTGCGGATGCCAGGATTTCAGCGGCGATCAGGCGGATGCATGGCGATCCGCAGCGGCCGTGGACGGTGGCCGAACTGGCCGGCGCGGCCGGCCTGTCGCGCTCGGCCTTCTTCGACCGCTTCACCCGAACCGTCGGGCTCAGGCCGATGGAATATCTGCTCGCCTGGCGCATGGCGCTCGCCAGGAATCTGCTCGGTAAAAAGGACATCGCGCTCGACGAGGTCGCCCGCCAGGTCGGCTACGGCTCGGCCAGCACCTTCAGCACCGCCTTCAGCCGCCATGTCGGGCAGCCGCCGGGCCGCTACGCGCGCAGCGACCGGGAATGATGAAAGGGCGGTCATGTCGCACCACCGCGCCCCGATTCAGAATAAGTATAGCGAGAGCGGCGGAACATAGTTCCAGATCGGTGACCAGCCCAAGCTGAACTTGTTGCTCCAACACGAATTTGTTCTTTAGACTGTCTTGCGTGGAAAAGCCTGCGAGGATCCACTGGATCAAAATGCAGACCCTACGAATTTCGCTCCATCATCTGGAAGACGATGTCTCGCAGTTCGCCATTCTTCTCGGAGCCGAATTCAAAGTCGAGGCTGCGCTGGACCTCTTTCAAGGTTGTGACGAGCGTCTGGATAGCTGCATCGGCGTCTCCCTTGGAGAGATGTTCTACGATCTTGCGATGATGTTTGCTGTCCGTTGAGACAAATCCCGACGGAGGAAAGACCGCCAGCGCTACCGACGTACGCGAGACCAGTTCGCGCAGCATCCGGTTGAGTTCCTCGTTGCCAAGGATGCGGCACAAGGCGATGTGAAATTCACCGGTGTAGCGGATCAGCGCACTGTGATCGCCTTTGGCAAATGCCGCCTCCTCCATGTCGATGATCTCCCGCAGGAGACGGAGGTCTTTCGGCTGAATGCACTGAGCGACGCGAGCAAAAACTCCAGACTCCAGAATGATCCGCGCCTCAAAGGACTCACGCGCACGTTGTGCCGAAGGTTTCGCGACAAACGCGCCCCTGTTAAGATGGATATCGACCATCCCGACATGATTGAGTTTCTGCAGCGCTTCGCGGATTGGCGTCCGACTGATATCGAAGGCCTCTGCCAGTTCGTCTTCCCGCAGTTTGGCGCCAGGCAACAAACGGTGCTCTGTAATGGCGTCGAAGAGTGCCTGGTATATGATATCGACCGTAACTGGCTTTTTCTTGGCCTTTCGCGACGGCGCCTTGCTCCCCTCGGAACTGTGTTCAGTCTCGAAATCGAGCTTATTGTTGCGTGGCATATGGTCTTCGCGATTCGCGTTGGAGAGTCTTGTTGAAATTAACGAACTCTGCGCCGAAATTCAGCACCCACCTTGCCTGAAGTCCCGTGTGCTTTGACCTGTTTTTAGTCGAGGCCCAAATAGGCTCGCTTCATATGGTCGTCATCGAGAAGCGCCCGCCCTTCGCCTTCCAGCGCGACCCGGCCGTTTTCTATGACGTAAGCCCGATGCGCGATTTCGAGTGTCTGGCGAACATTCTGCTCGACGAGCAGCACGGGTACGCCCTCGCGATGGATGGCGACCAGTGACTCGAAGACATCGCCGACGATGCGAGGCGCAAGTCCGAGCGACGGTTCGTCAAGCAACAGCATCTTAGGCTTCTGCATCAGCGCGCGGCCGATCGCGACCATCTGCTGTTCACCCCCGGACAAGGTCCGTGCCACTTGGCTTCGGCGCTGCTTCAGCTTCGGAAACAGATCGAAAACCCGTTCGAGTCTTGCCTGGACTTCACGTTTGTCCGAGCACAGATATGCGCCGAGCCGCAAATTCTCGTCAATCGTCATGTCCGGAAACAGCTTGCGCCCTTCGGGGCACTGGGACAGTCCTTCGGCGACGCGGCGATGCGACGGCAACCGGTTCATTTCCCGGCCCTGAAAGCAGATCGTGCCGCGCTGGACCGGAACAATCCCCGAAACTGCGTTGATCAGCGTCGTCTTGCCTGCTCCATTGGGGCCGACGATGGCGACGATCTCATCCGAACCCACCTTGAAGGATACATCCCAGACGGCCGTGACCTGGCCATATCCAACCATCAAGCCGTTGATCTCAAGCACGGTAAGCCTCCCCGAAATAGGCGTCGACGACCGCGCTCTCCTGCATGCAAGCCCGCGGTTCGCCGGACGCGATTAGACTGCCGTGCTGCAGAACATAGATACGCTCGCACAATGCCAGAATGGCCTGCATCAGGTGTTCGACAATGAGGATCGTGACCCCAAGCGCGCTGATGCGCTTGATCAGGTCGACGGCAACAGTCACCTCCGATGGCCTCAGGCCCGCCATGATCTCATCGAGAAGAATGAGCTTGGGTTCGGTGGAGAGGGCCTTGGCCAGTTCAAGGCGTTTGCGGTCTGGCAACGACAATTCCGCCGCCATCGTTTCGCTGCGCGAGCCCATGCCGACGAAATCGACTATCTCCGCGGCACGTTCCCTGGCCTGAGGCAGGGACCTGCCGGAGGCAAGGCAGCCGACAACAACATTGTCCAGCACGCGCAATCCCATGAAGGGCTGCACGATCTGGAACGTTCGCGCCAGGCCGAGGTTGCAGATCTCGTGCGGCTGCATGCCTTGGATCGGCTTGCCGTCAAACTCGATCGTGCCAGCGTTTGGCCGCAGGAAGCCCGACACCGTCGAAAACAGGGTCGTCTTGCCAGAGCCGTTCGGACCAAGAATACCCACGACCTCACCGGCGGAGACCCGCATGGAGACGTCATTGACGGCTGTGAGCCCGCCGAAACGCTTGACGATACCGTCGAGCTTCAGGATGGGGGGTAGAGACGATGCGCTCATCACTTTGTCTCCCGCTTGCTGAAATAGCGCCGGTGGGCGGCTTCCATGACGCCGGCTATGCCCTTCGGCAGCAGCAGGATCGCAACGATCAGGATCAGGCCGTAGACGATGAGATAATAGGCGTCGGCCTGGCCCCCGAGCATGCCGCGAAGGACGTCCTTGGTCGGCCTGAGGACGATCGCACCGAGCAGCGGCCCGATCAGACTCAACCTGCCACCCAGCACGGGCGCCATCAGGAATTCGAAATTGAGACCGAGGCCAAATACCTTGCTCGGGTCGATAAAGGTCGTGAACTGCGAGAAGAAGGCGCCGCATGTACCGGCAACGCCGCTGCTGATGCCGATCGCGAGCACCTTTGTCCTGGTTACGTTGACGCCCACCGCTTCGGCAGCGTCCGCGCCTTCGCGGATGGCGGCGAGATAGTAGCCGAACCTGCTGCGCTGGATGGCATAAGACAGCAGCAGCGCAAGCAACAACAATCCCAACGCGATGAACAGATACTCCGTCTTGTCGGGAAAGCTCATCGTCCAGGCGTTTTTCTGGGAGATGGAAATACTGATGCCGACGGCTTTGCCGGCCAAAGCCCAGTTGAAGAAGATGACCATGAAGACCTGCGACATGGCTACGGTGAAGAGACCAAAATAGTCGTCCTTCAGCCCATAGCGCAGGCACAGCCGCGCCATCAGGATCGCAGCAAGCCCGCCAGCCAGCCCACCCAGAACCAGATTGATCCAGGGGCTGACGCCAAACTGGCTGTAGAGAATTCCGTTGGTGTAAGCGCCGATGCCGAAGAAGGTGATGTAACCGATCAACAACTGGCCGGCCAAGCCGCCGGCGATCGTCCAGCCGACACCCATGATGGCGAAGACGACCGTGAGGATAATGATCTGTAGTTCGTAGGGAGAAGCCCTGGCGCCGAACAGCGCTGCAAT
The DNA here is from genome assembly GCF_014843375.1 of Aminobacter sp. SR38. NCBI lineage: Bacteria > Pseudomonadati > Pseudomonadota > Alphaproteobacteria > Hyphomicrobiales > Phyllobacteriaceae > Aminobacter > Aminobacter sp. SR38. Next base: position 1,325,798 of record NZ_CP062112.1, read on the forward strand.
TGCGATGACAAGCAGGGACAATGCCAGCTGGAGGTTCAGCCAGTTTGATACGATCCTGTGCACCATGCCGTTGCGTGACACGAACTTTTGCTCCGCTTGATCGCCGATGCTCATCCTTGACGTCCTCCGAAAAGGCCCCGCGGCATCAGCAGCAGGATCGCGATGAAGATGGAAAGTGATACCAGTTGCTTGAGGGACGAGCCGAGCACGTAGCCGCCAAGTCCTTCGGCTACGCCTATGATCAGGCCGCCAATCAAAGCACCCAGGAAGTTGCCCATCGTGCCCAGAACCACGATGACGAAAGCTGGCAGAAGGTAGATGTCGATGCCGACATTGGGATAGATCGACAGCGAGGGCGCAATCAGCACGCCGGCGAGAGCGGCCAACGCCAGCCCCAAACCGAAGACGATCGAATTGATGAAGCGCGTATCGATGCCCATCAACTGGGCAGCATCGGGATTCTGCGAGGCAGCGCGGATCGCCAGGCCGATGCGGTGCTTCTTGAGGAAGTACCAGAAAGCAAAAGCGAGCACCATCGCCGAGGAAAAGGCAATCAGCCTGACGACCGTCAGCCTGATGTCGAAGATCGTGACAGCACTCCTTGCGAAGGGCACGTTCACCACCTGTGCGTCAGCGCCCCATATCAGTTGCATGACGCCAAGCATGATGGTCGAAATGCCGATGGTGATCAGCATCTGGTTGATCGGCGGCTGCCGCATCGCCGGCCGAATGCAGACACGCTCTATCAGCGCACCGAGCACGAAGACGGCAAGGACGATCGGGATCAGCGCCGTGTACGGCAAGATACCCAATTGGTTGAAGGAAAAGGCCGCCATGTACATGCCGAGGGTCACAAACTCGGCATGGGCGAAATTGACGATCTTGATGACGCCGTAGATGAGCGTCAGCCCAGCTGCGATAAGGGCATAGACGCCGCCTTGCAGCAGGCCCAGCATCGCGGCTTGCACCAGAATTTCGAAGCTCATGTCACCTCCCGCGGGCTCTGAGCCCGGATGCTTCAAGCTGAACGGGGCAAATGATCGGTTCGAGAAGAACCGCGGCACCAGCCGCTGGGCAGCCGCATGCGTATTATCCTGACCGGCAGTAGGCTCCGCGCACCGGAACAGACCGCGGCAGCCTGGCCATATGTCGTGTTGAAGGTGCGCCGGCCGGGCAGGTTTCCGCCCGGCCGCGCTTGCGTCTGCCTAGCGCTTGTCCCAGCCGGGCACTGGCCACTGCGCCTCGCCGACCGCAAGTGTTTCAGGCCAGATGACCTCCGCCTTGCCGCCACGGATCTGTGCAGCAACGTTCTTGGCGTATTTCATAAAGCCAGTATCGTCGAACTCGACCTTCTCGTACATGAACATCGGAACGCCTTCGGTCAGCGACAATCCGGCAAGTGCATCGCGGATCGCCTTGGGATCTGCCGACGCGGCCTTCTTGATCGCTTCGGCAAAAATCCAGACACCGGCATAGGTGGTGTTGGCGTTGCCGAGCATGTCGACGCCGGTACGCTCCGTGAAGCGCTTGTTGATCTCGGCCGCGCCCGGGCGCTTGATCTGCGGGAACCAGTCATTGATGACGATGACGCCATCCGAAAGTCCGGCGAGGTTCTTATGGGTGATCGGATTGGTGTAGCCGCCGCCGACCCCGATCCATCCCAGCTTCGGCCAGTAGGCCAGTTCTGCCAACTGCTGGAAGAGCAGCGTGATCGCCGCCGGTTCGCCTGTCGCCAGCACGACATCGGGGTTTGCGCCACGCAATTGCAGGATGGTGTCTTCCATCGTGCTCGCATTGTTGGGGTAGGTGTTGTCGGAGATGATCTCCAGGCCGACACCCGGGAGCTTGGTGTTGAACTGCTCGCCGACGACATTGCCGAAAAAGTCGTCGGGACGCACCAATGCGACGGTCTTGGCCACCTGCCCGCTCTTCTTGCCGAGTTCGGCAAGCAGCGCGCCGGCGTCGGTGGCGAATTGGGAAACATGCGGCACGGTCTTGAACGCATATTTGAGGCCGCGACCGGTGATCGCATCGGCCAGCGCATTCGGCACCAGGTACGGAACCTGAGCACGCTCGGCGAGCTCGGTGCCGGCAAGGGCGACGCCACTGGCATAAGGGCCGATAACGCCGACGACCTTTTCCTGGTGCAGCAGCCTTTCGGTTTCGGTGTTGGCTTCGGAGACATCGGTCTGATAGCTGCCATAGGCGGCAACGATCCTGGCGCCGCCCAGGCTTTGGATTCCGCCGGCAGCATTGATGTCTTCGATGGCCATGTCGACGGCCGCCTTCTGCAGTTGCCCCGCTTCGGCAAACGGACCGGTGAGCGGCAGAACGATGCCCACCTTGATCTCGTCCGCCGCCGCGGCGCGGCGTACAAAGGGCATGGACAAGGCTGCGGCCGAAGCTGAAACGGCCAGCAGCTGGCGACGATTCATGGATGTCTTGATGATCATACTCGTTCCCCTTTTCTTGCGGCGACCCTCTTTGAGGTCGACCTGTTGCCCTTCACACAGCAAATGTGCGCGGGATCTTCCGATGCAAAGCTCCTAAATTTTCAATACATTCTTGCATGCACTTTTCCCGCCTATGCCCAGCGAGAAAAACCGACATCCCGCCTGAGCGACCGCAGATACATGTCGCGGTAATATGGCTCGAGGCGATCTGCCCCAACACTGCTTGCCTCGTGGTAGCGTGCGGCCTCCGCCGCCAATTCCTGCGCCTCGGCCTTGAGCGCTTTCTCGTCGATGCTCAGCAGCCTGCCGTTCTCGACGACGACCTTGCCCGCCACCATGACGGTGCGAACCGACGATCCGCTCTCGCAATAGACAAGCTGGCGCTTGACGTTGTTGAGTGGGGTTAGCGCCAGCGTCTTCTTGTCGAGCAGCACCAGATCCGCCTGGGCTCCAGCCGCCAGCACGCCGATCTCGCCTTCCTGGACCATGCCGCGAGCGCCACCCATCGTGGCCGCCTCCAGGATCTCATCCTCCCTTGGCCACTGGCGGTACTCGGGATCGGTGACGTTATGGATCAGGCCGGCAACCTTCAGCACGGTCCAGAAATTGATACCGTCGTCGGCGATGGCCTCGTCAGTCCCGAGTGCAATAGGCACGCCGGCGTTGCGAAGCTTGCGAAACGGCATGATGCCGCTGCCGATCTTGAGGTTGCAGACCGGATTGTGTGCCACGGTGCAGCCGGATTCGGCGAGGAACTCGACGTCGCGGTCGTCAATCCAGATGGCATGGATCGCCAGGGTCCGCCGATCGAGGACACCCACGTCGCGAACATACTCGATCAGTGATTTCCCAAGTTTTTCAATGCCAAACACGCGCTGCTGACGTGTCTCGAGCAAATGGATGTTGTGGGGAATATTGTGCTGCCGGCTGAGCTCGGAAAGCGCCTGCAGGTAGTTGACCGTCACGCGCTGGGGTGCGGAACAAGACATTGCCACGCGCAGCCGCCCGCCTTCGGCCCGATGCCATGTTTTCAGAAACCAGCCATATATTGCCAGAAGCTCGGCCTCCGACATCAGCGGCGCCTTATCCATGGCGTGACGCAGTTCGGGTGGCAGAATGTCCTCCAGATACGGATACTTCGCGTACTCGACCACGTTCGGATGATCGATGGATACCGTCGCGCGCATGCCGGAGTCACGATAGGCCTCCATGACGGCATTGATTTCATCGCCGGTTGGCGTCGGCACGTAGAAGGCGTCGTCGTGAACTGCCGTAACGCCCTGCTTCAGCATCTCCGCCGCGCCCAGCATGGTGCGGACATAGGCCGAGCGCGTGCTGTTGCGCCCTTCCATCAGCGGCGGCACTTCATACAGCATGAAGAGCTCCAGCGGCATGTTTGCCACGGTCCCCTTCAGCAGGTTGGCCGAAGAGTGAAAATGCCCGTTGATCAGGCCCGGGATCGCCAGCATGCCACTGGCATCGATTTCGCGCTCGAAGTCGATCCCGGCCGGTGCTGGTTCTCCGACACTGACGATCTTGTCGCCGTCAATAATGATGTCGGCCTTGCGAGAGGCGCTGGGCCCTTCACCTGGAATGACGACTTCGGCATTTCGAATGATGATCACATGCGCCTCGCTTCAAGAATGTGATGCAATCTTGCATACGATTTTGCATTGGATATGTCTAGGGAAAAATGTCGCGGTCGCGGCGCGCCCGTGATCTGGGACCGCAATCATGAATGTGAATCAATGTGCAATGCACTGATCGATTTTGTCTTGCCCGGAAAGTCGGAAGACGCTAGCCTCTCGATTAGCGCATGGGATCAAACAATAGCCCATAAGCGGTTGGCGTGCCGATTTGCCGGTCTTTGAACTGGAGCAGATCGAGTATGAGCAACGCCACAGTTCCGCTTTTCCCCTTGGCAGGTAAGACGCCTTCGGTGTTATTCCGCAGCGCTTCCGTGCTGACGATGGATGCTGACGACCGGCTCCTCACCGATACCGATGTGTTGGTGGAAAGGGGGCAGATTTCTGCCGTCGGCGTCGGTCTCGCGGCGCCGGATGGCACGCGCATCATCGACGCGTCCCAGCACCTGCTGATGCCCGGGCTGATCAATGGCCATGTCCATTCTCCGGCAAATTTCCTGAAAGGCGCGCTCGACGACGCGCCACTGGAAATGTTCATGCTCTATGAAGTACCGCCGTTGGCCGGTGCGCCCGACAGCGCCCGGATGTGCAATCTCAGGACGTTGCTGGGCGCTGCCGAGATGTTGAAGCTCGGCATCACTTCGGTCCACGACGATGCGTTCTTCAATCCCGTGCCGACGCCGGAGACCATCGACGCGATCATGGACGCCTATGCCACGTCAGGCATGCGGGCCAGCGTCTCCCTCGACCAGCCCAATGTCGTCGAGTTCGACAAATATCCGTTTCTGAAGGACCTGCTGCCACAGGACTTGCGTCTCCATATGGAAAAAGCGCCCCGGCAAAGCGATGGCGAGCTGATCGCGCACTATCGCGCGTTCATCGCGAAGTGGCACGGCGCCGCAGGCGGCCGGCTGCGTGCTTCGGTGTCGTGTTCGGCGCCGCAGCGCGTCACGGTTCCGTATTTCGAGGCACTGACCGAACTGTCCGCCGAACACGGGCTGCCGTTCATCATCCATATTCTCGAGACGCGCCTGCAGCGCGTGCTCGGCCAGGAAAAATACGGCAAATCGCTTGTCCGCTATGTCGACGACCTTGGCCTGCTGGACGAGCGCAAGCTGGTCATTCATGCCGTGTGGATCGACCGGCACGACATCGACCTTCTGGCCGCGAGCGGCTGTACCGTTGCGCATAATCCGATCTCCAACCTCAAGCTTGGCAGCGGCGTCATGCCCTATAGGGAGCTACGCGATGCCGGCGTGCCGATTTGCCTCGGCACCGACGAGGCGGCGGTCGACGACACTGCCAACATGTGGGGCGTCGCCAAGGTGGCAGGGCTGATCCACAAGATCGCCGATCCGGAATGGCAACGCTGGCCGAAGGCGAACGAGGTGCTGAACGATCTGCTGCTCGGCGGCGCGCGTGGCATGGGCCTGGCGGACAGGATCGGTCGCATCGTGCCTGGCTATGCCGCCGATATCATCCTCGTCGATCTCGATACCCTTGCCTTCACCCCGCTCAACGACATCCGGCGCCAGCTGGTGTTCTGCGAGAATGGCAGCTCGGTGACGCTGACCATGGTTGACGGACGCATCGTCTATGAGGACGGCAAGCTCACCACCATCGACGAAAAGGCTTTGCGCGCCGAGGTCCGGAGCCTCATGGCCGAGCACCAGGCAAATCTCGCGGAAACGCGGCTGCAGGCCGATCGCCTCGCCCCCTACTACAGGGAGATGTACCTGAAAACGCTTTCCCGACCAGTCGGCATGAACCGCTGGGTCGGATCGAACGAGGACGTGCATAACAACCAATATAAGAGGAGAACATCATGACCAGGAACTTCGTCAGACCACAAATTGCCCTTGCTTTGTCTCTTGCTCTCGGTGTTGCCGCAGGCCAGGCGTCAGCCGCCGAACTCAGGATTGGAGGCGTCGGTGGCGCCGCGCAAGCAGCTGCCACCGCAGCCATGGTCCAGCCCTACGAGGCCAAATCAGGCATCAAGATCATTGAAGACGAGTACGACCAGAAGCTCGCGGAAATCCGCTCCCAGCAGGAGGCCAAGAGCCTGAAGTGGGACATCATCATGGTTGGTCCTTCGATCGGCCCGCTGGCATGCGATGAAGGGTTGCTCGAAGACATCTCGAGCAAGGAGATCGTCAAGCAGTCCGACTTCACCAAGCCGCTCATTCCGTGCCTTGTGCCGATGTTCTCGTCGTCGGGCGTGATGGTCTACAACGGCGCGAAGCTGGGCGAGGACGGACCCAAGACATGGGCCGATTTCTGGGACGTGAAGAAGTTTCCGGGCAAGCGCGGCTTCTACAATGCGCCCAATGAAACGATCGAGCTGGCTCTCCTGGCCGACGGCGTTTCCACCGCCGATCTGACCAAGGTGCTGACCTCGCCAGGTGGCGTCGACCGTGCTTTCAAGAAGCTCGATGAGCTCAAGCCCCACATCCAGTGGTGGAACAGCTCGAGCGAGGCGCTGCAACTGCTGGCTTCGGGCGACATCGCCATGACCTATGCCTGGAACGGCCGCGTCACCAAGGCCAACATGGACGACAAGCGGGATTTTCGTATCGTCTGGGATGCCGGCCATCTCAACGGCAGCGAGTATTATGCGGTGATGAAGAACACGCCCAATCTTGATGGCGCCGTCGGCTTCCTGAAGTTTGCCGCCGAAGCCAAGCAGCAGGCGGCCTTCACCAACATCACGCCTTATGCTCCGCTGAACAATGCCGCGGTGCCGTTGCTCGATCCAAAGTTGGCCGAGGTTCTGCCGTCTAGCCACATGAACACCGCCGTCGACCAGGACGACCCTGCCTATGTCTCGTTCTGGCTCGACAACATGGACAACCTGAACGAACGCTTTGCCGCCTGGCAGGCACAATAATTGGCTGGCAGCTGGGAGCGGTTGATGGAAATCGGCGGACTGGAATTGACCAGGGCATTGCGGGCGACACGCCGTCGCCAGCAGATCGGCGCGCTGACGCTCGTTGCGCCTGCCCTGATCTTTCTGATCGTCGTGTTCGCGATCCCGCTCGCGCTGTTCACCTTTCGCAGCGTCGACAATGCCGAAACCTGGAGCGTGCTGCCCTTGACGCGCGACGCTCTGGCCAACTGGGACGGCAAGAATCTGCCACCGGAGGCAGTCTACGCGGCCTTGGCAACCGACGTGCAGGCGATAGAGCGATCCGCAGCAGCGACGCTTGGCCGGCGGCTCAACTACAGCGAGCCGGGCATGCGCAGCCTGGTCATATCTCTGCATGGGCTGAAGCTTGATCCGGCAAGACCTGCTGCCCCGCAGATGATCGCCGCCAACGCGCGTTGGGGCGAGCATCGCATCTGGCAGGTCATCGACAGCGAAAGCGGCCGGCTGACACCCTACTACGCTTTGCGGGCGCTCGACCTGCAGCTGGCCGACGGCCGCATCATGGCAGCCAGCAATGAAGACTCGGCGACGTTCCGCTCGATCTTTGCCCGCACCTTCTGGATCAGCGGCATCGTCACACTGGTCTGCCTGATCGTCGGCTTTCCTGTCGCCTATGTGCTGGCAACAGCCAAGGGCTGGTTCGGGCGTATCCTGTTCATCTCGATCCTGCTGCCATTCTGGACATCGGTGCTGGTCCGTTCGATGTCGTGGATCTTGCTGCTGCAGCAGAACGGTATCCTCAACCGCTTCCTGATGGACATCGGTTTGATCAGTTCGCCGTTGACGCTGATCTACAACCGCACCGGCGTCTACATCGCCATGGTGCATGTGCTGCTGCCGCTGTTCGTGCTGCCGCTCTATGGCGTCATGCTCAAAGTCGACCGCGCATTGCTTCGCGCCGCGGCAAGCCTGGGCGCGAGGCCGCTGGCTGTCTTCCGGCATGCCTATCTGCCACAGGTCATCCCCGGTGTCATGGCGGGCCTCGTGCTGGTGTTCGTCACGGCCATCGGCTTCTACATCACCCCTGTCCTCGTCGGCGGGGGAGGCGACCAGATGATCAGCTACTTCGTCGCCTTCTACACCAACGCCTCGGTCAATTGGGGCCTCGCCGCCGCCCTGGGCACGCTGCTTCTGCTGGCGACGCTGTTGTGCCTTGGCGTCTTCCGCTGGGCTTTCGGCAGCGCAACCATGGTGACCGGGCGATGAAAGCAGACAGATCCACGACCATGACCGAACGCGCTTTCGATCTCGGCGCCAAGCTGATTGCCGTGTTGGTGGCGATCTTTCTGGTCACGCCGATCCTGGTCATCTTTCCGCTGTCGTTCACCGCGGACTCGCTGATGATCTTTCCGCTGCCCGGCGTTTCGATGCGCTGGTACGTCGATTTCTTCACCAACCCCGTCTGGCTAACCGCCTTGCGCAACAGCCTGATGCTGGCCGTGGTGACCATGGTGGTGGCGACGGTGCTGGGGACTCTGGCGGCGCTGGGACTAGTGCGACTGTCCAGGGGATGGCGGAGCGTGATTTCGACGCTGCTGCTCAGCCCGCTCATCGTGCCCGTCATCATCATCGGCGTTGGAACCTTCTTCTACTTCGCCCGGCTTGGTCTGGCCGGCAGCTTCTTCGGCCTCGTCCTGGCCCACACGGTGCTGGCGCTGCCACTGGTCATCATCGCCGTCACCGCGACGCTCGAAGGCTTTGACCCCAACCTCGTCCGTGCCGCCTATGCATCGGGTGCAGCACCTTTTCCGGCGTTCTGGCAGGTCACGCGGCCGCTGATCATGCCCGGCATCGTCACCGGTGCGACATTCGCCTTCATCACCTCATTCGACGAAATCGTCTGTGTCATTTTCCTGGGCGGTCCGGAGTTCCGCACCTTGCCGCGCCAGATCTGGAGCGGAGCCAAGGAGACGGTGACGCCGACCATCGCGGTCGCAGCGGTCCTGCTGGTGATTGCCTCGGTGGTGATGACGCTGGTCGTCGAGGCCTTGAGGAAACGCGCGCAGCGACTGAGCAAGGGAGCAGCAAGGTGACACCAAACGACAACAGGCAAACACTCATCCGCGCCAAGTGGATCGTCGGCTATCAGAATGGCGAGCATCGGCTGATCGAGGATGGCGTCGTCGTCGTCGAAGGCGACCGCATCCTGCATGTCGGGCAGGATTGGACAGGCACGGCCGACGAGGTCATTTCCGCCGGCAACAGCCTGGTCATTCCAGGCTTTATCAGCGCGCATGCCCATGTCGCGGCCCAGGTCACCGACCGCCTCGTCCTTGATGGCGGCCGCCGCGATTTCCTGCGCTCGGGCTTTCTCAACTGCGCGCCGCGCATGGTGTCGGGTGGGCCGAGCCTCGGCTCGTTCGAGGACGCCGATGCCTCGATCGCCTTCGCGTTTGCAGCGCTGCTGAGCCAGGGCGTGACGACCATCGTGGAGGCAGGCAACACCGGCGATGTCGGAAGTACGATGCTGTGCCATGCCGAGGCATGTGGCGCGCGGCTCTACTATTCGCCGGCATTCGCGACCGGTGAGTATCTTTTCGAAGACGATGGCCGGATGATCGTTCATCGCGACGAGAAGATGGGTTTCGCCGGGCTCGAACGCGCCGTCGCTTTCATCGAAGCGCATGACGGTGCCTTTGACGGCCGCTTTCACGGCATCCTCAACCCGGATGAGTTCTATCTCTCGACGCCAGATCTGCTGCGCCGGACGAGGTCAGAGGCGGACAGGCTGGGCGTCGGCATCACCATGCATTTCTGTGAACAGCTGTTCGAGTTCCACGAGACGCTGCGCGTCACCGGCCGCACGCCGGTCCAGCAACTTGTCGACGATGGCATTCTCCGCGACGACGTACTGCTCGGCCACTGCATCTATGTCGCCGGCCATCCCATGGTCGCCTATCCCTGGGACACGGACCTCAAGCTCATTGCAGCCGCCGGCGCCACCGTTGCCCATGCGCCGGTTGCACTGGCGCGTCGCGGCGTGTCGCTGGCGAATTTCGACCGCTACACCAACGCCGGCATCAACATGGCGATCGGTACCGACAGCTATCCTTACGACCTGATCGCCGAGATGCGGACCGCGTCGCTGACGGCAAAGGTTGTCGGCATGGACAATGAAGCGGCCAAGGCGCGGCAAATGTTCGACGCGGCAACGCTGGGCGCGGCGCGCGCGTTGAAGCGCGACGATCTCGGCCGCCTGGCAACGGGTGCCAAGGCGGATCTCGTGGTGGTCGATTTCGACGATCTGGCGATTGGGCCGGTCTGGGATCCGATCCGCAGCCTGGTCATGTGTGCCACCGGCCGGCACGTCCAAACGGTTTTCGTCGACGGCAAGATCGTGGTCGCCGAAGGCCGCGCCCTGTTTGCCGACGAACAGAAATTGTTGAGAAGGACCCAGGCATCATGCGAGACGGTTTGGAGCAAATTTCCCGAGACGCACTGGTCGGGCAAGACGGCAACGGAGATTTTCGCGCCCTCGCTACGCAAGTGGGAGCCGCACGCTTGACGAGGCCGAGTGCAGACGACGTCCTGGTTCGCTTTTCGGGCGTCCACAAGAGTTTTGACGGGTCTAGTCTCGTCGTCAGCGACCTCAATCTCGAGGTGCGCCGGGGCGAATTCCTGTCGTTGCTGGGGGCTTCCGGTTCGGGAAAGACCACCACTTTGATGATGCTGGCCGGCTTCGAGCGTCCGTCGTCGGGCACGATCGAGCTTGCCGGCAAACCTCTCGAGAACGTGCCGCCATGGCAGCGCGACATCGGCATCGTGTTCCAGAGCTATGCGCTGTTTCCGCACATGACCGTCGCCGACAACATCGCCTTCCCGCTCAAGCAGAGGCGCCGAAATGCCGCCGAAATTACTGAGCGGGTCAATGCGATGCTGACCCTGGTCAAGCTTGAGGGCATGGGCGACCGGTTGCCGGCGCAACTTTCCGGCGGTCAGCAGCAGCGCGTGGCGCTGGCCAGGGCGCTGGTCTTCGACCCCGCGCTGGTGCTGATGGATGAGCCGCTGGGCGCGCTCGACAAGCGGCTGCGCGAGCATATGCAGCTTGAGCTCAAGCGCATCCACGAACGTCTTGGCGTGACGATCGTCTATGTGACCCATGATCAGGGCGAGGCGCTGGTCATGTCGGACCGCGTCGCGGTGTTCGCCGGCGGCCGGATCCGGCAACTGGCATCGCCGAATGAGCTCTATGAGCGACCGGCCGATGCACTGGTGGCCGATTTCGTCGGTGAGAACAACCGGCTCGAAGGCACGGTGATTGAAATCGCCGGCGGGCGCTGCCTGACAAAACTTGCCAACGATCTTGTCGTTGCCGCCGTAACCCCACAGCAGCTCGAGAAAGGGCAGGCCGTGGTCCTTGCGTTACGCCCCGAACGCATTGTGGTGGGCGCGGACGCGAACGCGGAAAACCACCAGGCCGCGATCGTGACATCGGTCGTCTATCTCGGCGACCACGCCCGGCTGGAACTTGCGTTCGGCGGCCTGACGCTGGTGGCCAAGGTGCCCAACGATGCCCGCTACAGGGCGCCGCAAGCCGGCGAGAGCGTCACGATCGCATGGCGCTCAGAAGATTGCCGTGCGTTTGCCGGCGAAGACCGAAATTGAACAGGCAGGGATCATCCATGAGCCACCGGACACATATCAGGAACGCCGACTGGGCCGTTGTCTGGGATGAAGAAACGCATCGCCATGTCTATCGCAACGATTGCGACGTGGTGTTCGAAGGCAGCAAGCTGATCCATGTCGGCAATGCCTGGAAAGGCCAGGCCGACACGGCCATCGACGGCCGCGGCCGCATGATCATGCCCGGCTTCGTCAACATCCATTCCCATTCCCGCTCCGGCCCGATCGGCAAGGGCATCATGGAAGAGCTGGCAACGCCGACCTTCTGGGGCAGCGGGCTCTACGACGCCAAGGCGGCGTTCTGGAAAGGCAGCGCGGTGGAGGGTGACAATGCGACGCCCGTCGCCTCGTCACGGCTCACCTATCGCGAATTGCTGCTGAGCGGAGTGACCACCGTTCTAGACCTGTCGGCGCCGTATGAAAGCTGGCTCGACATTGCCGAAGAGAGCGGCCTGCGGGTGGTCCTTGGGCCCTGGTATGCGAGCGCGGACTGGTCGACCAGGAATGGCCACGAGGTCGAATATATCTGGGATCACCAGGCTGGCCGAAAGCATTTCGACACGGCGATCCGCGTCATCGAAAAGGCCAATGCGCATCCATCCGGGCGATTGAGCGGCATCCTCGCCCCTGACACGCTCGACACCACGTCAGAAGATCTGCTGCGCGATACGCTTGCACTCGGCGCCGAGCGCCACTGGCCGCTGACCATCCACTGCGCCGAAAGCATGGTCGAGTTCCACGAATTCACCCGGCGCACCGGTCACACGCCGGTCGGCTACGCAAAGAAGATGGGCGTGCTGCGCCCTGGGACGATCCTGGGACACTGCATCTTTCTCGATACGCACTCCTGGCCGCACTGGCATACCCGTGACGATCTCAGGTCGATCGCCGAGAGCAAGACGGCAGTGGCGCATTGCCCGACGGCCTTTGCCCGGGGTGGGGTAACGATGGAAAGCTTGCCCGACTATCTCGCCGCCGGCGTCACTGTCGGTATCGGCACCGATACCTTCCCGCACAACATGATCGAGGAAATGCGCCTGGCGCTGATACTGGCCCGCGTCGCAAGCGAAGATTTCAACCGCATGCCGACAGGGGAGATTTTCCATCTGGCAACTGCCGGCGGCGCAGATGCGCTCGGTCGCAGCGACATCGGCCGTCTAGCGGTCGGTGCCAAGGCTGATCTCGTTTCGGTCGACCTAAGCGACCCGAATATGCGCCCGCTGCGGGACCCGCTGAAAAGCCTGATCCATTGCGCTGCGGATCGTGCCGTGCGTGACGTCTGGATCGACGGTCGGCAGGTCGTCTTCGACGGCAAGGTGCCGCAGATCGACCTGGACGCGGTCGCGCAAGCGTCAGAAGTGCTGGAAGCTGCCCAACGCGCAGCCGAAGCCACCATCCCCAGGGTCGACTGGGCAAAACGCGATGCGCGTGCGCTTGCCCCGCTGTCGCTTGCCACGCGCCGCTGAACGGAAAACATCATCGTGAAATTGCTGGTCGTGAACCCAAACAGCACCGCAAGCATGACGGCCAAGATCGGAGCCATGGCGCGCGCGGTTGCATCAGTGGGAACCGAGATCGTGGCGACCAATCCCGCTGCCGGACCCGAGAGCATAGAAGGTTATTTCGACGAGGCCTTTTCGGTACCCGGGATGCTGAACGAGATCAGGCGGCATCCGGGCATGTGCGGATACATTGTCGCCTGTTTCGACGATACCGGTCTTGATGCCGCCCGCTGCATCGCCGACGCACCGGTGATCGGCATCGGCGAGGCCGCGTTCCACATGGCGGCGCTGCTTGCCCATCGCTTCGGCGTCGTGACGACATTGCCGCGCTCCATTCCGGCGATCGAGAACAATCTGCTCAGATACGGCCTGGCAAGTCGCTGCGCGAAGGTGCGTGCCGCGGATGTTCCAGTGCTGGAGCTGGAGCACGCGCAGGACCAGGCGCTGAAAAGGATATCCGCCGAAATCACCCGCTTGCTCGACGAGGACGGGGCGGAGGCGATCGTGCTCGGCTGCGCCGGCATGGCGGACATCGCCACGACGCTTTCGTGTCGCTTCGGCGTGCCGGTTCTCGATGGCGTCGCCTGCGCGGTCAAGCTTGCCGAAGGCACGGCCGCGATGGGGCTGAAGACGTCAAGGGTGCGGGCTTATGCCAGTCCGATCGCTAAGCCATACCAGTCCTGCGAGCTATCCGCTCATCGGTAGTCGGGAGAAAATCCGCGTCTGGGCTGCAATTCTGCCGCGGCAACGACCAGTCGGGAAGCAGTCAGTTCGCCAACGACAAGGCCGGGCACCGGGAATTCGCAGGCGGGTCGATGTGGTGCGCTACGAGCCGACCGGTGCTTATCACCCGACCTTCAAGCGCAAGCTGGTGGAGGCGGGCTTCGGCCTCGTCAAGGTCAACCGCGGCAGGCCAGGCGATTTGCAGACGCCACCGGCAGGCTCGCCAAGACCGACCGCCTCGACGCCGCCATGCTGGCAACGATGGGCGCGCTGCTCGACCTTGGGGCAAGGCCAGGTGCGCAGCCCGATCCTCGACGACCTCAGCTGACCTGCACATGGCGCGCGCGGCACTGGTCAACACACGGCGGTAAAGAACAGGGCAAGTACGCTCGCCCTTGTCACCCTCAAGCGCCACTACGCCGACACGGATGGTCTAGCGCGGGAAATCCAGTCCCATCTCGCGGTAGCGCTCGGGGTCGTCACCCCAGTTTTCGCGCACCTTGACGAACAGGAACAGGTGCACCTTCTGCTCGAGGATGCCGCCGATTTCCATGCGCGAGGCCTGGCCGATGGCGCGGATGGTCTCGCCCTTGTGGCCGAGCACGATCTTCTTCTGGCTGTCGCGCTCGACATAGATGACCTGCTCGATGCGCACCGAGCCGTCGGGCTTTTCTTCCCACTTCTCGGTCTCGACATGCGAGGAGTAAGGCAATTCCTGGTGCAGCCTGAGATAGAGCTTTTCGCGGGTGATCTCGGCCGCCAGCTGGCGCATCGGCAGGTCGGAGATCTGGTCTTCCGGGTAATACCACGGCCCCTCGGGCAGCCGCCTGGCGAGGAAATCAAGCAGATCCTTGCAGCCGGAGCCAGTCAGCGCCGACACCATGAAGGTGCGCTCGAAGTCGACGCGCTCATTGGCGGTTGCGGTCAGCTTCAACAGCTTTTCGGGATCGACCCGATCGACCTTGTTGAGGATCAGCACCTTGGGCTGACGCACATCCTTGAGCCGTTCGAGGATGGCGTCGGCATCGCCCTTGATGCCACGCTCGGCATCGATCAGCACCAGGATCAGGTCGGCATCCTTGGCGCCGCCCCAGGCAGTCGTCACCATCGCGGTGTCGAGGCGGCGCTTCGGCTTGAAGATGCCCGGCGTGTCGATGAACACGATCTGGGCGGTGTCGTGGGTGGCGATGCCGCGCACGATGGCGCGGGTGGTCTGCACCTTGTGGGTGACGATCGACACCTTGGCACCGACGAGCTCGTTGACCAGCGTCGACTTGCCGGCATTCGGCGCACCCAGCAGGGCGACGAAACCCGAGCGGGTGCCGCCCGTCGCGGGCAGTGTGGTTTCAGGGGCATCGGTCACGATGCGGTCTCCTCATTCTTCCATACGCCCTCGCGCACCAGCAAGGCTGCGGCAGCGCTCTGCTCGGCCTCGCGCTTGGAGCGTCCGGTGCCGGTGGCGGGCAAAAATTGTCCGACCCGCACGATCACCGAAAAGACGGGGTCGTGATCAGGGCCGGTGCGGCTTTCGATCGAGTAGGCAGGCACTGAAGTCGACGCCTGGTGCGCCCATTCCTGCAGTTCGGTCTTGGGGTCGCGGCGTGCCGCCCCCACGGCCTTGGCGCGCGGCTTCCAGAATTTGTGGATGAAGCGCTTGGCCGCGTCCAGCCCGCCGTCGAGATAGATGACGGCGATCAGCGATTCCAGCGCGTCGGCACGCAGGTTGACGCGTTTGCGCTCGGCCAGATTGCGCACTTCCGAGCCGGCGCGGATCAGTTCGGCAAGGCCGATCTCGTCGGCGATCTGTGCCAGCGCCTCGGCGTTGACCAGCGCGTTGAGACGGACCGACAGCTCGCCTTCGGGCGCATCGGGAAAATCCGACACAAGCATGTCGGCAACGGCGAGGCCGAGCACCCGGTCGCCCAGGAACTCGAAACGCTCGTAGTCGACGCCGGCATTGGCGCTGCGCGCGCTGCCATGCGTCAGCGCCCGTTGCAGGCGCTGATGGTCGCGGAAATTGTGGCCGGTGCGGAGTTGCAGCGCGTCGGCGAGTTCCGTGGCTGTGAGCCGTTTGCCTGCCATGCCTATCGGACGAAGTTGAACAGGCGCGAGGCGCGCATCTCGGTCGGCCACTTCCAGATCTCGAGCGGGCTTGCGCCGCTGGCGATCGAGAAGAAGATGATGTTGGCGCGGCCGACGAGGTGATCGGCGGGCACGAAGCCGACATTGAAGCGGCTGTCGGTCGAGTTGTCGCGGTTGTCGCCCATCATGAAGAAGTGGCCTTCGGGCACGACGAATTCACGCGTGTTGTCGCCGATCGCATCCGGCGTCAGGTCGAGCGTGTCGTAGGAGACGCCGTTCGGCAGCGTCTCGCGATAGACGTCGACCGGACGGCTGACCTCGGTGATATCGGGGTTGTCGATCTGGCCGACCTTCTCGCGCGGCACGGCGGTGCCGTTGATGTAGAGCTGGCCGTCCTTCATCTGGATGCGGTCGCCGGGCAGGCCGACGACGCGCTTGATGTAGTCGAGCGACGGATTGGGCGGGAACTTGAAGACGACGACGTCGCCGCGCTCGGGATCCGAGCCGAAGAGGCGGCCCGAGAACAGGTCCGGTGAGAACGGCAGCGAATAGCGCGAATAGCCATAGGCCCATTTGGTGACGAACAGATAGTCGCCCTCGAGCAGCGTCGGCCGCATCGAGCCCGACGGAATCGAGAACGGCTGGAACAGCAGCGACCGGATCACCAAAGCGAGCAGCAGCGCCTGGACGATGACGCTCACGGTCTCGCCGAGCCCGCCGGACTTCTTCTGTTTTTCAGCCACGCTCATGTCGTCCTCGTTTTCAACCACGCCCTTGTCGTCACCGATTGGGGGCGCGATGGGTATAAGGGCTCACCGCCCCAGGAGCAATGTCCAAGCCGGTGCCAAAACCCTAAGATAGTGGCGGTTGTTCGACCGGCAGCGCCTCGATGACCACAAAGGCTTGCGCAAGCGGAAAATCGTCGGTGATGGTCAGGTGAACCACCGCGCGATGGCCTTGGGGCAGCATGGTTGACAGCCTGTGCGCCGCACCGCCGGTCAGTTCCATCGTCGGCCGCCCGCCCGGCAGGTTGACCACGCCCATGTCGCGCCAGAACACACCTTCTGATATGCCGCAGCCGAGCGCCTTGGAACAGGCCTCCTTGGCGGCGAAACGCTTGGCATAAGACGCGATCCGCCCCCGCCGCCCCTCGGCGCGCGCCTGCTCGGCATCGGTGAAGATACGCTGGATGAAGCGCTCGCCATGACGGACGATCGATTTCTCGATCCGCCTGATGTCGACAAGGTCGCTGCCGATGCCGAGGATCATTGTTTCCCTCTCGCGGCACTTGGCCCAAGCTGCCGATCTCCCCCCTTGCGGGGGAGATGGCCGGCAGGCCAGAGGGGGGTGACCGGGCTCAACGAGAACCTCAAATGTTCCGGCTGCCCGGCTTGATCGCCGGGATCGCCGCCAGTTCCGGCGGCAGCTGGTCGGCCGGATAGGCCGGCACTTCATATTCGGCAAGGGCTACCAGCGGCACGCCGACATCGGTCTTGCCGGCCGAGCGGTCGATGATGCAGGCGGCGGCCACCACCTCGGCGCCGAGTTCGTTCAGGCAGGCGATGGTCTCGCGGATCGACAGGCCCGTCGTGACGATGTCCTCGACGATGACGACACGCGCGCCTTTCTCGATCTCGAAGCGGCGCAGGCGGAAGGTGCCCTGCTCGCGCTCGACCCATATCGCCGGCACCTTGAGGTGCCTGGAGGTCTCATAGGCCGGGATCAGCCCGCCGATCGCCGGGCCCACGACATAGTCGATGTCGCCCTTGACCTCGGCGCGGATCTTCTCGGCCAGCGCCTTGCACAACGCCTCGGTCTTGTCGGCATGCATGAAGACGCGTGCCTTCTGCAGGAACACCGGGCTGCGCAGGCCCGAGGTCAGGATGAAATGGCCTTCGAGCACGGCGCCGGCCGAGCGGAAAATGTCGAGAACGTCTTGTGTCTGCATCGTCGTCTTTCCTGTCTTCAGTCCAGCGCGCCTGCCTCAGCCCCTGCCTCAGCCGTTGACGCGGCGGGCATCGCTGACGCTGGAGTTGTCCTTGAGCTGGGAGATCAGCCGGTTCAGGTGCTTCAGATCCCAGACTTCGAGATCGAGCAGCATTTCGGTGAAGTCGGGTGCGGTGCGGATCATCGACAGCGTATGGATGTTGGCGTCGTTGGCCGCCACCACCTGGGCGATGTCGGCGAGCGAGCCCGGCGCATTGATCGCGGTCACCGAAAGCCGAGCCGGGAAACGCTCCTTCGAGCCCTCGTCGAGGTCCCAGCGCACGTCGATCCAGCGCTCCGGCTGGTCGTCAAAGGCCATCAGCGACGGCGACTGGATCGGGTAGATGGTGATGCCGGAGCCCGGCTGCATGATGCCGACGATGCGGTCGCCCGGCACCGCCCCCTCGGGGGCGAAACGAACCGGCAGGTCGCCGCTGACGCCGCGGATCGGCACGGCACTGCCTTGCGCCTTCTGTTCCTTGCGCGACGGCGCGGTCGAGCGGCCGGGAATCTGGAACAGCATGCCGGCGGCGTTGCGGATCTTCGACCAGCCCTCCTCGCGCGGCTTGGCCGGATGGGTGGCGCGCTCTTCCTTGTAGTCGGGGAAGACGGCGCGGACGACGTCGTTGGACGACAGCTCGCCACGGCCGACGGACGCCAGCACGTCCTCGATGTCCTTGCGCGCCAGGCGGTGCAGCACCGACTTCAGGCTGTCCTTGGAGAACTTCTTGCCGGCGCGCTCGAAGGCGCGTTCGAGGATGCGGGCGCCGAGGCCGGAATATTGCTTGCGGATGGCGTTCTTGGTCGCCCGCCGGATCGCCGAGCGCGCCTTGCCGGTGACGACGATCGATTCCCACGCCGCCGGCGGCACCTGCGCCTTGGAGCGGATGATCTCGACCTCGTCGCCATTCTTGAGCTCGGTCATCAAAGGCATCACCCGGCCGTTGACCTTGGCGCCGACGCAGGTGTCGCCAACGTCGGTATGCACCGCGTAGGCGAAGTCGATCGGGGTCGCCCCCCTGGGCAGCGCGATCAGCATGCCCTTGGGCGTGAAGCAGAAGACCTGGTCCTGGAACAGCTCGAGCTTGGTGTTTTCGAGGAAATCCTCGGGATTGTCGCCGTCGGCGAGTTGCTCGATGGTGCGCCTGAGCCAGCCATAGGCGTTGGTTTCCTTCGAGATGGTGTGACCGGCGCCGTTGCTCGCCTTGCCGGCATTGTCCTTGTAGATCGAGTGCGCGGCGACGCCATATTCGGCGATCTTGTTCATCTCGCGGGTGCGGATCTGCAGCTCGATGCGCTGGCGCGACGGACCGACGATGGTGGTGTGGATCGAGCGGTAGTCGTTCTGCTTCGGCGTCGAGATGTAGTCCTTGAACCGCCCCGGCACCATCGACCACGTCGTGTGGATCGAACCCAGCGCACGATAACAATCCTCGACGGACTCGACGACGACGCGGAAGCCGAAGATGTCGGACAGCTGCTCGAACGACAGCGCCTTGGTCTCCATCTTGCGGAACACCGACCACGGCTTCTTCTGCCGGCTCTTCACCGTCGCCTTGATGTCGTATTTCTCGAACTGCGCCGACAGCGCCTTCTCGATGTCGCCGAGCACGCCCTTCGAGCGCTCCGACATCTCCGCCAGCCGTTCGGTGACGGTGCGATAGGCCTCGGGATTGATGTAGCGGAAGGCGAGCTCCTCGAGCTCCTCGCGCATGCCCTGCATGCCCATGCGCCCGGCGAGCGGCGCATAGATGTCCATCGTCTCCTCGGCGATGCGCAGGCGCTTGCTCTCGGGCACGTGGTGCAGCGTGCGCATGTTGTGCAGCCGGTCGGCGAGCTTGACCAGGAGAACGCGCACGTCCTCGGAGATGGCCAGCAGAAGCTTGCGCAGGTTTTCCGCCTGCTCGGCCTTCTTGGAGACGAGGTCGAGCTTCTTGAGCTTGGTCAGGCCCTCGACAAGCTTGCCGATGTCGGGACCGAACAGCTCGTCGATCTCCGCGCGGGTCGCCGAAGTGTCCTCGATGGTGTCATGCAGCAGGGCGACCGCGATGGTCGCCTCGTCGAGATGCATGTCGGTGAGGATCGCCGCCACTTCGAGCGGATGCGAGAAATAAGGATCGCCCGAGGCGCGGCGCTGATGGCCATGCTTCTGCATGGCATAGACATAGGCCTTGTTGAGCAGCGCTTCGTTGACGTCAGGCTTGTAGCGCTGGACGCGCTCGACAAGCTCATACTGACGCATCATGGGCGGCTTCCCGGAACTCGAAATGAATCATGCGCCGCAAGGGCTTGCGACGCATGTCATAGATAAACACAGATATGGCGGCGCGGAAGTGCCGATAAGCCGGTTTGGCAGCGTTTTGGCACGCCGCGAGACCTTTTTGAGAATTCGCCCTGCCGAGTCAGATGGCGTGGCTTTCGAGAACCGGAGCGGAGCGGACTTTCGGGTCCGTGAGCACCGGAAGCGGAGAAAGCCGCGTCAGGTGGCCGGCAGGGTAGAATTCTCGATAGGTCTCAGTAGTCGTCGCTCTTTTCGGGAGCCACGAGGCTCTCGATGCCGGCGAGCAGGTCTTCTTCCGACATGCGGTCGAAGTTGATGTTCTCTTCCGGCTCGTCCGCGTCGATCGCCGAGGCGGTCGTCTGGTCGGCGGCCTCCGGTGCCTCGGGCTCCGGCTCGTCGACTTCGACATGCTTCTGCAGCGAGTGGATCAGGTCTTCCTTGAGATCGTCGGGCGACAGCATCTCGTCGGCGATTTCGCGCAGTGCCACGACGGGGTTCTTGTCGTTGTCGCGCGGCAGGGTGATCTGCGCGCCCTGCGAGATCTGGCGGGCGCGGTGGCCGGCGAGCAGCACCAGCTCAAAGCGGTTGTCGACCTTGTCAATGCAGTCTTCAACGGTTACGCGGGCCATGAAGTGCCCCTTTCATGCATGGATTTGACGGAAAGCTGACGCGTGCCATAACCTGAACGGCCGCGCAATTCAAGCATCAAGCCGGCTTTGCCACCGACGCGTCGGATTTCGGACAGCCATCCACCCACAATTAATTTACCGCTCCGCGACGCTGCCCCCTTGGAATGAACCATCGCGAGCGATATTTGCCGCAGTGGGGTAAGTCATTGATTTGGGGGAACGGGCGCTCGGTTCAGCGTATGTGGCGTCAGCCTATTTCAACAAGGAAATTTTCCTATGTTTGATCCTCGCGAGAAAATCGCACTTTTTATCGACGGAGCTAATCTCTACGCAACCTCCCGCTCCCTCGGCTTCGACATCGACTATCGCAAACTGCTTTCCAGCTTCCAGAAGCGCGGCTATCTGTTGCGCGCCTATTATTACACTGCACTCGTCGAGGACCAGGAATACTCCTCGATCCGCCCGCTGATCGACTGGCTCGACTATAACGGCTTCAAGGTCGTCACCAAGCCGGCCAAGGAATTCACCGACGCCTCGGGCCGGCGCAAGATCAAGGGCAACATGGACATCGAACTGACAGTCGATGCCCTGGAACTCGCCGATGTCGTCGACCACTACGTCATCTTCTCCGGTGACGGCGATTTCCGCACGCTTGTCGAAGCGCTGCAGCGCCGCGGCCGCAAGGTCTCGGTCATCTCGACGATGGCTTCCCAGCCGCCGATGATCTCGGACGATCTGCGCCGCCAAGCCGACCATTTCATCGACCTGATGACGCTAAAGGCCGAGATCGGCCGCGAACCGTCCGAACGTCCGGCGCGCAAGCCCGACCCGGTCGAACCTCCGGCCGACGAGATTTGATGCCCGCTATTCAAGCCAGCCGGCCTGCCTTGCCGGTCGATCCCGACCGGGACTGCCCGCTCTGCCCGCGCCTGCACGACTTCATCGCCAGTTGGCGCGCCCGCGAGCCGGGCTGGTACAACGGACCCGTCCGCTCCTTCCTTCCTCCCGAAGGCGAAGAGGCGGTGCGTTTCCTGATCGTCGGATTGGCACCGGGCGTACGCGGGGCCAACCGCACCGGTCGCCCGTTCACCGGCGACTATGCCGGCGAACTGCTCTACTCGACGCTCAAGCGCTTCGGCATGGCCCGCGGCGTGTTCGAGGCGCGGCCCGACGACAGCCTGGAACTGATCGGCACGGCGATCACCAATGCCGTGCGCTGCGTGCCGCCCGACAACAAGCCGGTGGGCGCGGAGATCAACACCTGCCGCTCCTTCCTGGTGCCGACGATCGCGCGCTTTCCCAACCTGAAGGCGATCCTGACGCTGGGCTCGATCGGCCACCAGTCGACGGTCAGGGCGCTCGGCGCGCGTGTCGCGGCCGTGCCCTTCAAGCACGGCGCGCGTTGCGATGTCGGCAACATCGCGGTGTTTTCGAGCTATCATTGCTCGCGCTACAACACCAATACGGGCGTGCTGACCGAAGAGATGTTCGTCAACGTCTTCCGTGACGTGGCCGAATTCCTGCAGAAATAGTTTCCGCGCAGCCCGGCTCTTCGCCGTTACGTTTCCCAAAAAAGGCCCGGTTGCGCTGTGGGGCGACAACCAGGCAAGGGGCACCAGCAGATGGAACGGCTGGCTTATCGCGCCGATGCATCAGCCGCGAGGTCCCTGGGCACCATCTCGAGCCGCAATTCTGCCTGATGCCGATCGAAAGCGGCCTTTGGCAAGGATCATGCTCAACCCAGGATTAGAACCCCACCCAAATCTCAGCCGGCCTCGAAAAACGAACGTTTTCCCGTTTTGCTACTTGGAGCAGCACCACCGCTAGTGGGCTTGTTGTTTCCCTTGACCTGCAGGATCACCCCGCCCTGTGTCGTCTGGCTGCTCAGTGCAGGCTTGGACACTATCTTTGGCGCCATCGGTGCTGCGGCGAATGCCGCCGGCGACAGCATCAGCCCTGCCATTGCCGCTATCATGATCGTCTTCATTGGGTCGCCTCCTTCATTGGCCATCCGGCCGTCGCGTGACGCAGATGGCACCGCCCCCGCTTGGTGCCGGACCACGCCTGCGCCAAAAACGCGGTCTGCACGGAGAAATGGAAGCAAACTCGGGACTTTGGCATACGGCAGATGCCGTATTTCGACAGACGTCGGCAGAGGAATCAGCGCGTTGGTTAAGCGATTGCGCCGGCCGCGCGCGCCAGGATTATGCGAGCTGGTGAACAAGCTTGGCGCGCCAACATCGACGCGTCATCCCGGAAACCGAAGCGCAGCGGAGGTTATCAGCGCCAGCGCCGTCATCCCGGCCGAGCGCAGCGAGAACCGGGACCTATTGACCGACGCGGCCGCGATCGGGGTTCGCGGTTGCATTCATGAAGGCCAGGACGAGGACCCGGCCGTTCGCCAAGATGATCCAGTCAATGGGTCCCGGGTCTCGCTGCGCTCGCCCGGGATGACGAGCGCATCATGCGACAGCTAGCCGTTCAGCGTCTCATACAGGTCCACCCAGCCGGGGTTCATCGCCTCGATCAACTCGAGCTTCCATTTCCGGCGCCACCGCTTGATGCGCTTTTCGTCGACGATCGCGTCGCCGATGTCTTGGTAATCCCGGTACCAGACCAACCGTTTGACGCCGTATTTCTTGGTGAAGCCGCCGGTGATTTGCTCCCGGTGCTCCCAGACGCGCTGTTCCAGGTTGCTGGTCACGCCAGTGTAGAGCGTGCCGTTCTTGCGAGACGCGAGAATGTAGACATAGCCAGACATCAGCAGATGCAATCAGAAGAGCAGCAAATTGCAAGATCAGTTTCGTCTCGAATGAGATTTGCGGTCGGTTGGACTCTGACGGACAAACATTTTCGTTAAGAACGCACCACCTCAGTCATCCAGGAAACTGAAGCGCAGCACAGGTTGTCAGCGCCAGCGCCGTCATCCCGGCCGAGCGAAGCGAGAACCGGGACCTATTGACCGGCGCGGCCGGGATCTGAGCTCGCGGTTGCATTCATGACGGCCAGGACGAGGACCCGGCCGTGCGCCACGATGATCCAGTCAATGGGTCCCGGGTCTCGCTGCGCTCGCCCGGGATGACGGGCGTATCATGATGGCCGGCAGGCCAGAGCGCGTGCGAAGAATTGGGAGGTGGCAAACAAGTTTCGCGCGCCAAACATCTACGCCGTCATCCCGGAAACTGGAGTGCAGCACAGGTTGTCAGCGCCAGCGCCGTCATCCCGGCCGAGCGAAGCGAGAGCCAAGACCTATTGACCGGCGCGGCCGGGATCTGAGCTCGCGGTTGCATTCATGACGGCCAGGACGAGGACCCGGCCGTGCGCCACGATGATCCAGTCAATAGGTCCCGGGTCTCGCTGCGCTCGCCCGGGATGACGGGGCGTAACATGATGGCCGACAGGCCAGAGGGGGTGCGAAGAATTGGGAGGTGGCAAACAAGTTTCGCGCGCCAAACATCTACGCCGTCATCCCGGAAACTGGAGCGCAGCACAGGTTGTCAGCGCCAGCGCCGTCATCCCGGCCGAGCGAAGCGAGAGCCGGGACCTATTGACCGGCGCGGCCGGGATCTGAGTTCGCGGTTGCATTCATGACGGCCAGGACGAGGACCCGGCCGTGCTCCACGATGATCCAGTCAATGGGTCCCGGGTCTCGCTGCGCTCGCCCGGGATGACGGGTGCATCATGATGGCCGGCAGGCAAGAGGGGTGCGAAGAATTGGGAGGTGGCAAACAAGTTTCGCGCGCCAAACATCTACGCCGTCATCCCGGAAACTGGAGCGCAGCACAGGTTGTCAGCGCCAGCGCCGTCATCCCGGCCGAGCGAAGCGAGAGCCGGGACCTATTGACCGGCGCGGCCGGGATCTGAGCTCGCGGTTGCATTTATGACGGCCAGGACGAGGACCCGGCCGTGCGCCACGATGATCCAGTCAATGGGTCCCGGGTCTCGCTGCGCTCGCCCGGGATGACGGGCGTATCATGATGGCCGGCGGGCCAGAGCGCGTACGAAGAATTGGGAGGTGGCTAACAAGTTTCGCGCGCCAGCATCGACGTCGTCATCCCGGAAACCGGAGCGCAGCGCAGGTTATCCGGGACCCATTGGCTGGACATCGTGTGGCACGGCCGGGTCCTCGTCTTGGGCTTCATGCATTCAATCGCGACGCCACAACCCGGCCGCGCCGGTCAATGGGTCCCGGGTCTCGCTGCGCTCGCCCGGGATGACGAAGCGTTGTCACCTCGTCTCCCCAGGGGGCGATCTGTAGCGTCCCCTACCCCCGCTCTTTCAGCAGCCGGCCCTTTTCGCGGTTCCAGTCGCGCTGCTTTTCGCTTTCGCGCTTGTCGTGCAACTTCTTGCCGCGGCTGACGGCGAGCAGCATCTTGGCCATGCCGCGATCGTTGAAATAGATCTTGAGCGGGATCAGCGTCATGCCTTCGCGCTCGATGTTCTGGGCGAGCCTGGCCATTTCGCGCTTGCTGACCAGAAGCTTGCGGCGGCGGCGTGTCTCGTGGTTGAAGCGGTTGGCCTGCAGATATTCCGGGATGTAGGAATTGATCAGCCACAATTCCCCACCCTCGAACGAGGCGTAGGAATCCTGGATATTGGCCTGGCCCAGGCGCAGCGCCTTGACCTCGGTGCCGCTCAGCACGATGCCGGTCTCGAGCGTGTCGAGAACCTCATAGTTGAAACGCGCCTTGCGGTTTTCCGCGGCGATCTTGTTGTTGGGGTCGGATTTCTTGCCCTGGCTCATGACGTCGCTACTTTTCTGGTGCGTCCACCGATGCTCGGCCGCCGGGCACGCATCTCAGGATGGGAAAGCACTGCGCGCCCACAACCCTGCGCCAACAGCGCATCAGATCCCGGACGCCATGTGCTGACTGCCCTTCTCCCGAGGCACGAGCTCAACAGCAAGCCTCGAAGGACGCACAATTCGAAGAGCGCTTACATGGCTGCGAAGCGGCTGTTTCGCAACCCTTGGGCACTCAGTTGATGAGGCCGGCAAATTTCATTGCCGCGTCGATCTTGTCGGCCGTCGACTGCTCGATCGTCACCAGCGGCGAACGCAGCACGTTCTCGATGCGGCCGAGACGCGACAGCGCATATTTCGCGCCCGAAGCGCCCGGCTCGATGAAGATCGCCTTGTGCAGCGGCATCAGGCGGTCCTGCAGCTCGAGCGCCTTGGCGTTGTCGCCCGACAGGCTGGCGTTCTGGAACTCGGCGCAGAGGCGCGGCGCGACATTCGAGGTCACCGAAATGGCGCCGACACCGCCATGGGCGTTGAAGCCGAGCGCCGAGGCATCCTCGCCCGACAGCTGGATGAAATCGGTGCCGCAGGTGATGCGCTGCTCGGAGACACGCTCGACCTTGCCGGTCGCGTCCTTGACGCCGGCGATGTTCTTGAAGTCATGGGCCAGCCGGCCCATCGTCTCCGGCGTCATGTCGATGATCGAGCGCGGCGGGATGTTGTAGATGATGACGGGCAGCGTCGTTGCCTGGGCAACGGCTGCGAAATGCGCATAAAGGCCGCGCTGCGTCGGCTTGTTGTAGTAGGGCGTGACCACGAGCACGGCGTCCGCGCCGACGCTCTGGGCATACTTGACCAGACCGACGGCCTCTTCGGTGTTGTTCGAGCCGGCGCCGGCAATGACCGGCACGCGGCCGCGCGCAACCTCGACGCACATCTTCACGACATGGCGGTGCTCGTCATGGGTCAGCGTCGGCGACTCGCCCGTGGTGCCGACCGGCACGAGGCCCGTGGTGCCCTCGGCGATCTGCCATTCGACGAGTTCGCGAAAGGCTTTCTCGTCGAGACGGCCATTCTTTTCGAATGGTGTCACGAGCGCGGTAAGTGAGCCTCTCAGCATGTCGTCCAACTCCGGGAATCCTACGGTTTCACAGCCTTTGCAATGCCGCCGGCTTTCTAGCCGAAAGCAGGGCCGGGCACCATAGTCTCGACACCAATTTGCGGCAAGTGTGGCTGCACCCCATATCCGACCGAATCGAACGACCGCGCTAACCTTTCATTAACCCGCTCTTCACCACATGAACCTAGGCTCGAAAGCCCTGCTCCCGATCGTCACCCGCAAGGATAAGGAATGACCAGGATCATTCCGGCTGCCAGGCCGCATCATATCGCGCTGTTGAGCGCCTTCATCGCCCTGGCGCCCGTCCCCGCCGGCAGTTCGGCGCTCGACCCGCAGGCTACCTCGGCCATCCCCTTTGCCAGCATCGGCAAGGGTGACGCCGCCCGTGCCGCCTTCGGCACCATCGACCAGCTCAAGAGCGGGCTCGACGCGCTGTCGAGCGGCGATCTGGCGCAGGCGCGCGCGGTGCGTGACGCCCTGCCCGCGACAGCGCTCGACCGCCACATATTGATGTGGGCGATCGCCATCAATGGCGGCGACCAGGTGCCGAGTGCCGATATCGCCGCCGCAGCCCAGGCTCTGCCGGGCTGGCCGGGCCTTGCCACATTGCGCCGCAACAGCGAGCGCGCCATGGCGCGCGAAACGCCTGGGCCCAATATCGTGGTTTCGGCCTTTGCCGGCAGCGAACCGCAAACCATCGAAGGTGCGCTTTTGCTCGCCCGCGCCCACAAGGAGCTCGGAAATGCAAAGGCGGCACTTGCCGTACTCCAGCCCTTTTGGCGCACCGAAAAACTGGATGCCAAATATGAGGTGGCGATCCTCAGGGATTTCGGCAGCCTGATCCCCGCCGCCGACCATCGCATCCGCATGGAGCGCATGCTCTATGCCGACCGGGTCAATTCCGCCGCGCGTGTCGCCGAGTTCGCCGGGGCAAAGCCGCTGGCCGACGCCTGGGCTGCCGTCATCAAGGGCGACAAGAAGGCACAAGCGCTGCTCGATGCGGTGCCCGCAAGCCAGCGTTCGGCCGGCTATGTCTTTGCCAAGGCGCGCCTCTTGCGCAAGCAGGAGAAGTTCACCGAAGCCGCAGCCGTCATGCTGAAGGCGCCCAGGGATCGCGCCAGCCTGATCGACCCCGACACATGGTGGGTGGAACGCCGCGTGCTGTCGCGCGAACTGCTCGACGAGGGCGAGGTCAAGACCGCCTACCGGATTGCCGCGGCCCATTCGGCCGAAAACGCGACGAATGCCGCCGACGCCGAATTCCACGCCGGCTGGTATGCGCTGCGCGGCCTCAACGACGCCAAGCTGGCATCAGGCCATTTCGAGCGCATCGCCAAGATCGCCGGCAGCCCGATCTCGCTGTCGCGCGCCTATTATTGGCTCGGCCGCAGCGCCGAAGCCGGCGGTCCCGGCAATGCCAAGGACTATTTCGCCCGCGCCGCAACCTATGGCACCAGCTTCTACGGCCAGCTTGCCGCCGAACGCATCGGCCGCAAGACGCTCAATGTCGTCTATCCTGCGCCGACTTCGGCCGACCGCCAGGCCTTTGCGCAGCGTGAGGCGGTCAGCGCGATCACCCGGCTCGAGGGCGCGGGTTATGCCGCTTACGCCGAGATGCTTTATCGCGACCTCGCCTCGCAGCTGAATAGCCCGGGCGAACTCGCGCTGCTCGCCGTCATGGCCGAGAAGCAGGACAACCATTATCTGGCGCTGCGCGTCGGCAAGATCGCCGCCCAGCGCGGGCTCGACGTCGGCGCCCTGTCGCATCCGATCGGGGTCATCCCCGGCTCGGCCAACATTTCGGGCTCCGGCAAGGCGCTCGCCTATGCGATCGCGCGCCAGGAAAGCGAGTTCAAGGTCTCGGCCGTCTCGAGCGCCGGGGCGCGCGGCCTGCTGCAGCTGATGCCGGGTACAGCCAGGGATCTGGCGAAGAAAGCCGGCATGGCGTTTTCGCAGGAGCGCCTGACGTCGGATGCCGGCTACAACGCCACATTGGGCGCGAGCTTCCTCGGCGAGCAGCTCGGCCGCTTCAACGGCTCCTATGTGCTGACCTTCGCCGGCTACAATGCCGGTCCGCGCCGCGCCGACCAGTGGATATCAAGATATGGCGATCCGCGCGGCAAGGATGTCGACACCGTCGTCGACTGGATCGAGCGCATCCCCTATGCGGAGACGCGCAGCTACGTCCAGCGCGTGATGGAGAACTATCAGGTCTACAAGATGCGGCTGTCGGGCAGCTACGACATCAATGGCGACCTAGTGAATGGCCGATAGGGCTTGCCCAGGCAGGTCTCGGTGCATCCAGCCACATTGCGGCGTCACCCCCGCAGATCGGCGGCGGGTTTGACCGCGCCCCATGGCTTCGTTAGCTAGGTCGGGCCGACACGAGGCCGTGTCGGGAGCGGAGAGGCAGCCTGATGACCGATGCGCAAGGCTTTGCGGACTTCTTCTACACCTCGCAGGACGGGCTCAGGCTGCACGCGCGACTCTATGGCGCCGAGGCTGGTCACGAAGATACCGCTCGCCGCGGCAACCGCCCGGTCGTCTGCCTGCCTGGCCTGACCCGCAACGCCAGGGACTTTCACGAGCTGGCACTGCATCTTGCCAACGACGTCGAAAACCCTCGCCGAATCATATGCTTCGACTATCGCGGCCGGGGACGGTCGGCCTATGACCCGAACTGGCAGAACTATAATGTCGGCATGGAAGCGACCGATGTCATCGCCGGCCTCGACGCCCTTGGCGTCACTGAAGCAGCCTTCGTCGGGACGTCGCGCGGCGGGCTGATCATCCATGTGCTGGCGATGATGCGCCCTGCCCTGATCAAGGCGGTCGTGCTCAACGACATCGGCCCGGTGATCGAGACGGCAGGTCTTGCCCATATCAGGTCCTATCTGGAAAACGCCCCCCGCCCCGTTGATTTCACCGATGCCGTCCAGATTCAGAAGGCGCTCCATGGCGAGGCGTTTCCGGCGCTGTCTGATACCGACTGGCACCGCTTCGTCCACGCCATCTATCGCAACGAGGCCGGTGTGCCCGTCGCCGATTACGACCCCGCCTTGCTCAACACCGTGCGGGCGCTGGATCTCAGCCAGCCGCTGCCAGATCTCTGGCCGCAGTTCGAAGCGCTTGCATCCGTGCCGGTGCTGACGATCCGCGGCGCCAACTCGCGTCTGCTGTCGGCAGAAACCATTGATGAAATGGGCCGACGCCATCCGCGCCTTGAAGCGGTCACCGTCGACGGACAGGGCCACGCGCCGGCGCTGGAGACGGGAAACCTGCCGGCGACAATCACTGGCTTTCTGCGACAAGCAGAGGCGAAGGCTGTGAAAGCCTGATCGGCGGCGGGGCCGACCGAATATCGGGCTGGCTTCGCCGCCAGATTGTCGACTTGCCATAGAGCACACAACGAACAGGCATGGTTGGAGCAAACTGGCAACGGTTCGCCCTGCACGCTGTGATGCGTCACCCGACCACCGCGACAAAACGAAAAAACCCGGCGGTTGCCCGCCGGGTTCAGACTGCTGACAAACCCCGTCGAATTTCGGCGGGGTTTTGTTTTGTGGGTTGATTGAGCTTTTTTGGATTGATGTCGGGGGGCAGATGCCAAGGCCGTTGCGAGCCGGCTTTGGCCTCATGCGAGGCTTGGTTTTGGCTTTGGCCAGAGGCTGATTGCGATCTTTTTCATGTTCTGGGCGGCGGCTGCGATCAGGCACTGGCAGGCGACGCGTGTTCGCCCTCGGAAGCGGGCATAGCGATGGCCGAAGAGCTGCTTGGCATCGGCGAAGGATCGCTCGACCGTCTCCTTGCGGCGTCGATAGATCGCCTTGCCCCATGCGGTTAAGCGGTTGGCATCGACCCGCTCGCGGACATCCTGCCAGACATGGCGCGTGATGGTGCG
Source organism: Aminobacter sp. SR38 (assembly GCF_014843375.1). Taxonomy (NCBI): domain Bacteria; kingdom Pseudomonadati; phylum Pseudomonadota; class Alphaproteobacteria; order Hyphomicrobiales; family Phyllobacteriaceae; genus Aminobacter; species Aminobacter sp. SR38. The sequence goes on from NZ_CP062112.1 coordinate 1,356,408, forward strand.
CTCGGCCTTGGCGTTTGATGTGCAAGACGCCAGCAGCGGACAGTTGCGGCAGATCGTCGGGTCGCTCCTGTAGTGGCGATAACCGCCGCGATCGGTGGTGGCGTAAGTGAGCAACTGGCCCTGCGGGCAACGATAGCCGTCAAGGTCCGGCTCATGGACGAAAGCGCCCTTCCTCATCTTGCCAGGCTTTGGCCGGGGCGGGTTGCGATAGCCGACGACACCGTGGATGTTCCTGTCCTCCAGGCCCTTGGCGATGCCTGGCGTGGCATAGCCGGCATCCAGCCCCGCCGCCGTGACGTCGAAGCCGAAACGCTCCACCTGGCGGTCGAGCCGGTCGAGATAGACGATCGAGTCATGCACGTTGGCCGGCGTGGCAAACGTGTCGGTGATGATGCCGAAGCCGCCATCCACCGTGCGGTGATCGAGATAAAAGAAGCCCTTCGGCTTGCCCTCGCGCACCATATAGCCAGCCTCAGGATCGGTGCGCGAGACCTTCGTCTCTTTCACCGCAGGCTGCCGCTCCTGCTCCTTCAGCGCCTTCTGGCCGTGCAACGCCCGTTCGGCATCGATCGCCCGGTCGAGCTCGCCCCAGTAGTCGGCACGCGACTTGGCGACCATGGCAAGGTCGTACTTGCCCTTGTTGGCATTGGCCTTCAGGTGCGTGCTGTCGGTGTAGAGCACCGTGCCGTCGACCAAGCCTGCCCCGATCGCCTGCTCGACAATGCGGTCGAAGATCGCCTGCGCGATCGTCTCGTCCTGGTAGCGCCGGCGTCGGTTCTGCGACAATGTCGAGGCGTCGAACACCTTGTCCGTCAGCTTCAGCCGCAGGAACCACCGGTAGGCGACATTGACCTCGATCTCTCGCACCAATTGCCGCTCCGAGCGCACCCCGAACAGGTAGCCGATGAACAGCGCCTTGAACATCAAGGTCGGATCAAGTGGCGGGCGACCATTGTCGGCGCAGTAAAGCGGCGCTGTCAGATCGTGGATGAACGAGAAATCGATAACACCATCGATCTTGCGCAGAAGGTGATCAACTGGAACCAGTTGATCGAGCGTGACGATCTCAAGTGCGGTTTGTTCAGGGCCGGCTCGCTTCAACATCACCCACTGAATCACAAACCCCCAACTCTCGCCAGGGGTTTGTCAGCAGTCTGAACCCGGCGGTTGCCCGCCGGGTTTTCCCTGGATCAGCCTTGTGAGCTGATTAGAACGAAGCGTCGAGACGCAGGAAGCCCGAGAACGAGCCGTCTGCATAGTTGTCGCCATCGTCGTAGTTGACGGCGAGCTTGGCGTTCAGGTTCTCGACGACCTTGTAGTCGACCACAGCGCCGATAGCCCAGTCGTCCTGGCTGTTGACGAAGTCGTCGCCGAAGAACTGACCACCAGCACCAATGCTCAGACGGTCATTGACGGTGTACTTGGCGTAACCGCCGACCGACCACTCGTAGCCGAAGCTGTAGAAGCTGGGGCCGGAGTTGTAGGTTGCCAGAGCTTCCAGGGTCAGAGCGTCGGTTGCCTTGAACTTGGCGACGGCCTTCAGGCCGTACTCTTCAGCGGTCGCATCGTAAGCGGCGAACAGGTCGACCGAACCCCAACCCTGGGCGATCGACAGCTTGCCGGCGACGTTCGGGGTGTAGTCGTAGTCGTAGTCGGCCTCTTCGAGTGCCACCGACGCTGCGATGCCGTTGCCGGCGTCGAAGGTGTAGCGAATCGAGTTAATGAAGTCGCCGCCGCCGCTGTCGAACTCGCCCGAAAGCGCGCCATCCCACAGGGTGTCGTTACGACCGATCATCAGGCCGCCGAGTTCGAAGTAGGCGTAGCGAATCCACACAGCCGTATCATCGTATGCCGACTGGTTCTGAAAGTGCAGCTCGATGAAACGACGGAACGTGCCGTATTCGGTCTCCGAACGCGCGTCGAGGTTCAGACGAGCAGCAGCCGTCTTGCGCCAGCCATCATCGTTGTCGTCCCAGTCGATCTGGTAACGAACGAGGCCGCCGATCTTGAGGCAGGTCTCGGTGCCGGGGATGTAGTAGAAGCCCGCGCCGTAAACGTCGCAGATGCGGACGTATTCCATGGGTTCCGGCTCAGCGACGACGACAGCGTCGGCCGCACGAGCGCCGGAGACTGCGAACAGAGCCGCAGCGGAGCCGAGAAGAAGGCTCTTAATGTTCATTTTCTGACCTCCAGTCAAAAGTTTCAAAAGAGGGTCTGGGTATTTTTTGCTGAAGGACAGCGTTCCCTGCCCCATCCCCGTTTGAAAAAGATGCGCACCGCGCTCCCTCTTCGACCCCGACATTACCCATGAGCGTTCGCGGTTCAACAGCCAACACGGCCCGCAAGCCTCCCGCAACGCTGGATCGCCGGGGCATGTTGCACAAATGACACGATTTGATACCCCCCATAAAGAAGTCATTAAGAAATGGAGCCATTCCAGCGCAGCTTTTGCGCCTGGCACAGATCCTGATCGAGGTCTCTTTCCGCAGAATCGTGGGTGATCCGATTCTTCGGGAGCCCGGCTAAGCGGACGATTCGTGCGCCGAGCTCGCCAGGCGGTGCTTTTTCATGCCGATATGTAGAATGGCTTATTGATTGTGCCGCGCCTTTTCTTTATCCAGCGGCGCAACGGAGAGGTGGCCGAGTGGTCGAAGGCGCTCCCCTGCTAAGGGAGTAGAGGTCAAAAGCTTCTCGTGGGTTCGAATCCCATCCTCTCCGCCAGCCTCAGGCTACCTTCCCTTTCAGATCTCAGAACCTTCAGCTATTTCAATCGCTTGCGGTATCGCTGCGTGCGATCGGCGACGATATTCCCGGCTTCGCGCCGGCATTTTTTCGATCTCCAGCCGCGATTCTGACTGGAGGTCAGAAAATGAACATTAAGAGCCTTCTTCTCGGCTCCGCTGCGGCTCTGCTCGCAGTCTCCGGCGCTCGTGCGGCCGACGCTGTCGTCGTCGCTGAGCCGGAACCCATGGAATACGTCCGCATCTGCGACGTTTACGGCGCGGGCTTCTACTACATCCCCGGCACCGAGACCTGCCTCAAGATCGGCGGCCTCGTTCGTTACCAGATCGACTTCGACGACCAGGATGAAGGTTGGAGAAAGACGACCACGGCTCGCGTGAACCTCGACGCTCGTTCGGAAACCGAATACGGCACGTTCAAGCGCTTCATCGAGCTGAACTTCTCCAACAATGGCGGTGAATTCGGCCCGGCCTTCATCGAAGGCCCGATTGGCTACCGTGAATACTCGGACGCTTCGAGCTTCGGCATTCGTTATGCCTACTTCGAACTCGGCGGCCTGATGATCGGCCGTAACGACACGCTGTGGGACGGCGCCCTGTCGGGTGAATTCGACGCCGGCGGCGGCGACTTCATCAACTCGATCCGCTACACCTTCGACGCCGGCAACGGCATCGCAGTGTCGGTCGCGCTCGAAGAAGAAGACAACAACTTCGACTACGTCCCGCTCGTCGTCGGCAAGGTTTCGGTTGCCCAGGGCTGGGGTTCGTTCGACGTGTTCGCCGCTTATGACGACCGCTTCTCGGAGTTCGCTCTGAAGGGTGTCGCCAAGATCAAGGCAACCGATGCTCTGACGCTCGAGCTGCTCGCAGCTTACGAGTCGGGCGCCACCTGGTTCGGTCTGGGTGACTTCTATGCCGGCTACGAATGGTCGGTCGGCGGTTACCTGAAGTATGCCGTCAACGATCGCCTGACCGTCGGCGCCGGCGCTCAGTACTTCGCTGACAGCCACTTCGGCAACTTCATCACCAACACCACCACCGAAGTCGGCAACGACGACTGGTCGATCGGCGCGGTCATCGACTACAAGGTCGTCGAGAACCTGAACGCCAAGCTGGCTGTCAACTACGACGACGGCGACAGCTTCACGGACGGCTCGTTCAACGGCTTCCTCCGTCTCGACGCATCGTTCTAATCGACTGACGTCTTAAGCATAAGCGGCCCGGGTTTAGACCCGGGCCGTTTTTCTACCAGCGGAAAGCTGCTGGGACATCGAACCGAAAGGGAGAAGCACGACGCTGTCAGGCAATTGAAGCCGGCCCGGGTCTGCCCCTGCCCGTTCAACAGCCCGAAGCTTGATCCATTAGTCCCCTTGCCTTGGCGGCCCGAGTGCGTAACTTTGCGCGCGGGGGAGTTGCCGAGGACTTATGAAAAAAGCAACTTCAAAGGACGATATTGTGAGCGGCCACGTTTCAGCCGCCCTGATGACTGATTGCAAGGTAACTTACAATTTCAATACAATTAAAGAAGTAAAGTCATTCAGGGTCATAGACCTTTTTAATTCTTACAAAGACATTCTCTGGGACGACGGCAAGCACAAATACAACGTCAGCTCCTTCATCGGCGAGATCGACGAGGTTCTGTTGGGCGAGCGCTTCAGCGCATTTTCCCAGGAGACACTCGACGGCCTTATAGGCTCCCTGCGCCAACGCGGTAACAGCAACGCGACCATCAATCGGAAGATGGCCGCTTTGAGCAAACTGCTGCGCAAGGCCTACAAGATGGGAGATGTCCATAGCCTTCCCGAGTTCCGCCGCCAGAAGGAGCGGGCGGGACGAATCCGCTTTCTCGAGCTCGAGGAAGAGGACAGGCTGTTTGCTGCCATCAAGGCCAAGAGCGAAGACGCCTATCGGCTTTCCGTTTTCCTGGTCGATACCGGTTGCCGCCTCGGCGAGGCGATCGGACTGATCTGGAACGACATCCAGGACACACGCGTCAGCTTCTGGATCACCAAATCCGGGCGCAGCCGGACGATTCCCCTGACCGCACGCGCCAGAGAAACGGCCAAATGGCCGGCTGATCGTGGGCCGCGTCCGAAAGGACCGTTCGCCATGCTGACGCAGCCGCAGTTCCGGGCGATCTGGAACGAGGCGAAGGCGGAAGTCGGCCTTGGCGCCGACGATCAGGTGGTGCCGCATATCCTGCGCCACACCTGCGCTTCGCGCCTGGTCCAGGGTGGCATTGACATCCGCCGCGTGCAGATGTGGCTAGGTCACCAGACGCTGTCGATGACGATGCGTTATGCCCATCTCGCGACAAACGATCTCGACCGCTGCGTGGTGGTGCTGGAGCGGCACTGATTCCGGCAAATGATTCGCATGATGCGCCCGGATTCGGGCCGCATCTGCGCGCGCGCCGGCAGCAACACGTTGCAATGCCTCGCGGGCTTGCTCGTCGTCACGCCGTCACGACCGCTCGGACTTGCCGGATCGCCACGTCGCGGTGGCGTGAAGCCGGTCGGCTGGCGCGCAAATAGGCTCACAAAGCATATCCCTGCCCGGCTGCTTTTGTCGTATAGGCAAAACATCCAGAGATTGCCGCGCCCGGCCAGGGCCGGATGACGCCATCGAGTATGCTGCCATGACCAACCGCCCTGCCCTCACCCCCGTCATCGACGCCCTGCCCGTAACCGTGCCGTTTGTCGGGCCGGAGGCGCAGGAGCGCGACCGCGGCGCGCCGTTTCGGGCCCGAATCGGCGCCAATGAGAGCGGCTTTGGTCCTTCGCCGCGCGTGATCGCGCGGATGGCCGAGGCGACAGCCGAGATGTGGAAATATTGCGACCCAGACAATTACGAACTGAAAGTCGCGCTGGCGCGTCATCTCGGCATAGGCATCGAGAACGTCGTCGTCGGCGAAGGCATTGACGGCCTTTTGAACCTCGTCGTGCGCATGTATGCCCGCGAGGGTACACCAGTGGTGACCTCGCTCGGCGCCTATCCGACCTTCAATTTCCACGTCGCCAGCGTCGGCGCGCGCCTGGTGCCGGTGCAGTTCCGCGACGACAAGGAAGATCTTGAGGGCCTGCTCGACGCGGTGAAGCGCGAGAATGCGCCTATTGTCTATCTGTCCAACCCGGACAATCCGATGGGCAGCTGGTGGGAAGCGGAGGAGATTCTTCGCTTTGCCGAGGCCTTGCCCGAGACGACGATGCTGGTGCTCGACGAAGCCTATGGCGAGACGGCGCCAGCCTCGGCGCTGCCGCCGGTCGACATTGCGCGCCTCAATGTCGTGCGCATGCGCACCTTCTCCAAAGCCTATGGGCTTGCCGGCATCCGCTGCGGTTATGCCTTTGGCGATGCCGAGGTGATCGCAAACTTTGAAAAGGTGCGCAACCACTACGGCGTCAGCCGCATGGCGCAGATATCAGGCGAGGAAGCGCTCGCGGATCAGGCCTATCTTGCCGAGGTGGTCGCCAAGGTCGACGCCGGACGCAAGCGGATCGCTGGAATCGCTGCGGACAACGGGCTGAAGCCCCTGCCCTCGGCGACAAACTTCGTCACCATCGACTGCGGCGGCGATGCTGCCTTCGCGCTTGCCGTGATGCGCAACATGCTTGCCCGCGACGTCTTCATCCGCAAGCCGATGGCGCCGGTGCTCGACCGCTGCATCCGGGTGAGCGTCGGGCTCGACCACGAGCTCGACATATTCGCCGAAGAGCTTCCGAAGGCAATCGCTGCGGCCCGCGGCTGCTGATCGCAACAGGCATTTTCAACCGTCGGTAGGCGGCCGAATCGCTGCAGTGTATGCCTGCGCGAAGATATATGCGTATATCCTAATTTATTCATTTCCACGCCGCATCATCAACACAGTTCCTGCCTAGGCCGGATGTCGGACGGACGGGGACACAGGGGGTTCAACACCAGTCAAGAACCAAATCGGGGATACCCAATGCCGCAACACAGTGCCAACGAGCAGTATCTGCTCGAGCTCATCAACGCGGAGCGCGCCAAAGTCGGCGCCCAGCCTCTGGCATTCGACAACGACCTGAGCGAAGCCGCCGAAAACCACGACAAGTGGATGCTCTCGGCAGATGTCTTTTCACACACAGGCTCCGGCGGCTCGTCGCCGACGACACGCATGAAGGCGGCCGGCTACACGCTCAGCGGCTCCTGGGCGACGGGCGAGAACATCGCCTGGGCCACGACCCGCGCGCCGACCGGCTATGTCGACGAAGTGAAGCTGCTTCACACCAACCTGATGAATTCCTCCGGACATCGGGCGAACATTCTCAACCCGAACTTCCGCGAGGTCGGCCTCGGCTTCGAGGTCGGTGACTACAAGGGCCGTTCATCCGCCTTCGTGACCGAAGATTTCGGCAAGACCGGTTCCGACCTGTTCCTGACCGGCGTGACCTTCGACGACAAGGACGGCGACCGCTTCTACGATCCCGGCGAAGGGCTTGGCGCGATCACCGTGACAGCCAAGAACGCCGCCGGCCAGACCTTCAAGACCACGACCTCGGCGGCAGGCGGCTACGACCTGGTGCTGAAGCCCGGCACTTACACGGTGACCTTCACTGGCGCCAACATCGCGACCTCGACGCAGACGGTCACGATCGGCACCAAGAACGTCAAGAAGGACCTGATCGACCCGGTGATGAAGTCGGGCACGCTGGCAGCCACCGCTTCGGCCGACGATGCCGGCGCAACAGCACCGACGACGCCGACCAAGACGGTCGACGTCGCCGACACCACCGATACCGGCGGCGACAATACCGGCGCAAACCTTGCGAACAACTGGCTCGCCGACTTCTTCAAGAAGATGGACCATTTCGGCCAGGACCAGGGTACGCGTAGCGACCCGGGTACGCGTGGCGTACGCGAGGTGGCCGGCTCCACTGAGACTTCTGCCAAGAAGACGGTGGCGCTCGATGGCGACCACTTCAACTTCAGCTCGAAGGTGGCAGCACATGTGAATGCCGATCATGTCAACGACATCGTCGATGGCGGCCATGTGCAGCAGGCCATCGACCACGTTGTCGCGACGCTGCAGGCCCATCTGCCGGCGGATGGTCACGCGGTGGCAGATGCGGGCGACGCAGCCCAGGCGGCGGTCGCCAAGATCCTGGCGCAGATGGCCGCCCATTCCGGCCACCACAACGGCGACCTCGTCGCCTGATCCTGGTTGCGATCCAAGAGGCGGGTCTCGTTTTGGCGAGGCCCGCCACAACGCAGTCATACGGCTGCCATTGGGGGAAAAGTCCTGACTTATCCGCTTGCGACTGATCCAGGCCGTACCAACCGTTCCGAGCTGCGCGATGCGCTGGGCTCGTTCCGGGGCGCTTTCACTGCCGTTGCCGGCTTCAGCGGCCTGATCAACATCCTGATGCTGTCGGGCTCGCTGTTCATGCTGCAGGTCTATGACCGCGTGCTGCCGAGCCGCAGCGTGCCGACGCTTGTCGCGCTGATCATCCTGGTGGCGGTGCTCTATGCCTTCCAGGGCGTTCTCGAAGCCGTCAGGGCACGGGTGCTGACGCGGATCGGCGCCGGCATCGACGAAATCATCAGCGGCCGCGTGTTCAACTGCATCGTCAGGCTGCCGCTGCGCACGCGCGACCGCGGCGAAGGCCTGCAGGCCATGCGCGACCTCGATCAGGTCAGCGGTTTTCTCTCCGGCGCGGGACCGGCAGCCTTGTTCGACCTGCCGTGGATCCCGATCTATGTCGGCATCTGTTTTCTATTCCATCCCTGGATCGGCGTTGCCGCACTTGCCGGTGCTGTGCTGCTTGTCGCGCTTACCGTCCTGACCGACCGCCTTGTGCGCGGGCCGACCAAGGCGATGTCGGGCTTCAGCACACGGCGCAGCGCGATCGCCCAGGCCGGCGCCCGCAATGCCGAGGTGCTGGCCGCAATGGGCATGGGCGACCGGCTGGCGCAGCGCTGGGCTAAGGCGAATGGCGACTTCCGCGAGGCGCAGGAACGCGCCAGCGACCTGACCAGCGGCTTTGGTGCCGTGTCGCGCATCCTGCGCATGATGCTGCAGTCGATGGTGCTGGCGCTCGGCGCCTATCTCGTCATCTACCAGCAGGCGACGCCCGGCATCATCATTGCCAGCTCGATCCTGACGTCGCGCGCATTGGCGCCGATCGAACTCGCCATCGCGCATTGGAAAGGCTTTCTCAACGCACGCCAGAGCTGGCACCGGCTCGACGCATTGTTCGCAGCAATGCCGGCGTCGGAAGGCGGCATGGAGCTGCCGGCGCCGACAGACGAACTCACTGTCGAGGGCATCAGCGTGGTCGCGCCCGGCGATCGGCGATTTGTGCTGCAGGACGTCGAATTCTCGCTTCGGGCGGGAGCCGGCATGGGCGTCATCGGCCCCAGCGGCTCCGGAAAATCCTCGCTGGCGCGCGCGCTGGTCGGCGTCTGGCCGCTGATGCGTGGCAAGGTGCGGCTCGATGGTGCGGCGCTGGAGCAGTGGCCGGCGCAGGCGCTCGGCCGCCATGTCGGCTACCTGCCGCAGGATGTCGAACTGTTTGCCGGAACCGTCGGCCAGAACATTTCGCGTTTCGAGGAAGGCGCTCCTTCCGAGACGATCATCGCGGCGGCGAAGGCTGCGGGCGTGCACGACATGATCCTGCGCCTGCCCGAGGGCTACCAGACCGAGATCGGCGAGAGCGGTGCTGCCCTGTCCGCCGGCCAGCGCCAGCGCGTGGCGCTGGCGCGCGCGCTCTACCGCGATCCGTTCCTGGTCGTGCTCGACGAACCCAATTCCAATCTCGACGCATCGGGCGACCAGGCGCTGACGCAGGCCATCGAGCGCATCAAGGCGCGCGGCGGCATCGTCATCGTGGTGGCGCACCGGCCGAGCGCGCTGGCGGCACTCGACCATCTGCTGGTCCTCGGCGGCGGCAAGCAGCAGGCCTTCGGCCTGAAGAGCGAGATTGCAAGGCAGGCACTGCAACCGGTGCCGGTGCCGCTGCATGCGGTGGGAACGGCGGGCTGACCATGACACTGGTGACCAACCATTTTTCGGCAGACCGGCTGAAGGCAGCGAGAGATCTTGCGACCTCGGCAAAGACGCAAATGCTTGCCCTGCTCGACAAGGGCGCGATGCCGGTTGCCGGCGCCACTCCGCAACAGCAGCGGCTGCGCAAGGACATCAGGCGCAACATCAGGCTGGGCGGCTTCGCCGCGCTGGCGCTTGTCGGCGGCCTCGGCCTGTGGGCGGCAACAAGCAGCCTGTCGGGCGCGGTGGTGGCGGCGGGTCACCTTGTCGTCGATTCCAACGTCAAGGCGGTCCAGCATCCGCAGGGCGGCGTCGTCGGCGCGCTCAACGCGCACAATGGCAGCATGGTGTCGGCCGGCGAGGTGCTGGTGCGGCTCGACGACACCGTCGCCAAGGCCAATCTCGCCATCGTCGACAACGGCCTGGACGAGCTGATGGCGCGACGCGCCCGGCTGATCGCCGAGCGCGACGGAACCGAGGCGGTCGCCTATCCGGCCGAACTCACGGCCCGCGCCGCCGATCCGGCGATCGCGCAACTGATCGAGGGCGAGAACAAGCTTTTTGCGCTGAGGCGGCAGGCCCGCGACGGGCAGGTGTCGCAATTGCGCGAACGCATCGCCCAGTTCCGCGAGGAGATTTCCGGCATCGAGGCCCAGCAGAAAAGCAAAAAGCAGGAGATCGCCCTGATCAAGGTCGAGCTCGCTGGCATGGAAGAGCTGTGGAAGAAGAAGCTGGTGCCGATCTCGCGGCTGGCCGACCGGCAGCGGGCGCAGGCGCAGCTCGACGGCGAGGACGGCCAGCTGACGGCGGCGGCGGCGCAGACGCGCGGACGGATCAGCGAGACCGAGCTCGCCATCATCCAGATCGACCAGGACATGCGCAGCCAGGTGGCCGGCGAGCTGCGCGAGATCGACGCCAAGGCCGGCGAACTCAGGGAACGGCAGGTCGCCGCCGAGCAGTCGCTGAGGCAGATCGACATCCGCGCGCCGCAGGCCGGCCGGGTCCACCAGTTGGCGATCCACACCGTCGGCGGCGTGGTCACGCCGGGCGAAGCGATCATGCAGATCGTGCCGACGGCGGATGCGCTGGTGGTCGAGGCGCGCGTTGCGCCGCAGGATATCGACCAGGTGCGCATCGGCCAACCGGCGACCCTCAGGCTGTCGGCCTTCAACCTGCAGACCACGCCTGAAGTGGACGGCACCGTCGACCGTGTGTCACCCGACATGATCGAGGACCAGAAGGCCGGGCTGTCCTACTATGCCGTGCGTATCGCCCTGTCGGCCAAGAGCCTGGAACAGGCGGGCTCACCGGAACTCAAGCCAGGCATGCCGGCCGAGGTGTTCCTCAAGACCACCGACCGCACGGTGCTGTCCTATCTGTTCAAGCCTTTGACCGACCAGGCCAGCCGCGCCTTCCGCAGCGACTGACGCCGGCCGTCATCCACAGACGGCGTTTCGTGCCCCTTGAATTAATTAAACGTTCGTTTTATTAATCCAGCCATTCGGGAGGAATGGCTGGATGGCGCGAACTACGGGTTCGGACGGCGGCAGGACGGAAGCGGCGATCCGCGAGGCAGCGGTACAGCTGATCGCGCGCCACGGCTATGAGGCGGTGACGATGCGCCAGCTTGCGGCCGAGGTCGGCGTCCAGGCGGCCGCGCTCTACCGCTATTTCCCGACCAAGGAAGACCTGCTTCACACGCTGATGCGCGAGCATATGGAGGCGCTGCTCGGCGCCTGGGAGGCGGCGCGTCCCGACAATGACGATCCGCTGGCGCGGCTGACCAGCTTCGTCGCCAACCACATCCGTTTCCATGTCGAGCGCCGGCACGCCACCCATGTCTCCAACATGGAGTTGCGCAGCCTTTCGCGCGAGAATCTGACCAGCATCCTCAAGCTCCGCACGGCTTACGAGAAGGAGCTCAGGACCATCCTGCGCGACGGGGCGGATGCCGGCCTGCTTGAGGTCGACGACACCGGCCTGACGGCGATGGCGATCATCCAGATGATCACCGGCGTCATCGTCTGGTTTCGTCCCGATGAGAGACTGTCGGTCGACGAAGTCACCGCGACCTATCTTGCCATGACGATGCGCCTGACCGGCGCCAGGACCAATGCGGAGGACCGCCATGTACGACAAGACGCTGAACTTCGGGCTCGGTGAGGACATAGACAGCCTGCGCGAGATGGTCCGGCGCTTCGCCCAGGAGCGCATTGCCCCCATCGCCGCCGACATCGACCGCAGCAATGAATTTCCCGCTCATCTGTGGCAGGAGCTGGGGGCGCTCGGCCTGCTCGGCATCACTGCCGAGGGCGAATATGGCGGCTCGGAAATGGGCTATGTCGCCCATGTCGTGGCGGTCGAGGAAATCTCCCGCGCCTCGGCCTCGGTCGGCCTGTCCTATGGCGCGCATTCGAACCTGTGCGTGAACCAGATCAAGCGCTGGGGCACGCCGGAGCAGAAGGCGAAATATCTGCCCAAATTGTGCTCGGGCGAGAATGTCGGCGCGCTCGCCATGTCTGAAAGCGGCTCCGGCTCCGACGTCGTGTCGCTGCGCCTGAGGGCCGAAAAGCGCAACGACGTCTATGTGCTCAACGGCTCCAAGATGTGGATCACCAACGGGCCCGACGCCGACACGCTGGTGGTCTATGCCAAGACCGATCCCGAGCGCAAATCGCGCGGCATCACCGCCTTCATCATCGAGAAGACGATGAAGGGCTTTTCGGTGGCGCAGAAGCTCGACAAGCTCGGCATGCGCGGCTCCAACACCGGCGAGCTGGTGTTCGAAAATGTCGAGGTGCCGTTCGAGAACGTGCTGCACGAGGAAGGCCGCGGCGTCGAAGTGCTGATGTCAGGCCTCGACTATGAGCGCGTGGTGCTGGCCGGCGGGCCGATCGGCATCATGGCGGCGTGTCTGGATGTCGCCGTGCCTTACGTGCACGACCGCAAGCAGTTCGGCCAGCCGATCGGCGAGTTCCAGCTGGTGCAGGGCAAGCTTGCCGACATGTATTCGACGATGAACGCCGCGCGCGCCTATGTCTATGCCGTGGCCGCTGCCTGCGACCGCGGCCAGACCACGCGCAAGGACGCCGCCGGCTGCGTGCTGTTTGCGGCGGAGAAGGCAACCTTGATGGCGCTCGATGCGCTGCAGCTGCTCGGCGGCAACGGCTACATCAACGACTATCCCACCGGCCGGCTGCTGCGCGACGCCAAGCTCTACGAGATCGGCGCCGGCACCAGCGAGATCAGGCGCTGGCTGATCGGCCGCGAGATCATGGCGGAAGGCTGATGAAGCCTCCCGCCCGGTCACTGGAAAGCCCTTGGCAGATCGGCCGTCGGCTTCGACACGATCTGATGGGCGTCGCGCCAGATGACCTCGCGCTGACCGGCCGTCTTGATCGTGCGCACGGGCAGACCGCCCTCGCCGATCAGCCAGGCGCAGTAGCGCGCACGGCTGATCGCCTCGGCGGCGTGCGGGTCGAACCAGCAGATTCCCCAGATCGAGTTACGCCGCTTGAAGTGGCGACCGATCCTGCCGGGTATCGGCAAATGCTCGTTGAACCAGTCGAACTGCTCACGCAATTCGGCCAGGATCCAGTCCGGGCAGCCATTCCTGTAGAGATACCAGGACGCGCGGAAGAAGCCCGCCTCCACCCGGCTGTTCGGATGGATGAGCGGCGTAACGAAACGCACATACATGATGACAACCGCGCGGCCTCGACGGCGGCGCGCTCCCCTGCAACTTCGGTGAATTCGAGCTGTGAAAGTGCCGCCCTTCGGCGGCCTCAGCCTTTTGCCGAAGGGAGACGGAATGCCAGGCGCATGTCGATGCGTCTCATCGGTCGTCTCCTAGAGGACAAGTTGCGGAACCCGCGGACGCGCCAGCGGCTCGTCCAATCGGGAGCGGGCAATTACACGCATTCCGGAACGATATCAAGCCAAAACAATCAGAGGTTTCCGCAACTGTCTGGCAGCCTGTTTGCCGCAAATGGCCATTCATGGCATAATCTCTCTTTCTGCCACAGATCGGGGTTCATGCCATGACTGAGCCAGAGACGCCCAAAGGCTTCGCCGAGGAGCCGCAGAAGCCATACAACTCCAGGATCCGGGCCGAGTTGCTGCGCAAGCCGCCGAAGTTCGAGCGCTTGCGCGTGGGCGACGGCGGCCGCGTCGTCATCCCCGCCGCCATGCGTGAGGAAATGGGCATCAAGCCCGGCGACGATCTCGTCGCCCATGTCGAGAACGGAGAGCTGAGGCTGATCTCGCACCAGATGGCCCTCACCCGCGTGCAGCAAGAGATGGCCAAGTACAAGAAGCCGGGAGAAAGCGTTGTCGACGAGTTCCTGGCCGAACGCCGCGCGATGTGGGGTGAAGAGTGATCGTGCTCGACGCCTCGGCCGTGCTGGCGGCGATGTTGCAGGAGCCTGGAGCCGACCGGGTCCATGCGCTCGTCGACAAGAGCGTGATCTGCGCGGTCAATGTCACGGAGGTCATCTCGAAGCTGACCGACAAGGGCTACGACGAAGTTGACGTGCGCCAGCAGTACGAGAACTTGAGTCTCGAGGTGGTGTCGTTCGACCAACATCTGGCGCTGGTCGCCGGGCACCTGCGCGCATCGACGCGCCACAAGGGCTTGTCGCTGGGTGACCGCGCCTGCCTGGCGCTGGCGATACTGACGGAACGAACGGCCGTCACCGCCGACAGGAAATGGGCCGACCTCGATGTCGGCTGCAAGATAGAGGTCATTCGCTGACAGGCGATCGAGAGCGGAGATGGCTCGACAGCAACACACCGACGTCTGGACTTCGCCGAAATTACGAGGCTAGTGCGTTAGATTCGCCACCCACCATGACTGCTTCGCGCTCTTGCGCGCTGCATCGCATGGGTATCACTCCAAGAGGAAAAATGCCGACGCTTCATTCCCAGCTCTCCCCCTCCTCCGAAAGCTTCAAGGCCAATGCGGCGCGCCTGCGAACGCTGGTGGCCGATATCAGCGAGAAGGCTGCGACGGTGGAGCGCGGCGGTTCGGAGGATGCGCGCAAGCGGCATGTGTCGCGCGGCAAGCTTCTGCCGCGTGAAAGGCTGGCGCAACTGCTCGACGCCGGCTCGCCCTTCCTTGAGGTCGGCCAGTTCGCCGCCTTCGGCCTTTATGGCGGCGACATCGCGTCCGCCGGCGTGATCGCCGGCATCGGCCGCGTCGAAGGCACAGAGGTGATGGTGGTGGTCAACGACGCCACGGTGAAGGGCGGCACCTATTATCCGATGACTGTGAAGAAGCATCTGAGGGCGCAGGAGATCGCTCTCCAGAACAATCTGCCCTGCATCTATCTCGTCGATTCCGGCGGCGCCAACCTGCCCAACCAGGACGAGGTGTTCCCCGACCGCGATCATTTCGGCCGCATCTTCTTCAACCAGGCCAACATGTCGGCGGCGGGCATTCCGCAGATCGCCTGCGTCATGGGCTCGTGCACGGCGGGCGGCGCCTATGTGCCGGCGATGTCCGACGAGACCGTCATGGTGCGCAACCAGGCGACCATCTTTCTCGCCGGCCCGCCGCTGGTCAAGGCGGCGACGGGCGAGGATGTCAGCGCCGAAGAACTCGGCGGTGCCGACCTGCACACGCGGGTGTCGGGTGTCGCCGACCACTATGCCGTCGACGACGAACACGCTCTGGCGATCGTCCGGCGCATCGTCAAAAACCTGAATCGGAAGAAGGACATCGGGCTGGTCCTGAAGACATCGATTCCGCCCGTTCATGCACCGGAAGAGGTCTATGGCGTCATCCCGGCCGACCTGCGTCAGCCCTATGATGTGCGCGAGGTGATCGCGCGCGTGGTCGACGGCTCCGAATTCGACGAGTTCAAGCAGAACTACGGCACCACACTGGTGACGGGCTTTGCCCATGTCCACGGCATGCCGGTCGGCATCATCGCCAACAATGGCGTGCTGTTTTCGGAGAGCGCGCTGAAGGGCGCACATTTCATCGAGCTGTGCTGCCAGCGCAAGATCCCGCTTGTCTTTCTGCAGAACATCACCGGCTTCATGGTCGGCGCCAAATACGAAGCCGGCGGCATTGCCAAGGACGGCGCCAAGCTGGTGACGGCGGTGGCGACCGCCCAGGTGCCGAAGGTCACCATCATCATCGGCGGTTCGTTCGGCGCCGGCAATTACGGCATGTGCGGCCGCGCCTACTCGCCACGTTTCCTGTGGATGTGGCCGAATGCGCGCATCTCGGTGATGGGCGGCGAGCAGGCGGCAACGGTGCTTGCCATGGTCAAGCGCGAAGGCATCGAGCGCAAGGGCGGCAACTGGAGCAAGGAAGAAGAGGCCGAGTTCCGCGCGCCGATCCTCGAGAAATACGAGCGCGAGGGACACCCGCTCTATTCGTCGGCCCGACTGTGGGACGACGGCATCATCGACCCGGCAAAGACGCGCGAGGTGCTGGCGCTCAGCCTGTCGGCAGCGCTCAACGCGCCTGTGCCAGACACCAAATTCGGCGTGTTCAGGATGTGATGGGGGATCAAGGAATGTTTTCGAAAATCCTCATCGCCAATCGCGGCGAGATCGCCTGCCGCGTCATCCGCACCGCCCGCAGGATGGGCGTGAAGACGGTGGCGGTCCATTCGGACGCCGATGCGCGCGCGCTGCATGTCGCCATGGCCGACGAGGCCGTGCATATTGGCGGCTCGCCTGTCGCCGAGAGCTATCTGCGCGGCGACGTCATCATCGCGGCGGCCAAGGCGACCGGCGCCGAGGCGATCCATCCCGGTTACGGCTTCCTGTCCGAGAACCCCGGTTTCGTCGACCAGGTGACGCAGGCAGGCCTCGTCTTCATCGGCCCGTCGGCAGATTCGATCCGCGCCATGGGGCTCAAGGATGCCGCCAAGCGGCTGATGGAAAAGGCCGGCGTGCCGGTCGTTCCAGGCTATCACGGCGAGGCGCAGGAGATCGTCATCCTCGCCAGCAAGGCGCGTGAGATCGGCTATCCCGTACTGATCAAGGCGCGTGCCGGCGGCGGCGGCAAGGGCATGCGCCGCGTCGACCACCCCGACGATTTCGCCGATGCGCTGTCGGGTGCGCGGCGCGAGGCCAAGGCCGCCTTCGGCGACGACCGCGTGCTGGTCGAGAAATATGTCGACAAGCCGCGCCACATCGAAGTGCAGGTGTTCGGCGACAATTTCGGCAATGCCGTGCATCTGTTCGAACGCGACTGCTCGGCGCAACGCCGCCACCAGAAGGTGATCGAGGAAGCCCCTGCCCCCGGCATGACCGCCGAATTGCGCGCGGCGATGACCGATGCCGCCGTCAAGGCCGCCAAGGCGATCCAGTATTCCGGCGCCGGCACCATCGAGTTCATCGTCGATGCCTCGGACGGGCTGAAGCCGGATCGTTTCTGGTTCATGGAAATGAACACGCGGCTGCAGGTCGAGCACCCGGTGACCGAGATGATATCGGGCGTCGACCTTGTCGAATGGCAGCTTCGGGTCGCCTCGGGCGAGCCGATACCGCTGGCGCAGGAGGACATCACGCTATCAGGCCATGCCTTCGAGGCACGGCTCTATGCCGAGGATCCCGCCAAGGGTTTCCTGCCGGCGATCGGCACGCTGCATCATCTCAGCTTCCCCGGGGAAGCCGCGGCGGGCACCGAACTCCGCATCGAGACCGGCGTGCGCCAGGGCGATGCGATCTCGCCCTTCTACGATCCGATGATCGCCAAGGTGGTGACGCACGGGCCTGATCGCACAACCGCGCTCGCAGCACTCGCCGACGCAGTCACCCGCACCGAAGTGGCGGGCTCGACGACAAATGCAGCGTTCCTGGCTGCCCTTGCCCGTGACCCCGACTTCGCCTCAGGAGATGTCGACACCGGTCTGATCGGGCGCAAGCAGGACGAGCTGACGGTGACCGCGCCGCCGAGCAGCCGGGCCGTGGCGCTTGCCGCACTGGCTGCCACCGGAGCCATGGCATCTGCTGCCTCTGACGATCCGTGGTCCAGCCTCACCGGCTATGCCCATTTCAACCCGCTGGCGCGGCGGGCGACTTTGTCGTTCGGCGGCACGGGCATTGTCGCCCACATCACGGCGCGGCCGGACGGGCGTTTCCAGGTCAGGCCGGAGGGCGGCGAGGCCTTCGTGCTAAGCGCGGGCGCGGGCGATGCGGGTGCGACGGTCGCGGCGTGGCCCGGCCATGTCACGGTGTTCGAAGCTGGCCGCTCCTTCGACTTCGCCATCAGCGATCCGTTCGCACGCGCTGCCGAAATCGGCGAAGGCACGTCGAGCATGCGCGCGCCGATGCCGGGCCTGGTTAAGCTCGTTCGCGCGACAAAGGGCGACAAGGTGGCAAAGGGCCAGCCGCTGCTGGTGCTGGAGGCGATGAAGATGGAGCACACCATCACCGCCACCCATGACGGGGTGATCAGCGAGATCGCCGCCGAGGGCGCGCAGGTGACCGACGGAACGGTGCTGGTGCGCTTCGAGGAGTAGTCAGTCTCCGCTTTTCTTCGAATCGCGGAAGCCCTCCATCTTCTTGTTTTTGCGCAATTCCCGGGAAAACCGCCGCACAGTTTTCCCGGCTCTTACGCGAGCCTTGCTGTTTGCGCATGCCAGACCAGCCCGAAAATCTGTATCGGATTCCGGGCTGGTGCCGTAATGCTGCGATGCAGCAAACATGGACAGGCACGCGCAGTGACCAATATCAGCAACAGTGATGCCCTCCCGCATCGCCAGTACGAGGACGTGCTGGCACTGCTCACCGGTACCATGATGGTGGCGCTCGGGCTGGTGCTCTACACCAATGCCGGGCTGATCACCGGCAGTTCGGCCGGACTGGCGCTGCTTGTCCAATACGCCACCGGCTGCGGCTTCGGCGCCATCTTCTTCGTCATCAACCTGCCGTTCTATTATCTCGCCGTGAAGCGCATGGGCTGGCCGTTCGCGCTGCGCACCTTTGCCGCCGTGGCGCTGATTTCGCTGCTGTCGCGGCTAGTGCCCGACTGGATCGGCATCGGCCACCTCAACCCGCTCTATGCAGCGATAGCGGGCGGCGGCCTGATGGGCATGGGCCTACTGGTGCTGTTCCGCCATCGCGCCGGGCTCGGCGGCTTCAACATCCTGGCCTTGTACCTGCAGGACAATCATGGCATCCGCGCCGGCTATTTCCAGCTCGCGGTCGACCTCGTCATCCTTGTCGTGTCGCTGTTTTACCTTGAGCTCGACAAGGTCGCACTTTCGGTGCTGGGTGCCGCGGTGCTCAACCTGATCATCGCCATCAACCATCGCCCCGGCCGTTATGTCGGCATGAGCTGAAACGCAAAAGCCGCGCCAGACGGCGCGGCCCTGCGTGCGACAGCTATGCCAGATCAGCCGGCGGTCGGCTGCTTGGTCTTCCTGAGATAGGGCAGGACGCGCTCGAACGAGCCGAAGCGCTTGATCGCGTCCTCGTCGGAGACGGCTGCGGTGACGATGACATCGTCGCCCTGCTTCCACTGCACCGGCGTTGCCACCTGGTATTTGGCGGTCAGCTGGATCGAATCCAGCGCGCGCAGGATCTCGTCGAAGTTGCGGCCGGTCGACATCGGATAGGTCAGGGTCAGCTTGACCTTCTTGTCGGGGCCGATGACGAACACCGAACGCACCGTGGCATTGTCTGCCGGGGTGCGGCCTTCCGAGCTGTCGCCAGCCGTCGCCGGCAGCATGTCGAAAAGCTTGGCAATGGCAAGCGTCGGGTCACCGATCATCGGATAGTCGACCTTGTTGCCGGAGAGCGTCTCGATGTCGGCCTTCCATTTGTGGTGGTTCTCGACCGGATCGACCGAAATGCCGATGATCTTGGCATTGCGCTTGGCAAAGTCGGCCTTCAGCCCGGCCATGTAGCCGAGTTCGGTGGTGCAGACGGGCGTAAAATCCTTGGGGTGCGAAAACAGCACGGCATAGCCGTCACCGATCCAGTCGTGGAAGCTGATCGCGCCTTCCGTCGTGTCGGCCTTGAAATCCGGGGCAGTGTCATTGATGCGAAGGCTCATGGTCGGTTCCTCCTGAATGCGACGCACACGGCTTGCGCCGGCCAGAACGGCCTGATTTCGGCGTCCACGTGCGAAAATCTCATTTTGCGCCAAGCGCGTGAAAACGACAATGGCCGGGACGTGCCCGGCCATTGAATGCATCTCTGTGGCTTACTGCGACATGGCCGGGACGTGCCCGGCCATTGGATGCGTCCAGACGGCTTACTGCTTGATCGGCGCGTATTTGCCGTCGTGCCACTGGTTGATGTCATAGCTGGCGTTCTTGAGATCGCCCTTCTCGTCGAAGACGACATCGCCGACGACGGTGCTGATCGGCTTGCCGTCCTTGAGCGCCTCGGCGACCTTCATCGGATCATCCGTGCCGGCACGCTCGATGCCCTGCGCGAAAGCCTGGATGGTGGCGTAGGAGAACAGCGTGAAGCCTTCCGGCACGAAACCGCCGGCCTTGATCTTCTCGACAGCTTCCTTGGCCTCGGGCTTGGCCTGCGGGTCGGAGGGGAACACGAACAGCGTGCCCTCGCCGGCCGGGCCGGCGATCTGCCAGAACTCGGGCGAAGCGATCGAGTCGGGCATGATCAGCTGATACTTGAAGTTCTGCTCGGCCGACTGGCGCAGGATGAGGCCGGCCTCGGGGTGGTAGCCGCCGAAATAGACGACGTCGGCCTTGAGCTCCTTGAGCTTGGTGACCAGCGCCGAATAATCCTTCTCGCCGGCATTGATGCCTTCGTAGAGAACTTCGGTCAGGCCACCGGCATTCATCGTCGCCTTGACGGCGTCGGCGACACCCTGGCCGTAGGCGCTCTTGTCGTGCAGCACGACGACGTTCTTGCCCTTGTACGTCTCGGCGATCCACGGGCCGATGAAGGCGCCCTGGGCGTCGTCACGCGTGTAGAGACGCATGATCGTCGGCCAGCCCTTCTTGGCGGCGTCGTCGGTCAAGACCGGGTTCGAGGATGCCGGCGACATCATCAGCGCGCCGCTCTCGGCATAGACGGCGGAGGCCGGGATGCTCGAGCCCGAGCAGGCGTGGCCGTCGATGAACTTGATGCCGTTGGCAACGATGCGGTTGGCGACCGAAACCGCCTGCTTGGGATCGCAGACGTCGTCTTCGATCGACAGCTTGAGCTGGCGCCCGAGAACGCCGCCCTTTTCGTTGATCGCCTTGACGGCGGCTTCCGCACCTTGCTTGAACTGGTCGCCGATATTGGCGAGCTGGCCGGTCATCGGGCCGGCTACGGCAATGCCGATATCCTGCGCGTAGGCTGCGCCGGCGCTGAGCGACAGGCCGACCAGTGCCGCGCCAAATGTACGTTTCAAATGCATTGTTACCCTCCCTGGGACGCTCCGGTTTCCCCGGATCGCGTCATGCGTGCAATCGCCGAAAGCTGTCATCGCAACCGGAACTTGTCTTGGCGCATCGGCGTCAGGATGTTGTGCCTGCAAACGGGGCGGCGGGCAATGCGGTGGCCGAACGATGCTGCCACGCCATGGGGTCAAAACAAAAAGGCCGCGCCGATCTTATGTGATCGGTCACGGCCTTTTTCGTGGAGAGCGCCGCGAGCATCTTCGGCCCGTCGGACATTCGCCTGCCCTGTCTAACTCGGTCCAGCTGGTGATGAGACATGCTGGAGGTCATGTCCCTGGCACATCTTGCTCGTCCTTCAAGCAGTGCGCTCTTGGAATTGGGGGCTGCCATCCCGGCGCCCCGGCTCTTCCCCCGAAGAAGCTTGGTCAGTGCATCGTCATCCATTCGCGCGCTTCGCGCAGCGCCTTGACGATGTCGAGCTTGGACATCGTGCCGGAGAGCTCCGAGCGCAGGGCGGCCGCCCGGGCCGAACCCTTGATCGCGGCGATGTTGAACCATTTGTGGGCGGCAACCACGTCGACCTCGCAGTCGCGGCCGGTCGCATACATCATGCCGAGTTCGAGAAGAATGTCGGCCTGAGCGGTGGTTCCCATCGCGCCGAAGCCAGCGTCAAAGATTTCGAAACGTGCCATTTTCTTATCCCCTGCCTGTCTCCTGAGAGCCGGCCCGGTGGTGTTCCGGAGCTGCCCTTTCGATGCTTCCGAGAATGCCGGGGAGCCTTGAATCCGCCGTTAAATGGCTTGCTTAACTCGAAGAAAACAAACTGAAAACAAAGGGTAAAGCTCGGAATTCATTAAGGATAGGAGTCCTTGCGGCAGCTGGAATTTGCAGAAAATGCGATGAAAATTCTCAAGTCGCCGGATAAGTCTTTGATAACCACGCGGCACATTGATCGATAGCCAGGGATGAACTTCGGCACCCGGATGGCGCTTTTCGGCGGTCTCAAAAAGGCTCAAAACTTACCCAGCGGCACCACTTTCGTTTTGCCGACGGCTGCATTACGCTTACGTTTGCGTAAACGTCAGGCAGGGAGAGTGCCTGTGAGCGACAATTCAACCGGGAGGACTTCAATGCTTCGCAAGATGAGCCTGGCCATCGCGGCCACCCTGATGATGGCGGGTGCGGCCTATGCCGATCCGATCGAGGGCAACTGGAAGACGGAAGCCGGATCGACTGCCGCGATCACGCCCTGCGGCGGCGGCTTCTGCATCACGCTGAAGGACGGCAAGCACGCCGGCAAGAAGATCGGCACCTTCAATGCCAATGGCGGCACCTATGCCGGCAAGATCACCGACCCGGCCAATGACAAGACCTATACCGGCAAGGCCTCGGTCGCCGGCTCGACGCTCAAGATGAGCGGCTGTGTGCTCGGCGGCCTGATCTGCAAGACGCAGAACTGGAAGAAGCTGTAAGGCGACCAGGAAATAGTCGTCAGTATCAGGGGGAGGCAGTGCCGGCAGGCGCTGCCTCCCCCATTCGTTTTTGCGCTGTCTGCGCGTTCAGGCCCTGGCGCGCTGGCCGAACAACACCTTCTGGGCTTCCTTGTCGTCGGCGAGGTTGCGGCGGTGGTCCTCACCGACGGCGAGGCCACGGCTCACTGCCGGACGAGCCAGCAACGTGTCGAACCAGCGCTTGAGATGCGGGAAGTCCTCGAGCTCCTGGCCCTGGTTCCTGTAGGGCTTGACCCAGCCGAGCGAGGCGATGTCGGCGATCGAATAGTCGCCGGCAAGGAATTCGCGATCGGCGAGGCGCTTGTTCATCACGCCATAGAGCCGGTTGACCTCATTGGTGTAGCGATCGATGCCATAGGCGATCTTCTCCGGCGCATATTGCCGGAAGTGATGGGCCTGGCCGGCCATCGGGCCGAGGCCGCCAACCTGCCAGAACAGCCACTGATCGACCTCGGCGCGGCCGCGCTCGTCCGAGGGATAGAGCTTGCCGAACTTGCGGCCGAGATATTGCAGGATCGCCCCGGATTCGAAGATCGAGATCGGCGCGCCGCCCCATTTGCCGTCAGCGGTCGGCCCTTCCGGGTCGATGATCGCCGGCATGCGGTTGTTGGGCGCGATCTTGAGGAATGACGGCTCGAACTGCTCACCCTTGCCGATGTTGATGTATTTGACGGTGTAAGGAACGCCCAGTTCCTCCAGCATGATCGAAATCTTCCAGCCATTGGGCGTCGGCCAGTAATAGAGTTCGATCGGCAATGTCTGGCTGGTCATTCCGCAGTCTCCGTTGGTGAGCGTTGCTCAGGAGATATGCGCAGCGGGGCGAAACACAACCCTGCGGACCCATCAAGGCTCGTCAATAAATTTGAACCGAAGATGAACGGAGGTCTCAGAACCCGTTCAGTCGCAGCTTGGCATAGTCCGATCCATCGAAGGAGAAGACACCAATGCTCGCCCGCCGGTTCACCATCGTCTGCCTGCTCAGTGCCCTGTTCGGGATCATGTTCGCAACGCTGGTGGCAGAGACCAGCCGCCCTGCCCGCTCCTGGGAAATCGTGAAGAAGTAACGACGCAACACAAGATCGAAAAGAAGCAACGCCAATGACCCGCACCGCAACCCAGATCAAGAAGACGCTCCGGCTGCTGCCGCGCGCCGCCATGATCCTGATGGTCCTTGCCGCTCCGGTGCTGGCCGTTCCGGAGCTTCGCGCCGATTACGGCTCGACCATCGAGGCACCTGCCGCCCGCAAGAGCGGCGTCGGCTTCGTGCTCCTGGTCAGCCTGCAGCGCACCTGAGAGATTCGAAAGGACGCGCCGCGAGACCTCTCGCAGCCGTCATAATTGATCTCTATAATAGGTCATGGAAAAGCGAATCTATCCTCAACCTATCGAATCGATCTCTTCGCCGCTGCCGTTTCCTCGGCAGAGCTTTACTGATGCCGACAAGGCGGTTGCTGCCTTGCAGGCGCTTTACGAGCGCAACACCGCCTTCCTGCGCGACGCCTTCGCCTCGCTGGCAGCCGGCGCCGACACCAATGTCAGGTTCCGCGCCTGCTATCCCGAAGTCGGCGTCACCACGACATCCTACTCCCAGGTCGACTCGCGCCAGGCCTATGGCCACATGCCGACTCCGGGGCATTTCTCGACCACGATCACCCGGCCGGACCTGTTCCAGAGCTACCTCACCGAGCAGCTCAAGCTGATCATGCGCAACCATGGCGGCCCGGTGACGGTTTCGGAATCGACGACGCCTATCCCGCTGCATTTCGCCTTCCTCGAGGGCACCCATGTCGACGGTGCCGCCGCCGACCGCATCCAGCGGCCGATCCGCGACCTGTTCGACGTGCCGGATCTCGACGGCACCGACGACCACATCGCCAACGGCACCTTCGAGATCATGCCGGGCGAATCCCGCCCGCTGGCCGTGTTCACCGCCCAGCGCATCGACTATTCGCTGCACCGGCTGGCGCATTACACGGCAACGACGCCGCATCACTTCCAGAACTTCGTGCTGTTCACCAACTACCAGTTCTACATCGACGAGTTCGTCGTTTTGGCCCGTGACCTGATGGCCAAGGGCGGCGGCGGCTACACGGAATTCGTCGAGCCGGGCGGCGTGGTGACCAAGGCGGGCCAATCGGCGCCATCGGAAGGCACGCCGGCGGCACGGCTGCCGCAGATGCCGGCCTATCATCTGAAGAAAGCAGGCCATGCCGGCATCACCATGGTCAATATCGGCGTCGGTCCTTCCAACGCCAAGACCATCACCGACCACATCGCCGTGCTCAGGCCGCATGCCTGGCTGATGCTCGGCCACTGCGCCGGCCTGCGCAACACCCAGGCGCTGGGCGACTATGTGCTGGCGCATGCCTATGTCCGCGAAGACCACGTGCTCGACGACGACCTGCCGGTGTGGATCCCGATCCCGCCGCTGGCCGAGGTGCAGGTGGCGCTGCAGGAGGCCGTGGCAGAAGTAACCGGCCTGTCCGGCTACGACCTCAAGCGCATCATGCGGACGGGAACCGTCGCCACCATCGACAACCGCAACTGGGAACTGCGCGACCAGCGCGGGCCGGTGCAGCGGCTGTCGCAGTCGCGCGCCATCGCGCTCGATATGGAGTCGGCGACGATCGCCGCCAACGGCTTCCGCTTCCGCGTGCCTTACGGCACGCTGCTGTGCGTGTCCGACAAGCCGCTGCATGGCGAGCTCAAGCTGCCGGGAATGGCGACCGAGTTCTACAAGCGGCAGGTGGCGCAGCATCTGACCATCGGCATCCGCGCCATGGAAAAGCTGGCCGAAATGCCGAATGAGCGGCTGCATTCGCGCAAGCTGCGCAGCTTCGCCGAGACGGCGTTCCAGTAAGCTGCCGACCGAGAGCTCGGCCGCAGCCTAGTGCTTGCGGCCGAAGACGGCGGTGCGTCTGACAAAGCCGCCGCCGAAACGCGGCGGCGATCCTGCAGGCGGCTCGTCCGAGCCGCCCTCGCCCTTGCGGTAGAGCTGCAGGCTGTTGCCCACGGCCTTTGCCGTGCGCTCCTTCTGCTCCCAATCGGCGATCAATTCGCGCCGCTTGTCCCGGTCAGGCTCGACCGAGGTGGCGACCGAGCGCATGCCGCCTGGGACCAGCGTGCGGCTCTCGTGTTCCATCGTGGTGTAGCTGTGCTGCCGGGAGAAGCGCAGGGTCAGCGCGTAGCACGGCTCGCGCATGCCGATCGGGTGCTGCTCGGCAGCAAGATGCCGGACACGATAGGAATAGTCGCCGTTTTCTGGACCGAAGGTCTCGTCGTCGGGGACGATATAGCCATTGGGCTGAATGGCGACGCGGATGAAGGCAAGCGCTGCGTCGTAAAGATCGATCCACGGAATGGGCGCCGGTGCGACATAGACTTCGCGGCCGATATAGTCGGCGCCGCCCAGGGTCAGCAGGCCGGCCGGTTGTTCGTTGAAACCGGGCACCGGCTCGCCGGCGAAAAGCTTGGGATGGACGGTCAGCATGCTGGGCTGCGGCTGGTCCAGAAACGCCGTGAACTGCTCGCCGGCGATCAGCATGTTGCTCTGGGTCCAGTGAATGGCGCTGGCAGGCTGGACCTTGAGAAGGTGGCGGCAGACTTCGCCGAGGATTTCGACGCGCATGTTGAACTCGCGCAGCGTCGCACCGGGGCGCTGCATGCCGATCTGGCTGAAGAAGCCCGCAATGTCAGCGTTGTCGGTGACGCCGCCCATCACGCCATGGTGGACCTCGACAAGGACATGCGCGGTGTGCCGGCGCACGCGCTCCCGGGCATCCGGCATCAGCAGCGTGGTTGCCGCGGAGCCGAGGGTCGGGGCGAAAACCGCCGCATCGGCGGGCCGGGGAAAATAGGTGACGAGGATCTGGAATTCGCCGGGGCCCCTCATCAGGACGAAATGGCGGTCCTCCTGGACGACGTTGAGCGGCAATTGCCTCTCGAGCATCGCCTTGCGGAAGGCGTTGAGATGCAGCGACGGATAGATCTCGTCGCCGCCCTCATAGAGGATCGCTGCCTGGATGTTGTTGGTGTACCTGCCAGTCATGGTTGCACCTCGCCTCACCGCAACGGTGCCATTTGGCCGCAAAAGCAAGGTTAACTTCCAGCGCAACCACAAGCTGTGGTTAAGAATCCCCTTGCGTCATAGAGCTTTGCGCCCGAGGCGGGCAAGATCACTGCCCGTTGACGAAGGACAGGATCAGGCGATGGACGTTGCCGCCATCGTTGAGCTCGACGCGGTCGAAGTCGCTGCTCTGATGGCGTTGCGCCAGCGACGCCTCCGACAGCGGCTTGATGATCTCCTGCCTGATCTTTTTGCAGCCGGGATCGCCCGGCACAGACAGGCCGATCGTGGTTTTCTCGATCGTCGCCACCATGTCCTTGATCATCTGGCCGTGCACCAGCTCGTGGCGGCGGACGCCTTCGTAAAAGACGTCCCAGCGCTGCTTCAGCCCGTCCGGCAGGCGTCCGGACGGTTTGGGCAAGGTGTAGGTGATGATCAGCTTGGGCTTTGCCGAAACCAAGGTGCAGCCGTCGCCTTGCGGCACATAGTTGCGCTGCCATGTAAGCTTGAAATTGGTGTGGGCGATGGCGCGGCCGATGCCGGCCTTCGGGCCGCGCTCGCCGATCGAGGCGTAGAGCTCGGGGGCCGTGCTTCCCGAGATTGCGTAGGTCTGGACCTGCTCGACCACCTGCCCCTCGGCATGCGCGGCAAAGGGAGCCATGACGAACAGCGCCGCACATGCGCGCAGCCAGCGATGGGCGGTCGAATTCATTCCAGTCTCCACAAGGCCGATCAGTTGCGCATCACGAGCGCATCGATGCCGATTTCCCGGCCATCGGTCTCACAAGTCGCCCGGCATTTCAACCGCCGGTCGCCAGCGCTGCCACCTTGCCCGTCCTCGCCGACGGAGCTTTGCAGCAAAGCGCAAGCGGCCCATAATCGATCATCAATGGGCCGCATTTGTTGCTACATGAAACTGGAATGACGACGTTCTACAGACTGGGCAGGATCGCCTGCTTCCTGGCGATGATGATCTTGTCGGTGCCGCTGGTCGCCGGCTTCTTCGGCGCCTGGCATCCGGCGCTCGACTCCTTTGCGCATTTCAGGGTGCACCTGGCGGTGGCGATGATGCTGGCGGCATTGCCGCTGCTGTTGACCTCGCTGCGCTGGCAGGCCGTTGCTGCGCTGGCATTCGGTGCCGCAGCCCTGTCCACCACCTCGAGTTCGCTGCCTTTGCCCGGGCTCGGGCCAGTGCATGCGGCGTTCCAGCCGCGCGCCGATGGCCGGCCGGTCTACAAGATGCTGCAGATGAACCTGCGCTTCAAGAACACCCAGCCTGAGAAGGTGCTGTCGCTTGTCGGTCGCTGGCAGCCCGACGTCATCACCTTCCAGGAGGTGTCGGCGATGTGGGAAGGCAAGCTGCAGCCGCTGTTTGCGCGCTACCCCTACCGCATGATGTGCCCCTATCCGAACGGCATCTTCGGCTCGGCGATCCTGTCGCGGCGGCCATTTGTTGAAGGCAGTCAGCCGCAGTGCTTTGGCGGCGGCGCGCTGGCAACGGCCAAGGTCGATTTCGGCGGCCGGGCAAGCGACGTGGTTTCGATCCATCTCGGCTGGCCCTGGCCGTTCGAGCAATCGCAGCAGATTGGCGAGTTGAGCGGCAATCTCGCAGCGCTTGGCGAGAGCGCTATTCTCGGCGGTGATTTCAACGCCACGCCGTGGAGTGCCTCCGTCGCCCGCGTCGCCAGGCTCGGCGGACTGACGCTGATGCCGGCTGCCGGCCGGACATGGCTGACCTTCATGCTGCCCGACTTCATGCGTTTCGCCGGGCTGACCATCGACCACGTCATGGCCAAGGGCGACGTGCTCGTCCATGCGGTAACGATGGGCGAGGATGCCGGCTCGGACCACCGTCCGCTGCTGGTCGAGTTCTCGTTCCGTGACACGGCGACCCATCCGGAAGACAGCGAAACGGAGACGGTGTCGACCGAAAGCGCATCGACGCCCCACAGCTAAAAACGAAACGGCCCGGAAATCAGCAGATTTCCGGGCCGTTTGGTTAGTCAGCCAGAGGTCAAGCGGCCCCGATCATATTGGGCCCCATCACATGTTGGGATAGACCGGCCCTTCGCCGCCCTGCGGCGGCACCCAGTTGATGTTCTGGTTGGGATCCTTGATGTCGCAGGTCTTGCAGTGGACGCAGTTCTGCGCGTTGATGACGAACTTGGCGTCGGCGTGGCCGGGATCGCCGGCGATCGAATTGCCGTCCTTGTCGACCCACTCATAGACGCCGGCCGGGCAGTATCGGCTCGAAGGACCGGCGAAAACGCCATATTCCGAGCGCTTCTGCAACTCCATGTCCTTCACCTGGAGGTGGACCGGCTGGTCTTCCTCGTGGTTGGTGTTGGACAGGAACACCGACGACAGGCGGTCGAAGGTCAGGACGCCGTCAGGCTTGGGGTAGTCGATCTTCTTGTGCTTCGACGCCGGCTCGAGCGACTGGGCATCCGATTTGCCATGCTTCAGCGTGCCGAAGGGCGAGACGCCGAACAGCGTGTTGAGCCACATGTCGAGGCCGCCAAGGCTGACGCCGAGGATGGTGCCGAAGCGCGACCACAGCGGCTTGACGTTGCGGACTTTCTTCAGATCCTTGCCGATGTCGGTCGAGCGCCATGTGGTTTCATAAGAAGCGAGCTCGTCATTGGCGCGGCCGGCGCCGATGGCCTCGGCGACATGTTCTGCGGCAAGCATGCCCGACAGCACGGCGTTGTGCGAACCCTTGATGCGCGGGACGTTGACCAGGCCGGCCGAGCAGCCCATCAGCACGCCGCCGGGGAACGACAGCTTCGGCACCGACTGGTAGCCGCCCTCGGTGATCGCACGCGCACCGTAGGACAGGCGCTTGGCGCCGTCGAAGGTGTGGCGGATCGCCGGATGCGTCTTGAAACGCTGGAATTCCTCGAAGGGCGAGAGATACGGGTTCTTGTAGTTGAGGTGGACGACGAAGCCGACCGCAACCATGTTGTCTTCGAGGTGGTAGAGGAACGAACCGCCACCCGTCTTCATGTCGAGCGGCCAGCCGAAGGAATGCTGGACGAGGCCCGGCTTGTGATGTTCGGGCGCGACCTGCCACAGCTCCTTGAGGCCGATGCCGAACTTCTGCGGCTCCTTGCCGGCGCCGAGGTCGAATCTGGCGATCAGCTGCTTGGCGAGCGAACCGCGGGCGCCCTCGCCGATCAGGACATATTTGCCCATCAGCGCCATGCCTGGCGCGAAGGACGGGCCGTGCGAGCCGTCGCGCTCGACACCCATGTCGCCGGTGTAGACGCCGGTAACGGCGCCTTGGTCGTTGTAGATGAGGCCGGCAGCGGCGAAGCCGGGATAGATCTCGACGCCGAGCGCCTCGGCCTTCGTTGCCAGCCAGCGGCAGACATTGCCGAGCGAGACGATGTAGTTGCCGTGGTTGCTCATCAGCGGCGGCATGAACATGTTCGGCAGCTTGACCGAACCTGCCGGCCCGAGGACCAGGAAGTGGTCGTCGGTGACGGGCGTCTTGAACGGGTGGTCGCTGTCGTCGCGCCAGTCGGGCAGCAGCCGGTCGATGCCAATCGGATCGACGACGGCACCGGACAGGATGTGAGCGCCGACCTCGCCGCCCTTTTCGAGCACGACGACGGACAGTTCGGGATTGACCTGCTTGAGCCGGATCGCCGCCGCCAGACCCGCCGGACCTGCACCGACGATGACAACGTCGAATTCCATGCTCTCGCGTTCGATATCGCTCATCAATCCCTCCGCGTTGGCTAGCCCTGTCCCAGGGGCAATCTGTAGCTAAGCGCTGCATAGCGCATCGTCGGCAAACGTCAAACGGACCAATCCGCACATCGGCTGTTTGGCCTAACGACGCTCTCCTCCGAGCAATGAATTATCTTACGTTAACGTAAAGGTCAAAAGATTTCACCTTTCGGCTGTGGGTTATGGCCCGTACTGTCACGAAACAGGTGTTGTTCAACAGCCTTTTCGTCCATTGATTCCATATGCGCCAACACGTGCCTTGCAGGACCGGACTGGAGCGCTTGCACCCCAAACGCCACATCCTGGCTGGGGCTGCCCTTCTTATTGCGACATGTCTTGTCAGCGAAGGTCGCTCGCAGGAGACCGAGGCCGATCAAAAGGTCTGGAATGCCGGGGCCTATTCGTTTTCCGATGAACTCGGCGGCTTCCAGATCACCGGCGTTTCGGGAACCGGCACCAGGGAAGACCCCTTCGTCATCAGGGAGGAACTGGAATCCTCGACGCCGGTGACGCTGACGATCCGCACGACCCGGCCGATCCGGCCCTTCGACAGCTCGGGCTTCTACGCCAATGGCATCATGTTCATGCGCATCGAGGCGCTGAACAACAGCGGCCAGGCCTGGGTGGAATTCGAGTTCGAGCTGCAGGAGCAGCAAGGCCAGGCCAGCGTGTTCGGCGACGGGCTGTCCTTCGACCAGCGCCGCACCGACAACGTCAACATCTCCTCCGACAGCTTCGCCCAATACAGCCGCGACTTCGAACCATATGACCGGCTGCGCTTCATCGACGGCAAGGTCGACCCGCTGGCAATTGCCGGCTTCAGCTTCCTGGTCACCGACTACACACCACGCTGGCGCTTTTATCTGGTGCAGGACCCGCGCATTCCGTCCTCGTGAACTTGCAAACCGGCGGCGTAACGCCGTAACTGTGCCAATGGCCTCACTATCGGGAAACGAACCTCCGGATCTGCGCGATCTGCTCGCCTTCTATGCGGCGGCGGGGGTCGACGATGCGCTTGTCGACGACCCGATCGACCGCTTTGCCGAAAACGCCCAGCAGCGCCTGGCGGCATCACGGCAGCAGGCGGACAGGGCGGCCGAGGCGCCCCGCCCCGGCGCCGCCCCTGCCGCGGCACCGCCTCAGCCGCGACCGGCAGCGGTTGCCGCCGTGCCTGACGAGGCGCAGGCCGCCGCGGCACGCGAACTTGCCTCCAAGGCAGCAACGCTCGACGAGCTCAAGCAGATCATGGAAGGTTTCGAGGGCTGCAATCTGAAGGCCACGGCCAAGAGCATGGTCTTTGCCGACGGAAACCCCGAAGCCGATCTGATGCTGGTCGGCGAAGCGCCCGGCCGCGACGAAGACCTCGAAGGCCTGCCGTTCGTCGGCCGCTCGGGCCAATTGCTCGACCGCATCCTTGCGGCGATCGGGCTCGACAGGACATCAGCCTATATCGCCAATGTGATTCCGTGGCGTCCGCCCGGCAACCGCACGCCGACCCCGCATGAAACGGAGATCTGCCGGCCATTCGTCGAGCGCCAGATCGCCCTTGCCAGGCCCAAGGTGCTGGTGACGCTTGGCGGCCCCTCGGCCAAGCTGCTGGTCGGCTCGCAGGACGGAATTCTGAGACTGCGCGGCAGCTGGAAAAACCATGTCACGGCAGACGGCACCGTCATCCCTGTCATGCCGACGCTGCACCCGGCCTATCTGCTGAGAAATCCCGCCCACAAGAAGCTTGCGTGGCGGGATTTCCTCGAGGTCAAGGCGAAGCTGCGGCAACTCGGCAGCCTCTAGCTTTTGTCGCCGATCAGGCAGCCGCGACCACTGACGTGGCGCGGCGGATGCCGATGAACTGCAGTTCGGCGAAGACCGCGACCGCCAGCGCCTGGGCAACCACGAAGGCGATGCCGAGTGCATTCGGCGCCACGACACCGCTGACGAGCAGGCCGAAGCTGGCGACCACCCACAGCACATTGATGGCGATGATGTCGATCATGACGAGCTTCGACACCGTGGCGCGGCGGGCGATGACCACCAGCGTGGCAACGAAGGGCACCAGCACCAGGCCTGCCCAGAACAGCAGTTGCGCCGGCAGTTCGAGCAGCGGCGACAACAGCGGGGCGCCAAGCATCATCAGCAGGCCGGCCGTGCCGCTGATCAGCGCGTCGGCATGGAGGACGTTGCGGAGGAAGGGGGTGACGGTGATGGACATGGCTGGCTCCTGTTCGGTTGTGGAGGCTGTCTGCGACCGCCTTCCTGAAACCGAACATCTCACCGCCGCTGAACCAATGCGATTACGCTTGAGGTAATAGCAATCAGAATTGCCCCTGCTTAGTGTGGCGGCATGACAAACACACAAAACTCCGTAGGCGACCTCATCCGCGAATGGCGCACCAGGCGGCGCATGAGCCAGCTCGACCTGGCGATGGAAGCTGAAATCTCGCAACGGCATCTGAGCTTCATGGAAAGCGGGCGCTCGGCGCCGTCGCGCGAGATGGTGCTGCATCTCGCCGAACAGCTCGAAATCCCGCTGCGCCAGCGCAACCAGCTGCTGCTCGCCGCCGGATACGCACCGAGCTTCAGCGAAAAACCGCTCGACCACCCCTCGCTGGCACCCGCCATGGAGGCGGTGCGCATGGTGCTGAAGGGGCATGAGCCCTACCCCGCCATCGCGGTCGACCGGCATTGGAACCTGATCGAGGGCAATGCGGCGCTCGGCCCGATGCTTGCCGGCGTCGATGCCGCCCTGCTCGAGCCGCCGGTCAACGTGCTCCGGCTCAGCCTGCACCCGAAAGGCGTGGCGCCGCGCATCGTCAACCTGCATGAATGGCGCTCGCATCTGCTCGAACGGCTGAAGCACCAGAACGACACGGCAGGCGACCCGGTGCTCAAGGCGCTGGAGCAGGAATTGCTGGCCTATCCCGACGGGCCGCGCCAGGGCCGGCCGCTGCAGGCCGATCCGCTGGCGATCGCCCATCCGCTCCGGCTGCGCGTCGGGGACGACGTGCTGTCCTTCATCAGCACGATCACCGTGTTCGGCACGCCGCTCGACGTGACCCTGTCGGAAATCGCCATCGAATCCTTCTTCCCCGCCGACGAAGAGACGGCGGCGCGGCTCAGGTGCCTGGCCGTTCAATAGCGTCAGGCCGCGATAACACACGATCCTTTTCGAACGGCGACGGGTCCGGAAAGATCGCCGCCAGGGCTGCCTGCATCTCCACGGCCCTGACACCGGCACGCGCCTCGTCGTCGATCTCGTCATTGAGACAGAAAAAGGCCGGCGGTGCTGCGACCAGGCCTGCCAGCGACCGACTGAACGCCTCGTCGTCCCGGACGGCTACGACATTCTCCTGTACCAGCTTCACCTGCACGACGCCGTCGGCGCGGCCGCGATCACGCTCGGCAATGGCATTGATGTAGAGCACCTTCGCCGACGCGTCCGTGCTCTGGCGGAAACGATGCCGCGCGGTGCGGCGCAGCCAGAAGCCGAAGCGGTCGTGCAGCCAGGCCAGCTTGTCGAGTTCCAGCAGCAGCGGGACATGCGGCGGGTAGGACCAGCGCCTGCGGCGGAACGCCAGGCACAAAAGCAGATTGTTGAAGGCGAGCATCCTGATGTAGCGATCCGCCCGCAGCCGAAACCGTGGCAGCCTCGCCGCCATGACGTGAAGCCGCGCACGACCATCGGGCAAGACGAACTCTTCCTTCGATACCATCTGGCCGACGAAGAAGTCGTCGTTGAACAGCAGGAAGCGATTGGCGACACCGGCCCTCCCGATGCCGTGCAGATTGGCTTCGATGGCGCTGGAGCTGAACACCGGCAGGCCGGAAGGCTCGGCGAAGAATTCCGCATGGGTGACGAGGTTGATGCCGGGACGATCGAGGTCGAGCCATGACGGCACCTGACCGTTGGTGACGAGATGGATGGTGCGGATCCACGGCAGATGAAAATGGATCGAGCGCAGCGCATAACGCAACTCGCCATTTTCGCGGAAACGATAGGCTGCCGGCCGCATCCAGGGCTGCTTCGGCCAGTGGCGCAGCAGGCTTTCACGGTGGACAGGATCGCTGCCGTCGACCCAGGGCATGACGACGTCGATCGGGTCGGAAAATGCGTTCAAAGTCATGGCTCGCCCTTCGACGGGAATTCGGTCGCCTCAGATCAGTCCGAGGAGCGGGCAGGCTCCGGATGCATTGCCGTCGCCGCCTATTGCGGCGACGACGCTTTCTTGACCGCCTGGCGTTCCAGGCCAAGGCGTTGTTCGCGCCAGATGATGAAGATGCCGGCGGCGATGACGATGATACCGCCGACCAGCGTATGGATGGTCGGCAGGTCGCCGAAGACAAGATAGCCGACGACGATGCCGAGCAGCAGGGAGGTGTATTCGAAGGGCGCGACCGTCGAGGCTTCGGCGTGGCGGTAGGCCTCGGTCATGAACAGCTGGGCGATGCCGCCGCAGAAACCGCCGGTGACGAGCAGCGCCGTCTGCTGCCAGCTCAGCGACTGCCAGCCGAAAGGCAGGCTGAACAGGGCCATGACGCTGGCGGTCAGCGAGAACCACAAAACGATGGTTGCCGTGCGTTCGGTGTGGACGAGGTTGCGCACCAAAAGCATGGCGATGGCCGACAGGCCCGCGCCGATGATGGCGGCGACAGCACCCATCGCTGCCTTGTCGCTGACGCCGCCGGGAGAGGTCAACAGCGTCAGGTTGGGCCACGACACGATCAGCACGCCGACGAGACCGACGGCAACCGCGGTCCAGCGATAGGCGCGAACGTTTTCGCCGAGGATCAGCGCGCTGAAGACGACGACGAGCAGCGGCTGGGCATAGTTGAGCGTGATCGCCTCGGGCAGCGGCAGTTGGGTCAGCGCATAGAAACCGAAGCCCATGGCGGTGACGCCGGCGAGCCCGCGCATGATGTGGCCGAATGGCCGCCTGGTGGTGACCGCCGTGCGCAGCTCACCGCGGCAGGCGAGGAAGACGAGGATCGGAAAGATGGCGAAGAAGGACCGGTAGAAGACGATCTGGCCGGCGGGCACCTGGCCGGCCAGCTTGATGGCCGTCGACATGCCGACGAAGATCGCCACCGAAATGACCTTGAGAGCGATACCTGTAAGCGGCGACGACGCCGCCTGAACCACGTTTTGCTTCACTGCTGCCGTGCCGCCTCTATCGCCGCCCAGATGCGCAACGGCGTCGCGGGCATTTCAATGTGGGTGATGCCGTAGGCGCGGTGGAGCGCATCGGTGACCGCGTTGAGCGCCGCCGGCGTGGCGCCGATGGTGCCGGCCTCGCCCGCGCCCTTCATGCCCATGGCATTGGTGGTCGAGGGCACGTTGCGCGTCTCGAAATGAAAGGACGGCACGCTGTCGGCGCGCGGCATGGTGTAGTCCATGAAGCTGGCCGTCAGCAGCTGGCCGTCCTCGCCGTAGACGGCCTCCTCCTGCAACGCCTGGCCGATGCCCTGGACGACGCCGCCATGGACCTGGCCGGCAAGCAGGATCGGGTTCACGGTTGCGCCGAAATCGTCGACGATGGTGTAGGCGACCACTTCGGTGGTGCCGGTTTCCGGATCGATCTCGACCTCGCAGATATGCGTGCCGTTGGGATAGGTCGCCTCGTCCTGAACAAATTCGCCCATCGCCTTGAGATCGTCGGGGTTTTTCGCCGCCGCATGGAGATCGGCGAAGGCCATGGCGCGGTCGGTGCCGACGATGCGCGCCTCGCCATTGCCAAGCTCGATATCGGCGGCCGCCGCCTCCAGCTCGTCGGCTGCGATCTTCTTCAGCTTCTCGGCAAGGGCTGCACCCGCGCGGGAGGCGGAAACGCCGCCAAGCGGGATCGAGCGCGAGCCACCGGTGCCGCCGCCCTTGGCAAGCTGGTCGGTGTCGCCCTGGTGGACGCTGATGCTGGCGACGTCGAGATTGAGCTTTTCCGAGACGAACTGGGCATAGGCAGTGGCATGGCCCTGACCGTTGGACTGGGTGCCGATGAACACCGAGACGGTGCCGTCGGCATTGAGTTCGACCCGCGCCGGTTCGGAGCCGGCGAAGGCGCAGGCTTCGATGTAGGTCGCCATGCCGAGCCCGCGGATCTTTCCACGCGACCGGGCTTCGGCGAGACGGTCGGGGAATGCAGCCCAGCCGGCGCGTTGCATCGACAGGTCCATATGCGCCTCGAACTCGCCGACATCGTAGAGCCGGCCGGTCTGGGTGCGGTAGGGGAACTGCTCCGGGCGGATGAAGTTGCGGCGGCGGATCTCGTCGACAGTGAGACCGAGATCGCGGGCGCAGGAGTCAGTCAGCTTCTCGACCAGAAGCGCTGCTTCCGGGCGCCCTGCGCCGCGATAGGCATCGACAGGACAGGTGTTGGTGTAGACACCTTCGATCGTCACATCGAGCGCCTGGATGTCGTAGACGCCGGTCGACATGCTGGCACCGATATAGGCGATGACAGGGCCATATTGCGAGACGTAGGCGCCGACATTGGAGAGCAACCTGACGCGCAGGCCGAGGAAGCGGCCGTTCCTGTCCATGGCCATCTCGGCTTTGACGACATTGTCGCGGCCTTGCGCGTCGGTGAGGAAGTGTTCGGTGCGGTCGCTCGCCCATTTGACCGGCCGGCCAAGCCGCCTGGCCGCTTCCAGCACCAGCGCATGCTCGCGGTAGACGAAGGCCTTGGTGCCGAAACCGCCGCCGACATCGGGAGTGACGACGCGCAGCTTGTCGCTCTCGATGCCGAACACCTGGCCGGTCAGCACATTGCGCATCGAATGCACGCCTTGCGAGCCGGTGGTGAGCACGAAGCGGTCTTCGTCGTCGCGCCACTCGCCGATCGCCGAGCGCGGCTCCATGTAGTTGCAGATCAGGCGGTTGTTGATGAACTCGATGCTGGTGACGTGATCGGCTTTGGCAAAGGCGCTGTCGGCCCTCGCCTTGTCGCCGAGATGGTAGGTGAAGGCGCGATTGCTGCCGAGCTCAGGCCAGACCAGCGGCGCCTCGGCGTCGAGGGCAGTCGCCGTGTTGGCGGCGGCGTCCTCGCCGTCATAGTCGACCTCGATCAGTTCGGCGGCGTCCTGGGCAAGCGCGCGGCTGTCGGCGACGATGAAGGCCACCGCATCGCCGACATAATGAACCCGGTCGCGGCACAGGATCGGAATGTCGCGTGTCGGCGCACGGCTGCCGTCGGGCTGCTTCTGCATGACCGTCGACTTGAGGGCGCCGAGATGGGCGACATCGGCACCTGACAGGACCAGGTGGACTCCAGGGGCGGCGCGCGCGTCCTCGAGCGAGCCGATCGTGAAGCTGGCCTTGGCGACGGGCGAGCGCAGGACGTAGCCGTGCAGTTGCGCAGCGGCGGCGATGTCGTCGGTGTAACGGCCCTTGCCGGTGATGAAGGCGCCGTCCTCGACGCGCAATACGGACGCGCCCATTCCGAATTTCGGCGTGACGACTGTCATATCTGCCTCGTGAGGATTGGTGGGGAGCGCAGCGAATGTGCGGTCCCGGACAGTTTTGCCGAGGGGGCGTTTCGTGTAAAGAGCAGCGGCCGCATATTTATTCTGCCAGCCCGCGGCCAGCATCCGGAAGTCGACAGGAAGGCCATCACATGCGCACTGATACTGGACAGGTGTTTCGTCTCGAGGACTACCGGCCCAGCGACTACCTGATCCCGAGAACCGAACTCGACTTCCGGCTCGGCGAAGACAGCACCAGGGTGGTGGCGCGGCTGACGATCGAGCGGCGCGCCGGCATCGACAAGCCGGTGCAGCTCGAACTCGACGGCGACGGCCTGACCATGCGCCGCATCGAGATCGATGGCGAAGCCGTCGATGCCGCCGATTTCGACGCGACGCCAGACCGGCTGGTCATCTACAATCCGCCCGCATCCGGCCGCTTCACGCTTCTGATCGAGACCGAGCTGGCGCCGTCGCGCAACGAGGCGTTGATGGGCCTCTACCGCTCCAGCAATGTCTACTGCACCCAGTGCGAGGCCGAGGGCTTCCGCCGCATCACCTATTTCCTCGACCGGCCCGACATCCTGTCGGTCTATACGGTGCGGATGGAGGCACAGCGCACCGAAGCGCCGCTGCTGCTCTCCAACGGCAATCCGGTCGAGCATGGCGACCTCGAAGACGGCTGGCACTATGCCGTGTGGCACGACCCCTTCCCCAAGCCGTCCTATCTCTTCGCGCTGGTCGCCGGCGATCTCGGCTGCATCAAGGACCACTTCGTCACCGCCTCGGGCAAGCAGGTGGAGCTCGGCATCTATGTCGAGCACGGCAAGGAGAACCAGGCCGGCTACGCCATGGACGCGCTGCGCCGCTCGATGACATGGGACGAGGAGGTGTTCGGCTGCGAATACGACCTCGACGTGTTCAACATCGTCGCCGTGTCCGACTTCAACATGGGCGCGATGGAGAACAAGGGCCTCAATATCTTCAACGACAAATATGTGCTTGCCGACGAAGAGACCGCGACGGACATCGATTTCGCCAATATCGAGGCGATCATCGCGCATGAATATTTCCACAATTGGACAGGCAACAGAATCACTTGCCGCGACTGGTTCCAGCTCTGCCTCAAGGAAGGGCTGACGGTTTTCCGCGACCATGAATTCTCCGCCGACCAGCGTTCGCGGCCGGTCAAGCGCATCGCCGAAGTGCGCACCTTGCGCGCCCACCAGTTCCCCGAGGACCAGGGGCCGCTGGCCCACCCGGTCCGCCCCAGGCGTTATCGCGAGATCAACAACTTCTACACGCCGACGGTCTACGAAAAAGGCTCGGAAGTGGTGCGCATGATCCGCACCATCCTGGGCGCCGAAACCTTCCGCCGTGGCATGGACCTCTATCTCGAGCGCCATGACGGCGACGCAGCGACCATCGAGGATTTCCTCCAGGTGTTCGAGGACGTGTCGGGCCGCGACCTGTCGCAGTTCGCGCTCTGGTACCACCAGGCCGGCACGCCCAATCTGAGCGTGACGACGCGGCACAACGCCGCCACCGCCGAGTTCACCATCGAGGTCGAGCAATCGGTGCCGCCGACACCGTCGGAAAGCCGCAAGCGGCTGATGCACATCCCGCTTGCCTTCGGCCTGGTCGGCAGCGACGGCAAGGACATGGCCTATGGCGGCGCCGAGGGTGCTGTCGTCGAGGACGGCGTCATCCATGTGCGCAAGCGCAAGCATGTCGTGACCTTCTCCGGCGTCACCGAGCGGCCGGTGCTGTCGCTCAATCGCGGCTTCTCGGCGCCGATCACGCTGAGCATCGAGCAGCGGCCGGAAGACCAGATCTTTCTTGCCTCCCATGACAGCGACGCATTCTCGCGCTGGCAGGCGTTCAACACGCTTTTGACCGACGCGATCATCGCGGCATTCAGGAACATCCTCGGCGGCAAGCAGCCGAAATTCGGCGCCGAGCTGACAGGACTGGCCGGGCGCATCGCGGTCGACGACACGCTCGAGCATGCCTTCCGCGCTTTGGCGCTCGCTCTGCCCGGCGAGGCCGACATTGCCCGCGAGATCGGCAAGAACATCGACCCCGACGCCATCTTCGCCGGACGCGAGGCGCTGGCACGCAGCATCGCCGAAGCCAATGCAGGCGTCTTTTCGCAGCTTTACGACGAGCTGCTGATATCCGGTCCGTTCTCGCCAGATGCGGCGAGCGCCGGACGGCGGGCGCTGCGCAACACGCTGCTCGACTATCTCGCGATCCTGCCCGATGGCGCCAAGCGCGCGTCGGCACATTTTGCTTCCGCCACCAACATGACCGACCGGGCTGCGGCCCTTGCCGTGCTGGCGCATCGCCATGCCGGCAGCGCGGAAGCCAAGGCAGCACTTGCCGAGTTCGACAAGCGCTATCGCGGCGACCCGCTTGTCATGGACAAGTGGTTCATGATCCAGGCGACGGCGCCGGGCGCCGGCGCGGTCGATGCGGTGCGGGCGCTGACCGAACACCCGGCCTTCTCGATCGCCAATCCCAACCGGGTGCGCTCGCTGATCGGCGGTTTTGCCAGCGCCAACCAGACCGGCTTCCACCGCGCCGACGGCGCCGGCTACACCTTCTTCACCGAGACGGTGCTGACGGTGGAAAAGCGCAACCCGCAGGTCGCGGCGCGGCTGGCAACGGCACTGCGGTCGTGGCGTTCGCTCGAGCCGAAGCGCCAGGCCAAGGCCCGCGATGCCTTGCTGGCGATACAGGCCAAGGAAGGTCTGTCGGCCGACCTGCGCGACATCATCGAGCGCACGCTGGCCTGACCGGGCCGGCTTGCCACCGACATCGCCCGAAATGAGGCGGCTTCCGAAACCGGGGGCCGCCGCTTTCATTTGCGCGCTACCACGCCGCCAATTCGTCAGGCTTTTAGTCGAACTTTAATCTTTTTCGCGCCGGCCACTGGACAAGGCGAATCAGCTTTGATTCTTTAGTGACGATTCGGATGTTCGGCGTATTCCGCATCGAGTTACCAGGAAACGGGATTTGGGGAGCCATTTATGGCAAAGGCGGACGCGTGGGGCGCGCCCGATGAGACTGCTATTGGCCGTCGCAGGCAGGCGCGCAGCGCTGGCCTGGCGGGCAATGCACGCCTCATCGCCGAACCCGCATACCGCCGCCTGCTGGCCGCCGAGCCGCTGCTGCGCCGCTCGATCCCGACGCTGATCGTCGTCTTCCTGATCGTGATCGCCGGCACACGCTTCCTGTCGCTGATGGCGCAGCGCGACGACGTCGAGCGCAACGCCAAGGCGATCCTGGCGCTCTCGGCCGGCGAGCTGGTCAACGCACTGATGGTCGGCGCCACCGCCGAGCGGCCGCTTGCCGCCGCAAGCCAGGACCTGCTCGAACGCACCAGCCAGCAAGGCACGCTTAGCCGCAGCCATGTGGTTGCGCTGACCGACCAGAATTTCCGCATCGTCGCCGTCAGCCCGCAGTCGACCGGCTGGCAGGGCCAGGCGCTCGACGGCCTCGTCTCGGGCGGGCAGCCGCTGTTCATGTTCGGCGACCGCGCCGGCGTGATGGAGGTGCGCATCGGCGGCCGGGACTGGCTGGCAGCGGTCAGCATCGCCGACGACAAGCGCGCCGCGGCCGCCGCCATGGTGCCGCAGGATGCGGTGTTCGCCGACTGGCGCAAGACCGTGTCGCTCAATGTCGCGCTGTTCGTGATGACCGCCGGGATGCTGATCGTCATCCTGTTCGCCTATTTCAGCCAGGCGGCGCGCGCCCAGGCCGCCGACGGCATCTATCTGGAGGCGCATGAGCGCATCGACCTGGCGCTGGTGCGCGGCAAATGCGGGCTGTGGGACTGGGACATGGTGCGCGGCAAGATGTACTGGTCGCGCTCAATGTACGAGCTGCTCGGCTACGAGGCCTGCGAGGCGATGCTGTCGTTCGGCGAAGTCGCCCGCATCATCCATCCCGAAGACGGCGACCTGTTCGAGCTGGCCAACCAGGTGATCATGCGCGAGGTCGACCATATCGACCGGGTGTTCCGCATGCGCCATGCCGACGGCCGCTGGGTGTGGATGCGCGCCCGCGCCCAGGTTGTCGATCCGGAAGCGCCTGAGATCCAGATGACCGGCATTGCCGTCGACATCACCGAGCAGCGCCACCTCGCCTTGCGCTCGGAGGCCGCCGACCAGCGGCTTCGCGCGGCGATCGAAAACATCACCGAATCCTTCGTGCTGTGGGATGCCAACGGGCGGCTGGTGATGTGCAATTCGAAGTACCAGCACGACAACGGGCTCGCCGACCGCGACGTGCTGCCGGGCACGGCGCGCGAGGAGATCGAGGAGCGCATGGTCGCTTTCGCCTCCGAGCGGCGGCTGGCCAATGCCAACGGCCCGCGCGGCGGCGCCACCTATGAGCGGCAGCTGGCCGACGGCCGCTGGCTGCAAGTCAACGAGCTCACAACGCGCGATGGCGGCATGGTGTCGGTCGGCTCCGACATCACCCAGATCAAGCAGCACCAGGACAAGCTGATGGAGAGCGAGCGCCGGCTGATGGCGACGATCCACGATCTCAGCCTGGCGCGGCGCTCCGAGGAAGAGCGCTCGCACGAACTGGTCGAGCTCAACCGCAAATACATGAAGGAAACCGAGCGCGCCGAGGCGGCCAACCGGGCCAAGTCGGAATTCCTCGCCAACATGTCGCACGAGCTGCGCACGCCGCTCAATGCGGTGATCGGCTTCTCCGAGCTGATGGAAGGCCGCCTGTTCGGCCCGATGGGCTCGCCGCGCTACGAGGAATATGCCCGCGACATCAACTCCAGCGGCAAATACCTTCTGGGCGTCATCAACGACATCCTCGACATGTCGAAGATCGAGGCCGGCCAGTTCTCGATGGACCGCGAGGAGATCGATCTCTGCCCGCTGATCCGCGAGACGGTCCGGGTGGTGTCGCTGCAGGCGGCACAGAAGTCGATCACCGTGGAGACGCAGATCGCCGACTCGATGACGCTGTTCGCCGACCGCCGCGCGGTCAAGCAGATCGTCATCAACCTGTTGTCCAACGCGGTGAAGTTCACCGGCGAAGGCGGACGCATTTCGGTGCGGGCGCGCAACGCCTCGGGGGCGCTGACGCTGTCGATCGAAGACAATGGCTGCGGCATTCCCAAGGACGCATTGGGCAAGCTCGGCCGGCCGTTCGAGCAGGTGCAGAACCAGTTCTCGAAGAACCATGCCGGCTCGGGCCTCGGCCTTGCCATTTCGCGTTCGCTCGCCGAACTGCATGGTGGGGCGCTGAAGATCCGCTCGAC
Organism: Aminobacter sp. SR38; assembly: GCF_014843375.1. NCBI lineage: Bacteria > Pseudomonadati > Pseudomonadota > Alphaproteobacteria > Hyphomicrobiales > Phyllobacteriaceae > Aminobacter > Aminobacter sp. SR38. The sequence goes on from NZ_CP062112.1 coordinate 1,399,536, forward strand.
CGAAGGCGTCGGCACCATCGTGTCGGTGCGCATCCCGGTGAAGAAGGTCGAGCGCCTGGCCAAGGCCGCCTAAGCATCACGGCATTTCAGGCAACCGCGCCTCGATGAACTCCAGGGGCCGTGTGCTGGCAGGCGGATCGAGATTGGACAAGGACACCAGCACATAACCCAGCTTGGGGAACACATGCAGGTCGCCGCTCATGCCCGGCGCGCCGCCATTGTGGCCAAACCCCTTCCAGTTGCCCTCGCCGACAACCGCGAAGCCAAGGCCGAACATCTGGACCTGCGTGCTGGTCGCCTGATCGAGCATGTTCTTCGAGATCAGCCTGCCGGCCTGTAGCGCGTCGACGAAACGCCAGAGGTCGCCGACGGTCGAATAGCCGCCACCGGCGGAGGTTCCGCGCCAGGGCAGCGTGGCCGTGTTGGGCGCAAGCCTGCCGCCTTCATTGAGATAGCCGATCGCGCGACCGGGGACAGTCTCGCTTTCCGGCAAAGAGCCCGTCGATGTCATGCCGGACGGCTCGAAAACGTTCTTCTCGACATAGTCGTCATAACTCATCCCGCTGACCTTCTCGATCAAGGCGCCGAGCAGGATGAAGCCGTAGTTCGAATAACGCTGCGTGGTGCCGGGCGCAAACAGCGGGGCGCGCGTACCATAGAGCGCGATGTAGTCGGCAACAGCTTTGAGCTTGAGCCGGTTACGGTCGAATTCGGGACCGAAGATATCTCCGGTGCCGCCGGTGTGGGTCAGCAAATGGCGAACGGTGACCTTCCGGGCAATGTCCTTGTCGGGATAGTCGGTGAGATGTTTGCCGACCGGGTCGTCGAGGCCGAGCCTGCCGGCTTCGACGAGCTGCAGGATTGCCACCGCCGTGAACATCTTGTTCATCGAGCCGATGCGGAAGCTGCTATCGACCGTCACCGGCAGGCTGCGCTCGCGGTCGGCCAGACCCCAGGCTTTCTCCAGCACGACCTTGCCGTCCCTGGCGACCAGCACCGCGCCGGAAAAGCTGTCGGCAACAGCCGCCTCGTCCTGGCGTTTGACAAGTGCTGCGAGCGCCTCTGTCAAGGACAGGCGCTTGGGGCCCAGACCAGGCCGCGGCGCCACCGGGTCGAGGCGAAAGCCCGTCAGTTTGTGTTCGGAGCCGTCGCTCAACGACAGTTGCAACCGGGCAAAGCGGTCGCCGGCCTTTTCCCGGAGAATTGCGGTGAGCGCGGTGGCGTCGCTGGTCTCGACCTTGACCAGTTCGAAGCCGCCCGTCTGGGCGCGCAGGGCAGTCATGCCGGCGATCGGGTCGCTGGGCCGGTAGGCGCGGTCGAAGGCCTCGGCCTTGGCCGCATCGCCGCTGTTGAACGCCTCCAGCAATTCGGCCAGCACCTTGCCCGCCGGCGTCGGCGGCAAGGCCGATTGCGCCAAGGCGCCGGAAACAATGAACATCGAGAGAATGGCGGCGATCCAGCCCATGACGGGTCCTCCTGTGCAGGAGGCAAGCAGAGGCCGGCTTGATTGCGACAAGGTTGCGCGAGGCCGTGTCCGGACAAAACAAAACCTCCCGGAGAGGCAATCTCCGGGAGGTTTCTCAGCTCAGGTCACGCGTCGACGTCAGCGCTTGCCGTCGCGGCCATGCCAGCCGCGAACCGGCATCTCGTCCTTGACGATCTTGCCGTCGTCGTTGCGGTCGAGCAGCGCAAACAGCTTCTTCTGGCGGGATTCGATCTCGGCCTTGGTCAGCTCGCCATCGCCATTGGCGTCGAAGCGCTTGATCAGGCGCGCGGCCATGCGCTCGGCGCGCATACGCTGGATCTGGTCCGCCACCTCGGCGACGGTGATCTTGCCGTCGGTGTTCTCATCGGCATCCAGCAGCCGCGTATTCATGGCGGCAGTGAACTCCTCGAAGGTGACGTCGCCGCTCTTGTCGGCATCGGCCCTTTCGAAGCGCATCTCAGGCTTCATGTTCTGGCCGCGCGGCCCTTGCCCGTTGGCGGCAAAGGCTGAGGTTCCGGCCGTGCCCGCGAGGGCGAGAAATGCGATCGCGATCCTTGTTGACGTGTTCATGGGGTTTCTCCTGTTGCATCGACACCCCCGATGCTGATCGAAGTGCTCATGCGGCGTCCCATCGCCTCATTTGCCCTTCGCACGGAGCAGAAGGTCAAAGTGGCCCCTGACCTTTTGCGACGTCTCCTTGAGATGTGCCTCCAGCACGCTGAAATCGGGAAGGTCGGTTGCCGCAAGCAGCAGGTCCGACAACCCCGGCGGAACGTCGTTCCGCTCGAACGCACCGGTGAGACACAGCCTCGTCATCTGTGTGATCGCCTGATAGAGCCCGTAGGCATCGACGAGATCCTGCCGTACCTGCGCATCGGCAAAGCCAGGCGCAAGCCGGTGCAGCGTCTCGGCCGTTCCGGTGGCGTGGCCTTGGCCCTCGATCCGGCCGGTCAGGACCGCGACCTGAGCGATGAATTCCAGGTCGATCAGCCCGCCGGGCACAAGCTTGATGTCCCAGAGATCGTGCGGCGGCTTTTCGTCCTCGATCATCTCACGCATCTCGCGGGCCTCGGTCGTCACCTTGGCGGCATCACGCGGCAAGGCGATGATGGCGGCGACCTCGGCTTCGACCTCGGTGCAGAGCGAGGCGTCGCCGGCGATCGGGCGGGCGCGGGTCAGCGCCATATGCTCCCAGGTCCAGGCTTCGCCGCGCTGATATTTGCGGAACGAGTCGATATGGGTGGCCACCGGCCCCTTGTTGCCAGAGGGGCGCAGCCGGAGGTCGAGCTCATAAAGCACGCCTTCGGCCGTCGGCGCGGACACCGCAGCGATCAGGCGCTGGGTCATACGCGAGAAATAATGCGACGGCGCCATCGGCTTGTCGCCGTCGGACTCCTCCGCGGTCTCGCTGTGGTCGTAAAGCAGGATCAGGTCGACGTCGGAGCCGGCGGTCAGTTCGCGGCTGCCGAGCTTGCCCATGCCGAGGATCGCCACCCTGCCGCCGGCAACCTTGCCGTGGCGGCGGGCGAATTCGGCCTCGACGGCCTCGAGCGCCGCTCCGACCGTCAGGTCGGCGAGATCGGAAAAAGCCTTGCCGGCACGGGCGGAGTCGATCGCGCCGGCGAGCAGGCGCACGCCGATCAGGAATTTCTGTTCGGCGGCGAAGATGCGCAGGCGGTCGAGCACCTCCTCATAGAGCCGGGTGCTTTCGAGGAAGGCCGCAAGGCGCGCGGCAAGATAGGCGCGGTCGGGCAGTTCGGACAGCAATGCCGGGTCGAGCAGGCCATCGAAGACATGCGGCCGGCGGGTGATGATGCCGGCCAGCCGGGGGGCTGCGCCCATGATTGTGGCGAGCAGCTTGAGCAGGGCCGGATTGGACTGGAGCAGCGAAAACAGCTGGATGCCCGCCGGTAGGCCGGCGAGGAACTCGTCGAAACGCATCAGCGCCTCGTCGGCGCGGCGGGTCTTGCCGAAGGCTTCGAGCAGTGCCGGCGTCAGTTCGGTCAGGCGTTCGCGCGCCTCGGCTGACTGGGTCGCGCGGTAGCGGCCGAAGTGCCAGCTGCGGATGACGCGGCAGATGTCGGAGGGGCGCTGGAAACCGAGCTGGCGCAATGTGTGCAGCGTGTCGGGATCGTCGACGTCGCCGGTGAAGACCAGATTGCCGACGCCGGAGGAGAGTTCGGGTGCCGCCTCGAACAGCGCCGCATAATGGCGCTCGACCTCCTGCAGCGAAGCGCGGAACGCCTTGGAGAAGGCATCCGCATCGGCAAAGCCGAGCATATGGGCGATGCGCTGGAGGCCTTCGTCGTCCTCCGGCAGCATGTGGGTCTGCTCGTCGGCGACCATCTGGATGGCGTGCTCGACGCTGCGCAGGAACCAGTATTGCCGTTCGAGCGCGTCGCGCGCCTCGGGCGTAATCCAGCCGCGCAAGGCAAGCTGCGTCAGCATCGGCACCGTCGCCTTGCCGCGCAATTCAGGAAAGCGGCCGCCGGCGATCAGCTGCTGGGTCTGGACGAAGAACTCGATCTCGCGGATGCCGCCGCGGCCGAGCTTGACGTTGTGGCCCTTGACCGCGACCTCGCCATGGCCCTTGTGGGCGTGGATCTGGCGCTTGATCGAATGGACGTCGGCGATCGCCGCGTAATCCATGTATTTGCGCCAGACATAAGGCTGGAGCTCCTTGAGGAAGGCCTCGCCGGCTGCGATGTCGCCCGCCACCGGACGCGCCTTGATCATCGCGGCGCGTTCCCAGTTCTGGCCGCGGCTCTCGTAGTAATGCAGCGCGGCCAGGACCGGAATGGCGAGCGGCGTCGAGCCGGGATCGGGACGCAGCCGCAAATCGGTGCGGAAGACATAACCGTGCTCGGTGCGGTCCTGCAGGATGCGGACAAGCCGCCGGGTGAGCCGCGCGAACAGCTCCGTTGCTTCATACGGGTCGGCAATCGCCGGCGCCTCGGGGTCGAAGAACACCACGAGGTCGATGTCGGAGGAGAAATTCAGCTCGTGAGCACCGAGCTTGCCCATGCCGAGCAGGATCCAGCCGGAGCCGACAGTCGGGTTTTCGGGATCGGGCAGCTTGAGCTTGCCCTGGCCATGGGCGTCGCGGAGCAGGAAATTGACCGCCGCACTGATGCACAGGTCGGCCAGGTCGCTCAGGCGGCGCACGCTATCCGCTGCACTGGCCTCGCCCGACAGGTCGGCAAGCGCAATCAGGAAATGCGCCTCGCCCTTGAGCCGCCGCAAGCGCATCATCAGGGCGTTTTCGGCGATGCCGTCCTCGAACGGGATTGCGGCGATTGCCGTGCCGATGTCTGAAAGCCGCTGTTCGATGGTCTGGTCGAACAGCCTGTCCAGCATCTCCGGCTGGCGTCGGGCGCTATCGCGCATGAATTCGGAAAGATCGAAGACGGCAGCGAGAAAGGACTGGGCCGGGCCTTTCGCCTTGAGGAAAGTGGCCAGACGGTCGAGCCCCTCCTCCTTGGCCGTGCCGGCAAACTCCGCCAGCTCGCCTTGCGCGCGTGCCGGATCGAGCGGGGCGACGGTGCTTACCGGCTCCAGGCGCCACTCGATCGCTGTCTTCTTGGCGGCCTCGATCTTCATCTATGCGTCCTTCGATCCGGGAAAGCCCATCAGGACCGATAATCCGGGATTGCCGGGCAGAAGATCAAGCCGCCCATTGTGAAACTTCATCACCGCCTTGGCGAGGCTGAGCCCGAGGCCCGAGCCCGGCTGCGAGCGGCTCTTTTCCAGCCGCACGAAGCGTTCCGTGGCGCGCGCCCGATCGCCTTCGTCTGGAATGCCGAGGCCGTTGTCCGACACCTGCAGCCTGACTTCGTCGCCGTCGCGCTGCAGGGTGACGCCGACATGCGGCTTTTCGACCGCACCAGCCGAGTATTTGATGGCGTTGTCGATGATGTTGGACAGCGCCTGAGCGATCAGCTCGCGATTGCCGTTGACGACGACCGGACCGGCGACGGACGCCTCTAAGCCAACGCCCAGTTCCTCGGCGACCGGCTCGTACAGTTCGACGACGTCGTGAACCACGGCGGCGAGATCGACCTTGTCGGTGGATTCGGCGGAGTAGCCGGCCTCGAGGCGCGAGATCATCAGGATGGCGTTGAAGGTGCGGATAAGCTGGTCGGACTCGGCAATGGTGCCTTCGAGCGCCTCGCGATAATCGGCGCCGGTCTTCTTGCCCGACAGCGCCGCTTCGGCGCGGTTGCGCAGGCGCGTCAGCGGGGTCTTCAAATCATGGGCGATGTTGTCGGAGACCTGCTTCAGCCCATCATTGAGATGGGCGATGCGGGCCAGCATGGCATTGAGGTTTTCCGAGAGCCGGTCGAATTCGTCGCCCGCGCCTGTCACCGGCAGGCGGCCGCTGAGGTCGCCGGCCATGATGCGGCGGCTGGCCTCCGAGACGCCGTCGATGTGCTTGAGGGCGCGGCGGCCGACGAAATACCAGATCAGCAGCGCGCCGAAACCCATCATGGCCAGCGCCAGCATCAGCGAGCGCTGGATCACGTCGCGGAATCGTTCGGGTTCGCCGAGGTCGCGGCCGACCATCAGGATCATCTGGTTGGGCAGGCGCAGCACCACCGCGATGGCGTTGTGGCCGACCTCGGTCGGTGTTTCCGTCTCGGCAGACTGGCGCCTGCCGGCAGCTTCGCCGTAGCGCTCATAGGAAAAGGGCAGTTCGGTCCAGCCTTCGCGCTGCAGCACGCCCGGCTGGATGCTCTGGACGTTGCCCGACAGGATCTGGCCGTTGGGGTCGGCAAGCAGATAGAGGTTGGCGCCGGGCTGGCGCGAACGCTGCTCGACCACGCGTACCAGCACCGGGATGCCGCCGCGCTGGTAGCCGCGGGCAAGGCCCTGGACCTCTTCGTTGATGGTTTCCTGGGTCTGGACCATCAGCATGCGTGCCGACAGCGACGTCATGTAGAAGACAAGCAGCACCGCGCAGAGGGCGAAAAGCAGGAGGTAGAGCGCCGAAAGGCGCGCTGCGGTCGTCTTCATGATGGCCGGCAGCCTGAATGCCATCAGCCCGCCTTGAGCATGTAGCCGGCGCCGCGGATGGTGTGCAGGATCGGCTTCTCGAAGCCCTTTTCGATCTTGCCGCGCAGGCGCGAAATGTGGACGTCGATGACGTTGGTCTGGGGGTCGAAATGATAGTCCCAGACGTTTTCGAGCAGCATCGTGCGCGTCACCACCTGGCCGGCATGGCGCATCAGATATTCGAGCAGGCGATATTCGCGCGGCTGCAGCACGATCTCCTGCGCAGCGCGCCGCACCGTATGCGACAGCCGGTCGATCTCGAGATCGCCGACCCGGTAGAGCGTCTCGGATTCACGCGTCGGCGCACGCCGGTTGAGCACTTCGACACGGGCCAAAAGCTCCGAAAACGCATATGGCTTGGTGAGATAGTCGTCGCCGCCGGCGCGCAGGCCGGTCACCCGGTCGTCGACCTCGCCGAGCGCCGACAAGATCAGCACAGGTGTCGTGTTGCCGCGCGAGCGCAGGCCGGCAATCACCGAAAGACCATCGCGCCGCGGCAACATGCGATCGACGACGAGCACATCGTATTCGGCAGCATCGGCAAGGGCGAAACCTGAATCGCCATCGCCCGCGACATGGGCGGTGTGGCCGGCTTCCGCGAAGGCCTTCTGCATGTAGTCGGCGGCCTCACGGTCATCTTCGATGACAAGAATCTTCATGCCGTCGTTATACGCGATTTTGCGGGATGTCAGAGGCGACATGTCGTTTCCTCTCAACGTGAAAGCGGCAGCGGGCTGATGGGAGTCCGCTGCCGCCGGGCCGGAATAGAAGACTGACAGACTATCCGGCCGTCATCTCCCGTCATGCGGTCGGGGGTGATGAAACCACGCGACGGGAGCGACCGATCAGCCCTGGTTCAGCGGCAGGGCGACGAAGCGGTTGGAGTCTTCGCGGCTGATCTGGAACAGCACCGCCTTGCGGCCCGCCTTCTCCGCCTGGTCGAGCGCCTTGGTGACGTCGGCCGCCGACTGGACCTCGACAGCGTTCACCGCGGTGATGACGTCGCCGGCCTGGATGCCGCGATCGGCAGCGTCGCTGGAGGGATCGACGTCGGTGATGACAAGGCCTTTGCCATCCTCCGAGCGGGTCACGGTCATGCCGAGATCGGCCAGCGTGCTCGGCTCGGATGGCGATGCCGGCTGGTCGGCGGAGGCCTTCTTGTCGCCGCCCGGGATTTCGCCGAGGTCGACCTTCAGCGTCTCGGCCTTGCCGTTGCGCCAGACAGTGATGTCGACCGACTTTCCTGGCGTGATGCCGGCGATGAGGCGCGACAGTTCCTTCGGCGAGGCGACGTCCTGGCCGTTGACCCCGGTGATGATGTCACCGGCAGCAATGCCCGCCTTCTTGGCCGGGCCGGCGTCCTGGGCGCTTGCAACGAGCGCGCCCTTCTCGTCCTTGAGACCGAGGGACTCCGCGACATCGGCGGTGACCGGCTGGATTTCCACGCCGAGCCAGCCGCGCTGGACGCTGCCGTTCTTCATCAGATCCTGGACCACCTGCTTGGCGGTCGAGGCGGGAATGGCGAAGGCGATGCCGACATTGCCGCCCGAGGGCGAGAAGATGGCGGTGTTGATGCCGACGACTTCGCCGTTCAGGTTGAAGGCGGGACCGCCCGAATTGCCGCGGTTCACCGCAGCGTCGATCTGCAGGAAGTCGTCATAGGGGCCGGCACCGATGTCGCGGCCACGGGCCGAAACGATGCCGGCAGTGACGGTGCCGCCGAGACCGAACGGATTGCCGACGGCGACGACCCAGTCGCCGACACGAACCTTGGCGTCGTCGGCAAAGCCGACATAGGTGAACTTGGTGCTGGCATCGACCTTGAGCACGGCGAGGTCGGTGCGCGGATCGGTGCCGATCAGCTTGGCGTCATATTCCTTGCCGTCATTGGCGACGACGGTATAGGCGGTGCCGTCCGAGACGACATGGTTGTTGGTGACGAGATAGCCGTCCTCGGAGATGAAGAAGCCCGAACCCTGCGCCACCGGCCGCGGCTTCTGGCTGCCGTCGCGACGGTTGAAGCGCGGACGGTTCTGGTCGCCATAACCATCCTGGCCGAACTGACGGAAGAAGCGCTTCAGCGGGTGATTGTCGGGGAGATTGTCAAAACCCTGCTGGTCGGAGAAAGGCGACATGCCACGGTCGGAAGCCGGATCGATCCGGGCCTTGACCTGCACGCTGACCACGGCCGGCGAGACCTGCTGGACGACGTCGGCAAAACCGGGCGCCTGGGGTGCTTCGACGCGCACGGCCTCGGCATAGACGGGCGCGGTTCCGCTGGTGACGGCGCCGAGGCCGATCGCGCCCGCCAGGGCGACGGATGCGGCGGCAGCCATGAGACGCTTGCGAGAACGCGAAAGGGGGGTGGTGCTCATTGTCTCTGATCCTCTTGAACAGGATGCCGGGGGTGCGCATCCGTTGGTTCAAGAGATAGAGGAGCTCACATTACGCGATCATTTCCGAAGCATGAAACTTTGGTAATGTTGACGTGGCTCAGGCGTCCTTGTTCAGGATCGCGTCGAGTGCTGCCTGCTCGTCCTTTGTCAGGCCGGCCGGCTCCTGCCTGCGCCGCGAGCGGGCCTGCAGGACGACAAAGGCGCCGCCGCCGAGCAGCAACAGCACCGGCGTGCCCCACAACAAGGCATTGCGCAGGTTGAACTGCGGCTTGAGCAGCACGAACTCGCCATAACGCGAAACGATATAGGCCATCACCTGCTCGTCGCTGTCGCCGGCCAGCAACCGCTCACGCAGCAGCACGCGCAGGTCGCCGGCCAGTTCGGCATCGGATTCGTCGATGGACTGGTTCTGGCAGACCATGCAGCGCAGCTCTTCCGAAAGCAGCCGCGCGCGCGCCTCGAGCTTCGGATCGGCGAGCATTTCGCTGGGCTTCACCGCAAGCGCGGTTCCCGCAAACAGCAGTGCGGCGACAAATCCGGCAAGCGCCGCCAGCCGGGTCTTCATGGCGTCACCGCAGCTGGTTTGGCGGCGGACTTGCGCCGCGCCGGCGCGCCCACCCGCAGGCGGCGGTCGAGCAGCGAGACGAAGCCGCCCAGCATCATGACCAGCGATCCGCCCCAGATCAGCGTCACCAGCGGCTTCCACCAGACACGCACGACCACCGAGCCGTCGCCCGCTTCATCGCCGAGCGAGATGTAGAGTTGGCTAAGCCACATCGTCTTGATGCCGGCCTCCGTCGTCGGCATCTGCCGCACCGGATAGAAGCGCTTGGACGACATGATGACATCGCTCGGCTGGCCATTGGTGCCCAGCAGGGAGAAATGGCCCTGATCCTCGGTGAAGTTGGGGCCACGGACCGGCGTCAGCCCGTCGAAGCGCAGGCGGTAGTCGGAGATCTCAACCACCTGCCCCGGCTTCATGACAAGGATCGCTTCCTTTTCGAAGGAGAGCACGCCGACGATGCCGAGCAGCGTCAGGCCAAGACCGAGATGGGCGATGGCGGTGCCGAACACCGAGCGCGGCAGGCCGACGAAACGGCGCAGCGCCACTCTGGGCGCGACATTGCCGATGCCTGCCTTCAAGGCGAGATCGGTGAGCGCACCGAGCACCAGCCAGGCCGAGAGACCAGCGCCGAGGGCGGCGAAGACGGAGGCGCCGTCGATGAACAGGTAGGTCACCAGCACCGCCAGCAGGGCAGCACCAAAGGCAACCATCAGCCGCTGCGCCACAGCAAAGACATCGCCGCGTTTCCAGGCCAGCAACGGACCAAATGGCACGACGACCAGCAGCGGGATCATCAGCGGGCCGAAGGTGAGGTTGAAGAACGGCTCGCCGACGGAAATCTTGTCGCCGAACAAGGCTTCGACGACCAGCGGATAGAGCGTGCCGATCAGCACGGTCGCAGTCGCCGTGGTCAGGAACAGATTGTTCAGCACCAGCGCGCCTTCGCGCGAGATCGGATGGAAGATGCCGCCGGCCGCAAGCTGCGACGCCCTGAAGGCAAACAGCGCCAGCGAACCGCCGATGAACAGCGTCAGGATGCACAGGATGAACACGCCGCGGCTCGGGTCGCTGGCGAAGGAGTGGACCGAGGTCAGCACGCCCGAACGCACCAGGAAGGTACCGAGCAAGGACAGCGAAAACGTCAGGATGGCGAGCAGCAGCGTCCAGATCTTCAGCGCCGAGCGCTTTTCCATGACGATGGCCGAGTGCAGCAGTGCGGTGCCGGCGAGCCAGGGCATGAAGGACGCGTTCTCGACCGGGTCCCAGAACCAGAAGCCGCCCCAGCCGAGCTCGTAATAGGCCCAGTAGGATCCCATGGCGATGCCGCCGGTCAAAAACACCCAGGCGGCAAGCGTCCACGGCCGCACCCAGCGGGCCCAGGCCGCGTCGATGCGGCCTTCGATCAGGGCTGCGACCGCAAAGGAGAAGCAGACGGAAAAGCCGACATAACCGAGATAGAGCAGCGGCGGATGAACGGCGAGGCCGATGTCCTGGAGGATCGGGTTGAGGTCCTTGCCCTCGATCGGCGCCGGAACGAGGCGGGCGAACGGGTTGGAGGTGATCAGGATGAACAGCAGGAAGGCCGTGCCGATCCAGCCCTGGACGGCGAGCACATTGGCGCGCAGCGTGGCCGGAAGGTTGCTGCCGAAGGCCGCGACCAGGGCGCCGAAGAAGCTGAGAATCAGCACCCACAACAGCATCGAGCCTTCGTGGTTACCCCAGGTGCCGGTGAACTTGTAGATCAGCGGCTGCAGCGAGTGCGAATTCTCCCAGACATTGGCGACCGAGAAGTCGGACTGGACATAGGCCATGGTCAAGGCGGCGAAAGACAGGGCGATCAGGGCAAAACCGGTGACGGTCACCGGACCACCGACCGCCATCAGCCTGGTGTCGCCCTTATAGGCCCCGTAAAGCGGGACCAGCGACTGCACCAGCGACAGGGCGAACGCCAGGATAAGCGCGAAGTGACCCGTCTCGACCATCAGCGCTGCCCGCCATTCATTGCGTCGTTTCCTGCCATACACCCTTTGCCTTCAGGCTGTCGGCGACTTCCTTGGGCATGTAGTTCTCGTCGTGCTTGGCCAGCACGCTGTCGGCGATGAACTCGCCGTCGGGGCCAAAGCTGCCTTCGGTGATCACGCCCTGCCCCTCGCGGAAGAGGTCGGGCAGGATGCCTGTGTAGCGCACCTTCACCGTCTTTTCGGAATCGGTGACGCCGAACTCGACCTGGGTGCCCTGCCCGCGCAGGATGCTGCCGTTCTCGACAAGGCCGCCGAGGCGAATGCGCTGGCCGGGCTGCAGGGTCGCCGTCTGCAGGTCGGCGGGCATGTAGAAATAGGACGCCTTCTGGCCAAGCGCGTAGAAGGTCAGCGCGGTGGCGGCGCCCAGGAAGGCCAGCGCGCCCGCGATCACCGAAAGCCGTTTTTGCTTGCGCGTCATCGTCTACTCCGTGACATCAAGGCCAAGCGAGCCTGCAAGTTCGGTCAGCTTGCGGCCGTCCTCGCTGTCGCGGCCCAGCGCCGCATAGGCGCGGCCGAGCGCATCCTGCGCCAGATCGGTCTTGCCGAGCACCTGGTATGAACGCACCAGCCGGACCCAGCCTTCCGGATCGCGCGGGTTCTGGCGCAGCTTTTCGTCCAGCGTCGCCACCATGCCCTCGATCATCGCCGTGCGATCGCCCGACGACATGGATGCGGCGGCGTCGATGTCGTCCTGGCTCGGTGCAGGCGCGCCGGCGGCCTCCTTGACCGGTGCGGTACGCACCTCCGCCTGGGCTATCGCCTGCTCGGTTGCCGCACGCCACGGCGAGTCGGCGGGCAGGCTTGCGGCCAGCAGCCGCCAGGCAGCGGCGGCGTCTGAAATCTTGCCCTCCTGGGCGAGCGCCAGCGCCAGGAAATAGCGCGCCTTGGCATCGGCGGGCTCGAGCTTGAGCGCGGCCTCGAAGGCGAGACGCGCGTCCGACGTGACGATGCCGCCCGCGGAGGCGGCAATCGCCTCGCCGAGGCCGGCCTGGCGCGCAGTGGTCGACCCGAGGATGCGGATGGCGTTGCGATAGGCGGTGACGGCGTCGTTGGCGCGCCCGATCCTGAGATAGACAGGGGCGAGCACGTCCCAGCCGCGGCCGTCGGACGGATTGGCCACCAGATGCGCCTCGGCGCGGGCAATCAGCTCGTCGACCGAGCTGTCCGCCGGTTTCTGCGACAGGCGCGCACTCAATGGCTGGGAAGGAACGGTGGGCGAGCCGATCGCGGTGTAGACGCCCCAGCTCAGCAGCGGCACGGCCAGCACGGCGATCATGCCGACGAGACGAGGCCCAAGCTGCGATGCCTTCTTTGGCTCGCGCGCATTTTCGGCATCCAGCCTGATGATCCGGCGCGCGATCTCGGCGCGGGCCTGTTCGGCATCCGCGGCGGCAATCAACCCGCGCGCCGCATCCCTGTCGACCTCGCCAAGCTGGTCGCGATAGACTTCGAGGTCATGGCTGGCATCGTCCCTGGCCCTGGTCTGCCGCGTCAGCGGCAACAAGACCGCAAGGCTTGCACCAAGCGTCAGAACAGCGGCTATGATCCAGAACAGCATGTCACCTAAATAGCCAGCAGCCTCCAAGCTGCCAACATCTCCGTGCTGCGGCTTATTGACGGTTCGAACGCCCCTGCCAAAGCAACAACACGTGAAGACTTAGGTCAGCGGCGTCCAGCTTCCATCAGCATTGCGGCAGGCCGTGCCGCGCGCGATCAACGGCGTGCCGGTGGTGAACACGGTCTGCGAATACTGGCGGCAGTCCTGAGAGCCGACGCGATAGGGCTGCGCGGCCACGACTTCGCCGGAACGATCGCCGCCCTTCCAGGCGACCGCCTGTCCACCCTGGCCATATTCCAGCGCGCGGTATTCGGCTTCCAGCGCCTTGCGCCGGTCGTCGCCGTTCAGGCCATTGCCGATCGTGCCGCCGATGAGGCCGCCATCCATGGCATTGATGATGCGCGTGGCAACCTTGCCGCTCGAGCCATCGTCACCGCCGCCAAGCGCCGGCACCACGCCGCCACCGCTGCTCAAGCTGGTGGTCGTGCAGCCTGAGCCGGCAAGCAATCCCGCAACCAGTGCTACCTGAAGTGTCCTGCTCATCACCGGTCCCGAATTTGCGTCCGCTTACAAGGGCTTGGCGCCGCGTTAGATTGCATCTTTGGCCGAAATGGGGCCGATTCGGCCAGCCATTTCTCCTGCTATTCCCTACTGGACGCCGCGCAACTCGACGACGGCCTTCAATCCGCCCATCGTCGAGCGCTCGAGCCGAAGCGTGCCGCCATATTCCTTGACCAGATCGGCGACGATCGCCAGCCCGAGGCCGGTACCCGGCTTGGTCTCGTCGAGGCGCTTGCCCCGCTGCAACGCCTCGCGCGCCTTGTCCTCCGGAATGCCCGGACCGTCGTCCTCGATCAGGATCGAAAACCGTGGCGGCTCCTCATTCACCGGCTCGGCCGCTTCGACTGAAATCCTGACCGCACTGTGCGCCCATTTCATCGCGTTTTCGAGCAGATTGCCGACGACCTCCTCGAGATCTTCGCGTTCGCCGGCGAACACCACCTCGGTCGCCGGCAAGTTCAGCGAAAACGCCGTCCCCCGCGAGAGCTTCTCCATCACCCGCACCATGCGCTGGAGCAAAGGCGCCACCGGCGTGCGGTAGACAACGCTTTCGCGCTGTGCGGCCACCCGGGCGCGCTGGAGATAATGGTCGATCTGCTTCTGCATGGCTGCAGCGTGATCGGCGAAAAGCTGCCCCTTGGGCCCGCCCAAGGCGCGCCCCTCGTTCAGCATCACCGCCAGAGGTGTCTTCAGCGAATGCGCCAGGTTGCCGACCTGGGTCCGTGAGCGCTCGACGATGCGGCGGTTGTTTTCGATCAGCGCATTGGTTTCGTTGGCGAGCGGCTGGATCTCGGCGGGAAACCGCCCGGTCAGGCGCTGCGCCGTGCCTTCGCGCACCATGGCCAGCGCGTTGCGCACGCGCGCCAGCGGCTGCAGGCCGAGCAGGATGGCGATGGCGTTGATCGCGATCATGCCGAGGCCGAACAGCGAGAGATAGGTGAACAGGCGCCATTCGAAGCCGCTGATCTCGGCTTCGAGCTCGGAGCGGTTGCCCATGACGCGGAACCGCGCGATGCGGTTCTGCGCATCGAGCACGAACTCGGTCTCGAAGACCTCGAGTTCCTCGCCGACGATGCCGGCGACGCGATAATGGCGCTGGAACTCGGCGTTGAACGGCACGTCGGCGACGTCAGGCGATGTGACCGGCTCGGTCATCGACGACGACCTGAGCTGGCCGACGAGGCCCTTGGACACCGGCTCGACAGACCAGTACCAGCCCGATTCAGGCTCGGAGAACCTGAGATCGCCGAGATCGGGGCCGCCGGTCAGCGTGCCGCTGTCAGAAACGCCGACAGAGCCAATGAGATTGAACAGATGCGCCGACAACAGGCTGTCGAAACCACGCTCGCTGGTCTGGCGGTAGAGCGAGCTGATGACGGTGAAGATCAGGGCAAAGGCGAGGATCGCCCAGACGGTCGAGAACGCGATGACGCGAAACGCGAGGGAACGCGGTCCGAGCCCGAGCGCGTAACGCTTCCAGCGCCCCAGTCGTTTGGCCAGCTTTTCCGCCTTACGCCTCCGGCTCGCGCATGCGGTAGCCCATACCGCGGACGGTTTCGATCATGTCTATGCCCATCTTCTTGCGAAGACGCCCGACAAACACCTCGATCGTGTTGGAATCCCTGTCGAAATCCTGGTCGTAGAGATGCTCGACAAGCTCGGTGCGCGACACGACTTCGCCCATATGGTGCATCAGATAGGCAAGCAGCCGGAACTCATGCGAGGTCAGCTTGAGCGGCACGCCGTTGACGTCGGCCTTGGAGGCCTTGGTGTCGAGCCGGAGCGGCCCGCAGGACAGTTCGGACGAAGCATGGCCGGCGGCGCGGCGGATCAGCGCCCTCACCCGCGCCAACACTTCCTCGATATGGAACGGCTTGGTGACGTAATCGTCGGCGCCAGCGTCGATGCCGGCAACCTTGTCGCTCCAGCGGTCGCGCGCCGTCAGCATCAGCACCGGCATCTTGCGGCCCTCGCGGCGCCAGCGCTCGACGACGCTGATGCCGTCCATCTGCGGCAGGCCGATATCGAGCACGATGGCGTCATAAGGTTCGGTGTCGCCGAGGAAATGCCCCTCCTCGCCGTCAAAGGCCTTGTCGACGACGTAGCCGGCATCGGTCAGCGCCTCGGAGATCTGGCGGTTCAGGTCCTTGTCATCTTCGACGACGAGTATGCGCATGCGGTTTTGCGACCAGTGAAAAGATGATGGAGATATAGGCGATTCCGGAGTTGCGGGAAATCCAGACTAGTTGGCCGGCACCACGACCTCGACGCGACGCGGACGCTGGCCGTCCTTGGCCGGAACCAGCACCACGATGACGCAGACCGACTGGCCGCCCTGGTTGGATTCGGACGCCCGCGCCAGGGTGCCGCCATGCTCGTCGGCCACTTGCTGGCCGATCGAGTAGCAATCCGCGGCAGCCACGAGATATTCGCCACCTTCCGCCGACGGCATCGGCGCCGCTGCCGCCGAGGTGGCAAACAGGCCAAGCGCGCAGACCGCAGTCATGGCAGGCCGGAATATGGAGCGAAGCGTTTTCATGGCAGGATTTCTAATACGCCAGTGCTGAACGTGGAATGAACAATGAATTCATGCAAACACGCGCATATGCAAGTCTGCTCATTCTCGCCGATCCGCTCTTTGCCGACATCCGGGCGAAGATCGCAACCGGCGCCGGATGCCCAGGGATCACCCGCATCAGGGTATCGGTCATCGCCGCATCTTCGACACCGCCAAAAAGCCTGCCCCGATCGGCATGGTCATGGCGGCGGCCCGGATCGCAGATTTCGGGGGTTCGGGTTCAATATGTTCATGATCTCAGGGGTAAAGCAGCTTGCCTGCTAATCGCTGGACTGTGTTCAACTTGCTCTTGTCGCGGCAACAAAAATCGGGGACAAGTCGAAGCTGGGCCGAGGGACGCGCGCCCTGAATTCGCCAGCAAAAGCGTTTTGGTGTAAGCTGCAGTCACGTGCCGGGCTCGTCTCGAATGGAAAATCCCATCCCACCGCGCAAGAAACGAGGCCGCATCTCGGCGGGTCTGCTGGCATTCGACGCCTGGCTCGACTCGTCGCTCTATGAACTCCGCTTCCGGGCGCAGCAGTTCTGGGAAAATGCCACCATCTTCTTCCGCCGCTTCCGCGTCAAAGGCTGGCGCCGCGGCGTCATCGAGGTCCTGAGCGAATCCTTCACCATGGCCGCAGGCGGCTCGGTGGTGATGCTGGCGCTGGCCATGCCGGCCTTCCAGGAAACCACCGGCAACTGGCGCAACCAGGACGACTTCGCCGTCACCTTCCTCGACCGCTACGGCAACGAGATCGGCCAGCGCGGCATCATCCAGCGCGACTCGGTGCCGGTCGACGAGATGCCGGACCATGTCATCAAGGCGGTGCTGGCGACCGAGGACCGGCGCTTCTTCGAGCATTACGGCATCGACTTTCTCGGCCTTGTCAGGGCCATGTCGGAAAACGTCCGCGCCAATTCGGTCGTCCAGGGCGGTTCGAGCCTGACCCAGCAGCTGGCCAAGAACCTGTTCCTGACCAACGAACGCACCGTCGAGCGCAAGGTCAAGGAAGCCTTCCTGTCGATCTGGCTCGAATCGAACCTGTCCAAGAAAGAGATCCTGCAGCTCTATCTCGACCGCGCCTATATGGGCGGCGGCACCTTCGGCATTGCAGCTGCGGCCGACTTCTACTTCGGCAAGCAGGTCAAGGACCTCAACCTCGCCGAGGCGGCGATGCTTGCCGGCCTGTTCAAGGCGCCGACCAAATACGCGCCCCACATCAACCTTCCCGCCGCCCGCGCCCGCGCCAATGTCGTGCTCGGCAACCTGGTGCAGGCAGGCTTCATGACCGAAGGCCAGGTGCTGTCGGCACGGCTGCATCCGGCCGACATCGTCGACCGCGGCGACCGCAAGAGCCCCGACTATTTCCTCGACTGGGCCTTCGACGAGGTCAAGAAGATCGCGGCGAAATCAGGCATCCACTCGCTGGTCGCCCGCACCACCATCGACATGAACATCCAGAAGGCGGCGGAAGAGTCGGTCGAATTTCACCTTCGCCAGTTCGGCAAGGAGTATCACGTCACCGAAGGTGCGGTCGTCGTCATCGAGACCAATGGTGCGGTGCGCGCCATCGTCGGCGGGCGTGACTATGGTGCCAGCCAGTTCAACCGCGCCACCAGGGCGCAGCGCCAGACCGGCTCGTCGTTCAAGCCCTATGTCTATGCCACCGCCATGGAAAACGGCTTCACGCCGGAATCGGTCATTTCGGATGGCCCGATCAGCTGGGGTGCCTGGTCGCCGAAGAACTACACCCGCGGATATTCCGGGCGCATGACGCTGTCGACCGCGCTGATCAAGTCGATCAACACCGTGCCGGTACGCCTTGCCAAGGACCATCTGTCGATCCCGCCGATCAAGGCGATGGCCGAGTCGATGGGCGTCGAATCTCCTGTCAGCTCGCACAAGACGATGGTGCTCGGCACCTCGGGCCTGACCGTCATGGATCAGGCGACCGGCTACAGCGTGCTGGCGCAGAACGGCATCGTCGGCACCCGCCACGGCATCACCCAGCTCGTCACCCATTCCGGCCAGCTCATCTACGACTACAGCAAGGATGCGCCGCCGCCGCACCGCGTGCTGTCCGAGCAGGCGGTCGCCTCGATGAACTCGATCATGGTGCAGATCCCCGAGGTCGGCACGGCGCGCAAGGCGGCGCTGTCCAACATCCGCTCCGCCGGCAAGACGGGAACCACCCAATCCTACCGCGACGCCTGGTACATCGGCTACACCGGCAACTACACAGCCGCCGTCTGGCTGGGCAATGACGACTTCTCGACCACCAACAACATGACCGGCGGCTCGCTTCCTGCCATGGTCTGGCAGCGCTTCATGGCCTACGCCCACCAGAACATCGACCTCAAGCCGATCCCCGGCATCAAGGATCCCTATGTCGATCCGGCGGCCATCGCCAAGGCCGAGGAAGCCGCCAAGAACGGGCCGCAGCAGGCCGTCGATACCTCCGACCGTCCTCCCGTCCTGTCCAGCACGACCACCCGTGCGCTGCGCGACATCGCCGACGTCTTCCACAAGGCGCCTGCGATCGTTGCACCGACCGAACCCGAAACGCTGTCGGCGCTGTGACATCGGGGCAAGGATCAGGCCAGCACATGTTCGCCCACCGGTTGCAGCCGCTGCCCGCTTGCCTTCCTGTCAAAGTGCAGGATATTCCTCCGCCAACTCCATCCTGCGGCGGCTCATGCTGAAACAATCGATCCTGATCGCCCTCGCCCTCGCCATCGCTGTCGGCGGCGGCGCTGCCAGTGTCGGCATGGTGCTGAACTCGCAGGAGGGTATCGGCGCCGTGTCAGTCGGCCCCTGGACCGCCTTTCCCGACATCGGCACCCCGGAAGCCGACCCCTATTCGAAAGCGCGTGTCGCCCGCGACGGCGTTCTGGCGCTGGGCCGCGCCGAGGGCCTCAGCTTTGTCGCCGACCGCGACTCCGCAGGCGTTACCCTGAAGAGCGAATGCAACTACCGCATCGAAGGGTCGCTGCCGGTCGCCCGATTCTGGACGCTCTATGCGACCGACAGGGCGCATATCGCGCTCAAATCGGGGATACGCCGCGATGCCACGCTGCATTCGCTGGAAGTGCTGCGCCAGCCCGACAACTCGATCCGCGTCGCGGTCGGCACGCGGCCCGAACCAGGCAACTGGCTCTCGGTCACAGGTGTCGGCGCGATGAACCTGGTGCTGACCTTCTACGACACGCCCATTGCCAGCAGCACCGGCCTCTCCGGCATCGAGATGCCGCGCATCGTCAGAGTCCAGTGCAATGCGTAGGCTGCTTCATGCCCTGGCGATCGGCCTGATCGGCGCCGGCATCGCCCACATCGTCATCCTGCTTCTGGTGCCGAGCTTCTCCGAGCGCGATGCCTGGTCGCGCCTTGCCATGGTCGCCGGCCCCAACAAGGTCGTCCGTCTCGACCAGGAGATCGGCGGCACGCCGGTGGTGAAGGCGCTCGATCCGTCCTTCTTCGAGGCCGCCTGCCGCTTCGATCTCGACGAAGGTGTCGTCCGCATCGACAATGCCGGCAAGGTCCCCTACTGGTCGGTCTCGGTCTACGACCGCAGCGGGCAGAACATCTACAGCTTCAACGACCGCACCGCGACCGACGGCACCCTCGATTTCGTTGTGCTGACACCGGCACAGATGATCGACCTGCGCAAGGAGCTGCCAACCGAGTTCGAGAAATCGATTTTCGTCGAAACGCCCATCGATGAAGGCATCGTCGTCGTTCGCGTCTTCGTTCCCGACGACAGCTGGAAGCCGACGGTGTCGCGCTTCCTCGACGGCATCAACTGCGACATCCAGTAAGGGTGCGCAGCAAGCCGGGCGTGCAATGCCCAGCCTTGCGGATGCTCCGCTCCGTTGCCTTCAGTGACGCGGCACCGGATCGTTGCGGCGGGGCGCATCGTTGCGCAACTCACCGGCACCCGAAGCCGGGCCCTTGGTCCGCTCGTAGCGCACGCCTGGAAAGATGATGATGGATGCCGAAGTTTCCGCTGTCCGGGGAGACCGGCGGATGGCCGCCTGACGCGGCATGAATGACACAACACTGCCCATGGTTCGCGATTTCCCTCTCGGTTCGACCGGAGTAAGCACGCAACGCCTCCGCTTCGATAAGGCCAGCAGAGAGGTTAACAGACCGTTACTGCCAAGGATTTGATTCAATTCCTGGTTCTCGCCTGCGCCCTTGGCACCCCCTTGATATCCGATCGCCGTTAGACGCGCGTGAAAGCAGCAGCATTGCCGATGACACGGGCCTGGTGCGGCCCGCTTTGCCCGGTTTCGCTGGAAAATCCGCGTAACCAATTGGTAACAAACGGATTCCTTAACGCCAGAGTTAACAGTGCGCTAACAAATCCTCGCTAAGTTTATGTTCACCTTAGGAAGCCATGGCGCGTGGGCGTCAGACGATCCAGGGCAGTGTCGAGTTTTTGTCAGGCGTACCCGTTCGTGTCAGCATCGGACTTCAGGCAAATTGCCATCGGACGCGAAACCGGTAAGCCAGAGCGGCTGTTCCGAGCAGCAGTCTCAGCCTTCTGCGCCCTGCCCCGGCCTTCGCGCCGCGAGATCGCCCAACTGGAAGACCTGACCCTGCCGCTGTTCGACAAGGTGTCGGTGGAAGCCCGCCGGTTTGTCGCCGCAGCCCTTTCGGAAAGCGAATACGCGCCGTTCGGCCTAGTCCGCAAACTCTGCGACGAACCCGTCGACATCGCAGCACCGCTGCTCGTGCGGTCACCTGTTCTGTCCGACGTCACGCTGATCGCGCTGATCGGCCGTCACGGCCTGCCGCATGCGCGCGCGATCGCCCGCCGCCCGAACCTGCACAAGACCATTGCCGACCTGATCCGGGTGCTCGAGCGCCCACGCCTGGTGTATCCCGAAGTGACCAGACAGCAGGAGACGGCCGCCAACGCGTCGCAAGCCGCCGAAGCGATCGCTGCACCCGACATGTCCAATGGCCCCGTCCCCGGTGAGCTTGCCGAGAATGTCCGCCGCAAGCTGCGCGCGATGATGACGCCGGCCACGCCCCGCCAGGCAATGCCGGATGAAGAGCGCGCGCCGGCCTACGACAGGCTCAAGACGACGGCGCTGACGGGCAACGACAGCTTCTTCCAGACAGCGCTTGCCGACGCGCTGGAAATCGACCTTCTCGCCGCTCGCTCGATCACCGAGAAGTCTGGCTATTCCCAGCTCATCGACGCGCTCAAGGCGCTCGACCTCGCCGAAGAGCAGGCATTCCTGCTCGCCGCCGCCATCCTGCCCGGCCAGTTCGCCCATGCGGAATCGGTCAGGCTGTTCCTGGAGCGCTATCGCGCCCTGCATCGCGACGTGGCACTCGACCGTGTTCGCGACTGGAAGGCCGCGTCGGTCGGTGCCCGCATCCGCAGCAATGCCGAGCGCCTGCAGACGAGGGTCAAGTCCTCTACGCCCAAGGGCGACCGGCTCAAGGCGTCGTAATCGCAACGAGGTCGACGATCCCGGTCTTGCCGGGCTCGATCTCGACCACCCAAATGTCGGGGTCGAAACGCCGCTCGCGTTCGAGCCGCTTTTCGATCGCCGTGCCGTCATCATCGCTTTCAAGCAGGCTGAACTGGCGTTCGCCGGGTCGGGCCATGTCGTAGCTGGTCTGCGGTGCCGGGCCGTAGAGGTTCGAGCGGCCGAAACGATCACGGGTGAGGATGAAGACGGCACCGGCTTCCAGCGCGCCACGGTTGAGGATCGCGCCAAACCCGCCTTCGCCGAAGACGCGACGCAGCAGGGCCGACACCCAGAAGTCAGTGGTGAGACGCATAGGACCGGCCCGATCGCAGTTTCGACGAAGCCTCTATAGCGGCTCGGCGCGCACAGGCCAATCCGAGCCAATGCTGCCCTGCTTCAGTTGGTCAGGCCGATCTCGCGCATCTTGACATAGACGCCAGGGTCGGGCTCGCCCGTTTCCGGCAGCCCGAACAGAGCCTGGAATTCACGGATTGCGGACTTCGTCCGTGCCCCGGGGACGCCGTCGATCTCGATGCCGTCATTGCCGAAAGCCTTCAGCCCGGCCTGGATCTTCATGATCCGCGCGCTGGTATCTGCGGCAGGCTCGGCACGTGCCGGCGTCGCAGCCTGTGTTGCCCTTTGTGCCGCTGCAGGCATCACCTGTGCACGTGGTGTCGGTCGCGGGGCTATGCCTGCGGTGGTGTCGGCCGCGCCCAGTTGCTCGAGCAGCTGCGCGTCGATTTCGCCTGATGCCGCCATGCCGACCTTCTTCTGGTAGGCCTGGATGGCGCCGCGCGTTGCCGGACCGTTCAACCCGTCGACGTTGCCGTCGTAGAACGCAAGGTCCTTGAGAATACCCTGCACCCGTTCGATGCGCGGATCGCCCTGCGGGCGCACGGCCTCCGCAGCCTCCTCGGGACGTTCGATCTTGATCGTCGTCTCGGGCGCGTTCTGGTTCATGTCGGGAAACTCGACCGCTTCGCGGGTCGAGAAGAAGGCGCCCTTGTGCGCATAGGGCTGATACCAGAGCGCATTCGCCGAGACATAAAACAGCGCCACCATGAACGCCGTCGATCCGCCCACCAGGACCGGGTTGCGGGCAATCAGCCCGCCGAGCGCCAGGACGCCGTCCTGCAGCGGGCTACGTTCCTCAATGACCTGCCGTTTAGCTTGCTTTGCGGAGCGGGCCACTGCGCATCTCCTTGTTCCTGCCGGCAGGAAGCTTCATCAACTCGCCCCGCGCAGGCTCGGGCCGGTAGGCGGGGCCCTCGATGGGCAGGCTGATGGTGACGGTCGTTCCTTCGTCCGGCGCGCTCTCGATCGACATCGTGCCGTCGTGCAGGGCAACCAGTCCCTTGACCAGCGACAGTCCGAGGCCGGTGCCTTCGAAGCGGCGGGTATAGTCGTTCTGGATCTGCGTGAACGGCGTGCCCAGCCGCGACAGGTCGTCCTGCGCAATGCCGATGCCCGTGTCCGAAACCCAGAAGTGCAGGCGCGAACCGAGACGCTTGGCGCCGATCTCGACCCTGCCGCCATCGGGCGTGAACTTGACCGCATTGGAGACGAGGTTGATCAGCATCTGCTGCACGGCGCGCCGGTCAGCCTTCAGTTCCCCCGTTCCGGCCGCCACCTCGACCGCCAGGTCGAGCGACTTGGCCTGCGCCTGCCGCGCCAGCATGGAGGCGCACATGTCGACAGCATCGCGGAACCTGAACGGCTCAGGCGTGATCGCATAGCAGCCCGATTCGATCTTGGTGACGTCGAGGATCGAGTTCACCACGTCGAGCAGGTGCTGGCCGGAATCGCGGACGATACCGACATATTCCTTCTGGCGCGGCTCCTTGAAGCCACCGAACATCTCGTGCAGCAGCATGTCGGAGAAGCCGATGATCGCATTCAGCGGCGTCCGCAGCTCGTGGCTGACGGCGGCCAGGAAATTGCTCTTGGCCAGTTCGGCGCTCTTGACCGCGTCAGCTGCGGTGGCCAGCTGATCGCGCAGTTCGGCAACCGTGTCGTTGTTGCGGACGACGGCAACGAAGGCCTGGCCGTCGGCTTTCATCAGCTCGAGCGCGAACGGCCGGAAATTGTCACCGGCGTCGCCCTCATTCTGCCTGGGCAGGCGCAGGCGCAATTCAACCTCGCGCAGTTGCGCACCGTCGCGCATGTCAGCCAGCGCGCAGAGATAGCCGACACGATCGGCAACATGGATGCGGTCGAAAAGCGCCGTTCCCAACAGCAGCTCCGGCTGCAGCCTGAGCATGGTCCGAGCCTGCTCGGAGACGTCGGTCACGTCGCCATTATGGGCAATGCGCAGCACGACCGCCTTGAGGATCGTTTCGAGCGAACCAGCGGGCGCGTCTTGCTGTTCGACGCGGCGATCGAGGAAAGCACCGGCACGAACGGCAAATGTGGCAAGCCAGGCAACCGGCAGAAGCCACTGCCAGGCCGAGACGGCTGCGCCATCTGCAAAAGGCATGGAACCGAGAGCAGCCTGGGACAGCAGCGCGACGGCGGCCGCCACAGTGCCGAGCTTTGCCGCCTTGCGCGTCCGCCAGACCCACAGCGCCTCGAGCGGGAGTGCCGCGACAAGCAATGTCGCCGGCGACGTCAGTCCGCCCGCCGCGGCAACGATCGCAGCGATCGCAGTCGTTGCGACAACAAGAGATGTCGCGCCGATCTGTCCGGTCTTGCCGGTCGCAGCAATCAGCAATGCAGCAAGCCAGCTCAGGCTGAAGGCCGCGAAAATGACGGCAAAGGTCGAGGCTGCGCCGAGATTGGCAGAGACCAGGAACACACCCGCGCCGGCAACCAGGAAAGGCGCCGCCAGCAGCAAGCCGACGAGGCGCCGCTGGCGCGAACGCTCGATGCCATCTGCTGACGGATGGACCAGCCGGTCGCAGCCGCCGGCCATCGCGCCGGAAAACTCACCGTATCTGGTCATGACAAAACTCAACGCTACGCACTCTTCCGTGGCTCGCTTTGCGGCTCTTCTGTAGTTGTCCCAAACTCGCACCGAGCCTTTAATGAAGGGATAAGGCTGGCCGACCGAAACCCGGCTACGCGGCGAATATCGGGATCACAGCGCCGACATTCGAGAACAGTTATCGCCATGGTAAACAGGGGGTTATTTGCCGACTTGGCGCCTGCGAATCTGTCCTGACCGCATTTGCCCGCGGTTTTTCAATTTAAATCAATTGCTTACGGAAACCGTGAGACATTGCCTGCGAAACCACCTGCGCAAGCCGAGCCAGTCCGTTAAACTTTGGTGAAAAGCCTGCGCAAAATGCCACCATTTGCAGCAATCGCTCCTTTGTTCCTCCATGTCATTGTCGGCTCAACAAGATGTGGGTCGACAAAAAACAAACAGGCCCGCAACACAGTAAGAGGCACACCATGGGCTTTCTCATCAGGACCGCATTCTGGTTCTCGCTCGTCCTTCTTGTTCTGCCGCTCGGCACCGGGCCGAATGGCGAGAACAGCGTGAGCCCGCTGCAGGCGATCTTTGCCGCCCGCGAAGCCGTCGGCGACCTCGCCGGCATCTGCGAGCGCAAGCCTGACGTCTGCGAGACGGGCAAGGCCGCGATGCAGACCATCGGTGTCAGGGCCCGTGAAAGCGCCCGCATCGCCTATCAGGCGCTCGATGAGCAGTTCGGCCAGCCCGACACGGCAACGCAGACCGGAAGCGTTCCCGAGGCTGCTCCAGAGGCTGGCCTGGAAGCTGGCCCGGAAGCTGGCATCGTGCCGGCCGAGGCTGCCGCCGTGCCGACCCCGAGGCCCGCGGCTCCGGCCAACTGATTTCCGACACAAGGCATTGCCGCGAACGGAGCAGGCGTTCGGGCAGCCAATCCCTTTCGGTTCAGCGCTTCGGCTCAGCCAGCCCGGCTGCAAGCTCAAGGCGCCAGGCCCCACCGCAGGTCGCCCGCCTCTGGCGCCTGCGGTGTCTTTCTTTGTTCGTGACGGGCTTTTTTCGTGACGGGCAGCGATGCTGCGACTATATCCAACTCATCATGACGGCTTCGATCGACACCATTCGCGACGACTTCTCATTCCTCGAGGAATGGGAGGACCGCTATCGCTATGTCATCGAATTGGGTGAAGCGCTGCCGCCCTTTCCGGCAAGCGCCCAGACCGACAGCAACAAGGTGCAAGGCTGCGTCAGCCAGGTCTGGCTGGTGACCCATCTTGGCGACGGGACCGACCCGGTCATCCATTTCCAAGGTACTTCCGACGCCCATATCGTGCGCGGCCTGGTTGCCATCATGCTTGCGCTCTTTTCAGGCCATCGCGCCAGCGAGATCACGGCCATCGACGCCGAGGCGACGCTGAAGGAGCTTGGCCTCAACGAGCATCTGTCGCCCCAGCGCGCAAACGGCCTGCGTTCGATGGTCAAGCGCATCAAGCGTGATGCCGAGGCAGCGCTCCACCAGATCGCCTGAGCCTCCGTCTCAGCCGCATCTCGGGCGCCTCCGTCCCTTGATGCTGGGCAGCAGCTTTTCAGCTCGGCAGCACCTTGCGGTGACGTCGACGCATTGTCGTGCGGCGAGCACCGCATCGGCCGAGCAGGCAATCGAACGCGAGAGCCCCAGAGGATCGCCACCGGAGCGATGATCTCGATCGCCGCATCGCCCTCAGGCAGGTGCGCGACCGGCTGACGAGCGTCTTTCCTGGCCAGCCGGACCAGTTGTCGCTGTGCCGCACCATCCCAGGCCAAAACGCAATGCGGCGCCCGTGGGCGCCGCAAGCTGAAACTCTTTCGAAGGGCGTTACTTGCCCTTGCGCTTGCGGCCGAGGCCCATCTTCTTGGCGAGCTGCGAACGCGCAGCCGCATAGTTGGGCGCCACCATGGGATAGGCGGCGTCAAGGCCCCACTTCTCGCGATACTGATCTGGGGTCATGTTGTAGTGCGTCATCAGGTGACGCTTCAACGATTTGAACTTCTTACCATCTTCAAGGCAGATGATGTAGTCGTCATGCACCGAGCGCTTGGGATTGACGGCCGGCTTCTGCTTGTCGGCTGGCGGCGTCTCGGTGACATTGCCAACGCGGCCGAGAGCTGCGTGGACATCTGCGATCAGGCCCGGAAGTTCTCCCACCGGAACTGGATTGTTGCTGACATAGGCAGCCACCACATCGGCGGTCAACTCGATCAGCGTGTCATTGTTGGTTGCAGGCGTTTCGGAAGTATCCATATGCTTAGGCCCCAATGTGACTGGATGTTTTTTTGCCCGATATTCCGATCGGGATGCGGTGCGTTCTTGTATCGTAGATTGCCTCTGCGACTCGCACTCCATCACTTTAATGAGCCCGTCTCCAGAACAAGTCAATTCACTATTCTTTGTGAACTACAACAACAATGATTTCATCACTTCTCTAACAAATGAACCTTTTTGATACGCTGACGCCTTCAAATGAGATGATTTTTGACAACGCTGAAAGTTGTCCCGAAAGGTCATTATCAACCTTCAGTGCCAGAGGGGCCGTTCTTCTTTGCCACGGCGGCCGTTTCAGCCAAATCGTCGCTCACTGCCCCCTCCCACATGCGATAACCGGCCGAATATGCCGCCTTGGCAAGCAGATGGGCCGAGATCGGCGCTGTCAGCAGGAAGAACACGACCCCAGCCAGCGCCCGCAATGCGGTTGCCGGTTCGCCGATGTGCGCAGCAAGCGCGATCAGCATCAGACAAGATCCCACCGTGCCGGCCTTCGATGCCGCGTGCATGCGCGTATAAAGATCAGGCAACCGCAACAACCCGACAGATGCGACCAGCGCAAACAACGCCCCGACGATGATGAGACCTCCGGCCAGGTAATCGGCTGCTCCGTCGATCATAGCCTGTCCTCTTCGGCTTCTTCTTTCTTCGCATCGATGCCGCCGCTCATCACGAAACGTGCGAAGGCAACCGTCGCCAGGAAGCCGACAAGACCAAGCGCGATGGCGACATCGACATACAGTGTGAAGCCCGAACGCACGCCAAGAACGGCAATAAATCCGATAGCAACGGCAACAAGCATGTCGAGCGCCAGAATCCGGTCCGGCAAGGACGGCCCCTTCACGACGCGCACCACCACCAGCAGAAACGAGATGGTGAGAACGCCCAACGCAAAGATCGCGCTGATGTTGAGGAAAGCAGTTCCAGACATCATCTGAATGCCTCCAGTATTCTGCGCTCGAAGCCTTGGGCGATGTCGCGCCGCGCCTGGTCCAGGTCGGAACAGTCCATCCCATGAATAAACAGCGTGCGCCGGTCATCGGAAACGTCGACTGACAAGGTGCCGGGCGTGAGCGTGATCAGATTTGCGAGCAAGGTGATCTCGAAATCCCGGTCGACCTTCAAAGGATAGGCGAAGATGCCGGGTTTGATGTCCATGCGTGGCGACAGCACCAACTTTGCAACCCTGAAGGCCGAGAGGAAAAGTTCCTTGATGAACAAGGCAATCAGCAGAAGAAGCGCCACCGGGCGGATGACGGCCCTGGTGGCCTGGATCTGGTCGCGCACCAGGAACAGGACCACCCATCCGACGGCAAAACCAAAGACCAGATTGGGGATCGAGTAGCTTCCCGAGACAGCGACCCAGACAAGCGCCAGTATCAATTCGTTGCGGAAAGGGATCATGATCCACTCCCCGCCGGGAAGACTGCCTGTACATAGGCCGAAGCGTCGAGCAGTCCGCTGGCCGCCGCCGTCGAGAGCCGAATGAAGGGCTCCGGCAGGACGCCCATCGCGAGCATCGCCGCAACAAGAACGACAAGGGCTGAGCAACCCGACGCCGACATCGGACCAGCGGCCGCTGTCTTGTCACTTGAAGCTTTGTCACCTGGAGCCTCGCGCCAGAAAGCGAGGATGAACACACGGCCAAGGGCTACGGTCGCCAGGAAGCCGCTCACCAGGATGGCGGCCGCAATCTGCCAGGCGCCGCTGTCGAGCGACGCCCGCACCAGCATCACCTTCGGCCACAGTCCCGAGCCGGGAGGCAGGCCGGCTACCGCAAGCGAGATGATGAAGGCGAGCGCGGCGAGAAATGGACTTGCGCCATAGAGCCCTGACAGGCTGTGCAGCGAAAAACTGCCGCCGCGCTGGCGCATCAGCCCGCCGAGCAAGTACAGCGCCGACAGCGCCAGCATCGAATGCAGTGCGTAGAAGATCGCGCCCGACAGCCCGCCATTGCTGCCCAGCGCGATGCCGGCAAGCATGATCCCGACGCCCGAGATGACCAGGAAGCCGGCGATCCTGCGGATGTCGGATTGCGCCAGGGCGCCAAGCGCGCCGATAAGCATGGTCGCCACCGCCACCCAGCCGATGAGACCGGCCAGCACCAGCCGTTCGGCGGCGAAGATCATCACCAGCGTCCGCAACAATGCGTAGATGCCGACCTTGGTCAAAAGACCGCCAAACAGCGCGCCGGTGATGACGGGCGGCGTGTGATAGGACGCCGGCAGCCAGAAATTGAGCGGAAAGGCCGCCGCCTTCATGCCGAAAGCGAGCAGATAGAGCGTGGCGAGCGTCATCAGCGGCGCAGCCGTGCCGATCTGGCCTGCGCGTGTGGCAAGGTCGGCCATGTTCAGCGTGCCGAACGTGCCATAGAGATAGCCGGTCGCGATCAGGAACAAGGTCGTGCCGACCAGGTTCAGGATCGCATATTTGGTGGCGCCGTC
Organism: Aminobacter sp. SR38; assembly: GCF_014843375.1. Taxonomy (NCBI): domain Bacteria; kingdom Pseudomonadati; phylum Pseudomonadota; class Alphaproteobacteria; order Hyphomicrobiales; family Phyllobacteriaceae; genus Aminobacter; species Aminobacter sp. SR38. The sequence continues at coordinate 1,428,873 of NZ_CP062112.1, forward strand.
GATCTGCGCCTTGTCGGACCCCAGGATCAGCAATCCGAAGGACGAGATCAGGAAGACCTCGAACCAGACATAGAGGTTGAATATATCCCCGGTCAGGAAGGCGCCGCTGACGCCGGCCATCATCAGCATCAGGAACGGATAGAAGCCGTAGCGCCTGCCGGTCGCGTCGATGTCGCGCAGCGAATAGGCGCAGCAGACGAATGCGACGAGCGAAGCCGTCAGCGAAAATGCAGCCCCCAGCACGTCAGCGGTAAAGGAGATGCCGAATGGCGGCAGCCAGCTTCCCATCGTCATCGACACCGGGCCTGTTGCCAGCACGCGCTGCAGCAGCAGGCCATTGGCGCCGACCATGACCACGAGCACAACCAGCGCCAGCGCCGCATGCCAGCGAATGCTGTGCCGGATCAACAGAAGCACGCCCCCCCCAATGATCGGCAGTACGACCGAGGCAATGACCAGCCAATCGACTGATGCAATCGGCCCGGCAACCATCGCAGCGGCCTTGTCGACGATCTCACCTTGCACGGCCATGGTCTCAGTACCCCATCGGCGGCAAGCCGTCGTCCACGGGCTCGGCGACACGCATGCTGTCGGTGTCGTCGGTACCGATCTCCTGATAGGCGCGATAGGCAAGTACCAGCAGGAAGCAGAAGAAGCAGAACGAGATGACGATTGCCGTCAGGATCAGCGCCTGCGGCAACGGATTGGCCACGGCGCCCGCCGGCACGTCGAGACCTTCCGCGATGATCGGCGGCACCTCGCGGATGATGCGGCCATTGGTGAAGATCAGAAGATTGACCGCGTTGCCGAACAGCACAACGCCGAGCAGGATGCGGATGATGTGCCGCGACAGCATCAGATAGATGCCGGCAGCGAAGAACAGGCCGACGAGGATGGCGAACACGGCTTCCATCAGTCGTGCTCCCTGTCTTCGAGCGCCAGCGCGATCGAGGTGAACGAGCCGACCACGACCAGATAGACGCCGATGTCGAAGACGATGACCGTCGACAGGTCGATAGACATCCCGAAGAAGGCGGGCGACGTCCACAGCCCGGTCAGGAACGGCACGCCGAACAGAAGCGACGGCAGACCGGCCGCAGCGGCGGCAATCAGCCCAAAGCCTGATATCGACATGGGGTGGAAGTAAAGTGCCCGGCGCACCGCCGGCACGCCAAAGGCGATGCCGTGGATGGCGAAGGCGGATGCCGCGATCAGGCCGCCGGTGAAACCGCCGCCCGGCTCATTGTGGCCGCGCAACAAGACGAACACCGAAAACATCAGCATCAGGCCGGTGAGGTAGGGGGCGGCGGTGCGGAAAATCAGCGTCTGCATGTTACGCCTCCTTCCTGACCGGGGCATGAACGTCCGCCTTTTTCGAGCGGATGCGTATCAGCGCAAGGATGGCGAGGCCCGTCACCATCACCACGGCGATTTCGCCCAGCGTGTCGAGGCCGCGGAAATCGACGATGATGACGTTCACCACATTGCGGCCATGTGCGATGGTCTTGGCGTAGGTGTTGAAGAACTGCGACAACCGGTCGTCGAACGGCAGTTGCGTCACCTTGAGCAGAAGCAGCGCGAAGGCCGTACCGCAAGCTGCGGCAATTGCCATGTCCAGAAGCTTCTGCGCATGCGGGCGGCGGTCGGTCGGCGCAAGCCTGAGCCGCGTCATGACCAGCGCCAGGATCACCACCGACAGCGTCTCGACCATGAACTGGGTGAAGGACAGGTCTGGCGCGCCGAACAGCATGTAGAGCAAGGCGACGGCAAAACCCTGGATGCCGAGCGAAACGATGGCCGTCAGCCGGCTGCGCGCCTTGACCACGGCAGCGATGCCGATCACGGCGATGGCCAGAACGCCCCATTCATAGAAGCGCAATGCCGGCACATCAGGCATCGAGGGCAGCTCGCCGAACAGCACCATCGGCAGCAGCAGCGCTGCCGCCACCGCGACGAAGGTAACAGTCATGTAGATGTCGAGGCGGCCGTTGTGGATGATGCGCGTCAGACCTGTCGCGAGCCGCAAGAGGCCGCGCAGCACCTGGTCGAAGCCACGGTCCGGGCCCCAGCCGATCGCCTGGAGAACGCCAGCCGTCGCGCCGCGCAAGCTGTCGAGCCTGACATAGACGGCGATGCCCAGCGCGACCGTCAGGCCGGACAGCAACAGCGGCACGCCGATGTGCGGGATCGTCGAGATGGTGACCTCGATGGGGCTGCCGGCAACGGCGCTCGCCGCGGGCGACGAGAGGAACCGATGCGTGATCGGTGAGGCGACCGCAGAGACAAGGCCGGTCGCGCCAAGGACAACCGGCCCGAGCCACAACGACACCGGCCCTTCATGTGCTGCCTTGGGCGTCTTGACGGCGTCGCCGATGAAAGGCCGAAGCGCGACCGCAAAGCCGATGGCAAACATCAGCGCATTGCCAGTCACGGCAACAATCAGAAGCACGGCCTGCCAGCCCTCCGGCGAACCAAGTGCATAATAAATCTGTTCCTTGGCCAGAAAGCCTGAGAACAGCGGCAGCCCGCCCATCGAGAGTGCTGCAAGCATCGCTGCCGCGAAGGTGATCGGCATGGCCTTGCGCAGGCCGCGCAGGCAGGTGATGTCGCGCGTACCCGCCTCATGGTCGATCAGGCCGGCGACCATGAACAGCGCGCCCTTGAACATCGAATGGGCGATCAGATAAAGCGCCGCCGCCTCGATCGCCTTGTCGGAACCAAGGCCTGTCAGCATCACCAGCAGTCCGAGAGAGGCGACCGTGGTGTAGGCGAGCATCAGCTTGAGATCGGTCTGCCTGACAGCGAGCAACGTGCCAATCGCAAGTGTCGCGCCGCCGAACACTGGCAGGATCGTCTCCCAAGCCGCAGTGTCGCCCATCACGGGATTGAGGCGCATCAGCAGATAGACGCCTGCTTTCACCATGGTCGCCGAATGCAGGTAGGCCGAGACGGGCGTCGGCGCTTCCATGGCGTTGGGCAGCCAGAAATGGAACGGAAACTGCGCCGATTTGGTGAAAGCGCCGCCCAACACGAGCAACAGGGCAGCAAGGTAGAGCGGGCTGTTGCGCAAGGCGTCGCCGGAGCCGAGCAGCGACGAGAGCTCGCTCATGCCGGTTGCCTGGGCGATGACCAGCAGACCTGCCAACAGGGAAAGCCCGCCAATGCCGGTGACCAGCAGCGCCTGCAGTGCCGCGCGCCGCGAAGCTTCCCGCCCGTGGTCGAAGCCGATCAAAAGGAACGACGTGATCGACGTCAGCTCCCAGTAGACGAACAGCATCAGGAACGAATCCGAGACGACAAGTCCCAGCATCGCCCCCATGAACAGCAGGATGAACGAGAAAAAGCGGCCCTGATGCGGGTGCCCTTTGAGATAGCCGCCGGCATAAATCACGATCAGCGTGCCGATGCCTGATATCAGCAGGGCAAAGGTCAGCGACAGGCCATCGAGAAACCAGGAAAAGCGAAGACCGAGGCTCGGAGCCCAGTCAAATCCACCAGAAATCGAACTGCCTTTGCTGACCGCATCGAGCATGCCGGCAAGATGCAGAAAAACGACCAGTGGAATGGCGGCCAGCAGCCAGCCGGCATTGTGTTTCATCACGCGAACGAGCGCAGGTGCAAGCAACGCTCCCGCAAACGGCAGCATGAGTATCAGGAAGGTCAGCGGACGGGCCCTCTTTGTGTCTCACGTTGTTGACCTGAGGGCATAGACGTCGGGCAGCCAAGGGGCAAGCGCAATCGGACCTTGTCAACGACAACCGCTTTCCGCCGTTGCGGCAGCTGCGGCAATATCGCCTGGAAACGCGTCAGTACGGGGTGATGTAGCGACCATAGACCCAGCCGGTGACGTAGTTGCCGTTCTGTGCGGGGTCATGCCAGACCTGGCACCAGCTGTAGCGGACCCGCTGCTCCTGCTTCCACACGGGCAGACGGCTGATGTCGCGCAGATCGACCCCGCCGGTGCAACGTCCGGTCATCTGCAGCACCTTGCCGTTGGGATAGGCCGCCTGCTTCTGCGAGCCGTTCGACGGGAACTTGCGGATGTTGAGCGTATCGCCCCACGGCACCCTGGCAACTTCCCAGGCGGAAAAGGCAGCGGCATGGGATTCGGCCGCGAAAACGGCGACTGTCGAGGCAATGGCAACTGCTGCGGCTGTCTTCTTGAACATCTGGTCTTCTCCTTCGGCATGGCCGGTCACATATACGTTGCCGCCACACTGCAACTCCGCCCTTGAACCCGCCCTGATCGACGTGTTCATTCGGCATTCAAGATTCAGCACCCACGCGAGACCTAATGACCCGACCCAAGATTTTCGCCGACATCGCCGCGCCCGTGACCGACAAGCGCCTCGTCTCCGACACGCGCCACGGCATCACGCGCGTCGACGAATACGCCTGGCTGCGCGCCGACAACTGGCAGGAGGTGTTCCGCGACCCGAGCGTGCTCGATGCCGATATCCGCAGCCATCTCGAGGCGGAAAACACCTATCAGGCCGAACTGATGACCGATACTGCCGAGCTCAGGAAGGCGCTGTTTGCCGAGATGAAGGGCCGCATCAAGGAAGACGATTCCTCGGTGCCGATGAAGGATGGCCCTTTCGCTTATGGCTCCTCGTTCAAGAAGGGCGGCGAGCAGCCGCGCTACTTCCGCATTCCGAGCGAAGGCGGTCCGGAAGAGATCATCCTCGACGGCGACAAGGAAGCCGACGGCCACGCCTATTTCCGCCTCGGCGGCATCGACCACTCGTCGGACCACAAGCGCCTGATCTGGGCCTTCGACGACAAGGGGTCGGAATTCTACACGCTGCGCGTGCGCGACATCGGCAGCGGCGCGGAACTTGACGACGTGGTCGGCGACACCGGCGGTTCGGGCACATGGGACGCGGCCAATACCGGCTTCTTCTACACCCGCCTCGATCCCAACCACCGGCCGTCAAAGGTGTTCTACCATGGGCTCGGCACGGACGCCGCAGCGGACCGGCTGGTCTATGAGGAAACCGACCCCGGCTTCTTCATGAATGTCGGCGGCACGCGCTCCAACGAATGGATCATGATCTCCATCAGCGACCATGAGACATCGGAGTACCGCCTGTTTCCGGCGACTGATCCGCTGGCGGCGCCAAAACTTGTGGCAGCGCGCGAGATCGGCCTGCAATACGACCTCGAAGAAGGCGGCGACATCTTCTTCGTGCTGACCAACGCCGATGGCGCCAAGGACTTCAAGATCATGACGGCGCCGGTCAGCGATCCGGCGCGAAGCAACTGGAAGGAGCTGGTCGCCCATGAACCTGGCCGCCTCATCCTGTCGGTGGTCGGCTTCAAGGACTTCATGGTCCGCCTCGAGCGCAAGGAGGGCCTGCCCCGCATCGTCGTCCATGAGCGCGCCACGGGTGCCGAGCACCTGATCTCCTTCCCCGAAGAGGCGTTCTCGCTCGGGCTGTCGGGTTCCTACGAATATGACACCGACACCATGCGCTTTTCCTATTCGTCGATGACCACCCCGTCGCAGCTGTTCGACTACAACATGCGGACACGCGAACGAACCCTGCTCAAGACGCAGGAAGTGCCGTCGGGCCACAACATCGAGGACTATGTCACGCGCCGCCTGATGGCTCCGGCGCCGGATGGCGAACTGGTGCCGATCTCGCTGATCCATCACCGCGACACGCCACTCGACGGAACAGCACCCTGCCTGCTCTATGGCTACGGCTCCTACGGCATGACCATTCCGGCTTCGTTCAACACCAACTGTCTGTCGCTGGTCGACCGCGGCTTCGTCTATGCCATCGCCCATATCCGCGGCGGCAAGGACAAGGGTTATGCCTGGTACGAGGACGGCAAGCGCGCGACCAAGGTCAACACCTTCACCGACTTCATCGCCTCAGCCCACCATCTCGTCGCCGAGCGCTACACCGCGCATGAGCGCATCGTCGCGCAAGGCGGCTCGGCCGGCGGCATGCTGATGGGAGCGGTGGCCAACATGGCGCCCGAGGCCTTTGCCGGCATCATCGCCGAAGTGCCCTTCGTCGACGTGCTGACCACCATGCTCGACGACACCTTGCCGCTGACGCCGCCGGAATGGCCCGAATGGGGCAATCCGATCGCCTCGGAAGCGGACTACAAGACCATCGCCGCCTACTCGCCCTACGACAATGTCGCTGAGGTCGACTATCCGCCGATCCTGGCGGTGGCCGGCCTGACCGATCCGCGCGTCACCTATTGGGAGCCGGCCAAATGGGCGGCACGGCTGCGCGAACGCAAGTCGGGCAACAGCCCGGTGCTGTTCAAGATCAACATGGATTCGGGCCATGCCGGCGCCTCCGGCCGCTTCTCCAGGCTCGAGGAAGTCGCCTTCAACTACGCTTTCGCTCTGAAGGTGGCCGGGCGCGCCTGACATCGCGATGGAGAGACCGGCGGCCTCTGGCCGCCGGTGGGGCTCAACCCGCGGGCTTCGGCTGCTGCGCCGGGTAACCGTTGGCCTGTGGCGGGATCGCCTTGAGATAGGCGGCGATCGCCTCCCGGTCGGCGGCAGTCAGTCTCGCCATGTTCTTCTGCACCTCGACCATGGTGCCGCCCACGGAATCGAACTCCGGCGTGAAGCCGGTTTCGAGATAGCCGGCGATATCGGCTTCGGACCAGCCGCTGATGTCCTTGCCTTCGGGCGTGATGTTGGGCACGACGCCGTCGCCTTCGGCTGCCCTGGCGCCGGCCAGCCACTGGCCCTTTTCGGTGCCGCCGGCAAGGCTGCGCGGCGTGTGGCATTCGCCGCAATGGCCGGCACCCTCGACCAGGTCACGCCCATGCAGCACCTTGTCGGGCGTGCCCTCGGCAAAGGCGACCACCGGCTGATCGCTGAGATAGAGCTGTTTCCACAGTCCCAGCCCGCGCCGGATGTTGAAGGGGAAGCCAAGCTCGTGATCAGGCGCCCTGCCCTCAACCGCCGGCAGCGTCTTCAGGAAGGCGTAGAGGTCGGCGACGTCGGCCGGCTTCATGCGGGCGTAGGAGGCATAGGGAAATGCCGGATAGAGATGCTGGCCCTCGCGCGACACGCCTTTCAGCATCGCATTGGCGAAGTCTTCGAGCGACCATGCGCCGATGCCGTCATTGGGATCGGAAGAAATGTTCGGCGCGACGAAGGTGCCGAACTGCGTCTTGAGCTCGACGCCGCCGGCGAGTTGCAGCCGCGCGTCGCCTTCGGATTTCGGCCTGGCGTGACACGAGGCGCAACCGCCGGCGTCGAATATGCGCTGGCCGCGGCCGGTGTCGCCAGTTCCCAAGGCAGCCAACATGTCAGGCGCCAGCCTCTCCGGCACCGTCAGCCACCAGAAAATTGCGGCCCCGGCGCCGCCAAGCGCCAGAGCCGCAACTGCGATTTTCCTGAAAACAGCCATCCGCGAGGGGTCAGCCCTTCTTCACGCGGAACGCCTCGTGGCAGGTGCCGCAGGTCTGGCCGATGGTGCCGACCTGCGCCTTCAACGCATCCAGATCCGCAGCCGGGCTGGCGACTGCGGCGGCAGTGACTTCCTTGAACTTGTCGACCTGGGCCTGGAAGCCGGCCAGGTCTTCCCAGATCTTGGGCGAGGCGGTGGTGTCGCCCTTGTCGCTGCCGGCGGGGAACGACGCTGCCACGTCGATCTTCTGGACGTTGTCGTTGAGCGCGGTCAGGGCGGCGACGACAGCCGCCGCATCGAACGGCGCCTCGCCCTTCACCATCTTCACCAGTGTGCCGACTTGCTTCGCATTTTCCTTCATCACTGCCTGGCGGTCAGCAATCACATCGGCAAATGCTGCGGTGGTGGCGAGCGCGAGCGCTGCGACGGCAAACACAATCTTTTTCATCAGGTCCTCTCTCGGTTGCAACAGCTGCCTAGGGCCAACGGCGAAACTGGCCGAATTCGTCCTGAAATTCTCTTCACGCTTCCGTGACTGTTAGAGTTTTTCGAACATTTCCACCCAAACGCAAAAACCCCGGCGGTTGCCGGGGTTTCAGATGCGTCGGCCGGTCACCGGTCACATCAGGGGATGCGACCGGGCGAGTCTGCGGCTCAGGCCTTTTCGTAGAGCTCGAGCACGTAGTCCCAGTTGATCAGGCTGTCGACGAATGCCTCGAGATACTTCGGACGGGCATTGCGATAGTCGATGTAGTAGGAGTGCTCCCAGACGTCGACGCCGAGGATCGGGGTCGCGCCGTGAACCAGCGGGTTCTCGCCGTTCGGGGTCTTGGAGATGGCGAGCTTGCCATCCTTGACCGACAGCCAGGCCCAGCCCGAGCCGAACTGCGTGGTGCCGGCAGCGATGAAGTCGGCCTTGAACTTGTCGTAACCGCCGAGATTGGCATCGACGGCCTTCTGCAGTGCGCCCGGCAGCTTGTTGCCGCCGCCGCCCTTCTTCATCCACTTCCAGAAGTGGACGTGGTTGTAGTGCTGGGCGGCGTTGTTGAACAGGCCGGCGTTCTTGCCGAACGACTGCTTCACCACCTCTTCCAGCGACAGCTTGTCCATGCCCGCTTCGGCAGCCAGCTTGTTGCCGTTGTCGACATAGGCCTTGTGGTGCTTGTCGTGATGGTACTCGAGCGTCTCCTTCGACATGAAGGGCTGCAGCGCCTCGTAGTCGTAGGGCAATTCGGGCAATTCAAAAGCCATGGATCATACTCCCTTGCTGGCAATTTCGCGGCATGACTATGCCGCCTACAGATAGGTCGTCGTCATCTTGGAAACAGATGAGAGGCACTGTTTTTTCTTCGCTGCACTCAGGCCTTGCCGGTAGAGTGAGCCCACTCCCAATATAGCTCGCGAGACTTTTTTGCTACCGGTCCCGGCTGCAGATTTCGGTCTTCGATGCGCGTCACCGGAACGACCTTGGAATGGTTTCCGGTCGAGAAAATCTCGTCGGCTTCGAGGAATTCGCGCACCGAAAGCGTCTTCTCGATAACGGTGTGGCCGCTCTCGGCAAGCAACGACATTGTCCGGCTGCGGGTGATTCCGGACAAGAAAGTTCCATTCGGCGCCGGGGTGAACACCTGGCCGTTCTTGACCAGGAAGATGTTCGACGATCCGGTCTCGGCGACGTTGCCCAGCATGTCGAGCACCAGCGCATTGTCGAAACCGCGCATCTTGGCATCGAGGATGGCGCGGCCGTTGTTCGGATAAAGGCAGCCGGCCTTGGCGTTGGTCGGCATCGTTTCCATGCTAGGGCGGCGAAATGGCGACAGGCCGATCGAAAATCCGGTCGGCGGCAGCATCGGTGATTCGTAGAGGCAGAGGCAGAACCGCGTCGAAGACGGGTCCGCCGGGACACCCATGTAGCCGCCATGCTCGGCCCAATACATCGGCCTGATGTAAACCGCCGTCTTGCCGTCGAATTTCTTGAGCCCGTCCCAGGTCAGCCCGACGATCTGCTCCGGGCTCATCGTCGGCTTCAGACCGAGCGCGATCGCCGAGGAGTTGACCCGCCGCGAATGCGCTTCAAGATCGGGCGCCACGCCCTCGAACCAGCGGCCGCCGTCGAAGACGCTGGACCCAAGCCACATGGCGTGGCTGCGCGGGCCGATGAGCGCGACATTGCCCTCGTGCCAATCGCCGTCGACATAGGTCCAGGTCGTGGATTGTGCAGCCGCAGCGAGCGTCATGGTCTTTTCCCGTCGCATCTTGTTGGTGTCGGGCATCGAAAAGGCTTTGGCCGGCCCCGTCAACCGGCAGCAGGCCTAAATGTTGGAGCCAGCCGATAGTTGTGCTTGCGCTCGCCGCCAAGCCGTTGGAAAACCACAGGCATGCGCCACGCCGCCTACATATTCGACGCCTATGGCACGCTGTTCGACGTGCACGCCGCCGTTCGCCGCCATGCCGCCGACATCGGCCCGGACGGCCAGCTGCTGTCCGAGATCTGGCGGGCCAAGCAGCTCGAATATTCCTGGGTCCGCACCCTGATGGGCGCCTATCTCGACTTCTGGCAGCTCACCGAACAGGCGCTCGACTTCGCCTTCCGCAAGGTGCCCTCGGTCGATCCGGCGATGCGCAGCAAGCTGCTCGACGCCTATTGGCGGCTCGATTGCTATCCGGAGGTCCCTGCCGTCCTGCGCAACCTGAAGGACAATGGCGCCCGGCTGGCGATCCTGTCCAATGGTTCGCCCGCCATGCTCGAGGCAGCCACCCGTTCTGCCGGGCTCGACCTCATCCTGGACGAGATCTTCTCCGTCGACAGTGTGCGCCGCTTCAAGACGGACCAGTCGGTGTATGATCTGGTGGCCAGCAGCTGGCGCCTCTATCCCGAAGCGATATCGTTCCAGTCGTCCAATCGATGGGACATTGCGGGTGCCGCCAAATTCGGCTGCCGTACCGTCTGGATCAACCGCGCCGACCAGCCGGACGAGTACCGCGACTTGCCACCATCCCTGATCCTGCCGTCGCTGGAAGGTTTAGTTACAATTGGTTAGCTAACCATAGGTCAGGCATGTTGCCATAACGCAACAGTGATTGGCGCGTCACATCGTTGCCATGCTTTGTCCACCCTAAGGTCTGATTTTGACCTGCCTATCTCCGTGAGCGTTAAGGGAACGCGACCGTTTCCTTGAATTCACCATTTCTTTCGAACTGGACTCCTAGATCGCAGCCATGCCCATATCACATGATTCATCCCGCCCTCTGACGAGGCGCGGCTTTCTCAATCTGGCGGCCGCGGGTGCTGCCACGGCAGCGCTTTCGGCCTGCTCGACCGTCAGCGGCGGCGGCCAGTTCGTGCAAGCGCCTCAGATCGTCCCGCCGACGCCGACCATCGATCCGGCCTTTGGCGACTACGTCAACATGTATGGCCCGGTCAGCGACGAGGGCTATGAGGTTCCCGGCATTCCGGTCAAAAAGGTGAAGCCCCAGTTCCTTCGCCAGATCGTCGCCGATCCGACCGGCGAACGTCCCGGCACGCTGGTCGTCGATACCTCGACCCACTTCCTCTATCTCGTGCGCGAAAACGGCCAGGCGATCCGCTACGGCGTCGGTCTGGGCCGCGCCGGCTTTGACCTGGCAGGGCCGCGCCGTCATCCAGTGGAAGCGCAAGTGGCCGAAGTGGACGCCGCCGGACGACATGATCGGCCGCCAGCCGGAACTCGAGAAGTACAGCGTCCGCAATGGCGGCATGGCCCCGGGGCTCAACAACCCTCTCGGCGCCCGTGCGCTCTACATCTTCCAGAACAACGAAGATACGCTCTACCGCGTCCATGGTTCGCCGGAATGGTGGACGATCGGCAAGTCGGTGTCGTCGGGCTGCGTGCGCCTGATGAACCAGGACATCATCGATCTCTACGACCGCGTGCCGTCCAAGACGCCGATCCTGGTCACCAACGGCCTCGGCATGGCCTGACCAGCCCAGGGCTGCCCATCAACGAAAAACGGCGCGTCATTGACGCGCCGTCAGACTGCTGACAAACCCCTGGCGAGAGTTGGGGGTTTGTGATTCAGTGGGTGATGTTGAAGCGAGCCGGCCCTGAACAAACCGCACTTGAGATCGTCACGCTCGATCAACTGGTTCCAGTTGATCACCTTCTGCGCAAGATCGATGGTGTTATCGATTTCTCGTTCATCCACGATCTGACAGCGCCGCTTTACTGCGCCGACAATGGTCGCCCGCCACTTGATCCGACCTTGATGTTCAAGGCGCTGTTCATCGGCTACCTGTTCGGGGTGCGCTCGGAGCGGCAATTGGTGCGAGAGATCGAGGTCAATGTCGCCTACCGGTGGTTCCTGCGGCTGAAGCTGACGGACAAGGTGTTCGACGCCTCGACATTGTCGCAGAACCGACGCCGGCGCTACCAGGACGAGACGATCGCGCAGGCGATCTTCGACCGCATTGTCGAGCAGGCGATCGGGGCAGGCTTGGTCGACGGCACGGTGCTCTACACCGACAGCACGCACCTGAAGGCCAATGCCAACAAGGGCAAGTACGACCTTGCCATGGTCGCCAAGTCGCGTGCCGACTACTGGGGCGAGCTCGACCGGGCGATCGATGCCGAACGGGCGTTGCACGGCCAGAAGGCGCTGAAGGAGCAGGAGCGGCAGCCTGCGGTGAAAGAGACGAAGGTCTCGCGCACCGATCCTGAGGCTGGCTATATGGTGCGCGAGGGCAAGCCGAAGGGCTTCTTTTATCTCGATCACCGCACGGTGGATGGCGGCTTCGGCATCATCACCGACACGTTTGCCACGCCGGCCAACGTGCATGACTCGATCGTCTATCTCGACCGGCTCGACCGCCAGGTGGAGCGTTTCGGCTTCGACGTCACGGCGGCGGGGCTGGATGCCGGCTATGCCACGCCAGGCATCGCCAAGGGCCTGGAGGACAGGAACATCCACGGTGTCGTCGGCTATCGCAACCCGCCCCGGCCAAAGCCTGGCAAGATGAGGAAGGGCGCTTTCGTCCATGAGCCGGACCTTGACGGCTATCGTTGCCCGCAGGGCCAGTTGCTCACTTACGCCACCACCGATCGCGGCGGTTATCGCCACTACAGGAGCGACCCGACGATCTGCCGCAACTGTCCGCTGCTGGCGTCTTGCACATCAAACGCCAAGGCCGAGCGCACCATCACGCGCCATGTCTGGCAGGATGTCCGCGAGCGGGTCGATGCCAACCGCTTAACCGCATGGGGCAAGGCGATCTATCGACGCCGCAAGGAGACGGTCGAGCGATCCTTCGCCGATGCCAAGCAGCTCTTCGGCCATCGCTATGCCCGCTTCCGAGGGCGAACACGCGTCGCCTGCCAGTGCCTGATCGCAGCCGCCGCCCAGAACATGAAAAAGATCGCAATCAGCCTCTGGCCAAAGCCAAAACCAAGCCTCGCATGAGGCCAAAGCCGGCTCGCAACGGCCTTGGCATCTGCCCCCCGACATCAATCCAAAAAAGCTCAATCAACCCACAAAACAAAACCCCGCCGAAATTCGACGGGGTTTGTCAGCAGTCTGACGGCGCGTCATTGACGCGCCGTTTTTCTTTGGAGCCTCAGGGTGTTTCAAAAGCCCTTCTTCAGGCTGCCCAGAATGCCGCGCACCAGCGCACGGCCGACCGACGAGCCGACGGAGCGCACGACCGACTTCAGCGCAGCTTCCGTCACCGTCTGCCGGTTCGAGGTTCGTGGCCTGGGCGCATTGCCGGTGTTGCGACCACTGGGCGCCGGCGCATCATTGCCAAAGCCCGGAATGGTCCAGCCGCTGCCGCCGCCGGTATTCGCCTGCTGCTGCGCCTGCTCCTGGGCCTTTTGCGCCTCGAGCGCTTTCTTCTGCAGCATCTCGAAGGCCGATTCGCGGTCGACCGTCTGGTCGTACTGTCCGGCGACAGGGCTTTCGTTGATCAGCTTCTGGCGCTCTTGCGGCGTGATCGGCCCGAGCCGCGATGCCGGCGGCCGGATCAGCGTCCGCTGCACCATGGACGGCACACCCTTGGCCTCGAGCGTCGAGACCAACGCCTCGCCGGTGCCGAGCTGGGTGATGGCGGTGGCGCAGTTGAAGTCGGGGTTCGGACGGAAGGTATCGGCAGCGGTCTTTACCGCCTTCTGCTCGCGCGGCGTGTAGGCGCGCAGCGCATGCTGGACACGGTTGCCGAGCTGGGCGAGCACGGTTTCGGGGACGTCGAGCGGGTTCTGGGTGACGAAATAGACGCCGACGCCCTTGGAGCGGATCAGGCGCACGACCTGCTCGACCCGGTCGACGACGATCTTGGGTGCCTCATCGAACAGAAGGTGGGCTTCGTCGAAGAAGAACACCAGCTTCGGCTTGTCGGGATCGCCGACCTCGGGCAGCACCTCGAACAGCTCCGACAGCAGCCAGAGCAGGAAGGTGGCATAAAGCCTGGGGTTCATCATCAGCTTGTCGGCGGCCAGCACGTTGATCGCGCCGCGGCCGTCGCGCGTCGTGCGCATGATGTCGGCGATCTTCAGCGCCGGCTCACCGAAGAAGTGGTTGCCGCCCTGCTGCTCGAGCACCAGCAGCGACCGCTGGATCGCGCCGACAGAAGGCTTGGTGATATTGCCGTAGCGGGTACCGATTTCGTCGGCCCGATCGGCGATGTTGGCCAAGAGCGACTGCAGGTCCTTCATGTCGAGCAGCAGCAGGCCTTCCTCGTCGGCAATGCGGAAAGCGATGTTGAGCACGCCTTCCTGCGCCTCCGTCAGGTTCATCAGCCGCGACAAAAGCAGCGGGCCCATTTCGGAAATGGTCGCGCGGATGGGATGCCCCTGTTCGCCGAACAGGTCCCAGAAGATGACAGGGAATTCCTGGAACTCATATGGGTCGAGCTTGATCGCCTCGGCGCGGGCAGTGAGAAAATCCTTGGCCTCGCCGATCATCGAGATGCCCGACAGGTCACCCTTGATGTCGGCGCAGAACACCGGAACGCCGGCATTGGAGAAACCTTCGGCAAGGATTTGCAGCGTCACCGTCTTGCCGGTGCCGGTCGCGCCTGTAACCAGGCCGTGGCGATTGCCGTATTTCAACAGCAATTCTTCGGGTCGTTGATAGCTATCGTCCGGCTTGCGGCTGGCACCAATGAATATGCTGTCGTCCTGCGCCATGGGCGTTGTCTCCGGCAATGCTATTTTCCGACCGCAGCTGCGGCCACCCGCAAGGTATAGTGGCGGTCTACGCAAGCGACAATGGCTTGGTTCCGGCCGGGGCTTGGCTCCGGCGAGTCGGCATGTTATACATAAGTTATAACATGGAGACTTGGCCATGAATGTGACAGTGCGCAAGATCGGAAACTCGGAAGGCGTGATCCTGCCGAAGGAGGTGCTGGAGCGGCACAATCTGAGGGCTGGCGACACGCTGGTTCTCACCGAAGACGGCAACGAATTGCGCCTCAGCCCGGCACAGGACGACCCAGAGGAATTCGAGCGCAAGATGAAGATCGCGCGCGAACGGATGAAGAAGTACGAGGTTGCCTATCGCGCACTGGCGAAATGACCGAGTTCCACTCGCGTCAATTCGTCGAGGCGCTGCATGCCGAACAGCTGCGCCTGCACGGTGGCGCACCGGGCGTTCGATCAGAGGACATGCTGGAGTCGGCGCTGGCGCGCCCGCTGCAAAAGGTCGCTTACGGCACACCGGACCGATGCGAACTGGCAGCGGCCTATCTGTTCGGCATCGCCAATAACCATCCCTTTGTCGACGGCAACAAGCGCACGGCATTTGCCGCAGCGGACTTGTTTCTGTTTTTCAATGGCTTGAGCGTCGAGGCATCGCAACAGGACGTTATCCAGTTCGTGCTCATGGTCGCAGCCGGCGAAATCGATGAAGCCGGCGCCACCGCATTCTTCCGCGACCACACGGTTCCTGTCGAAAGCTAGCTGCCCAGTTCGACGATTTCCCATTCATGGCCGTTGACCGAGGCGAGGTCGCCAACGGATTTGCCGAACAGTGCGACTGCCATCGGCGAGGCATGCGAGATGCGGCCCTTGGCGGCGTCGGCCTCGTCTTCGCCGACGATCTGCCAGACGTTGCGCTTGCCCTTGTCGTCCTCGATGACAACCTTCATGCCGAAGCGGACGACCGTGCTGTCAGGCTCGGGAACGGACACCTCTGCCGTCTCGCGGCGCGACTGCCAATAGCGCAGGTCGCGCGACACGGTCGCAATGCGCTCGCGGTCGGCATCGGCCTCGGCCTTGGCCAGATCTTCACGCAGGCTGGCGAGCTGGGCTTCGATATGGGCGAGGCCTTGCTCTGTGACCAGGTTTCGCGACGCGCTGACCGGCCGCTCGCCAATGTCGGCGATTACGTTTTCGCTATCGTCTTCGCGGGTAAAAGCTCTGCTCATCAACCGAACCTAGGTGTTCGCTGCATGGATAACAAGCCAGCCACGCTGACCCGCCCATTGCGTCCTCAGCCGAATGCAGCGCTGGGCCGAAGTGACGCAACTTGAATGCCGTTCCAGTTCTTGAGCACAGGATTGGCAGCCTTTTTCATGGTGCCGGACAGCGCTTCGTCAGCGGCCAGAAGCCTGGCCAGAGCCGCCGCGATCATGACCTCGGCCGCCCTGCCGGCGCCGTCGTCGCATTTCAACGCAATGCCGAGCCCAAGTTCGGGCACGGCCGCGCAAAACACGCCTTCGGCGCCGACCTTGACGAAGATCCGTCCGGGTGCAGTCTGCATCAACTCCGTATCGGCCCTGTCGGTTCCAGCGACCAGAAAAGGTTCGCTCATGCAGGCCGACATCAATCGGCGTGCAGCCACTGCCCGGTCCGCGCCGAGACCATTGCCGGTGACCATGCGCGCGAACCCCAAGGCAAGGTTTTGCAGTGGCACGGCAAAGGTCGGGATCGAACAGCCGTCAATGCCGCGATTGGCCTCGTCGTGCCGGGCTCCTGTTACCGCTTCCATCGTCTCGCGAACCATCTCCTGGAAACGATGCTCGGGCCTGACATAACCCTGATGCGCGATGCCGAGGTGGCGGCAGGTGCAGACGAAGGCGGAATGCTTGCCCGAGCAATTGTTGTGCAGCGCACTTGGCGAGGCGCCGCTGCGGGCCAGCGCGATGGTGGCGCCGTGATTGGACGGCCAGTGCGCGCCGCATTCGAGCGCATCGACGTCGAGGCCGGCCTTGGCGAGCATGGCATTGGCAAGCTCGGCATGGGCGACTTCGCCGGAATGCGAGGAACAGGCCAGCGCCAGTTCACGATCGCCGAAGCCATATGCATCGGCCGTGCCACTTTCGACGAAAGGCAGCGCCTGGATCGCCTTGACCGCCGAGCGCGGGAAGACCTGTTGCTGCGCATCGCCCATGGCCCAGACCTGCTTGCCGTCGCCGTCGACGACGACCACCGCACCACGATGCACGCTTTCAACGAGGTCGCCGCGCAGCACCTCGACAAGAACCGGATTTGCCATTTTCAACGTGCCTTCATGCGCTAGCGGACGATTTTTGCCGGGCGTGACGCCTGCCCGACTAGCCGTGCAGCATCATGCCTTGTCACCCGATAGCGCGGCGGCGAGGAATCCGCCATCCACTGCGAGCGTATGACCGTTGACATAACTTGCTTCCGGCGACAGCAGGAAGGCAACCGCGGCGGCGATCTCCTCGGGCTCGGCATAACGGCCCTGCGGCATCAGCCGCGGCGCGATCCCGCTGCCATTGCCATCCGCTTCGATCTCGGTCGGCCCGGCTGCGACGGCGTTGACACGAACGCCACGATTGCCGACCTCCAGCGCCAGCACCTCGGACATCAGCTTCAGCCCGGCCTGCGAGGCGGCGACGGCGAGCCTGCCGCGATGCGCGCGCAGGCCGGCGACCGAACCGACATTGACGATGGACAGGGACGCCCCCATCCGCTCGAGCGCGGCATGGGCGGCGATGAACGGCCCGACCAGATTGACGTCGAGCGCTTCGCGCAACATTTCAGCACTGGTGTCTTCGGCACTTGCATGCCGGTCGAAGCCGGCCACCGCCACCAGTCCGCCAATGAGACCAAGGCTGTCGACCACCTGGTCGAACGCTTCGGCGACATTGTCCTCGTCTGTCGGGTCGGCCTCGATAAAGAGGACATCGTCATTGTCGATTGCGTCTGCGGCAGCGGCAAGGGCTGCCGCATCGCCATCGATCATTGCCACCGGCCATCCATCTGATACCAGGCGCTCGGCCACGGCAAGGCCGATGCCCGACGCACCGCCGATGACGACGGCCGAATGCCTCATCTAATGCGGTCCAGGATCGACACGTAGTTGGCGACCGCGGCACCCCCCATGTTGAAGATGCCGCCGAGCCTGGCGTCCTTGACCTGGATGCCGCCGGCCTCGCCGGCAAGCTGCATCGCGGTCAAGACATGCATCGACACGCCGGTCGCACCGATCGGATGCCCCTTGGCCTTGAGACCACCCGAGGGATTGACCGGCAGGCGGCCATCCCTAGCGGTGATGCCCTCCATGACCACGCGGGCACCCTCGCCGCGCGGCGCAAGCCCCATGGCCTCATATTCGATCAGCTCGGCGATGGTGAAGCAGTCATGCGTCTCGACGAAGGACAGGTCGTCGAGCGAAACGCCCGCCGCCTTCAACGCCTGGTTCCAGGCCAGCTCGCAACCTTCGAACTGCAGGATATCGCGCTTCGACATCGGCAGGAAGTCCTGCACATGCTCGTTGGCGCGGAAAGCAATCGCACGCTTCATCTTCAGCGCCGTGGTCGCATCGGTCAGCACCAGGGCTGCCGCACCGTCGGAGACGAGAGAGCAGTCGGTGCGCTTCAGCGGGCCGGCGACAAACGGGTTCTTCTCGCTCTCTTGGCGGCAGAAGTCGAAGCCGAAATCCTTGCGCATCTGGGCGTACGGGTTTTCGACGCCGTTCTTGTGGTTCTTGGCAGCGATCATCGCCAGCGCATCGGACTGGTCGCCATAACGCTGGAAATAGGCCTGGGCGATCTTGCCGAAGACGCCGGCAAAGCCAGCCGGGGTGTCGCCATCCTCGGGCAGATAGGAGGCGCGTAACAGGTTCTTGCCGATCTCCGGTCCCGGTGTCGTGGTCATCTGTTCGGCGCCGACCACCAGCACGATGCGCTGGCCGGCATTGACGGCACGGATGCCCTGGCGCACGGCGGCAGAGCCGGTAGCGCAGGCATTTTCGACACGCGTCGCCGGCTTGAAACGCAGGCGGTCGTCGGCCTGCAGCACAAGGCTCGCGGTGAAATCCTGGGCGGAGAAGCCGGCATTGAAATGGCCGAGCACGATCTCGTCGACATCTTCCGGCCCGACGCCCGCATGCGCCAGCGCCTCGGTGGCAACCTGCGTGATCAGGCTTTCCAGCGTCTCGCCTTCCAGCTTGCCGAAACGCGAATGCGCCCAGCCCACGATGCATGCGGTCATCTTCGTCTCCATCGTCATTGGTATGTTGCGCCATTTGGCGGGCGATTCCAACGCCCTTCAATTCCGTTCAAATATGAACAGTTTTCGACAACATTCAATGGTCCAGATGGGGGTTCCATGACGCATTCGAGACGACATGCGCCGTGATTTTTATTGATTGACGAGTCAATTAAAAATACTTTGGCCACTGGAGGATCCCGCATGCCCAAAGTCGGAATGGAGCCGCTGCGCCGCAAGGCGCTGATCGACGCGACGATCTCGGCGATCGGCGAGCGCGGCAACCTGGACGTGACCATGTCGGAGATCGCCGGACGCGCCGGCGTCTCCTCCGCGCTTGCCCATCACTATTTCGGCGCCAAGGACGAACTGCTTGCCGCGACCATGCGGCACCTTCTGTCCGAACTGCTGATCGACACGACCGCCGCACTTCGACAGGCAGAGACGGCGCGCGCCCGCGTCTCCGCCGTCATCGCGGTCAACTTCTCCGACAAGCAGTTCCGGTCGGAGACGATCGCCGCCTGGCTTGCCTTCTATGTCGAGGCGCAGAAATCGCCGGCGCTGCGCCGGCTGCTGCGTGTCTACGCCCATCGCCTGCATTCGAATCTGATGAGTGGCCTGACCCAGCTCCTGCAACGCCATGAGGCTGAGCGCGTCGCCGAGGCGACAGCGGCGCTGATCGACGGTCTCTACATTCGCCGGGCGTTGCGGGAGGGAATTCCCAATGCCGCCTCGGCCATTGCACTGGTCGAGGACTACCTCGAAACCAAGCTCTCGCAGGCGGGCAACGCATGAAGACCAGGCAGCCCAACATCCTCATCGTCATGGTCGACCAGTTGGCCGGGACGTTCTTCCCCGACGGTCCAGCCGACTTCCTGCACACCCCGCAGCTCAAGGCGCTCGCTGCGCGCTCGGCACGTTTCCGCAACAACTACACCGCCTCGCCGCTCTGCGCGCCGGGCCGCGCCGCCTTCATGTCCGGGCAGTTGCCATCGCGCACCGGCGTCTATGACAACGCCGCCGAATTCACCTCGTCGGTCCCGACCTTTGCGCATCACCTGCGCGGTGCCGGCTACCACACCGTGCTGTCGGGCAAGATGCATTTCGTCGGCCCGGACCAGATGCACGGTTTCGAGGAGCGGCTGACGACCGACATCTATCCGGCCGATTTCGGCTGGACGCCGGACTATCGCAAGCCGGGCGAACGCATCGACTGGTGGTACCACAATCTCGGCTCGGTCACCGGTGCTGGCACTGCCGAAATTTCCAACCAGATGGAGTATGACGACGAGGTCGCTTTCCTGGCTGCCCAGAAGCTCTACGATTTCGCCCGCGTCTCCGATCAGGCCGAGCGCCGTCCCTGGTGCCTCACCGTCTCCTTCACCCATCCACACGACCCCTATGTCGCGCGCCGCCAGTATTGGGACCTCTATGAGGGCTGCCCCGCCCTCGACCCCGAGGTCGGCTTCATCCCCGAGGACCAGCAGGACCCGCATTCGCAGCGCCTCTACCTCGCCAGCGACTATGCCAGCTTCGACATCACTCCGGAGCAGGTGCGCCGCTCGCGTCGCGGCTATTTCGCCAACATCTCCTATGTCGACGACAAGGTTGGCGAGCTGCTGTCGGTGCTCGAGCGCACGCGCATGCTCGACGACACGGTCATCCTGTTCTGCTCCGACCACGGCGACATGCTCGGAGAGCGCGGCCTGTGGTTCAAGATGTGCTTCTACGAAGGCTCGGCGCGTGTCCCCCTGATGGTCGCGGGCAAGGGCCTGCCGGCGGGCCTGATCGCCGAACCGACCTCCAATCTCGACGTGCTGCCGACGCTGTGCGACCTCGCCGGCATCGACCTCTCCGCTGTCGCGCCCTGGACCGACGGGCAGTCTTTGCTGCCATTGGCGCGCGGCGAACAGCGCAACGCGCCGGTGCTCATGGAATACGCCGCCGAAGGCTCCTATGCGCCGCTGGTCGCCATCCGCGACGGCCGCTTCAAGTTCGTCCACTGCGAGATCGACCCGCCGCAGCTGTTTGATCTGGAATCGGATGCCGGCGAACTGCGCAACCTCGCAGTTGACCCCGCTTATGCCGATCTGGTCACCGACTTCATGGCAAAAGTCCGAGCCCGCTGGGACATGGCGGGCTTCGACGCCGCCGTGCGCGAGAGCCAGGCGCGGCGCTGGGTGATCTACCCCGCGCTGCGCAACGGCGCCTACTACCCATGGGATTTCCAGCCGCTGCAGAAAGCGTCGGAGCGCTACATGCGCAATCACATGGACCTCAACGTGCTCGAAGAGAGCAAGCGTTTCCCGAGGGGTGAATGATGAGCACCGAAGTTCCAGGTCTCGACCGGCTGCGAGAAGCCTATGCCGAGACGTCGCAGGCGACGCAGTTGACGCCGCTGCTCGAATCCGCCGTCCTGGCCCGTGAGACTGGTGCTGCGCGTGTCTTCGTCAAGGCGGAGTCGCTGCAATGGTCCGGTTCGTTCAAGGCGCGCGGCGCCTATTGGCGGCTGAAGCAGCTTTCGCCTGAAGAAGCCAGACGCGGCGTTGTCGCCTTCTCCTCCGGCAATTTCGCCCAGGGCCTTGCCGCGGCCGGCCAGTCGCTCGGCATTCCCGTCACCATCGTCATGCCCATCGACGCTCCCGCCGCCAAACGCGAGGCGACCAAGGCCTATGGCGCGCGCGTGGTCCTGACCGACCATGGCAACCGCGCCCGCGAAGAGGTCGCTGCCGCCAGGGCACGCGAAATCTCCGAGACGGAAGGGCTCGTCCTGCTTCACCCGTTCGACGATCCCGAGATCGTCGCCGGCCAGGCCGGCGCCGGCCTCGAAGCGCTCGACCAACTGGCAGCAAGGGGTGTGGTCGCCGACATCGTGCTCTGCCCCGTCGGCGGCGGCGGGCTGATCGGCGGCGTGGCTTTGGCCTTCCATCACCTTTCACCGTCGACCGAAGTGTTCGCCGTGGAGCCCGAGGGCTTCAACGGGCTGGGCGCATCGCTCGCCAATGGCGCGCTTTCCGCCGTGCCGCTGGCGGAGAAATCGATCTGCGACGGCCTGATGGCGCGCCGGCCGGGCGAAGCGCCCTTTGCCGCCATCACGACCACCAATGTTCGCGCGCTAACCGTCGACGATGCCTCTGTCCGCCGCGCGATGACCACGGCCTTCGAGCGGTTGAAACTCGTGCTCGAGCCGTCGGGCGCCTCGTCGCTGGCGGCACTTCTGGGAGGAAAGGTCGACGTGGCCGGCAAGACCGTGCTCGTCGTCGCAACCGGCGGCAACGTCTCGCTCGCCGATTTTTTGGTTCATGTGAACAATGCTTGAAGCAGATTACGTAATCGTCGGCTCCGGCTCGGCCGGCTCGGCCATGGCCTATCGCCTGTCGGAAGACGGCAAGCACTCCGTCATCGTCATCGAATATGGCGGCACCGATTTCGGCCCGCTGATCCAGATGCCGTCGGCACTGTCGATCCCGCTCAATATGAGCCGCTACGACTGGGGCTTTGCCAGCGAGCCCGAGCCGCATCTCGGCGGCCGCGTTCTCGCCACCCCACGCGGAAAGGTTCTCGGCGGCTCGTCCTCGATCAACGGCATGGTCTATGTCCGCGGCCATGCCCACGACTTCGATCACTGGGCAGAACAGGGCGCCACCGGCTGGGGGTATGCCGACGTGCTGCCCTACTTCAAGCGCATGGAGCATTCGAATGGCGGCGAGGAAGGCTGGCGCGGCACCTCGGGTCCGCTCAACGTGCAGCGTGGGCCGCGCAAGAACCCGCTCTACCAGGCCTTCGTCGAGGCCGGCCGCCAGGCCGGTTTCGAGCTGACCGAAGACTATAATGGCGCCAAGCAGGAAGGCTTTGGCGCGATGGAGCAGACCATCCATGGCGGGCGCCGCTGGTCGGTCGCCAATGCCTATCTCAGGCCGGCGCTGAAACGCGGAAATGTCCGTATCGTCAATGGCTTCGCCCGGCGCGTGGTGATCGAGAACCAACGTGCCACCGGCGTCGAGATCGAGACGCGCAGGAAGATTCAGGTCGTTAAGGCACGACGTGAGGTGATCGTCGCCGCCTCCTCCATCAACTCGCCGAAACTGCTGATGCTGTCGGGCATCGGACCGGCCGAGCATCTCAAGAAGCACGGCATAGCAGTTGTCGCCGACAGGCGCGGCGTCGGCCAGAATCTCCAGGACCACATGGAGCTCTACATCCAGCAGGAGGCGACCCAGCCGATTACCCTGCACTCGGTCTTCAACCCGTTCTCCAAGGCGCTGATCGGCGCGGAGTGGCTGCTGTTCAAGACCGGCCTCGGCGCCACCAACCATTTCGAAGCCGCAGCCTTTGTGCGCTCGAAATCAGGCGTCGACTACCCAGACATCCAGTTCCACTTCCTGCCGGCGGCCGTACGTTATGACGGCAAGGCGGCGGCCAAGTCGCATGGCTTCCAGGCCCATGTCGGGCCGATGCGGTCGAAGTCGCGCGGCGCGATCACGCTTCGCTCAAACGACCCGCGGGACAAGCCGGAGATCCGCTTCAACTACATGTCGCATCCCGACGACTGGGAAGACTTCCGCCACTGCATCCGCCTCACCCGCGAGATCTTCGGCCAGGCCGCCTTCGACCCGTTCCGCGGCAAGGAGATATCGCCCGGCAGCCATGTGCAGTCGGACGAGCAACTCGACGCCTTCATCCGCGAGCATTCTGAAAGCGCCTACCACCCTTGTGGCACCTGCCGCATGGGCCGCGCCGACGACCCGACCAGCGTCGTCGATCCCGAGTGCCGGGTGATCGGCGTGGACAGCCTGCGCGTTGCCGACTCCTCGATCTTCCCGCGCGTCACCAATGGCAACCTCAACAGCCCGTCGATCATGACTGGCGAAAAGGCGTCCGACCACATATTGGGGCGGACACCGCTCGCCCCGTCGAACCAGGAGCCGTGGATCAATCCGCGCTGGCAGGTCTCCGACAGATAAAGCATCATCCGGCCTACCCACCGGACCATCGAATAGACAACTGGAGCAAACGCATGCGCGCCCAGCCCAAAGCCTCGCATTATGTCAACGGCCGCTACATCGACGACGAGCGTGGAGCATCGATCCCGGTCATCTATCCGGCAACCGGCGAGATCATTGCCGAGCTCAGGTCGGCAACACCCAACATCGTCGAGCTGGCGATCGAGGCCGCGCGCGAGGCGCAGCCGGCCTGGGCACGGCTGAAGCCCATCGAGCGGGGTCGGATCCTGCGCCGTGCCGCCGACATATTGCGCGCCCGCAATGAGGAGCTGTCGCGCATCGAGACGCTCGACACCGGCAAGGCGATCCAGGAAACGCTGGTGGCCGACGCCGCCTCCGCCGCCGACTGTCTCGAATATTTCGCCGGTGCGGTCGCTGCCTTCAACGGCGACTATGTCGATCTCGGCGGCCCCTTCGCCTACACCAGGCGCGAGGCGCTCGGCGTCTGCGTCGGCATCGGCGCCTGGAACTACCCGATCCAGATCGCCGGCTGGAAGTCGGCACCCGCGCTCGCCATGGGCAATGCCATGGTGTTCAAGCCGTCTGAGAACACGCCCCTGTCCGCTCTTGCGCTGGCCGAAATCTACACCGAAGCCGGCCTGCCTGACGGGCTGTTCAATGTCGTCCAGGGTTACGGTGATGTCGGCGCGGCACTCGCCGCCCATCCGGTCGTCGACAAGATTTCGCTCACCGGCTCGGTGCCGACGGGCAAGAAGGTGTTGTCGCTCGCCGGCTCGCATATGAAACACGCGACGATGGAGCTCGGCGGCAAGTCGCCGATCATCGTCTTCGACGACGCCGATCTCGAAAACGCCGTCGGCGGCGCGATGCTCGGCAATTTCTACTCGACCGGCCAGGTCTGCTCCAACGGCACCCGCGTCTTTGTCCAGAAAGGCCTGCACGACCGTTTCGTCGAACGGCTGGTCGAGCGCACCAAGTCGATCCGTATCGGCGACCCGCTCGACCCCGAGACGCAGATGGGCCCGCTGGTCAGCAAGGCCCAGCACGACAAGGTTCTCGATTACATCGGCGTCGGCAAAGGCGAAGGTGCCGAGTTGCGTTGTGGTGGTGGGGTGCCCTCACTGCAGGGCTTCGAAGGCGGCTTCTTCGTCGAGCCGACCGTGTTCACCGGTGTGAAGGACACCATGCGCATCGCCCGCGAGGAGATATTCGGCCCGGTCATGAGCGTGCTGTCCTTCGACAGCGAGGACGAGGTCATCGCCCGCGCCAACGACACCGAATTCGGCCTCGCCGCCGGCGTCTTCACCAAGGACATTGCGCGCGGCCATCGCATCATCGGCGAACTCAAGGCCGGGACGTGCTGGATCAACGCCTACAATCTGACGCCGGTCGAAATCCCCTTCGGCGGCGCCAAGCAATCGGGCATCGGCCGCGAGAACTCGCTCGCCGCCCTGTCGCACTATTCGCAGCTCAAGACGGTCTATGTCGAAACGGGCGACGTCGCGAGCCCGTACTGAAGCTTGGCCTGGTTGCCGGGCTGGCTTGGTGTGCCGCTGAGCTGAAAATTGGGGATGCTTGGAGGTGTCGGCGCGGCCCCTCCTCCACCCTTCGGGCGCCTTCTCCCCGTGAACGGGGAGAAGGAAGAAGCGGCAGCGTCGCGGCCAGCCCTCTTCTCCCCGTTTACGGGGAGATCCCGGCAGGGGGATGAGGGGCAGCGGACCAAGGGCCAGCAACAACTGCGGCGCTCAAGCCGCCTCGCATCGCCTGAATAGCAAAAGCCGGTCAATTGGCCGGCTTTTTTGTTGGTTCGAAGTCAGTGCGCGACGTCCTCGGTCTTGTCGAGATACTGCGTCAGCGCCGTCACCAGATGGTAGAAGATGCTGGCCGGCACTTCCTTGGCCAAGGAGCGGCCGCGCTCGTCGATCTGGTCGATCCACAGGCCCTGCGGTGCGGGGTCGATGTGCCAGCGGAACAGGCGGCCGACACGTGCTTCGATCTCGGGCTTGAGATCGGGGCCGCCGGTGCCGTCGAGCGCCACGGCCGCCTTGATCGCCTCGGTCTGCGGCCAGCTGCGCGAGATGCTGTCGAGCGGCAGGCCCTGCCGCGACACCGCGCCATAGGCCAGCCCCGTCGCACGGTTGAGGCCGTTGGCGACCGCCGAGGCATAGAGCTTGCGGCCGAAGGCGACGAGATCCTTCTGGCCGCTCTTGTCGGCAAAATCGACAAGCAGCGAGGCCCATTCGAAATGATGGCCGGGTTCGGTCCACTGGCCCTTTTCGCCAGGTGCCGGATGCCAGTCGCGGTCGAAGAACTCGCCCAGCGTCCAGCTGTCGACCTCGAAGAAGTGGCTGCGGAACAGATCGATGATGCGCGCGGCGCGCCTGAGATAGGCGCGGTCGCCCGTCACCGCGTGCCAGGCGAGAAACGCCTCCAGCAGATGCATGTGCGGGTTGGAGCGGCGCACGCCCTCGCCATCAGGGCTTTCCATGAAGCCGGTCATGCGCTCGTCCTCGAGGTGTTTGTCGAGGAAGGCGAATGTTTCGGTGGCCAGCGCCAGCGCCTCGGCATTGCCCGAGCGATGCGCATGGGCCAGCGCCAGGAGCACGCAGGCGTGATCATAGGCGTCCTCGACCGGATCGAGCACGCTGCCGTCAGGGTTCAGCGTCCGCACCCAGCCACCGCGTTCGGTGCGGCCTTTGTCGGCCATGAAGCGGATGCCGTGGTCGATCAGTTGGTCGGCCCTGCCATCCCAGCCGCGCTGCTTGGCCACCGCAAAGGCATAGACCTGTCGCGCCATGGTGCGCATGCGCTTGGGCTTGGCAAATGGCCTGGCGTCGAAGCCCAGTGCCTCGTAGAAGCCACCGAACTGCTCGTCGACACCCGATGTCGACCACAGCGGCAGCGTCTCGTCCATCAGCCAATGCTGCACCCGCCGACGCCAGGCGCCGTTGGCGATGACACGGCCATGCGCCGGCGTGAACTTGGTCTCCAGCCGGCCGCTCTTTTCGAGCTGCTCGACGATCTTCTTGACGTTCTGGCTGTGGCTGACCGGGGCGACGAAGGTCGCGTCCGAAGTCGAGACGATGGCGACGTCCTTCAGGCCGATGGCCGAAAGCAGGCGGCCTTCGCCGCGCAGATAGGAATTCTCGCAGTCGATGGCGACGACATCGCCGACGATGACGTTGCCGTCCTTGTCGGAGGGGCTGACGTCGAGCAGCGACTGCCACGACCCGAGATCGTTCCAGCGGAAACTTGCCGGCACCATGGCGATGCCGTCGACACGCTCCATGATGGCGTAGTCGATCGAGTTGGACGGGATGTCCTGGTAGAGATCCAGCGGCATGTAGACGCCGGAGAGGTCGCTGGTCTGGGCCTGAAAGGCTGCTTCGGCCTTCTGCCAGATGTCAGGCTGGTGCTTGAGGAAGGCGGCGCGCATGGCGCTGGCCTTGAACAGGAAGATGCCGGCATTCCAGAAGAAGTTGCCGGCTGCGAGATAACCTTCGGCCGTCTTGAGGTCGGGCTTTTCGACAAAGCGGGTGACGTCGGAAACGCCGCCGCCTTCGGCACCGGCCTCGATGTAGCCGTAACCCGTCTCGGGTGCGGTCGGGCGGATACCGAACACCACCATCCGGCCGGCCACGGCTGCCGGCACCCCGTTTTCGACGGTTTCCCAGAACTGGCGCTGCGTCGAGATTTCGTGGTCCGAAGGCACCACCAGCACGGTGCCGTCGCCATAGGCCTTGATCGTCTGCAGCGCGGCAATCGCCACGGCCGCAGCTGTGTTGCGGCCCGTCGGCTCGAAGATCGCGCCGCCGCCGGCAAGATCGATCGCTGCGAGATCGGCGCGCACCCGTTCGGCATGGCGCTCGGACGCGATCAGATAGATCGGCGTTTCGCCTTCGTCGCGCGCGGCAAGCCGCTTCAGCGTCTTGACCAGCATCGAGCCGTCGCCCGACAGATCATGGAACTGTTTGGGGTTGTCCTCGCGCGACAGCGGCCAGAGCCGGGAGCCGACGCCGCCGCTCATGACAAAACTGACGATCCTCTCGGCCATGCCCGCTCCCCCTCAGAAGGTCTGGTTGTAGGCGCCGACGGACGGATTGCGCCGCAGCACCGCGTCAACCGCCTCGAACATCTCGCGCCGGCGCTCCGACGAAACCGGGCTTTCCACCACCACGACAAGTTCCGGCTTGTTGGAGGAGGCGCGAACCAGCCCCCAGGTGCCGTCCTCGGCAACGACACGCACGCCGTTGACGGTGACGAGATCGACGATCTTCTGTCCGGCGAAGATATCGCCATTGCGCTTCATCGCCTCGAAATCGGCGACGACCTTGTCGACGACGCCATATTTCAGCTCGTCGTCGCAATGCGGCGACATTGTCGGCGTGCCATAGGTCAGCGGCAGGTCGCGATAGAGATCGGCCATCGACTTGCCGGGGCTGCGGTCGAGCATCTGGCAGACCGCGATCGCGGTGACGATGCCGTCGTCATAACCGCGGCCGATCGGCGGGTTGAAGAAGAAATGGCCCGACTTCTCGAAGCCGGCGATGGCGCCCAGTTCGGCGACGCGGCGCTTGAGATAGGAGTGGCCCGTCTTCCAGTAGTCGGTCTTGGCGCCATTGGCGGCCAGCACGGTGTCGGTGTTGAACAGGCCGGTGGATTTCACGTCGACGACGAAGGTCGCGTTCGGATGGAGCGCCGAGATGTCACGCGCGAGCATGACGCCGACTTTGTCCGCAAAGATCTCGTTGCCCTCATTGTCGACCACGCCGCAGCGGTCGCCGTCGCCGTCGAAGCCGAGCCCGACATCGGCGCCTGTTTCCAGCACCTTGTCCCTGATCGCATGCAGCATCTGCATGTCCTCGGGGTTGGGGTTGTAGCGTGGGAACGAATGGTCGAGCTCGATATCGAGCGGGATGACCTCGCAGCCGATGCGCTCGAGCGCTTCCGGCGCAAACGCCCCTGCCGTGCCGTTGCCGCAGGCGGCGACGACGCGCAGCTTGCGGGTGATGCGTTTGCCGGCCACCAGGTCGTCGATATAGGTCTTGCGGAAATCGGCAACGAATTCGTAGGAGCCGCCGCCGGTCAGGTCGAAGTCGCCATTGAGCACGATTTCCCTGAGCGCCGACATTTCGTCCGGTCCAAAGGTCAGCGGCCGCTGCGCTCCCATCTTCACGCCGGTCCAGCCGTTCTCGTTGTGCGAGGCGGTGACCATGGCCACCGACGGCGTGTCGAGTGCGAACTGGGCAAAATAGGCCATCGGCGAAAGCGCCAGGCCGATGTCCTTGACCCGGGCGCCCGCCGCCTGAAGACCTGACACCAGCGCCAGCTTGATCGACATCGAGTAAGAGCGGAAATCGTGGCCGACGACGATGTCGGGTCCGGCGCCGAGACGCCGGATCAACGTGCCGATGCCCATGCCCAGCGCCTGGACGCCGATCAGATTGAGTTCCGGCTCCTTGGACGAGCTCGGATGGCCGAACCACCAGCGCGCATCGTATTCGCGAAAGCCGGTCGGCTTGACCAGTGCGAGCGTCTCGAATTCGAACGTATTGGGAGATGCTTGGGCGACTGGCTTGAAATTCACGACTGCACTCCGGCGCGATGCTGCGCATAGATTCTGTTCGGCATCGAATACCGCAAGATCGGGGCACTGTCCCCTCCCGCCACGGCAGCAAAAAGGCTTAAAAGCACAACAAGATTACTCACTTGCGAAAAATTGCGCCAGTCGAACCTTTGGCGCTTGCAGGAAGCAAAAGCGGCAGCTATAAGCCCGCCCACTGGTCACGGAGTGTAGCGCAGCCTGGTAGCGCACATCGTTCGGGACGATGGGGTCGCAGGTTCGAATCCTGCCACTCCGACCAGAAAAATC
Organism: Aminobacter sp. SR38; assembly: GCF_014843375.1. Lineage (NCBI taxonomy): Bacteria > Pseudomonadati > Pseudomonadota > Alphaproteobacteria > Hyphomicrobiales > Phyllobacteriaceae > Aminobacter > Aminobacter sp. SR38. Next base: position 1,458,526 of record NZ_CP062112.1, read on the forward strand.
CTGTACAGCCCGAAGACATAGGTAACAGTTTGTACCTAAGACATGGGTGACAACCTCGTGCCGAACGGGTTGTCGATGGTCTGCAGGGTCCTCTGTTCGAGGTCGATATAGCCAAGATCATAGTGCATGAAGGAGACGAGCCAAATGGCGTCGTCGACTTCAGTGATTCCGAGCCTCTGGCCGGCGAGCACGGTCGAGATATTGATCTTCTTGCGGTGCATGCAGATGCGGCCACAGGCGGTGACGAGGATGTCGCGGTCATGGAAGGGGTAATGCAGGTCTGGCAGCCCCTCATAGGCTCTTGAAGAGGGCTTATAGAGTTCGTCCGGCACCTTCATGCCGATCGCTTGGTGCGGTCGTTCGGCATTGAATTCGCTGACGAATGCATCGAACCTGGCCTGCTGCTGTAGAATGTTCATGCCCGGCGGCCGGGTCGTCTCCTGCTTGAGGGTCCGGTGCATACGCTCATGCCTGCCGTTCTGCTGCGGGTTGCCGGGTTTGATGCGCTCGATGTCGATGCCCAGCCGCAGCCAGAAGACCGAGAGCCTGGACAGATTGTAGAGCCCATTGGGAGAGGCGAAGGGCAGCCCGTTGTCGCTTCTGATCGCCGCCGGCAGCCGCGCTGTTTGAACAACCTCACGAAGGCTTCGACGACGGGCACCTCCCGCGTTGATTCGAGGGCTTCGCACAGAAGGATCATGCGCGAGGCCTGGTCAGTCACCGTCAAAGGGTAACAGTACTGGCGATTGCCGAGCCTGAACTCGCCCTTGAAATCGACACACCACAGATCGTTGGGGCAGCATGCCGCCGACAGCGGCGTGCCCTCGGCCTTGCAGCGCCGCCTCTGACGGGCGCGCGTGATAAGGCCGTGGCGGTCGAGCACGGCATGGACCGTGCTCGTCGACGGCAGCCGAACGTCGCCGGCCAGCTTGCGCACCAGAAGCTCACGGATCTTCCTGGCGCCCCAGTGCGGCTTGTCCTTCTTGGCCTTCACAATCGCCTGCTCGATCTGACAGGGCAGTTGGTTGGCATAGCGGACCGGCCGCCGTGACCGGTCGGTCAGCGCCTCCAGGCCGTCGTCCTTGTAGCGGTTGAGGATCTTGTAGCCGGTCTTGCGGGAAATCCCGAACTCTCGGCACACATCACTCATGCCCTCGCCATCCAGAAGCCGCGCAACAAAACGAAGACGTTCCTCCATCACCGAACTCTCCTTCCACGGCATCAACACCTCCGGCCAAAAGCCAAAAGTGTTACCCATGTGTCCGGTACGAAACGTCACCTATGTCTCGGGTCGCTCATCCCGAAATCCCAATTCTTTAGACTGAAGCCGCAAAGCGCCACGCCTTTCGCGCTGCGACCGGCCAGGATCAACCTGCGTCCCGAACCGAAAGACGGCGTGAACAACCCGCTTTCCGGGCCACCAGCTTCGCCACAACGATTGCCACACCCGATCTCATCAATCGACGGTTGTATTCTTCTTGCTGTCGCTTGGCGAAAACTTCCTGCGACCACGGCATTCTAACAAAAACCATCTGACCTCATACAAAACGAGACCATTTTAGTCGGATTTTACTGTCGAGATTCAGATTCTCTTGGCCGTTCGCCACAACCTGCAAGCACATTAGCAAATCGATAATCTTCTGGGACCACTCTGGTACTAATCTAGTTCATCTCTGGTAGCGAGGCGGATGATCTTGGCAGTGGCCAAACAGGTGGCATATGAGTGAGAATAAATACTTTGCATACAAACAATATTTCCGCAGGATGGCGTCGCTTGCGACGACCAGAAATCCAGGGGGCTGGCGTGTGCTCAGACACCGCCGCAAGCTGGGCGCAGACGCATCCAAGTCCTTTACCGAGCGGATCCAGCACTTGGAAAGATGGGCAAGGACACTGATCCGCATAAGGCCCCCCGATAGTAGCGGGTTCCTGCAGTCCCGATCCGGCACATCAGCAATCGAATTTGCAATTGTCGCACCGGTCTTCATCCTGCTTGTGTTTGGAATGATCGCTTATGGAATTTACTTCGGCGCCCTGCATTCCGTCCAGCAGATGGCGGCCGACGCAGCCCGCACCGCCATCGGCGGGCTCAACGAAGCCGAGCGCAAGACGCTCGCACAGCGATACATCGATCTCAACGGCGACGGCTACGTCCTCATCGACAAGACAAAACTGACAGTAGACGCCAAGGACAGCGCCAATGACAGCGAACAGTTCGTCGTCTCCTTGAGCTACGACGCCCGCCAGCTTCCGATCTGGAATCTGCTGACAATGCTGCCAATGCCGGAGCAGACCATCAAACGCAGTTCGACAATTCGGGTGGGGGGCATCTGAATGTTTACGGCAATCCTGAACAGACTGTCCGAGTTCCGGCGCGCGCGAAAAGGCAACATGGCGACCATGTTCGCGCTGTCGCTGCCGATCGGCCTTGCCACGGCTGCACTGGCAGTCGACGAAGGCTCGCTTTATGTCGAGCGCCGCGAAGCCCAGTCGATTACCGATCTTGCGGCAATCTATGCCGCCGGCAACATCGCCAAGGCCGATGCCGCGGTGCTGAAGGTATTCAACAACAATCAGCAGAACAACGTCGTCTTGGTTGACGGCTCCACCCCTCAAACACTCACAGTAGGCTACAAGCGCGTGCTCGTCGAAAAGGGGCGCTATGCCGCCGACCCCACTGTCGCAGTCGACGCGCGCTTCGTCGTCGGTGCAACGCCGCCAAACGCCGTGCGCGTCACCTATTCCAAGGACGGCACGACCTTTTTCGCCAATGCGCTGATCGGTGAGCGCAAGATTGTCACCACAGCGGTCGCGACCGCGCCGGCGGAAGCCGCCTTCTCCGTGGGCTCCAGGCTTGCCAGCCTCAATGGCGGCCTGCTCAACAGCCTTCTTGGCGGCCTGCTGGGTACGACGCTTTCGCTCAATGTGATGGACTACAACGCGCTTCTGGGGGCCGACGTCAACGCGCTGCAGTTCATCGATGCGCTGAAGACCGGATTGAACCTGACGGCGGGTACCTACAATGAGGTGCTGCAGGCTGAGGCGAGCGTCGGGCAGATACTGTCGGCTCTGGCAACGGTCAACAAGGACAGGGACGCCGACATCGCCTTGAACAAGCTTCTGGGCTCTCACATCCCCGGTTCGCTCAAGGTACCGCTCAAGAACTACATCGACCTCGGCGCGATCGGCAAACTGTCGACGGGTCGTGGCGCCGCCGGGCTGGACGCCGATGTCGGCATCATGGAACTGGTCAGCGCTGCAGCCGCCATCGCCAACGGCAAGAACCAGGTCGCCGTCGACCTTGGCGCCGGCGTGCCGGGTCTGCTCGGCGTCAAGCTGAACGTCGCCATCGGCGAACCACCGCAAGGATACAGCTGGTTTGCGGTCGGCGAGCCGGGCAAGATCGTGCGTACGGCGCAGACGAGGCTGCAACTCGTCGTCACCGTTGGCGGCACCGGGGGATTGGTCGACAGCGTGCTGGGCGGGTCGGTGCGCGTGCCGCTCTATGTCGAGCTGGCCTATGCCGAGGCCCAGTTGAAAAGCGTTTCCTGTCCCACCGGCAAGCCGGCAAGCGCGATCGTCACGGTCGACGCCCAGCCCGGCGTCGCCGAGATCTGGCTCGGCGACATCAACCCGGAGGAACTCAGGGTCTTCACCAAGAGGCCCGTGGTGCAGCCCGCGCAGCTGGTCAAGCTCAACCCGGTCGGCCTCAACGTGCTGACCGTCGACGTCAAGGGTGCCGCGAATGTGCGGATCGGCAACATGACGCCGCAGGCCCTTACGTTCAACAAGAGCGACATCGACGCACGCCGGGTCAAGTCGGTGTCGACACGCAACCTGACGCAGTCGCTGACCGCCTCGCTGTTGAGCGGGCTGACGCTGGATGTCGATCTCAAGGTGCTGGGCCTTGGCCTCGGCCTGTTCGTGCCGACAGACGCCGCGGTCAAGACCGCCATCATAGGCCTGCTGTCAGGCGTGACCGCCCCCATCGACGGGCTGCTTTACAACGTCCTGACGCTGGTCGGCGTAAAGGTCGGCGAAGCCGATGTGCGGGTTCACGGCGTCAACTGCGGCCGCTCCGTTCTGGTGCTCTGAACGCGAACAGGCCCGGAGACTGACGTCTCCGGGCCTGTTGCTGTTTTTCACCAGGCTGTGGCCTGCCAAAGCCGTCAGGCTGCCAAACCGTCAGGCCGATTGGCGGAACTTCGTCTCGTCGATCGCCGCCGCCATCAGGGTCTTGGTGTAGGCTTCACGCGGCGCCCCGAAGATCTCCTCGGTCGGCCCCTCCTCGACGATCTTTCCCTGCTTCATCACGATGATGTAGTCCGACATGGCGCGCACCACGGCCAGATCGTGACTGATGAACAGGTAGGACAGATCGTGGTCGGCCTGCAGCTTGCGCAAAAGCTCGACGATCTGCTTCTGCACCGATCGGTCGAGCGCCGAGGTCGGCTCATCGAGCACGACGACCTTGGGCTTGAGGATCATCGCCCGCGCAATGGCGATGCGCTGGCGCTGGCCGCCGGAGAACTCGTGCGGATAGCGGTTGCGTGTTTCGGGGGATAGCCCGACTTCACGCAGGGCCTCCACCGCCCTGTTGTCGCGTTCCTTGGACGACAGCGACGGCTCGTGCACCAGAAGGCCTTCGGTGATGATCTGGCCCACCGTCATGCGCGGCGACAAGGAGCCGAACGGATCCTGGAAGACGAGCTGAAGCTCCCGCCGCAGCGGGCGCATGTCGGCACGGTCTGCCTTGGACAGATCCTTGTTGCCGAAGCGGATCGTTCCCTGGCTCGGCAACAGCCGAAGCAGAGCCCGGCCCAGCGTCGACTTGCCCGATCCCGATTCACCGACGATGCCGATCGTCTGGCGCTGCTTGAGCATGATCGAGATGCGGTCGACCGCCCGCAATAGCATCGGCGGGCCGGCAAGGAAGCCGCCGCCGATCTTGAACTCGACCTCGACATTGCGCCCTTCGAGCAGGATCGGCGCATTGGCGGCAGGCGGCGCCTTGCGACCGGTCGGCTCGGCTGCCAGCAGCATCTTGGTGTAGTCGTGCTGCGGATTGGCAAACAGCTCGTCGGCCTTGCCCTCCTCCACCACCTCGCCATAGCGCATGACATAGACACGGTCGGCAAAGCGCCGGACGATGCCGAGGTCATGGGTGATGAAGACGATGGCCATGCCGAGCTTGCGCTGCAGTTCGGCCAGCAGGGTCAGGATCTGCGCCTGGATCGTCACGTCGAGTGCAGTGGTCGGCTCGTCGGCGATCAGGATGTCGGGGTCGTTGGCAAGCGCCATGGCGATCATCACGCGCTGGCGCTGGCCGCCCGACATTTCGTGCGGATAGGATTTCAGGCGCCGCTCGGGGTCGGGAATCTTGACCAGTTCGAGCAGCCTGAGGGCTTCGGCGCGCGCTGCCGCCCCGCTCAAGCCGCGATGCTTGCGGATCGGTTCCATCAGCTGGTTGCCGATGGTGTAGAGCGGATCGAGCGAGGTCATAGGCTCCTGGAAGATCATGCTGATCTTGCGGCCACGGACCTTGTTGAGTTCCGATTTGCCGAGTGTCAGCAGGTTCTTGCCGCGGTAGTCGACAGCGCCTGTGGCCTCGCCATTGGATGCCAGCAGGCTCATCGCCGCCATCATCGTCTGGCTCTTGCCGGAGCCGGATTCACCGACCACGGCAACCGTCTCGCCGGCGTCGACGTGAAGGTGGATGCCCTTCACCGCCTCCACCACGCCGTCGAGCGTGCGGAAGCGGACGCGCAGGTCCTTGACCGATAGGATTGTTTCTCCAGCCATCTCACCTGTCCTTCGGATCGAGAGCGTCACGCAGGCCGTCGCCGATGAAGTTCAGCGCGAACAGCGTCGAGACCAGGAAGAAGGCCGGGAACAACAGCAGCCAGTTGGCGGTACCGATGTTCTTGGCGCCCACGGAGATCAGCACGCCCCAGCTCGTCATCGGCTCCTGCACGCCGAGCCCCAGGAACGACAGGAAGCTCTCCAGGATAATGACCTGCGGCACCAGCAGGGTCATGTAGATGACCACCGGCCCGAGCAGGTTGGGGATGACGTGACGCTGCACGATGCCGCGCGAACGCACGCCGAGCGCTTCGGCCGCCTGGACGTATTCCTGCCGGCGGATCGACAAGGCCTGGCCACGCACGATGCGCGCCATGTCGAGCCACAACACCGCCCCCACGGCCAGGAACATCAGCACGAAGTTTCGCCCGAAGAAGACGACCAGCATGATGACGAAGAAGATGAAGGGAAGCGAATAGAGCACGTCGACGATGCGCATCATCACCTCGTCGGTCTTGCCGCCCATGAAGCCGGCAGTGGCGCCATAGATGACCCCGATGACCACGGCGACGATGCCGGCCAGAAGGCCGATCGCCAGCGAGATGCGGCCCGCCATCAGCGTTCGCGACAGCAGGTCGCGGCCGGTGTTGTCGGTGCCGAACAGGAAGTACTGCTGCTTGATCGAGGCGCTCATCACCGCCGTCAGCCCATCAGCAGAGGTGCTTTCGAGCTTGCCGTCGTCGAAGGTGTCGGAACGGTCGAGATAGCGGATGTTGCGCTCGTCGAGCGGTTTGCTCGACGTCACGGTGATGAACACCCGTTCGCCTTCCTGGCGCCATTCCTTGACGTCGACACGCATGCGCTTGACGGCGTCGTTCATGGCGGTCTCGATCATTTCCGGCTTGGGATAGGCCGAGAGACTTGGCGGCGTCCGGACATAGTCGGCATAGATCGTCGTGTACTGATGCGGCACGAAGAACGGTCCGACGATGCAGACGGTCGCCATGGCGATCAGGTAGAAAAGGCTGAACATCGCAGCCTTGTTGGCCTTGAGGCGTGCCCACGCATCGCCCCAGAGCGATCGCCCGACGACGGGCGCTGAAATGGCTGTATCAGTCATAGCGCACCCGCGGATCGAAGAAGGCATAGAGGATGTCGACGATCAGGTTGAAGGCGATCGTAAACAGCGCAATCACCACCACCGTGCCCATCACCAGCGTGTAGTCGCGGTTGAGTGCCGCATCGACGAAGTAGCGGCCGATTCCGGGAATGGCGAAGATCGTCTCGACGATGATCGAACCGGTGAGCAATGCCGCCGCCGCCGGGCCCGCATAAGACACGATGGGCAGGACAGCGCCACGCAGTGCGTGCTTGACCACCACCGACCAGTCGGACAGGCCAAGCGCACGCGCCGTCCGGATGTGGTTGGAACGCAGCGACTCGATCATCGAACCGCGCATCAGGCGCGCCACGATGGCGATCTGCGGCAGTGACAAAGTCAGGATCGGGCCGATCTTGTTGATCCATGCCCCATCGCCCCAACCGCCGATCGGCAGCAGCTTCCAGGTCAGGCCGAACAGCAGCTGGATCACAGGGGCAATGACGAAGGTCGGGATCGTGCTGCCTGCAGTGGCGAGTGCGATCACCGAATAGTCGCCAAGCTTGTTCTGGTTGAGGGCTGCGACGATACCAAGCACCGTTCCGACGGCAAGCGCCAGGACAAGAGCCGACAGGCCCAGCTGAACCGAGATCGGCAGGCCATTGGCGAACAGCTCGGTGACGGTGAAGTCAGGCAGGTTGTAGCTGGGCCCGAAGTTACCGTGCAGCAGGTTCTTGAGATAGTTGAAGTATTGCAGCCAGATCGGATCATTAAGACCGAATTGGGCCTCAAGATTGGCCTTGATCTCGGGACTGAGTCCGCGCTCCTGATTGAATGGGCCGCCCGGAGCGACGCGGATCAGGAAGAAGGCCAGCGTGACGATGACGAACATCGTCGGAATGGCGGTCAGAAGCCGCCTGAATACATAGAGAAACATAGCTACCACGCCTTCGCAGGTTAGCCGGGACCGCCGCCCCCTTTTTCAGGGGCGGCGGCAGAGCCGGGACTAGTCCTTGCTGACGAAGCGTGAAGGATGAACGTCCATGACGTTCTCGTCGAAGCCCTTGATCTTCGGCGAAACGAGGTTCTTGTAGCTGTAGTAGAGCAGCGGGATCTGGCCGACATCATCGATCAAGATGCGTTCTGCTGCGGCCATTTCCTTCAGGCGTTCTTCCGGCTTGCCGCCAGCGGCGGCTGCCTTGTTCATGGCCTCCTCAAACTTTGGGCTATTGTAGTTCGAGTAGTTGTTGCCGGAAGCCTTGCGCGAGATGCCGAGGAAGCTTTCCGGATCCTTGTAGTCGGCAATCCAGCCCGCACGAGCGACGTCGAAGTCACCCTTCTGCTCGAGATGACCGTAGTGGGTCTTGGTGTCGGTGTTGAGCAGCGTCACCTCGATGCCGAGCGGCTTGAGCTGCTCCTGGATCGCGACTGCCGTGTTCTTGTGGTTCTCCGACGTGTTGTAGCGGATTTCCATCTTCAGCGGCTTGTCGGGGCCGTAGCCGAGCTTCTCGAGAACCTTCTTGGCTTCATCCTCGCGGTCGATCTGCGACTTGTCGGCGAAGGTCGCCAGTGCCGAAGTGTAGCCTTCGATACCGGGCGGCACCATCGAGTAGCCGGGGATCATCGAGTTCTGCCAGACCTTCTCGGCCAGGAAGTCGCGGTCGATGGCCATCGACACTGCATTGCGCAGCTCGACATTGTCCCACGGTGCCTTGTCCGTCTTGATGGCGTAGTAGTAGGTGCCGAGATAGGCGCCGATACGCAGCTGATCGCCGAATTTGGCCTTCAGGTCAGCCATCTGCTCGGTCGGGATATCGTCGTTGCTGTCGAGTTCGCCAGCCTCGAAGCGCTTGATGGCGGTCGAGCGGTCTTCCGTCGGGAAGTAGTTGACGGCGTCGAGCTTCACATTGGCGGCGTCATGGAACTTCGGGTTCTTGACCAGCTTGATGTGATCGTTCGGGACGAATTCTGCGAGCGTGAACGCGCCGTTAGACACCAGGTTGCCCGGCTTGATCCAATCGGCGCCGAGCTTGTCGATGGCGGCCTTGTTGACCGGATAGGTCGACTGGTGCGTCAGCATTTCGAGGAAGTATGGGGTCGGTGCCTTGAGGGTCACTTCGAAGGTGTTGGCATCGACTGCCTTGACGCCGAGTTCTTCGGGCTTGGCCTTGCCGGTGTTCACTTCTTCGCCGTTCTTCACGACATAGAGCATCGAAGCATATTCGGCGCCGGTGGCCGGGTCCTCGAGGCGGCGGAAGGAGTAGACGAAGTCTTCGGCGGTAACCGGGCTGCCATCCGACCAGGTAGCGCCCTGACGGAGCTTGAAAGTGTAGACGGTGCCGTCGTCCGAAACGGTCCAGCTCTCGGCTGCACCCGGAATGATTTCGGCATTCTGGTCCTGCATGACAAGACCTTCGAACAGGTCGCGCAGGATGTGGGCTTCATAGACCGTCGATGTCTTGTGCGGATCCAGCGATTCCGGATCGGCCGAATTGCCGCGATTGAAGACGACCTCCGCAAAAGCCGGAACGGACAACGCTCCAGCAGACAGCGCAAGCGTCGTAGCGAACACTGTCGCTTTCAGCATGTTCTTCAGCATGTGTTACTTCTCCCAAATAGGCGTGTTCCCCGTAAACACGGCCTCGCCTGGTTAGCGCCCGAATGCCGGATGTTTCCGGTTTCGTTGAGCGAGCCGGCAGCTCCCTACCGCCAGCGGTGGCTGACACTAGACACGACAATTTTTATTTTCAACACGACTCGTGCTCACCTAAAGTCAACTTGAGCGAGTTCAAACTAAGCGCCCGATAAAGTAATCGAGCGGCGCCAAGGTGATACGGTCTTTTTCGAACTCACCTGAAGCGCCGGGGAACGACACTTGGCTCACGCCGGCAAGCCTTGCCGGAACTGGCAATGAGGCTGCTTTCTCTGAAAAGTTGAAGACGCAGAGCAGCCGTTCGGCCCCTTCCTCACGCAGGAAAGCGAGCACGTCGCCCTCGGTTTCCAGCAGCTCAATCGAGCCGTGGATAAGTGCCGGAAGCGTCCTGCGCGCCTCGAGCACCGCCCTGTAACGACACAGAACTGATTCCGCGTCGCCCTGCTGGCGGTCGACCGCCAGCGCACGATGGGCAGCCGAAATCGGCAGCCAGGGTTTGCCGTCGGAGAAGCCACCCTGCTCTGCCTGGGCCTCCCACACCATCGGCGTGCGGCAGCCGTCGCGGCCCTTGTAGCCTGGCCAGAAGCGGATGCCGTAAGGATCGCGCAAGTCTTCGAAAGCAACGTCGGCTTCTTCAAGACCAAGCTCCTCGCCCTGGTAGATGCAGATCGAACCGCGCAGGCAGGCAAGCAGGGCAATGGAGAATTTGGCCACCGCCTCCGGGTCGCCGCCGGGCCGCGTCCAGCGCGTGACATGGCGGATGACGTCATGGTTGGAGAAGGCCCAGCAGACCCAGCCGTCGGTCACCGCCGCCTCGAAATCGGCAATGCATTTGCGGACGTGGGCGGCGGAAAATTTCGGCCCAAGCAGGTCGAATGTGTAGCACATATGCAGCTTGTCGCCGCCCGAGGTGTAGGCCGCCACCGTCTGCAGCGAGCGCTCGCCGTCGCCGACCTCACCGACCGAACTGCGACTGCCATATTCGTCGAGCAGGGCGCGAAAGCGCTCGAGAAAGGCGATGTTTTCCGGCCGCGTCTTGTCGAACAGATGGTCCTGGTACTCGTAGGGATTGGCTTCCTCGTTCTCGCCGGCAACGCTTTTCGCCAAGGGCGGGTTGTCGCGCAGCCACTTGTCGTGGACGTAGAAATTCACCGTGTCGAGCCGGAAGCCGTCGACCCCGCGATCGAGCCAGAAGCGAACCGTTTCCAGAAGCGCTGCCTGCACTTCGGGATTGTGGAAGTTGAGATCCGGCTGCGAGGCGAGGAAATTGTGCTGGTAATATTGCTTGCGCGTCGAATCCCACTCCCAGCCTGGACCGCCGAAGATCGACAGCCAGTTGTTCGGCGCGGTGCCGTCAGGCTTGGGCTGGGCCCAGACATACCAGTCGGCCTTGGGATTGTCGCGGCTCATCCGGCTTTCGACGAACCAGGGATGCTTGTCGGACGAGTGCGACAGCACCTGGTCGATGATGATCTTCAGCCCGAGGCGGTGCGCCTCCGATATCATCGCGTCGAAGTCGGCGAGCGTGCCGAACATCGGATCGACGTCACAATAATCGGAGACGTCGTAGCCCATGTCGGCCATCGGCGACTTGAAGAAGGGCGACAGCCAGACCGCATCGACGCCCAGCGAGGCGATATGCGGCAGGCGCCTGGTGATGCCGGCGAGATCGCCGCTGCCGTCGCCGGTGCTGTCCTGGAACGAGCGCGGATAGACCTGGTAAATGACGCAGCCGCGCCACCAGTCGGCACCGGATTGCTGGGTCATGGCTGATCTCCTGGGCTTTCGGCCTGAGGCCGTTCGATCGCAAATGAAACGCTGCGCGCCGGCACGGCAAAACGCCCGCCACCCGGATGTGCCCCGGCCATCGCCTGTCGCCATTCGAAGGCCGAACGCGCCGGCAGGGCAAAATGGACATCGCGCCGCGCGCCGTTGATCATGACGGCAAGCCGGCCGCCCTCTGCGGCACCATTGCCCAGAAGCATCGTCAGGCGGTGACGGTCGGGTTCATGCCAGTTGGCGTCGCTCATCGCCCGGCCGGCCTCGGTCAGCCATTCGACGTCCGCCACCTGCGCGCCATCAGGGACTGCGCCGCTGAGGAAGCCGACTTGCGCCAGCGCCGGCACCTCTCGCCTCAGCTTGCCAAGTTCAGCGACGAAGTCCTCCAGGGCGACGTCACGCTCGGCCCAGTCGAGCCAGGTCAGTTCGTTGTCCTGGGCGTAGGCATTGTTGTTGCCGCGCTGGCTCCGGCCAAATTCGTCTCCCGCCGTCAGCATGATGGCGCCGCGCGAGGCAAACAGCGTCGCCAGCAAGGCGCTGATATCGCGACTGCGCTCGGCCGATATCTCGGGATCGCCGCTCTCGCCCTCGACGCCGTTGTTCCAGGAAAAGTTCTCATTGTGGCCGTCGTGGTTGTGTTCGCCATTGGCCTCGTTGTGCTTGCGCTCGTAGCGGACGAGGTCGGCGACCGTCATGCCGTCATGGGCGGCAATGAAGTTCACCGTCCGCGTCTGCGCCCCGCCGCCGAAGCTGTCGGAGGATCCGGCAAGCCGTGTCGCCAGCGCGCCGACCAAACCGCGGTCGCCGCGCCAGAAACGCCTGACGTCGTCGCGGTAGCGGTCGTTCCATTCGAGAAACTCCGGGGGAAAGCCGCCAAGCCGGTAGCCGTTGTGGCCGATGTCCCAGGGTTCGGCGATCAGGACGCGGTCGCCGATGACGGGGTCCTGCCGCATCGCCTGCAACAACGGTGCGTCAGCACTGAATTCACCGCCGACCCGACCCAGCACGGGCGCGAGATCGAAGCGGAAGCCGTCGATGCCGGCGTGGACGATGAAATGCCGCAAGCTGTCGAGCACCAGTCCCTGAACCACCGGATGGTCGCAGGCAAGCGTGTTGCCGGTTCCGGTGTCGTTGGCATAGCGGCCGGGATCGTCGACCGCCGGGCGATAGTAAGCTGGGTTGTCGAGGCCGCGCAGCGACAGGGTCGGCCCGAATTCATCGCTTTCGGCGGTGTGGTTGAAGACCAGGTCGAGGATGACGCCGATGCCGGCGGCATGCAGTGCCGCTGTCGTCTCGCTGAGCTCGGCGATGCCGCCAGGCGCCAGGCGCGGATCAAGCGCCATGAAGGTCACCGGATTGTAGCCCCAGGCATTGCTGAGGCCGAGGCGCGGCAAGTGGCGCTCGTCCATCACAGCCGTCACCGGCATCAGCTCGACCGCCGACACGCCAATCTTCGACAGATGGTCGATGATGACAGGCTCGGCCAGCGCCCGGATCGTGCCGCGCAGGCGCTTCGGCACACCGGGATGGCGCATGGTGAAGGCGCGCACCGGCACCTCGTAGATCAGCCCGCCCGGCCGAAACGCCGGTGCTGCGTGCGGCACGATGGGCAGCCTCGCGGCCACTGCCTTGGGCATCAGCGCAGCGCTGTCGCCGCCCTGCCCTCTTGGGGCGGCAAGCCGGGCGTCATAGCGGTAAGGCCGGTCTATTCGCAGCGCGTAAGGATCGACAAGCAGCTTGCCGGGATCGAACCACAGGCCGTCGTCCGGCGCATATCGCCCGTCGGCGCGAATACCGTAGCGCGTGCCCTCGCCCAGTCCGGCGACATGCAGTGCGAAAACCCCGTCGCTTTCACGCTGAAGCTCCAGCCGGGCCGTCTCCGCCTTGCCGTCGGCGTCGAAGACCGACACCCACATGCGTTCGGCAGCTCCGGACCAGACGCCAAACCGGATGCCGTCATCGGTTAGTGTCGCGCCAAGAGGTGGAGTGCTGCCATCCCTGGTCATCGGGCAGCACCGGTGCGGCCAGCCGATCTCCCCGGAGATGTCCGGCAGGACAGAGGGGCGCGCGAAGGATTGCGACCTCTCCGGACCGGACGAGTATCTCGCCCGGGGAGCAGGCTCGTCCGGTAGACTTCAGAGGAAAGCGCTCGACGTTGCCCCCCTCTGTCCTGCCGGACATCTCCCCCGCAAGGGGGGAGATTGGCAGCGGCACCCTCGGCGATCGTCCTTCGCCATTGGCGATTGGCAGCGTCACCTCCCGTCCTGTGCCGGAGATCGGCGCGGGCAATGAAGGCTAATCTCCCCCCTTGCGGGGGAGATGTCCGGCAGGACAGAGGGGGGTGCGAAGGATCGCGACCTCTCCGGGCCGGACGAGTATCCCGCCAGTGGAGCAGGCTCGTCCGGCAAACGTCGGAGGAAAGCGCTCGACGTTGCCCCCCTCTGTCCTGCCGGACATCTCCCCCACAAGGGGGGAACTCAGCCGCAATCGACCATTTCACGTAATCACGCTCGGCTTGTCGCGGCCGGTGTGGCTGCGGATGCCGGCGATGTCGTCGGCGGCCTTGATCAGGTCGGCAAGTGCGGCCTGCGTGTCCTGCCCGTGCCGCGCCGGATCGGGTTCGTAGCGCTCGATATAGACGCGCAAGGTGGCGCCCGAGGTGCCGGTGCCCGACAGGCGGAAGACGACACGCGAACCGCCTTCGAACAGCACGCGGATGCCCTGGTTCCTGCTCACCGAGCCGTCGACAGGGTCGTTGTAGGCAAAGTCGTCGGCACTGGCGATCTTCATGCCCTGAACGCTGGTTCCCGGCAGCGACGCCAGCTTGCCGCGCAGGGCGTCGACCAGCGCATTGGCCTTGTCGGTCTCGACCTCTTCATAGTCATGGCGCGAATAATAGTTCTGGCCATAGGTCGCCCAATGCTTGGCGACGATGTCCTTGGCGCTCTCGCCGCGCACGGCAAGAATGTTGAGCCACAAAAGCACCGCCCACAGCCCGTCCTTCTCGCGGACATGGTCGGAACCGGTGCCGGCACTCTCCTCGCCGCAGATCGTCGCCATGCCGGCGTCGAGCAGATTGCCGAAGAACTTCCAGCCGGTCGGCGTCTCATACATGCCGATGCCGAGTTTCTCGGCAACCCGGTCGGCGGCACCGCTGGTCGGCATCGAGCGGGCGATGCCCTTGAGCCCGGCCTTGTAGCCCGGCGCAAGATGGGCGTTGGCCGCCAGCATCGCCAGCGAATCCGACGGCGTGATGAAGATGCCGCGGCCGATGATCAGGTTGCGGTCGCCGTCGCCGTCGGAGGCGGCGCCGAAATCAGGCGCGTCGGGCCCCATCATCTCGTCATAGAGATGCTTGGCGTGAACCAGGTTCGGATCGGGATGGTGGCCGCCGAAATCCTCCAGCGGCACGAAGTTGCGGGCGGTGCCCTCGGCAGCGCCGAGGCGGCGCTCGAGGATCTCCTTGGCGTAGGGGCCCGTCACCGCGTGCATGGCGTCGAAACGCATGCGGAAGCCCGACTTGAACAGGGCACGCAAGGCGTCGAAATCGAACAAAGTCTCCATCAACTCGGCATAGTCGGTGACGGGGTCGACGACCTCGACCTTCATGCCGCCGACCTCGAAGGTGCCTGTTTTGTCGAGATCGACAGCGCCGATGTCGGCGATCCTGTAGGCCGAAATGACCTTGCTGCGGGCATAGATCGCATCGGTCATCTTCTCCGGCGCCGGACCGCCGTTTTCGGCATTGTACTTGATGCCGAAATCCTCGTGCGGGCCGCCGGGATTGTGGCTGGCCGACAGGATCAGCCCGCCGAAGGCCTTGCGCTTGCGGATCAGGTTGGAGGCCGCCGGCGTCGACAGGATGCCGCCCTGCCCGACAACGACGCGGCCGAAGCCGTTGGCCACCGCCATGGCGATGACCTTCTGGATCACCTCGCGATTGTAGAAGCGGCCGTCGCCGCCGACGACCAGCGTCTTGCCGGCGAAACCTTCGAGCGAATCGAACACCGACTGGATGAAGTTCTCGGCATAGTTCGGCTGCTGGAAGACCGGCACCTTCTTGCGCAGGCCCGACGTGCCGGGCTTCTGGTCGGTATAGGGCGTGGTGGCGACGGTGCGAATCATTCAGGCATCCCTTTTTGAGAGAAGCATGCGGTAAAGTGCGGCATATTTCTGGGCGCTGCGGTCCCAGGATACATCCGACTTCATGCCCTGCTTCTGGATTGCCGCCCAGACTGCCGGCTCGGCATGCAGCGCATTGGCCCTCGATATGGCGTGGTGGAAGGCGCCGGCGTCTTCGGGCGCGAACTGGAAACCGGTGGCGACGCCGGCCGCCACCGCCGCCTCGTTGGCGTCGATGACGGTATCGGCCAGCCCGCCGGTGCGCGCGACGATCGGCACGCAGCCATAACGCAGGCCATAAAGCTGGGTCAGGCCGCATGGCTCGAAACGCGACGGGATCAGGATACCGTCGGCGCCGCCCTGCAGCAGATGCGACAGGCCCTCGTCATAACCGATGACGACGCCGACACGGCCGCGATGGCGGGCGGCAGCGGCGAGAAGCGCGCCTTCCAGCCCGGCATCGCCCGAGCCCAGTATCGCCAGCCGCGCGCCGGAGGCGACCACCGGATCGATGATGGTCGAAAGAATGTCGATGCCCTTCTGCCAGGTCAGGCGGCTGACGACGCAATAGATCGGACCGTCGTCACGATCGAGCGTCATGCGCTCTTCGATCGCCCGCTTGTTGGCCTTGCGCCCCTTCAGGCTCTTGGCCGTGTAGGTGGCCGCAAGATGGGTGTCGGTCTCCGGGTTCCAGATGTCGTCGTCGATGCCGTTGACGATGCCGTAAAGGTCGGGCGAGCGCAGGTTGATCAGCCCGTCGAGCCCCATGCCGAAGGCCGGAGTGCGAATTTCCTGGGCGTAGGTCGGGCTGACGGTGGTGATCGCCCACGCTGCCTGCAGGCCGGCCTTGAGGAAGCCGACGCCGCCATAATATTCGACGCCGTCGAGCGCCATCGCCTGCTGCGGCAGGCCGAGGCCGGCAAAGATGCTGGCGCCGAACTGCCCCTGGAAGGCGAGGTTGTGCACCGTCATGACAGACGGCACATCAGCCGCCTCGCCATAACGCATATAGGCAAGCGTCATCGCCGACTGCCAGTCATGGGCGTGCACGATGTCGGGCTTGTAGTCCTTGACCACACCCGCAGCGATGTCGGCGCCGACACGGCCGAGTGCTGCAAAGCGCCGCCAATTGTCCTGCCAATCGGCACCGGTGACGTCGCCATAGGGTCCGCCGGGCCGGTCGAACAGATGCGGCGCGTCGAGCACCAGCATGTCGAGGCCGGCGATCTCGGCTGAATGGAGCGCTGCCTTGCCGCCTTGCAAAGCGGGGTAGTGATGAACCGTCTTTTTCTTCTTCAGCGCGTTCATCACCACGGGATAACCCGGCACCAGGCTGCGGGTGGCGACGCCGAGCCCGGCAAGTGCCGCCGGCAAGGCGCCGGTGACGTCGGCCAGCCCGCCGGTCTTGATCAGCGGGAAGATCTCGGGCGTGACCGAAAGCACCTGCACCGGTTACGACTCCAGCCTGTTGATCATCTCCTGGGTGATCAGGCAGATGCCTTTTTCCGAGACGCGGAAACGCTTGGCGTCGAGCACCGGATCCTCACCGACGACAAGTCCCTCCGGTATCTGGACGCCATGATCGATGACGACCCGTTTGAGCCGCGCATTGCGGCCGACATAGCAGGCCGGCAGCATCACCACATCCTCGAGCGTCGAATAGGAATTGATGCGCGCGCCGGTGAAGATCAGGCTGCGCTTCAGCGAGGCGCCCGAGACGATGCAGTCGCCCGAGACCAGTGACGATATGGCGGACCCGCGCCGGCCGTCCTCGTCATGGACGAACTTGGCCGGCGGCGTCAGTTCCGAATAGGTCCAGATCGGCCAGTCGCGATCATAGAGGTCGAGTTCGGGCGTGATGTCGGTGAGGTCGATATTGGCTTCCCAATAGGCGTCGACGGTGCCGACGTCGCGCCAGTAGGCCTCGCCTTCCATGCTCGAGCGCACGCAGGACTTGGCGAAACGATGGGCGACGGCTTTGCCGTGCTGGACGATGTAGGGAATGATGTCCTTGCCAAAGTCGCGGCTCGATTCCGGTTCGTTGGCGTCGCGGCGCAACTGCTCCATCAGGAACTTGGTCTTGAAGACATAGATGCCCATCGAGGCCAGCGCATAGTCCGGCTTGTCGGGGATGCCGGGCGGATCGGCCGGCTTTTCGATGAAGGAAATAATGTTGTCCTTCTTGTCGACATGCATGACGCCGAAGCCGGTCGCCTCCATGCGCGGCACCTCGAGGCAGCCGACGGTGACGTCGGCGCCGGCGTCGACGTGCTGGCGCAGCATCAGCTCGTAATCCATCTTGTAGATGTGGTCGCCGGCGAGGATGACCATGTATTCGGGGCCGTAAGCCTCGATGATGTCGATGTTCTGGTAGACCGCATCCGCTGTGCCTTCATACCACTGCGTTTCGGAGACGCGCTGGCTTGCCGGCAGGATGTCGAAACTCTCGTTGCGCTCCGGCCTGAGGAAGTTCCAGCCACGCTGCAGGTGGCGGATCAGCGAATGCGCCTTGTACTGGGTGGCAACGCCGAGGCGGCGAATGCCCGAGTTCAGCGCATTGGACAGCGCAAAATCGATGATGCGGGTCTTGCCGCCGAAATAGACCGCGGGCTTGGCGCGCCGGTCGGTCAGTTCCTTGAGCCGGCTGCCGCGCCCGCCGGCAAGCACATAGGCCATGGCATCGCGCGCCAGCGGCTGGTTTCTCTTCAGTTCCATGCCATCCTCCCTGCTCAGTCCGCCACAAATTCGAGCATGATCGTCGCCAGCGGCGGCAGAAGCAGCACAGCCGCTGCCCCTCCTCCATCCGTCGGGTGCGCGGTGACCATGCCGCTGTTGCCTTTGCCCGACCCGCCATAGTCCAGCGCGTCGGAGTTGAAGATTTCCCACCATGTGCCTGCCTTTGGCAGCGGCACGCGATAGCCGTCGCGCAGAACCGGCGTGAAGCTCGAGATGACGGCGATGGGTGCAGCGCCAGGCGCCTTGCGCAGCCAGGCGAAGACGGAATTCGCGGCATCGTCGACGATCAGCCACTCGAAGCCTTCGGGCTCGCAGTCGCGGGCATGCAGCGCCGGGCGCGAGCGGTAGAGCTGGTTGAGATCACGCACCAGCTGCCAGACACCACGATGCGGGGCGAAGTCGAGCAGGTTCCAGTCGAGCGCCCTTGCCTCGCTCCATTCCGCGCGCTGGGCAAACTCCTGGCCCATGAACAGGAGCTTCTTGCCGGGATAACCCCACATGAAGGCATAGTAGGCGCGCAAAGTCGCGAACTTCTGCCAGTCGTCGCCGGCCATCTTGGCGAGCAGCGTGCCTTTGCCATGCACGACCTCGTCATGCGACAGCGGCAGGACGAAATTCTCGCTGAAGGCGTAGAGCAGCCCGAAGGTGATCTCGTTGTGATGATGCTTGCGATGCACCGGCTCCTTGGCAAGGTACTCCAGCGTGTCATGCATGAAGCCCATGTTCCATTTGAAGCCGAAGCCGAGCCCGCCTTCATGCACCGGCTGCGACACCTTGGGCCAGGAGGTCGATTCCTCGGCGATGGTCATCACACCGGGATGGGCGCCATAGACAGCCGCATTCATCTTCTGCAGGAAACGCACCGACTCCAGGTTCTCGCGGCCACCGAACTCGTTGGGGATCCACTCGCCTTCCTTGCGCGAGTAGTCGAGATAGAGCATCGAGGCGACCGCATCCACGCGCAGCCCGTCGACATGGTATTTCTCTGCCCAGAACAGGGCGTTGTTGACCAGGAACGACACCACTTCGCGCCGGCCGAAATTGTAGATCGCGGTGTTCCAGTCGGGATGGAAGCCCTGGCGCGGGTCGGCATGCTCGTAGAGTGCTGTGCCATCGAAATGCGCCAGTCCGTGTTCGTCGACGGGGAAATGCGCCGGCACCCAGTCGAGGATGACGCCGATGCCGGCACGATGGGCGCCGTCGACGAAGCGGGCAAAACCTTCGGGTTCACCGAAGCGGGCGGACGGCGCATAAAGCCCCGTCGTCTGGTAGCCCCAGGACGGGTCGTAGGGATGTTCCGAGATCGGCAGGAACTCGATATGGGTGAAGCCGGTGTCGACGGCATAGGGGATCAGCCGGTCGGCCATCTCGTCCCACGACAGGAAGCTGCCGTCGTCGCGGCGCTGCCATGAGCCGGCATGGACCTCATAGATGCTGATCGGCTCGCGCCGATGGTCAGCCGCTTTCCAGTGGGCCCGGTGCGCGGCATCGCCCCATTCATGCGCGGGCGGCATGTCGGTCACCGATGCGGTCGCCGGGCGCAGCTCCGAACGGATGGCGTAGGGATCGGCCTTGAGCGGCAGGCGCACGCCGCGCGCCCCGATCAGCTCGAACTTGTAGGGCCGGCCCGGACCGATGTCGGGCACGAAGATCTCCCAGATGCCGGTGTCCTGGCGCAGGCGCATCGGATGCCTGCGGCCGTCCCAGTCGTTGAAGTCGCCGACCACCGAAACCCGGTGCGCGTTGGGCGCCCAGACGGCGAAATGCACGCCGTCAGCGCCTTCATGCGTAATCAGATGCGCGCCGAGCTTGTCGAACAGGCGGAGATGCGAGCCTTCAGAGATGAAGTAGTCGTCCATCGGACCGAGCACCGGGCCGAAGCTGTAGGCATCGGTCACCCACCAGTCGCCGCCGGCATTTTTTGCCAGATAACGCAGCGGCTGGCGCTTGCGGATCGACAGCTTGCCTTCGAAGAAACCGGCATCGTTGCGGCGGGCAAGATCGCCGCACGCCTTGCCTTCAATCGTGTGGGCGGTGACGGTCTCGGCATGCGGGATGAAACAACGGGCAAGAAAGCCCTTGCCCGACTGCTGGAGCCCGAGCACCGCGAACGGGTCGCCATGGGTGCCGTTCACGATCGCCTCGATATCGCCGTCCGTGGCTCTGTCGAGCTCCGGTTTCGTTTCGGCGGCCGCGCCGGGCTTCAGCATGTCTTGGTGTCCCCTCCCAGGGTTTCTTCGGCGAGGTCAGTTCATGCAATCACATCAGGCCGGTACGTTCCAGATTTCTTTGGCATATTGACGGATTGTCCGGTCCGAAGAGAACCAGCCGACACGCGCGACATTGCGAATGGCGCGCGCGTACCAGTCCGGGCTGTCGCGCCAGACAGTGTCGACCTGGCGCTGGGCAGCGGCATAAGAATCGAAGTCGGCGGCGACCATGAACCAGTCGTGCTGGTAGAGCCCGTCCATCAGCTCGCGGTAGCGCGCGGGGTCGTCGGGCGAGAACACGCCTGAGGAAATCGCAGCGACCGCCTGCTTGAGTTCAGGCGAACCGTCGATCACCGCCGCCGGCTGGTAGGCGCTGTTGCGGCGCTGGGCAACCTCCTCGGTGGTCAGGCCGAAGATGAAGATGTTGTCGTCGCCGACATGCTCCTTGATCTCGACATTGGCGCCGTCGAGCGTGCCGATGGTGAGCGCGCCGTTGAGCGCGAACTTCATGTTGCCGGTGCCCGACGCCTCCATGCCCGCCGTCGAGATCTGCTCCGACAGGTCGGCCGCCGGCATCAGGATCTCGGCGACGCTGACATTGTAGTTCGGCACGAAGACGACCTTGAGCAGCCCGCGCACCGATGGATCGCTGTTGATCACCCTGGCGACGTCATTGGCCAGTTTGATGATCAGCTTGGCGTTGTGGTAGCTGGGTGCTGCCTTGCCGCCGAAGAACTTCACCCGCGGCATCCATTCGCGCTCGGGATGCGAGCGGATCTGGTCGTAGAGCGCCACCGCCTCGATGATATTCAGCAGCTGGCGCTTGTACTCGTGGATGCGCTTGATCTGGATGTCGAACAGCGCCGACGGATCGACCTTGATGCCCAGCCGCTCGGCGACGAGGTTCGACAGCCGCACCTTGTTGGCGCGCTTGACGGCGGCGAACTTGTCGCGGAACGCGGCATCTCCGGCAAAGCCGTCGAGCTCGCGGATCGCCTCGATGTCGTCAAGGAAGCGGTCGCCGATGGCTTCGCGCGCCAGGCCGGTCAAGCCGGGATTGCACTGGATCAGCCAGCGCCGCGGCGTGATGCCGTTGGTCTTGTTGTTGATGCGGTCGGGATAGAGGCTGTGCAGGTCGGCAAACACCGTTTCCTTCATCAGCTCGGTGTGCAGCGCCGAGACGCCGTTGACGCTGTGCGAACCTGCGAAGGCGAGATTGCCCATGCGGACGCGGCGCTCGCCATTCTCCTGGATCAGCGAGATACGACTGATCTGCTCGCCATTGAAGCGGCCGGTCGCCCTGGCTTCGAGCAGAACCTCGGCATTGATGGCGTAGACGATCTGCATGTGGCGCGGCAGAAGCCGCTCGAACAGCGGCACCGGCCAGCTTTCGAGCGCTTCCGGCAAAAGCGTATGGTTGGTGTAGGCAAAGGTCCGCCTGGTGATGTCCCAGGAGATGTCGAAATCCATGCCATGGACATCCATCAGCAGGCGCATCAGCTCGGGCACGGCGACGGCGGGATGGGTGTCATTGAGGTGGATCGCCGCCTTGTCGGGCAAGGAGATGAGGTCGCCATATTTGCTGATGTGGCGCTGCAGGATGTCCTGCAGCGAGGCCGTCGAGAAGAAATACTCCTGACGCAGCCTGAGCTCCTGCCCCTCCTTGTGCGAGTCGGCGGGATAGAGCACGCGCGACAGCGCGTCGGCCTTGTTGCTTTCGGCCAGCGCGCCGATGTGGTCGCCGGCATTGAACCTGTCGAGCAGGATCGGATCGAGCGGCATGCCAGACCACAGCCTGAGCGTGTTGACGCGGGCGCCGCGCCAACCCACCACGGGGGTGTCGTAGGCAACCGCCAGCACGCGGTCGGTCGGTTTCCAGACGTGGCGTTCGAGCCGTCCGTCGGGTGCGGTGATCGACTCGACCGAGCCGCCGAAGCCGACCTCGAAGGCACGTTCGCGGCGCTCGAATTCCCAGGGATTGCCGTGTTCCAGCCAGGTCTCGGGCAGTTCGACCTGCCAGCCGTCATGGATTTCCTGGCGGAACATGCCGTTGGCGTAACGAATGCCGTAGCCATGGGCCGGAATGTCGACGGTCGCCATGCTTTCCATGAAACAGGCGGCGAGCCGGCCGAGACCGCCATTGCCGAGTGCCGCGTCGGGCTCGAGCCTGGCGATGACGTCGAACTCGACGCCGAGCGAGGCCAGCGCCTGGCGCATCGCATCCATCAGGCCGAGATTGGAGAAAGCGTCGCGCATCAGGCGACCGATCAAAAACTCCAGCGAGAGGTAATAAACCCGCTTGGCGCTCTGGTCATAGGCCTCCTTGGTCGAGGAGATCCACTCGTCGACGATGCGGTCGCGCACGACCTTGATCGAGGCGGTCAGCCAGTCATAGTCGGTCGCAACCGTGGCGTCCTTGCCGAGCCGGTACTTCAGCGCGCTGAGGATTTCGGCAGCCAGGGCCTCGGGGCTGGTATCGCCAAGCGGCGGTTCGGGGATTTTGGGGGTCACTGCGCGGGTCATCTCGCCTCTCGCATGTTGTTCGGCCACCGTTCTTCTGCCTCCCTTGCCGACACCTGTCCTCCCACACGCATGTTAGCCATTCCGAATGCGATCTCAATCGATTTAAATCTCCGCGTCAATATCTCGCGACGCGGAGACAGGGGGATCTCGCGAGCGGAGACCCCCAGGTTTAGGCCGGCCGGTCAGGCAGCGATGGCCGCTTCCGGCGGCGCCTTGGCGCCGGTCATGAAGGCCACCGCATCGGACATCGAGTATTCCTTCGGATCGATGACCGTCAGCCGGCGGCCGAGGCGGTGGATATGGATGCGGTCGGCGACCTCGAAGACATGCGGCATGTTGTGCGAGATCAGCACGATCGGCAGGCCGCGCCGCTTGACGTCGAGGATCAGTTCGAGCACGCGCCGGCTTTCCTTGACGCCGAGGGCCGCCGTCGGCTCGTCCATGATCACCACCTTGGAGCCGAAGGCAGCCGCGCGTGCCACCGCCACGCCCTGACGCTGGCCGCCGGACAGCGTTTCGACAGCCTGGCTGATGTTCTGGATGGTCATCAGGCCAAGTTCGGTCAGCTTTTCGCGCGCCCGCTTTTCCATTGCGCCCCGGTCGAGCATACGGAACCAGTTGCCCATGATGCCGGGCTTCCGGATTTCACGGCCGAGGAACATGTTGTCGGCGATCGACAGCGCCGGCGAAAGAGCGAGGTTCTGGTAGACAGTCTCGATGCCGGCGTCGCGCGCCTCCATCGGCGCCTTGAAGTTCACCACCTTGCCTTCGAGGCGGATTTCGCCTTCGTCAGGGGTGATGGCTCCCGAAATCGCCTTGATGAGCGAAGACTTGCCGGCGCCGTTGTCGCCGATCACAGCCAGGATTTCGCCGGGATAGAGGTCGAAATCGGCCTGATCGAGGGCGGTGACGCGGCCATAGCGCTTGACCAGACCGCGCGCGGTGAGAAGGGGTTCGGTAGCCATCAGCCTGCAACCTTTCTGATCCACTGGTCGATTGCGACCGCGATGATGATGAGGGTGCCGATCAGCAGATATGTCCACTGCGGATCGGTGCCGATGAGGCGGAGGCCAAGCTGGAAAACGCCGACGATCAGCGCGCCGAACAGCATACCCAGGATCGAGCCACGCCCGCCGAACAGCGAGATGCCGCCGATCACCACCGCGGTGATGGATTCGATGTTGGCGAACTGGCCTGCCGTCGGCGACACCGAGCCGATGCGGCCGATGAGCATCCAGCCGCCGAGGGCGCAGATCAGGCCGGAAATGACATAGACCGAGATCAGCACCCTGTTGACGCGCACGCCGGAAAGCTGGGCCGCCTCGGGATCGTCACCGATGGCGTAGACATGCCGGCCCCAGGCGGTGTGGTTCAAAATGTACCACAGGACCGCCACCAGCAGCACCATGGCGACGACGCCATAGGTGAACACCGCATTACCGAGCCGAAAATTGGCCCCGAAGAACTGGAGGATCGGAGCCTGGGCCTCGATGTCCTGGGCGCGGATCGTCTCGTTGGCCGAATAAAGGAAATTCGTTGCCAGCACGATCTGCCAGGTGCCGAGCGTGACGATGAAGGGCGGCAGCTTCATGTAGGAGACCAGCACGCCATTGATCCAGCCGCACAATGCGCCGACGGCGAACCCGCACAGGATCGCCAGCGACGGCGGCAGGCCGTATCGGAACGTGAACTGCCCCATGACCACAGACGACAGCACCATGATAGCGCCGACGGACAGGTCGATGCCGGCGGTCAGGATGACCAGCGTCTGGGCGGCGCCGATGATGCCGGTGATCGCCACCTGCTGCAGGATCAGCGTCATCGAGAAGGCGGAGAAGAACTTGCCGCCGATGATCAGGCCGAACAGCGCCACCGAGGCAACCAGCACGATCAGCGGCACCGCCGCGGGATTGGAATGCAGGAAATGCTGGATCTTCTCGATCGGCGACCGTGTATGCGTATCGAAGCTGGCCACTGACGTGTCGCTGCCCGAGAGAACCTTCTCGAACTCCTGCGGCCGCCTGGCATCTGCCGAAGCGTCACTCATGTCGATTTCCTCCCATCAGGGATTTCATATCCCCCTTGTAGGAAGGGCGACCAAGGGGTCGCCCTTCGTCTGCAAGGAAGTGTCTCGCCGTCAGGCGGTCAGATCAACCCCAGCACTTTTCCAGGCCGGTCTTCACGTCGATCGATTCCACGCCGGTGGCCGGCTTGTCGGTCACCAGCGAAACGCCGGTGTCGAAGAAGTCCTTGCCTTCGGTCGGCTTGGGCTTCTCGCCGCTGTCGGCGAACTTCTTGATCGCCTCGATGCCGAGAGCGGCCATCATCAGAGGATACTGCTGCGAGGTCGCACCGATGACGCCATCCTGGACGTTCTTGACGCCCGGGCAGCCGCCGTCGACGGAGACGATCAGCACGTTCTTCTCCATTCCCACGGCCTTGAGTGCTTCATAGGCGCCGGCGGCGGCAGGCTCGTTGATGGTGTGGACGACGGTGATGCCCGGATCCTTCTGGAGCAGGTTCTCCATCGCCTTGCGGCCGCCTTCTTCATTGCCGTTGGTGACGTCATGGCCGACGATGCGGGCATCGTCTTCGTCGCCGATCTTGTTGGCGTCCTTCACGTCGATGCCGAAGCCCATCATGAAGCCCTGGTCGCGCAGCACGTCGACCGTCGGCTGTGACGGGGTCAGGTCGAGGAAGGCAATCTTGGCGTCCTTGGCCTTGTCGCCGAGGGTCGCGGCAGCCCACTGGCCGATCAACTTGCCGGCAAGCAAATTGTCGGTGGCGAAGGTGGCGTCGGCCGAATCGGCCGGCTCAAGCGGGGTGTCGAGGGCTATGACCAGGATGCCGGCGTCGCGCGCCTTCTTGACCGCCGGCACGATGCCCTTGGTGTCGGAAGCCGTGATCAGGATGCCCTTGGCGCCGTCGGCGATGCAGGTCTCGATCGCCGCGACCTGGCTTTCCGAGTCGCCGTCAATCTTGCCGGCATAGCTCTTCAGCGTGACACCGAGCTCCGCCGCCTTGGCAGTCGCGCCTTCCTTCATCTTGACGAAGAAGGGATTGGTGTCGGTCTTCGTGATCAGGCATGCGCCGACATCGGCAGCCGATGCAGGGGCTGCGACAGCGGCGAGCGCGGCTACGGCCGCACCAAAGACAGTCGTCTTCAGAATTGAAAATTTCATAAGGGGCACTCCTCCCAGAACCAAACCATGCACGCCCATCATCGGGCCGTGCTCCGGATGCTCGTTCACTCTTCCCAGTCGAGTATCCGGCGCTGACGAAACACCAATCAGGATCGCCTGTCAATAATTAAATCACTCTTATTTATTATTGACAGGATTGCGGTCGGCCCGCATTCTGCCGCAAAAGAGAATTGCGGATTTTTCAGGAAAACCGCTGAGCGGATCTCTGGAGAAGACCGCGGGCGGATCTTCTGAGAAGACCGCGAAGTATGGGAGGAAGCCGGTGGAGGCCGGGAGTTTGAGGCACGGTTCGCCCGATGCTGCGGAGACCCCGCAATTGCGCGGCACCAACCAGAGCGGCATGCGCGACCAGAACGAGCGGCTGGTGCTGTCACTGGTCAGGCAGAGCGGCGCGCTGGCCAAATCCGACATCGCCCGCATGACCGGCCTGTCGGCGCAGACCGTCTCCGTCATCATGCGCGAACTGGAGGTCGAAGGGCTTCTGCTGCGCCAGGAGCCGATCCGCGGCAAGATCGGCCAGCCCTCCATTCCGATGGCGCTCAACCCGGAAGGCGCCTTCTTCATCGGCCTCAAGATCGGTCGCCGCAGCGCCGAACTCGTGCTGATCGATTTTCTCGGCCGAACGCGGGCGATGCTGCAGAATTCCTATGGCTACCCGACGCCCCAGGACACCATCGAATTCGTGAAATCAGGCATCGCCCAGATGCGTGCCGGCCTGACGCGCGAGCAGGACAAGCGCATCGCCGGCCTCGGCGTGGCCATGCCGTTCGAGCTCTGGAACTGGGTCGACACGGCGGGTGCTCCGCGAGAAATCATGGATGCCTGGCGCAACCGCGACATCCGCGCCGACCTGCAGGCACTGTTTTCCTTCCCCGTCTATCTCCAGAACGATGCCACCTCCGCCTGCGGCGCCGAACTGGTGTTCGGTGACATCGGCGCGCTGCGCGACTTCGTCTATTTCTACATCGGCGCCTTCGCCGGCGGCGGCGTGGTGCTGAACGGCAGGCTCTACAGCGGGCCGACGGGCAATGCCGGCGCGCTCGGCTCGATGCCGGTGCCGGGCCCCGGCGGCAGGCCAACCCAACTCATCGACGTCGCCTCCATCGCCGTGCTCGAAAAGGCACTGAACGCCAGGGGTATCGAAGCGGCCTACCTCTGGACATCGCCCGAGGAATGGCAAGATCTCGGGCCCGACATGGGCCCCGACCTCGACAACTGGATTACGACCGCCTCGGAGGCGCTTGCCTATGCCATAGTGGCGTCGGCCTCGGTCATCGATTTCGAATGTGCCGTCATCGACGGCTGGATGCCGGCGTCGATCCGCGCCCGCCTGGCGCAGGCAGTGCAGTCGGCGATCGGCAGGATCGACGTCGAGGGCTTGCGTATCCCGTCCGTCCGCGAGGGCACCGTCGGCATCCATGCGCGCGCCATGGGCGGCGCCAGCCTGCCGCTGTCAGAGCGCTTCCTCAT
Organism: Aminobacter sp. SR38; assembly: GCF_014843375.1. NCBI lineage: Bacteria > Pseudomonadati > Pseudomonadota > Alphaproteobacteria > Hyphomicrobiales > Phyllobacteriaceae > Aminobacter > Aminobacter sp. SR38. The sequence continues at coordinate 1,486,123 of NZ_CP062112.1, forward strand.
CGGCTCGACCGCACCGTCGCGAGGGGTCTGATCGTGCTCATCAACATTCCCGCCCTGCTCGGACCCGAACTGCTCTTCACCTTGCGCGCGATGGGCCATGGCGACGAGATCGCCATCGTCGACGGCAACTATCCCGCGCTCGAGCATGGTCGCCGCGTCGTCCGCGCCGACGGGCTGGACCTGATTCCGGTGCTCGACGCCGTGCTGCAGGTGCTGCCGGTCGACGATTTCGTGCCGCAGGCGATCTTCCGCTCCTCGGTCAAGGGCGACCCTGACGTGTCCGACCCCGTGCATGGCGAAATCGCAGAGGTCTGTGCCCATCGCGCCCCCGGCTTCGCCGTCGTGCCGCTCGCCGGTGATGCCTTCTACGACAGGGTCAAGGCGGCCCACACCATCATTGCCACCAGCGAGCCAAGGCTCTACGCCAATGTCATCGTCCGCAAGGGCGTCATCTATCCCAAGGGAACCGGCAAATCATGATCCTGTGCTGCGGCGAAGCGCTCATCGACATGCTGCCACGGCAAAGTCCCGACGGCGAACCCGCCTTTGCGCCTTATGCCGGCGGTGCGATCTTCAATTCGGCGATCGCGCTCGGGCGCCTCGGCGTGCCGACCGAATTCTTCTCCGGCCTGTCATCAGACCTGTTCGGCCAGCAGATCCGCGACGTGCTCGCAGCGAGCAATGTCGGCTCGCGCCACGCCAATCTGTCGGGACGGCCGACGACGCTGGCCTTCGTCCGGCTCGACAACGGCCACGCCACCTACACCTTCTATGACGAAAACACCGCCGGCCGCATGCTGACCGAGGCCGATCTGCCGAGCCTTGGCGACGACATCGATGCCATGCTGTTCGGCGCGATCAGCCTCATTCCCGAGCCATGCGGTTCCGCCTACGAGGCGCTGATGAAGCGCGAGCACCAGCGCCGCGTCATGATGTTCGACCCCAACATCCGGCCGGGTTTCATCCAGGACAAGCAGGCGCATCTTGGACGCATGCGCCGCATGCTTGTCATGGCCGACATCGTCAAGCTTTCGGACGAGGACCTGGCCTGGTTCGGCGAGACCGGCAGCCATGACGAGATCGCGGCGCACTGGCTGGGCCAGGGCCCGAAGCTGGTGATCGTCACCAGGGGCAGCAAGGGCGCAACCGCCTACAGCGCCCGCCATACCGTCTCGGTGACGCCGGAAAAGGTAACGGTGGTCGACACAGTCGGCGCCGGCGACACCTTCAATGCCGGCGTTCTCGCCTCGCTGCACGAACAGAAGATGCTGACCAAGGACGCTGTTGCGGACCTGTCGGAATCAGCCATCGAAGCGGCACTTTCGCTCGGCGCGCGGGCCGCGGCGGTAACCGTATCCAGGGCAGGCGCAAACCCGCCATGGCGGCGTGAACTGGCCTGAATCGGGCGTTTACAGGCGATTTCAGCGATCACTTTATGTTTCGCATCGGCAAGCCGGCTTAAACGCATCTGCCTGAAAATCCCTGTTTTCCGCCATTTTCGACGCGAAATCGCTGCAACCGAAAGTAACAGGAACCGCAGCCGCGCCCTGCATGCCGCAGGGCGCTCGGCTTTTTCGGGCACCCCAACTCTGCTATCAGCGGCGCGAAGAAACGATTGGGTTTTGGGGCAATAATGCAGTTCATCGATCTCGGCGCGCAGCGCGAACGAATCCGCGACCGTCTGAAGGCGGCCATCGACAAGGTTGTCGATGAAGGACGCTACATCCTCGGACCGGAAGTCACCGAATTCGAGAACCAGCTCGCCGAATATGTCGGCGTCAAGCATGTGGTCGCCTGCGCCAACGGCACCGACGCGCTGCTGCTGCCTCTGCTCGCCTCCGGCATCGGCCCAGGTGATGCGGTGTTCGTGCCGAGCTTCACCTTCGCGGCCACCGCCGAAGTTGTGGCGCTTGCCAAGGCCGAGCCTGTCTTCGTCGACATCGAGCCGGACACTTACAACATATCCATCGAGAGCCTCGAAGCCGCGATCGCCATGATCAAGGCCGAAGGCCGCCTGAAGCCCAAGGCGATCATCCCGGTCGACCTGTTCGGCATCGCCGCCGACTATGCGGCCATCGATGCGATTGCCAAGCGCGAGAACCTGCTGGTCATCGAGGACGCCGCCCAGTCGATCGGCGGCTCGCAGGACGGCAAGATGTGCGGCGCCTACGGCCATGTCGCCGCCACCAGCTTCTATCCGGCCAAGCCGCTCGGCTGCTATGGCGACGGCGGTGCGATGTTCACCAATGACGACGCGTTCGCAGCCAAGCTGCGTTCCTTCGCCTTCCACGGCAAGGGCGAGACCCAGTACGACAACATCCATGTCGGCCTGAACTCGCGCCTCGACACGCTGCAGGCAGCGATCCTGATCGAGAAGCTGGCGATCCTGGAAGACGAGATGGAGGCGCGTGCGCGCGTCGCCCAGCGTTATGCCGACGGCCTCGGCGATGTGGTGAAAGCCTCGCGCGCACCTTCCGGCGGCCGTTCGGCCTGGGCCCAATACGCCATCGAGACTGCGGACCGAGACGGCCTGAAGCAGCACCTGCAGGCCGAGGGCATTCCGTCGGTCATCTATTACGTGAAGCCGCTGCATGTGCAGGTGGCCTACAGCCACTACCCGCGCACGCCGGGCGGCCTGCCGGTATCCGATGCCGTGCCGGGCACCATCCTGTGCCTGCCGATGCATCCTTACCTCAGCGAAGCCGACCAGGACCGGATCATCACCACGATCCGCAACTATGTCGGCTCCAACTCGGCCAAGATCGCGGCCGAATAAGCGGTAATTTCAGATCAGAACATGAAGGCCGGGTCGATGATCCGGCCGCTCGAGACGAAATGCGGATTGGCGAAATCCGCATCATTGGCCTGGTTGCGCTTGCCATAGACCAGCGGCGCGCCGTCCAGCGTATGGGTGGTGCCGCCGGCGGCGCGCAACACCGCATCGCCCGCCGCCGTATCCCATTCCATTGTCCGGCCGAAGCGCGGATAGAGGTCGGCCTCACCAGATGCCAGCAGGCAGAACTTCAGCGACGAGCCGACCGAGACGATCTCGGCGGCATGCACGCGCTTGATGAAGGTTTCGGTCTCGGGTGTCAGGTGCGACCGGCTGGCGACGATGGTCAGCGGCTCACGGCCTTCGCGCACATGAATCTGGCGGCGGCCGGCGGCCACGCCGTCGACGATCTCGAAGGCTTCGGCCTTGCCAGGGCGGCCGGCAAAAAACCGGCCGGTGCAAGGTGCATAGACGACGCCGATTTCGGGCGCGCCGTCGCGGACAAGCGCGATATTGACGGTGAAGTCGGTGCGCCGCTTGACGAATTCCTTGGTGCCGTCGAGCGGGTCGATGACGAAGAAGGCGCGGCCGAGATCGGGCGCAATTACACCCTCCGACGTCTCTTCCTCGGCGACACATGGCACACCTGAAAAGGCCGCGCGCAATCCTTCGAGGATGATCTTTTCAGCAGCCCTGTCGGCCTGCGTGACGGGCGAGGCATCCGCCTTGTCCGTCACCGTGATCTCGGAATTGTAGACCTCCATGATCGCTCGCCCGGCCGCGATGGCCAGGCGTTCGAAGGTCTCCAGTATGGCTTCGTCAGATACCGCCGCCGTCGTCGTATTGATGCTCTGCAAGGTCTCGCTCATTCAGCCAGTGCTCGACGGTCTCGACCATCTCTTCAGGGGTCTTGCCGAGTGTCTGGAGATGAATCTCAGGATTCTCCGGCGTTTCATAGGGCGAATCGACACCGGTGAAGTTCTTTATCGCGCCGGCGAGCGCACGGGCATACAGCCCCTTGGGGTCGCGCTTGGCGCACTCCTCGAACGGCGTGTCGACAAAGACCTCGACGAACTCGCCCTGCCCCATCAATTCGCGCGCCATGCGGCGCTCGGCGCGGAACGGCGAGATGAAGGAGACGATGACGATCAGGCCGGCATCGGCCATCAACTTGGCGACTTCGGCGACGCGGCGGATGTTCTCGACACGATCCTCGTCGGTGAAGCCGAGATCGCGGTTGAGGCCATGGCGGACATTGTCGCCGTCGAGGATGTAGGTGTGGCGGCCGGCCGCGTGCAGCTTCTTTTCCAGCATGTTGGCGACTGTCGACTTGCCCGAACCAGACAGGCCGGTGAACCACAGCACCGCCGGGCGCTGGTTCTTGAGGTCGGCGCGGGCATGGCGGGTCACGTCGAGCGACTGCCAGTGGATGTTTTCAGAACGCCGCAGCGGATGCAGGATCATGCCGGCGCCGACGGTGGCGTTGCTGATCCGGTCGATCAGGATGAAGGCGCCGGTGGTGCGGTTTTCGGCAAAACTGTCGAAGGCGATAGGCGACTGGGTCGAGATGTTGCAGACGCCGACTTCGTTCATCTCCAGCGACTTGGCCGCCTCATGGGCGAAGTCGTTGACGTTGATGCGGTACTTCAGCTCGGTGACGGTGGCGCTTGCCTGGTCGGTCTCGGTGCGCAGGATGTAGGAGCGCCCCGGCAGCAGCGCCTGCTCGTCGAACCAGACGACATTGGCGGCGAACTGGTCGGCGACATCGGGCCGGGCATCAGGCGAAACCAAAAGGTTGCCGCGCGACACCTCGACCTCGTCTTCGAGCACGAGGGTGATGGCCTGGCCAGCAACGGCGCTGCGCAGGTCGCCGCCATGGGCGACGATGCGCTTGACCGTCGACGGCTTGCCTGACTTGGCGACGACGATTTCGTCGCCCTGCGAGATCGATCCGGAGGCGATCGTGCCGGCAAAGCCGCGGAAATCGAGATTGGGCCGGTTGACATATTGCACCGGGAAGCGGAACGGCCGGTCGGTCGCCTCTTCCTCGACGACAACCGTCTCGAGATGCTCGATCAGGGTCGGGCCGGAATACCAGCCCATCTTGTCCGAGCGCCGCGTGACATTGTCGCCGAAGCGCGCCGACATCGGGATCGGCACGATAGACCTGAAGCCGAGGCTTTCGGCGAAGCTGGCATATTCTGCAGTGATGCGGTCGAACACGCCCTGGTCGAAGCCGACGAGGTCGATCTTGTTGATCGCGACGACGATGTTCCTGATGCCGAGCAGCGAGGCGATGATCGAATGCCGGCGCGTCTGGCGCAGCACACCCTGGCGCGCGTCGACGAGAACGATGGCGAGGTCGGCGGTCGAGGCGCCGGTTGCCATGTTGCGGGTGTACTGCTCATGGCCGGGCGTGTCGGCGACGATGAACTTGCGCTTCGGCGTGGCGAAGAAACGGTAGGCGACATCGATGGTGATGCCCTGCTCGCGCTCGGCTTCCAGCCCGTCGACCAGCAATGCGAAATCGACGTCCTCGCCGGTCGTGCCGTGCTTGCGCGAATCGCGCTCGAGGGCTGCGAGCTGGTCTTCGAAGATCTGCTTGGTGTCGGAGAGAAGCCGGCCGATCAGCGTCGACTTGCCGTCATCGACCGAGCCGCAGGTCAGGAAGCGCAGGAGCGACTTCTGCTCCTGGCCGGCGAGATATTCGCGGACGCTCTCGGCGGCCTCGATCTTGGTGGCCATGGCGTGGCGCATTCTCAGAAATACCCTTCGCGCTTCTTCTTTTCCATCGAGCCGGCTTCGTCGCGGTCGATGAGGCGTCCTTGCCGCTCGGAGGTGCGGGCGGTCAGCATCTCGCTGACGATGCCTTCGAGGCTGTCGGCGTCGGATTCGATCGCGCCGGTCAGCGGGTAGCAGCCCAGCGTGCGGAAGCGCACGAGCTTGTTTTCGACCACCTCGCCCGGCCTGAGCTTCATGCGGTCGTCGTCGCGCAGGATCAGCATGCCGTCACGCTCGACCACCGGCCGATGCTTGGCGAAATAGAGCGGCACGATCGGGATGTTTTCCTGCAGGATGTATTGCCAGATATCGAGCTCGGTCCAGTTGGAGAGCGGGAAGACGCGGATCGATTCACCCTGGGCGACGCGGGTGTTGAAGATCTTCCACATTTCCGGACGCTGGTTCTTCGGGTCCCAGGCATGCTGGGCATTGCGGAAGGAAAAGATGCGCTCCTTGGCGCGCGACTTCTCCTCGTCGCGACGGGCGCCGCCGAAGGCCGCGTCGAAGCCGTATTTGTCGAGCGCCTGGCGCAGGCCGACAGTCTTCATCACATGAGTATGGGTGTTCGAGCCGTGATCGAACGGATTGATGTTGTCGCGGACGCCGTCCGGATTGACATGGACCAGGAGGTCGAAGCCGAGCTCGCGCGCCATCGCGTCGCGGAACTCGATCATCTCGCGGAACTTCCACGTCGTGTCGACATGCAGGAAGGGGAATGGCGGCTTGGCGGGGTAGAAGGCCTTCATCGCCAGATGCAGCAGGACCGAGGAATCCTTGCCCACGGAATAGAGCATCACGGGCTTGGTGAAAGTGGCGGCAACCTCACGGAAAATGTGGATCGCCTCCGCCTCGAGACGGTCCAGGTGAGTCAGTCTGGCAAGCATTGAAAAGCCTTCGGAAATCGTTCCATGGCCGCGGTTTGAGTGCCGAAACGACCGATTGGCTGCAGTGTCGCACAAATCAGCGGTGTCGCAAGCAGGACACGACCAAAAACCACCGTCTGCACAGTCAGTTTTTGCCCGCCTTCCGCATCTTCTGGAATGCAATTCCCCGGCACGCTTGAACAGCTGATCCTGGCGCGAAATTTGTCCTCGGACAGGCAGGCCGGTCAGTCGGAGGAGAACATCGGGGACACAGGCCACCAGGATCGGCGGCCGCCGGTTCGCACAGGCTCAGCGATGGATGGCAGAAAAGGTATTGCCGCCAGACGCGATCATCTGGCGGCCGAGGTGAAGCGCCTGGATGCGGGGTGATGCCGGATCGGGCCGACGGATGCGCGGAGCCTCAGTCTTGTCGGCAGTCGCTTGCGGCCTTGGAAGAACAGTGGCGGGTCCGTCTTCTCGACCCATTTGAGATGCCTGAGTATACCGACTGGACGTAAGGTTAATATTTTGTTTCACTGATGAAGTAAGAGAGCAACGAAAACTCGTGGGGGGTATCGATGACTATCTCTGATCTTCATTCGCGATTCATCAATTTTGCCAAGGGCATGCCGGCAATTGCCTTCAGCAGGCTGCAGCTGGTTCGGGAAATCCAGGCAATCCAGGGCAAGCTGGAAGGGGTCTTCCCGGACCAGCCGGCAGTCGGCATGGGAGACATCCCGTTGCCGGTCTATGGGCTTGCCTATTCGGCGTTCCTGTCGGACCTGAAGGTCAAGATGGGCTTCGGTTATGTCGAGCTCGACGCCAGGATCGAGGCGACAATCCATCTCAGGGGCAATCCGAGCGAGATCATCAGGACCTACGAGGTCACGACCAGCCAGCCGATCCGGCTCGTGCTCGATTATGACTTTGCGTCGCGAAAACTGTTCTGGCGCGAGCAAGGCGGCGCCGACACCAACATGGTCGGAGCCTGGGGGCCGGACGCGGTCGCGGTCCTGGCGAAGACAGCCCTGCCCGCGCCGCAACAGGACGGCTTTCTGCAGGAGGTCGAGCTGCCGAGCATCTGGACCACCAAGAACATGTTCATCAATCTGCTGATCGCGCTCCTGCCCTATTACGAGACGGGCGAGCTTGCGCCCTGGCTGACATTGCTCGAGCCGCTCCAATTCGACTATGACGGCGATCATGTGCTGGTCACCGCCTCGAGGGCGCAGATCGCTGTCGGAGGCTGCGACCCGACCTCGATCACCGTCGAGCCGGACCCGCTGTTTCCCTATGGCCAGGCGATCCCTGCGCCCAGCTTCAGCGCGGATCGGGTCGACATGGCCGTCTACCTGCCGAAGACCCGGTTCATCGACTTCACCGCCAAGGTTCTCCAGCCCGCGGTGATGGTCAACGCCGGCGGCGGCGGGCTCGTCAAATGGAGCGTCAGCGGGGCCTTCGGCCTCAAGAAGCTGACCGCCGACATCACCACCGGCATCATATTTGGCGGCGCCGGCCTGACGGTAACCGGCAATATCGGGCTCCGGGCGGTCATCGACTTTCTCGGCGCCGCGCGGGCCTGGATCGACGGTCCCAGCGGCCTGAAGCTCGGCCTGGCGAGCGCGAGCGTACTGGGCAGCGGCGACTTCGCATCGGAAATCCGGCTCACCGCCGATCTGACCGCCGGCTATGTCTATGGCGACCTGGTGGTCACCCAGGCCGTTCTGACCAAGGTCGATTTCGACGTCAACACGCCGCTGGGCTGGCCGATCGACGATGTCGCCGGCGAAATCCTGGATCGGGTCGCAAAGAACGAGATCAAGAAGCTGACAGGCCAGGTGACGCATCTCGGCCGCTGGGACTTCATGGGCATTCCGTTCAGCTACAAGGACAGCCTGGGCGAGTTCGACGCGGCGACGCCGGTGATCGAGGGACTTGCCGGGGTCGCCGCCTACACCGGCATCGCCCGCATCGGCATCGGCTAACAGGCAACGTCACGGCCACCGCGGGAGCAGCCCAAGGTCTTTCCCGCGATGGTCGATCGTCTCGCCGGTAATCTTCCCCAGAACCGCGTCAAGCCTGTTAACGTGGTCGTGCAGGAGCGAGTAGGTCTCGTTGAACGGCTTCAGGCCGATAACGCACTGCTGGACTGCTTTGCGGAAAGGGATCGCGGCGAGGACAATCGCCTCGATCTCGCTCTCGGTCAGTTTTTCGCTTCTTTTGGGTCTGCGTGGCATGTCCCAATCTTCCCGGAAAAATGGCATCCCCTAGTCATTGATGGCGACAAGCCTGCGCAGCTTGTTGCCGGCAATCAGACGTGGCTGCACCTGCAAAAGCGTGACCGAACCGCGACCTCGCTGGCATCGTTCAGCTTGGACAGGAAAGGGCATTGTCGGCATTAAGCATTTTGAACAAAACAGGAACAAATACCTTGCGGAGTCAATTCACGACGGTTCACGAAAATCGATCTTGAAACAAGAATTATCCCAACACATATCGAATGCGGGCCGGCACCGCTGTCGGCGTCGGCCTATCCAAAAACGCAAACTTTCGTTCGACTTGGAGGATCTGATGAGCGATCGGATGTTCGACAGCCCTGTTTTCGTGAAGGTCGGAAACAGTCTTGTTGAGGAGATAGCCTGCCTCGAGGACGCCCTAGAATTTCTCTACGAATGGCCAAGAAACCGCCGTGGCCCGATCTACGAGACGGCCCTGAGAGCGTGCCAGCGCGCCTTCGACAGCGACTATCCGATTTCCGCCGCGCGGCAGGCATTCATCGGCTTTGCCAAATCCATCGACATACTGGAAGACGTCAGCGTCCCACTGCCGTGGATGATCGGCGGCAAGACGGGCGCAAGTGGCGTCGGCGTTTGACGGGAGGGGCATGCAATGCTGGCACAGCCGTTCAGCAAGCCCGTCCGCGTTTGGGTCGGTCTTGGTTTCCCGCGTCAGCTGAACACGGTTGCCGACGCCTATCAGTTCGCCATGGAATGGTGCGGCAACAGTCCGGAGCAAAGGGCTGCCATCAGAGCGTGTCGGGCTGCTTTGGCAGGCGACATCGATGCTGAAACCGCCAGGGGTGTCCTTGTCGCCTTTGCGCGCAAGAAGGACATCCTTGTTCAGGACGGCGCAGCGCCGCCGCCGGCGGGATCGGGACAGCAGAGACACGTCTGACTTATGGTTCAAACGGCGGGTGGCGACGTAGGGTCGCCACCCCACTGCACATGGACATGCCATCGATGCCAAAAAACATGGCGATCAGATCGCCGGAAAGTCACGCCAATTCGCTTGCCTATGACGCAGAATGCCAAAGCGCCCTGACAGATCGTTTGGAAAGCCTGCTTGACGATGCCCAGGCTGCCGGCTGGGATCGCACCAAGGCAGCCGCAGCATTGATGTATCTGAGCGCAAAACGCCTGAGGTCATCGGCCGACTAGATGAAGTTGTCCCAACCCTTTGTCATGGATGTCGTGTATGATCCGATCGCGGGCACATTCACAATGTCGAAAGGCTCCTGGAAGAACACCTATCCCATCTCCGATCTGCCTAAATGGCTCGATTTCTATCGAACTCAGCAGGTCATGTTTCCCCGCTACGCATCGCATTATCAGGATTCCGTCGACGCCCTGGAGAAGCTGACGGCAGACCTTCAAGCCAACGGGAGCACTCACGATGCCAAGCGGTGATGTGGCGGCCTGATATTCCATCTATCCGAGCGGTCACTGGCCGTCTCTGCGGTGAGGATGCAACCATGGTTGATGCCAAATATCTCAATCACAAGCTCGAATGTCCTTATTGCGAAACAATTCGCTTGCGCATTCCCGAGGATGTCGACCCTGGGACACCGATATCATGCGAGGATTGTGGCCAGTTCCTCGGAATCTGGGACGAGTTACTGACGGACCTCGAAAAGCAGGGCGGGACCGACGGCGTTTTCCGATTGGACAAGGGCCGTATCAGGAAGATCGGATAGCCTTAAACGCCAGAGGTCTGCGTTACCGTTTTTTCGCCAGCAGATTGGCCTCTCGCAACAGCGACTGCCAACCATACCCGATGAGGGCGATGAGTTCTCGGGCTTCCTCTTCTGTTATGCTGGTTTCTGTCACGAGGCGCTGCACCAGCGGGTGAGAGCCAAGCGGTTAGTTCGGAAGGTCGGACATCTCAAGAAGTCCTTGTGCGCTCCTGTCGGTCGCGCTTCAGCAAGATCATCCAGATCGAGAGTGCTGCCGATGCGAACCCGTTGGCCGCCGGCAATTGCCACGCCAGACCACTCTCGCCTGTATCCGTTCCAAAGTCGAGGCGACAGGTTCCCTCCGTGCCGGAACAGGGCCGGTGGCCTTGGCTCAGCCTTGTTGCTCAATTGCAGGTCACGCTTCGGTGGGCCGGGCTGCTCGATGCAGCTTGCAGCCTCCCCCATCATGAAGCGACGATCGCCAGGACGATGCCACCGACAACCAGCTTGGCGATCGAGCTGACCGGAAGCCCGGCAGCAACCAGACGACCGGTCGATCTGTCGGCCTTGCCTCCTGACGGGCACCGTCGGGCGGCAGCGCCCCGACGCCGGAGCCCCTCCCCCGTCGCCAATGTTCCTTGCGGTCTGCTCGGCCTCGGTTTTCTTCTCGCTCGACGCACGCGCCGGTCCGACGGTTGCACCCTCACCCGCATCATCTGGAACAGACCTCGGCATCGGGCGTTGATCCGGCGTCAACCTATTCGATTTCAGGAGGTGCGCGACAGTGAAGGGTTTGTTGGGGCTCAATCTCCTGGGACGATGCGACGACGGCTTGAGCGACGGGTTCGAACAGTTGCTCCGTGCCGCGGCGCGCGAGTCGCAACGCGAGGCGACGTTAAGACGCCTGCTCGAAGCGGGTTGGTCACAAAGTGGCACCGCTTCGGAACCTGAGCCGACACCGGTCGTTGTCCCCGGGCAATACCTCAACCCCAGGAGCAACGACATGCCTAACAAGGAAAAGGGTCTCGACGACCTGTTCTACGACACGCTGCGCGACATCTATTATGCCGAGCGCAAGATTCTGAAAGCCCTGCCCAAGATGGCGCGCGGCGCCGGTTCGCCGGAACTGAAGGCCGCCTTCGACAAGCACCGCGACCAGACCGAAGGCCATGTCGAGCGTCTCCAGCAGGTGTTCGACATTCTCGGCAAGCGCGCCCAGGGCAAGACATGCCCCGCAATTGACGGCATCATCGAGGAAGGCGAGGAAATCCTCGAGGAGTTCAAGGGCACCGCCGCCGGTGATGCCGGCCTGATCTCGGCTGCCCAGGCCGTGGAGCATTACGAGATCACCCGCTATGGCACGCTGCGCCGCTGGGCGGAGATCATGAAGATGCCGGACGCCGCCAAGCTGTTTGCGGCTACGCTCGCCGAGGAAGAAACCACCGACAATGACCTGACCATGCTGGCCGACAGCAAAGCCAATCGCGAGGCTTTGGCGGCCTGAACCAGCCCACTCGCAAAGGGCTCGCCGGCACCGTCTGCGGGCCCTTTTTTGGTGCCGCCTGGCCGTCGACGAGCGCGCAGCACCGCTTCATCTTCATCGCGGACGCCGGCCCGGTGCATGGCCAGCAGAGGCTTCCACAGGTTCATGACGTTGGGTCCGAAGGATCGAGGCGCAAGGCAGGCATCGTCGTAGCGGCTCACCAGGAGTTGCGGTGCCGAAGGGCTGTCGGACAGACCGTCTCCCGATGCACGGCCGTTATGCTCTGAAGTCACGAAAACCTCGCAAACGAAAAGCCTGCCGTCCGCAAAGGGCAGGCTTTCGCATATGGGTAGAGAGTGGGAACAGAGCTACAGATCGATCGCGAGGGATCCGAACGCTACCTCGCCGCGCCTATGCTACAGTTGCTGCCAGGATCACCGTACTCAGCCGTCCACAATCGAATGCGGCGCGGATGTGAAGGCTGCCGCTGGATTTCTCCAATGCAACTGCCAATGCTCTGGAATCGCTAATCCCCCGGCGGAATAGCGCCATCACACGTGTTGCTACCTCCTCACGATCACGGCCGCCCGCGATGCGATACTTCGCGCAATAGTCATCGACCGCTCTGGTAAGAATGGTGAGTTGGGCGGAGTCCGCCATACCGTTTGCCAACATGCTTGCTTCCCTGGACAGGGCGAAAGCACGATGACCGCTTCCAAGCGCCCGTTTGCCTGTTGCTGATACGGACGACTTGATGACGATAGCCCCGTTCCCTGGTCCGCGCTATTCAATATGACGTACCCCGCCAAATCCAAGAACGGGCGGAGCCTCAACGCATGGAAGAGGCCCGCCGGCCAGCGGGCGCGAGCAACGTCCTCAGCCGCGGAAAATCAGTGCGGCACTTCCGGCGAGGAGAAGCCCGACCGGCCGCCCCCTGAAGAGGGGCGGCATCGCGCGGTCGGTGAAGCGCCCGCGGGGAGACGCCCGATCGCCGTACCTACTGGACGCGGTAATATCTGCCGTACCAGTCGACGAAGCGGACGAGCCCGTCCTCGATCGGCGTGTGCGGCAGCTCGCCGATCAGGTTTTCGAGGTCGCCGACATCGGCCCAGGTGCTGAGCACGTCGCCCGGCTGCAGCGGCATGAAGTTCTTCACCGCCTCGCGGCCGGTCGCGCGTTCGAGGATGCGGATCATCTCCATCAGATGTTCCTTGCGGCGGTTGCCGATGTTCATGACGCGATGCGGCGCCCAGCTGCCCGATGCCCCGCCGGCTGAAATGTCATAGTCGGAGTCAGGCCTGGGCGGCAGGTCGATCAGCCGCACGATGCCTTCGACGATGTCGTCGACATAGGTGAAGTCGCGATACATATCGCCATTGTTGTAGATGTCGATGGTCTCGCCGGCGAAGATGGCGCGGGTGAATTTGTAATAGGCCATGTCGGGCCGGCCCCATGGCCCGTAGACGGTGAAAAAGCGCAAGCCCGTTGCCGGCACGCCGAACAGATGGCTGTAGGTATGCGCCATCAGCTCATTGGCCTTCTTGGTGGCGGCATAGAGGCTGACCGGATGGTCGGCGCCGTCGCGCGGCGAATAGGGCTGCTTCTTGTTGCCGCCATAGACCGAACTCGACGAGGCATAGATCAGGTGTTTCGGCTGCGTTGCGCGGCAGTTCTCGAGGATGTTGAGAAAGCCGGTGACATTGGCATCGACATAGGCTTGCGGATTGTCGAGCGAATAACGCACGCCGGCCTGTGCGGCGAGGTTGATGACGATCTCGGGCCGGCATTCGAAAGCGGACGTCACCGCCGCCGCATCGGCCAGATCGGCCTGGATGAAGCGGAAATCGCCATGCTCAGCCAGAAGCTCCAGCCGTGCTGCCTTCAGCGAGGTGTCGTAATAGTCGGTCACGCTGTCGAAACCGACGACCTCGTGACCATCGGCCAGAAGGCGGCGGGCGACGTGGAAGCCGATGAAGCCGGCCGTGCCGGTGACGAGAACGGTCATGAATTCACTGCTCTTCAAATGCAAAACGCCCCGGCCTTTCTAAGGCCGGGGCGTCCATTAATCCATCGCCCGTCAATCCATCGCCAGGCAAATCCACCGCCCGGCAGATCAAACGCCTGTCGAGGCGATCAGGCTTTCTTGGGCAGCAGCGCCCAGATCGCCGGAACGGCAGCGGCAGCCAGCGCCACCTTGATCAGGTCGGGCACGATGAACGGCACGACGCCGAACTGCCAGGACTTTTCCGCGCCGATCAGCAGCGACAGCCAGGAGAAACCGAGCGCCATCATGACGATTTCGGCGACCAGCATGACGCCGAGCATCTTGACGATGCTGCGGCCCCAGCCACGGTCGACGGCCCAGCCGACGATCGCCGCCATGGCGACGAAGCCGAGCAGATAGCCGCCGGTCGAACCGAGCATGTAGGCAATGCCGATGCCCTTTTCGGGCGTGCTCTGGAACACCGGATACCCCATGGCGCCCTGCGCCATGTAGAGCAGCAGCGTCGCCACGCCGAGGCGCAGGCCATAGGCCGCGCCGATGCCGAGCACGGCCAGCGTCTGCAGCGACATGTCGACCGGTCCGAGCACGACCTTGGTCTTGGCCGAAGCGATGAGCAGCAGCGAGCCTGCAACGGCCAGCAACAGCTGCGTTGCCAGGCGCGTCGCGCCCTTTTCGGGCAATGCCGCCGAGATGAGTGCTGTGGAACTGGATGCAGCGGCCATGTAAATCCCCTTGTGGTATGCGCGCCGAGGCACGCTTTGCATGCCCCAGCGAAAATCGAACTCGATTTTCGCTGGGGATCATGCACCGATTCAAAACTGCTACAGCGTCCTTTGCGCCTCAACGCGCGGCACTGTAGTCATGGTTTTCCCTATATTGTCTTCCATGCTAAGCGGCAAACGAATTTGCCCAGGGCACCTCGAACCCACAGATATCGGCCGGCCATGTCTCTCGATTTCGACACACGCTTCGACCCTGCCTACGGCCAGCCTGTCACTGTTGCCGACGGCGTCATGCGGCTCACCGCCAACAACCCAAGCGCCTTCACCTTCCATGGCACCAACAGCTACATCATCGGCACCGACACGCTTGCCGTGCTCGATCCCGGGCCAAATGACGACGCGCATCTCGAAGCGCTGCTTGCCGTCATTGCCGGCCGCCCGGTCAGCCATATCTTCGTCAGCCATACCCATCGCGATCACTCGCCGCTGGCGGCCCGGCTGAAGGCTGCGACCGGCGCCGTGACGGTTGCCGAGGGGCCGCACCGCTCGGCGCGTCCGCTGCGTATCGGCGAAGTGGCGCCGCTCGATGCCAGCAGCGACACCGACTTCGTCCCCGACGTCATCGTCGCCGACGGCCAGCTCGTCGATGGCGACGGCTGGCGCATGCGAACGGTACTGACGCCTGGCCATGCGGCGAATCACGCCGCCTTTGCGCTCGAGGGCAGCGGCATCCTGTTTTCGGCCGACCATGTCATGGCCTGGTCGACCTCGATCGTGGCGCCGCCTGATGGTGCGATGTCGGATTACATGGCGTCGCTCGACAAGCTGATCGAACGCGACGACAGCACCTATCTGCCCGGTCATGGCGGCCCGGTCGCCTCGCCGCAGACATTCGTGCGCGGGCTGAAAGCGCACCGTCAGATGCGCGAAGCCGCGATCCTCGAACGCCTCGCGGCCGGCGACAGCTCGATCCCCGACATCGTGCGCGCCATCTATCGCAACACCGATCCCAGCCTCTACGGCGCGGCCGGGCTTTCGGTGCTGGCGCATCTCGAAGATCTCGTCGGCCGCGGCCAGGCCGTCAGCAACGGGGCAGCGGCGATCGACAGTCTCTATTCCCCAGCCTGAAAAACATCTGGTCAGAATAAATCGATCGTGCCTTCCAGGCCTATTGTTCGGGCGTCGCCGTCGTCGCGGTTCCGGCCTGGCTGGCAATTTCCTGGTCGAGCTCGGCCAGGAAAGCCGTGATCCGCGCGGCGTTTTCGCCGAGGTCGTGGCGGCCGTAGCGCGAGGCTGAGCGCATGTCGACAAAGGTCGAATCGCCGTCATCGACCATCCGGATGGCCACGTCGGAGGGCAAGGCCAGGATGAAGGTCCGTGCCACAGCCTCGATGTCGACTTCACCAGTGGCCTTGTCGGCGGCCGGCGGCGGCACGACGATCTCCCAGCCCTGGCGGGCGAGCACGGCCGAAACACTCTGCAGCACCTGGTCGAGCGACAGGTCGTAACGCCGCCCGGCAACCAGCGGATAGGACTGGCTCTGGAGGGTGCGCTCGCCTGCGGTCGGGATCTCGAGCCTGTTCATGGCGGAGGTGCGCAGCGAGGCCGCCGCCGTCAGCGCCGGCGGGTCATCGACATCGGTCGAGATGTCGCGCAGCATCGGCAAGGTGGCGATCTGGTAGGCGACAAAACCGAACGGCGCCAACACCACCAACGCCAGCAGGGCACCGAAGGTCAGGTCGTGGCCGCCGCGATCGCCGAATTTCCACAGCCGCGAAAAGGCAAAGCCGGACAACAGCAACGCAAAAGCGGCAAGCAGTGCGACGATGCCGAGCACCCAGAAGAACGCCGTGGTGTCGACGAGGCCGCGGCGATGGCCGAGAACCACTGTTACCAGCAGCACGGCCGCAAACGATGCCATGCCCCTGGACAGACCGGCCGAACGCGTGGTGCGCACCTCATGATATCTCGTCTGGAACTCAGCCATGGAACCCCGTTACCCACCCAGTCTAAATGGCAGCACTGCCGTCCCCACGGCAGACGTCGCTGCTTGGTCAAACTAGAAGGTTTCCGGCTGCGGTTGAAGCGGAAAGGCGGCTCACGCCCCCTTCCCGCACATGAACTTGTCTATGCCGCAGTGTCCGTCGGCAGGCGATAATCCCTGAATTTCTCGCGCAGCGCCGTCTTCAGGATCTTGCCGGTCGCGGTATGGGGGATTTCGTCGACGAAAGCGACGTCGTCGGGCATCCACCACTTGGCGACCTTGCCGTCGATGAACGCCAATATGTCGGCTTTATCAGGCTGCTTGCCCTGCTTGCGCACGATCACCATCAGCGGACGCTCGTCCCAGCGCGAGTGCCTGACCCCGATCACCGCTGCTTCCTGAACGTCGGGATGTCCGACCGCCAGGTTTTCAAGCTCGATCGAAGAAATCCACTCGCCGCCAGACTTGATCACGTCCTTGGAGCGGTCGGTGATCTGCATGTAGCCATGTTCATCGATATGGGCGACGTCGCCGGTATCGAACCATTCGTCGGCGTCGAACTGCTCGGCGCTGGCGCCGCCGAAATAGGAGCCGGATACCGCAGGACCGCGCACCTTGAGCCGGCCGAAGGTCTTGCCATCCCAGGGCAGCTCGTTGTTGTCGTCGTCGGTGATCTTCATCTCGACACCGAAGGGCGTGTAGCCCTGCTTCTGCTGGAGGTTCAGCCTGTCGTCGCCTTCGAGCTCGTCATATTCGGGCTTGATGGTGCAGAGCGTGCCGAGTGGCGACATCTCGGTCATGCCCCAGGCGTGGATGACCTCGACGCCGTAATTGCGCTCAAACTTCTCCGTCACCATGCGCGGGCAGGCCGAGCCGCCGATCACCACCTTGTTGAGATGCGGCAGCTTCTTGCCGGTTTCCTCGAGGTGCTGCAGCAGCATCAGCCAGACGGTCGGCACGGCCGCGGTGAAGGTGACACGTTCGGTGTCGAGCAGTTCGTAGATCGAGGCGCCGTCCATCTTGCCGCCGGGCATGACCAGCTTGGCGCCGACCATCGGCACGCTCTGGGCCAGCCCCCAGGCATTGGCATGGAACATCGGCACGACCGGCAGCACGACATCGCGCACCGAAATGCCCATGGCGTCAGGCATCACGGCGATCATCGCATGCAGCACGTTGGAGCGGTGGCTGTAGACGACGCCCTTGGGGTCACCTGTGGTGCCCGAGGTATAGCACATGCCGGCCGCCGCATGTTCGTCGAGCGCCTTCCAGGCAAAGTCGCCGTCGGCTTCGGCCAGCCACTCCTCATAAGCCATGACATTGGGCAGCGCCGTCGGCGGCAGATGGGCGGCATCGGTCAGGACGACGATCCGCTTCAGCGACGCGACCTGCGGCGCGATCTTTTCGACCAGCGGCATGAAGGTCAGGTCGACGAACAGCGCCTGGTCCTGGGCATGGTTCATGATCCAGACGAGCTGCTCGGGGAAAAGCCTGGGATTGAGCGTGTGATAGACGGCGCCCATGCCCATGATGCCGTACCAGGCCTCCATGTGCCGCGCCGAGTTCCAGGCCAGCGTGGCGATACGGTCGCCGAGCTTGTAGCCGTCACGCTCCAGCCGTTGCGCCACCTTGAGCGAGCGCGCGCGCAGCTCGACATAGTTTGTGCGAACGATGGGCCCCTCGATCGACCGCGTCACGATCTCCCGGTTGGGATGCTGCCGCGCGGCGTGGTCAATGATCTTGTGGCACAATAGCGGCCACTCCTGCATCAGTCCGAGCATGTGGATCCTCCCAGATCTTGTCAGGCCATTTTGGGCGCAATGGCTGGATTGTCCAGTCCGACAAAGGGGAAAGCCAAGCCGGCAAATCCAGCGGCCATATTGCGGCCACGGTCCCGGTTAACCTTTGTTACCGGCTGGCGGGATGGGCAAGATATTGTGAGGCATCACATGGATACGCATCCCCGCGCGGAAGACGAAGGCCTGCCGCAGCACGAAGCGTCATCGCAGGAGCCAGAGGCTCAACTGGATAATGTTGCCGAAACGGTTCAGCCGGAGCTGATCGCAGCCCCGGAGCTTATCGCAACCGAAGAGATTTCGGCCGGCGACGAGGCTGCCGACGTTTCCGCCGCCCAGGTTTCCGTTGCCGAGGCAGAAATCGTCGAGGCCGCATCCGAATCGGTCGCGGAAGCTGCGGCCGATGTCGAGCTTTCGGCGGAGGAGCTGTCCACCGAAGCTGCCGTGGTTCCCGAGGCTGCGGAAGCGCCTGAGCTTGCGGCGGAAACATCAGCCGAAGGTGAAGTTGAGGCGGAAGCGCCGGCCGCCGAGGAAGCTGCGCCCGTCGTGCTTGGCCCCGAGGAGCTGGCCGCGCAAGCGCCGGAGGACGCCGGACCGGCAACCATCGCCGCCCCCTCGATCGCTCCAGGCAGCGTCTCGGAATCGGAATTCGCCGACATGGTCGACGATGCGCTCGAGGCCGTCGGCGGCATCCTGCTGTTCAAGATGCGCCTCGACGAGGCCGGCGAGGACAGGCATGTCGCGGCGGCATCGATCGGTGACGGCGCCAGGCGCCAGTTCCTGCTGCTTTCGCTGCCTGTCACCGGCGGCAAGCTCAAGGTCGAATCGGCCAGCCGCAGCAACAGCCCATTGGCAAAACTCGCCGAAGCCTATGTCGGCGTGGTCGAGGCTTTCCGCGCCGCAGCGTGAAGCGGCGGCGCGACGGCATCAGTTCGTCGTGTCGTCGGTACCGTCATCTTCGACATCGTCCAGCCGCACGAAGGTGTAGCCCTTTGCCTTCAGCGCCAGCAGGCCCTTGACCAGCCCGCCGCCTGCCGCGTGGGTCGGCTGGTTGATGTGGGCGATGATGACGTCGCCATCCCTCGCAGCTGACACGCGGCGCTCGGTTTCGCGCGCACCGAGCAGCGAGCCGCCGTCGCCATTGATCGAATAGCCGGCGATCCTGAAGCCGAGACTGCGGATCAGTGCGATCGAGCTCTTGCTGTATTGCGCGGTAGCGCCGCGGAACCACTTCGGCGCCGGCCCGCCGCGCTCGGTCAGGGCCAGAGCGCCGGCCACGACCTCTGCCTGCACGGCCTCGCTGCTGCCGGCGCTTTTCAGCCCATAGATGCTGTGTGGCGTGTCGACCGCCGGCACATGCTCGGCGCCGTGATTTTCCAGCTCGAACAGCTCGGGATGCGCCCGCATGACGGCGAGCGCCTCAGCGTTGCGCTTCAGCCACTTGCCGGTGACGAAGATCGTCGCCGGTATCTTGTTGTCGACGAGTGCCGAGAGGATGCGGGCGTCTGTCTTGCCGCCGCAGGCGTCGAGCGTCAGCGCCACGCGGGGGGTGGCTTCGGTGGAAGGCCTGAGATGCAACCGCGGTTCGAGAAGTGCCGCCGAGGCTGAAGACCCCATCAGCGCCGCAAAACCGACGCCAATCAAAAACCTGCCGAGCATGCGCATGCGAATTTCCGGGAAATGCAGTCTGGAATCGCGGCCACTGGCGCCCCAATCTTGGCGCGATGATGACCGTGACGGCTATTTGGCTGAGGTGCCGGACGCGTTGAAGACGATGCCGCACCGGCGTTGCTGCCGAACAACGGAACCAAGCGGCGCAATGCCGTCAGCCATCACGGTTCGAAATCGGCGTCTGCCTGGCGAGGTCAGCAGATGCGATCGGTCATACCCAATTTGCAAATGGGTATGACCGATTAAGTTGCCTTGGAACGCTTTAGCGCTGCGCCTTGACCGCCGACTGCGCGGCGGCAAGCCTGGCGATCGGCACGCGGAATGGCGAGCAGGAGACATAGTCCAGCCCGACGCTTTCGCAAAAGTGGATCGAGGCCGGGTCGCCGCCATGCTCGCCGCAGATGCCGAGCTTGATTTCCGGCCGCGTCGCCCTGCCCTTTTCGGCGGCGATCTTGACCAGTTCGCCGACGCCGTCGACGTCGAGCGAGACGAACGGGTCCTGCTCGATGATGCCCTTCTGGCGATAGGTCTCGAGGAAGGACGCGGCATCGTCACGCGAGATACCGAAGGTCGTCTGCGTCAGATCGTTGGTGCCGAAGGAGAAGAATTCGGCCGCCTCGGCAATGACATGGGCGCGAATGGCCGCGCGCGGCAGCTCGATCATCGTGCCGACGAGATAATCGATATTCACGCCCGTTTCCCGCATCACGCTCTGCGCGACCTGGTCGATGCGCGCCTTGACGTAATCGAGCTCCTTCATCAGGCCGACCAGCGGCACCATGATTTCTGGAACGACCGGGCTGCCGGTCTTCTTGCCGGCCTCGACGGCCGCCTCGAAGATGGCGCGCGCCTGCATCTCGGCAATCTCCGGATAGGAGACGGCGAGACGGCAGCCGCGATGGCCGAGCATCGGGTTGAACTCGTGCAGCGCCTCGGTGCGCTGGCGCAGCTTGTCGGCCGAGACGTTCATCGCCGCCGCGACCTCGGCGATCTCTTCCTCGGTCTTGGGCAGGAACTCGTGCAGCGGCGGGTCGAGCAGGCGGATCGTCACCGGCAGGCCGGCCATGATCTCGAACAGCTCGATGAAGTCCGAACGCTGCATCGGCAACAGCTTGGCAAGGGCGGTGCGCCTGTCCTTCTCGGTGTCGGCGAGGATCATCTCGCGCATCGCAACGATGCGGTCGCCATCGAAGAACATGTGCTCGGTGCGGCATAGGCCGATGCCTTCGGCGCCGAAGGAGCGCGCCATGCGCGCATCGGCCGGCGTTTCGGCATTGGTGCGCACCTTCATGCGGCGTGCCGCGTCTGCCCACTCCATGATGGCGGCGAAATCGCCTGACAGTTCCGGCTGCAGCATCGGCACCGAGCCCTTCAGCACCTGGCCGTTGGAGCCGTCGATGGTGATGACGTCGCCCTTGCGGAAGGTGTGTCCCATGGTGATCAGCGTGCCGGCGCGATAGTCGACGCGCAGCGAACCGGCGCCCGAAACGCAGGGCTTGCCCATGCCGCGGGCAACCACCGCGGCGTGGCTGGTCATGCCGCCGCGCGTCGTCAGGATGCCTTCCGAGGCATGCATGCCGTGGATGTCCTCGGGGCTGGTCTCGATGCGCACCAGGATGACCTTGCGCCCGGCCGACTTCAGCTCCTCGGCTTCGTCGGAGGAGAACACGATCTCGCCGGTGGCGGCACCCGGCGAGGCCGGCAGGCCGACGGCGATGACTTCGCGCTGCGCCTTGGGGTCGATTGTCGGGTGAAGCAGTTGGTCGAGCGCCGACGGATCGATCCGGCAGATCGCCTCCTCCTTGCTGATCAGCCCTTCGCCGGCCATTTCGGCGGCGATCTTGAGTGCCGCCTTGGCGGTACGCTTGCCCGAGCGGGTCTGCAGCATCCACAGCTTGCCGCGCTCGATGGTGAATTCGAGGTCCTGCATATCGCGGTAATGCTGTTCGAGGCGATTGGAGATCGCAACGAAGGTGTTGAACGCCTCCGGCATCAGCTTCTGCAGCGAGGGCTTGTCGGAGCCGGCGGCGATGCGCGCGGCTTCGGTGATGTTCTGCGGCGTGCGGATGCCGGCAACGACGTCCTCGCCCTGGGCGTTCACCAGGAACTCGCCATAGAGCATCTTCTCGCCGGTCGAGGGGTTGCGTGTGAAGGCGACGCCGGTCGCCGAGGTCTCGCCCATATTGCCGAACACCATGGCCTGGACGTTGACCGCCGTGCCCCAGCTCTCGGGAATGTCGTGCAGGCGGCGATAGGTGATGGCGCGGTGGTTCATCCAGCTCTGGAACACCGCACCGATGGCGCCCCAAAGCTGCTCGTGCGGATCCTGCGGGAAGGCGCGACCGAGCTCTTCCTCGACCTTGGCCTTGTAGAGCTTGATGACGTCCTGCCATTGCGGCGCGGTGAACTCGGTGTCGAGTTCGTAGCCGAGACGGCCCTTCTCGTCTTCGAGCAGTTCCTCGAAGACCTCATGGTCGAGGCCGAGCACCACGTCGGAATACATGGTGATGAAGCGACGGTAGCTGTCATAGGCAAAACGGGCGTCGCCGGCGTCGATAGCCAGCGCCTCGACGGTGACGTCGTTGAGGCCGAGATTGAGCACGGTGTCCATCATGCCCGGCATCGAGGCACGGGCGCCCGAGCGCACCGAGACGAGCAGCAGCTTTTCAGGATCGCCGAAGCGGCGGCCGGTGATGGCGCCGACAGTGTCGAGGGCGGCGCGGACGTCGGCTTCGAGCGTTGCGGGATAGGCGCGTCCATTGGCATAAAACCAGTTGCAGGCTGCCGTGGTGATGGTGAAACCGGGCGGCACCGGCAGGCCGAGACTGCACATCTCGGCGAGATTCGCCCCCTTGCCGCCGAGCAGGTCGCGGTCGCTGGACCGTCCCTCCGCTGCACCGTCGCCAAAACTGTAAACCCACTTGGTCATGCCTTCTCCTCGCCGACTGAGTGTGGAGCTGGACGGTGGCCGCCGCCTGCTTCTGCGGGGAGCGATAGGATGCTGCGCTGCGAAAGGCAAGGCACTGTTCCGCCACGGAATGTCCTACAATCGATTAATGAACCGGGACTGCGGCACCCTTGCGGCCACCCGCTACCTCATATAGAACATAACGAGAACAAACATCGGAGACGACCATGCGCAAGACCGGCAAGCTCGACTACATCGAAATGGCGGCGGTTGGCGGCACGCTCGACCATGTGAAGTCCTTCTACAGCGCGGCTTTCGGCTGGACCTTCACCGATTACGGCCCCGATTATTCAGCCTTCGCCGAAGGCCTCGACGGCGGTTTCCAGGCCGAAGTCCCGGCAAAACCGCTACCTGTACTCTATTCCGAGGCATTGGAAGACAGCCTTGCCGCGGTCGAAGAGGCCGGCGGCACCATCGTCAAGCCGATCTTCTCCTTCCCCGGCGGCCGGCGATTCCATTTCGTCGATCCGGCCGGAAACGAGCTCGCCGTCTGGGGCGAATGACCGCCATAGCTCCGAGGGGGCAGCGTTGCAGAGGCTCGGCAATCGCCGACACGTCGGCGCATGCGATTCGGTCGATTCGAGCCTAATGCGACCAGCCCCCTGGGCCGCTCATACCTGACGCGAGCTGCCGCAAGATGATGCGGAAAGCGGCAAGGCTACGATTGTGCTTTTGCCGCGCGCTGCATATAAGGCGGCTGTCGATTGACTCGCTGCGGCCTGCTGCCGAAGCGTGTTGGGGCGTCGCCAAGCGGTAAGGCATCGGTTTTTGGTACCGACATTCCCAGGTTCGAATCCTGGCGCCCCAGCCACAATTTTCGCAAATCGCTCGAAATCCCCTCAGTTCGCAAGGTTGGCGACGGGCCTCATGCGCGCGGCAGTCGCATCCTCACCTCACAACGTCGGCAGGACCTGCCGGATGTGATTGGCGAAAGCCTCGACCGCCGGCGAGCGTTCGGTGTCGCCATAGGCGATCAGCATGCCGAGGCTGGAAAGCGGCGGCAGGGGCGCGTTGAGGATGTGGAGGTCGGACGGCACCGCCTCCTTGGTCATGACGCTGATCGCCAGGCCCGAGCGGGCAACCGCGATCAGGCCGGCCAAGCTGTTGCTGGCATAGGAGATCTTGTAGCGCAGCCCGGCATGGGCCATGGCATCGCAGGCGGCGCGGTGATCCATCGCGTTGGAGGCCGGCAGCGCCATCGGGATGACGTCGCCGAAATCATGCTGCTCCAACGTCGGCCGGCTGCCGACCCAGACCAGCGGCTCGGGGCGGACGACATCTGGGGAATCACTCGCATTCGGCGTCGAGACCAACGCCAGGTCGAGCTGCCGCTGGTGCAGCAGCCCGCGCAATTCGACCGTAGGCGCCGAGACGACCTTGATCTCGACATCGGGATATAGACTGCCGAAGGTCTTCAGGATCGCCGGGAAGAAGGCGATCAGATAGTCCTCCGGGCTGCCGAAGATGATCGAGCCGTGCAGGCCCTTGTCCGAAAGGGCCGACACCGCATCGTCCTGCAGCTTGAGGATGCGTTCGGCATAGGCAAGGAAACGGGCGCCGCTGGCCGTCAGGCTGACGCCGCTGCCGCGGCGGTGAAACAGGCTCTGGCCGAGCACCTCTTCCAACCGCTGGATCTGCATCGTCACCGCCGACTGGGTCCGCCCGACCTGCACGGCGGTGGCGCTTAGCGTGCCCAGCTGGGCTGCGCGGACGAAGGTCGTCACCAATCTCAGGTCAAGCGGCGCCTGCATATCAAATCCTCTTATATCTGAATCCTAATATTATCAATTTTACTGCATAAACGCCAAGCCCTATCGTTCGACCGAGCATCATCAAAAGGGGTGAGACATGTCGAACAACCGGGATCAGGCGTTTTGGGCTTCGGCGAGGAAGCACCTCATCCGTTATGGCGGCAGCTTCGAGCCGGCGATCATCGAGCGTGCCGCCGGCTCGTTCGTCTATGACGCCAACGACCGGCCGATCCTCGACTTCACCTCCGGCCAGATGAGCGCCCTGCTCGGCCATGCCCATCCGAGGATCGTCTCGACGGTCAGCCGGCAGGTCGAAAAGGTCGCGCATCTGTTCAGCGGCATGCTCTCGCGCCCGGTCGTCGAGCTCGCCGAGCGCCTGGCCGGGCTGGCGCCCGGCCTCGACAGGGCGCTTCTGCTGTCGACAGGCGCCGAATCGAACGAAGCCGCCATCCGCATGGCCAAGCTGGTCACCGGCAAGCACGAGATCGTCGCCTTCTCCAAGAGCTGGCACGGCATGACCGGCGTCGCCGCCTCGGCGACCTACAGCGCCGGCCGCAAGGGATATGGGCCTGCGGCCGTCGGGTCGATCGCCATACCGGCGCCGAACAGTTTTCGCCCGCGCTTCCGGCATGCCGACGGCAGCCTCGACTGGCGCACAGAGCTCGATGACGCCTTCACCCTGGTGGACAGCCAGTCGACGGGGAGCCTGGCGGCCTTCGTCGCCGAGCCGATCCTGTCGAGCGGCGGCATGCTGGAGCTGCCCGAGGGTTATCTCGCCGCCCTCAGGCAGAAATGCCACGAGCGCGGCATGCTGCTCATCCTCGACGAGGCGCAGACCGGCATCGGCCGCACCGGAACGATGTTTGCCTTCCAGCGCGACGGCGTCACCCCCGACATACTGACCCTGTCCAAGACCATCGGCGCCGGCCTGCCG
The DNA here is from genome assembly GCF_014843375.1 of Aminobacter sp. SR38. Taxonomy (NCBI): domain Bacteria; kingdom Pseudomonadati; phylum Pseudomonadota; class Alphaproteobacteria; order Hyphomicrobiales; family Phyllobacteriaceae; genus Aminobacter; species Aminobacter sp. SR38. Next base: position 1,511,806 of record NZ_CP062112.1, read on the forward strand.
CTTTCGGCTGTCATGACGACGGCGGAGATCGAGGAGGCGGCCTATGCCAAGGGCTTCCTGTTCTACACCACCCATGTCTCCGACCCGTTGCCGGCGGCCGTCGGCCTTGCCGTGCTCGATGTGGTCGAGGACGAGAATCTCGTCGAACGCGCCCGGCATCTCGGCGCCAGGCTGTTCGACGGCCTGTCGCGGTTCAAGCAACGTTACGAATGTGTCGGCGACGTGCGCGGCCGCGGCCTGATGCTCGGGGTCGAGATCGTCAAGAATGGCACGGACAGGGAACCCGACCATGAGCTCGGCGCGCGGATCGCGGCCGAGGCGTTCAAGCGCGGCCTCAGCATGAACATCGTCAAGCTTCCCGGCATGGGCGGCGTGTTCCGCATCGCCCCTCCCCTGACGATCTCGGAGGCCGAACTCGACCTCGGCCTCGGCATCATTTCCGACTCGATCGAAGCCGGGCTGGCCGCTGGTGCAAGCGGCTCCAGCATCGCCGCAGAGTGAAAGGCACTCCAGACATGACCGACATGAACACCATCAGCCAGGGCGACGCCGCCCGGGCGGAGATCGACGTCAACGCGCCCGGCAGCATCCGGGTGCTTGTCGCCAAGCTCGGCCTCGACGGCCATGACCGGGGCGCCAAGGTGGTCGCCCGGATCCTGCGCGACGCCGGCATGGAGGTCGTCTATACCGGCCTCTACAAATCGCCCAAGGACGTGGTCACTGCCGCGATCCAGGAGGACGTCGACGTCATCGGCGTCAGCCTGCTGTCGGGGTCGCACCTGCCTTTGTTCCAGGAACTCGGACGTTGCCTCCGGGAAAAACAGGCCGAGCATATTTTCGTCGTCGCCGGCGGCGTCATTCCCGAGCATGACTACGCCGCTCTGTCGGACAGCGGCGTCGACGCCATCGTGCCGCAGGAAGCCAGGGGCGACCTGATCGTCACGACGATCAGGAAGCTGATCGCCGAACGTGGCCTGAAATGACGGCGTTCGCCTCATCCCGGCCCGCCCGGCGAACGGCCTATGTGCCTTCGGCGGCCCTCGTGCCGGAAGTGCTCAGGGGCAGCGTGCTGGCGGTCGCCCGGATGATCAGCCGGGCTGAGGCAGGATATGCCGAGGCAGCCGAGGCGCTGGCCGAGATCTACCGCCACGGCGGCAAGGCCCATGTGCTCGGCATCACCGGTGTTCCCGGCGCCGGCAAGTCGACGCTGGTCGCCGCCCTGATCAGGGCCTTTGCCGCAGACGGGCACAAGGTCGGCGTGGTTGCCGTCGATCCGAGCAGCCCGTTTTCCGGCGGCGCCATCCTCGGCGACCGGGTGCGGATGAGCGAGGCGGCGCAATCCTGCCAGGCCTTCGTCCGCAGCATGGCGACGCGCGGACATCTCGGCGGCCTGGCCCGCGCGACGCTTCAGGCCGTCGATGTCCTCGATGCCGCCGGCTATTCGCCGATCATCATCGAAACCGTCGGGGTCGGACAGGACGAGGTCGAAGTCGTCACTGCCGCCCACACCATCGTGGTGCTGTCGGCGCCGGGACTTGGCGACGACATCCAGGCGATCAAGGCCGGCATCCTCGAAATTGCCGACATCCATGCCATCAGCAAGAGCGACAGGCCCGACGCATCGGCAACGGTCGCGGCCCTGCGCGGCATGATGAGCCTCGGACCTGCAAGACCGGGGTCGGACTGGCAGACGCCCGTTCTGCCGGTCAGCTCGCTGTCGGGCGAGCGGATCAACGAGCTGAAGGACGCCATCTCAAGGCATTGGGACCATCTCAGGGACAGCGGCGAGCTGCGCGAGCGCGAGCGCAGCATCGGCAGGACGCGGATCCTGGGCACCGCCCGGCAGCTTTTCCAGGACAGGTTCAAACGCGACACAGGCGAACTCGAGGCCCACGTTCAGGCGGTGGTGAGCCGGACCACGGATCCGTCCGCCGCCGCCTGCCTTTTGCTGGGTTGGGACAATGAGGTGCTGGCATGAATCTGTTCTCAGCCGAGGCGATCGAGGACATCAGGGAAAAGCAGGCCGCGTGGGAAGCCAACGAACTCGCGGCCACGCTGAACAGCAGGCCCGAGGAAAAGGCGGCCTATGAGACGGAATGCGGCATTCCGCTGAAGCGGATCTACACCGCCGCCGACGTCGCCGGCATCCCGGCCGGCGATCTCGGATTTCCGGGCGCCTATCCCTTCACCCGGGGCGCCTATCCGACGATGTATCGCGGCCGCCCCTGGACCATCCGGCAGGTCGCCGGCTTCGGCAATCCCGAGGCGACCAACCAGCGCTACAAATACATGATCCAGACCGGCCAGACCGGGCTGTCGACCGACTTCGACCTGCCGACGCTGCTGGGCCTCGATTCGGACGATCCGATGGCCTTCGGCGAGGTCGGGCGCGTCGGCGTGGCGATCGACACGGTCGACGACGTCGACCGCCTGTTCGACGGCATCGACCTCGAAAAGATCTCGGTGTCGCTGACCATCAACCCCTCAGCCTGGGTGATCTACGCGATGTTCGTCGCGGTCGCGGAAAGGCGCGGCTACGACCTAACCAAGCTGACCGGCACATTGCAGGCCGACCCGCTCAAGGAATATGTCGCCCAGAAGGAATGGATCTACCCGGTACGGCCGGCCGTCAGGCTGCTGCGCGACCTGATCATGCACAGCGCGAAGACGACGCCGAAGCTCAATCCGATCAGCCTCAGCGGCTACCATCTCTCCGATGTCGGCGGCAATGCGCTGCAGGAGATCGCCTTCATCATGGCCTTCACCATTGCCTATTGCGAGGAGGTCATCGCCGCCGGCATGGACATAGACGACTTCGCGCCGCGGCTGTCGTTCTTCTTCATCAGCCACCAGGATTTCTTCGAACAGATCTGCAAGTTCAGGGCGGCCCGGCGGGTCTACGCCAGGATCATGTCCGAGCAGTTCCACGCCAAGAAGCCGGAATCGATGCGCCTCAGGGTGCATGTGCAGACAGCGGCAATGAGCCTGACCAAGGTCGAGCACCACAACAACCTGATGCGCACGGCGATCCAGGCTTTGGGCGCGGTGCTCGGCGGCTGCCAGAGCATGCACACCAATGGCCTCGACGAGGCCTTCGCCATCCCGACCGAGGAGGCGATGAAGCTGGCGATCCGGACGCAGCAGATCATCCGCGACGAAATCAACGTGACGTCGGTGATCGATCCGCTCGGCGGCTCCTATTTCGTCGAGCGCCTGACGCATGACATGGAGACCGAAATCTGGAAGGTGCTGGACGAGGTCAAGGAGCGCGGCGGCGCCATCAAACTGGTCGAGGAAGGCTGGTTCCAGCAGAAGCTGGCCGATTCCGCCTATGCCACCTTCAAGAAGATCGACAGCGGCGAAAAGGTCTCGGTCGGCGTCAACCGACATGTCGACGAGACCAGCGGTTCCGCCGAGGTCCACATCCATCCCTATGACGACCAGTGCACCCAGCTGCAGATCGACCGCCTCAACGCGGTGCGGACCGAAAGGGACAACGGACTGGTCAAGCAGCTGCTGGCCGAGCTCGCCGAACAGGCCCAGTCAGACGACATCAACCTGCTGCCCAAGACGATCGAGCTGGTGAAGGCGCGCGCGACGCTCGGCGAGATCTGCAGCGCGCTGAGAGAAGTCTGGGGCTCCTATGCCGAACCGATGATCGTATGAGGACCCCATCATGACACCAGCAGTCATTTCGACGGACGACGGCGCCATCAGCTGGATCAGGCTGAACCGGCCGGAACGGCTCAACGCCATGAATGGCGACCTGGTCAACCAGCTTTCGGCAGCACTGGCGGCAGCCGAAGCGAGGACGGCCACCCGCGTCGTCATCCTGCATGGCGAAGGCCGCGCCTTCTGCTCCGGCGACGATCTCAAGGATCTCGACGCGCAGACCACGTCGGAAGCGGCGACGCAGGCCTGGGTCGAGTCCATCCAGCAGATCACGCTGCAGATCATGCAGTCGCGCAAGATCGTCATTGCCGCGGTGCATGGCTGGTGCGTCGGCGGCGCGCTGGAATGGGTGGTCAATTGCGACTTCCGGCTGTTTGCCGACACCACGCGCTGGTTCTTCCCCGAGGTCGGCTACGGCCTGTTCGTGACAGGCGGGGTGACAGCACTTCTGACCAAGCAGGTCGGGCCGCAGATCGCCAAGGAATTGATGATCCTCGGCGAACGCCACGATGCGGCCAAGGCGGTCGAGGTCGGCATCGCCTGGAAGCTGGTTGCCGAGGCCGAGCTGCTCGAGGCGGCAAGGACGCTGGCGCTGGCGATCGCCGCGCGGCCCGAGGAGGCGGTCGCCGACATCAAGCACGCCATCAACGAAGGTTTCCACTCCTCGCTCGCCGCCGCCATGGCGCTCGAGACCAGGGCCACGGTCAGCGGCTTCCTCTCCGCCGAAGCGCAGGCCCGGGCAAAAAGGTTCTGAACGCGCCATGACATCGAGCGTCTTTTCCCCCGCCTACATACCGGGTAAGAACGACAACGAGCTGGAGAGCCGGGTGCTGCCGCGGATCCTGCTGCGCCAGGCCGAGCGCTTCGGCAACAAGTCGTTCATCGACGTCTGCGGGCGCAGCGCAAGCTTCGAGGAGATGCTGCAGGTGTCGAGCCGGCTGGCGCGCGGCCTGCGCCAGCTCGGCGTCGGCCGCTCGGACCGCGTGGCGATGCTGTTGCCCAACTCGTTCGAACTCGTCGCGCTGTGGTTTGCGACAGCGAGCCTGGGGGCGATCGAGGTGCCGACCAATCCCGGCCTGAAGGGCGACCTGCTCTGCCACAACCTCAACAATTGCGGCGCCGAGGTGCTGGTTGCGGACGCCGGCGCGCTGGCCGAGCTGGCCAAGGTCCAGGACAATCTGCCCAGCCTGCGGACGCTGATCCTCGTCGGCACGGATCCCGCCGAGGCGCGGGCGGCGGGCATCAGGATCGACCGCATCGTCGCCTTCGACGACTGCATGGCACCGCAATTGGGCTTCGACCTCGTCGATGTCCACTACGCCGACCCGATGGCGATCCTCTACACCTCCGGCACGACGGGCCCGGCCAAGGGGGCATTGATGTCGCACCATCATTGCTATTCCTGGGCGGCGGCGATGGCGTCCAATCTCGGCTACACCGGCAGCGACAGCTATTTCTCCGCGCTGCCGCTGTTTCACACCGATGCGCAGATGTTCGGCGTGCTGCTGCCGCTGATCTACGGCACCAAAACGACGCTGGTCGAAAGCTTCAGCGCCTCCAGGTTCTGGGATCAGCTCCGCGCCAGCGGCGCAACCGCGACCAATCTGCTCGGCGCGATGGCCGTCATCCTGATGCGTGCCCAGCCATCGGACGCCGACCGCGACAATCCCGTCCGGGTGTGTCAGTGCATTCCGATGGTAGCAGACAGGGAGGCCTTCGAACGCCGCTTCGACATGCGGCTCGTCACCGGCTACGGCCAGACCGAAACCAGCTTCGTGACGCTTGATACGGTGGACGAGACCCGTCCCGGGTCCTGCGGCCGGCCGCATCCGGACTGGCAGGTGGCGATCGTCGACGATGCCGACAGGCCGCTGCCGCCCGGCAGCATAGGCGAGATCGTTTCGCGCCCGACCAAGAGCTGGAGCATGTTTTCCGGCTACTACCGCGCAGAGGCCAAGACGGTGCAGACGCTCCGGAACCTCTGGTACCACTCGGGCGACGCCGGCTACATGGACAAGGATGGCTGGCTCTATTTCAAGCATCGGCTGAACGAGGCGATCCGCCGCCGCGGCGAAAACATCTCCGCCTATGAGGTGGAGACGGTCGCCGAAAAACACCCCGACATTCTGGAAAGTGCTGCTTTCGGAATCCCTTCCGAATTCACCGAAGAGGACATCATGGTCGTTGCCCTGCGGCGCGCCGGCTCGACGGTGGAGGCGGCCGACCTGCTCGACCATTTCAGGGACCTCGCGCCCCGTCACATGGTGCCGCGCTACATCGAGATCACCGACACGCCGTTGCCGCGAACGCCGACGGAGAAGGTGGCGCGGAACACCTTGCGCCAGCGCGGCGTGGGGCCTGCCACTTTCGACCGGGGTGAGCGTTAGCGCGGGAGCAGATGCGGTGGAACGTCGGATGGTCGCCCCCTGTTTCGTCGACGATACGCTCGAATGCCTGCGCCGCCACGACGTTCCCATAGCGCCTCTGCTGGCGCAGCTGGGGCTGCCGCCCATCATCTCGGAACCGATCTCCGCCCGGCAGTATGGCGCGCTCTGGCGGGCGGTGGCCGAGGCCATGGACGACGAGTTCTTCGGCGAAGGCGCGCGGCCGATGCGCTCGGGCAGCTTTGCCCTTTTGTGCCATGCGGTGCTGACGACAACGACGCTCGAGCATGCGCTGCGGCGCAGCCTGCGCTTCCTGCGTGTCGTGCTCGACGATCCGCATGGCGAACTGATCGTCCGAGACGGACTGGCGGAGGTCACCCTGCGCGATGCCGGCCCGCTGCGCTCGGCCTTTGCCTACCGTACCTTCTTGATCATCGTGCATGGCCTGAACTGCTGGCTCGTAGGCCGGCGCCTGCCGATCCGCTGGGTCGATTTCAAATGCAGCGCGCCGCCGACCGGAACCGATTATCGCCTGTTCTTCGGCGCCCCGGTGCGCTTCGACCAGCCCGAGACGCGGCTGGTCTTCGACTCCGATTTCCTCAAGCTGCCCGTCATCCGCGACAGCAGCGCCCTGCGCGAATTCCTGCGCCAGGCACCGGCCAACATATTGGTGCGCTATCGCCATGACGATGGGCTTTCCGCTGCCATACGCGGACGCCTGCATGGACTGGTTCCTTCGGCCTGGCCAAGCCTCGGCAACCTCGCCACCGGCATGCGCATACAGGAGCCGACCTTGCGCCGCCGGCTGCAGCAGGAAGGCCAGACCTATCGTTCGATCAAGGACGAGATGCGTCGCGCCTTGGCCATGGAAGCGTTGTTGAGCGGCGGACGGACGGTCGCCGACGTCGCCGCCGACATCGGCTTTTCCGAACCGAGCGCGTTCCATCGCGCCTTCCACAAATGGACAGGCAAGAGCCCGGCTTCGTTTCGCCGGGAGGCCATCGTCATCGCCAACACAGGGGACGGTCCAGCCTCGAGCCCGCACGCGCTCTACGCGCAGGGTGCGGCGAGCAGCAAACATTGCAAAATCGATCACCAAATCTGAGCGCGGCGGTCATCGCCGGTCCCCTTGCTTCGTAGCAACATGCCCGGGAGAGCAACGCATCCGGGCCGAGCAATGCAGATCAAGGACAAGGTTTTTCTGGTGACCGGAGCAGGCTCGGGGCTGGGCGCGGCGGTTGCGCGAATGCTTACCGACGAAGGTGCCAGCGTGCTCGCCATCGACGTCAATGCTTCCGCTGGCGAGAAGACGGCCGCAGAACTCGGCGGCAAGGCGCGTTTCTTTCGCGCCGACGTCACCAGCGAAGCCGACGGCCTCGCCGCGGTGAGACATGCCGAGGAGATGTTCGGCGGCATCCACGGGCTGGTCAACTGCGCCGGCATCGCACCGGGCGAACGGGTCATCGGCCGCGACGCACCGCATGGCCTCGACAGCTTCGCCCGGACCGTCGCCGTCAATCTCTTGGGCACCTTCAACATGTTGCGGCTTGCCGCAAGCGTCATGGTCAAGGGTGAAGCCGACACCGATGGCGAGCGCGGCATCATCATCAACACCGCCTCCATTGCCGTCTTCGACGGCCAGATCGGCCAAGCCGCCTATGCCGCGTCGAAGGGCGGCGTCGTCGCGCTGACCTTGCCCGTCGCCCGCGAACTGGCCCGCCACGGCGTGCGCGTCGTCACCATCGCGCCGGGCATATTCGAGACGCCGATGATGGCAGCGATGCCGCAGGAGGTGCGGGACGCGCTCGGCGCCAGCGTACCGTTTCCGCCGCGCCTCGGCCGCCCTGACGAATATGCCGGGCTGGTCAGGCACATCTGCCAGAACACCATGCTGAATGGCGAGGTTATCCGCCTCGACGGCGCGCTGCGCATGGCGCCGCGCTGAGCACATGCAGGAGGAGAGCTAGGTGAACAGTCATGATCCGGTGGTCATAGCAGGGGCAGCCAGGACACCGCTTGGCGGCTTCCTCGGTAGCCTGAAGGAGGTCACCGCCCCGCAGCTTGGAGCGGCAGCCATCCGCGCCGTCCTGGAGAGGTCCGGGCTGGACACCGGCCTTGTCGACCAGGTGCTGATGGGCTGTGTCCTGACCGCCGGCCAAGGCCAGGCGCCGGCGCGCCAGGCAGCGCTTGCAGCCGGGCTGCCGCTCGCCACAGGCGCCACCACCGTCAACAAGATGTGCGGCTCCGGCATGATGTCGGCGATGCTAGCGCACGACCTCATCGCCGCGGGATCGGCCAGGACGATCGTCGCCGGCGGCATGGAGAGCATGTCGAACGCACCCTATCTGCTCGACCGCGCACGCTCGGGCTACCGCATCGGGCATCATCGCCTCGTCGACCACATGTATCTCGATGGCCTCGAGGACGCCTATGACGAGGGGCGCCTGATGGGCACATTCGCCGAGGACTGCGCCGAGGCCTATGGCTTCACGCGCGATGCTCAGGACACGTTTGCGCTGGAGTCGCTCGACAGGGCACGGCAGGCCATCGCCGACGGCAGCTTTCGCGACGAGATCGTTCCGGTCACGGCACCGGACGGCAAGGCCGATCGGCTGGTCGGCGACGACGAGCAGCCGCAAAAGGCCCGCCCCGACAGGATCGCCTTGCTGAAACCGGCCTTTCGCGACGGCGGCACGGTGACGGCAGCCAACTCCTCGTCGATCTCGGATGGTGCCGCGGCCCTCGCGCTGATGCGCCGCTCGGCGGCGGACAGAGCCGGCCTCACCCCTCTCGCAACAATTCGCGGCCACGTCACCCACGCCCAGGCGCCCAATCTCTTCACCTCGGCACCGGTCGGCGCCATGCGCAAGCTCTGCGAGACGGTCAGCTGGCGTATCGAGGACGTCGATCTCTTCGAGATCAACGAGGCCTTCGCCGTGGTGCCGATGGTCGCGATGAGCGAGCTCGACCTGCCGCGCGACAAGGTCAACGTCCATGGCGGCGCCTGCGCGCTTGGCCATCCGATCGGCGCCTCGGGGGCGCGCATCCTCGTCACGCTCGTGTCGGCGCTGCGCCAGCACGGGCTGCGGCGCGGCATCGCTTCGGTCTGCATCGGCGGCGGCGAGGCGACCGCGATGGCCGTGGAACTGACGTCCTAGACGGCCGCAAGGAGAAGGCCGCCGTTCAACAAGGGAACACCGGCGGCAGGTCCGGAACGGTCAGCCTTGCCAGCGAGCGTGGGCATCACGGCAAGGCATCACGCAACGCCCACAATGCCAATGGGAGTCTCCACATGAAAAAATCGCTGTTGTCAGCAGTTGCCTTGACCGCGCTGGTCGCCTTTGGCGGCACGGCCTGGGCCGACATCGTCATCGGCGTCGCCGGCCCGATCACCGGACCCAACGCCGCCTTCGGGGCGCAGTTCCAGAAGGGCGCCGAACAGGCGGCCGCCGACATCAACGCCGCCGGCGGCGTGCTCGGCGAGCAGATCAGGATCCAGGTCGGCGACGACGTCTCCGACCCCAAGCAGGGCATTTCGGTGGCCAACAAATTCGTCGCCGACGGCGTCAAATATGTCGTCGGCCACTTCAATTCGGGCGTGTCGATCCCGGCCTCCGAGGTCTATGCCGAAAATGGCGTGCTCGAGATCTCGCCGGCTTCGACCAATCCGCAATATACCGAGCGCGGCCTGTGGAACACCTTCCGCACCTGCGGCCGCGACGACCAGCAGGGCAAGGTCGCCGGCGACTACATCGCCGCCAATTTCAAGGACGCCAAGATCGCGATGATCCACGACAAGAGCCCTTATGGCCAGGGGCTTGTCGACGTCGCCAAGGCGGTGCTCAACGGCAACGGCATCAACGAGGTGCTGTATGAAGGCATCAATATCGGCGACAAGGATTTCTCGGCCCTGATCGGCAAGCTGAAGCAGGCCGGCGTCAGCCTGATCTATTTCGGCGGCCTGCACACCGAGGCCGGCCTGATCCTGCGCCAGTCAGCCGACCAGGGGCTGAAGGCGATCCTGTTCTCCGGCGACGGCATGGTGTCGAACGAGCTCGCTTCGATCGCCGGCGACGCCGTGGTCGGCACGCTCAACACCTTCTCGCCCGATCCGCGCAAGAATCCGGCAGCCAAGGGTTTGGTCGAGAACTTCCGGGCCAAGGGTTTCGAGCCGGAAGCCTATACCTTGTATTCCTACGCCGCCGTCCAGATCATCGCCGCCGCCATAACCAAGACGGGCGCGGCCGACGACGCCCAGAAGGTCGCCGAGACGATGCGGGCGAACGGTCCCTGGACGACGGCGATCGGCGACATCGGCTACGACGCCAAGGGCGACATCACCCGCCCCGACTACGTCATCTATGAATGGAAGCGAGGCGACGACGGCAAGCCGACCTATGCCCAGAAGCAGTAGCGTCTGAGGGAGGGATGCCCGGCCCCACGGGGTCGGGCATCCCGCCGGCACTGGCGCACAGGATTATGTGCCTGTCAGGGGCCAATCGATGCGGCGCGGCCGAATTTTCCTGCTAGAAGGATCCGCCACCGGGTCCCCGCAATGAACCACACGATCACCGTCCTCGATAAGCCGTCTTCCGACGAGCTCGACATCATCGGCGAACGCCTCGCCACCTTCAATTCAGGGGATGTCGGCCCGGCAGAAAAGCAAGCGCTGATCGTTGCCGTCCGCGACGAGACCGAAAAACTCCTTGGCGGAATCTCGGGCTACACCGCCTGGGGCTGGCTCTACATACAGTGGCTTTGGGTCGACGACAGCCTGCGCGGCCAGAACATGGCGTCACGCATGCTCGAGGCGGCCGAGGACGAGGCCACCCGGCGCGGCTGCCACGGGGCCTATATCGACACCTTCAACCCGACGGCGCTGAAGGTCTATCAGCGCCAGGGCTACAAGCCCTTCGGCGAGCTGGCAGATTTCCCCAAGGGGCGCACGCGGACCTTCCTGTCGAAGCCGCTTTAACCGGTAGCGGCCTGAACCGGCGGCAACTTGCTTGCCGCCCCGTCAATGGACTGGCTGCCTTGCAGGTCGCAGCCTGCAACCGGTCAGCCGGCGATGCGGCCGCCGGTCATCGGCTGAGGCACACCTGTCGTGCTCGGAAAACTGATCGGCATGCCGCGCAGGACACGTACGGCGAGGAAGGCAAAGCACTCGGCTTCCACCGCATCGCCGCGCCAGCCGATCGTGTCGGCAGAGACGGCATCGACGCCGGCGCGCTGACGCAACATCGCCATGAAGGTCGGATTGTGGCGGCCGCCGCCCGAGACAAACAGCTTCTTCGGCCGCTGCGGCAGGAGGTCGAGCGCCTTGCCGACGCAGGACGCGCTGAAGGCGGTCAGCGTGGCGGCACCGTCCTCGTCGCTCAGCCCGTCGGCCATCCCGGCGGTGAAATCGAAGCGGTCGAGCGACTTGGGATAGGCAGCCGTGAGATAAGGATGTTCGAGCAGGCGCGCGAGCCTCGCCTCGTCGACGGTGCCGGCCGCGGCGAGCGCCCCGCCGCGGTCCATCTCGCCCAGCCCCCGCGCCTTGACGAAGTCGTTGATCGGCGCGTTGGCCGGGCCGGTGTCGAAGGCGACAAGGTCGGACTTGCCGTCCCACCAGGTGACGTTGCCGACGCCGCCGAGATTGAGGATGGCGCTGTCGCCGCTCGCGCCTGCCGTGCCGAGCAGTGCGGCGTGGTAGGCGGCGGCCAGCGGCGCACCCTGCCCGCCGGCGCGGATGTCGGCTGTGCGGAAGTCATAGACCACCTTGGTGCCGAGCAGCGACTGCATCAGCGCGCCATCGCCGAGCTGGCGGGTCTCGCCCGGCAATCCGCCCTTCTGCGGGCCGCGATGCAGCACCGTCTGGCCGTGGAAGCCGACGACGCCGATCTCTGCCATCGTCATGCCGGCCCCCTCGACGACCTGGCGCACGGCGGCGGACTGGGCGCGGGTCAGCGCCTCTTCGGCGCTGGCGAAGATCGCCGGCTCCGGCCCCTCGAAGTTCCAGACCCTGGCCTCGGCCTGGGCCTGCTCCAGCATCGGCCGGACCGACGCCTCGTAAGGCACCAGCGCGTAAGGGCCGAAGGCCTCGATGCGCTCGCCGTCGGTCTTGAGCAGCGCGACGTCGATATTGCCGTCGAGCACGGTTCCGGTCATCAGCCCGACCGACCAGATGGGTTGCATGTTCAAGCTCCTGTCATGATGTCGCCGACCTGGCGGCGCAGATTCGATATGCCGCTGTCGAAATGACGCGTCGGGTGGATACGGTTGGTGAGCAGGGTCCAGGCGCGGCCGGCGTCGAAATCGATCCACAGGCCGGTGCCGGTAAAGCCGGTATGGCCGATTGTGGCTGGGCTGCAGCGGTCGCCGCCGGACCAGCCAGCATGAGCATGCTCCCAACCATGCGTGCGCTTGTCCGAAAGCGGCGTGCGCATCAGCGCGATCGTGTCGGCGGAGGCGCCACTGCCGTCGAGCAGGCCGTGCGCGAAAGCCAGAACCGAGGCCGCCGTGCCGAACAGGCCGGCATGGCCCGCCCCCTGCAGTGCTGCGCAATTGTCGTCATGGACCTCGCCCGACAGCACCCGGTGGCGCCAGGTGCAGTCCTCGGTCGCGGCCGCCTGCTCCGGATCGGTCGCAAAGGCAAAGCCCTTGCCGGCATCCATGCCGCGGATCCATGTGCCCGACAGGCGCTCCATGGCAAAGCCGAGCAGGATGAAGTTGATGTCGGAATAAACAGGCGCATCGAGCTTTCGCCATTGGCGCTGCAGGATGAAAGTCCGCAAAAGATCCGGATCGCGGCCATAGGTGTAGATCGGCTCGACTGCCGGGAACGGCGTCTGGTGGCCGAGGCACTGGCGGAAGGTGACCTGCCGTTCCCAGGCGTCGGCATCATATTGTCGCAAGTCCGGCAGCACCGTCGTCAGGGGCGCGTCGAGGTCGATGCTGCCTGCCTCGGCCAGCGCCAGGATGCGCGGCGTGGTGAAGATGACCTTGGTCAGCGATGCCAGGTCGAACCATGTCTCCTGCTGCATCGGCCGCTCGGACGCCACGCGCTGGGCGTGGCCGATCGCACGGGAGAAGCGACGGCCGTCCTTGTCGACGACCCCCATCACACCGCCGGGAATCCGACCAGCGGCGACGGCCTGTTCGAGCGGGACGAATGCACGCTCGAAGCGCTGGGCTATGTCGTGGCTGGCCATGTTCGCTTCCCTCAGGCCTCGGCGCGGACCTTGTGGTCGGTGCCGTATTGCATCCATGTCGCGACAGGCGGCTCGTAGCCGACCGGACGCACCAAAGACGGCACCTGGCGGGTGTCGAGCTCGAAATTCTGCTTGCGGCGGTCGATTGTCGGCACGGCCTCGATGAGCTTCTTCGTATAGGGGTGCTGCGGGTCGGACAGCACCGATTTCGCATCGCCGATCTCGACGATCTGCCCGGCATACATCACCGCGACACGATGCGCGATGCGCTCGACGACGGCCATGTCGTGCGAGATGAAGAGATAAGCGAGACCATATTCGTGCTGCAGGTCGACCAGCAGCTCGAGCACGCGCGCCTGGACAGAAACGTCGAGCGCCGAGACCGCCTCGTCGAGCACCACCACAGACGGATTGAGCATCAGCGCACGCGCAATGCACAGGCGCTGACGCTGGCCGCCGGAGAACTGGTGCGGATAGCGGGCAAGGCTGTCTTCGGGCAGGCCGACACGCTTGAGCAGTGCTGCCATCCTGTCACGAACCTTGACGTCGATGGGCGTGCCGGTGGCGATCACCGGCTCGGCCAGGAGCTGCTCGACATTGAGACGCGGATTGAGCGAGGCATAGGGGTTCTGGAACACCATCTGCACCGGCAGCCGGCTCTGGCCGGGCCGCGCGGCCTGGGCTTCGACAGCAAACGCCCCGCGCGTCGGCGCAACCAGGCCAAGCACGGCGCGTGCCGTGGTCGACTTGCCCGAACCGCTTTCGCCGACGATCGCCAGCGTCTCGCCCGGCAGCAGGTCGAAGCCGACGCCGTCGACGGCATGCACCGCACCCACCGGCTTGCTGAACCAGCCGCCCTTCAGCGGATACCGCACGACGAGGTCGTCGACTTCGAGCGTCGGCCTGGGCAGCGGCGCTGACATGCGCGCGCCGTCGGTCCGTGCCGCTACGCCGCTGGAGAAATGCGGCACCGCATGCAGCAGATGCTGCGTATATGGATGTTGCGGCTTGTCGAGGATCTCGCTCAGGTCGCCCTGTTCGACGACCCTGCCGTCCTGCATTACCATCACGCGGTCGGCGATGCCGGCGACCAGGCCGATGTCGTGGCTGATGAAGATCATCGACATGCCGGTCTCGCGCCTGAGTTCGGCCAGCAGCGCCATGATCTGCGCCTGGACGGTCACGTCGAGTGCGGTCGTCGGTTCGTCGGCGATCAAAAGACGCGGATTGCAGGCGAGCGCCATGGCGATCATCACCCGCTGCAGCATGCCGCCCGACAGCTCGTTCGGCGTCGCCTTGAGCCGGCGCGCGGCATCGGGGATACGCACCCGCTCGAGCGCCTCGCGCGCAGCACTGCGCGCCTGCGCGCCGGTCAGGCCGCGATGCAGGCGGAACGATTCCTCGATCTGGGCGCCGATGGTCAGCACCGGATTGAGCGAGGTCATCGGCTCCTGGAAGATGACGCCGATCTCGGCGCCGCGGATGCCGGTCAGCTCCTGCCGGCCGGCACGGGTGACGTCGAGCACGCTGCCGTCGGCGCGCAGCAATTCGATGGTGCCGCTGGTGATGCGGCCGCCGGCATAATCGATCAGGCGATTGGTCGACAGCGCCGTCACCGACTTGCCCGAACCGCTCTCGCCGACGATCGCCAGCACCTCGCCGACGCCGAGGTCGAAGCTGACGCCGTGGACGACCTCCTTGGCGCTGGCCGCCGGGCCGAAACTGACATGCAGGTCGCGGACCAAAAGGATCGGCTTCATTTCAGGCGCCATCGTCACGCCCTCCTCGTCTTGGGGTCGAGGATGTCGCGCAGCGCATCGCCGAGAAGGTTGAAACCGAGGATCGAGAGCATGATGGCGACGGCAGGGAAGGCCAGCAGCCAGGGCGCCTGCTCCATCAGGTTGCGGGCGTCGCTCAGCATCAGGCCGAGCGACGAAGCCGGCGGCTGGGTGCCGAGGCCGAGGAAGCTGAGGCCGGCTTCGGTCAGCAGCGCCCAGGCGAGCGCCAAAGTCACCTGCACGGTCAAAGGCGCCACCAGGTTGAGCAGCAGGTGCCGGGTCAGGATGTAGCTGCGGCTGGAGCCGAAGGTGCGGGCAGCATCGACGAAGTCGCGCGCCTTCAGCGACAGCGCCGGGCCGCGCACCACGCGAGTGAAGATCGGGGTGTAGACGATGCTGATGGCGGCAACGCTGGTCCAGGTGCCGGGGCCGACGATGGTGACGATGAGCAGCGCCAGCAGGATCGCCGGGAAAGCCAGCAGCACGTCCATGAACCGCATCATCACCGTGTCCCAGCGGCCGCCGAACCAGGCGGCGGTGAGGCCGAGCACGGTGCCGGCAAGCGTGGCAAGTGCTACGGAGAAGAACGCCACGGTGAAGGACTGGCCGATGCCCTTCATCAGGCGGCTCATGACGTCGCGGCCGAACAGGTCGGTGCCCATCCAGTAGGACGAGGTCGGCGCATGCAGGCGGTCGATGCGGTACTGCATCAAGGGGTCGTGCGGGGTCAGGCCGACGGCGCCGAGCAGGGCGACCAGCAGATAGACCAGCACGATGACGCCGCCGATGCGGCCGCTGGGATGCGAAAGAATGGCCTTCACGACACGCATCAACGGCCCTCCAGGCGAATACGGGGGTCGAGCGCGGCATAAGCGAGGTCGACGAGCAGATTGACGATCATGAAGTTGAGGGCGATGAACAGCACGGCCCCCTGCACCAGCGCGTAGTCGCGTTGCAGGATGGCTTCCAGCACCATGCGGCCGAGGCCGGGCAAGGCATAGATCTGCTCGACGATGACGGCGCCGCCGAGCAGGTAGCCGAACTCGATGCCGCTCAGCGTGACGACCGGTACCAGCGCGTTGGGCAGAGCGTGGCGCCAGATGACGCTGCGCTCGGAAGCGCCCTTGCTGCGCGCGGTGCGCACATAGTCGTCGCTCAACACGTCGAGCATGGCCGAGCGGGTGACGCGGGTGACCGAAGAGGCGAAGGCGCAGCCAAGCGTGATCGCCGGCAGGATCATCTGGCCGAGATTCTGCAGCGGGTCCTGCCAGAACGGGGTGAAGGCGCCCATCGTCGGCAGCACGCCGAAGCCGGCCGACAGGATG
This sequence comes from Aminobacter sp. SR38, assembly GCF_014843375.1. Taxonomy (NCBI): domain Bacteria; kingdom Pseudomonadati; phylum Pseudomonadota; class Alphaproteobacteria; order Hyphomicrobiales; family Phyllobacteriaceae; genus Aminobacter; species Aminobacter sp. SR38. The sequence goes on from NZ_CP062112.1 coordinate 1,528,158, forward strand.
TAGATGATGACAAGGCCGACGACGAAACTCGGCGTCGACTGGCCGATCATGGCGACGATGCGGACGCCGAGATCGGCGGGACGTTCGTTGCGGGTGGCGGCGAAGACGCCGGCCGGCACGCCGATCGACAGCGCGATCAGCATGGCCAGAAGCGCCAGTTCGAGCGTCAGCGGAAAGCGTTCGAGGATGACCGACAGCACCGGCTTGCCATAGGTCACCGATATGCCGAGGTCGCCGCTGAACAGGCCGGTGAACCAGCGCCAGTATTGGACCGGCCAGGGTTGGTCGATGCCGAAATAGACGGCCAGCGAATCCCGCTGCTGCGGCGTCAGAAGCCCAGCCTCGGTGCCCAGCATGGCGGTGATGGAATCGCCCGGCACCAGCCGGATGGCGATGAAGACGATGATAGAGACGCCGATCAGCACCAGGGGAAAGGCCCGCAGGCGACGTATCACGTAACTCATGGCGTAAGGACCATCTGGAGTTGGGGAGCCGTTGCGGTTCCCGGGCTGGACCGGCCATGGCCAGTCGCGGGTTCAAGGCCGGTCGGGATTCAAGGGCGGTCGCCATCGGCTCAACGGCGACCGCCTTTGGGCGGCAGCAGGGAGATGCCCGCCGCCCAAAACGCCAGTTGCTACTGGATGGTGACCTTGCCGAGGCTGACCAGCGAGCCGGTCGGCATCGGCACGAAGCCCTGCACGTTCTTCTGCTGGGCGGTGTAGCCATAGCCAGTGTAGAGCCAGATCCACGGCGCCTTTTCGGCAAGCTGCTTGTCGAACTCGGCGAAGATCGCCTTGCGCTTTTCCGGATCGGTCTCGGCGCGGCCGTCCTGCAGCAGCTTGTCGAGCGTGTCGTCGGCGAAGTTGGAAACCTTCTGCAGGTTGCCGTTCTTGGTCCAGTAGCGGTTGTACATGGTGTAGGGGTCGGGACGACCGCCATTCAGCGCCACCGCCATGTCGAAGTCGCCCTTCAGCCAGGTGTCGACATAGACGTTGAGCTCCATCATCTTGATGTCAAGCTTGACGCCGATCTCGGCCAGCTGCGACTGCAGCACCTGGGCTTCGGCGGCAGCCGTCGGCGGCTCGCCGGTGGCGGCGATCACCGTGGCGCTGAAGCCGTCGGCAAAGCCGGCATCGGCCATCAGCTTCTTGGCCTTGTCGATATCCTGCTTGTAGCAGAACAGCGAATTCGGATCGGAAGCGAAGAAGGGTGCAGTGATCGGCCCGGTCACCTGGCCTTCGCCGAGGGATGCCGTGTCGAGCACCGCCTTGCGGTCGACGGCGCAGGAGATCGCCTGGCGCACGGCAAGCTCGTTCATCGGCTTGCGCGCCGGGTTGAGCTGCAGCACATGGTAGGCGAGCAGCGGCGCGCGGTTGAGCTGGAGCTTGGGCTCGTTGGGCACCAGCGTCGCGATCAGCGGATCGTTGAGCAGGGCGAAATCGACCTGGCCGGTGCGCATGGCGGCGAGGATCGCGGTTTCGTCGGGCAGGACGCTGATCTCGATGCCGTCGACGCCGGTCGCGCCGCCGGCCCAGTCCTTGTTGGCGACGAGTGCCGCCTTGGAATTGGGATCCCACTTCTCGAGCTTGAACGGACCCGAGCCGACAGCCTTGGTGCCGATGGTGCCGGCCGCGATCTCGCTTGCGGGGACGATCGACGAATTGGTGTCGGTCATGGCGGTCAGGATCGGCGCGTCGGGCTGCTTCAGCTTGAACACCACGGTGCCGGCATCGGGCGCCTCGATGGTCTCGATGGAGAGATAGTTGGCGCGGTTGGCGGCACCCGTCTTCTCGTCGAGGATACGCTCGAACGATGCCTTGACGTCGGCCGAGGTCACGGCGGCGCCGTTCTGGAACTTGGCCTTGGGGTCGAGCTTGAAGGTGAGCTGCTTGCCGTCGGCTGCGAATTCCCAGGACGTCGCGATGCCGGGGATGATCTTGAGATCGGCGTCGAGGCGCACGAGCGGCTCATAGATCAGCTCGAGCAGGCGCAGCGACGAAAACGCCGTCTGCTTGTGCGGGTCGAGGCCGGTGGCGTCCTGGGCCCAGGCCATGCGCAGGTTCGCCGCATCGGCATGGCCGGCGACTGCCGACAGGCCGATCATCACGGCCGTCGTCGCGCCTAGGAAATACTTGAACTTGCTGGTCATTTCATCCTCCCTGTTACTCTTTCGCCGGCGGCCGGAATGGCCGCCCAGATCACTCACTTATCCGGATCAGTGGCCCGGATCATATGGATGCCTGCTTCGCATCCTGGATTGCTTGCCGCAAGAAGCCTCTGGAGCCGTCCAGCGCCGATCGCGCCGTGGCGACGTCCATCCCCGTCATGACGATGAGGATGGCGAGCTTCACGTCGTTGTCGGTCTGGGCGAGCGCTGCCTGCGCCTCTTCCAGCGTGCAGTCGGCTGCCTGCATGACGATGCGGGCCGCGCGGGCAACAAGCTTCTTGTTGGACGCCTTGAGATCGACCATCAGGTTTTCATAGGTCTTGCCGATGCCGATCATGCTGGCGGTGGTGAGCATGTTGAGCACCAGCTTTTCGGCCGTGCCCGATTTCATCCGCGTCGAACCGGTCAGCGCCTCGGGGCCGACGACGGGCGAAATGGCGATGTCGGCGATTTCAGCGATGGCCGACTGCGGGTTGCAGGACAAAGCCACCGCGGTGGCGCCGACCTTCTTCGCATAGTTCAGACCGCCGATGACATAGGGCGTACGGCCGCTTGCAGCGATCCCGACGACGACGTCCCTGGATGTCAGCTCGATGTCGGCCAGCGCCTCCGCACCCTTGGTCAGGCTGTCCTCGGCCCCTTCGGTGGCCTTCAGCAGCGCGCTGTAGCCGCCGGCAATGAGGCCGACCACCATGGTCGCAGGCACGCTGAAAGTCGGCGGGCACTCCGAGGCGTCGAGCACGCCGATGCGGCCGCTGGTGCCGGCGCCCATATAGATCAGGCGCCCGCCCTGGCGGAAGGCGGCGATGGTGCGGTCAACGGCAGCGGCGATCTCTGAAATCACGTCCTCGACCGCATGGGCGACAAGCTTGTCTTCGTCGTTGATTTTCCTGAGCACGTCGATGGTCGGCAAAAGGTCGATATCCATGGTGCGCGGGTTCCGCTCCTCGGAAACCAAACGCCCCAGTTCCGAAATCAAGGCTTGTTCTGACACTTGTCGCCACCTGCCCGGTTCTCAAGATGCAAGAGCCTGTGGAGCCGGTTCTCCTAGGCTTTCATTAACGTTTTAGAATGACATATTCCTGTTGTCAATAAATTTTGGAATGGATTATTCCTTGGCAATGAGCGTCCGGTCGAGCTGTCGGGCCAGGATGATCGCCCCCGACACGGCATCGCCGTCCGCCGGCTTGAGGCGGCGGCGGACGTCGGGCGCAAGCCAGGGCTCCAGCGGGCTGGCCAGGCCGCCGAGCAGGGTGACGCGCGGCGCGCCCTTGTCGAACAGGGTGCGCACGATGGTGTCGATCTGCTCTGCCGCCGCCTGCACGATGCGGCGTCCAGCGGCATCGCCCTGGTCGGCATGGCGCATGACGGTGGGCGCAAGTGCTGCATAGTCGGTGGCGGTTGCCCGGTCCATCCAGGCCACGGCTTCCATCGGATCGTTGTGGAAACGCTGCATGACCTCGCCGAGCAGCGCCGAGCGATCATGGCGGCCATCATGGGCGCGCAGCGCCAGTTGCACCGCCTTCAGACCGAGATCGGCGCCACTGCCCTCATCCGAGATCGGAAAACCGTAGCCGCCGACCCTGAGGTCGCGTCCCTCGACGAAACCCAGCCCGATCGAACCGGTGCCGGCAATGACGATGCCGCCGTCCTTGCCCGAATGGGCGCCAAGGCAGGCGCCCATGCCGTCGCTGGTGAAGCCGATGGCGGCGAAGGGGTGTTCCAGCGCCTGCAGCGCCTCCAGCGCGCCCTTGCGGCCGATGCCGGCAAGGCCGATGCCGGCAAAGGTGCGCGCCAGCTCGGCTGCGCCGAAGCCGGCCTCCTCGACAGCGGCGCCATAGGCACGGGCGATCGAGGCCCAGGCGACGTCGATGCCGAGCCGCGTCGTCGCCGGACCGGAGAGCCCTTGGCCGAGCACATCGCCTGTCGCATCGACGATGCGGGCGCGGCAACCGGTGCCGCCGCCATCGACGCCGAGATAGAAACGGGGGAGCGCCACCGAACTCATCCGGGTAGCCGCTCGATTGTCGCTCCGCACATCTGGAGCTTGCGGTCGAGGCTCTCGTAGCCCCGGTCGAGGTGGTAGACGCGATTGACGATGCTCTCGCCCTCGGCGACCAGGGCTGCAAGCACCAGCGACACCGACGCCCGGAGATCGGTGGCCATGACCTGCGCCCCGCGCAGTGGTGTGCCGCCGCGCACCAGCGCCGTCGTGCCCTGCAAGGTGATGTTGGCGCCGAGGCGAACCAGCTCGGGCACATGCATGAAGCGGTTCTCGAACACCGTCTCGCGCAACAGCGACGCGCCCGGTGCGCAGCACATCAACGCCATGAACTGGGCCTGGAGATCGGTCGGAAAGCCCGGATAGGGCTCCGTGGTGACGTCGACCGGCGTCAACGGACCGTCGCGCGAGACGATCAGCCCGCGGTCGCCCGGCCAGACGCTCACGCCCGCCGCCTCCAGCACCTGCACCACCGACGCCATGTGCTCGAGCCGCGCATTGGTCAGCTCGAGCTGGCCGCCTGTAATCGCTGCGGCAATCGCATAGGTTCCCGCCTCGATGCGGTCGGGGATGGTGTGATGGCTGGCCGCGCGCCAGGACGTGCCGCCCTGGACGAGGATCCGGTGCGTGCCCGCCCCTTCGATGTTTGCGCCCATGGCGCCGAGGCAGGCGGCGAGGTCCATCACCTCGGGCTCGCGGGCGGCGTTGACGATCTCGGTCTCGCCCCGGGCAGTCGTTGCCGCCATCATCGCCGTCTCGGTCGCGCCCACCGACGGCGAGCCGAGCACGATGCGTGCGCCGGTCAGCCCCTTGGGCGCGGCGGCGACGATCGAGCCGCCGCGAATGCCGATGTCGGCGCCCAATTGTCCGAGCGCCTTGATGTGCATGTCGACGGGCCGCGCGCCGATGGCGCAGCCGCCGGGTAGCGACACCTCGGCCTTGCCGAAACGGGCAAGCAGCGGCCCCAGCACCAGCACCGTGGCACGCATCTTGCGCACCGTGTCGTAGCTGGTTTCCCGCGACGAGGCCTTGCTCGCGTCGACATGGACGGAGCGGCCCTGGCGGCTGATTTCGGCGCCATGCTGGGTGATGACGCCGAGCATGTTCTCGACGTCGCTCACCGCAGGCAGGTTTGTCAGGTGGAGCGGTTCCGGGCTCAGCAAAGAGGCCGCGATCTGCGGCAAGGCCGCATTCTTGGCGCCTGAAATGGCGACCGCGCCCTGCAGCCTCTGCCCGCCGACGATACGCAACTTGTCCATATCAAAGAATCCGTTCAGCAGCCGATCGAACCGGCAGAACTGACATGAGAGTTGATCGCAATATTCTTCTCTGTCAACCTTGCCTGGAATATTCTATTCCTTGATGTCAGCTGGATGAGAGAGCCCCGAGGAGCTTCATGTCGGTTCTCACGAAAATCATTGCGACGCTCGACACCATGGCGCCGGCAGACCGGCAGATCGGCCAGTTCATCGTCGACAATCCAGATGAAATGCTGCGCCTGTCGTCGGTGGCGCTGGGCGAACAGACGGGCCGCAGCCAGTCCAGCGTGGTGAAATTCGCGCAGAAGCTCGGTTATCCCAGCTACCAGCAGCTGAAGCTCGCGGTCAGCGAGGCCAAGGCCCAGCAATGGCAGGCGCCGCCCGGCATGGTCCATGGCAGCATCGACCGAGCCGACGGCTACATCGCCGTGCAGCAGAAGCTGGTCGCCGGCAAGCTGGCGGCGATGCAGCAGACGATGTCGGTCAACAGCGAACAGACGGTGGAGCGGGTTCTCGAACTGCTCGACCGGGCCGAGCGCATCCACCTCGCCGGCGTCAGCGCCTCGTCGCTGGTCGCCCGCGACTTCGCCATCAAGCTGATGAAGCTCGGCCGCAACGTCCTGCACGACAGCGACAGCCACGTCCAGCTGGCCAGCGCCGCCTCGCTGGGGGCGCGCGACGTGATGCTGGCCTTCTCGCATTCGGGCACAAGCATCGAGACGGTGCGCATCGCCGAACTCGCCAAGGAGCGGGGTGCCACCGTCATCGTCATCTCCTCGCTCAGGGACAATCCGCTGAGCGCCATTTCAGACGTCGTGCTGCACTCGGTCAGCGACGAGGACAATGTCCGCTCGTCGTCGATCACCGCCCGCGACGCGCAACTGGCGCTGACCGATCTGCTGTTCATCCTGCTGGTCCAGCGCCAGGACGACGCCAACGACCATATCCACCGCAGCGAGGCGGCGGTGGCGGCGCTCAAGATGCGGTGATACCGACAGGCGCGGCTGCTCCCCTCGCCGGCTTCACTCGGCGGCCAGCAGGCGTGACGCTTCGAGCATGGTCCTGATCTCAGACCGGCAGGAGCCGCAATTGGTGCCGGCCTTCAGCGCTGTGCCGATCTCGTCGAGGCTTTTGCTGCCGCCCGATATCGCGGCGGTGAGCTGGTTGACCCCGACATTGAAGCAGGAGCAGACGATGCGGCCGACAGACGGCACCGGCACCGGCGCTCGCCCCGACAGCAGCGCGCGGCGGTCGAGCGGCGACAGCGGCTCGGCGGAAGCGAGCAGCGACAGCAGCCAGTCGCGCTCGGGCAGATGGCCGTGCGGCGCGACCAGCAGCGCCTCGCCGAGCCGGCCCGCCGCGTCGGTCGCAGCGGCGCGGAAGGTCGAGGTACGCCGGTCGGTGTATTCGAGCAACTGGTCGGCCGGCACGACGTCGACCAGCCGGCGGGCGAGCAGGATGCCCTGTTCGGGCGGTTCGGTGCCGGACAGTTCATAGACCCAGCCGCCTGCCACCGCCGCGCGACTCCAGTGGACAAAGCCGGTCGGCCTGATGTCGCGGCGGGTCATCAGCACGCCGGCCCAGGCGACCGGCTCGCGCGCGATCCGCACCGGGACGTGCTTGAGTTCCGGCTGGCCGGAAAATGGATCGGTGACCGGCGCCGACAACGACCCGGCGGCGGCGTTGGCGGCAAAGCGCCCGCTCCAGTGCATCGGCAGGAAGGCCTCGCCCCGCCGCTGGCCGGCGCTGGCAGCGACCTTGGCCCGGCCGCCGCCATAGCGGCTCTCGATGCGGACGAGATCGCCGTCGGCGACCCCAAGTGCGGCGGCGTCGGCAGCGTTCAGCTCGATCACCGGCTCCGGCGCATTGGCCATCAGGCGCGGCACCCGGCCGGTGCGGGTCATGGTGTGCCACTGGTCGCGCAGACGGCCGGTGTTGAGAACCAAGGGAAACGCCGCGTCGACCGGCAGCGCCGCGCCCTCCTGGCGAACGGCGACGAAACGGGCGCGGCCGTCGGCGGTGGGAAAGCGGCCATCGCCAAGCAAGCGTGAGCTCTTGGCCGAGGCGCGGGCGGGAAAAGGCCAGTGCAGCGGCACAAGCGTATCATAGGCGCTGTCCTCGATATCGGCGAGGCCGCCAATGTCGAACAGGCGGACGCCGTCATTCTCGAAGGCGGACAATGCGGCATGCTCGCGAAAGATCGCCGCCGGGTTGGCGTAGTCGAAGGCCTCGGCAAAGCCCATGCGCCGGGCGACCTGCGAGACGATCCACCAGTCGGGCCTGATATCACCCGGCATCGGCAGGAACGATTTCTGGCGCGATATCAGGCGCTCGGAATTTGTCACCGTGCCGTCCTTTTCGCCCCAGGCGGCGGCAGGCAGCAGCACGTCGGCGAAATGGCCAGTGTCGGTGCGGGTGACATCCGAGACCACGACGAATTCGCACGCCTTCAACGCCGCGCGCACCTTGCCGGCATCCGGCATGCTGACGGCGGGGTTGGTGCCCATCACCCAGAGCGCCTTGATGCGGCCGTCGCCTGCCGCCTCGAACATGTCGACGGCCTTCAGGCCCGGCTTGCGGGCAATGGCAGCCGTGCGCCAGAAGCGGCCGACCCTGTCAGGCGCCTGGGGATCGTCGAAGCCCATATGCGCTGCAAGCTGGTTGGCCAGGCCGCCAACCTCGCGCCCGCCCATCGCATTGGGCTGGCCGGTGACCGAGAACGGCCCCATGCCCGGCCTGCCGATGCGGCCGGTCGCCAAGTGGCAATTGAGGATGGCATTGACCTTGTCGGTGCCATGGGCCGACTGGTTGACGCCCTGGCTGTAGACGGTGACCGTGCGCGCCGTCGCCGCGAACCAATCGTAGAAACGTGCCACTTCGGCGCTGTCGAGATCGCAGCTTTCGGCGACACGCCGGGGCGTCGGCGCATCGGCGCAAGCGAGGCTGAGCGCCGCCTCGAAGCCCGAAGTGTGGGCGGCGACATAGTCGCGGTCGATGGCACTGCTGCCCACAAGATGCGCCAGAAGGCCGTTGAACAGCGCCACGTCGGTGCCCGGCCTGAGCTGCAGGTGCAGGTCGCACTCGGCAGCGGTTGCCGTGCGGCGCGGATCGACGACGACGATCCTGGTGCCGCGCTCGCTCCGCGCGGCGAGCAAGCGCTGGTAGAGGATCGGATGGCACCAGGCAGCGTTGGAACCGACAAGCACGACGAGGTCGGCCTGTTCTAAATCCGCGTAGACGCCGGGCACAATGTCTTCGCCGAAGGCGCGCTTGTGGCCGGCGACGCTGGAGGCCATGCACAGCCGCGAATTGGTGTCGATATTGGCCGAGCCGATGAACCCCTTCATCAGTTTGTTGGCGACGTAATAATCCTCGGTCAGCAATTGCCCCGAGACATAGAAGGCAACGGCGTCAGCTCCGTGCCGGGCGATAGTCTCGGAGAAGCGTTTTGCCACCAGATCGAGCGCTGCGTCCCAGGAGGTGCTGCGGCCGGCGATCTCGGGATGGAGCACGCGCCCGTCGAGGCCGAGCGTCTCGCCGAGCGCCGAGCCCTTGGAGCACAGCCTGCCGGCATTGGCGGGATGGCCGGGGTCGCCGCGCACGGACGACGTGCCGTCCGCAGCGACCCGCGCCTGCACGCCGCAACCCACCCCGCAATAGGGACAGATGGTCCTCACCTCGCGTGCATCTGTCATGGTCAGGCTGCCTTCGAAGCACGGAGTTCGAGGGCGATGAACAGGCGTCCGTCCTCGACCTTGAGCGGGATGGTCCTGACCGCGCCTTCGTCGGCGCCGAGCGCCTTGCCGGTTTCCAGCGAAAACACCCAGTTGTGCAGCGGGCAGGTCACCGCCGCACCATGGACGATGCCCTGGCTCAGCGGCCCACCCTTGTGCGGGCAGTGGTCCTCGATGGCGAAGACCTGGTCTTCGGCGGTGCGGAACACGCCGATCTTGCCCTGGGGCGTGTTCACGCAGCGCGCGCCGCGTAACGGTATGTCGGCCAGGGTGCCGATCGCGATCCAATCCATCTCGCTCATTCCGCTGCCTCCGCAAAGCCGACCGAGGCCATAGGCCGGAATTCGTGCTTGTCCTTGCCGGAGACGCGCTCCGACCATGGGTCGACCTGGGCGAATTTCTGGCTGAAGACGAAACGCTCGTAATAGGCCTTGCGCTTGCCGGCATCGTCGAGGATCTGGCGCCTGATCTCGGCAATGCCGACACGCTTGGCCCATTTGTAGATGCGTTCGAGATAGCGGCCCTGCTCGCGATACATCTGCGTCAGCGCGACGATGACCTCGAGCGCCTCGTCCTCCGATTTCACAAGGCCGAGCACCTCGGTGCCCTTGATGTCGAGGCCGGCAGCACCGGCAAAATGGATCTCGAAACCGCTGTCGACGCAGATGACGCCGATGTCCTTGCAGGTCGCCTCGGCGCAGTTGCGCGGGCAGCCCGACACCGCCATCTTGAGCTTGGCCGGCGTCCACGAGCCCCACATGAACTTCTCGATGCGGATGCCGAGTCCGGTCGAATCCTGGGTGCCGAAACGGCACCAGTCGGAGCCGACGCAGGTCTTCACCGTGCGCAGGCCCTTGGCATAAGCGTGGCCCGAGACGAAACCGGCCTTGCCAAGATCGGACCAGACTTCAGGCAGGTCCTCCTTCTTGATGCCCAGCATGTCGATGCGCTGGCCGCCCGTCACCTTGACCAGCGGGATCTCGAACTTGTCGACGACATCGGCGATGGCGCGCAGTTCATTCGCATTGGTCACGCCGCCCCACATGCGCGGCACCACCGAATAGGTACCGTCCTTCTGGATGTTGGCGTGGACACGCTCGTTGATGAAACGCGACTGGTAGTCGTCGGCATATTCGTCGGGCCAGTCGCAGACGAGGTAGTAGTTGAGCGCCGGCCGGCACTTGGCGCAGCCGCAGGAGGTCATCCACTGCAGCTCCTGCATGACTTCCGGGATGGTCTTCAGGCCCTTGGCCTTGATCAGGCGACGCGCGTCGTCATGGCCGAGCTCGGTGCATTTGCACATCGGCTGCACGGCTGTGGGGTTGTAGCTGTCGCCCAGGGTCAGCGACATCAGTTGCTCGACCAGGCCGGTGCAGGAGCCGCAGGACGCGGACGCCTTGGTATGGGCGCGGACGTCGTCGAGCGAGGTCAGCCCCTTCGCAACGATGGTGCCTGTTATCTTGCCCTTGCAGACGCCGTTGCAGCCGCAGATTTCCGCATCATCCGCCAGTGCCGCAACGGCCGCCATAGGGTCCAGCGGCGATCCTCCCTGATAGGCCTGGCCAAAGATCAGCGTGTCGCGCATCTCCGAAATATCGGTCTGCTTCTTCTTGAGGTCGTTGAACCAGGCCCCGTCACCCGTTTCGCCATAGAGCACCGTGCCGATGACACGATTGTCCTTGAGCACCAGCCGCTTGTAGATGCCGGCTGCGGCATCGCGCAGCACGATCTCCTCGCGGTCGTCGCCATCGGCGAAGTCGCCGAGCGAATAGAGGTCGATGCCGGTGACCTTGAGCTTTGTCGGCGTGTCGGAATGGACGAAGCAGGCCGTCTCGTCGCCAGCGAGATGGGCCGCTGCGACGCGTGCCATCTCGTAGAGCGGCGCGACGAGCCCGTAGACCTGGCCGCCGACCTCCGCGCATTCGCCGAGCGCAAGGATGTCGGGATCGGAGGTGCGCATGCCGTGGTCGACCACAATGCCGCGATTGGTGTCGATGCCGGCATCCCTGGCGATCGAAGCATTGGGCCGGATGCCGACTGCCATCACCACCAGCGTCGCCGGGATGATGGTGCCGTCGGCGAGTTTCACGCCCTCGACCTTGCCATCGCCGACGATGGCCTTCGTGTTGGCCTTGGTCATCACCTTGATGCCACGCGCCTCGACCGCCTTCTGCAGGAGATAGCCGGCGGCAGGGTCGAGCTGGCGCTCCATCAGCGTCGGCATGACGTGCAGCACCGTCACATCCATGCCCTGCTCCTTCAGTCCCGCCGCGGCCTCCAGGCCGAGCAGTCCGCCGCCGATCACCACCGCCCTGGCGCGTGACTGGGCGGCAAACAGCATGGCATTGACGTCGTCGAGGTCGCGGTAGGTCAGCACGCCGGGCAAATCCGTGCCCGGCACCGGAATGATGAAGGGCACCGAACCGGTGGCGACGACCAGCTTGTCATAGGGCTCGGTGACGCCATGGTCCGATGTGACGGTCTTCGCCACGCGGTCGATGGCGACGATCCTGTGGCCCTTGTAGAGCGTGATGCCGTGCTTGATGTACCAGCCGTCGCCGTGGATCACGATCTCCTCGAAGGCCTTCTCGCCCGACAGGACCGGCGACAGCATGATGCGGTCGTAGTTCACGCGCGGCTCGGCGTTGAAGATGGTGACCTGGTAGCGGTCGGGTGCTGCTTCCAGCAGATGTTCCAGCATGCGCCCGGGGGCCATGCCGTTGCCGATGATGACAAGTCTCTCGGTCATTGCTGTGCTCCTCGACAATGTCACTGGGCAGCGAAGGTCAGCGGCGCGTCGGCGCTTTCGCGCGACATCCGGCGAATCGACAGGTGCATCCAGACCAGCGATGCCACGACGATGGCGAACAAAAGCATGAAGCAGCTCGACCACAGGCCGGTGAGGTCGTTGAGGGCACCGAAGGCGATGGGCAGGATGAAGCCGCCAAGGCCGCCGATCATGCCGACGAGGCCGCCGACGGCGCCGACATTTTCAGGATAATAGGCCGGGATGTGCTTGTAGACGGCGGCCTTGCCCAGGCTCATGAAGAAGCCAAGCACGAAGGCGACGACCATGAAGGCGATCGGCCCGACCTCGAAATGGAAGGACATCGGTCCGCTGATGCCGTGCACGACATAATCGGCCGTCGGCAGCGACAGGATCAGCGTGGCGATCGCCGAGACGCCGAAGGTCCAGTACATCACCGTGCGGGCGCCGACGCGGTCGGAGAGGATGCCGCCATAGGCGCGGAAGATGCTGGCCGGGATCGAATAGGCGGCACCGATCATGCCGGCGGTGACGATGTCGAAGCCATAGACGCCGATCAGGTAGCGCGGCAGCCAGAGAGCCAGGGCGACGAAGGCGCCAAAGGAAAAGAAATAATAGAGGCCGAAGCGCCAGACCTGGACGTTGCGCAGCGGCGCGAACTCGGCCCAGAAGCTCTTTGCCTGTCCGCCATGGATGCGGCGCTGGCGGATGACGGGGTCGTCCTCGCTGCCGAACCAGAAGATGAAGGCCATGAAGCCGAGGCAGGCGGCCCAGATCAGCGCCACTTCCTGCCAGCCGCCGGCAAGCAGCACGAAGGGTGCCAGGAACTTGGTGACGGCGGCGCCGACATTGCCGACGCCGAAGATGCCGAGCGCCGTGCCCTGCTTTGCGGCCGGAAAGAAGCGCGAGACATAAGCGACACCGACGGCGAAGGAGCCGCCGGCGAGGCCGACGCCGAGGGCGGCGATCAGCATCTGGGTGTAGGTCTGGGCAAAGGCGAGCAGGAAGGTGGCGATGGCCGCCGCCAGCATGGTCGCGGTGTAGACGAGACGCCCGCCGAAACGGTCGGTCCAGACGCCGAGCACGATGCGCACCAGCGAGCCGGTCAGGATCGGCGTGCCGATGAGCAGCCCGAACTGGGTTTCGGAGAGGCCGAGCTCCTGCTTGATGCGCACGCCGATGATCGAAAAGATCGTCCACACGGCAAAGCAGACGGTGAAGGCGATGGTGGAGATGGCTAGCGCCCTGACCGGAGCATTGTCCTGGCTGGGCGCGGCTGGGAGGGTGGTGGTCATTGTCGGCTCCGTTGTGCGGCGTGGGAGGCGCCGCGCTGATCTGGATCGCGAAAACAAAAAAAGCTGCCGGCCAGGGTCGCGCGTCCGTACATCCGGGATCGCGGTCATCTGGTCGGCAGCTTCGCCTGGGGCGCCCGCCATTGGACGCCGATATGTCTGGCCCTGCCGCATCGTGGTCACCGAAACTCGATTTCGAGTTTCAGGCCGATGCGGTGGCCTCGCCTATTGCAATGCACAAGCCGTGCCAGTTTCACTGATCACGGCGTTCCCTTTTATTTTCAGATGCTTATGTAAAATCGGCCGCATCGGCTGCCGAATTACAGGCGATCAATCGATAGCCAACTCACGTCGGCACCTGCCCAATTTATGTGCAGTGCACAAAAATTGACGACCGATCAGCCGGCCACGTTCCGCTGGGCAGCGATGTAGCCGTCGAGATCGTCGGGATCGAACAGGCCGCCGTCAAAGAATCCGTCCGGCCCAAGCACTAGGCTGGCGCCGGCCGAGCCGACCGGTGTCGGCACCGGCAGCGCACCTTCGACCTTGGCATTGGCGCCGGGCAGTGCCGCCCCCAGCGGCTTGAGCGCGGTGCGGTAGAGGTCGGGACGGTAGGTGTCGCGGGCGATCGCGGCATTGGCGGCGGAATGCTCCACCTGGCCCCAGCGCACCATCTGGCTGTAGAACCACAAGGCATGGCTCTTCCACGGGAAGGTCGCGGCCTTGGCCTGCGGCACGAAGAAATCGTCAACGTCGACGACACTGTCCACCGCCGTGCCGAGATGGCCTGACAATGCCGGCAGCATCCATTCGGCCGGGCGCCCGACATAGGCAGGCGCCGACATGATGCCGGCAAGCTCGGCGTGATTGGCCGGTTCCGCGCACCATTGCGCCGCATGGTGGATGGCGCGCAGCAACGCCGACAGCGCCTCGGCATTGGCCTCGCCCCAGCGCGCGTCGGCGCCCAGCACCTTCTCCGGGCTGGAACGCCAGATCTTGGCCTTCACCGTGGCGATGCGGCCATGGCCGAGCAAAACGGCGGCGGTATTCCAGGGTTCGCCGGCGCAGAAGCCGTCAAGCACGCCCGAGCCCAAGGCATCGGCCATCAGCGGCGGCGGCAGGATCACGATCTCGACGTCGCGGTCGGGATCGATGCCGCAGGCAGCCAGCCAGTAACGCAGTTCGTAGTTATGGCCGGAATGCGGATGAACGACGCCGAGACGCAGCGGCGACGCGTTGCTGCGGGCACGGTCGGCCACCACGGCCCTGAGCGCGTCGCCGGCGGTGCGCGGCGAAAGATCGCCGCTCGCGCCATGGCCGGCCATGTCGCGCCACAGCGCGTTCGACACGGTGACCGCATTGCCGCCGAGGCCGAGCGCCATCGGCACGACGGTGTTGGCCGCCAGCGGGGTCAGGCCGAGATTGCAGGCGATCGGCATCGGCGCCAGCATGTGCGCGACCTGGAAATGCCCGACCGCGAGCCTGTCGCGGATGTTGGCCCAGGAGGTCTCGCGCAGCAAGGTGAGCTCGATGCCTTCGGCCGCGGCAAAGCCCTTCTCCCGGGCCGCGACCAGAAGCGCGCTGTCGAGCAGCGGCAGGAAACCAGCTGAAATCTCGAAGCGGGCCTCGCTCATGCGTCGTCTCCCAACAGGCCTGCAGCGGTGACGAGGCTTTGGGCGATCTCCGACAGCTTGCGGTTCTGGTTCATCGCCGCCTTGCGCATCAGCGCATAGGCCTCGGTTTCGGAGATGCCGCGCGACTTCATCAGGATGCCCTTGGCGCGGTCGATCACCTTGCGGTCCTCGAGTTCGCTGCGCGCCTCCTCCAGTTCGCGCGCCAGCCGCGAAAACGCATTGAAGCGACTGACGGCCATGTCTAGGATCGGCTTGACCCGCTCGCGCTTCAGCCCGTCGACGACATAGGCGGAGACGCCGGCATCGACCGCGGCCTCGATCGAGGCGCTGTCGGAGCGGTCGACGAACATGGCGATCGGCCGCTTTACCGCTCGTGACAGCTGGAACATGTTCTCCAGCATGTCGCGGTTGGGGTTTTCGAGATCGATGACGATGACGTCGGGATTGATCTCGGCGATGCGTCGGCCGATGCCTGAAACATCGTGGACCAGTGTGACGTCCTCATGCCCGGCCTCGCGCAGCCCCGCCTCGATGATCGAGGCGCGGATGCGGTTTTCGTCGATGACGAGTACCCGGAGCGCGGCGGTCTTCATGCTCTTCTTCTTTGCGCGCCGGCCGTCATTGTGCAACGCAAAAATGCAGTGGCGGCCGTGGCAAAGCAAGAGGCCCCGGATCGCTCCGGGGCCTCTTTCATTTCAGATCATCCGCTCAGGGATGGTGGGCGGGTTCCGCCATCTGCGCGGCGTCGGGTTCCTCGACATGGGCGGCGAGGTCCTTGCGCGAGATGAAGGTGTAGAACATCGGCACCACGAACAAGGTGAAGATCGTGCCGACGATCACGCCGCAGAAGATCACCAGACCCATCGAATAGCGCGCGGCGGCACCGGCGCCCGAAGCGATGATCAGCGGCACCACGCCCAGCGCCATCGCCGCCGTCGTCATCAGGATCGGCCGCAGGCGAACCTTGGCCGAAGCGATGATCGCCTCGCTGCGCGACAGCCCATGCTCTTCACGCTGCTGGTTGGCGAATTCGACCAGCAGGATGCCATGCTTGGTGATCAGTCCTATCAGCGTGATCAGACCGACCTGGGTGTAGATGTTGAGCGTGCCCAGCCCGAGATTGAGCGGCACGATGGCGCCGAAGATCGACAGCGGCACCGACATCATGATGATGAACGGGTCGCGGAAGCTTTCGAACTGCGCCGCCAGAACCAGGTAGATCACGACGATGGCCAGGCCGAAGGCGATCAGGATCGTGCTGCCCTGCTCGCTCTCCAGACGCGACTGGCCGGAGTAGTCGATGAAGAAGCCCGCCGGCAGCAGCGGTCGGGCGATTTCCTCGATCGTCGTCAGGCCGTCGCCGGTGGTGACACCGGGCACCGGCAGTGCCGAGATCGTCGCCGAGTTGAGCTGGTTGAACTGCTCGATCGAGGCCGGCGAGGAGTTGGTCTTGATCGACACCACAGCCGACAGCGGCACCATCTGCCCGTTGACGCTGCGGACGAAGAACTCGCCGAGCTTCTCGGGATTGTTCCGGTATTCCTCCGGCACCTGCATGATGATGTCGTAGCTGTTGGAATCGCGGTCGAACTCGGCGATCGACCCACCGCCGACAAGCAGGCTCAGTGTCGTGCCGATGTCGCGCACCGACAGGTTGAGCGCTGCCGCCCTGTCGCGGTCGATGGTGACCGTGACCTGCGGCGCATCGAAGGACAGCGAGTTCTGCACGACGATGAAGCGGCCGGAGGCCTGCGCCTTCTGCTTGATCTGTTCGGCCACCTCGAAGACCTGGCTCGGATCGCCGGTCGACTGGATGACCATCGAGATCGGCAGACCGCCGCCGGCGCCCGGCAGTGAGGGCGGTGCGAACACCAATGCCTCGACGCCGCTGACCTTGGACAGGCGCGCCTGGATATCCGCCTGGATCTCCTTCTGCGAGCGCGTGCGGTCGGCCCAGTCCTTCAGCACCCAGACGGTGAAGCCCGAATTGGTAGCGCCGCCCATGCCGACGATCGAGAAGCTGGTCTTGAGCTCCGGCAGGTCCTTGGTGAGGTCGCGGATCTGGTCGGTATAGAGGGTTGTGTACTCCGTCGTCGCATAGCGCGGCGCCGTGACCAGCGCAAACAGCGCTCCCTGATCCTCTTCCGGCGCCAGCTCGTTCGACGTCTTGAAGAACATGAAGCCGGTCACGCCGACGAGTGCGACGACGATCAGCAACGTCACCGGCCGGTATTTCAGCGAGCCGGCGACCAGGCGTTCATAGCGGTTGGCGATGCGTTCGAAGGAACGGTCGACGAACTGCGCGAAGCGGCTGTGGTTGCCGGCCTTGAGCATGCGCGCCGACATCATCGGCGTGATGGTGACCGCGATGAAGCCTGACAGGATGACCGCACCGGCAAGTGTCACCGCGAATTCGCGGAACAGCGAACCGGTCAGGCCGCCGGTGAAGGCGAGCGGCGCGAACACCGCGGCAAGCGTGATGGTCATCGCGACCACCGGCCCGAAGATCTCGCGCATGCCCTTGAACGCCGCCTGCATCGGCGACATGCCCTCCTCCATGTGGCGGTGGATGTTCTCCACCACCACGATGGCGTCGTCGACGACAAGGCCGATGGCAAGCACCATGGCCAAAAGCGACAGAAGGTTGATCGAGTAGCCCATCATCAACAGGATGAAACAGACGCCGATCAGCGACAGCGGGATCGTCACCACGGGCATCAGCACCGAGCGGAACGAACCGAGGAACAGCAGGATGACGACGATGACGATGGCCACCGCTTCGGCGATGGTCTTGAACACCTCTTCGATCGAGGCGCTGATCGTCTCGGTCGAGTCATAGACCATGGTGATGGTCATGCCCTGTGGCAGGCTGGCGCTGATTGCCGGCAGCTCGTTGATGACCGCGGCCGCCGTATTCAGCGGGTTGGCCGACGGCGTCGGGAAGATGCCGATGAAGGTGCCGGGCTGGCCGTTGAAATTGACCACCGTGTCGGTGCTTTCGGCGGCCAGTTCGACATGGGCGACGTCGCGCAGCCTGACGACGTTGCCGTTGTCCGACTTGAGCGGCAACTCGCCGAAGGATTCCGGCGTCTGCAGCGTCGACTTCATGGTGATCGAGTAGGCGACATACTCGTTTTTGGTCTTGCCGGGCGCCGACAGGAAGTTGGACGCGTTGATGGCCTGCAGCACTTCGGCTGCAGTCAGGCCACGCGCGGCGAGCTTCACCGGATCGACCCAGACGCGCATCGAATAGTTGGCGGCACCTAGCACCTGAACTTCGGCAACGCCCTCGATCGTCGACATGCGCGGACGGATGACGCGCTGGATGTATTCGGTCAGCTCCTCCGAGCTCATGTTCGGGTTCTGCATCGCCAGATACATGATGGCGAACTGCTGGCCTGTGCCCTTGACGATGGTCGGATCCTTGGCGTCGGACGGCAGCTGGCCGCGCACCTGCTGGACCTTGGACATCACCTCGGTCAGAGCCGTGTCGGGATTGGAGCCAAGCTCCATCTGCACGGTCACCGTGCTCGACGACGGCCGGCTCTGCGAGGTCACGTAGTCGATGTTCTCGGTCGTCGCCACAGCGGCGGCGATCGGTGCCGTGATGAAGCCCTGGATCAGGTCGGCGCTGGCGCCGGGATAGACGGTTGTGATGGTGATCACCGTCTCCTCGACCTTGGGGTACTGGCGCACCGACAGGTTGAACAGCCCCTGGAAGCCCAGGAGAAGGATCATGAGGGCGACCACCGTCGACAGGACGGGGCGGCGGATGAAGATGTCTGAAAAACTCATTTTGCAGCCGCCTTGGCATCGGCCGAGGTGACCGGCGAGACCGTGTTGTCGACCTTGACGGGGGTGCCGTTGGTCAGCCTGTTCTGGCCGGCGATGACAAGTTCGTCGCCAGGCTTGATGCCTTCGATGATCTCGACGCGGCCTTCCGAACGGCGGCCGACCTTGACGAAGACCTGGCTGACTGTGAGCGCCGGTTCAGCGTTGGCCTCCGCCGGTGCTGCGGCGGCTGCCGCAGCCGGTGCGGCCGCACCTTCGGCGACAGGCTTGGCCTCGGCCGGACGCACGACATAGACATAGTCGCCATAGAGGCTGGTGGTCAGCGCCGTCTGCGGCACGGCCAGCACGCCATCTTCCCGGGGCAGCTCAACGCGCACGCGCACGAACTGGCCGGGGCTCAGCTTGCCGTCAGGATTGGTGATCTCGGCACGGACCGAAACCAGGCGGCTTTGCGGATCGACCTTGGGATCGATACCGACAACAGCGCCCTTGAAGGCCATGTCGTCGGCGGTCACACCAAAGACGACCGGCTGGCCCATCTTCAGCGAGGCGAGCTGCTGCTCGGGCACGGAAAAGTCGGCACGCATGGTGTCGAGGTCCTGCAAGGTGGCAACGATGGTGCCGGGGGCGAGATACTGGCCGTCATCGACCTTGGGAATGCCGATGGTGCCGTTGAACGGGGCACGCAGCTGCTTCTGGTCGAGCACGGCCTGCAGCTTCTGCACCTGCGACGCCGAGGTCGAGGCGGTGGCACGGGCGGCATCGAGCGCCACTTCCGAACCGACGCCGCGGCGCTGCAGCTCGATGGCGCGGTCGAGCGACTGCTGGTCGAGCGCGGCCTGGGTCTTGGATGCGGCGAGGTCCGCCTGCTGGACGGTGTCGTCGAGCTGGATCAGCACGTCGCCCTGCTTGACGCGCTGGTTGGCGGCGAAATTGATGTCCTTGATGATGCCTGCCTGCTCGACCGTCAGGTCGACGCCCTGCGAGGCATTGACCGTGCCGATCGTTTCAATGCCGGGCGTCCAGGGAGCCGGTTCGACCTTGGTGGTCGCCACCGTCACCGACGCGACCGGCATGTTGGCGAAGAACTGCTGGATCGCATTGTCGCGGAACATGTTGAAGCCGACGATACCGCCACAAACAAGGACAAGCAGAACGAGAGCGATGATGAGACGCTTGATCAAAGGAGACCCCAATCGATTTGGAACCGCATATCCCCGGATGGGTTGCGGTGCACAATGGACCCATTTTGGCGAAAACCCAAGGGCGGCGGGCTTACTGTACCGTCTGGACGGTATTGTCAACATACGATAAAGTGAACTTTCAGGAGGTAGCGCCGATGGCTGGTCATCGACCGAGTTCACGCGACAAGATTCTGGCCGCGGCCAGCGAGCTTGCCGACATCGTCGGCCCGGGCAACTTGTCGCTCGACGCGGTGGCCCAGCGCGCCGGCGTGTCGAAAGGCGGATTGCTGTACAATTTCCCGACCAAGGCCAAGCTCATGCAGGCGCTGGTCCAGGACTATCTCAAGAGCTTCGAGGATGCGCTGGAGGCAGAGGCGTCAAAGCACGGCGATGCCACCAAAAATAGTCTGACCGCCTACATTGAACTGTCGGCGCGGGAGTGCGAACAGAAGCAGCCGTCAGCGGCCGGAGTGCTCGCAGCACTTGCCGAAGACCCCGATTTTCTCAATCCTGTCAGGGACTTCAAGCGTCAGTTGCTCGACCGCCTGAAGTCGGAAACACCAGATACCGCCAAGCTGATGGTGGCGTTTCTGGTCATTGAAGGGCTGCGCAGCATGAAGCTGTTCGACATGGACATATTGAACGACGACGAGCGCAACATGGCGCTTTCCTACCTGCTCGGCGAAGCCGCGGCTTCTTAAGGCGGTCGCGGCAAGGCGGTCGCGTCAGGCGGAGCGCTGCTTTTGCGACATTTGCCATTTTCCTACTATACGTTGCGCCGAGTTTATGAGATTCAACCACCGCACAAAATATCGTTGCATTCGAACGCGTGCCCATGTTGCCCAATGGTTGCGCGTAGTTTAGCGGTACACGCATATAAGTGAGCCACTATATGACTTCGTCGTTGCCGGTCACCTTTGTCGTGACAGTGGATGCCGAAGCTGGGCCCCGGCGCAAGTCGGCGAACGCACAGCTTTCAGCACTTTCGTGGCCCTTCGCGTTCGTCGAAGGCCTCACCCCTCAATGTGCTGAAACCATTCAGCTTTACGACGCCAGGCAGAACCGCAGGCATTCCAAGCGCCCGCTGGCGCCGGCCGAAGTGGCGGCCTATGCCAGCCATCGCAAGGCGATGCGCGCCTTCCTCGACACCGATGCGCCGACGGCTCTCATCCTCGAGGACGATTTCCGCCTGCTGGAGCCGGAAGCCTTTGCCGCCCGCATAGCGGCGCTGCAGCAAGCGCCTGTCGAATGGGATATCCTCAAGCTGTTCGATTTCCAGGATCGGCCGGTGGTGGACTCCGTCGCCGTCGCCGACATCGCCATCGTTTCGCATGGCAGCCCGACTGCCGGCATGGTCGGCTATCTCATCACGCGGCGTGGCGCGGAAAGTTTCCTGAGCCGGGCCACCGTCTACCGCCAGATCGACGAAGACATAAAGTTCTTCTGGGAACTCAAGCTGCGCGTGCTCTCGATCAAGCCCAATCTGGTGACCGACGTCAGCGCCGAACTCGGCGGCAGCCTGATCGAGGCCGATCGCAACGAGGTCAAGCTGAGGCGGCATTGGACTGTGTCGGTCAAGGCGCTCGGCCAGACCGCGCTGCGCCAGATCAACTATCGGCGCCACCGCAAGCACTACAGCCTCAAGCTCAAGTAGCCTTTTCCGGGACAGCTCGCTTTGCCCAGCGCAGACCAGTTCGCTGCGCGAACGGTCGGGATCAGCTCGCTACGCGAAGCGATCGGGAGCAGCTCGCTGCGCGAGCGCTTGAAGAGTTCGCTGCGCGAACGCTGGAGATCAACTCGCTTCGCGGAGCGATTCAGCAGCCTGCAGGTCGACCGACACCAGCTGGCTCACCCCCTGCTCGGCCATGGTGACGCCGAACAGCCGGTCCATGCGCGCCATGGTGATGGGATTGTGGGTGATGACGACGAAGCGCGTCTCGGTCGATGCCGCCATCTCGTCCATCAGGTTGCAGAAGCGCTCGACATTGTGGTCGTCCAGCGGCGCGTCAACCTCGTCGAGCACGCAGATCGGGGCCGGATTGGTCAAAAACACCGCAAAGATCAGCGCCATCGCCGTCAGCGCCTGCTCGCCGCCGGACAAAAGCGTCATCGTCTGCGGCTTCTTGCCGGGCGGGCGGGCGAGAATTTCGAGACCGGCTTCGAGCGGATCTTCCGACTCGATCAGCTGCAACTCGGCGGTGCCGCCACCAAACAGATGGGTGAACAGGCGCTTGAAGTGGCCGTTGACCAGATCGAAGGCGGCCAGCAGGCGCTCGCGGCCCTCGCGGTTCAGGCCCTGGATGCCCTGGCGCAGCTTGCGGATCGCCTCGATGATGTCCTCACGCTCGGAGACGATCGCCTCCAGCCGGTCGGACAGCTCCTTCTGCTCTTCTTCGGCGCGCAAATTGACCGCGCCCAGCCGCTCGCGCTCGATCTTCAGCCGCTCCAGCGTCCGCTCGACCTCGCCGGGATCGGGCATCTGATCGTCGGCTTCGAGGCCCGTATGCTTGATCACCAGATGCGGCGGCGTCGCCAGCACTTCCTGGATCCGCGCCTCGACCTCGCGCCGACGTTCGTCGGCGGCGGTCAGGCGCTCCTCGGCGCGGGCTCTTGCTTCGCGCGCCTCGGCCAATCCCTGGATGGCAGCGGTTGCGGCCTTGTCGAGAACGGACTGCTTGTTCTCCGCCTCCTGCAGCCGGTCGGAGACTTCCTTGCGCGTGGCCTCGGCGCGCGTCAGCTCCGACATCAAGGTTCGGCGGCGGGCGTCGAGTTCGTCGGGCGCCTCGGCCAGCGTCTCGCGTTCGGCGGCTGCTTCCTCGCGCCGCTCAGCCAGCGCCTCGACCTGCTCGGCGGCACTTTCGGCGCGCAGCACCCAGCTCTGGCGCTCGGCGGCGATCGCGCTGAGACGGCGCCCCCTCGCCTCGGCTTCACGGTTGAGGCCGTCATGCACGGCGCGTGCATCGGCAACCGCGGAGCGATCGCGCGCCACCGCACCGGACAGCTGTTCGAGCCGCGCCTGCAGGTCGGCCAGATCAGGTGCCGAGCCCAGCATGTCCTCGGCTTCGACGTAGCCGGCCTGCGCTTCCTCATGCGCATCGGCGACGCGCGCGCGGGCTTCATCCAGCGCCGCGCGACGGCTGGTCAGTTCGCCCGCGGCCTTTTCGGCCTGGGCAAGCGCGTCGCGCGCCGCACCGACATGGTGCTGGGCGTCGCGCCATGCCTGCCGCGCCTGGCGTTCGGCCTCGGTGTTTTCGCGAACGGCGTTTTCCGCCCGCGCCAGGGCCTCTTCGGCGGCGCGCACGACAAGCGTCGCCTGGACGGCTTCGGCGTCGAGCTCGGCGAGCCGGTTCTTCTGGGCGAGACGCTGCGCTGCTGCGGTCGGCGCGTCGGCGCTGGCCGTCAGCCCGTCCCAGCGCCACAGCGCGCCCTGCCTGCTCACCAGCCTCTGGCCCGGCGCAAGCAGCGGCTGCAGCCTTGTCGCATCGGCGGCATCGACGACGCCGATCTGGGCGAGACGGCGCGCCAGCTGATGCGGTGCGCGCACGACCTCGGCGAGGCTGCGCACGCCTTCGGGCAGCTTCGGGTCAGTCGGAGCCAGCTTGGCATCACCCCAGTGTACGGGTGCTGCGCGGTCGAGCGCTGCTTCGAGATCGTCGCCAAGGGCAGCACCCAGGGCTGTCTCGAAGCCGCGCTCGACGCCGATCTGCTCCAGCACCGCCGGAAAGAGATCACCAGACGCTGCGTTGATGATCTTGGCCAGCGTGCGTGCTTCGGTTTCGATCCGCGCCAGCTCGGCCTTGGCTTCCTGCAGCGGCGTGCGCGACGAAGCCTCGGCCTGGCGTGCCTCGGTGACGGCGCGCTCGGCCTCGGTTGCCGCGAACTCTGCTTCCTCGAGCGCTTCCTGTGCCGCCTCGGCCAGCATCTGCTTTTCCGCCGGATCGGCCAGCGCCGAAATGCGCGCCGCAATCTCGCCGGCCTCGCGGTCGAGTTCGGCAAGTTGGCGGGCGAAGCGGTCGCGGCGTTCGGCAGCGTCGCGCATGGCGCGTTCGGCCTGGGTGCGGCCGGCAGCCGCCTCGGCGCGTTCGGCGGTCAGGCGGCCAAGCTCGGCCTCGCTCAGCGCCAGCGTCGCCACCGCCTCCTCGAAGGCAGCACGCGTATGCGTCTCGCGGTCGGTCGCGCCGGCATTCTCGTCGTTGAGCGCCTTCTCCTCGGCATCGAGGCGCGCCAGGATTGCCGCATTGTCGCCGATCATGCGCTGTTCGCGGGCGATGTCGGCATCGAGCTGCTGCAGGCGGCGGTCGAGCTCGCTCTGGCGCGAATTGATGCGGCCGGCTTCTTCCTCGAGCTGCGAGCGCGCAATGGACAGGCGCTGGAAGGTTGCGGCGGCAGCAGCAGCGGCGTCGCGCATCTCGGGCAGTTTGTGGGCACCGACGGCCTGGTCCTTGGCCGCCGCCATCTGCGAGGCGGCGCGGTCACCGACAACAGCGGTGGCGGTGGCCAGCGCCGACTGTGCCTCGCCCTCCTGCGCCTTGGCCAGCGTCCAGCGCAAATGCAGCAGCGTCGCTTCCGCCTTGCGAATGTCGGCCGACAGGTTCTTGAAGCGTGACGCCTGGCGCGCCTGCCGCTTCAGGCTTTCGATCTGGCTTTCCAGCTCGCCGACGACATCGTCGAGGCGCTCGAGATTCTGTTCGGCGGCGCGCAGGCGAAGCTCGGCTTCGTGGCGGCGGGTGTGCAGACCGGAAATGCCGGCGGCCTCTTCGAGCAGCGCGCGGCGTGCCTGCGGCTTTGCCTGGATCAGCTCGCCGATGCGGCCCTGCCCGACCATCGAGGGCGAGCGCGCGCCGGTCGACTGGTCGGCAAACAGCAGCTGCACGTCCTTGGCGCGGGCTTCCTTGCCGTTGATGCGATAGACGGAGCCGGCCTCGCGCTCGATACGGCGCGACACCTGCAGCTCGTCGGCATCGTTGAAGGAGGCGGGCGCGGTGCGGTCGCTATTGTCGAGGAACAGCGTGACTTCGGCGGTGTTGCGCGCCGGGCGCGTGCCGGAACCGGAAAAGATGACGTCGTCCATGCCGGAAGCGCGCATGTTCTTGTATGAGCTCTCGCCCATCACCCAGCGCAACGCTTCGACGAGATTGGACTTGCCGCAGCCATTCGGCCCGACGATGCCGGTCAGCCCGCGTTCGATGACGAACTCGCCGGGCTCGACAAAGGATTTGAAACCGAGAAGGCGGAGGCGCGAAAACTTCATGCGCGCCAGTCCGCACGGAAGGGTGCACCGAAGCCGTGTCGCCTCGGTGCCATGAGCCTGTCAGAGCATGCCGTCGATAACCGCCGACATTTCCTCAATCGTCATTGCCCCCTTGTAGACTTTCCCGTTGATGAAGAAGGTCGGCGTCGAGTCGACCTTGAAATCGTTCTCGCCGCGGGCGCGCACGGCTCTGATATCGTCCAGAAGCTTCTGGTCAGTCAAGCAGGCCTCGAACGACTCCTGTGTAAAGCCGGCGAGCTTGGAGATCTGCAGCAGCGCATCCTTGGGGTTCTGCGACCCGGCCCAGCTCTGCTGCTGCTTGAACAGCACGTCGACCATCGGGAAGTAGTTGTCCTTCGAGCAGCGCGCCAGCATGAAGCCGGCCTCGGCCAGCGGGTCGAAGGGGAACTCGCGATAGATCAGCCGAGCCTTGCCGGTGTCGATGTACTTGGTCTTCAGCGCCGGCAGCGTCGTCTCGTGGAAATGCGCGCAATGCGGGCAGGTCATCGAGGCGTATTCGACGATGGTGACGGGTGCATCGGCCTTGCCGAGCTGCATGTCAGGCAGGGTGCCGGCTTCGAGCAGCTTGGCCATGTCGACCGAGCCCTGTGCCTCGGGCACCTTCACCGCCTGGGCAGGCGTCGCGGGTGCGGCCGGCGTGGCAGCCGGCGTCGCCGGCTCGGCAGGCTTGGGCGTTGCTGCGTTGGCCTGCTCGCCGGAGTCGCTGCAAGCGGAGAGCAGCGCCGCGGCCGAAACGGCTGCGAGCCCGGTAAGTGCGGTCCTGCGAGAAATCGAACGAAGCATACGAATCACCTGACGATGGTTGGATTTTGCAATGTGCGGTTACGTGAAAGCGATAGTTGGCGCGAATTAAGGCATGGCTGTCCCCAAACCAATCGCAATTTGCCGCAGTTTCAATCACGAAAGCGCGAGAAAGCCGGCATTTTCTACTTTCGGCTGCCCAGGATGCTCGCGCCCAGCTTTTCCAGCGACGCTCGCAGTCCTTCATCCTCGATGAGCCTTACTGCGCCAGTAAGCTTGCCCTGCTCCGCATCGGTCAGCTTGCGCAGGCGTGGACGCGGCTTGGCACCCGTGTTCGCCACCGGCTTCTGCACGATGCGGATGCGTCCGATGGCGTTGAAGCCGAGAAAGGAATTGACCCTGCTGATGATCTCGCCGGTTTCATGCTGGAGATGGAGTGCTGCCGGCCCCGAACAGGCGACGATCAGCACCGCCGGCTCGAACGGATCATCCTCATGCATGCGCCGCGGCCACTGGATCTTCTCGGGCCGCGTGTTGTGGGCCAGGCGTGGGCCGACGATCTCTTCCCAGGACTGGACAAGCCCGACGGAGATGCCGGTGCGCTTGCGCAGGACGGGATCGAGGATGGCGCTTGCCAGATCGCTGACCGGAACGGGATTGCCCGTCCATCTTTTCCCTGCCATGTCGTTCTCCAGGTAACCTTGTCGACATGTAAAGCCGAAGGCAGTTCCGACCACCAATGGCATCCCCAGCACCGACCCGCAAGCATGCCGACGCCGCCGACAACAGGATCGCCGCCGATCTGCTCGGCTGGTACGATGCCAACCATCGCGAACTGCCCTGGCGGATGCCGCCGCGTGAGCTCGCCAAGGGCCTGAGACCCGATCCCTACCGCGTCTGGCTGTCGGAAATCATGCTCCAGCAGACGACCGTCGAGGCGGTGAAACCCTATTTCAGGGCCTTCCTGGAGAAATGGCCCGACGTGGCCGCGCTTGCATCAGCCGAAACCGAAGACGTCATGAAGGCCTGGGCCGGCCTCGGATATTACTCCCGCGCCCGCAACCTCAAGCTCTGCGCCGAGACTGTCGCCGCCCTGCCCGGCGGCCAGTTTCCTGAAACGGAGGATGGTCTGCGCGCCCTGCCCGGCATCGGGCCGTACACGGCGGCTGCCATCGCTTCCATCGCCTTCATGCGGCCTGCGGCAGTGGTCGACGGCAATGTCGAGCGCGTGGTCACACGGCTGTTCTCGATCGCGACGCCGCTGCCGGAGGCCAAGCCGGAAATCCGTGCCCATGTCGAACGCATGCTGGCTGTCGCACGGCCCGGAGATTTCGCCCAGGCGATGATGGATCTCGGCGCCACCATCTGCACGCCGCGCCGGCCGCGCTGCATGCTGTGTCCGCTGCGCGCCGATTGCAGCGCCATCGTCAATGGCGACCCCGAGCTCTATCCGGTCAAGCCGCCGAAGGCCGAGAAGCCGATGCGACGCGGTGCTGCCTTCGTCGCCGTCACGCCTGATGGCTCAGTGTTGCTGCGCAAGCGCTTGGGCAAGGGCTTGCTCGGCGGCATGACCGAAGTGCCAACGACAGGCTGGACCTCGCGCATCGACGGCGCGACGGACACAGACAGCGCGCCTTTTCCCGCCCAATGGCGACGCGCCGGCAGCATCAACCACGTCTTCACCCATTTTTCGCTCGACCTCGAGGTGTTCCGCGCCGACGTCGCATCGCGAACCGCGCTCGACGGCCATTTCTGGTCGGCGGCAGACGAGCTCAATGGCGAAGCCTTGCCAACGGTCATGAAAAAGGTCATCGAAGCTGCCATACCCGGCGCAATGAAACGAGCACACCAGGGAAAGTCATGAGCGAGATCCGCCACATCGTCTACGACATCGGCAAGGTTCTGATCCATTACGACCCAGATATCCCTTTCAGCCGTATCATTCCCGATGCAGTCGAGCGGCGCTGGTTCTTTGACAATGTCTGCACCAGCGAGTGGAATATCGAGCAGGACCGCGGCCGAAGCTGGGAAGAAGCCGAGGCATTGCTGATCGCCGACTTCCCCGAGCATGAAAAGAACATTCGCGCCTTCCGCCTGCACTGGCACGACATGGTGCCGCATCACTATGAAGACAGCGTCGCGCTGATGGAGGGTCTCGTCGCTGCCGGCCACGACGTCACCATGCTGACCAACTGGGCCTCGGACACGTTCCGCGAGGCGCGCGGCCGTTTCCCGTTCCTCGAAACGCCGCGCGGCGTGACGGTTTCAGGCGATGTCGGCCTGATCAAGCCGGACCGCCGCATCTATGACCTGCATGTCGAAACCTTCGGGCTCGACCCAAAGGCTTCGTTGTTCATCGACGACAGCCAGAAGAACGTGAATGCCGCCATCGACGCCGGCTGGCAGGCGGTGCTGTTCACAAATGCGAAAACGCTCGAGGCGGACCTCGAGCGTCTCGGGATCGGACGGTGACTGGAAACCGGCCGATCGGCGAACCCGGGCTGGCTAGTTTGGCTGCCGGAATTCGATTGCTATGGCAGGCGCGGCGCGGTCTCTGAAGGTCCAGAACCGGCGACCCATGATGCCTGCACGCTCGCGCCGGACGATCCGGCGCGGCTGAAGCTTCAGGCGCCCGCCTTTTCCATGCCGACACGGACGATACGGCGCAGTTCGTCGATCTGGGTCAGGCCGCCGGCGCGCTCATAGTGCCAGAAGGTCCAGCCGTTGCAGGCGTCGAGCCCCTGCACCGAGGCGCCGACGCGGTGGATCGAACCGGCGGTGTCGCCGATCGACAGCGTGCCGTCGGCGCGGACCTTTGCCGCCCAGCGCTTCTTGGCGTCGTACAGCGTCGCTCCAGGGGCCAGCAGGCCCATGTCGAGCAGGCTGCCGAAAGCGACACGCGGCTCGGCACGCTTGCCGGTCAGCACCGTCAGCGACGGGCCGTCGAGCGGACGCACCGCGGCGATGCGCTCGTTGGCGGCGTCGATATAGGCCTGTTCGCGCTCGATGCCGACGAAGTGGCGGCCGAGGCGCTTGGCAACCGCACCCGTCGTCCCCGAGCCGAAGAATGGGTCGAGCACCACGTCGCCCGGCTTGGTCGAGGCCATCATGACGCGTGCCAGAAGCGCTTCCGGCTTCTGCGTCGGATGCAGCTTGTTGCCGTCGTCGTCCTTCAGACGTTCGCCGCCGGTACAGATCGGGAACAGCCAGTCCGAGCGCATCTGGACGTCGTCGTTGGAGGCCTTCAGCGCGTCGTAGTTGAAGGTATAGTTCTTGCCCTTCTGGTCGCGCGAAGCCCAGATCATCGTCTCATGGGCGTTCTGGAAACGGCGGCCGCGGAAGTTCGGCATCGGGTTGGTCTTGCGCCAGACGACGTCGTTGAGGATCCAGAAGCCGAGATCCTGCATCGTCGCACCGACGCGGAAGATGTTGTGATAGGAGCCGATGACCCAGATCGTGCCGTTGGGCTTCAGCACGCGGCGGGCGGCAAGCAGCCAGGCGCGGGTGAAGGCGTCGTAGGCACCGAAGCTCTCGAACTGGTCCCAGTGATCGTCGACCGCGTCGACCTTCGACTGGTCCGGACGATGCAGGTCACCGTCGAGCTGCAGGTTGTAGGGCGGGTCGGCGAAGATGACGTCGACGGAGTTCGCCGGCAATTTGTCGAGCGCCGCCACGCAGTCGCCCTTGATGATGGTGTCGAGCCATTCGGACGGCTTTGGCGTGCGGGAAAGCTGGTCGAGAGGACGCACTGCTGACATTCTGATACCCGGGATGACGCGTTACTATTTACTCGCCGTTATGGTTACCGATCAGCGTAAACAATTGATGAAGCGAGCGTTCTAATTTGCGGATCGGGCTGGAATGGTGTAGTTGCCGCGCCTTGAACTTTTCCGCCCCGACGGCGCCCCAGCTTCCCGGACTGCCATGACCCAGCCAGACCTAGTGATATTCGATTGCGACGGCGTGCTCGTCGATTCCGAAATCATCGCCGCCCGCGTCGAAGCGGAACTGCTGACCGCAGCCGGTTTTGAGATATCTGCCGAAGAGATCGCCGAGAGTTATGCCGGCCTGACCTTCAAGGACATCATGCTGAAGATCGAGGAGAAGGCGGCGATCCCCTTCCAGGCCTCGCTGATCAGTCAGGCCGAGGAGCTTGTCGACCGCAAGCTGAAGACCGACGTGCGCGCCATCGACGGCGTTCACGAGGCCGTTGCCGCCGTCACCGCGCCGCGCTGCATCTGCTCCAACTCGACCAGCGAACGCATCGAGATGATGCTCGAGCGCACCCGCATCCTGCCGCTGTTCAAGGGCAGCATCTTTTCGGCGCTGGAAACGCCGAGCAAGAAGCCGAAGCCCGCGCCCGATGTCTTCCTGCACGCCGCAATGACCTATGGCGCCGACCCGGCCAGAACCTTTGTCATCGAGGATTCGGTGCACGGTATTTCGGGCGCCGTTGCGGCCGGCATGCGTGTCATCGGCTTCACCGGCGGCGCCCACAGCTATCCCGGCCATGCCGACGCGCTGACCGAAGCCGGCGCCGAGACGGTGATTCGCCGCTGGGCCGACCTTGGCGGCGTGATCCAGGCACTCAGCATGTGGTCGGAACACGCCTGACGAACGCGGCCGCGCAATGAGCAAGCGGCTGCTGCTGATCAGCGAGAGCGTGGGGACGCCGACGCCGGCGCGCGGCATTCTCAACTACAGCGCCGGCCTGCTCGCCTGCTGCAAGCGCCTCGGTGTCGAAACGACGCTGCTCGTCGAGACGCAGCAAGCGGCCCCGTCGTCGCCTGACGAGATCATCCGCTTCCTCGTCGAAGGCACGGTCGATGGCGCTATCCGTCACAGGCCCCATTGGAAACATCTCTACGTAAAATACGTCCAGTCGCGGCGCCAACGTGACCGGTCTGCGGTCTCTTCTCGACTGCCGGTGCGCAAGCTGGTCCCTGCCGCGACGCCGGGCTCCACGGAGATGGACAAGGCAGCGCCGCACCTTGCCTGGATCGATGCCTTCATGCCCGTCGCCGGCTTCTACAGCGACAGTACCTTGCGGGCGTCCTATGACTTGCCGCCTCCGACTGTCGACGCACGCGGCTTCGACATCGTGCTGATGGACGCCTTCCACTACGTGCAACCGGTCACGGACCAAGGCGCGCGGGTCGTGCTGGTGATCCACGACCTCATCCCGCTCGACGAGCTCTCGGGACGCTACAGGTTCACTTTCGACCAGAAATTCAGGACGGCTCTCGACCAGGCGACCGAGTTGATGTTCGTCTCGGCAGCAACCAGGGACGAATTCAACAGCCGCTTTCCCGACCACGCTGCAAGACTGCCTGCGTCGCTCTTCCCGCCGGTCATTCGGCCCGATCTTCAGTCGGCCGCACAGACTGCAAGCGCCACACCGAAACCGGAGCGGCCGAGATTCGTCTCGATCCTCTCCAACGAACCGCGCAAGAACATCGCCCTTCTGGTCGAAGCCTTCGCCGGCATGGCAGACCGTGCCGAGCTGGTGATCATAGGCAACGTCCCGGCCAGCAATTTTCCACGCGCCGGCTCAAACGTCCGTTTCGTCGGCCAGATCACCGATGACCACAAGGCCGAGCTGCTGCGCTCGGCCTCGGCCCTTGTCTTTCCAAGCCTGAGTGAAGGCTTCGGCATTCCCATCGTCGAAGGCGCCTTGTTCGGCCTGCCCGTCATCTGCTCGGACCTGCCGGTCTTCCGCGAGATAGCAGGCGATCTGGCGATCTTCTTTGATCCGCGCAGCGTCGCAGACCTCGTCCGGCGGCTGGACGAGGTCGCCTCGAGCCCCGCCCATGTCGGGCAGCAGACGGCAGCCCTGCGTGACCGCTGCGTCGCCAGATATGGGGTGGAGGCCGCAACGGCGAGGCTGACAAAACTCCTCGCCTTGCGACAGGGCGACTAGCTGCCGGACCACGTCCGATCGACGAAATCCGCGATCAGCGGCACGATTTCGGGCAGCTTCTCCTCCAGGGCGAAATGCCCGGTCTGAAACAGATGCAGTTCGGCCTCCGGCACGTCGCGAAGGAAGGCATGGGCGCCCGGCTCCGGGAAAAACGGATCGTCCTTGCCCCAGACGACCAGCGTCGGCGGCTGGTGGCGCCGCAGCCAGGCCTGCCATTCGCCGTAACGCGCGACGTTGCTGTGGTAGTCGAACGCCAGGTCGACCTGCGGCTGCTTGCGACCGGGCTGGTCGAGGAAATGCTGGTCGAGCGTCCAGCCGTCCGGCGCCAGCAGTTCCAACTGTCCGACACCGGTCTCGTACTGGAAGCGCGTGCCTGAAAGCGTCAGCAGGTCTCGGATCTTCAGCTCCGCGTCGGGCTGATCCGGCCGCAAGGCGATGAAGTGGCGGGCACCGTCCGACAGGCCCTCTTCATAGGCATTGCCATTCTGGACAATCAGGCCGGCAAACCATTCGGGATGCCGCGTCGCCAGGCGAAAACCGACCGGCGCGCCAAAGTCGAAGAGATAAGCGACGAAGCGGTCCAGCCCCAGTCCCTTGACGAAGCCTTCCATCATGTCGGCGAGGCGGTCGAAGCTGTAGCCGAACGTGCCGCCGGCGCTTGTCGGGAGCGGCGCGTCGCTGTGGCCAAACCCGGGATAATCGGGCGCGATGACCCGGTAGCTGTTGCCGATGGCGTCGATCAGTCGGCGGAACTGGTGCGAAGCCGAGGGAAAGCCGTGCAGCAACAGCAGTACCGGCGCGTCAAGGCCGGCCTGGGCCGGGATCGACTCGCGGTAGAAGACGCGGATGCCATCGACGTCGAGATAACGATGGGCCACGCGAGGAAAAGCCAGGATTGTCACTTCACATGCCTTCAATGTAGAATTACGCATTAGCAATCTTGGTTGAATTACCTAATGTGTCAATGGCAATTTTCGGAGTTAGCATGAGCCCCGACACCCCCCCTCTCACCGGCGAGCTGCTTGGGCTGGACCTGATCAACACGCGCGCACGCAGCGGCACCGACAGCATCGACCATCTGGCGACGCCTGACGGGTTGCGGACCTGGGTGGCGCTGCAGGGCGAGCGGCTGGCACAATATGGCGGGAACGTTCTGGCAGAGGCGTCGCAAACCGACCTCGCCGCCATTCACGCGGTGCGCAAAACTGCGAGCCAGCTCGTCGACAATATCAGGCACGGCAAGGCGCCTTCAGACGCCAGCCTGCGCGAACTCAACCGGACGCTGTCTGCTGCGCCGGTTTATCTCGAACTGCGATGGTCGGGGTCGTCACTGGCGGTGGCGCCAAGGCGCACCGGCTCGGTCATCGCCGATCTCGCCGCGCATCTTGCCGAAGCAGTGGCACTTGTGCTGACCGACCCCGGCGTCGGCACCATCCGCAAATGCGAAGCCGAGGATTGCACCATGCTGTTTCTGCCGGCGAGCAGTCGCCGACGCTGGTGTGCTGCGGCGCGCTGCGGCAACCGCATGCGCGTCGCGCGCTACTACCAGCGCCACAAGGACAGCTGAACGTTCAATGCCCTGAACCCAGCGCATCGAGCAGCCACTCGCTCAGCATGCGCACCTCCGGTCGCGGCGTCCTGGGATGGACGAGGTGGAAATCATAACCATCGATGGTCGGCCCGAACGGCTGGACCAGAACGCCTGACGCAAGATCGTCGGCGACGAGCACGAGGCTGAGCAGCGCCACCCCCTGCCCGGCCACCGCCGCCTGCACGGCATGGCCGTCGTCGTTGAAGCTGATGCCGGCATCGGCGTCGACGCCGTCAACCGCAGCCGCGTCGAACCAGCGCCGCCATGTCGGCGTGTCGGCATTCGGGTGCCTCCATCGCGAATGGAGCAGCGTGACGTGGCGCATGTCGTCAAGCGTCTTCAAGCCCAGGCGGGCACTGCACACCGGCGCGAAGCGATTGGCCATCAGCCAGGTAGAACTGAGATCCGGAAAGGGCCCGCGACCATACCGCACGGCAGCGTCGGCGATGCCGGTGCGAAAATCGACAGGATCGTCCGACGCATGCAGGCTGAGGTCGACAGCTGGGTATCGCTCACGGAACGACGCCACCCGTGGCACCAGCCAGCGCGCGGTGAATGAGGTCGTGGCCGAAAGCGTGACCACGCTGCGGCGGCGCTCCGAGACACGGTCGAGCGCTTCGGCGAACGCGTCGAAACCGTCGCGCAGCACCGGGTAAAGCTCACGCCCCTCACGCGTCAGCACCACCTGCCGCGTGCGGCGATCGAACAGCCGCAAGGCCAGAGTTTGCTCCAGCAGCCTGATCTGGTGGCTGATGGCGGTTGGCGTAACCCCCAGTTCCCAAGCGGCCTGCTTGAAGCTCGCATGCCGGGCGGCGGCCTCGAAGGCACGCAGCGTCGCAAGCGGAGGCAGTTGGCGATGCATGATTTCAACTCATCCATTGCATGACGAATTCGATTTCGCCACGCACCATATCACCCACTATTTGCATATGGAACGCGAGCGGACGCCAACGCACCACGCGCGCTCACATGAATTCCTCTATCTTATGGGAACCCCTGAAATGACCCGGATCCTGCATATCGACGCCAGCGCTCGGCTGCATTCTTCAGCCGAGAATCCGTTCGGATCGCACAGCCGGCGCCTCGGCGCGCGTTTTGCACTGGCATGGCGCGCCACGCATGGAAGCGATGAAAACATCGTCTATCGCGACGTCGGCCAGCAGCCGCCACAGCCGGTGTCAGGCGCCTGGATCCACGCCGCGTTCACCAAGCCGGAGCAACGCCTGCCTTGGATGAGCGAGACGCTTGCCGAAAGTGATGTCTTGATCGACGAGTTGCTTGCGGCCGACATCATCGTTGCCGGCGTGCCGATGTACAATTTCGCGCCGCCGGCACAATTCAAGGCGTGGATCGACAACATCGTGCGGGTCGGCCGCACCTTCGGCTTCGACCGGTCGCGGCTAGGCGATCCCTACTGGCCGCTGCTCGCCGGCGCCGGCAAGACACTCGTCATCCTGTCTTCGCGCGGCGACCACGGCTATGGCAAGGGCGGCAGGATCGAGGCGCTCAACCACGTCGAGGCCAGCATCGCGACCGCCTTCAACTACATCGGGATCACCGACATCAGGTCGGTGGCAATCGAGTTCGACGAATTCGCCGACGCCAGACTAAAGGCGTCGATCGAAGAGGCCGAAGCCGAGGTCGACGCGCTTGTCGAGACACTGGTCAGGGAACGACAGCAGCGAAACGCCGCTTGAGGCATTGCCGGCGCCTGCGTCCTCCTTTGGACGCGGGCGCTTCTGGCATGCGAACCGGTGCTGCGTGCTTCGCGGCGCTCCGGATCGTCTGGCCGAGACGTTACTGCTGGGCGGGCTTCTTCGCCGGACCTTCGTCGTAGCCGACATAGATCACGATGTCGCGCGCCGTCGGATTGGGGATGTTGATGTTCGGCACGGTGAACACCCACTGTGTCGCCACCGACGGATCGGTCACCTGCACGGCGTTCTTGTGCAGCTCGGAATAAAGTACCTCCTCGCCACGGGTCACCGCGACGCGGATCGGCATGGTGATCGTACCGGCACCGCCGGCAGGACCGACAACGACCTTGCCGGCAACGCCGACCTTGATGGTCATCGTGCCATCGGCGCGCGTGCAGCTGCGGGTGACGTCGGTGATCGCCGACTGATGGACGAGCTTTGCTGGGTCGTCCTGGCCGCCCTTGGCATAGCTGTTGAAGAAGGCGGTGCCGTCACGCAAGGTGATGTTGGGGCAGTAGGCAAGCAGTTCGCTGGCCAGGATCTTGCCCTCTTCGGCCGCGATCACCTTGGGATCCTTCGGGGCGGGAGGGCTAAAAAAGCCGCCGCTGCCGCCTGATTGGCAGCCTGTGACGGCGAGCATAAAGCCGGCGGTCGCCAAAGCCGTCAGAAAACGGCCGTCGATCAAACGAAACACCATGAACTGCACTTCCCTCTCGCAAAGCAGTCGTTCTATATCAACCGCGCGGCAAAAATGCGACTGACGGAGCGCAGTTTTCCCGTCCTGCCGACAGGCAGCAGGTCGCATAGCCTTGGATTGGATAGATATGCACTATGTGAGCACCCGTGGGGAAGCGCCCACGCTCGGATTTTCTGATGCTGTACTTGCCGGCCTGGCACGCGACGGCGGCCTTTACCTCCCGGCGCAGTGGCCGACTTTCAGCCCCGCCGAAATCCGGGCGATGCGAGGCCTGAGATATCCTGATCTCGCGATCAAACTGCTGACCCCGTTCCTCGGTGGCGAAATCAAGCCTGATGTCTTCGAGCGCCTGGTTCGCGAAGCCTATGGCACGTTCCGCCATGAAGCGGTCTGCCCACTGGTCCAGACCGGCGCCAACAGCTTCGTGCTCGAGCTGTTCCATGGCCCCACCCTCGCCTTCAAGGACGTCGCCATGCAGCTCCTGGCGCGGCTGATGGACCATGTGCTTGCCGAACGTGGCCAGCGCGCGACCATCGTCGGCGCAACCTCGGGCGATACGGGCGGCGCTGCGATCGAAGCCTTTGCCGGGCGCGAACGCACCGACATCTTCATCCTGTTTCCGCATGGCCGCGTCTCGCCGGTGCAGCAGCGCCAGATGACCACCTCCGACGCCGCCAACGTGCATGCGCTGTCGATCGAAGGAAACTTCGACGACTGCCAGGGCCTGGTGAAGGACATGTTCAACGACCACGGCTTCCGCGACCGTGTTCAGCTGTCGGGCGTGAATTCGATCAACTGGGCCCGCATCATGGCCCAGATCGTCTATTATTTCTCCTCCGCCATCTCGCTCGGCGCCCCCGACCGGCCGGCGTCGTTCACCGTGCCGACCGGCAATTTCGGCGACATCTTCGCCGGCTATGCCGCCAAGAAGATGGGACTGCCGATCGACCAGCTGGTCATCGCCACCAACGACAACGACATTCTCGACCGCACGCTGAAGAGCGGCGAGTACCGCCAGACCGGCGTGGTGGCCACCACCTCGCCATCGATGGACATCCAGGTTTCGTCCAACTTCGAGCGCCTGCTGTTCGAGGCTTCCGACCGCGATCCAGCGGTGGTGCGCCGCTACATGGCCAGCCTGAAGCAGTCCGGTGCATTCACCATCGAGGCCCCGGCGCTGGCTGCGATCCGCGGCGAGTTCGGTGCCGGGCGCGCCGACATGACCGAGACCGCTGCGACCATCCGCGCGACGCTCGACAAGAGCGGCTACCTGCTCGACCCCCACACAGCGACCGCCGTGCATGTCGCGTCCAGCCTGCCCAAAAGCGATGTGCCAATGGTCGTACTCGCCACCGCGCACCCGGCAAAGTTCCCCGCCGCCGTACTTGCAGCCAGCGGCATCGAGCCTGCTTTGCCAAAATGGCTGTCGGGGCTGATGGAACGTAAGGAAAAGTTCACGGTACTTCCATCAGAGATAAAAATGGTGGAAGATTACATTAGCCGCCGCACACGAGTGGCGGATTAGGGAGTAGGCGTAATATGGGTGTTGAGGTAAGCCGTCTGTCGAACGGCCTGACAGTGGCCACTGAAACACTTCCAAGCGTAGAGACAGTCGCTCTCGGCACATGGGTCAAGTCTGGCGCGCGCAACGAGCGTGACGACGAACATGGCATGGCCCACCTGCTCGAGCACATGGCTTTCAAAGGCACCAAGAACCGGACCGCCTTCCAGATTGCCTCGCAGATCGAAAATGTCGGCGGCGAAATCAACGCCGCCACATCGGTCGAAACGACCTCCTTCTACGCCCGCGTGCTGTCAGACGACGTGCCACTGGCCGTCGACATCCTGTCCGACATTCTCCAGGATTCGGAGTTCGACCCGGACGAGCTCGAACGCGAGCAGCACGTCATCCTGCAGGAAATCGGTGCCGCGCACGACACGCCGGACGACATCGTCTTCGATCGCTTCACCGAAACCGCTTTCCGTCACCAGACCATCGGCCGTTCGATCCTCGGCACGCCGGAGACGGTGAAATCCTTCACCTCCGCCAATCTTCACGACTTCATGACCCGCCAATACGGCGCCGAGCGGATGGTCGTGGTCGCTGCCGGCGACGTCAAGCATGACGAGTTCGTCCGCCACGTCGAAAAGCGCCTCGGCAACTTCCGCTCCAAGGCCGAAAGCGCCATTCCGCAATATGCGCAATATGTCGGCGGCGACTTCCGCGAAGACCGCGACCTGATGGACGCGCAGATCGTGCTCGGCTTCGAAGGCCGCGCCTACCATGTGCGCGACTTCTACGCCTCGCAGGTGCTGTCGATGATCCTCGGCGGCGGCATGTCCTCGCGACTGTTCCAGGAAGTGCGCGAGAAGCGCGGCCTCTGCTACTCGGTCTATGCCTTCCATTGGGGCTTTTCCGACACCGGCATCTTCGGCATCCATGCCGCCACCGGCCAGAGCGACATCGCCGAACTGATTCCCGTCATCATCAACGAGCTGCAGCGGACAGGCGAGAACATCCTGCTCGAAGAGCTGGACCGCGCCCGCGCGCAGTATCGCGCCGGCTTGATCATGTCGGCCGAGAGCTGCTCCAGCCGCGCCTCGCAGATCGCGCGCCAGCTCCTGCTGTTCGGCCGTCCGATCGCCAAGGAAGAGCTGATGGAACGGCTCGGCGCACTCACCGTCGACCGCCTGACCGACCTGTCGTCGCGGCTGTTCTCGACCCGCCCGACCATCACCGCGGTTGGTCCCGTCGGCACGCTGGCGCCTTACGAATCAATCCTGGACTCGCTGCCGGGCGCACAGGCAACCGCCCGCAAGCTCGCCGTCTGAGCAGCTTTTGCACGCATGTTCTCGCTCTCGCTTTTTCGCCGCGATACCCCGGCACTGAGAGGCGAACGCGTCAATCTGCGCCTGCCAAACTGGCGCGACTATCACGAATGGGTCACGCTGCGCGGGGAAAGCCGCTCTTTCCTCGAACCGTGGGAGCCGCGCTGGGCGCCCGACGAACTCGACCGTTCAGCCTGGCGCATTCGCCTTGCGCGCTACCAGGATGAATTCATCCAGGGCACCGCGGCTGCCTTCTTCATCTATGAAAATGCGAGCGGCAAGCTCGTCGGCGGCATCACGCTCGGCAACATACGCTACGGCGTCGCCCAGACAGGGCATATCGGCTACTGGATCGGCGAGCGATATGCCGGCCGGGGCCTGATGGTCGATGCCCTCAAGCTGGTCGTGCGGCATGCCTTCGATACGCTTCGGTTGCACCGGATCGAGGCTGCCTGTATCCCCGACAACGCACGCTCCGTACGCGTGCTTGAAAAAGCCGGATTCCGGCGCGAAGGACTTTTGCGATCCTACCTCAGGATCAACGGCGAATGGCATGACCACTACCTCTACGCACTGATTGCGGACGACCCGCAAGCTGTCACCATGAAGGCCTGAACTTGTCGAAGCATTTCCTGCTGGCGCCGTTGTTTGCGCTCATCGTTTCCGTTGTCGCGAGCGTCTGTGCGGTGTCGCAGGCCTTGGCCGTGGAGCCGATCAAGATCTCCCGTGACGACGTCGCGCTCAATCTCACGGGCGCGGTCGAGATCTACAGGAATCAGGGCGAGAACTTCCAGGTTTCCACGGCCCCCGGCGCCGACGGCATCGTGCGCCGCATCGAGGTTGAGGCCAACGACCAGCGCTCCAGCGGCGACTGGGCCGTCTTCGCGCTCGCCAACACCACCGACCAGCAGCTCGATCGCCTGATCGTTGCGCCGCACTTCCGGCTTGTCGGCTCCGGCCTGTTCTGGCCCGACCTCGGCTCCAACCGCCTCACCGCCATCACGCCTTCCGAAGGCCTCGCTGTCGACCGCCAGGCGAGCCCCGACGCCGACGTCTTCCTGGTCACGCTCAACCCGGGTGCCGTCGTCACCTTCATCGCCGAGCTTGCTTCACCCAAGCTGCCGCAGGTCTATCTGTGGGATCCGGAATCCTACAAGGACACCGTCAATTCCTACACGCTGTTCCGCGGCATCGTCATCGGCATCGCCGGCCTGCTCGCGCTGTTCCTGACCATCCTGTTCGTGGTCAAGGGAACCTCGATGTTTCCTGCCACCGCAGCGCTTGCCTGGGCGGTGCTTGCCTATATCTGCGTCGACTTTGGCTTCCTCAACAAGGTCATCGAGGTATCCCCCGGCAACGAGCAGATATGGCGAGCGGGCACGGAGGTGGCGCTTGCCGGCACCTTCGTCGTGTTCCTGTTTGCCTATCTCAACCTCAACCGCTGGCATGGCCATTTCAGCTATGGCGCCTTCGTCTGGATCATCGGCCTGTTCCTGATCGCCGGCGTCGCCATCATCGATCCGGCAGTTGCCGCAGGCATCGCGCGCATCTCGTTTGCGGCAACCGCGCTCACCGGCCTCGGCCTGATCGTCTATCTCAGCATTCGCGGCTATGACCGCGCCATCATGCTGGTGCCCAGTTGGGCGATGGTGCTGATATGGCTCAGCGGCTCGTGGATGGCGATAACAGGCGTCCTCGACAACGACATCGTCCAGCCGGCGCTCGGCGGCGGCCTGATCCTGATCATCCTGTTGATCGGCTTCACCGTCATGCAGCACGCCTTCGCCGGCGGCGGCGCCCATCAGGGCCTGTTCAGCGACATGGAACGGCAGGCACTCGCCATCTCCGGCTCCGGCGACATCGTCTGGGACTGGGACGTGCTGCGCGACCGCGTGGTCACCCGTCCCGACGTCTCGGTCCAGCTCGGCCTTGCGCCGAACAGCCTGGGCGGTGCTGCCCGCAACTGGCTGCCGGTGCTGCATTCCGACGACCGCGATACGTTCCGCACAACGCTCGACGTCGTGCTGGAGCACCGCCGCGGCCGCGTCTCGCAGAGCTTCCGCCTGCGCGGCGCCGACGGCCACTACCACTGGTTCCAGCTCAAGGCGCGGCCAGTCATCGGCTCCGATGGCGAGGTCATCCGCTGCGTCGGCACCATGGTCGACGTCACCGAACAGAAGAAATCCGAAGAGCGCCTGTTGCACGACGCCGTGCACGACAACCTGACCGGCCTGCCCAACCGCGAGCTGTTCATGAACCGGCTCGAGGCGATCATCTCGATCGCCCGCACCGAAGAGAAGGTCCGCCCGTCGGTGTTCGTCATCGACATCGACCGCTTCAAGCAGGTCAATGACGGCCTG
Source organism: Aminobacter sp. SR38 (assembly GCF_014843375.1). Lineage (NCBI taxonomy): Bacteria > Pseudomonadati > Pseudomonadota > Alphaproteobacteria > Hyphomicrobiales > Phyllobacteriaceae > Aminobacter > Aminobacter sp. SR38. Next base: position 1,569,096 of record NZ_CP062112.1, read on the forward strand.
GGCATTTCGGCCGGCGACACCATCCTTCTGACCATCGCCCGCCGCCTGCACCGGCTGCTCAAGCCCAAGGATTCGCTGTCGCGCTTTGCCGGCGACCAATTCGCGCTGATGCTGTTGTCGGAACAGGATCCGTCGCGCATCGCCGCCGTCGCCGACGCCATCAAGCAGGCGATCAAGGCGCCGATCACCTTCGCCAAGCGCGAGATCGTGCTGACCGCCTCCGTCGGCCTGATCACCTGGACAACCGCCCAGGCGACCGCCGAGGACATGGTCAAGGACGCCGAACTGGCGATGCACCAGGCCAAGCGTTTCGGCGGCGACCGCATCGAACCGTTCCGTCCGGCCTTCCGCACCGTCGGCACCGATCGCCTGCAGCTCGAATCGGACCTCCGCCGCGCCATCGAGCGCAAGGAATTCACCCTCGCCTACCAGCCGATCGTGCGACTGGAAGACGGCAGCGTCGCCGGCTTCGAGGCGCTGCTCAGATGGGACCACCCGCGTCGCGGCATGATCCCGCCGGGCGATTTCATCCCCGTTGCCGAGGGCTGCGGCCTGATCGTCCAGCTCGGCCTGTTCGCCATGCAGCGCGCCGCCGAGGATCTGGCCGACTGGCAGAAGCAGATCAGCGACGCGCCGCTGTCGGTTTCGGTCAATCTGTCGAGCCGCCAGCTCATCCGCCGCGACCTCGTCAGCGATGTCCGCTCGGTCATCGCACGGGCCAATCTCAAGCCACGCTGCTTCCGCCTGGAGCTGACGGAATCGCTGGTCATGGACAATCCCGAGCAGACCAACCACGTGCTGACCAAGCTCAAGCAGCTGGGCATCGGCCTGTCGCTCGACGATTTCGGCACCGGCTATTCGTCACTCGCCTATCTCACCCGCTTCCCCTTCGACACCATCAAGATCGACAAGAGCTTCGTCGACGACACCTCACCCAAGCGCGCGGTGCTGCTCAAGTCGATGGTCAACATGGCGCATGAGCTTGGGCTATCGGTGGTCGCCGAAGGCATCTCCGACGAGAGCGACGCGCTCGAACTGCGGCAGATGGGCTGCGAATATGTGCAGAGCTTCATGTTCGGCGCGCCGGTTCCCGGCGACCAGGCGCTGAAGATGCTGAAAGAGCAGTATCCGCTTGCTCAGGCGTGACCGGCAGCGCTGCTGAGCCGCGCAAGGTCGATGCCGAGCGTGGCCAGGATGCGGTCGTATTTGCGGTCGATGTCGGTGTCAAACAGAAGCTCCGACGTCGCCGGGCAGGTCAGCCAGCCATTCTCGGCGATTTCGCTTTCGAGCTGGCCGGCGCCCCAGCCGGAATAGCCGAGCGCCATCAGCGCATGGCGCGGCCCGCGTCCGGCGGAAATGGCGCGCAGGATGTCGACGGTCGCCGTCAGGCAGATCTCTTCTGAGACAGGCAACGAGGACTCGACCTTGTAGTCGTCGCTGTGCAGCACGAAGCCGCGGCTGCGGTCGACCGGCCCGCCATTGCGGACGATGAAGTCCTTGGCCTTGCCAGGCAGCCGGATCGCTTCCTGCTCGTCGAGTATCCCGAGTTGCACAAGCAGATCAGGAAACAGCAGCGGCTGGACCTGGTTGATGATCAGACCCATGGCGCCTTCGTCGCTATGGGCACAGATGTAGATCACGGCACGCGAGAACCTGTCGTCCTTCATCCCCGGCATGGCGATGAGGAACTGATCGTCGAGAAAACCGCGCTGCGAGGCGCCCTTTTTCTGGCGTAAGAGGTCCATGGCTTGAAGGTAACGCGTTTCCTGCCGTCTTGAAAGATGGCGCACGGCGCGACGCATTCATCTTTTGACAGGCAACGTCACGCAAAAATGATGCGATGTGTTGGCGCCCCCTGTTGCGGACGCTGCGGGAGGCTATCAAATCACCGCCATGAAAATTGCGCTCCACTCCGCGATCGGCCTCTGCGCGGCATTGCTTGCCGCTGCCCCGGCCCACGCCTCCTCGTCAGCCTGGTTCGAGGCCGATGGCGGCCGTTTCCGCTTGGTCACCTCGGGGGCGCCTGATGCATCCGGCAAGCTGCAGGGCGTGCTCGACATCGAGCTCAAGCGCGGCTGGAAAACCTATTGGCGGGACCCCGGCAATTCCGGCGTGCCGCCGCAGATCGACGTCTCGGCAAGCCGCAACGTATCGGGCGTCGACCTGTCCTACCCGGCGCCGCGCCGTCATGACGACGGCTATGCCAAATGGGCCGGCTACGACCACTCCGTGCGCCTGCCCGTGAGCTTTACCGTCGCCGCCCCGGGCGAACCGGCGACCATCACCGCCAACGTCTTCCTCGGCGTCTGCGAGACGATCTGCGTGCCGGTGCAGGCCACGCTTGAGGTCGATCCCGCCGCCGATCCCGACAATCCAGGCGATGCCATCCTGGTGAAGACGGCGCTTGCCGCCCTCCCCGGTGCCGCACAAGAGGACTTCGGCGCCACGCTGGAGCCGACCGAAGGCGAGCATGTCTCGATCACCGCGACGGCGCCTGGTCCCGCCGATGAGCTGGATGTCTTCGTCGCCGGCGTCGACGGCTACGTCTTCGGCACGCCCGAGCGGCACATAGAGGGCGGCAAGGCGGTGTTCACCGTCAAGCTGCTCGAACGCCCTGACACAAAGCCAGCCGGCAAGGGACTGCCCTACACGCTGACAAGTGCTGCAGGCGCCGTCGAGGGATTTTTGCCCTATCCCTGACTTTTTACCCTATCCCTGAAAAGAGCTGTCCAGCTTCCTATATCCAGCTGGCCATTGGACGCGGGCGACATCTGCGCTAGGTGATTGCCGCGTCCTTCCGATTTCAACTCGAACTCTACGCTTACGAGGAAATTCATGACCATTTCGATCGGCGACAAGCTGCCAGCGGCCACGTTCAAGACGATGACCGCCGATGGCGCCAAGAGCATCAGCTCCGATGAAATCTTTGCCGGCAAGAAGGTCGTGCTGTTTGCGGTACCGGGCGCCTTCACGCCGACCTGCAGCAACAACCACCTGCCCGGCTATGTCGAGAACCATGACGCGATCATCGCGCGCGGCGTCGACACCATTGCGGTGGTTTCGGTCAACGACGTCCATGTCATGGGCGCCTGGGCCCGGTTCAGCGGCGGCGAAGGCAAGGTGCAGTTCCTCGCCGACGGCAGCGGCGATTTCGCCCGCGCCATCGGCCTCGACACCGACCTTTCGGCCGCCGGCATGGGCCTGCGCTCGAAGCGTTATTCGATGATTGTCGAAGACGGCAAGGTCGCCCAGCTCAACCTCGAGGGCGCACCCGGCCAGGCCGTCGATTCGGGCGCGGCCCGCATTCTCGAACAGCTCTGAGACGGACACAGCTCCAAGACTGAAAAGGGCGCGCGGCCTTACGGCGGCGCGCCCCACTCGGGCCTGGCAGAAGGCCTATGCCTTGCGGCCACTCTTGAACGGCGCCATACCCTCACGCGCCAGCTCGTCGGCGCGTTCGTTCTCGGGATGGCCGGCATGGCCCTTGACCCAGTGCCACTTGACCTTGTGACGCCTGTTGGCCTCATCAAGCGCCTGCCACAGCTCGCCGTTCTTGACCGGCTTCTTGTCGGCGGTCTTCCAGCCGTTTTTCTTCCAGCCGTGGATCCATTTCGAGATCCCGTCCATGACGTATTTGCTGTCGGTGTGCAGGTCGATCTCGCACGGCTCCTTGAGGGAGTTCAGGGCAGATATGGCAGCCAGCAACTCCATACGGTTGTTGGTGGTCTCCGCCTCGCCGCCCGACAGCTCCTTGACCTTGGCCTTGTAGCGCATGAGCGCCCCCCAGCCACCCGGACCCGGATTGCCCGAGCAGGCGCCATCGGTGAAAATTTCAACTTGCTTCATTTCAGTCCGTATTCCTGGGCGGTCTTGATCGTCCGGTGGAAGCGCATGCGGCGGATGTATTCCGACGGGTCACGCTTCATCACCAGCCCGCCGTCCGGCACCGTCAGCCAGTCGTAGAGCCGCGTCAGCATGAAGCGCAGGGCCGAGCCGCGCGCCAGGATCGGCAGCGCTGCCTTCTCGTCCGCGCTGAGCGGGCGGACACTCTGATAGCCGTCCAGCAGGGCCGTGCCCTTGGTCAGGTTGAAGGAAAAATCCTTCTCGAAGCACCAGGCATTGAGGCAGGTGGCGAGGTCGTAGGCGTAGGCGTCGTTGCAGGCGAAATAGAAGTCGATCAGGCCCGACAGATTGTCGCCGAGGAAAAACACATTGTCCGGGAACAGGTCGGCGTGAATGACGCCCGACGGCAGGTTCTTTGGCCAGTTCTTCTCGAACTCGGCAAAGTCGGCGTCGACTTCGCGGGCGAGCCCGGGCTCGACTTCGTCGGCACGTGGATGTGCTGCATCCCAGAGCTTGCGCCAGCCATCGATGGCGAGCGAATTCGGCCGCGTCATCGCAAAGTCCCTGCCGGCGATGTGCAGTTCGGCCAGCGCCCTGCCGACCTCGCGGCAATGCACGACCTGAGGCCGGCGCAACCACATGCCTTCCAGGAAGGTGATGATGACGGCCGGACGGCCGGCCAGCGTGCCGATGACATTCCCGTCCTTGCCGTCGACCGGCAGCGGGCAGGAAATGCCCTTGTGGGCAAGATGCTGCATCAGGCCGAGGAAGAACGGCAGGTCCGCCTTGTCGACTCGCTTCTCATACAGCGTCAGGATGTATGACCCTGTCGTCGTGTGCAGCAGGAAGTTGGTGTTCTCGGTCCCCTCGGCAATGCCCTTGTAGGACAGCAACTCGCCAACCGGATAATTGCGCAGGAACGCTTCGAGCTCGCCCTCGCCGACGTCGGTATAGACAGCCATCAGCCGTTACCGTTGACGAAGGCCATGTCGGCTGGCGTCAGCTCGACGTCGCGCAATACCCGCATCACCGGAAACTCCTCCGTCTCGGTCGCCGTGATGGCGAGTTCCACGTTCACCTCGAAGCGTTCGCGGAAAGCGTTGATGATCTCGTCGACGATGATCTCGGGCGCCGAAGCCCCCGCCGACAGGCCCAGCGTAGCGATGCCGCCGATGTCGTTCCACGGGATCTCCGACGCGCGCTGAACCAGCAGCGACATCTTGGCCCCTGCCCGCTCGGCGACTTCGACGAGGCGGCGCGAATTGGACGAGTTGGGCGCGCCGACGACGAGATAGAGGTCGGAGCCCGGCGCCGTTTCCTTGACCGCGTCCTGGCGGTTGGTGGTGGCATAGCAGATCGATTCGGCGGCAGGCGCCTCCATCGCCGGGAACTTCTCCTGCAGCGCCTTGAGGATGCCTGCGGTGTCCTCCACCGAAAGCGTCGTCTGGGTGACGAAACCAAGGGCTGCCGGATCGGCCGGCGTGAAATTGCGGACGTCGGCCTCGGTTTCGATCAGCGTGACCGCACCCTCGTCCAGCTGGCCCATGGTGCCGATCACCTCGGGGTGGCCGGCATGGCCGATCAACAGCACGTGGCGGCCCTTGCGCTGGTGGCGCATCGCCTGCTTGTGCACCTTGGATACCAGCGGACAGGTGGCGTCGAGATAGAACAGGTTGCGCGCCACCGCATCCGCCGGCACCGACTTCGGCACGCCATGGGCGGAAAACACGACCGGCGCGTCGTGATGCTCGTCGGGGATCTCGTTGAGTTCTTCGATGAAGACCGCGCCGAGATTCTGCAGCCCCTCGACGACGTAACGGTTGTGCACGATCTCGTGGCGGACATAGACCGGCGCGCCGTATTTCTTCAGCGCCAGCACGACGATCTGGATCGCCCGGTCGACGCCGGCGCAAAAGCCGCGCGGCTGGCAGAGCCTGATCGTCAGGGGCGGTTTGGCAATCGTCTGGAGCATCTGATCCGCTTCTTCGTTCAGGGCCGAAATGATGTCTGTGCCCCCTTGCTGTCAAGGGAGGCTGAAGCACCGCGCGTCTTCTTTGGCGTGCAAAGGACGCCCTGGCACTCTGGAACCGTGCGCGATCCCGAATTCCGGGATCATGCAAGGTCAGTCATTTGCCGTCGGGCCGACGCAGCAGCCAGACGCCCATGACACCCAGCAGCGCCGCCGCCAGCCCATACCAGGTGACCGCGTATTGCAGGTGGTTGTTGGGCATGTCGACCATGGTCACCCCGCCGACCGGCAAGCCGCCAGGATTGGGCGTCTTGTCGGCATCGACGAAGAACGGCAGCACGACCGCATCGGCAGGCAGCCCGGCGCTCGCCGCCATGGCGTCGCGGTCCTTCCAGTAGAAGACGTTCTTGGCCGCGTCGTTGTCGGGCACCAGCGAACCCGGCTTGCCCTCCAGCGGGTTGCGCGCCAACCCGACGATGCTGACGGGGCCCGTCACCTGTCCGGTCGGCCGCTTGGTCGCGTCCTTGAGGTCGTAGGGAACGAAGCCGCGGTTCAGCAGAACGAAGCGGCCGTCATCCAGCTTCAGCGGCGTGTAGACGTAGAAGCCGGACTGGCCTTCCCATGTCGCCAGGAAATGCCGCTCGCCGTCATGCATGAAGGTGCCCGATAGCGCGACCGGCCAATAGTCGACGTCGGCGGTGGCGCGGTACTTCACTTCCATTTCAGCCAATGGCAATGGCTGCGACTTCGTCCGTTCGGCGATCTGCGCGATCAGTTCCTCTTTCCAATAGAGCCGCTGGACCTGCCAGCTGCCGAGCACGAGCAGCAGCGCAAAGGCAATCGTGCCGAGCACGAGCATCAACACGTGCCCGGAACGTCGCGCCGGGACCGTCATCGTCTTTTCCTGGATCATTCGCCCTTGTCCAAACGCCCTTCGGCTGCCTTGTTGCGATACTGCAGCGTTATCAGCACGCCCTTGATGAGGCGCAGCGAGCCGAGGCCGAGTGCCACGGTCAAAGGGATCCACAACAGCAGATGGAGCCACAGCGGCGGTCCATAATTGACCTCGAGCCACAGCGCGAGCCCGACCACGACAAAGCCGATGATCAGGATGACGAACACCGCCGGACCGTCGCCGGCATCGGCAAAGGAATAATCGAGCCGGCAGACGCCGCACTCCTTGCCGACGGACAGGAAGCTGGAGAACAGCCTGCCTTCACCGCAACGCGGACAGCGCCCCTTGAGCCCGGCCGCGATCGGCTCGACCGGCGGCCAGATTGCTCGGTCTTCGCTCATGGATTTATCTCGATGGGAGTGCCGTTTGCGACCATCTGCCAGATCTCCGCCATGTCCTCGTCGGTAACGGCGATGCAGCCGTTCGTCCAGTCGAACATCTGTATCAGCCAGGACCACCAGCCATATCCGTTCGGTTGGCCGTGGATCATAATCATTCCGCCAGGTTCGACACCTGCCCTCTTTGCCGCAGCCACGTCGTCAACATTCGGGTAGGAGATGTGGATCGACCTGAAATAGCCGCTTTCCGGGTTGCGCCAGTCGAGCAGATAGCGGCCTTCGGGCGTGCGTTCGTCGCCCTCCATCGCCTTGTGCCCCATCGGGTTCGCGCCGAGCACCATGGCGTAGCTGCGAACCACCTTGTCGCCGGAAAGCAGCTCGAGCCGGCGCTCCGACTTGTCGACGCGGACGAGATCGACCTCGCCCGCTTGCGCAGTCATAGTCGAGGCAAACAGGGTAATCATGCAGGCGAAGCGTCTTGTCGGCATGCCGGATGATTGCACCGGGAAAGCGCCCAAAAAAAGAGAAGGCGGCCGCGTTGCCGCGACCGCCTTGCAACAGGAACCGGATCGATCAGTGGCCGTGGGCGATGGTGCCGCCAACCGAACCCCAGATGTAGATCGCGGCGAACAGGAACAGCCACACCACGTCGACGAAGTGCCAGTACCAGGCCGCTGCCTCGAAGCCGAAATGCTGCTTCGGGGTGAAGCCGCCGCGCATGGCGCGGAACAGGCAGACCAGCAGGAAGATGGTGCCGACGATGACGTGGAAGCCGTGGAAGCCCGTCGCCATGAAGAAGGTCGCGCCGTAGATCGAGTCCTTGAAGGCAAACGGAGCGTGGATGTACTCGTAGGCCTGCACGAACGAGAACAGGATGCCGAGGCCGACCGTCAGCGCGAGGCCGTTGACCAGGCCCTTGCGGTCGTTGTGCAGCAGGGCGTGGTGCGCCCAGGTCACGGCCGTGCCCGACAGCAAAAGGATGATCGTGTTGTAGAGCGGCAGGTGGAACGGATCGAGGATCTCGATGCCCTTCGGAGGCCAGACGCCGCCGGTGAATTCAGCGCGCATGACCTGATGCGCTTCATTCGGGAACAGCGCCGCGTCGAAGAACGCCCAGAACCAGGCGACGAAGAACATCACCTCGGAGGCTATGAACATGATCATGCCATAGCGCAGGTGGAGCGAGACGACGCGGGTGTGATGGCCCTCATTGCCTTCCTTGATCGTATCCGACCACCAGCCGAACATGGTGTAGAGCACGATCAGCAGGCCGATCAGAAAGATCCAGTAGTTGGCGCCGGCCATGTTGTAGCCGAAGACCGGGAAGCTGCCGCCCTTGAGATGCTGCATCCAGGCGACGCCGCCGAATGCCATGATCAGCGCACCCAGCGAGGCGAGGAACGGCCACGGGCTGGGATCGATGATGTGATAGTCGTGTTGTGGTTTCGCGTGCGCGTCTGCCATATCAGCCCCCGGCTTTTCCGTCGGAATTAACATTTTTCGCTTCGCCGTCAACCTTGGGCGCGACAGCCACAGGCTTTTCCCCCGCAATGGGGAAGAAGGTATAGGACAGCGTGATCGTCTTGACGTCCTTCATTTCAGGCACGTTGACGATTTCCGGATCGACGAAGAACACCACCGGCATGTCGAGCGTTTCGCCCGGCTTCAACGTCGTGTCGGTGAAGCAGAAGCACTCGACCTTGTTGAAATAGGCGCCGGCGATCTCCGGTGTCACGTTGAAGGTCGCACGGCCCTGGGTCGGCGTGTCGAAGACGTTCTTCGCCGTGTAATGGATCTGCTTGGTCTCGCCGATCTTGATCTGGACGTCGCGGGCCACGGGCTGGAAATCCCACGGCAGGCCGCCCGACACATTGGCGTCGAAACGGACGGTGATCTCGCGGTCGAGGATCTTGTCGGAATATTGCTCGACGCGCTGCGTCGTGCCGCCATAACCGGTGATCTGGCAGAACATGGCGTAGAGCGGCACCGCGGCATATGCCATGCCGACCATGCCGCCGACGAAAGCGACGCACATGCCCGCAACCATCCGGTTGGAGCTCTGCTTCTTCAGGTCGACAGCCTTGGTGTCGTCGGTCATGCCGTTGCTCATAGCGGCCGGTCCAGAATGGCCGGGCCGAACTTGGCGATGGTGGCGAGATAGAAGATGATGACGAGTGCCGCCAGCGCCAGGCCGATGGCGACGTTGCGGCTGCGGCGTGCCTTCCTCTGCTTGTCGGTGAGCGTCACTAGGTCCTTGTCCGACATCATGCACCTCCAAGCGCAAAGACACGCTCGATGATGCTGTCGGCCAGATAGGCCGCAAAGATCACGAACAGATACAGCAGCGAATATGCAAAGAGCTGCTTGGCGGGCTTCATCACGCGGTCGCTGTCCGGCATCCGGAGAACCTTCCAAGCGTACCAGACAAAGCCTGCGCCCAGGGCCAGCGAAACGACGCCATAGCCAATAGTGGTGTAGCCGAGCAGCCAGGGCGCCACGCCGACGGGGGCGAGCAGCAGCGAATAGGCGAAGATCTGGCGCCGTGTCGAGGCTTCGCCGGCGACGTTCGGCATCATCGGGATGCCGGCGCGCTCATAGTCCTGCGACTTGAACAGCGCCAGCGCCCAGAAGTGCGGCGGCGTCCACAGGAAGGTGATGAGGAAGAGCACGACGCTCTCGAAACTGACCGAGCCGGTCACGGCGGCCCAGCCGATCATCGGCGGCAGCGCACCGGCCGCGCCACCGATGACGATGTTCTGCGGCGTCCAGCGCTTGAGCCACATCGTGTAGATGACGGCATAGAAGAAAATGGTGAAGGCGAGCAGTGCTGCCGAAAGCCAGTTGACGAGGACGCCGAGCGTCATCACCGAAAGGGCCGAGAGCACGAGGCCGAAGGTCAGCGCTTCATGCGGCGTCACCTTGCCCGACGGAACCGGCCGGCTGGCGGTCCGCGTCATGACGGCGTCGATGTCGGCGTCGTACCACATGTTGAGCGCACCCGAAGCGCCTGCGCCGATGGCGATCGCCAGGATCGCGACGATGGCGAGGAACGGGTTGATGGTGGCAGGCGCGGCAACCATGCCGACAAAGGCGGTGAAGACCACCAACGACATGACGCGCGGCTTCAGCAGGGCGAAGAAATCGCCCGCCGTCGCTTCCGACATGCGGATGGTTTGATCGTCAAACCGGTTGTGGACAAGGGCCATGCGTACTTACGTCCAGTCGTTCCGTTTGGCCGAAGCCGCCGGTCTTGCCGGCGGCTTCGTAGTTCAATCAGTGCCTTACTTGATCTTCGGCAGCTGTTCCCACTGGTGGAAGGGCGGCGGCGAAGGCAGCTGCCATTCGAGCGTGGTCGCACCATCGCCCCAGGGGTTGGCACCGGCGACGCGCTTCTTGGAGAAGGCTTCGAAGACGCCGAACAGGAAGATCAGCACGCCGATGGCCGAGATGTAGGAGCCGTAGGACGACACCGCATTCCAGCCGGCATAGGCATCCGGATAGTCGATGTAGCGGCGCGGCATGCCGGCGAGGCCGAGGAAGTGCTGCGGGAAGAAGATCAGGTTCACGCCGACGAACGTCACCCAGAAGTGGGTGTTGGCGATGGCCGCCGAGTACATGTAGCCGGTCATCTTCGGGAACCAGTAGTACCAGGCCGCAAAGATCGCGAACACGGCACCCAGCGACAGCACATAGTGGAAGTGCGCCACGACATAGTAGGTGTCGTGCAGCGAACGGTCGAGACCGGCATTGGCCAGCTGCACGCCGGTGACGCCACCGACGGTGAACAGGAAGATGAAGCCGATCGCCCAGATCATCGGCGTCTTCATGGTGATCGAGCCGCCCCACATGGTGGCGATCCACGAGAAGATCTTCACGCCGGTCGGAACCGCGATGACCATCGTGGCGAACACGAAGTAGCGCTGCGTGTCGAGCGACAGGCCGGTGGTGTACATGTGGTGAGCCCACACGACGAAGCCGACGGCGCCGATGGCGACCATGGCGTAGGCCATGCCGAGGTAACCGAAGATCGGCTTGCGCGAGAAGGTCGACACGATGTGGCTGACGATGCCGAAGCCCGGCAGGATCAGGATGTACACTTCCGGGTGACCGAAGAACCAGAACAGGTGCTGGAACAGGATCGGGTCGCCGCCGCCTTCAGGCGCAAAGAAGGTCGTGCCGAAATTGCGGTCGGTCAGAAGCATGGTGATGCCACCTGCCAGGACCGGCAGCGACAGCAGCAGCAGGAAGGCGGTGATCAGCACCGACCAGGCAAATAGCGGCATCTTGTGCAGCGTCATGCCCGGAGCGCGCATGTTGAAGATGGTGGTGATGAAGTTGATCGCACCCAGGATCGACGACGCGCCGGCGATGTGCAGCGACAGGATCGCCAGATCCATGGCCGGACCGGGCTGGCCCGAGGTCGAGAGCGGCGGATAGATCGTCCAGCCGCCGCCGACGCCGTGGGCGCCGGGAGCGCTCGGCATGAAGGCCGAGAGGATCAGCAGGATGAAGGCGGGCGGAAGCAGCCAGAACGAGATGTTGTTCATGCGCGGGAACGCCATGTCAGGCGCGCCGATCATGATCGGAACCATCCAGTTGGCGAAGCCGCCGATCAGCGCGGGCATGACCATGAAGAAGATCATGACCAGGCCGTGGGCCGTCGTGAACGCGTTGAACATGCTCTTGCCGGCGTCGATCGCCGAGTCGCCTTCAACGCCGTAGACCATCGAGGCCAGGCCGTGGAAGATCTGGATACCCGGCTCGGCGAGTTCCCAGCGCATCATGACGGACAGGAAGCCGCCGATGCAGCCTGCCATGATCGCGAAGATCAGGTAGAGCGTTCCAATATCCTTGTGGTTGGTCGAGTACACCCACCGAACCCAGCCCTTCGGCTTGTGGTCGTGATGGTCGTGAGCTGCAGCGCCTGCCATGTTCCGCTCCGTTCCCTGATCCCTATTCTACCGCGGCTCAGTTGCCAGCGGCCGCGACCTTGGCCGCACCGTCCGTCTCGGCCATCAGCGCCTTGTTGGCACCCGGCAGATCGGTCTTAGCGGCGGCAAGCCACGTATTGTACTGTGCGTCTGAGACGACGCGGATTGCGATCGGCATGTAGGCGTGGTCCTTGCCGCAAAGCTCGGAGCACTGGCCGTAATAGAGGCCTTCCTTCTCAGCCTTGAACCAGATCTCGTTGATACGACCCGGCACCGCGTCCGTCTTCACGCCGAAGGCCGGCATGGCGAAGGCGTGGATGACGTCGCTGGCGGTGACGAGCACGCGAACCAGCGTGTTAATCGGGACGACGATTTCGTTGTCGACGGCGAGAAGGCGCGGATACGCGGCCCTGTCTTCCTTGCCGGCCGCGGCGCGGTCAGCATCGGCGAGCATCGCCGAGTTGAAGGAGAGCGGCTCGGCGTTCTGGTACTCGTAGTCCCAGTTCCACTGGTTGGCGGTCGCCTTGATCGTCAGCTTGGCGTCTTCCGGCGGCGAATACTGCGCCGTCAGGAGCTGGAACGACGGAATGGCCAGGAACAGCAGGATGACGACCGGACCGACGGTCCAGATGACTTCGATCAGCGTGTTGTGGCTGGTGCGCGACGGCACCGGGTTGGCGCTCGCGCGGAACCTGAAGATGCAATAGGCCAACAGGAAAAGAACGAACAGCGTGATCGGAACGATGAACCACAGCGTGTAGTGCTCGAACCAGGTGATCTGTTCCATGATGCCGGTCGCGGCCGGCTGGAAAGTGGTTTGCCAAGGCGTCGGCTGAGCCGCATAGGCCGCGACGCTGGCAAGGGAAGCAGTCGCCGCGACGGCGCTAGCAAAGATCTTTCTCATCGCCCTCTGTATCTCCCATTTCCGTGCGGGCGTAGCCGCAAGGACATCGTGCCGCTCCGGGACGGGAATCCCAGAGACGTTCGGAGGTTCAAACCATACTCTCTTTATAACCGCAAGGAAGCAGAGGCTTAACCCGTGCGGCATTTTTGCGCGCAGGCGCAAAGGCTGGCGCCGCGACGCGTTTGGCGCTAGGTGAAGAACGCGCAGGCGATAGGGCAATCGCCCCGCTTGTGCTGCCATGCCCTGAAAAGGCGTCGCAATTCGGGCCAAATTGGCTTCGAATGTCTGGAAAACCTGAGATTGCAGGATGGCGAAGGCGCCGTCTTGTTATTTACTTGCTGCCTGCACGGCCTGATAGTCGTGATTCGCAATGGAGCCGTCATGAAGTCTGGGCTTTTCAAAACCGTGGCGAAGATGCTTGTCGCCGCCGCGTGCGTGGTTCCCATGCAAGCCGGCGCGCAGCAGAGCGGCACGGTCAAGTCCACCCATGGCGCATGGTCGATCATCTGCGACACGCCCGCTGGCGCGACCAACGAACAATGCGTGATGATGCAGAACGTGATTGCCGAGGACCGTCCCGAGATGGGGCTTTCGGTGGTCATCCTGCGCACCGCCGACAACAAGGCCGAGATCCTGCGCGTGCTGGCGCCGCTCGGCGTGCTCTTGCCCAACGGCCTCGGCCTCAATGTCGACCAGAAGGACATCGGCCGCGCCTATTTCGTGCGCTGCTTCCAGGATGGCTGCTATGCCGAGGTGATCCTCGACAAGACCCTGCTCGACACGCTGAAGACAGGAAAGTCGGCGACCTTCATCGTCTTCCAGACGCCCGAAGAAGGCATCGGCATCCCCGTCGACCTCAACGGCTTCGGCGAAGGCTTCGCCGCGCTGCCATAAGCGTTTGACGCCGGAGACATTGTCCGGAGCCTCCGTGTCGCCTACATCGGGGTGAATACACTCACCTTGGAATATGAGGCGACGCGCCATGACCAGCCTGCTCAGCCAGTTCGACATTTCGGAAGACCGCGTGCGCAAGATCGTCGCCGAGACGATCGAGGGCGCCGACGACGGCGAGCTGTTCGTCGAATATCGCGAAGGCGAAGCGCTGATGTTCGACAACGGCCGGCTGAAGACGGCGAGCTTCAACACCGACCAGGGTTTCGGTCTGCGCGCCGTATCAGGCGAAGCGACCGGCTATGCGCATTCGAGCGACCTGTCGGAACAGGCCCTTTTGCGCGCCTCCGATGCCGTGTCGGCGGTCAAGGGCGGCTATTCCGGCACGCTGGCCGCCGCCCCTGCCCGCACCAACACGCATCTCTATGGCGAGGAGAACCCGATCTCCTCGCCGTCCTTCGAGGCCAAGGCCAAGCTGCTCCAGGAAATCGACGCCTGGCTGCGCGACAAGGATCCGCGCGTCCGCCAGGTGACGGCATCGCTCGCCTCGTCGTGGCAGCATGTCGAGATCCTGCGCGGCGACGGCCAGGTGGTGCGCGACATCCGCCCGCTGGTGCGGATGAACGTGTCCGTCATCGTCGGCAACGGCGACCGCCAGGAAAGCGGCTCCTATGGTGCCGGCGGCCGCAAGAATTTCGACGAATTCCTGACCGACGAAAGCTGGAAGGGTGCCGCGACCGAGGCCTTGCGCCAGGCGCTGGTCAATCTCGATGCCATCCCCGCTCCTGCCGGCACTTTCGACATCGTGCTGTCGTCCGGCTGGCCGGGCGTGATGCTGCATGAAGCGGTCGGCCACGGCCTCGAAGGCGACTTCAACCGCAAGAAGACTTCGGCCTTCGCCGGTCTTCTCGGCCAGCAGGTCGCCGCCAAGGGCGTCACCGTCGTCGACGACGGCACCATCGCCGAACGCCGCGGCTCGATCACCGTCGACGACGAAGGCACGCCCAGCGCCCGCAACGTGCTGATCGAGGACGGCAAACTTGTCGGCTACATGCAGGACCGCCAGAACGCCCGGCTGATGGGCATGAAGGCGACCGGCAACGGCCGCCGCGAATCCTACGCGCACCAGCCGATGCCGCGCATGACCAACACCTATATGACCTCGGGCGACAAAACGCCGGAAGAGATCATCGCCTCGGTCAAGAGCGGCATCTATGCCGTGTCCTTCGGCGGCGGCCAGGTCGACATCACCTCGGGCAAGTTCGTGTTCGGCTGCACCGAGGCCTACATGATCGAGGACGGCAAGGTGACCCAGCCGATCAAGGGCGCGATGCTGATCGGCAATGGACCCGACGCGATGCATCGCGTCACCATGGTCGGCAACGACATGAAGCTCGACAACGGCATCGGCATGTGCGGCAAAGCCGGCCAGGGCGTGCCCGTCGGCGTCGGCCAGCCGCATCTCAGGATGAACCAGATGACTGTCGGCGGCACACGGGTCTAGGCCGAGCGCCGACAGGACGAATGCCGATGCAACGCCCCACCTCGATCGTCGTGCTCACCGGCGCCGGTATCTCTGCCGAATCAGGTGTCGACACCTTTCGCGACAAGGACGGCATCTGGTCGAAGATCGACTACCGCGACGTGGCGACGCCGGAAGGTTTTGCCCGCAATCCGGAGCTGGTTGACGACTTCTACAACCAGCGCCGCGCAGGTCTTGCCGATGTCGCGCCGAATGCCGCACATGTGGCATTGACGCGGCTCGAACGGCAGTTCCGGGGCAAGTTCCTGCTCGTCACCCAGAACATCGACGACCTGCATGAGCGGGCCGGGTCGCAGCGGCTGATCCACATGCATGGCGAACTGACCAAGGCCTTGTGCGCCCATTGCGGCACAAGGAACCCGTGGCACGGCGACATGCTGCGCACGTCCCGCTGCCCGTCATGCCAGGAGGTCGGCCAGTTACGGCCTGATGTGGTCTGGTTCGGCGAGATGCCTTATCTGATGGACGAGATCGACGAGGCACTGGCAAGTTGCGACCTCTTCGTCTCCATCGGCACCAGCGGCAACGTCTATCCCGCCGCCGGCTTCGTCGAGCAGGCGCGCCATGCAGGCGCCCGTACGGTCGAACTCAACCTCGAACCGTCGGAAGGCTGCGACCTCTTCGAACAGGCCATAAATGGCCGCGCCACCGAAATCGTACCCGAATTCGTCGAGCATATACTGGCCTAGGCACCGGTCCGCCCATCCACGGATGGACCTGACGCGTCCGCCTACCGCCGCTTCTTCGGCTTCTCCAGCAAAGCCACCGCCTCGACATGGTGCGACCAGAGGAACTGGTCAATCGGCACAACACTCTTCAGCGCATAGCCGCCGTCGATGAGGATCCTGAGATCTCGCGCCAGCGTCGCCGGATTGCACGATACGGCTGCGACGTAAGGAACATCGGAGCGGGCGATCTGCTTGGACTGGTCCTCGGCGCCGGCGCGTGGCGGGTCGAAGACGATGCCGTCAAAGGCGTTCAGTTCCTTGAACGTCAGCGGGCGGCGGTCGAGGTCACGGCGCTCGACGGTGACGCGCTTCAGGCCGCTGGCAAAGCGGAAGCCGCGGTCGAGTGCGGCCAGCGCCGGCGCCTCACCTTCAACCGCATGAACCTCCGCCCCCGCGGCAAGCCTGAGCGCGAAGGTGCCGCAGCCCGAAAACAGGTCGGCGACCTTCCTGGCCTTGCGCATATGGCCGATGACGAGCGACACCATCGCGCCCTCCGCCTCGGCCACGGCCTGGACGAAAGCGCCCGGCGGCGGGCTGACCGTCGCCGCGCCAAAGGTCAGCATCGGCTTGACCGGCTCGACGATGATCTCGCCGTCGATGGACAGGCGGGCGATCTTCGACTTGATGGCAAAATCGGTCGCGGCACGGCGGATCGCTTCGGTCGGTTTGCCGCAATCGCTGGCGGCCACGTCGAAGCCCGACTCGGTGGCCGTGACAAGGAAGCGGAACGGCTTCGAGGTATTGGCGATGATGCCGGCAAGGTGCCGCAAGGTGCCTGCCGCTTCTACGATGGCCGGCACCAGGACAGGGCACTCCTCGATGTCGACCAGGGTATGGGAAAACGCCTTGTTGTAGCCGAGATGGAGCCCGGTCTCGGTGTTCCGGGCCGTAAACGCCGCACGCCTGCGGCTGTGCTGCGGGCACGCCACCAGCTCGCCGACTGCAACGTCGATGCCCCTGCCCTTCAGCGCATGGGCGACAAGACCACGCTTCCACTCGCGATAGGCCTGGTCCTCGAGATGCTGGATCGCGCAGCCGCCACATTCGGTGAAATGGCGGCAGGCCGGATCGATGCGCTGCGGCGACGGCTCGAGAACCGAGATCAGCTGGGCGCGATCCTTGTCGCGCGCGGCTGTCACCGTCTCGCCCGGCAGCGCGAACGGGATGAAGATGTGCCCGCCATTGGCATCGACGACACCGTCGCCATGCGCGCCCAGCCGCGCAATTTCGAAACGTGTCGTCATTACTCTTTCACTCCACCGAGCAGGTATTCACGATTTCCGTCGCCGCCTTCGAGCGGCGACGGGCAGATGCCGAGCGCACGCCAGCCTGGAACGGCGTCGAGCCAGGAGCGCAGCTCTTCAGCCATGCGCGGGCCGTCCTCGACATTCCTGAGCAGGCCGCTCTTGCCGATCGCCTCGCGCCCGGCCTCGAACTGCGGCTTGACCAGGAAGACGCCCCTGGCGCCTGGTGCTGCCAGTTCGAGTGCATTGGGCAGAGCCAGCCTGAGCGAGATGAAGCTGACATCGGAGACCAGCAGATCGGGTGTCCGGCCGCCGAGATCATCCGACGTCAGATTGCGGGCGTTGAGGCCCTCCAGGCAGGTGACGCGCGGATCCGACTTCAGCCGCTCGTCCATCTGGCCATGGCCGACATCGATCGCCACGACATGTGCCGCGCCGCGCTCGAGCAGGACCTGGGTGAAGCCGCCGGTCGACGCGCCGATGTCCAGCGCCGTGGCTCCAGCCGGATCGAAGCTGAAATGGTCGAGCCCGGCGATCAGCTTGAGTGCGGCGCGCGAGACATAGGCCTGCGCCGGGTCGTCGACGGCGATTTCGGCGCTCGCCGGCACCATCTGTCCGGGCTTCTTCGCCGGTTGGCCGGCGACGGACACGGCCCCGCGCGCCACCGCGTCGCGGGCCCGCGAACGGCTGGCGAAGAAACCGCGGCTGACGAGCAATTCGTCGAGCCTCAGGCTGGTCCTGGAGCGCTGCGCGTCCGATTGGACGCGTAGCGCTCCAGCTTCTTTTGTTTGCGCATCGTGCTTACCGAAAATCGACTTCGATTTTCGGGCCGATGCGCGGGCTTGCCCAGAGTTGTCCATGGCTTTCAATGGCGAATGCGCGCCTGCAAGGCAAGCGCCCGCACGATAATGTCAGGCGCGGACGGCCTGGGCCGACTTGCCAAGGGCTGCGAAGACGGCGCGCACGATGCCGGCGGAATCGAGCCCGGCGTCGACATGCATCTTGTCGGGGCTGGCATGGTCGACGAAGCTGTCCGGCATGGTCAGTGGCCGCACCTTGAGGCCGTTGTCGAGCAGGCCGTTGCGGGCGAGGAAGTCGAGCACCTGGCTGGTGAAACCGCCGACAGAACCTTCCTCGACCATGACGAGCACTTCGTGCGAGCGCGCCAGGCGACGGATCAGGTCCTCGTCCAGCGGCTTGGCGAAACGGGCGTCGGCGACCGTCGTCGACAGGCCGGCAGCACCAAGTTCCTCGGCGGCGAGCAGGCAGTCCTTGAGGCGTGTGCCGAAGGACAGCAGCGCCACCTTGGTGCCCTCGCGCACGATCCGGCCCTTGCCGATCTCCAGCGCCTGGCCACGCTCGGGCATGTCGACACCGACGCCGTTGCCGCGGGGATAGCGGAAGGAGATCGGTCCGTCGTCATATTCGACGGCGGTGCGCACCATATGGCGCAGTTCCGCCTCGTCGGCCGCCGCCATGACGACGAAACCGGGCAGCGAGGCAAGATAGGCAGTGTCGAAGGCGCCGCAATGGGTGGCGCCGTCCGCGCCGACGAAGCCGGCGCGGTCGATGGGAAAACGCACCGGCAGGTTCTGGATAGCGACGTCGTGCACGACCTGGTCATAGGCGCGCTGCAGGAAGGTCGAGTAGATCGCGACGAACGGCTTGTAGCCTTCGGTCGCGAGGCCCGCGGCAAAGGTCACCGCATGCTGCTCTGCAATGCCGACGTCGAAGCTGCGCGACGGAAACGCTTCGCCGAACAGATCGAGGCCGGTGCCCGACGGCATGGCGGCGGTGACGGCAACGATCTTGTCGTCGTCGCGCGCTTCCTGCATCAGGCTTTCCGCAAACACCTTGGTGTAGGCAGGCGCGTTGGCAGGCGCCTTGGCCTGGGCGCCGGTGATGACGTCGAACTTGTTGACGCCGTGATATTTGTCGGCAGCCGCTTCGGCCGGGGCATAACCCTTGCCCTTCTGAGTCACGACATGGATCAGCACCGGGCCGGTGCCGTTGTCGCGCACGTTCTTCAGCACCGGCACGAGATGCTCGAGATTGTGGCCGTCGATCGGGCCGATATGGAAGAAGCCCATCTCCTCGAACAAAGTGCCGCCGGTGACGAAACCGCGCGCATGCTCGACGGCGCGGGTGATGGCGCGGTCGACGCGGCGGCCGAGATAGGAGGTCAGCTTCTTGCCGAGCTCGCGCACGCCGGCATAGGTGCGGCCCGAGGCAAGGCGCGCCAGATAGGCGCTCATCGCACCGGCCGGCGGAGCGATCGACATGTCGTTGTCATTGAGGATGACGATCAGGCGGGCATCGAGCGCACCGGCATTGTTCATCGCCTCATAGGCCATGCCGGCCGACATGGCGCCGTCGCCGATGACGGCGATGACATTGTTCTTGCCGCCGTCGAGGTCGCGTGCCACCGCCATGCCGAGGCCGGCGGAAATGGAGGTCGAGGAGTGCGCGGCGCCAAACGGGTCGTACTCGCTTTCCGAACGCTTGGTGAAACCGGAGAGCCCGCCTTCCTGGCGCAGCGTGCGCATGCGATCGCGGCGGCCGGTCAGGATCTTGTGCGGATAGGCCTGGTGACCGACATCCCAGATGATGCGGTCGTCGGGCGTATCGAAGACATAATGCAGCGCCACCGTCAGTTCGACGACGCCAAGGCCGGCGCCGAGATGCCCGCCGGTCTGCGACACCACGTCGATAAGCTCGGCGCGCAGTTCGCTTGCCAGCTGCGGCAGCTGGGCCTCGTCGAGCGTGCGCAGGTCGGAGGGCACGCGGACCTTGTCCAGCAGGGGCGTTTCAGGTTTCGCGTTCATCAATCCGCACTAACTCGGTTAACCACCCGGCAGATACGACCGCATGCTTGGAAAGTAAATGCGTGGCGGTGACGCGGGCCGGCCTCACGCCTGCCCGTCAGCTCTCGGGCAACGGAATAAACTCTTCTTCGTCACCGGGAACGATATCGAAGCGGCCGGTCTTCCATTCGTTCTTCGCCTCTTCGATGCGCTCCTTCGACGACGAGACGAAATTCCACCAGATGTAGCGCTTGGAGCCGAGCGAGGCGCCGCCGAACAGCATGAAATGCGCACCCGTCTCCGAACCCACGACGATCTCGTCGCCGGGCCTGAACACCAAAAGCCGCTCGATCGGGAAACGATCGCCAAGTATGTCGATCTCGCCCCCCAGCGTGTAGATGGCACGCTCCTCGGCGTCGGCCGGAATCTTGATCCTTGCACCGGGCGCCAGCCTGATGTCGGCATAAAGCGTGTCGGAGGCCTGGCGCACCGGCGACGTCAGGCCCTTGAACGCGCCGATCACCAGCCGCCCGCTGACCCCGTCGGCCTCGAAGGTCGGCAGCTCGGCCGCAGCCGTGTTCTCGAACAACGGCGCGACCTCTTCCTTGCCGTCGGGCAGCGCCAGCCACGTCTGCAGCCCGGACACCGACATCGGCGCGCCGCGCAGCTCTTCGGGCGTGCGCTCGGAATGGACGATGCCGCGGCCCGCCGTCATCAGGTTCACGTCGCCGGGCGCAATGACCATCTCGGTGCCGAGCGAATCCCGGTGGCGGATCTTGCCGTCGAACAGATAGGTGACGGTCGCAAGCCCGATATGGGGGTGTGGACGCACATCCAGCGCATGCCCTGCCCTGAGGATTGCCGGGCCCATGCGGTCGAAGAAGATGAACGGCCCGACCAGGCGACGCTTTGCCGTCGGCAATGCCCGGCGCACCTGGAAGCCGTCGATGTCCTTGGCGTTGGGAATGACCATCAGTTCGAGCTGGTCGCAGGAAAAGGCATCGCCCGGCGTCGGGTCTTCGGCAGGAAAGAAGCTCATGGTCGCCTCCTAGAGTGATTGCAGCACGGCGGTCACAAGAGCTGACACTCAGGCAAATCGCAGCGCCGAACGGGCCTTGGCCTTGGCGGCCTCTTCGTCGCGGTTGCGCGGATGCTGGTGCGTTTCCATCGCATGCAGCATCTCGTGCGCTGCCTCGGCGATGGTGTCGACGGCGCGGTTGAAGGCCTCTTCGTTCTTCTTCGAAGGTTTGGTCGTTCCGCTCAGCTTGCGCACGAACTGCAAGGCTGCGTCACGGATCTCGTCATGCGTCGCCGGCGGGTCGAAATTGAACAATGTCTTGATGTTGCGGCACATCGCCTGCTCCCGGGTTTTCACCAACGGTATGGGTTGTCCATAACTGGGCGCAACGTGCCGCGAGGTCAAGCCGTTCGGTCGGCCGCGACCGCCGTCAGCGAAGGGGCATCCTCCGAACGAGGGGCGTCATCCCAGGATGAGCGCCGCGGCGCCGACGAGCAGCGCGCCATAGGTGCCAACCATGCCGGGCGCGCTCAACGGCGTCCGCGCGGTCAATATGCCTGCAAGGTGGAGGCTACGGCCGATGATCAGCAGTCCGGCGATCGTCCACAGCATCGCCGCCGGCGCCTGGCGGTATTCGGCAAGGGCGAGCAGGATCAGGGCGAGCGGCACATATTCGATGAAATTGCCCTGGGCGCGGATGCGCCGCATCAGGACGACATCCTCGCTGTGGCCGAGCTTCACGCCGACTGTCTTGCGGCGCAGGCTGACCCGGATGCTGAGAACGACAAGAGCCACGGCGGCGAGTGCTGAAGTCATCGACGTTATCGGCAACATGACAGGCCCTCCCCGACGAGCATTACCGCAGCTAATCACTTCTTACTTGCATTTTGCAAGTTAAAAATCCAAAGTGCCGCCATGACCGAGTTTCGCTCCGGCTGCCCCATCGCGTCAGCGCTCGACATCATCGGCGACAAGTGGTCGCTGGTGATCGTCAGGGCGATGGTGATGGGGGCGACCAGCTATTCGGACCTGTTGTCCACGCCGGAGAAAATCTCGACCAACATCCTGGCCGATAGGCTGCGCCGGCTGGAAGATGCCGGTCTCATCAGGCAATCCTTACCGCGCCAGGGCTCCATCCGGGGCGCCTATGCATTGACTGCCAGAGGGGCTGCACTCATTCCCGTGGTGCAGGAACTGGCCCGCTGGGGCGAAAGCCAGCTGCCGGACCGCTGGACACCGCCGGATCGCTTCTACGCGGCCCGGCCCGGCGATTTCGACGTCCGCGACGGCGATGCCGCCGCGGACTGAACTGGACGGCTCTACTCGCCGTCAAGCGGCTCCGTGCCGACCGGCTTGCCGTCGCGCGACAGGCGGATCTTCTCGACCTTGTCCTCGGCGGCCTTCAGCAAGCGGTCGCAATGCGCCTTCAGCGCCTCGCCGCGCTCGTAGATCTTGATCGACTGGTCGAGCGGCACGTCGCCGCGTTCGAGGTCGTCGACGATCTTTTCCAATGCAGCGAGCGCCTGCTCGAAGCTCATCGCCTTGATTTCGTCATTGGGCTCGACGGCCATGGATCATCCTTTCATGAGGCGCGAAACGTGGGCGGCCACTGAGAAGGCTAGCCCATGCAGGTCGTAGCCGCCCTCGAGCAGGCTGACCAGACGGTTCGATGAATGGCGCGCGGCACTGTCCATCAATTGCCCGGTCGCCCAGTCGAAATCGGCTTCGGTGAGGTTGATCTCGGCCAGCGGGTCGCGATGGTGCGCGTCGAAGCCGGCCGAGATGATGATCAGGTCGGGCGCGAATCTGTCGAGCGCCGGCAGCACGCGCGAGCGGAATGCCTCGCGGAAATGGTCGCTGCCGGTGTCTGGGGCGAGCGGCGCGTTGACGATGTTGCCGACACCCGTCTCGCCTTTTGCGCCCGTGCCGGGAAACAGCGGCATCTGGTGCGTCGAGCAATAGAGCACGCTCGGGTCGTCCCAGAAGATGTCCTGGGTGCCGTTGCCGTGATGGACGTCCCAATCGACGATCGCCACGCGCTCCGCACCATGGTCGCGCTGGGCATGGCGCGCCGCAATCGCCGCATTGTTGAACAGGCAAAAGCCCATCGCGGTCGCCTTCTCGGCATGGTGGCCGGGCGGCCTCGAGGCGACGAAGACGTTGGCTGCCCTGCCGGAAAAGACGTCGTCGACAGCGGCATTGGCCGCGCCGATGGCAGTCAGTGCCGCCTGCCAGCTTTTCGGGCTGAGCGTGGTGTCGCCATCGATTCTGGCAAATCCCTCCACCGGCACCTGCCGGCGGACGCTTTCGACAAAATTCTCGGGGTGGGCGTAGGCAATCGTGCGCTCGTCGCCCGTCGGCGCCTCGACACGATCGAGCATCTCGAACGCCTCGTCGTCGAGCGCGCGCTCGATGGCGCGCAGCCTGTCGGGCCGCTCGGGATGCCCCGGCGTCGTCAGGTGTTCGAGGTAGATCGGGTGCGTGTAGAGCCGCGTGGTCATCGCCGCACCTTATCAGCAATGGCCGGACAGACCACGCATAGCTGTCAAAGCCCTGGGGAAAACGGCCGGCCGACGAGCGCGATGACCCGGTCGGAAAGAAGTTGCCGGGTTTTGCCGCGCCCCGGCATGTCCGGCCACAGCCTGAAAGATCAGTTCGCCGGCCTGCCGGCCACGAGCAGCCCTTCCATCAGGGCGCGAAACGCCTTCACCGCCTTGATCGACGTCGCGTCGGGGTCTTCCGAATTGGCGATCCATTGGGCGGCATAAAGCGAGGCGCCGCTGATCAGCCGCGCCATCGCTTCCGCATCGATGTCGCGAACAAGGCCCTCCGCCTTGAGCGCGACGAGGTTCGCGGTGATCGCCGAAATACAGGCATTGGCGTTGGGCCATTGCGCCGGATCGCCGAGCACCGCCGGCCCGTCGCGCAGGACGATGCGCTGGATTTCCGGCTCGAGCGCCATTTCGACATAAGCGATGTTTTCGTCGAGGAAGCCTTGCCAGCGCGTCTTGGCCCTGGCCGAGATCTCATTGAGGCGCACGCACATTTCCTGGTCGATCTGGGCGAGCACGGCCTCGAACAACCCTTTCTTGTCGCCGAAGTGGTGATACAGCGCGCCGCGCGTCAGCCCGGCCTCGGCAGTGAAATCGTCCATCGACGCGTTCGCATAGCCCGTCGTCGCGAAGGCCCGGCGCGCGGCAGCAATCAGCTTGGCGCGCGTTTCGGCAATCATCTCGCTGCGGGGTTTGTGTGCCGCCTTCATCGCCTCTTCCTTGTCGCGACGTCCTTCACATACGCCGCGTATATTTTTCTAGACATGGCGTCCATGGTAATTGACATACGCTGCGTATGCAATTATCTCATTGACATACGCCACGTATGTAAGTGGCGCACCCTCGAAATTCCAGGAGTGCTCCGATGCACAATCCTTATGCTGAGATATTCAGAGTTCCCGGGACCAAAGGCTTCGCGGCGGCGGCATTCATCGCCCGTCTGCCGATCGCCATGGCCCCTATCGGCATCGTCGCAATGCTGTCGCAGACACGCGGCGAATACTGGCTGGCCGGTGCGGTCTCGGCCACCTTCGCGCTGACAAATGCTTTCGCCGCACCACAGATTTCGCGCCGGATCGACAGGCTCGGCCAGACATCGGTGGCTCTACCCACCACCATCATCTCCATCCTCGCCTTTGCCGTCCTGCTCATTGCCACCCGCTATGACTGGCCGGTCTGGACCCTGTTCGTCTCGGCCTTCATCGCCGCCGCCATGCCGAGCATGTCGGCCATGGTGCGGGCCCGCTGGACCGAGATCTTCCGCGACCGCCCCGAACTCAATACCGCCTTCGCCTTTGAATCCGTCGCCGACGAAATGGTCTACATCGCCGGTGCCTCGCTTTCGGTTGGCCTGAGCGTCGCCTTGTTCCCGGAAGCCGGCATGCTGGTCAGCACGCTGTTCCTCGCCGTCGGCATGGCAGCTTTCCTGATGCAGCGGTCGAGCGAGCCCAGGGTCAAGGCGCCTGAACTTGCAAGTGTCGGTTCGGCCATCGCGCTGCGCCCGGTCCAGATCATCACGCTTGCGCTCATCTTCGTCGGTGCGATCTTCGCCACCGCCGAGGTCAGCGCCGTGGCGATCACCAAGGAACTCGGCCAGCCCACCGCAGCAAGCCTCGTCATCGGCGTCTATGCCGCCGGTTCGCTCATTGTCGGCTTGATCGTCGGCGCGCTCAATCTCAAGGCCCCGAAGCAGCGCCTGCTTGCCATGTCGATCGCGGTCGTGGCGCTGACCACGCTGCCATTGCTTGTCGCCGACACGGTGCCGCTGCTGGCGCTTGCCATCTTCGTCAGCGGTGTCGCCATCTCGCCCACCTTCATCATGGCCTTCGGCCTGATCGAGCGGCGGGTGCCGGAAGCCATGCTGACCGAAGGCATCACCTGGGTGATGACCGGCATCGGCATCGGCATGGCGCTGGGTGCCTTCGTGGCCGGCTGGGTGGTCGACAATTTCGGCGCCCAGAACGGCTTCTGGGTGTCCGTGGCCGCGGGCACGATCTCCCTACTCGTCGTCCTTCTCGGTCAGAAAGCACTCGCCGGCGAGGGCGAAGTCGAGTTGCCGCAAGCCGTACCACAAGCAGCCGAATGAGGCAGCACAGCCCCAGTCAAGCCTCTCCCATCTGTGCCAACGAGCCGCCTCTTCAGGCGGCTCGACTGTATATGAAATTTCAGATATCTGCCCTCCCGGTGATCCAAATGCGTAATCCCTACAACGAAATCTTCAAAGCGCCCGGCGCCAAGGCGTTCTCCGCCACAGGCTTCATCGCCCGGCTGCCGCTGTCGATGATCACGCTCGGCATCGTCACGATGCTCTCGGAAACCCATGGCGAATATTGGCTCGCCGGTGCGGTGGCCGCGACATTTGCATTTTCCAACGCGCTGATCGCACCGCAGGTGTCGCGCCTCGTCGATCGCTACGGCCAGCGCCGCATCCTGATCCCCGGCACCATCGTCGCCGTCGCGGCGCTCTCAAGCCTGATGCTCGCGACCCACTATCGCGCGCCGAGCTGGACGCTGTTCCTGTTTGCCGTGCTTGCCGGCACCATGCCGAGCATGAGCGCTTTCGTGCGCGCGCGCTGGACACATATCTACCGCGGCTCGCAGAAGCTGCACACCGCCTTTGCCTTCGAATCGGTCGTCGACGAGGTCATCTTCATGACCGGCCCGATCGTTGCCATCGGCCTCAGCGTCGGCCTGTTTCCGGAAGCCGGTCCGCTTGTCGCCACGACGCTGCTTGCGCTGGGCAATTTCCTCTTTGCCGCCCAGAAGTCGACGGAACCGCCGGTCCACGCCCAGGATAAATCAGGCGGCAAGTCGGTCATCCGGCTCGGCTCGCTGCAGATCCTGGTGCTGACGCTGATCGCCATCGGCGCCATTTTCGGCACCGCTGAAGTGACCGCCGTCGCCTTTGCCGAAGCCCAGGGCGACAAGGCCTCCGCAGGTTTTGCGCTGTCGGCCTATGCCGCCGGCTCGCTTGTCGCCGGCCTCGCCTTCGGCGCGCTGAAGCTCAAGCTTGCCTTGCCGCGCCAGTTGCTGCTGGCGATCGCACTGGCCGCCCTCACCACCTTGCCGCTGATGATGGTCGCCAGCATCCCGACACTGGCCGTGGTGCTGTTCGTCGCCGGCGTCGCCGTCTCGCCGACCATCATCATCTCGATGGCGCTGGTGGAAAAGATCGTTCCGTCGTCCAAGCTCACCGAAGGCATGACCTGGGCAATCACCGGCATCGGCATCGGCATGGCCGCAGGGTCCTCGGCATCGGGCTGGTTCATCGACAATCTCGGCCCGACCAGCGGCTTCTTCGTCTCGATGCTCGCCGGCTTCATCGCCCTTGCCGTCACCCTTGTCGGCCAAGCCAGCTTCCGGCGTTCGACGTCGCGCCTCGTCCCGGCTCCGGCCGAATAGACGGTTCACGGCACGGCACGCACCAGCGGGCCGTGCCTTTTGCCTTCAGACGTTCTTTGCCGACCCGTCCCAGCGCGACGCTTCGCCTGAGCCAAAAGCCTTTTCCTTGAGCTCGCGGAACTTCGACGACGCCTCTTCCAGCTTCCGGTCCCATTCCGGATTGGGCACCTGGCCTTCGATGACCTTGAAATAGACCTGCATCAGCGATGCCACGGCAAAGGGTTCGATCAGCGCCGATTTGAACGCCCAGGCAAAGACGATCGCCAGCACGAATGCCCAGCCGCCCATTTCGCCCGGCATGAAGTAGAGAATGGCGCCTGCGGGTGCCAGCATGAACAGGAAGATGAACAGCGACACGACCCAGACGACGAGCGACAGCCAGACCGCGTTCTTGATCATGGTTGAGCCGTTCTGGGCATAGAGCACCACGCCCTGCCGCGCGCTCTGCCAGGGCGAGTTGCTGCCGATGCGGATGTTGTAGCCGAGGATGATCTCGTCGACATAGGTCAGCGACATGCGGACGATGGTGTTGAGAAACCGCACCAGCCCGTCGAGGCCGGGGATCGGCAGGAAAGCGGCGATGCCGCCGATCAGCCCGGTGATGGTGCGGATCACGCCCTTCACCAGCTGGTCGAGCACAAACAGCACGCTCGCCTCGGTGAAGCGTTCGGTGACGACCTCGCGGGCATAGGAAATCTGGTTCTGGCCGCCGGGAATCTCGCGCCCGTCGATCAAATGGACCATCACGGCGATATGCCCGGCCTTGACGATGTAGAGGATGTATTCGCGGATCCAGTAGACCGCGACCGACACCACGCCGAAGCCGGCGATGCCACCCCAGACGGCGAATGAAACCGGCCCTTCAGGGTCGGTTGCGATGTGGCCGACGCCGTAGCCGACGCCGGCGCCCGCGCCCATGGCCACGATATAGGCGAGCGTGATGCCGAAATAGACGACCATGCGCAGCACGATGAACGGCCAGGTGCGTGCCATGATCGCCAGGCTCTGGCCTATGCTGAAATCCCACATACCCGACTCTCCCCTAAGAGATGGACAGGAGGATGCGCCGCATCAGGCGGATGTCAATCGTCCCGGGGATGACCCAGTCACCCCGGGAATGGGGCATCCTGCCCGGTCGCTCCGCCGAAATCAGCGGATTTCGGTCTTGGCGATGCGGATGCCGAAACCTTCGAGGCCGACATAGTGGCGTTCGCGCGAGGCGACCAGGTTGATCGACGAGATGCCGAGATCCTTGAGGATCTGCGCGCCGAGGCCGATCTGGCGCCATTCATCCTCGCGCCGGCGCGCCTCTTCGTGGTCCTCGCGCTCCGCCGACGGGCGGTTGCGGCCGAGATTGGAGACGCCGACCGAGCCCTCGCGCAGATAGACGATGACACCGCGCTTGCACTCGCCGAAGGTCTTCATGATGTCGGCAAGCTTGTTGCTGGTACCGAACACGTCGGTGACGACGTCCTCGGTGTGCAGGCGCACCGGCACTTCTTCGCCGTCGCGGATGTCGCCGAAGACGATGGCGAGATGATGCATCGAATCCCACGGCAACGTGTAGGTGATGGCCTTGGCCTTGCCGGCCGGAGTGTCAATTTCGAAGGCGTTGACCCGTTCGATCAGCGTCTCCTGGCGCTGGCGATAGGCGATCAGGTCGGCGACGGATACCTGCTGCAGCCCGTTCTTTTCGGCAAAGGACGCGACCTGCGGGCCGCGCATGACCGTGCCGTCGTCATTGACCAGTTCCGAAATCACGCCGACCGGCGGCAGACCGGCAAGCTTGCACAGGTCGACCGCGGCTTCGGTATGGCCCGAACGCATCAGCACACCGCCTTCGCGCGCGATCAGCGGGAAGATGTGCCCCGGGCGGACGAAGTCGCCGCCGCCGGCGTTGGGATTGGCCAGGTTGCGCACGGTCAGCGTGCGGTCGTCGGCCGAAATGCCCGTCGTGGTGCCATGCTTGAAGTCGACGCTGACGGTGAAGGCGGTGGTGTGGGCGGAATCGTTGTCGGCCACCATCGGCGCAAGGTTGAGGCGCCGGGCGTCTTCCTTGAGCATCGGCGTGCAGACGATGCCGGAGGTGTGGCGCACGATGAAGGCCATCTTTTCCGCCGTGCAGTGGACGGCGGCAACGATCAGGTCGCCTTCGTTCTCGCGCCCGTCATCGTCCATGACGACCACGATCTCGCCGCGCTCGAAGGCGCGCAGCGCTTCGACAACTTTCTTCTGGTCGTATGGCATGGCGTGGTCACTCGGTGCGTGTGGTTGGTGTGGAGCAGATTAGGTCATTCGGGCGGGAAGGCAGTAGGGTTTTTTGCAGCTTGGGAGAATTGCCCAGCTGCCCCGTTTCCCCTTGCCCCTAGATTCTGCCGGTCTGGCCGCGGTGGCGCAGATAATGGTCGGCGATGGCGCAGGCGACCATGGCCTCGCCGATCGGCACGGCGCGGATGCCGACGCACGGGTCGTGGCGGCCCTTGGTCATGACGTCGACGTCCTTGCCGTCCTTGTCGATCGATTTGCGCGGCGTCAGGATCGAGGATGTCGGCTTGACGGCGAAACGCGCGATCACGTCCTGTCCGGTCGAAATGCCGCCCAGTATGCCGCCGGCATTGTTGGACAGGAACAGCGGTGTGCCGTCATTGCCCATGCGCATCTCGTCGGCATTCTCTTCGCCTGTTATGCGCGCGGCCTCGAAGCCGTTGCCGATCTCGACGCCCTTGACGGCGTTGATCGACATCAGATTGGAGGCGATGTCCTGGTCGAGCTTGGCATAGATCGGCGCGCCAAGGCCGGCCGGCACGCCTTCGGCGACGATCTCGATGACCGCGCCGACCGAGGATCCGGCCTTGCGGATGCCGTCGAGATAGTCGGCGAAGACCTGCACCGAGGCGGGGTCCGGCGTGAAGAACGGATTTTCGGCGCTGCCGATGAAATCCCAGTTCCAGTTGGCGCGATCGATCGACCTGGTGCCCATCGACACCAGCGCGCCGCGCACCACCAGTCCCGGCACGATCTTGCGGGCAATG
Organism: Aminobacter sp. SR38; assembly: GCF_014843375.1. NCBI lineage: Bacteria > Pseudomonadati > Pseudomonadota > Alphaproteobacteria > Hyphomicrobiales > Phyllobacteriaceae > Aminobacter > Aminobacter sp. SR38. The sequence continues at coordinate 1,599,250 of NZ_CP062112.1, forward strand.
GCACCCGCAGCGACGCGCGCCGCCGTCTCGCGAGCCGAGGAACGGCCGCCGCCGCGGTGGTCGCGCAGGCCATATTTGACGTCATAGGCGTAGTCGGCATGGCCGGGTCGATACTGCCGCGCGATCTCGCCATAATCCTTGGAGCGCTGGTCGACATTCTCGATCAGCATCGAGATCGGCGTGCCGGTCGAGATCAGGGTCTCGCCGTCCTCGTCCGTGACGACGCCCGACAGCACCTTGACCTCGTCGGGCTCGCGGCGCTGGGTGACGAAGCGCGACTGGCCGGGCTTGCGCTTGTCGAGCTCGTCCTGGATGTCCTTCAGCGTGAAGCGGATGCCGGGCGGGCAGCCGTCGACGACACAGCCAAGCGCCGGCCCATGGCTCTCACCCCAGGTGGTGACGCGAAACAGATGGCCGAAGGTGTTGTGCGACATGCAAGCGGGCCTTTCCGGATATGGCCGCGTTCTAACGCATGCCCCTGAAAAGTAAAATTGCTTTTCGGCCTCAAACCCTCCCATGGCAGGCATCTTTTGTGCATCGGCATGGGCCCGAAGCGGTCAATTGGCTGCATTAACAGTGGTCAAACCGTGATCGCAGCAGTTTTAGTTTTGACACATTCGGTTGGTTTCTGCTTCCTTCCAACCGCTCGTTAACATTTTGCCTCGCCTTGCGGGGCGCAGAAAAAAGAGGACGACAATGCGTACCCTTATTGGCGCCGTTGCCGCCGTGCTGATGATGTCTGGCGCTGCGCTCGCTGCCGAAGCCGAAGGTCAGGTCAAGTCGGTCGACAAGGAAAAGTCCACCATCACGCTTTCCAACGGCAAGTCCTACAAGCTGCCGGGCGAGTTCGACGTCGAGAACATCAAGCCGGGCATGGACATCCTGCTCGCTTATGACGTGGTCGAGGGCGAGAACCTGATCACCGACATGGAACTGCCGCAGTAACAGAAATCGGGCCTCGGGCTTTACAGCCAGTCAAGGCGGCCATCCTGCACTCTCAGCACGCGGTCTTGGGGGATCTCCAGGGCCGCGGCTTTGTTTTTGGGCAGGGCTTCGACAAGCCGGAAGATCGCGCGCATCACGCCGCCATGGGTGACGCAGACCGTCGGCTGCGTAAGCTCGACGAGCCACGGACGGATGCGGCAGGCCAGCATCTCGTAGCTCTCGGCCTCTTCGCCCGGCGGAACGAAATCCCACTTGTCGTGTTTGCGCGCCGTGCTGGCGCCCGGCAGGCGTGCCTCAAGCTCGGCGAAGGTGAAGCCCTGCCAGTCGCCGAAATTCACTTCGACGAGGCGCGGATCGGTGCGGTAGGCCATGGGATCGAGCCCCATCACTGTCCGCGCCCGCTCCATGGTCTCGCGGGTGCGCCGCATCGGGCTCGCGATGAAATCGAAGGCCTTGGGATCAGCGATCAGCTCGGCAAGCCGGCGGCCGTTGCGATCGGCCTGCTCGCGCCCGACCGCATCGATGTCGATGTCGGCCTGCCCTTGCAGCCGCTGCTCGGCGTTCCATGGCGTCTGGCCATGGCGCACGACATAGAGGAGCGGGATCATGGCGATGCTGTTCGGGAAGGATCAGTCCTTCACGGCTGCGATGTCAGGCGCATCGACGGCCTTCATGCCGACGACGTGGTAGCCGGAATCGACGTGGTGCACTTCGCCGGTGACGCCGCGCGACAGGTTCGACAGGAAGTAGAGCGCAGAATCGCCGACCTCCTCGATCGAAACGGTGCGGCGCAGCGGCGCGTTGTACTCGTTCCACTTCAGAATGTAGCGGAAGTCGTCGATGCCGGAGGCGGCAAGCGTCTTGATCGGGCCGGCGGAAATCGCGTTGACGCGGATCGCCTTCGGGCCGAGGTCGACGGCGAGATACTTCACGCTCGCCTCGAGAGCTGCCTTGGCAACGCCCATGACATTGTAGTTCGGCATCACCTTTTCGGCGCCGTAATAGGTCATGGTCAGCATAGAGCCGCCATCGGTCATCAGCTTCTCGGCGCGCTGGGCGACAGCCGTGAAGGAATAGACCGAGATGTCCATGGTGCGCAGGAAGTTGGCATGGCTGGTGTCGACATAGCGGCCGGTCAGCTCGTCCTTGTCGGAGAAGCCGATGGCATGGACGACGAAGTCGAGCTTGCCCCACTTCTTTTCCAGCGTCTCGAAGCAGGCATCGATGGTCGCCATGTCGGTGACGTCGCAATGTCCGCAGACGAACGCGCCGATTTCGGCGGCCAGCGGCTCGACGCGCTTCTTCAGCGCATCGCCCTGATAGGTGAAGGCAAGCTCCGCGCCCTGGTCGGCGCAGGCCTTGGCAATTCCCCAGGCAATCGATCTGTTGTTGGCGACGCCGAGAATAAGGCCGCGCTTGCCGGCCATCAGGCCCTGTCCACCCGCCATATGAGCGCACTCCAATGCTTTGACTGTTTGGCAGAGCCTATCGCATAGGCAACCTGCACCTTCAAGCTTTCATGCGACCTTGGTCGCAGCCAGGGCCATGGACTGTTAAGATGACGCAAGCCTTGCGTCAGTCGCCTTGTGTCAGTCCGCCTTGTGTCAGTCGGGGGACTTGCGCAGCAATTCCTCAAGTGCCGCATCGCCGCCTTCCGGCAGCATGACGCGGACATGGGCATACAGGTCGCCACGGCCGCCTGCCTTTTCCGGCAGGCCGCGGCCCTTGAGGCGCAGCACCTTGTCGGAACTCGACCACTCGGGAATTTTCACCGCCAGCCGACCTGTCGGCGTTTCCACCGCGGCCTTGGTGCCGAGCACCGCTTCCTTGAGGCTCACCGGCAGGTCGACATGCAGGTCCCTGCCCTCGACGCGGTAGCGTGGATGGCGACGGAACCTGATCTTGACCAGCGCGTCGCCGGCGCCGCCAAGGCCCTGCTCGCCCTGGCCCTTGAGCCTGATCGTCTGGCCGTCCTCGACATATTCCGGCAGTTTCACTGCCATCTTGCGGCCATCGGGGAACATCGCCGTCACCTTGGGTGCGGTCGCCGCCTCCTCGATGGTGACATCAAGCGTGACATTGACGTCGCCGCCCGGCTGCGCGCGCTGGGCACCCGCGCCTCCGCCCATGCCGGCACCATGACCAGCACCGGGGCCACGCTGGCCGAAGGAATCGCCGAAGATCTGGCTGAAGATGTCGCCGGCATCGAAGGACGCGCCGCCCGGACCGCCGGAGCGGAACTCGAAGCGCGACCCGCCGGGGCCCGCCTGCTGGCGACGGAATCCACCAAATGGATCGCCGCCTGCCGCGCCTTCGAAGCCATGGAAGCGCGCCTTGCCCTCGGCGTCGATTTCGCCGTGGTCGAAAGCCGCCTTCTTCTTCTCGTCGCCGAGAATCTCATAGGCCTGGTTGGCCGCGGCAAAGCGTTCCTTCGCCTTCGGATCGTCCGGATTCTGGTCCGGGTGGTGTTTCTTGGCGAGCTTGCGGTAAGCCGCCTTGATGTCCTTGGCCGAGGCGTTCTTGGCAACGCCCAGCACCTCATAGGGGTCGCGCATGCGTCAATCCACAACAGAGAAAAAGGGTTTGTTCCTTCCTATATGCGCTTGGCTAGGAAGAAATTCCAGAGGCGGAAAGCCGCAACCGTTAGACAGGCACGAAAGACAGCATCTGCCAGGTGCCTGACCCGGCGGCGCAGACCTCGCCCTTGAACAGGCTGACCCCGTCGAAGCTCTCGCGCGAAACGGCGAATTCGCGGCATAGCACGCCACGCTCCTTGCTCTCGACAAGGGCCGAGATCGCGCCGCGCGAGCCCGTCTCGGCATTCGCCCAGGGAATCGCCTGCCCTTTCAGCTCGTCGACGTCGGCGGACGATACCGCGTTGCGGATCGTCGTCTCGTCGGACAGTCGATTCGCATCGGTGGTCCTGTTGACGTCGTCGGGAACCTTGCTTGTAACAAGGCTGCGGTCGACTTCCGCCTTTTCGAGGCTGAAGCCACCGGCGCCGCATGCGCTGATCGTCGTCAGGCCAAGCAGCAACAACACCTTGAAGGATCGGAACCCGAATTGTGGGAGGCAATGGCCCTCAAAGGCTTGCGCGAAGCGCGACAATAGGCATTCTCCCGGTCGTAAATGGCAGGTCGAGTAAAAGCTATGACGGACACAGAGTTAACAAGCAGTGACTTCACGGAGGCTGCAGAGCCTTTCCAGCTCTTTGCTTCGTGGCTGAAGGACGCCACGGCCAGCGAGCCTAACGATCCGACGGCACTGGCGCTGGCCACCGTCGACACCGACGGACTGCCTGACGTGCGCATGGTGCTGCTCAAGGGATTCGACGAACATGGCTTCGTCTTCTACACCAATTTCGAAAGCGCCAAGGGTCGCGAAATCCTTGCGACCATGAAAGCGGCGATGTGTTTTCACTGGAAATCGCTGCGCCGCCAGGTCCGTGTGCGCGGTCCGGTCGAAATCGTCACCGATGCAGAGGCTGACGAGTATTTCGCCTCGCGTCCGCGCGGCAGCCGCATCGGTGCCTGGGCGTCGAAGCAGTCGCGTCCGCTGGAAAGCCGCTTCGCGCTGGAAAAGGCCGTCGCCGAGTACACCGCCCGGCACGTCATCGGTGAAATCCCGCGTCCGCCGCACTGGTCGGGTTTCCGCATCGTACCGAGCCAGATCGAATTCTGGCACGACCGCCCCTTCCGCCTGCACGACCGCGTCGTCTTCACCCGCGCTGCCAATGGCGGCTGGGACAAGGACCGGCTCTATCCGTGACCCACGTTGCGGCGGCGACTAGCCGCCGCTGACCGCTTGCCGCTGTCTTGTGGCGCCCCCGGCGAGGCGCACATAGTCGATGTCGGCGAGGTTCGTCAGCGCGTCCAGTTCTTCCGGCGCGAACCACCTGATTTCAGTATGCTCGTCACAGACGTTTTCGGGCAGACCGCCCTTCCATGCGGTCACCGCGTAGACGTGCTGCAAGGCATCGCCATAGACATCTGGCCGACGCTCGGGCACGCAATCCAGCCACAGGAATTCAGTCGGCATGACGCCTGCTTCCTCGTGCACTTCCCGCCTCATCGCGTCCTCAGGCGATTCATCAGGTTCAACACGGCCGCCGATCGCATCCCAGTGGCCGGCCACGCCTTCTTCCAGTCGGCACGCAGGCCAAACAGCACCTGCCCGCTCTCGTTCACCAGAAGTGCGCTGGCTGTGACAACCGGTTCCGACACCTTTTCCCCGAGGCGGCCTTCAGCCCTTCTTGCGCGTCATGAAGGCGACAAGTGCGGCGCGGGCCTCATCCGACTTGAGGCGGGCGCGGAAATGCGCTCCCTCTTCCTTGATGCGCTCGACGAGTTTGGTCCGGTCGCCGCGCATCAGGTCGCGTGCGATCTTGAGCGCCTCGGGCGGCTTGGCCGCGATTTCACCGGCAGCTGCCAATGTCGCTGCTTCGAGCTCGTCTTCCGCCACGACCTTGTAGATCAGCCCGGCAGCGAGCGCGCGTTCGGCCGGGAAGCCCTCGCCCAGACCGAGCAGGGCAAAGGCACCCTGCAGGCCGAGCAACTGCGGCGCGATCAGGCTCGAGCCTGCCTCGGGCACCAGCCCGAGATCGACGAAGGGCGTGCGGAACATCGTGCGCGGCGTGGCGAAGGTCAGGTCGCAATGCAGGTTGATCGTCGTGCCGATGCCCACCGCAATGCCGTCGACGCCCGAGACGACAGGCTTTTCGGTGCCGGCCAAAGCGAGCAGGAACTCCCACACCTCGCCGCCGCCCTCACCGCCCGTGGCGATCGCCATGAAGTCGGCGAGGTCATTGCCCGACGAAAACGCGCCCGGCACGCCCAGGAAGACGTGGCAGCGCACGGCCGGATCTTTGTCGCCGGCGACGAGTGCCGCCGCCATCTCGGCATACATCGCGCGGGTGATGGCGTTCTTCTTGTCCGGACGGTTCATCCGGATGATCTGCACGGCGCCCTGCCGTTCGATGAGAATGTGGTCGGTCACGTCGGTCCTCGTCCCAGAAGCTACGCCGAGATCAGCGCTTTGGCGGCGGCGGCAAGGCTTGCCGTGCCGCCGGTGATACGGTCCTTGAGTGCTGCGGTCTCGCCAAGCAGGTTTTCGGCAAAGAACCGGCACAGCGAGATGCGCCGCTCGTCTCCGTCGGCGAGTGCGGCGCGCGCCAGATAAGCGCCACCGGCAACCAAGGAGAACAGCCGGAGATAAGGCGTGGCCCCGGCTAACGCATCGTCCGTTCGGCCGTCGCCAAGCTGCTTCTGCAGATGACGCGTGACGCTCTGGAGGTCGTCGAGCGCCTGCTCGAGAATGAGCGCCGTGCGGCCATAGGCCTCGCTGTTCATCGCAGCGACGGCAATGGCTATGCCATCGAGTTCGCCGACATAGCCGAAGACATGCTCGCCATTGCCGAGCGGCAGCTTGCGGGTGACGAGGTCGATCGCCTGGATGCCGTTGGTGCCCTCATAGATCGGGGCGATGCGGGCATCGCGCAAAAGAGCTGCCGCACCCGTTTCCTCGATGAAACCCATGCCGCCGTGGATCTGCACGCCAAGCGAAGCAACGTCGACGCCGACATCGGTGGAGAATGCTTTCGCCAGCGGCGTCAGCAGATTGGCACGGTCCTGCCAATGCGCCTTGTCGGCGCCGGCCGACACCCGCGCCATGTCGATGGCATGGGCGCAGGAATAGGCGATGGCGCGTGCGGCCTGGGTCAGCGCCTTCATCGTCAGAAGATTGCGCTGCACGTCGGGGTGATGGACGATCGGCGCCATGCCTTCGCCCGAGTAGGACGACGCCTTGCCCTGGCGGCGTTCATTGGCATAAGCGAGCGCCTTCTGGAACGCCGTCTCGGCAACCGCCACGCCCTGAATGCCGACCAGCAGGCGGGCATTGTTCATCATCGTGAACATGCAGGCGAGCCCGCGGTTTTCCTCGCCGATCAGCCAGCCGACAGCGCCCGGTTCGCGGCCCTTGGCGAAGCCGTCGCCATAGATCATCGTGCAGGTCGGAGAGGCGTGGATGCCGAGCTTCTCCTCGATACCAGAGCAGAACACGTCGTTGCGCGCACCTGGCGTACCGTCTTCGTTGAGCAGGAATTTCGGCACCAGAAACAGCGAGATGCCGCGTGTGCCGGCCGGCGCATCGGGCAACCGCGCTAGCACCAGATGGACGATATTGTCGGTGAAGTCGTGCTCGCCATAGGTGATGAATATCTTCTGGCCGTAGATGCGATAGGTGCCGTCGCCCGACCGTTCGGCGCGGGTGCGCAAGGCGGCCAGATCGGAACCGGCCTGCGGTTCGGTCAGGTTCATCGTGCCCATCCACTCGCCGGAGACGAGCTTTGCCAGATAGGCCGACTTCAGGTCCTCCGATGCGTGCTTTTCCAGCGCCTCGACCGCGCCCATCGACAGCGTCGGTCCGATGCCGAAAGCCATCGAAGCCGAGTTCCACATTTCGAGCGTCGCCACGCCCATCATCGTCGGCAGGCCCTGCCCGCCATATTCCTCGGGGCCGTTCAGGCTGTTCCAGCCGCCTTCGGTCCAGTGCCTGTAAAGCTCCTTCCAGCCCGGCGGCATGGTGACGGCCCCATCGCGGAGCTTGGCGCCGGTGCGGTCGCCGACCTTGTAGAGCGGCGCGACCTCCTCGCTGGCGAAACGCCCGGCCTCGCCAAGGATGGCGTCGACCAGATCCTCGCCAAGGTCGCCGAAAGTGCCGGCATCCATGGCGGCCTTGAGGCCGGCAACATGCTTCAGCGCGAACGCTATCTCTTCCACCGGGGCGCGGTACATGATGCTTCCTCCTGCACCTGACGATCTGCTTGCGGCCTCACCACCGCTTGGCCTCCACACTAGCCGCCTTCCCGAGCCGAGGGGAAGTGACTTTTTACGTAAACGTCAAATTTCATCACACTTTGCGCCAAGGCGTGCGGCTTGGTAGAACCGGCAAAAATCATCGAGGACGCCATGCTCGCCCGGCCCGACACCTTCAGCTGCATCGAATGCGGCCTGCCCTACCGTTCCGAGGGCTTCTGGTATCACGGCGGCAAGATCGAAGACGGCGCCGCCTACTGGACCGATCGCGGCATACTGTGCTCGCCGAAATGCTCGCTTGCCCATCACCGCAAGCGCGCGGCCGAAGGCACGCTGCCGACCAAGCCCGCCCCCGATCCGTTCGAATAACGCCTCAATCGGCCCCAAAAGCGCTTGCTTTCAACCTGCAGGCGGTGGAGCCGCATCAGCATTTCCTTAACCATGGCGGTCCACGATCTGATATCGATCACCGAGGATCGCCTTTTGAGGGGACTGGCGTCTAGATTTCATCGCCTCGCGCTCGCAGCGCTGACCGCCGCTTGGGTAAACCACATCCCCGCGCCGGCTGCGGCCTCCGACTTCTCCGAACCATGGAAGAAGTCCGACCGGGCGCTGGTCATCGACGCCTACGAATACAATTCCATCGACTGGCAGAAGCTGTCGGGCGACAAGCGCATCGTCGGCTTCATCAACAAGGCCTCCGACGGACTGCCCCCGGCCTATTCCTGCTCCGGCGACGAAACCGCCTACAGGCTGTGCAAGGCGCTGTGGAAACGACATGCGGTTGCCCGCGAACTGTTCCACACGCGCAAGGTCGTCGCCAAGGCGCTCGGGCTGAAATGGGGTGCCTACCACCTTGCCCGTCCCGGCAACCCGATCGAGCAGGCCGAGAACTTCCTCGATTTCGCCGAACCCGGCCCCGACGATCTGATGGCGATCGACATCGAGGAAAACGATCCGACCAAATGGATGTCGCTCGAGGACGCCGAGTTGTTCGTGCGCCATATCTTCCTGCGCACCGGCCGCTATCCGATCCTCTACACCAACGGCACGACCTCCAGATACATCGCCGACAACCGCTATCGCTACCGGCTGCTGTCGCGGCTGCCGCTCTGGTATGCGCGTTACAAGCCCGAGATCGGCATCCATTTCCCGAAGGGCAACTGGCAGCGCTATTCGCTGTGGCAGTTCTCGGCCCAGGCCAATTGCGGAGAACGCCGCTGCCCCTACCGCGTCGCCGGCACGCCCAACGACATAGATGTGAACGTCGCACCAATGGACGCCGAAGGCCTGCGCCAGGTCTGGCCGTTCGGCCAGCTTGTCGAAACGACAGACGACTTCATGCTCAATGTGCCGCTGCCGATCGCCAGGGATGAGGGGCTGAAGGGCGAAAGCCGCATCACCTATGCCTCGGTCGCCTATCCGGTGCGTCTCGACCTGCTTGCCGAGACGCTGCGCTCGAGCTGGGACAAGGCCGTGCTCGGCGCACTTCCGGCGTTCAGACCGGCACCCAGCCGCTACATCAACGGCATGGCGGAATTCGCAGCACTGAGGCGCGACGAAGTGGTGCGTGTGGCCAGCCAGAACGCCGCAAGGCTCGATCCGGTCGCCACCGCTTCGACCGAGAGCGACCGCGCCGAGCGCTAGTCGGTCGCCCCGGCGTCCAGCCGACTATTTCTGCTGTTCGCGCTCGACCGCACGCCAGCCGATGTCGCGGCGGCAGAACCCTTCCGGCCAGTCGAGCCCGTCGACAGCCGCATAGGCCTTCTGCTGCGCTTCGCTGACATCGCTGCCCGTGGCGGTGACGTTCAGCACGCGGCCGCCATTGGCGACGATGTTGCCGTCGCTGACGGCGGTGCCGGCGTGGAACACCTGCGCGCCGGCAGCTTCCGCCCTGTCGATGCCCGAGATGACGGAGCCCTTTTCCGGCGTGCCCGGATACCCCTTGGCCGCCATCACCACCGTCAGCGCCGCCTCGTCGCGCCAGCGCGCCGAGACATGGGTGAGTTGGCCATCGGCGGCGGCATTGAGCAGCACGAGAAGGTCTTCCTTCAGCCGCATCATCAGCACCTGGCATTCGGGGTCGCCGAAGCGGGTGTTGTATTCGATCAGCTTCGGACCCTGGTCGGTCAGCATCAGGCCGGCAAACAGCACGCCCGAGAACGGCGCACCCATTTCAGCCATGCCGCGCATCGTCGGCTCGATGATTTCGCGCATGGTCTGTTGGATCAGTTCGGGCGTCATGACGGGCGCCGGCGAATAGGCTCCCATGCCCCCGGTGTTCGGTCCAACATCGCCGTCGCCAACACGCTTGTGGTCTTGCGCGGTTCCGAACGGCAGCGCCGTCTTGCCGTCGCAAAGACAGAAGAAGCTCGCCTCCTCGCCGGTCATGAATTCTTCCACCACGACAGATGCGCCGGCACCACCGAAGGCACCCTCGAAACAGGCGTCGACAGCTTCCAACGCTTCGTCCAGCGTCATCGCAACCGTCACGCCCTTGCCGGCGGCGAGGCCGTCGGCCTTGATGACGATCGGCGCGCCCATCTTCTCGACATAGGCACGGGCGTCGCCGGCATTGTCGAAACGGCCATAGGCAGCTGTCGGAATGCCGTAGCGGGCACAAAGATCCTTGGTGAAGCCCTTCGACCCCTCGAGCTGTGCGGCCACCTTGGAGGGACCGAAGACACGAATGCCGGCGGCGCGCAGATCGTCGCCGATGCCGGCGACCAGCGGGCCCTCGGGGCCGACAACGACGAGGTCGATCGCCTTGTCCTTGCAGAAGGCTGCGACGGCGGCGTGGTCGGCAATATCGAGCGCCACCAGTTCGGCTTCCCGGGCGATGCCGGGATTGCCCGGCGCGGCATAAAGCCTGGTCAGCATCGGCGAGGCCGCAAGCTTCCAGGCCAGTGCGTGTTCGCGGCCGCCGGAACCGATGAGCAGGATGTTCATGCGCTTGACCTCTTGCCGATGCTTGACGTGATGCACCCGCTAGTGGCCGGGAGGGACGAGGTCAAGCTGCAGCGCTGCCAAACACGGACAAATCGTCGGCTTGACGCCTGCCCACGCCGCTGGCACTCCCATGACATGGAACAGATCCAATCAAAAGCCGGCCAGGGCCGGGTCGCCGATGCTCCCAGCGGTCACTGGGTCTACCGTGCCTTGCCACGTGGGCTGTGGCCTTACGCCCAGCTCGCGCGCTGGGACCGGCCGATCGGCTGGGTGCTGCTTCTGTGGCCATGCTGGTGGTCGGCGGCGATGGCGGCGAGCGCTTATGCGCGGCCGGGTGACAGCCTGATGTCGCTTTTGCCTTCGCCTTCGTTCCTGGTGCTGTTCCTCATCGGAGCGGTGGCGATGCGCGGCGCCGGCTGCACCTACAACGACATCGTCGACGAAGGCATCGACGCCCAGGTCGAGCGCACGCGTTCGCGCCCCCTGCCCTCGGGCCAGGTCAGCCGCCGCCAGGCTTGGGTGTTCCTGGTGCTGCAGGCGCTTGTCGGACTGGTCGTGCTGTTGCAGTTCAACAGCTTCACCATTCTGCTCGGCATCTCGTCGCTGGCGATCGTTGCGATCTACCCGTTCATGAAGCGCATCACCAACTGGCCGCAATTCGTGCTTGGCCTCGCCTTTTCCTGGGGCGCGCTGATGGGCTGGGCAGCCGAATTCGGCGACATAGACGGCCCGGCCGTGCTGCTCTATTTCGGTTCGATCATGTGGGTGATCGGCTATGACACGATCTACGCCCACCAGGACAAGGAAGACGACGCGCTTGTCGGCGTGAAGTCGACCGCGCGCTTCTTCGGCGAAAACACCAAGTCATGGCTGTTCGGGCTTTATGCCGGGGCGTTGATGCTGGTTGCGACGGCCTTTGCCATCGCCCAGGTGCCGATGCCGGCACTCGCCGGCCTTGTCGCCGCCGGCGCACACATGATCAGGCAGATCGTCGTGCTCGACATCGACAATCCCGACCAGTGCCTCAGGCTGTTCAGGTCGAACGGCCAGATCGGCTGGATCATCTTCATCGGCCTGATCTGCGGCGGCGCCTGGGTGGCGCTGAAGCCGCTGATCTAGATTCTCTGCGTCACGCCCGGGCGATGATCTCTTCGCCGTCGATGACGAGGCGGACACCGAGCGCGCCCGACTTGCGGCGGGCGAGGAAACGCGGCCTGCGCATCCTGGAGACGCGCCCCTTGCGTCGGTCCTGCGCCGGCAGGGTCTTGATCGCCGCGCCGAGCGACTCCTCGAGCGTGCGGGCAACGCCGTCCGCCTCGATCAGCAGCATGGGCAGGCTGTAATAGTCGGCCCAGGCGCGCCAGTCGGCGGCAACGTCGTCGAGATCGTCGGCGACCAGAAGCGGCACAGACAGCATCGGATCGTTGTGCAGCAGTTCCAGCGTCACCGTGACGTTCAGGTCCTCGTCTTCCATCGCACGGGCCGCAACGCCGCGGAACGCGCGCGCCGGCAGCGCAATCGTCGCCGGCAGCCCGCTGAGCGCCAGCAGGCGGCGGATCACCGCGCCGCGGTGATCGATGGTGAAGGTGACGTCGCCAAGGTCGTCACGCGTCGCGTAGCTGACCATCTGCGGCAAGCGGAACGGGTCGAGGCGCATGTTGCGTCCCGCCCAGACTGGCTTCAGTCCGGTGTTCATGGTGTGCCTTCCTGTTATCTCCTGAGAGCCGGTTTCCGGTCTCTCCGGACCAGTTTTCCCGGTCTCGTTAGGAAGGACACTAGCGGGGTGACCTTACCGCCCCGCTTAAGAAATTGGGTTAAATTTTGCTGATCTCGGCGATGGTTATCGGAATACCACCAGAGACGTTCAAATCGTCTTGCCGGGGTTCATGATGCCGGCGGGATCGAACGCCGCCTTGACGCGGCGCATCAGCTCGATGGCGATCGGCGGCGCCGTGGCAATGAGCTCATCGCGCTTGAGCTGGCCGATGCCATGTTCGGCCGAGATCGAGCCGTTCATGGCGCGTACGACGTCGTGCACCGCCTTGTTCATGTCGCGGTAGAGCGCCAGGAACGCGTCGGCTGCCATGCCGACCGGCTGCGAGACGTTGTAGTGCAGATTGCCGTCGCCCATGTGGCCGAAGCAGACAACGCGCGCCTCCGGGCAGACGCTGGCAACAGCGACAGCACCTTGTGCGATGAAGGCGGGGATACTGGCGATCGGCACAGAGATGTCGTGCTTGATCGACGCGCCTTCCACCTTCTGCGTTTCCGGCAGCATCTCGCGCAGGCGCCAGAACTCGTTGGCATGGGCAACGCTTGCGGCAATCGCCGCATCGCCGACCTGCTCGGCCTCGAAGCCGGCCGAGAGGATGTCCTCGATCAGCGCGCGCGCGTCCTCGGCCGAGCGGCCCGAGGAGATTTCCATCAGCACCTGCCAGGGCCAGTCGCCTTGCAGCGGCGGCCGCGCATCGGGAATGTGGCGCATGGCAAATTCCATCGGCCGGTGGCCGATCAGCTCGAACGCCGTCAGCGCGCCGCCGGCCATGTCCTGGGCGCGGTCGAACAAGGCGAGCGCTGCCTCTGGCGACGCCAGCCCGACCCAGGCGACTTCGCGACCCTTGGGCTTGGGATAGAGCTTCAGCACCGCCGCCGTAATGACGCCCAGCGTGCCTTCGGCGCCGACGAACAGGTTCTTGAGGTCGTAGCCGGTGTTGTCCTTCTTCAGCTTGCGCAGGTCGTCGAGCACCTCGCCGGTCGGCAGAACCACCTCGACGCCAAGGCACAGCTCGCGCGCATTGCCATAGGCCACCACGCCGGTGCCGCCGGCATTGGACGACAGATTGCCGCCAATCTGGCAGGACCCTTGCGACGCCAGCGACAGGGGATAGAGCCGGTCGACCTCGTCGGCTGCCTTGTGCAGCACGTCGAGCACGACGCCGGCCTCGGCAATGACGGTGTTGGAGACCGGATCAATCTCGCGGATGCGGTTGAGGCGCGACAGCGACAGCACGATCTGGCCGCCCGAACGATCCGGCACCTGGCCGCCGACGAGGCCGGTATTGCCGCCCTGCGGCACGATCGGCGTCCCCGTTTCGGTGGCGAGCCTCATGATCGCGCTCACCTCCTCGACATTTGCCGGGCGTAGCACCAGCGAGCTGGCACCCGTGAACAGGCCGCGCGGCTCATGCACATAAGGTTCGATGTCGCCTTCCGCGCGCACCGCATGACGCAGGCCGACGATGGCAGCGAAGCGCTCGGCAAGCGCGGGATCGAGGCCGGGAAGATTCTGGGTCATATGACGGAAGCTAAGTTCAGACGTGAGGATTGTCACGAGGGGCAGCGGCGCGCGCCAGCCTGTCGTTGATCGCCTCGCCGAGTTCGTCGAACGGTATCGGCTCGACGGCGATCAGCTCGGCGCCGCTGCGGTCGAGCGCCTGGAGATGCGCAAAGAGATTTGTCGCCGCTTCGCGCAGGTCGCCTGTCTCGGACAGATTGAGGAAGGCGCGGGCCTGTTGCCAGCCATCGGCACGGCGCGGGCCAAAACCCAGCAGCGCCTCGCCTGCCGCGACAGCGTCGGCATTGAGCCGCATCGCAGCACCCGGCGCGTAGTGCGAGGCAAGCATGCCGGGCGCTTCGATGCCGGCGGTCACGCCGCGCAGCAGCGGCGCACCGGCCACCTCTTCGATGTCACCTGCCGGAACGCCGCCGGGGCGCAGCAGCCGCACGCGGCCGTCCTCGACCTTGACGATCGTCGATTCCAGCCCGACCGGCGTCGAACCACCGTCGACGACGAGCGGGATACGCGCCCCGAGATCGCTGGCCACCGCCTCGCCGCTGGTCGAGCTGATCTTGCCCGAGCTGTTGGCGCTGGGGGCCGCCAGCGGCCGGCCGAGCCGTGATATCAACGTGCCGCCGAACCCCTTGGGCATGCGCAGCGCAATGGTCTCGAGCCCTGCTGTAACCAGCGGATGAATGCCCGAACCGGGACGCAGCGGAACCACCAGCGTGAGAGGTCCGGGCCAGAATTGTTCCGCCAGCTTGCGCGACAGCGGGTCGAACACGCCGATGCGCTCGGCCATGGCCATGTCGGCAACGTGGGCGATCAAGGGGTTGAAGCGCGGGCGGCCCTTGGCCTCGAAGATGCGGGCGACGGCCTCGCCATTGGTCGCGTCACCTGCCAGGCCATAGACGGTCTCGGTTGGTATGGCCACCACCTCGCCGGCGCCGAGCAGCGCCAGTGCCGCGTCCATCGCCTTGTCGGCTGCGATCAGTTCCGCCACGTCTCAGCTTCCTGTTGCATGCCCGGTCCCTACTCCGCGCCGCCTCATGCGACAAGTGCGCCACCGCCAAGATTTCCGGCATTGCCTAAAATGCACCGCATCTTCGAAATCGGGCTGCAACCGCCCAGCTGTTACATTGCGCCTTGAAGTTGATTCAACTCCGAGGGTCATATGCGCCTTTGCGCTGCGTTTCTTGTTGCCGGCATCGCCGTGTCCTGTACGGCTCACGCATCTTCGATCGTCATCGTCGAAGCCAGTGCGGCCAGCCCGTCATCGGTCAGCGTCGACGCCAAGAAATCGGCCAGCAGGTCGATCGTCGCGCTCGGCGCTGCCCAGGTCGACGCCGGCAAGGTCGCGGCGATCGAAGCCGAACCGACAAGGACCAACCATAAGATGGGGCCTGAGCTGATGGTCATCCGCGGCGGCGAGGTTGGTTCAGCGTCGCCTGATACGTCGGCTGGCGAGCCCGTTGCCGCGGAAGCCGTGCCCGCCCAGCAGGCCGCGACCGGCGACCAGTCGCCCTTGCCTGTTGCGCCCGACGGGACCCCGATCGACCCAGCGCCAGCCCATGTCAAAACCGAATAGTCCGGCTTGACCGTCACGCCGTCGTTGTGCACCGTCGCGGCAACATATCGGCAATCTGGGCAAGGGGTTGATCCATGAAGGCAGGTCGCAGCATCGCAGCGGGGCTCCTGGCCATGCTGCTTTCCGGTACAGGCGTGGCACAGGCCGATCAGCTGCTCGGCACCTATGTCGCGCGGATCTCCGAGAAGGACCATCAGGCCAGCGATGGCTATGCCCTGGACAGTGCCGCCCAGGTCGTGCGGCAGGACCGCGCCAATGTACATCGGCACATCCAGACCGACGAGGAAGACGACCTCGACGACTGGTTCACCAGCAATGCCAAGCGTGCGCGCTTCGAGCAGCTGTTGAACAAGCCTGGCGCGATGAGCAACTCGACGCGCAGCGCCATCCTCCACGGCGAGCCGCTGATCGAGGTCCAGGTCTATCGCCAGAGCGTCAAGGTTCGCCTGCTCGACTGAGTGAAAAGGGCGGCTTTGCGCCGCCCCAGCCTATCCCGCGATCTTGGAGAAATCGGCGACCTGGTCGGTCGCCGCACGGATGCGCGCGAGCAGCGCCAGGCGGTTGGCACGCACGGCGACGTCGTCGTCGTTGACGAGAACTTTCTCGAAGAATGAATCGACGGGTTCACGCAACACGCTGAGGGCGCGCATGGCGCCGGAAAAGTCTTCTTTCCGAATCGCCTGGCCGGCTTCGCTGACAGCCTGATTCATCGGCGCGAACAACGCCTTTTCCGCCTCTTCGCGGAAGAGAGCGGGGTCGACGGCGTCGGCTACGGCGGTCCCCTTCTTCTCTTCGGCGGCCAGGATGTTGGCGGCGCGCTTGGTGCCGGCGAGCAGGTTCTTGCCATCCTCGCTGTCGACGAAGTGACCCAGTGCTTCGACACGCCGGGTGATGGTCAACAGGTCGTCGGCCTCCGGCGTGATGACGGCGTCGATAAGATCGTGGCGCGCGCCAAGCTCGCGCAGATAGACCTTGAGACGGTCATGGAAGAAGGCGATCAGGTCGGCCTTGAGCGGCGCGGCACGGTCTATCGTTTCCTTGCGCAGCTCCGCTTCATAGGCAGCCAGCGCATTGTCGACGTCCTGCTCGCCGTCGACATCGCCGCTGTCGATCGCGTCCTGCTTTGCCTCGAACGCGGCGAGCTTCTTGGCGATGGAGCTCTCATCGAGCTGACGCAGCGCCGCATCGAACAACGCCTGCAGCGGCAGCTTGCCGCGCGCCGACAGGATGATCCTGACGATGCCGAGTGCGGCACGACGAAGCGCATAGGGGTCCTTCGACCCCGTCGGCTTTTCGTCGATGGTCCAGAAGCCGACGAGCGTGTCGAGCTTGTCGGCCAGCGCCACCGAAACCGAAACCGGGTCGGCGGGCACGCGGTCGGAGGGACCCTGCGGCTTGTAGTGCTCCTCGATCGCCGCTGCCACCGACGGGCTTTCGCCCTGCAGCAGCGCATATTTGCGGCCCATGGCGCCTTGCAGTTCGGGGAACTCGCCGACGACCTCGGTCTGAAGGTCTGCCTTGGCGAGCACTGCGGCGCGGTCGGCCAGCTTCGGCTCGGCACCGACAAGCGGCGCGATCTCACGGGCGAGCCCGCGGATGCGCTGGACGCGCTGCCCTTGCGTGCCGAGCTTGGCATGAAAGGTCACGCCAAGATGGTCGAGGCGGGCCATGCGCTGGTCGAGCGGCTTGTGGATATCGAGGCCGAAGGCTTCGGCCGACTGCTTCAGCGTATCGAGATCGGGCAGGTCGCCCTGGTCCGTCTTCCAGAAATAGAGCGCGTCCGAAAGGCGGGCGCGCACCACCTTGCCGTTGCCATGCGCGATCTCCTTGCCGCCATCCTTGGCCTCGATGTTCGAGGTCAGGATGAAGTGGTTGGAAAGCGCGTCCTCGCTGCCCTGCGGCCGCGTGACGAAGCACTTCTGGTTGGCGCGGATGGTCAGCCGGATGACTTCGGCCGGGATCTCGAGGAACGTGTCCTCGAAAGTGCCCATCAGCACCACAGGCCATTCGACGAGGCCGGAAACCTCTTCGAGCAGCCCTTCATCCTCGACGAGTTCGAGGCCATTGGCAAAGGCGAGGTTGCGCGCATCGGCGGAGATCATCTCCTTGCGGCGCTCGGCATCGATGACGACCTTGGCGGCCTCGAGCTTGGCGGCGTAGTCGTCGAAGCGGCGAACGGTGATTGCCTCGGGCGCATGGAATCGATGACCAAAGGTGACGTTGCCGGAACGGATGCCGTCAACCTCGAAGTCGACGACCACCGGCTCCTCGGTCTCGGGGCCGAAGGTGCAAACGATCGACTGGAGCGGGCGCACCCAGCGCAGGCTGCCCGGCTTGGCCGAGGCCGGGCCCCAGCGCATCGACTTGGGCCAGGGGAAGGTCTTGACGATCGCCGGCACCAGCTCGGCGATGATCTCCTCCGCCGAGCGGCCGGGCTTGGAAATATGGGCTACATAGAAATCGCCCTTCTTGGGATCGCTGTGGACATGCGCCTGGGATATCGAGCTCAGGCCGGCGCTGCGCAGAAAACCCTGGATCGCCGCTTCCGGCGCCTTGGTGCTCGGGCCCTTGCGGTCTTCATGGATGTCCTTGGAGCGGGCCGTCAGCCCCCTGATGTCGAGCGTCAGACGGCGCGGCGTCCAGTATTCGCGTGCCGCCTCATAGGTCAGACCCGCCTCGACAAGACCGTCGGTCAGCATCTTCCTGAGGTCACCCGCCGCCTTGCGCTGCATGCGCGCGGGGATTTCTTCGGAACGCAACTCTAAAAGCAGATCGGGCATCGGACGGGCTCACGCGGAAATGGTCCGCGCGGCATAGCAACTCAGCCGCCCGCTGTCACTTCCCGAACGCGATCGGCCCGAACGCGATCGGCAAAATTCCGTCGAGCTGTCGGACCGTCGCCGGGACAATCGTCCTAGGGAAGAAGATTTCCATGAACCGGATGCTGCGCTGGAGCGACCCACGCTCAGACAGACACCTATTGGCCGAACGACAATGAAAACCGCCTCTGCCCTGCTCCAGATCTTCAGCCTCAGCGCCCTGCTCGCCATGCATGTGGCGGCCCCGGCCGAATTCCGGATGCCCGGCGTGCGCAAGGCGTTGCAGACGATCAATGGCGAAACGCTGCAACCCCGCCTTCCGGAGGGGCTGGAACTCGCTGCTGCCTGATGGCCACTTCACGGCGACCTCCCCCGACAAGGGAAGGTAAAGCCGTCAAGCCGCCAGGCCGCCGGCTTCGGTCAGCAGGAAAGCCTCGCCGCAGGCCTTGGACAGGTTGCGGACGCGCAGGATGTAGCTCTGGCGTTCGGTGACCGAGATCACGCCGCGCGCGTCGAGCAGGTTGAAGACGTGGCTCGCCTTGATGCACTGGTCGTAGGCCGGGAAGACCATCCTGTGCTGGGCCAGATTGCCGCCATCGGCCGGCGCGCCGGCAGCGAGCAGCGCCCTGCATTCGGCTTCGGCATCCTCGAAATGCTTGAGCAGCATCGCGGTGTTGGCATGCTCGAAATTGTGCCTGGAATATTCCTGCTCGGCCTGCAGGAAGACGTCGCCATAGGTAACCTTGTCGTCGCCTTCGAGGCCGTTGAAGTTGAGGTCATAGACATTGTCGACGCCCTGCACATACATCGCCAGGCGTTCGAGACCATAGGTCAACTCGCCGGCGACGGGCGCGCATTCGATGCCGCAGACCTGCTGGAAATAGGTGAACTGCGACACTTCCATGCCGTCGCACCAACATTCCCAGCCGAGGCCCCAGGCGCCCAGCGTCGGGCTTTCCCAGTCGTCCTCGACGAAGCGGATGTCGTGGACAAGCGGATCGATGCCGATCGCCTTGAGCGAGCCGAGGTAGAGCTCCTGAAGGTTGGACGGGTTCGGCTTCAGGATGACCTGGTACTGGTAATAGTGCTGCAGCCGGTTCGGGTTCTCGCCGTAGCGGCCGTCCTTTGGGCGGCGCGAAGGCTGTACATAGGCTGCGTTCCAGCGCTTGGGTCCAAGCGCGCGCAACGTCGTTGCCGGGTGGAACGTGCCCGCGCCCACTTCCATGTCGTATGGCTGCAGGATGATGCAACCGTGTTCGGCCCAGTAATTGTGCAGCGTCAGGATCAGGCCCTGGAACGAGCGGCTGGGGTGCATGTGGGCGGGCATGGTGTCGGTCACGGGCAAAGCTCGATCATTGGCGCGCGCCCCGCAAGAAAACGGGGCCACAGAAGGCCCCGTCCTATTCCGCCCGATAGTTAGGGTCAAGCTGCGGTGCAAAGACGACCGCCGCGCAATCGGCTCACTTGCCCGGCAGCTGAAGCTCCTGGCCGGGTGCCAAGCGCGCGGGATCGCCGCGCAGCTGCGGGTTGAGATCGAGAATCTCGCGATAGCGGTCACCATTGCCGAGCACGTCATTGGCGATCGACCACAGCGATTGCCCACGCTGGACCTTGTAGGCGGCTGGGATCACCTGGGCGGCCGGTTCGACTGCAGGCGTTTCCAGTTCGCTCTTCTTCTGGCTGTCCTGGGCAGGGGCTGCCGGCTTGACCGAGATCGGCTTGGCAGGGGCTTCCAGCGCCGTCGGCTTCTCCGGCAGGTCCGGCAGGCCCTTGGCGAGCTTCTGCTCGACATCGGCCAGGATCTTCGGCTCCGGCTTCATGTCGCGGGCATGGCTCCACTGGAATGTCGCTTCGAGCTTGCGCCCGACACGCCAGTAGGCGTCGCCGAGATGGTCGTTGAGCACCGGATCGTCAGGCTTCAGCGACACCGCGCGCTCGAGCTCGCGCACCGCGTCCTCGAACTTGCCGAGGCGGTAGTAGGCCCAGCCCAGCGAATCGATGATGTAGCCGTCGCTCGGGCGCAGGTCGGCGGCCTGCTTGATCATCCCGAGGCCTTCCTCGAGATTCATGTTCATGTCGACCCAGGAATAGCCGAGATAGTTCAGAACCTGCGGCTGGTTGGGGAACAGCTTCAGCGCTTCACGGAAATTCGGTTCTGCCTTGGGCCATTCCTTCAGCCGCTCATAGGCGATGCCGCGCTGGTAGAAAACGTTCCAGTTGGTGTTGGTTGGCGTCTTCAGCACGCTGACTGCCTTGTCGTAGACATCGGCTGAGGCGCGGTAATTGTCGGTCGAGGCATAGACCCCGCCAAGCGCGAGATAGCCGCGCATGTCGTCGGGGTTGGCGTCGACCAGTGCCTTGAGATGCTTGATCGCCTCGTCATGGCGCTTGAGATCGGCGAGGTTGAGGCCGAGCTGCAATTCCGACAGCCGCTTGAGCGGCGAGGTTGCGGGCACGCGGCGGTAAAGCGCGATCGCCTCTTCGCCATTCTGCTGCTGCTCGGCAATGGCTGCGAGCTGCACCAGAAGCTCGTCGCTCTCCGGCTTCAGCGCAAGCGCATATTGCAGATAGAGCCGGACGAAGGGTTCGCCGCCGCCACGGTTCAGCGCCGTCGACAGGTTGAGCAGGATTTCGGCAGCGCCATCCTGCGGATTGGCGACCAGCGGGCCGATCTTCTCGCCCTTGGTGATTTTGTCGCGCAAGGAAGCGATCGGCAGCTTGCCGGGGGCAAACTCGTCGGCGCGGTCGAGGATGGCCAGCGCCTCGGTCTTCTTGCCGGTGCGGGCCAGGAAACCGGCATAGGATTCGGCGGCGCGCATCCAGGTCTCCGGTGCCGCGCTGCCGGCGCCGAGATTGTCGATGGTGGCGCGATAGATCTCGTCCGCCTTGTCCTTCTGGCCGGCGGTCTCGGCGATCAAAGCGCGGTGGTAGGTCTTGAACAGCTCGTACCATTCCGGGCCTTCGAGCTTGTCGAGGAACTGCAGCCCGTCGCCGGCCTCGCCCTCGCCCTGCTTGGCCCAGGCGGTCATGACGCCTGTGATCAGCCGGTCGAGGTCGGATTCGAGCGCCAGCTTGAGCCACTTCTCCGCGCCCTCGTAATCCTTCTTGCGGAAGGTATCGACGGCAAGCGCCAGACGCGAGAAACGCTCCACGTCGGGAACTGTCTTCAGCATCTCGGCATAAGGCAGCGATTCATCGAAGCGGCCTTGCGCGATCAGCGCCAGCATCAGGCTCTGCTGCAGGGCGGCATCTTCGGGATCGAAGGCCAAAGCGCGCTTGTAATAGGCGATGGCGCTATCCAGGTCGTCGTCGGCCTCGGCGGTGCGGGCCGCGAGATAGGCGCCGGAAAACGAACTGATCTCGACCGGTTCGGTGAGCTGTTTGGCATATCCAGGCTGGGTCAGGGCGGTAAAGCCCGCCAGAGCCGCAAGGCCCAACAGCCAGATCGCGCGTCGCTGCCGCATGAAAATCCTTCCTACCAAGGTCCTACGGTCGTCCAGCCGGTGGCCGGGTCGCAACCGCTTGTCGGTGCCAAGCATGGCCTTTTTGGGGTCACGCTTCAATCCGCACCGGCTTCACAATACGACAGGCGGCTCAACGAATTCACAATGTTGAACCAACGGCAGGTGGAATCCTGCCTCAAACGACGCGGCTGATGCAGAAATCGATGACGTCGATGAGGGCCGACTTCTGCGGCGTCTGCTCCAGCGGGGCCAGCGCATCGCGGGCAATCTCGCCGAAATGGCTGGCGCGGCCGATCGTGTCGGCGATGGCGCCGTGGCGCACCATCAGGCCGACAGCCTTCTCCAGCGCCGCATCGTCGGTCTTGCCCTCCTCGATCGCGCTCTTCCAGAAGGCGCGTTCGGCAGACGTTCCGCGGCGATAGCTCAGGATGACCGGCAGCGTGACCTTGCCCTCGCGGAAGTCGTCGCCGACATTCTTGCCGAGGTCCTTGCTCGACCCGCCATAGTCGAGCGCATCGTCGATGAGCTGGAAGGCAAGGCCGAGATTCATGCCGTAGGAGCGCAGTGCTGCCTTGTCGTTCTTCGACGCGCCGGCAATGACCGGACCGACTTCGGCGGCGGCCGAGAACAGGGCAGCGGTCTTTGCCTTGATGACGGCGAAATGTTCGTCCTCGGTGGTGTCGAGGTTCTTGGCGGCGGCCAGCTGCATCACCTCGCCCTCGGCGATGATCGAGGCAGCGGAGGACAGGATGTCGAGCGCTTCCAGCGAACCGACCTCGACCATCATGCGGAAGGCCTGGCCGAGCAGGAAGTCGCCGACGAGCACGCTCGCCTGGTTGCCCCAGATGGTGCGCGCCGTCTTCTTGCCGCGGCGCAGGTCGCTTTCGTCGACGACGTCGTCATGCAGCAGCGTCGCCGTGTGCATGAACTCGACGGAGGTCGCGAGCCTGACGTGGTTTTCGCCGGCGTAGCCGAACATCTGCGCCGCAGCGAGCGTCAGCATCGGGCGCAGGCGCTTGCCGCCGGAGGAGATCAGATGGTTGGCCACCTCGGGGATCATCTCGACGTCGGAGCCGGCCTTGGACAGGATCAGCTCGTTGACCCGCCCCATGTCGGCGGACGTCAGGTCGATCAGGTCCTTGATCGACGCAGCGTCCCGCTTTCCCTTCTCGATGTTGAGAACGACACCCAAGGCCAACACTCCCAAATTACACAGGCGCGTGGTCGCGCGCGTAGCTCTTAGGCGATTCTAGGGCGGCATGCACCGTGCCCGCAAGTGGCGAATTGGCGCGGTGCAACAGGCAGCGTTTACTTCGCCGCTCCAAACTGCGAATTTCCTGAGATGATCGAACTCATCCGCACCAATGACGCCGTCATCATCTCCTTCGTCGAGGCACTGCTGCGCGACGCCGGCATCGGCAGCTTCACCGCCGACGAGAACATGAGCGTGCTCGACGGTTCGATCGGCATCCTGCCGCGCCGGATCATGATCGATGCCGACGACGCCGACGAAGCACGGCAGCTTCTTACCGACGCCGGCATCGAGCACGAAATTCGCCGGAAGTGACAGCCGAACCGCCACCCGCAAAACATCTGGACTTGCCACCGCATACGGTGGACGCATTCCATCGCGGCGACTTCTGGCTGGTGCAGCCCAGCGACAGCGGCCACCGCGCCGGCATGGACGCCTTGATGCTCGCAGCCGCCGTGCCGGGCACGTTCGCCGGCCGGCTTGCCGATTTCGGCGCAGGTGCGGGTGCTGCCGGCCTTGCGGTTGCGTCGCGCTGCAGGCAGGCCAAGGTGCAACTTGTCGAGCTCACCACTGAGATGGCGCGCTTCGCCGAGGCGACGCTCGCTTATCCCGGCAACGCCTCGCTGCGCGAGCGAGCGTCGGTGCTCGTCGCCGATGTCGGCCTTTCCGGCAAGACACGCACCGAGGCAGGCCTTGCCGACGCCTCGCTCGACTTCGTCATCATGAACCCGCCCTTCAATCCTGCGCATCACCGGCCGACACCGGACGCGCTGAAGCGGCAGGCGCATGTCATGGAGGACGGGCTGTTCGAAAGCTGGCTCCGGAGTGCTGCCGCCATGGTCAAGCCGCGCGGCGGCCTCGCCATCATCGCCCGGCCGGAGCAGCTCGCAGCGATCCTTACGGCCCTCGAGGGTCGCTTCGGCAAGGCCGAGATCGTACCGGTGCATCCGCGCGCCGACGCGGCCGCGATCCGTATCATCGTGCGGGCGGTTCGCGCCTCGCGGGCGCCGTTGACGCTCTGCCCGCCGCTGGTCCTGCGCGATCCCGGCGACAGCTTCTCGCAACGCGCCGACGACATAAGCAACGGCCGCGAGTCGCTTTTCGGCGATTGAAGCTTTTCGGCGATAGAACTGGGCCGAAGCATTGCGCTTGTCGCGGGAATACATACATCCGCATGACCAGAGACCGGAGAGATTACGTGAAGAACCTGTTCCGCCGCCTGCTGCCGAGATCTATGCGAGGCGGCGAGATCGTCATCCCCGTCATCAGGCTGCAAGGCGCGATCATGTCGGGCGGCAGCCAGTTCCGGCCGACGCTTTCACTGGCAAGCACAGCCGGGGTGATCGAAAAGGCCTTCTCGATTTCCAGCGCGCCCGCCGTCGCCATCTCGATCAATTCGCCGGGCGGTTCGCCGGTACAGTCGCGCCTGATCTTCAAGCGCATCCGCGACCTTGCCGCCGAGAAGAACAAGAAGGTGCTGGTCTTCGTCGAGGACGTCGCCGCATCGGGCGGCTACATGATCGCCATTGCCGGCGACGAGATCTTCGCCGACCCGTCCTCCATCGTCGGCTCGATCGGCGTGGTATCGGCCTCGTTCGGCTTCACCGACCTGATCAAGAAGATCGGCGTCGAGCGCCGCGTCTACACCGCCGGCGCCAACAAGGCGACGCTCGATCCGTTCCAGCCGGAAAAGGCCGAAGACGTCGAGCGGCTGAAGAAGCTGCAGCTCGAAGTGCACGACACCTTCATCGACATGGTCAAGGAGCGCCGCCGCGGCAAGCTCAAGGACGACCCGGACCTGTTTACCGGCCTGTTCTGGTCGGGCAAGAAGGGCCTCGAACTCGGTCTCGTCGACGCGCTGGGCGACATGCGCACCGTGCTCAAGGACCGCTATGGCCCCAAGGCCGAGCTCAAGCTGATCACAGCACCGCGCGGCCTGTTCGGCCGCAGGCTCGGCCTCGGCTCATCCCTCGGCTTCACGCCTGAGGCAGCCGGCGCGGTTGCCACCGGCCTGGTGGATGCGGCGGAAGAACGCGCATTGTGGAGCCGGTTCGGCCTTTGAAAAAGCCGAAACGGCGGATTATCATGTCGGGACAGCCCCGGCCGGCCGGAAACGGCACCGAAGGGAGGAGAATGAAATGCCGCAGCTCATCTTTTTCGCGCTTGTCGGCGTGGTCGCCTATATCGGCTACCGCTCCTTCATCAAGGAGGCCGAACGGGTGACTGCCAAGGTGCGGCGCAACGAGAAGCAGCGCCAGACCGGCGCCAACGGCACGCTGGTCAAGGATCCCGAAACCGGCGAGTACCGGCTCGAGAAAGACTGACGCCCCGCCCGTGACCTTCAACAGCGTTCCGCTCGCCGAACTCGCCCCGGCCAAGATCAATCTGGCGCTGCATGTCACCGGGCGGCGCGATGACGGCTACCATCTGCTCGAAAGCCTCGTCGTCTTTGCCGATCTTGGCGACCGCATCACCGTTGCGGCGGCAACAGAGGACAGTTTCGTCGTCAATGGCCGCTTTGCCGCCGATGTGCCGGTCGATGGCGGCAACTTGGTGCTCAAGGCCCGGGACGCGCTGCGCGCTGCCTTTCCCCACCACACCACCCAGCCGGTCGCCATAGCGCTCGAAAAGAACCTGCCGGTCGCCTCGGGCATCGGCGGCGGTTCGAGCGACGCGGCTGCCGCGTTGCGCGCCCTGAACCGCCTTTGGCGCCTGCCGGCCGATGCCGCAACCCTTGCCCGCCTCGCCTTGCCGCTTGGCGCCGACCTGCCGATGTGCCTGGCTGGGCATCCGCTGGTCGCCCGCGGCATCGGCGAGCAGCTCGCCCCGGTCAGGCATTTTCCTTCGCTACCGATGGTGCTGGTCAATCCCGGCATCGCGGTGGCGACACCGAGCGTCTTCCGGGCGCTGGCCTCACGTAAAAATCCCCCGCTCGCGCCGCTCGACAGCGCCGATACCGTGCTCGACTGGCTGGCAACCAGCCGCAACGACCTTGAGCCTGCAGCAATGTCGATCGAACCCTCGATTGTCGCGGTGCTGACCACCCTTCGCAATTCGGGTGCCGCCTTCGCCCGCATGTCGGGATCAGGCGCCACCTGTTTCGGCATCTTCGACAGCAACGCTGCCGCCGCGCACGCGGCAACGGCGATCTCGGCAGAGCGCCCCGGCTGGTTCAGCGCCGCCACAACGACCCGGACCTAGGAGCCCAACATAATGGCCAGCGAGCCCCGCCCCTTCGTTCCCGTCCGCATCGCGGTGCTGACCGTCTCTGACACCCGCGCGCTGGCCGAGGACAAGTCGGGCCAGACGCTGGCCGACCGCATCACCGAGGCCGGGCACGTGCTCAAGGCGCGCGACATCGTCACCGACGACAAGGACAAGATCCGCGACCGCGTCATCGCCTGGTCGCTCGATGCCGAAATCGACGTGATCATCACCACTGGAGGCACCGGCTTCACCGGCCGCGACGTCACGCCGGACGCGCTGGAGCCGATCTTCGAAAAGCGAATGGACGGCTTCTCGGAGGTGTTCCACCGCATTTCCTACGACAAGATCGGCACGTCGACGATCCAGTCGCGCGCCACCGGCGGCGTGCTCAACGCCACCTTCGTCTTCGTGCTGCCGGGGTCGCCAGGGGCGTGCCGCGACGCCTGGGACGGCATTCTCAAGGCGCAGCTCGATTACCGCCACATGCCGTGCAATTTCGTCGAGATCATGCCGCGGCTCGACGAGCACCTCAGGCGTGGCGGCACCAAGTCAGCCTGAAGCCAGGGCGTCTTTCGCAATTTCCGACGAAATGTCGCTGCTGGAATTGCCCTAGCGCGGCGCGACGACGATTTCGGCATCCAGCGTCTTCATGGCAAGTCCGCGCGCGATGCCTTCGGCGTCCGCCCCGTTGCGACCCAGAACAGCTGCCTGCTTCCTGGTGATGACCAGCCCCTGCTCCAGAGCGCGCGGCCGCGACGTCACCCGTTCCCAGAACGGACGGTTGCTCGCCCGCGACCGGGTGAAGCGCGCCGCCATGGTCAGTCGGCTCATGTGGCGAACAGCATCCTCGGTCCAGCCTTCGGCCAGCCGCGCGCCCGGCTCGAGCAGCAGCAGCCAGTCGCTCCTTGCCTGCGCGATGCCCGCCTGGATGCCGCCCTTGGCGAGATAGGCGCAGCCGGCATGTTCGGCGACATAATGGGTCTGGTCGGTGGAGCCGAGGTCACAGACGATCACCTCGCGCACGACACCCTCGACGGCGCCGCCGACCAGCGCCGCCAGCGTGCGGGCCAGTCCCTCCTCGTCGTCCCTGGTCTCGATCAGAACGCTCAGCATATCCAGCCGCATATCGGAAAGCCGGCCGAAGCGCCAGCCTCGCGGCCCGGAGAACAAAGTTCTTGCTTTGTTCTCTTTTCCAAAATAGGAATAGTTTCATGCCGAACGAATCGACGGGCGGCCTCTTTCCCTCGGGGAGATAGCGAAATGGAACCCATCGCACGGGCCGATATTGCCGCTTTCAAGGGTGGTGGAGCCGGAATGGCCAATGCCATGATCGAGGAAAGCGGCCTGCGCATCAACCATGAGCGCCGACGCGGCCGCGGTGCCGGCGTCAACCCGTCGGGGCGCTACGAGCCGGTCAGCCGCCATGTCTTCGACGACGGCTGGAGCACAATCGAGGAGCTGCCGCCGTTCAAGACCGAGGTCCAGGTCGAGAAGCCGCGCACCATCATCACCCGCAACGAGTCGCCCGACATCTCATTCGACCGCTCGATCAATCCCTATCGTGGTTGTGAGCATGGTTGCGTCTACTGTTTCGCCCGCCCCACCCACAGCTATATGGGCCTGTCGGCCGGGCTCGATTTCGAATCCAAGCTGTTTGCCAAGCCGGATGCGGCGCGGCTGCTCGACCGCGAACTGTCGAAGGACGGTTACCAGCCGCGCACCATCGCCATCGGCACCAACACCGATCCCTATCAGCCGATCGAGAAGCACTGGCGCATCATGCGCGAGGTGCTCGAGGTGCTGGAGGCGCGCAACCATCCTGTCGGCATCGTCACCAAGTCGGCAATGGTCACACGCGACATCGATATCCTCAGCCGCATGGCCGAAAAAGGCCTGGCCAAGGTGGCGCTGTCGGTGACGACGCTCGACCGCATGCTGGCGCGCACGATGGAGCCTCGGGCCGCGACGCCGACGAAGCGGCTCGAAGCTATCCGCCAGCTCTCCGATGCAGGCATTCCGGTCTCGGTGATGGTCGCGCCGATCATCCCAGGCCTCACCGACCAGGAGATCGAGCGCATTCTCGATTCGGCCATGGCCGCAGGTGCCACCAGCGCCGGCTACGTCATCCTGCGCCTGCCGCTGGAAGTCAGCCCGATCTTCAAGGACTGGCTGCTGCGCCATTATCCCGACAGCTATCGCCACGTGCTGTCGTTGATCCGCTCGATGCGCGACGGCAAGGACTACGATTCGGAATGGGGCAAGCGCATGAAGGGCAAGGGGCCCTATGCCTGGCAGATCGGCCGCCGCTTCGAGATCGCGGCACAGCGCCTGGGCCTCAATTCGGTGCGCACCCCGCTCCGGACCGACCTTTTCGAAGCCGGCCCCAAGGATCAGCTGCAATTGACGCTGCTTTGAAAACTCTGGCGGCGCCACCGTCCCAGAAAAGAAATTCCGTCCGGCCGTTCCCCGTGGCCAGTTGACGGTGCCTTCCCGAGCCGCCGCCCTAATCGGCCGGGAAGGTCTTGCGGAGGATCGGGGCCGATGCGAGCATCGCCGCACCATGGCTCGCCCGCGCTCCGATTCTCCGCCCCTCTTCGAATTCATCGACAAGCCCGACTTCGCCTTCGAAACGAAAGCGATATCGGGTGGCCTGTGGCCATGCGCGGGCCTCGACGAAGCCGGACGCGGCCCCCTCGCCGGCCCGGTTGTCGCTGCCGCCGTGGTGCTCGACCCCGGCAACATTCCATCGGGGTTGGACGATTCCAAGCGCCTTACAGCCGCCCAGCGCGACGCGCTGTTCGACGAAGTGCTGTGCAAGGCCCTTGGCGTCGCCGTGGCGTCGGTTTCGGCCGACAGCATCGACCGCAGCGATATCCGCAAGGCGAGCCTGGAAGCGATGCGCCGGGCGCTTGCGGGCCTGCCGGTGGCGGCGAAGTCGGCGCTGGCCGACGGCCGCGACGTGCCACCCGGCCTCGCCTGCACCTGCCGCGCCCTTGTCAAGGGCGACCAGCGCTCGCAATCCATCGCCGCCGCCTCGATCGTCGCCAAGGTGACGCGCGACCGCATGATGTCTGTCTGCGGCTCGAACGACAACCGCTACGGTTTCGAAGTCCATATGGGCTACGCCACCGCGCGCCACAGGGCGGCGATCATCGAGCACGGCGCATCGCTTCGGCTGCACCGCATTTCCTTTGCCCCGTTCAGGGACTAACCACGGCAGAAACGCCTGGCGCATAACCCTGCCCACTCTGAAGCGGCGACGTCCCGAGCCTGACGTCAAGTTCGGCAACATCCGCAACGAACCAGATCGACTTGCCCTTGTTGGTCTCGCGCACGAAGTCACGCAGCGCACCGCTTGCTTCCAGCGCCTGCGTGATGTCGCCGACGATCACGCAGCCCAGGCCGTAATTCACAAACTTCTGAAACACCTCGCCGGCAATGCCGGTGCTGAGCTTGAGAAAATCCGGGGCAAGCCTTTCCACGGGGATGGCGAGGACTTCGGCCTCGTTCGACCACGCCTCGCTGATGAAGTCATTGGCGTCGCTGGGCGCGCGCAGCAACGAGCCGCTCCGGCTGAAAAGAAGCACGCGGGATTTGCCGATTTCGACGATCTGGATCATGTGACCCGGCTAGCAGCGGCCGCGGCAAGGTGCAAGCCGCACCGGAGCAGCTCCTGCCAAACGAAAGACAGTCGCCCCTGGCTGTCCTGAAAACAAAAAAGCCGCCGGAACTTCCAGCGGCTTTTTCAAATCTGCCCGGCTGCCTGACTTAATTGGCGGCTCGACTTAGTTGAGCTTGGCCTTCAATTCCTGAACCGAGCCCTTGAACAGGTCGGCGTTGGTCTTGGCGTCGGCCTTGCCGGCGAAGATCTGGCGAGCTGCCTCGACCGCGAGGTCGACAGCGTTGGCGCGAACTTCGTTGACAGCGTCGCGTTCGGCCTGGCCAATCTTGAGCTCGGCAAGTGCGGTCCGGCGAGCAACGTACTCTTCGGTCTTCTTGTGCGCTTCTTCGGCGAGAAGGCCGGCTTCGCGCTTGGCCAGATCGACGATGTCGGCGGCCTCCTTCTCGGCTTCCTTGCGCTTGCGCTGGTACTCGGCGAGCAGCTGCTGGGCTTCTTCACGAAGCCTGCGTGCGTCTTCGAGTTCGGCGCGGATGCGTTCGGCGCGCTCGTCGAGCGACTTCGAAAGCATGCCCGGCACCTTCAGGTACAGGACGACGCCGACGAAGATGATGAGAGCGACTGTGGCCCAGAATGTTGCGTCCATGGCCCCTCTCCTACTTGCTCGCTGCCTTGACGGCGGCGGCGATGTCAGCCTTGTCGACCTTGCCTGCGCCCAGTGCCTGGACGATCGCGGCAGCGGTGTCCTCGGCGATGGTGCCCACTTCCTTCATGGCATTGGCCTTGATGGTAGCGATGCGTGCTTCCGCAGCGGTCAGCTTCTGGTCGAGCCCGGCTTCGACTTCCTTGCGCTTGGCTTCGGCTTCCGCCTTGGCTTCGTCGCGTGCTTCCTGGCCGATGGCGTTTGCCCTGGCCTTGGCCTCGGCAAGCTCCTGCTCGTATGCGGCGACCGCCGCATCCGCCTCGGACTTCATCCGGGCAGCCTGGTCGAGATCCCCGGCGATGCGATCGCGGCGCACCTCGAGGATGCCGCCGACACGCGGCAGCACGACGTTCTTCAGGAAGAGATAGAACAGGCCGAAGGTGATCGCGAGCCAGAGCAGCTGCGACGGATAGTTCGACGTATCGAAAGGCGGAAACAACCCACCACCGCCATGCTCCGCACCCGTTTCCGTGTGCGCAGTGGTGGCGTCGGTAGAATGAGCTTCCCCGGCCGCAGGTGCGACTTCCTCGGCGTAACCCGGCGTGACAAACATCTCTATCCCCTGTCATCCCACCGGCCGCAACACGCGGCCGGTCAACTCGCTTGCGCGGCTCTTATGCGAAGAGCAGGAGCAGAGCGATGAGG
Organism: Aminobacter sp. SR38; assembly: GCF_014843375.1. Taxonomy (NCBI): domain Bacteria; kingdom Pseudomonadati; phylum Pseudomonadota; class Alphaproteobacteria; order Hyphomicrobiales; family Phyllobacteriaceae; genus Aminobacter; species Aminobacter sp. SR38. The sequence continues at coordinate 1,630,533 of NZ_CP062112.1, forward strand.
AGCGAGAAGATGCCCAGAGCTTCGGTAACGGCGAAGCCGAAGATCAGGCGGCCGAACTGGCCGTCAGCTGCCGACGGGTTGCGCAGGGCACCCGACAGGTAGTTACCGAAAATGGTGCCCAGGCCGATGCCTGCGCCGCCCATGCCGAGACAAGCGATGCCTGCGCCGATTGCCTTTGCTGCTTCAACTTCCATTGTCCAACTCCTTGTGGATCGAAATTTAGTTGCGGTATCCAAGACGGCGGCAGCCGCCGTCGAATTAGTGGCCCGGGTGCAGGGCGTCGTTGAGGTACATGCAGGTCAGCACCGCAAACACATAGGCCTGCAGGAACGCGACCAGGACTTCCAGGCCGGTGATCGCGACCGTCATGAACAGCGGCAGGATCGAGCCGACGACGCCGACAGCACCGAATGCGCTGAGCGAAGTGACGAAACCAGCGAAAACCTTGAGCGTGATGTGGCCGGCCAGCATGTTGGCGAACAGACGAACCGACAGGCTGATAGGACGCGACAGGAACGAGATCACTTCGATCAGGACGACCAGCGGCACCAGGATGCCAGGCACACCGTGCGGGACGAAGAGTTTCAGGAAGCCGAAACCGTGCTTCATGAAGCCGTAGACGATGACCGTACCGATGACCAGCAGCGCCAGCGCGAAGGTGACGATGAGATGGCTGGTGACGGTGAAGAAGTAAGGGAACAGGCCGATCAGGTTGGCGACGAGCACGAACATGAACAGCGAAAACACCAGCGGGAAGAAACGCATACCCTGGGAACCCGCCGCGTCTCGTAGCATCGAGGCGACAAATTCATAGGACATCTCCGAAACCGACTGCAGGCGGCTCGGCACCAGGCCGCGGCTCGACGTCGTCAGGAACAGGAAGGCGCTGGCGGCGATCACGGTGGCAACCATGAAGGCGGACGAGTTGGTGAAGGAGAAGTCGAGGCCGCCGATCTCGATCGGAATCAATTTCGAGATCTGAAACTGATGAATTGGATCGTTGGCCACGCTGGCCCCCCTTCGCCTAAATTGCGCCTTGCGGCGCTGCTATTTCTTTTCCGGTTCGTCCGACTTCTTGTCGGGCGACCTGATACCGGCCTCAGTAACCATTCCTGCCGAACGCAGGACATTGAGCACACCGGCGCCGAAGCCGAGCAGCAGAAACACGATCAAGCCCCATGGCGACGTGCCTGCCATCCGATCGATGATCCACCCCAGACCGACACCAACCGCGATCCCGGCGATGAACTCGCTGGACAGCTTGAGTGCCTGGCCGTAGCCGGTCACACCATTCGACCCTGTACTCTTTTCCCCCTCGCGGGCAGTCTGGCGTCTTGTCGCAAGCGTTGCTTCAAGCTGTTGCCGACGGCGCTCGAGTTCGTCGTCGCGGTGATCGTTCTCGGCTCGATTTTCAGGCCGGGAGTTTCCATTTCCGCCTGGGCCCGAAGGCTTGGCCATTGCAAACTCCCACCCGGTCCGAGCGTATCCGTTCGTCCGCTTCAAAGTCGCCGGCAACATAGTTAGAGGGCCCCTGCCCGTCAAGCCACGGGGAGGCCCATCTAACTAAGTATTTTATGTAGGAAAATCAGCTAGTTGTCGAAGTGCGACATCCTGCCCGTGGCTCCGCTCGGTGATCGCCCGCCGAATCCGCGTGCAATCCGGCGACTGGCCGACTCCATGAGCCCGGTCGGAAGCGATCAGCTCCAGCCGCCGCCATAGGTGCGGTAGAAGATGTGCAGGCCGATCTTGGTCATCTTCTTCATGCCGCGCGCCCAGCCGGGATTCACGTAGTTGGCGTAGTAGTGGGTCGAGGAGCCGACTTCCGGGATGAAGATCTTTCCGGCGGTCACCGCCATGGCGACGTCCTGCGCGGTCTTGTAGTGCGAGGGACTGGTGACGCGGTCCTTGATGCCGTCGCAGGCAAACGAGAACTGGCAGCGGTTGAACCAGCCGTCATTCTGATAAACGACGCCGCAGATGGTGCCCGGATAGGCCGGGTTGCGGACGCGGTTGAGGATGACCTGGGCGACCGCTGCCTGGCCGCGCACCGATTCTCCGCGCGCCTCGAAGTAGATGCCGTTGGCGAGGCAGGCCTGCTCGGCCTTGGAGAAGACGCCTGCCGGCAGCGGATTGGCCAGCCACCAGTGGTCGCCCTTGCCCATCGGCGGGATGAAGCGGCCGCCGGCCTCGTCGTCGTCGCGCAGCAGCGCCTCGAAGGGCGAGGCCTTGGCATAGTCGGGCGCGGCCGGTGCGTAAGCTGTCGCCAGGATGTCGGCCTTGTCGTTGTTGACCAGCGAGGCCAACATGGCCGGCACGCCGCGCGTCGCGCGCTTTTCGGTTTCCTTGACGTGGAAGGAGCCGGCGATCTGGACTTCCTTGCCCTTGATCTCGGGCTTGGCGAAGGTCAGCTTGAGGCCGCTGTCGAGGGCGGGGCGCAGAAGCGAACTGGTGCGCTCGAACACCGAGCCGGCGGTGAAGTTCTTCGGCGGACTGACCCTTGAGATGTTGACGATGCGGGCCTTCTTGTCGACGCGGACGATGCGGTCCTCGTCAGGCAGGTCGGACGACCCGAACTTCTTGCCGCGAAACGCGACGGTGCCGACACCGGCGATCTTGACGCCCGAGCCCGAGATCGGACCGGTGATGATGCCGTCGACGAACGGCATTTCAGCGGCATGGACCGAGCCGGCGGCAGCTTTCTCGACATAAGCGCCCCAGCGCGTGTCCTTGTTCTCAAGGCCGGAGACGAGGCTGGTCATGTCCTGATAGGCGGCAACGGTGGGAAAGCCGAGCCAGATGCCCAGGCCGATGACGGCCGGCGCCAGGAACGAACGTCTTCCCTCGCGGGCAGCAGCAAACCGCCGCTTCACAACACCTCGATGCACGGAAACTCTCCAGGACGCAACACACCCTACTGGAGAGGAAAATGATGCATTAACCTTGATGGAGCGTTAACGGGCGCAACCTTGGCGCAATGCAAGAAGGGAGAGGCGCAATGCAAAAAGGGCCCGCTTGCGCGAGCCCTTCGATGTCTCATTTCTTTTTCTTGGCCCGCCCGGCAAACGGATTGTCGGAGGCGCGCAGCGCCATGCGGATCGGCACGCCGGGCATGTTGAAGGCGTCGCGCAGGTTGTTGACCAGATAGCGCACATAGGACTGCGGCATCACGTCGGGGCGCGAGCAGGACAGGACGAAGCCAGGCGGCCGGGTCTTTGCCTGGGTGATGTACTTGATCTTGAGCCGGCGGCCGGCGACGGCGGGCGGCGGATGATGGGCGAGGATGCCCTCGAGCCAGCGGTTGAGCTTGCCGGTCGAGACACGGCTGTTCCAGACCCGGTGCGTCTTCATCACCGCGTCCATCAGCTTTTCCAGCCCGCGGCCGGTCTCCGCCGACATCGGCACTGCCTGCAGGCCACGCGCCTGCGGCAACAGCCGCTCGGTCTTCTCGCGCAGTTCGGCCAGCGTCTCCTGCGGGTTGTCGATGAGATCCCACTTGTTGAAGGCGATGACCGGCGCCCTGCCCTCGCGGATGATCAGGTCGGCGATCTGCAGGTCCTGCTTCTCGAACGGAATCGTCGCATCGAGCACGATGATGACGATCTCGGCAAAGCGGATGGCGCGCAGGCCGTCCTGCACCGACAGCTTCTCGAGCTTTTCCTGGACCTTGGCCTTGCGGCGCATACCGGCCGTATCGAACATCTTGATGCCGCGACCCTGCCAGTCCCAGTCGACCGAGATCGAATCGCGGGTGATGCCGGCCTCGGGCCCGGTGAGCAGGCGTTCCTCGCCGATCAGCGCATTGATCAGCGTCGACTTGCCGGCATTGGGCCGGCCGACGACGGCGATGCGCAGCGGCTTGGTCTCGTCATAAGCAGGCGCCTCTTCGGCGTCGGGATCGGCGATATCCTCGCCGATCAGCACGTCGCTTTCGGCGACGTCATCGGCCTCGTCCTCGTCATCGGCGAAGACGACTTCCTTGCCGAGCGCTTCGACGACGGCATCGCGCAGGTCGGGCATGCCAAGACCATGCTCGGCCGAGATCTGCACCGGTTCGCCAATGCCGAGCTCCCACGCTTCGAGCGCGCCGCCCTGGGCACCGCGCGCCTCGGATTTGTTGGCGACGAGCACTACCGGCTTGCCGGACCGGCGCACGATCTCGACGAAGGTGCGGTCATCGGGCGTGAGACCCGCCTTGGCGTCGACCATGAAGAAGATGAGATCGGCCTCCTTGATGGCGATCTCGGTCTGCGCCCGCATGCGACCCTGGAGCGTCGCAGCACCGGCGTCCTCGAAGCCAGCGGTGTCGATGACGTCGAAGACGAGATCGTAGAGCTTGGCTGCATGCACGCGGCGGTCGCGCGTCACGCCGGGCGTGTCGTCGACAAGGGCGATCTTCTTTCCAACCAGGCGGTTGAAAAGGGTGGATTTGCCGACGTTGGGCCGGCCGATTATCGCGATCTTGAAAGCCATCGGGCCCGCATCACGACGCGTTGCCGGAACCGCGGATCAGTTCGGCCAGGAGGTTGGAGCGCTGACGCGCATTGCGCGGCGCGCCTTCGTCGGAGGAAATCTGCTCGAACAGCTTGAGCGCGTCGGCGAGCTTGCCTTCCTTCCAGGCGGCAAGGCCGAGCGCCTCGCGGGCCGAATGGCGCAGCGGGTTGGTGTCGTTGGTCAGCGCTTCGACGCGGCCCGAGACATCGGCATAGCTGCCGTTGTCGACGAGCAGGAGTGCGGCGCGCAGACGGGCGACATCACGAATGACATTGGGGATCGAGCTGTCGGCGGCCACTTCGTCGAAGCCGGCGATTGCCGCCTTGAAGTCACCCTTGTCGGCCTGGACGGTGGCGGCACGCATGCGGGCGAGCAGCGGATAAGCACCGTAGCCGTCCTTTTCGAGTGCGTCGAAAGCGGCAAGCGCTTCATCGGCCTTGCCGGTATTGGCGAGCGTCAGCGCCTGCGAGAAGCGGTCGCCGGAATTGTTGGCCTTGTTTTCGACCCAGTATTCCCAGGCCACGAACAGGCCGGTGCCGATGACGATCAGCACGGCGATGACGATGGCTGCGGGGCCATAGCTGTCCCACAGGGCCTTCGCCTTCTCCTGGCGAATTTCCTCGTTTACTTCACGAAAGAAACTGTCGTCCGACATGCTATCCAATCACCTCTGCCCCTCGGGGCCGTTTGAGCCTGCGTTTTAACGGAATTTCGCCGCCATGGAAGGGGGCGGGGCGGAAATTCGGTTCCTACGGGTTCTGCGTGCAGTGAGAGCCGGTCGTGCCTTACGAAGTCAACCTTTGACGTCATGCTCCTTCGCCCCCCCTCTGGCCTGCCGGCCATCTCCCCCACAAGGAGGGAGATCACGCCGTCATCAACGCCTCAGGCAATCACCAACGTAGAAGCGGCAGGATGAGCGCCGCCAGCGACGCGACTAATCTCCCTCCTTGTGGGGGAGATGGCCGGCAGGCCAGAGGGGTTGGGACGGAGCGCGGCAGTGGAGATTTGCGGCACCTCCCCGTGGTATTTAGCGCCCAGAAGCCACCACCCCGGCTCCCTAGCCCAAATGGGCGCATAGGCGGCGGGACGCATCCGTGCCACATTTCGGCCCTACCGGCTGATCTCGCCCCAATACCGAACAAGCCCCCCGAAATTGCATCGAAGTTCGACATGACCAAAGCGTTCCCAGTCAGTGCTCTCATTTCCGCGTCATTGGTCGCGTCCGCCGCGATGGCCGGGCCTGCGCCCAAGGTCGAGGACGTCAAGAAGCCGCAGATCGTGCTGATCTCGTTCGACGGCGCGCATGACCTCGCGCAATGGCAGCGCAGCCGGGAGCTAGCGGCGCGGACAGGGGCGCGCTTCACCTATTTCCTGTCCTGCGTGTTCCTGTTGTCGCGCGAGACGCGCAGCAGCTACCAGGCGCCCGGCAAGTCGGCCGGCAAGTCGAATGTCGGCTTCGCCATGACCAGACAGGAGGTTGTCGACCGCCTGGGGCAGATCAACCTCGCCGCATCAGAGGGCCACGACATCGCCAGCCACGCCTGCGGCCATTTCGACGGCGGCAAGTGGAGCAAGGCCCAGTGGACCAAGGAGTTCGACGCGTTTTCGACAATCATGCGCGACGCCTACAGGATCAACGGCATCTCGCCCGAACCGGAGGGCTGGGCGAGGATCGCCGCATCGGTGAAGGGTTTTCGCGCGCCTTATCTCTCCGACAGCAAGGGGCTGACGGCAGCACTTCGCGACAGGGGTTTTGCCTACAATGCCAGCGGCGTGTCACGCGGACCGGAAGAACCCAGGCTCGACGGCTCGATGATGGATTTTGCCCTGCCGGAGATTCCGGAAGGCCCCTCGGAGCGACGCATCATCGCCATGGACTACAATCTGTTCGTCCGCCACTCCGGCGGCGTCGACAAGCCCGCGGAAGCGGCAAAATACGAAAGCCGCGCCTACGGCGCATTCCGCAAGGCCTTCGACACGCAATATGAAGGCGGCCGCATTCCGTTGCAGATCGGCTTCCACTTCACGCTGATGAATGACGGCGCCTATTGGCGTGCGTTGGAGCGCTTCGCCGGCGAGGTGTGCGTGAAGGCGGATGTCGAATGCATCAGCTATGCCGACTATGTCGGGCGGCAGAAGGATACAGCGCCGGTGCAGACCGGCGGGTGAGCGCGAGCGGGTGGGGCCCCGCCCGCACGAGCTTTCGCCCTACCCGTCGCGACCTGGCCATGCATGATAATGACCCTGCACCGTGCAAGTGCCATCAGCGTTACGGCATGGCAACTGTGTTCATGCCAAGCCGCGAGAGGGTGCAGAACTCGCACACACCCTCAGTTACTTGCCGATAACTGACTCCGGCGATCCAATGCCGATATCTGGCTCCGGCGATTGCGCTGGCCGGGGCGCCGGCACTCAGGCCGGCTCGCTCTCCGGTTCGGAGCCGGTCTTCTTCCGGTCGAGATAACGCTGGTCGATGTCGGGCAGCGCTTCACCCGACAGCGTCGCCTCAAACGCGCGCAGGCGCTTGTGTACCGACTGCAGCTCGACGATCGTCGACCAGGAATTGAGCAGGAACTGCAGCGATCCGGTCACGCGGCCGAAGGCATTCGAGATCTGGTTCATCGGGCCCAATGTGATCTTGTGCGCGACGATCGACGGCCCGAGGATGATGAAGGAGAAGATGTTGTCGGCCTGCAGGTAGGTGTAGCGGACGACGTTGAAGTAGATGTAGTGGGCGTAGAGCCGGAAGTAGTTCTTGCGCACATTGGTGAAAAGCTCGGTGGTCGTCGCCGGCTGGGCACGGTCGGCATGGTCCTCGCCATAGACAAGCTCCTTGCGGTAGGCAGCCTCGACGCGCTGGTTGCGGAATTGCAGGCCAGGCAGCTTCACACCGGCGAGCATGACCGACAGCGTGCCGAGCAAACACCAGCCGATCGCGGCGAGGATGAGCGGCTGCGGGACAGCGCCGATGATCGGCAGCTCGGTGATGTGCTTCTGCAACTCGATCAGAACAGGCAGGAAGGCGATCAGCGTCATGATCGACGCAACGAAGCTGGACCCCAGGTCTTCCATGATCTGGGCGAAACGCATGGTGTCTTCCTGAATACGCTGCGAGGCGCCTTCGATGTGGCGCAGCTTGCTCCAGTTCTGCATGAAATAGTCGTTCATGGCGGTGCGCCAGCGGAAGATCCAGTGCTGCACGACATAGGCGTTGACGACCGAAACGTTCATGCCGATCAGCGCCAGCCAGGCAAAGCTGGCCGCGCCGGCATAGAACTCGGCATTGGTCGAGTTGGTGGTGCCGCCCATCAGGCCCTGGACGTAGTCGAAGAACGGGCCGTACCAGTTGTTCACGGCAACGCTGACCTGAACGTTGAAGTAGATCAGGAACAGGATGACCGAGGTGACGAGGATCGACCATTGCTGCCAGGGATGGGGCGAATACCAGCGCCAGAAGGCGTAGAAGAGCAGGACGCCGGCGACATAGTAGATGTAGAACCAGATGAACGGTGCCGACAGGAACACCGTGATGCCGATGATGGGTGGCGTGCCCGGCGCCGCCGGAGGCAAGCCGAATACGGCGCCCAGCTGCGCCCCGCCGAAGAACCAGAACAGCACAAGCACCAGACTCCAGGCCGCAGCCGAGGTGAAGAACAGCTTCGGCTGCGGGAAGAACGATATGAACACGGTTCCGGGTTCCTTTCGGAGACGGTGGCATTGCCTGTTGGCCGCATGAAGTCACACTTCGTGGCACAAGGGAATCCCCTGCGGCGACCACCTGTTGCAATGCGAGCCGGATCGTGGCGATTTTCCGCACCGGAATATTACAGTTTGGTCATCTAGACAGTTCGGGGAGCGCATGAACCAGTCAGCCCTTGCCGCAGCGGGACTCTATGCGGGCCTGAACGCGCTGATATTGCTGTGGTTGACGATGGCAACCGCGCTGGTGCGGCGCAGGCACATGGTGGTGATCGGCGATGGCGGGGTGGCGCATCTCGGCCGGACGATGCGCGGCCATGCCAACGCCATCGAGAACATTCCTGTGATGCTGGTGCTGCTGGGGTTTGCAGCCACGCTCGGAGCGCCCGTCATGGCGATCCACGCGCTGGGTGCAGCTTTCACCTTCGGCCGCGCGGCGCATGCCTGGCACTTCACCCATGCCGAGGCAGCGCAGTGGCAGCGGGCTGTGGGGTTCGGGCTCAGCGTGCTGACCCTTGGCGCGGCCGCTCTCGGCGTGCTCGGCCACGCCCTTTTGTTGCTCTAGAGGTTTACGCTTTTCTTCGAAATGCGGAAACCGTCTATCTTATTGTCTTGGGCAATCCCGTACGGAAAACCGCGAAACACTTTTCCTGGAATTGCCTAGGCACGGCACTCGCCCGGCACGGGAAGCGCGGGGCGAAAACCGCGGCCGAGCGGCAGGTCGGCGAGCTCGCGTTCGTCCATACGCGCGATGTCAGGATGGGAAAGCGGATCGCGCAGCCAGGCGAGGAAACGCTCGCTGTCGATGCCGTGTTTGTCGTGCTGGCCTTGCAGCAGGGTGGCGAGGCTTGAGAAAATCTTCATCTGACTTCTCCTGAAAGTGTTGGTCCTTTCACTGTATTTTCGTTACAAACACTCACTTTTCAATCAAGATTGCCGCAGGCGGAGTTTAGAAAATCTCAAGTCAGGCACTCAATCGCGTCCATCTCAACGGGCTCCGCGCGGTGGAGAGCGTCGCGCGCTGCGGTTCGCTGGTCAAGGCGGCAGAGGAGCTCGGCGTGTCGGCCAGCGCGGTCAGCCAGCAGATCGGCCGCACCGAGGCGCAGCTTGGCCGTGCCATCTTCCAGCGCACCGGCGCGGGACTGGCGCTAACGGCCTTCGGAGCGGAGTTTTGTACGCGGCTGACGACCGGCTTTCAGGAGCTGGGCCGCGCGGTGGCGCTGGCCGAGGAGGCGGTAAGCAACGTGCTGGTGGTGTCGGTGGCACCGGCTTTTGCCTCGCGCTTCCTGGTGCCGCGGCTCAACCGCTTCAACCAGCGCCATCCCGAAATCAAGCTCAGGATCGACGCCTCGACCGGGCTTGTCGATCTCGACCATTCCGACGTCGACCTCGCCATCCGCATGGGCGACGGCAGATGGCCCGGCGTGCGGGCAGAGCTCTTGCTGGCACAGGAGGTGTTCCCGGTCTGCGCGCCGGCACTGGCCGCCAAGCTCAAGGAGCCGGCCGATCTCGCGCACCTGCCTGTCATCGCCGACGAGAGCACGATGATCAGCTGGGAGCGCTGGTTCGAGGCGGCGGGGCTGGAAAAGCCGTTTCCGGTGCAGCGGGCGGGGCCATCCTTCACCGACCCGATCCTCGGCATCGACGCGGCGGTGGGCGGACAGGGCGTGGCGCTGGCCTGGCAGTTGCTGTCGGCCGATGCACTTGCCGACGGAAGGCTGGTGGCGCCGTTCGGCATCACGGTCGCCAGCGGACTCGGCTATTACCTCGTCAGCTCGAAGCTGGAGCGCCCCGGCCGCAAGCTGCGCGACTTCTCGACATGGCTGCGCGAGGAAGTGGCAACGACGATGGCAAGATTCGGCACGCGGGCGGAGTAGCCGGGCCGAATTTGGGCGTGCGACTGCGGCCTGGCGACCAGATCTCGGAAGGCCTCACTTCGGGACCGCGGCCTCGTAGGCCTCGGGCTTGAAGCCGACGATGCGGCGGCTGCCGAGGTCGAGCATCGGGCGCTTGATCATCGATGGCTGGGCGAGCATCAGGGTGATCGCCTTTTCGGCGTCGAGGCCTTCCTTCTCAGCGTCGGGCAGCTTCTTGAAGGTGGTGCCGGCGCGGTTGAGCACGGTCTCCCAGCCGAATTCCTTGACCCAGCTCTCCAGGCTTTTGCGGTCGATGCCCGAGGCCTTGTAGTCATGGAAGTCGTAGGCAACGCCGTGACCTTCGAGCCAGGTCCGGGCCTTCTTGATCGTGTCGCAATTCTTGATGCCGTACATTTTGATCGACAAGACCGGGCCTCCGCAAGCGCGGCCGGCCGGGCGGACCCGACTCGGCCAGTTTCAGGTCCGGCTAGGTTCTACACCTCGGCAGCTTTGGCAAGCGCGTGGCGCCAGGCGACCGCCTCGACTTCGACCATGATCTCGGGCAGGACGAGCGCGGTGACGACCATGGCGGAGGCGGCCGGCGGATTGTCGGCGAAGATGCGGTTCTTGACCACGGCATAGGCCTGGTAGGCTTCGGCACTGGTCAGGTAGCAGCGCAGCGAGACGACATGGGCGAGCGTCAGCCCCGCCTCGGCCAGCACCGCCTCGATGTTGCGGAACACCTGCTCGGTCTGCCCGGCGGGATCGCCGACCGCGATGATCTGCTTGTCCTTCAGCGCCACCTGCCCGGACACGAGCACGAAGTCGCCGCAGCCGACGGCCTGGCTCATGCCGGGGAAGGCCATGCCTGGAGGATTGAAACGTTCGACGTTGCTCATGGCCGTCCTGCTCCCGATGCTGGCGCGCGGACGACATCGATGCGCCCTGCCCTCAGCTTCACCGTCATCTCTGGGTCGTGGTGCGGGGCAATACAGATGTAGAGGTCGCGACCGTCGGCCCCACCGAGCATGCAGGCATAGGGGTTGGCATCAGGGATGACGACCCGCTCAACGATCGCGCCAGCCGGACTGATGCGCAGCACCGTCTTTTCGTAAGGCGACGCAGCCCAGATGTGCCCCTCGGCGTCGAGGCAGATGCCGTCGGGCACATGGCCGTCGACCGCAGCGAACAGCCTGCGGTTGGACAGGCTGCCGTCGGCTGACATGTCGAAGGCGGTGAGACGGGCGGCCATCGACTCGGCGATGACGAGCGTGCGACCGTCAGGTGAAATCACCGCACCGTTGGGGCACATCAGGTCGCCCGCAGCAACACTGATGGAGCCATCCGGCGCGACAGCGGCCAGCACCGTCGGCGCCGGCGGCTGGCCGGCATAGAAGTCGAAGCCGATGTTGCCGACATAGGCGCGGCCTTCACCGTCGACGACCATGTCGTTGGAATGGAACGGGTGGACGCCGGCGAGATCGGCATGAAGCACGAGTCTGCCGTCGCCAAGCCGTCGGAACAGCTTGCGGTCGTTCATCGAGACGACGAGCAGGTCGCCATCCGGCAGCCAGCCCATGCCGGACGGGCCACCCGGAACGGCGAAACTGTCGCGCCTGCCGCCGTCGCCGTCCAGCACGTGGACGAGGCCGTCATGCTGGTCGGCGAACCACAACTGGCCGTCATGCCAGCGCGGGCATTCGGGATAGACGAATCCCCCCGCGATCGTGCGAACAGAAAGCGTCATGCCGGGACCCGGGCGCAAGCGCTGAGGATCTCGCCGAGCTTCCTGATGCCGCGCTCGATGATATCTTCGCTGACATGGCTGTAAGCGAGGCGCAGGAACTGGCGGCCGTCGCTTTCGCCCATGAAACGCTCGCCGGGGCGGAAGAAGATGCCTTCCCTCGCCGAAAGCTCGGCGGCGCGCTGCCAGTCGACGCGCTCGTCGATTTCGAGCCAGAGATAGAACGAGCCCTGCGGCATGCGGAAGGTGACGTAGTTGCCGCAATGGTCGCGTACGGCGCGCGCCGCCGTCTCGGCCTTGCTCTTGTAGACCTTGTTGACCTCGGCGATATGGTCGTCGAGCAGGCCGTCGGCCATGAACGAGGCCATGACGCGGGAATACCACTGGCTGACACCAAGGTCCTGGCGCACGGCGGCGATGGGTTCGATGGCGGCGGCCGGACCGGCGATCCAGCCGAGCCGCAGTGCGGGAGCGACGATCTTGGAGAAGCTGCCGCACTGGATGACGCGCTCGTCGGTGTCGAGGCTGAGCAGCGTCGGCAACTCCTCGCCGGCGAAACGCAGGTCGCCATAGACATTGTCCTCGATGATGAGAAAGTCATGTTCGCTGGCGAGCTTGAGCAGTTGCTTGCGGCGCGGCACCGACATCTCGGTGCAGGTTGGCGTCTGGAAGGTCGGGATGGTGTAGACGACCTTGACCTTCTTGCCCTCGGCTTTGACTTTTTTCAGCAAGGCTTCGAGCTTGTCGATGTCCATGCCGTGGTCGTCGACCGGCACTGTGCGCAGGTCGCCGCCGGCCATCTGCATGAAGCGCAACGCATAAGGGAAGGACGCCGCCTCGGCGACGACGACGTCGCCCGGATTGACGTAGCCATTGGCGGCAAGGGCGATGCCCTGCACCGAACCCGAGGTCAGGATGACGCCAAGAGTGCCGAGCTGCTTGCCCTGGGTGCGTTCAATGCGGTCAGCGATCTCTTTGCGCAAGCCCTTGAAGCCGAAGACCAGCTCCTCATAACCGGTGGCCGGGTCGAAATAGTCGAGCACCTTGGCGCCGTGCTCGTCGAGCGCCTTGCGGGCGAGACGAACGAGGTCCTCGGTGGGAAACGTCTCGGGCGCTGCCAGTCCCTGGTCGAAATTGAAGATCGCCGGCACTTCGGGATCCGGGAAAAACAGCGCCGGCCCGGAACCGGAGAGCTTGGCGCGCAGATGATCGACAGACATTGTTTCCTCCTTGATGATCGTTGTCAGCTTGTCTTGGCGTCCGGGACGAAGGTCCCCGAGGTGATCGGGCTCTCGCGGTTGCGGCGTTTGAGCGAGCGGGCGAGCGTGCCGCGGAAGGATGCCCAGCGTTCGCGCCAGCTGGCGGCAAGGCCGGCCTGGACCACCCGCAGCCCGCCATAACAGGGGAATGGCTGACCGGTCAGGGCGAGACCGGCGAGCCGCCACAGCACCGAGCGCTTCTTGGTGCCGTGGTCGTCATGCATGGCTTCGAGTTCGGCAACGGAGAACGCCTCCTCATGGATGTAGCCGGCGACGAGCGCATCCTCGATCAACTGCCTGCCGCGTACGGTTCGGGCCATGTGCATGTTCCAGCCGTCGCCAGCCTCGCGATGGCTCGGCTTGCCATCCTCCATGACCCAGCAATCGCCGGCGACGACGTCGGCGTGCTCGCCTGTGCCGTCAGCGCAGATCTTGCAGCGGAACATCAGCTCGTAAGTGAGATTAGAGAACCATGTCTCGTCATAACTCTGGCTGTGCGCCCTGCCCTGCCGCGTGTGCAGATAGGTCGGACCGGGCCAGCCATGGCCGCGATAGCGGAACTCGTCGACGTCGCGGTGGTCCTCGCCGAAGCGCCTGACGATGTTGTAGGTGGCGGCAATGCTGGGATTGCCGCCGCAGACCATCGCCAGCATGTAGGGGATCTGCAGGTCGACGCGCGGATCGACAAGCGCCAGGTTGCGCAAGGTGGCGACGTCGCAGGGCTTGCCGACGAACGCGAAGCGGCGGCCGCTGTCGAGCAGCGCTGCGATGTCCCTCAGCGGCGCCGACGGCCCGTAGCGGGAGCCCGAAGAGGCAACGATCTGCTCGCGCGTGGTGTTGAACCTCGGTTCGTTGTGCAGCGGGTTGTCGCTTGCGACGCCGGTCTGCAACACGCCGTCGACCTCGCCGCTTTCGACCAGATAGACCGCGAGCGCGGTGAGCACGCCGCCGGTGGCGCTCCTGAAGCGAATCTCCTTGTCGGTCGCATGGCCCTTGGCGAGATGCAGCATCGCGCCGAAAATGCGGTGCGGCTTGGCCTCGGCTGGCGCCGCGCCCTGCTGCGCGCGCCCGGCACATATCTCCAGCACCGCCTGCTGCTCGCCCTTGTCGAGCGGGCGCTGGCCGCGCGGCCGCATGAAGCCTTCAGGCGACATATCCATGCGCAGGGCGTCGCCTCCGAGCAGGCTCGCGCAAGCGCCGCAGCCGGTGCAAAGCCCACGCTCAACAATCTCCTCGATGCTTGCCGCAGCACGCATGCGCCATCCTCCCGGCGACAGCCTCGCGGCCATCGCCCCAGCGACAGGTTTTCGATCTCAGCTGTTGGCTCAAGTTATAGGTCGGCGGTATTTGCCCGGGCAAATTGCCAATCCGAATGACCGTCATCAGCCTGAGTGATCCCGGCAGGCGTCCGGAAAACAATCGTCGAGCACGCCGCGAACCCAATCATGCGCCGGGCTGCCTTCAGAGGCCGGGTGCCAGTAGAGCCAGGTCTGAAGCGGCGGCATGCGGAAAGGCCGGGGCAGCGCAACGAAACCATCTTCGGGCAGGAAATGCCGGACGAAGGAGGTCGGAATGGTGAGGCAGAGGTCGCTGCGCGACAGGATGGCGGCAGCGGCCAGGCAATGTTCGAGATGCACCGCCACCTGCCGCTTCAGCTTCATCCGGGCCAGCGCGCCGTCGACCAGATTGGCAAAGCGCGGGCGATTGGAGATGTGCAGGTGGCTGAGCGCCATGTAGCGCTCGATGGTGAAGGGTTCGGTCGCCGCCGGATGGCCCCGGCGCATGACACAGACGAATTCGTCACTGAACAGCAGGCGCTGGCCGAAACCATCCTCGGCCAGCGGATGCGACTCGACGGCGAAGTCGATCTCGCCCGAGGCCAGGCCGGGAAACAGGTCGCGCTCGGCAAGGAAGCGGTTGCGCACCGTCAGCCTCGAGCCCAGCCGGTTCAACTCGCCGACAAACGGCGCCAGCACGACCGCCTCGGCATAGTCGCTCATGCTGAAGGAGACGATGCGCTCGGAGGCGAGCGGGTCGAAGCGCTCATGCCGTGCGAGCGTGCGGTCGAGCGCGGTGAGCGCTTCACGGACAGGGCCGATCAGCGTTTCGGCGAGCGGCGTCGGCGCGATGCCCTGCCGGGCACGGACGAACAGCTGGTCGCCGAAGATGTCGCGCAGGCGCGCCAGGCTGTTGGAAACGGCGGGCTGGGTGACGTTGAGCGTTTCGGCGGCACGGGTGATGCTGGCCTCGCCGTAGACGGCCTCGAAGACATGCAACAGGTTGAGGTCGAGCTTTGCCAGATTGCGCAGGACCACACCCCACCTCCTCCATCCCCGGCTGCGCCGCTCCATTGGCGAGAATGGACATTACCTACGCTGATCGAAGCCGCAGCCTCGTCCGAAGGGACTAGGAGGATGGTTCTTGCCGGAGATATTGCCGCGAATTACATAGGTATCTAATGATAATCAAAAGAACAAAAGGGGGATCGATATGAGCAGCGCCGAGCTGAAGAGCGCGTTTTTTGACGAATTGCTGAAGGTCAACCGCAAGCTCAGGACGATGTTCGACGCGCGGGTGAAGGAGCGCGGCCTGACGCTGGCGCGCGCCCGACTGATGATGCAGATCGCCAAATGCGAGGGCAAGACGCAGGCCGAGCTGGCAGAGCAGATGCAGATCGAGCAGCCCTCGCTGGTCGGGCTCATCGACGGGCTGGAGAAGAAGGGGCTGGTGGTGCGCTGCACCACCGACGGCGACCGGCGCACCAAGCGCATCTTTCTGACGCCGACGGCGCGGCGCGAGGCCGACAGCATGTTCGCCGACGTCGCCGAGCTGCGCTGCCTGGTGCTTACCGGTGTTGACGACGCCGACATCGAAAGCGCGACCCGCGTGCTGCGCGTGCTGAGCGAGAACATTGGCGCGGCGGCCGAGGACTGACGCCCAAACAGAAAGGGCGCCCGAAACGAGCGCCCTTCCCATGCAAGGTCGTCGGGGGCTTACGCCTTGCGGTGGAGCAGGTGGGCCGACAAGGCTCTAGCCTCAGCCGATGACCTTTTCCGACTTCGGGGCGGCATTGGCGGCTTTTTCCTCTTGAGGAAAAAGCTCGGCCGGGCGCTTGAGCACGAACTGGTCGGCGGCAACGATGTAGTTGTCGGCGTGGAGACGGGCGATCGGCTGGTAGACCTCGGGCCGGACATAGCGGCCGCGCTCATCGAGGCAGTCGTCGCGAACATACATCTGCACGACCTCGCCAATGACGATGGTGCGGCGGCCATAATCAAGGATCTGCGACACACGGCACTCCATGGCGCAGGGCGATTCCTCGATGCGGGGTGCCGCGACCTTTTTCGACGGCGTGCTGGTCAGGCCGGCGAGCTCGATCTCGTCGACGTCGGCGGGGAAGTTGATGCCGGTGACGATCATCTCGCTGGCAATCGCCATGTCGACCATGTGGACGACGAACTCGCCGGAGCGGCGGATGTTGGCGACGGTGTCCTTGGCGGTGCCATCAGGACGGGTCTGCATGCCGAGGATGAGCAGCGGCGGCTCATGTGAGAAGACGTTGAAGAAGCTCATCGGCGCGGCGTTGTTGCAGCCATGCTCGTCGATGGTGGTGACCAGCGCGATGGGGCGCGGTCCGACGAAGTTGGTGAGCAGCCGGTAGCGGTCCATTTCGGGCAGCTCGGCGAAATCAAAATCCATCTTTTCTCCTTCGGATCGCATTTCGAAGCGCGTCGACAGCGCTGATCGACCAATCATACGCCCGAAGGCCGGCGCCTCATGGCTTCGACAGCGGCCCCATCCTGTCACGTTACAGGGCGCTTTCGGGCTCCTTCCACCTCACGCTGACATCGTATCCAATTATTGTCAACAATTGGTGTCGACAGATTTGTTGACTTAGCGTCCATTTAGGTTTGAATAGGTTGGAGCCGCATATCGGGACGAACGGGAGGAGGAGTGGATGGACGCTGAAGCAGGCATGCGGCATGCCACCGATCAGGAAATCTACGAGAAGATCTGGAGCGCCATCGCCGAGCGGCAGATCGGCCCCGGTACGCGGCTGAAAGAAGAGCAGCTTGCCGACATCTTCGGCGCCAGCCGGGCACGCATCCGCCATGTGCTGCAGAACCTCGCCCGCGACGGCCTGATCACACTGGTTCCCAATCGCGGTGCGTTCGTATCCAAACCGTCGATCGAGGAAGCGCGCGATGTGTTCTTCGCCCGCCGCACCATCGAGGAAAGGCTGGTCGAGCGGCTGTGCGCGACCATCGACGCCGCCGGAATCGCCCGGCTGGGCGAACATGTCGACCAGGAGCGCAAGGCCCACCAGGGCGGCGACCTCGCCGGTGCGATCAGGCTCTCGGGCGCGTTCCACATGCTGATCGCCGAGCTGGCGCAATCGCAGATCCTCGCCACCCTGCTGCGCGATCTGGTTTCGCGGACGTCGCTGATCATGGCGATGTACCAGCAGAAGGAAATCCAGAACTGCGGCCCCGACGAGCATGCGGCGATCGTGCAGAGCATCACCGCGCGCGACGCCAAGGCGGCACTTGCCGTCATGCACCACCACCTCGCCCATATCGAAAACCAGCTCGATCTCGAAAGCGAACGCGTGCTCGCGCGCGACCTGGAAGACATTCTGGGGCTGTAGCCCCGGTTTGACATGGCTTGCGGAAGGCCGGCTCGGACTTCCGCAACCATGCGATTTCGCCCGCCGACTTTTGGAAAGCAGTGACATGACGCAGCCAGACATCCTCGTCCGCAACGTGACGGCGATCACCGTCGACCCGGAACGCCGGGTGATCGACCGCGCCTGGATCGCTGTCACCGGCGACCGCATCAGCGCCATCGGTGGCGACGGCGACGCCGAGCCTGTCGGCGCCAGGGACATCATCGACGGCACAGGCATGGTGGCGATGCCCGGCTTGATCGACAGCCATTCGCATGCCGGCCACGGGCTGGTGCGCAATGCCGGCGCCGGGCTCGACAGCTGGTTCGACGCCTGCGAGGAGATCTACGCGCGCGGCTCGACGCCGGACTTCTGGCGCGCCGAGGCGCGCATGACCCAGCTCGAACGCCTGCGTGGCGGCATCACCACCGGTATGACGCTGCTCGGCGGCGGCGCCGATATCTACCGCACCGACGATCCCATCTATGGCGACGCGCATTGCGGTGCGACCACCGAATCCGGGCTGCGCACCTTCATGGCCGTCGGCCCCGGCCGGACGCCCTTCCCGAAAAACTACCGCCAGTTCTCGGAGACCGGTCAGGCGCGCGACGTATCCGTCGGCTTCGAGCGCCAGCTCGAGGTCAGCGAAATCCTGATCGATCGCTGGAACGACCTGCTCGGCCGCGGCACCGGCGTGTGCCTTGTCATGCCGGTCTATTATGCCGCCCAGGTGGCGGATGCCGATGCCCGCCGGCAGGTCGTCGAGATGGGCGAAGCGGTCATGGATCTGCGCCGTCGCAAGGGCGTGCTGTTCACCCAGGACGGCCACCGTGACGGGTCGATCGCGCTGGCGCGCGATCTTGGTGTCCTCGGTGAGTTCGCGCTTCTGGGTCATAGCGTCGACCTCACCGAGGAAGATTTTGCAGCACTCAAGGAGACAGGCGCGTCGATCATCCACAATCCGAGCGCCATCATGTCGGTCTATGGCCGCTGCCCGGTGCCGGAGTTGCTCGAGGCTGGCATCACGGTCTGCCTGGGTTCGGACGCGGCCGCCCCCGACCGCGGCTACGACATGTTCCGCCACATGGCGCAGTGCATGCACTACCACCGCCGCCACTTCCGCGACCCGGCCTATCTTCCGCCCGGCAAGACCATCGAGATGGCAACGATCGACGCTGCCAGGGCGCTTGGCCTGGAGAAGGAACTGGGGTCGCTGGAGTCCGGCAAGAAGGCCGACATCGTGCTCGTCGACATGCGCAAGCCGCATCTCTACCCGCCCGTCATGCCGGTGACGCGCATCGCCCATTTCGCCAACGCCGCCGACGTCGACACCGTCATCGTCAACGGCAAGGTGTTGATGCGCAGCCGCAGGACCGACCATCTCGACGCCGAGGACATTCTCGCCGATGCCGCCGAGCAGGCGGCACTCGCCTTCGAGCGTGTCGGGCTGACACATCTGCTGGAAGAACCTGAGGAGTTCTGGCGCAACGCGCGTCAGCCGCTGCCGCTCTGAACCTCAGCCCAGCAACGGCCAGTGGCCGAAGCTCCGGCGGCGGCCACTGGCCGAACGATGCAGGAGATGAAACTCCGTGATCGGGACGACGATCGGCCGGTCGAGAGGCGTTTCCGGGACGAGCCTGTCGGCGTAGAGCACGGTGCAGTGGGGCACGAAGCCGGCGCGCCGGCGTAGCCGGAGCCCCGCACGGTTCAACGCATCGATGATCCGGCGTTCGAGCTCAACCACCTTATCGGCACCCTTGCCGCACAGCAGAACCAGCGGTTTCGATTCCCGATTGTGGAAGCTGGCGATGCGGTCGAAAGCCAGCTCGAATGCCGGCACTCTGACTGTCGCGGCGGCGGCCGAGGCGTCATGCACCGTGGTTCGGTCGATCTCCCCGCCGTTGTGAAGCCCCACCAGCGAGACGTGCAGCTGTCCTGCATCGCGTGGCTTCCCGGACAGGCCATGGCTGCGGCGGGTATGGTCCGCCACCGTCGCCATCTGCGCCGACTGAGCCGGATGCAGACGAAACATCAGCCTGTCTGCGTCGGACCTTGTCTGCCTTGGCCAACGCGACGGTGGTCGCAAACCAAGCGAAGTTGCTCCGAAGTCGAACTGGAGTTGCCGCGACATGACTTCCTCCTTTTAAGAACAAAGAAGGAACATGCTGAGTTTATTTTCCGAGCCCGGCAATCCTGCTTCCAGAGCCCGTCGAAGCCGATCTAGCCCTGCTCTCTCAACCAGTCTGCCAGCGACGGCCTGACATGCCCGGCGCGGCCATGCATGACCTCGGCTGCACACATCGAGTTCACCACGGCCTCCTCGGTTGCTTCGGCCGCGGCGCGGAACAGGCGATCGATGCGGTTTTCGTTGAGGGCGGAGATGGAAACGAAGTCGGCACGCTCGTCATGATCGAAGGTCTGGGCGGTCGAGAAGCCGAGCGCGATGTCGCCGCTGCCATGCCCCCAATAGGCACCGAGCCTGGCGAGACCGGCGCCGCAGCGGCGGACGACGCGCTTGAGCTGTCGGTGTTCCATCGCGATGTCAGTGGCGAGGATGACGATGACCGAGCCCTTCTCGGCCTCTCGCCTGCTGCGCGAATCGGGGCGACGACCATCGGGAAGGACGAGATCGCCGGCGCGGCCGAAATTGGTCAGCACCAGCACGCCGACATGATGCGCGCTGCCGGCCAACTCGATGCGGCGCGAGGCAGTGCCGATGCCACCCTTGAAACCGAAGCAGCTCATGCCAGTGCCGGCGCCGACATTGCCTTCGGCAACCGGCCCGGACGCGGCTGTTGCAAGCGCTGCGCGGGCATTGTCCTCGGTGACGGCGAGCGCCTGGATGTCGCTGAGATGGCCGTCATTGCACTCCATGACCACGGGATTGACCGTCGACGTCTCGCGGCCGATGTCCGGATTCTCCAGAACCGCCGCGCGGATCAGCGCGTTGGCGCAGGTGCCGACGCCGAAGGTGTTGGTGAGCAGGATCGGCGTCTCGATCGAACCGAGCTCGTCGACCTGCATCAGGCCGGTGCTCTTGCCGAAGCCGTTGATGACATCGCAGGCGGCCAACACCTTCTTGCGGTACATGTTACCGCCATGGGGCAGGACCGCGCTCACGCCGGTGTTGAGGTCGCCCGAGCGAATGGTGCGATGGCCGATGGCCACGCCTGAAACGTCGGTGATGGCGTTGAGCGGTCCGGTCGGCGACGTGCCGAAGGAGATGCCGAGCTCGCGGGCGATGGTCGACATCGGCGCTAGGCTCCGCGCAAGAGGTGAAGGGCTGCGTATTGCAGCAGCATGATGGTCTTGGCGTCGCAGATGCGGCCGTCGGCAACCATGGCGAGCGCCTCATCGATGCCGATCTCCAGCACCTCGATGTCCTCACCCTCGCCTTCGTGGCCGCCGCCTTCGGAGATGCGGTCGCCGGGCTCGTAGCGGCCGACGAAGAAGTAGATCCGCTCGGTGACGGCGCCAGGGCTCATGAAGGCCTCGAAGACGCGGCGGACGTCGCGGACGCGGAAGCCCGTTTCTTCCTCGGTCTCGGCCCGAATGCGCTCCTCCGGGCTGGCATTGTCGAGCAGGCCTGCCGGCGTCTCGATCAGCATGTCATCGTAGCCACTGACGAAAGCCGGGTAGCGGAACTGCTTGACGAGAACGACAGTGCGGCGGGCGGAATCATAGAGCAGGATGGTGGCGCCGTTGCCACGATCGTAGGTCTCGCGGCTCTGGAGCTGCCATTCGCCATCATTGCGGCGATACTCGAAGACCGTCTTCTTCAACAGATACCAGTCATCGGACAGGACTTTGACATCCTTGACGCGAACGCGATCGGCTATGCTCATCAATGCACCTATGCTGCGGCCCGACGAACGCGTCGGGAATCTCGCGAGGCAGCATAGGCGGGGCCGCGCTGACGCGCGACTTGGAAATTCTGGCGGGAAGAAAAGGGGCCGCGCTGACGCGCGACCCCGGGGGAGGAAAGCGATCAGCGGACCGGCGGGGCGTACATCAGGCCTCCGGCACTCCACAAGGCGTTGATGCCGCGGTCGATCTTGAGCTCGCTCGACTGGCCGAGATTGCGCTCGAAGATCTCGCCGAAATTGCCGACCTTGGAGATAATGTTGTAGCTCCAACGCGGATCGAGACCGAGCTGCTGGCCGCTGTCACCCTCAGCGCCGAGGAAGCGCTTGATGGCAGGATTTTCCGAGGACAGGCCGGCTTCGGCATTGTCCTTGGTGATGCCGAGCTCCTCGGCTTCGAGCAGCGCAAACAGCGTCCAGCGCACGATGTTGAACCACTTGTCGTCGCCCTGTCGAACGGCAGGCCCGAGCGGCTCCTTGGAGATGATCTCCGGCAGGACGACATAGGCAGCCGGATCGCTAAGCTTCAGCCGCTGGGCATAGAGTGCCGAGGCATCCGTCGTGTAGACGTCGCAACGGCCGGTGTCGAAGGCCTTGATGATGCCGTCGGCGGAATCGATGACCACCGGCTCGTATTTCATCTTGTGGGCGGAGAAGTAGTCGGCGACGTTCTGCTCGGTGGTCGTGCCCTGCTCGGTACAGACGGTGGCGCCATCGAGCTTGAGCGCACTGTCGACGCCAAGAGCCTTGCGGATCATGAAGCCCTGGCCGTCATAATAGGCGGTGCCGACGAAACGAATGCCGAGGCTGGAATCGCGCGACAGCGTCCAGGTGGTCTGGCGCGACAGCACGTCGACACCACCGGACTGCAGCGCGGTGAAACGCTCCTTGGTCGACAGCGGCACGTAGCTGACCTTCTCCGGATCGCCGAGCACGGCGGCGGCTACGGCGCGACAGAAGTCGATGTCGAAGCCTGACCATTTGCCGGCATCGTCGGGCGCCGAGAAACCGGCGACGCCCTGGCTGACGCCGCAGGTGAGCTTGTCACGCTGCTTGACGATGTCGAAGGTGTCGGCCGCTGCCGGAATGGTCATCGCGGCCGAGCCCAGCAATAGTGCCGTTGCAAAAATTGTCCTCATCATTTCCTCCCTCTGGTGTTCGAGGCAAAGCCTCTGCTTGCCGCCGGCGCGATGGCGCCGGAAGTCGGTGAATTCCCTGTCGTTAATTCCCTCCGCGCGAGATTTTCCGCGCGGGTCCTGAGCTATGCGCCTTCGACTGACGCCGCGGCGAACGCCTCCTCGAGCACACCGACGAGATGGTCGGCATCGGCGCGGCTGAAGATCATCGGCGGACGCATCTTGAGCACATTGTCGTGTGGGCCCTCGGTGCCGATCAAGACGCCACGGGCGCCGGCGCCGTCATTGACCTTGCGGGCGAAGGCGGTCGCCGGCGCCTTGGTCTTGCGGTCGGTGACCAGCTCGACGCCGAGGAACAGCCCCTGGCCCCTGACGTCGCCGATGACCTCATAGCGCTGCTGCATCTCCCTGAAGCGCGCGACGAGATAGGCCCCGACATCGGCGGCATTGTCGCGCAGGCGATCGCGCTCGATGACGTCGAGCACGGCGAGGCCTGCGGCACAGGACACCGGGTTGCCGCCGAAGGTGTTGAAATACTCCATGCCGTTGTTGAAGCGGTCGGCGATCTCGCGCGTGGTGACCAATGCCGACATCGGGTGGCCGTTGCCGATCGGCTTGCCCATGGTGACGATGTCGGGAGTGACGCCTTGCGTCTCGAAGGCCCACCAGTGGCTGCCGACACGGCCGAAGCCGACCTGGACCTCGTCGGCGATGCAGAAGCCGCCGGCGGCACGGACCATGGCGTAGACTTCCTTGAGATATCCCTCGGGGAGAAACACCTGGCCGGCGACGCTGGGGATGGATTCGGCGATGAAGAAGGCCGGCGCGCGACCCTTTGTGCGCATCGTCTCGATCTGCTCGGCGATGCTTTCGGCGAAACGCCTGGCATGCTCTTCGACCGGCCAATCATCCGGCGCGTGGTAGCTGTCGGGGATGGTCGCTTCAAAGACATGGGCCGGCCGGCCCTTGCCGCCCTTGCGTTTGTATTTGTAGGGACTGAGGTCGATCAGCTCCTGGGTGGTGCCATGATAGGCCCAGTCGAGCACCAGCGCGTCGTTGCTGCCGGTCGAGGTGCGCGACATGCGCAGCGCAAGTGAATTGGCCTCGCTGCCGGAACAGGCGAAGGAGGCGACCGACAGGCCCTCGGGCAAGGTCGCCGTCAGTCGCTCGGCATAGGTGACGATGGCGTCGTGCAGGTAGCGCGTGTTGGTGTTCAGTTTTGCTGCCTGGGTGGCGATCGCCTCGACGACATCGGGATGGGCGTGGCCGAGGTGGCAGACATTGTTGAAGCAATCGAGATAGGCGCGGCCGCGGTCATCGATCAGCCAGGCGCCCTCGCCGCGCACGAACTTGATCGGCTCGGAATAGGAGATCGACAGGTTGGGCAGCAGCGAGGCTTTGCGCGCGGCGACGATCTCGGTGCGGGTGCGGCCGGTCTGGTGAAAGGTCTCGGGCGGGATGCCGGCAAGCGTTGCGGCATCCGGGAACAGCTCGGCCCAGACGTCGAGATAACGCGCCTCGCCGACGCCGAGGATGTCACGAGCGGCGAGTTCGGGGTCGGTCGAGATCTGGAAATGCAGATGCGGCGCCCAGCCGCCGTTCTCGGTCGGTGCGCCCATTTCGCCGACGAGCGCGCCGGCTTCGAGCGTCTCGCCCGGCTTCAGGCGGGCCATCGCCTCATGCGCCATGTGACCCCACAGCGTGACGAAGGGCGGGCAGCCTTCAGGCGTGTGCTCCAGTGCGATCAGGCAGCCATAACCGAGCGGGTCTTCCTCGATCTCGACGCTTTTGACCGTGGCGGCGAGCGGCGTGTAGACCTTGGTGCCTGCCGGCAAGAACAGGTCGAGGCCAAGATGGTGGACCCGGCGGGCGCCTTCGACGAAGCGCGACCAGAAGATGTCGGAGGTGTAGACCGTGCGTGCCTCGCCCCAGGGGCCGATGCCGAGCTCGACACCGTGCTCGGCGCACCAGGCATCCCACCAGGCGGTGGCCTTGTCGGGCTCCTGGCCGGCCGAAGTGGTCGTCATCGGATGAGCCGGATCGCCATAGGGCACCAGCGCCTTGACCAGGGTTGCCGGGTGACGATCAAGCACCGGTGCAAAGCTCTTCCTGTTGGCCTCGATCCAGGCGGTGACGGCGCGAGCACCTGATACCGCGTCGAAGCCGCACGCGTGGCGCAGGATGGCGGTGGCGAAACGGCGGTTCATCGCGCCAAGGCGGCGCAGCAGCCGCCAGGCCGGCGCCTCCGAGATGGCGAGATAAGGATTGTCGCCGGTCTTGTCCTTGCGCTGCGCCGACAGCGTGACCGAGATGACCAGGCGCATGGCGATGAGGTCGAACAGGAGGTCGAGCTCTTCTTCGCGCAGCGGATATTCGGCATGGAAGCCGGCGGCCAGGGTCGCCGCGGCGCCGATCGGGTCCGAGACATCGAGGATCGAATAGGCGCAGGCGACCGCGACTTCGGCGATCACAGGCGAATGGAGCGCGTCGCCGAAATCGATGATGCCGGCAACCCGGTCGTGGTCGTCCTCATCGACGAGCACGTTCCAGTCATTGGCGTCATTGTGGATGACCTGGGCACGCAGGCCGGCGAGACGGGGTGCCACGGCAGCGTCGAAATGGTCGAGCAGGCGGCGCAAAAGCGCGCGGTCGGCGACATCGGGCACATGGTGCAGGCGTTGGCGCGCGGCGCCGGCCTGGCGGATGTCCCAGTCGAAGCTCCTGATCGCGCCGGGATGGATGAAGCCCTGCAGCGCGCCGTCGAGCCGGCCGAGCGCGCGGCCGAGATTTTCGAGCAGCTTCGGGGTGCGCGCCGCTTCGGCCAGCGGCAGGCCCGGCAGCCACGACACCAGCCGCAGCGCATGGCGCTCGCCTGAGGCACCGGTCGCTTCCGAGAGCGCCGCACCGTCGGCGGACGGCTTGAGGCGGGGAGCGGCGACGCCCGAGCGCGCGAGATGATCGAGCAAGGCGACCTGGAATTCGCTTTCGGAGGCCGGCTCGCTGGCATTGATGATTTTGAGAATCCACTGGGCGCCGTCGTCGGCCGAGAGCTTGAAGTTCTGGTCGCGCTCGCTGTCGAGGGATGCCACACGACCGCTGACGCCGAACCGGCTCGACGCCAGCTCGGCGGCCTCGCCAAAGGAGAATGCAGGCGCGGGGTGGGTCACGTCGGTCATGGTCTATCCGGATTTGCAGTTGACGGAGCTTGGCACGGGCCGAAAAATCGGGCATCCGGCAAAGCGTCGGTTGCACCGGCACTATGACTGCATGGACCGGCACTTTAACGGCGCAGATCGGAAGCGGGAAATGAAGGAACTCGACGCCAAGGACAGGGACATTCTGGGGATCCTGTCGAAGGAAGCGCGCATCCCGCTGAAGACGCTTGCCGGGCGCATCGGGCTCTCCCGCAGTGCGACCAGCGAACGGGTCGCGGCGCTGGAAAAGAGCGGCGTCATCCGCGGCTATCGCGCCGATATCGGCCAAATGGAGAGCAACCTGGTCTCGGCCTTCCTGATGGTCACGCTGGTGAGTACGCCGTCAATGGGAGTGCTCGACCAGTTGGCACGCTATTCGGAGGTGCGGCGGGTATCGTCGGTAACAGGTCAGCTCGACCTGATGGTCGAGGTCGAGGTGCCGTCGATCGACCGGCTGAACACGCTGCGCGACATCATCGCCACGCATCCGAGCGTGCAGGACCTGACGACGCTGATCGTGCTGCGCCGCGACATCGAGCGGCGGGAGTAACCGGCGGCACTGGATGCCGCCCGAAGGCAGGGTTGGTCAGTCGGTCTGCAAGGCGCGCCGGAGCGCCGATTTCCAGCTGGCGATGAAGCCTGCGGAGACTCGGGCGGCTGGAACCATCGTGTCGAAGCCGTGATAGGCACCTGGCACGACCGACAGTTCGACCGGCACGCCGGCCTCGACGAGGCGTGTGGCGAAAGCCATCGATTCCCGGGCGAACAGGTCGAGCGTGCCGACGCCGATCCAGGTTTCGGGAAGCCCGTGCAGGTCCTTTGCCCGCGCAGGAACGGCGCCTTCGGGCGCGGCATCCATTACCGGCTTGCGCCCGAGCACCGAGCTCCAGCCGAAGGCATTGGACTGCCAGTTCCAGATGAAGGTGCCGACATGAGCCGGCGGCTTCTGCACGGCGGTACGGTCGTCGAGCATGGGGTAGCGCAAGGCCTGGAAGCGGATGGGCAGTTCGCCACGGTCGCGGGCCCGAAGCGAAACGGCCGCAGCAAGGCCGGCGCCGGCGCTTTCGCCGAGCAAGGCGATGCGGGTCGGGTCGATGCCCAGTTCGCCGGCCGAACGGTGCATCCATTCGAGCGTCGCATAGGCATCGTCCAGGCCAGCCGGGAACGGATGCTCGGGCGCCAGGCGATAGTCGACAGAAATGATGACGGTGCCAAGCTCGGCTGCAAGCCGCTGCAACTCCTGGATGGCCACCTCTGGTTTGCCGACGACGAGGCCGCCGCCATGGATATGCAAGATCGCCGGCTTGGTTGCTGCCTGCGGCGCGGGGTCGAGGACGACGACGCGCAGGTGGGGATTGCCGGCGCCGCCTGGGATGAACCGGTCCCGCGGCTGGACCGCCGGCGCTGGCAGCGCCGCCGGGAACCGGGCGCCGCGCACCGCCTGGAGAGTGTCCATGCCAAGATCGAGCGGCGGGATGTGATCGAGGATCGGACGCAGCTCGGGATCGACGAGGTCAAGCGGATCGATGGTGGTACCCGCCGTCGGTCCGACTGTCGACGGCGCCGTTTCGGCGCGCGCGCCTGTTGCAAGCATGAGAGCGGAAAAGGACATGGCGGCGAGTTCCCTGCGGTTGAGGCGCATATTGGTCTCCTGAGGTGGCGTGAGTTACTGGCGAGCCGAAGCGACCCGGCCCGACGACGTGGAAGAGAGGAAGAAGCCGGCGATCGCACCGGCAAGCAGGATGACCGCGGCCGCGGTGAAGGTCGTCGCGTGAGCCGCGGCTCCCGCCGGCACCGTGTCGGTGACTGATATCAGCAGGGCGAGGATCGAGGCGCCGCCCATCTGGAGCGAAGTGTTGGTGAGCCCGGAGACCATGCCGGCCTCGCCCTTGCGGACCGAAGCGGTTGCCGCCTCGGTCAGGCTGACAAAGGAGAATGACGAGCCGAAGCCGCCGATGGCAAAGGCTGCGATGGTGAGCAGCAGATAGGGCTCCCCGGCAGCAACCGGCAGGAACGACAGGGCGAAGGACGACAGGCTCATCAGGGCAAAACCCAGGGCGGCAATGCCGCGCGGCGCCATGTAGCCCATGGCAAGAGGTGCGAGGCGGGCACCGACGATCGAAGCCAGTGCGAAGGGCAGAAACAGAAGCCCGGTTTCGAGCGCCTCGAACCCGCGCATCTGCTGGAAGTAGAGCGAGCCGAAGAACAGCGAGGTCAGCGGACCAGCGGAGTGGATGAAGATCAGAGCGTTGGCGACAGCGACCGGACGGTTGCGCAGGACATTGAGGTCGAGCAGAGGGGCTGCGCTGCGTCGTTCGATGAGGACAAAGAAGGCAAGCAGAATGGCGGCTGTGATCCACAGGACAAGGGTGATTGGCGTCGGGTGTGATGTCTGCGCGATGGCAAGCGTGAGCGCGCCGAAGCCAAGGGTTGCCGTGATGGCTCCGGCCCAGTCCATGGGGGCGGCAGGCGCCTGGTCGTCTCTGGTCCCGCCGCCGGCGCGGCGGGTCGCCCAGGCCATGACGAGGCCGAGCGGGACATTGATCAGCAATGCCGACGACCAGCCGAACGTGCTGGTGAGCAAGCCGCCAAGCAGCGTACCCGAGGCGACGCCGACGGTGGCCGAAGAGGCAAACAGGCCGAGCGCACGCAGCCGCGCCGGACCGGAGGGATAAAACAGCGTGAGCAAGGCGAGCGAGTTGGCGGCAAGCAAGGCGGCACCGGCACCTTGCAGGGCACGAGCGGCGATCAACATCGACATCGAGACGCTGTACGCGCCGATCAACGAAGACAGCGCGAAGACAACCGCGCCGGCGGCGAACATGCCGCGGTGGCCGAGACGGTCGCCTGCCCTGCCGGCCAGCAGCAGCAAGCCGCCGAAGGCCAGGGCATAGGCGTTGAAGACCCATTGCAGGTCGCGCTCGGTGGCGTCGAACGCTTGCGCCAGCGCGGGGCCGGCAACCATGAGGACTACGGCATCGATGACCACCAGGAACTGGGCGCCGCAGATGATGAGGAGCATCAGCGACGCGGGTTGTGCCGGCGTGCCGGCTTCGGGTGAGGAGGAATGGGGAAACATCGGGTTCATGGAGACAAGATAGATTATCCCTGTATGACCGATAATTCGCCAAGTTTGGAATAACTATCCATGATGAGAAACAATGAAGCGGGTACACCCAGGGAAGCGGGTGCTCCCAGGGATGAGCGGCTGCCACCGGTCGAGGCCGTGGTGATCTTCACCCGCGTGGCCGAGACCGGCAGCTTCACTGCCGCGGCACGCTCGATGGGACTTCCGCTGGCAACCGTCAGCAAGCGCGTGGCCGAGCTCGAGGAACATCTCGGTATCAGGCTGATTGCGCGGACAACACGGCGATCCTCGCTGACCGAGCCGGGCAAGCGGTTCCTGACCCATGGCCGGCTGATCGTCGATGCCTTGCAACGCGCTGCCGACGAAGCAGCGCAGGCGGTCGCGGAACCGTCGGGGCGGCTGCGGCTGACGATGTCGACGGTGCTGGTCGAGGCCGGGCTGGGACGGCTGATCGCTCGCTTCGTCGCCGCCAACCCGAAGCTGCGCTGCGAGATCGACGTCTCCGACCGTTATGTCGACCTGGTCGCGGAGGGCTACGATCTCGCCATCCGTGTCGGCAGGCTCAAGGACTCGACGCTGATCGCCAGGAAGATCGGCAGCACCGAAGCCTCGATGTTTGCCGCGCCGTCATTGGTCGCCGAGCGAGGCCTGCCGTCAGACCCCAAGGCGCTTGACGCCTATCCGCTGATCGGCGAGCAGATTTCGCCGTCGGACACGCAGCAATGGCTGCTGCATCATGCGACGCAGAAACCGGCGAAGATTGAGTTCAAGCCGCGCATGTCGGCCAACAATGTACGTGCCATCGCCGAGGCAATCGAGGCGGGACTTGGAATCGGGCGGCTGCCGACATTCGTCGGACGGAGGATGGCCGAGCATGGCCTGGCAGTGCCGGTGCTGCCGGAATGGGCCGGGCCCGGGCTCGACATTTCGCTGGTCTATGCCGCGCATCGCGGCATGTTGCCGGGCGTGCGGCTGTTGATCGACCAGTTGAGCCGCGAGGCAGGCTCGCTGCTCCCAGGCCACGCGGCGCTGGCCGCGCGGTGACTTTCGCGCTATGCGGCTGCCGAGCGCTGCCCGAGGCGGAGACCTGACGTGACGACCCGGCCAATCGTGAAATTTCCCGACCCGCGCCTCAAGCTCGTCGCCGCGCCGGTGACGGCCTTTGACGACGAATTGCGCGCGCTGGCGTTTGACCTGCTCGACACGATGCGCGCGGCACCCGGCATCGGCATCACCGCCCCGCATATCGGCATCGCCAGGCGGGTGGTGGTGCTTGAGCTTGAAGGCCCTGGCAGTGCCAGGACCTACGTCAACCCGCAGATACTCTCGGCCTCGGAGGAGACGATGCTCCACACCGAAGGCAGCGTCTCGATGCCTGGTGTGACCGATGAGATCAGGCGGCATGCACGCGTGCGCATCGGCTATCAGGATCTCCAGGGCATCCAGCGCACCGAGGAAGCTGAGGGCCTGCTCGCCGTCTGCCATCAGCACGAGATCGACCAACTGGACGGCATGTTCTGGATCCAGCGGCTGTCGAAGCTGAAGCGGGACCGGCTGATCAAGCGCTACGAGAAGCTGCAGCGGGCGTAGGAGCGTCCGACCTGTGCAGCAATCAAGGCTCAACCGGCCATCCGGCGGGCCAGTTCTTTTTCGAGATTGTACAGGCGGCTTGTTCTGAGTTTCCGAAGGGACGAACTGAGATGATGGAACGTCTGAAGTTGCAAACGCACGCGAACGATCTCCTTGCGGAGCCCTTCATCGTCATAGCTGTCAGGCTTGTTGCCTCGGTCCTTTGTCCTCGTTCCCAAAGTCTCACCTAAGCAAATGCGAACTCCATGCTAGGCCGGATTCTAATGGCCTCAACAGCTACTTTCTACCCAGTTTGTTTCCGAATGGGGTTTGCGATCCAGGAATAGTCGAGCCGACAACCACGCCAACATCGAAGATGATGCAGAAATGCAGGGCGCGGCCGCCCAAGGTCCCGGCTGTCGCCGCCTAAGCGGTCACCGGCCATTTCGGCAGCTTGATCCTGGTGTAGGGCAAGCTGGCGAGATTGGAGGTGACGGTGCCTTCCGAGGCAGCGTAGATCACGGCGCTGGCAACCTTCTCGTAGGACGCGCGGAAATGCTGCGTCAACTTGACCACCACGATCCGCTTGTCGGCGAGGTCGCAGCCGATATTGCTGAACAGGTCGGTGTCGATCGCCTGCGACCGCTCGGAGGCCAGGAGCACCTCGACGCCGCCGCAGTCGATCAGGGCGCAATCGCCCATCGGCGACGGCACGCCGCCAAGCCCGGTCATGACGAGGCCGCGCCTGAGTGCGACGACGCGGCAGGTGACATCCACCGGATCGCCGGAGCGCGGGCCGACCTTGCCGCCGACGCGCAGCGGCAGCACCGCTCCCTCACCCGCCTCGAACACCAGACGAACGGCGATCGGATCCCACAACGGGCCGATCACGGCATCAGAGACGCCGCGCGCGATCATGCGGGCGAGGAAGAAAGTCGAGTCGCTGGCGGCACCGCCGCCGGCATTGTCGGCGGTGTCGGCAATGACGACCGTGCCGGATGGTGCCACAAGGGCCTGATCGAGCGCCTCGTCGATCGAGGGCATCGGCGGCACGATCTCGGCGCGCATGGCATAGAGGTCGTTGGCCAGCCGCTGCGCCAGCGACTGCGCCAGGTCCTGGTTGTCGTCTGTGTAGACAACGACGCGCGTTCCCATCTCGGGCACGTCGGCCCAGGGGAAACCTTGCGCGATCGACACCGACAGCACCTTGTCCTTCTGCTCCATGGCGCGGATGCCGCTGATGATCGAGAGCCCGGGTTCGGTGGTGGTCCGGATGAAGGTGACCATGCCGGTGTCGACGAGGGCCGCCGTCGGCTTGATCTGGCCGGTGGCGATGCGATGGCAGAGGTCGACAAGCTGGACGCCGCATTCATAGACGTCGGTGTGGGGGTATTCCTTGTAGGTCAGCAGGATGTCGACATTGTCGATCATCTCTGAAGTCATGTGGCAGTGCGGGTCGAGCTCGCAACCAACGACCGTGTCGGGGCCGACGATTGCGCGGATGCGGGCGAGGATATCGCCTTCGCAATCGTCGTAGCCATCGGCGACCATGGCGCCGTGCAGCGACATCAAGACCATGTCGACCGGCAGGACGGCGCGCAGATCGTCAAGCAGCTGGTCGCGCAGCGTTTCATAAGCGTGCCGGGTCGTGGTGCCGCCGGGTTCGGCCGAGGCGCTCAGCCCTTCGAACAGGGTCCAGCCCTCGCTGCGGCCGCGTTCGCGCGCCGCCCAGAGCTGGCCGCCATACAGCGTCATGTGGTCCGGATGCTGGCCGGCGGGATAGTAATCGCCGCCATTCACGAAGGCGCCGAGGCCGGTGGGGATGGGCGAGAAGGTGTTGGTCTCGGTCGCAAGGACGGCACTGAACACACGCATGATGGATAACTCCGCTTGCGAATTAAGAGGCAAAAATTTCGGCGAGGCCGGCATGCGCCGTCTCGGCGTCGAGGACGCTGGCCTCGGCGATCAGGACGAGGCGGCAATCGGGCTCGAATTTCGGGAACGGGCGCAAGGTGGCGCGGCGACCGACGAGTTGCAGCAGGAAGCTCTGCCCCGGCCGCTCGACGAAACTGACGATGCCCTTGGCGCGGATGAGCCTGGGCGCAAGCCGGTCGATGGCAGCCTGGAAGCGGTCGAGCGCGACCGGCCCTGATGACTGCCATTCGATCGAGGTGAAGCGCGATGCACCGACCTTGGCCTGGCCCGGCGCTGGCTGCGGCCGGTCGGTGACGAGCAGCGCCTCGATCGGCAAGGCATCGCCATCGGTTTCGAAGACCAGCGTCTTGTTGAGCCAGACGAGTTCCGCCCGCAGTGCCTCATCGGAGTTTTCCCTCGTCTTGGACAGGGCGATGAAATCGGCCGCCTCGACCTGGGCGCGCCAGAGCTCGTCGCGCAGGCGGGCCGGATTGGCGGCGACCTCGTCGGCGTCGACCACGGCAACGACAGCATCGAGCCGGATATCGTGCCACAGGATCGGGTCCATCAGCGTTTCGGTGATGCCCCTGGGGTCAGCGACGCCACTGGCTTCGATGACGATGTGGTCCGGCTGGACGGGCTGAGACAGCACCAGCTTGAGGGTACGCAGAAGTTCGCCTTGCAACGAGCAGCAGATGCAGCCGTTCTTCAGCCCGACGACGGTGTCGGCGGCATCCGCGATCAGCTCGGCGTCGATGTTGATGGCGCCGAAGTCGTTGACGATGGCGCTGATGCGACGGCCGTCGGCACGCTGCAGCAACTGGTTGATGAAGGTCGTCTTGCCGGCACCGAGAAAGCCGGTGACGACGAGGACTGGAACGCTCACCGGTCACCCCGCCTGATCGGGCGCCCGGGTGCCGCCGCCTGGTCGAGGACCCCGTCCGAGATCACCGCCTGGCCGTTGACCAGCACGTGGCGCATGCCCTGAGCGGGCAGGTTCATCTCGGCGAAGGTGGCGCGGTCGGTGACGGTGGCGAGATCGAAGACGACGATGTCGGCATCGCAGCCCGGCTGCAGCCGTCCCTTGCGCTTGAACAGCGGCGCGCAGCTCTCGACGATTTGCGCCGGAATGAGCGTGCATTTGGCAATCGCCTGGGCAAGCGGGATGGCGTCGCGCTCACGTACCCACTGGCTGATGAAGCGGGTGAAGGTGCCCGAGGATCTGGGGTGCGCCGTCTTGTCGGCTCCGAGCGGCCACTCGGAGCCTTCGTAAGGAGTGCCGTCGGGCTGGCTCCACGGCATGGCGTCGGAGGCGATGGCGCCGCCGGGATAGGTGACGGAGACGTCGAGCAGCACGCGGTGGCGCGGATTGTCCTCGGTGTCGAGGAAGTGCCAGAGCACCAGCGCCGAGGGATCGGCCTGCCTGACCTGCTTGAGGTCATCGATGCCGTCGAGGCGGCGATGGGTGGCGACAAGCTCGATTGCGTCGTAACCGGTGCCGGTGCGAGCGGAAAAGGCCGGATCGACGAAGAAGCCGGCGCTGACGACGGTCGAGCCCGTGCCGTAGGGATAGGCTTCGGTGGTGATCCTGAGCCCTTGCGCCTGCGCTTTGGCAATGATCGCCGCGGCACGCTCGACGTCCTGAAGGCTGGTCGAGTTGAGGTGGCAGATGTGCATATGCGCACCGGTTGCCCCGGCCAGTCCGATCAAGGTGACGTAGGCCTCGATCGAGCTCTTGGGGTCGATGTTCGACATCTGGGCGATGTGAGTGTAGGTCGGCGTGTCGGTTTCGGCGGCAAGATCGCAGATCAGGCTCATTTCCTTGGCGCCTGCGCCGGGCGCATAACCGGCGGGAATGCCGATGCCGAGGCCGCCCTCGTCGATGCCCTGGCGGGTACGTGCCACGATCTCGTCTGCCTGCGCTTCGGTCGCAGCGTCCGTCGACCAGCGCGGATCGTCGAAGCCGCGTCCCATCACCGTGATCGGCGCTTCGCCCGGCTTGAGCTCCAGTCCGATCATCACCGCCTTGCGGGCAAAGATCCAGGCTGACGCCGTGCCGTAGTTGAGCAGGCGCGCGGTCCTTGACTGCGCCTCGTACCAGCCGGCGACCGGCAAGGCGCCGACTTCCAGCTCGAGCGCGGTGGTGACGCCATCGAAGGCCTGCATGCGGTCGGCGGGCACGGACTGGCCATGCGCATGGAGATCGATGAAGCCGGGGGCAACGATCAGGCCGCTTGCGTCGATCACCTCGAGCGCCGGACCGAGATCGGCACCAATTGCGGCGATGCGGCCGCCTGCAATGGCGACGTCCGAAATCTCGTCGCGGCCGGTCTCGGGGTCGATGACGCGCCCGCTCTTGATCACGATGTCATGCATGGACAGCCCTTTCGGCGGCGCGGCGCTTCTTGCCCGGAACGGCATCGATCAGCCGGCGGGTGTAATCGGTTCCAGGCGTGCGGAAGATTTCCGACGTCGCGCCGACCTCTTCGAGCACGCCGTGGTTCAATACGCCGACACGCTGGCACAGATGATCGACGACCGACAGGTCATGCGAGATGAACAGCATCGCCAGCCCCTGTTCGCTGCATATCTTGCGCAACAGCTGCAGCACCTGCGCCTGGCTGGAGACGTCGAGTGCCGACACCGGCTCGTCGGCGATCAGCAGCTTCGGCCCCGATGCCAGGGCACGGGCGATGGCAATGCGCTGGCGCTGGCCGCCGGAGAACTGGTGCGGGAAACGATCGATCCAGTCCGGGTTGAGACCGACCTGCTGCATCAGTTCGGCCGCGCGCGTCGTCAGGGCCGCGCCCTTGAGGTCGGTGTAGGATTTGAGCGGTTCGGCCAGGATGTCGCGCACGCGCCAGCGCGGATCGAGTGAGGCATAGGGGCTCTGGAACACCATCTGCACGTCGCGGCGCTTGTCGCGCAGGGCCTTGCCGCGCAAAGCCAGCCAGTCGACGCCGTCGAAGCTCACCGAGCCGGTGCTCGGGTCGGTCAGCCGCGCGATGATGCGGCCGATCGTCGACTTGCCCGAGCCGCTTTCGCCGACGAGCCCGAAGGCTTCGCCGCGCCGGATGGTGAAGCTGACGTCGTTGACGGCGGTGAGCTGGCGCGGCTTCTCGAATAGCCGGCCGGACAGGGTGAAATGGCGGACA
Source organism: Aminobacter sp. SR38 (assembly GCF_014843375.1). Taxonomy (NCBI): domain Bacteria; kingdom Pseudomonadati; phylum Pseudomonadota; class Alphaproteobacteria; order Hyphomicrobiales; family Phyllobacteriaceae; genus Aminobacter; species Aminobacter sp. SR38. Next base: position 1,666,167 of record NZ_CP062112.1, read on the forward strand.
AGGCCGCTGACTTCGAGCAGAACGTCATCAGCCATGGGCGGCCCCCGCCTGCATGTGGCCGGCGCCGAAGCTTGGCCGCGCATTGAGCAATTGCATGGTGTAGGCATGTTTCGGATGGCTCAGCACGTCGTCGACATGACCGGCCTCGACAACGACACCGTCCTTCATCACCACGACGTCCTCGCAGATATCGCCGACGACGTCGAGGTCATGGCTGACCAGGATCATCGCCATGCCCTGCTCGCGGCTCAGCTCCTGCATCAGCCCGAGAATCTGCGCCTGTACGGTCACGTCGAGCGCGGTTGTCGGCTCGTCGGCGATCAGCAGAGCAGGCTTCAGCGCGATCGCCGCGGCGATGACGACGCGCTGGCGCATGCCGCCCGACAATTGATGCGGATAGGCGTCGATGCGGCGGCTTGCCTCCTGGATGCCGACACGTTCAAGCAGTTCCAGGCTGGCCGCGCGGATCGCCTTGCGCGACATGTCGGGGCGATGGAAACGGAACACCTCGCCGATCTGGTCGCCGACCGGCATGACCGGGTTCAACGTCGCCATCGCATCCTGGAAGACCATCGCGATACGGTTGCCACGCAACTGGCGCCAGTCGCGCCGGGACATGGCAAGCATGTCGCGGCCTTCAAAGGTGACCGCCCCGCCCAGAATGGCATGCGACGCGTCTGTCAGGCCCATCAGCGCATAGCCGATCGAGGATTTCCCCGACCCGCTTTCGCCGACGACGCCGAGCACCGAGCCGGGCGCGACCTCGAAACTGACGCCGCCCACGGCACGGACCGGACCGCTGCGGCTGGGATAGTCGACGGTCAGGTCGCGGACGGAGAGCAAGGGCGAGGCCGTCATGGTCACATCCGCTCCAGCCGGGGATCGAAATAGTCGCGCAGGAAATCACCGAACAGGTTGATGCCGACCGAGGAGATCAGCACGGCGATGCCGGGCGCAATGACGATCCATGGCTGCTCGTAGAGGAAGTCGCGTCCCTCCGAGATCATGACGCCCCAGGATGCCGTGGGCGGCTGGACACCGAGGCCGAGGAAGGACAACGCTGCCTCCGAGATGATGACCAGCGCGATGTCGAGGGTGGCAACGACAAGCACCGCCGGCAGCACATTGGGCAGGACGTGGGTGAAGATGATGCGCAGTTGCGACACGCCCATGGTGATCGCCGCATCGACATAATCGAGCGTGCGGATGCGCATGGTTTCGCTGCGCACGATGCGGGCGAAATTGATCCACAGCGCAAAGGCCAGGGCCATGACCAGCGTGGCGAAACCGGCGCCCAGAACGGCCATGAAGATCAGCGCCAAGAGCAGGAACGGAAAGGCGAGCTGGAAGTCGACGATGCGCATGATGATGGTGTCGACGATGCCGCCGAAATAGCCGGCAAGCGCCCCGAGCGTCGAGCCGAAGAGGAGCGCTATCGACACCACGATCAGCGCCACCTGGATCGACACCTGCGCGCCCATGACGGTGCGGCTGAGGATATCGCGGCCCATATTGTCGCCGCCGAGCAGGTTGGTGGTCGAGCCGCCCTCCTGCCAGACAACAGGGGCGTAGCGCCATTCGATGACCTGCTGGGCATGATCGTGCGGGGCGATGGATTTCGCAAACAGCGCACAGAGCACGACGATGGCGATCAGGAACAGGCCGGTGAGGCCCTTGGCGCTGCGGCCGAGGCTGCCGAGGAAGCGGCGCTCAGTGGCAGGCCGCGCTGCAGCGGGGACGATCACGGCCTCAGTCATTGCGCACCCTCGGGTCGATGAAGCGGTACAGGATGTCGACGATCAGGTTGAGCGAGATGAACAGCGCCGCCGACACCAGCACAACGGCCTGGATGATCGGATAGTCGCGGACATGGATGGAATCGACGGCGAGGCGGCCGATGCCCGGCCAGGCGAACACCGTCTCGATGACCACCGTGCCCGACAAAAGCGCGCCCATCTGCAGGCCGGCCAGGGTGACGATGGGCAGAAGCGCGTTGCGCAGCGCATGGCGCAGGATGATGGTGAGGCGCGGTGCGCCCTTGGCAGTGGCGAAGGTGATGTAGTCCTGCTGCAGGACTTCCAGCATCGCCGAGCGGATCAGCCGCGCATTGACCGCCACCAGCACGAAGGCCAGCGAGATCGACGGCAGGATGAAGTAGCGGAAAGCATTCCAGAAGATGCCGATGTCGCGTTCGGCGACGGCGCGGCCGATGCTGGCAAGGGCCGAGCCGCGATAGCCCGAGGCGGGCAGCCAGCGCAGCTCGATCGAGAACCACAGGATCATCAGCACGGCGAGCAGGAAGCCCGGCATCGACACGCCGAGAACGGCGATGAAGGTGCCGGCATAATCCAGCCAGCTGTCGCGTTTGAGTGCGGTGACGATGCCGAGCGGGATGGCGATGACGAAGGCCAGGAGCAGCGTCCAGAAAGCGAGTTCGCTCGTTGCAGGCAGGCGGTCGGCGATCAGGCTGGTGACCGGGACGCCCTGGCGGATCGAGGTGCCGAGATCGCCCTGCACGGCATTGCCGAGATAGGCGACGAACTGCTCGGGCACGGAGCGCGTCAGCCCCATTTTCTCGCGCAGCGTGTCCATGTCCTGGACGCTCATGCCGGGATTGCCGGCGGCAATCACGTCGACCGGATCACCCGGCACGAGCTTGACCAGCGAGGCCACCACAAGGATGACCCCGAGCAGGATGACGGCCGCATAGAGCAGCCTCGATACGACCAGCCTCAGCATCCGTCGGCGCGAGTCACGAGGCCATGCCGAGCAGGTCGACGCGCAGCTCTCCGCCGGGATTCATCCGGGCATCGACGACGTCCTTGGCGACGACGGCGAAGTTGAGCGGCTCGAACAGCGGCTTCCAGTAGGCCTCGGTGACGACCTTTGCCTGGATCTTGTCGAGGATGACTTGCCTGGCAGCAGGATCGGAGGTCACGCGCTGCTCGGCGATCATGCCGTCGAGTTCGGCATTCTCGTGGAAGGCCCGGTTGAGCGCGCCCTTGGTGTGCAGCACCGGGTAGACGATGTCGGCGTCGGTGTAGGAGTAGGTCGAGATGACCATGTCCTGCCCGCCTTGTGCTGTGATGGCCGCCCACTGGGCGATCGGCAGCGTTTCGATCGTGATTTCGACGCCGATCTCGCGCAGCTGCGCCTGGACCACCTCGGCCGTACGGCGGATGACCGGCGTGTCGTTGGCGACGAGCTTGACCTTCAGACCCTTGTCGAAACCGGCCTCGGCCAGCAGCGCCTTGGCCTTTTCGGGATCATAGCCATAGGACAATTCGGCGGTCTTGGGCGAATAGCCCGCGATGGAGCTTGCAATGGGAGAGGTCGCCGGCACGGCGAAGCCGTCGAGCGCAAAGGCGATCAGCCGCTTCTGGTCGATGGCATGGGCAAAGGCCTGGCGCACCTTCGGATTGTCGAAGGGCGGACGCTTCTGGTTGAACACCAGCGCCCGCATCATCTGGGCCGGACGCTCGATCATGATGGCGTCGGCATTGCCGCGCAGGCGCCGCACGCTGTCGAGCGGCACCGAGGCGCCACCATACATGGCGTTGATCTCACCGGTTTCGAAGGCCGCGATGCGGGTCGAATCCTCGGGATAGTGGAACAGTTCGACGGCATCGACGCGGGCGAGCGCGGCGACCGGTGCGTAGTCGTCGTTGCGCTCGAGCCGCATGCCGCGGTCGGTCGACCATGACACGAACCTGAACGGACCTGCGCCGACCGGCTTGCGGCCGAACTGGTCGCCCGCCGCTTCGACGGCGGCACGCGAGACGGGTGCCGAATAGCCAAGCGTCAGGCCGACCCAGACGGCGACGAAGGGCTCCTTGAAGTGATAGGCGACGGTCAGCGGGTCGACTGCTTCGGCGCGCTCCAGCGGGCCGAGGAAAAACGCGCTGGGCGACGCGGCCTCAGGCGCCAGATGGCGCGCCACGGTCCAGGCAACGGCTTCGGCGTCGCAGGGCGTGCCGTCGTGGAACTTGACGCCGGGCTTGAGCTTGAAGGTCAGCGTCTTGTTGTCATTGCTGAAGGCCCAGCTCTCGGCGAGGCCCGGCAGGACCTCGCCGTCGAAGCCGGCGCGCGCCAACGGCTCATAGATCATGTCCATCGTCGTCGACGACACCGACAGCGTGGTCTTGTGCGGATCGAGCGTGTCGGGCTCTTCCGAGCGCCCGACGCGCAACGTGCCGCCGGTCTGCTCGGCCAAGGCCTTGCCGGGCAAACCAAGCATGGCTGTGGCCGTGAGCGCTGCGGCGCCACCGAGGAAGGCGCGGCGCGTCAGCGTCGCCTGCTTGAGATAGGAACGCGCCAGGGCGTCGAACTGTTCAGGGGTGAGAGTGCGTAGGGACATGGTGGACCTCGCCGTAAAGTGGTTGATCAGGCTCGCTTGAAGGCCAGTTTCTTGATGCGGTCGGAGTTCATTTCGAAGCCGTCTGAAGTCACCGCCAGCGTCGCGTTCCACGGCAGGCCGGGGCGCATATCGGTACCGGGCTGCAACAGGAACCACAGGTCGGCATCGGCTGCGACGATGGGGGCTGCCATGGCGCCGAGCCCGGAACGCAGGCGGAACTCGCCCTTCGAGGCGTCGCCCGTAATCTCGACCTCGAGGTCCTGCGCCTTGTTGACATAGCGCCCGGCCAGGGGGCGCGCAGCTGCAGCACCCGCCTGAAGCGGCGCATAGAGGCGCGGCGTGCCGCAGAAGACACCGTCGACCTTGCCGTCGGCGCGCGGGCTCAGCACCAGGTCGGTGATGGCGCGCTCAGGCTTGGCGCCGCCCTGATGACCAAAGTCGAAGCCGCCGACGCCGCCGGCGTTGAGGAAGGTCGCGACGCCGTCCTTGGCGACGATTTCGAAAACGTCGGGGCCACCCTCCTGCCGGTAGCGGCCAGGCGCGAGTGCGATCGGCGCCGGGGCCTTGTCGCCGAAATAGATGTCGGCGATGCGCCGGCCGAGCGCGAAGGAGGCGACCTGGTCGTTGTTGGCGATGATGACGACGCCGAAGCCATCATCGACGAAGCGGGTCGATTCCGACTTGCCGCCGGCAACCGTGCCGCCATGGCCGACGGCGCGGCGGCCGCGATAGACGTCGGTGACGAGGCCGAGGCCGTAGAAGCCGGTGGCGCCGTTGTCGAAGACGCAGGGTGTTGCCATGCGCTCGTACATGTCAGGCGTGCCGACCTTGGGATCGAACATGTTCTGCTGCCAGAGGATCATGTCGTCGAGCGTCGAGATCATGCCGCCCTCGCCGCCGAGATCGAGGCCCCAGTTGAGATTGGCCCAGCCTTCCTCGCGCCTGGTGTAGTGCGCGGCGAGCCGGTTCATCGCCGCGCCGTCGCGGATCAAAAGCGAGGTGTCGTCCATGCCGAGCGGGCCGGTGATGCGCTTGCGCAGCACCTCGTTGAAGGTCGCGGCCTCGATCTGCTCGATGATTTCCGACAGCATGAAGAAGCCGGCATTGCAGTAGGTCATGGCGCTGCCGGGCTTGAAGTTCAGCGCGTCCTGGCGAGCGATGACGTCACGACCGGTCTGGCGGTCGGAGGGCGTGAAAATGGACAGGCCGGCGAAGATCATCGCTTCGAGATGGTCGCGGAAACCCGAAGTGTTCGACGCGAGCTGCGCGAGCGTCACCGGCTGCTCGAGCCGCGGCACGTAAGGCAGGTGCTTCTGCACCTCGTCGGACAGGCTGAGCTTGCCTTCGGCCTCCAGCATCAGGATCAGCAGGACGGTGAACTGCTTGGTCTGCGAGCCGATCCGGATGATCGTCTTGCGCCCCATCGGCACGGCATTGTTGATATTGGCGAGGCCGTAGGCGTTGGCAAAGATCTCGCGTCCGTTTTCGGTGACCGCGACGACGGCGCCCGGGCTGCCGGGGCCGGTGAAATCCTGAAACAGCGCATCGATGCGCGCGGCGAAATCGGCCGGTGCCTTGGTCATGCCGGTCACTCCCTTACAGTTTTTGGATTGCCGGCGGCGCTGGGCGCTGCGCCAGATGTGCGTGGAAAGACGTTGCCGCAGCGCATCTCGACTGGCGTCGATGCCGTGCCGTCCTGATGCCTGTCGCAACGCATGGTCCTGCCCTCCCGCAGTGGCCGTGGCAGTCCGCCTGGGCGTGCTGCAGCGCAGGAGCTACCCTGCAAAAATCAAAACTTTTGCCGTTCCCGCTTTTTTGTGATGCAATCGGTAAGATTTCTTTTTTGATACGTCAAGTCGTTTGCGTAAACGCTAAATCCCTGCCATTTTTAGAAAATGAACCCGCTCACGCCGCCAAGACCGGAGGCCATGTGACCCACCAACCGCGACTGAGCGAATGCTTGCGCGCCATGCGCCACCGCCATGGGCTGAAGCTGCAGGAAGTCAGCGAGCGCACCGGGCTGGCGCTGTCGACGCTGTCCAAGGTCGAGAACGACCTGATGTCGCTGACCTACGACAAGATCCTGCAGATCTGCACAGGGCTCGATATCCCTGTTACAGAGCTGCTGAACGTAGAGCCGGCAAAGGGTGTGGAGCGAACGCGGCGCTCGATCGTGTCAGGCACCAACACACTGCAACTGGCGACGCGGAACTACGACTACCGCTATCTGTGCACCGATCTCACCAACAAGCGCATGGTGCCGATCATCGCCAGGATCCATGCGCGTTCGCTCGACGAATTCGGCCCGCTGGTCCGTCACGTCGGCGAGGAATTCGCCTATGTGCTGGACGGCGAGATCGAGATCCACACCGACCACTACGCGCCGACGCGGCTCGCCGCCGGCGACGGCGTCTACATCGATTCGACCATGGGCCATGGCTACGTCTCGGTCGGCGACGGCGAGGCGACGATCCTGTGCATCTGCTCGGCGCCCGAATCCGGGCTGGAACAGGTGCTGATCGACCAGGCCTGACCGACGCAAGGTATCGAAGGCGGCATCGTCGAGAACCGCTCCGCAGGATTTCGGCGTGTCAGCCCCGCTGTCCGGTGAGGCGCACGACGCGCAGTGCGACGAGCACGCAGAGCGCGGGCGCCATCGCAAAGATGGTGCCGAGCCAGACGGCGGCGTTGGCGGCGCCCTCAACTCCGCCCGGATCGGCGATGCCCGCGAAGTTGGCAACCATGCCGGCACAGGCGGTGCCGAGGGCCATGAAGAACAGCTGCACCGTCGTCATGCCGCCGGCGGCAAGATCCTGCTCGCTGGGCGGAGCACTCTGGAAGATGCGTGTGACCAGCCCGGGCCAGGTGACGCCGATGCCGAACCCGACGAGCAGCAGGCCTAGGCTGATCGGCACGAGCAGCGACCGGTCGCCACCGCCATGGATCGGCATGAACAACGCAAACAGCACGAGACCGGCCAGCACGAGCAGTGGACCAAGCACCATCAGGCGGTCGGCATGCGCCTGCCAGCGTGAACTCATGAACGACGCAATGCTCCAGCCGAGCGACATGACGGCCGCGATGTAGCCGGACCAGAGCGGCGACTGGCCATGAAGGTTCTGCAGCAGGTAGGGCACGAAGATCTCGGGCTGTATGGCCAACATCAACAGCGCGACGGTGAGGTAGAGCGCGCCCAGCGGCGTCGAGACATTGAAGGCGCCGCGCGGCAAGAGCCGGGCGCTGGCCCGTGCATCGACGCCGGAGATCAGCACGACGAGTGCAAGGCCGGCGCCGAGCCCGGCGAGGTTCCATGCCAACTGCGCCGACAGGCTGCCGGCAGACACGGCAAGCACGGCCACCGTCAGCATGACGAGCTGCAGGAACGGCACGGCGACGTGTTCGTTGGTGTCCCAGCTCTTCCTGGGCAAGGTGACGAAGGCGACGATGGCGAAGGCAACGCAGAACGGCAGCAACGAGGCGAAGCCGAGCCGCCATGCGCCATATTCGGCAAAGATGCCGCCGATGGCGGGGCCGACCAGCGTTGCGATGCCGAACATGGCCGAGGTGAGGCCGATGGCCCTTGCCCACAGATGCTCCGGCAGGACGATGCGGGTCAGGGCATAGGCGAGTGCGAACAGGAAGCCGCCGCCGAGGCCCTGGACGGCGCGGCCGAGGAGCAAGACCGGCATGCTGGGAGCAAGCGCTGAGGTAAGCGTGCCCAGGGCGAAGATCGACGTGGCGAGCACATAGGCGCCGCGCGGCCCGCTGCCGTTCAGCAGCTTTGCCGTCAGCGCCGAGCCGAGGATCGAGGCGACCACGAACAGGGTCGTTGCCCAGGCATAGAAGTCGAGCCCGCCGATGTCGGCGATGACCGACGGCATGGCCGTCGTTGCAATGTACATGTTGACGGCGTGCAGCGTGACGCCGCCGGCAAGCGCGAATGTGTAGATACCGTGCCTACCGCTGAAGAGATCGCCCCAGCGCGCGGGTTTGGTCGCGGCCGCTGCGGTCGCAGTGCCGACGAGGGGCGCCGGCTGTTCAAGATCGAAGTTCATGTCGGCCTTTCCATTTTTCGTGCCGACACGTCTGTAAAACCTCAAGCCCTATTGAGGTCAACAGACAAAAAGACAAATGGATGTGGCCTGTGGGCAGCGACGAGACTGTCCGCGGCTAGAGCAACGCGCCAAAATTGTTCGCGGCGTGGACTGCTATGGCTGGCCACAGCTTCCGGTCCGATGGCGTAGCAAGCCGCAGACCAGGCCGATGAGAAAGACCGAGGCCATCGTCGTTGCGACGGGCATGGCGGCCAACTGCACCCACCCGGGGAAATAGATGAGCAGGAATGCAACTGAAGTGACGCCGATGGCCAAAGCGCCCCCCCCCCCAACGCTCGGCCAGCCGGGTCCGGATGACGCCCCTGAAAACCAGTTCTTCAACGGCTGCGGCGACGACGATCCAACCATATTCGGCCAGCGGCGAGGGCGACAGCTGGCCGGAGCCCAGCGCACGCCCTCCTCGGTGATCTCGCTGAACATCGCAGGCGGTTCAGCACGCCGCGGTCACGGGCCGCCTTGAGCGCCGGCGTCCACGGATGCCGGTGACAGAGACGACCGAGCCCGGACGAAGCGCCGCCTCACCCTGTCCTCGACGATCGCCACGGCAGCATGGCCGTCGTGCTCGCCGCCTTGTCGCTGCCTGGCCTCGGCAGCGCGGTGTCATGGCAGTTAGGACGACAGAGGGGATTGCGGAAATGGCACGTGCGTCGTTCAGTCGATTGCTGACTCACTTTGGCGGCCCAAGCGCTTTCAGGAGCAGGTTGGCGGCAGGGACGGACGCAGCATCTCCGGTAAGAGCGACCGCGACGATGGCGTTGTCTGAAGGCGAATAGGCAACAACTGCGCTGGCGCCAGGGGTGCCGCCGGCGTGCCCGATCCAGCGTATCGACCGGGAATCATCGGTCACGTCGAAGACCATGATCCCCAAGCCATAATAGGTGCCTGGATCGAACATAGGGTAGAGCTTCCTGGCCATCGTCCGGACCGTGCCGTCTGACAACAGGCGTCCGCCGAGCAAAGCGGCCCAGAAGCGGGTCATGTCGGCCGCGTCACTCACGATAGGACCAGCCGCGCCAGCCCAGCTTGGGTCAATAGGCTTTTCATGTACCGCCGTCAGTGGCGCGACACCAACGGCTCCGCCACCTGGAACAAGCGCCCGCATCGAGCTGAGCCCAAGCGGCGCAATGATCCGCGTGGTGATCGCTGCATCGATCGATCGGTGATCGACCTTCCGGACAATTTCGCCAAGAAGGTCGTAGCCCGTGTTCGAATAGCGCCAGCGTCCCCCTGGGCAGAACATAGCCCCATGCCTGCGCGCAATCGCAAGGTTCGCCGCCGGATCGCGATAGCGCGGATCAGCATGCGCTTTCAGATCCTCATTGGCACTGAATAGCCCGCTGGTGTGGGCGAGCAAATCACGGACTGTCGCAACATCGCCATTCGGTACGTCCGGCACCCAAAGTGAAACCGGGTCATCAAGGGATAGTTTCCCCTCCTCAGCGAGTTGCAGGATGACGACCGCAGTGAAGGTCTTTCCAGCGCTGGCCCAAAACAGCCGTGGTGCATCTGTTGGAGCGCTGGTCTGTTGCCATAGACCTTTCCCAGGTATGGCGACCGCGGCCGTAATCGCTGACGCGGCTGTAAAGGCTTGGATACGCTCGTAGGTGACGTCGAGGCGACGCGTGGTTTCCGCCGGCAGCGCTTTATTCGGAACGGGTGGGGTCGCCGTGATGTCAACGGGGGCATGCAGCGGCGACCCCACATAGGCAGCGTGAACAGCGCAGTGAACTGGCTGATAGTCCGCCGCATGAGCCGGGATGCCAAACGCTGCGAGGCTCGCCACCCCAAGACCGGCAAGGATGAATTTGCAGGGTCTGCGCGTGGTTTCGATCCGACGGAAACGACGTTCGGAGAGCGAGGGTAGGTAGACGGGGCTCATTGACGTTTGCATCCTGCGCGATCGAGCATGTCCTTGACGATCAAGGGTGTTGCCGGCGTTTCCGCTGTGTCTTGACCCGCAGCAGCGGCCTTGAGGGCCTGGCGGACACTCCCTGCGTTCACGCGTAACGATGTCCGACAGGTCGCGTTGCCCATGCTGACAACCGCACCGGCGGCCTCGCCTACGCCGGCAAGGTAGGCGGCAAGAACTTGCTGCGCCGTCCGATCGGTCGGAGCCTTCTCCAGCATCTGCATCACCTGAGCGACTGAGATGAGGCCACGGGAGGTGGATGGCGTGGCCGTTGATGGCGATGCAGCAGGAATGGCGACGAGGCAGGTGACAAGACTGATAGCCAGTTTGGCGAGGCGACGAGACAATGCAGGATCTCCTATGTTGGCCGTCACATTGATCGATAATAATAAATCATTGTCAAACGATAATTTTTTGGGGTTGTATTTTGATTCAGGCAAAGGAAAGAGAGAAGTCGTCCAGACATGGACCAAGCACAAAAGATGATCGACATGACCGCCACGAGGGGCCTCGAGTTGCGGATTCGACGTCTCAGTTGACTGATGGCGACGGGTTGCCTCGTCACATCCGGGCTGCTCACCGCAGCAATGTTCTTCTATTGGTTCATGACGCCGACGCGCACGCTGTTCAGCGAGGCGGCAATTGCGAATGCCCCAGCGACAGGGACCGATCTTTCCATTCGGGCACTGGCGTTCGGAATTTCGATGGTCACGCTCGGTACATTGATCTACGGATTTCTATACGCCCGTCGTTGCTTCGATGCCTTTGCGGTTGGCCATGTCTTCGCCAGCGAGCCGATCCGTTTCCGGACGTGCGGGATGATTTCGTCCGGTGCGCCGGCGCGGTCCGTCAAGGCATCGGCGGGGTGGTTGCGCGGGCCAGGCTGGCTGTCTTTGCTGCTCAGGCGAGCCCGAGATATGCCGCCAGTTCGCGCGCGGCGGCCCCACCCGCCCTGTTGGCGCCGATTGTCGACGCCGAAGGGCCGTAGCCGACGAGGTGGATGCGCGGATCCCTTGAAACCTGTGTCGCCAGCTTGCCGGCCATGACGATGCCGCCACCCTCCTCGCGAATCTGCAGCGGCGCGAGATGATCGAGCGAGCTGCGGAAGCCGGTGTTCCACAAGATGACGTCGGCACGCTGCTCGCTGCCGTCGGGCCAGCGCACACCGTCCTCGGTGATCTCGTTGAACATCGGCAGGCGGTCGAGCACGCCACGGTCGCGCGCGGCCTTGAGGGCCGGCGTCCATGGGATGCCAGTGACCGAGACGACCGAGCCCGGAACGAGCCCCCGCCGGACCCTGTCCTCGACGATGGCCACGGCGGCGCGACCGTCGTCCGGCGTGAACGCGCGGTCGCGGAACTGCGGCTCGCGCCGTGTCACCCAGATCGTGGCGGCGACGCGCGAAATCTCGTCGAGCAGTTGCAGCGCCGAGATGCCGCCGCCGACGATGACGACACGCTGGCCGGCGAACGCCTCGGCGCTGCGGTAGTCGCGAGTGTGGAGCTGCCGCCCCTTGAAGCGCTCAGAACCTGGATAGGCTGGGATGACGGGCGTTTCCCAGGTGCCGGTGGCGTTGACTATGCCCCGGGCCGAGAAGGTCTCGCGATCGGTCTCGATACGCAGCCTGTCGCCACGGTCGCAGACGACCTTGACCGTCACCGGCCGATAGACCGGCAGGTCGAACTCGCGCTCATAGGCGGCAAAGTACTTCGGCACCGCGACCGACGCCCTGACCTCGGTGGCGCCCTCCTCGACGACGTCGGCGAACTGCATGCCGGGCAGGTCGTGGATGCGGTTGACGGTCGAGAGCGTCAGCGACGGCCAGCGATACTGCCAGGCGCCGCCGGCCTCGGGCGATTTGTCCAAGATGACAAAATCGCGCCCGGCTTGAAGGCCGAGCTTTCTCAGATTGTAGGCGGTGGACAGCCCGGCCTGGCCAGCGCCGATGACGACGATGTTGGTCTTGTAGGCGGCACGGAGATCACCCCTGGCGGGCGACGGTTCGGATCCGGGGCTATCGGCATCTTGGTCGGGCATGGCCCGGCAGTGATAAGCAGCCGAAGCCAACGGCGCAACGGGTCGGGCATCGACGCTTGGACGACGACGCGATGCTTCCAGCATATGGCGAGTACCCGACCGATGCGACAACCATCGCTGGCGCGTCATTATTTCGCATGTGATTTCAATGTGTTGGCGGAAACCAATTGTGAACCATTTGGAGCCTAGCGAGCGGCACAGCATTCACTGGCAGCGGGTTCGCGCAAGCGCTCAACCGAAAGCTGCCAGCCACCCCGAAGGAAAGTAACATGTCCGATCACGCCGCAACAACGGACGCAGCAATTGCCCGTCGCCTCGCCTTTGTCCGCTTCGACGGCGAGGCGCGCGCCGCGCTGAACGCCGTCCGACCCTCGATCGAGGCAGCGCTGCCCAAGGTGATGGACAGCTTCTACGGCCATATCGCCGAATTCGCAGAGGCGCGGCGTTTCTTCGGACTAGGTGACGGCAGCAAACAACGGATGCAGGCCGCCGGCGGGCGCCAGATGAAGCACTGGTCGGCCATCGCCGCCGCCGATTTCGGCGACGACTATGCCCAGTCGGCGCAGCGCATCGGCCGCATCCATGCCGACATCGGGCTCGAGCCGCGCTGGTATGTCGGCGGCTACACGCTGATCATCGACGAGTTGGTATCGGTCATCCTCGAGCAGTCCTGGCCGAAGGCGCTCGGCATTCAGGCGCCGGGTCTGACCAAGGCCAAAGAGGCGATGAGCGCCCTGCTCAAGGCCTCCTTGTTCGACATGGAGCTGGTGATCTCGACCTACCTCGAAACCGCCGAGCAGCGCCGGCTTTCGGCCGAAGCCGCGCGCGACGCTGCCGAAAGGGAGCAGCGCACCGCACTGGCCTCGCTGGCTGAGGCCATCGACCAGCTGGCCAAGGGCCGCCTGAACCACCGCATCGACGGGCTCGACGCGCCGAACTACGCGCAGATCCGGGACGACTTCAACCGCGCCATGGAACTGCTCGAGGAGGCCGTCGGCCGCATCCATGGCAATGCCGGCGCCATCCGCGACGGCTCGGCCCAGCTGGTGCAGGCGGCCGACGACCTCGCCCGTCGCACCGAGCACCAGGCGGCGAGCCTGGAAGAGACGGCCGCGGCACTGGTCGAGATCTCGGAGGCGACGGCACAGACGACGACCGGGGCGACGCGCGCCGACAGCGTGGCGCAGGATGCCAGGTCAAGCGCCCAGTCGAGCAGCCAGGCGATGCGCGACATGATCGTCGCGATGGGCGAGATCGACAGCTCGGCCAGGCAGATCGGCCAGATCGTCTCGGTCATCGACGAGATCGCCTTCCAGACCAACCTGCTGGCGCTCAACGCCGGCGTCGAGGCAGCGCGCGCCGGCGACGCCGGCAAGGGCTTTGCCGTCGTCGCCGCCGAGGTGCGCGGCCTGGCGCTGCGCTCGGCGGAAGCGGCGCGCCAGATCAAGTCGCTGATCGCCTCGTCGGGCGAACGCGTCGCCGCCGGCGTGCGGCTGGTCGGCCAGACCGGGGAGGTGCTGGAGGTATTGACCGGCAAGGTGGCGGAGATCAGCGTGCTCGTCGCCGATATCGCCAACTCGGCCAAGGAGCAGTCGGTCGGACTTTCGGGCATCAACAACGCTGTCAACCAGCTCGACCAGGTGACCCAGCAGAACGCCGCGATGGTCGAAGAATCGACGGCTGCCTCGCACGCGCTTGCCGAGGAAGCGTCGGCACTGGCGACCAGCGTCGCGCATTTCGAGATTGGCGCGCGGACACCGCTCAGAGTTCACGCTGAAAAACACGTGCGCAGGCCGCAACCATCGCTCAGGGTCGTCAAACCGGCCAAGCCGGTTCCCACTGCGCAGGAAGGATGGGCGGAGTTCTGAGCCAAAAGAACAGCACCAGTCCTGCAATTGGAAATTGCTGACCTTCGCTTGCTCCGGTCAAACGTTTCGATGAGACTATCGGGATGGTTGAGGTCAGGGAAACAAGAATATCAGTATCGGGCGTGCCGTCGACATGCCGCGAAAGCGCACCTCCAGGCGCCAAGCTTGCATTAACCTGATCTTCCTCACCTTACCTGGATGTCGGATACCGGACATGGCGAACCAGCCACGAGGTTGCAACAGGGAGCGCCACAAAATCGGACGGGGGCGTGCATCCTCGCCGCAGCGGCTGACCGCGCGGGCTCAGTGCCTTCAAACGCTTTCGAGAATACGCAGAGGGCTGGGCATAGAGGCGATCAGGCGGCGTGTGTAGGCATCGCGAGGCTGGTGCAGGATCAGATCGGCCGGGCCACCCTATCTACCTCTAAAACCTCCCAAGGCTGCGGCGCCGTCGTAATCCTGAAGCGATGGCGCCGGCGTATCTGCGGTGTCAATTGCACTCTTGACTGCTTCCTCCAGCGCTGCGGGCAAATGGCTTGTAGGCCTCGCCCATGTTTATTCAACCGTCGAATCCCCGCGTTGACGAGCTATGAGGTTGGGCGCAAATGCTCTGGTGAGCACTGGGCGGTTTGGGCCCCGGAGTCGGCGACCAAATTTCTGCCGGATCCTGCCTCACGAGACGTACCGGATCGTGCGTTCTCGTAGCCAGAGCGTTGGCGCTCAGCTTTCAGTCACTATCGTTCGGCCACGATATTCTCGTGCATCTGGACGCCTGCGACGCAATGGTCCGAGATCGGTGGCGAAGCGCTCAATCATGGCAAGCCCCACCGCATTGGGCCTAAGCGCTGGCGTGCGGTCCTGGACGAGCAAACCAGCGCGCGATGCAAACAACCGTTTACCGTAGGCCATCAGGTGCTCGATGCCCTGCATCGTCGAGACGACGGCCGGCAGCATAGTGCGGTAATGCAACAGCGCTTCTTGTTCGTCTCCGCAGACGAAGGCATCATAGGCTGCGACCGCGTAGTCGATGCAATCCGGCGCCAGGATGAGGCCACGGCAACCGATGCGCAGATTGTCGAGCATTTCGAGCCCGGCGCGGCCGTTGAAGATCGGCAGCTTGCCGCCGGTCGCCTCGACCAGCCCGGCGATGTCGACCACCGGGCCCTCTCCTTTGACCAGCTGGATATTGGGGTGCTGCCGAACGAGATCGGAAATCTCAGAGGAGCTCAGTCCACGGCCCATGAAGGCCGGTGCGTTCTGTATCGCGACGGGCAGATCGGTGGCCTCGGCCACGCGACCGAAGAAGCGGATGTACTCGGCCGCACCATATTGGCCGACCATCGGCGGCTGCAGGATCAGCCAGTCGGCGCCGACGCTCTCGGCATGGCGCACCTGCGCGATCTGTTCGGCGACCGACGCACCGAAGATGGTGAGCGCCAGCGGCACCTTTCCGCCGGTGTCTTCGGCGATCCAGTCCATAACCATCCGGCGCTCGGCATCCGTCAGCTTCGACGCTTCGGTGGCAAGGCCGAGCGCGGCCATTCCGTGGACGCCGACCCCAAGGCAAAGCTCGACCTGCCGGCGCATGGCAGAGCGGTCGAGCTTTTCCTGATCATCGAACAGCGCATACAGGATGGCGTGGATGCCATGCATGTCGGCGACAGCAAAACGAGGCATCGCAACCTCCCTCAATGGCTTTCACGCGGAACGTGGTGGCCACGGCAACCGACCAGGAAGTCGAGGTCGGCACCGCGATCAGCCTGCATGACACGCTCGACATAAAGGCTCTGGTAGCCGCCTTGCATCTCCGGCACAGGCGGGGTCCACAGCTTGCGGCGGCGGGTGAGTTCTTCATCACTGACTTCGAGGTGCAAACGGCGGCTCTCGACGTCGAGTTCGATCATGTCGCCATCCTCGACGAGGGCCAGCGGGCCACCGACCGCCGCCTCGGGTGCCGCATGCAGCACAACCGTGCCGAAGGCGGTGCCCGACATGCGCGCGTCGGAAATGCGGACCATGTCGCGCACGCCCTTTTCCAAGAGCTTCTGCGGCAGGGCCATGTTGCCGACCTCGGCCATGCCGGGATAACCCTTGGGGCCGCAGTTCTTCAGCACCATCACACAGGTCTCGTCGATGTCGAGCGCGGGGTCGTCGACGCGCGCCTTGTAGTGCTCGATGTTTTCGAAAACCACGGCGCGGCCGCGATGGCGCATCAGCTCCGGCGACGCTGCGGAAGGCTTCAGGATTGCACCGTTGGGCACAAGGTTGCCACGCAGGACGGCAATGCCGCCCTGCTGGGTCACCGCCTTGTCGCGGGGCAGGATCACCTCTTGGTTGAAGTTCTCGGCACCGGCGATGTTGTCGCCGACCGTCTTGCCGGTAACAGTCAGCGCATCGAGATCGAGCAGGTCGGTGAGCTCCTTCATGACGACAGGAAGACCGCCGGCGTAGCAGAACTCTTCCATCAGGAATTTGCCGGAAGGCATCAAATTGAGGATGGTCGGGATGTCGCGGCCATAATGGTCCCAGTCCTCGAGCGTCAGCTCAGTGCCGATCCTGCCGGCGATGGCGAGCAGATGCACGACCGCGTTGGTCGAGCCGCCGATTGCACCGTTGATGCGGATGGCATTGGCGAATGCCTTCCTGGTGAGGATGGCGGACAGGCGCAGATCTTCCTTGACCATCGCAACGATGCGCCGGCCGGAAAGGCGGGCAAGCCGCGCGCGGTGGGCATCCACGGCGGGATAGGCGGCGTTGCCAGGCAGGGCCAGGCCGAGCGACTCGACCATCGACGCCATGGTCGAAGCGGTGCCCATGGTCATGCAATGGCCGGGCGACCGCGACATCGCGCTTTCGGCAGCGGCGAACTCCTGCTCGGTCATCAGACCGGCGCGCACGTCCTCGGAGAACTTCCAGACGTCGGTGCCAGAGCCGATCGGCTTGCCACGGAAACGGCCGTTGAGCATCGGGCCACCCGAAACGACGATCGCCGGCACGTCGCAGGACGCAGCCCCCATGACCAGCGACGGCGTGGTCTTGTCACAACCGGCCATCAGCACCACGCCGTCCATCGGGTTGCCGCGGATCGCTTCTTCGACATCCATCGAGGCGAGGTTGCGAAACAGCATGGCTGTCGGACGCAAGTTGGATTCGCCGCATGAGAAGACAGGAAACTCGAGCGGCAGGCCGCCCGCTTCGAGAATGCCCGCCTTCACGTGCTCGACCAGGCCGCGGAAATGCGCATTGCAGGGGGTGAGTTCGGAGAAGGTGTTGCAGATGCCGATCACCGGGCGGCCGTCGAAGGCGTCGTCGGGCAGCCCGTTGTTCTTCATCCAGCTGCGGTGAATGAAGGCATCCTTGCCAAAGCCACCGAACCAGGCCTGTGAACGCAATTTCCGTGTCACTGTCGTATTCCCGTAGTTGAAGGTCCGCTGGCGGCGGGCGGCACGGCTGTGCCGCTAGATCAGCACATCAGGCTCCAGCCGGCCCTTGACCGGCAGGTCGACCAGAAAAGTCCTTCCGGCATCCGGCTCGGCACGGTGTGCGTCATCGCTCAACCCGATCCAGGCGGACGTCACCGCAAGACGGTCGGCATGTTTGCCTAGGAATGCCGGGCATGACGGCTGGCTCACCGGCAACGGCACCGAGCGGACAAGTTCGCCGTCGGGCGCGTAGGCGACCAAATTGCCCTCACCCCAGCGCGCGTTCCACAGGGTTCCGTCGCCGTCGACCACCGATCCGTCGAAGCTGCCCGTGCTTTGGCTTTCGGCAAAAACCTTGGGCTCGCCTTCAGGCAGTCCGGTCCTTGCGTCGCAGGCAACACGCATGATCCGACCGACTGCGGTGTCGGCGTAATAGGCAATGGTGCCGTCGGGGGAGAACGCGATCGAATTGGGGATGGAAACGCCGGCATAGAGCTCGCGCAATTCGCCGCGAAAGAACCAATAGACCCTGCCGGCGCCCGCCTCAGCCTGCTTGCCCATCGTGCCGAACCACAAGGCTCCGCATGGATGCACCCGGGCATCGTTGGAGCGCGTGGCCGCGTTCGTCGCCTCGACCGGGGTATGAAGGGCCATGCCACCCGTCGTTCTGTCCCTGACGTGAAGGCCGGTCTCGGTCAGGATCAGCTGACGCTCGCCATCGATGGTCGCCTGCGCGCTCGCCATCTGGCCGAGCTGGGTCGTCATGGTGCGATCTTCGCCGAAACGTTTCTCCAGCAGCAGCCCGTTGACGATGTCGAACCAGTAAAGCGTGTCACTCACCGGATCGTAGCTCGGTCCCTCGCCGAGTTCACAGGCATGGTCGGACAATACCGAAACGAGGTCAGCCGGCATTGTTCTCGTCCTCGAAAGCCGCGTCCCAGGCAGCTACTGCAGACCTTGCCCGCGTCGCCACCTCATCGATGCCCATGCCAGGTCGGAACAGGCTGGTGCCGAGCCCGAAAGCGGTGACGCCGGCTGCGCGATAGCTGGCGAAATCGCGATCCGAAACACCGCCGACGGCACCGACGACAGTGTCTTTGGGCAGCACCGCGCGCATCGCGGCGATACCGCCTGCCCCGATCACGCTGGCGGGGAAGAATTTCAGCGCCGAAGCTCCGAGCTTCAATGCCTTGAACGCCTCGGTCGGACTCATCACCCCGGGCATGGTCACCATGCCGTGGCGGACAGCTGCGGCCATCACCTCGATGTCGATGTTAGGGCTGACGACAAGGCGACCGCCAACTTCGGCGAGGCTATCGACCTGACTTGCTTCAAGCACGGTACCTGCACCGATCAACGCGGAGGCTGGCAGGCTGCCAACTATGGAAGCGATGGAGGCAAAAGGCTCCGGCGAGTTGAGCGGCACCTCGATTGCCTCGATGCCGGCCTCATAGATCACGCCGGCTACTGCAATGGCCTGATCCGGGGTGAGGCCACGCAGGATCGCGACAAGCCCGCGCCGCAATCTCGGAAATTCCGTCGTTCTGGTCATGCCGGCACTCCATCGAGCATCTCGTTCTGACGCGCGGCCTCAATCAGACCGATGCGCACCGCGGTGTCGGCATCTATGTCGCGGACTTCGAGCCCGGCGATCTCGAAAGCACGGCGATAAAGCGTGGCGAGTGTGCCGGATGCGACGAGGGTCACACTTCTGTCAGCATGGAGGAATTGTCGCCGGGCCGACGCCACTTCGCTGCCAATCATCAAGCCGGATAGCCTAGCCGCCGCGTCCTCAGGCGTCAGACCATGAAGCAGCGAACCGGCCCGGATCGAAAACAGTCGCGAGGCGAAATCGCCGCCGTCAGCGAGCGCGATCTCGCAGGCTCTTGCAAATACCGGGTTCTCCGTCGAGACGGCGTCCGGCTGCTCGCCAATCGAATGGCGCAGGATGGAGTGACCTGAGAGCAGCGCGAACAATTCGCCGGTCGGCCACGTCCGGAAAGTCTCGACGGCGCCGCTGTCGACAATCACCCATTTGGAGTGGGTACCCGGCATACAGACCACATGGCGGCCGGCAGTCTCGAGCTTCGCGCCAGCGAGTTGCGTCTCCTCGCCCCGCATCACGTCGGGGGCGTCGAGACTGCGACAGGCAAGGCCCGGCACGATGCGGATGTCGCGCCCCGCATGGGGAACGCGGACGGCGCCCCTCAGGATCGCCGCAATTGAGGACGGGACGTCGACATAAGGCGCCTCGATCCATCCCTGGCGCGCGCCGGCCATGCCGCAGATGATGACCGGCACGTCGTCCGGCGCGCGCAAGGCAGCAAGGCACCGTTCGAGAATGGGCTCGAAGCCGACCGTCTGGGCTGTGGTCAGCCCTTCGTCGCTGCGATGTTCGGCACGGGCGGCACCTTCGGCATCGAGGAGCCACGCCCGCATGCGGGTGGTTCCCCAATCGATTGCCACGATGACGGATGCTGCGGCCATCGTCCCCTCACTGCGCGGCGTGCTGGAGGACGCTCAGGCCACCGTCGACGACAAGACAGGCAGCGTTCATGAACGGGCATTCGTCCGAGATCATGAACACGGCCGCCTTGGCGATCTCCGTGGTGGTGGCGATGCGCTTGCCGGGATGAAGCGCCAGCGTTTCGGCGCGCGCCTTTGCCGGATCGGCAAAGCTGTTCCAGTAGTCGATGTTTTTCTGCGTCTCGACATAGCCCGGCGCAAGCGCATTCACCCGCACGCCGGAAGCCGCATATTCGAGCGCCAGGGACTTGGTGAGGCCAAGCAACGCGTGCTTGGCCAGCGGATAGGGAAAGGTATGCGGAATGATGGTGAAGGAATGCGTCGAGGCGATGTTGAGAATCGCCCCGCCGCCTGCCGAGATCATGCCTGGCAATACTGCCTTGCAGCAGTTCCATGCGCCCTTGAGATTGACGTCGAAACAACGCTGCCATTCGGCATCAGTGGTTTCGAGCGGCGAACCAAAGACGTTGATGCCCGCATTGTTGATCAGGGCGTTGACGGGGCCGATCGTCTTTTCCGCCGAGATCATGGCGGCAGCTATGGCAGTCATATCGGAAATGTCGGCCTCGGCATGACCGAGCGCGCCCTCGGATGCCCCAAGCTTGGCAACAGTCTCGCGCAGCAGCGGACCGTCACGGTCGACGATGAAAAGTTTTGCACCCTCCTTCAGGCATTGCTGAGCTATGGCCAGACCAATGCCCTGTGCTGCGCCGGTCAGGAAAATGCGTTTGCCGACAAGACGGTCGCTCATTGGGTAACCTCGAAGTTCGAGACGGTGATCGAGAAAGCCCCAGACAGGGTTTGCCCAGGCGCAAGCAGATGGAGTGCGTTCGCGCCTGAAGTCGCCAGCGCATTGGGCGTGTGCGACATTGGCTCAAGGCAGAAGAAGCTACGGTCGTCTTCCGGCGCATAGAGCATGTAGCGCGAGAACGACGCATCGGCGGCGATGTCTGCGGCGAGCTTCGTCTCGGGCCAGATGATCTGCGCCTGCCCGCTCCAGCCTTCGAAGCAATTGTTCAGCCTGCGGCGTGGCAGCAGGCGCGGCGTTGCGAAATCGGCGCTGTCCGCGATCGGCGTGCGCACGCCAGGCAGATGGCCCTCGCGCTCGGTCCACCAAGCCATCGCCGGGGCCGTGAGCAGGGTGCCCTCGGTGCGGGGAAAATAGGGGTGGAAGCCGATGCCAAACGGCAACGTCTCGTTACCCAGGTTCGTCACCGAAAGCGATAAGGTCACGGTTGCACCGTCCAGAGTGACGGTCTGGACAGCGCGATAGACGTGTGGCGACTTAGCCGGCCGCAGTTGCTCGAAAGCGAGCCGAACATGGGTGGCCGATGCATCTTCAACGTTCCATTCGGCTAGCCAGCCGTCGCCATGGATGTAGTTCGGCTCAGCCGTGTTGTGCGTGAAGCGATAGCTTTTGCCGCCCAGCTCGAAACCGTTGCCTTCGACGCGATTGCCGACCGGAACCAAAGGAAAGCAGGCCGAGCGCAAGACGTCGAACGCGCCGTCGTCATGTCGGCGCAGGAAGCGACGTCCATCGCGCGTATGGCCGTCAACGACCGCCCCGCCCTTCAGGCTCACCCGCAGCGACAGGCGGTCGCCTTCAAGTTCGACAAACCCTTGCATCTCAACGGCGTCCGAGCGCGCTGGACCTGAGATTGTCGAGCAACACGGCGAGCAGCAGGATCACACCACGGACGATGTACTGATAAAACGCCGGGATGTTGAGCAGGTTCATGACATTCTCGGCGATGCCCATGATCATGACACCGACGATCACGCCGGCGATCGCCGCGCGGCCACCGGCCAGCGAAACGCCGCCGAGCACGCAGGCCGAGATGACCGACAACTCCAGGCCGATGGCCGCGTTGGGCTGGCCCGAGGTGATGCGCGAAGCGAGCAGGATGCCGGCGATGGCGCAGACCATGCCTTGCAGGGTGAAGATCCAGATGCGCGTCCAGTCGACATTGACGCCAGCCAGACGCGACGCCTCGGGATTGCCGCCAATGGCCAGCGTGTTCTTGCCGAAGACAGTGCGGTTGAGCACAAAGCCAAACACCACAAACAGGATCGCCAGCACCCAGATCGGCGTTGGAATGCCGAGCAGCTTGGACAGCGCGAGCTGATAGAAATTCGGATCATTGATGCCGACGGCCCGGCCGTCGGAGGCAATCAGCGCCAGGCCGCGCACGATCTGCATGGTTGCCAGCGTGGTGATCAGCGCGTTGATGCGGAATTTGGCAATGACCACACCGTTGATCAGGCCGACGGCGCCACCGCAGAGAAGGGCCGCGAGGATCCCGACCATGATCGAACCGGTGGCATTCGAGGCCATGACGGCGACCATGCCGGCAAAGGCGACGATCGAACCGACCGACAAGTCGAAATCCCGCGCCGCCAGGCAGAACATCATCGTGCAGGCAACGATGCCGACTGTGACGACCGACTGCAGCAGGCCGAGCATATTGCGCTCGGTCAGGAAGTTCGGGACGAAGATCGACACCAGCGCGAAGGCCAGAACGAAGATCACGACGAGGCCCTGGTCGCCGAGCAATATCTTCTTGAAAGAGTTTGTCATGCTCAGTCCCCTTAGGATGCGATTGCGTCTGGCGTCTTCTTGTCGGGAAGCGCTGCCGCCAGGATTGCGCGCTCGCTGAAATCGTTGCGGTCGATGTGCGCCGAGATGCGGCCGCCGCACATGACCAGGATGCGGTCGCAGATGCCCATTACCTCGGGCAGTTCGCTGGAGACGACGATGATCGCCATGCCTTGCTCAGCGAGCTGGTAGAGAATTTCGTAGATTTCGGATTTGGCGCCGACATCGATACCGCGTGTCGGCTCGTCGACGATAAGGACGCGGACGCCCTGTTCGGACAGCCAGCGGCCGAGAATGACCTTCTGCTGGTTGCCGCCCGACAGGTTCAGGATGTCCTGCTTGCGGGAAGGTGTGCGGACCTTGAGCTTCTTGATGTATGTCTCGGCGATTTCAGCTTCCTTGCGCGGATTGAGGATGCCAAAGCGGGTATTATGACGGCGCGAGGAGATGTTGATGTTCTCCTCGAGCGACCGTCCCTGGATGATGCCGTCATGCTTGCGGTCTTCGGAGCACAGCACGATGCCGGCTCGTATCGCCTGGCGCGGGTCGACGGCATGAACTGTTTGTCCGTCTACATTGATCGTTCCGCTGCTGCGCGTGTCGGCACCATAGACCAGGCGCATCAATTCGGAGCGGCCGGCTCCGATCAGTCCGAAGAAGCCTAGAATTTCGCCGGCCCTCGCCTCGAAGCTCGCCGGTTGCATGAGCTTCTCGCCGGCGATGCCTTCAGCCTTCAGCCTGACTTCGCCCACCATTCGGGCGCGCCAGCCCCAGACATTGGAGATCTCGCGACCGACCATCTCCGCCACCACCTGTTCGCGCGTGACGTTTTCGAGGCTCGGGTGATGGGCGGCCAGCTTGCCGTCGCGCAACACGGTCAGGCTGTCGCAGAGCCGAAACACCTCGTCGAGGCGATGGGAGATGTAGAGAATGACCTTGCCTTCGGCGCGCAGGCGCTCGATCAGGCTGAAGAGAATTTCGCTTTCGCGCGACGACAACGACGACGTCGGCTCGTCCAACGCGATGACGCGTGCATCGAGCATGATCGCCTTGGCGATCTCGACCATTTGCCGCTCGCCGATCGACAGCGTCTTGACCTTGCGGCGCGGGTCGATGTCGATGCCTGCGGATTTCAGCTTGTCGCCGACCTCCGAAAACATCTGTCGTGACTGGATGACACCGGCATTGGCCGGAAAGCGGCCGAGCCGCAGGTTTTCGGCGACGGTAAGCTCCGGAACCAGCTGCAGTTCCTGGTGAATGACGATGACGCCGGCATGAAAGGCGTCACGCGTCGAGGCATATTTCTGGACCTGGCCGTCGATGATGATGTCGCCGGTATCGGCATGCTGGTCGCCCGAGAGGACCCGGATCATCGTCGACTTGCCGGCGCCGTTTTCGCCCATCAGGCCATGGACGGCCCCCTTTGCGACGGAAAACGACACGTCGGACAGCGCCTGGACGCCAGGATAGGCTTTCGAGATGTGAGAAAATTCGAGAAATGACATCGACGGTTCTCCTGAATGTCCGACGGCAGCAAAGCACCGCCGCCAGACACCGTTCAATGTAGCGGTGATTACTCGATGCCGAGCTCCGCACGGACCTTTTCGAAGTCGTCACGCTTGGCAAGCGCGCCGGCGGTCAGGATCAGCTTCTCCGGTTCCTTGCCGTTGGCGACCCACTCATACATGTTGAGCGCAGTCTCATAGCCATGGCGCTTCGGCGAGATGATCACCGAACCGATGAAGCCGGTGGCCGAAGGCTTCTTGAACTCGTTGATTGCCGAGTCCGCGCCGCCGATGCCGACACCGATCATGCCGTCAGCTGCGATGCCGACGCCTTCCGATGCACGCACGGCACCCAGAACCGCTTCGTCGTTGAGGCCGAAGGCGACCCACTTCTTGATGTTGGCGTTCTTGTTCAGGACAACCGTCGCCGCGTTGAGCGCGGCTTCGGTGTCGGTCTTCGCCTGAGGCGCGTCGAAGATGTTCTCGGCCTTGAAGCCGTTGGCCTTGAGCACCGAGATGGCGCCCTCGACGCGGTCGACGGCGGTCGGCAGTTGGTCATAGGAGACACGGATCGCACCGACCTCGTCGGCCTTCCAGCCACGGGCCTTCATTTCGTCGACGATCGCCTGGCCGACGGCCTCACCGATCTTGGTGGCCGAGATACCCATATGCGGCACTTCCTCGATCGGCTTGCCGTCGGCACTGACAAGACGGTCATCGACGGTCATCACCTTGAGGTTGTTGGCCGCAGCCTTTGCGACGATGCCAGGCCCGAGTTTCACGTCGGGCGTGCAGACGACGAAGCCCTGGGCGCCCTGGGCGCCGAGATTGTCGATCGCCGACATCAGCTTCTCGCCGTCCTCGGCACCGATCTTGACCAGCGCAAAGCCTTTTTCCTTGGCAGCCTGGTCGGCAAACTTCCACTCGTCCTGGAACCAGGGCTCCTCGGGCTGCTTCACGATGAAGCCGATCTTGGTTTCCTGCGCATAGGCAGAAGCAATGGTGGTGGCAGACAGAACCCCAAGGGCGCCCGCGACGAGCGCCGTCTTCAACAATCGCATGTGAACTCCTCCCAAAGGTGCCGGGCAATCAGCCCGGATGACAAACGCTAGCTTCTTTTATCATACCAGTCAATTGCGTTGGTATGATAAATGAGATAGCTTCCTTTCGCGACACCGTCATGGATGATCGCAGGGGCGCATTGTCCGGCATAAGAAGCGGACATAAGAACGAGAAAACGCTCTTGGGGAGGAGAACGCATGAACATCAACGAGGCACCTGAAGCGGCAGCGAAGTCACGTCGCCCGCGCGTCCTGCCCGATGTCGTGCGGGCAATCGCTTCTCAAGTCCTCGCCGGCAACTATCCGGTGGGCAGCACGCTACCGAGCGAAATCGACCTCTGCACGGAATACAGTGTAAGCCGCACCGTCATCCGCGAAGCGCTCAAGACGCTCGCAGCCAAGGGCCTTGTTCTCAGCCGCCCGCGCATCGGCACCGTCGTCTGCGAACGCGACAACTGGAACATCATTGATCCCCAGGTGCTGGAGTGGCACGCGCCAAACACACTTGATCCCAAATTGTTCGACTCCATCCTGGAAACCCGCCGTGCCATCGAGCCGCTGGTCGCCGAACTTGCCGCGACCCGAGCCTCGCTACAGGAGATCGCCGATCTCGAACTGGCATGGAAAGGCATGGAAGCAGCGGGAAGCGACGTTGCCCGTTTCGCCCGCTCGGACGCCGCCTTTCACCAGGTCCTTTATGGGGCCTGCCACAACCCGATCTTTCGCCAGATCGGCGGGATGATCGAGACAGCGTTGAATTTTGCGCTCGAGGCGACAGCCAATTCCGTCGACCGGCGCGACGAAGCCGTCAGGGTTCACTACGGCGTCGTCGAAGCGCTGCGCATGCGCGACGCCGCAGCTGCTCGCCACGCAGCCAACGAGATCCTGGACCTCGCCGCGCGCGACCTCGCGCGCGCCAAGAGCCAGCACAAGAAAGACTGAACGCCAGCCCATCCGGAGTTAGTGCCGACACCATGAAGATCACTGCACTCAAGACCTACATCGTTCCGCCGCGCTGGCTGTTTCTCAAGATCGAAACCGACGAGGGCGTGAGCGGTTGGGGCGAGCCCGTGGTCGAGGGCCGCGCCCATACCGTCGAGGCTGCGGTCCATGAACTCGCCGACTATCTGATCGGCAAGGATCCGCGGCTCATCGAGGACCATTGGAATGTCATGTATCGCGGCGGTTTCTACCGCGGCGGTCCGATCCTGATGAGTGCGATTGCCGGCATCGACCAGGCGCTATGGGACATCAAGGGCCGGGCACTCGGCGTGCCGGTGCATGAACTGCTTGGCGGCCGCTGCCGCGATCGCATCAAGGTCTATTCCTGGATCGGCGGCGATCGTCCCGCCGATGTCGCTGCCGGCGCCAGGGACGTGGTGGCACGCGGCTTCTCAGCCCTCAAGATGAACGGCACCGAGGAACTGCAGATCGTCGACAGCCATGACAAGATCGATTCAGCCGTGGAGCGCGTCGCGATGGTGCGCGAGGCCGTCGGTCCTCATGTCGGTATCGCCGTCGATTTCCATGGCCGCGTCCACCGGCCGATGGCTCGCGTGCTGGTCAAGGAGCTTGAACCCTACCGTCTGATGTTCATCGAGGAGCCGGTGCTCAGCGAAAACCGCGAGGCACTGAAGGAGATCGCCGCGCTTTCATCTGCGCCGATCGCACTCGGCGAAAGGCTCTACAGCCGTTGGGACTTCAAGAGCGTCTTCGAGCAAGGCGTGGTCGACATCATCCAGCCCGATCTTTCGCACGCCGGCGGCATCACCGAGTGCCGCAAGATAGCTGCCATGGCCGAGGCTTATGACGTCGCCGTCGCCCCCCACTGCCCGCTCGGACCTATCGCGCTTGCCGCATGCCTGCAGCTAGACGCGGTCAGCTACAATGCCTTCATCCAGGAACAGAGCCTCGGCATCCACTACAACAAGACCAACGACCTGATCGACTATGCCAAGAACAAGGACGTGTTCCGCTATGAGGACGGCTTCGTCGCCATCCCGGACGGTCCCGGGCTCGGAGTCGACGTCGACGAGGACTACGTGAAGGAACGCGCAAAGGAGGGCCATCGCTGGCGTAACCCCGTTTGGCGCCACAAGGACGGTTCGTTCGCAGAATGGTAGGTTTTCCGCTGCGCGCATCGGGTCTGTTTGCCTTCAGTCGCCTGGCGCGCTTGCCAATGACATCAAGCCAGGCCTGGCTTGAGCAACGCCGCCAAGCCTCCAGACAGAAGATGGTCAAGCGGGCGTCATGGCGGATGACATCTGGATCGGCAGGTTGACGCAAGAATTGCGTGATCAACGCCAAGCAAATGACGCCCGCTGTCCATCCCAGCACCTGGTGAACTTATGTGATCCACGTCGCCCACGCAAAATTTAGCGCAAGCTCAACCTTTCCGTGTTTGAGCAATAATGCAAGTATCTATTGAAACAGTATTCTTGTTTCTTGCGAACAAGTTTAGAAACTACCAATAAACTTCTATCTACCTGTTCACGATTTGCCCCGCTATGGGTCCTTCAGTTGCGATGTTGCCTCGGACGGCACTGGCGTTGCCAAGAGTTGTCATCGCCGGACACTCCAATAGACGTTGAACGTCGTATCTGGGGCCGTGGAACGAACCCGCTGCGCGGGAGGGCGCGCGGTGAGGTAAAGGGCACGCGCCGTTCGTTGCGCTTGCATTGAGCGTCGTTCGGCAGCGGCAGAGCATGACGGGCTTCAACAAGGAGCCTGGCCTCGACAGCCGAGTGGCCGGACCAGCGCCGGGCCGCCAATACCGCGCGATGGAGCAACGAAGC
Organism: Aminobacter sp. SR38; assembly: GCF_014843375.1. Classification (NCBI taxonomy): domain Bacteria; kingdom Pseudomonadati; phylum Pseudomonadota; class Alphaproteobacteria; order Hyphomicrobiales; family Phyllobacteriaceae; genus Aminobacter; species Aminobacter sp. SR38. The sequence goes on from NZ_CP062112.1 coordinate 1,694,358, forward strand.
GGCCTGTCCGCATCCACCTCGCGCTTCCCATCGGCGGCCGCGCCATCGCCGACATCAGCCACAGATCGAAATATCCATAGCCGTTGACTGTGGCCCGTGGGTTCCTTCCTCGGGGACTTTCGTACGTCCGCCGGCGCCCGAAACTCATCACGGGAGCGGACCGTCCGTTCTGGCACGAAAAAACACGATAGCAGACATTCCGCTTCCACCCGATACCAAGCGTCAACACAGCCCCGACCTCCTGAATGCAGAGCGAGATCTGTTGAACTGGAGCATTTTTCCTTTTGCCAAAGACAGAGAATGCTCACGACGCATTATTGTTTTTTCCTCATCAAAAGATTGAAATAATAAATTTGTCTAAATTAATCGCCCGTGCTCTCTTTCCGTCATAACAAGAATGCGGGAACAAGCTGTGCGCGATTTTCCAACTGCATCCATAGCAGACCTCGTCTCTGGGCAGCCCTTTGCACTCACCGGGGGTGCTGTCATTCAGACAGACGGCTCGCAAGCGGTCAGCGACATCATAGTCGGGGCGGATGGACGCTTTGTCGCAATCGGGCCGTCCCTGGACACCAGGTCCTGCAGCGCCTGCGTCGACATTACAGACATGCTGGTTTCGCCAGGTTTCGTCGATGTGCACCAGCACCTCGACAAGACCGGAGTACTGCACTTTACCCCCAATCCTTCCGGCACGCTCCAAGGCGCCCGCGAGGCATTCGCCAAATATGCCCGAACCGCCGGTCCCGATGACATCCACAAGCGGGCGATGCGCACCATCAGGCGGTGTCTTTCCCGCGGCACGACCGCCATTCGCAGCCACGTCAACGTCGACAAGGATGCTGGCTTCCATGGCATTGAGACGCTGGCAGGCGTGCGCGACGGGGCGCGAGATGACATCACTCTGCAGCTCGTGGCCTTCATGACACCGCATCCCGGCCAGGACTTCGACTGGCTGACCGAGAATATCGATGGCGCCGTGGCGCTCGCCGATGCAGTGGGTGGCACGCCTGCTGTCTCGGAAGACCCACCACGCTACCTCGACATGTTGTTTTCCGCCGCCGTCAAGGCGGGAAAACCGGTCGATCTGCATCTCGATGAACATCTCAATGCCGATGTGCATCTGCTTGATGCAGCTCTCGAGCGGGTCGAGCGCTTCGGCATGCAGGGCCGCACCGTATTCAGTCACGTCTCTGTGCTGAGTGCCCTGCCCCGCAAGGAATTCCAGCGTATCGCAGAGCGTCTTCTTGCGCTTGATGTCGGCGTCGTCACATTGCCAGCGGCGAACCTCTACCTGCAGGGCCGCGACGCCGAGATGTTGCCGCCGCGCGGCCTGACGCGCGTTGCCGAGCTCTACCGCGCCGGCGTCACGATTGCCGCGGCGTCGGATAACATCCAGGACCCTTTCGTGCCAACGGGCTCGGGCGACATGCTGGAAATCGCGCGCTGGACATTGCTCGCCGGCCATCTTCGGGGGGATGAGCTTGCTGCTGCCCACCGCATGATCACGACGTCGCCAGCCCGCCTGATGAGTCTCGGCAAGGAGCACGCCCTCAAGGCCGGCGCCCGCGCCGACTTCGTCATCGCCGACTGCACCGACACCGACACGCTGGTTGCCGGCGGACCAGACCGGGCCTTCGTCTTCTCGAAGGGTCGTCTCGTCTCACAGAGCACAATCGACACCGTTCGCTTGAAGGAGAACGCATAAGCCGAGAGCAACTCCGGGGGGATTGGACCTCAATCTAATGGGAGAATGGGATGAAGAGCACTGCATTTTCACGTCGTTCGCTGCTTGCCTCCACTCTCGGGTCGGCCCTTGCCGGCATGGTCTGGCTAGAGCATGCCCATGCCGAAGATTTCAAGATGGGCCTCCTGGTCCCCGGCAGCGTCGCGGAGGAAGGCTGGAACCGGATCGCCTACGACGCGCTGAAGCGAGTGGAAAAGGAGCTCGGCGCCAAGATCAGTTATGTCGAGCTGGCCGAGAACCCAGCCGCCTTCGAAAAGGCGTTCCGCGACTATGCAAGCCAGGGCTATCAAGTCGTTCTGGGCCATGGCTTCCAGTTCCAGGACGCCGCCCTCACGACGGCTGAGGATTTCCCCGACACCGTTTTCCTCATCTCGTCGAGCAGCGTACATGAAGGGAAAGTCATCGGCCTCAATACCGATGCCAGCCAGCCCTTCTACTTGATGGGCGTGATCGCTGCAAAGATGGGCAAGGGCGCGGGCCTTATCGGTGGCATGGAAATTCCGCCCATCGCGCATGCCTTCGAGGGCTTTCGGAAAGGTGCCGAGAGCGTGAACCCGGATTACCCCGTGTCCACGGTCTTCATCAACAGCTTCACCGATGCGAGCGCCGCCAAGGAAGCCGCCGTCAGCATGATGGCGCAGGGCGCCGATTTCGTCGTTCCCAATGCAAATGCAGCGGGACTGGGCGTCATCCGCGCCGCGCAGGAATCAGGCACGCAGTCGGGCACCTTCAGCGTCTATAGCGACTACACCGACGTCGCCCCCAAGAATATCCTCGGCACGTTCATAGCCGATTACGGTCAAGGCATCGTACGCATCGTCTCGGGCATTCGGGACGGCGCCGTGCCGCAAAGCAATGTCGATTTCGGCCTGAAGGATAAGGACGTCATAAAGTTCACCTTCAACGACGAAGCCGCCAGATCGATACCGCAAGACCTGCGCAATCACCTTGAAGAGGTGAGTGCGAAGATCATTGCGGGTGAGATCCAGACACGCGCGAAATAAGCGCGGTCCCTGGGAACTTATCAAATGGGAGGAAGAGCAATGAGACTTTCACGCAGAACGTTCGTGGAAGGAGTGGCGGCGCTGACCATCGCCGTGTCCATTCCGGCGACGGCACAGGCCGAAGACTTCAAGATGGGCCTTCTCGTGCCCGGTAGCGTTTCGGAAGAGGGCTGGAACCGGATCGGCTTCAATGCGCTGAAGGGCGTCGAAGAACAGCTCGGTGCCAAGATCAGCTATGTCGAGCTGCAACAGAACCCGGCCTCGTTCGAAAAGGCGTTCCGCGACTATGCCAGCCAGGGCTACAAGGTCATCCTCGGCCACGGCTTCGAATTCCAAGATGCCGCACTGGAAGTCGCGCTCGACTATCCCGACACCTATTTCCTGATCTCGTCGAGCAGCATCCACGAAGGCAATGTCATCGGCCTCAACACCGATACGAGCCAGCCCTTCTACCTCATGGGCGTCATCGCAGCTAAGATGGGCAAAAAGGCCGGCCTCGTCGGCGGCATGGAAATCCCGCCGATCCAGCAGGCCTTTGTCGGCTTCAAGAACGGCGCCAAGAGCGTCAATCCGGCCTTCCCGATCAGCGAGGCCTATATCGGCAACTTCACCGATACGACCGCTGCCAAGGAAGCAGCCTTGAGCATGATTTCGCAGGGCGCGGATTTCGTCGTGCCGAATGCTTCGGGTGCGACCGTCGGCGGCTATCAGGCGATCTCGGAATCCGGGCCGGCTGTGCGCTCTTTTTCGATCTTCAGCGACTTTACCCAGGTAGCACCGAACAACATTCTCGGCCTCTACGTTGCCGACTACGCGCAGGGCGTGGTGGAAGTCGTGCACTCGATAAAGGACGGGAGCCCGCCTAAGGAAAACATCATCTTTGGCCTGAAGGATCCGAAAGTCATCTCATTCACCTTCCGCGATGACGGTCCGGTCTCCGTGCCCGAAGACATCCGCGCCGAGGTGAAGGCGATCAGCGCCAAAATCGCTGCCGGTGAGATCAAGACCGACGCCCAGTGACCCGCAAGCGCTGTGGCCGGCCCTTCGGCCACAGCGCCTTGCTGCGCCTCATACCAACATTCGGACCGGACCCATGGAACAGGTAAACCAGGGAGTGCGTGAGAACGTGTATCCTCAAGCAGCCCAAGCTTTCGGCCGAACGCTCAGGCAAGCCGTGATCAACGCGGCGACGCCGGCCGCAGCGGTCCTTGTCGCGCTAGCATGCGGCGCAGCCCTTTTGTGGCTGAACGGTTTCGATGGGAGCGACGTGGTCACAGTGATGATCTTCGGCTCCTTTCAGGACATGCGCTCGGTTGGCGAAATCCTGCTGAAGGCGACGCCGCTGATCTTGATCGGCGCTGGCCTCTGCGTCGCCTTCCGCTGTTCGATCTGGAACATAGGCGCCGAGGGCCAGCTCTATGCTGGAGCGATTGCCGCCACATTGGTCGGCACCAATTTTGACGGGCTTTCCGTCTGGGTGCATGCGCCGCTTGTCATGCTGGCCGGCGCCTTGGCGGGGGCCGCTTGGGCAGGCATTGCCGGCTATCTCAAAGTACGCTTCCAGGCCAGCGAGATCGTCACAACGATCATGCTCAACTACATCGCGCTGATCCTAACGAGCTATCTCGTCACCGGCCCGATGCGCGATGCAAGTGCTGCCTATCCTCAATCTGCCCGACTTATCCGCGAAGCTTGGACGCCACGCATCGTCTCCGACATGCGCCTCCATATCGGTATCATCGTCGCCGTCGTTCTGGCAGTCGCGCTCTACATCTTTCTTCAGCGCAGCAGCCGCGGCTTTTCACTCCGCGTCGTTGGTCTCAATCCATACGCAGCCCGCTATGCCGGTATGCAGGTCGCCCGCAACGTAATGATCGCAATGTGCATTTCCGGTGCAATGGCGGGGCTGGCCGGCGCCTTCGAAGTGGCGGGTGTCACGCACCGCCTCTACCAGAACATTTCGCCGGGCTACGGTTTCGAAGGGATCGCGGTCGCGCTGCTTGCCGGCAACAACCCCCTGGCGGCGATCGTTTCGGGCGGGCTCTTCGCGACCCTTCGCTCCGGCTCGGAGGTGCTGCAAATCACCTCGCAGGTGCCGCAGGTCCTCGTTTTGATCATACAGGGTATCGTCATTCTCTCGGTCGTCGCCTTCACCAGGCTGCGCGACATCCGCAGGATCGTGGCTTGAAAAATGGAAACTCCCGCAAGGCGCCTAAGCCCTGAGGGAAAACAAAACTTTGGAGCATTTGCGCAATTCCCGGGCAGGACCACTTCACGCACCTTGCCGGAATTGCTCTAGGCGACCTTCCTGAGGGGTATCTCCATGGACGACATGATGTTTCTCACCTTTCTCGCGACGCTTGCGGGCGCCGCCTGGAGGCTTGCGACCCCCCTGATCTTCGCCTCCATCGGCGAGATATTTTCCGAGCGAGCGGGCGTGCTCAATATCGGGCTGGAAGGCACCATGCTCGTCGGTGCCTTCTGCGGCTTCGCGGCAGCCTTCGCCACCGGCAGTATCCCGCTTGGCCTGCTGGCCGGCATCGCGGGCGGCATGCTGTTCGGGGCGATCTTTGCCTTCTTTACGATCACCATCAAAGCGGACCAAATCGTTGTGGGTGCGGCGCTAAACCTGCTCGGCATGGGTCTCACCGCCTTCCTGTTCCGTACCTATTACGTCTCGACCGGCAAGGGCATCGAGATCGCGCAGCCCGTGCAGATCCCCTTCCTGAGCGATATTCCCTTTCTTGGCGAAGCCTTCTTCCGGCAGAACCTCATCGTCTATTCGACGGTCCTCGTCGCGATCCTGGCCAGCCTCGTGCTCTTCCGCACGTCCTTCGGCTTGACGCTCCGCGCTGTCGGCGAACACCCGAAAGCCGTCGACGTCGCCGGCCGCGATGTTGCGAGCTACCGCTATGCCGCGGTGCTGGTCGGCACCGGGCTCGCCGGCCTCGGCGGGGCCTTCCTGACGCTCGGGCATTCCAATCAGTTCGTCGAGGGCATCACCTCCGGCCGCGGCTTCATCGCGCTCGCCGTGGTCGTCTTTGCACGCTGGTCGCCGATTGGGGCGTTCTTCGTCTCGCTGCTCTTCGGCCTGTTCTACGCGCTGCAGCTGATGCTCCAGGCGCAGGCATCCATCGTTGTGCCTTACCAGGTGCTGCAGGCGCTTCCCTACATCATGACGATCGTCACGCTCGTCGTGGTCCGAGGCAAGGGCGCTGCCCCCAGCAAACTCGGCCAGCCCTACGAGATGAGGTAACGGACATGTCTCAGAAACCCTTCCTGCGCGTCGAGAACATCCGCAAGCGCTTCGGCCCCATCGTTGCCAGCGACGGCGTGTCACTGGAAATCGAGCAGGGCGAGATCCACTCGCTGCTGGGCGAGAACGGTGCGGGCAAGAGCGTCCTGATGAGCATGATCTGCGGCATGGTTCGGCCCGACGAAGGCGAGATCGTCTTCAAGGGCCAGTCCGTGCGCTTTAACAGCCCGCGCGAGGCGATCCGTCAACGCATCGGCATGGTGCACCAGCATTTCATGCTCGTGCCGAACCTGACGGTGGCGGAAAACTACATTCTCGGCCAGGGATCTCCGTTGCGCGTCATTAACGACATGGACGAGGTCCATGCAAAAATCCGCGAACTTTCGGATCGCTACGCCCTCGACGTGCGTCCGGACGCCATCATCGAAGACCTTTCGGTCGGCGAGCAGCAGAGAGTGGAAATCCTGAAAGTCCTGTTCCACGGCATCGACCTGCTCATCCTCGACGAGCCGACAGCCGTGCTCACCCCACAGGAGACCGACCGCCTGCTCTCGCTGATGGGAGACCTCGCCAAAGACGGCAAGACGGTCGTCTTCATCTCGCACAAGCTCGACGAGGTGATGCGCGTCAGCAATCGCATCAGCGTCATGCGCGACGGGCGCGTCGTGCACACGGTCAATGTCGGCGAGACGAATGCACGCGAGCTTGCCCGCATGATGGTCGGCCGCGACGTGCGCATGGAGCTGCCGCGCAGCCCTGAACCGCCCGGCCACATCGTGCTGTCGGTCGACAACCTCACCTGCCGCGCCGAGACCGGCCTGCCGGCCGTGCGCGGCGTGAGCCTCAACGTGCGCGCCGGCGAGATCGTCGGTATTGCAGGCGTGTCCGGCAACGGTCAGACGGAACTGTCGCTGGCACTTTCCGGTCTGCTGCCGGTCGACAGCGGCCGCGTGATTTTGAATGGCAAGGACATTACCGGCCTCGACCCGGCCCGCATCAATGCCAGCAGCTTCTCACACATCCCGGAGGACCGGCACAAACACGGCATCGTGGCTTCGATGTCGCTGAGCGAAAACACAATCCTCCAGCGCTACGATCAGAAGCCTTTCGCCTGCCGCGGTATGTTGAACCGGGGGGTCATCGGCGAGCACACACGCGATCTCATCAAGCGGTTTCGCATAAAAAGCCGCGACGAGGATCAGCCGATCGGCGCGCTCTCCGGCGGCAACCAGCAGAAGCTGGTGGTCGCGCGCGAACTTGCCCGCAACCCGGATTTCATCCTCGTCAACCAGCTCGCCCGGGGCATCGATATCGGCGCCATGGAGTTCGTGATGGAGGAGATGCTTAAGCAGCGCGATAACGGCCGCGCCATTCTGCTCATCTCCACCGAACTCGAAGAACTCTTCGCGATCTGCGACCGTATCCTGGTGATGTTCCACGGCGAAATCCTAGGTGAACTGCCGCCTGACCGAACTCGCCTCGACGAACTTGGTCTGCTGATGGCCGGCCAGACCAACCAGCCTGCGCTGGCAAGCTAGGCCGCGCTGGAATCCAGCAAAACCAAGACCAAGGTTCGGGTGCTGCCGTGAGCATGCTGCTGGAGGTGTTTTATCTCGCCGACCGCCACGGTTATCTAGATTGAACTCAAACCGGTCGGGCCGGGTGTGGTATCAGACTGTATCCGGTCCGACGAAGCAGTGTTGCCAATGGCAGGCGAGACCGAACAGCCGGTGCTGCAGGCTGGACAGGCATAGGGACGGCAGGATTTGATGACATTGGAGAACAGGAGGGCCGCGCATCCATGAACATCACCCTGCGGCAACTCAGGGCCTTCATTGCGGTGGCCGACCTTGGCCAGTTCAATCTCGCGGCCCGAAACCTTCACCTCACGCAATCGGCCGTCAGCATAGTCATTCGAGATCTGGAATCGGAGATCGGCGTACGCCTGTTTGACCGCCACACCCGCATGGTTTCGCTCACTCTCGTGGGCCAGGAGTTCCTGCCACAAGCCCGTAAGATACTGAAAGACCTGGAACTCGCAGTTGGCGATATGCGCGACAACGCATCGTTGAAACGCGGCCAGGTGACGATCGCCGCTGCAATTGTGCTCGCAGCGACGATCGTGCCGCCTATCATTGCGGCGTTCGTGAGCATGCATCCCGAAATTCTGGTCAGCATCCGCGACATGCCCGAAGAGGCGATCAGTCCGGCGCTCAAGCGCAATGAGGTCGATATCGCCATCGGCACGCTCTCGGAAGACGATCCCGAAATCACCGCTACGCCTCTCATGCGCGACAAGCTCATGCTTGTCTGCCGGGAAGACCATCGCTTCGCCAGGCAAAAATCCGTTCGCTGGGCCGAGTTGAAGGGCGAGACACTTATCACGCTCGCAGCCACGAATCCGCTTCGCAGCATTGTCGAGCATAACCTCATCCGTGTTGTGCCCAACTTCCAGCCAAAATACGAAGTGCGCTTCTCGACCACCGCCATCAGCATGATCTCCGCCGGCATGGGCGTTGCCGTCTTGCCGGAGAACTCCAGCCAACTGGCGTCAGCAGTTCGTGTAACTACCGTGGATCTCGTCGACCCGACCGTAATGCGCAATGTCTCGCTCTTGCAACGGCGCCAGCATAGCTTGTCACCGGCAGCTGAACGTTTGAAAGCGGCCTTCGTGGCGGCGATGCGACCTGAAAACGCTGGCGCAAGCGCCCTCGGTCGCACTTAGGTGGTGCGATCTAGTCGTCGGCACCTGGTTTTCGGTGAGCCTAAGGCTAGCCTGGACCTGTCAGGACGCTCCGAACATTACGATTTCGCGACTTTCCAGTGCACAGACAGTCTCTTTGGTGACACCTTCGGGCGGTTGACCAAACCATCGCGCCTCATCCAATTGGCCAGAGGCTGTCACACGCGGTTCACCCGAGAGTATGGAAACCGCATAAGTGATCGAAAGTGTGTGGAGGCCACCAATGTCATCAAACTGGTCATTTATGAAAACGGCCGAGACTGGCCATGTGAGGATTCCCAGATCGTCGTGAAGGCATCGAACAATCGACATCGCGCAGCTTTCTCCACGCCCGATTTGGCGACCTGGCATCTGCCACAGACAGTTGGCTGAATTCTTGGATCTGACCAACAGGATGCTGCCACGCTCATTTTTGATCAGCGCGCGAGATGTCAGTTCGATGCGATTTGAGAAGGGCGGCTCCGCCCCTTGCGGACAGGTACCTTGAATACTGCCGTTTGCTCGTAGCGTGGAAACGCTCTTCATCGGTTCGCCCTTCAAACGATTGGCTGGCACTGCAGGCAGGGCAGGATAAGGCGCCGGCGACGCGAGGGGGCGTTGTGGGAGCCCCCGAATGCGTCGCCGGCCCACGCCGGACTTTGGGAACACACTGGACAAGCTGGGAGGCCTGCGGCCAGCGAAAAGCCCGGACGTATCGCTAGTGGCCCCCCGTGTTTGTGATGAGTTCACTTGCGTTCATGGGGGCGAAGCACTTGTCGATCGTGTTGAGAGCAAGCGTCCGGGGGACCGAAGGGTCGGTCGGGACCTTGCCCTTCATGTGGAGCAATCTTGCCTGCGCGACGTCGGCGACCACCGAAAGGGCAAGCGAGTTTGCGTCTGTCGCCTTGTCGAATATGCCGATAGGCGCCTTGATCCTGGCAAGCGTGGTCTCGCGGTGACCGCGTTTGCGCAAGACCTCACAGCGTTTCGCGTGAGTACGGCGGCTTCCCAGAGCACCAATATAGAAGGCGGATGAGGCGAGCGCAGCCTCGAGCAGCGGCAACTCACGGTCGATGTCATGGAAGAGGAGCACGACCGCCGTGTCAGCGTCCAGCTGTTTCGGCGATGGAGCTTGGCCCCGCTCGATCTTCACGACTTCATAGCCGGATACTTCCGCCAGACGCGTCACCACGCCAGCCTCCAGGGGCGTGCCGGCAAGAAACATGCGCTGCTTCGGGTGGTAGACGCGCACAAATTCCTCTCCCTCCCAGCCACTCACGCCTTCGCCTGGTTCGAAGAAAAGAGCCTGCCTGCCGGGGTTGTACCGGAGGCGCCCGGGAGCACGGCGGTGCAGCGCGGCAAGTATGTGGCGGAGTGCTGTGGCATTTCGCAGGACGTGGATAGCCAGCGTGATGCCGCCGCCACAGGGCAGCACGATGTCGAAGAACGGCGAACCTTCGCCGAGGCGAAGCTTGCGATCGATGCCATTCTGGAGGGCGACCACGGCGTCAGCGGCCACCGCCGCTTCGGTGCAGCCGCCGGAGACGAAACCGCAATAAAGGCCGTCATCGCGCACCGCCATCTGCGCGCCGATGGCGCGGGCAGCGCCGCCGCGGATTTCAACGAGGGTGACGAGGGCGGCGGCCAGGCCCTGTTTGAGCGCTTCGGCGGCGAATGCCAGGATGGCGATCGCATCGTCCGAGAGGAAGGCAGCGCGGGGTTCTGGCGTGAGCGTTTTCGGCTCGCTGGCAATGCAGGCGCCCATATCATTCCCCTCCCTGCGTTCCCGGCCAGCGGCGTACGATGCCGGGGTCGAGATCGAAGAGGTCGAGCACCCGGCCAACGGTGTGGTCGACCATTTCTTCAAGGCTTTGCGGCTTGGCGTAAAAGGCCGGAACGGGCGGATAGATGATGCCGCCCATTTCGGTGACCTGCGCCATGTTGCGGATATGGCCAAGATGGAGCGGCGTCTCGCGCAGCATCAAAACGAGGCGGCGGCGCTCCTTCAGCACCACGTCTGCGGCGCGGGAAAGCAGATTGTCGGTCGTACCAGTCGCAATTTCCGCCATGGTCTTCACCGAACAGGGCGCGACGATCATGCCGAGCGTCTTGTAGGAGCCTGAAGAGCAGACGGCACCGATATCCTTGTTTGAATGGGTGACTGTCGCCAGTGCCTCAAGATCCTGCTTGGTAAAATCCGCCTCGGCCGCGAGCGTGATGCAGGCTGCGCGTGACATGATCAAATGAGTCTCGATCTCGAGGTCGCGCAGCACTTCGAGGATGCGCTTGCCATAGACCATGCCGGAAGCGCCCGAAATGCCGACGATCATGCGACTTGGCCGCGTCGTCATCGCCTATCCCACGCTTTTGAGGAGTGCGGCAGCGCGAGCCGAGGCCTCGTCGCTTATGCGGGCGCGAACGCCGTGGAAATTCGGGCCGCGCGTCGCATCGAGCCCCATACGCGAGGTCGTGCCGATGCCGCTCGCCGACGGGTCGAGCGCATTGCCAGGCAGGCCCTCGATAATGACGACGTCCTTGTGCGGCTGGAAATGGGTGGCAAGCGCCCAGAGCACCTCGCTGTCGCGGGTGATATCCACGTCCGCATCCACCACCACGACGGTCTTGAGGTACTGGTCCCAGCCGAGCAGGCCGAGCATGACCTGCCGTGCCTCGCCCTCGCGCGTCTGGTTCATCGCGATGTAGGCGTGGAAATGGGTGCCGGAGGACGGATAGTGCACTGATGTAATGGAGGGGAAACGAGCTTTCAGCTTCTCCACCACTTCCGCCTCGCGGGGCACGCGGCCGAGGTTGAGGTGTTCGGCCGAATTGCCGCCGGCGACGGAGACGAGGATCGGATCGCGGCGCCGCATGATGGTTTCGACGGTGAAAAGATTGTTGGTCGAGCGGTCGGAGGAATAGCCGGTGAACTCACCAAACGGCCCCTCCTCCACATGGGCCTCGGGATCCAGCACGCCCTCCAGCACGACCTCGGCATGTGCAGGCACACGGATGCCGTATTTTGGAGTGCGCACCACCTGAAGGGGTTCGCCCATCAGGCCGCCGGCAACATCGCGCTCGTCCTCGCCGAAGGCAAGGCGGGCGGAGGCGGCGATCATGAACAGCGGATGCCCGCCGATCACCATGGCGACCGGCATCGGCTCGCCCTTCTCCTTCGCCATGTTCATCAGGCGCCAGAGATGGCCGCGCGAATGCAGCGAGGTCGCGAGCGAAGTCTTCGAATGGATCATGGCGCGGTGATAGCTGAGATTGCCGGCCCCGGTTTCAGGGTGCTCACCGATGATGATGCCTGACGTGATGTATTTCGCGCGGTCAGTGTCGAAGTGCTTCAGCATCGGCAATGCGTGCAGGTCGACGGCGTCACCAGAAATGATTTCTTCGGTGATCGGGCCGCTTTCAAACACCTCCGGCGTGAAGGGTTTGTTGGAACGGGACTGGTAGGCCTCGTGCAGCTTGTCGGCAGTCGAGCCGAGCAGGCGGGCGATGCGGTCACGCGAGGCAAAGATGTTGCAGACGACCTCACTGCCTATGCCGCTAACATTCTTGAGATGCAGCATCGGATGCTGGCCCTTGTCTGCCAGGTTCCAGATCAACGCGGTTGCGTCCTGGTCGTCCGAGACCGGCCCATCGATCGTGATGACATCCTCGGGATGTTCCGCCTTATAATCGGCCAGGAAACGGCGGACGTCTTGCTTGTGGTACTGGCTCATGTCTCGGCCTCGGGTCGCTGCGGGTGGCTGGCGACGCCCCGAAAGGCGCCGCCCTTGTCAAATCAGGCGAATTCCAGATGCTTGCCGGTGGCGCGGTCGACGCCGGCGTAGGAATCCTTGAGGCGTGCCTGGGCATCCTCTACGTCGCGCGGCGGCGGGGACGGGTCGATGCCGACAAGCTTGGCGATGTTGTTGCCGAGATAGCCTTCCAGATCGTCCTCGGAGAGGTTGATGCCGTGCGGCGGGTCCTTGCAGAGCACTTCCAGCTCGCGCAGCCACATGCCCGGATCGTTCGGTGGGCTGTCCGTGCCGAAGACGATCTTGTTCTTCGGCAGCTGCTGGGCGAACTCCACGATGCGCGACTGGAAGCACCAGCCGGATTCGCAGTAGACGTTCGGCGTATCCATCGCCATCCAGAAGGATTCGAACGAGTAGTTGCCGCCCGTCTGAATGCCGAAATGGCCGATGATGAAGTTGACCATCGGGAATTCGCGGATGATCGGGTAGAACATCGTCGGGATCGTGTACGGGCCGTCGCCGGTGTGGATCAGCACGACCACGCCAAGCTCGGCGCACTTCTTCATCGCCGGACGCAGCCAATCGAGCGCGCGGTCGGGACGATAGCCGTGCATGTTGGCGTGCAATTTCAGCATCTTGAAGCCGTATTCCTTGACGTGGAATTCCAGCTCCGCCGCGCCGTTCTCAGGTCCCCAGCGCGGATTGTAGTTGAAGTTGCCGATGAAGCGGTCCGGGTACGTCTGGCAAAGCTCGGCGCAATAGGCCATGTAGTCGCGAATGCCGTCGCGGCCCTTGCGGTTGCCGTCCCGGTAGCCGGTGTTGCCTGGTGGCGGCTGGATGAAGCCCATGTCGATCCGGCGTGGCTTGCCGTTGATCATGTAGGGGCCGTCCATCAGTTTCAGCATGCGCTCACCCGTGAAGGGCGAACCGGTATGACGCCACGCCTCGTCCACGAGGTTCGTCGGGTGAAGATGGGTATCGATGATCATTGTTCACTCCGTTCAGTTTTACGCGGCAAGCGCGACGCCGTGCTGGCGCAGATACGCTTCGGCTTCCTCGACGGTCGCCGGCGGCCTGGTAGGCTCGAGACCGATCATGCGGGCGGTGTTGTTGCCGAGGTAATCCTCCAGCGTATCCTCATCGAGGTTGAGGCCCTGCGGCGGCTCGTGGCAGAGGACTTCCAGAAGGTTGATCCACATGCCTGGTTCGTTCGGCGGCGTATCGGAGCCGAACAGGATCTTGTGCTTGGGTAGGACCTTGGCGAACTCGACGATGCGCGACTGCAGACACCAGCCGGATTCGACGTAGACGCTCGGCGTGTCGAGCGCCATTTGCATCGGCTCGAACACGTAGACACCGCCGGTCTGCACGCCGAAATGCGCGAGGATGAAATTCACTTCCGGGAACTCGCGAATGATCGGATAGAACTCGGTGGGGATTGAGTACGGACCGTCGCCGGTATGCACCTTCACCATGAGGCCGAGCTCGGCGCATTTCTTCATGGCCGGACGCAGCCAGTCGAGCGCGCGGTCAGGGCGGTAGGCATGCATGTTCGCCTGCAACTGCACCATCTTGAAATCGAACTCCTTGGCATAGCGTTCGATTTCTTCGGCGCCGTTCTGCGTGCCATAGCGCGGGTTGTAGACGAAGCAGCCAAGGAAACGGTCCGGGTGCTCCGTCACCATCTTTTCCGTATAGGCCATGTACTGGCGGATGGCGGCCTTGCCTTCCAGGTCCATGACTTCATGGGTGTAGATGGTGTTGCCTTGCGGCGGCTGGATGAAGGCTTTGTCGATCCGGCGCGGCTTGCCGTTCACATAGTACGGGCCGTCCATCATCTTCAAAAGCTTGTCGCCGGTGAACGGCGGTCCGTCGTGGCGCCAAGCCAGGTCCACCAGATCGGTGGGGTAGCAGCTTAGATCAATGATCATCCTTGTTCTCCTGTCGTAGAGGATCCGGTCGATGCGGGGCCGCGCGATGGACCCCAGGCCGGCCAAAAGCCGGCATGGATGCGCGATCTCAGGAAATGCCGATGATGGGGAAGGGTAGTCGGTGCGGACGCCGCAGGGCGGCTGCAACCGACAGGTGTTCCTTTCGCAGTGAGCATCGACATCGCGGCCTCATCGTCCAACAGACGGTGAGCAATTGTCGGCGCTTCTACTCAACGGTGAAGAAACCATGGGGCCGACTTTCTGTCAACGGGGAAAAATCGACTAACCTATTCTTTTTAAACGCTATTTCATGGCGATCGGCAGCGACCGCCCGCGCGGGAAATTGCGCGGGCGTCTTGGACACAGGAATTGAGCAGGCGTATTAGGACGGGAGAAGCGCCGCTAGGCCGCCAGGCATGCACGCAGGTTCCTGTCGATGCCGTCACGGTCGAGATTGCGGCCAATAAAGACGAACTTCGACTTCCTGACACCCTCGCCCCAGCTGTGATCCGGACGGAAATCGACCAGCTTGTGCACCGCCTGGAGCACGAAGAAGCGCTCGTCATTGGCCACCGAAACAATGCCCTTGGTACGGAAGATGTCGTCGCCGCGCTCGCCGAGATAATCCTTCAGGAAGGTGGCGAGCTTCTCGCCGTTGAAGGAGTTGGGATAAACGAAAGAGTGGGATTTCACCGTCGCATCGTGGCTGTGCGGGCGCAGGACCGATGCTCGGCCGTGGCCGTGGTCATGATGGTGCCCATGGTCATGGTCCGGATGGTCGCAGGCCGTATCGTGGCATTCGTGATGGCCATGCGCATCGTGGTCGTCGTCCATGTCGATGTCGAGGATTTCCGCCCGCTCGCGCACATAGGACGGGCGAAAGCCGTTGACACCGAGAATATCGGTCAGGTCCACCTTGCCATAGGTCGAACGCAGGATCGGCGCCGTCTGGTTGAGCTTGCGCAGCGACGCCTCGAGCGAACCGAGGGCGTCCTCTGAGGCAAGATCAACCTTGTTGATGAGGATGCGGTCGGCCGCGACGACCTGGTTGACCGCCTGGTTGTCGCTGCCGTCAAGAACCGGATCATAGAGATGCTGGTCGATATGCATTGCATCCACCAGCGTGACGACGGCATCCAGCTCGACCTCTTCAGCAACGCTGCGATCGACGAAGAAGGCGGTGGCGACAGGCGTCGGATCGGCAAGACCAGAAGTCTCGACGATGATGTGGTCGAACTTGTCCTTGTGGCTCAACAGCTTCTTCATCACGTCGATGAGGTCGTTGCGCACATCGACGAAGCAGCAGATGCAGCCGTTCTGCATCTGAAAGATCTCTTCGTCAGAGGCCAGCACCAGGTCGCTGTCGACGTCGACTTCGCCGAACTCGTTTTCGATCACCGCGATCCGGTGGCCATGGCGTTCGGTGAGGATGTAGTTGAGCAACGTCGTCTTTCCCGATCCAAGGAACCCGGTGAGGATCGTTATCGGGAGCTTCCGGCTCTCAGGTTCGATGTGCATGTTCATGCGGCCTTCTCCCTCAAGGCTTTCAGTACGTCTTCCGGAGTGATCGGATAGTGGCGGAAGCGAACGCCGATGGCGTCGTGGATGGCGTTGGCAATGGCTGGGCCGATGGCAATGATCGGGTCCTCGCCGACGCCCTTGGCGCCCCAGGGGCCACCTGGATCGGGTGCCGCTTCGAGGATGATCGTCTCGATGTCAGGCATGTCCATCGAGAGCGGCATCTTGTAGTCGACGAGGCCGGCGTTGAGCGACCGGCCGGTCTTCTTGTCGATGACGTAGTCCTCGGTCAGCGTGTGACCGATGCCCTGCTGGATGCCGCCCTCGATCTGCCCCTGCGCGGCAATCGGATGGATGACCCGGCCGACGTCGTGCACAGGTATGACGCGCTTGACCTCCACGATGCCGGTTTCCGTATCGACATGCACCTCAGCGAAATGTGCGGCGAAGGAATAGGATTTCGTCGGCTCGTAGGTGCCGTTCGCAACGATGTTGGCGGCGGGAATGCCACGGGAAGGACCCATCGCCTGAGCGACCGTCATGCAGCGTCCTGGATGGGTGATGACGAAGACCTTGCCTTCGGAAAGATCGATCTCGGCCGGCGAGACCTGCAGCTTCATCGCTGCCCGTTCGAGAACCGCAGTGCGGACCTTACCGGCTGCCATCTTGGCAGCCGTGCCGACGAGATAAGTCGTGTGGCTGGCAAACGCGCCGATGTCCCAAGGTACTACGTCCGTATCGCCATGGATCGTGCCAACATCCTCGAAGCGCACTCCGAGTTCTTCCGCAACGATCTGTGCAAGTGCTGTGTGCGCGCCGGTGCCCAGGCCGGCGGCACCCGTGAGCAAAGTCACCGTACCGTCCTCGTTGACCTTCACCGTGGCGTTGCCCTGTTCCTTGATGCCGGGATAGGCGGAAGAACCGTGCATTTCGCAGCCGATGCCCCAGCCAGTGCGAATGTGGGGTCGCTTGGGATCCGGCGCGCGGTCGCGGTTGCGCAGCTTCTTCCAATCCAGCACGTCGATGCCGTGCTGGAGGCAGATTTCGAGGCCATGACCAAGGATCGGGTGGCCCGACGGTGCGATGTCGCCGGCGCGAACGACGTTCTTCAGCTTCAGCTCCGCCGGATCCATGCCTAGCCGTTCGGCCGCCTCGTCCATCTGGATATCGAGCGCATAATAGCTTTGCACCACGCCATAGCCGCGGAAGGCACCGTTGATCGGCGTATTGGTGTAGACGCAGCGTCCTTCCAGCCGCACGTTCTCGCAGCGATAAAGCGAGGTGGCAGCCGTCGTGCCGACAATGGTGACACCTGGGCCGTGCGAACCGTAGGCGCCGGAATCGTAGGCCAGCTTCATGTCGCGCGCGACGAGCGTGCCGTCGTTCTTGAAACCCTGTTTCAGCCAGATCTTGCAGGGGTGGCGCGAGCGGCCGGCGACGAAAGTCTCGTGGCGGCTGAATTCCATCTTCACTGGCCGGCGCGTCTGTTTGGCAAGAAGCGCGCACAGGAATTCGTGCTGGAACAGGTCCTGCTTAGCTCCAAAACCGCCACCCATGTGGTCGACGAGCACGCGGACCTTGGTAAGCGGCAGACCGAGCACTTCGGCAAGGATGCCGCGCACCATGAAAGAAGTCTGGGTGGAGGTCCAGAAGGTAAGCTTGTTGGAACCGTCCCAGTCGGCGATGCAGACATTCGGCTCCATGTAAGCCGGATGCGGCCGCCCACCGGAAAAAACACCTTCGAGCACGAAATCCGCCTGGGCGAAGCCGGCGTCCACATCGCCGCGATTGATGCGCACCGGATCGAGCACGAGGTTGCCGCCAGGGCCGACATCGTGAATGAGCGGCGCACCCGGCTGGGCCGCATCCTCCGGTTCGAAGACGGCCGGCAAGGGCTCGTACTCGACCTCGATCAGGTCGAGAGCCTCGTCGGCAATCTCCTCGCTGATGGCCGCGACGGCGGCAACGCCCTCGCCCCAGAACCGTACCTTGTCATCGAGTATATACTGGTCCTTGGTGCAGGAAGCCGAGCGCGGGTGCGGTGAGCCGTAATGCAGCACGCGTGGCACGTTCTCATGCGTCAGCACCGCCTTGACGCCCGGATAGGCGAGCGCCTTGCTGACATCGATGCTCTTGATGCGGGCATGCGCGATGGCCGCGCGCTTGATCTTGCCGTGCAGCATGCCCGACAGTTTGACGTCGCCGGTATACTCGGCCTCGCCCGTCACCTTTTCGAGCACGTCGTCGCGGCGAACACTCTTTCCGACGATCTTGAAATCGCGCTGTTCGATAGGGGTCGTCATGTTCATGATCTTGCAGCCTCCATCTCGATCGCGGCTGCTTTGATCGCGTCGAAAATCTTGGTGTAGCCGGTGCAGCGGCAGATATTGCCGCTTAGGCCGAAGCGGATGTCCTCGTCCGTCGGGCGCGGATTGTCGTCGAGCAGCTTCTTGGCCATCATCAGGATACCCGGGGTGCAGAAGCCGCATTGCGAAGCGCCGTAGCGCATGAAGGCATCCTGCAGCGGATGCAGCACATCGACGCCTGGCTGAAGTCCCTCGATCGTCTCGACCGAGCGGCCTTCGGCTTCCACTGCAAGCATCAGACAGGCATTGACCGGCTCGCCATCAACGATGACGGTGCAGGCGCCGCAATCGCCGACGTCGCAGCCCTTCTTGGTGCCGGTGAGGCCGAGATCGTCGCGCAGCGCATCGAGCAGCGAGCGGCAGCTATCCACCACCATGTCGCGCGGCTCGCCATTGATGGTGAGTTCAACGATCCGTTTCATGCGAAAGCCTCCAATGCCTGTTTGATGGCGCGGCCGGTCAGCACACCCACCATATCGCGGCGGTAATCGGCGCTGGCGCGCACGTTGCTGATCGGCGTGCACTCTTCCATCGCCTTGTTGGCGGCGTTTTTGACGGTTGCCGCGTCGAGCGACGTGCCGCGCAGCATGGCCTCGGCTTGGGGTGCGCGCAGCACGGTTGCTCCGACCGCGCCGAGCGTGATGCGGATGTCATCGCAGAGACCACCTTCCATGGTGAGGCTGACGGCGACGCCGACGGTGGAGAGTTCCATTGCCTTACGGCGGCCGTGCTTGAGATAGGCCTTGCCGGAGTTGTCGCCGGCTGGCGGCACGGTGATACCGGTAACAATCTCGCCCTTGGCAAGCACAGTCTTGCCGGGGCCGGTGAAGAATTCGGCAAGTGGCACGACGCGCATGTTGGTGCGGCTGTAGATGTGGATGAACGCGCCATCGGCAATCAGCGGTGGGATCGTATCGGCTGACGGCGAGGCACGACAGACATTGCCTGCCACCGTCGCACGATTGCGCACCTGGATGGAGCCTAGCGAGGCGAAGGCCGCATACAGGTTCGGGTAACGCTGGCGGACCAATGCCAGGCGCTCCAGGCGGCCCACGGTCACCAGCGCGCCGAAAGTCAGGCCGCGCGTTTCGTCATAGATGATGTCGGACAATCCGGGGATCTGCTTGATGTCGACGACGTTGCGAACCCGGCGCAGCCTTTCACGGATTTCGACGAGAAGGTCCGTACCACCGTTGAACACGAAGGTGTCTTCGCCGAGGTCGGTGAGAAGGCGGGAGGCCTGTTCCAGCGTGTCCGCCCGGTGGTATTCAAAGCGCCTCATGGCATTCCTCTTGGATCTGGCCACTTGGCCTCTTGGGCTACGCGGCTCGGGCACCGGCGGCGCGAAGGCCGCCGGACTAAATGGTTGTTGCTGTTCAGGCGAGGTCGGCCGCCGGCGTACGGTTCTGCAGTTCGCTGTCCTCAGGCTCTTTCGCGGGAACGCCGTTGAAGAGGATGTTGAGCAGAGCTGCCGCGAAGGTGCCGACGAGCACGCCGCTGTGCAGGAATTTTTCGACTGCTGACGGCAGTTGGGCGAAGATGTTGTCGGCCACGACCGGCACCATGGCGAGGCCGACGCTGACTGCGACGATGTAGAGGTTGCGGCGGTTGGCGACGAAATCCACTCTCGACAGGATCTTCACACCCGTCGCCGAGACCATGCCGAACATGACGATGGCGGCACCGCCGACGACGTAGCTCGGGATCGAGGCGCTGATAAAGGCTACCTTCGGCAGCGAACCGAGCAGGACCAGGATGACGCCGCCCGTCGCGACCACAAAGCGGCTCAGGACGCCGGTGATCTGGAGCAGACCGACATTCTGCGCATAGGTCGTGTAGGTGAAAGTGTTGAGCAGGCCACCGATGATGTTGCCGACGCCGTCGGTTCTGAGGCCGCGGGTAAGCTCAGCCTGGGTGATCTTGCGCCCGGCCATGTCGCCGACCGCCAGGAATTGCCCGGTCGATTCGATCATCATGACCGTCATGACCGCGCAGAGAGAAAGGATCGACCAGAACTCAAAAACGGGCCAACCGAAGGCGAGCGGGTGGATGATGCGCACCCAGCCGGCGTCGGCGACGCCATGGAAATCAACCTTGCCGGATGCGATCGCGATGGCAAAGCCGATGCCGATGCCTATCAGCACCGCAAGGTTGGAAAGAAAGCCTTTGAGAACCCGTGTGAGCAGCAGGATCGACAGCAGCACGATGGCTGCGACGGCGAGCGCGAAGGGTGCGCCATAGGCGGGGTTCGGGATCATGCCTTCCGGTCCCCGGATCATCGGCTGGCCGCCAGCGGCCCAGTTCACGCCGACGCGCATCAACGAAAGGCCGATGACCAGCATGACAGTGCCGGTGACGACCGGCGGGAAAAACCGCACCCACCGTCCGAAGAAAGGCGCGGCGATGACGGTGAAGACACCGGAGGCGATGACCGCCCCAATGACGCCGGGCATGCCGAGGTCCGGATTGTTGCCCGTCGCGATGATCGAGGGAACGGCAGTAAACGAAATGCCCATCATGATCGGCAGCCGGATGCCGACGTGGCGGCCGAAACCAAGTGCCTGGATGAGGGTGACGATGCCGCAGCAAAACAGATCCGCGCTGACCAGCATGGCGATCTGGTCCTTGGGCAACTGCAGCGCGCTGCCGACGATGAGCGGGACGGCGACTGCACCGGCATACATGACGAGAACGTGTTGCAGGCCGAGAGCGAAAAGGCTTGGAATCGGGTACTTCTTCTCGACGGGATCCGTCGTATCAGTTTTGGACATTCGCTATCCTCCCAGCGAATAGTGCTCCGGCGCGGTTGGGGGGCATCTTGGCCTCATGTTTTTACACCGCACGCCGTACAAGGGGGATCATGCGGCTGGCCAAATCAGCAAACAATCGGCACAATCATATTTATTCATCTGATAACTGAATGAATGGATCGGCATGGACGTCACGCTGAAACAGCTCCGCGCCTTCGTCACCGTGGCCAATCTCGGACAGTTCACGCTGGCCGCCGACAAGCTCGGATCGTCACAATCGGCCGTCAGCACTCTGGTGCGGCAGCTGGAGCAAAATCTCAATCTTCGCCTCTTCGATCGGCACACCCGCCTGCTGCGCCTCACCCAGGCGGGCATCGACATCCTTCCGATCGCAACCCGTGCCGTTGCCGATATCGAGGGCATGGTGGAGAGCTCGCGGGAACTGAATGCGCTGCGTCGCGGCAAGGTCACGATGGCCGCCGGAACGGTTCAGGCCGCCCTGATGCTGCCGCAGCTCGTCAACGCCTTCACCAAGCTCTACAACGAGATCACGGTCGAATTGCACGATGTCGCGGAGAAGACCGTCCTGGAGCAGGTCGCCAGTGGCTTGGTTGACCTTGGACTTGGCACGGTGCCGGAAGACGATCCGGAACTCGTCGGCACACGGCTCTCCACCGATGAGTTTTTGGTTGTGCTCCATGCCGAGGACCCGCTGGTGAAACGTCCCGAACTGCGCTGGACCGACCTTGCCGACTGCAAGCTGATCGGCCCGCAGCGCGGCAACCCGATCCGTGACCGGCTCGAAAACGAACTGGCGCGCAACGGCATCGTTCTGCCACTCGACAAGTCGATGCAAGAGGTGGCGTTGCCGCTGACGATCATCGGCATGGTTGAAGGCGGCTTAGGCGTCGCGATTATGACCTCGGCGGTCACGCGCCTTGCGACCTCCATGGGCCTCGTCGTTCGCACACCGACCGAGCCGCACATCAAGCGCGAGGTCAGCCTGATTCAGAAGCGGACGCGTTCTCTTTCGCCTGCGGCGCGGTGCTTCCGCGATTTTCTGCTGAAGTCAGTTCATTGATCGCGCGACCAGCTGGCATCCGCTTGGATACGCAGGGGAGTGGCCAACGTTGTTCGCAGGTTCCGGCTAAGCTGCGGTGGAACCGGTTGCTGGACCTGGCCGGGCGCTAGCGCCTTACCACTCAGCCATGACCAGTGAGCTGTTGAAGCTCACGCAAAAGGGTTTGCGCCGGTCTGCGGGACATTCCAGGTCGCAAGCTCTTCGTAAATGTGGGCGATGATTTCTGAGCGCTGCTGGCGGTGTCGCCCGCATGTCTGAACACCTCCCACGGAGGCCAGCATCATCTGCATCGGCTACCGGTGCCGACCCCACTTGCAGACACCGCATCCTCAAATAGGTGGCCGACGCTTGCGGTGTTATTGCTGCTTAGCGTCTGGATGGTGGGTTTAGTGCGTCGTCAGCAGTCGCTGGACCAATTCAGTTCTGTTGTGGGCGTGAAGTCGCTGGCAAAGTTTGCCGACATGATCCTTGACCGTATATGCGGAAATCCCCAGCGCCCGCGCGATCTGTTTGTTGGACTGGCCGCGGCAGAGCAAAAGCGCCACTTCGCGCGATCGCGCCGGCAACTGGTTCAAGGCATATGCCCCGCCGATCGTCCGCTCATGGCGTGACGCAACGCTGGACTGCGCTATCCAGCCGATCGGCGCACCGCCGAGCCGGCCAGTCTCCACCATGGTGGCGAGTGCGAGTGAACCGGCCCGGCAAAGAATATCCATGCTGTCGACTGCCTCAGCGCGATAGGGTCCCCTCTCACCGCCATTGGCGGTGTAGACGACGCCAACCACGCGACCCTCTACCAGAAGCGGCCCGGCCATGCAGTGCTTGAAGCCCCAGCGCCTCAACAACTGGAAATTGTTGCAGTGCTGCCAGCCAGACGTACCGACCACCGTCGACCCGTCGACAGGCCGGCCTTTCTCGAAAATATAGGCGAGCAGCGGATCGTATTTGTCGAATTCATCGCTGTACTCCCGGATGAAGCCCTCAGGCGCCTGTTTGCTGTAGACAAGGCTCGGCTTGTGATCATCCAACAGGTAAAGCCCGACCGTGGGCGATCCCATCAGCTTGCCCATTTCGCGGTGGCATGACTCGCCAAGAGCTTCGAGAGAGCGGCTTTCAGCAACGGCCAGCGCGGCATGGCCGACCTCTCCCGTCGAATAGTTCGATCGTCCAGCCGATGTCCCCGACATCATTTTTCCCTCCTCAGCCCTGCTGCTCATTGTTCGAGCTTGTCAGGAACATGTGGCAAAGGCTCGCCAGTGCGTGAGCGCTTCTGCCGAGGCGGGATTTTCAAGCAACCTCGGCAAAAATCAAGCTGACTGCGGCGGCGAAGACAGCCGTTTGCGCGACTATCTAGCCATCCACACCAAAGACTCCCCATTTTGCGTCGGCTTTGACCGCGCCGAGATAGACGCGGCCGCATTCCTGTACGATTTCGTCAGCCATCAGGATGTGCTGGGTACCCGAATGGATATCGCGATAGAAACGCTGCATGGTTCCGTTGTGAAGTGACGCGCCGCGCGCCGCGCGGTGGGCGAAGGTGCCGACATCGGAGATGACGTCATGGACATGACGCATCGCAAGCTTCACATCGGCGATCTGCTCGACAGAAGCGTTGCGGCCGGCATCGAAGGTTTCGGCCATGCTCGCCCAGGCCTGATAGGCAAAGGCACGTGCCGAACGGAAGCGCGCCTCAGCCCGGGCGAACTCATATTTGAAGGTCGCGCTCTCATTCATCTTGCCAAACGCGTCGACGCGAACCTTAGCCAGTTTGGCAAGTTCGTCGAGCATGCGCCGCCCGACGCCAAGCGCCCATGTCGTGTGACCCCAGGCCGTGTAGCCCACCAGCCCGAGACTACCCTGCGGGCCGCCACGCTTGGCACCACCGTCGTTGAAGCCATAACACAGATGCTTGGGCACAAAGAGCTCGTCGGCATCCTTGAGCGTGTAATCAAAACTGCCTGTGGCGCGCAGACCGAGCACATCCCAATTGCCTTTCAACTCTATGGTCTCGCGCGGGTGATGGGTGATGACGATTTCCGGCTGACCATTGGCTTGCTTGACCATGGTCTTGCCGTCCGCCTCGGTAACGAAACAGCCGGAATGGATCCAGGCGGCGTGATGAATGCCGCTGCCATAGGCCCAGTTGCCGCGGATCATGTAGCCGCCGTCGACCGGCCGCGCATAGCCTCGCGGCACACCGTTTCCGGCAACCATGACATCGGGACCCTCGGCGAAAATATCGGCGGCGCCCTTCTCCGAGACAAACAGCGACATCACACCGCCGACAGCGTTGTTCACGATCACGCACCAGCCGGCAGAACCATGCGCCCATGCCACGCGTTCGCCGAGCCGCATCGCGTCGACGTGAGAAAGTTCAGCTCCGCCAACCTCCTTCGGCATCATCATGCTGAAGAGACCGGCATCACGCAAAAGCATGTATGTCGCATCGGATAGCCTGTTCAGCTGTTCGCTCTCTTCCGCAGCCGACTCGATCGCCGGCAGGATGTTTTCGACATGGGCGGCCATCTCGGCCAGCGACGGATTTCCGGTTTTCTTGAACTCGACGACTGACATGTTCACAGGCTCCACCCTTGTTGGTCTGCGCCTTGCCGATCGTGCCAGGCGCTTTCTCCCGGCACTGTTCCAACCGGGCGTTGCGACAGCAACCCCCTCAACTGGGGGGCTTGCCCAAGCAGCTTACCGTTCTGAAACTGAGCGCTTATGGGAGTTGGCGAACCGCCGAACAGGTCGATGAATACCTGGTGGTTCCATACGGGAGTGAGATCTGGATGACCGGTGTCAAAGTCATCGGCTTCTGCGGCAACGCGCAGAGGCCGTCGAAAACACGTGCGCTTGTCGAAGCCGTTTCCGAAAAGATCCGCCAGCGCCATGGCTTTTCCGTCGAGATATTCGACTTGGTGGACGCCGGAGAAGGGTTGGCCGCCTGTTCACCGGCCGGATTGAACGATCAGGCCCGATCGATTGTGGAGGCGATCGAAAACGCCGACGCGCTGATCGTCGGCAGCCCGGTCTACAAGGGTTCTTATGCCGGGATGTTCAAGCACGTGTTTGACCTTGTCCACCCGTCAGCGCTGATCAACCGACCTGTGCTTCTGACTGCGACAGGCGGCGGCATGCGCCACTCCCTCGTCGTTGAACATCAGCTTCGACCGCTTTTCGGGTTTTTTGAAGCCTGCACCATCCCAACTGCGATCTATGCCAGCGAAACCGACTTCACCGATGGCGTTCCAAGCAATCCCATGGTGCTCAAGCGCATTATCGACGCGGTCGACCAGTTTGCCGGCCTCGCCGGGCGGCCGTGCTGTGTCGCCGCCGAATAAACAGGGAGTTTTCAGATCATGACACTGCAACCCGGACCCCTTCCGGCCTTGGAAGGTTTTGAGCGCGCCGAGTACGAGATCCGCGGCATTCGCACAATCGTGCACAGTATCGGCGAGGGCTTTCCTCTGGTCTTCCTGCATGGCGCAGGAACGTTTACCGGCTTCGAATTCGCCCGCACGTTGGCTACGGGCGCGAAAGTCATTATTCCCTATCATCCAGGGTTCGGCGACTCGGCAGACGACGATCGCATCACCTCAATCGACGACTATGTGCTGCATTATGCCGATCTGTTTGACCGGCTCGGGCTTGAAGCGTTCGACCTTGCCGGCTTCTCGCTTGGAGGTTGGATCGCTGCCGAGTACGCGGCTCGGCAAAGCAGCCGTCTGCGTCGGCTGGCACTGATTTCACCGGCGGGTCTGGTCGTGCGCGAACACCCCGCGCCCGACCTGTCCACCGTCAGCCCGCCAGAACTTCCCGGCTATTTGACCCATGACCCGCGCGTCGCGCTGGGATATTTTCCAACGACCCAAGACCCTACATTCGGCGCGTCGCTTGGGCGCGAGATGGCGGCGCTCGGTCGCCTGCTTGCCATCGAACCGCAAGGCAATCCGAAACTGGGCGCCTGGCTTCATCGCATTGCTGCTCCCACCTTGCTGCTTTGGGGCAGCGAGGACCGAATGCGGCCGGCTGCGCAGGCACACGCCTGGCTGAAGTGCATCCCCGTTTCTCGCCTCGAGCTGGTCCCAGGCGCCGGGCATCTCCTGTTCGAGGAAGCGCCCCAGGCGACCACCCTGCTCCGCGATTTTCTCGCCGCCTGACGGCATCCTTAACGACGAACACCAACTCACAAGGACAACCACATCATGATTGTAATGCAGGCCGGCGTGACAAAAAGCGACGAAGCCTATGACGGAACCGTCTGGAGTATTCTTGGCCAGACATACACTCTGAAGCAACAATCGGATGCCTCCATGGCGTGGCACGCGATCTTGCCCCCCGGCACCTTCGTTCCGCCTCACACGCACCCGACCCAGGACGAGTTTGTCTCGGTCTTCGAGGGCCGCCTCGACCTCTGGCTCGACGGCAAAGAAGTGAATGCAACCGCAGGCGACCTGATCCGCATGCCGATGGGAGAGCCGCACGGCATCTTCAACAAGTCTTCCGGCACTGTGCGCTGCCTGTTCTGGGTCTCGCCGACGCGGGTCCTGCGCGGACTGTTCGACCGCATCCACAATGTCGGCGATCCGGCTGAAGTCGTGCGTATCGCAGCCGAACACGAGGTCAATTTCCTGCCGCCGCAGAGCTGACGGCGACACATCCTTCCGCCTGTGTCAGTCGCCGCAGGCGGAATACCCGCGGAAAGTGGGCCGCAGCTCAAACGAAGCTGCAAAAATAGGCGACCACACTCACGCAAAAACCAGGTTTTCCAACGGGGGACGGACGATGAACTGGGACACAATTACCGAAAACGACCGGTCGCGCATCCGGCGATGGCAAATCGGCATGCTTGCACTCGCCTTGGTGTGCGAGGTCTTTCTTGCGGCGGATTGGTATGCCTTTGCAGCAGTCATTCCATTCATCTCCGAAACCCTGCAACTCGACCCGGCTCAGGCCGGCTTCGCGCAGGGTATCTTCGCGCTGACCTACGGCATCGGCATGGTCGTGTGGTCGCATTTCAGCCGGCACATGACGGCGCGCATGATGCTTTTGATCGGACTTGCAGGCACCGGCCTGGGCATGGTCCTGCAGATCTATGTGCAGAGTTATGGTCAGCTGGTCGCGTTGCGTCTCTTGATTGGTTTCTTCGACGCGGCGATCTTTCTCGGCAACATGAAGCTGGTCATCGGCTGGTTTCCGCAGTCTCGGCGCGGCAGCATCATCGGCCTCATCCTGGCGGCATACAGCCTGGCGATCACGCTTGATTTCGCGCTTGGAATTCCGCTGACCATGGCCTTTGGCTGGCGTACATTCTTCGCTGTTCTGGCCGGCGGGACGTTGATCGTCGCTCTCATCAACTGCCTCTTCGCCCGCAATGGGCCGGCCGAGATAGGTATCAACGGCTTTGCCTGGGAGCCGCCGCTGCCGCGTGGTGCATCGATCCCGATCAGCGTCATCTTCCGCTCGAAGTGGATCATCGTTGGGGGTCTGGGCATCGCGGCCTGCACTTTCGCCATTGCCGGAACGGCGACCTGGGTCGTACCGGCCTTCATCGCAGTGCAGAACATGCCGGTCGAAAGCGCGGCTGTTGTCGGCACGCTGATGGGTCTGTCGCAGGTGTTGTTCCTGGTCGTCGGCGGCTACGCGGCCGACCGCGTAGGCAAGGCCTTCATGATCAAGTTAGGCACTGCAATGGCGCTGATGATCGCCTTCGCCTTCACCGCTGCGGCAATCTATCCGATGCCGTTTGGCTGGCTGCTGGTCCTTGCTGGCCTGAGCGGCATCGCGGTACTTGGTGGCGGCGCCATCTTCGCCCTGCTCACCGAGAAATACGCCGACGAACTGGCGACCGTCGCAGTTGGCTATGCGGAAGTCCTCGGCGTGGCGGCGAGTTTCGTTTCTCCGTGGATGATGGGCCTGGTAATCAGGGCTTCGGGCGGCTCGTTTTCTGAAGCCTTCATGGCCTTCGCTGTGGTCGAAGCGGTCTTCCTGGTGATCCTGCTTGTCTTGGCTCGGGAGAATGTTGCTCGCCCAGGCGTGATGGCGGTCACGATCAACTAGCAGGATCGGGAGGTTCGCTATCCTGCCGGACCTCCCCCTGCGCACAGCACCGCATCATCTTGCAAAACTGCTGTCCCTCTGTGTTCAGGCCGCCGAACCCTCGGTCATCCTTGCCAGAGTTTTGTTCCTATGGCGCTGATGCGTTCCAGCTGAGCTTTCGTCTGTTCCACGGGTCCTGCTAAGATGACCCGCCGTGCGAGCCCCACGAGATCTATCTCAGCGCGTTCCGCGCATGGCATCAACTACTCAGGGCTGCTGACCTCGACTTGGTGGTACGCTGTCATCCGGCGGAATTTGAAACGGCCGACGAGGTTTTAGCAGACCGGCTCGACCGAAATCGCGTATCCGTCCGAACAGCCGACTTCTCCGCGTTCAAACACAAAGGTGACCGCACCGGAATTGGGAGTTCAGTTGACGACCGGCCCAAGGTTTACGGGGTTTGCAGGCGCTTCACAGCGCCTATCTGCGGCCTGCCTGCGTCGCGCTGAAGCATCATCTGCGCAACTCAGACCGCGGGACGTTCTTCAGCGGATGCTCTGACGAGGCATATCAACACGCGTGGTCGCCCGCTTCACGGAAACGGTCGCGGCACTTCAGCTGTCCGGCAGGGCTGCTCAACGCCACCGTGACGGCTGGCTGTTCCCAGGCCAACACGCAATGAAGCCGATCAGCACGCGGCAGCTCTACCGCATCGTCGTCGAGGCGGCGCAGGCCGCCGACATTACCAAGCGGGTCGGGCCGCACACGCTGCGTCACAGCTTCGCCACTCACCTGCTGGAAGACGGCGTCGACATCCGGATCATCCAGGTCCTGCTCGGGCATGCCAAGCTGAACAGCACCGCCCTCTACACCAAGGTCGCGACCCGGACGGTGCGCACGGTCACGAGCCCGCTCGACAAGCTCGGCCTGTTCAGGCCAGCAGAGATCTCGCCCGACGGCTGACCTCGTGACGAACGACCGTCCTCATGCGCGAGGCATTTTTCAATCCAGTCGCTGTTGAAACCCAGTTCATTGAGCAGCGTCGAACCAGTCCGCCTCAGATCGTGCACGGTGAAAGGCTCAAGGGGCAGACCGTCCTTCTTCGCCTGCTCGACGACCAGGTACGTAACCCGATTAAAGGTGGCCCGGGACATGGGTGCGTCAGCATCGTAGCGTGACGGCAGCACATAACGGGAGTTGCCGGCGCAGTGTCTTCAGCGCGATGAAGAGGGAAGGTCCGTCAGAACGCACGACAAGTCCGTCTGCTGCCTGCCGATAGTTCTCGGCAGGCAGCAACAGAAAGTATTTTTTATTTCAATTGGTTAGATCGTAGAATGGCGTTTTTTTCGGATACGTCAGGATGGGCCTGAATCACTCCCACTCGATCGTGCCGGGCGGCTTCGAGGTGACGTCGTAAACGACACGGTTGATGCCGCGGACCTCGTTGATGATGCGGGTGGCGGCCTGGCCGAGGAAGTTCATGTCGTAATGGTAGAAGTCGGCGGTCATGCCGTCGACCGAGGTCACCGCGCGGAGCGCGCAGACGAACTCGTAGGTACGACCGTCGCCCATGACGCCGACGGTCTGGACCGGCAAAAGCACGGCAAAGGCCTGCCAGATCGCGTCGTAGAGGCCGGCCTTGCGGATCTCGTCAAGGTAGATCGCATCGGCTTCGCGCAGGATTTCGAGCTTCTCGCGGCTGATGCCGCCCGGGCAGCGGATGGCGAGGCCCGGTCCGGGGAACGGATGGCGCCCGATGAAGCTGTCCGGCAGGCCGAGTTCCTTGCCAAGCACGCGGACCTCGTCCTTGAACAGCTCGCGCAGCGGCTCGACCAGCTTCATGTTCATGCGCTCGGGCAGGCCACCGACATTGTGGTGCGACTTGATGGTCACCGAGGGACCGCCGGTGAAGGAGACGCTCTCGATGACGTCGGGGTAAAGCGTGCCTTGGGCGAGGAAGTCGGCGCCGCCGAGCTTCTTGGCCTCTTCCTCGAACACTTCGATGAACAGGCGGCCGATGGTCTTGCGCTTCTTTTCCGGATCGGACTCGCCTTCGAGCGCCGAGATGAAGCGGTCGGAGGCGTCGACGAGGATCAGCGGCAGGTTGTAGTGCTCGCGGAACATGGCGACGACGTCGGCCGCCTCGTTCTTGCGCATCAGGCCGTGGTCGACGAGGATGCAGGTGAGCTGGTCGCCGACGGCCTCGTGGATCAAGAGTGCCGCGACCGAGGAGTCGACGCCGCCCGAAAGGGCGCAGATGACCTTCTTGTCGCCGACCTGCTGGCGGATCGCCTCGACGGCATGCGCGCGATAGGCGTGCATGGTCCAGTCGCTCTCGATGCCCGCGATGTTGTGAACGAAGTTGCGCAGCAGCTTGGCGCCGTCGGGCGTGTGCACGACCTCGGGGTGGAACTGGACGGCATAGAAGTTGCGGCTCTCATCGGCGATGGCGGCGAATGGCGCGCCATTCGAGGTGCCGATGACGCGGAAGCCCTCGGGGATCTCGGTGACGCGGTCGCCGTGGCTCATCCACACCTGATGGCGGGTGCCCTTGGCCCAGACGCCCTCGAACAGCGGGCTGTCGTCCTGGATCTCAAGAAAGGCGCGGCCGAATTCGCGGTGATGGCCTGCCTCGACCTTGCCGCCGAGCTGGGCGCACATGGTCTGCTCGCCATAGCAGATGCCGAGCACCGGGATGCCGGCCGAAAAGACGGCTTCAGGGGCGCGCGGGCTGCCGATGTCGACGGTGGAATGCGGGCTGCCCGAGAGGATCACCGCCTTGGGGTTGATCCGCTTGAAGGCTTCTGCGGCCGACTGGAAGGGCACGATCTCGGAATAGACCCCGGCCTCTCGCACGCGACGCGCAATGAGCTGCGTCACCTGGCTGCCGAAGTCGATGATGAGGACGGTTTCGGGGTGCTCGGAGTTCTTCATGGCGGGCGTTTAAAGAAAGAATCACGTCTGTGCAATGGGCTCGATTGCATGGGTGACAAGTGCGCTGTGCAATGCCCGGCCCAGCCCGCCGAGCCTATCATCGGGCTTGCGGTTCAGCGAGGGCGCGCAACGCTGCCATCAAGGCATCGAAGCCGCCCTCACCCAGATGCTGCCGGTAACGCTTTTCGATGTCGAGCTTGATGGCGTCGCCGTCGTCGAGCGCGGCAAGGCCTTTTGCGGTGTAGAGAACCAGCTTGCCGCGCTTGTCCTCAAGATCGGGCGCGCGCTCGATGACGCCCTCCGCCTCCAGCCCGTCGAGCAGTTGCTGCACCGCCTGCTTGGAGATGCCAGCGCGTTCGATGAGCGCTGCCTGCCTGGTGCCGCGGCGCGCGATGTGGCCGAGCAGGCCGGCGCGGCTTTCGCTGAACCAGCCATGGCCGGCCGCGCGCATCGCCTCGGCGAACTCGGCCTGCCAGGCGCGGCTCGCCTGCCACAGGCGCCAGCCGACATGATCTGGCAGTGGTCTTTCCGCGTTTTCGTCAAGCTGCTTGACCATTTTTCCAATCGCGCATATCGTCAAGAACCTTGACCAACTGGATAGCAAGAGGAAACGACGATGGCAATTCTCGATCAGGCCGCCCTGAAGGTGCTGATTTCAGGCACGACCCATGTGCTCGACCGCAACGGCAAGGAGGCCTATGTCTATTTCGAAACCGGCGATGTGGCGCACATGCTGCTCGACGACGGCGAGACACGCACGGGAACATGGGCGCTCGCCGAGGGCGGCTATGTCGTCGACTGGGACAATGGGGTGACCGGCCGCTGGGCGCTCGACCACGAGGCCGGTGAAATCACTTACGTGAACAGGGACCGCGACGTCAAAGTGCGGCTTGCGGGTGTCCTGTTCGGCAACGCCAAGGGCCTGCCGCGCGCTGCCTAAGGTCTCAACTCGCCGCTCGAAATGGCGCGGCCGAGCAGGTTGACGGCATGCGCCAGCTTCTCGTCGACGACGTGGAGATATTCGGTCCAGTCGTCGACATGGCTGATGTCGGCGGCACCGTCGGAGATGCCGCGCAGGCCGATGAGCGGCACGCCGAACATCTGGCAGGCGCGCAGCACGGCAAAGGTCTCCATGTCGACCATGTCCTCCGGGATCGCATCATAGGCGCTGCCCGAAATGATGGTGCCACCGGTGGATAGGGTCGCCTCCCGGACACCGGGAATGCGCAGCGGCAAGGCCAGGGTGGCCGGCAGATCGAGGAAAGGTGTGGCGCCCTTTTCGAAGCCGAGCGCCGAGGCATCCATGTCACGATAGGCAACCGACACCGCCTGGTAGACCTCGGTCTGCTCCAGCTTGCGGCTGCCGGCCGAACCAAGGCAGACGACGAGATCGGGCAGGCCGTTGCAGGCAGCGAGCCGAGACAATTCGGCGCCGACAACGATGCCTGATTCAACCGGACCGACGCCGGTCATCAGCGGTTCGAACAGCGTGCGCAAATGCGGGCCATATTCGGCATCGACGGCCATGACGAACAGGACGTTGCGGCCGGAGAATTGGGCAACAGGCACGGTTTCAGCCCTCGATGCCGTCGCGGCCGGCAACGGCCATCATCGTTCCGGTCATGGTGGCGATCAGCTTGGCCTCGCCGTCGGCTGATATGGCATAGGCCTGACCGTCGGCGACGACGATGGTGCGGCCCGGCTTGGTGACGGAGCCGCGGAACAGGAAGCGCTCGCCCTTGCCGGGTGCCAGCAGATTGACCTTGAACTCGATGGTCAGCACGCTCGAATTCTCGGGCATCAGCGAAAAGGCCGCGTATCCGCAGGCGGAATCGAGAGCGGTGGAAATAACGCCGGCATGCAGGAAGCCATGCTGCTGGGTCAGCTCTCCGGAATAAGGCATCTCGATCTCGACGATGCCTGGAGTGACCAGCGTCAGTTCGGCGCCGATGGTGCGCATCGCGCTCTGGCGCGCGAAGGACGACCTGACGCGCTCGTCATAGTCGGCCGCGGGTACGATCTTGGCTGCCATATTGGATGTCCTCTTGGCTTCGCTTATCGCAAAGCCGGCAAAAGCTGGCAATCGGAAATGCTGCAGTGCAAAAGGCAATCAGTTGAGCCACCACAGCGACGCGTTGAGCAAGGTGGCGAAAGCGACCCAGACGGCATAAGGCGCAAACAGCCAGGCAGCGACACGGTCCGATTTCGCCGTAGTCGCCATGAAGCCGAGGATGGCGGCAAGCAAGGCCAGGATGACCAGCAGGGCCAGGCCCATCTGCTGCAGTCCGAAGAAGGTCGGCGACCACAGGAAATTGAGCACCAATTGAGCAACCCACAGGCGCATCGCAGCGCCATGAGGATCGCTGGACCAGACGCGCCAGCCGGCGAGCGCAATCAGGACATACAGCACCGACCAAACCGGGCCGAAAATCCAGTTTGGCGGATTGAAGAACGGCTTGGCGAGCCCGGCATACCATTCGCCCGGCAGCGTCAGATAGCCGATGAGCAAGCCGCCGCCGAAGACGACGACGATGAAACCGAGCAAGGCGACGTATCTGTTCATGCGACCTCCTGCACTGCGCACCCGAGGCGCAGAACGCCAAAGGCCGGATCTGGTTGCACATTTCGCTCCGCCACAGCGCAGAACGACCTGTGCTACCCGAGATCAGGCGCGACGCATCGCGGCGAAATAGAAGCCGTCGGTGCCGCTGCGGGCCGGGGTCAACGACAGGCCCTGTTCCCCGAAGCGTACGGCATCGCTGCGACCAGGAAAATGCTGCGACCAGAGGGCCTGGTGGTCGACGGTTTTGAAGCGTTCGTTGCGTTCGATGAACGCTGCGACCTGGTCGGCATTCTCTTCGTCGAAGACCGAACAGGTGATGTAGACGACGAGCCCGCCCGGCTTCACATAGGCGCTGGCGGTGTCGAGAATAGCCGACTGCTCGGCCTTGCGCACGTCAAGCTGGCGCTGTGTCAGTCGCCACTTGGCGTCGGGCCGGCGGCGCCAGGTGCCGCTCCCGGTGCAAGGCGCGTCGATCAGCACGAGGTCCATGTGGCCGGTCAGGGCCGAGAGTTCGGACGGCTTGGACACCACCTGGACATTGCGGTTGTCGGAGCGACGCAGCCGGTCGAACATCGGCGCGAGCCGCGACTTCTCGGAATCATGGGCGAATATCTGGCCGCGGTTTTCCATCGCCGCCGACAGCGCCAGCGTCTTGCCACCGGCACCGGCGCAATAATCGAGAACTTGCATGCCGGGCAAGGCGCCTGCCAGTTCTGCGGCAAGCTGCGAGCCCTCGTCCTGGATTTCGAACCAACCCTTTTGGAATGCCGGTTCGGCCTGGACATTGGGGTGGCGGCCGCTGCCGTCGATGGGCGGAATGCGAACGCCATGCGGAGCAAGAGCGGTTGGTGCTGCCTGGGTGCCTTCCAGCTCGGCGATGACGCGGTCGCGATCAGCCTTCAGCGTGTTGGCACGGATGTCGAGCGGCGGACGCGCGGCAAGGGCAGCGCCCTCGGCGACCCACTCCGCGCCAAAGGCGCGTTCGAGCAGCGGCGCGCACCAATCGGGGCAATCGGCGCGGACGGCGTCGGGCGCCTCGTTGAGCTTGTGGTTGGCAATCGTCGCGAGTTCGCTGGCACTCAGCGGCTCGGGTGCGAACTTGTCGCCGTCGAGCGTCTGGTTGAGTGCTTCGGCGGACTGGTCCCATTCGAGCAACAGGGCGCCGAAGCCGAGCGCACGTGAGGTCTCGTCGCCGACCAGCCAGCCGGCAGAGCGCTTGCGGCGCAAGGCGTCATAGACGATGTTGCCGATCGCAGCGCGGTCACCGGCGCCGGCGAAGCGATGGGACAGGCCCCAATCCTTCAGTGCATCCGCGGCGGGCCTGTGCCGCCTCTCGATATCGTCGAGCACTTCAATGGCCGCAGCCAGTCGTCCGCCAAGTCGCATGTTCGGTTTTCCGCTTTCGGTTGACCCGTATCAGGCCTAGCTAAACAGCAGCGGCGGAATGCACAAGCACCAGCCAGCCTTGTCGGGGCAAAAACTTCCGGCAAAGACGAGCAACACAAAATGAAACAGGCGCGGATCGCTCCGCGCCTGCCTTGTTCGAGCGGACCGGCTTCTTATGCGAAGCGGTCGGCGTTCATCACCTTGTTCCATGCGGCGACGAAGTCCCGGGCGAACTTCGCGCCGGCGTCAGTCGAGCCATAGACCTCGGCCAGGGCGCGCAGCTGCGAGTGCGAGCCAAACAGCAGATCGACGCGCGTCGCCGTCCACCTGGCTTCACCGCTGTTGCGGTCGCGACCTTCGAACACGTCCTTGGCGTCCGACGTCGCCTTCCACACAGTGCCCATGTCGAGCAGGTTGACGAAGAAGTCGTTGGACAACGTGCCGGGGCGGGCGGTGAAGACGCCATGGGTCGTCTCGCCTGTATTGGCGCCAAGCACGCGCAGGCCACCGACCAGAACGGTCAGTTCAGGCGCCGTCAGCTTCAGCAGCTGCGCACGGTCGACGAGGTTCTCCTCGGCGCTCAGGCGCTGACGGCCGCTGGTGTAGTTGCGGAAGCCGTCGGCGGTGGGTTCGAGCGGGGCGAAGGACTCGACGTCGGTCTGCTCCTGCGAGGCGTCCATACGGCCCGGCGTAAAGGCCACCTTGACGTCATTGCCGGCATCCTTGGCGGCCTTCTCGACGGCAGCGGCACCGCCGAGCACGATCAGGTCGGCGAGCGACACCTTCTTGTTGCCCGCCTGCGACGCGTTGAATTCGTTCTGGATCGCCGTAAGCTTCTCCAGCACCGAGGCCAGTTGCGCCGGCTGGTTGACGGCCCAGTCCTTCTGCGGGGCAAGGCGGATGCGCGCGCCATTGGCGCCGCCGCGCATGTCCGAACCGCGGAAGGTCGAGGCCGAAGCCCAGGCGGTCGAGACCAGTTGCGACACTGAAAGCCCCGAACCGAGGATCTTGGCCTTGAGGGCCGTGACATCGGCATCGTCGATCAGCACGTGATCGACAGCCGGGATCGGGTCCTGCCAGATCAGCTCTTCCTTGGGCACCAGCGGGCCGCGATAGCGGGCAAGCGGGCCCATGTCGCGATGGGTGAGCTTGAACCAGGCGCGGGCGAAGGCATCGGCAAACTGGTCCGGGTTTTCCAGGAAGCGACGCGAGATCTTCTCGTATTCGGGATCGAAGCGCAGCGCGAGGTCGGTGGTCAGCATCGCCGGCGCATGGCGCTTGGACTTGTCATGCGCATCCGGCACGGTGCCGGCACCCATATTGTGCTTGGGCGTCCACTGGTGCGCGCCGGCCGGGCTCTTGGTCAGCTCCCATTCGTAGCCGAACAGGTTCCAGAAGAAGTTGTTCGTCCACTTGGTCGGCGTCGTCGTCCAGGTCACTTCGAGCCCCGAACCGATGGCGTCGCCGCCCTTGCCGGTGCCGAAGCTGTTGTGCCAGCCAAGCCCCTGCAGCTCGAGATCGGCAGCTTCAGGCTCGACGCCGACATTGGCGGCGTCGCCGGCGCCATGGGTCTTGCCGAAGGTGTGACCACCGGCGATCAGGGCGACGGTTTCCTCGTCGTTCATAGCCATGCGGGCGAAGGTGTCGCGGATGTCGCGGGCCGCTGCCAGCGGATCGGGATTGCCGTTCGGGCCTTCCGGATTGACGTAGATCAGACCCATCTGCACGGCGGCCAACGGTCCTTCGAGCTCGCGGTCGCCGCTGTAGCGTTCGTCGGCCAGCCACTTGCCTTCCTTGCCCCAATAGATGTCCTGCTCCGGCTCCCAGACGTCGGCGCGGCCGCCGGCGAAACCGAAGGTCTTGAAACCCATCGTCTCCAGCGCGACGTTGCCGGTCAGGATCATCAGGTCAGCCCAGGAGATCTTGCGGCCATATTTCTGCTTGATCGGCCACAAAAGGCGGCGGGCCTTGTCGAGGTTGACGTTGTCAGGCCAGCTGTTGAGCGGAGCAAAACGCTGCTGGCCCGCACCAGCGCCGCCGCGGCCATCGCCGATGCGGTAGGTGCCGGCGCTGTGCCAGGCCATGCGGATGAAGAGTGGGCCGTAATGGCCGAAGTCGGCCGGCCACCAGTCCTGCGAATCCGTCATCAACGCGGTCAGATCCTTGATCACCGCGTCGAGGTCGAGGCTTTCGAATTCCTTGGCATAGTCGAAGGCTTCGCCCATCGGATCGGACAGGGCGGAGTGCTGGTGCAGGACGCTGAGGTCCAGCATGTTCGGCCACCAGTCACGATTGCCGGTGCCGGTGGGCTTGTGGGCGACAGGGCACTTGCCCGCGCTCGTCTCGGTCTTGGTATCCATGTTGATCTCTTTCCGAACGTCTTTGCGTGGTTGGTTTGCGGCCTTCGGGCAGCCTGCGATCGAGGCAACGCCGGGCCAGAAGCGGTCAGGCCGATGCGGCCATGGCAGGGTCGGGCACGGGCACCCCGGCGCTCCTGAAGATCGTCGATAACGTCATGGCTTGCGCCCTCCCTCTGGATAGAACTTGCTAGACCGTTTTAGGCGGGAAACTGAATACTGTATACCGCCTTGATTGGAATAGTTCCAGTCTAGGATGCGATTCCGATAAAGCCAAATTGCCTTTTCTAAGAAGTTTGATAGTTTTTGATTATGATCCGCCTCACGATCCGACAGATGGAATATTTCGCCGCGCTGGCGCAAACGCTGCATTTCGGCCGCGCCGCCGAATATGCCGGCGTGAGCCAGCCGGCGCTGTCAACGCAGATCGCCGAGATGGAGGAACGGCTTGGCTGCACGCTGTTCGAACGCGGCGGCAAGGCCGTGCGCATGACCGAAGATGCGCTGGAACTGCTGCCGCGCATCGACAGGATTCTCACCGAAATCCGCGAGGTCGAGGCAACGGCGCGGCGCGGCCGGCTGGCGATGGAAGGGCGGATGCGGCTCGGCATCATTCCGACTGTCGCACCCTATCTTCTGCCGCACGTTCTGCCGGCGCTGAAGGACGAATATCCGAATCTCCGGCTGGAACTGCGCGAGGCGATCACCGGGGCGCTGGTCGAGGACGCGCTCAATGGGCGTATCGACGCCTTCGTGGCAGCGCTGCCACTGGATCATGCCGGGCTCACCACCCGGGAGCTTTTCTCAGATCGCTTCTATCTCGCGGTGCCGGCCAACGACCCCGACTTCGTTGCACCGCCGGTGCCGCCGGAAAGCCCGGCGCTGGAACGGCTGATGCTGCTCGAGGAAGGGCACTGCCTGCGCGAACAGGCTCTGGCCGTGTGCGGCAGCGTCAAGCCGGTGGCGATGGCCAATTATGGCGCGACCAGCCTGACGACACTGCTGCAGATGGTGGCGCATGGCCTCGGCGTGACTCTGATACCGGAGATGGCGGCGGGCCCGGCGGGCGACCAGCGCGACCTGAAGATCGTGCCCTTCGCCGAGCCGGTGCCGGAGCGGCGCATCTGTCTTGCCTGGCGCCGCAACAGCCCGCGGCACAATGAGTGCCTGGAGCTGGCGCGGATCGTCAGCGGACTGCAGCCGCTACTGCGGCATTGAACGCGGCAAGCGTCGCCTCGTCGGCAGCATTGCGCGCCTTCAGCGACTGCACGAGGCAGGCCTGCGAACGCAGGATGACGCCGTCCGACAGGATCTTCAGATGGTTGGCGCGCAGCGTCGAGCCGGTCGAGGTAATGTCGACGATGACATCGGCGGAACCCGCGGCCGGTGCACCTTCGGTGGCGCCGAGGCTCTCGACGATGCGGTAGACCTGGATGCCGTGCATCTGGGAGAAGAATTGCTGCGTCAGCCGCCAGTATTTGGTGGCGATGCGCAGGCGGCGGCCATGGCGCTGGCGGAAATCGGCGGCGACATCATCGAGGTCGGCCATGGTGTCGACGTCGAGCCACATGTCGGGCACGGCAACGACGACATCGGCATGGCCGAAGCCGAGGCGCGCCGTGATCGCTGCCTTGCGCTCCCAGTCGGCAAGGTTCTCGCGGATCAGGTCCTCGCCCGTGATGCCGAGGTCGACATTGCCCTGGCCGATCTCGCCCGAGATCTCCGACGCCGACAGGAAGGCGATTTCAATGTCGGCGCGGCCTTCGATGGTGGCGCGATAACGACGATCGTCGTCGGGCAAGTTGACGGTGAAGCCGGCCTTGGCCAGCACCTCGAGCGCCTGCTCCTTGAGCCGGCCCTTGGAAGGAAGTGCGATCGAAATGGCCATCAGCGCGCCTCCCTCAAGGCTTCGATACGGTCGAGCCAGACGGAGAAGCCGACGCCGGGAATGGGCTTGCCGGCGCCGAGCAAGGTCAGCAGGCGGTCGTAACGGCCGCCGCCGGCCAGCGGCCGGTCGGCTTCGGGACCTGATATCTCGAACACCAGGCCGGTGTAATAATCGAGCGGACGGCCGAAGGCGGCGTCGTAACGGACGGAGCCGGTGGCGAGACCGTGACCTGAGATCGCCTTGGCGCGGGCGGCGAAATTGTCGAGCGCAGCCCCCAAAGTCAGGCCGGCACCTGCAGCGAACTCCTTGAGCGCTGCCGGCGCCTCATCAAGCGCCACGTCGATGGCAAGGAAGCGTTCGAGCGCTTCGAAGGCATCGCTCGACAGCCGCACGCTGCGCAGTTCGGCCTTTTCGATCAGGCGGCGGGCAATATCGTTGGGCGTGCGGCCGGCGGAAGGCGAAAGACCGGCCTGCTCCATGCCGGCGGCGATGTGGGCGGCAAGCGCATCGTGATCGGCATCGGCGACGAGCGATGCTGCGGGCTCAGCAAGGGCCGAGATGCGGGTGGGCGCTGCGAGATCGCCGAGGGCGGCAGCCAGAAGCTCGGCCGAGCCGAAGGCGCGGGCAAGACGCATGCGCCAACCACGCGGCAGGCCGAGCGCTGCAAGAACCGCCTCGAAGATCGCCTGATCGCCAAGCGTGACGGTCAAGTCGTGCCCCGGCAGGCATAGCGACAGCAGCGCATGCGCGTCGGCCACCGAGCGCGCATCGGCCGCAGCGATGTCCTTGTCGCCGAGATCCTCGACGCCGGCCTGGAAGAACTCGTTGCCACCCTCGCGGCGCTGGCGAAACACCTCGCCGAGATAGGAATAGCGGCGCGGCGTACCGGATTGGGTGTGAATGTGGTCGAGGCAGACCGGAATTGTGAATTCCGGCCGCAGGCAAAGTGCGGCACCCGTCTCGCTTTCGGTCAGAAAGATACGGCGGCGCAGGTCTTCGCCGGCCATGTCGAGAAACGGGTCGGCTGGCTGCAATACCGGCACATCGACGGCATCGGCCCCGCGCGCGGCGAAGAGCTTCAGGATGTCGGATGCAATCGCCGGATAACGCGCGTTCATGGCCTTACTGCTTTGCCCGCTCTTCCGCCTGGGCGGCGAGTACCTTCTTCACCTCGGCGACCAGTTCGGCCTCGGGCACGGTGACCTGGGCCGGACGCGCGGCGCGCCATTCGGCATTGTCGGTGATCTCGGCCGACAAACGCGCGCCCTCGATCAGGTCCTTGATCTGGACCTCACCCTTGGCGCGCTCGTCGCCGCCCTGAATGATCACGACGCCCGATCCCCTGCGGTCGGCATATTTGATCTGCGCCTTCATGCCGGCGCCGCCGAGATACATTTCGGCGCGCACGCCGGCACGACGCAGCTCGGCGACCATCTTCTGGTAGCGGCCGAGGCTTTCGGTGTCCTTGTCCATGACCAGCACGACCACGGGCGCAACGACATCCGACGTGTCGAGCTTGCCGAGATTCTTGAGCGCCGTCATCAGGCGCGACACGCCGATGGAGAAGCCGGTCGCCGGAACCGGCTCACCGCGGAAGCGCGAGACGAGGCCATCGTAGCGGCCGCCGCCGCCGACGGAACCGAAGCGCACGACCTGGCCATCGTCATTGGGAATCTCGGCCAGCAACTCGGCTTCGAAGACCGGACCGGTGTAATATTCAAGGCCGCGCACGACCGAAGGATCGACCTTGACGCGGCCGTCGTCATAGCCGGCTGCGGCGGCAAGAGCGCCGATCTGTGCAAGTTCCTCGACGCCTTCCGTGCCCCTGGCGTTGCCGGCGACGATGGCGCGCAAATTCTCGGCGGTGGTCGCCGCATCGGCAGATCCAGCCTCGGTGAAGGCGATGACGGTAGCAATCGCCGCTTCATCCAGGCCAGCACCCTTGGTGAAGTCGCCCTCGCCTTCCGCACCACCGTCCCAGCGCCCCTTGCCGAGCAGCAGGCGCACGCCTTCGGGGCCGAACTTGTCGAGCTTGTCGATGGCGCGCAGCACTGTAAGGCGGCGATTGACGTTGTCGTCGCCGCCGAGACCGATGGCCTCGAGCACGCCGTCGAGCACCTTGCGGTTGTTGACGCGGATGACGTAGTCGCCGCGCTTGATGCCGAGCGCTTCCATCACGTCGGCCATCATCATCGTCATCTCGGCATCGGCCGCGACGCCTGGCGTGCCGACGGTGTCGGCGTCGAACTGCATGAACTGGCGGAAGCGGCCGGGGCCGGGCTTCTCGTTGCGGAACACCCAGCCCGAGCGGTAGCTGCGGTACGGCTTGGGCAGCTTCTCGTAATTCTCGGCGACGAAGCGCGCCATCGGCGCGGTCAGGTCATAGCGCAGCGACAGCCACTGTTCGTCGTCGTCCTGAAAGGAGAAGACACCTTCGTTGGGGCGGTCCTGGTCGGGCAGGAATTTTCCAAGCGCGTCGGTGTATTCGATCAGCGGCTGGTCGACCGGCTCGAAGCCGTAGAGCTCGTAGACTTCGCGAATCCTGG
This sequence comes from Aminobacter sp. SR38, assembly GCF_014843375.1. Taxonomy (NCBI): domain Bacteria; kingdom Pseudomonadati; phylum Pseudomonadota; class Alphaproteobacteria; order Hyphomicrobiales; family Phyllobacteriaceae; genus Aminobacter; species Aminobacter sp. SR38. The sequence goes on from NZ_CP062112.1 coordinate 1,736,189, forward strand.
CCATCATCTTCTCGACGATCCGGATGTCGTCCGCGCTGCGGTCGACGAAGCCGCGCGGCAGTCGCGCTTTCATCTTTTCCGATTTGTCGGCCATGGCGAGAATTCCGCTGTTTTCCAGAAATTTTGGCCGCGATCACGGCGCGGCGTGTCGTAACCGAAATGGGATGGAGCGGCAAGCGTTTGGCTTGCCACCGGCAAGCCGAAACATTTCCACAATTTGACCGACATCGTGCCGATACAGCTCGAAGCGACAAGGCGCAGCATTGAATGCCAGGACGAACACCATGCCCACGATTGCAGCAGAACTCGACAAGACCGCAACGCAGCCACTGCCGGCGCGGCGCGAACAAGCCGCCCCGAAGCGGGCGTCGTCGTTCGGGGATACGCTGCTTGCAGTGGGGCTCGTGCTCTATCCGGCGCTTACCGCCGTCGGTGCCATCGCAGCCGGCATGATGTTTTCCGCATAGGACCCTTATTGGTCCCGAAAGGCACTGCCATGCCACGGATCGTCTCAACCGCAGCGCTCTGCGCGCTGTCGCTTGCCGCAGGTCTTGCAACGGCTGCGGCCTGTTCACCCGGCGACCCCAGGCTCGCCGGACATTACTATCTCAACGGCGTCATGGAGGTCGGCTCCGAACTGCTGCTCCGGCCGAACGGAAGCTTCGAATTCATGCTCGCCTATGGCGCCAACGACCAATATGGCAAGGGCTGCTGGGTCAAGCGCGGCGCGACCGTCGAGGTCATCCCGGCCGGCCGGAGTGCGGCCTCGCGCCGCCACACACCCGACGACCGCGGCTTCGGCGGTCTGGTGCTGACGGTTTCCGGCCGGTCGCTGGTCTGGAACATCGCCGGCAGCGGCTACAAGGGCCGTTACGAGCGTTAGGTTCCTTCCCCCTTTTGAAGAAGGAACAGTGCCCCCTTACCCCGGCCGCTTGAACGCCTTGCGCTCGGCTTCGATCTTGCCGCGGCACATGCAACCTTCGATATGATCGTTGACCATGCCCATCGCCTGCATGAAGGCATAGACGGTGGTCGGGCCGACGAAGCTCCAGCCGCGCTTCTTCAATTCCTTGGAAATGCGTGTCGAGGTGGGCGTCGTCGGGTTGGCGATCAGCGTGGGATAGTCGACGACCTTGGGCCGCTCGTCCGGGCCGGGCTCGAACTTCCAGAACCACGCCGCGAGCGATCCGGCCTCATCGGCCAGTTCGCGAGCCCGTTTGGCATTGTTGATGGTCGAGACGATCTTGCCGCGATGGCGGACGATACCGGGATTGCCCAGCAACCGCTCGATATCGGTTTCGCCATACTCGGCGACCGTGTCGAAGTCGAAGCCGGAAAATGCCTCGCGAAAGCTCTCGCGCTTGCGCAGGATGGTCAGCCATGACAGGCCGGACTGGAACCCTTCGAGGCAGATCTTTTCGAACAGCCTGACGTCGTTGACGACCGGACGGCCCCATTCATTGTCATGGTAGTGCAGATAATCGGGCAGCGTGCCCGGCCAGAAGCAGCGTGTCACCCCATCCGCGCCGACCATCAGGCCTGTCTTTTTCTCGTCCATGTCTATTCCGTTCGTTAACAGTCCAGTGCATGCCCCCGAAAATCGACAGCCGATTCTCGGAAAACAATCATGCACCAACCCAGAGTGTTACAGCGTCCTTTGCGCGTCCAAGAGGACGCGCGGCGCTCTAATCGCACACTGATTTACCGGTGGTTTACCAGACTCCTGAACCGGCCGGTAACCACACTGAAAGCTTTCCTGACAATCTCGCATTTTAGGCAACCCGATTCATGTTTCGGTGGGAAGGCCCGGACAACATGGCCCCGAAAAGGGAATGGGCCGTGCCCTGCCCCACTGACGATCGAGTTGAGAGCACGTCATGAGAAAACCTCTGATCCTTCTGGCATCGGCCGCCATGCTGGCCGAGCTTGTTTCGCCCGCACTGGCCTATGACCGCTACGCCGAGCGGCCGCCTGTCGTGGTGAGCCCCGACCTGTCGGCGCCCTGGGTACTGCAGCTCGGACGCAATCCCGGCGAGGTGATGCCCAGACAGCAGCGGCGCCAGCAGCGCGCCCAGGTCCAGGTCAGGCCGGCGGCACCGCGCGAGGCACCCCGCGCCGCCCAGCGCCAGAAGGTCCGTCCGGACGGCGTGCAGACGGCCGCCTTGCGCGCGCCGGAGAAGCGCAGCGTCAAGCCGCAGATCAACCCGATCTACCTGCCGCAGACTGTCGCCTATGACGGTGCCGAGAAAGCCGGCACCATCATCATCGATACGACGGAGAACTTCCTCTATCTCGTCGGGACCGACGGGCAGGCGCGGCGCTACGGCGTCGGCACCGGCAAGCCGGGCTTCGAGTGGTCGGGCACGCACAAGGTGACGTCGAAGCGCGAATGGCCGGAATGGCGGCCGCCGGCGGAGATGATCGCGCGCGAACGCGCCAAGGGCCGCGTGCTGCCGGCGATGATGACCGGCGGCCCGGAAAACCCGCTCGGCGCGCGCGCGCTCTATCTCGGCTCGACGCTCTACCGCATCCACGGCACCAACCAGCCATGGACGATCGGCGGGGCTGTGTCGTCGGGCTGCATCCGCATGCGCAACGAAGACGTCATGGATCTCTACGAGCGCGTCGCGGTCGGCACCACTGTTATCGTCAGGTAATCATCCAGTTACGGGGGCGGAGTCGGTCGCAAGGCCAGGCTCCCATGCAAAAGGGCAGCTCGGCGGAAGACCGGGCTGCCCTTTTCGCATTTGCGCGGCAGCGGCGGAATCTCATGCATTTTTCAGGAAAAATTGTTTAACATGGATAAAAATTGATCGGACCGGCCCTTTCCTTCATGAGCGCGCCGAAGTATCCCGTTTCAAGCCGATGATGACCTGCGAAGGAAGACATATGCCGCCGCTCGACGACAACCGCTATCTCAAAGGCGGCCCCGTGGCCGCCCGCATCATCGCCGAAGTCCGCGCCGCCGCGCAGCAGGCGACAGACGAGGGTTTCCGCCCCAAGCTCGTTTCGATCACCGTCGGCGACGTCGCCGCTGTCGACGTCTATGTCCGCAACCAGCGCGCCAAGGCGGAGCTGGCCGGCATCGACTTCGAGGAAAGGCGGTTTCCTGCGGAGCTGACAGCAGGCGAGCTGGAAGCGGCGATCCATGGCATGAACGCCGACCCGCGCATCACCGGCATCATCATCCAGCGGCCGGTTCCGGCGCACATCCCGATCAAGGCGATCCAGGCGGCGGTGCATCCGCTGAAGGACGTCGAGGGCATGCACCCGGCTTCGATCGGTAACATCGTCTACAACCAGCTCGACCTGGCGCCCTGCACGGCCGCTGCCTCTGTAGAACTGCTGAAGGCCACCGGACTCGACCTCAAGGGCCTAGAGGTGGTGGTCGTCGGGCACTCGGAGATCGTCGGCAAGCCGATCGCCTTCCTGTTGATGAGCGAAGGCGCCACTGTGACCGTGTGCCATCACATGACACGCTCGCTGGCGGCCCACGCGCGCCGCGCCGACGCGCTGTTTGTTGCCGTCGGCAAGCCCAGGCTGATCAAGGCCGACATGGTGAAGCCCGGGGCCGCAGTGATCGACATCGGCATCAATGCCGAGACGCTGCCCGATGGTTCGAGCCGCATCGTCGGCGACGTCGACACCGAAAGTGTCAAGGAAGTAGCGTCGTGGATCACGCCGGTGCCGGGCGGCGTCGGGCCGGTGACGGTGGCGATCCTGCTGCGCAACACCATGGTGGCGCTCAACCGCCAGCGCGCCGTCTATCGCGCCACGTTCGGAACCGCCGAGGCAACGCTGGCCGCCGAATAGGGTGTGTGCCGGCTCAGGCCGGCGCCCCCACCCTGCGGGCGCTAGAGCCGCCAGCTGTCCTGCTGGATCGGCTGCTGCGCCACCGGATTGGCGACCATCTGCAGCCCATTGGTGACGACGATCGGCGTACCGTCAGGCACGCGGCCGTAGAGGTCGATGACGTCCTGGTTGATCAGGCGGACGCAGCCCGACGATACCGACTTGCCGATCGATGCCCATTCAGGCGAGCCGTGCAGGCGATAGAGCGTGTCCTTGCCATCCTGGAAGATGTAGAGCGCGCGCGCGCCGAGCGGGTTCTGCACGCCTGGCTGCATGCCGCCTTCCCACTCGTTCTTGCCCGGGATCTGGCGGGCGCGGTACTTTTCCAGCTCGGGCTGGCGGTCGATCATCTCGTTCGGCGGGAACCAGCGCGGCCAGGTCTGCTTCCATTCGATGACGCCGCGGCCGGCCCATTCGAAACCGGCACGGCCAAGGCCGACGCCGTAGCGGATCGCCTCGCCATTGTCGGCGACGACATAGAGGAAATGGCCGGCCGTATCGATGACCACCGTTCCCGGCGCTTCGCCGGTCGGATCGGTGACGACCTGGCGGTAGTAGCGCGGATCGATCTTCTTGAACGGCACGCCCGGAATGTCATAGCCGTTGTCGTTGACCGGCGCGTACATCATCTCGGGGTCGGCGAATGACGGGTCGTTACGCATTGTCGGCGGCGGCGGCGCGGCAGGGAAAGCCGGCACCGATGCCGCCCGCTGGCTGCTCGTGGTCGAACAGGCCGAAAGCACGGCCGAAGCTGCGCCGGTTGCGGCCAAGGCCAGCAATCGGCGGCGGGTGAATGTCGACATAGAAGCTTCCAATGCGATTTCGATCTGCTGCAACGCACGGAGCATTCGCATGTTCCACCCGCTGAGTTCAATCCCGGGCGACGCCTGGTCTGGTCAACTCTGGTTGTAGTCGCTGCGCATTGGCTGCCACATCGAGATGTCGCGCGGCGCCGCCAGTAGTTCGTCCAGTGCCGCGTGCCACTCCTCGCGATAGGGCCGATTGAGCTGCACATCCAGCACATCCTGATGATCGGCCCATGTTTCGTGCAGCAGGAACCGGTTTTCGTCGGCTGGATCGCCATGCAGCGTCGCGCTGACGAACATCGGCTCATGGCGCATGGCGTCGAGCACGCCATTGATCAGCCTGAGATAGCGGCTGCGCTGTTCGGGGCGGACGTTGAAGCCGATGATGTAGGTGACGCTCATTTCCAGTTTCCTCTTAATTGTCCGGCAAGACGCCGTTCGCATGGCGAGGAAATTGCCAGAGCGGCGCGCAGCTTCAATGACCTCAGAGGTAATGGCTTCGATTTCCTGCGTGGCGGGCCGGCCACTGCTCACTCGGGCGCGGTGCTCACTCAGCCGCTGCCAGGCTCGGCTCGGGCAGCCCGGCGGGCTTTTCGCCGCCATAGGCCCAGTCGAGCAGCTTCACCGTGTGGACGACGGGCATGCTCGCGGCGGAAGCGATCTGGGTGATGCAGCCGATATTGCCGGTGGCGACGAGCGCCGCCCCGGTTGCCTCGATGTTCCTGACCTTGCGCTCGCGCAGCTTTGCCGAGATCTCCGGCTGCATGATGTTGTAGGTGCCGGCCGAGCCGCAGCACAGGTGGCCCTCGCGCGGTTCCTTGACGACGAAGCCTGCGCGGGCAAGCAAATCCTTCGGCTGGCGGGTGATCTTCTGGCCGTGCTGCATCGAGCAGGCCGAATGATAGGCGACCGTCAGGCCGGGTTTGCGGGCCGGTTCGGGAAGATCGAGGGTAACAAGATATTCGGTGATGTCCTTGGCCAGTGCCGACACCCGCGCCGCCTTGTCGGCATAGGCCGGATCGAGGCGGAGCATGAAGCCGTAGTCCTTGATCGTGGTGCCGCAGCCGGAGGCGGTGATGACGATGGCGTCGAGCCCGCCATTCTCGATCTCGCGGGTCCAGGCATCGACATTCTGTCTGGCCTGATCGAGCGCTGCCTGCTCGCGGCCCATGTGATGGACGAGCGCGCCGCAGCAGCCCTCGCCCCTGGGCACCACGACCTCGATGCCGAGCCGGTTGAGCAGCGATACTGTCGCCTCGTTGATGCCGGGTTCGAGCACCGGCTGGGCGCAGCCGGTGAGGATGGCGACGCGTCCGCGCCTTGTCGTCTTCGGCGCGTGCACACCCGGTTTTTCCAGCGCCGACGTCGCCGGCACCACGGCAGGCGCGAGGCGGAGCATGGCGGCCACGGGTTTCAGCGCCGCCACTTTGTCGAAGGCACCGGCGAAGGGCCGGCCGAGCTTAGCCAGCCTGAGTGCTGCGCGGAAGCGGCCGCGATGCGGCAGTACGAACGCCAGCAGTGACCGCGTCAGCCGGTTGGCCAGCGGGCGCCTGTAGGTCTTTTCGATATGGGCGCGGGCGTGGTCGACAAGATGCATGTAGTTCACGCCGGAGGGGCATGTGGTCATGCAGGCAAGGCAGGACAGGCAGCGGTCGATATGGGTGACGATCTCCTTGTCGGCCGCGCGCCCATTCTCCAGCATGTCCTTGATCAGGTAGATTCTTCCCCGCGGGCTGTCCAACTCGTTGCCCAGGGTGACGTAGGTCGGGCAGGTCGCCGTGCAGAAGCCGCAATGCACGCATTTGCGCAGGATCTTTTCCGATTCCTGGACATGCGGATCGGCAAGCTGGGCTGCGGTGAAATTGGTCTGCACGGCGTTATCGCACTCTTCTCAATTGGCTAGATCAGCCAGCTTTCGGGGTTCTTGATCGGCTCGCCGCGTCCCAGCGCCTGCAGTCCCATGATGCAGCGGACGATGAACCAGACGGCGACCGCAAACATCAGGATGAAGCCGATGAAGACCATCATCAGCACGAAGGACACGAGCGCATAGAGCAGGCCGATCCAGAAGGTGCGGATCAGCCAGGTGTAGTGGCTCTCGACAAAACCGCCTGCCTTGCCCCGGTTCATGTAGGCCAGGACGATGCCGACGATGCCGCTGATGCCGATGACCAGGCCGGCAAGATAGAGGATGTAGATGACCTGGACATTGGTCGGGCCCGGATCGAGCCAGCGGTCGGTCTGGCGCGGGGTGAAGTTGGGCTGTGGATCGCTCATGGCATGGCTCCCTCTGTGGCAGCCGCCAAGCTAGCAGAGTCTGGGGAATGCACCATGCGGCCCGGATTGAGGATCGCCTTCGGGTCGAACTCGGCCTTGAGGCGGGCTGAGAGTGCCGCCAGCGCAGCCGGCTGTGGCTCGAAGACTGCCACGGAGGCGCGCCAGGCGGGCGTGGCACGGACCAAAGTGGCATGACCGCCGCCGAACTGCCTGATCAGGCCGCGCAGCAGATCCGCCTCCGGCTCGCCTTCCATGCTGAGCCAGACGAGGCCGCCCTGCCAGTCATAGAAGGCATCACACGCCGCCTGCATGCGCAGCGCCAGCACCATGTGGTGGGCGTTGGCGGGCGGCATCGAGACGCGCCAGACAGGTTTGTCGCTGCCGTCGACGAAGGGCCTGACATCGCGGACATCACGCCAGAGTGCGCGCGAGGCATCCTCTGCGACCTCCTCCAGTGGGCCGGCATTGCCGAGCATCTGCCTGAGCTGGCCGAGGCGATAGGCAACCGAAGGGCCGAAACCCTCGACCCGCAACAAGGTTGCCGGGTCGCCGCCGAGCTTGCCGTCAAGCACGCGTGCCGTCATGCGCTCGGGCAAGTGCGCCGCAGACGAAACCTCGGCACTGGAGCCCATGGCGATCGACATGGCGGCAGCGGCGTTGTCGTCGAGCAGGCCACGAACAATCAGCGTGGTCTCGGTCTCGGCCGCAGGCAGCACCTTGAAGGTAACATCGGTCGCGACCGCCAGCGTGCCCCAGGAGCCGGCCATGGCCTTGGACAGATCGTAGCCGGTGACGTTCTTGACCACGCGGCCACCCGACTTAAAGGCGTCGCCGCGTCCTGAGACGGCGTGGATACCGAGAATATGGTCGCGGGCAGCCCCCGCCTTGAGCCGGCGCGGCCCGGCAAGATTGGCTGCCAGCACGCCACCGATGGTGCCCCGTCCCGGCACCTGCCCCAGCAGCGGGCCATAGTCCATGGGCTCGAAATCGAAGCGCTGGCCGTTGTCGGCGAGCAGCTTCTCGATCTCGGCCAGGGGCGTGCCCGCCCTGGCCGACAGCACCAGTTCGGCCGGCTCGTAGAGTGTGACGCCGGTGAGCTTCGAGAGATCCAAAGTGTGCTCGGCCTGCTGCGGCCTGCCGATGGCTCGCTTGGAGCCATGGCCAACGATTTCGAGCGGCGCCGCTTCTGCGGCGGCCCATTGGATGGCGGAAAGGACATCGGTTGGTGTGGTGGGGGTGAAGGTGGTCATGGTGTGCGTGTCGCCCCTCTCCGCCTCGCTGCGCTCGGCACCTCTCCCCAGAGGGGCGAGGAAACTAGATACTGCAATGTCGCGCCACGTATCGGCTCGACAGCTTGAACCGGCGTCGAAACTGGCGACGCTGCAAGTCTTGGCTTCCTCGCCCCTTTGGGGAGAGGTACCGAGCGCAGCGAGGCGTAGAGGGGTCCGATCATAGAACGTCTCCCGCTTCCGGTCGCGCCAGGACGAACCTGAGATCCGCTACCGCAACGCCCTCATTCAGCTGTCCGGCAAGGGCTGCAAGGATCGTTGAGCAGACGCTCGCCCTTGCCTTCGCCGCATCCGCGCTGGAGAAGTGCAGAACCGAATAGCCCTGCCCTCGCATGAACTCATCACGCTGGCGATCGTAATCGCTGTCTGTGTGCTGCGAACCGTCGAGTTCTACGACGAGCTTTGCGGTTCGACAGGCGAAGTCGGCGAAGTACGGCCCCAGCGGCATCTGGCGAACAAATTTGTGGCCGCCCAGGCGCTTGGCCTTGAGCTCGTCCCATAGCAACACCTCGGCCATGTTGTCGCCATGCCTGAGGGCACGAGCAAGGCGATTTGTCTCGTCTGGTCGGCGACGGGTCGCGTGCGTCATCGCGCCGCTCCGCCTCGCTGCGCTCGGCACCTCTCCCTAGAGGGGCGAGGAAGCCATGCTGGAAAAGCCCTCACCGCGATCACAACCGATGCTCCCGCAGCTTTTCGAGGGTTGCCGCGCCACGCGGGGACAGGCGGTAGCCGATGTCGAGGCTCTCGGTCAGGCCGAGTTCCTTGAGCTTGCGCACGTCCTGCTTGAATTTCAGCTTCTCGACGCCGAGGCGTTCGGCAAGAGTGGCGGCTGCCACCTCGGGGCATTGGCCGATGAGGCGGAGGATCGAGGGGAAATAGCCTGGTAAAGTGCTGTCCCATTTGGCGAAGCGGGCAGCGAGTGCGTGCCAGTCGGCATCGCTGAGGTCGGCCGCCTTGCGCAGCGCCAGCCTGTTGTCCGGCTCGATGCCGTCAAAGGCGATGCGATAGAGGGTGCCGTCAGCGCGCAGGTCGTCGATCAGGGCAGCACGATCGGCGTAGCCGGCGGCGCGGGCGTGGCCGTCGGAGATGGTCGCTTCGTCAACATGCTCGACTGCGCCGATGCGGACGACGCCGATCGCCGTGCGCAAGCCGGTGCCAGCCTTGACGGTAGGCTTCTGCCAACGGCGGAAGGCGAGTGTGATGTCGCCGCGCCTGATGCCTTCGAGGGTCGCCTGCTTCAAAAGCATCAGAACCTCGGAATGTCGGGAAAGGCCACCTGCCCGCGGTGGACATGCATGCGGCCAAGCTCGGCGCAGCGGCGCAGCTGCGGGAACACCTTTCCCGGGTTGAGCAGGTGGTTGGGGTCGAAGGCGCATTTGACCCGCATCTGCTGGTCGAGGTCGATGTCGTTGAACATCTCCGGCATCAAGTCGCGCTTTTCGACGCCGACGCCATGCTCGCCGGTCAGCACGCCGCCGACCTTGACGCAGAGGCGAAGGATGTCGGCGCCGAAGGCCTCGGCCTTTTCGAGCTCGCCCGGCTCGTTGGCATCGTAGAGAATCAGCGGGTGCAGATTGCCGTCGCCGGCGTGAAAGACGTTGGCGACGCCGAGGCCATATTGCTCGGACAGCTCGCGCATGCCGGCCAGCACGCGCGGCAGTTCCTTGCGCGGGATGGTGCCGTCCATGCAGTAATAGTCGGGCGAAATGCGGCCGACAGCGGGGAATGCCGCCTTGCGACCGGCCCAGAAGGTCAGCCGCTCCTGCTCCGACTGCGAGATGCGGCAAGTGGTGGCGCCATTGCGGTTGGCGATCGCCTCGACGAGGCCGATCAGGTGGTCGACCTCGACGGCCGGGCCATCCAGCTCGACGATCAACAGCGCCTCGGATTCGAGCGGATAGCCGGCATGAACAAAATCTTCGGCGGCGCGGATTGCCGGGCCATCCATCATTTCCATGCCGCCTGGAATGATGCCGGCGCCGATAATGTCGGCGACGCACTGGCCGCCCTCTTCGCTTGAGGGAAAGCCGATCAGCAGCGCACGTGCCGTCTCGGGCTTCTTGAGGATGCGGACAGTGACCTCGGTGACGACGCCGAGCAGCCCTTCCGAACCGGTCATGACGCCGAGCAGGTCGTAGCCCTCGGCGTCAAGATGCTTGCCGCCGAGGCGCACGACCTCGCCGTTCATCAGCACCATCTCGATGCCGAGCACATTGTTGGCGGTAAGCCCGTATTTCAGGCAGTGCACGCCGCCGGAATTCTCGGCGACATTGCCACCGATGGAGCAGGCGATCTGCGACGATGGATCGGGGGCGTAGTAGAAGCCGTCCAGTTCCACTGCCGTGGTGATGCCGAGATTGGTGACACCGGGTTGGGCTGTGACGGTGCGGTTGGGATAGTCGATCTCGAGGATGCGGTTGAAGCGGCTCATCACCAGCAGAACCGCGTCTTCCAGCGGCAGCGCGCCGCCCGACAGCGAGGTGCCGGAACCGCGCGGCACGACGCGGATGTTGCGCTCGTTGCAGTATTTGAGCAGGCGCGACACCTGGGCGACCGTCTCTGGCAGCACCACGACCAGCGGCAATTGGCGATAGGCGGTCAGCCCGTCGCTTTCGAAGGCGCGCATCTCGTTGATCGTCTCGACCACACCCTCGCCCGGCACGATGATGCGCATGTCGGCGACGATCTCGGCGCGGCGGGCAAGCGTTGCCGCATCGGGCTTGGGCATCAAAATGCCGGACATCGGTCACCTCGGTCGACAACTGGTAAAAAGCTTTTACCAGTTGGTGCCGATGCATGCAAATCGGAAGAAAGTCGTTAGCCGGGAGGCACAGGCGCGCGGCGTTCGCAGCGTCAATCTGCCGCTGGCCTTACCTTCCGCTATGGCTCTGGGCGCTTGCCGCCGGGCGCGGCTACTCGCCCGCGTGCAGCTTGGATTCGCTGTGGGCGCGGCGGACGCGGCGGACACCCCACCAGACGAGCAGCACGGCGAGCGGGACCGCCGCGGCCGTAACGATTTCCGGCGCAAAGGCGTGGTCGATGGCGGAGGCGCCCTTGGCGATGTAGCCGACGAGGCCGACGACATAATAGGAGACGGCGGCGACCGACAGGCCCTCGACCGTCTGCTGCAGGCGCAGTTGCAGGCGGGCGCGATTGTTCATCGAGGCCAGCAGGTCGCGATTCTGCTTCTCGACCTCGACATCGACCCAGGTGCGCAAGAGTGTGGTGGCGCGGGTGAGCTTACGCGACAGGTTGGCCTGGCGCTCCTCGACCGAACGGCAGGTGCGCATGGCGGGTGCGACGCGGCGCTTGAGGAAACCGGCCCAGGTGTCGTAGCCGGTGACGACCTCCTCCTCGAGCGCTTCGAGGCGCTCGCGAACGATGCCGTCATAGGCCTTGCTGGCGCCGAAGCGGTAGAGGCTCGAAGCGGCATCCGCCTCGAGCTCGGCGGCGAGTTCGGTGAGGTCGGCGAGCAGCGCCTGGCTGTCGCGCGTCTCGGTCGCCTTCATTTCGCGGGTTGCCTGGGCAAGCCGGTCCTCGATGCGACGGACGCGGCCGGACAGCGACAGCGCCATCGGCAGGCCGAGCATCGCCAGCGTGCGGTAGGTCTCGATGTCGATCAGGCGCTGCGACAGCGCACCGGTCCGCGCCGGCGTCAGTCCACGGTCGAGGATGAGGATGCGGGTCATGCCGTCGCCGTCCTGGCGGAAATCGGTGACGATGCCGGCGGCGCCTCCTTCGACAAGCGAGTAGCACAGGCTGGTCGGATCGAAGGTGGCGATCAGCTTTCCGTTGGCCGGCGTCCACTTGCGGATCTCCAGCCGGATGCCCGAGATGACCGTGCCGGGCGGGCTGAAACCGTTGCCGAAGGGCGACTCTTCGTGTGAGCGGTCGCCTTCGTCGAGCGGACCTTCCCACAGATAGGTCGAGAACTCGGTGTGGCGCTCCCAGCGCAACGTGCCCTGCCCCCACTTCATGGCGTGGTGGCGCGCCTGACGGTCGGGTGCGGCGATGCCGAGGCGCCGGGACAGCTCAGACAGCACGGCATGGTCGACAGCGGATCCGCCCTCGGTCATGAAGGACAGCTGGACCAGCACGCGCGGGCTTTCGACAAGTGGATGCGGCCGCGAATGGACCTCGCCAAGCGCACCGGGACGCCCCTCATGGGCCGGAAAGCCCAGGACGCTGCCGGTCGAACGCGGCAGGAACTCCAGTGATGACGGCTCGGCTGTCAATTCAGGCTCCCTTGATGCCAGACCTCCTGCCTCTAGGTAAGTTTGCCGCCAGTGGCAAACGCCAACTTCAGGGGTAGCTGATACTGTGCCTCACAGGGCACCAAGCTGGGAACCGCTGGACTGGATAAATAATTTGACCAGTCGGGGGGCGCGCTCCTATCCTTGCGGACAGGACAGAGCTTCCGGACAGCAGCATTGAGCGACATTTTTTCCAGGATCGAGCATTCGCGCACGGCCGACGAGGTGGTGCAGCAGATCGAAAGCCTGATCCTCGAAGGTGTGCTGCGCGCCGGCGACAGGCTGCCGGGCGAGCGCGAGATGGCCAAGCAGTTCGACGTCTCCAGGCCGATCCTGCGCGATGCGCTGAAAACCCTCGAAGCGCGCGGGCTGATGGTGACGCGTCATGGCGGCGGCACCTATGTGGCCGACGTGATCGGCGAAGTGTTTTCCAAGCCTGTCATGGAGCTGATCGTCAACCACCGCAAGGCAGCAGCCGACTATCTCGAATATCGCCGCGAGATCGAGGGGCTGGCCGCCGAATATGCGGCGCAGCGGGCGACGGCGGAGGACCTCGCCTTGCTCGACGGCATCGTGGCGCGGATGGAGGCGGCGCATAAGCGCGCTGACCCGGCGGAAGAAGGCGCGATCGACGTCGAGTTCCATCATGCTGTCGGCGAATGCGCCCACAACATCATCCTGCTGCACACATTGCGCTCGTGCTACAGGCTGCTGTCGGATGGCGTGTTCACCAACCGCCTGGTGGTGTTCACCGTCAGCGGCACGCGCGACGTGCTGCTCGAGCAGCACAAGGCGATCCATCGCGCGGTCGTCGCTGGCGATCCCGCTGCGGCGCGCAAGGCGGCGATGGACCACATCACCTATCTGGAGCGTGCCATGGCCGAGGCCGAGCGCAGCGGCGACTGGCAGCGCATCTCACGGCTCAGGCTCCGTCAGCGAACCGACAGCACCGAAACGAGCAGAAAGTCGTGACTGGAATACATTACCTCGACGCCCGCGGCCCGGACGGTATCCGCATCTACGCCATCGGCGACATTCACGGCCATCTCGACCTGCTGCGCGACATGCATGAGCGCATTGCCGGCGAGATCGCGCGCGACAAGCCGGCGGACTGGCGCATCGTCCATCTCGGTGACCTCGTTGACCGTGGGCCAGACAGCGCTGGCGTGATCGGGTTCCTGATGGCAGCTGTTGAGCGCGACCCGCGCAACATCGTGCTGGCAGGAAATCACGACGTCGGCTTCCTCGATTTCCTCACCGAGCCGGACCCGGCTGGCCTGTTCGCCTGCCATGGTGGTCGCGACACCGCCCGGTCATATGGCGTGGATCTGCATGTCGACTACGCCTCCTCGCTCGCGCGAGGCCATCGCGAACTGGCGGCGGCTGTGCCGGACGGCCACCAACGCTTCCTGCGCGCCCTGCCCCGGTCGGCGTCGTTCGGCGATTTCTTCTTCTGCCACGCCGGCATTCGCCCTGGTGTCGCCTTGGATCGGCAGGATCCGGAGGACCTCATCTGGATCCGCAACGAATTCCTGCGTCATCCCGGGCTGCACCCGAAGGTCGTCGTGCACGGGCACACACCGCAGGCGGAGCCCGAAGTGCTGGCCAACCGTGTCAATGTCGACACCGGCGTGTTCCATTCAGGCGTGTTGACCGCGCTCGTCATCGACGGCTCGGAAAAACGACTGATGTCGGTGCGAATAGCCTGACTTAGCGGGCGGCTGCGGTGACGCCGTAGCCGTCGACCGCATGATGGTCGGCCGCGGCATCCGCGGCATAAATCCCGAAGCCGCCGAGCACGATTGCCGACAGCATGGCGAAGGACAGAAGCGCTGCTTTCAAGGGAGTCATCTCAGGTTGAGCTTCCTGCATCCTGCACGAACGGAGTTACGAATAAGTTTCCGAAAAGTTTATGCTTCACCGCAGTCGCGCAGCATCACGGCCGTGCTTCTAGGGTGGTTCTGTATCGGGCTTGTGTCGCGCTGCACTCGGAGATGGTTCATTCGCGATACCATCGCCAGCTGGCGCCGGGCTGTCTTTAGAAAGGCTTCCGGGCACAATCCAGCAGGCATATGACTATGCACAGCGGTTTTTGTCCGACGTGCCAAAAATGTCACTGGACCGGCGTTGCCGCCGTCAGATGGCGGCGACCCAGGCGCGGGCCAGCGTCAGGCCGACCGCATCGGCTTCGGGGCCGTCGCGGGCGGCTTCGACCTCGTGCCGTTCGGGCCAGTCGGGGTGGCGGCTGGCGATGGTCTCGGCAAAAGCCTCGTTCCATTCACGCACCAGCGACCGGTCGGCCTCGAAATGGAACTGGATGCCATAACCGGCGCGACCGATGCGGAAAGCCTGGTTGCCGGTGACCGAACTGCCGGCGAGCCGCACCGCATCCTCCGGCAAGGTGAAGGTGTCGTCGTGCCACTGGAAGATCGGGAAACGCAGGGGCAGGTCGCTGAAGACGAGATCGTCCTGGGCCTCGTCGGTCAAGGTAATGCCGTGCCAGCCGAATTCGGTCGAGCCGCCGATCCGGTTGTGACCGCCGAAGGCACGCGCCAAGAGTTGGCCGCCGAGGCAGATGCCGAGCACGGCCTTGTCCCGTTCGACGAAGTCGCGCGCCAGTTCGAGCAGTTCGGGAAAATAAGGCGAATGCGCATCGTCACGGGCATTCTGGCCGCCGCCGAGCATGATCATCGCGTCATGGCCGTCGGCGTTCGCGGGCAAGGCATCGCCAAGATGGGCGTTGCACTGGTCGATCGTGGCCTCGACTTCGGCAAGGGCATCGCCAACCTGACCAAGGCCGGTGC
Source organism: Aminobacter sp. SR38 (assembly GCF_014843375.1). Classification (NCBI taxonomy): domain Bacteria; kingdom Pseudomonadati; phylum Pseudomonadota; class Alphaproteobacteria; order Hyphomicrobiales; family Phyllobacteriaceae; genus Aminobacter; species Aminobacter sp. SR38. Next base: position 1,751,470 of record NZ_CP062112.1, read on the forward strand.
CTGCATAATTCTGGACAACGAGGACGCGCATCTCGGCCTTTCCGGCGGTGACAAAGTTGCGGCGAGCCCTATCATGCGGCTTGCCACGCAGCCAAGAAGGATCGGCTATGCCACTGCAGAACCGCGTCGACCCTTTCGGCGAGATCCACGCCACGCCGGAGCGCGGCATGTTCACCGGCAATCGCGGCATCATCCACGACCCCGAAACAAGGAGCTTGCTCAGCCGGCGCTGGGCGACCAAGGCGTGGCTCACCTGCGCGCTCGACTTCAAGAACGTGCGCCGGGTGCCGATGGGGCGCAATCGTCCCGGCGGCAAGACCGGCTGGACCGAGCTGTTCTTTCTCGACGAGGTGACGGCGCTGGCCGCCGGGCACAGGCCCTGCTTCTATTGCCGGCGCCAGCGCGCCAAGGCCTTTGCCGCAGCCTATTCCAGCGCCTTTGGCACCGACGATCCGAAGGTCGGCGAGATGGATGGGCGACTTCACCGGGAGCGGCTGGCTTCGGGTGGCCAGCCGGTCGAGCTGGACCGGCACGGGCTGCACCTGTTGCCCGACGGGGCGATGTTTTCGGACGGCGCTTCAGACTATGCCGTGCGCGGCGGCAAGGCGCTGCGCTGGAGCTTTGGCGGCTACGATGCGGCACTCGGCTTCGACGAGATTGCCGACACCGACATGTGCATCGTCACGCCGGCGACGACGCTGGAGGTGCTGCGCCAGGGTTATTCCCCGGAATGGCACCCGAGCGCCGAGCGGCTTTCGGCAGAAGCTGTCCCTTGACCCTAGCCGCCGCCTGCCGCATTGCTCGGCCATGCGCGCAAACTACAAGATGCAACGGCTGTTCGTGGCTGATGACCTCGCTTCCGGCGCGGCCTTCGACGCCGATCCGCAGCAGAGCCACTATCTTGCCCATGTGCTTCGCCTCGGCGAAGGCGCTGAGGTGTTGCTGTTCAATGGCCGCGACGGCGAGTGGTCGGCACGGATAGCCGGCAAGACCAAGAAGGCGGTGCGGCTCGAGGTTCTCGAGATCCAGCGGCCGCAGCCCGTGCATCCCGACCTGGTCTACTGCTTTGCGCCGCTCAAGGTCGGCCGGCTCGATTATCTCGTGCAGAAGGCCGTCGAGATGGGCGCCGGCACGATGGTGCCCGTCATCACCCAGCACACGCAGATGAAGCCAGGCATCGACCGCCTGCGCGCGAACGCCGTGGAAGCCGCCGAACAATGTGGCATCCTGGCCATACCCGAGGTGCGCGAGGCGGTGAAGCTGGAGCAGCTGCTCTCAGGCTGGGACAAGGAACGGCGGCTGATCTTCTGCGACGAGGACGCCTCGACCAACAATCCGACGGCTGCCTTGCAGGCCATCAAGGAACGCAAGCTCGCCCTGCTGGTCGGGCCGGAGGGCGGCTTCTCCGACGACGAGCGCCGCATGCTGCGCGCCTTGCCCTTTGTCACTGCCATTCCGCTGGGGCCGCGCATCCTGCGCGCCGACACGGCGGCGGTGGCGGCCCTTGCCGTCATCCAGGCAACGATCGGCGACTGGTAGTCGTCAGAGAACCTTGCCCGGCCATGGGTTGATGCCGTCGCGCAGCCACAAAAGCGTGTCGAGCCAGAAATCAGGCGCGTGGCGGCTATGGAACAGGCCGAAATGGCCGATCGCCGGCCGATCGAAATCTCCAGGCGACAGCAGTAGCTGGGTCGGCTTCGCCCCGGTGTAATAGCCGAGCGCACGTCTGATGGCCTGCGGCGTGCCTATCTCGTCGTCGGTAAGGCCAACGGCCAGGATGGGCGCGGAAATCGAAGCAAAGCGACGGAGGACATCGCCTCGTTCCGCCTCGGGGTGACTCAGCTCGATGCGCGCACCACGAAAGCTCCACTCGTTGGCGACCCCTTTGGGCAGATCCTCCAGCCAGCCGAGCCGCTTGCCAGGGAAGTAACCGCAGAGGGCCGTGATGACGGGCATGGCCACATGCCATTTGAGAAACAGCCTCGGGCGGTGGGCGGCGGCATAGTCGCGCCAATAGGCATATTGCGCACCAACGGTGAGCATGCGGGTGATGCCGGTTGCGGACTCGGCCAGACCCGGCAAGGCGCCACCGATGCTGTGCCCAACCACCATCAAGGGCGCGCCTGGATCGAGGCGCCTGGCCAGACGCAGCACCGCTTCGAAATCGCATTCGCCCCAGTCGCGCCAGCGATGGCCGCAACCGCGCAGGCGCGTCATGCGCGAAGCACCGATGCCGCGATAGTCATAGGTGACGACGTCGAAGCCGCGACCGGCGAGAAACATTGCATAGCGATGATAGTAGCTGGCAAGCACGCCGGTCGCCGGATTGACGATGACGGACCCGGCCTTGTCGCCTCGCGCGTGCGGCCAGATGTGGCCGCGCAGCACGACGCCATCGGCGCAGACGACCTCGATCGCTCTGGGCTCACTCACCAAAACCGCAATCGACATGGTGGACCTCGCTTTCCGCCCTTCAGCGCTAGCGAATTCGTCTTTTCAATTACACTCACTAGTCGGTATACTTTGGTGATGAGGACCTCAGGGAAGCCAACGCGCGAGCGCATCGTCGATGCGGCATCGAAGCTGTTTTATGGCGAGGGCATCCGTGCCGTCAGCGTCGATGCCGTGGCCGAGAAGGCGGGCCTCACCAAGCGCACGCTCTATTATCACTTCCAGAGCAAGGACGAGTTGATCGCTGCCTATCTCGACGGCCGCGACCAGCCCAATCTGGCGCTGTTCCAGCGCTGGTTCGGCGAGGCCGAGGGCGGGATCGATCAGAAGATTCGGGCGATCTTCCAAAACCTCGCCGAGGCCGCGCGGCATCCCAGATGGAAGGGCTGCGGCTATCTGCGCACGGCGGCAGAACTGGCCGACATGCCCGGACACCCGGCGATCAAGACCGGGATCGCGCACAAGAAGCGCGTGGAGGCCTGGCTGGCCAGCGCCTTCGCCGCCGAGGGCGTCCGCTCGCCGGAGCTTTTGGCGCGCCAGATCATTCTGTTGCTGGACGGCTGTTTTGCCGTCGTCCTGCTCAACCGCGACGCCTCCTATATGGAAACGGCCGGGGAAGCAGCGGCGACGCTGGTGAAATCAGCGCTAGCCCAAACCGGTCGCAAAAACCGCTGATTTGGGACGTGCAGTCCGCAACCGGATAATTCCAAGCATCAACATTTCACTATCGCCACCCGAAACGATCAATTCCTGTTGACGAAGGCTCAGGATTTTTCGCTTGATCGGCGAGCGCTGGATCGTCCATCAAGCGCCCGCGGTCCTTCCGCCTTCAGGAGAAGCATACATGGCGCGCGACACCACCGATTTCCGGCCTATCGAGGGGATGGACGAACTCGTCGACTATCTCGCAGCCGGCAACAAGCCGCGCGACAAGTGGCGGATCGGCACCGAGCACGAGAAATTCCCCTTCTATGTCGACGGCAACGCACCGGTTCCCTATGGCGGCGATCGCGGCATCCGCGCGCTGCTCGAAGGCATGCAGAAGACGCTTGGCTGGGATCCGATCATCGATGCCGGGCGCATCATCGGCCTCGTCGAGCCGACCGGCCAGGGCGCGATCTCGCTCGAGCCGGGCGGACAGTTCGAGCTTTCCGGCGCGCCGCTGGAGACGATCCACCAGACCTGTCGCGAGGGCAACGCCCATCTGGCGCAATTGCGCGAAATCGCCGAGCCGCTCGGCATCCGCTTCCTCGGCCTCGGCGGCAGCCCGAAATGGACGCTGGCCGAAACGCCGCGCATGCCGAAATCGCGCTACGACATCATGACCGCCTACATGCCGAAGGTCGGCACCAAGGGCCTCGACATGATGTACCGGACCTGCACCATCCAGGTGAATCTCGACTTCGAGAGCGAAGCCGACATGCGTCGAAAGATGCAGGTGTCGCTCAGGCTGCAGCCGCTGTCGACGGCGCTGTTCGCCAACTCGCCCTTCACCGACGGCCGTCCCAACGGCATGCAGAGCTGGCGCGGCGACATCTGGCGCGACACCGACAATCAGCGCTCCGGCCTGCTCGAATTCTGCTTCTCGCCCGAGTTCGGCTTTGCCGACTATGTCGAATGGGCGCTCGACGTGCCGATGTATTTCGTCATTCGTGACGAGCAGTACCGCGACATGACCCACATCACCTTCCGCCAGTTCATGAATGGCGCGGCGCGCAACGAGATCCCCCAGGGGATGCCGACGATGGGCGACTGGGCCAACCACCTGTCGACCTTGTTCCCTGACGTGCGCCTCAAGCGCTTCCTCGAAATGCGCGGCGCCGATGGCGGCCCGTGGCGCCGCATCTGCGCCCTTCCCGCTTTCTGGGTCGGGCTTCTCTACGATCCGGCAACGCTCGATGCCGCCGAAGAACTCACCCGCAACTGGACCTACGCCGAAGTTCTGGCGATGCGCGACGCCGTGCCCGAGCAAGGCATTGCGGCACCGTTCCGCAACGCCACTTTGCGTGAGATCGGCCGTGAAGTGCTGGCGCTGTCGCGCCAGGGGCTGGTCAACCGCGGCCGCAAGAACCGCGAAGGTGTCGACGAATCCGGCTTCATCAACACGCTCGACGAGGTGATCGCGCGTGGCACGACGAGTGCGGAGGAAATGCTCAACGCCTACAACACGCGCTGGGGCGGTTCGATCGAGCCTGCATTCCTGGAATACGCCTACTAGGGGTTCCGATAACCCCTTCAATAGGCGCTGGAAACGCTCTACGTTTCTCCTCGGCTCAAGCTCCTGAGGAGGAAAAAATGCTGCCACTGTTCGAGATGCTGGCCAATGCCCAGAACGGCAACGGCATGGAGGCGCTGTCGCGCCAGTTCGGGCTGAGCCAGCAGCAGACACAATCGGCGATCGAAGCGCTGATGCCGGCATTCAGCCAGGGGCTGAAGCGCAATGCCTCCGACCCCTATGGCTTGGGTTCCTTCCTGCAGGCGATGGCGAGCGGCCAGCATGCCAAATATTTCGAGGACGCATCCCGCGCCTTCTCGCCCCAGGGCGTCGATGAAGGCAACGGCATCCTCGGTCACCTGTTCGGCTCCAAGGAGCTGTCGCGTGCGGTCGCCGGCCAGGCGGCGCAGGCGACCGGAATCGGCCAGGAAGTGCTCAAGCAGATGCTGCCTGTCATCGCCTCGATGATCATGGGCGGACTGTTCAAGCAGTCGACCGGGCAGATGCAGGCGGCGAGCGGCATGGGCGGCAGCAACAACCCGCTCGGCGAGATCATCGAGCAGATGATGAGGCAGGGTGGCGGCATGATGGGCGGCGGGCAGCAGCCTCGCCAGGCGCCGCAGCAGACCCAGGCACCCGATCCCTTCGACAACCCGTTCGGCAAGGTGCTGAAAGACATGTTCGGCGGCGGCCAGGGTCAGCCGCAACCATCGCCGCGCCAGCAGGCGCCGCAGCAGAGCCCCTATGGCGACAACCCGCTCGGCAAGATCTTCGAGGAGATGCTGGGCGGAGGCCGCGCCCAGCCGGACCCGCAACCACAGGCGCGACAGCCGCAGCCGCAGGCCAATCCGAGCGGCCGGCCGCGCAATCCCTATGACGACCTGTTCGGCAAGATGTTCGAAACCGGCAGCCAGCAGCGCGACGACTACCAGAAGGGCGTCGAGTCGATCTTCGAGCAGTTCAGCAAGGGCATGGACAGGTATCGCTGAGCTAAGGCCTGACGGTCGATGCGAACCTCGCCTGAGGCTTCAGCTTGTAGCAGCGTGAACAGGTCGACGGTGCCGGTGCTCGCCAATTGCCTCGGGCATTATGACGAGCAGGCTCCGATGCCGGACCTCGACGCGCATTTCCAATGCGTATGGACCAACGCCATCCCTGACGATCATGTCGGCCCGGTCGCGGTCGTTCCGGACGGCTGCGTCGACCTGTTGTGGAAAGACGGACGGCTGATGGTGGTCGGGCCCGACATCGTTGCCGCCAGTCCCGAGTTGCATGGCGGAACGACGGTGCTCGGCATCCGCTTCCGGCCAGGCGCGGCGCTGCGCTGGCTGCGCACACCGATGAGCGCAATCGTCGGCCAGGCGGTCGATCTCGCCGACGTTTGGAATCCTGGTGTAGCCCGAGAGCTGTGTCTGCGAATCGGCGAGGCGCCAACCATCGAACGGCAGGCTGCCGTGCTGCAGCAACAGCTGCTCAAGCAGTTGCCGGACCTGGAGCGCCCGGCGCAGGACGCAGGCGCGATCTTTGCGGCAATGGCATCGGGATCGGATGAAATCGGCGGCAGGATTTCGTTGCTGGTGGACCGGCTTGACATCAGCGAGCGCACGCTGAGACGGCGCAGCCACGACTATTTCGGCTATGGACCGAAGACGCTCGACCGCATCCTGCGTTTCCAGAACTTCTTGTCCCTGGTGCGCGCGCAAGGCAAGCAGGCCATGGCAGGCCTTGCCTATGAGGCCGGCTATGCCGACCAGGCGCATCTCGGCCGCGAAATCCAGGCGCTGTGCGGCATGACCGCCGGGAGCTTCGTGCGCCAGATCACTGGTTGACTGGGGTCGACTGGCCGTTTCGTTCAAGATTCCCGCCGCCCCGTCAGCTATCGGCGGCGATCCCACGAAACGCAGGAGAATTGCCATGGGCACGAGCGGAAACGATCGCCGGATCGACAACATCGAGTTCAACGTCAGCGACATTGCGCGGTCGCGTGAGTTCTACGGCAAGGCCTTCGGCTGGAGCTTCACCGACTACGGTCCGACCTATTGCGAGTTTACCGACGGCCGCCTGACCGGGGGACTGACGACAGGCGGTCCGGTCAGGTCGGGCGGGCCGCTGGTCATCCTCTATGCCGACGATCTCGCCGCAACCCAAAGCCGACTGGAGGCCGCCGGCGCCAGGATCGTCAAGCTTGTGTTCGAATTCCCCGGCGGGCGGCGCTTCCACTTTGCCGATCCCGACGGCTACGAACTGGCGGTGTGGTCGGCGAACTGAGGTGGCGATAATGGTCGCAAGCCTCGGCTTCATTCTGTTGGGCGGCGTCTTCGTCTGGGCCGGCACTGAGCATTTCTGGAATTTCCGCATGGTCTCCGGCATGCTCGCAGACAAGGGCCTGCCTGCGGCGCAAAGTCTGCTTGCCCTGGGTTCGGTCGTCGAGATCGTTGCCGGCCTGTGCCTGGCAATGGGCGTCATGCGCCCCTACGCGGCCGTGGCGCTGATCCTGTTCACCATCGCCGCGTCACTGATGGCGCTCAATTTCTGGCGCTATTCGGGCATGGAAAGACAAGGCTTGCGCTCGGCCTTCATCATCAACGTCGCCGTCGTCGGCGGCCTCCTGCTTGCCGCGAGAGCTTAGAAGGGCGGCACAGATCTGATCTGGATGCCGGAGGAGCGTCCCAAAATACGAAAAAGCCCGGTCCTTGGGAGGACCGGGCAGCGTGCAGGCGAGGCCGGCGGGGACCGGCTGGGAGTGGGGAGCCTGCAAAAGCAGAATTCGCTCAGGCGACGCGACGCGCCAATACTTCGATGTTCTCGCTGCGCGCCTGCCTGATCGAGCGAAGACGCACGGTCGGATCGGAGGCGAACGGCAGGTCGACGGCCACACACAGGTCGCCGCGGGTCAGGCCGACATCGGCGAGTTCGGTGTCGCTCAATTCGCCGAGGCGATAGAAGGCGCGGCGATTTTTCCAGGCACGGAAGAGATCGGCGGTGTAGTTGACGATACGCATCGCATTCACCGGCTGCGTCGCGGAATGCGTCGTCTCAGTGGAATGGTCGAGCGTGGTCATGACGATCTCCTCTCAGATCAGGGACAAACGGGTCCCGTTCCGGTCGACGCTCCTTCAGCCGCCGCCCCGGTTCCGATTCACATGCCTCATGTGGACAATGCGAGATTGCCATCGCCGTATTGATTAATCCAACGAATGTTTCTAATCTTTACCATCAATGTTCATGATGGAAACGTCGATGGCCGCTCCTCTCGATCTTGACCAGCTCCACACCTTCATCTCCATCGTCGACACCGGCAGCTTCACGCGCGCCGCCGACGAAGTGCATCGCACGCAGTCAGCTGTGTCGATGCAGATGCGCCGTCTCGAGGACCGCATCGGCAAGGCGCTCTTCGAAAAGGAAGGGCGCATGAACAAGCTGACCGAGGAAGGCGAGCGCCTGCTCACCTATGCCAGGCGGCTGCTGCACCTCAACCGCGAGACGCTGGCTGCCTTCGACGACAAGGCGCTGGAGGGCACGGTCCGCATCGGTGTGCCGGACGATTATGCCGACCGTTTCCTGCCCGAGATAATGGCGCGCTTCTCGCGCTCCAACCCGCGCGTCGAGCTGTCGGTGCTGTGCGAGCCCACCGTCAATCTCGCCGACCAGATTCGCCGCGGCAATCTCGACATCGCACTTGTGACCGAGTGCGTGGACACCCGGCCGAGCGAGATCGTTCGCAACGAACCGCTGCTGTGGGTCTCGTCGGCCAGCCATATGGTGCATGAGGAGACGATCCTGCCGATGGCTTTCGGCCGCCCGACCTGCCAGTGGCGGCAGATGGCGACGGACCTGCTCCAGGCCAGCGGCCGCGAGTACCGCGTGCTGTTCACCAGTTGGTCGGCCAATGTCATCACCGCCGCCGTTCTGGCTGGCCTCGCCGTATCAGTGCTGCCCGAATGCGCGCTGCGGCCGGGCATGCGCGTGCTTGGCGAAGCCGACGGCTTCGGCGCCCTGCCCGACTGCAAGATCGGAATCCTGCGCGGCCATTCCAGCCGGCCCGAGATCGTCGATGCGCTTGCGCGGCATATCTCGGAGAGCCTCGACAACATCTCTGTGCCGCTGACCGAGGAGAGCGGCACGTTCGATTTCGCTGCCCTTGCCGCCGCGCGTGGCCGGCGGCTCAAGCCGAGCCACATCATGCCGGGATGGTAGGCTGCGATTGACCGGCAAAGCTTGACGAGGAAGGCCACGCGGCCCTCAATCGCGCGATGAACGAACTTGCTACCGAATCACGCACCAATGCTGCCGAATACACCGTCAGCGAGATTTCCGGCGCGCTGAAGCGCACCGTCGAGGACGCCTTCGGCAATGTGCGCGTGCGCGGCGAAATCTCGGGTTATCGCGGCCCGCATTCGTCGGGCCATGCCTATTTCTCGCTGAAGGACGATCGTTCACGCATCGAGGCGGTGGTGTGGAAAGGCACGATGAGCCGGCTGAAATTCCGTCCCGAGGAAGGGATGGAGGTGATCGCCACCGGCAGGCTGACCACCTATCCCGGCTCGTCGAAATACCAGATCGTCATCGACAATCTCGAGCCCGCCGGCGCCGGCGCGCTGATGGCGCTGCTGGAAGAGCGCAAGCGCAGGCTGGCCGCCGAGGGCCTGTTCGACGACCGTCGCAAGCAGCTGTTGCCGTTCATGCCGCTGGTGATCGGCGTCGTCACCTCGCCGACCGGTGCGGTCATCCGCGACATCATCCACCGCATCAAGGACCGCTTCCCGCTGCATGTTCTGGTCTGGCCGGTGCGGGTTCAGGGCGAGACGTCGGGTGCGGAAGTGGCCGCCGCGGTCAACGGCTTCAACGAACTGTCCGAGCTCGGTGCGATCAGGCGCCCCGACCTTTTGATCGTGGCGCGCGGCGGCGGCAGCCTCGAAGACCTCTGGGGCTTCAACGACGAAGGGCTTGTCCGCGCCGTTGCCGCTTCGCACATCCCGGTCATCTCGGCCGTCGGCCACGAAACCGACTGGACGCTGATCGACCTCGCCGCCGACAGGCGGGCGCCGACGCCGACGGGTGCCGCCGAGCTTGCCGTGCCTGTCAAAGCCGAACTCGAGGCCGTGCTCGCCAATCTCGGCGCACGGCTGCGCGGCGCGGTATCGCGCATGATCGACCGGCGCAGCCAGGCTGTTCGCGCAGCCGCACGCGCCTTGCCCACTCCGGACCAGTTGCTGGCGCTACCCCGCCGCCGCTTCGACGAGGCGACAAGCCGGCTCGGCCGGGCGCTGACCGTCACCACCGAGCGCAAGCGCGCCCGGCTGTCGGCGGTGCGCCTGTCGCCGGCGACGTTGGCGCGCCGCATCAGCGAAACCCGCCGCCATCTCGACCGTGACATGCTGCGCGCCGATGCAGCGTTGCGAGCGATGGTGCGCGAAAAGCGCATCCGGTTCGACCGCACCAAAGGCCGGCTGTCGCCGGAACCACTGGTCCGCCGCCAGGAGGCATTTGGCCAGCAGCTCACGGCGCTGGAACGCCGCGCCGTGCTTGCGGTCGGGCGTAGGCTCGAACGCGCGCGGACGAGCCTGTCACAGGCGGACCGGCTGATGGCGACGCTGTCGCACAAGGCGGTGCTGGCACGCGGCTTCGCGCTTGTTCGCGATGCCGACGGCACGGTGCTCAAGCGCGCCTCCGAAGTGGCCGCGGGTGCGGCGCTGTCGATCGAATTCGCCGACGGCACGACCAATGCGATCGCCACCAGCGGCAGCGCGATTGCGGCAAGCGGCGAGGCCAAGCCAAAGCCGGTGGCCAGACCAGCAGCCAAGGTCAAGGAACCCGGCAATCAGGGCAGCCTGTTCTAAAGCGACAGGGGTCAGTCGCCCGTAGGCGACGAGGTAACGGGCGCCACCAGCGGCGAAATGAACGGTGCGCTCCACGAGCCGCCGACGAAGAATGCCGTTGGCCGCACCGCCGGTGCAACAGGGGTTGTCGTCGTCGAGGTGGAGGCGGTGATCTCCTTGGCCTCGATCGCACCCGAGAGCGCGAGCCCACGACCGACATAAGGCACGATGCCGGTCAGCCAGATGCGGCTCGTCGGCGTGCGTGCCTCCGCCTTGTCGATCTTGGCAACACCGTTGGAGATGGTCGCCTTGAGCTCGACACCATCGACCGGCAGCGTACCGCCCGAGACTTCGTCGAGCGAGAAGAAACCGCGATCGGCGGTACGCTTGAGGAAGGCCGGCATGTCGAGCCCGGCAATCGCGCCGACGCCGAAGGTGGCGGCGACCGAGCCGTTGGCATTCTCCAGCAGCGTGTTCCAGTTCAGGCCCGGGCCCTGGAGGATTACCGACACGGTGCCGCGGCCGATCGGCACGATGTGGCTCATGCCCGCCGCGGTGCCGAAGGCGCCGCCGTCGATGTCGGACGCAAGCAACCGCATCTCCGCCTGTGTGCCGGCCGGCTTACGGTCGAAACGGATGCTGGCCTGGACATTGCCGCCAAAGGCTTCCGCATCGGAAATGTCGAATGCCGCCAGCCCACCCTTGACCTGTGCCGTTGCCGCGACCTCGGCGAGCGCGATGGAACCGGCCGTCGCCTTCGTCGCCGACAGCCTGAGATCGAGATTGATGCGGTCGGAAAAGCTGGTGTCGATCTCGGCCGTCGTGGGCCCGTTTGCCGGGGTCATGGGCGCGAAGGACGAGGCAAACGTCATCAGGTCGAGCGTGTCGAAAGCCAGTGTGCCCGAAAGCGCCGGCACGGGGCCATCGAGCGACAGATCGAGGATGCCCATGCCGGGATTGCCGTCGAGCGTGACTTGCGCGTTCTCGATCTTGAGGCGGGACAGATCGCCCGTAATCTTGGAGGCGAGCGAAATCGATCCGACAGGGCTTCCAGGCAGGATGCCCGGCTTGGACCATTCCAGCATGCGCCGGAAGGACGGCGATACGATCTTGGCTTGGCCATCGACATGCGCATCGGGGCCCATGTCGATGGTGCCGTCGAACGAGGCTTCGACAGGCGCCGATTTCAGCGAAGCGACGATCGGTGCCTCGCCACCGGCAAACAGCATCAGCGGACGCGGCGACGACAATTCGATCGCCACCTGCTCGCCATGCCAGACACCGGTTGCCGTGAGCTTCCCGGCTTTGTTCAGCGCCGGCAGGCTGGCCTTGCCGGTGAGGTCGCTCAGGAGTTCGTCCTCGCCCTCGTCGGAAACGGCCACGACACGGCCATCGATGAACTCGACGGCGCCGAATTCGTCATCAGGCAGCGCACTGAGGTCAGGTTCGGCAGGATTCGACGCGACGGTGGCGCGGGCACGCTCGATGGCGCGGCTGAGGCGCCCGCCAGTCGAATGCGGCATCTCCACGCCGCCGTCGGCAAGCCGCTTCAGGCGCAAAGTCGGCCGGATGAAATGCGCGTCGGAGAAATCGACATTGCCGCTGAGCGCCGAAAGCGCCGACAGCTCGATTTCAACGCGTTCGGCCTCGATGACCGGCGAACCCTTCTCGTCATCCCAGTCGGTCAGGGTGACGTCGGTCAGGGTGGCGCGGAACACCGGCCAGATCTCGATGTCGGGCGTTCCTTCGATCGACACGCGGAAGCCGCTCCACGCGCTCATCTCGAAGGCGATGCGGTCCTTGACGATCTGGGTGGAAGCGATGAACGGCACGGCGGCAACGGTGGCGGCGATCAGGATGATGAGTCCTGTGATCGCCCAGATGCTGCGCCTGAACAGTGGTGATGGCATGTTGCCCTTGTGCCGCCCGTGCTGCGCCGTTGTGGCTAACGGGTGTAACCGAGTAACGCGGCATTTCAAGTCTTTGTGGCCATGCGATGACGTTTGCGCACAGCGCAATGGCGCTAATCGACATTTCCTTGATCTGCTGCAGTGCGACATGCATAACCATGCGCGTTCTGGGAGAGATGCCGATGACTGTCGAAAAGCCGCTTTGGACGCCCTCGTCAACGCAGGTGGCGCAAGCGCCCCTTACGGCGTTCATGGCTGCGGCGGGCGCGCGCGCCGGCCAGTCGTTCACCAACTATGCCGAACTGCATGCCTGGTCGATCAGCGAGCGCGAGGCGTTCTGGGATCTTGTCTGGGACTTCTGCGGCGTTATCGGCGACAAGGGCGGCCGCGTGCTCGTCGACGGCGACAGCATGCCGGGAGCACAGTTCTACCCCGATGCCAGCCTGAACTTCGCTGAGAATCTCTTGCGTGGCTCGGGCAATGACGAGGCGATCATCTTCCGTGGCGAGGACAAGGTCGAGCGCCGGCTCACCTGGGACGAGCTTGCGGCACTGGTATCGAGGCTGCAGCAGTTGTTCGTGTCGCTTGGCGTTGCCAAGGGCGACCGCATCGCCGCGATGATGCCGAACATGCCGGAGACGGTGGCCGCAATGCTGGCAACCGCCTCGCTGGGCGCCGTCTGGTCGTCATGCTCGCCCGACTTCGGCGAACAGGGCGTGCTCGACCGCTTCGGCCAGATCGAGCCAAAGCTGTTCATCGCACCCGACGGCTACTGGTATGCCGGCAAGCATATCGAGGTCGGATCGAAGATCGCAGCCGTCGCCGGCAAGCTCGGAAGTGTGACCAAGGTGCTGGTCGTCGACTATCTCGGCACTGCGACAGACGTTGCCGCGACCATCGGCAAGGCCGAGTCGCTCGACGATGCGCTGGCGCCATTCGCGGCAAAGGCTGTGACGTTCGAGCCCCTGCCCTTTTCGCATCCGCTCTATATCCTGTTCTCGTCGGGCACGACGGGCATCCCGAAATGCATCGTGCACTCGGCCGGCGGCACGCTGATCCAGCACGTCAAGGAACTGCGCCTGCATGCCGGGCTCAAGCCGGGCGACCGCTTCTTCTACTTCACCACATGTGGCTGGATGATGTGGAACTGGCTGGTCTCAGGCCTTGCTGCGGAAGCGACGCTGCTGCTCTATGACGGCTCGCCGTTCCATCCCGACGGCAATGTGCTGTTCGACTTCGCCGATGCCGAGAAGATGACCTATTTCGGCACCTCGGCGAAGTTCATCGACTCGGTGCGCAAGGCCGGTCTCAGGCCCATCGACAGCCACGACCTCGGCAGCGTGCGCACCATCTCGTCGACCGGCTCGCCGCTGTCGCCGGAGGGCTTTGATTTCGTCTATGACGGCATCAAGAAAGACATCCACCTCGCCTCGATCTCGGGCGGCACCGACATCGTCTCGTGCTTCGTGCTCGGCGTGCCGACCGAGCCGGTCTGGACCGGCGAGATCCAGGGCGCCGGACTCGGCCTCGCGGTCGACGTCTGGAACGATGACGGCAAGCCGGTGCGCCAGGAAAAAGGCGAACTGGTCTGTGCCAAGGCGTTTCCGGCGATGCCGATCGGCTTCTGGAACGACCCCGACGGCAAGAAGTACCACGCCGCCTATTTCGAGCGTTTCGACAATGTCTGGTGCCATGGCGACTTCGCCGAATGGACAGCGCATGGCGGCATGATCATCCATGGCCGCTCGGACGCGACGCTGAACCCCGGCGGCGTGCGCATCGGCACCGCCGAGATCTACAACCAGGTCGAGCAGATGCCGGAGATCGCCGAGGCGATCTGCATCGGACAGGACTGGGACGGCGACGTGCGCGTCGTGCTGTTCGTTCGCCTCGCGCCCGGGGTCACCCTCGACGAGGACCTGGAGAAGCGCATTCGGACCAAGATTCGCACCGGCGCCAGCCCGCGCCACGTGCCGGCCAAAATCGTGGCGGTCACCGATATACCGCGCACCAAGTCGGGCAAGATCACCGAACTCGCCGTCCGCGACATCGTCCATGGCCGCCCCGTCAAGAACAAGGAGGCGCTCGCCAACCCCGAGGCGCTGGATCTCTACAGCGACATCGAGCAGCTCAGGAGCTGAGCCGGAACGGCATGCTTAACAAGAGGTAACCGCCAAATTTACCTAGACTTCAGGAGTGGTACACTTTCGTAAATTTTTCATCACTGGGGTAAGGTGCTGTTAAGGTTCGACCCTGATAGTCGTTGTCAACTTGAGGGAGAAATCCCTTTCCTCATCTCTGAGGATAGCCAGTTCAGCTCAAGTCCCCGTTGAAACAGCATCTACCTTAAGGGCGCCCCAGTGGCGCCTTTTTCTTTAGCCTGGTCTAAAAAGAACTTAGAGCGATGCCTCGGCGTCGCGCACCAGCGCGCCGGAAAGCAACACCACCGGTACCATGGCGGTAATGATGATGACGATTGCCGCCACCGCCCCTTCTTCCGGGACGCCGCGTGAGGCGTTTTCATAGACATGCGTCGCCAGCGTGCTGAAGCCGAAGGGCCTGAGCAGGATGGTCGCCGACAGTTCCTTGACGGTGTCGACGAAGACGAGAACCGCAGCTGTCAGGATCGCCGGCTTGAGCAATGGCAGAAGCACGCTGGCAGCACTTTGCGCCGGCGTCTTGCCGAGGCTGCGCGCAGCTTCGTCGAGGCTGCCAGGCAGCTTCTCCATGCCGGAGCGGACCGCGCCCTCGGCCAGGGCAACGAAGCGGATGGTGCAGGCAATGATCACCGCCGCGGCCGAGCCGGTGAGCAGCAGCCCGGTCGAGAATCCGAGCCAGGCGCGCGCAAAGGTATCGAGCGAATTGTCGAAGCGTGCCAGCACGAACAGCAGGCCGAGCCCGAGGATGCCTCCGGGAAGGGCGTAGCCGACCGAGGCGAGACGCACGGTGGCGGCCATGGCCCGGCCTTTCGACAGGCGCTGGGCATTGAGCAGGAACAGCGCAATGACGACGGTGAAGATGGCCGTCAGCGACGCCGTCATCAGGCTGTTGAGGAAGGCGCTGGCCACGTCGGGCGAGACGAACTGCTCGAGCCGGCGCGAGGCATATTGGCCGAAGATGGTGATCGGCACGCCGAAGCCGCTGAGGATCGGCAACGACACGGCGGCAGGCAGGGCAAAGCGCCTCCAGCCCTTGAGGGCTATGCGAGGCGGATGAACCTTGAGATGGGTGCCGCGCCCGGAATGGAAGCGCTGACGCCGGCGCGCCCATTGCTCGGCGACGAGCAGGAGCAGCACAAGCACCAGCATCAGGATGGCGATCTGCGCGCCGCCCTCCAGGCTGCCGCGGTTGAGCCAGGTGGTGTAGACGGCGACCGTCAGCGTGCGGACGCCGAAATATTCGGCGGCGCCGATGTCGTTGATCGTCTCCATCAGCACCAGGGCGACACCGGCAACGATGGCCGGCCGCGCCACGGGCAGAAGCACGCGCCAGAACACGCGTGCCGGCGATGCGCCGAGCGTGCGCGCGACGTCGGCAATGTTGCGGCCCTGCATAAGGAAGACGATGCGGGTGGTGAGATAGACGTAAGGATAGAGCACAGAGGCGAGTACGAAGGCCGTGCCCCAGGTCGAGCGGATATCGGGAAACCAGTAGTCGCGGATCGTCTCAAAACCGAAAATTGCGCGGACCAGGCTCTGCACCGGCCCCTGGTAATGGAAGAACTCGCCAAAGGCATAGGCCGCGAGATAGGGCGGCACGGCCAGCGGCAGCACCAGCGCCCAGGACAGGATGCGGCGGAAGGGAAAATCATAAGCGACGACCGCCCAGGCGCAGGC
Source organism: Aminobacter sp. SR38 (assembly GCF_014843375.1). NCBI lineage: Bacteria > Pseudomonadati > Pseudomonadota > Alphaproteobacteria > Hyphomicrobiales > Phyllobacteriaceae > Aminobacter > Aminobacter sp. SR38. The sequence goes on from NZ_CP062112.1 coordinate 1,767,701, forward strand.
GACGCCGGCAATCGATGTGAGTGCGGCCACCATCGCCAGCAGCGCCAGCGTCGTGCGCGTGGCGCCGGGCAGCACGTTGGCGATCAGATGCGGCCAGTCCTCGCCCGTACCGGAAAGCGCGACGAAGGCGAGCGACAGAACCGGCAGGATGACGACGATGCCGACGGCGAGCGCCAGCGTGCCGATAAGCGGATGGCGCAGGCGCTTGACGGGCAACGGCCTGACGCCCGCGGCCGACGCCACGCCTGATGCTCCCGCCTCTGCTCCGCCTGTCGTCGGCAAAGATCAATCCTCTCTGCGGCGTCGCGCGTTCCCGTTGGACGCACATGACGCTCCATCGAATCTGCGCTTCGTCTTCAATCGATGCCGTTTTCGGGCCGCTGCGCCAATGCAGAAAAGCCGGACCGATCATCGCCCGGCCCGGCTCTTCCTCAGTTCATGTCGCTGCCTATCAGCTGCTCGGGCCGTCGTCGAGGCCGACGCGATCGACCATCTCGGACGCTGGCTTGCGGCCCTTGGCCACGTCGACCAGTGGCAAGGTGTCGGCGTTGAGCGTGCCGAACGCCTTGACCGTCTCGGATGGCTCGAGGCCCGGCTCGACCGGATATTCGTAGTTCTTCTCGGCGTAGACCTGCTGGGCCTTGTGGCTGGCCAGGAAGCGGATCAGCTTGACGGCGTTGTCACGGTTCGGCGCGTTCTTGGCGAGTGCTGCGCCCGAGATGTTGACGTGGGTCAGGCCGTTCTCGAAGGTCGGGAACAGCACGTTGATGGCGTTGCCCCATTCCTTTTCCTTCGGGTCCTTCTCGTTGTTGCGCATCAGGCCGACATAATAGGTGTTGCCGATGGCGATGTCGCACTCGCCGGCAGCAATCGCGCCGGCCTGCGGACGGTCGCCGCCGTCAGGCTTCTTGGCGAGGTTGGCCTTGAGGCCCTTCATCCACTCTTCGGTCTTTTCCGGACCCCAGTGGGCAATGGCTGCCGAGAACAAAGCGAGGTTGTAGTCGTGCTGGCCCGAACGCATGCAGATCTTGCCCTTCCACTTGGGATCGGCAAGCTCGGCATAGGTGATGGCGGTGTCCTTGACGCGCTCCTTCGAGGCGTAGATGACGCGGGCGCGCTTGGTGACGCCGAACCAGTTGCCATCCGGATCGCGATACTCGGCCGGCAGCAGCTTGTTGACTTCCTCGTCGACCAGCGGCTGGGTGACACCTTTTTCCTTGGCCGAGGTGAGACGGGCGATGTCGACGGTCATGATGACGTCGGCGGGCGAGTTGGCGCCCTCTGCCAGGACGCGTTCCTCAAGACCCTTGTCGAGGAACAGCACTTCGGTCTTGATACCCGTCTCGGCCGTGAAGGCCTCGAGAACCGGCTTGATCAGATCGGGCTGGCGATAGGTGTAGATGTTCACGACGCCATCGGCGAGCGCCGACGTGGTGAAGAGTGCGGCAATGGCAAGCGCACCGCCTGCGACGGCCGACCTGGCGTTTCCAATCTTCATTTTTCTCTCCTGGCCAAAGGGGGCAAATTCCCTCAGGGAACATATGGCAGCCTCGATTTCGAGACTGCTTCCCCTATGGTCATCGTGACTCTTCCGGTCAAGTTTAAAGGTCAGCCATATCAATAGTTTAGAAAATTTCTAAACTGGAGCATTTCATACCGGATTCAAGGACTTGTTCGACAATTTCTAACAATCGCATGGCTTGTTCACGAAAATGTGCGGAAATGTCGCACCTCGCTAACAAGCCACTACTCGGCAAGGACGCGCGTCGAGGGGAAAGTCACCTCGACAAGCGTGCCCTCGCCGGGCGTCGACGCGATGGCAAAACGGGCGCGATTGGCCTCGACCATCGCCTTGGTCAGCGGCAGTCCGAGACCGGTGCCGTCGCCGCGCGAGCGCTTCAGCGAGTTGATCTGCTTGAACGGCTTCAGCGCCTGCTCGATCTCGGTCTGGCTCATGCCGATGCCGGTGTCGCGCACCCGCATGACGATGTCGCCCGAGGTCTCGTAGGAGGTCGAGACGATGACCTGACCGCCGGCCTGGGTATAGCGCACGGCGTTGGACAGCACATTGAGCGCGATCTGGCGGATCGAGCGTCGGTCGGCGACGATCTCGGGCAGGCGCGAGGCAAAGCTGGAGCGGATGATGACGCGCTCGCGATTGGCCTGCGGCTGCATCATCGCCACGGTCTCGGCAAGGGTGTCGTTGAGCGACACCGCCTCGTAATCCATCTCCTGCTGGCCGGCCTCGATCTTGGAAATGTCGAGCAAGTCGTTGACCAGCGACAGCACATGGTTGCCGGAGCGGTTGATGTCGCGGAGATAGTCGCGGTAGCGGTCATTGGCGACCGGGCCGAACTTCTCGTCGACCATCAGTTCGGAAAAACCGATGATGGCGTTGAGCGGAGTGCGGATCTCGTGGCTGATGCGGGCGAGAAAATCGGTCTTCTGGGACGACGACCGCTCGGCCACGGCGCGCGCCTGGGTCAGTTCCTCCTCGGCGCGCTTCCACTGGGTGATGTCGCGGACCACGGCGCAGAAGCCGCTGTCGTTGGGCAGGCGTCCGATGGTCATGAACAACGGGATGAACCGGCCTTGCGCCTCGCGGCCGATGACCTCGCGGCCATCGTTGAGCACGCTTGCCACGCCATGTTCGGACAGCCCGACGAGATAGTCGCGCGCGGCGCGCTGGCTCTCGATGGCGAACAGCGAATAGAACGGCTTGCCGGTAACCTCGTCGCTGTCGAAACCGAACAGGGCCTCGGCCGGACGGCTGATCGAGCGGATGGCACCGTCGCGGTCGATCAGCACAACGCCGTCCGTGGCGGTGTCGATGATCGTGCGCATCTCGGCGAGACGCTCTTCGAGTTCGGCGACCTGTTCGACGGCATCTTCGACCTCGTCGTCGGCGCTGATGCGGCGGACGACCAGCATCAGCGCCTTGCCGTCCTGCCACGGCACCGAGCGCAACACAGCTTCGATTGGGAACTCGTCGCCGTCGCGGGTCTTCAGTTTCAGGTCGTGGTCGGAACCGGGCTGGTCGCCGTAGCTCTCGGCGAACAGGGCATCGAGACCGCCTGCCCGCGCCAGTTCGTCGACCGAGCCGTAGCCGGTCAGGTCGAGGAACTCGGCATTGGCGTAGTGCAGCACGTCACCGGCATGGATCAGCACCGGCACCGGCAGTTGCTCGAGGATAGGTGCATCGACGGGTGTGTCGCGCCCAGCGGCCAGGGACGGGATGATTTCTTCGGCGCGCAGCGGCGGCTTTTCCGGCTCATTGCGCGTGACATCGATGGCTTCGATGACAGGCTCGACCGGCCGCACCGAAGCCAGCGAGACGATTTCCGCACTCTCGACGGCAGGCTGTTCGACGGGTGCGGGCAGAGCCGCGTCTGAAGTCGCCGGCTCCTCGGCATCCGCCGCTCCATTTGGCTCCGGCTTTTCGCCGACAGCATGCTCGGGGGATTCATCTGCCACCAGCACATGCCCGGCCGTTTCAGCGGCCGCGGCTTCAGCATAGGCCGCGATCTCGGCCGAGGCGGCTTCGCCGTTCTTTTCCGAGACTGGCTTTTCCGCGGCGGACGTCGCCTCAGGCTTCGCAGCTGTTGGAATCTCGACCGCCTCAGTGGCTGCCGCCTGCTGCCTTGTCGCGACGATCTCGTGCGCGCGCTTCAGCTTCTCGCCGATCTCGCGGAATGCGCTGCGCTCGGTGCTGGAGAGGCCCTTGCCATTGGCGGGTTCTTCAGCCGCCGTCGGCCGGTGCTCGGCCAGGCGGATCACCTTGTCGGAATAGCGCCGATCATGCTTGCGATCGATCTCGAGAGCCGGAACTTCGCCGGCGAAAGGGTCATCAGCGTTGTTCGGCTCGGCGGCTTGCCGGGGTTCAACGGAAGGTGTTTCAGCAACCTCCGGTGCCAGTTGCCTGGCTTCGGTCGGACTGGCTTCAGGCGCCAGTACAGCAGGCTCGACAGCTAAGGGATTCGCCGGTTCAACGGCGATGGCTTCGGCTGCAGGCTGGACTACGCCGGCGTCCGGCTGTGGCTCGGCCTGTTCCGGATGCTTGCCGTTGGGAACCAGCGCCAGTCCGATGCGCTCGTGGTCGACGACAGCCTCGCCGGGGCGCGCCACGCCGAAACCGCGAAAGCCTTCAAAGCTGCGATCGCGGCCATAGACCGGCAACGCGGCGAGATCGACCGGAATACGCCTGTCGGTGCCGGCGACCGGCCAGAGCACCGAGCGACCGGACCAGGTATCGCGGCGCTGCAGCAGACCCGCGATCTCGCCCGACGGGTCGAGTTCGAAGGTGGTCGAGACATCCTGGAAACGGCGGCCGACGACATCGGCCGCATGGTCGCCGACAACAGCCGCGAATTCCGGCGAGATGGCGCTGAAACGGCCGTCGGCGTCAGTGCGCCAGACGAAGCGGACGGGGGCAGCCGAGCGATCCAGTGCCGGCCTGGCCGGCGCCAGCTGCGATGGCGCGGGCTGAGCGGCCACAGCGGGCTCTGCCGCGACGACAGGCTCTTCCAGAGGCTGCGAAACGTCAGCCGATTCGGCAACAGGCTCCGGCGCGGACGCCGGCTCGGCGGTCCGCTCTGACGGCGTGGCCGACCAGGCGACCGGCTCGGGCGCTGAGACCGGCTCGTTGGTTGGAACGTCACCTGCGGCAGGCCCGCTGACAGCCGCCTCGGTGACTTCGGCAACGACAGGCGCCGCAACCGCCCTGTCGGCCATTGCCGCGCGAACGGTGGCGCCGGCCCGGCTCTCGCGTTCCTCGGGGCTGAAATACCAGTGGTCGTGATCGGCATGGTCCTGCGACTGCACCGTCGCCGGTGCAGAAACTGGCGCGGGCGCCGGATCAGCTGTCGGCCCACCATGCAGTGCCTCGACGCGCGCAGCGCCGGCCGCGGTTGCGTCCTGTTGCCCGCCGGCTTCGGCGTCTTCCATGACCTCCAGGCGCTCGTCGACAACGACCAGCAGGTGGCGCGCCGGCTCGTCGGTCAGACGTGCCAGGCCCGCCGGCAGATAGCCTCCGGTCGCGGGAATGGCCCGCTTGATGATGCGGTCGCGCTCACGGCCAACCGCCGACACCAGCCCGGCCAGCGTCGATGGCGCGATGCCGAGCCTGGCAAAGCCGTCGGTTGCGGCCTCGACCTCCCCTTGGGCGTCGAGGAAAGCCAGGAAATGTCCCTGCTCGGTGAAACCGCTGATGGCGTTGGCGGCGATGGCTTTGGCGCCCCGCGCGCTGGCGGGAACGGCGAGCATGATCGCGGCCGCGCCACCCGGCAGCCGGACGGAACTGGCGACGAAGGCAACGGCGGTGCTCGTCAGGCCCGACGCCACGCGCACCATGATGGAGCGGTCGCGGCCGATGTCGGGAAAGCCCGACGTTGCAGCGATCTGGCGGCGGGCGATCGGCCCCAGGCGCGACGGCGCGCCGATCACCGCATCGATGTCGTCATAGCCGAGCACGGCAGCGCCCGGACCATTGGCCCAGAGCACGTCCTCGAGATCAATCGACAGCACGACGATGGCATCGCCGGCAGCAAAACGCTGCCTGACACGATCAACGACCGCGACGTCGATAAAGGAATAGGCTGCTGACGGCATTCACATGTCCCGCAAGGCGCGCATTCTCACAATTAACGCTTTGTTAATAAAAGCCGTCATCGCCAAGGTCTAGCAAACAGCTGTCATGGAGCGAGATTATTCTCGTCACGTGGTTAACCTGCGCCAAGCCGAATGGTGCACTGCAACATATATATTGCAATGCACAATAGAATGCCCTATATGAGAGTTGCGAATAAACGAGACGGGTGACACCACCCCGTCCAGTCCACAGGGTGAGACAATGTCCAAGACCAAGACCGCAGAATTCGCAGATACCGTTGAACTGCCGAGCTTCGACGTTTCCAAGGCCTCCGACCAGTTCCGCGCCTTCGCAGAAAAGGGCGTCGAGCAGTCCAAGGACGCTTACACCAAGCTCAAGACCGGTGCTGAAGAAGCCCAGAAGACCATTGAGTCGAGCTACGAGACCGCCCGCAGCGTGACCAACGAGCTGTCGCTCAAGGCGATTGCCGCGCTCCGCACCAATGCCGAGGCTGGTTTCTCGCATCTCGAAGCTCTCGCCGGCGCCAAGACGCTGTCGGAGATCGTCGAGCTGCAGACCTCCTATCTGCGCAGCCGCGTCGAGCAGACCGTCGAGCAGGCCAAGGAATTCCAGGCCGTTGCCTCGAAGGCCGCCGAAGACGTCTCGAAGCCGGTCAAGACCGCTTTCGAAAAGGCGCTGAAAGACCTCAAGGCCGCCTGATAGCGACCAACAAGATACCCGGCGGGCGGTTCCTCCTCCCTCTGCCTGCCGGGCGAAGCGGCCAGCACCTCCTCCCGCTGGTCACATAAAGGAAAAGGCCGGCACCTCCTCCCGCCGGCCTTTTTCTTTTTTTGCAGGCGCCGGAAGGCCTGATTTCAACGACTTCCCACAGGCAGCGCAAATCGCCGCAGTGGAATATGCGCAAAGCTCTTGAAATGCGTCCGAAGAGTCCGTATTGACGCCGCACCAACAGGTACGCGGTTGTAGCTCAGTTGGTTAGAGCGCCGGATTGTGGATCCGGAGGTCGGTGGTTCGAGCCCACCCAACCGTACCATTTTCCTCCCCCAAGACAGCTTCAAGCATCGATGACAGGCAGCGCGGCCTTGCATAGCGCAGCCGCATTCCGGCCCGATCATCTGCTGAAACTGCGAATCAAAGGAACATTCCGATGATCGACCTGCGTGTTGCCGCCGGCATTGCCACGACGATGATCATCCTCGCCGGATGCCAGAAAGAGCCTGTGGCAGCACAGCCGACGTCGGGGATCTGCGATCGCGCTGCGGCAGAATCACTCGCCGGCAAGGACCGGATCGCCGACGACGAGGTCAAGCGGCTGACCGGTGCAACCATCGTTCGCCAGCACAAGCCGGGCGATCCGGCGACGATGGATTTCCGCCAGGAGCGCGTCACCGTCGAAACCGATCCCGCGACCGGCAAGATCGTCCGCGCATTCTGCGGCTGATCTCGATCCCGGACGCAGACGGCCGACCATGCCCGATCCGAAGCCCCTGGATCTTTCGAGGCTGCGCGCCATCGGCTGGTCAACCTGGGACCCTATCGGCCTGCGTGAGCCCGGTGCGGACTGGTGCGACCAGCCCTTCACGGATGAATATGACAGCTACCTGATCGAGGCAGCGTCCGGGCTTGGGGATGGCTGGTCGGTGGAAAAGGCCAGGGATTTATCTGCTGTCGATTGCCAGCGACCACATGGGGCTGCCGCAGGTTTCGCGTGACACTGCCGAGGCAACGGCAAAGGCCATTGCGGACTACCTGCACGAATAGAAGAACGATTGCGCGGCGCAAACAGACCTTGGCCAAACGACACTCGGTGGAAAACGAAAACCGGCGCGCTTCGGATGAAGCGCGCCGTTTTCGATGTCCCTGAGGGACGAAAATGTACCGCGATGGCGGAGGTGCTTACTGGCAGGGCGCCAGATAGGTCACCGGCTTGCCGTAGCGGTCGTACATCGGCCGGCCACGGTTGTCGTACTGGTGGTAGCGGCATTCGCCGGGCGCCGTGCCCGCGCCGATCATCGCGCCGGCAAGGCCGCCAATGACGGCGCCCGCGACGGTTGCGCCGGTGTTGCCGCCGATGGCCTGGCCGACCAGGGCACCGCCCACGGCACCGACGGCGCCGCCGCCGACCGCGCGCTCCTGCGGGGTGTTACAGGCCGTAGCGGCCAAGGCGACGAAAGACAAAGCTGCTGCTGTGGCTAGAAAACGCGTCATCGACCCTACTCCTTGAAACAATCGCCAGACGCTATCATGGCGACTTTTGCTTATCCAGTGGCATACCCTTGGAAACTCTCGCCTTTTCGGCTGCTCCAAGCCCTCTTTACTGGTGCCCCATGGATCCCGTTGTGGCAGTTGCCGGCAACGACACGGGACGCCAGCTCACCCTCGCTGTGCTGCCTGTTCGTCGCGCAGGCGCTGGACCTCGCGCCGCTTGTTGACCAGCGAAGCGGCGATGACGCCGCAGGCGACGATGCCGATCAGGATTGTACAGGCGGCATTGATCTCGGGTGTCACGCCGAGGCGCACCTGGCTGTAGATCTTCATCGGCAGCGTCGTCGCACCCGGCCCCGAGGTGAAGCTCGAAATCACCAGGTCGTCGATGGAGAGCGTGAAGGCCAGCATCCAGCCCGAGACGATCGCCGGCAGGATGACCGGCAAGGTGATCTGAAAGAAGGTTTTGACAGGCGGGGCGCCAAGGTCCATCGCCGCTTCCTCGAGCGAGCGGTCGAATGTGACGAGCCGCGACTGCACCACGACGGCCACGAAGCACATCGAGAAGGTGATGTGGGCGAGCGTCAGGGTGAAGAAGCCGCGATCGAGCCCGACGGCGACGAACAGCAGCAGCAGCGACAGGCCGGTGATGACCTCGGGCATGACCAGCGGCGCAAACACCATGCCCGAAAACAGCACCCTGCCTCGGAACCTGGTGTAGCGGGTCAGCGCAAGTGCTGCGAGCGTCCCGAGAACTGTGGCCATCGTCGCCGAGATCAGGCCGACGCGGATGGTCACCCAGGCCGCGTCCATCAGGCCCTGATTGTGGAACAAGGAGACGTACCATTTGGTCGAGAACCCGCCCCAGACAGTGACGAGCTTGGACTCGTTGAAGGAGAAGACGACCAAAAGCACGATGGGCAGATAGAGGAAGGCAAAGCCCAGTACGATGGCCGTGATGTTGAAGCGGCTCCAGCTCGCGTTCATCTCAGCGCCCCTGTTCCTGGGCGCGTGCCTGCGCCTGCTGGAAGAACATGATCGGCACGACAAGCAGCAGAAGCAGGATCACCGCCACTGCTGAGGAAACCGGCCAGTCACGGTTGGCGAAGAATTCGTTCCACAGCGTCTTGCCGATCATCAGCGTCTGCGAGCCGCCGAGCAGGTCGGGGATGACGAACTCGCCGACGGCAGGGATGAACACCAGCAGGCAGCCGGCGATGACGCCGGGCAGCGACAGCGGGAAGGTGATCTTCCAGAACGCCGTCATCGGCGGGCAGCCGAGGTCCTGCGCCGCCTCGATCAGCGAATAGTCCATCTTCTCCAGCGCCGAATAGAGCGGCAGGATCATGAACGGCAGGTAGGAATAGACGATGCCGATGAAGATCGCCGTATGCGTGTTGAGGATCACCAGCGGCTGGTCGATGATGCCGGTGGCGAGCAGCAGCTGGTTGAGCAGGCCCTCGGGCTTGAGGATGCCGATCCAGGCATAGACGCGGATCAGGAAGCTGGTCCAGAACGGCAGGATCACCAGCATCAGCAGCGTCGGCCGGATCGTCGCCGGCGCACGCGCCATGCCATAGGCGATGGGATAGCCGACGATCAGCGCCAGCAATGTCGAGATCCCGGCGATGATCACGCTTGAGACATAGGCGTTGAAGTAGAGCGCGTCCTGCGTCAGCCAGAGGTAATTGTCGAAGCTGAACTCGCTGATCTGCGTTATCAGCCCGGATACGCCCTCCGAAAGCCCGAGCACGGGCGTGTAGGGCGGCATGGCGATCGCCGTCGTCGACAGGGAGATCTTGAAGACGATGAAGAACGGAATGAGGAAGAAGAATAGCAGCCAGCAATAGGGAATGAGGATGACGAGGCGGTCGGTTATGGCCGAGAGCGGATGTTTCATCACCCCACCTATCGCGTCAGAACGACGCCGGCGTCGTTGCGGAAGGAGATCCAGGCCTTGTCGTCCCAGCTCAGCGGGTCCTCGGTGGCGCGTGTCGCGTTGAGCGAGCTCGCCTTTACCACCTGGCCGTTGCCGAGTTGGACGTGGAAGATGGTCATGTCGCCGAGATAGGCGATGTCGTAGATCTCGCCTTCCATGACATTGTCGCCGCCTTCCGGCTTCTTCGACGAAACCTTGATCTTTTCCGGCCGGATGGCGAAGGCGACTTCGCTGCCTGCGGCGGCGTCGCCGGCATTGGCCGTGCGGATGGTGACGCCATTGGCGCTGGTGATTGTCGCGCCGGCGCCGTCGCGGTCGGCGACCTTGCCTTCGAACATGTTGATGTTGCCGACGAAGTCGGCGACGAAACGCGAGCCCGGCGCCTCATAGACCTCGGCGGGCGTCGCCACCTGCATCACCTCGCCCTTGTCGAGGATGGCGATGCGGTCGGCCATGGTCATGGCCTCTTCCTGATCGTGGGTGACGACGACAAATGTCAGGCCAAGCGTCTGCTGCAGGTCCATCAGCTCGAACTGGGTTTCCTCGCGCAGCTTCTTGTCGAGCGCACCGAGGGGCTCGTCCAGCAGCAGAACCTTGGGCCGCTTGGCCACCGCCCGGGCCAGCGCGACGCGCTGGCGCTGGCCGCCCGAAAGCTGGTGCGGCTTGCGCTTGGCAAACTGGCTGAGCTTGACCAGCTTGAGCATTTCGGCGACGCGGGTGTCGATGTCGGCCTTGGGCATGCCGTCCTGCTTGAGGCCGAAGGCAATGTTCTGCTCGACCGACATATGCGGGAACAGTGCATAGGACTGGAACATCATGTTGACCGGCCGACGATAGGGCGGGATGCCCCTGAGGTCCTGACCGTCAAGCAGGATCTGGCCGGAGGTCGGCTCCTCGAAGCCGGCGAGCATGCGCAACAGCGTCGACTTTCCGCAGCCCGAGGCGCCGAGCAGCGCGAAGAACTCACGCTCATAGATCGACAGCGACAGATTGTTGACGGCGGTGAAGTCGCCGAACCGCTTGGTGACGTCCTTGAACTGAATGTAGGGCTTGGCGTCTGGCTTGTTCCAGGGCGCAAAGTCCCTGCGGATATTGCCGAGCGATTTCATTTCCCTCTCCCACCTGCCCCTGATGCGAAGCCCGGCGCCAATGGCGCCGGGCCGCATGCCTTGGTTATTGTCCGGTGACGATCTTGGTCCAGCTGCGGGTCACCACGCGCTGGGTCTTGGGATCGTAGGGCGGCACGGTGAAGAGCTTGGCGAGCGTCGCTTCATCGGGATAGATCGCCGGATCGCTGGTGATCTCCTTGTCGATGAACTGCTGCGACGCCTTGTTGCCGTTGGCGTAGAAGATGTAGTTCGAGGCCTTGGCCGCGACTTCCGGCTTCAGCATGTAGTTGATGAACTCATGCGCCTCGGCGACATGCTGGGCATCGGCCGGGATCGCCATCTGGTCGAACCACATCTCGGCGCCCTCCTTGGGGATGACGTAGTCGATGACGACGCCCTGGTCGGCTTCTGAGGCACGATCGCGCGCCTGGAAGACGTCACCCGACCAGCCGACGGCCAGGCAGATGTCGCCATTGGCAAGCGCGTTGATGTATTCCGAGGAATGGAACTTGCGGATCGACGGACGGACCGCGAGCAAGGTCTCTTCCGCCTTGGACAGGTCGCCCAGTTCGGTCGACTGCGGCTTGAGGCCAAGATAGTTCAGCGTCGTCGGCAGGATGTCGGTCGGCGAATCCAGCACATAGACGCCGCATTCGGCGAGCTTCGCCAGCTGTTCCGGCTTGAAGACCACGTCCCAGCTGTCGATCTTGTCGATGCCGAGCGCTTCCTTGACCTTCTTCTGATTGTAGCCGATGCCGACCGTGCCCCACATATAGTTGACCGAATACTCGTTGCCCGGGTCGTAGGCGGCGGTACGCGAGCTCACCACATCCCAGACATTCGTCAGGTTGGGCAGCTTGGACTTGTCGAGCTTCTGGTAGACGCCGGCCTGGATCTGACGCGCCAGGAAGGGGCTGGCAGTCGGCACGACGACATCGTAGCCGCTGCCGCCGGCAAGCAGCTTGGTCTCGAGGATCTCGTTCGAATCGTAGACGTCATAGACGACCTTGATGCCGGTCTCCTTGGTGAAGTCCTCGATGATCGTCGAATCGATGTAGTCAGACCAGTTGTAGACGTTGACGACGCGCTCCTGGGCGTTGGCGGGCATCGTGAAAACGGCGATAAGGGCTGACGCGGCGGTCAGCCAAAGCGCTCTACGGTTCATGGCAGTCTCCCGTTGCGGACGCACCCGTCCCGGCACATCCTGATCCTGTACAAAAATCGAGTGATGAAGGTAGCGCGCTCCCGCCGGCTCGCGGCCCGGCGCAAACGTTACGGCGATTTACATCTGCGGACACCGAAGCCCCGGCAGTGGAACCTGGCAAGATACGCCTGTGTTGTTGTTACCCTCGACGCTCAGCCTGCCCGCCCGACGGTAGTATTGTCAATGGTAAACGACCAATTGATCAATCGGGCATCGGCATGCCGGTGACACCGGGTCTTTGCGGTTGCGCCTGGCGCCTGAACTCGAGCCCGAGATGCACGAGCAAGGCGACGAAAATGACCGCACCGCCTGATATGGTACGGAGCGACGGCACTTCGGAATGGACGAGCCAGACCCAGATCGGCCCGAGCATCGGCTCGAAGGTGCCGATCAGCGCGGCGACGGCCGCCGGGATCAGCCGCGCCCCGGTGGCGAAGAAGGCGAGGCCCAGACCGAGATTGACGACGCCGAAGGCAAACAGAAAACCCATCTCGCGCGGCGAGACGGCAAAGGCCGAGGCTTGCGAGGCGGCAAAAGCCGCCGCGATCATGGTGCCGAGGCAGGTGGCCGGCGTCATGCGCACATGGGAGAAGCGGCGAGTGATGACGGTAGCGATCGAAAACACCACTGCTATCAGCAAGGCGAGGCCGTCACCAATCGGCGAAACCTTGCCGGTGAGCGACTCCGAAACCATGATCGCCACGCCGACGATCACCGCCAGGATCGCCGCCCATGTCGCCAGCGCCACCCGCTCGCGAAACAGCACCCAGGCAAACAGCGCCGCAAGCAACGGCACGCCAGCCTGCATCAAAAGGACATTGGCGACGGTGGTGTAGGCAAGGGCGATGACGAAAGACGTCGAGGCGGTGGCAAAGCAGATTGCCACCAGCAGACCGGGCAGCCCCATGCCGCGGAACAATTGCAGCGTTCCGCGGAAGCCGTCACGCCAAACCATGAATGCCAGCAGAAAGGCTGCCGCCCAGAACGAGCGCCAGAACACCACGGTCCAGATGTCGTCGATCTCGATGAAGCGGCCGATGGCGCCACCCAGGCTCCACATCAGCGCCGACAGGAACACCAGGGCGATGCCCAAGCGCTCGTCGCGCCGCGAAACCTGCGGCGCAGTGGCGTCGGATAGCGGAACTGCCGGGTCTGTCATGGCCTCAGTATCGATGACGTTGGGGTGGCTGGATATGCTCACAACGACTTGAAACGGTCCAATTCGCTACCTCATCGCTCAAGCTACTGCGTGGTCCAGCCCATGACGATGGTTGTGGCAAACCGCGCTGCATTCGAACAATCCCCCAGCGATGTCGAAGCGAACAATCCGACGGCGCTCAATTTTCTTCTTGACCTCAATATTAGTTGAGGTTTTACAGAAGCGGCTCCAACACCGATACCGAAATGGAGCCACCCCTGAAATGCCCCAGAAAATAAAGCTCGCCATCATCTATGGCAGCGCCCGTGAGGGCCGTTTCTGCGATACCGTGGTCAACTGGGTTGCCGCCGAAATTGCGGGCCACCAGCAGTTTGCCATCGACTTTATCGACCCGCGCGACCTCGGCCGAAACCGTGCCGATGTCGCCCGCCGCCTTGGCGATGCCGACGCCTTCCTGGTGGTGACGCCGGAGTACAATCACGGCTACACCGCCGACCTCAAGGCACTGATCGACGCCCACAGCATCCAGTGGCAGGCAAAGCCGCTGGCCTTCGTCTCCTATGGCGGCATTTCGGGCGGGTTGCGGGCGATCGAACAGTTGCGCCTGGTGTTTGCCGAACTGCATGTCGTGGCAATCCGCGACACGGTGAGTTTTGCCAGCGCCTGGAGCAAGTTCGACCGCAACGGCACGCTGATGGACCCGCGCGATGCGCGCAAGGCGATGTCGGCGCTGCTCGCCCGCCTGCAATGGTGGGCAATCAACCTGCGCGAGGCACGTGCCAACACGCCCTATCTCGAGGTGGCCGCATGAGCGCGCTGCAACCGGTTCGGGTCGCGGAAGCGGCGGATCTGCCCGACCGGCATGCCGGCCGCAACTTGACACTTCTTTTGATCAGCACATTGACGATCATGTCGGGCGCGACCATTTCGCCGTCGCTGCCGGCCATCGAAAGCCATTTCGTCGGCAGTCCCAACGTCGAGATCCTGACGAGGCTGGTGCTGACACTGCCGGCGCTGTCCATCGTCATCTGCGCCCCATTCGCCGGCGGACTGGCCGACCGCTTCGGTCGCCAGCCGCTGCTGATCGCCGCGGCCCTGCTCTATGGTCTCGGTGGCATGTCGGGGCTGGTGGCCGATAGCCTGCCCGCGCTTCTGGTCGGACGCGCGCTGCTCGGCGTCGCCGTTGCCGGCGTGATGACGACGGCAACGGCACTTGTCGGCGACTATTTCAGCGGCCCGGCGCGTGATCGTTTCATGGGCTATCAATCGGCATTTGTCGGCTTTGGCGGGCTGATCTTCCTGACCGGCGGCGGCATGCTCGCCGAAATGCACTGGCGTGCACCCTTCGCTGTCTACGGCCTGTCGCTGCTGCTGATCCCGGCTGTCATTGCGTTCATCGACGAACCGGTCCGCAACCGCATTGCGTCGGCGACCGTTGCCGCCAAAGCCTCTGCCGGCACGGCATGGCTCGCGGTCTTCGCCGTCTACAGCGCGGCGGTGCTCAACAGCGTCGCCTTCTACCTGTTGCCGGTCCAGCTGCCGTTCCATCTCAACGCCATGGGCATCGGCTCACCGACACTGGCCGGCCTCGCCATCGGGCTCAGCAGCCTGATCGGAGCGGTTGCCGCTTTGGCCTATGCGCGCCTGCGCGCCAGACTCGGCGTGGTCGGCGTGTTCAGTCTCGCCTTCGGCCTGATGGGTACAGGCTACGTCCTGCTGGGGTTTGCCAGTGCGCTTGTCATGGTCCTGCTGGCCGCAATAGTTGTCGGCCTGGGCCTTGGCATGATGATGCCCAACATCGCAGCGGCGGCGATGGCGGCGGCGGCACCCGAAATGCGGGGACGCGTTGCCGGCGGCATGACCGCCAGCATCTTCGCGGGACACTTCATCTCGCCCTTCGCCAGCCAACCGATGATCGCGGCCTTCGGCTTCGCCGACACCTACCTCTACACCGGGCTCGTTGTCGGCGGCGTCGCCATGCTTGCCGCGGCAGCGGCCGCCTTCCGCGCAAGCACCGACCGGACAAACAGGGCAGGCCACCGCAGCTAACGGAAGCCTGCTCGGCTTCTTATTTGGCCTGTTTCGCCAGCTTCCGCACTTCCGACAGGACGGCGTCGTCGCCGGAAACGTAGCTGGCGAAGGTCTGGGCGACGGGGACCGTGGGCCGCAGGGAACCCGCGGCGGTGCCGTAGACATAGTTCGGCAGGAAACAGGTGGCCAGCTGCGACAGCCGGCAGCCGTTCTCCCAGTCGTGATAGGCGGTGGTGTAGCGAAACGCGATTTTGGAATTGGGCATGATCGTCGTGCCGCCCTCGCCCCACATCTGGCCGGCGTCACCCATCTCCTCGCCGACCAGCGCAGCACGCTCGCCGGCATAATATTTCAGCCGTGACGCGATGCTGATCGCCGCCGAAAACGTGTTGCCGCTGGTCAGAATGAAGATGCGGCCATTGGGCACGGCCTCCGGCAGCAGGCGCGAGAAGTCGGTGCCGAGCATGTAGTTGCCGCCCGGGCTGAACCTGAGGTCGACGACGGCATGCCTGACGTCGCGCTTGCCAGCCTCCTCCAGCACGCCAGCCAGATAGTCGGCCATCGGCGCCCCGTCCGCATCGCGGAAGCGGTTGATCTGGACGTAGAGGATACCATCTTCTTCGAGATAGCTGTGCCACGCGTTCTGATCGGGACGCGAAAGATAGGGCGGCGTGACGCCGTCCAGAACATGGACCCAACCGGCGCCACCCTTTTCAGGCGCAACCGGACTGAGGTCGCGCTTCGGCCAGACGGTTCTCGTCGAAGGCTCGCCTTTCTCCGGCCCGACGCCAAGCGTGCGCACGATCTCGGAACCGTCGGCCTTGCGGAAACGAAACGCGCTCTCGTCCGCTTTGGCGGCCAGTTGGGCCGCGTGGAGCAGCTCCGGCGAAATCATGAAATTCGGCGACAGCTCGCGCACGTATGTTTCGGTGCCGCCGACATAGGGCCGCAATGCCGCGACCAGCTCGTCCGGGGTCCTTCCGTTCGCCATGAGCACTTGTGTCCCGAGAAGATCGCGATGCCCCACTGTGGCGCGAACAACGAAAAGCCCGTCGGCAAACCAGCCCAGCCGCAGCGGGATGGCGTTGAAGCCCTGCCCGCCGGCAAGACCGAGAACGTTGGTGTGGCCGTTATGGGCAAGGGCGACCGCCTTGGCCGCGCCCATCGCCAGCGCAGGCCGGTCGAGTTCTGATGCGCGGGCCGTCAGTTCATCGACTTCCTTAACAAATGCGGCACTGGTTTCAGCCGTCAAGCTGCGCTCGACCAGCTGCATGTTGCGAAGATGAGCCAAATCCTGCGCGTTCTCGTCAGCCTGCGAACTGCCGGCAGATGAAGCCGCGGCCGGATAGGACTTGAATACCGGATACAAGATGACGCCGAGCGGCAGCACAACGACGATCAGCAATGCCAGAACAGCAAGCGCCACACGCTTCGGCCACCGCCTCGACTTGGGTCGGACATCAGAATTACTCATGCGAACGTCTCCAAATACTGGGTCACCGCCCAGTTTCGGACAGCACATTGGTGCGGCGCACGCGACCTTCAATTACCTGCCAAGTCAACCACGCGCCGTGGCCCAATGGGGTGAAACGGATCGGCAAGATTTGTCTCGGATAAAGCCGGCCAAACTCTGGAACTGCGCGTCGCGCTTTCCGAAAACGTCCCGAGTTTCGGCCGACGCGCAAGGAACCGTTCATGCTGACCGTACTCAACTGCCTCGTCACCGCCCACGACTATCGTTTTGTTGCCGCTGCCCTGGCCATCTGCGCGCTCGGCTGCGTGGTGTCGATGCGCTTGTTCGCCCGTGCCCGCAACGTCCGGCGCGCCAAACACGTGGCCTTCGTCGTCATGGCCGGCCTGGCCGGCGGCATGACGATCTGGACGACGCATTTCCTGGCGATGCTTGGCTTCATTCCCAATGTCGAGCACGGCTTCGAGCCCAATTTCACCGTGCTGTCGTTGGCCTTTGCCATCGCCACCTCGATGGCTGGCTTCATGATCGCCGCCAGCCGCGAACGTGACTGGATGATCGAGGCCGGTGGCGGCGCGATCGGCGCCGGCATCGCGCTGATGCATTTCACCGGAATGCGCGGTTTCGTCGTCGCCGGCACGATCAGCTACGATCCCTCCTTCGTTGCCTTTTCCGTCGCCGCGGGCGCGGCACTCGGCATGCTTGCCACCAACCGTGTGGCGCGCGGCACCACCCGCACCAGCCCCTATGCCGGCATGGCAGCCCTGATCCTGGGCATCGGCATCATGCACTTCACCGCCATGGGCGCGGTGCAGATCACGCCCGACCCACGCCTCGCAGTCCCCAGCCAGCTGATGTCCGACAGCGTGCTGGCGATCCTGGTCGTCCTGGTGACCGTACTTGTGGTGATGCTCGGCGCGGTGACGCACCTGGCCGAAGAGCAGGGTCAGCAGGACGCCGTCGCGCATTTCCGGCACCTGGCCATGCACGACCCGCTGACCGGCCTGCCCAACCGCGCCGCGGTTCGCGACGAGCTGCCGATGCGGCTGAAGCAGGCAGCGGGCACCTCGTTGGCGATCATTGCCGTCGACCTCAACCGCTTCAAGGAAATCAATGACGTCTACGGCCATGCCGCCGGCGACGCAGTGCTGGTCCAGACCACGGCAAGGATGCGTGCAGCGCTGATCGAGGGCGAGTTTTTTGCCCGGATCGGCGGCGACGAGTTCATCGCGGTCAAGCCGTTCACTCGCGAGAACGAGGTGGAGGAGTTCGCCGCCCGCATCAGCGACGCCTTCTCGCGCCCCAACGAACTGGGCAAGGGCCGCTTCTCGATCAGCGCCAGTATCGGCATTTCGGTCTATCCCAAGGACGGCGACAGCGTCGACGAACTGACGACACGCGCCGACCTCGCCATGTACCGGTCCAAGAAGGCGCAGGACGGCAGTTGGTGCTGGTATGATGCCGACGCCGACGAGGACGGCCGCCGCCGCGGCCAGATCGCCATCGGCCTGCGCAGCGCCATCGCCGACAACGCACTGTGTCTCGTATTCCAGCCGCAGATCTCGATGAAGAAACGCCAACTGCTCGGCTTCGAGGCGCTGCTGCGCTGGTCCAGCCCGCAGCTTGGCGAGGTCTCGCCTGCCGACTTCATTCCGGTTGCCGAGCAGACCGGCATCATCGTCGAGATCGGCGACTGGGTGCTGATGCAGGCCTGCCGCGAGGCGACGTTGTGGCCAACACCCATGGGCGTTGCGGTCAACGTGTCGCCGGTGCAGCTGATGCGTCCCAACTTCGCCGAGCGGCTGACCGAGATCCTAACCGAGACTGGCCTGGAGCCGACGCGGCTCGAGATCGAGATCACCGAGACCATGCTGATCGACAATCCGGGCCAGGCTCTGCTTGTGCTGCGCAAGATCAAGGCTCTTGGTGTCCGCGTCGCCATGGACGATTTCGGCACCGGCTATTCGTCGCTGTCGACGCTGTTTTCCTTCCCCTTCGACAAGATCAAGGTCGACCGCAGCTTCCTCAATGCACTCGGCCGCCAGGCCCAGGCGACCAGTGTCATCGAAACGGTCATCGAGCTCGGCCACAAGCTGTCGATCCCGGTCCTCGCCGAGGGCGTCGAGACCGACTTCCAGGCCGCCTTCCTGAAGGACCGGCGCTGCGACGAGGCGCAAGGTTTTCTCTACGGCCGGCCGGTGGATTCCTCCACCGCGCATGCGCTCGCCCAGTCGGGCACATGGCAGGACGAAAACGCCGGCAAGCTGAGCGCCTGATCCGGCGCTTACTGGAAGTCGAAGGCTGAGAGGCCAGTCACCATCTCGTCGAGACCGAGCGGCCGGGTGATCGGCGGCTCGGCGCGCGACAGGCAGCCGGACCGCTCGCAAAGCCGGCAGGCCGGGCCGACTGGGGTCGCTGCCACCAGGCCGGGCTTGGCGCCAACGGCAAGCGCCGGAAGGGCGGCGCCATAGACGATCTCGTCGCGGAAGGCGATGTCGCAGCCGAGCAGGATCGCCGTGCGCCGGGGGCGTTCGCTGAAGGCGCCCTGCGGCCCCTCGAGGGTGCGCGCAACGCAGAGAAATTCGGCGCCATCGGGCATTTCCACCGCCTCGACGAAGATCTGCCCCGGCTGGGTGAAGGCGGCATGGACCGGAAGTTTGGGGCAGCCGCCGCCGAAACGGCTCTGCGGAAAACCTTGCGCGCCTGCCTTGCGGAAGCGGTTGCCGGCGTTGTCGACCTCGAGCATGAAGAACGGAACCGCAGCACTGCCTGAGCGCTGCAGCATGGTCAGACGGTTCGCCGCCTGTTCGAACGACACGCCGAAGCGCGAGCGCAGAACGTCAACGTCGTAGCGCGCCCGCTGGGCGGCCGAATGAAACGCCTGATAAGGCATCATCAGCGCATGGGCGGCGTAGCGGCCGAGCTCGAAGCGGGCGAGACGCTTGGCTTCGTCGGAGGAGAGTTTCAGCGCCTGGATTTCGGCGGCGACGGCGACCTGCATGCGGATCAGGCTCGCCTCCATCGCCACTTCGCGCAGCTGGTCGAAGGGCGACAGGCGCTCGGACAGGAACAGGCGCTGCGAATGGCGGTCGTAGCGACGGCGCCAGTTGGGCATGGTGGCGACCGGCAGCACCTTGACGACGATGCCATGCTCACGCCGCAACCAGCCCTTCAGCGCGCCCAACAGGTCGTCGCCGGGATCGAGCAGCGAGGTGAACGCTTCAGCTTCTTCTTCCAGCGAAGTGAAGTGGTTGGGTCTGCGCTCGAACACCTCGTGCACTTCGTCGATCGGCAACCGGGCACCCGACAGGGCCGTGGTGTGCCCCTCGCGCGCCAGCAGCTCGGTCAGGTCGGACAGGCGCTCGGCCTGCTCGCGATAGGCGCGGAACAGCTTGATCACCGCAGCCGCAGCGTTGGGCGCGGCCTCGGCGATCTCGACCAGTTCCTGGTCGCCGGGCAATTCGCCCGACAGAAGCGGGTCGGCGAAAACCTCTCGAAGTGCTGCGATCGAGCCCCTCGCCTCACCCTGCAGCTCATCCGGATCGACCTTGTAGACCGAGGCCAGCTTGAGGATGAGCTGCACCGTCAGCGGGCGCTGATTGCGCTCGATGAGATTGAGATAGGACGGCGAGATGCCTAGGCCCTCGGCCATCGCCGTCTGGGTCAGGCCCTTCTGGTTACGGATGCGCCGGATGCGCGGTCCGGCGAAGATTTTCTGCTCGGCCATGGCTTTTACACCGAATTTACAACGAAAGCAGGGGGACTAGCCTACCCGACCTTTTACATTCTTTACAAATTTACAGCGGCGTTCTGTCAAACACAACACAGGTTTTCCCTATTATTTGCTGCATTTCGTTGAATTTTCTGGCTGCTTCGGCGCCGCAATGTCAAACAAGTCACATAGAAATCGCCGCAAACAAACCCAAGACGCGGTGGCCGCC
Source organism: Aminobacter sp. SR38 (assembly GCF_014843375.1). Lineage (NCBI taxonomy): Bacteria > Pseudomonadati > Pseudomonadota > Alphaproteobacteria > Hyphomicrobiales > Phyllobacteriaceae > Aminobacter > Aminobacter sp. SR38. The sequence continues at coordinate 1,788,368 of NZ_CP062112.1, forward strand.
CCCAGACCTAAGTGACCAGACGGAGTCGACAATGACCGATTTTTACAACCTCGTCCCTTCAGCCCCGGAAGGCCGTTTCGACGGCATCGAGCGCCCCTACTCGCCGGAGGACGTGAAGCGGCTGCGCGGCTCCGTCCAGATCAAGCAGACCCTGGCCGAAATGGGCGCCAACCGCTTGTGGAAGCTGATCCACGAGGAGAACTTCGTCAACGCGCTCGGCGCCATGTCCGGCAACCAGGCGATGCAGCAGGTCCGCGCCGGCCTGAAGGCGATTTACCTCTCGGGCTGGCAGGTCGCCGCCGACGCCAACACTGCTTCGGCAATGTATCCCGACCAGTCGCTCTACCCGGCCAACGCTGCGCCCGAACTGGTCAAGCGCATCAACCGCACGCTGCAGCGCGCCGACCAGATCGAGACCTCGGAAGGCAAGGGTCTTTCGGTCGACACCTGGTTCGCCCCGATCGTGGCTGACGCGGAAGCCGGCTTCGGCGGCCCGCTCAACGCCTTCGAGATCATGAAGGCCTTCATCGAGGCAGGTGCTGCCGGCGTCCACTTCGAGGACCAACTGGCTTCGGAAAAGAAGTGCGGCCACCTCGGCGGCAAGGTGCTGATCCCGACTGCGGCGCACATCCGCAACCTCAACGCCGCGCGTCTCGCCGCCGACGTGATGGGCACTTCGACGCTGATCGTCGCCCGCACCGACGCCGAAGCCGCAAAGCTGCTGACCTCCGACATCGACGAGCGTGACCAGCCCTTCGTCGACTACGACGCCGGCCGGACCGTGGAAGGCTTCTACCAAGTGCGCAACGGCATCGAGCCCTGCATTGCCCGTGCCATCGCCTACGCTCCGTTCTGCGACCTGATCTGGATGGAAACCGGCAAGCCGGACCTCGAGCAGGCGAGGAAGTTCGCCGAGGCCGTGCACAAGGCGCATCCGGGCAAGAAGCTGGCCTACAACTGCTCGCCGTCGTTCAACTGGAAGAAGAACCTCGACGACGCGACGATCGCCAAGTTCCAGCGCGAGCTGGGCGCGATGGGCTACAAGTTCCAGTTCATCACGCTGGCTGGTTTCCACCAGCTCAACTTCGGCATGTTCGAGCTGGCCCGCGGCTACAAGGATCGCCAGATGGCGGCCTATTCGGAGCTGCAGGAAGCGGAATTCGCAGCCGAAGTGAACGGCTACACCGCGACCAAGCACCAGCGCGAAGTCGGCACCGGCTACTTCGACGCCGTCTCGATGGCGATCACCGGCGGCAAGTCGTCGACGACCGCGATGCACGAATCGACCGAACACGAACAGTTCCGCCCGGCCGCCGAATAGGCCTGGCTCCAGCTCCCCCGGAGGCACAAGGCCTCCGGGCACCGCCCGAGGCAACGCCCGCAAGGGCAAAGGCAACCACCGAGGAGAACCACAATGGCACCGCGTACCCGTGTCAAGGAACGAGCCGAAGAACAGGCGACCACCATGAGCGCCGACCAGCAGGCCGTGATCCGCATCGTCGCCAACGACCTGCACCGCCTGAACCAGTCGGTCATGAAGGCAGTCGAGGCCGGCGTGTCGGTGGAACTGGTCCGCTCGGCCCGTCACCATGGCGGCGACGGAAACTGGGGTGACCTGCTGATACCCGTCATCGTCACCCAGCAGCCACACGGCTGACAAGCGTTCCCTCTGCCCCCACGGATCCCGTCCGCAGCCCCTGCTGCGGACGGGATTTGTCTTTTAGCCACGGCTCATTTGACTACGACCCACCTGTCGAGTTTCTATCGCCTGCTACCAAAGTCGAATGTCGTTTCCAGCGTATTACTTGACACTTCCCGCAGTTGACGCGAACGTAAGGGACCGAACGCAACCCGATTGAACAGACGCCCTCAGCTGTCGGCTAAGCCAATGAAATGGAATGACCCAGATTCGGGCGGCAGTCCGGATGAGAGTGCGCGCACCCTTGAAGGCTGTGTCGCTGACCTGAGCAAGGTGCTCGTCGTCGGACGCTCCCCGATCAACCGCGTCGTCGTTGCCAAGATCGTCGAACGCTCCGGGCTGAAGACGATCTCGGAAGCGCCTGATACGGCAGCTGAGATGCTGCACGCGCTGGCTCCGGGCACGATCATCCTCGACGGCGGCAGCGACAACCGGGATTGCGACGGGCTGATGCAGTCGATCCTGTCGCTGAGGCTGGCGTCCGGCAGCAACCTGCCGTCGGTGATCCTTTTGTCCAACCGCGCCGGCACGCCCGAAAGCCTGTCGCTGTCGAGTGCCGTCGACATCGTCGTCGCCAAACCAATCACCCCGGAGCGGCTGCAGCCCGTCGTCGAAAAGCTGCTCGGCCGCTGCTGAACCTCAGTCGAGGTTTTTCAACAGCTTCGACAGCTCGCCGAGATGCTGCAGCTTGCGGAAACGTGCGGCCGCTGTCGGTTCGTCGACATGCTCGTAGGCCCAGGTCAGGTCGTGGGGGATGTAGACGCCCCAGCTGCCGGCCTCGATCGCCGGCACGACGTCGGACTTGAGCGAATTGCCGATCATCATGCTGCGTGCCGGCCCATCGCCGTGGCTGCTGAAAATGCGCTCGTAGGTCGGCCGCGACTTGTCGCTGACGATCTCGACGGCATTGAAGAAATCGCCGAGGCCCGACTGCGCCAGCTTGCGCTCCTGGTCGAACAGGTCGCCCTTGGTGATCAGCACCAGCCGGTAGCGGCCGGCCAGCGCCTCGAGCGTGTCATGGACATGCGGCAGCGTCTCGATCGGATGGCTCAGCATCTCGCGGCCAGCCGCCAGGATCTTCTCGATCACCGAGGCTGGAACCCGGCCCTCCGTCACCTCGATCGCGGTCTCGATCATCGACAGGGTAAAACCCTTGATGCCGAAGCCATAGGTACCGAGGTTGCGCTTTTCGGCCTCCAGCAGGCGCGACTTCAACTGCTCTGCCTCGCCATGCTCGGCGAGCAATTCGGCAAAATGCCTTTCCGTCATGCGGAAGAACTGTTCGTTCTGCCAGAGCGTGTCGTCGGCATCGAATCCGATGGTGGTGAGGGCGGGCAAAGCAGATGTCATGGCGGATCTCTAGGCCGAAAATCGCATTGAAACCAGCTGATTTCAGCTCGAACCAAAGCAGAATCGCCTGATTGCCCCCCTTTTCTTATTTCATGGCGCCCGGCTATACTCGGCAATCTGCAACGACAATCTGGTGAATGATGCCGCCTGCAAAGAAGGAAGTCCGTCCGACCACTCGGGGGGCTCGCGCCCGCACGCCCGCATTTGTGAAGAACAAGCGTGGTGTGAAGAACTGGAAGGAAGCCTCCGAATGGCTCGAATGGCGCGGTATCGAGGACATAGAGTGCATCACGCCTGACCAGGCCGGTGTTGCTCGCGGCAAGATGATGCCGTCCAGCAAGTTCACCTCCAACACCTCGCTGGCCTTGCCGTCGGCACCGTTCATGATGACGATCTCGGGCGTCTATCCCGAAGATGGCAACGGCTTCGAATACCCGGAGGATGACGGCGACCTGAAGCTGGTGCCAGATCTCTCGACGCTTTCAGTGGTGCCGTGGGAAGACGATCCGACCGCCCAGGTGATCTGCGATCTCGTCCACCAGGACGGCCGCCCCGTCGAATTCACACCGCGCAACGTGCTGAAGCGCGTGGTGGCGGCCTACGAAAAGGTCGGCCTCAGGCCGGTTGTCGCGCCCGAAATCGAATTCTATCTCGTCCGCAAGAACCCCGATCCCGATTACCCGCTGACCCCGCCCGTCGGACGCTCCGGCCGCCCGATCGGCGGCGGTGCCGGCTATTCGATCGCCGGCGTCAACGAGTTCGACGAACTCATCGACGACATCTACCATTTCTCCGAGGCGCAGGGCCTGGAGATCGACACACTGATCCACGAGGAAGGTGCCGGCCAGCTCGAGATCAACCTGCGTCATGGCGACCCGATCGAGCTCGCCGACCAGGTGTTCCTGTTCAAGCGCACGATCCGCGAGGCGGCGCTGAAGCACGACACCTACGCCACCTTCATGGCCAAGCCGATCCAGGGCCAACCGGGCTCGGCGATGCACATCCACCAGTCGATCGTCGACAGGAAGTCCGGCAAGAACATCTTCACCGGCGAGGATGGCACGGAAACCGATGCGTTTTTCCACTTCATCGGCGGCATGCAGCAGCATGTGCCGAATGCGCTGGTGATGCTGGCGCCTTACGTGAACTCGTATCGCCGCCTGACGCAGGCGGCCTCGGCGCCGGTCAACAACAAGTGGGGCTACGACAACCGCACCACGGCCTTCCGCGTGCCGCGCTCGGACCCGGCGGGGCGGCGTGTCGAAAACCGCATCCCGTCCTCGGATGCCAATCCCTATCTGGCGCTCGCGGCATCTCTCGCCTGCGGCCTGATCGGCATGAACAACAAGCTTGTGGCCGAGCCGCCCATCCTGACCACCGCCAACGAGGACGAGATCGACCTGCCGCGCGGCCTGCTTGAGGCCGTCGACCTGTTCGAAAGCGACGACGAACTGGCAACGATGCTCGGCAAGTCCTTCGCCTCGACCTACGCGGCGATCAAGCGCGCCGAGTTCGAAACCTTCATGGAAGTGATCAGTCCGTGGGAGCGGGAGTATTTGTTGCTGAACGTGTGACGAAGCGAATAGCGAGCAGCGGAATAGCGAATAGAAGCGCTCATTTCCCTGTTCGCTACTCACGATTCCCTGTTTGCTCCCATCGCCCGAAATCCCGGAGCCATCTCCGTATCATGCTCTATCAGTCACCTATTTCCCCCGGCTTCTCCTGGTACGAGGACACGGCTGGCCCCCGCCCCGAATATCCGGCGCTTGACGGCGATCGTCAGGCCGATGTCGTCATTATCGGCGGCGGCTTCACCGGGCTTTCGGCAGCGACGCATCTTGCCAAGGCGGGCACCAATGTCGTTCTGATCGAGGCGCATCGCTTCGGCGACGGCGCCTCGGGGCGCAATGGCGGCCAGCTCGGCACCGGCCAGCGCGCCTGGGCCGAGGAGCTCGAAGGCGAGCTTGGCTTCACCCGGGCCAAGGCGCTGTTCGACCTGGCCGAGGAGGCCAAGGCGCACCTGCTCGATTTCACCGCCGCCAACGGCATCGACATCGACTATATGCCCGGCCAGATGTCGGTGGCGCACAAGCCGCGTTATGTCGACGACTACAAGGCCCATGCCGAGATCATGGCCAGCCGCTTCAACTATCCGCATGTCAGCTTCATGGACGCGAGCGAAACCGCCGAGCGGCTTGGCTCGACGCACTACTATGGCGGCACGCGCGACACCGGCACCGGCCACATTCATCCGCTCAAGCTGGTGATCGGCACGGGGCGCGTGGCCGCCGCCGCGGGCGCCCACATCTTCGAGAACACGCCGTCGACTGGCATCGCGTCCCAGGGCGGCAAGGTCAGGGTGACGACGCCGCGCGGCACGATCACGGCACAGAAATGCCTGATCGCGGTCAACGCCTATGGCGGCAAGCTGGAGCCGGTGAGTGCCGCTCATATCATGCCGATCGGCTCGTTCATCGGCGCCACGGTGCCGCTGGGCGCGGATTCGAAGGTCATCCCCGGCGGCGAGTCGGTCGACGACTCCCGCTTCGTCGTGCGCTACTTCCGCAAGTCGCGGGACGGGCGGCTGCTGTTCGGCGGGCGCGAGATCTACGGCGTCAACGACCCCAAGGACATCCACATCCACATCCGCAAGCAGATCACCGAGATTTACCCAGCACTGAAGGATGTCGAGATCACCCATGGCTGGGGCGGCTATGTCGGCATCACCGTGCCGCGCAAGCCGTTCGTGCGCGAGGTGATGCCGAACGTCATCTCGATGGGCGGCTACTCCGGCCACGGCGTGATGCTGTCGAACTTCTTCGGCAAACTTTACGCCGAGGCGGTGGCCGGCAACCGCGACCGCCTCAAGCTGATCGAGGAGCTGAAGATCCCGCCCTTCCCCGGCGGTCGGCGTTTCCGGACGCCGCTCCTTTTCCTCGCCCTCAACTGGTTCGCCCTGAGGGACAGGATATAGCGCCATGGCGGACGAACTGGTCGATCGTATCCACGAAGCGGCCTTCGTTCCGGAAAAGTGGCTTGCGTTGCTCGAAACACACTCGGCCGCCGCCGGATCGGCGTCCGCCGGATTGCTGGTGTTCGACGGCGAGCGGCCGATCGGCGCACTTGCAACCATTTGACCCCGCGATATGTTCGAGGAGTTCGTGACGACCGACCTGTGGCGGAAAAGCGAGCGCATCCGCCATTTCCAGGCCAACCCGATCTCCAGCCTTTGTCCATGCCGACGAGTATTTTCCGCAGTCGATGCAGGCTGCGGATATGGCTACCCGCCGGATGCTGTCGCTGGGGGTCGACTGGCAGGCAGGCACAATCATTGCGCTGCCGACAGGCGAGAGCGGTGTCTTCACCTTCGAACGCCATCTGAAAGATGGGCCCACAGCAAAGAGACGATGTCGCGGCCTCGCCTCCTCCGCCAGCCTCGCCGCCCAGACAGGCCCTCAGCTGACCTGCCTTGCGGCATCCGATTTCCCAGATGACGTCGTCGCCTGCCACAGCGGCAGCTGTAGCCTGATGCGGGCGCCGCGCCACGGGCCAATCAGGATTTCAACGCCGCCGCCATGCAGCCGGGCGATCTCGCGGGCAAGATTGAGCCCGAGGCCGGCGCCGCTATTGCGCGGGCGCAGGCGATAGAACGGCTGGAACACGCGCTCATGTTCGTCGTCGGGAATGCCCGGACCTTCGTCGTGGATCTCAAGCCCGCCTTTCGCGTCCACCACCACCGAAATGATGCCCTCGCCGCCGCCATGGTCGATGGCATTGCGCAAGAGATTGGTGACGGCCTGCTGGATTTGCGACGGCTGGATGTTGACCAGCACGCTCGACGCCGCCGGCTCGAAGGAAAAGTCATAGCCGGCCGAAAGCGCAAGCGGCGCGAAATCGGCGGCGAGATGACGGGCGAACCCGACGAGGTCGACGACCTCGCGGGCGCCCGCGGTCTGGTCGAGCACCTGGCGGTCGAGCAGCTGCTGTGCCAGATGCGACAGGCGTTCGATGTCCTTCAGCAGCCGCGCGCTTTCGGGGTCCTCGCGCAACAGTTCGGCACGGGTGCGCAGGATGGCGATCGGCGTGCGCAGCTCGTGCGCCGCGTCGGTCAGGAAGCGGTTGCGCTGGTCATAACCCTGTCCGAGGCGTGACAGCGCGTTGTTGAAGGCTTCGACCAACGGCGCAATCTCGGTCGGCACCTGCTCGGTCGGCAGTTGCACGGCGCGATTGTCGATGTCGATGCGCTTGGCCTGTCCCGCCGTGGCGACCAGGCCGGCAAGCGAGCGGCGCACGACTGCCGGCGTGGTGACCAGCGTCGTCACGCCCATGACGATGATGACCGGCGAGAGCATGATCAGCACGACGAGCGCCAGGATAGGGATGATCCGGACCCAGATGGGCTGGCCGTCGGGATAGCGGACGACGTCGAAATCGAGGTCGACGTTGATTTCGAGGCCATCGGTCTGGTCGCGCGAGGCCACCGTCGCGGCGATGATCTGCATGCGGCCGGTACGGGTGTCGGCGTTCATCAGCGTCGCCTCGGGAAGGCGCAGTTCCTTATTGAAACCGAGGGTCGCCTTGTTCACGCCCCACAGCAGTTCGCCCGTGCCTTTTGCATAGGCCTCGGGAACATCCCCTTCCCTGAGCACCTCGCCCTTCTCGTCGCGGACGACGAACCAGAGGTGGGGGAACTCTTCCCGGAATTTGCGAAGGTCATCGGTATCCTCGATGACGAGACGACCTTGCGCGTCCCGCGCGATCGCCTCGGCGACAAGTCCGGCTGCCACTTCAGTATCGATGATCAGTCGGGGCTGGGCGATGAAGAACGCCGCGCACAGGAGCGCGATGAAGGTAATCAGCGTCGCCGCCTGGAGGAGAATGAGGCGGCGGACAAGGACCCATTGCAGCGACGTCGGGCGCAGCTTCTTCATGCCACGGCGCGCAAGAGATAGCCGAGATTGCGGATCGCCCTGATCTCGACCCCGGCCGAGACATCGTCGAGCTTGCGGCGCAGCCGCGAGAGGTGGGAATCGAGCGCGTTGGAACCGATCTCGTCGTCCATGGCGTAGACCGATTCTTCGAGCGTCGCGCGCAGCACGGTGCGGCCGGGCCGGCGCAGCAGCGCTTCAAGCGCCAGTTGCTCGCGCCGCAACAGCTCCAGCGGCTTGTCGCCGACGCTCGCCTCGCGATGGTGGAAATCATAGGTGAGCCGGCCGACCACCGTCTGCTCGGAGCGCAGCGCGACAGGGCGGCGATGCAGCGCCCGCAGGCGCGCCATCAGCTCCTCCATGGCAAACGGCTTGACCAGATAGTCGTCGGCGCCTGCGTCGAGCCCGGTGACCCTGTCGTTGAGGCCGCTGAGTGCCGTCAGCATCAACACCGGCGCATCGACACGCAAGGCGCGCAGCTTGGGAATGAGGTCGAGGCCTTCGCCATCCGGCACGCGGCGGTCGAGCACGATGGCATCGTAAGGTCCGAACTCGGCCGCAGCCTCGGCATCGGCAAGCGTGGCAACGTGATCGACGATGACGTTGCGGCGTGCCAGCGCCGATTTGAGCACCGAGGCCATCTCCGGCTCGTCCTCAAGCAGCAAAATGCGCATGCACGTAATCCTTCGATCAATCCCCGGGCCCAGCCAAAGCCGGTAGGGGCATTGGCCCGCCACCGGCACCGGCACAGCCTCAAGCGGTTACTCGCATTCCAGCTTCGGCTTACGGAAGTTGGTGATGTACCAGCGCCCCTCGGACCTTGTGGCGTAGAATGTGTAGAAGCACTCCTGCTGCTCGACATAGCCTGGCGTGGTGTATTCCTCATAACGCGTGCCGCGCCTGGTGTCGCGATACTCGCCGCTGGTCGAGCCGGCGACGGCGTTTGTCGATATCTTGCTCCACTGGTAGGCGCGCTGGCCACGGCCGAGTTCGATCACCGAGGTGGGTGGGCCGTAGTCGATGATGACCGACTCGAGCGGCTGGCCGATATAGCCCTTCATGACGTCCGACTGGCAGCCGGCCAGGAAGATCGCGGCGGCGACGGCAAGTGTGCCGACAGCGCGGCGTGCAGTGCTGAGAGACATGTCTGATCCCAGTTTGTGGATGATGTTCCCGGGCAGCTACGCCGCCAAGATTGCATCTACATTGCAGCGGTCCCGGCGATCGCGGCCGGGATCGGGAATCTCCCTTGTCCTTGGAATTTTACGCGATGCGTTCCCCGAGCATCATCGATGCTGACCTCTGCCTTCACCATGGGCAGGCGGCCGCAAATGCACGGGAACCTTTTTCATCGACCGGCATCCAATGACTGAAGCCACCGCACAATGCGTTGGCGCGCCAGCAGGAGATATCTAGATGAAACTGGTTTCCGCCGCACTTTCCCTCGTGCTCGCGAGTGCCCTGCCCGCGCTTGCTCACGACATTCCCGCCGATGTCGCCAAGTCGCCGCCGGCCGGCGCCTTCAAGGCGGTGAGCAGCCTGGTCAAGCTGCCCGACTTCCTGCCCGGCATGGGCCAACTGTTCGTCGATCCCGCGTCGCTGCCGGCCGGACCGTTCCTCGCCTACGACCATGACGGCAAGCTGGTCAGCACCATCTACATGCTGCCGATCAAGGATCTCAATCCCGACAAGCGCTTCGACGATCTTGCTTCACCGGGCGGCAATGTCGACCACGTCAGCGTCTACTACAATGCCGGCCATCCCGGGGTGGAAGAGCCGCATGCCCATGTCGTGCTGTGGCATGTGGCCAAGGCCGACGAGGCACGGGTGGCGAAATGATCGTCACGCGCAGACGCATGATCGAAGCCGGCGGGGGATTCTTCCTCGCCGCGCTTCTGGCAAGGCCGGCGCTCTCGGCCGGCGCAGTCGACGTCGAGATGCATGGCAAGGATGATGGAGCGCGTGTCTGGTTCGATCCGATCGGCATTCACATCGAGCCCGGCCAGACCATCCGCTGGACCAATCGCGACCCCGGCAATTCGCACACAGTGACGGCGTATCACCCCGACATGTTCGAGCGGCCGCTGCGCATTCCTGTCAACGCCCAGCCTTGGAATTCCGACTATCTGATGCCGGGCGAGACCTTCTCGGTAACGCTGACGGTGCCTGGGGTGTATGACTATTATTGCGTGCCGCACGAGCACGCCGGCATGGTCGGGCGGATCGTGGTCGGCGTGCCGCCTGCACCGGTCAAGACGGCAACAGCGGCAGACCAGACACCGACGCCGCTGCCTGACATCGCGCTGGACGCGTTTCCGCCGGTGGACGAGATCATCGCCAAGGGCATCGTCCGCAAGGCGTGAACGGCGAGCCGGAAACTGGAGCGACAACATGCAACTGGCAATCTTGCGGAAACAGGTCGACCTCGACAGGTACCGCGACGAGGAACTGGTGGCACTCGCGCGTCAAGGTGGCGAGAACGCCATCCGCGCGCTCATCAAACGCAACAACCAGCGGCTTTTCCGCATTGCCCGTGCCGTCACGCGCGACGACGCAGAGGCGGAGGACGTGGTGCAGGAGGCCTATGTCAGGGCCTTTACCCGGCTCGAAAGCTTCAAGGGCGAGTCGCTGTTTTCGACATGGCTCACGAAGATCGCACTCAACGAGGCGATCACGCGTATCCGCAAGCGACGGCCTTCCGGCGAGCTGGACGAACTGGATGCCGCCGCCAATGGAGGCCAGGTGATCATGTTCTCGACATCGCTGACACCACCGGGCGCAGATGCCGAGCTTGGTCGCGGGCAGGTACGCGCCTTGCTCGAACAGGCGATCGACGAATTGCCGGCGGCCTTCCGCATTGTCTTCATCCTGCGCGACGTCGAGGAGATGAGTGTCGACGAAACCGCGGCACAGCTGGCGCTCAAGCCCGAGACGGTCAAGACGCGGCTGTTCCGCGCCCGCAAGCTGATGCGGGCAGCGATCGAAAAACGCCTGTCGAGCGGCTTTGCCGAGTTGTTCCCGTTCAATGGCTGGCGCTGCGAACGCATGGCCGACCGGGTGGTCGAGCGGCTGCGCGGCGAGGCTTAAAGCTTCCTGACGATCACGCTGCCGGCGGAGTAGCCGGCGCCGAAGGAGCAGATCACGCCGAGGCTGCCAGTGGGCAGGTCGTCGGAGAATTTCGAGAACGCGATGATCGAGCCGGCGGACGAGGTATTGGCGTAGTCCTGCAGCACGTTGGGCTGCTCTTCGCGGCTCGGCTCGCGACCCAGCACCTTCGAGCCGATCAGGTCGTTCATGCCCTTGTTGGCCTGGTGCAACCACAGCCGCGACAGGCCTTGCGGCTCGATGCCCTGCTCCGCCAGATGGCCGAGCATCAGTTCGGCCACCATCGGCACCACCTGCTTGAACACCTTGCGGCCTTCCTGGTGGAACTGCATGTCGCGGCGATCGGCCATGTGGCCTTCGCGGGTGCGGCGCAGGAAGCCGTTGTTGTTGCGGATGTTGTTGGAGAACTCGGTGAGACAACGGGTGGCCAGCACCTCATAGGCATAGTCCGTCTTCACCTCGTCGGCGCGCTGCAGGACGACCGCCGTGCAGACATCACCGAAGATGAAGTGGCAATCGCGGTCGCGCCATTCCTGATGCCCGGAGGTGATCTCGGGATTGACCATCAGGATCGCCCGGGCCGAGCCGGTGCGGATCATGTCTGATGCCAGCTGGATGCCGAAGGTCGCCGACGAGCAGGCGACGTTCATGTCGAAGGCAAACCCCTTGATGCCGAGCGCCTGCTGCACCTCGATGGCGACAGCCGGATAGGCACGCTCGTGGTTGGAGGCCGCGCAGATGACCGCGTCGATGTCGGCGGCGGTCAAGCCCGCCTTCTTCATCGCCTCATCGGCTGCCTTGACCGAAATCTCGGCCATCAGCGACAGCTCGTCCTCGGCGCGCTCAGGCAGCACCGGGTGCATGATGCCGGGATCGAGAATGCCGAACTTGGAGACGACATGGCGGCGCTCGATGCCAGAAGCCTTGACGATGAACTCTTCCGACGACATCGCCATCGGCTCGCGGTCGCCCGCCTCGATGGCGTCGGCGTGCAGCTTGTTCTGGCGGTGGGCATATTCGTTGTAGGAGGCCACCAACTCGGCGTTGGTGATGACTTCCTCCGGCGTGAAGATGCCGGTCCCGCTGATCGCAACCCTGTGCATGGCGTTTCCCATTGGTTTTGAGCCATTGGAATAGGGTTCAGGCAGCAGCGGTCAAGCTTTGCGACCACAATTTCAGGTCGAAAGCGCGGTTACCTCGCGGCAGAAATGCTCAAATGCAGCGCCCGCCATCCACTTCCATGGCCACGCCGGTGATCAGAGAGGCCTCGTCGGAGACCAGGAACAGGGCGGCGTTGGCAATGTCGAGCGGGGTCGAGAAACGGCCGAGTGGGATCGACGCCTTGAACTTTTCGCGGATCTCGGGCGTGTCCTTGCCCATGAACTTTTCCAGCATGCCTGTCTCGCCAGCGACCGGGCAGAGGCAGTTGACGCGGATGTTCCTGGGCGCGAGCTCGACCGCCATCGACTTGGTCGCGGTGATCGCCCAGCCCTTGGAGGCATTGTACCAGGTCAGGCCCGGGCGCGGTCTCAGGCCGGCGGTCGAGGCAGTGGTCAGGATCGCACCGCCGCCCTGGCGCTCCATGATCGGCACGACCGCGCGCGCGGCATGGTAGATCGCCTTCATGTTGACTGCGGTGATCAGGTCGAAGACGTCTTCCTCGACATCGACGAGATCACCGTTGCGGTGGGTGTAGCCGGCGTTGTTGACCATGATGTCGATGCGGCCGAAGGCACTTTTGGTGGCGTAGACCAGCTCGTCGAATTCGGAGCGCTGCGACACGTCGGTCGTGATTGCGATCGCGCCATTGCCGATCTCGACCGCGACCCGCTCGGCCTCCCTGGAGTTCAGATCGGCAACGACGACCTTCGCGCCCTCCTCGGCAAAGCGCCTGGCCATGCCTTCGCCAAAACCGGCGGCACCGCCCGTGATGATCGCGACCTTGTCCTTGAGCCTGTCCGCCACGTTACGCCCCTTTCGAATCGAACCCTGTCACCAGCCACTCATCGAAAACGAAAACGCCTCGGTCAGCAACAGACAAGCAGTTGCCGCGGAGTGCTCGGCTTGCGGCACACTTCAAACAATTCTAAAGTAAATGTCTGCCTCTGGGTGGGGACGCAAGCATGAAACTTCGTTTCTTATTTGCATTGTTTTCAGCAAGTGCAGGTCTGTTCATCGGCTTCCAGCAAGCAGCGAATGCAGCCTGCATGGTGCCGAGCTACAACCAAAAGCGCGGCATACCGCCCGGCTTCACCGAGGCGCAGGGCTTCAAGGGCCGCTTCGACTTCCCCGCAAGCACCAGTGAACCACTTCCGGCCTTCCTGTCGATCGACTTCACCCAGGACTGGCGCGCCTATATCCAGGCGGTGCTCGACTATTCGTTCGAGGGCAACATCGCCGTTGACTTCGACGTTGCCGACAACAATGTGCGCAACTGGTATCATGCGCTCTGGATGCATCCGGGCAATTCGGGACGGGAATTCCTGCACGGCTTGACCAAGGAACGCGCCACCGACCCGGAACAGCTCGCCGAGGGCGTGACCAAGTCCTTCGACACATGGGCGGTCGGCTTTTACAATGCGCTCGGCGCCACCACCTTCGCCAAGGTGTGGGACGACCCGTGCAGCCCCAAGATCGACGACATCTATTTTCCCATCGGCACGACGACGTTCAAGCTGCTGTTCACCACCGCCACGGCAACTGACATCCCCTATCTCGCCGGCGCACCGGAATGGGAAGGTGACATCGGCCGGGCGCCCAACCGCATCGGTAAGCTGCATCTCTATCAGATCGACATCGCCGTGCGCGACCCGCGCTCGCTGCAAACCGGATGGGTGTTCGGCACCTTCGTCTGCCAGGGCAGCGTACCCGGCACCGATCCGTGGAAAAAGCTGGTGCCGGTCGGGCTGAGCTGGGGCAACGACCGCTTCGTGCCGCCGCCGGGACAATTGCGCCAGAACGTGCTCAACGAAACGCTCGAGGGAAAGATCTATGGCTGGGCCGGGCGCAAGGAGCTTGGCTGGGGTGGGCGCGTCAACGGCCCGGCCGACAACCAGATCAGCTCCTGCGTTTCGTGCCACGGTTCGGCGCAATATCCGCGCAGCGACGATTTCGGCAACTTGCCGCGGCAGCCGGCGACGCCGGTCGATTACCAGCGCCGGCTCTTGGAGTATTTCCGCGACATCTTCGCCGGCGGCGTGTTCGACGGCGAGTCGCGTTACTTCGGCACGCAGACAGCTGTCTTGGCGCGGCCGCTCGACTATTCGCTGCAGTTGCAGGTCGGCATCGAACGCATGTGCGCGACGGTCACCGCGCGCGAGGCGCCGTTCAATGACGGCACGGTCCCGGTCCCGCCGGTTTGCCCGACACCTCCTGCTGTCGTGGCTGGCGGCCCCGAAAGCCTCTCGGCCGGACCGGCGCTTGCCGATCGCGACGACACGATCGACGCCCTGCTGGAGCCGATCAGATAGTGAGCCGGGCTACATGGCGGCAGGGATGCACGGCAGCATCTCCGGCATCGGGTACATGCCTTGCAGCCCGAAACAACCTATCTTCGGCTGGCGCCACGGCTTCGTCTGGACCACTATCAAATCTTCGCGTGTGACACCGTGGCACTGGCTTTTGGGCTGGCGCTTTTAAATCGATTAGATTATATCAGGCGGCGACGCGACGACCGTCTTGAAATTGGAACGATCATGACCAGCCAGATCATCCCCGTCGATCCTTTCGACTTCATCATTTTCGGGGGCACCGGCGACCTGTCGGAACGCAAGCTGTTGCCGGCGCTCTATCACCGCCAGCGCGACCACCAGTTTTCCGAGCCGACCCGCATCATCGGGGCGTCGCGCACCAAGATGGACGACAAGGAGTTCCGGGCCTTCGCCAAGAAGGCGATCTCGGATCACGTGAAGCCCGAATATATCGAGGAAAAGGAACTCGCGACCTTCCTCGACCGGCTGAGCTACGTCACCGTCGATGCCAAGTCGGGCGACGGTTTTGCCGAACTCAAGAAGTCGCTTGCCGACAGCAAGCGCATCCGCGTCTTCTATCTCGCTGTGGCCCCCAGCCTGTTCGGCGACATCTCCGACCACCTCAAGGCGCACAAACTGGTCACTTCGGATTCCCGCATCGTCGTGGAAAAGCCGATCGGCCGCGACCTCGAGTCGGCCAGGGCGCTGAACGACATCATCGGCGACGATTTCGGCGAGCACCAGATCTTCCGCATCGACCACTATCTCGGCAAGGAGACGGTGCAGAACCTGATGGCGCTGCGCTTCGCCAACGCGCTCTACGAGCCGCTGTGGAACTCGGCCCATATCGACCACGTGCAGATCACGGTGGCCGAAACCGTCGGCCTGGAAGACCGCGTCACCTATTACGACAAGGCTGGCGCCTTGCGCGACATGGTGCAGAACCACATGCTGCAGTTGCTCTGCCTCGTCGCCATGGAGGCACCGGCCTCGATGGAGGCCAATGCTGTCCGCGACGAAAAGCTCAAGGTTCTCAATGCACTGAAGCGGGTCAACGGCAACGAGGCACCAAAGCAGACGGTGCGCGGCCAGTATCGCGCCGGCGCATCGGCCGGTGGCCCGGTCAAGGGTTACATCGAGGAGCTGGGTGCGGAGAGCAACACCGAGACCTTCGTCGCCATCAAGGCCGAGATCGCCAACTGGCGCTGGGCCGGCGTGCCGTTCTATCTGCGCACCGGCAAGCGGCTGGCCTCGCGTGTCTCCGAGATCGTCATCGAGTTCAAACCGATCCCGCACTCGATCTTCGGCGAGAGCGCCGGTCCGATCTTCAACAACCAGTTGGTCATCCGCCTGCAGCCCGACGAGGGCGTCAAGCAGTTCATCATGATCAAGGATCCAGGCCCGGGCGGCATGCGTCTGCGCCAGATCCCGCTCGACATGAGCTTCGCCCAGTCCTTCGACGGGCGCGCGCCGGATGCCTATGAGCGCCTGATCATGGACGTGGTGCGCGGCAACCAGACGCTGTTCATGCGCCGCGACGAGGTCGAGGCAGCATGGAAGTGGATCGACCCGATCCAGCACGCCTGGGAAGGCAGTCGCCAGGAAGCCCAGGGCTATACCGCCGGCACCTGGGGTCCGTCGGCGTCGATCGCGCTGATCGAGCGTGACGGCCGCACCTGGCATGAGAGCAATTGAGCGCCATGGCTGGCATTGCGCCCCACTGGAACGAGTTTGAGACGCGCGACGCGTTGGCAGCTTCGCTGGCCGATGTTGTCGCCGACACTCTGCGCGCGGCGATCTCGCGGCGCGGCGAAGCGTTCCTGGCCGTTTCCGGTGGCTCGACGCCCGGCCGGTTCTTCGCAGCTCTGTCGCGCGAAGAGCTCGACTGGGGCAAGGTAACGGTGACGCTTGTCGACGAGCGTTTCGTTCCAGAGACCTCATCACGTTCCAACGCATCGCTTGCCAAGGCTAACCTGCTGCAGAACGCGGCGTCCGCCGCCCGTTTCGCGCCGCTGTTCCAAGAGGCAACGAGTGTCGAGGGCGGCGCGCGCCTTGCGGAGTCCGCGCTGAAGCCCCTGCCCTGGCCGCTCGATGCGGCGATCCTCGGCATGGGCGGCGACGGCCACACCGCTTCGTTCTTCCCCGATGCTGTCGGGCTCGACGCCCTGCTCGACCCGGCTTCGTCCCGGCTGGTGATGCCGGTTCATTCCGACAGCGCCGGCGAGCCGCGGCTGACATTGACGCTGCCTGCGCTGGTGGGCGCCGGGCTGGTCGTCGTCCATATCGAGGGCGCGGAAAAGCGCAACGTCATCGAGGCGGCACTGGCCACCGACAAGGCCCTGCCGATCCACACCGTGATCGACCGGGCGCCGCGCGCCGCCGAGATCTACTGGGCCCCCTGATCGGGACCCGGCCGCGCCGAGCTCCTCCATGGGGCCGCGGCGCCGCGAATGCCGAAATCGAGCATGGTCCGGCGCAATCGGCTGCGCCATCTGCCGGTCCATGCCAGCCCGAAACTCCTCCCGGTTCGGGCCCCGCGTTGAAAGGACTGAGGCCATGACAGCCAGGAACGACATCCAAGCCATCACCGAGCGCATCCGCGAACGCTCGAAGGTCAGCCGCGAAATCTATCTCGACCGCGTCGACGCGGCAGCCGGCAAGACCGCCAATCGCGGCGTGCTATCCTGCGGCAACCTCGCCCACGGCTTTGCCGTCTGCAGCCCTTCGGAGAAGGTCGCGCTCGGCGGCGACAAGGTCGCCAATCTCGGCATCATCACCTCTTACAACGACATGCTGTCGGCGCATCAGCCGTTCGAGACCTATCCGCAGCTGATCAAGGACGCGGCGCGCGAAGCCGGCGGCATCGCCCAGGTGGCCGGCGGCGTTCCCGCGATGTGCGACGGCGTCACGCAAGGGCAGCCCGGCATGGAGCTGTCGCTGTTTTCGCGCGATGTCATCGCCATGTCGGCCGCAATCGGCCTCAGCCACAACATGTTCGACGCCGCCGTCTATCTCGGCGTCTGCGACAAGATCGTGCCGGGCCTGGTGATCGCGGCGCTGACCTTCGGCCACCTGCCGGCAGTGTTCGTGCCGGCCGGACCGATGACGTCAGGCTTGCCGAACGATGAGAAGGCCAAGGTTCGCCAGCTCTATGCCGAAGGCAAGGTCGGCCGCGCCGAGCTGCTCGAAGCCGAGTCCAAGTCCTATCATGGACCGGGCACCTGCACCTTCTACGGCACCGCCAACTCCAACCAGATGCTGATGGAAATCATGGGCCTGCACACGCCAGGCGCCTCCTTCGTCAATCCTGGAACACCGCTGCGCGATGCGCTGACCCGCGAGGCGACAAGGCGGGCACTCGCCATTACCCATCTCGGCAACGCCTACACACCGGTCGGCCGCATGATCGACGAGCGCTCGGTGGTCAACGGTGTCGTCGGCCTGCACGCCACGGGCGGGTCGACCAACCACACCATCCACCTGATCGCCATGGCCGCCGCTGCCGGCATCCGCCTGACCTGGCAGGACATCTCCGACCTGTCGGATGCAGTGCCGCTGCTTGCCCGCGTCTACCCGAACGGCCTGTCCGACGTGAACCACTTCCAGGCAGCCGGCGGCATGGGCTTCCTGATCCGCGAACTGCTCGACGCCGGCCTGCTGCATGAGGACGTGCAGACTGTGTGGGGCGAAGGCCTGCGTCCCTATGCCGTCGAAGCCAAGCTCGGCGCCGACGGCTCGGTGGTGCGCGAGGCGGCACCCAAGGTCAGCGGCGACGAAAAGGTGCTGGCGCCCGCCGCCAAGGCGTTCCAGCCGACCGGCGGCCTCAAGGTGCTGGGCGGCAATCTCGGCCATGCCATCATCAAGACCTCGGCGGTCAAGCCCGAGCGCCGCATCATCGAGGCGCCGGCGCTGGTGTTCGACAGCCAGCAAGGCCTCAACGACGCCTTCAAGGCCGGTCTTCTCGACCGCGATTTCATCGCCGTCATCCGCTTCCAGGGCCCCAAGGCCAACGGCATGCCGGAACTTCACAAGCTGACCACCGTGCTCGGCATCCTGCAGGACCGCGGCCACAAGGTGGCGCTGGTCACCGACGGCCGCATGTCGGGTGCCTCAGGCAAGGTGCCGGCGGCGATCCATGTCACGCCGGAAGCGCTCGAAGGCGGGCCGATCGGGCGGGTCCATGACGGCGACATCGTCAGGCTCGACGCCGAGGTCGGCACGCTCGAGGTCCTGGTTCCCGCCGGAGATCTGGCGCTGCGTCCTGAACCGGTCTGCGACCTCTCGGGCAACGAGCACGGCATGGGCCGCGAGCTGTTCGCCGGCTTCCGCCAGATGGCCGGCCGCGCCGACCACGGCGCAAGTGCCTTCGGCACGGCCTAGTCCAAAAGCCGAGGCTCTACCCCGAGGTCGAGCCTCTCGCTACTTCACCGCCTCGCACGACATCACCGCCGGTGCATCCTCGCCCTTGGTCAGGTCGTAGAGATCGGCATTGTCGCCCTTGGTCCACCAGACATAGTTCTGGCCGGCATATTTGGCGCCGCTGGCGCTCAGCACGGTGACGGCCACGACCGTCCGGTCACCGACGTTGAGCACGGCGAGCGAATTGTCGCCGGCATTGACGTATTCGGCCTTCACCGTCTGGTCGCCGCATCCATAGTCGACCGCGTTGCGCTCGACCTTTGCATCCCCCGGCAGATCCAGCGTGACGGTCGAAGCCATTGCCGCACTGGTCGCAGCGGCGAGAATGATCGCAGTGATGCTCAAGCGCATGACGGTCTCCTGAAATGCTCGTCATGCGACGATAGCACGCCGAAACGGCCTGCCGAAACCAAGGCTCCGGCAGGTCATTTCGCGCGACGGCGGCTAGGCGCCGTTTTTCGCCACATCTGCAAAGAAGCCTTCCGGGCTCTCCACTTCGACCAGCCGTTTCTTCTCGATCAGCCAGAAGCGGTTGCCGACGGCGCGGACGAAGCTGCGGTCGTGCGAGACGAGCAGGCAGCTCGCCTCGTGCTTCAGCAGTTCATCCTCCAGCGCCTCCTGCCCATCGATGTCGAGATGGTTGGTCGGCTCGTCGAGCAGGTAGAAGTTCGGGTTTGTCAGCCTGAGCACCAGCATGCCGAGCCGCGCCTTCTGGCCGCCGGACAGGCGGCCGATCGGATTGCCCTGCATCTCGACGGTCAGGCCGGCGCCGGCAAGCAAGGTCCGGGCACGCTGCTCGCCGAGCTCGAACCGACGCGTCAGCATCGACAGCGGTGCGTCTTTGTCCCTGAGATCGGACAGGCCCTGGTCGCCATACCCCAGCACCAGCGAGGGCGTCGCCTTGACCACGTCCCTGGCGTTTTCCGGTGCGCCGATGGCCTGCCTGACCATGTTGACCAGCCGGGTCTTGCCGGTGCCGTTGCGGCCCAACAGGACGACGCGGTCGCCCTGGCGAAGCCACAGTTTGCCGGTACGGAACAGCAGCGTTCCATCTGGCGTGGTGACGGGCGCGTCGTCAAAGGTGACCAGCACCTTGGCATGGGTTCCACGATTGGCGAGCCTGATGGCGCCAGCCGAACGCTCCTGATGGGCCGGCCGCGCCGCATCCTCCAGCCGTTCGGCCCGCTCCTTCAACTGCTTGGTCTTCACCACCAGAAGGTCGCTGCCCGAATTGATGCCGATGTTGTTGAGCTTGGCGGCCTGGCGGCGCAATTGCTGCGCCGTCTTCATGTCCTTCTCGAAGCGGCGGGCCTCCGATGCATCGATCTCATCAAGCGCGTCCCGTGCCCTGGAATAGGGCAGCGAAAAGACCTGCGAGTTCTCTGGCCTGAGGAACAGCGTCCGGTTGGTGACGGCGTCGAGGAAGGCGCGGTCGTGACTGCAGATCACCACCGGCACGTCGCGCGGCAGGGCGTTCAGCCAGCCTTCGAGCTGGGCGATGCGCGCGAGGTCGAGATGGTTGGTCGGCTCGTCGAGCAGCAGCATGTCAGGCTCGGTCACCCAGACGCGGGCAAGCAGGGCCAACCGCTGCCAGCCGCCACTGAGCTTCGACAAGGGCCGCTGCCGCATCTCCTCGGGCACGTCGAGATCGTCGAGAACGATGTCGACGCGCCAGCTCTCGCTTTCGGCCTGATCGGCGGGAAGCGCTGCAAGGACCGCGTCATGGAACGCCATGTCGATCAGGCTTGCCGGCACGTCCTGCTCGACATGGCCGACCCGCAGGCCGCGTGAACGGGTGATGTCGCCTGATGTCGGCTCGAAGGCGCCCGTGATCGCGCGCAGCAGCGTGGACTTGCCGCGACCATTGGCGGCGACGATGCCAAGCCGGTCACCCGGTTCGACGGACAGGTTGAGATTGGAGAAGAGCGGTGCACCGAGCGTGACGCCGAGCGACCTCAGATTGATCAAAGCCATATCAGTTCTCTGGTCTGGCCGGACCTTCGCCCGCATCCGATCATGCGAGATGCTTTTGGGAAACCGGGTCCGGTGATTGTCCAGATGCGGACGAGCCCAAGGCTCGAGGCCGCATCACCACTGAGGGCAGACCGGGAGAGAGATACGCAACATCGAATGCCGCATCATACTGTCCAAAAATCGTAACTGATCGTTGGGGTCGATGCTGTTGGCGCGTCGTCCGAGGTCAGCCCTGCAAACGCATCTGCAGGGCGTGGACAGGGCCGCGCTGACGGTGGTGACGAAAAAACGTGTACACGCAGCCCTCCTTTGTTGTTCGAGTTGCGCGCCCTAGATAGCCGCGACCTCGTTCCTTTGCAAGCCTACTGGATCGTCAGCTCGCTGCGCTCCGGCCTATTGGATCGTCAGCTCGCTGCGCTCCGGCCTATTGGATCGTCAGCTCGCTGCGCTCGCCGGCCCTGACGCTCGCCGAAGCCTCCTTCTTGCCGGCGTCGCCGCGATCGACCTCGACAACATAGTCGCCTGCCGGCAAGGTCGTCTGGTGCTTCTGGTCGTAGGCGTAGCCGAAACCCTGGCGATTGCCCTGGATGTCCTTCTTGGCCGCAAAGACGCGGATTTCCTTGGCGCCCGGCGCATCGATCGCCAGCACGCCGGCGCCGAGCACGGCGGTCACCTGGCCCTGCTCGCCGACCCGGACATTGAAGGGCTGTTCGGCCTCGGACTGGTCCATGCGGGCGACCAGGACATAGTCGCCGGCGGGCAGGTCGAACCTGTTGTCCGGACCGTAGCCATAGGTGATCTGGTCGCGGGTGCCGTCGATCTTTTTCCTGGCCTTGTAGACCCTGACGTCGAGACCGCCGGCGTCGACCTTGTCGGCGCCCTCGGCATAGATCGCATTGACCACGACATGGCCGACGCCGACGATGATGTCCTTTTCGACGGTCTGGCCGGCAGCAAGCTGGATAGTCTCATTGGCCTCGCCCTGGCCGATGGTGACCTTCAGCCTGGTTTCGCCGGCAGGCAGCACCACCTTGGTCTGGCCGTAATAGGTCGCCGGGTGGTCGCCACCAGGGAAGTCGAGCACGACGGCCGCCCCATCGACGATGTCGGCGCCTTCGCTGGGGCGTGGCCTGACGACGAGCGTGCCGGCATTGAGCACGAACAGCGGCTTGTAGGCCTGGCCGGCCTCGACCTTCAGCGGCTGTTCGACAGCCGCTTCGCCGAGCGTTGCACGGATGATGTAGTCGCCGGCTTCAAGCGATCCCTTGTAGTTGTTGTATTCGGTGGTCAGGCGCTCGCCCTTGGAGCCGTCGGCATTGGCCTTGTAGATTTCCCAGGCGTTGCCGGCGTCCTTCAGCGGCGCGCCGCCTTCGGCCAGCGTCAGCTCGGGAGCGAAGTTGAACTCCGGCTTGGCCGGTTCCGGCGCAGGCGCAGGTTCCGGGGCCGGCGCGGCAACCGTCTGCACCAACGCATCTTCCAGACCCTTGGCGTCGGTTGCCTGGATGTATTTGCCGCCGGTGTTTTCGGCGAGGCAGGCGACCTGCCTGCCCTCTTCCGCCGTCAGGCCGAAGCCGACGACATGGGCGGTGAAATCGACACCCGACTGCTCCAGTTCCTTGCCCAATGCGCAAGGGTCGGCGTTGCAGGTCTCGAGCCCGTCGGTGATCAGGATCACTGTCGCCTTGTCCTCGGTGTATTTGAGGTCCTCGGCGGCCTGCTTGACGGCAGCGGACAATGGCGTCTTGCCGAGGAATTTCATGCTGTCGGCGGCAACGGTGATGGCGCTTGCCGAGCCTGACGCCGGCGGCACCACCAGTTCGATGTCGGTGCAGCTGCCCTTTTCGCGGTGGCCATAGGCCATCAGCCCGAGTTCGGTGTCGGCGGGAATGGTGGTCAGCACCGAGCGCAGCGCCTCGCGGGCGATTTCCAGCTTCGGCTTGCCGTCGATCTGTCCCCACATCGAGCCGGAGGCATCGAGTACGATGATGGCGCGGTCGGCGGCATTGGCACTTGCCAGACCCGACAGCATGAGGACAGACGCCAGGATGCCTCGTGTAAACGCCTTCATGCTGCCCCTCGCCGATTCAGTTGAATGACGCGAAGCTAAACAACGGCCATTGGGCTGACAACCCTGAGGCTGATCAATAGGTGGTGCGGCGTTCTTCGCTCGGCGGACGGCCGAACTGCAGCCGGTAACTTTGCGCGAAATAGGAATGCGAAGTGAAGCCGGTGGCGATCGCCACGTCGAGGATCGGCATGTTGGTCTGGCGCAGCAATTCACGCGCGCGCTCGAGCCTGAGCCGCATGTAATAACGGCCAGGCGTCACATTGAGATGGCGCAGGAACAGGCGCTCGACCTGGCGAACCGACAGCCCGGCCGTCTTTGCCAGTTGCACCGCCGACAGGGGCTCATCGAGATGGTCGGCCATCAGTTCGACGATGCGCTTGAGCTTGTCCGACTTGCCGGTGAGGTCACGTTCGGGGCCAACGCGCTGGCGGTCGCCGGCTGAACGGATGCGCTCGTGCTGGAACTGGTTGGCAACCTCGTTGGCGAGATTGGCGCCGAAATCGCGTTTGATGATCTCGAGCATCAGGTCGATCGAGGTGGTGACGCCGGCACAGGTGTAGCGCTTGCGGTCGATCTCGAAGACGTTGTTGGTGCACTCGATGTCAGGGAACTTCTCCATGAAACCAGCGCGGTTTTCCCAGTGGATGGTGCAGCGATAGCCATCAAGCTGGCCGGCTTCGGCCAGAAGGTTGGAGCCGACAGAAAGCGCACCCAAGGCAGCCCCACGCCGGCCCCAGGATCGAAGCGCACCGAGCACCTTGCTCTTGCCGGGAAATTCGGTGGCGACGCCGACGCAGACGAACATGATGTCGACCGCCGGCACGTCGGCGACCGAATAGTCGACCTTGAGCGGCAGGCCGTTGGAGGCAATCACCGCCTCGCCGTCGGCCGACACCGTGGTCCAGCCATAGACGTCGCGGCCGAGCAGGCGGTTGGCCGACCGACAGGTGTCGATGGCGGCAACGAGCGAGAACATCGAGAACTTGTCGACCAGCAGGAAAGCGAACTGGCGGCCTTCGGGGTGGGGCTCTGACATCGCGACCAAATCTACAGAACGCGCCGGGTTGAGCAAGGAAGCGGCGCAGGTTTCCACAACGCCGCGATCATTCAGAAGCCCGGTTGTTCGAGGCCGGCGTGGCGATAGGCCGACACCAGCGTGTTGGCCATCAGCATGGCGATGGTCATCGGACCGACGCCCCCGGGAACCGGCGTGATGGCGCCCGCGCTCTTTTCGGCCGAGGCGAACTCGACGTCGCCAACCAGCCTGGACTTGCCTTCGCCCTTGTCGGGTGCGGGAATGCGGTTGATGCCGACATCGATGACGGTGGCGCCCGGCTTGACCCAGTCGCCCTTGACCATTTCGGGCCGGCCGACGGCGGCCACCAGAATGTCGGCAGTGCGGCACAGAGCCGGCAGATCCTTGGTGCGGCTGTGAGCGATCGTCACGGTGGCGTTGGCGGCAAGCAGCAGGTTGGCCATCGGCTTGCCGACGATGTTGGACCGTCCGACGACGACGGCGTTGAGCCCGGACAGATCCTTGCCGTGCTTGCGTTCGATCAGCAGCATCGAGCCGAACGGCGTGCAGGGCACAAGTGCTGTGTCGAGCTCACCGGTGGCGAGCTTGCCGACATTGATGAAGTGGAAGCCGTCGACGTCCTTGTCGGGCGCGATCGTCTGGATGATCTTGCCGGCGTCGATATGGCCGGGCAGCGGCAGCTGGACGAGGATGCCGTGGATCGCAGGGTCGGCGTTGAGCTTCTCGACGAGGGCGACGAGATCGGCTTCGGAGGTCTCGGCGGCAAGCGTGTGCTGGACCGAATGGAAGCCGCATTCCTTTGATGTGCGCGACTTGTTGGCGACATAGACCTGGCTCGCCGGATCCTCGCCGACAATGACCACCGCCAGTCCCGGCTTCACGCCATGCGCGGCAAGCGTGGCCGCTGACTTCTTGACGCCTTCGACGACCTCGGCTGCGACACTCTTTCCGTCAATGATCTCAGCCATGTCTCTACTCCGTCTGCGGCATGCTTCGGGCGGCATTGTCATCAAATTTTCGACCCGCAACCTCGCCATTGCGGCGTCCGGTGCCGTAAACTCGAAACCGCATGGAAGAATTTCAGAAGTAGCGGCGTGAGCGCCGCTCCCTGAGAAGGTTCAATTCCTTGCGAACCTCGCGCAGGCTTTCGCTGATCTCGTCGATCTGGCTCTGCGGCGCGGGCGCATCGGCTCGGGGCGCTGCCGGCGGCGTGGAGTAATGTTCCGGCGGCCGCTGCCGATAGGACGGGCGGTACTGCTGAGCAGCGGCGTAGTCCGGTTGCTGCTGTGGCTGTTCGTAATAACCAGGCCGCGGTTGCGGCACATAGGATGGGTCAAGATCGCCCTGCGGCGCCTGGTACCCGGGCTGCTGCTGCATCGGCTGCGCCTGCCACGACTGCGGCGGCTGCCGGTTGTCGACGATCGGATCGGCGGCGGCGACAGGACCGGTCGCCGCCGGCATCACCGGGGTCGTATCGACCCGTGCGGCGGTCGCCTCGACGCGGTTGTCCGGCTGGTTGTTCGCGGCTGCCGGTTCGCCGTGCATTTCGGGCTTCGCCCGGCTGCGTCGCCTCGCCGTGGTGCGCAGGCTCTGCAGCGCCCCGCGCATGGCACCGAAGCCGACGCCAGAGGCAAAGCCGAGCAGCATGCCGCCCAGCGCAATCATCGCCCGCGACGGACCGGTCGACTGCAGCGGCGGCGATGCCGGCGATATGATTGTCACATTGCCCGAATTGATGTCCCTCTGCTCGCCGGTCTCGCGTGCCCGCAGCAGCGTTGCCTCGTAGACGGCGCGCTTGGCGGCAACGTCGCGATCGAGCTCGCGCAGCGTGACCATTTCGCCACCGACATCGCTCTGGCGCACCTTGAGCTGGGCAAGGCGGGCCGCGAGCTCCTGTTCCGTCTGGACGGCGCGCTTGAGGTCGACCTGGATGGAGCCGGCGACCCGGCGCAGTTCGTTGGCGATACGCTCGCGTGCCCCGCTGAGCTGGGCATCGACAGCCAAACGCTCGGGATGGCGCGGGCCAAGCCTGACGGCGGCCCGGTCCGCTTCCTGGGTCAGCGCCGCATATTGCGCGCGCAATTCGGTAATTGCCGGCGAGCCGATCGCTTCGGGCAACGCGCCTGCCAGCACCGAATCGACACCGAGGTCGCGGGTCGAGGAGGCGCGCGCGTTGAGTTCGAGCGTGCGGGCTCGTGCCGCGGTCAACTGGTCGTTGACGCGCTGGATCTCATCGTCGGTGATCAGGCGCCCTTGCGGATTGATGAGTTCGTTCTCGGCCTTGAACGCCTCGACCTTGCGCTCGGCTGTCTCAACCGACTTGCGCAGGTCGTCGAGGCGGCGGGTCAGCTCGTCGGTCGCGCGTCCGGCCGTTCCGGCCTGCAACTCGCCGAAAGTCTGGATGAAGACATCCGTCATCGTGTTGGCGATCAGCGCCGACTTCTCGGGATCTTGCGTCTTCGCCCCGACCGAGATGACGAAGGTGTTGGTGTCACGCTGGATGGACAACGCTTCATAGAGGTGTTCGGCGGCCAGCGCGTGCCGCCGCCCGGGGTCGTCGCCTGTCTGTTGGTTGGAAGAGATCAACGAACTCACAAAACCGCGAATGCTGAAGCCGCCGCCAGCCTTGCCGTTGAATTCCGGGTCCTCGGCCAGATTGAGCTTGTCGACAACCTTGACCAGAACGGAGCCGGAGGTCAGCCGGCGCACCTGGGTTTCGACCACCGCCAGCGTCGCGTCCGACGGCAAGTCGCCGACGGTCAGCTCCTTGTCGGAAAGCCTGAGGTTGCGCGGATCGACGATCATCTCGGTCCACGCTTGGTATTTCTTGGGCGTCGACAGAGCGAGCGCGACACCCAGCAGCGCGCCGGCGAGCGTCGTCGAGGCGATCAGCAGTTTCGAACGGGTGATGCCGCCGATGACCGCCATCGGGTCGATCAGCGGTTGCCAGCGGACGTCGTCGTGATCGCCATGCTGTGCAGATGGCTCGACCGAGGGCTGAGGCATGGCAGCAAGCGGCTCCGGAACGACTGAGCCGATCGCCCTGTCGCGCCAGGTGCCGATCATCGAAGACGGAGTCGGTGCAGGCTTGTCGCTTGCGAATGCGGACGCAGCTTCCATCGGCTGTGCGACAACCGGCTGTGCCTCCGGTGCGGCCGGCTTTTCGGCCAGTTGCTCGCGGGCAGCACGTTCGGCCTCGCGCCGGAAACGCGCCATGCGATGGCGGGTCGCAGGATCCTGGAAATCTTCGTGGCCAATGTCATCTTCCGCTGACATCGACAGCAGCGACGAGCCTCGCGGCTTCGGATCGGCATCGTCCCGGTCCAGCGCAAGCAACGAGCGCTTGCGCCTCCAGTCCTCGCGGTTTCCAGATTCGGCCATGCGGGCAACTTCCAAAAGTCTATTCCGGATCACCTGTCCGGTCGTTAAGCCACGCTAAACAGACATGGGTAACAAACCGTTAATTCCTGCTTTGCGGCAGTATATAGAGCTTCATCGCAGAACGGCACATTAAGCTTTGGCTTTTATCGTCCAACTGGATCATGACCAAGGCGAACGACATACCGCGCACGACGCTGCGCCAGCGGATCGGCAGTTTCGCCGTGCAGCGGCAGGCGGTCCTGCGCGACTACTTCTCGGCGATCAGCGGCTCGATGGGCCGGCTGGTGTTTTCGCTTATCTATTTCATCGCGCTCGCCAACACACTGTCGATCGCCGATTTCGGCTTGTTTGCTACCGCCTCCGCCGCTGGCGTCATGCTGTCGCGAACGCTGGCCTTCGGTTTCATCTCGGCGCTCTACCGCACGGCAACGATAAGGCCCCGCCTGATCGGCAGCTACACCGCCGGCTTCCTGATGCTCGCCGCGCTGTCGCTGCCGGTGCTCGTCGCCGCTTCGGCGCTGACCTGGTTCCTGTTCTTTTCGACATCCATGCCGGCCGCCATCTTTGCCGCCGTCATCTTTGCCGAGGCGCTGTTGTGGCGACCGGTCGAAGTGGCGATGATCGTCAACAACGGTCTCGGCCGCTTCGGCCGGGCGGCGGTTCTGGCAATCCTGACCGCCGCGATCAAGGCCGCCGCTGCTGCCCTGTTCATCTTCTGGCCAAGCCATACGGTCGGCGCCTGGGCCGGGTTCTACATCGGCTCGAACCTCGTCTCCCTGGCGCTCGCCTTCGGCTTCTTCTATCCGCGCCAGCGGCTCAGGCTGACGCCTGACCTTTACTGGCGTCGGCTGTCGGATTCGATCTATGTCGCCGGTGCCGAAGTGCTGTTCTACCTGCAGATGGAGTTCGACAAGCTGCTGGTGCTGGCTATGGGCGGCCCGCATCTCGCCGGCATCTATGCCATCGTCATGCGGCTGGTCGACCTGACCGCCATCCCGATCCGCACCTTCTCGATGATGCTGGTCCAGCGCATGATGCGCATGCCCGAAATGCTTGCCAGGCTAAAGGTCAAGGTTGGCATCGAGGCGGGCATTTTGATTGTCTCGACCTCGGCCCTGCTGTTCCTCGCCGTGGTACTGTACTTCTATCCCAACTTCCTCGGCCGCAACGTCGCCGAGGCGGCCCCGCTGGTCGGACTGGCGCTGTTCGTGCCGGCCCTGCGCAATCTCGTCGAGTATCACGCCGAGCTTCTGTTCGCGCGCGGCCAGACGCTGGTCCGCGCCGCCAATCTCGCCATGCTGGCGGGCCTCAAGGCAGCGTTGCTGTCGCTGTTGCTGATGCGTGTCGCCGACACCGAAACGCTGGTGTGGATGCTGAACGGCATGTTCGCGCTGCTTTATCTGGCGTCGGCCGCCGTCACCTACACGGCGCTGCGGCGGCGGGCCAAGGCGATCTAGATAGGCACCGCGCAGCTTCGAATCGCGGTGTCTCTCCTTTTCTCCGCGTCTACACAATTCCGGACGGAGTACCGCTGCGCACTTTTCCTGAGATGGCTTTTTGCTTTTGCGCAATTCCGGACGGAAAACCGCTGCGCACTTTTCCTGGAATTGCTTTAGGCCTCAGGCGGCGACAAGCCTGCGAATGCGCCCGAGATCGGTGCCGATGAAGGACTGCATGCCGATCGCCACCTGCTCCGGCGACATGGCGGCGACGAAGGCCTCGAACTGCATATCGGTCAGCGGCGTGCCGGTCCAGTGGACACGGCAGAACTCTTCCGCACCGACATAATGTCCGGCGCCATCGGCGACCTCGTCGACGAAGCGGCCATAGATCATGCATTCGGAGAACTTGCGTCGCGCGCTCACCGCCTCGACCCAATGCCGTCCGCTGACCTGTTCGATGCGGGCCAGCATGTCGCGCACCGACGACCGGCGCCAGGCGATCAGCGTCGAGATGTAGTCATGCCGCGAAATCTCGGGCGCGGCGATGCCGAGCACAGCGGCAGCGTTGGCCGACCAGATGCGATGGTTGTCATGGCCGGGTTTCAGCAGCACGCCATCGCGCCGGAACAGCCTGAGCTTGCCGCCCAGCCAGAACCGGGCGCAATCGAAAGGCCTGAGGAAAGCCACGTCGGAATCGACGTAAACGAGCGTTTCCTGCTCGATGCTTTCAGCGATCGCCATGCGCCTGAGCTGCTGCACATGCCAGCCACGCAGCGGCGGCGCCTTGAGACTCAGCCAGATGCGGCGCTTGAACAGACTCGTCGGATCGGGAATGTCGCGCAGCCAGGACGGCAAGAGCTCCCGCTCGTCGATGACCGTGCGGCGCTTGCCCTCGAGCTGCTGGAACAGCGCGACGTCGCGGTGCTCGACCAGGAGATAGTGATGCGAGGCGCCGGTGACATGGCGATCGACGGTCTCGCACAGCAGGCGGCAGCGTTCAAAATCGGCGGCGTAGCTCGCCGTGATCAGTGCAGCGTCCGGGGCTGGAGACATGGCCTTGGCGTTCAAGACTGCCCTCCCCCACGGATCTTCTGGCGCAGCACGCGAAACAGGAACAGCGGGTTGCCGACGACATAGCGCCGCCACAGCCGGCCCGGTTCGATGAGCAGGCGGAACAGCCATTCGAGGCGAAGCCGGCGCATCCATGCCGGCGCGCGCGGGACCGAGCCGCTGAGGAAGTCGAGCAGCGCGCCGACGGCGATCGGCAATGTGCAATGTTCAGGGCGCATGTGCCGCGCGATCCACATTTCCTGGCGCGGCACCCCCATGGCGACAAGCAGGATATCGGGGCGCAGGCTGCCGATGGCGGCGACGATCCCGGGCTCTTGCTCAGGTGTGAAGAAGCCGTCGTGAACCACGACGATCTTGTGCTGCGGGGCAATCTGGCTGAGGCGGGCAGCCGCCCGCTCGGCATTGGCGCGCTTGGCGCCGAGCAGAGCCACGGTCAGCGGCTTGTCGCTCGCCTTCAAGAGGTCGGGGACGAAATCCGTGCCGTTGAGATTATCAGGGAACGGCGCGCCATAGAGCCAGCGCGCGGCGATGTCGACACCGATGCCGTCCGCCAGCACGAGAAAATCGTTCAGGACGGCGGCGAAATCCTTGTCGGAACAGGCGATGTTGGCGTTGTGAGCATTGAGGAAGCTGACCTTGTTGAAGCTCCTGTCCCTGATCTTCTCAGTCAGCAGCGAGATCGCCTCGTCGCGCCGCAAGCTGGCAACCCGGATACCAAGAATGCTGCGGTAGGATGCGGCCGCTTTCGAAATCGTCATGCTCACGCCGCCACCTCATGTGCGCCCGCGCCAAGCCGAGCGAGGCCACCTGCCACTGCCAGGTCGAGCGCGGCGATCTGCCGGCGATGGAAATCCGAACCGTCGACATCAGCGACGTTCTGATCGACGGTTCGTTCAAGCGCTCTGGCGAAGGCTATGGGATCGTCGGTCATGGTGCAATTGGCTGGCTTGTAGGCGATGCCGCGCAGCGAATGCGCGGTTGCCACCGACGGCAGGCCGAGTTCGAACGTCTCGATCGTCTTGAGCTGGACGCCGCTGCCCGAGGTGCTGATGAGCGGGATGACGGCAGCACTGCGCACAAAGGCCTGGGCATCGGGCACGCGGCCGACAAATGTGACGCCGGGATGTGGCGAGGACACCCCTGCGGGAACACTGCCGGCGATACGGATGCGGAAATCGTGGCGCAGGTGCGGCACGACCTTACCGAGGAACCAGTCCAGGCCGATGCGATTCGGCTCCCAGGTCCAGGTACCGATGAGTGCTGCATCGCAGTCGATGTCGTGCTTGCCCTGATGTGCCGGAAGCTGTGACCGAGTGACCAGCGGCAGCGCCACCGAGCGTGTGTCGGAGGCAACGCCCAATTCGGCGCGATCCTCGTCGGCGAGTGTGAAGACGAAGCGCGCATTGCGACACAGACGCCTTTCAATGACTTCGAGCAATCTTGCCTCGCGGCGAAACAGCAGGCGTTGAAACGCCCCGTTGGCGGCACGCGCGTTCTCGGCGGCCGAGCGGAATTCGACATTGTGCGCGACGAAGATCGAAGGCCGGTCCTGAAACAGGCTTTCGAACGCCGCCGCCATCTGGACCGAATTGAGGATGTAGCCATCGAACGGTCCCGCCGCCGCGATCGCCTGCCGCACCGTCTCATCGGAGACGATGCGCAGCTTGGCCGAAGCGAAAGTCAGCCCGGAGGCAACCGCATTCGCCAGCCAGCCCAGCTTGCGCTGCAAGGGGGCGGCATCGGTGCGCACGTCGAGCGAGCCGAGCAGGATCGTGTTTTCGGGATCTGACGGCGGTTTGCCCGGCCAGCCGAAGCCAAGCACGGTCACGCGCACGCCGGCCCGGCGCAGCGCATCGATGATCGCCTGGTTGGCGATCTCGTAGCCCGACGAGAGTGCTCCGTCAGGCACGATGGATGTGGCAAACAGCAGATGCATCACGACAGTTCCTGCCTATGCCCTAACAAAGCGCGGTGAAGTCTTCATTAAGCAATTTCAGCCGCTTGTGGAACCTGCCCGACAATCCGCAGTTTGCTTCCGGCGTGTTTAACTGACCGTTATGGCGCCCATGATAGCGAAGAGGCATCAATAACCGGCAGCTTGTCATGAATGCTATACCTCCACTCAAGTCCGTGACCATTGCCGGCACTTCGCCTGCACTGGCAGTGGACGACGTCGAGGTGGTGGTCACGCTGCCAACCTTTCGCCGGCCACAGCAAGTGCTGGCAACGCTCGATTCGCTGGCCAGGCAAAAGACCACGCGCCGGTTCGCCGTCATCGTCATGGAGAATGACGACGAAGGCAACGAAGGCATGCACGCTGCCTTGCCGGTGTTTGAAAGCGGGGCGATGACCGGGCTGGTCATCGTCGCGCATGAACGCGGCAATTGCAGCGCCTACAATGCCGGCTGGCACACCGCTTTGCTGCGCTTTCCGAATTTCTCGCGGCTGCTGGTCATCGACGACGACGAGCTGGCCGATCCGATGTGGCTCGAAACCATGTGCCTGGCTGCCGAACGCCTCGGCGTCGACATCGTCGGCGGGCCGCAGGTGCCAGTCTTTTCAGATCCCGGGCATCAGGTCTGGGCGACACATCCGGTGTTTGCCCCGCCCTATTCCGTCACCGGTGAGGTCGGCGCGCTCTACTCCTCGGGAAACCTGCTGGTCAGCCGCAACGTGCTTCTGGCCATGGGCCCGCCCCATCTCGACCTGCGCTTCAACTTCATGGGCGGCGGCGACTCGGATTTCCTGAGCCGCTCGTCACAGAAGGGTTTCAAGCTCGGCTGGTGCGCGGAAGCAAAGCTGTTCGAGACGGTTCCGGCACGGCGCACCGAGGCCGACTGGATTCGGGCACGCGGCCTGCGCAACGGCGTCATCTCGACGCTCGTCGCCAAGAAGAAATATGCCGGCACGCCGTTCGCCAACACACGCGTCTTCCTGAAAAGCCTGGCGCTGCTTGGCGCCTCGCCATTACGTGCAATGAAGCGCCTTATCGAGACCGGATCGCCATCGGTCGCCGTGTACCCGATCCATGTGGCGCTTGGCCGTGTGATGGCCGAATTTGGTTATGCCAATGAGCAGTATCGTCAGCCCGAGAAGAACTGACGCGCCGCCACTGACGGCGGCGTTCACGGCATCGGGCGTCGCCACCGCGATCGCGACGATGGTGCTGACCATCGTCATCGTTTCGTTCAGGCCGTTCCAGCCGGCGGGCGCCGGTGCGATCGAAGGCGGCGACATCGTCAACCAGTTGGGCTTCGGATCGCTCGGCGCCTTCGCCATGTTTGCGTTGGTAACCATGGCCAATCCGGCCCGGTTGCGCGCCATTGTCGGGCTGCCCTGGATCGTCCTGCTGTGCTTCTTCCTGGTATCGGTCGGTGAAGCCGCCGACCCCAATGCGGCGTTCCGGGCGGCAAGTTTCACCCTCATCGGCATCACCGCCATGGCAACCGTGCTTGCCTTGCCGCGCGATGGCGATTCCTTCTCGACCGTGCTGATTGTCGCCGGCTTTCTCATCGTCGGGCTGAGCTACGCCGGCGTCATCCTTTATCCCAGCGTGGCGATCCACGGCGCCGACGGCTTCGAGCCCGAGCATTCCGGCTTGTGGCGCGGCGCCTTCAGCCACAAGAACATCGCAGCGCCCGTCATGGCCTGCTTCAGCTTCGCCGGCATCTACCTGATCCGAAGGCATTGGCGATGGTCGGGTTACATCCTTTTGGCCATGTCGATGTTCTTCATGGTGCACACCGGATCGAAGACGACGGCCGGGCTGGTTCCGCTGTCGATCATGCTCGTGCTTCTGCCCGGAATGATCGGCATGCGGCTCGGCACGCCGCTGCTGTTTACGCTGGCCGTCGTCGGCACGGCATTCGCCACGCTCGGCATCGTCTTCATCGAACCGCTGCAGCAGCTTGCCGCGCACCATTTTCCCGAACTCACCTACACCGGGCGCACGACTGTCTGGGCCTTCGCTGGCGAGATGATCGCCAAGAAGCCGTGGTTTGGATACGGCTATGAGAGCTTCTGGCGCACGCCGCTGGTGACCGGAATCGGCCATGCCTACGACCAGGGCTGGGACATCCGCTTCATCGTGCACGGCCACAACGGCTATATCGACATCGCAGTGACCATGGGCCTGCCCGCGCTTGCCGCCGCCGTCTATGTCTTCCTGATCGCGCCGCTGCGCGACTACATGCGCATCCCGCTCTACAAGGAGAACGTCTTCCTCGGCGACTTCTTCATGATGGTGGTGCTGTTCACCGCGCTCAATGCCTTCCTCGAAAGCTTCTTCTTCCGCCGCATCGACCCGGTCTGGATGTTCTTCGTCTTCGGTGTCCTGGGGCTGCGCATGGTCTCGCGCATGGTCATCCACAAGAACACCGGCTGACGGAACGCGCTTGCTCCGCTCCGGCGGCCACGCCATTCTCGGGCATGGCCACCCTGGTTTCACGACGCCGGATGCTCGCCCAGACGCTGGGTTTCGGCTTGGCTTCGCCACTCGGAACGTCTACGGCGCGCAGCGCCAGTCGGCCGCGAACCGATGCGACATTCCTGTTTGCCGCCGACATCCACGCTTGCCGCATGGCGAGCGGTCTCAGTCCGAATTGCCAGACCGAAGGCAAGACCGACCAGAACCTGCGCCGGCATATCGCGGCGCTGAACGAGATCAGTGCGTTCGTCTGGCCGCGCCAGATCGGCGGCGTGGCGAGCAGTCTGGCAAGTGCGGGCAAAAGATCGGGCGACCGCTCGGCCTGGTCGTCGGCGGCGACATGACCGACGATGGCAGCGGCCAGGTGACCCAGCCGCATGAAGGCACGCAACTGCTCCAGTTCAGCCAGCGCTAACAGGAAGGTACCGGGCCGGACCGCGTGCATGTGCCCGTCTATGTCGGGCTCGGCAACCACGACCTCGACCAGGACGGTCCGCCACCGCATGTCGACTGGTACCGGCGCGAGATGCGCGACTATGTCGAGATCAACCATCGGCCCAGCGTGTTCTTCAAGCCGCCGGTGCCGGCGGCCAACTACGACATGCTGTCCGACTGCTACTCCTGGGATGGGGCGGCCTGCACCTGGTGCAGACGCACCGCTTCGCCGGCGACATCGCCAAGGGCGCCGTCAGTGCGCTCGAGTGGCTGAAGCGGGATCTGGACGACAACGCCGGCGACGGGCGGCCGGTGATCCTGTTCCAGCACTATGGCTGGGATGCGTTCTCGACCGAGCGCTGGGACCCGGACGCCCATACATTCGACGACACCGGCAGCGGCAAGCCGCACTGGTGGAGCGACGACGACCGCCCCGCGCTGCGCTCGGCGATCGCCGGCCACAACGTGATCGGCGTCTTCCACGGCCACCAGCATGAGACGCCGATGATCTACAGCCGCGACGGGCTCGACCTGTTCAAGCCGAAGGCCGCCTATATGGGCGGCTTCGCACTTGTGCGCGTCACCGACGCCTTCATGGACGTGGCGCTTGCCGAGGCCGGCCCGCATGGCGGCGTCACCTTCACCAATGCGTTCGGCAAGGTGCTGGACCACACACGCTGAAGTGGCGGTGCACCCTTCCGCCTGGCTCCAAGACGGTCTATGTCAGTTCTGTTCGGAGGCTTTGCATGACCATCAGACTGATCCTCGCCGGCTGCGGCAACATGGGCTACGCCATGCTCACGGGCTGGCTCAACTCGGGCAAGCTCGCGCCCGAGGAAACATTCGTTGTCGAACCCAATGCGGAGCTGCGCGCCCGTGCCGCCGATCTCGGCAGCCGTGTCGCTTCGGAAGTCGGTGGCATTCCCGCCGATGCGGATCCTGGGATCGTCGTCATCGCCGTCAAGCCGCAGGTCATCCGCGAAGTCACTGCCGGCTATCGCCGCTTCGGCAACGGCAAGGCGACCTTCGTCTCGGTCGCCGCGGGCACGCCGGTCGCCACCTTCGCCGACATCCTCGGCAGCCATACGCCGATCGCGCGCTGCATGCCAAATACGCCAGCAGCCATCGGCAAGGGCATGATGGTTGTCTATTCCAACGAGCACGTCTCGGAAGCGGCCAAGGAAGTTGTCGGCGACCTTCTGTCGGCCAGCGGCGAAGTCGCCACCATCGCCGACGAGGGCCTGATGGATGCGGTCACCGCCGTCTCAGGTTCGGGCCCGGCCTATATCTTCCATTTCATCGAGTGCCTGACGGCAGCGGCTGAAAATGCCGGTCTGCCACCGAAGACGGCAGCGCTTCTGGCCATGCAGACCGTCTATGGCGCGGCGAGCCTGGCCGCCGAAAGCCGCGAGGATCCGGCCGTGCTGCGCCGCCAGGTGACCAGCCCGAACGGCACGACGGCGGCGGCGCTGGGCGTGCTGATGGGTGACGATCGCCTCAAGACCCTGCTCACCGAAGCTGTCGAAGCGGCTCGGCTGCGCTCGATCGAACTCGGCAAATAGCTACTTCGCGTCAGCTTCGGCCTGCAGCGCCTCGACATAGGGCGCTGCCGCCGCGTGGACCGCGCGCTCCATGTCGCGGAACCGGCGCACGACGTCTTCGCCGACAGGCGTAAGCTCTGCGCCGCCGCCATGCTTGCCGCCGGTCTTGGCGGCCACCAGCGGCTTGCCGAACATATCCTTCATCTCTTCGACCAGGTCCCAGGCGCGCTTGTAGGACATTTCCATCGCGCGGGCCGCAGCCGAGATCGAACCGGTGGCGGCGATCTGCTCGAGCAGTTCGACCTTGCCCGGACCGAGACGTCCCGTCGGGTCGAGATAAAGTCGCAAGGTCAGAGATGGCATCGGCTCGCTCCAGTCAGTCGCTGGTTAGCACAAGCGGCGCCCCCGGAGAAAGATTGGCGCGGTCGAAAGCAACGGTCTTGATGACGGCGAACACCTCGCGCCCGATGGCAAGGTGCAGCGTCTGGAAGGACTGGCGGGTGATGCGCGACACCAGGATGTCGCCATGGCAGTCGAGCTTGAGGTCGACCTGGGAACCGTCGACCTGGCTGATTTCGGCAATGCGACCAGGAAGAATGTTGAGCGCGCTGAGACCTTTCGGCCGCTCGGTCGCAATCATCACGTCGCGGGCGCGGATGCGGACACGCACGGCGGCACCAAGCGGCCTGTCGATGCGCGGCACGCGCATTTCGCCTGCACGGGTGCCGAGCACTGTCATGCCGAAGGCTTCGTCGTGGCCGAGCACTTTCATGTCGAGCACGGCGCCGCCCTCGCCCACCTCTTCCGGCGGCAACAGGTCGAGCCTTCGCATGATCTCGCCGGTCGGGCCGCTGGCTGCCAGCTTGCCGTTGGTCATCACGACGATGTCGGTGGCAAGCCGCGCCACCTCTGCAATGGAATGGCTGACATAGACGATCGGAATCTTCGTCTCGTCGCGCAGCCGTTCCAGATAAGGCATGATTTCAGACTTGCGTGCGTCGTCGAGCGAAGCCAGTGGCTCATCCATGAGCAGCAGCTTCGGGCTTGCCAACAGCGCACGGCCAATGGCGACGCGCTGCTTTTCACCGCCCGACAGCAGCGCCGGTCGACGCGCCAGGAGGTGGCCGATGCCGAGCATCTCGACGACCCGGCCGAACTCGGCATAACGCTCTGCCTGTGGCGTGAACCAGCGGCCATAGAGCAGGTTCGAACGCACGCTGAGATGCGGAAACAGCCGCGCATCCTGGAAGACGAAGCCGACCTGGCGCCTGTGGACAGGCACGAAGCTGCGCTGTGCCGTGTCGACCAGCGTCTTTCCGTCGATGACGATGCGCCCGCTGTCCGGGCGGATCAGCCCGGCGATGATGTTGATGATCGAGGTCTTGCCCGACCCTGACGGCCCGAACAGAGCAGTCAGGCGGCCGGCGCTTTGGAAGCTTGCCTCAAGGTCGAACGCGCCGAGGCGATGGTGGATGTCGACGAACAGCATCAGCCGGCATCCACGCGTTGGCCGATGCGGCGGGCGAAAATTTCGGAGACGACCAACGCGATCATCGAAATGGCGATCGAGATCAGCGTCAGCCGCATCGCCCCTGCATCGCCGCCGGGAACCTGGGTGAAGGTGTAGATCGCCGAGGGCAGCGTCTGGGTCTCGCCGGGGATGTTGGAAACGAAGGTGATGGTGGCGCCGAACTCGCCCATCGCCTTGGCAAAGGACAGGATCATGCCTGCAACGACCCCGGGCAGGATCAGCGGCAGCGTCACAGTCGCAAACACCCAGAGCGGGCTGGCGCCCAGCGTGCCGGCGGCCGATTCGAGACGACGGTCGACGGCTTCGATGGACAGGCGGATGGCCCGCACCATCAAGGGGAAGCCCATGATCGCGCAGGCAAGTGCGGCACCGGTCCAGCGGAACGAAAAGACGATGCCGAAATACTGGTCGAGCAAGGAGCCGATTGGCCCCCGGCGCCCGAAGCTCAGCAGCAGCAGATAGCCGGTGACGACGGGGGGCAGAACCAGCGGCAGATGGACGACGCCGTTGAGCAGCGACTTGCCCCAGAAATTGCCGCGCGCCAGCAACAGCGCGATGCCGATGCCGAATGGCAGGCTGGCAGCCATCGCCCACAGCCCGACCTTGATCGACAGGTGGACCGCGTTCCATTCGTCAGGAGTGAGGTCCAGCATTCCCCGCTCGCATCCCCTCAAAAAATCCGTCCCACCCCGCGATGCGGAATGGGACATCAGTCACAAAGATAGAGCCTAACCGACAGGGGTAAACCAGTCGCTATTGGACCGGCGCCAGCACGGTGAAGCCCTGAGCCTCGAACAGCTCCTTGGCCTTGGCGGACTGAAGATATTTCACATACGCCTCGGCGTCTGCGTTCTTCGAGCCCGCCGTCACGCCAACCGGATAGACGATGGGAGGATGCGTCTCTTCCGGGAAAAGGCCGACGATCTTGACGCCCGGCTCGGCGGTAGCGTCGGTCTGGTAGACGATGCCGAGCGGGGCTTCGCCAGTCGACACCAGCTTGAGGGCGCCGCGCACGTTCTCGGCCTGGGCGATCTTGCCTTCGACCGAGCCCCAGACGCCGAGCTTCTCGAGCGCTGCCTTGCCATACTTGCCGGCAGGAACTGCCTTGACGTCGCCCATGGCGAGGCGGCCATCGCCGAGCAGGTCGGCGAGGTCGAAATTCGCCGCGATGTCAGCCTTGGCAGCCGAATCCTTCGGCGCCACCAGCACGATGCGGTTGCCGAGCAGCTTCACCTCGGAGCCGTCCTTGATGAGCTTCTTGTCTGAGAGATACTTCATCCAGTCGAGGTCGGCCGAGATGAACACGTCGGCCGGCGCACCCTCTTCGATCTGCTTGGCCAGTGCCGAGCTCGCGGCATAAGACGCGGTGGCAGTCTTGCCGCCCTCGGCCTTCCAGGCCGTGTCGACGGCGTCGAGCGCGTTCTTGAGGCTGGCGGCCGCAAACACCACGACGTCGCCATCGGCGCGCGCCGCCGGCAGGCCAAGCGCCAGTACGGCGGCGAGACCACCCGCCATGGCGGCAAGCCGCACCCCAAAACTCCTACGCGCGAACATCAGAATTCCCTCCACCATCTAGCCCAGCCCGTCGCGGGCCAGGGATTCGTTATATTCATACGGATACAACACTTGGCAGGCAACTACCCATCCAGGTGGTTTTGCGCGAAACAGTTCCGTCATTTCGCCCGAGATTGGCCTCGCCGCTGGCCCTGTTTTCAGGGGGAGACTGGTCCGGCTCTTCATGTCATATGTCGCAACGTCATTCGCGAGGGGAGCCGGGGCAGTTCATGCCGAGGCCCCTCCTCGCACCTTCCGCACTTGCCAAGAGATCCCCTACATGGCCGGCATATCGACGTTTGAAATCATCTGGCTCGCCGTAGCCTTGCTCGGCGCAGGCGCCATCACCGGCCTGCTCGCGGGCGTCTTCGGTGTCGGCGGAGGCACCGTCATCGTGCCGGTGCTGTACGAATTGTTCCAGGCCGTCGGCGTACCGGAAGAGGTGCGCATGCCGCTCTGCGTCGGCACCTCGCTTGCGATCATCATCCCGACCTCGATCCGCTCGTTCAACGCGCATCGCGCCAAGGGCGCCGTCGACATGGCGATCCTGAAGCAGTGGGCGATCCCCGTCATCATCGGCGTCGCCATGGGGAGCGTGATCGCCCGCTACGCGCCGGCCGACCTGTTCAAGGCGGTGTTCGTGGTGGTCGCCGGCATTTCGGCGATCCGGCTGCTGTTCGGCAAGGATTCGTGGCGCCTCGGCCTCGACATGCCGGGCAAGATCGTCATGAACATCTATGGCTGGATCATCGGCGTGCTGTCGAGCCTGATGGGCATCGGCGGCGGCCAGCTCTCCAACCTGTTCATGACCTTCTACGGCCGGCCGATCCACCAGGCGGTCGCCACCTCTTCAGGCCTCGGCGTGCTGATCTCGATCCCCGGCGCGCTCGGCTACATCTATGCCGGCTGGCCGCGGGCCGCCGAATATCCCGATGTCGCGGCGCTGCAGTTCCCGCTGTCGCTCGGCTATGTCTCGCTCGTCGGGCTGATCCTGTTCGTGCCGACCAGCGTGCTGACCGCGCCTCTGGGTGCGCGGCTCGCGCACGCGCTGTCGAAGCGCAAGCTCGAGGTCGCCTTCGGCATCTTCCTGCTCCTGATCAGCCTGCGCTTTCTTTACAGCCTGATCGGCTGAGCAAAGCAAAACGCCCGGTAATGCTGGGCGTTTTCATGTTCGGCGGACGCAGGCCTCAGCCATCCTTCGATCCTTGCCTCGCACCGACAGCCGCGCCCTTGTGGGCGGCACCGCTGCTGCGTGCCTTGAGGTCACGCAACGTCGTCAATTCCAGTTCGGTCGGTTCGGGCGTTTGCTCAAGCGTGTCGGCAAACTTGACAGTCCAGCCGCAGGTCTCCTGCACCTTGTTGCGGGTCACCTCAGGATGCAGCGAAACGACGGTGAATTCCTTGGTGACGGGGTCCGGTTTCCAGAT
This sequence comes from Aminobacter sp. SR38, assembly GCF_014843375.1. Lineage (NCBI taxonomy): Bacteria > Pseudomonadati > Pseudomonadota > Alphaproteobacteria > Hyphomicrobiales > Phyllobacteriaceae > Aminobacter > Aminobacter sp. SR38. Next base: position 1,829,225 of record NZ_CP062112.1, read on the forward strand.
CGCCAGGTCAGTGATCAGCAATGTCGGCCCCTTGGTGTCGATGCCTAGGCGCTGGCGATGGTCGCCGCCGTCGCCATGGCCGAACGAGGTGTAGAAGTCGATTTTCTCGACCATGGCGCGCCTGGACTGGGCCATGGTGATGAAGATTTCCTTCGACGACGTCGCGATCTCGGGTGCGCCGCCGCCGCCGGGGAGGCGGGTTTTCGGATGAGCGTAATCGCCGATGACCGTCGTGTTGATGTTGCCGAACTTGTCGAGCTGGGCTGCGCCCAGGAAGCCGATCGAGATGCGCCCGCCCTGCAGCCAGTAGCGGAACATTTCCGGCACCGAAACTGTGGTGACGGCGGTGTCGCACAATTCGCCGTCGCCGATCGACAGCGGCAGCACTTGGGGTGCCGTGCCGATGGTGCCGGATTCGTAAATCAGCGTGATGTCGGGTGCATGGGTCAGCCTGGCGACATTGCAGGCCGTCGAGGGCGCGCCGATGCCGACGAAGCAGACATCGTCGCCCTTGAGCGCACGCGAAGCGGCAATTGTCATCATTTCGTTGGGGCTGAAGCCTGTCACGCTCATGCGACGATCCTCAGATGTTCGACGCGGGCCGCGAAATCGTCGCTGGTCTTTTCGATGACGTTCGTCTGCATCCACTCGCGGAAACGGTCGCGGTCGGCTGAGATCTCGTCCCATTCCAGATAAGACGCGTTGTCCCTGACATAATAGCCATGCGCGTAGGACGGGTGCGCCCCACCCGGCACGACCGAGATCGCCGTCACCGACCAGCTGGGCAGTACTGTCAGGTTGGGGTGCAGGTCGTCGAAATTGTCGACCACCTCCTCGACGGTCACTACCGCGCGCCGGGCAGCAAGGGCTGCTTCCTTCTGGATGCCGATGATGCCCTCGACCAGCACGTCGCCGCGCCGGTTGGCCTTCTGGGCATGGATGAAGGTGACGTCGGGCCGAACCGACGGAACTGCCGCCAGCACCTCGCCTGAAAAGGGGCAGGTCACCGACCTGATGTTCGGATTGACCTTGGTGAGCTCGGCACCGCGATAACCGCGGAAGATGGCGCAAGGCAGGCCGGCGGCGCCCGCCTCATAGGCATTGGCCATGGCGGCGTGGCTGTGCTCCTCGATCTCGAGCGCATGCGGAAAATCATTCTCGACAGCGTCACGCAGGCGGCGCAGCAGGCCGACGCCGGGATTGCCGGCGTAGGAAAAGATGGCCTTCTTCGCCATGCCCATGCCGATCATCTGGTCGTAGATCAAGTCGGGCGTCATGCGCACCAGCGTCAGGTCCTTGAAGCCCTGGCGGATCGCCTCATGTGCGGCGGCGGTGGGAATGAGATGCGTGAACCCTTCAAAGGCCACGGTGTCGCCACTGTTGAGATTGTCGGCGACCGCCCGCGACAGGGGTAAGAATTGGGCCATGCGCTTCGTCCCTGACGTCGAAACTTCATTTGCAGGCATCTGTCCGACATCATGTAGCGCACGCGTCCCGGTCGCGCATCATCGGCGTCGACAGCAGGTCTTGCCGGACTGTGCCGTCGCTGCTGTCTGCCGTCAGGCAAAGGACGATCGCCCGAAGCAGGTCGACAACCGGCGGCGCAGATCAGCGATTTCTTCGTCGGGCAGTGATCAGGCGGCCTCGGCGAGGCCGTTGCCCTTGGCGTTTAGCCGAATGACCGCCTTGATCGGCAGGTGATCCGAGGCGATGCGCGCCAGTGCCGTGTCATGCGCTTCGAGCTCGGTGAGCAGGCTGTGCGGCCGCGCCATGACGCGGTCCAGCGCCAGCACCGGGAAACGCGAGGGAAAGCTCGGAACGATGGCATGCATCGGCCCGAAAGCCGGTTCCAGGCTGCGCAGCGACGAGCGCTTGCCCAACCGCCATTCGTTGAGGTCACCGACAAGAACCGTCGGTTTGTCGCTGTGCAGTTCGGCTGCGGTCAGAAGCGTTCCGGCCTGCAGCTTGCGCGAATGGCGCAACAGGCCGAAATGCGCCGCGATGATCCGAAGCGGCCCGGCTTCGAGCTCGAGGTCGACGACCACGGCACCGCGTGGCTCCGCACCGGGCAACACGATCTGCCGCGCCGAACTGACCGAACCTTTGCGAAACATGACGACGTTGCCGTGCCAGCCATGGCTCTTGCGCCGGCCGGCCAGCGGCACCGGAACAAGCCCGGTCTCGCGCTCGACCGCTTCCAGGTCGAGCAGCCCTGCCCGGTCGCCAAAGCGCTGGTCGGCTTCCTGCAAGGCGATGACGTCGGCGCCGATCTCGGAAATGACCTGCATCGTGCGCTGCGGATCGAAACGGCGGTCGAGGCCGACACATTTGTGGACGTTGTAGGAGGCGACGACGATCTCGCTGTGCGCGCCGGCCTCAGGCGGCAACGACGTATCGCCCTGCTCCAGCGTCGAGGACCGGTGCGCGGCACCTGCTTCTGCTGAAATCTCAAAGCCTGGTCTGCTAGCCATCACTCGTCTGGAATCTCTGGGAAATTCGTGTTCAGTTGCGACAGGCGTTTTGCCAACAGTAACCTATATGGTCGAGCTATTCGAGGTTTACCACATGCGTCACGATGGCCTTCCACCGAAATGCTGTCGTCGGCACAAGGTTCCCATCGAAAGGTCTTGGGCCGCCTGACACATGAAACTCGTGGCCGTCGTCATAGCAGTTGTCGGGTTCCTGGTCATTGCCTCGCTGCTGGCGGTCTATGCCTATGGCCGCTTCGCCAAGCGCGCCCAGGGCATTTCTTCCCGCGCATCGCCGACGGCTGACAGCGACACCCCGTTCGACCGGCTGATCACCCCGCTGCTTGCCGACCATCCCGGCCAGAGCGGACTGGCGCTTTTGTCGTCCAACCTGCATGCCTTCGCCATCAGGGCCTACACCGCGCGCCACGCCCAGCGCAGCCTCGACCTGCAATATTACTACTGGAAGGACGACCTGACCGGCAGCCTGCTCGCTCGCGAGGTCCTCGGTGCCGCCGACCGCGGCGTGCGCGTGCGGCTGATCCTCGACGACATCAACGCCAAGGGCTACGACCCGAACTATCTCGCCCTCGACAGCCACGCCAACATCGAGGTTCGCCTGTTCAACCCGAGCTGGGCACGCGCCTTTGGCCTGCAGCGCGGGCTGGAGCTTGTGCTGCGCGTCATGCGCAGCACAAGGCGTATGCACAACAAGGCCTGGGTCGCCGACGGCAGGCTGGCGATCGTCGGCGGGCGCAATGTCGGCGACGCCTATTTCGATGCCTCGGAAGACGCCAATTTCCGCGACATGGACCTTTTGCTCGCTGGTCCTGTTGTCGACCAGACGGAGGCCATCTTCGACCGCTTCTGGAACAGCGAGGCGGTGCTGCCGATCCGTCACGTTACCGGCAGGGCAAGGGGCGACCTTCCCGCCCTGCGCAAGCGGCTGGAACGCACGGCAACGACCGGCCTGGCGGAGCCCTACATCCATCGCGTTGCCGAGGAGAGCCGGGAATGGTCGTCGTCAGGCATGGGCAGGCTGCGCTGGACCAGCGAGGCGACAGTCGCCTCCGATCCGCCGGAAAAGGCATCGGGTGCCGGCCAGGACAGCTGGCTGATGACGGCAATCCGGCCGATCCTGACGTCGGCGCGGCGGGAACTGCGCATCGTCTCGCCCTATTTCATTCCCGGCGAGACCGGCACGCGTGAGCTGACGGCGCTGGCCAGGAACGGCGTCGAGGTGACCGTCTTGACCAACTCGCTCGCCGCCACCGATGTCGCCGCCGTCCACGGCGCCTATGTGCGCTACCGCAAGCCGCTGCTCGAAAACGGCGTCGGCATCTTCGAACTGAAGCCAGACGAAGACCGCACCGACATGTCGCTGTTCGGCTCGAAGGGAGCCAGCCTGCACACCAAGGCCTTCATCGCAGACGGGGCGGCCGGTTTCGTCGGCTCGTTCAATTTCGACCCGCGCTCGGCCGCGCTCAACACCGAGATGGGCGTCCTGTTCAGGCAGCAGGAACTGGCGCGCGAGGTCGAGGCGGTGATCTCGGCGCAGACATCGCCGCGCAGCGCCTTCAGGCTGTCGCTCGATGGCGGCAAGCTGCGCTGGACCGACAGCGGCGACAATGGGCCACGCGAGCTCGGCCACGAACCGCAGGCCAGCCTGCGGCGGCGCTTGGTGGCCAAGGTGATCAGCTACCTGCCGATCGAATCACAGCTTTAAGCTGGACGCCAAGCGGTCCGCGATTTCGACTGCTTGCCGTCAATCCTGCAACAAAACCCTACTGCTCACCTACAATTCCTGACGTTTCCGGCCGTTTCCCGCGAAGATTTCGAATCAGCGCGGCCGGCACACGCCCGTCTTGCAATGCAGGCGCAATGCGTTGCGCCCCTTAGATCGCTCCGCCAGCCCACTGTTCCGGGCCGGCAGACGCAGTCTGAAGGAGCTGTCACGTGCGACACGAATGGAAACCGGAACTGGACCAGCACAAGCTGCTGCCCCAGTCGCCGACAAGGCGCGACAGCCGCCGATCATCGGTTTTCCTGCAGATGCTCAGCCTCGGCGCCCGCATCTCGCTCAAGCGCTCGGCGGTGTTCTGTCTGCGATTCGCCTGTCGGCCGGTCAGCACCTTGGGCTGGGTACGCTTTCTCGGCGATTTTTCCCTGAAACAGGCGCTGGGCCGGCCGCATGACGACCTTTTGCGCAAGTCGCTCGACGTCTTTTTCGTCACCGGTATTTCGAGCCCTGTTCGCCTCGGCCTGATGAAGACGCATTTCCAGGTAGCTGCCGAATTGCTGCGCCATGACGACCTCGCCGCCCTCTGGCGCGGCGAACGCCTCGACATGGGCGCTGTCTTCGGTCGCCATGAGACCTACAATATGCAGATGCTTTTGGCCGACCACTGCGGCTGCCGTCATGAAGGCGTCTTTGCCATCAAGCTGTCGCGGGCGAGCGACGACTACACGTTGTGGACGGCGAGCTTCGTCTTCGTCCGCGGCGAGGACGGCAGGCCAAGCCTGGCGATCGGCGGCATGCAGGGCCCGAAAGGGGCTGACGCCAAGCGCGCCGTCATATCAGCCACCCGCTGCCTCGGCGGCCTGCGTCCCAAGGACGCCATGCTGCTCGCCCTGCACGGCCTGGTGTCCGCCCCTGATATTTTGGCGGTGTCCAATACCACCCATGTCATCAACCAGCGCCGCCGCAAGCGAAGGAAGCTGATGCAGGCCGACCTCGACGGCTACTGGAGCGAACGCGGCGGCGTGGCGGCCGAACCATTCGGCTTCCGGCTGCCCGCGCCGCCGGCGCCTCAGATCGACAGCCCAAATCGCAGAGAACGGAGCAAACGCGGGTTCTGGGATTTGGGCAACGGGTTTTGTCGGTTCGCGAGCGTGAGGGCGCTTGCAAGTTCGCCACTCAAAAAGGCGTAGTTCAACCTTAGACCGGGAATGCTAGTCCGCATCCAAATGCGACCGCCTATAGGGCGTCCATCAGTTCGTAGTACGCTTGAAAATGGCCTTCGTGCGTCTCACGACAAACAACTGGCTGGTGGGCGAGTTCCAATCGTGCGTGCCCCCTCTGTGACAGTTCAGCTTACGATGGCTTCCACACCCAAAAAAAGCCGACTATATTTTCCGTCATGGGCATTTGGAATTTCCTTACCGCAGTTTGGACTTCTTATCTCACCGAGCTGAGTCTAGTAGAGCAATGTCTAATACTTCTTTCAATCATGGCTTACACTTATGCCATTTCGGCGGCAATCAGGCGTCGCTATCTTGGCGCGAACAAGAATCTCGCACTTGAGCTAGAAGAGGAAAAAGAATCATCCAGAAGATGGATTTCCAAATACAACAAGCAAAACGAAGATAATCAGAATCTTCTACGAAAAATACCAGATTGCTGGCACGATATCGTATCGTCTGAGCGGAGAAGCGGCAATGAAGAGCGCGCAGTTGGTTTTCTACGTGACGAAATGCGGGCACCCAGCCGCCCAATAGCCGACGCATGTGATGAATTAGCCAAGTATCATACTTCAGTAGCGTTCGATCTTGGCATTGAGCACCTTATCGCTGCGAAGAAATACTGCCGCCTTGCCATTCTCCACGACGGCCCGACGACCGCCCGCGAAACTATGGTTGATGAAATAGATGCGGCCTTATCGGCAGAAGGACTTGTCGAACCTGACGATTTCCTAGATTGGGGCGATTTACATAGCGCCTTTCCGTCAGGTGTCGACGGCTTAGCGACAATTGACAGCCTGTTAGAGGCCTTCGATCGACAATTACGCGCCGGGCATTACCGCATTGCAAGCTACATAAATGCGCGAGCACTCATGATTGCTCAGCGCAGCAAAATTACAGACCATCCCACAGTACTTGCAGGACGATATCAAAAAGCGGAGGTGCTCAACAGGCTCGGTAACTATCAAGCAGCACTAGATGAAATCGACGCATTCGCCGCGCTTCGGACTAAGGTGCTCACTCCGGATCACACCGTCAGTTTGGCGGTAAATTATCTTAAAGCATCAGTGCTCAGTAATCTTGGACGTCATCAGGAGGCCCTCGAGGAAATCGAGACTTTCTCCCCACGGGAGATCAACCAGCTAGGTCCCGGGCACTCCAACGTTCTGGCGACACGGCATCTGAAAGCAGAGGTGCTCAGTAGGCTCGGGCAGCCTCAAGGTGCACTAGATGAAATCGATACTTTTGCCCCGCTTGAACTCAAGCTGCTAGGTTCGGCCCACTCTCAGGTGTTCGCAACGCGCCATCTTAAAGCAGAGGTGCTGAGCAACCTTGGACGGCACCAGGAGGCGCTGAATGAAATCGAGGCCTTCTTAGCGCTGCGGACCGAGGTGCTCACGGCGGAGCACCCTAACGTATTGGCAACGCGTCACCTTAAGGCACAGGTGCTTAGCGCTCTTGGGCAGCACCAGGAAGCACTCGATGAAATTGAGACATTCACCCCGCTTCAGTTCAAATACCTGACGGTAGAGCATCCAAACGTGTTGGCGACGCGTCATCTTAAGGCTCAGGTACTCAGCGGACTAGGCGAGCACCGGGCGGCACTCGATGAAATCGATGCCTTTGACCCGTTGCGGGTCAAAGTGCTCGCCCCTCAGGATCCAAATATACTTGCAACCCCATTCCTGAAAGCTAATATTCTGACAAGACTAGGTCAATATCAAGCAGCACTCGATGAAATCGAAACCTTTGGTCAGCTTGAAATTAAACTACTCGGTTCGGAACACCACCAAGTCTTTGCGACGCGCCACCTTAAGGCAAAGGTGCTGAGCAGCCTTGGACATCACCAAAACGCACTCGATGAAATCGAAGTATTCGCCCCGCTCCAAGCGAGCGTGCTTTCCCCCGACCATCCGGATGTCCTTGCGACTGAAGAGTTAAGGAAAGCAATCTTAGGCAAGATCCAGAATTAGCGCTTAGCGCGGGCGAGAGCTTTTACGTCGCTATCCCGCAGCCTAATCGCGGCCGTCCTCGGAGAACCTTGCCGAAACATATCTTAACGCCTGCAACTTGAAGAAGGCGGCACCCGCAGCGGCACGAACGGTACGGATACGTAGGGACTGCCCTTCGGCTTCGCCAATTCTTCTAGAGATTTTTGTATGGGGAAGAATGGTGCTGCCAGAGAGGATTGAAGTTCCTCAAAGCGCAGCCAAAGCGTTGAAAACATTGAGCTTTTCAAGGCCGACTATTCGAAAACCATAGCAGTGAACCGCAACAGGTTTCAACCTATGGAGTCGAATCAATGACCGCCGATCTCTCTGCCGACCTTCCGTCCATCCCGACCTGTGAGGAACTGGCCGACAAACTGACCGCCGTGAGGTTCGCGAGGGATGCATTCAGCGTTCCAAGCGTAGCCTTCAGGTTTCTTGAGGCATGGGCGAAAGGGGAGGATGTCTCTTACTGGCTCAAGGAACTGGAGGAAGATCGGGCAGCTATGGACGATTAGCGCACGACCATAGCGGGCGGGGCGAGGCCTTTCCGTCCCTCCCCGTCACTGCCGCAGCCCATAGCCACCAGGTATCCAGCATGAACCATAATCCGCTCATCCAGGCCTATTTCCAGGCCAATCAAATTGTCATTGCCGAAGCCAGAGATATGCCGTTGGGTATGTTGAGAACTCTGCTCGGAGTCGCCCTATGGGGCAGCGAGGATAACGCCTCGTCCCCCTGGACGCTTGAGGACCTAGCGGAGCGCCTGGACGTTCCTCCTTCCACGGTCTCGCAGCACACCAGATACCTCGGATACGGGCTGAGGGGCACCATCGTCGGGCTGGACCTCGTGCGCACCTCTGAGAACCTCGACAACCGGCGCAAAAAGACATTCGTTTTGACGCCGCGCGGTCGCGCCCTGGTGGGGCAGATCGAGGCCGCACTGGCCCGTGGGTGTATTCAGGGCCGCATTTAGGGTCTCGCTTAGCATGGGCGCAGGCAATTGGTCGTGTACTTGAAGATTGATAGCGCGACCCAGCAATTTTCAGAGCAAACCGTGAGGGGCCAGAAGCTCCTTGCGGATGCTCCCGGCAGTCCCTTGGAGACTGTGGAAGATATTCGGACTTAGTCCATGCGGTCCGTCCTCACGAGGCAGCTTGCCGCCATCTTGGCGAGAGGCGCATAGCAGGCTGATTGCAATTGGGGCCGTGCTTAGTAGGACGATAGCAGCCTGCCGGAATTAGGACTGTGCTTGATAGTAGTAGCAGCGCCTCCGGCCAAATAGACTTCTACTTGAAGAGGGATAGCGGCCTTGCCCGCAATTAGTGCCCTACTTGATAGAACGATAGCATCGCCACGGCATTCCCTTCCTCGGGGGAGACATAACGAGGTCCCTTCTCGGGGGAGAGTTATTCGACCCTCTTAGCCTTTGAGGGACACGTCCGAGACATCAGATCAGTGACGGTATCCAGTCCTTCCTCCCCCTGAGGCGATCTCTCGGGGCAACCCTTCCGCACACCCTTTGACATGAAAGGAGCCACGACAGTGGACTCAACGCACTCCCTTACGCCCGTCCCCCAGGCCGACGCCAAGATGGAAGAGGAGAGGCTCCGCAGAGCCATCGCCGCCGCCGACGCAGACTTGGCCGCAGGACAGGCCCAGAAGGACGAGGCGGTGCTTCGGAACCTCAATGGGGCCAGCCTGATGCCCGACTTCATGGATAACATGCAGCAGTCCATCGGCGGCGGCATGGCCAAGGCGGTCTTCGAGGCCAAAGACTTCCTGGTAGGGGAGCCCGCCGAGGCCGACAAGTCCCCCATGCGCCGCTCCATAGAGGCCGCCGACCGGGCACTGGATCGCAAGAGCGCCGGCTACGGGCTCGCTTCCGGGGTCTCCCAGCTTGCTGTGGGGCTCATCGGGGCGGGCAAGCTCATGGCTCCCCTCAAGGCAACCCAGAAGTTCCAGCAGGGCGGCAAGTTCGCAGCTTCAGCCTTTGAGGTGGGGCGCGGTACCGTCGCTGGCGGCATAGTCCTGGACCCTCACGAGGAGCGCCTGTCTAACCTCATCGAGTCCTTTCCAGACCTTCAGAACCCCGTGACGGCATTCCTTGCCGCCGCTCCCGATGACACCCCCGCTGAGGGCCGCTTCAAGAACGCACTGGAGAGCATCGGGGCCGACCTCGCCCTCCTGGGTGCCGTCAAGGTCATTAAGTTCCTTCGCAGTGGCCAAGAGGAACTGGCGATCCGAGAGCTTGCCAAGCTGGAGAAGGCCAGGGGGGCGAATGCTGATGAGTTCGGTATGGACTTTGCCGATAGGTCTCTCCCAGACGCGGCAGCGATCAGACAGCAGGCGGACATCGTCAACGCACGGCAGGCGAACGTCGACGAATTCGGGATGGACTTCACGCCGACAGTGCAGCCCGCTTCGAAGGACGAACCGGCTACGGCCCTGGGCATCCCCGGCCAAGCGGCTCCCGATGCCCCTGCATCGGCCACTGTGACTCGCCCTGGGGCGCCCAGCGAGACCCCAAGAGCCGAAGCGGTGATCGATCCACACCGCCCCGTCGCGCCCGTAGAAGCCTCCACCGTGGACACTGAGACAATCCTGAAGCGCACCGAGTCCGATGTAGCAGCGATCTCTAAGTACGGCAGCCGTGAGGCCGCCGCTGAGGCCGGCGAGGCCATGACCAAGGGCAATCGCCTTCCGTGGCAGAAGCTTCGCACAACCGAGGGCCTACGCGCGTTCCTCACCAACGCAGAGCAAACACTGAGGGGCCAGATGGATGAGGCGAAGGGTGGCGCGATCATGTCTGACGCCAACGTCAATGCCAAGGTCCGCCAGATGGCCGAATACTTCGGGGACGAACCGGACATCCTCATCGGCCAGATCACCGAGGCCGGCGCGGGGGCCGCCCAGATGGTCTCCAAGATGGAGGCCGGGTATCTGACAGCCAACGCCATGACCCAGGACGCTTACACGACCGCCACCAAGCTACGGCATGGGCTCCTGGACGAATGGGGTGGAGACGCTGCGAAGGCGGCTGAAACCCTCCGCTCCCAGGTGCTCACCTCCATGACCCTTCTCGCATCGGCGCGGTCCATATCCTCCAATAGTGGGCGGGCGTTGAGGCGTATGCGGGGCGGCTTCAAGATCACCCCCGAGGACCTCGCCAAGGTGAAGACGATGGACCCCGAGCAACTCGCCAAGGTCTTCTATGCTACGGGGGGAGACCCCAAGAAGCTCGCCCAGGCGGTCAGTCCAGGTTTCCTCAGGAGAGTGACGGATGAGGGGGCCTTCCTCCTGTCCAACAATCTGCTGTGGCTCTGGCCGACGCACCTGATGAACGTCACCAGTTCCGCCATGATGATCGTGGGCAGGCCCACCGAGAAACTCTTAGGGTCCTTCGCCGTAGGTCCCCAGACGGGCAACACCATGCGCCGCCAAGCCCTCAAGGAATACTCCGCGACCGTAGCGGCTCTGGGCGACGGCTGGACGGCCATGGTGGAGGCTTTCAAGCGGGGTGACTCGCTCCTCAGTCCCCATAGTACCGAGGTCTTCCAGAGCGGCTCCCTCGGAGCCGCCTTGCCGCGCATCCAGTGGAAACCCATCAAGACAGTTTCCGACTTTGTGGACAATGCGCTCAACGCAGCCAACTATCGGAACCTGATCGGGCTCCCTACTCGCACCCTCGGGGCCGTGGACGAGTTCTTCAAGACACTCCGCTATCGGGCGGTGGTGCAGGCCGAGGCGGCGGTGGAGGCGGCGGAGCGCGGTCTCACTGGAAAGGACTATCACGCCTTCGTAGCGCGGCGGCTGGAGGACTCCATAGACCCGGCGACAGGGAGGGCGCTGGACGAGCGGGCGCTACGGGAGGCCCAGGTGACCACCTTCCAGCAGGAGCTTCTGCCGCAAACCTTTGGGGCCACCGTTCAACAGGTCCGCTCCCGCCACCCGTTGCTCCACCTAGTGCTGCCGTTCGTGAAGACGCCCATCAACGTGCTCCGCTATGGCGTCAAGATGACCCCCGGTCTGAACCTGATCCAGAAGGAATACCTTGGTGCGATACGGGGCGCGGCAGGACCGGAAGGCCAGGCCCAGGCAGTAGGTCAGATGGCTCTTGGCAGCGTCTTCATGGGGCTCGCCGCAACCCTCGCACTATCCGGCAAGCTCACTGGGGCGGGGCCTACGGACCCGGAGGTCCGACGACATCTCACGGCTTCCGGCTGGCAACCCTTCAGCTATGTGGTGGAGAATGAGGACGGGACCCGCACTTACGTGCCCCTAAGCAAGGCGGACCCGGTGGGCCTCTCCTTGTCCATGGTCGCCACCATTGTGGAGGCAATGCAGGTGGACCCCGAAGCTGACATGGAGGTCTCTATTGCAGCGCTCGGCTATGCCCTGGCGAAGAACTTTGCGGACCGCACCTTCCTGGCAAACGTCAACCAAGCCGTCCAGGCCCTTAGCGAACCCGAGAAGCGCGGCGGAAAGTGGCTTGGGAATACGCTGGGGAACCTGGTGCCGGCATCCAGCCTCATCCGGGGGACCAATCCCGACCCCTACCTCCGGGAGGCTCGCTCTGTCCTAGACACGGCCCTGAAGGACATTCCGGGTTACTCAAAGACCCTCCCGGCCCGTCGCGATGCCTTCGGGGAGCCCCTATTCCGCCGCGTGGGCCTCATCACCCATGATGACGCGGACTTGGTGGAGACGGAACACAACCGTATGATCCTGGAGACGGGAAAGGCCGGAATCGGTTCACCAAGCCCAGAGTTCGAAGGGCTCGACCTTCGGGACATAACCCTCACTGAGGGACCGAACGAGGGACGGAACGCCTATGAGGTGCTCCAAGAGCTTTCCGCGCATATTCCCGGCCAGCCAAGCCTCAAGTACGTCTTGGGTGGGATCATCGAGAGTGAGACCTACCAGGACATGCCGGATGGTGACCCAGACGTGAAGGGTACGCGGTTGTGGGCCTTGGGGGAACAAGCCGAAAGGTACCGTAGGGCTGCGAAGAAGTACCTCGTGATCCAGAATGTCGAACTTCAGAAATTGATCGGCGCTCGCCAACGGGAGGCCAGCGCGGCCCGCCTGGAGAAGCGCCGGCAGCGTGAGGGAGATGTCCCCGCGACGTTCTCAGAGATGCTCCAGCCGCAGCGCTAGGAACCCACAACAGCAATCCAGAGCGAACAACCAGCGCCGGGCCTCCTGCTCGGTGCTGGCCCGCGCTCGTCCATACGAGAAGGACCCTGCAAAATGGCAGGCAATTCCAAATACGGCTTCACCGCCGCGCAGATAGACAACCCCGGAGGCATTACGGCCTTTGTGGAGACCTGGAAGGAGCCCAACCAGAAGGCTGGAGGCTTCTCTGAGCCTAAGGGAACCTACGGCATTACCTGGGCAGGAGGTGGCAACGAGGGCATCCTGTGGGGAGGAGGCTTTGCCCGGAACCCCGAGCCTCTAATCGCCGAAGGGCTCGTGAGATTGCTCGCCGAGTTCTCCAAGCCGGCAGTCATCCACGCCCATGTCCACAAAGAGTTCTGGAAGCACGTTGCGCCAGGAGATGGATATGTCCGCCGAAGCAGCGGCGCGAGTTGGTCCTCCAAGGACTACCACGGCTTCAAGCCACTCTCCGAGGTCGCCCATGCCCTCGACGAAGGCCGGCTGCGCCTGGACCGCCAGGCGAAGCTCGGAAAGCCAACCACCAGCTCCCCGCGCTTAGTGGCCCATGGGCTCGCCTTGACAGTCCCCCGCGCCAAGATCGCAGAGTACCGACAACGCGATCCCCTCGCCCTCCCTTCACTCGGTATCGTCGTGGAGGGCTAGAATGGCGGGGATGGCGGGGCATGAGGAGGGGGAGCCGGAAGGCTCCTCCCCAGCAAAGGACCTCCATTTTGACCCCCGGATGGTCCCTCTCAGCGACACCCTATGCGGCCTTGCCGACGCCATCTTCCTCGAAACCGAACAGGCCGCCCCGAAGCTTTCCCGACAGCGCCGCGATGCCCTGGAGCGCCGCCGAGCGGTTACGTGGTGTCTTATCGCAAACCTTGCTCACGTATGGCTGGAGGTGCCACAGGGAGGCCGGCTCGCTGTTTCCCTGAAGAACACTGCCTTGACTCGCTACGACCGACGAGACTTCCCGCGCGAGGTCATTCGGCTGGCCGTGGAGCGCTTGGAGGCCGCTGGGCTGGTGTCGCGATATGCTGGGAGGCGAGGGCGAGACCGCACGGCACTTGAACCCACTGAGGTCCTCAAGGCCCGCCTGAGGCCTTTGGCGCTGTCTCAGAATGACATAGGGCGGATGCCTGGAGGCGAGACCATTATCCTCAAGGAGGCCAGCGTTGGGCGGGCTAGGCAGAAGGTGCTTGTGGACTATGCGGAGACCGCCGAGACCGAGACGATGCGGACCGAGATGGAGGAGATCAACGCCGCTCTTGAGGGTTCCGACATTCGGCTGGCCGGGACGAGGCGTCTAGATACTCGGCTCGTGCGCATGTTCCAGATTGATCCCGGCGATCATCATCATTTCGGTGCCTATGGCCGGCTCTACCGGGGCTTCTGGCAACCTCTGGAGAAGACAAAGCGCCAATTCATCACCATCGGCGGCCGGCCTGTGGCGGACCTGGACTGGGCCTCGTGCTTCGTCAACCTTGCGTATCACCACCAGGGCCTACCGCTGCCAGAGGGCGACCCGTATTGCATCCCAGGACTGGAGGGCCACCGGGAGGGCGTCAAGAAGGCTGTCTCCATGCTGTTCTCGCGCCATGGCCCGCTCCGCCGTCTCTCCGATGACCTCCGCAATCTCCTGCCGGCAGGGTGGACCGCGAGGCAGCTCATGGCGGCCATTTCGGAGGCACATCCAGGCATCGTGCCGACTTTTGGAATCAACATAGCGCCAAGCTTCACCCGGACCGAGAGCGACCTGATGGTGGCCGTCCTGCTTCGGCTTATCGGCCGAGGGATCGTCGCCCTACCGTGCCATGATGGTTTGCTCGTGGCTGATGTCTTCAAGGCCGACGCGGCGGCGGCCATGCGGGCCATTCCTGCCGAGCGGCTAGGCGTTTGCCTGACGGTAGAAGAGAAGCGGATTTGGAGACCCTGAGTTTATCTCTCCCCCTATGCCTCTCCTCCCTGCCTCCTCCTGGTATAGGGGCCTAGGCTTCGCCATCATCGGCCTCAATCAAGCTCGGGGCACGAGAGGGCTGCCGAGACATTAGTGCTTAATGTGACCGTGAAGTTACCGGACAGAGTTGCATCGGGACAGGGAGGGGATGAAGCGATAGCCTCCCTCTCTCAGTGTCTCCAAGCCTGCTAGGAGGTGCCCCTTGACTCTTGTGTTCTCTTTTTGTTCTATACGAGGAACACGTTGAGGAGGCCAACATGCCGACCAGCCAAGTTCTGCACGAAGCCCAGTCCGCCGCGCCCCTATTCCGCCACGCCGACATCTGGGAGTGGCAGTTCCATATGGACTACCTGGATGTAATCCGCGACTTGGTGGACGAGGGTCTCTTCAATGAGGGCAGACCTGAGGACCTCCTCGCGCAGAGCCTCATGTTTCGCACCCTGGATGACCTCAGCGCCTCGGAGCAGTGTCTTTTTGGGGAAAGCTTGGAGCCCCTCCTGGAGGTCCGCTGCACTGATCCTGACAGGTTCGCCTCTGAGTACCATCGTCAGAGAGCGGCCCGCCCGCGCCATCGTCAACGCAGTGGCTATCAGACAGGGCGGCTGGCTGCGTGACTTCAGCAGTATCCTCAACGAAGACCCAGACCGACCTCCTGGAGGAAGCGACGGAGGAGGCCATCAAGGCGTATGATGGAAATCCAAGGCAGGCCGTTAGGGCGCTTCTTGAGGTCAACGCTGAGCTTGAAGAGAAGCTGGGCAGGGCAGCAAAGGCGGTCAGCTTTGGCTACTCCCGAGGGTACCATATGCGGATGGTTGTCGAGCAGGACGACCCGTCCACTTGAAAAAGGGCCACAAGTCTGCGCCGGCCTAACTTGACTGACCTTAGGAGGCTGTCTCCTGGATACCTTCATCAACCCTGGCCGTGAATACGAAAAGGAAGTCGCCTAGAGCCGACGCGAACTCGACCACACGTTCAGCATCCTTCTCGCTTGGGGGCCTTGCGGTTTCATCGGCATGGCGCACGGCATTTGCTTCGAGGCGCACGCGATGCGCCCATTTTGCCATTCCCTCCGTAAGGAGGTGGTCGGAAACAGCCCTGTCTATCCTGGAGTAGAGACTTCCCTCCTTGTAGCCCTTTTCCTTGAGCATCGCGTCCACTGCGGACGCCGCCATCATGATTGAGGCGTCAGGGGCAAACTTCGTGTCGATTGCTTGCTTGAGGTATCGCTGGGCATCGCTTGGCAAGCTACCGTCCACCAATTTCGGATTGGGGTAGATCACCCTAATGGCTTGGTCTTGTACGTTTCCGTAGTCATCCAGGTTGGAGGCGAAGCCTTCCGCGAGCGTCACTCTCTGGCAACTGGAACACGTATAGGTCGCCCAATACACTCCAATATCATCTTCGAGATGCTGCACGTGCGCCCACTGTTGCACGAGCAAGGGGCTGGCGACGTTGCATTGAGGGCACCTCTCAATTCCCTTAAGTGGATTGCTGAACTCAAGCGCCATCTTGCCCTCCGCTCCGATCCTACAACCCCTAGCTGATTCCCGGAGCGCCACAAGGGTGCCTCACGCGAGCGCTTGAATATACGTGGCAGTTGCGCGGCTTCCCCCTGGTGGGGGCCTGGAAAACTCCCAGGCCATCTCCACGCCCTCCAGGTACTCTCACGGAGGTAGGGGCCACGCTCCGCCCTTCCGCTAGGCCCCGTCTCCATGTCTTCGACAGGCACCCGCAAGCCTCTATCATTTGGGTATGCCTCAAGCGAAGCGCCCCAAGCCCCTCCAAATCGCACTTCGATAAATCGCATTGACAACTCAAAGCGCAGCGATATTATCGAAGTTACCCAAAGCGAAGCATGGAGCTTTCTAGATGTTCATCCGCGCATACCTCCGCGCCTCCACTAAGGAACAAGATGCCGGCCGCGCCAAGGCAGACCTCCAGCGGTTTGTGGATGAGCGTGGGCTGAGGGTTGCTGCGTCCTATGTGGAGAACGAGAGCGGTGCTTCCCTGCAGCGACCCGAACTCTTCCGCCTCCTCTCGGACTGCCAGCCAGGAGACGTTCTCCTGGTGGAACAAGTGGACCGCTTAAGCCGCCTTAACGCTGCCGACTGGGAGAAGCTCAAGGCGGAGATTGCCTCCAAGCGCGTCCGCGTGGTCGCCCTAGACCTTCCCACCTCCCATCAATTGCTCCAGGCTGGGGCGGATGAGTTCTCCACCCGGATGTTGGATGCCATTAACGGCATGATGCTGGACATGCTGGCCGCTATCGCCCGCAAGGACTACGAGGATCGTCGTCGGAGGCAGACCCAGGGTATCGAGAAAGCCAAGGCCTCGGGAGCCTACAAGGGACGGCCCGAGAACGCCGAGCGCAATGCTGCCTTGATGGGCATGCTCAAGAGGGGCCAGACGTGGGCCAGCATCGTGGCGGCAACTGGGGTCTCCACGTCCACCCTGTCGCGGCTATCCAAGCGGCTGTCGGTCGAAGCGGAAGGATGATGCAGCAGCTTGCAAACACTCGTGCCAGTAAGCACATAATTCGCAGTTGCATCGTAGAGGCCACGCCAATGCGCGAACCTGCCACCAAGACTGACCTTAGGAAGGCTGAGAACGGGATTGTCCGCAATGCCCTCCTTATGATTGGCAGCACGGTACTCCTCGCCGCAGCCATCATCTTGGTCTAGCAGTCACCCGTTGTTGACCACGTATTGCCTCCACACACCTTTTTGCCTTCCGCCGTAGCTAAACAAGGTGGGCTCAAGGGCATCTGGGGCAACGGGTATCCTCTCGGCGAGCCCCTCAATCATGCTGCAATAGCGCTCGTAGACTTCGGCGGAGTTCTCATCCGATACCACTGTGGCACCGTGTGTAAGCTTGATGATTTCGCTTGAGAATAGGACATTGACTGAGCGGCCCAACCATTGGTCAAGGATGTACGCTCCTAGCTCAGGCCTCAAGAAGTGGATCAGCTTTGTAAAGTACGCCACGCCCATGCCCGGAAGTTGTCCTAACCGTCGCGCAGCACTGAGCTGCCTGTAAGCCTCTTGTCGCGTAGTTCCGGGAGCTAATGCGCTCTTCAGCACCGGCATCCACGTTGAGCGGGACTGCCAGAACGCCGCTCCGTGGCCAACGCGCATTCCGCCCCAGGCGCATATCGCTAAGATGCTGTCGTCTGACAGGTCCGGCTGGGCCTTTGTTAACGTTCGAAGGTCTGCCCGACTCATTGGTCCGTGATCTTCGGCGATCTCCCCGCTGTATTTGCGGGCAACACGTCTCGCCCAAATGCCAGGCCGCCGTGCAAACCGAAACTCTCGTAGAGGGTCGGTCGCAGCCGCCTTCAAGAGCACCGCTAATGCGTCCTCGTTCAATGTGACATTCGCCATGTTCGAAGTATCGTGTAGCATCGTCGTTGAGTACATGATTTGGGGAGCGAGATGGGCTTATCTAGCCTTACAGCAAAGGCTGTCGAATCGGCTATCGCCGAATATGACAACTTGGGCCAATCAGCATTCCTTGCAAAGTATGGCTTTGGTCGCGCCCAAAAATACCTGCTGGTTCATGCTGGCCAACACTACGATTCCAAGGCTATCGCCGGAGCGGCTCACGGCCATCTTGAGGGGCAATTAGGGCCGCTAAGCAGCGCGGACTTCTCCGGGGGAGAGAACACCGTAGCCGCAAAGCTCCGCGAGCTGGGCTTTGAGGTTTCTTCGGAAGCGACCCCGCGCAATCCTCCATGGCATCGCGATGAGCTGATCCTGGCGCTGGACCTCTACGCCCAGAACCCCATGTCCCCTCCAGGGAAGCAAAGCACCAAGGTCCGGGAACTCTCGGATACCCTGAATACGCTGGCCGTGGCTCTTGGCTTGGACAGAGAGGGGACCTTTCGCAATTCCAATGGCGTCTACATGAAGGTCATGAACTTTCGGCGCTTCGATCCCGAGTTCGCGAAAGTCGGCAAAGTGGGGCTGGCTCATGGCAGCAAGGAGGACCAGCATGTGTGGAATGAATTTGCCGGGGACCCCGACCGACTACGGGACACCGCCGAGGCCATAAGGGCCGCCGTACAGGCAGGTGCAAAAGCTCCCACTATCACGGACGACAGCTTGGACATCCTAGAGGCACCGGAAGGCCGCCTCTTAGCGGCCCTTCATCAGCGTAGGGAACGCAGCCGCAAGCTGGTGGAAGCCCGGAAACGGTTGGCCCTTCGAGAAGTGGGAGAGCTGCGTTGCGAGGTCTGCGACCTTTCTTTCGGCGAGCGCTACGGCCCACACGGGGACGGGTTTATTGAGGTCCATCACATGCAACCTCTCCACACGCTGAGGGAGGGCGATAAGACCAATCTCACCGACCTCGCCCTAGTCTGCTCCAACTGCCACCGAATGATCCACCGGCAAAAGGAATGGCTGACGACCTCTGTGCTTCGCCAGATGATTAAGGG
The DNA here is from genome assembly GCF_014843375.1 of Aminobacter sp. SR38. NCBI lineage: Bacteria > Pseudomonadati > Pseudomonadota > Alphaproteobacteria > Hyphomicrobiales > Phyllobacteriaceae > Aminobacter > Aminobacter sp. SR38. The sequence goes on from NZ_CP062112.1 coordinate 1,848,197, forward strand.
ATGATGACCTGTCTTCGCGCCTACAGCCAGCCATTTGGTAGTCTTCAAGTACGAGGTATCGTCCGCGCATGAACGAGGAATACTTGCAGGCAGCAGTGCGTGCGGCACGGAGGCGACTGGAAAGGCTGCCAGACGCGCTCGGCCGCCTTGCAATGGATGCCAGTGGCAATGGAGCCTACGGCGGAAGCCGGTTCTACTCCCTCACTGCCAATGCGATACGGGATCACTACAGCTCAGCTTGCCAAGACGCATGCGGTGTCATTGTGCGGCTCGCAGGCCAATCTTCCTATGACTATGCGGATGCGCTAGACCAAGCATTGGCAGTGATGGCCGGTGAAGCATGCGAGAAGTTTCCCGTTTCGGGTGGGGCCTTCCACAGGCGCGACGCCTCTTGGCTATCGAGGGACGTTGCCGAACTTCGGCTGGCGCTTCAGGCTGACCGCATGGGACTTATCGCAGACCTCAGCCTTGGCCTTTCGGAAGGAGTGACCATGGCAAAGCCAACAGTGAGCATCGACAATCGTGGCGGAGCCGCAGCCGTCATGGTGGGCGATGGCAACTCGCAGAAGATCGAGGGCGGCATCAAAGCTAGCGCCGGGATTGACGTAGCTGAGCTTCAGCACGTTCTCGCTATGGCCCGCGACGAGGTAGCCCGCGCATCCTTGGCAATTGAGCATAGAGAAGAAATCGAAGATGCCATTGTCTCCACCGAGCGTGAGGCTCAGCAGGACCAGCCTAACCCTGGGCGCGTCAAAAGGTTGCTTAATACGGCGGTCAGGACGCTGAAAGAGCGCGGAGTTCCGATGGCTGAAAAGGTCCTGGAGGCGTATCTCAAAACCATAGTCACCTGATCCACAACCGCACCGGCCATGGGGGATAGAATGGGGGCGCTAGCACACAGAGCCCGGGGGCAGAAACAGAAGGCCGCCTTTGACGCGCTGTCACCGCACGAACAACGACAGGCGCGACAACCGGGCCTTATCCTCTTCTCCTTATTCGTGGTGCTGGCCTTGTGCCTAGCCTTGGGGCCTGTCCTCGCTGAGACCGTTGACGTGAAGTATCGCGGACCAGTGGACCTCGCCAAGTTCGATTGCACGGGAGAGCTGGACAGCAGCGTGGTCAAGCGTGTCTGCTACAACCAAGAAAACTCCTACCTGCTCATCCGGCTCAAGGGCACGTGGTATCATTACTGCGCCATCGACCGGACCACCGTTGATGCGCTGCTGGCGGCCTCCTCAAAGGGCAGCTTCTACAACCAGGCAATCAAGGACAGCGCCACGGGCGGCAAGTTCGGCTGTCGGGGCAGGCCGGTACCGCCGCTCTAGGCTAACTCGGAAGTGCTACGCTAGACCCCACGAAGGCAATCGAGCGGCTAGAATGACAAAGCTGAGCACACAGCTCCTGCAAATCCTGAGGTATGTATCCCGCCTACTTCAATGGGTATTTTGGAGACCGCGCCTTATCTGGGCGGCGGTAGGCGCTCCAGCGATGGCCATGGTGCTAGTCTCAAGCTTGCCCTCGAATGAGCCCCTAGTGCGCCTTACTGGCCTATTGCTACAGATCGTCGGCTTCTGCCTGCTGTTGGTCGGCCTGCATGGCACCCTGCGGCAATTCGGGTATCCGAGTCTTCTAGCTACGTTGTGGTCGTGGGCAAAACAGTGGGCCTCTACTAGGCCTCGTTTTAGCGAAGGCGAGACTGTGCTTGGCTCCGGAACCTCTGCGATTGTGTTTTCAGGCCGTGCCCGGGGAAGGGCAACGGCTGGAAGCGGAGCCACGCTTGAGCAACGCATTGGTGTACTTGAGCAAAATATGGATGCCCTCCATAAGGAGGTCGGCGATGTTCAAGACAAGTTTAAGCGTGAAGTAGATGCCCTAAGGAAACTGCTCGCAGATGAAACCGCTGAACGTATGCGGGACACCGACAACCTCACCAGCCGACTGAAGGCTAAGTTTGTAGATGGGATTGGTCTGGACCTTCTAGGAATTTGGTTCTTCATTCTAGGAATAACCCTCGGAACGGCTTCGGTCGAAATTGCGGGCTATTTCGCCAAGTAGCTTAGCGCGTAGATGCTCCTTTCAGCCTCGGAAGCGCCTTAGTGCCCACATGAATGGGCCGCCGCTCCCCATCCTGGAGGGCCTGTAGATCATGATGCGCGGGAGCCGGTCGCGGTCCACCTCAAAGGGAACTACCTTGGCGGGCCTGAAGTCGCACCTTCTGCATCCGAAGCGCACCGCTTGGATACTGCGCCCTGGTCCAGTCACGATCTGCACATCCACCGCCATAAAATACGCTGTCGCGCCACAGCGGCACTCAACGCGCAGCAGCATGCCATGGCGAGTGGCCTGCCCTATAGTCCTCAGGATTTGGGTCATGAGAACAAAATAGGAACAATTACCTTGCAGGGTCAATCCAGGGCGTGCATTCTGGGGCATGGAGGGCTTCGCCATGGCCCGACCAACGACACCCGAGAAGGATGAGCTTGAGGCCACCGTGCGGGCCGCGATTGACGCCTGCGAAGAAGACTGAGGGCAACCATCAGGGCGCTTGTGATGGCCAATGCGCTCCTAGAGGACGAGCTAGCCCCGGCAATTCCCACAGTCAGTTATGGCTACACCCCCCCAGAACGGCGACGCAGTATCTGTCAAAAATCAAGATCGAACGTGTTTTTAGATAGAGCGTCCGGCACCACCTCTACGCCATCGCCATCCTCAGCCACGTCGTCATCCGTCGAAGACCCGTAGTCATCGCCATAGTCTTCAATTGCAGCATCAGGCTGCCAGTCCAGCCACGGAGGTCGAGGTTTATCTTTTTCGCCATCAAAGACCCTTGGCGGGGCGTCCCAATCGATGATCGATACCTTTGCATTATGGAGCGACCGCATCGATACATGCGCTGTATCCCTATTCCAAATCGGGTCAGCAATACCAAGATGCATCATTTCTAAGGTAAGCGGCCAAAACGCGCCGGAAAAAGGCGTCCCATCAACCACACCCCAAAGTTTGCCTTTCAAGTTTCGGTCGGTTGCCAACCTCCTTTTATTGAAGTGGGCAAGTACCGCCAAAACTAAGCCGCCATTGTTCTCTACGATGATGTCCGATGCCTTTGTTGGCAATTTTTCCTTCAGTTCCTTAAGGAGCCATAGCGCCCAAATGACCTCGGAATCGCGGCCCAAAGCTCCATTCTGAGTTAGGGTTAGCAGGGCAATGTCGGCCCACAGCCCCCTATTCACAGGTCGAGAAGTGCGATTTCTCCAAGCGATTACCCTTGCAACGTGGTCGAAACAGTGAGGAAATTGTACAGCACACTGCGCGAGAAAATGCTCAAGCATCTCCCAGTCACTATCCCACAATTTCCCCTCATCGATCTTGCGGATAGCATGCCGGATCATCCCGTCGTCGTTCTGCACCGTCGATCTATCAACAAGTTGCGCTAGAACTGAAATCGGATCCTTGCCATTATTAATATACTGGTTGTCGCTAAATGCGGCTCTGATATCTCTCTCAAAATCAGATGGCCAATCATCACCAAATATGTACTTTGTTGATATTATCTTTGTCTTTGACTCATTGATGTCAAGTTCAAATTCCTTTAAAGCCGCTCTAATATTTTGTAGATGCTTCTCGCATTCTTCATGAGAGCTTCCACCAATCCAATAATCATCCACATGCCGAACAAATACAGGACTAATTCTCCCGCTCTTTTTCAAGAATACAGAATCCACAGCGGACATAATGGTTTCTGCGACTATTTTCGACGTGTCTTGGCCAATGGAAAGACCGACGGTTTGACGCGATTGCGATTGCCTTACGATAAAATCGAGCCTGTTCCCAAACACGTTGCTAGAATCGTGCTTTGGATCGTTCTTCGCTTTCTCTTTCCCGTTTATCGCCCACGGAATGCTATGCGTGTAAACTGAAGGAAAAAATCTCGAAACATCCGTCACCAAGCAGAACTTGAAGCGGGATAGCGCCTGCAAACGTATTCTTGGCAACTCGGAATGGGGCGTCAGCCGAACGTGCCTGGGACCAGTTCTATGGAAGGTCGGTCGTGACGCAGACCCTGGGGAGGCACTGATGAGTGCGGAAATATCTGCCCAGTGCTTCTCGAAGAAAACAGCCTGGTCTCTCACAAACGCGGGGTGAGGAATGCTAAACATTCGACGCTGCCCACCACGCTTGCTTGCATTGAAGGTGGAGGGCACCCCGATACTGGGCTTGACGACCATATAGGTCCCCACCGTGGGGGAGAGCGCCGCCCAAATATGGCGACCAGTAATGATTGGTGGCAGATTCTCAGGAAACATTCCCTTCTCCACCAAAAGCTCCGGTATAGGCCCACTCATGTCCGCCCCCCCTCAACTATCGTTTCTAGCTGCCCTCATACCCAGCAACGACTTAATCTTTCTCATCTCGACCGCAAGCCCCGGCAACATGACTTCCGTTGATCCATACTTGGCGTGAACCTTCGCCGTAGCGTGACCCGCAAGATATTCCGCCGCCTCCGAGTTCACTCCATCACGGCGGCACAGCGCAACAAACAGATGCCTCAAGCCGTGATTGGGCGAGACGCCTTTGCGGGTGATCCCGACCGACTTGGAGCGGACCCAACGGCCCATGTAAGAATACGCGGATGGCCGGAACAGTTGCCCCTTGGGTCGCCCCTCAAGCCACTCCAAGAGGCCCTCCTCGACCAGGGCAGGATGGACGGGGACCACCCGCTCACTGTTTGCCGTCTTGAGGGAACGCTTGCCCGCACTCGTCACGCGGAAGAACCACTCGCCCTCCGCTTGGAAGAAGTCCTCACGCCGCATGCCTTCCGCCTCGCCGATACGTAGGCCGCCATAGAGGCACAGCCAAGGCAACCACCGCTTGCTGGTATCCGCCTCGTGGCGGGCTGCTTGCAGGACGGTGCGGGCCTCCTCAAGAGTATAGGAGGTGTCGCTTGCAGGCTTCTCGACATACGAGGGCAGTTCCATGTGACCTGAGACAACCTCAGCCCCTGCCATGGCCTCCCGGTGCTCCCGTTGGCGCTTCCCCCAGTTGATGATGGTCCCTAGGCTGACAATCCTGTCTGCAATAGACCGATTGCCTATCTCGCCGGCTGAGACCATCGAATCCATCCACTCCTCCACCTCCGAAACCTTCACCGTCGCGGCATCCGTGGAGCCCCGGGACCGCGCGAAATCCTCCCCGAGTCGCTTGTATTTCTGGACGGATTTTTCAGGCATAGGCTTGGAGCCCGCTCCCGCCCGCCTCTTCCGAACCTGAGCGTCAACGATTGCGTCAAAGGTAACCACCCCAGCCGACTTAGCTTTTTGCTTTGGGACGACGAATGCGGGAGCTGCCTCAAGCTCTGGCACCGGGCCATAGTCGCCGCCCTTGCGGCGCTCTAGTCCCCTTCGAGCAGCGCCAACCATGCGGAGCATTTCGAGATTGAGAAGCCTCCTAATCTCAGCGCTGACATGCAGGTCTCGCCCCGCCAGGGCCTTATCGGTATCGCCACCGTGCATGTGCTCCAATGCCGGCTGGAGGTCCAATCTCAAAGCGGCCTGGAACGCTGGGTACCGGGCAAGAAGAGAGAGGCCGAGCGGCCCACGCTGTTCCTCATCCGCCCTGAGAAAGGCCAGCAGGTCCGCCTTGAGTCGCCTCTTATCGTGTGCAGGCACCCCCCTGAGGACTAGCGCTAAGACCTCATTGCCCACTTCAGAAGTGCCCGCCCCCAATTGGAGCTCTGCGGGGGCCTCGAATGGGTCGTCCTCATGTCGGGCCAGGAACGCCTTAGCGTGATCGCCCGCAAGCGCCACTATCTGTCTGTGAGAAAGCGCCGGGGGTCCCGATTCGAGCAGCGACCGCCATGCGCCCATCTTGGCGTCCCATGCGGCCAGCATGGAGCGGTACTCTTCGCCCGCCTTGTCACGGTCATGGTGGCCAGTGCTTCGCGTGAACTCTTGGCTTGCCCCTAGGTCAGCGACTCCAAGGGACCGCAGCTTGTCTCTTTCGCGCCAAAGACGCTCGGGGATTCGGAATCGCCCCTGCCAGACATCCGAGCCTTTTCGTTTGGAGAGGCCCCGCATTCGCCACCGTCTTCCAGCCATACCCAGAGCACATTCCCATAACAGTCCGATTTGACGGAAGCCATGGAAAACTCTATGCTTTTGAAGCTGCTTGGAAAAAGAATGGTGCTGCCAGAGAGGATTGAACTCTCGACCTCTCCCTTACCAAGGGAGTGCTCTACCACTGAGCTACGGCAGCATTCCGTGAACGGGGCGGCTTGTGCCACATGATTCCCGGGAGCGCAAGTTATCAATTGCCCGAAATCGTGTATCATTTTCCACAGGCCCGCTTACGCCACAATACTGGCCATTTCGGTTGCCAAGCCGCTATGAACGATCGGCAAGCGGGGACCACCACATGTCGTCGACCAAGAAAACGCCCTCAAGCGGCGCCGAACAGCGTCAGGCGCGGCTCGCGGCCGAGCTGCGCGCCAACCTGATGAAACGCAAGGCGCAGGCGCGCTCGCGCCGCACCGGCGAGGCCGATACCAGGCCTGAAGGCCTGGCGGCGTCAGAGGGTGAGATGGAGAAACCCGAGAAAGCCTGACCGGCGACGGCAGGCGCTTGGCGCCAAAGACCGCAAAATGCGCCTTTCTTGAACCGGAAAGCGCGATGGTCTAGACGGGCGGCAAGAAAATTTCTCGCCAGAACCGGGATCGCCCGGAGAAACGACGGCCAATGGATCGCATCAGAATTGTCGGCGGCAACGAGCTGACCGGAACCATCCCGATCTCGGGCGCGAAGAACGCAGCCCTTCCCCTGATGATCGCCTCGCTGCTCACCGACGATACGCTGACGCTCGAAAACGTGCCGCACCTGGCCGACGTCGAGCAGTTGATCCGCATCCTCGGCAATCACGGCGTCGACTATTCCGTCTCGGGCCGCCGCGAGCGCCAGGGCGAAGGTTATTCGCGCACCATCTCGTTTACCGCGCGCAACATCGTCGACACGACAGCACCCTACGAGCTCGTTTCCAAGATGCGCGCCAGCTTCTGGGTCATCGGCCCGCTGCTCGCCCGCATGGGTGAAGCCAAGGTGTCGCTGCCGGGCGGCTGCGCCATCGGCACGCGACCTGTCGACCTGTTCATCGACGGCCTGCAGGCGCTGGGCGCCGACATCGAGGTCGAGAACGGCTATGCCGTGGCCAAGGCCAGGAACAAGCGCCTCACCGGCAACCGCTATGTGTTCCCGAAGATTTCCGTCGGCGCGACCCACGTGCTGATGATGGCGGCAACGCTTGCCCGCGGCGAGACGGTGCTCGAAAACGCCGCCCGCGAGCCCGAGGTCGTCAACCTCGCCGAATGCCTCAACGCCATGGGCGCCAGGATCACCGGCCAGGGCACCTCGACGATCACCATCGAAGGCGTCGATTCCCTGTCGGGTGCACGTCACCGCGTCATTCCCGACCGCATCGAGACCGGCACCTATGCCATGGCTGTCGCCATGACCGGCGGCGACGTGCTGCTGGAAGGCGCGCGCGCCGACCTGTTGCAGGGCGCGCTCGACGTGTTGTCGCGCACCGGCGCCGAGATCATCCCGACCAATTCCGGCATCCGCGTCCTGCGCAACGGCTCGGGCATCACCCCGGTCGATGTCGTCACCGAGCCCTTCCCCGGCTTCCCGACCGATCTGCAGGCGCAGTTCATGGGCCTGATGACCATGTCGAAGGGCAAGTCGAAGATCACCGAGACGATCTTCGAAAACCGCTTCATGCATGTGCAGGAACTTGCCCGCCTCGGCGCCCACATCACGCTGTCGGGCCAGACGGCGATCGTCGAGGGCGTCTCCAAGCTCAAGGGCGCGCCCGTCATGGCGACCGACCTGCGCGCTTCGGTGTCGCTGGTCATCGCCGGCCTCGCCGCCGAAGGCGAGACCGTGGTCAACCGCGTCTACCATCTCGACCGCGGCTTTGAGCGCCTGGAAGAAAAACTGTCGCGTTGCGGCGCGGTGATCGAGCGCATCAGCGGATGAGTTAGGGGAATAGGGCAATAGGGGAGTAAGGCAGTGTTGCGTGCCCTGCTGCCCCACTCCCTTACTGCCTTCCCTTTAGCATCAAGACCGCCTAACAAAGCCGGAAGCATTACCGTTCCGTACAGGCAGCCGACCGAACATGAACCTGCTCAAACTAGTCGCTCTCGACGAAGAAGATCTGGAGATCGTTTCGGCGCATGTGCAGGATGCGGTGATCAGGGTCGGCGACATCGCCTTCGATGCGCCGGCGAAGCGCTTTGCGCTGGCAATGAACCGCTTCGCCTGGGAAACCAGGAAAGGTTTCTTCAGGCCTAGATATGAGCGGCGCAGGTCGATCCTGCATTTCGACCGCGTGCTGTCGGCGCAACTGCACGGCATTTCGCGAGCCAAGACCGAAGACGTGCTGGAGCTTCTGGCGATCGGCTTCGCGCAGGAGGAAGGTCCGACCGGCACGATCGAGCTTCTGTTTTCCGGCGACGCCGCCATCCGCCTCGATGTCGAAGTCATCGAGGCCCGGCTGACCGACACCGGCGCTGCATGGCAGGCCTCTTCCCGCCCCATCCACAATATCTGAGCATTTCCAGACAATGGCCATCACGCTTCGCCAATCAGACGCAGACTTCGAGAAGCGCTTCGCCGCCTTCCTGACCACGAAGCGCGAGATTTCGCCCGACGTCGATGCGACGGTGCGCGCCATCATCGACGACGTGCGCAGCCGCGGCGATGCGGCACTGATCGACTACAGCAGGAAGTTCGACCGCGCCGACCTCGGCACGCTCGGCATCGCGGTGAGCCGCGCCGACATCGACCAGGCCTACAAGGATGCCGATCCGGCGACTGTCGAGGCGCTACGCTTTGCCCGCGACCGCATCCATTCGCACCATGCCCGGCAGATGCCCAGGGACGACCGCTATGTCGATCCGATCGGCGTCGAGCTCGGCTCGCGCTGGACCGCCGTCGAGGCGGTCGGGCTCTATGTTCCAGGCGGCACGGCGAGCTATCCCAGCTCGGTGCTGATGAATGCCGTGCCGGCCAAGGTTGCCGGCGTCGAGCGCATCGTCATCGTGGTGCCGGCATCAGGCGGCGTCATCAATCCGCTGGTGCTGGTCGCAGCCGACATCGCCGGCGTGTCGGAAATCTACCGCGTCGGCGGCGCCCAGGCAGTCGCCGCCCTTGCCTATGGCACCGAGACCATCCGTCCCGTCGCCAAGATCGTCGGCCCCGGAAACGCCTATGTCGCGGCCGCCAAGCGCCAGGTGTTCGGCACCGTCGGCATCGATATGATCGCCGGCCCTTCGGAAGTGCTGATCGTCGCCGACAGCGACAACGACCCCGACTGGCTCGCCGCCGACCTGCTGGCCCAGGCGGAGCATGACGTCTCCGCACAGTCGATCCTGATCACCAATGACGCCGCCTTCGGCAAGTCGGTGGAAGCAGCGGTCGAACGCCAGATCAAGCTCCTGCCGCGCGCAGAGACCGCCGCCGCAAGCTGGCGCGACTTTGGCGCGATCATCGTCGTCGAAGACTTCGACGTGGCCGTCCCGCTGATCGACCGCATCGCCGCCGAGCATCTCGAACTCGCCGTCGCCGATGCCGAGACGCTGCTCGGCCGCATCCGCAATGCCGGTGCGATATTCGTCGGCAAGCACACGCCCGAAGTCATCGGCGACTATGTCGGCGGCTCCAACCACGTGCTGCCGACGGCACGCTCGGCACGTTTCTCCTCTGGCCTGACGGTGCTCGACTTCGTCAAGCGCAGCTCGATCCTGAAGCTTGGTCCCGAGCAATTGCGCGAGCTTGCTCCCGCGGCAATCGCGCTGGCCAAGGCCGAGGGTCTCGATGCGCATGCGCGCTCCGTCGCCATCAGATTGAACATGTAGGCGGCGATGTCCGACAAAGGCCACGCACGCTCCCGCCTGGTCGACGTCGAACTCGACGAATCGATCGGCCGTTCGACGCCCGACGTCGAGCACGAACGCGCGGTCGCGATCTTCGACCTGATCGAGGAAAACAGCTTCCACCCGATCAACGACGATGGCCACGGCCCTTACCGGCTCAAGCTGTCACTTGTCGACGCGCGGCTGGTCTTCGCGATCTCGCGTGAACACGGCGAAGCGGTGGTCACCCACATCCTGTCGCTGACGCCGTTCCGCAGGATCGTGAAGGACTACTTCATGATCTGCGAAAGCTACTACGAGGCGATCCGCTCATCGACGCCGAGCCAGATCGAGGCGATCGACATGGGCAGGCGCGGCCTGCACAATGAGGGTTCGCAAACCCTGCTCGACCGGCTCTCCGGCAAGATCGAGATCGATTTCGACACCGCGCGCCGCCTGTTCACGCTGATCTGCGTATTGCACTGGCGCGGATGAGGATGGCGGCAAACCGAAGCTCTCCACGCTCTGTCCTGTTCATGTGCCGGATGAATTCGGTCCGCTCGCCAATGGCCGAGGCGATCGCCCGCCACCATCTGCCGGCATCGGTGTTCGTGACGTCGGCCGGCGTGCGCGCCGGCGATCGCGACCCGTTCGTCGATGCCGTGCTGGCCGAAGAAGGCATGGGACTCGACGAGCATCAGCCACGCACCGTCGATGATCTCGAGGACGACTATTTCGACCTGATCGTCACACTCGCGCCCGAGGCGCATCACGCCGCGCTCGAATTCACCCGCTCGATGGCAGTCGACGTCGAATACTGGCCTACGCCCGATCCGACCGCCGTCACCGGCACCCGCGACCAGATCATGCACGCCTACCGCGACGTGCGCGAACGCCTGAAGCACAGAATGGCCAATCGATTTGCCGCCGAGGCCCAAGGAAACGACGCCGATTAAGCGTGTTCACAAAGCGTGGATTATCATATAGGTTCCGCCCAAATTCCGGCCGGGTCGCCGGAAAGTCATCCAAACCAAAGGTACCGAATGCCGAAGGAAGAAGTCCTCGAGTTCCCGGGCGTTGTTACGGAATTGTTGCCGAATGCGATGTTCCGGGTCAAGCTCGAAAACGAACACGAAATCATCGCCCATACCGCCGGCCGCATGCGCAAGAACCGCATCCGCGTCCTCACCGGCGACAAGGTGCTCGTCGAAATGACGCCTTACGACCTGACCAAGGGCCGTATCACCTACCGCTTCAAGTAAGCCGCCTGCTGCAAGCACGCCGGCCGGTCTCAGCCTACAGGATCAACGATTGAGCGATCTGCAAAAGCTTGTGCTTGCCTCGGGTTCGCCCCGCCGTGTCGAGCTGTTGCAGCAGGCCGGCATCGAGCCTGATCGCCTGTTCCCGGCGGATGTCGACGAACGTCCGATGCGCGCCGAGCATCCGCGCTCGCTGGCCAAGCGCCTGTCGGTGACCAAGGCGCAGAAGGCGCATGACGTCCTTTCCAAGGAAGCGGAACCCGCTTCCGGCTTCATTCTTGCTGCCGACACCGTCGTTGCCGTGGGACGGCGCATCCTGCCCAAGGCCGAGAGCTCTGATGAGGCGCTGCATTGCCTGCAGTTGCTGTCGGGCCGCTCGCACCGGGTCTATACCGGCCTCGCGCTGGTGACGCCCGCCGGCAAGCTGCGCCAGCGGCTGGTCGAGACGCGCGTGCGCTTCAAGCGCCTGTCGAAGCAGGACATGGAAAACTACCTCGCCTCGGGCGAATGGCGCGGCAAGGCAGGCGGCTATGGCATCCAGGGCCTCGCCGGCACCTTCGTCGTCAAGCTCGTCGGCTCCTATACCAATGTGGTGGGCCTGCCGCTCTACGAGACCACGTCGCTGCTGTCGGGCGAAGGTTACCAGGTCCAGCTCAACTGGCAGGCCGGCGCGCGCGTATGACCGACAAGCCAGCCGCCGTCGTCACGCCGCTGCGTGCCAAGATCTCCTGCCCTGAATGCAGCAAGCCCTCGGCGCGCGAGACCTATCCGTTCTGCTCGCCGCGCTGCAAGGCGGTCGATCTCAACCGCTGGCTTTCGGGCAGCTACGCCATTCCGGTCCGTGACGACGAAGACGAGGATTCGGACGGAAACAGCGAAGCCGGCTGATAACGCCGAGCGGCATTTGCAGCTGACGCAACGGCCTGTGATTTCTTCCAGAAAAACATCTCGCAGGCGCTGGACAGCGGCAAATCTCGTGTTATAACCCACCCGCTTTCAGGGTGCAGCGCACCACTCAAGGCATCCGGATCAAGGCTCTCGCCCGATCCTGGAACTAGGCCCAGATAGCTCAGTTGGTAGAGCAGCGGATTGAAAATCCGCGTGTCCGTGGTTCGAATCCGCGTCTGGGCACCACTTCCTCCTTCTCTCAAAATTGCAGACGGTTTTGCCAGCGACGCGCAAGCGCATATGGCTCAATCCTTGCCGCAAGAACGTGACAAGGCCCCCCGGACAAGAACTCGGCAATCAGCTGCAAGCGGCGACCCGCGTTGACCTTCGCGTACCGGGCACCCAACCGGCATCGATCAGCTTTTCCGAAGAACAATCGTTCCACCTTGTACATTCCCACCATTTACTTCGCGCCTCACGCAGAAAAATGCGGGAATATACCAATATTTCGGCGAATTACATCTTCAAACCACTCCGATTTACATCAGATTCACCATTCATCTGCAATTTCACCTCCCGGGGGAACTTCTTGAGGAGGAAGCGGGATGGAGACGTCGCAACGCGACTGGGCCGAGCCCGGGTCGGAGCACCGGAAACTCGCGCATGGGCTGATGCACAAGACCAAGGCGTCTTATGTCGCGGCGCTGATTCTGATCGGCTCGCTGGCAACCGCCAGCTTCTTCCTGCTCAGCTCGGTCATTTCGGCCAACATCCAGAAGACAGCGCTGATCGAGCTCGGGTCGCGGCAGCAATTGCTGTCTCAGCGCATCCTCCTGACCGCGACCGAGGCCTATACCGCCGAAGCGCAGTGGCTACGCACACAGGCGCGCCAGAACCTGACAGCGACCCTGGTCGCCTTCCTCGCCAACGAGAAGCTGCTGCGCGACGGCTCGCCCGACCCGCAGTCGCCGCTGTACCGGCTGGCACTGTCCGAAGAGGCGACCAAGCTGTTCGACGAGGCCCCCGGCCAGATCGACGCGTCGACGCGGATCCTCGCCCACACCGTCAACTCGTTCCTCGACATGCTTCCCACCTCGGTCTCGGCACCGATGCCTGACGACGCCGTGGCCCATTTCAGCGCGCTCAGGCTCTATGTCGCCGAAAAGGTCCGCCGCGAATACGAGACGCTGACCCGGCTGTTTTCATCCGAGGCGGCCGAGAAGGGTGCTGCCGTCGAGAAGATCCACCTGACCGTCTTCGTGCTCACTTTGCTTCTGCTCCTGGCCGAGGCCATCCTGATCTTCCGGCCGCTGGTGCGCCGAGTGGTGTCCTGCACCAGCGAACTGCTCAAGGCGCGCGACCAGATGAACTTCGCCGCCAACCACGATGCGCTGACCGGCCTCTACAATAGGGCCTTCCTCAACGACTACATGGAAACGGCGCTTGCCACCGCCAAGCGCAAGGGCGAGATGATGGCTGTCATCCATCTCGACCTCGACCACTTCAAGACCATCAACGACACGATGGGCCATGCCGCGGGCGATGCCGTGCTGATCGAGACGGCGATGCGTCTTGTCACCACCGTGCGCGATTCGGATGTGTGCGTGCGCCTCGGCGGCGACGAGTTCACCGTCATCCTCAACGACGTCGGCTCCGAAGCGGACGTCGTCGACGTGGCGGAGCGCATCGTCGCCGGGCTCAAGCAGCCGCTGGACTTCGCCGGGACGTCACTGAAGCCGAGCGCCAGCGCCGGCATCGCGCTGTACCAAGGCGGCAATGGCACGGTCGGCGACCTGATCGTCAATGCGGACCTGGCGCTCTATCTCGCCAAGGCCGAGGGGCGTGGCGGCTACCAGCTTTTCGCAACGACCCTGCGCGACAAGTTCGAGGAGAAGGTCAATCTCGAACGCGAGCTGCGCGAGGCCATCGCAAGCCAGGCCTTCGCCGTTCACTACCAGCCCCAGGTTTCGCTGCAGGGCGGCAAGGTCATCGGTGTCGAGGCGCTGGTGCGGTGGGAAATGACGGGCAGGAACGTGTCTCCAGGCGAGTTTCTGCCAGTGGCGGAAAAGGCCGGGCTGATGCCGGCACTCGGCCGCATCGTCTTTGCCAAGGCGATTGCGACCGGTGCCGAATGGCATCGCGCCGGCATCGACTTCGGCCGGCTGTCGCTCAATGTCTCGGCGCAGGAGCTGCGCGAGGCGGATTTCGCCGGCCACCTGCTCGACCTGCTCAAGCAGGAAGGGCTGCCGACACGGCTGGTGGCACTCGAAATCGTCGAGACGGTGATGCTCGACGACGAGAACACCGGCATCGGGCTGACGCTGAAGCGCCTGCGCAAGGCCGGCATTCGGCTGGAGTTGGACGACTTCGGCACTGGCTACGCTTCGCTCGCCCATATCAGCGCCAACGAGGTCGACAGGCTGAAGATCGACCGCCGTTTCGTCCGCGACATCGACAAGAATCCGGCCAACACCAAGATCGTCAAGGCGATCATCGAGCTGGCGCGTGGCCTGGGCATCTCGATCGTCGCCGAGGGTGCGGAGACCGACGTCGAGCTGTCCTGGCTCCACGACCTCGGCTGCCCTGCCGTACAGGGCTATGGCATCGCCTTCCCGATGCCGAGCACTCAGGCGGAGGCGTGGCTGGAGACCCACAGCACAGGAGCGCAGCGGGCGGAGGCGATCCACGTCGCTTAGCGTTCTGACGCGCATCCAGACAAAAGTCCGCCGCACACTTTTCCTGCAATCGCCCCGGCCGCAAGCGGCCGGTTCGGTCCGTTGATCCAGATCAAGGCGGCGTCCCGGCTATCGGTTCAAATCAGGGCATGTCCAGACAGGAGAAATGACATGCCGACCGAAACCATCATCGTCGTTGCCGCCGTGCTTTCCGCCTTCGGCTTCTTCGCCGTGGCCCTTGCCTATGCCAGCCTGACGTCCGAGCCGGTGCGCGGCAAGCGCTGACGCCCGGCCGATCAAGTTGTCGTCTTTGCGCAATCCAGGACGGAAAACCGCCATACGGTTTCCCTGGAATTGCGCTACAGCCGGACCTCGCCCAACGTCACCTGCGCAACGCCGACATAGGGGTTGGCGTGCAGCGCGAGGATCCACAGGCTGACGCCAGCGGTGACGGCAAAGATCAGGATCGCCTTCCTGCCGGCATGCGGCCTGTCGGCGTGAACCGCGCCGACGACGATCGCCGACAACATCGTCAGGAACAGCACCAGATACCATTTGAGCTGGTTGACCGAGCTCGTGCCGATGGCGAGACGTGAATTTCGGGCATCCTGCAACTCGTCGAGATCCTGCACCATCTGGCTGATGATCGGATCGGGATGACCCGCCTTCGCCAGGTCGATCATGGCAAGGCGGATGCCCTGCAGGGCCTGCTCGACAACAGGCTCGGGCGATCGGTTCGCATTCTGCCATTCCATCTGAACGACAGCATCCTTGTAGGCCTTGAGCCCTGCCATGAGCTCGGCCGAGGCAAGCGCTTCGGGCTTTGCCATCCCGGCCAGCCGCATCATCGAGGATCGCTCCGCGCTGGCCACCTGGCTGGCACGGGAATTGACCGACCAGACATCGGCGGCGGTGAAGCCCAGCGACAGCGCCCAGGCCGTGGTGATGGTGCCGACAAAGGCAGCGACCGGCATGGTCAGCGGATTGTCCGCCGCCTGCCGGGCGAAAACCGCCAGGAACGCCGCACCCAGGAAGAAGGCTATGCCCCCGACAAGGATGAAGGGCAGCGTCATGATCAGCGGCGACCAGGCAAATATGTCCACGACGCCCCTCCCCAGAGCCATCCCTGAACCTGAATAGGCCAAATCGGCCGCCGCTACCAACAGAAAGCCCCGCGATTGCGGGGCTTTTGCGTTGTCGAAGGTGATGTGTGGTGCCGGTTGCGCCTACGAGCGTGGGCGTTCCTTCTTGGGGTCGTAGTGGGCGAACGGCACGATCCTGGCCGGCAGGCGCTTTTGCTGGCCGTCGAGCTTGCCGACTTCGACCTCGGTGCCGATCTCGGCATGTGCTGCCTCGATGCGAGCGAGCGCGATGTTCTTGCCGAGGATCGGCGAGCGCATCGACGAGGTGACGATGCCGATCTGGGCGCGGCCGATATGGACGCAGTCGCCATGGCCGACAGCGACATTGGCGTCGATGTCGAGGCCGACAAGCTTGTGGATCGGGTTGTCCTTGCGCCGGATCAGCGCCTCGCGGCCGATGAAGTCGTCGGTCTTGGTCTTCAAGGGCACGGTGAAGCCGATGCCGGCCTCGAACGGGTCGGTCTGGTCGGAGAACTCGTAATTGGCAAAGATCAGGCCGGCCTCGATGCGCACCATGTCGAGTGCTGCAAAGCCCATCGGCTTCAGCCCATGCGGCTGGCCCGCCTCCCAGACCGCGTCGAAGACCTTTTCGGCATCGCGCGGGTGGCACCAGACCTCGTAGCCGAGCTCGCCGGTGTAGCCGGTGCGGGAGACGACGATCGGCACACCGGTGGAATCGCCGATGCGGCCGATGGTGAAGCGGAACCATTCGAGTTCACTGAGCGCCGGCTGGTGCGGCGGCGTCCAGACGATCTCCTTCAGGATGTCGCGGCTGTTCGGGCCCTGGACGGCGATGTTGTGCATCTGGTCGGTCGAGGAGCGGACCAGCACCTTGAGGCCGAGCTTCTCCGCCTGCTCGCGCAGCCAGACGCCGGAATAGTCGTCGCCGCAGATCCAGCGGAAATTGTCCTTGCCCAGACGCAGCAAGGTGCCGTCGTCGACCATGCCGCCATGCTCGTAGCACATGGCGGTGTAGACGACCTGACCGACACCGAGCTTCTTGACGTCGCGGGTCAGCGTGTACTGCATCAAGGCTTCGGCATCGGGGCCCGTCACCTCGAACTTGCGCAGGGCAGAGAGATCCATCACCACCGCCTTCTCACGGCAGGCCCAGTATTCGGCGATGGCGCCCTCCTTGGCGAATTCCTGCGGCAGCCAGAAGCCCTTGTATTCGATGAAGTTGCGGGTGTGCTTGGCAAAGCTTGCGTGGAAGCCGGTCTCGCGGGTCATCTTGGGTTCTGCCTCCGGGGTCGTGCGTCGGGCGATCGCGCGCTGGAATGTGTTGGAGCCGGAATAGGTCCGGACGTGGATGTCGGTGAGGTTCCAGCCATTGGCCGGCGTGGTGTCGTCGGGACAGGCGGAGGAGACGCAGACGATGTCGGTCAGCGCTCTCAGCAGCACATAGTCGCCCGGTCGCGACCAGGGTTCGTCCGAGAACATCACGCCATGGGCGTCGATGCCGGTGTTGAAGAAGAAGTTGACCGCCATCCAGCCGGCACGGGCATTGACGCCATGCGGGACAAGCGCGCCGTTGAAGTTCTCCGAGCAGTTGATGTGGCCGGGATAACCGATGTCGTCGTAATATTTGGCGTAGCAGGCGAGCGCAAAGGCGTCATGCCGGCCGCAGGTGTCCTGCACGACCTCGACAAGCGGCTCGAAATCCTGGTCGAAATATTTGGCATGCAGGCCGGGCATCGGATAGGCGTGGCCCATCAGCGAGCGCGTCGCGGTGACGTCGAGGGCGAGGTCCCTGCCCTTGTCGAGCTTGCGGGCGGAAAAGCACTGGAAGTCGGTGCATTGGCGGCCGTCGACGTCGATGATCTGGATGTAGTCGCCGGCCTTGACGAAATAGCTCTCCGCCGTCTTCGACTTGACCCTGACATCGAGCACCGGATCGGCGAGCGGATCGGGCAGCTCGAAGCCGCCTGACACGGCACGGACCTTGGCCCGCTTGACCATCACCACCAGAGGCGTCGTCGTGTCCTGGCTGTCGACGGACATCGGCGCACCGGGTGCGGCAACCACCAGCGAGCCTGGCCGCGAGACGACAAAACGCTCCTCCACCCCGGCAGCGGTCGCACCATCGAAGAAGCGCACCGCCTCGACCCGGCCAAGCTCGAGCTTGCGGCGGGCGAGGCCAAGCCGAAACTTCTGCAGGCTCTCGTCGCCATCGACGAGCAGCGCCTTCAGCCCCGAGGCATCGCTGTTCGAGCGCGTGCCGAGCATACCCGGATCGGCGCGGCCGGCGGCATCAAACGCCACCAGCTCGCACGCCTGCCCGCCTTCGAGATTGCGCACCGTCACATGATCGCCGGCCTCGATGTCGATCAGCACCGCACCGCCACCAGGCACGTGATAGCGCTCCATGCCGGGCAGCAACAGGCCTGGCTGCACAACCAGGCTCGGACGCGGAGGGCCAGCCACAATTTCGGGGTAGACTGAAATCGTCATCGCCACCTCGTCCAAATCTTGCCTGTGTGTAAAATTATTTGAGCCAGAAGAATACTCAATTTTGCCGCTGCCGCAAGGCTTCGTTTCATCACAGTAATCAAAAATGCGGAGAGGTGACCATGCGGCAGGCAGCCTTACGGTCCATCAGGGAGCGCCGATCAGCCGTCCCCCACGCGATTGTCCCGGCCCATCCGAGCGTGTACTGGACCAGATTCGATAAATATTTCAAAATTGGTCTACGCTGCGCTGGGATTCGTCCCGCGCCGTGGCCACGAGGCAGGACTGACATGCAAGGTCGCGCAATGAAGGTTGAAACCGGCCAACTCACTTCGCAAATCATCGCCTCCTATTCGGTGGGAGCGACGGTGCAGACCGTGCTCGACCGGCTGTTTGCCAAGATCAGGTCTGAGGAATATCCGCTCGACACACGCCTGCCATCGGAGCGGGCGCTGGCCTCGGAGATGGGGGTTGCCCGCAACACCGTGCGCGAGGCGCTCGACGTACTGGAAGACCGCAAGGTCATCAAGCGGCGTCCCGGCAGCGGCAGTTTCGTCACCTACCGCTCGGAAGAAGTGCCTGAAAGGACGGAGAGCTCGGTGGCGCTGGAAACCAGCCCGCTGGACCACCTCGTCGTGCGCGGCATCCTCGAACCTGAAATGGTCCGCCTGGCCGTCATCAACATGACCCCGCGCGAGGTCTGGGACCTCGAACAGCTGACGTCGCAGATCGAAAACGTGCAGACCGACGTCGCCGCCTTCGTCAAATGCGAAGAGGAGATCTACCGCAAGATCGCCGAGGGAACGCACAACCCCTTGCTGGCATCCTGCTACAATCTGGCGATCGAGGCCTGCAGGGTGAGCTTCCGCACCACGCAGTTGCGCCGGCACCTGTCACCGAAGCGGATTCTCGAATACCAGCAGCGCTACAACGCACTGTTCAACGCGATCGCCTCCCGCGACGTCGAGCGCGCCGTCGAGTTCATCAAGCTGCACCTTGTCGAGGAGCAGAAGCTACTTCTGCAGGACTGACTCCGGCGTCCTTGCCTGCAGGACGGTGCCGTTGCCGCTCGCCCGCAGGCGCTGGTCCCAAAGCTGGCCAAGATTCGACATCTCCTGCTTGAGCAGGCCGCCATGGCGCTTCAGCCAGCGCGGGATCGAGCCGAAGGCGGCAATCCTGGCCTTGCCGCTCTTCACCGTCACCACCGGCCAGTCGCCGACAAGCGCGTTGTCGATGCCGAACATGCTCTCGCCCCACCAATGGGCTGGGCCAAAGGCATGAGTGACATGGCCGAGCTGCTTCATCGCCGCCAGCACGGATGCCGGATTGACGCTGTTCGATTTCTCGACCGCCGCATGCCAGATGTCGAGGATGGCGACATACTCCCAGCTCACCGCCGTCCAGGTACCCGGGAAGCGGCTTTTGTACTCGTCAAAAAAGCCCTTCGGCTGATTGAAGAAGAAGGTCTTGTCATTCAGCTTCTCGTCATCGAAGTCGGGAAACTGGAAGACGAAACCTTCCATGAAATCGACCGACGTCCTGCTGACGAGCTGGTCGTAATAGTCCAGTGTGCAGGATATGATCTGGCCCTTGAAGCCTTGCGCATGCGCATATTCGGTCATCGCATGGACCATCGGCGTGTAGCTGGTGCACCAGCACAGGATGTCGGCACCCGATTCCAGCATCGGCTGCACGATCGCGACCGCATCGGTCGTGTCGGGATCGTACTGGATCTCTTTGGCGATCCCCAGCTTGGCCGCCTTGAAGGCGGCGCGATAGGTCGCGAGCGACGGCAGGCCAAGCGCGTCGGTCTGGCTGCAGAGTGCCACCGTCCGCAGTTCCGGCCTCGCCTGCGCTAGCCACTCCACCCCTGTCACGTTGAAGATCGGGTGCAGTTCGCTGGGCGCGATCAGATATGGCGTATCGGGCGACAGGTCGCTCGGCAAAAGGGTCGAGGTCAGGACCTTGCGCTGGCTCAGATAATCCCTGATCTCGGCCATCGTATCGCCGCCCAGCATCATCAAGAGCTTGACGTCATGCCGCTCGATCAGTTGACGCGCGCCCTCCAGAGCCCGGCCGGCATCATAGCCGCAATCGAACTCGACGATCCGGATCGGATAGCGGCGGCCGTTGATCAAGAGCCCGCCGGTCCGGTTGAGCCAGTCCTCCCAGATCCGGCAGCCATGCAATCCAGGCAGGCCCCAAGACTCCACTTGACCGCTGAGCGGTCCGAGGAATCCAATGTTCACCGCGTCCGGCATGCCGACGGAAAGCCGCGGCAGGACGCTGGAAACGGCGAGTCGATGGGCAAAGCTGGAGTTCGTCATGGCTGTGAATACCACCAAAAATCGGGCGTTTCACCCTATCTTAGCGAAATTTTCCTTCCTCACAGGAAACACGCCGTTGACAAATTGGTATAATGGCAGGCAACATAACTGAACCAGAGGAACCAATAACGAAATTTGGTCTATACCAAAAGGAGGAAACCATGACAGCCAAGCGTGTCGCCGTGATCGGTGCCGGACCATCTGGACTGGCGCAGTTGAGGGCATTCCAGTCGGCCGCGGCGAAAGGCGCGGACATCCCGGAAATTGTCTGCTTCGAGAAGCAGGCCAACTGGGGCGGCCTATGGAACTACACCTGGCGCACCGGCCTCGACCAGTATGGCGAGCCGGTACATGGTTCGATGTACCGCTATCTCTGGTCCAACGGCCCCAAGGAGGGCCTGGAATTCGCCGACTATTCCTTCGAGGAGCATTTCGGCAAGCAGATCGCGTCCTACCCGCCGCGCGCCGTGCTGTTCGACTACATCGAGGGCCGCGTTAAGAAAGCCGGCGTCCGCAAGTGGATCCGTTTCGAGACCGCCGTCCGCATGGTCACCTGGGACAAGGAGACCAAGAAGTTCACCGTCACCGTCCAGGACCTGCCCAAGGATCACTGCTACTCCGAGGAGTTCGACCACGTCATCGTCGCCTCGGGCCACTTCTCGACCCCGAACGTTCCTGAATTCCCCGGCTTCGACCGCTTCAACGGCCGCATCCTGCACGCCCACGACTTCCGTGACGCCCGCGAATTCGCAGGCAAGGACATCCTGATCGTCGGCACCAGCTATTCAGCCGAGGACATCGGCTCGCAGTGCTGGAAGTACGGCGCCAAATCGATCACCAACTGCTACCGCACCGCGCCGATGGGCTTCAAATGGCCCGACAACTGGGAAGAGCGCCCGCTGCTGGAAAAGGTCGAGATCAACACCGCGACCTTCAAGGACGGCTCGACCAAGAAGATCGACGCCATCATCCTGTGCACCGGCTACAAGCACCACTTCCCGTTCCTGCCCGACGACCTGCGTCTCAGGACCGCCAACCGGCTTGCGACCGCCGACCTCTACAAGGGCGTGGCTTACGTCCACAATCCGGCGATGTTCTATCTCGGCATGCAGGACCAGTGGTTCACCTTCAACATGTTCGACGCCCAGGCCTGGTGGACGCGCGACGTCATCCTCGGCCGCATCAAGCTGCCCGACAGCAAGCAGGCGCTGCTCGACGATGTTCAGGAACGCGTTGCCGGCGAAGATGCCGGCAAGGACTCGCATGACGCGATCGAATACCAGGGCGAATACGTCAAGGAGCTGATCGCCGAGACCGACTATCCGAGCTTCGACGTGGACGGCGCCAACGAGGCCTTCTTCGAGTGGAAGGAACACAAGAAGAAGGGCATCATGGAGTTCCGCAACCACTCCTACAAATCGGTCATCACCGGCACCATGGCACCCGCCCATCACACGCCGTGGAAGGATGCCCTCGACGACTCGCTGGAATCCTACCTGCGCACCGCCGAAGCGGCGGAGTGAAAGGCGGCCCAACAGGGCTGCCCGACTTTCCTGATGTGAAAGGCCGCCCCAGCCGGGGCGGCATCCCTTTTTGCGCGAACTCATGACGGGCAGCACGACGAACAGCGGCGCACAGGATCTCGTCCGGCTGTCGTTTTCGCGTCTCCAAATGAACACTGCGGCGGGTAGGTCGTCGACATCGATGCCTCGCCGTTCCCTGCGCATCCTCTCCCAGCACTGCCTCGCCTCTGCTCTGTCTCACAGCGGCGCAGAGCGCTGAATCCTGTGATCCGACCCCTCAAAGTACAGGGCATTTCCGCTCCCTCGCACGTGAGGAGGCGGTTGGCTCTGTGTTTGTCGAAGAGGTGTAGCCAGGCGCTGGGGCGGCTGCGTCCGAAGGAGACACGAACGCCGATGAGCTGGCCCACGCAGGGCACAGCTCATCCGAAGCCGGTGCTACTGCGAACTCAGATGTGGTCCGCGGTTCTTCTCACTGGCGTAAAGCGCCACTGCCATCGCCCGGTTGCGGACGTCGAGCTTGTCGTAGAGATTCTTGAGATGGTACTTGACCGTGTTTTCCGAGATGCCGGTGCGCGCGGCGATCTGCAGGTTGGTCCAGCCGTCGGCCAGAACTGACAAAAGCTCGCGCTCGCGCGCGGTCAAGCGCGACAGCGGCGTGTCGTTGATCTTGGATACATCCATATAGGGAATGCAGATGCGGCCATGGGCGACGGCAACCAGCGTGTCGAACAGGATCGCCGGGTCGTCGAACTGATAGCAGAAGCCCTGTACGCCAAGGCGTACGCATTGCTTGAGGATCGAGATGTCGTGGTCGTTGGAGAAGATCACCACGCGGGCATGAAGGCTGCGCCGCTGCATCTCGGCCAGCACCTCGCCGGAGTCCATGTCTTGCAGCCGCCAGCCCAGCACCGCGATATCGAACTGTGGGGCAGCAGTTGAGGCCGCCTCGAGGAAAGCCTTGCCGGTCTGCACGCTCTCTGCCAGCTCGAAGCGGCTGTCACGTGAAAGCATGTCGCCAAGGGCTGCGATGACGAGCGGATTGCGCTCGGCTATCAGAACCCTGAACCTGTTTTCCTTCACCACCGGCACCACCTCTATCCCGATGCCATGGCGCTGACCCTTCCATTCGGCGTTCATGTTCCTCCCGCCTATGTTCGTGCACGCACCTCTTGCCGACGTCTCTTGCGCTGGGTCGCTCTTCTCCGGTCCTGCCCGGATCGACCCTGTGAACGCAATTCATATCATGAATGATTTTTTCATTCCAGTGGATGCGGCATTTTTACTGCCGAACTGGCCTCCACAAGCCGGCAAATGGCGCCAAGCCTGCTTACCCACCCGTTCGGGTAGGCCGCCGCTGTCCAGAGAGGCATCATCGTCTGCCCAATTTTCCAACCGAGGGTACCAGTTGTGAAGATTGGTCCAGTGCTGCGACAAAATAGCTTGACGGCGCCTCGAATTCGGACAAACTTCACTTTGAGGAAAAAAAGAAGCCTAAGCGGAAACTGCCGCCGCACCTTGAAAACCGGGAAAGCCGGGCTTGGGCGACGGGCATCCTAATCAATGGGGAATTTGACCAATGAGCGCTGTTACGGACATCAGTCCGGCGGATTCCGCCGGCCAGCTTCACAGGACAATCGACTGGCGAGGCGCCTTCTGGGTTGCCAGCGGCGTGCCGCCTCTTGTGCTGTTCTCGATCGGCGGCATTGCCGGTACCGCCGGCAACATCGCTTTTGCGATCTGGATCTGCTCCATGCTGATGGGCTTCATCCAGTCCTTCACCTATGCCGAGATCGCCGGCCTGTTCCCAAACAAGTCGGGTGGCGCCTCGGTCTATGGCGCCACCGCATGGCTGCGCTATTCCAAGTTCGTCGCGCCGCTGTCGGTGTGGTGCAACTGGTTCGCCTGGTCACCGGTGCTGTCGCTCGGCTGTTCGATCGCCGCCGCCTACATCCTCAACGCGCTGGCACCGATCCCCGGCTTCACCGAAGCCTCGCCGGAGGTGCTGCAGTACATGGCGGCAAATGTCGGCACCACTGCCGCTGACGCCGTTGCAGCGGTAACCGCCGCAGCGACGCCCGGCATCCGCACCTGGACGCTCTACAGCCACTCGCTCGGTCCGGTCGGCTTCTCGCTCAACGCAACCTTCTGGATCGGCGCCGTGCTGATGCTGGTGACCTTCGCGATCCAGCATCGCGGCATTCTCGGCACTGCTGCCGTGCAGAAGGTCGTCGGCCTGCTGGTCATCGTGCCGCTTTTGATCGTCGGCGTGGTACCGATCCTCACCGGCCAGATCAACTGGGACAACTACTCGCCCTTCGTGCCGCTGGCCGCAGCCTACGCACCTGAACCCGGCGCGTGGAACGTCGCTGGCTGGACGCTGGTGCTCGGCGGCATGTTCATCGCCGCATGGTCGACCTACGGCTTCGAAACCGCCGTCTGCTACACCCGCGAGTTCAAGAACCCGGCCACCGACACCTTCAAGGCCATCTTCTATTCCGGCCTGCTCTGCATGCTGCTGTTCATGATCGTGCCGTTCACCTTCCAGGGCGTGCTCGGGCTCAACGGCATGCTGTCGACGCCGATCGTCGACGGTTCCGGTGTTGCCGATGCACTTGCCGGCATGGTCGGTGGCGGCGGGCTGGTGAAGAACCTGCTCGTCATGCTGATGATCCTCGCATTGTTGCTCGCCATCATGACGGCGATGGCCGGATCGTCGCGCACGCTCTACCAGGGTTCGGTCGACGGCTGGCTGCCGCGTTACCTCAGCCACGTCAACGAGCACGGCGCGCCGACCCGCGCCATGTGGACCGATCTCATCGCCAACCTGTTCGTCCTGGCCATCGCCTCGACGGATGCGACGAGCTTCTTCTTCATCCTCGCCGTCTCGAACTGCGGCTACATCATCTTCAACTTCCTCAACCTGAACTCCGGCTGGATCCATCGCATGGACAACGGCCACATCAAGCGGCCATGGCGCGCGCCGACCTGGCTGATCACGGTCGGTGCCCTTTTTGCTTACGTCAACGCCATCTTCATGGGCGCCGGCGCCAAGGTGTGGAACCCGATGGCACTCTGGGCCGGCTTGTTCACCGCGGCCCTGATCATCCCGGTGTTCTGCTACCGCCACTATATCCAGGACGGCGGCAAGTTCCCCGAGCACATGCTCGAGGATCTGGGCATGCAGCAGAGCGACCTGCGCGTGAAGAAGGCGGGCATCCTGCCCTACCTGACGCTGATCGCCGGTCTGGCCGTGGTGCTTCTCGCCAACTGGTTCTTCGTGCTCTGAAGCTTGACGCACATTCAACCTGCGAAGGCCGGCGCAAGCCGGCCTTTTGCATTTCGCACCGCGGCGTTGCCGTCCTTTTCGGCGATTCGCATCGCCGCTCTATCTTCTTGTTTTTGCGCAATTCATTTCGACAACCGCCGCACGCTTTGCGCCGATTTGCCCCGGCGTCGCCCAGCCCGGCAGCGAGCAAAATCGCGCCGGGCCAATATTTCTTTTCATGAAAGATTTTTGCATTTGGGTTGACTTTCACCCCCGTCAGCTGCTATAGATTCAGACGGGAAATTTCAGCGCAAAAAGCTGTCCGGATGGTGTAATCCGGGGCTGGAACCGATGGCTCATGCCATAGGATCGCACGCGCGCGCCTGGGAGGATTGCACAGCATGACGACGGTAATCGATGGCAAGGCAGTTGCCGCCGATGTGGTGACAAAGGTCCGGATCGCAGCCGAAAAGCTGATCGCCGAGACCGGTGTCGTCCCCGGTATCGCAGTGGTCATCGTTGGCCACGACCCGGCAAGCCAGGTCTATGTCGCCTCCAAGGGCAAGAAGGCCAAGGAATGCGGCTTCCACTCGGTCGAGCACGCGCTGCCGTCCGATACCTCGGAAGCCGATCTGGTCGCACTGGTGCAGAAGCTCAACGCCGATCCCAAGATCCACGGCATCCTCGTGCAGCTGCCCCTGCCCGACCATATCGACGCCGGCAAGATCATCCAGACGATCTCGGCCGACAAGGATGTCGACGGCTTCCATTTCACCAATGTCGGCAAGCTCGGCACCGGTGAGCTCGACACCGCCTTTGTGCCTTGTACGCCGGCCGGCTCGATGCTGCTGATCGAGCGTGCGCTCGGCCGCGATCTTTCGGGGCTCAACGCAGTGGTCGTCGGCCGCTCCAATATCGTCGGCAAGCCGATGGCGAACCTTCTGCTCAATGCCAACGCCACCGTCACCGTAGCCCATAGCCGCACCAAGGACCTGCCGGCGTTGTGCCGCAGCGCCGACATCCTCGTCGCGGCCGTCGGGCGTCCTGAAATGATCAAGGGCGACTGGGTGAAGCCGGGCGCCACCGTCATCGACGTCGGCATCAACCGCCTGGAGGGCGGTCTCAATGGCAAGTCGAAGCTCGTCGGCGACGTCGACTACGGCAGCGCCGCCGAGCAGGCCGGCGCCATCACGCCGGTGCCGGGTGGCGTCGGGCCGATGACCATTGCACTTCTGATGGCCAATACGGTCGTCTCGGCCTTCCGTTCGGCGGGCCAGTCAGCACCACGTTTTTAATCTGGGAGCCCGAGGCTCCGCGGAAATCGAACCAAACTCAAGGGAAGAGAGTCATGGCCGAATTCAAGACCGACATCGAGATCGCGCGTGCGGCGAAGAAGAAGCAGATCCAGGAGGTCGGTGCCAAGATCGGCATTCCGACCGAGCATCTGCTGCCTTATGGCCACGACAAGGCGAAGATCTCGGCCGAGTTCATTGCCAATGCGCGCAAGAACAAGGACGGCAAGCTGATCCTGGTCACCGCGATCAACCCGACGCCGGCCGGCGAAGGCAAGACCACCACCACGGTCGGCCTCGGTGACGGCCTGAACCGCATCGGCAAGAAGGCCATCGTCTGCATCCGTGAAGCCTCGCTCGGGCCGAACTTCGGCGTCAAGGGTGGTGCTGCCGGCGGCGGTTATGCCCAGGTCGTGCCGATGGAGGACATGAACCTCCACTTCACCGGCGACTTCCACGCCATCACCACCGCCCACAACCTTTTGTCGGCGCTGATCGACAACCACATCTACTGGGGCAACGAGCTCGGCATCGACACCCGCCGCGTCGTCTGGCGCCGGGTGATGGACATGAACGACCGGGCGCTGCGCCAGATCAACTGCTCGCTCGGCGGCGTCGCCAACGGCTTTCCGCGTGAAGCCGGCTTCGACATCACCGTCGCTTCCGAAGTCATGGCGATCCTGTGCCTGGCAACCGATCTGAAAGATCTCGAGAAGCGCCTCGGCGACATCATCGTCGCCTATCGCCGCGACAAGACCGCCGTCTATGCCCGCGACCTCAAGGCCGATGGCGCCATGGCCGTGCTGCTGAAGGATGCGGTGCAGCCGAACCTGGTGCAGACGCTGGAGAACAACCCGGCCTTCGTCCATGGCGGCCCCTTCGCCAACATCGCCCATGGCTGCAACTCGGTCGTTGCCACCACCACCGCCCTCAAGCTCGCCGACTATGTCGTCACCGAAGCCGGCTTCGGCGCTGACCTCGGTGCCGAGAAGTTCTTCGACATCAAGTGCCGCAAGGCGGGTCTCAAGCCGGCAGCCGCCGTCATCGTCGCCACCGTGCGCGCGATGAAGATGAATGGCGGCGTCAAGAAGGAAGAGCTCGGCAAGGAGAATGTCGAGGCGGTGAAGAAGGGCTGCGCCAACCTTGGCCGCCACATCGAGAACGTCAAGCAGTTCGGCGTGCCTGTGGTGGTGGCGATGAACCACTTCGTCTCCGACACCGACGCCGAAATCGCAGCGATGAAGGAGTATGTCGCCTCGATGGGTGCGGAAGCGATCCTGTGCAAGCACTGGGCCAAGGGGTCGGCCGGCATCGAGGAGCTCGCCCACAAGGTGGTGCAGCTGGCCGAAAGCGGCGCCTCGCAGTTCTCGCCGCTCTATCCCGACGACATGAAGCTGTTCGACAAGATCGACACCATCGTCAAGCGCATCTACCGCGGCTCCGAAGCCATCGCCGACAAGTCGGTGCGCGACCAGCTGCATGCCTGGGAACAGGCCGGCTACGGCCACCTGCCGGTGTGCATGGCCAAGACGCAGTATTCGTTCTCGACCGACCCGAACCTCAGGGGTGCCCCTGTCGACCACGTCGTACCGGTACGTGAAGTGCGCCTGGCAGCAGGTGCCGGCTTCATCGTCGCCATCTGCGGTGAGATCATGACCATGCCCGGCCTGCCCAAGGCACCGTCATCCGAGAAGATCTTCCTCAACGAACAGGGCCAGATCGAAGGACTGTTCTGAGCGAAACCTCTCTCCCAAGGCGCTCCAATCCACCCCTCCTGTCCCCCAGGCCCGGAGCGCCCTTTCAAGGCCTGGCACCTCATGTGCCAGGCTTTTTTTTGCCCGCCGCCCAACTCACGGCCAAGCTTGTTGACCAGCACAGGCCCGGAAGAAACGACAGGCAAAATGTTGCCTATCAGTAAAAATTCTTGCACTTGGATATTGCCCTAGAGGCAAATTTGGGTTCAAATGCCCTCAACAAATGACCGCCTCAAGGCAAGGCCAAGGGCGGGGAACAATATGGAGGAGTACCTGAAATGACAGCTTCATGGCGTTTTTCGACGTTGGCCGACCGCCACCGCGCACTGGGTTCCAAACTGGAAGACTGGAGCGGCATGGGCACGGCCTGGAGCTATGACAAGGACGCCGACGAGGAGTATGTGGCGATCCGCACCAAGGCCGGCCTGATGGATGTTTCAGGCCTCAAGAAGGTGCACATCACCGGCGCCCACGCAGGGCACGTCATTGATCTGTGCACCACCCGCAATGTCGAGAAGATCTACCCCGGCAAGTCGGTCTATGCCTGCATGCTCAACGATGCCGGCAAGTTCACCGACGACTGCGTCATCTACCGCATGGGTCCGAACTCCTGGATGGTCGTGCACGGTTCGGGATCGGGACATGAGGAATTGACCCGCGCATCGATCGGCCGCGACGTCTCGGTCCGCTTCGACGACAACCTGCACGACCTGTCGCTGCAGGGCCCGCTCGCCGTCGACTATCTCGCCAAGCATGTGCCCGGCATCCGCGACCTCAACTACTTCCACCACATGCAGACCCAGCTGTTCGGCTTCCCGGTGATGATCTCGCGCACCGGCTACACCGGCGAACGCGGCTACGAGATTTTCTGCCGCGGCCAGGACGCAGGCCAGATCTGGGACACCATCGTTGCCGAAGGCAAGCCGATGGGCATCATCCCGACGCGCTTCACCACGCTCGACATGCTGCGCGTCGAGAGCTACCTTCTGTTCTACCCGTACGACAACTCGCAGAAATACCCGTTCGCGAACGAAGGTCCTGGCGACACCTTGTGGGAACTCGGTCTCGACTTCACCGTCAGCCCCGGCAAGACCGGCTTCCGCGGCGCCGAAGAGCACTATCGCCTCAAGGGCAAGGAGCGCTTCAAGATCTTCGGCGTGCTGCTCGACAGCGACAAGCCGGCTGACGAAGGCGCCGAGATCTATCGCGACGGCAAGAAGGTCGGTGTCGTGACCTGCGCGATGTATTCGCCGCTGGTCAAGAAGTCGATGGGCATCGCCCGCCTCGACGTCGACTGCGCCATCGTCGGCACGCCACTGGAAATTCGCAACGCCAGCGGTACGGTCAAGGCAACGGCGCAGTCGTTGCCGTTCGACGACCCGAAGAAGCTGAAGCGGACGGCAAAGGGCTGAGACCTTGGACAGTGCACCGGTGAAGACGATCCTTAGTCGCCCGGTCTACGGAACATTGTCACCGCAGGCCGGCAAGAGCCACCTTCTGATCGCGGACGCCGAAGGGGCGTCCGCGATCCTGGACCTGGCGAAGAAGGCTCCAGAGGACTTCTTCGCCAACGCACACATCATGTTCATACCGGGCCGGACCGGAAACAGCTTTCAGGACTTGCTGAAGGCGTTGAAGCCGGCCCAGTATTATGAAGGCCCGTCTGTCGCGGCAGCGCTGCCGCGGCTGACCTGGACACTGGCCAACGCCCATATGGGCCTGCGCATGTATCTCGCCGGCACCGAAGGGCTGATCGGCCAGATGATGCAGGCCGCCATCGAAGCCGGCATCGACCCGGCTTCGATCCAGACCGAGCATCGCGGCTCGTGGGCGCGCCGGGTGCAGTGCGTGCACTGCAAGGGCGTCACCGAGAACGTCACCACCCAGCCGGTTACCTGCTCGCATTGCGGCCTGCTGCTCCTTGTCCGCGACCACTACTCCAAGCGTCTGGCCGCCTTCCAGGGCGTCTGCATCAATGCCGAGGATCCGACCGAGGTCCCTCAGAAAGAGGAGATTTTCCGGTGAGCGCGGGAACAAACAAGCTGAACGTCACCGTGACCGAAGTGGTCGCGGTCAATGAACTGGTCAAGCGTTTCCACTTCGAGCGCACGGACGGCGGCAACCTGCCGACCTTTTCCGGCGGCGCCCATGTCGTCGTTGAAATGCGCGACGGCGACATCACCAGGCTCAACCCCTATTCGCTGATGAGTTCGCCGCTCGCCACACGCGACTACACCATCTCGGTGCGCCGCGACGATGTCGGCCGCGGCGGCTCGCTGTTCATGCACAACCGCGTCAAGCGCGGTAGCGAAATGGTCATCAGCTACCCTGTGAACCTGTTTTCGCTCGACCTCCGCGCCAAAAAACACCTGATGATCGCCGGCGGCATCGGCATCACGCCGTTCCTTGCCCAGACAGCCCAACTCGCCTCGTCGGGCGGCAATTTCGAGCTGCATTACACCTGCCGTTCCGAGGCGCTCGGCAGCTACACCGAGGTGCTGCGCGAACGCTACGGCAATAGGGTCAACCTCTATTACGACGAGCACAACGAGCGCATTCCGCTCGACCGCCTGCTCGCCACGCAGCCGCTCGGCACGCATATCTATGTCTGCGGCCCCGCCGGCATGATCAAATGGGTGCGCGACACCGCCGCCGCTCATGGCTGGCCGGAAGATTCCGTGCATTACGAGCATTTCGCCGCACCGCAGCCGGGCACGCCCTTCGACGTCAAACTGGCTGTCAGCGGCCTGGAAATCCGGGTCGGCGAACAGCAGAGCCTGCTTGAGGCGATCGAGGCCGCGGGTGTCGATCCGCCCTATCTCTGCCGCGGCGGCGTCTGCGGCCAGTGCGAGACCAACGTCATTTCCTATGACGGCACGTTCAAGCACAACGACCATTGGCTGAGCGATGAGGAGCACTGCTCGGGCAAGAAGATCATGCCATGCGTTTCGCGCTTCGAGGGCCGCTCGCTGGTCCTGGAACGGTAGAATATCCCGGAGCGTCCTACGCTCTGGAAGAGGGAGGAATTGATGGGAATTAACTTCAGGAAAGAAACATTCCGCGACGATTTTACCTTCAGGAACAGTCCTGAGAACATCAGGCGGTTTCCCTTCCCCTATCACGAAGACGCCTACATGTATTCGGTCAACATCGAGCCGCATGTGCCCGGGCCGAAAAACAGCGTGTTCGAGCACCTGATCGACGTCGACGAGCACTATGTCTCGGAGATGCAGGACCGCGCCAAGGTGCTGGCGGAAGATCCGCTGCGCTGCCAGTCGCTGCCGCATATGACGCTGGCCGGCTGGGACCTGCTCGAGCTGCTAATGACCGAGAAGGCCGCGAGCTATCCCGAGCACTTCACGCTGACGCGCGACGGCGACCGCTGGCGCTGGATAAACCGGCCGCTCGGCATCGACGACACCTTCACCTTCGGCGACGTCTCCACCTTGCCCTACGGGCCGATGGAGTACATCACCCGCCAGAGCCAAGGCGATTTTGCCATCCTCGACCAACGGGACAACAACCTGTGGATGGACGCCGGCATGATCACCACGCAGGCGGACTGGTCGCTCGACTTCGACATCGGCATGAACTTTTTCGAATGGCACGCACCGGTGCCGCTGGCGCACGAAATGGGCGTATTCACCCGCGCGCTGAAGTTCCTGACCAACATCCAGCAGGGCAAGCCGGCACGGCGCTTGAACTGGACCATGACGATCAATCCGCGCCTTGATACCAGCCCTGAGAACTTCCACAAATGGGGCAGCGACCGCATGACGGTGACGCCGGACAATGTCGGCCAGAAGGTCCATCTGCGCGTCGAACTGCAGAGCTTCTGGCGCCTGCCGCGTTCCAACGCGCTGGTCTTCCCGATCCGCTGCTACCTGCTCAAGATGGACGAGCTGGTGACGGTGCCGAAATGGGCCCGCCGCTTTCATCGGGTGTTGCGCGACCTGCCGGTCGAGCTCGCCGAATACAAGGGCCTGACCCGTTATCGCCAGACCACAGTCGAGTGGCTGTCGAAATATGACGACGGTGCTGCGACCTCGCCCGGCTTCAGCCCGGACTAGCAGATCGATCACGGCCTGGGCGTCCACGATGCTCAGGCCACCGACCAAGCAAAAGGAGGCGATAACATCGCCTCCTTTTGCGTTTCCGTGACTGCTGCGAGCCGAGGTCAGTCGCCGCTCGACCCTTGCGGATAGGAAATGATCGAGAGATAGCGGATCGGCAATTGGGTCAACTCTTCCGGACCGTGCGGGGCATCGGCGTCGAAGAACAGGCTGTCGCCCGGCGTCATGCGGTAGAGGTTGCTGCCGTGGCGATAAACGACCTCGCCCTCCAGCATGTAGAGGAACTCCATGCCCTCATGCTGGAACATCGGAAACACGTCCGAATCCCCGGCAAGCGTGATCAGATAAGGTTCGACCACGACACCGGCGGTGTTGGAGCCGATATGGCCGAGCAGGTTGTACTGGTGCCCGGCGCGGGTGCCGCGACGCTCGACGTCGACGCCCTCGCCGGACTTGACGAAGACAGCGCTGCGCTCCTCCTCGAAGCGGCGGAAGAAGGCGGTCAGCGGCACGCCCAGCGCCCGCGACAGCGCCTGCAGCGTGGTCAGCGACGGCGAGGTGATGCCGTTTTCGATCTTGGACAGCATGCCGAGCGAGATGTTGGTCATCGCCGCAAGGTCGGCCACGGTGATGCCGAGCTTCTTGCGGAAGGAACGGACCTCGTGGCCGAGCGCCACCTCCAGCACCTTCTCGGGCGTGTCACGGATGGCATGAGGATCCTGGTGAAGCGGCGATGGCTGCGCCTTCGCCGCGATCGCGGCGGCAGCCTTCTTGCCGTCGGCAGTCATCACGGCTGACAAACGGTCTTCTTTCACGCCGCTATCCCTCGTTGCAAAAACTCACAAATTCACCAGTTCACCCATGGTAAAATTTCTTTACACAAGTTTCAAGGGCCGACGATCAAACTGCAGGCAATATGCATAACGAAAAGGCAGGTTTCCTGGAAAAACCGTTCCACGGCGAAGCTTGGTCATCCGCTTGAGACACTCACCGCGACGGCCCGCTGATTTGACTAGCGCCCTCCCCCATTCGATTGATTTACAGCGCTCCCGGAGAGCGCGAGACTCCCGGCTCGTGCAATTGCTTGTTGCAACGCACATCAGCGGAGGAACTGCCATGAGGTCTGCCGGTTTCGCCAGTGGCGCCATCGTCGCCCTGGCTCTCGCCTGGAATGCCATCCCAGCCATCAACGCGGCCAGCGCCGCAGAGCCCAGCAAAGCCGAACTCGACGCCGCCCGCCAGGCGCTCGAAAAATACAAGGATCCTTACGTCGCCGTCCGCGACCTCTATCTGTCGACGGTCGGCTGCGTCCACTACACCGGCGAAAAGATAGAGGGGCGGATGGAGTATCCGAAGGGCGCGATGGGCGTGCATTTCGTCAATCTGACGGTGAAGGGCCCGCCCGACCCCACCAAGCCGAATGTGCTGGTCTACGAACCTGGGGCCGACGGCAAGCTCACCCTTGTCGCGGTCGAGTGGCTGGTTCCCATGGACGCCGTGAAGGAACGACCGACCGTTCTTGGCCAGCCTTTCCAGGGACCGATGGAAGGCCACGAACCCCTGATCCCCAAGGAATTCGCGCATTACGACCTGCACGCCTGGCTGTTCAAGGACAATCCGAACGGGATGTTCAGCCCGACAAATCCGGATGTGAAATGCGACGGCTACCCGTTCACCCTGCTGGAGGAGCCAACCAAGATGGTGCATCCGCACTAGGCGGAAGCGGCTTCAAGGATCGTCACATCCAGGCCGGTTATGCGACCGGTACGTCCAGCTCGGGCCGGCCGACAAGCGCGCCGTGGTGGCCGATGACGGCGGCCGCCACATTGGCCGCGAAGGCTGCCGCCTTCAGGTGGTCGCCGGTCTGGAGATAGTTGGCGAGGAAAGCGCCGTTGAAGCTGTCGCCGGCACCCGTCGTGTCGATGATCTTCTCCGCCTGGGCAGATGGCACGAAGCATCGCTCGCCGTCGAAATCCAGCGTGATGCCGGCGGCCCCGTCCTTGACGACGAGCTTGCTCACGCCAAGCCCAATGTAGCGCGCGATCGTCGCGTCGACCGAGGCGTCGCCGAAATGCGTCGCCTCATCTTCGAAGCTGGGCATCACCATGCTGGAGACCGCGGCTCCATCCGATATGGCCCGCCGCATCCTGTCGGCGTCGTCCCACAGGCGTGGCCGGATGTTGGGATCGAAGGCAACGAGCTTGCCGGCGGCCTTCGCACGACCGACCTCGGCAAGCAGAGTGGCAAGCGCCTCAGGCGCCAGGATCGCCAATGTGATGCCGGAGAAGAAGATCAGCTTCGAGGCGTCGATGGCCGCACGCAACGCCGAAGCGTCGTCGGCAAGCAGCCGCGCTGCGGAGGCCGAGCGCCAGTAGGAGAAGCTGCGCTCGCCATCCTTGAGATGGATCATGTAGAGGCCGGGCGTACGCTCCGGCAGGCGACGGATGAAGCCGGTACCGACGCCGGTGCCCTCGATGAAGGTGAGCATTTCATCGGAGATCGTGTCCGTGCCGACGGCGGAGAAATAGTCGACCGGCCATGCCTCGGGCAGCAAGCTTCTGAGGTAATAGGCGGTGTTGAAGGTGTCGCCGGCAAAGCCCTTGCGCATCAGGCCGTCGCCGGCCTGGCGAAGTTCGACCATGCATTCGCCGATCAGGAGTGCGCGTCCGGCCATCAAGGGTGTCCAGAAATGTTGTGTATGTTGCCGTTCAGCGCCGCCCGCCGGCGCGGGCTGCACCCGGCGCGTGCTCGTCGGCGACGTGGCCGAGGCGGCTCGACAGGTCGGCGGCGGCATCGAGCAGCGTCTTGAGATAGCTGGCGTGGTTCTTGAGCCCATCCTCGCGCGGCGCCACGAGGCAGAGCGTTGCGATACAGATGTTGTCGGCCTGGTAAACCGGAACGGCGAAGCAGTGGGTGAAGTTCTCGACGGCGCTGTTGAAGGTGTAGTAGCCGACCCGCGACGCCTCGCGCACTTCTGCGATGAACTGCGCCGGATCGAGCCACTGGCCGTTGGGCAGCTGGAAATCCTCCTTCGGGAT
The DNA here is from genome assembly GCF_014843375.1 of Aminobacter sp. SR38. NCBI lineage: Bacteria > Pseudomonadati > Pseudomonadota > Alphaproteobacteria > Hyphomicrobiales > Phyllobacteriaceae > Aminobacter > Aminobacter sp. SR38. The sequence continues at coordinate 1,883,782 of NZ_CP062112.1, forward strand.
GAAGTCGAGGATTTCCTGGTCGCTCATATGGGCGACCAGCAGCCGGCCCGACGCCGTCCAGGCGATGGAGACGGGATCGCCGACATTGGACGAAATGCGGAACGGGCGCAGGCCTTCCTTCATCTGGGCGACGGTGTATTTGTTGCCTTCGAGCAGGCACATCTGCGCCGTCTCGCGCGTCTCCTCGGCGATGTGCGTCAACAGCTTGTCGCATTCGCGCATCAGGTCGAACTGCTCGGCATAGGCCATGCCGAGGAAGTAGAGCTTGCGGCCGAGGAAGACCCGGCCGTCCTCGCCGCGATATTCGAGCACGCCCTGGCGCATCAGCAGATTGACCAGCTCATAGACGGACGAACGCGGCGCGCCGATGCCAGATGCGATCTCGTTGGGGCGAAGCGGCGTGCGCTTGAGACGCAAGAAGTTCATGATCTCGAAGGCGCGGTCGAGACCGCGCGCCCGCCTGTTGGTCATGTCGTCGGATACGTCGTCCATGTGTCGCCTCTCCCGGCAGATCGCCGGCAAAACTTCATGCCATCACGGCGCCTTGTAGGCGACGCAGTCGATTTCGACTTTGCAATCGACCATCATACTCGACTGTACGCAAGCACGCGCCGGCGGATGGTCACCGAAATACTCGGCATAGACGCCGTTGAACGACCAGAAGTCGCGGGGGTCGTCGAGCCATACGCCGACACGCACGATGTGCTCCAGCCCATAACCGGCTTCTTCCAGGATGGCGATGACGTTTTCCATCGTCTTGCGCGTCTCGGCGATGATGCCGCCGCCGACGATCTCACCATTCTCCATGGCGACCTGGCCGGAAACGTAGAGCCAGCCATTGGCCTCGACGGCCCGCGCGAAGGGCAGTGCCTGCTTGCCCGCCCCGGTCTGGCCGGTGCCATAGCGCTTGATCGTCATGTCTATTCTCCGAATGCTAGTTGAAGGTTGATGTCTTGAGGAACTCGGCCAGCCGCTCGGTCTGCGGCTTCAAGAACATCTCGCGCGGGTTGCCTTCCTCGCCGATGCGGCCCTGGTTCATGAAGATCACGCGCGACGACACCTCATAGGCAAAGCGCATCTCGTGGGTGACGAGCAGCATGCTCATGCCGTCGCGGGCGAGATCCTTGATGACCTGCAGCACCTCGTTGACCAGCTCGGGGTCGAGCGCCGAGGTGACCTCGTCGAACAGCATCAGCTTGGGGTTCATGGCAATGGCGCGTGCGATCGCGACGCGCTGCTGCTGGCCGCCGGAGAGCTGGCCGGGAAAACGGTCGCGGCGCTCGGCGAGGCCGACACGGTCGAGCCACTTTTCGGCGACGCTGCGCGCCTCGTCGCGGGACATCTTCTTGACCTTGACCAGGCCGAGCATGACGTTTTCGGCCGCAGACATATGCGGGAACAGGTTGAACTGCTGGAAGGCCATTCCGGTCATCGCACGCTGGCGGGCGATTTCCTTTTCCTTCTTGCGGCGGCGCGTGCCGCCTGCGGTCTCGTAGCCGATTTCTTCGCCGTCGATGCGGATCGAGCCGCCCTGGAATTCCTCCAGCATGTTGATGCAGCGGAGCATCGTCGTCTTGCCCGAGCCGGACGAGCCGATGATGGAGATGACGTCGCCCTGGGCCATGGTGCAGTCGACGCCCTTGAGGACTTCGACATCGCCGTAGCGCTTGTGCAGGTCGCGGATTTCGAGAAGGTTGCCGGTCATTGTTGCGGCCTCACGAGGGGATCGAGGTTTTGCGTTCAACGTAGCGGCCGAAACGCTCGATGCCGTAGTTGACGACGAAATAGAGGAAGCCCGCGAAGAAATAGAACTCGAGGCTCATGAAGGTGCGCGAGATCAGCTCCTGGGTCCTGAGCAGAAGCTCGGCCACGCCGATGATCGACAGAAGCGTCGAGGCCTTGACCATCTCGGCGGCCGTGTTGACCCAGGCGGGCAACACCTGGCGCAGCGCCTGCGGACCGAGCACATAGGCAAATGTCTGGGGGAAAGTCAGGCCGATCGCCTTGGCAGCCTCTGTCTGGCCCTTGGGGATCGACTGCAGCGCGCCGCGCACGATCTCGCCGACATGCGACGAGCAGAACACGGCAAGCGCCAGCACGCCGGCCTGGAACGGGCCGAGGTCGATGCCGACAGTGCCGAGCACGTAGTAGCTCGCGAGCACCAGCACCAGAACCGGCGTGCCGCGGATGAAGTCGGTGTAGCCGCGCACGAGCCAGCGCAACGGCTTGTTGCCATAGGTCAGCGCCAGGCCGACGCCGATGCCCAATATGGTGCCGACAAGGATCGCCAGAACCGAGATCGAGACGGTGACGCCGATGCCCTTGAGGATCGGGATGCGGGCGAGCCAGAGAGTTTCGAAGAATGTCACTGTTTCCATGGCACTCACCGGGGAATGGACATGCGCCGCTCGAGCCTGCGCAGCAGGGCTGCGAGCACCGAGCAGGTGGCGACATAGAGGCAGCTGGCGACGATCCAGGTCTCGATGATACGGAAGGTTTCGACATTGATCTTGCGCGCCTCGAAGGTCAGCTCCGGCACCGCGATGGCGGCGGCCAGCGAGGTGTCCTTGAACAGCGAGATCAGCGTGCTCGACAGCGACGGCAGCACGTTGCGCAGCATCAGCGGCATGACGATCGAGTTGCGGATCTGCGCCTGGGTCAAGCCGATGGCAAGACCGGCCTCCTTGAGCCCGTTGGGCACGGCGAGCAGGCCACCGCGAAACACTTCGGCGAGATAGGCGCCGGAATAGAGCGCCAACGTCGCGACGAAGCTCTCGATCTTGCCGAGCCGGATGCCGAGCTGCGGCAGCGCGAAGAAGGTGAACAGCACCAGCACCAGAATAGGCGTGTTGCGGATGATGGTGACGTAGATGCGCGCAGGGTGGCGCAACGCGCCTTGCTTCGACAACAGGCCGAAGGCAGTGATCAGCCCGAGCACGCAGCCGATGGCGATCGCCACGAAGGCGAGCGCCAGGCTGAGCCCGAGACCCCAGAGCAGCTGGTCGAAACTGCGCCAGACCGCCGAGAAATTGAGTGTGTAACCCATGGTGCCGTCAGGTTCCGGTCAGAAGAGATGGCGCGGCCGCATGTGCCAGGAGCCGCGCCACTGTTGGCGAGCTTACTTGTACTCGACCGGGAAGCCGATCTGCGGCGGAGCGAGCTCCTTGCCGAACCAGGTCTTGTAGGAGTTGGCGTAGAAGTCGAACTCGACGCCGGTCATCGCCTCATGCAGCGCGGTGTTGACGAAGTTCAGCCAGTCCTGGTCGCCGCGCTTGACGCCGCAGGCATAGGTCTGCGGATTCCAGCCATAGCCGGCATCCTTGTAGCGGTCCGGGTTCTGCTTCATGTACCAGGCCAGCGAAGACTGGTCGGTGGCAACTGCATCGGCGCGGCCCGATTCCAGTGCCTGGTAGATCAGGTCGACCGACTCATACTGGTCGACCTTGGCCTCCGGCAGCGCGGCATGCACCATCGCCTCGGCATAGACGTTCTGCAGCACCGAGATGGTGACGCCCGAGCCGGCGCCCTTGAGCGCGGCATAGTCGGCATATTTGCTGTCGCCCTTCAGCATCAGGCCGACGCCTTCGCGGTAGTAGGGAATGGTGAAGGCGATCTGCTGGGCACGCTCGCCCGTTACCGTCATGAACTGGCAGGTCAGGTCGACCTTGTCGGTGGTGATGTTGGGGATGCGGGCATCCGACGACTGGTTGACGTATTCGATCTTGTCCGGGTCGCCGAACAGCGCCTTGGCGACGATGCGACCCATGTCGACGTCGAAGCCCTGCAGCTTGTCGTCAGCACTCTTGAAGTGCCAGGGCGCATTGGTGCTGCCGGTGCCCAGGACCAGGTGGCCACGCGCCAGAACCTCATCAAGCTTGCTCTGCTTTTCCTGTGCGCCGGCAGGCATTGCCGCCATCAGCGCGAGCGCGGCGACGGCCGCGGAAAGTGCGATCTTCATCTCGCCGTTCCTCCCAAAGAGTTCTCTAATCCAATGTCCGCTATTTCGGACATATGTCCTTAATATCGGATTGACGTATAAAGCGCCGCGCGGCATTGTTTGTCAAGCGCGGCACAGGCAAGGTCCGCGCGCGCCCATTCGATTTGGAAGGCAAAAGCCATGTTCGACAGGATCCAGACCCCCGCCGTGTTGGTGGACATCGATGTGGCGAAGCGGAACATCGAACGCTTCCAGACCTACGCCGACAGCCATGGCCTCAAGGTTCGTCCGCATATCAAGACACACAAGCTGCCTGCCATCGCCGAAATGCAGCTCGACGCGGGCGCCGTCGGCATCACCTGCCAGAAGGTGTCGGAAGCAGAAGCCATGGTCGCCGGCAGCGGCCGGTTGAACGACGTGCTGATCACCTACAACATCCTCGGCGACGACAAGCTGCACGCGCTCGTGGCGCTCGCCGGCAAGGTCAAGCTTGCTGTTGTCGCCGACAATATGACCGTGATCGACGGGCTTTCAGCCGCCTTTGCGGCGGCCGGCGCTACGCTCAATGTCTTCGTCGAGTGCAACACAGGTGCCGACCGCTGCGGCGTCGGCACAACTGAGGAGGCAGCCGCGTTGGCCGTCCGCATCCATGCGGCTCCCGGCCTGCGGTTCGCCGGGCTGATGACCTATCCACCGGTGGGCGGTGCTGCCAAGGTGCAGGCCTTCATGACCGAGGCCAAGGCACTGATCGAAGCCAGGGGCATTGCCGTTCCCGCCATAAGCTCGGGGGGCACGCCCGACATGATGAAGGCGCATCTGGCGCCGATCGCGACGGAATTCCGCCCCGGCACCTATGTCTACAACGACCGTTCGCTCGTCGCCCGCGACGTCGCCAGTTGGGACGACTGCGCACTCACCGTGCTCGCCACCGTCGTCTCGGTGCCCGCCTCCAACCGCGCCATCATCGACGCCGGCTCGAAGACGCTGACCTCGGACCTGCTCGGCCTCGTGGGCCACGGCCATGTGCTCGGGCGCCCCGACATCTCGATCGACCAACTTTCCGAGGAGCACGGCCGCCTGCGTTGCCCGAGCGATATCAATCTCACCGTCGGCCAGCGCATCCGCATCGTGCCCAACCACGCCTGCGTCGTCACCAACATGGTCGACGGCGTCTATGTCTACGGCAAGGACAAGGCACCGGAGCTATGGCCGGTACCGGCACGCGGCAAGATCGTCTGAGCCGCGCCATCCAATAGTGAAAGGCCTCCCCGACACCGGTCAGGGAGGCCTTTGTCGTTTCTTGTCGAGATGTCTAGCGGACGACCAGCACCGGCACCTTGCTGTTGGTCAAAACGTCGACGGTCTGGCTGCCGAGGATAAGCCGCCCCAGGCCGCGGCGGCCATGCGAGGCCATGACGATCAGGTCGCAGCCCTTTTCCTGGGCGAGCTGATTGATCGCCTCCGCCGCCCACATCTCTTCGACATGCACCGTATCGGCATTGACGCCAAGCTTGTCGGCCTGCGCCTTGGCGGCGGTCAGCACCTTGGCGCCATATTCCTCGCCCGATTTCTGGTAGGAGACGATGTCTTCGGCCGTCGCGACCGGACCATACATGCCGGCAGAGGCGAAGATCGGCGCCGGCTCGGTCACGTTCATGACCGTCACCTTGGCACCGATGCCCTTGGCCAGGCTCAAGCCATGGTCGAGCCCCTTCTGCGCCAGCTCCGATCCGTCAGTGGCAATGAGGACGTGGGTGTACATGGATTTCTCTCCTTGGCTCGCCGAACCCGTTGGGTTGCGACGCTAACTTTGACGCCCAGCCTTTCCGACCGTCGCCCATGGGTCAAGGCGAAGGCCTTGAAATCGGCTGGCACAGCCGCACAAATCCCTTGACCGTTATATTCAGTCAAACATAACAATGCGCCGCTCGTTATATTGGCATGTATATATCCAAACCCATTGTTCAACCCGAGATCGACAGCATGAGACGCCGCAACCTCTTGATTTCATTCCTGGCTGCCGCCATCGCCCTGGTCGCTTCAGCCTCGCTCGCTGCCGCCGAGCAGCGCGTCTTCACCGACGCCGCCGGTCGCAAGGTGGCGTTGCCCGAGAAGATCACCCGCGTCATGGCCGCCGGTCCGCCCGCCTCGGTCCTGCTCTACTCGGTCGCGCCCGACCGCATGGTCGGCTGGGTGCGTGAATTCACGGACGACGAAAAGGACTTCATCGCAGCGCCTTATCGTGACCTGCCCGTCCACGGCCGCCTGACCGGCAAGGGCGACACCGCCAACATGGAAGCCGTGCTGGCGATGAAACCCGACATCATCCTCGATGTCGGTACCGTCAACCCGACCTATGCCTCGCTCGCCGACAAGGTACAGGAGCAGACCGGCATCCCTTACGTGCTGATCGACGGCAGCTTCGCCAACACGCCGAAGTCGCTGCGCGAGATCGGCGAACTCCTGGGTGAGAAGGAACAGGCGGAGAAACTCGCGGCCTACACCGAGGCTGCGATGCAGCGGCTCGACAAGGTCGTCGCCGAGGTGCCGGCCGACCAGCGCCCGCGCGTCTATTACGGCCGCGGTCCCGACGGACTGGAGACCGGCCTCGCCGGCTCGATCAACATGGAAGTGCTGTCCGCCGTCGGTGCGACCAATGTCGCCGAAGCCGCAGGTAAGGGCTCGCTCGCAAATGTCTCGCTCGAACAGATCCTGTCGTGGAACCCCGACGTCATCCTGACGCTCGGCCCGATGTTTCGGAAGTCGGTGCTGTCGGACCCGTCATGGGCAGGCATCAAGGCGGTGAAAGACGGCCGCGTGTTCCGTGCGCCGGCCCTGCCCTTCGGCTGGTTCGACGCGCCTCCCGGCGTCAATCGCGCCATCGGCATATCGTGGCTCACCTCCGCACTCTATCCCGGCGAGGCCGAGATCGATCTGAAGGCCGAGACCCGCGACTTCTACAAGCTGTTCTATCATGTCGATCTCACCACCGAGCAACTCGGCAAGCTGCTTGCCGACACCGGCCCGAAGCCCTGAGCTTCGAGCGGAAGCCAAGCACTTGCAGCAGCAGCCAAAAGCCCAGCACGCCGGGCCGATCGCCATCGGCGCGCTGGCGGCTCTGCTCGTCGCCGTCATCCTCGTAGCGATCCTGACCGGCAGATATCCGGTGATGCCAGGCGACATCTTCGCCGTGGTTGTGGCCAAGCTGTCGGGCGGCGAAAGCGGCGTTGCGCCGACGATCGAGACCGTGATCTGGAACGTGCGCCTGCCGCGCGTCTGCGCCGGCATCCTCGTCGGCGCTTCGCTGGCGGCGGCGGGCGCGGTCTATCAGGGCCTGTTCCGCAACCCGCTGGTTTCACCCGACATCCTCGGCGTCTCCACCGGCGCCAGCTTCGGCGCGGCCGTCGGCATCTTCCTGTCGCTGTCAGTGCTCGCCATACAGGGCCTCGCCTTCGCCGGCGGGCTGGCAGCTGTGGCAATCGTCTATGCCATCGGCTCGATCGTGCGCGAGCGCGACCCGATCCTCGTGCTGGTGCTCGCGGGCGTCGCCATCGGCGCGCTGCTGGGCGCCTGCGTGTCGCTGCTCAAGGTGCTCGCCGATCCCTACAACCAGCTGCCCGCCATTACCTTCTGGCTGCTCGGCAGTCTCGCCAGCGTCAACCGCGCCGACCTTGGCTCCATCCTGCCCGCCGTCCTTGTCGCGCTGCTACCGATGGTGCTGCTGCGCTGGCGCATGAACCTGATGACGCTCGACGACGAGGAGGCGCGCGCGCTTGGCGTCGAGACACGCTGGATTCGAATCGTCATCGTCGCCGCCGCCACGCTGATGACCGCCGCCGCCGTCTCGATTTCAGGCATCATCGGCTGGATCGGCCTTTTGGTGCCGCATGTCGCGCGCATGTTCGTCGGGCCCGATTTCTCGCGCCTGCTGCCGACCTCGATGCTGATCGGCGCCGCCTACATGGTCGGCGTCGACACGCTTGCCCGCAGCATCGCCGCCATCGAGGTCCCGCTGGGCATCCTCACCGCCGCCATCGGCGCGCCATTCTTCCTCTATCTGCTTCTGACGACCCGGCGAGGCTGGCAATGATGCTTCAGGCAACCGATCTCGCATTCGGCTATGGCCGCGTCAAAATCGGCCAAGGGGTCACGCTGTCGGTCGACCGCGGGGAAGTGTTGTGCCTGCTCGGTCCCAATGGCTGCGGCAAGACCACTTTGTTCAAGACCCTGCTCGGCCTATTGCCGCGCCAGGGCGGACATCTGGAATTGAACGGCAAGGACATTTCGACCTTCTCGCGCGCACAGTTCGCCCGCCAAATCGCCTATGTGCCGCAGGCCACCGGCGCCTATTTCCCATTCTCGGTGTTCGACGTCGTCTTGATGGGCCGCGCCAGCCGCATCGACACCTTCGCCTCACCGACCATGGCCGACCGGGCGATCACGCAGGAAACGCTGGCAGCCCTCGGCATCGGCCATCTCGCCACCCGCCCCTTCACCGACATCTCGGGCGGCGAAAAGCAGATGACGCTGATTGCCCGCGCACTCGCCCAGGAGCCCGAACTGATCGTGATGGACGAGCCGACGGCCAGCCTCGACTTCGGCAATCAGGCTCGCGTCTTGAGTCGCATTTCGAGCTTCGCCGGCTCAGGCATGGCGGTGGTCATTTCCACCCACGATCCCAGCCATGCCTTTGCGTGCGCCAGCCGCGTCGCGCTGATGCAGTCGGGGGCACTGGTCGCCATCGGCAACCCTGCCGACGTGCTGACACCGCAATCGCTGCAAGCTCTCTATGGCGTCGGCGTTGCAGTGGCCTATCTCGAACAAGCCGGACGCCATGTCTGCACGCCAACCCTCAACGAAAGGAACGCACCATGAAGATCAGCGCCCGCAACCAGATCAAAGGCAAGATCGTCGAAGTGATCAAAGGCGCGACAACATCGCATGTCCGCATCGACATCAGCGGCGCCGTCGTCACCGCCTCGATCACCAACGAAGCGGTCGACGACCTGAAGCTCGCCGTCGGCAAGGACGCCTATGCAGTCATCAAGGCCTCCGACGTCATGGTCGCGGTCGACTGAGCGTGGTCCGCGAAAACGAAATCCGCGACGGGGAAAGCGCCGTCGCACTGCCCTCGGGTTACGATGCCGAGATCTATTTCATCGGCCGCATCCGAACGCCCTGGGACTCGCGCCTTTTGACCCCGCGACAGGGCCGCGCCGATGGCCCTGTCTGCCATATCGAGATTTTCGAGCCATGGGTGGCGGCCCTCGAGGACGTCGCGCAATTCGCACGCCTGGAAGTGCTCTACTGGCTTCACCTCTCCCGGCGCGACCTGGTGCGCCAGAGTCCGGCCAATGACGGCACCGCGCGCGGCACCTTCTCGCTGCGCTCGCCCGTTCGCCCCAATCCGATAGGCACCCAGATCGTCGAACTGGTCGGCGTCGAGGGCAACATGCTTTCGGTGCGCGGCATGGATTGCCTCGACGGCACGCCGCTGATCGACATCAAGCCCGACCGGACGCTGTTCAGCCCCATCGCCCCGCCCCAGCCGGGAGACTTCCAGACCAGCTAATTCAGGCAGATCTCGGCCGCCATTCCGTCTGCACTGCGCTTGGCCTCGGCGCCGACGGAGTAGGTGGCGCATTCCAACGTATTGGCCATCTTGGCGCCGCCGAGATCGAACTTCATCGCCCGCGCGCCATCGGGGAAGACCTGCCGTTCAAGGATCCAGGTCAGCTGTTGCAGGACGATATCGGGATCCATGCCGGGCGAACGCCTGATCACCGCATCGACGCCGAGCTGCGGATTGACGAGGCAATCATGCCAGGCCTGGCGCGTGATCGCCTGCAGCTTGCCGGCGAGACCCGGTTCCCGGTCCAGTACCGAATTCAACGCCACCAGCGCGCCCGAATAGATGTCGAGCCCGTTGTCGGCGAAATAGAGGAAGTCGAGGCCGCTGGCGTCGTGGCCACGCATCTGCATGGCAAATTTCAGTGTCGCATCGAAACAGGTCGCCGCCAGCACCGCGCGAGACGCCACCAGCCGGTCACGCTCTTCCGGCTGGACGCCGAGATAGGTGTAGCTGTCGGGCGCAAAGCCGTTGCGCTTGAGCAGCAGCGGTAGAAGCCGCGCCGAGGTGTCGCCGTTCGGTCCGCACAAGGTGCTGCCGGGAATATCGGCGAGGGTCAGCCGCTTGCCGTCGGAGATGTAGCCGAGACAGCAGGGCGTGTGCTCATAGATCGGCACGAGACAGGAGATCTCGGTTTCGCCTGTGCGCAGCGCCCGCTCGAAAACAGAGGATACATCGCCGTATCCGATATCGGCCTCATCGTTCACCAGCGTGCGCGTCACCAGCGACGAGCTGAAGCCTTCGACGAAGCTGCAGGACAGGCCATGGTCACCGAAATAGCCGGCGTCGGCTGCATGCAGAAACGGCGAATTCTGCCCTTGATACAGATAGTTGAGTTTGAAGCGCAGTTCCATTTCACAAAACCTCGAACTTTCGGAACGGCCGTTCTTGAGAAACAGATTCTCCAGAAACTATTGTATCCAAATTGGCCACCGTCCTTGGTGGCTTTAGCAATTTGCGATATAACGCAAACATTCTGTTTTCAAGCAGCCCATCAAAGGAGTGATCATGAGAATTGCGCGGACAGCCCTGCTGGCCCTCATTGCGATTTTCGGCGTGAGCGCAGCAAGTGCACAGGACTACAAGGCCGCCCTGGTTGCACCTGATACCATCACCGTCGGCACGTCAGGCTCGGCCCCGCCCTTCAGCATGACCAATGCTGCGGGCGAGCTTGAAGGCTTCGACATCGACGTCGTCAATCTCGTCGCCAAGCAGCTCGGCCTGACCGCCAAGTTCGAGAAGCTCGACTTCGCCGGGCTGTTGCCGGGCCTCACCGCAGGCCGCTTCGACCTGATCGCCTCGGGCGTGACCCGCACACCGGAGCGCCTGGCTTCGAAGGACTTCTTCCTGCTGTCGCCCTACATCGTCAACGGTGCTGCCATCACCCGCCGCGAGGCTGACACCGACATCGCCAACTGGAAGGATGTCTGCGGCAAGACAATGGGCGCGGTGCGCGGCGGCGCCTTCCAGAAGGTCGCCAAGGAGAAGCTTCCGGCCGATTGCGTCACCAAGAGCCGTGAGTATCCCGGCGCCACCGAGCTGTTCCTCGACCTCGAGAACCGCCGCATCGATTTTGCCGCCCACGACTTCCTCGGTCCGAAATACCTCGCCAAGTCGGGCAAGCTGACCGGCACTGTTACCCTCGACGACCTGTTGTCGACCATCACCCAGAGCGTTGCCGTCAGCAACAAGAACAAGCCGCTGGCCGACGCCATCGATGCCCAGTTCGAGACCTGGCGCAAGGACGGCACCCTGCAGGGCCTGGCCGACAAGTGGTTCGGCGCCTCCATCGACTGGTCGAAGGCTCAGTAAGCAGGGCTGCCGCGAGGGGCGCGGGACATGGAAATCGCACTTGCCTGGCTGCCGCGGCTGTTGGTTGCGGCGGCCCTCACCATCGGGCTGTCGGCAGTGGTCTTCAGCCTGTCGGCAGTCTTCGGCCTGTTGTTGTCCCTCGTTCACTACGGCCGCGAAAAATCCTGGCTCCGGAACGGTATCGAGGCGTTCAGCGCCTTCTTCCGTTCGGTGCCGGAACTCGTGGTGCTGTTCCTGTTCTTCTTCGGCGGGCCGCAGGTCGGCATCGACTTCGGCCCGATCGGCTCGACGATCATCGCCTTCACGCTCGTCGGCATCGCCTTCGACTATCAGGTGTTCAAGGGCGCGTTGAAGGCCGTGCCATTCGGCCAGTATGAGGCGGGCCTCGCGCTCGGCCTGCCCAAGCGGGTTGTGTTCCTTAGGGTGCTGATCCCGCAGATCCTGCCATTGGCGCGCAAGGGCTGGATCACCTACGCCATCGGCACGGTCAAGCGCATGTCGATCGCCTCGGCGGTGTCGGTCAGCGAGATTCTCTACGTCACCAAGCAGGGCATCGCCGCCACCAACGCACCTTTTACCTTCCTGACGCTCGCCGTCGGCCTCTACATCCTCATCGTCACGCCGCTGCTCGTCTTCAACGAGCGCAAGCCCAAGCAAGCGGTGGCGCGATGAACATCCTGCTCGACCCGACCTACCAGCAGATGCTGTTCGACGGGCTGGCGATGACGCTGTTCATCTCGGTGGTCGTCATCGTTGTCTCCAACATCCTTGCACTGCCGCTGGCCATCTACATGCAGCGGCCCAAGGGCGCGTTTCACCGCGTCATCATCGGCTACAGTTTCTTTGCCCGCGCGGCTCCCGTTCTGGCATTGCTGTTTGCGCTCTATTATGGCCTGCCTCGCCTCGGCATTTATCTCGAGCCGGTGCCGTCGGCGTTGATCGGCCTGATCTTCGCCTCGACCGCCTACAATCTCGAATTCCTGCGCTCCGGCTTCGAGAGCATTCCCCCAGGCCAGCTCGACGCCGCCAAGGCGCTCGGCCTCAGGCCATTTGCGACCTATTGGAAGGTGATGATCCCGCAGGCCTACAGGCTGGCGGCACCGTCGCTGTTTTCCAATGCCATCCAGATGGTCAAGGGCAGCTCGCTCGCCAGCCTCGTCGCCATGGACGAGCTGACGGCGGCCTCGACCGTCATCATCTCCGAGACCTACAAGGCCATCGAGGTGTTGCTGGTGGTGTCGGTCTTTTATCTCGTCATCGCAGCGGCGATCATCGCCTTGCAGTACATCTACGAAACCAGGCAGAGCGCGCGCCGACGCTGATCAGAGGATCCTCTTGCCAAAGGCGGACATGACGAAGTTGACCGCTTCGGTGGCGACGCGCGGCTCCGTCTCCGCGGCCAATCCCGAAACGTCCATCGACAGCATGCCGCCGGACAGCGCTATCGCCTCCATCGCCTGGTGCGTCTCGCGCACGGTCATGCCGCCAGAGCCACTCGCCCAGCCGGGAATTTCGGTGGCCGTGGGGGAATAGCTGACGTGGAAACCGACGGTTCCCGACGAGGCGATGCGGATTGCCTCGCGCATCACCTCGCGCATGCCGGAGCCGTCGACCTCTGCCATGGTGAAGGCGGTGACGCGCGAATCCTTGAGGATGCGCACCTCCGCCGGATCGGCCTCGCGCAGCCCGACGAGCACGACATTTTCGGGCGACAGCTGCGGCTGCAGCGCGCCGGGCTTGTGGTCGAGGCCGAGCAGCCGCGCCAGCACCGAGCGCTCCGGCGCCTCGACGCCCTCCTCGCCCTCCGGCATCAGCGCGGCAATGGAATCGATCCAGATCAGTCCCAGGGAATGTGTCGCCTCGGCGGCAGTTGCCAGCGCCTTCGACGCCACATGCCTGTCAGCACCGGCGTGCAGCCTGATGAGGCCGGCCGGCGGATGCTCGGCATCGGCGATCTCGATGACGTCGAACTGCATCTGTTCGAGCCGCGTACCAACAGACTGTCTTGCCAGCAGTGGCCCGGCAGCACTGTCGGCCACGATCGAGACCATGCGGCGGCCGGTGACCTCGGTGATGTCGTGCATCGGCGCCTTCTCGACATATTCCGAGGTCATCACCGTCAACAGCGCGCCATAGTTCATGTGGAAGCTGACGCGGTCGCCGACGACTAGCGGCGGCTCGGCGTCGGTAATGTCGAGCACGAGATGGTCGCTCGACGCGCCCAGCACCCGCACGCCCCGATGGATCGGCACAAGGCCCTCGATCATCGTGTCCTCGCGGCCGATATTGGCGATGCCGCGCAGCCTGTCGCCCTCGTCGACGAACACCGGCTGGTTGCCGAAGGCGTCGTAGCCGGATTCACCGATCGGCAGCGACGGCTTGAGCTTGACCTCGATCAGGTCGCCGGTGAGCTTGAAGGCGTTGAACTCCAGCTCCCGCCACGGCTCTTCCCGGAAGGTCTCGTAGCCGCCCTGCAGGATCGCCTCGCCGATGCGCAGATTGTTGATGCCGGCCGGCAGCTTGTTGTCCAGAAGCAGCGGCAGCGACGACGAATTGCCGCCCGACACCCAGTCGAGGCTGACGCCGGCAAGGCGCTCGACCTTGTAGGCATAGGCGACAAGCTGGCTGAGGTTCTCCTCCGTCGGCATGATGGCGCCAAAGCAGGTCAGGTTGGTGCCCAGGCCTGCAATGCGCACGCCGGGCAGTTCGAGCACGCGCTCGACGGTCGGCAGAAGGTCGTTTGGCCAGATGCCTTCGCGCAGGTCGCCGAGGTCGACCATCAGCATGATGTCGTGGACACGGCCGATGCGCTGGGCGATGCGCGAGATCTCGCGGATGATCTCCAGCTCCGACTGCAGGCTGATGTCGACAGTGCGCACCACCTCCTCGACGCGCGAAATCGGCGGGCTGCGCAACAGCATTACAGGGCAGCCGATGCCGCTTTCGCGCAACCGGCGGATGTTCTCGAAACGCGACTCGGCGAGCCCCGCCACACCGCCGCGCAGCATGGCGCGCGCCACCTGCGGCATGCCGCAGCTGCCCTTGGTGACACCGAACACCTTGATGCCGGATTGGCTCGCGCGCTCGACGACTGCCCGCGCATTGCGCTCGATGCGACCGAGATCGATGGCGACTTGCGGTCCAGACATGACTCAGCCCCCGTAGACCAGCCCCTGTGGATCGATGTCGGGCTTGCGGCCGGCCACCAGGTCGGCAAGGAACTTGCCGGAGCCGCAGGCCATGGTCCAGCCGACATGGCCGTGGCCGGTGTCGAGATAAAGCCCCTTGTAGCGGGCCGGGCCGATTACTGGCACCGAGCCCGGCATCATTGGCCGGAGACCGGCCCAGACCTCAGCCTTTCGCGGATTGAAGGCGCCCGGGAAAAGCTCCTGGCCGGCCTTGAACAGGCGGGCGAAATCGCTCGGCTTGTAGCTGCGATCGAAGCCGGCGAACTCGGCGGTCGCAGCCAGCCGCAGGCGATCGCCAAGCCTGGAATAGGCGATCAGGTTGTCCTCATCGGCGCCGCCCATCGTCGGTCCCTTTTCGGGAGCATCGAGCGGCACTGTCGCGGTGTAGCCTTTGACCGGATAGACGGGCAGGTCGATGCCATGGCGGCGACCGAGCAATCCACTCTCGGGCCCCATGGCGATGACCACCGCATCCGCTGTGAGCACGCCGGCTTGCGTCTTCACCCCAGCGACGCGATCACCCTCGACGACCAAGCCCTCGACAGTGGTGTCGAACTTGAACGTCACACCCAGCCGCTCCTTGGCATAAGCGGCGAGCTTTTCGACGAACATGCGGGAGTCGCCGGTCTGATCCACAGGCGAATAGACGCCGCCCGCAATACCGTCCTTGGCGGCCGCCAGGCCGGGCTCCAGCTCAACCATGCGATTGCGGTCGACGATCTCGATCGGCAGGCCGTGTTTTGCGAGGAAGCGGTAATTCTCGCTGCCTTCGTCGAGGCTCTTCTGCGAGCGGAAGAAATAGAGGATGCCCTTGCGCCGGTCGTCATAGCCGATGCCGGCTTCGTCGGAGATCTCGTTGATGCACTGGCGCGAATAGAGCGCGAGCCGGAGCTTGACTTCGCTGTTGGCGCGCAGCCGCGCCGTCGTGCACTGGCGCAGGAAGCGCAGGCTCCAGGCATAAAAATAGGGGTCGAGCCTGAGCCTGACCTTGATGCCGAGATCGGAGGTATAGAGCGAGCGGATGAGGGTCTTCAGCGCCGCCGGCGAGGCCCAGGCGGTAGCGTCGCCCGGCGAGACCAGGCCGGCATTGGAGTAGCTCGTGCCGCGTGCCGCCGCCGGATGGCGTTCGACGACGGTGACCTCATGGCCGTCGCGCGCCAGGTAATAGGCTGCTGCCGTTCCGACCACACCTGCGCCGAGAACCAGTATCTTCATGCTGCCACCCCATAGAGCGTCGTGCAGTGCCCCTGGCACGCGGAAAGGACGCTCCAACTCTTTCTTGCGCATCGGCGATGCCGAGGATTGGCCGATGCACCAGGGTCTGGCGGGAACCCTTCACCGTGCGGGGTCACGCCCCTTTGCCACCCATAACGCCTGGCGCTGCAATTATCGAGACGGGGCGGCGGATATCCACCACCTGCAGCTTATATAACGGAAGAGTTCTTGCGGCTGAGCAGCCGTTCCCAGTTCAGCGCGTCGCCGACGATCGCATCGAGATCGTCATGCTTTGGCGCCCAGCCGAGTTCGCCGCGCGCCAGATCCGAATTGGCAACGACAGAGGCCGCATCGCCCGGGCGGCGGACAGTCATCTCGACGGCGAAGTCGGCGCCATGGACGCGGCGCACGCTGTCGATCACTTCGAGCACCGAATAGCCGTGGCCGTAGCCACAGTTGGCGACGAGGTTGCCGCCACCGGCGCGCAAGCGCGCGAGCGCCAGGCGGTGCGCGGCGGCGAGGTCGGAAACATGGATGTAGTCGCGCACGCAGGTGCCGTCAGGGGTCGCATAGTCTTCGCCGAACACCTGCATCGAGCCGCGCTTGCCGAGTGCGGTTTCGCAGGCGACCTTGATCAGATGCGTCGCACCCTTGGTCGACTGGCCGGTACGGCCCTTGGGATCGGCGCCGGCGACGTTGAAATAGCGCAGCGCCGTGTAGGTCAGTGGGTGGGCCGCCGACGCATCGCGCAGCATCCATTCGCTCATCAGCTTGGACAGGCCGTAAGGCGATTCCGGCGCAAGTCGGGCGTCCTCGACCACCGGCTCCATGCCAGCGGCGCCATAAACGGCAGCGGTCGAGGAGAAGATGAAATGCTTAACCCCTTCGCGCACCGCCGCCTCGATCAGGCTGCGCGTCTTGCAGGTGTTGTTCTCGTAATAGCCGAGCGGATCGGACACCGATTCCGGCACGACGATGGAGCCTGCAAAATGGATAATGGCGTCGACGCCATGCTCGCGGATCAATTGACCGACGAGATCCTTGTCGGCGACGTCGCCCCTGACCAGCGTGGCCTCGGGCGCCACCGCCCAGTCAAAACCTGTCGACAGCCGGTCGAGCACGACGACCTTCTCGCCCGCATCGAGCAGCTCCCAGACCATGTGGCTGCCGATGTAGCCGGCACCGCCCGTTACCAATACCGCCATGACAACACTCCGCATCGCATCCGTCGCGCTCTGTGTAGCCCGACAATACCGGCAAATGCGAGATAGGACTTTCGCGGCGAGATCACGTTGACCATTCGGTCGCAGTGGAATTTGATCCACATCAAGGGACTTTTCGGCGTTCCGTGGTCGTTTGGGACGTCGAGGGCGTGGCATTTTGACCAGAAACGGTCGATGGACGCCGAACCGACCGTTGATTATGCTCATGGTTGAAAAATTGGGACGTCCATATGAACTACCAGCGGTTTTTCGAAGAAGCGATCGACCAGGTCCACGCCGAGCGCCGTTATCGCGTGTTTGCCGATCTCGAGCGCATCGTCGGCAAGTTTCCGCGCGCCATCTGGCGTGCCAACGGCAAAGCCGAGGAAATCACCGTCTGGTGCTCGAACGACTATCTCGGCATGGGCCAGCACCCCGACGTGGTCGCTGCCATGCAGCAGGCGGCCGGCAACATGGGCACCGGTGCCGGCGGCACGCGCAACATTTCCGGCAACAACCATCCGCTTGTCGAGCTTGAGCATGAGCTCGCCGACCTGCACGGCAAGGAAGCCGGCCTCGTCTTCACCTCCGGCTTCGTCTCCAATGAAGCTGCCATCTCGACCATCGGCCGGCTTCTGCCGAACTGCCTGATCCTGTCCGACGAGCTCAACCACGCCTCGATGATCGAGGGCGTGCGCCGCTCGGGCGCCGAGAAGAAGGTGTTCCGCCACAACGACGTCGCCCATCTCGAAAGCCTGCTACAGGCCGCCGGCCGTGAGCGCGCCAAGCTGATCGTGTTCGAGAGCGTCTATTCGATGGATGGCGACATCGCCCCCATCGCCGAGATCGCCGACCTCGCCGAGAAATACAACGCCATGACCTATATCGACGAGGTTCATGCGGTTGGCATGTATGGCGGCCGCGGCGGCGGCATCACCGAGCGCGAGGGCCTCGCCCACCGCATCGACATCATCGAAGGCACGCTGGCCAAGGCTTTCGGCACGCTCGGCGGCTACATCACCGGCACGCGCAGCGTCATCGACGCCGTACGCTCCTATGCACCCGGCTTCATCTTCACCACCGCCCTGCCGCCATCGATCGCAGCAGCAGCGACGGCGTCGATCCGCCACCTGAAGACCTCGCAAGCCGAGCGCGACGCCCAGCAGCGCCAGGCGACGCACACCAAACAGGTACTGGCGGACGCCGGCCTGCCTGTCATGGAGTCGGCAACGCACATCGTGCCGATCCTGGTCGGCGATCCTGAGCTGTGCAAGATGGCCAGCGACCGCCTGCTCGGCGTCCACGGCATCTACATCCAGCCGATCAACTACCCGACCGTGCCACGCGGCACCGAGCGGCTGCGCGTGACGCCGACGCCGTTCCACAGCGACGCGCTGATCGCCGAACTCAAGGCAGCACTCGTCGAGACCTGGAACGCGCTGGGCATTCCCTATCGCACCGAGGGCCACACCGAAGTTCCCAAGAGCGAGCGCATCGTCTCGCTGCTGGTGCCGCAGTCGGGCGGCTGATTGCAGCTCATCTCATTCGATAGGCCCGGAACCGATCAGGTTTCGGGCCTTTCTGCATCTTGAGCCTTGGATCCGCCGGTCGGGCTATTGCTCACCGATCCACCTGGCCAGCCGCTGCGATGCCTCCTCGACCTGGTCGAGGCGGCGGTGGAAGCACAGACGCAGGAACCCCTCGCCGCCGGCGCAGAACGCGGTGCCGGGGGCAACGCCGACCGCAACCTTGTCGACGATGTCGAAAGCGGCAGCCTCCGCATCCTTCATGCCGTCGACGGCAAAGAACAGGTAGAAGGCGCCCGGCGGCACGCTGAAACGCACCTTGCCGGTCTCGCCCAGGATCCTGCAGACGATGTCGCGCGCCTTGTGGGCACGTTCGACCTGCTCGGCGATGAAGGCATCGCCCTCGTCGAGAGCGGCAATGCCGCCACGCTGCATGAACTGCGCCACACCGGAGCTCGAATATTGCACCAGATTCTCGAAGGTGCGACTGAGCGACGGATGCGTCTTCAGCCAGCCGACGCGCCAGCCGGTCATTGCCCAGTTCTTGGAAAAGGTGTTGACGAACAGGATCCTGTCCTCCGGATCCATGATGTCCATGAACGACGCCGAACGGCGGCCATCATAGTGGAACAGTGCATAGATCTCATCGGCAATGATCCAGAGGTTCTTCCGGCGCGCCAGGTCGAGGATCGCCTGCAGCGTCTCGCGGTCGGCGGTCCAGCCGGTCGGGTTGGACGGCGAGTTGACGAAGATCGCCCTGGTGCGCGGCGTGATGGCGGCAGCGATCTTCTCGACGTCGCAGCTCCAGCCATTGTCGGTCATGTCGAGCAGCACCGGCACCGGCCTGACGCCGGCAACGCCTGCCGCGCCGGCAAAGTTCGGCCATGCCGGCGCCAGATAAATGGCTTCGTCGCCGGCGCCCGCCGTCACTTGCAGCGCCATGGTGATCGCCTGCATGCCACCGATGGTGACGATGAATTCGTTGGCGCCGAAGCTCTTGCCGAAATGGCGCTGGTAGTAGCGTGCGATGGCCTGGCGCAGTTCCGGTATGCCGGCCTGCCAGGTGTAGAAGGTCTCGCCATCGGCAAGCCCGCGCGCTGCCGCGTCGCTGATGAAGGCCGGCGTCGGCATGTCGCTCTCGCCCGACCACAGCGGGATGAGCCCTGCGCGGTCACGGCCATAATTGGCCACTGCCTCGATGCCGCTCATCGGCGCGCTGCGGGCCTCAATGCGAACGGCGTCGAGAAGGCTCATGGTCACCCCAGGCTTGAATTGCTGCTTGGGCTTAGTCCTATCGTGCCGGCACAAACGAAAAAACCCCCGGTGGTCCAGCCAGCCAGGGGTTTTCGCGATGCCAGCTTTCGCAGGCTATTTCTTGGCGAGCAGGTCGCGGATTTCGGTCAGCAGCGCGACATCGGCGGGCGGAGGACCGGCCGGCTCGGCTGCCTTCTGCTTCTCCAGGCGCTTGCGCATGGTGTTCACGCCCTTGACCATCAGGAAGATGATCCAGGCAAGGATCAGGAAGTTGATGACGACAGTGAAGAAGTTGCCATAGGCAAACACCGCGCCCTGCTTCTTGGCTTCCTCAAGCGACACGGCCGTCACCGACGATGACAGCGGCAGGAAGTAGTTCGAGAAATCAAACCCGCCGAATATCGCACCGACGATCGGCATGATGATGTCCCCGACAAGCGAGGAAACGATAAGGCCGAAGGCGCCGCCGATGATCACGCCGACGGCGAGATCCATCACATTGCCCTTGGCAATAAATTCCTGGAATTCCTTTAGCATTGAACCCTCCGTTCACGATCTGCAAAAAGGCGAATCGTTCCCCGCCAACCGTCGCCGCACAGCGTCACCATAGCAAAAACCGCCGGTTGCAAAACCCCGCCCCGCAAGCGCCGACGCGGCCAGTCTAGGAGACAAGGATAATGGACATGCCGGCGCAGCTGTGATTGCCTCACTGCATCGGAAACAGACATTTCCGAGGGAGTGAGAACCAAGAGTGCAGGGCCTG
This sequence comes from Aminobacter sp. SR38, assembly GCF_014843375.1. Classification (NCBI taxonomy): domain Bacteria; kingdom Pseudomonadati; phylum Pseudomonadota; class Alphaproteobacteria; order Hyphomicrobiales; family Phyllobacteriaceae; genus Aminobacter; species Aminobacter sp. SR38. The sequence goes on from NZ_CP062112.1 coordinate 1,904,308, forward strand.
GCCGTCGTCCTCATCGCCGTCGCCTATGTGACGCTGTTGTTCGCCATTGCGAGCATCGGTGACCGCCGGGCCGCGAACTGGGGCCCGGGCCGGCCGCGACCGTTCATCTACGCGCTCAGCCTCGCCATCTACTGTACGTCCTGGACCTTCTTCGGCTCGGTCGGGCTGGCATCCGAGCGCGGGCTCGAATTCCTCGCCATCTATGTCGGCCCTGTGCTGGTGTTCATGTTCGGCTTCCCGCTGCTCAGCCGCATCATCAAGCTGGCCAAGGCCGAGAAGATCACGTCGATCGCCGACTTCCTCGGCGCCCGCTACGGCAAGAGCTTTTCCGTCGCCTCGATCGCCACCCTGATCGCCACGGTCGGCGCCATCCCCTACATCGCGCTCCAGCTCAAGGCGATATCGGGCTCGGTCAGTCTGATGGTCGAGCACTACACCGGCTCACCGCCATCCTTCGATCCCTTCGTCAGCGACATCTCGCTGATCGTGGCGCTGCTCTTGGCACTGTTTGCCACCCTGTTCGGTACCCGCCATGCCGACGCCACCGAACACCAGAACGGGCTGGTGCTGGCGGTCGCGGTCGAGTCGATCGTCAAGCTCGTCGCCTTCCTCGCCGTCGGCCTGTTCGTCACCTTTGCGCTGTTCGACGGCCCCGGCGACATGCTGAACAGCTTCGGCGCCACCGAACAGGTCGGCGATGCCATGAGCTATGGCACCTCGCTCGGCACCTGGCTGGTGGTCACCTGCATAAGCGGCTTTGCCATCGTGATGTTGCCGAGGCAGTTCTACGTGATGATCGTCGAGAACCGCAGCGAAGACGAGCTGCGCAAGGCGACATGGGTCTTCCCCGCCTATCTCGTGGCGATCAATCTGTTCGTGCTGCCGATAGCCTTTGCCGGTCTGGCCGTGGTCGGCACGGCCACCACAGGTGACCTCTACGTCCTGTCGCTGCCATTGTTCAAAGGCCACGACTTCCTCGCCATGGTCGCCTTCATCGGCGGTCTCTCGGCGGCAACCGCCATGGTCATCGTCGAAAGCGTGGCGCTGTCGATCATGATCTCCAACGATCTCGTCATTCCGATCTTCGTGCGCCGGCTGGTCAAATTGAAGGCCGGCGACACCGAGGACTGGTCGGCGATCATCCTCAACATCCGCCGCGCCTCGATCTTCATCATCCTGTTCGTTGCCTTCCTTTACTATCGCGAGAGCACCACCAACACGCGCCTCGCCTCGATCGGCCTGATGTCGTTCGCGGCGATCGCGCAGTTCGCGCCCTCCTTCATCGGCGGCCTGATCTGGCGCCGCGCCAATGCAAGGGGCGCAGCGCTCGGCATGGCCGCCGGCATCGCTGTGTGGTGTTACACGCTGCTGTTGCCGACGCTCGCTTCGCCGGATACGGCGATCCTCTCCGAGGGCCTGTTCGGCATCGAGGCACTCAGGCCGCAGGCGCTGTTCGGCACCTCGGCCGAACCGCTGAACCACGGCGTGCTGTGGAGCCTGGCGATCAACACGCTGTTCCTCGTCCTCGGCTCGCTGTCGCGCGCCTCGGTGCCGCTCGAGCGTATCCAGGCCTCGATCTTCGTGCCGCGCGACTCGAGCCCGATGCCGTCGCTGCGCCGCTTCCGCACGGCGATCACCGTCAACGACCTCAAGGACACCATCTCCAGATATCTCGGCGTCGAGCGCACCGAACGTTCTTTCCAGAGTTTTGAGCGCGACAGCGGCAGCAAGCTGAATGGCAACGACCCCGCCGGCATGGACGTCATCCGCTTCTCCGAGCAACTGATGGCAAGTGCCGTCGGCTCCTCGTCGGCGCGGCTGATCCTGTCCCTGCTGTTCAAGCGCGGCGACAACTCGGCCAAGGACACGTTCCGCCTGCTCGACGACGCCACCGAGGCGCTGCAGCACAACCGCGACCTATTGCAGATCGCGCTCGACCAGATGGAACAGGGCATCACCGTCTTCGACCAGGATTTCCGCCTGATCTGCTGGAACCGTCAGTACCGCTCGCTATTCGACCTGCCCGACGAGATGGGCCAGGTCGGCGTCTCGATCGACCGCATCCTTGCCTATCTTGTCGCCCGCGGCGACATCCCGCCGACGTCGCGGCTCAGAACGCTCGACAGGCTGACCAGCTTCGGCGGCCCCTGGCAGATCGAACTGACCACCAGCGGCCGGATCATCGAAATGAGCTCCAACCCGATGCCCGACGGCGGCATCGTCGCGACCTATACCGATATCTCCGCGCGCGTCGCCGCCGACCTCGCGCTCAAGCGCGCCAACGAGTCTTTGGAACAGCGCGTCAAGAGCCGCACCGCCGAGCTTACCCGCGTCAACGAGGAACTCGCCCAGGCGCAGATGCTGGCCGAGGAGGCCAATCTCGGCAAGACGCGCTTCCTCGCGGCTGCCGGACACGACATCCTGCAGCCGCTCAACGCCGCCCGCCTCTACTGCTCGTCGCTGATCGAGAAGGCCGGCAAGGGCAATGCCGGCATCGCTGCGCGCAACATCGAATCCTCGCTCGAATCCGTCGAGACCATCCTCGGTGCCGTGCTCGACATATCGCGCCTCGATGCGGGTGCGATGAAGCCTGCGGAAACCGTTTTTCGCCTCGATGGGCTGTTGCGCCAGATCGGCACCGACTTCCTGCCCATGGCCCGCGCCAAGGATCTCGAACTGGTGATCGTGCCGTCGACGCTCACCGTCAACACCGACCGCAACCTGCTGCGCCGGCTGATTCAGAACCTCGTCTCCAACGCCATCAAATACACCCGCACCGGCCGCGTCGTCGTTGGCGTCAGGCGGCGCGGCGAGCTTGCCGAAATCCAGGTCATCGACAGCGGCATCGGCATCGCCTCAGACAAGCTCGGCACCGTGTTCCACGAATTTACCCGCCTCGACGACGGCATGCGCGAAGCCCAGGGCCTCGGGCTCGGCCTGTCGATCGTCGACCGCATCGCGCGCGTGCTGAAGCTCGAGATCCAGATCGAGTCGCACAAGAGCAAGGGCACCCGCTTCTCGGTCATCCTGCCCGTCACCACTGCCGAGGAACTGCCAGCGGCGGCGGCTGCCCGGCCGCGCATCCAGGCCGCGGCCGCGCTGAACGGCCTGACGGTCGTCTGCATCGACAACGACGCCCGCATCCTGGAAGGAATGCGGCTATTGCTTGAAGGCTGGGGCTGCGAGGTGCGCACCTATTCGGGAACGGCTGCATTCATCGCCGGCGAGCCCGACGGACCGGCACCGGAAATCATCCTCGCCGACTATCATCTCGACGGCGAAAACGGTCTCGACGTCATTCGCTCGCTGCGCACGGTCTATGGCGAAGCGACACCTGCCGTGCTGATCACCGCCGACCGTTCCAACGAGGTGCGCGCCGCAGCCGACCAGCTCGATGTCGCCGTGCTCAACAAGCCGCTGAAGCCCGCTGTCCTGCGTTCGATGATGAACCGGATGCGGCGCATGGCCCACGCCGCCGAGTGACCCTGCTTTGCGAGCATGATCTATGCCGAAAACCGGCGTCCGCGTTTCGGGATGCTCACGCCGCCGGGCGCGGCTCGCCGCCGATCTTGGACAACAGGATGACGGCCTGGGTGCGGCTGTCGACGCCGAGCTTCTGCAGGATCGCCGAGACATGCGCCTTGATCGTCGCTTCCGAGACGCCTAGCTCGTAGGCGATCTGTTTGTTGAGCAGGCCCTCCGCCAGCATGCCGAGCACACGCGTCTGCTGCGGCGTCAGCGACTGCAGGCGCTTGATCAGGTCGGAGATTTCGGGATCGCGCTCGACGCCGAGGTCGATGTCACCGGGGGCCGATATTTCGCCCGACAGCACTGCCTCGATGGCGTTGCGGATGTCGTCCATGCTCGCCGACTTGGAGATGAAGCCGGAAGCGCCGAGCTCGAGCGCGCGGCGGATGGTTTCGGGGTCGTCATGGGCCGAGACGATGACGACGGGCACAGTCGCATGGATGCCCCGCAGCGAGATCAGACCGGAGAGCCCCGAAGCGCCGGGCATAGACAGGTCGAGCAGCACGATGTCGATGTCTTCATTCGCCGCAACGATCGCCTTGACGCTTTCGAAGTCGCCGGCCTCGAGCACGCTCGACACGTCGGCCAGCCCGGCAATAGCCTGTTTGAGAGCGCCGCGGAACAGCGGATGGTCGTCCGCGATGACGAACTTGTGGCCTGCTGGCAAATATCCCTCCCGAGGCCCCGACCGTTCTGTGCGTCTTGGACCGTCGGCCGTGATTATGCGGCCCGGTGGCGTCTTTTCAAGCAGCTAAAGTCAAATCGCCCGGTGAGTTGGCCGTTCATGCTCAACTTTCAGGCCGCCAAGGCACAAAATCCGCTCAGGTCTTGTTCGGTGCGGGCGCCATCTGTGGCGCCTGGTCTTCCTTTTCCATGTCCTTGACGATGCCCATGAAGCTGCGGAAGAAGCGCTCCATGTAGCCCATGCTCTTCTGGAACTCTTCCTCGGTCGGCAGTTTCGATTCCAATTGGGCTGTCAGCGAGTTCTCGAGTTTCACGATGCGTTCATCGAGCGCCTTCAGTTCGGACTGCACGCGGCCGAGTTCGTCCTGCAAGGCCGATCGCTCGTCGGCGGCCAGCTTGCAGACCAGCTGATTGTCGCGTTCCTCGCAGATCGACATCTCGCCGGTCTGGGTGTCCATGCGGACATATCCCTTGTCGGTCTTTTCCATCTGGTAGCGCTGCGTTTCGGCGGCCAGCGCCGGTCCGGCACCGAGGCCGGCGATGAAGGGAATGAGCATCAAAAAAGCGCGGCGCATAGCTGTCTCCATTCGCGGACGGTGCGCATTGTCTGAAAGCATTGGGCCCAAATTGCGGTGGGCAATGAAAGCTGCCCTTTCCCGCATCATGCTTTCAGCCTATAGCGCCCGTATGACGAAGACCATCTACAAGATCTGTCCCGAAGCGATGTGGCGCGAGGCCGAACGCAGCGGCATCTTCACCGGCGCGCCGATCGATCTCGCCGACGGCTTCATCCATTTCTCGACTGCTGAACAGGTGGTGGAAACCGCCGCCAAACACTTCACTGGGCAGGCCGACCTGCTGCTCATTGCCATCGACGCCGAGCGCCTCGGCCCGGCGCTGAAATACGAGGTCTCGCGCGGCGGCGCCTTATTCCCGCATCTCTATGCCCAGCTCGAGGTCAGCGCCGCCAAATGGGTTCGCCCCCTGCCGCTCAACGCCGACGGCGCCCACGATTTTCCGGAGCTTGAAGCATGAGCGCATTCGACCGTCTTGGCCGGCATCTGCTGTTCAGCTTCGATGCCGAGACCGCACACGGGATGTCGATCAAGGCGCTGCGCTGCGGCCTGCCGGTCGGCGGCCGCGCCCCGCGTGATGCCCGCCTGCGGCTGAAGATCGCCGGGCTCGACGTTCCCAATCCGCTCGGCATGGCAGCCGGCTACGACAAGAACGGGGAGGTGCCGGACGCCTTGCTCGGGCTCGGCTTCGGCTTCGCCGAGATCGGCACGGTGACGCCGCTGCCGCAGGCTGGAAATCCCAAGCCGCGCATCTTCCGCCTCGTCGAGGACGATGCCGTCATCAACCGGCTCGGCTTCAACAATGAAGGCCATGACGCCTGCGAAAAGCGCCTCATTGCCCGCGCCGGCCGGCCCGGTATCGTCGGCGTCAACATCGGCGCCAACAAGGACAGCACAAACCGCATCGGTGACTATGTGCTTGGCGTGAAGCGCTTCGCCCGCCATGCCTCTTATCTCACGGTCAACATTTCGTCGCCCAACACGCCCGGTCTGCGCAACATGCAGGCACGCGAACAGCTCGCAGAGTTGCTGGCCAGCGTCATGATCGCCCGCGCCGAAGCTGGCCATGCCGTTCCGATCTTCCTCAAGATCGCGCCCGACCTGCACGAGGCAGAGCTCGAAGACATCGCGGCCGAAGTGACCGAAAAGGCGATCGACGGCGTCATCGTCTCCAACACCACCATCACGAGGCCTGCGCTGCGCAGCCCGGCCCACACCGGCGAGACCGGCGGCCTGTCCGGCAAGCCGGTGTTCGCGCGCTCGACGGCGGTTCTTGCGCGCATGCGCAAGCTGCTTGGCCCGCAGCGCGCCATCATCGGCGTCGGCGGTGTCGACTCGACTGACACGGCACTGGAGAAGATCCGTGCCGGCGCCGACCTCGTCCAGCTCTACACCGGCATGGTCTATGCGGGCCCGTCGCTGCCGGCGCGCATCGTGCGCGGCATGTCCGACTTTGCTGCGCGCGAAGGCCTCAAGAGCATCTCCGAGCTGCGTGACAGCAAGCTCGATCAGTGGGCCGCGACACCGCTCTGAAACGTTGCCCGCGCCCTGGGCTTCAGGATCGCCAGCAGGCACAGGCCGCGCACGATCAGCAACAGGTGCAGGGCTGCCCATAGCCCGGCATTGCCGTAGGCTGAGGGCAGCACCGCAAGTGCCGCGATGAACACCAGCAACGAGATCACCATCATGTTGCGCATATCGCGCGACCAGGCGGCGCCAATGAAGATGCCGTCCATCTGGAAGGCAAGCACGCCGCTCAGCGCGGTGAATGCCGCCCAGGGCAGGAAGGCGATGGCTGCGGCGCGCACGTCCTCGGCCGTCGAGATCAACGCGATCAGGTCGGCGCCGAAGATCATGAGTGCCGCCGTCATGCTGCCGGCCAGCGCAAAGCCCCAGATCGAGCAGAGATAGACCGCCTTGCGGAAAGCCGGCTCGTAGCGCGCGCCAACGGCGCGGCCAGCGAGCTGTTCGGCAGCGGCGGCAAAGCCGTCGAGGAAGAAGCCGGCAGCGATGAAGAAATTCATCAACACCGCGTTGGCCGCAAGGGTCACCGTGCCGAACTGGGCGCCCTGGCGGGTGAACAGCGCGAAGGCTATGAGCAGCGACAAAGAGCGGATCATGATGTCGCGGTTGAGCACGAACAGTCGCTTGAACGCGGCGGCATCGAAGATGCGCCGGCGCGCCAGCCTGGGCTCGCGCCCGAAACGCCGCAGCAGCACCGCCAGTCCGATGACCATGCCGGCAAGCTCGCCGGCAACGGCGGCCCAGGCAACACCTTCGACGCCCCAGCCGAAATGCAGCCCAAGCAGGATGGAGACGACGATGTTGACGCCATTGAGCGTCGCTTGCAGAAACAGCGCGAAACTGCCCTCGCCCCGCCCGAGGATGTAGCCGAGGATGGCGTAGTTGATCAGGGCAAAGGGCGCGCCCAGCATGCGGATACGGACATAGTGGTCGAGCGTCTCGTTGACGCGCGGCTCGGCCTGCATGAACCACTGCCCGGCAAGCGAGGTCAGTGGTGCAGTCAGCGCCAGCACGATGCCGGCAATCAGGGCGATCACCACGGCGCGCCAGAACACCGCCTGCTCTTCGGAGGCATCGCCGCGGCCGAAAGCCTGCGCCACCAGCGCCGTCGTGCCGGCACGCAGAAAGTTGAAGCTGGTGAAGACGACATCGAAGGCGACAGCACCGGCTGCCAGGCCGCCGAGCAGGGCGGCATCACCGAACTGCCCGACGACGCCGGTGCCGACAAGGCCGATGAAAGGCGTGGTCAGATAGGCCAGGGTCATTGGCACGGCAATCGCCAACACCGAGCGGTTGGTGACGGAAAAAGGCGTCACGCGGCCCTCTGGCGATGCGTATTCCAACGAAAGTCCTCCCAGTTGCCGAATCTCCCTAGGGCACATGCCCCGGTTTCCCCAACGCCCGCAACCATTTAAGTTACGGCAACAATCGATTTCGCCCTCCTGGTTCAGCACCCCTCCATGCCGCTTCAGATCGTCAGCCATCCCGACTACGATGCCGGCTTTGCCGCCGACCACCGCTTCCCGATGGGCAAATACACGGCGCTGATGGCACGGCTCGAAGCCCTCGGCCTGACCAGCGGGCTCAACCGGGCCGAACCGATCGCGCCGCACTATCTCAGGCTTGCGCATGACGCTACCTATGTCGACCAAGTGCTGACCTGCACAGTGCCGCACCATATCGAGCGCGAGATCGGCTTTCCTGTCGGTGAGCGCGTGTCGCGGCGCGCCCAGCTCGCCGCAGGTGGCACGCTGGCTTCGGCACGGCTGGCACTCAGCCATGGCATCGCCTGCAACGCCGCCGGCGGCAGTCACCATGCCCGCCGCGCCCAGGGCGCCGGCTTCTGCACCTTCAACGACGTCGCCGTCGCCGCACTGGCGCTACTCGAAGATGGGCAGGTCGAGAACATCCTGGTTGTCGATCTCGATGTGCATCAGGGCGACGGCACCGCCGAGATCCTTGCCAGCACTCCTTCGGTGTTCACTTTCTCGATGCATGCCGAAAAGAACTACCCGGTGCGCAAGGTCGCCTCGAGCCTCGACATCGGCTTGCCCGACAAGACTGGCGACGATGCCTATCTGGATGCTCTCACCGAAGCCCTTGCCGGCCTGTCACGACACGGCAGATGGGACATCGTCTTCTACAATGCCGGCGTCGATCCGCATCGCGAGGATCGGCTTGGCCGTCTAGCGCTGAGCGACGAGGGGCTGCGCCGGCGCGAGCGTCTCGTCATTGGGTACTTTCGCGGACGTGGCGTGCCATTGTGCGGGGTGATCGGCGGCGGCTATTCGACCGATGTCGCAGCCCTTGCCGCCCGCCACGCCATCCTGTTCGAAACGGCGGCCGCCTTCGCCTGAGCATGGCCCCGAAACGCATCAATCGCGTTTCGGAAAAGATCATGCCAGACGGGGCGGCAGCTATTTGCGGTAGCTGAACAGCCTCAGAATGATGAATGCCGGCACGACGATCGCGGCACCCAGCAGGAAGTAGCCGAGGAAGCGATCGACGGCGCGGAAGCCCATGCGCCAGATGTCGACGAAGAAATCGCGGATGCCGTAGATCACGTCGAAGGGCGACCAGCCGAAGGCTGACATGACGATGCCGACGAGGAAGGAGATGACCAGCAGCTTGATGAACACCCTGAGCGGGGTGTCGCCGAGAAAGCGCGTCAATCCGGACAAGTTCGATCTCCTGCGATTCGAGCCATCAGGCATATCGTGATTGCGCCACGCGCTTCAAGGTGCTGACGCCGATGCCACCCGCGCTGCACAACCTGCGATTCATGTGATCGGCAGACATTTCACGCAGGACGATACATCCGCGTTGACCTTTTGGAAAACATTCTCGGGCGATTAGCAACTTCTGATGGATCGTCGGGAGTTGAGCGCGCGGTGGGAATGGAGAAGAACTCGCAAGCCAAACGCGGTCTCAACAGCTACCTCATCGCCTTGGCATTGGCCTGCCTGCTTCCCGTGGTCGCAGTATCGGCTGTTGCGGTCTGGTCTGCCGGAAGCGCCTACAGGGATGCGGCAGTCGCGCGCTTGAACGACACCGCTCGCACGCTGGCCAATGCCATCGAAGGAGAGCTGAGCAGCCGCTTCGCCAACATGTCGGTGCTGGCGCAACATCGTGAGATTCCCGATCCCGAACCGCTCCCTGAGCCGGAACTGTGGGTGCTCGGCGCCGACAACAATGTGGCGCTGATCGCCAACGATCGCGTCCCGGCCTTGCGCGCCAGGTCGAACGCGGCGGCGGATGCCGCAGTGCTTGCCATGAGCACGCAGGCGAACGTTGTCTCGAATGTGCTTACCACAGGCAACGAGCCGCGCCTCGTGCTGGCTGTGCCCGCCCCTCCGGGCAAGCGCGGGGGCGCTGCCTACGTCATGTCGACGTCACCTCAAGACCTTATCCAGACCTTGCAGCGCGGCAAGCGCGCGCCGACCGACATATTGGTGGCCGTCACCGACGGCAACGGGCGCATTCTCGCACGTTCGCGTGACGCCAGCCGGTTCATTGGCCAAGTCGCTCCGGACTGGCCCAAACTGGAGGCGCTTGGAACCAATGCCGGACTTTTTGCGGCAAAGACCATTGAAGGCCTGCCGATCATCCTGTCTTTCCAGAAGCTGGCTGGCACACCGGGCTGGGTGATCATCGTCGGTGAATCGACGACCGTATTCGACGCGCGCTGGCGCGACCCGATGTTCAATCTGATGTTGGGTGCAGGCATGAGCCTGCTGCTTGCCGTCTGCGTGGCGATGTGGCTCGGCAAACGCATCCTGCAGCCTGTGCAGGCGCTGGCCCGCTACAGCAATGCCATCGCCGATGGACAGGAGACGGAGGCGGCCTCGGTTGCCCCATCCTCAATCCAGGAATTCGAGATCCTGCGCCAGAGCTTTGCCAGGGCCGAAAATGCCCTGCGCAGCGAAAAGCGCCGCTATCGCACCATCGCCGAAACGGGTGCCATTGTGCTGTGGCGTCGCGACGGGGATGGCAGCGCTGGCCTCGCGACCGGCTGGGAGCAACTCACCGGCCGGCCGGAAAGCGAGGTCGAGGGCCAGGAGTGGACCAACGCCATCCATCCCGACGATCGCCCGATTACCTCCGCCGCCTGGGCCGAGGCGCTCAAGCAAAACACGCCGCTCGATGTCGAGTTCCGTCTCAAGGTCAGCGACGGACGCTGGCTCTGGGTTCGCTCGCAAGGTGCCCCGGTGTTCGACACAGACGGGCGCATCATCGAATGGGTCGGGCTGCTAGAGGACATCGACGAACGCAAGCGCGCGCAGGCCGACATCGCCTATCTGGCGCATCACGACACGCTGACCGGGCTCGGCAATCGCATCCTGTTTCGCCAGCAGCTCGAACTGGCGGTCGGCAATGTCCGGGATGGCCGCGCCCGCGCCCTGCTCTGCCTCGACCTCGACCTGTTCAAGCAGGTCAACGACACGCTCGGCCACCCTGTCGGCGACGCGCTGCTGTGCGTGGTCGCCGACAGGCTGCGCGGCTGTGTCGACGCGGCGGATTGCCTCGTGCGCCTCGGCGGCGACGAATTCGCCGTCATCCAGAATGACAGCCGACAGCCGGACGCTTCGGTTTCGCTCGGCTGCCGCATCGTCGAGGCGCTCTGCGCACCCTACGACATCGGCGGTCACCAGATTTCCATCGGCGCCAGCGTCGGGGTCACCTTGATCGGCAACGACAGCAGCGACATCGGTACCTACTTCAAGCGCGCCGACGCCGCCCTCTACCGCGCCAAGCAGGACGGCCGCGGCCGCGTCTGCTTTTTCGATCAGGTCGAGTTGCTCGCCGATATGGTCGAACTGGCCAAGGGCGGTTCGGTGCAGGCGAAGGACGTCGCCGAGCGCAGCAACGGGCGCGCCTAGGCCGTCGCCAGTCGCGCTCAGGAAGCAGCAGCCACCACGCCACCGTCCTTGATGTGCGGTTGAGCGTCTATCAGTTCCTGGAAATAGGCAACCGTGCGCTGAAGGCCCTGCTCCAGCGGCGTGGCGGGTCGCCAGCCGAGAGTACCGGCCAAGGTGATGTCGGGCCGCCGCTGCTTCGGATCATCCTCGGGCAACGGCAAGAACTCGAGCCGCGACCTGCTGCCCGTCTCGGCCAGAACCGCGCGGGCGAGTTCGATCATCGAAAACTCCTCCGGGTTGCCCAGATTGACCGGTCCGGTGAAATCGCGTGGAGAGGCCATCAGCCTGATCAGGCCGTCGACGAGGTCGTCGACATAACAGAACGACCGCGTCTGCGTGCCGCCGCCGAAGATCGAGATGCTGTCGCCGCGCAACGCCTGCATGATGAAGTTGGAGACGACGCGCCCGTCATCGGGCTGCATCCTCGGGCCATAGGTGTTGAAGATGCGGGCGACCTTGATCTCCAGATCGTGCTGTCGCCGGTAGTCGAAGAACAGCGTTTCGGCGCAGCGCTTGCCCTCGTCGTAGCACGAGCGCGGGCCGATCGGATTGACGTTGCCCCAGTAGCTCTCGTCCTGCGGGTGGACGGCCGGGTCACCATAGACTTCCGATGTCGAGGCCTGGAGGATCCTGGCGCCTAGACGCTTGGCGAGGCCAAGCATGTTGATGGCGCCGAGCACGCTGGTCTTGGTGGTCTGCACCGGATCGCGCTGGTAATGGATGGGCGACGCCGGACAGGCCAGGTTGTAGATCTCGTCGACTTCGACAAAAAGCGGCTGGCAGACGTCGTGCTCGATCAATTCGAAACGGGAATGTTCGGCAAGGTGTGCGACATTGGCGCGCGCACCGGTGTAGAAATTGTCGACGCACAAGACATGCGTCCCTGCCGCGAGAAGCCGTTCGCAAAGATGCGAGCCAAGAAAACCCGCTCCACCTGTAACCAGTACCCGCTTTTCTGGACGCATGTCGGCCTCTGCTTTCGCTACAGGCATTGCTTGGCGGGCAAGCTCATGCAATGTCGCTCATGTTTCTACAAGTTCGGCATTTCCAGGCCAATAGGCGCGTTTGAATGAACTATTTCGACGGCAGCGCTTTCAGCAGGGACTGGACATCCCACCACATCCCGATCTGGGAAAAGTTGCTGCGCGAGCGCGCGCAGGAGCCGCTGCGGGTTCTGGAAATTGGCTCCTTCGAGGGCCGCTCGGCGCTGTTTTTCCTGAAGTTCCTGCCTAATTGCCATTTGACCTGCATCGACACATTCGAGGGCAGCGTCGAGCACAGGACACCCGGCTCGCGCCATCACACCGACATGAGCGAAGTCGAGGCACGCTTCGATGCCAACACGAAGCTCTTTTCCGACCGGCTCGAAAAGCTGAAGGCCTTCTCGATCGAGGCGCTGTCGGAACTGCAGCGCGAGGCGCGCCGCTTCGACGTCGTCTATGTCGACGGCGACCACCATGCCGCCTCGGCTTTCACCGACGCCCAGCAGAGCTGGGACCTGCTTGCCTCGGGCGGCATCATGATCCTGGACGACTATCTGTGGCAGCCGGCCAAGCCGGCCGCCGAGCGCCCAAAGCCCGGCATCGACGCCTTTCTCCAGGCAAGAGCAGGAGAGTACGAGGTCCTGCACAACGACTACCAGGTGATCGTCCGCAAGACCTGGAGCCCGTCCCGCGATGCCGCTTCAGGTTTCACCATCGGCGCGCGGAGCATCGACGAGGCCTCCGGCGGGTCGATCAAGCCACCCTTGGTCAGCTTCGTCGTCATCGCCTGGAACTATGGCCGCTACGTCGGTGCGACGATCGACTCGATCAAGGCGCAGGACTACCCGAACTTTGAGTGCCTGGTCATCGACAATGGCTCGACCGACGACAGCGTCGAGGTCATCGCCAGACATGTCGGCAATGACAGTCGCTTCCGTATCGAAACGCTGCCGGAAAATCTCGGCCAGCTTGGCGCGGCATTCTGGTCGCTCGACAAGATCAAGGGCGGCTTCGTCAGCTTCGTCGATGCCGACGATGTGCTGCTGTCGACCTACGCGTCGATGCATGTCCAGGCTCACCTGGCGCTGCGGCAAAGCGTTGCCTTCACCTCGTCCAGCGTCGCGGAAACGGACGCGGTGGGAAACATCCTGGCTGTCGCTGGCGGCGGCGCCGTCGACAGCCAGAGCCAGACGCGAAACTTGCATGCCGAAGCGTCCGTCTTCCGGCTGCCGACCGTCTCACAGCAGCACTTCCAGCAACTGTCGGCGCGGACCGTTCTCGTGCCGAGGTGGGCAAGCGGCTGGCAATGGAGTCCCGGTACGGCAAACATGTACCGGGCGTCGCACTTGCGGCTGGTCCGGCGCGGCGGCGAAGCCAGACACATGCGGGCGGCGGACGGCTACTTCAACTTCATGTGCCATGGCTTTGGCGGCAGCGCACTTATCGATGTCGTTCTGTCAGGCTACAGGCTGCATGGGGAAAACGCCTTCTCGAACCATGAAAGCTCGCCCTGGCTTCGGTCCGGGACGCCGGAATACTACCGGCTCGCCGAGGAAGCGACGCTGACCGATATCGATTTTCTCCTGGCCAATGCAGGCAGATATGCCTGGATGCTCGACGGCGGCTACTGGTCGGTGCTGGATCTCATCACCCGCGAAACACCCAAGCGACTGCGCAGGTTCTACGCCGACCGCAAGGTGTTCGCGGTCTTCCTGGCAAATGCACCAACACTGGCGGCCGAGTTTCGCTCGCGTGTCTTTTGCCGTGAAATCCTTGCCCGCTTTTCCGGCAGCCAGGCACGAAAGATCCTCCGCGCCGGATATGGCGGGAAGCTCAAGCAGCGCGCCTATGGCGAGATTGCACTGTCCGAGCTGCGCAAAGCGCTGTCGATCCTGCGGAAGCACAAATAACGTCGCCCGACGCAGCAGCCGAATTGCGTCGGTACTGGTACAACACGTTTCCCGATTGCCTGCCCGCAAGGCGAATGCTAACCAAGTGCCCGCGCGGGTATGATGTAATGGTAGCCTGTCAGCTTCCCAAGCTGAACGCGCGGGTTCGATTCCCGCTACCCGCTCCAATTTTTGCAGCAAGATCTTTCGCCCTGCCCGCAGCCAATCCGAGGCGGGTGCTAGCACATGCGTCTTGCGACGCCTGCTCCGGATACGAAAAGGCCGGACGCAAGCGCCCGGCCTTCGGTGTTCAGGTATCAGCGATCAATCCGCGCCATAAATATCGAAGTCAAAATACTTCGCGTTGATCTTGGCGTAGGTGCCGTCCTTGTAGATGGCGTCAATGGCGGCGTTAAGCTTGTCGCGCAAGGCGGTGTCATCGAGGCGGACGGCAATGCCGGTCTCGGATTCGGTGCCCTTGAGATCGCCGATCATCTTGCAGCAATCCTGACCGGTGGTCTTCATCCAGTCGACGAGCACGAACTTGTCGGCGACGACGGCGTCGAGGCGGCCATTGGTCAGGTCGGCCACGGCCTCGTCCTGCGTCGGATAGAGCTTCACGTCGGCGCCGGCCTTGGCATAGTGGTCCTCTGCATAGATGCTCTGCGTCGTCGAGGCCTGTGCGCCCACCGACTTGCCCTTCAGCGCATCGGGCTCCGGCGAGGTCAACTCGGAGGTCTTGAGCGCAATCAGCGCCAGCGGCGTGGTGTAATATTTGTTGGTGAAGGCAACCTGCTTCTTGCGTTCCTCGGTGATGGTCATCGAGGCGACGATGGCGTCGAACTTCTTGCCCTGCAGCGCCGGAATGATGCCGTCCCAATCCTGGGCGACGATCTCGCATTCGACCTTCATCTGAGCGCACAGCGCATTGGCGATGTCGACGTCGAAGCCGACGAGCTTGCCGTCGGCGCTCAGATTGTTGAAGGGCGGATAGGCCCCCTCTGTGGCGATCTTGAGCTTTGTTGAGTCCTGCGCCGAGGCACCGCCCGCCGCAGACAACAGCGCTGCCAGCGAAGCAGCGCAAGCGAACTTCCACGAAATCTGCATGATCCTCTCCATTTGCCGGGCACCCTTATGTCGGGCGTCCCTGCCCGCAGCCAAGCACAGCGGCTTGAAATGGACAAGCAGACTAAGGTCGGCAGGCCCTGACCTAAGGTCAGTCCGTACGGAAATGCTTTGAGAGCTTCAGTCCCTGAGCCTGATAGTTGGAGCCGAGGTCGGTGCCATAAAGCGCTTTCGGGCGTGCCAGCATGTGCTCGTAGACGAGGCGGCCGACGACCTGGCCGTGTTCCAGGATGAACGGCACTTCGTGGCTGCGTACCTCGAGCACGGCGCGGCTGCCGGTGCCGCCGGCGCCGGAATGGCCGAAGCCTGGATCGAAGAAGCCGGCATAGTGGACGCGGAACTCGCCGACCAGCGGGTCGAACGGCGTCATTTCGGCGGCGTAGAGCGGCGGCACATGCACAGCCTCGCGCGACACCAGGATGTAGAACTCGTCCGGGTCGAGCACCAATTCCTCGGCGCCATGATTGTAGATCGGCTCCCAGAAGTCGACGACCTTCTGGGCGGCGCGCTTGTCGACGTCGACGAGGCCGGTATGGTGCTTGCCACGATAACCGACGATGCTGCCGGGCGCACCGGCGAGGTCGATCGACAGCGCGATGCCGCCACCTGAAATGTTTGGCGGATCGATCGCCACCAGCCGGTCGGACACGTGCAGCGCGTTGAGCTCGGTTTCGGACAACAGCGCATTTCCCTTGCGGAAGCGGATCTGCGACAGTCGCGAGCCCTTGCGCGCGACGATCGGGAAGGTGCGCGGGCTGACCTCGAGATAGAGCGGGCCGGTGTAGCCGGCGGGAATCTTGTCGAACTCCTGGCCACGGTCGGTCATGACACGGGTGAAGATGTCGAGGCGGCCGGTCGAGCTCTTCGGGTTGGCCGAGGCCGATATCTCGGCAGGCAAAGCAAGACTCTCCAGCAGCGGCACGATGTAGACGCAGCCCGTCTCCAGCACCGCGCCATTGCTCAGGTCGATCTCGTGCAGCTTGAGCCGGTCGAGCTTGGCCTGAACCAGCGAATTGGGGCCAGGCAGGAAGGACGCGCGCACGCGATATGCGATGGCGCCAAGGCGCAGGTCGAGGCTCGCCGGCTGGATCTGGTCGGCATCGAGCGGCGACGCCTTGAGCGCGCCCGACGCAAACAGCGCCGCGATGTCCTGGTCTGGAAGAATGCCCGACTGCCGCAATTGCCTCACTCCTCTACAGCGCCACCAGCCCAAAAAGCGAGCCGGGGCCGCTGGATCCCGACCGTTTCCGGGCTCATGTGCGTGGCCCAAAACGTTTAGTCGTCCTCGCAATTGACGCAAGCAGGCTGCGGGTCTAAAGGACATTTATCCCGTGGTGATTTGGCCGGTCGGCTTGCAGCCACGTTAAACAAGTCGCTAAAGGGCCGCGTTGTGGACCGGTTGCGACTTATCGCGGCCGGTTTTTTTGTATTTGGATTTGGCTATGAGCTCCGAAAAGCAGCGTAACTGGAAACCCCAGACCACCCTCGTCCATGGCGGCAGCCTTCGCTCCGGCTTCGGCGAGACCTCGGAATCGATCTTCCTGACCCAGGGCTATGTCTATGAAAGCGCCGAAAGCGCCGAGGCCCGCTTCAAGGGCGAGACCCCCGGCTTCATCTATTCGCGCTACGCCAATCCCACCGTCGACATGTTCGAAAAGCGCATGTGTGCGCTCGAAGGCGCGGAGGACGCACGTGCCACCGCCTCCGGCATGGCGGCCGTCACCGCCGCCATCCTGTGCGGCTTGAAGGCCGGCGACCACATCGTTGCTGCCCGTGCCCTGTTCGGCTCGTGCCGTTGGGTCGTCGAGACGCTGGCGCCCAAGTATGGCATCGAGGCGACGCTGGTCGACGGCACGCTGATCGAGAACTGGGAAAAGGCGGTCCAGCCCAACACCAAGCTGTTCTTCCTGGAAAGCCCGACCAACCCGACGCTCGAAGTCGTCGACATCGCGGCGGTCGCGACCCTTGCCAATTCGATCGGCGCACGCCTCGTCGTCGACAATGTCTTCGCCACGCCGATGCAGCAGAAGCCGCTCGAGCTCGGCGCCCATGTCGTCGTCTATTCTGCCACCAAGCACATCGACGGCCAGGGCCGCTGCCTCGGCGGCGTCATCCTGTCGGACAAGAAGTGGATCGATGAGAACCTGCACGACTACTTCCGCCACACTGGCCCGAGCCTGTCGCCGTTCAACGCCTGGACGCTGCTCAAGGGCTTGGAGACACTGCCGCTGCGCGTGCGCCAGCAGACCGAGACCGCCGGAAAGATCGCCGACTTCCTCGCCGAGCAGCCTGAAGTGTCGCGCCTGATCTATCCGGGCCGCGCCGACCACCCGCAGGCCGACATCGTCAAGCGCCAGATGTCGGGCGGCTCGACGCTGATCTGCTTCGACGTCAAGGGCGGCAAGAAAGCCGCTTTCGCCTTCGAGAACGCGCTGCGGATCGTGCTGATCTCGAACAATCTCGGCGACGCCAAGAGCCTGATCACCCATCCGGCGACGACGACGCACAAGAACCTCACCGACGAGGCCCGCGCCGAGCTCGGCATCGACGACGGCACGCTGCGTCTGTCGGTCGGCCTCGAAGACGCCGACGACCTGCTCAACGACATCGGCGACGCGCTGAAGGCGGCGCGCTAAACGCCCAGGACAACGGCGCTCCGCAACCGGGAGCGCCGTTCGAGCCGGCGGTAAGATCCGTCACAGCCTCATCACAATCGGCGTGATTTTGTCGAACAGCAGTTGACCCGCAGCCTCGCGCGGCGGACTCTGTCATCGTGCAGGCCAAGGAGCGCAGCATATGTATCGCGCAATCACCCGCAACATCGCGGTCGAGGTCGAGCCCTTCTATCTGGTGGACCAGTCGGAGCCATCGGAAAACCGCTACGTCTGGGGTTACCGCGTCACCATCGAGAACAATTCCGACGAATTCGTCCAGTTGCTGTCGCGCTACTGGCACATCACCGATGCGAGCGGCAAGGTCGAAGAAGTGCGCGGCCCGGGCGTGGTCGGCGACCAGCCCGAGCTCAATCCCGGCGACAGCTATCAATATGCGTCCGGCTGCCCGCTCTCGACGCCGTCAGGCATCATGGTCGGGCGCTACACCATGCGCAACGAGGCGGGCGAGATGTTCGACATCGCCATCCCGGCCTTCTCGCTGGACTTGCCCGATGCTCGCCACAGGCTGAACTGACGCATCATTGCGCCCGACTTCACTGTA
Organism: Aminobacter sp. SR38; assembly: GCF_014843375.1. Lineage (NCBI taxonomy): Bacteria > Pseudomonadati > Pseudomonadota > Alphaproteobacteria > Hyphomicrobiales > Phyllobacteriaceae > Aminobacter > Aminobacter sp. SR38. The sequence goes on from NZ_CP062112.1 coordinate 1,922,751, forward strand.
CCGGTGCGAATTCTGCCGGGTCGAATTCGTAGGACTTGGAGCAGAACTCACAGGCGACGCGGATGACGCCGTCTTCGACGCTGTCAGTGATTTCCTCGGCCGTGAAGCCCTGCAGGATGCCCTTGATCTTCTGGCCCGAACACGAGCATTCGTCGACAACGCGAACGCCGTCATAGACGACCACGCCATGCTCGTGGAACAGGCGGTAGAGCAGCCTTTCGGTGCCGACCGTCGGGTCGATCAGTTCGGTCGGCTCGATGGTTCCGACCAGCGCCAGAAGCTCCTGCCAGGAGTTGTCGTCCGGGTGGACTGCGATGTCGCGCTCGTCGCCGTCGCCGCCATGGATGTCGGCCACGCGCCGGCGCTCGGGCGAGTCGGGCAGGAACTGCGCCAACAGGCCGCCGGCACGCCAATGCTCGCGCGGGCCGCCTTCGGCCGGCAGCACGAGCTTTGCCACCGACAGCTTGACCTCGGTGGGGATCTGTTCCGACTGGCGGAAATAGGCGCGCGCCGCCTCTTCCAGCGTGATGCCGTTGAGTTCGACGATGCCCTGGTAGCGTTGGGTATGCTCGCCCTGATCGATGGTCAGCGCCAGCACGCCGCTCCCGAGCAGATCCTCGGGCGCGGTCATGCCGGCCTCTATCGCCGCATCGACGCGGTCGGCGTCGAAGCGTGCATAGGCGCGCAGCGAATGCGGCGTGGTGAAGTCGGCGACCAGCATGTCGACCGGCCCGTCAGTGCGGGTCTGGAAGATGAACTTGCCTTCGAATTTCAGCGACGTGCCGAGCAGCACCGTGACCACACAGGCCTCAGCCAGGAGCCTGGCCACCGGCTCGGGATAGTCGTGCCGTCCGAGGATCTGGTCGAGCAGCGGGCCGAGTTGGACGGTGCGGCCACGCACGTCGAGCGGCTCGACCTGGAATGGAACGACATGGTCGTCGCCGGCGAACCCGAATTCGCCGAGCTTGCGTTCGGTGTCAGTCACTGGAACTTATCCCATCTATAGAGTTCCGCGCCCGGTCGGTCCGCCGACGGTCGCAGAACATGGCTTTGATGATAATTGAATGATCCCGCCCCAGATAGGGTCGCGGGATCACGCATTCAAGCGCCCAGGCACCAGGCGAGCACGGCCTTCTGCGCGTGCAGCCGGTTTTCCGCCTCGTCGAAGACCACCGAGTTCGGGCCGTCGATGACCTCGTCGGTCACTTCCTCACCGCGATGCGCCGGCAGGCAGTGCATGAACAGGGCGTCGGGCTTGGCATGCTTCATCAGGTCGGAATTGACCTGATAAGGCAGGAACACGTTATGGCCGCGGGCGCGATGCTCCTGGCCCATCGACACCCAGCAGTCGGTGACGATGGTGTCGACACCGCGAACCGCGTCTTCGGGCGAGCGCGTGATCATGACCTTGCCGCCATTGGCGCGGGCCCAGTCGATGTACTTCTGCTCCGGCTCGCTGCCTTCGGGCACGGCGATGTTGACGTTGAAGCTGAAGCGGGCCGAAGCCTCGAGCAGCGAGTGCAGCACGTTGTTGCCGTCACCGGTCCAGGCAAAGGTCTTGCCGCGCACCGGGCCGCGATGCTCCTCGAAGGTGAGGATATCGGCCATCAGCTGGCACGGATGGGTGTCGTCGGTCAGGCCGTTGATGACGGGAACGGTCGCATTCTCGGTCAGCTCGAGCAGTCGGTCATGCGCGGTGGTGCGGATCATGATCGCGTCGACATAGCGCGACAGCACCTTGGCGGTGTCGGCGATCGATTCCGAGCGGCCGAGCTGCATCTCGGTGCCGGTCAGCATGATGGTTTCGCCGCCAAGCTGACGCATGCCGACATCGAACGAGATGCGCGTGCGGGTCGACGGCTTGTCGAAGATCATCGCCAGCACCTTGCCCTCCAGCGGCTTCGATCGCTCGCCGGCTTTCAGGCGCGCCTTGCGCTTGGCTGCGTCGTCGAGAATCCCGCGAAGGTCGCTCCCGGAAAGTGCCGAGAGGTCGGTGAAATGGCGAATCCCGCTGGTCATGTAACTTCCTTGGGTTCAGCCGCCGCTGGCGGCGGCCTTGGAAAGGCTGGCAGCTCCGGCGCGAACCCGCGCGAGCGCCTCTTGGATGTCCGCGTCGCTGGTCGTCAGCGGCGGTAGCAGGCGGATCACATTATCACCTGCGGGCACCGCAAGCAGCTTGTGGTCACGCAGCGCCATGTTCACCTTGGTGTTGGGCATGGTGCATTTGAGACCGAGCATCAGGCCGGAACCGCGGATACCCTCGATCACGTCGGGGAACTCGTCGGCGACGGCGGCGAGACCCTGCTTGATCAGCAGTGCCTTGCGGCTGACCTCATCGAGGAAGCCTTCATCGAGCACGACGTCGAGCACGGCATTGCCGACGGCCATGGCAAGCGGATTGCCGCCAAAGGTGGTGCCATGCACGCCGGCAGTCATCGCGCTTGCTGCCTCTTCGGTGGCCAGGCAGGCACCCATCGGGAAACCGCCGCCGATGCCCTTGGCGATCGCCATCAGGTCCGGATTGACGCCGGCCCATTCATGGGCAAACAGCTTGCCGGTCCGGCCGATGCCGCACTGGACTTCGTCGAAAATCAAGAGCAGGCCGTGCTTGTCGCAAAGCTGGCGCAGGCGCTTCAGGGATGCGGTCGGGAACGGACGGATGCCGCCCTCGCCCTGCACCGGCTCGAGCATGATCGCCGCCGTCTCCGGTCCGATCAGCTTCTCCGCCGCATCGATGTCGTCAAAAGCGACCTGGTCGAAGCCTTCGACCTTCGGACCGAAGCCCTCAAGATATTTGGCCTGGCCGCCGGCGGCAATTGTCGCCAGGGTGCGGCCATGGAAGGCGCCCTCGAAGGTGATGACGCGGTAACGCTCGGGGTGCCCCTTCACATACTGGTAGCGGCGCGCCGTCTTGATCGCGCACTCCAGCGCTTCCGCACCCGAATTGGTGAAGAAGACGCGGTCGGCGAAGGAGTTTTCGGCCAGGCGTTCGCCAAGCCGGCTCTGGCCGGGGATCTGGTACAGGTTGGAGACGTGCCAGAGCTTGGCAGCCTGCTCGGTCAGTGCCTGGACGAGATGCGGATGGCTGTGGCCCAACGAATTCACCGCGATGCCACCAGCAAAATCGAGGTATCGCTCGCCGGTTTCGGTGATCAGCCAGGAACCCTCACCTCGCTCGAAAGCCAGAGGTGCACGAGCAAACGTCTCGAAAAGCGCCGAACCGCTCATTATATGTCTCTCCGAAGCCCGGAAAATCAAAAAGCCGCCTCAGAGCGGCGGCCTGCGGCTATATCAGGTTTTTCTGCCATGAAGTCAACGAAAACGTCGCTTATGCCAGCGCATTCCAAGCCACCCGTTGCCGCGTAGCCACGTTATCTCGGCAAGTTGGGGAAAACCGTAAAAACCGAATCGTGCTGCCCTCTCGGACTCTTGTCACGGAGTCAGCGCATCGGTAATTGTAATTGAGAAATAACTAGATTTCGTGCGGCGGACATAATCACCGAATAGATGTGGTGTCCAACCGGCTTTGCCCGGACGGAAAAGGATTCCGAGTACTGCGCGTTAAATCAGGAGCACGGTCTCATGAATTGGACTGACGAGCGGGTCGAACTACTCAGGAAATTGTGGTCGGAAGGTCTGAGCGCGAGCCAGATCGCGGCGCAATTGGGCGGCGTCAGCCGCAATGCCGTCATCGGCAAGGTTCACCGCCTGAAATTGTCGAGCCGCGGCCGCGCGACGGCTGCCCCGGCGCGTCAGAAGAAGACGACGCAGGCAACGACCGCGACCAAGACTGTGCAGCGCACAGTCACGGCGACGCGCACCGTGACCGCCAGCATCGGCGCAACCGCGCTGCAGGCGCAGTTCGAGGTCGAGCCGGTTGCCCGCCAGTACATCCGCCCGGTTGAGAACGTCGTCGTGCCGATCTCGCGCCGCCTGCAGCTGGTTCAGCTCAGCGAGCGCACGTGCAAGTGGCCGAACGGCGATCCGCTGAGCGAAGACTTCAGTTTCTGCGGCAACGAAGCCGGTGAGAGTGGGCCCTATTGCGGCTACCACTCGAAGATCGCCTTCCAGCCGGCCTCGGAGCGCCGCCGCTCGCGCTGAGCGAATAGCAAACAGTACAATTGAAAAAGGCCTCGGATCGCCAAGCGTTCCGGGGCCTTTTCTTATCCGCTACTCACCATTTGCTGCTCTCACAGCCACCCGTTCTTCCTGAAGCGCCAGTACAGGATCGAGCAGATCGTCGCGATCGCGACCAGCACGGTGGGATAGCCGTACTCGAAATGCAGCTCGGGCATCTCGGCAAAATTCATGCCGTAGATGCCGGCAAGCGCCGTCGGCACGGCCAGGATGGCCGCCCAGGAGGCGAGCTTCTTGGCGATCGCCGTTTCCTGGCTTTGGCCGACAAGCAGGCTCGCCTCGAAGGCGAAGGCCAGCACCTCGCGCAGATTGTCGACCTTTTCCAGCACGGTGCGGATATGGTCGGTGACGTCGCGAAACAGCGGATGCATCGCCGGTCGCAACTGCGGCAGGTCGGCGCTGGTCAGGCGGCGACAGACCTCGACCAGTGGGCCGGCGGCATTGCGCAGGCGCAACAGGTCACGCCGCAGCATGTAGAGCCGCTCGATGTCCTTCGACGTCATCGGCCGCGCCAGAACGCCATCCTCGATGAGGTCGACCTCTTCCTCGATCTGCTCAAGCACCGGCATGTAGTTGTCGACGATGAAATCGAGGATCGCGTAGAGAATGAAGTCCTCGCCTTTTGCCAGCGCGCTCGGACAGCTTTCCCAATGCTGGCGGACAGCGGCATAGGAGGTCGAGACGCCGTGGCGGACGCTGACGATGTAGCCCTTGCCGACGAACATGTGTGTCTCGCCGAAATTCACCCGACCCTGCACCAACTGCGCTGTGCGTGCGACGATGAACAAGGCATCGCCATATTGCTCGATCTTGGGACGTTGGTGCGGATGCTCGGCGTCCTCAATGGCAAGGTCGTGCAGATTGAACTGGCGCTGCACCCTGAGCAGCAGCTCGCGGGCCGGCTCGAGCAGGCCAATCCAGACGACGTGGCCTTCCTTGGCCGCCCAGAGGCCGGCTTCTTCGATCGGGATGTCGGCAATACGACGGCCGCCGAAATAGACGCTGGAGGCGACGACACCGCCTTCCAGCTCGGGGTCCTTGTCGAACTTCCTGGCCAGTTCGGTCATGCTGCACCCCTGCGGGGATCAGCCCCGCCAATCGGAGACTATTCTAGACCTTCACCACCCGGCGCAGAAGAGCCCGCGTCCATCGTGGCTCAGCCCGACTTTCCCTCGCCTTCCAGCGTCACGCGATGGCTCTTGTCTTCCTTGGGGCGCTCGGGCGGCATCTGCTCTCCGGTGACGATGTAATAGATCGTCTCGGCAATGTTGGTGGCGTGGTCACCGATGCGCTCGATGTTCTTGGCGACGAACAGCAGGTGCGTGCACGGGGTGATGTTGCGCGGATCTTCCATCATGTAGGTCAAAAGCTCGCGGAACAGCGAGGTGTACATGGCGTCGATCTGCTCGTCGCGGTCGCGCACGAAGCCGATACGCTCGACCGAACGCGAGGCGTAGACGTCGAGCACTTCCTTGAGCTGGGTCAGCGCGAGTTCCGCCAACGCCTCCAGGCCGCGGAACAGGCTGTTGGGTTGCCGGCCCTCGGCCACCGCCAGCACGCGCTTGGCGATGTTCTTGCCAAGGTCGCCAACGCGTTCGAGATCGGCCGAGATACGGATCGCGCCGACGATCTCGCGCAGGTCGGTCGCCATCGGCTGGCGCCTGGCGATGATCAGGATCGCCTTGTCGTCGATCTCGCGCTGGGCCTCGTCGAGCACGATGTCGTCCTGGATCACCCTCTGGCCAAGTGCCGGGTCGGCATTGACCAGAGCGGCGATCGCCTGATCGACCATACGCTCAGCCTGGCCGCCCATCGCGGCGATCTTCCGCGCCAGGAATTTCAGCTCGTCGTCGTAGGCACTGACAATATGTTGTGACTGCATGGCCGAATTTTCTTTCGTCGGTTCCCGTTGGGGAATCGTGATCCTGAATCTAGCGCTTTACGCTAGCCGCATGACGGAAAAAAGAAACCGGGGAAGGATTTAGCGCCGGCGCGACGAAATCTGCCAGGTCTGCACATCGGAAAGATCGCTTTGCCGGCTTCGGGCAATCATCGCGTGTGATTGGCCAACCGGTAACTGTAGATGCCACCCACGAGCAGCGGCACCAGGAACGCCGCCAGCAGTGCGGCGATCAGCCAGGTCGGATGCTGCACCAGCAGCGCGCAAACCACCAGCACGATGCCGCCGGCAATGAACAGCATGCCGGTCAGCCGCTGCGTCGCGCGCCAGAGCGCGGGATCATTCATGATCCACGGCAAGCGCACGCCGGCGATGGCATTGGGCTGGGTTTTGGGCATGACGTTGCCCACAAGGATCAGCATGACGCCAAGCGACAGCGTGATGACGCGCACCATCTGGTCGGGGTAGCCGAGGCCGATCAGCACGATCGAGCCCTGGATCGTCAGCATCAGCCCGGTCATGAGGGGTATGACGGTCGCAAAGGCATGTTTGCTCGACGCCATCTGCTCCGGTCCCGCCCGGTTTCCGATGAAGGCCAGCAGCACCGACAGCGTAACAACCGCCACGGGCGTCAGCAGCAATGCCGTGTCGCGCGGCCAGAATGCATCTGCCTCGCCGCTCGGCCCCCAATGGATCGGCAACATCGAGCCCGCCGGCACCAGCAGGTAACCGGCAAGCGTGACGGCAGCGAGGGCTGCCGCAAGCGCCAGATTGATGCGCGAAAACAGGGCCTGCTTCATGGTTCCGGGTCCTTCAGGCTGAGGAGCCCTGTTAGGGCCTCCTCGAGGATCGACGTGTTGAGGTGATAGATCAGGCTCGTGCCGCGCCGTTCGACAGCGACCAGCTCGGCCTGCTTGAGCTTGTTGAAATGCACCGACAGCGTCGGTTTGGTCAGATCGAAATGCCCTGCCAATTCGCCGGCACTGAGCGGCCCCTTCTTGAGCAACGCCAGGATCCGCCGCCGGACCGGGTGTGAAAGCGCCTCAAAAACCGCATTGATGCCCATCTGGCCGCCGTTGAATGTGTCCGCGATATTATTTAGAAATTCTTCTAATTAGAGTCAATGCGAATTATTGAAATGCAGAAGCGTCGGCCGGCTGTCCATGCCAGGCGGTCGACGCTGCATGCGACAAGGCAAGTTTTGCTTGCGGCTCAGGCGATGGGGAAATGCACTGTGAAGGCCGAGCCGTCGCCCAGCTTCGAGCGGATCGACAGCCTTGCGCCATGCCGCGTCAGGATGTGCTTGACGATCGACAGGCCGAGGCCGGTGCCCTTCTGCGCACGGCTGGTCTCGACATCGACGCGGTAGAAGCGCTCGGTGACGCGTGGAATATGCTCTTCCGGAATGCCCGGACCGAAGTCGCGGACGGTGACTTCAAGCTCGGCTTCGCTGCCCTGCCCGACGCGCCGCATCGACACCTGCACGCGCCCGCCCGACTGGCCGTATTTGCAGGCATTTTCGAGCAGGTTCTGGAACACCTGGAACAGCTCGTCGCGGTCACCGTGAACCTCGAACGAACCATCGCCGAAATCGCGCTCGACGACCACGCCGGTCTCTCCGGCCAGAGGGCCGAGCGAGGCGATCACCGCGTCGACCGTCTGGCGCAGGTCGACGCGGACGCCGGGCTTGAGATAGGGCTTCATCTCCAGCCGCGACAGCGACAAGAGATCGTCGATCAGGCGAGCCATGCGGCCGGTCTGGTTCTGCATGATCTGCAGGAACTGGTCGCGCGCATTGGGATCGTTGCGGGCCGGACCGCGCAGCGTCTCGACGAAGCCGGCGATGGAGGCGAGCGGCGTGCGCAGCTCATGGCTGGCGTTGGCGATGAAGTCGGCGCGCATACGGTCGATACGGCGCGCCTCGCTCTGGTCCTTGAATGCCAGCACGAACAGCCCGGTGCCGCGCCCGACCGCCGACGCGGTGACGCGATAAACACGCTCGAACGGCACCCGCTCGACATAGTCCGTAGCCTGCCCGTTGCCCGCGCCCGCCAGCACCGTCTCGATCAGCACCTGCATTTCGGGCGCACGGAACTTCAAAAGCAGCGGAAGGTCGGGCCTGATCGCGCCGAAGGCCGTCTCGGCAGCCGCATTGGCATGCACCACCGTGCCTTCGCGGTCGAAGATGATGAGCGGATCGGCAACTGCTGCCGCCAGCTTCTCGCCCGACAGCCTGTCGAGCAGCGAGCGCTCGATGCCGGCGCTGGCCTCGGCCAGCCGGCGGGCTGCCGGCGTGCGCGGCGCGACGAGCGCGAACAAGATTAGCGCTGCAATCGTCCCAAAAGTGAAGGGCACGGAGACGCCGCCGAAGAAATGGACCGCGAGGACGGCAAGGATCGCCGCGGCCAACATCCAGCGGTTCTGGTACAGTCGGCCGACCCCGATCCGCGCCGTGCGCCTTGCCTTCGTCTGCGTGGTGGTCTCTGCCATACGAACGTTTCCGGTGCCGCAGCACCTGCAAGAAGCCTCTGGACCACTCCCAAGCCACCCAATAGCATGACTTGCCGAGCTGGAAAGGTGCCGAGGTCATGAAAAAAGACAAGGAAAGCAAGAAGGACAACGCCGCCAGCGCGGCGGTTAAGGTCGATCCGGTGCCGGTCGCCGGCCCCGTCGAGATCAGGATCGGCAAGGAAGAGCGCAGCTTCGACATCAACGACCCCGTCCTGCCCGACTGGATCGACAAGAAGGCGCTGACGTCGGGCCACTATCCCTATGACGACAAGCTGCCGCAGAAGGAATACGAAAGGACGATCGAACAGCTGCAGATCGAACTGGTCAAGCTGCAGGCCTGGTTGCAGGCTGTCGGCAAGCGCGTGCTCGTCCTGTTCGAGGGCCGTGACGCCGCCGGCAAGGGTGGCACCATCGCTGCGGTGCGCCAATACCTCAACCCGCGCACGGCGCGCGACGTTGCTCTGACCAAGCCGACCGAGACCGAACGCGGCCAATGGTATTTCCAGCGCTACGTCGAGCATTTCCCGACCTCGGGCGAGTTCGTCACCTTCGACCGCTCCTGGTACAACCGCGCCGGAGTCGAGCCGGTCATGGGCTTCTGCACGCCCGAACAGCACCGTCAGTTCCTCGACGAAACGCCGAGCTTCGAGAAGATGATCGTCAACGAGGGCATCCACTTCTTCAAGTTCTGGCTCGACATCAGCCAGGAAATGCAGCTCAAGCGCTTCCACGACCGGCGCCACAGCCTGCTCAAGAGCTGGAAGTTCTCGCCGATGGACATTGCCGGCATCAGCAAATGGGACGACTACACCAGGGCGCTGAACCTGATGGTCGAAAAGACCCACACCCAGCACGCGCCATGGATCGTCGTCCAGGCCAACGACAAGCGGCGCGGCCGCATCGCGGTCATCCGCCATATCCTGCGGGCATTGCCTTATGAAGGCCGCGATCTCGACGTTGTCGGCAGGCCCGACGGCAAGATCATCGCCGAAGGCATGAAGTTCCTGAAGGACTAGCGGTTTGAAGGCAAATGAGTGAGCTCGCGCGGCGGCGCCGATGCGGTGTATTCGCCCAATGGGGCGACCACCGGCAAAGCTCAAACAGCAAGCACCACCTGCCCATGGCAGCATCGCCCAACACGCCGTCGCAAACGCGCACAGCCTTCAGAAGCTGCGGCGGTCTTTTGGTTTCAGCGCAAGCCGGCAGCGCCATACCAGCCTCATAGGCGTGGTGCCGTCTGCTTCGTCGAACGCCTGAGCTTCGGTGGCGCGCAATACAGCGCGGACGCAGAAAAAGCGGGGCGGATGGTCGCGTGACTGGAGTCAACCGCAACCATCACGCACCCACGGCCTGCGAGCCGTAAATTTGGATACTACGACAGTAATCGAACCAAGCCACGCCAGCTGTTTCAGACAGCCCGCACGCGCAGGTGCGTCCCCCCCAAGGCGACTGGTCCAGTTGCATTGCAACACCCCCATGCTGCAACTCCCCGCCGGCGATTATGCATATTGGCCCATTTGAGGCCATGCCCCGAACGGGTGAGACGCCGACTAATTAACTTAGATTGTCTTTTTCGCCTCGGGGCTTGTGACCCTTGTGGTGCATTGTTCCACAATCGCTTTGCCTGTGCGCGACGACGACGCTAAAGCTTCTGCCAGTGATCATCGCGACGCGTGTCCAGACCGGACACGCGGCAACCGAAGGCCCGGAGCAGACATGAACCCCGCACCGCTGATGCTTGCGATCGTCATGTCGCTTGCAACACTGCCCGGCCCGGCCCGGTCGGCCGAACCGCAGGTGCCGGTGCTGTGGGACAGCAAGGAGCGGCTGCCGAAGCCTGATCTGTCGACGCTGCCGCGCCTGCGTTTCCTGACCACCACAGATTTCCCGCCCTTCAACTTCATCGACAAGGCGGGCCGCCTGTCGGGCTTCCATGTCGACCTCGCCCGCGCCATCTGCGCGGAACTCGGCATTGCCGAGAAATGCCAGATCCAGGCCCTGCCCTGGAACGAGCTCGGCAGCGCGCTGAACGCAGGCGAAGGCGAAGCCCTCATCGCCGGCGTGCCGGCAACGGCCGAGACGCGCGAAAAATACGCCTTCTCGCGGCCCTATCTGCAGTTCCCAGCGCGCTTCATCATGAAGAAGGCGCAGGCCGTCACCGAGCCGCTGGTCGACAAGCTGCGCGACAAGCGTGTCGGCGTGATCGCCGGCTCGGCGCATGAGCGTGTGCTCAGGGACTATTTCGGCAATCTGAAGGTCGTCACCTATGCCAAGCCGGACTGGCTCAACGCAGACCTCAAAGACGGCAAGCTCGACGCCGTCTTCGGCGACGGCATGCGCCTGTCGTTCTGGCTGAGCGGCACCGACGCCGTCGGCTGCTGCCGCTTTGCCGGCGGGCCCTACCTGGCGCCCGAGTATCTCGGCACCGGGCTTGCGATCGCGACAACGCCAGGCAATGCCGCACTTGCCGCAGCCTTCGACTACGCGCTGCACGAAATCTCGGCCAAGGGCACCTTCGCCGAGCTCTATCTCCGCTACTTCCCGGTCAGCTTCTTCTGACCAAGGCTCGACCGACTCAGGTCAGGGAGCGGTGGCGGGCCTTGGTGGCGCGCTCGATTGCAGCGACAGTCAGCGCGTCGACGCTCAGGTGATGGCGCAGGCGCTGCAGGATGCGCACCTCCTCCATCCGCATTTCGAGATCGACTGAAGCCACCTCGAAGGCCGCCGCATAGGCCGTGTCATGTAGCCGCTCCGGAATTGCCCGGCGGGCGAGTTCGAGCACGCCTTCCAGCCCCGGCTCCTCGTGCAGCAGTTCCTGGCAGTCCTGTGCCACGCCGATCAGCCGCTTCTGGTCGAAGTCCATGAAGACGGGCCAGGACTTGACCACCTCGCCGATCCGCGCCAGCTCGACATCGGTCATGTCGCGGTCGGAAGCTGAGGTGATGACCATCAGATAGATCAGCGCCTCGTGGGCAGTCGGCAAGGGCATGGAGGTCTCCAAAGTGTTGAATCTCGCCCGAACTTAGGAACGCAACCCCGTCACTGCAACGAAAAATGGCCGGAATCGTTGACGCCCGCGGCATGCGCGCATAGAGCATGGCCGTCTTCGGCGGAAACTCCGCCCAACAATCAAAGGGCTCTCGACATGACGAGATCAAACACCATCGATCTCAACCCCGAACTTCTCGCGGCAGCGGCTGAAAGCAAAGCCTGGCCGTTCGAAGAGGCCAAAAAGATCGTCGAGCGCTACAAAGGCAAAGAATTTCCCGAGATCGTCCTGTTCGAGACCGGCTACGGCCCATCCGGCCTGCCGCATATCGGCACCTTCGGTGAAGTGGCGCGCACCACCATGGTACGCCACGCCTTCCATGTACTGACCGAAGGCAAGGTCAAGACGAAGCTGCTGTGCTTCTCCGACGACATGGACGGCATGCGCAAGATCCCCGACAACGTGCCGGACCGCGCCTTCCTCGAACCGCACCTGCACAAGCCGCTCACGGCGGTGCCCAATCCTTTCGGCGGCGACTACGCCAGCTTCGGCGACCACAACAACGCCATGCTCTGCCGCTTCCTCGACACCTTCGGCTTCGAGTACGAGTTCGCCAGTGCGACCGAGTATTACAAGGCCGGCAAGTTCGACGCGATGCTGCTGCGCGCCGCCGAGCGCTACGACCAGATCATGGCGGTGATGCTGCCGACGCTGGGCGAAGAGCGCCAGGCGACATACAGCCCGTTCCTGCCGATTTCGCCCAAGAGCGGCCGCGTGCTCTACGTGCCGATGAAGCATGTCGACGCCAAGGCCGGCACCATCACCTTCGACGACGAAGGCACCGAAACCACGCTTGAGGTCACCGGCGGCAAGGTCAAGCTGCAGTGGAAGCCGGACTTCGGCATGCGCTGGGCAGCGCTCGGCGTCGACTTCGAAATGTTCGGCAAGGATCACCAGACCAATGCCGTCATCTACGACCGCATCTGCAACCTTTTGGGCGGGCACGCGCCGGAGCACTTCGTCTACGAACTGTTCCTCGACGAGAACGGCCAGAAGATCTCGAAGTCGAAGGGCAACGGCCTCACCATCGACGAGTGGCTGACCTACGCGCCGACCGAGAGCCTTGGGCTCTACATGTACCAGCGCCCGCGCCAGGCCAAGAAGCTCTATTTCGACGTCATCCCGCGCGCCGTCGACGAGTACTACACTTTCCTCTCCGCGTATCCGCGACAGGAATGGAAGGAACGGCTGGGCAATCCTGTCTGGCACATGCATGACGGCAACCCGCCTATTATCGACATGCCCGTGCCGTTCTCGATGCTGCTCAACCTGGTCAGCGCCTCCAACGCGCATGACAAGGCAGTTCTGTGGGGCTTCATCTCGCGCCATGCGCCCGGCGTGACGCCCGAGACGCATCCCGAGCTCGACAAGCTGACCGGCTATGCCGTCCGCTACTTCGACGATTTCGTGAAGCCGACCAAGACCTTCCGGCCGGCCGACGAGGTCGAGCGGGCGGCACTGGAAGCGCTGGAAAAGGCGCTTGCCGACCTGCCCGCGGGTGCTGACGGCGAAGCCATCCAGAATGCCTCGCTTAACGTCGCGCGCCAGATCGAGCGCTACCAGGACCACAGCAAGAAGAGTCCGGAGGGTGGCCCCGGCGTGTCCGGCGCCTTCTTCCAGATGATCTACCAGGTGCTGATCGGCCAGGAACGCGGTCCCCGCTTCGGCTCGTTCGCAGCCCTTTACGGCATCGCCGAAACCCGGGCGCTGATCACCAAGGCGCTGGAAGGCAAGTTGGCGGCCTGACGTGCCACCTGCCGGCGCGGCCGCTGCGTTCAGCCTGGTGCCGGCCCGCGAGGCTGATTTCGAACGCTTGTTCGAGATTAGATTGCTTGCAATGCGGCCGAGCCTGGAGCGCATCGGCCGCTTCGATCCAGAGCGGGCGCGTGCCCGCTTTCGCGCGTCGTTCCGCCCCGAGCATACGCGCCTGATCCTGGACCCGGCCGGACAGCTGATAGGCTGCGTCGCCTTTGGCCCACAAGATGGCGCGTTGTTGCTCGAGCACTTCTATCTCGTGCCGCAAGCGCAGGGGCGTGGTGTCGGCGGCGCCATATTGCGACAGCTGTTGGGCGAGGCCAATGAGAGTGCCAAGCCAATCCGCCTCGACGTGTTGCGCGGCAGCGACGCCCGGCGCTTTTACGAGCGCCACGGCTTCATCGAAACCCATCGCGACGAATTCGACCTCTATCTGGAGCGGTTGCCCGAAAGCGCCTGAATTATTGCGCCGGCTCTTCGACGGCCGGCTCGGATGGCGGCGGCTCGACCGCGGGCAGGCTCGTCCCCACAGGCGTGAGCGTCATCTCGATGCGCGTCGGTACCGGCCCGTAGATGCCCTTCTTCTCGGCCTCGGCCTTCTTGCCCGCCTCGACATAGGGACCACCGGCCTCGGCTTTGGCCCAGCCATTGGCGACCAGCCATTCGCCGACGTCCTGCTTGCCAATGCGGCAGCGGGCAACGATCACGCCGCGCTCGGACTGAGGCGGCACATCGCAGACCACGGCGCGGGAGCGCAGAAAGCTGCGAAACGCCGTGCGCGCCCGCGTTCCGCAGTTCCACTCCTTACCCTCATAGCTGCAGTTTTCGCCGACATCGACGGGGGTCACCCCCGCAATCGCCACACTGAAACCTTTGGCCCCGATCAGGCCTGAAGCCGACGCTACCGGCTGGAACAGTGTTGTGCCGTCCCAATCGTCGGGCATCTTGGGCTTGGGCGGCAACGCCAGGCTGAGTTCGCTCAATGGCGGGCGCGGTGCTTCGCGCACAAGATCGCCCTGCTCGAGCGGCGGCGGGGCGATGTCTTCAGGCGCCACCGGTCTCGACGCAGCCTCGGCATCGAGCGCCTCCGGCTCGACCGCCGACGTGCTACCCTCTTCCGGCGGCGGCATGTCAGGCAGGTCGCTTTCGTCAATCACGTCGATCTCGGGCGCCTCGATCGCCGCGAGCCTGTGCCCGCCCATGGTGACGAGCAAAGCCGCGATGCCGAACCCCGCGGCGGCGACTGCTATGGCTGCCGGACGCACCTTACTGGCTCGCCCACACGATGCGCGCCACCCATTCGACCTCATGGGTCTGAAAACGCCTGATCGGATGCTCGGGATTGAGCGAGACCAGTTCGATGATGCCTTGCGTCTGGCGCTCCAGCACCTTGGCCATGACCTCGCCCGAGATCGTCTTGACCACCACGCGGTCGCCTTTGCGCACCACGGCCCCAGGCTCGACGATCAGGACGTCGCCATTGCGGTAGAGCGGCAACATCGAGTCGCCCTGCACCTCGAGCGCGTAGGAGCTTTCGGTGGCGCGCGCCGGAATCTCGATGAGGTCCCAGCCCTGCCCTGCCGGAAAACCGGCATCGTCGAAAAAGCCGCCGGCGCCGGCCTGCGCGAAGCCGAGCAGCGGCACGCCGGCCGCCCGTTCCCGTCCCTTGGCCCTGCTGACCGTTCGCACCGGTTCGACAAAACCCAGGAACTCCTCGAGCGAGGAATTGGTGGCCTCGATGATCTTGGCCAGCGACTCCGTCGACGGCCAGCGCGGCCGCCCATCGACGGACTGGCGCTTGGATTTGTTGAACGCCGTCGAGTCGAGCCCGGCCTTCTTGGCGAGGCCCGACGCCGAAAGCGAATAACGCTCGGCGAGAGCGTCGATCGCGGCCCAGACACGTTCATGCGAGAGCATGGCGCTCTCCTTCGGACAGGAAAAAATACCTTTCGGCATTTAACCACGCCTGTCGCCGTTGTCCACCGCCAATGCGGACAGCCAGAGTGACCGCGTCGCAGGTCTGCACGCTGCCGCTGATGAAAGGGATCAGCCTGCCAGCGCGGCCATCACCGCGGGCAGGCCCTTCCTCAAGTCGTCGGCATTCATCACGGGGATCATGTCGACGTTGGCGTTGAAGCCGAAGAAGAAGCGTTCCGCGACCAGCGGCATGTCGGACGAATGGGCCACATCGAGGAAGATGAACGCCGTGCGGCGCCCGGCCTCGGCAGTGAAATAGGCTGCCTCCGGCGTGAGGTCGGCCATGACGCGTTCAATGGCCTGGGGCAGCGAGCCGTCCTTGATCGCCCTGTTGCCGTCTTCGGTGGGGATTGAGACCTTCAGCATCATGCGCATGGCGAACACTCCTCCCAATGCACAATCGTTCAGGTCTCGCTATTTTAGCACTCTCCACCCGCCGCCAGAAGCGGCATCAGTCCTTCGACTTCGCCAGCGTGCGCAGGCCCTTGTGCGAGGCGATGAAGATGCTCTCCTCCTCGCTGGCGTCACGCGGGGTGATGTCGGCGCCGAGCTCGCGCACCAGATCGTCGATCAGCACGAAGCGGCGGTTGGCCCGGTCGTAGACACCGGCGCTGGTCATGATCAGCGCCGCTGTCTCGCCGTTTTCGAGCACGAAGCGGTGCTTGCCGATCACCTCGGAGCCGCTCCAGGTCTCGATTGAAGAGACGACGTCGAAGCGCTTCCACAACCTGATTTCGCGCACGAACACCGTCTGCAGGCCACCCAGCATCGGTGCCCAGCCACGCTTGCGGGCGAGCTCGATCAGGCCCGAGCGCATGAAGATGTCGATGCGACCGACATCGGCCAGCATCATGTAGCGCGCATTGTTGAGATGCATGTTGAAGTCGATGTCGGTCGGCAGGCAGCGGAACGACAGCCGGCCCTCATCGCCAAAACGGTAAGGGCCGCGACGAGATTTCGTCGCGGCCATGCGTGCCAGTCTTGCCCAGACGTACATGCTGCGTCAGGCCGCCTTTTTTTCCTCTGCCTTCGCGTAAGGATCGAAGCGCTGGTAGAAGGTCTCGCCCTTCTCGGCCATGTCGACCAGCAGCTTGGGCGCCTTGAACTCGGCGCCGTACTTCTTCTGCAGGTCCTTGGCGATCTTGACGAACTTCTTGGCGCCGATGCCGTCGATGTAGGACAGCGCACCGCCGGTGTAGGGCGCGAAGCCGAAGGCGAGGATCGAGCCGACATCCGCCTCGCGCGGGTCGGTGACGATGCCCTCCTCCATCACGCGCACGGCTTCGAGCGCGATGACCGACAGCAGGCGCTGCTTGATCTCCTCGACATCGACCTTCTCCGGAGCAAGCTGCGGATAGAGGTCCTTGAGGCCGGGCCACAGCTTCTTCTTCGCCGGTTTTGCCGGGTAATCGTAGAAGCCCTTGGTGTTCTTGCGGCCGAGGCGACCATGGCTGTCGACCATGGTGTTGATCAGCGCCATCTGGCGTGGATCGACAGCCTTCTCGCCGAGGTCCCGGATGGTCTGTTTCATGATCTTCTGGGCGAGGTCGACGGCGGTCTCGTCGGTCAGCGCCAGCGGGCCGACGGGCATGCCGGCAGCCTTGGCGGCGTTCTCGATCATCGCTGCCGGCACGCCTTCGATCAGCATCTTGAAGGCTTCCGACATGTAGCGCAGCACGCAGCGGTTGACGTAGAAGCCACGCGTGTCGTTGACGACGATCGGCGTCTTCTTGATGGCGCGGACGAAGTCCATCGCCACCGCAAGCGCCTTGTCGCCGGTCTTCTTGCCCATGATGATCTCGACCAGCATCATCTTGTCGACAGGCGAGAAGAAGTGGATGCCGATGAAGTTCTTCGGCCTAACCGAGTTCTTGCCAAGCGAGGTGATCGGTATGGTCGAGGTGTTGGAGGCAAACACCGCCGACGACTTGAGCACGGCTTCCGCCTTCTCGGTCGTCGCCTTCTTGACTTCCGAATCCTCGAACACCGCCTCGACCACGAGGTCGCAGCCGGCGAGGTCGGCATAGTCGGCGCTCGGCGTGATCAGCGACAACAGCCTCTCACGCTCCTCGGGCTTGGCACGGCCCTTCTTGACCTGGTCGGAGATCAGGCTGTCGGAATGCGCCTTGCCCTTGTCGGCGGCTTCCTGATCCCGGTCGACCAGAACCACGGGAATGCCGGCCTTGGCCGTGACATAGGCAATGCCCGCCCCCATGAAGCCGGCGCCGATGATGCCGATCTTTTTGAACTTGGTATCGGCGATGCCTTCGGGGCGGCGAGCGCCCTTGTTCAGCTCCTGCAGCGACACGAACAGCGAGCGGATCATCGCTGCCGCTTCCCTGGTCTGCATGATCTCGGTGAAGTAGCGCTGCTCTATCCGCAGGCCGGTGTCGAACGGCACCAAAAGGCCTTCATAGACGCATTTCAGGATCGCTGTCGCAGCCGGATAGTTGCCATAGGTCTCGCGGCGCAGGATGGCGATTGCCGGCGGCCAGAGATTGGCGCCTGCGGCAGAATAGACGGGACCGCCGGGCAGCTTGAAGCCCTTCTCGTCCCAGGGTTGGACCGGCTTCAGGCCATTCCTGATCATCGCCTTGGCGGTCTCGATCAGCTTCTTCGGCTCGGCGATCTCGTGGATCAGATTCATGCCCTTCGCCTTCTGCGGCGACAGCGTCTGGCCCGAGGTCAGCATCTGCAGCGCCGACTGCGGGTCGGCAAGCCTCGGCGCGCGCTGGGTGCCGCCGGCGCCCGGGAAGATGCCGACCTTCACTTCCGGCAGGGCCATCTTGACCTTGTCCGAGTCAGCCGCAACACGTCCGTGGCAAGCCAGCGACAGCTCGAAGGCACCGCCCATGCAGGTGCCGTTGATCGCCGACACCCACGGCTTGCCGCAGGTTTCGAGCTTTCGCCACAACGCGCCCATGCGGCCGGCATTGTCGAACAGGAGCTTGGCTGCCTTTTCCGGATCCTTGGACTTCTCCTTGGCATAGATGCCGAGCATCTTCTGCAGCATGGTGAGGTCGGCACCGCCGGAGAAGGTCTCCTTGCCCGAGGTGATGACGGCGCCCTTGATGCCGGCGTCGGCGACGACCTGGTCGATGATCTTGTCGAGCTCGCCCATCACCTCTTCGGTGAAGACGTTCATCGAGCGGTCGGGCATGTTCCAGGTGACGAGCGCGATGCCATCGGCATCGGTTTCGACCGTGAAGTTGGTATAGGTCATGTCTGTCTCCTTCCGGCCGAAATCAAACGCGTTCGATGATCGTTGCGGTGCCCATGCCGGCGCCGATGCACAACGTCACCAGCGCGGTGTTGAGGTCCCGGCGCTCCAGTTCGTCGAGTACAGTGCCGAAGATCATCGCCCCGGTGGCCCCCAACGGGTGTCCCATGGCGATCGCGCCGCCATTGACGTTGATCCTGTCGTGCGGGATCTCGAAGGCCTGCATGTAGCGCAGCACCACCGAGGCGAAGGCCTCGTTGAGCTCGAACAGGTCGATGTCGGAGATCTTCATCTTGGCGCGCTTGAGCAGCTTCTCGGTGACGTCGACCGGACCGGTCAGCATCATCGCCGGTTCGGAGCCGATGTTGGAGAAGGCGCGAATGCGGGCGCGCGGCTTGAGGCCCATCGTCTTGCCGGCCTTCTTAGAGCCGAGCAGGACGGCCGCCGCACCGTCGACGATGCCGGACGAGTTGCCGGCATGGTGGACGTGGTTGACCTCTTCGAGCTCGGGATAACGCTGCACGGCGACCGCGTCGAAGCCGCCCATCTCGCCGGGGATGACGAAGGAAGGCTGCAGCTGGCCGAGCGACTGCATGTCGGTGGTCGGGCGCATGTGCTCGTCATGGGCGAGGATGGTGAGGCCGTTCTGGTCCTTCACCGGAACCACCGACTTCTTGAAGTAGCCCTTCTCCCAGGCCTTGGCGGCGCGCTTCTGGCTCTCGACGGCATAGGCGTCGACGTCGTCGCGCGAGAAACCATATTTGGTGGCGATCAGGTCGGCCGACACGCCCTGTGGCATGAACCAGGCCGGCATGCCGACCGAGGGATCCATGAACCAGGCGCCGCCCGACATGCCCATGCCGACGCGCGACATCGATTCCACGCCGCCGGCGATCACGATCTCGTCGGCGCCCTGCGCGATCTTCGCAGCGCCGAAGTTGATGGCGTCGAGGCCGGAGGCGCAGAAGCGCGAGATCTGCATGCCCGGCGCCTTGTTGTCGTAGCCGGCCTCGAAGGCGGCCGAGCGCGGGATCACCGAACCGGCTTCGCCGACGGGATCCACGCAGCCGAAGATGATGTCGTCGACTTCTGCCGTGTCGAAGCCGTTGCGGTCACGCAGCGCTTCCAGCACCTTGGCGCCGAGGCGCACCGCCGGAACCTCATGCAGCGATCCATCCTTCTTGCCCTTGCCGCGCGGCGTGCGCACGGCGTCATAGACAAAAGCGTCAGCCATTTTCTTGCTCCTTGGTTTCCGGATCGGCTGCTCAGAGCGAGCGCGCGATCAGCAACTTCATGATCTCGTTCGTACCGCCATAGATGCGCTGCACGCGAGCGTCGCGATACATGCGGGCGATCGGATATTCATTCATATAACCATAGCCGCCGAACAATTGCAGGCACTCATCGACGATCTTGCACTGCAGATCCGACAACCAATACTTGGCCATCGAAGCAGTTACCGGATCGAGCCCGCCGGAAATGTGACGGGTGACGCAGTCGTTGTAGAAAACCCTGCCGATGGTCGCCTCGGTCTTGAGTTCGGCCAGCTTGAACTGGGTGTTCTGGAAGTCGAGGATCGCCTTGCCGAAGGCCTTGCGGTCCTTGACGTAGTCGATGGTCACGGCCAGCGCGCGCTCGATCATGGCAATCGCGCCGGTGCCGATTTCCAGCCGCTCCTGCGGCAGCTGTTGCATCAGTTGAACGAAACCCTGCCCCTCTTCCTGCCCGAGCAGGTTGGATGTCGGCACGCGCACGTCATTGAAGAACAGCTCCGAAGTGTCGTTGGCCTTGAGCCCGATCTTGTCGAGGTTGCGGCCGCGCTCGAAACCCTCGACCTCGTCGGTCTCGACGACGATCAGCGAGGTGCCCTTGGCGCCCTTGGACGGGTCGGTCTTGGTCACCACGATGACCAGGTTCGCCAGCTGGCCGTTGGTGATGAAGGTCTTGGAGCCGTTGATCCGGTACTGGTTGCCGTCCCTCTCGGCGCGCGTCTTCACACCCTGCAGGTCGGAGCCGGCGCCCGGCTCGGTCATGGCGATGGCACCGATCAACTCGCCGGTCGCCATCTTGGGCAGCCACTTCTTCTTCTGCTCTTCGGAGCCATAGTGAAGGATATAGGGGGCGACGATGGCATTGTGCAGGGCGATGCCGAAACCGTCGACGCCGACATGGCCGATCGCCTCGATGATGGCGCTCTCATGGGCGAAGGTGCCGCCCGAACCGCCATATTCCTCGGGCATCGAGGCGCAGAGCAGGCCGGCAGCACCGGCCTTTTCCCAGGCGGCGCGGTCGACGATCTCGTTCTTCTCGTAGCCGTCATAATGCGGCAGGATCTCTTCCGACATGAAGCGATGTGCCATGTCGTAAAGCATCGCCACGTCGTCCGCGGCCCAAGCGGGCTTCGGGAGCCCCAGAACATCTGCAGGAATTGTCGCCACGATCTCCTCCGCGTTTCGACGCCGCAATTGCGAGGCGGCCGCGAACGGCCGCCAGGTCTTCGATCAGAACGCCTCCGCGGCGAGCGCCATCATCGTCGCCGAACCGGTCGACAGGCGCGCGAGATGCGCCGAGGTCTCGGGCATGACGCGCTCCATGAAGTAGCGCCCCGTCACCAGCTTGGTTTCGTAGAAATCAGCCGAACCATTGGCGCCTGTTGCCAGCTTGTCCTGCGCCGACTTGACCATCCGACCCCACATGTAGCCGAGCGCGACGAGGCCGAAGAGATGCATATAGTCGGTCGAGGCGGCACCGGCATTGTCAGGATTGGCCATGCCGTTCTGCACCAGCCACATGGTCGCCGCCTGCAGGTCGTTGAGGCCCTTCTTCAGCGCCTTGGTGTAGGACGCCATCTGCTCGTCGCCGCGATTGGCCTCGCAGAACTCGCCGACCTCCTTGAAGAAGGCCTGCACGGCGCGGCCGCCATTGAGGCCGAGCTTGCGGCCGACGAGGTCGAGCGCCTGCACGCCGTTGGCGCCCTCATAGATCATGGCGATGCGGGCATCGCGCACGAACTGGCTCATGCCATGCTCTTCGATGTAGCCGTGGCCGCCGAAAACCTGCTGCGCCATCACGGCATGCTCGAAGCCCTTGTCGGTCAGCACACCCTTCACGATCGGGGTCATCAAACCCATGTGGTCGTCGGCAGCCTGGCGCTCGGCGCCGTCCTCGGAACGGTGGGCGACGTCGGAATTGATGGCAGTCCACAGCACCAGTGCCCGGCCGGCCTCGTTGAAGGCCTTCATGGTCATCAGCTTGCGGCGGATGTCGGGGTGGACGATGATCGGATCGGCCTTCTTGTCAGGCGCCTTCGGCCCGGTCAGCGAGCGGCCCTGGATGCGGTCCTTGGCATAGGCGACGGCGTTCTGGTAGGCAATTTCGGAGACAGCAAGGCCCTGCAGGCCGACGCCGAGGCGCGCCTCGTTCATCATCGTGAACATCGCCTTCAGGCCGCCATTGGCCTCGCCGATCAGGAAACCTTCGGCCTCGTCATAATTCATGACGCAGGTCGAGTTGCCATGGATGCCCATCTTCTCCTCGATCGAGCCGCAAGAAACGGTGTTGCGCGCGCCGGGGTTGCCCGAAGCGTCGAGCTTGAACTTCGGCACGATGAACAGCGAGATGCCCTTCACGCCTTCCGGCGCGCCCTCGATGCGGGCCAGCACCAGATGGATGATGTTCTCGGACATGTCGTGCTCGCCGGCCGAGATGAAGATCTTCTGGCCGGAGATCCGATATGAGCCGTCGCCATTCGGCACGGCCTTGGAGCGGAGCAGGCCGAGATCGGTGCCGCAATGCGGCTCGGTCAGGTTCATGGTGCCGGTCCAGGTGCCCTCGACCATCTTCGGCAGCCAGGTCGCCTTCTGCTCGTCCGAACCATGGACGAGGATCGCGGCCATCGCGCCTTGCGTCAGGCCGGGATACATCATCAGCGCCATGTTGGCGGCCGACATGTATTCGCCGACAGCCGAATGAACGGTGTAGGGAAGGCCCTGCCCGCCGTGCTCGACTGGTACGGCCAGACCCATCCAGCCGCCCTCGCGATACTGGTCAAAGGCTTCCTTGAAGCCCTTGGGCGTCGTCACCGAGCCATCCTCGTTGCGGACGCAGCCCTCCATGTCGCCAACGCGGTTGAGCGGGTGCATGACGTTTTCGGCGAGCTTGGCGCCCTCTGCGAGGATCGCCTCCAGCACGTCCGGGCTGGCGTCGGAGAAGCCGGCAAGGTTGCTGTAGCGCTCGTAGCCGAGCACGTCATTGAGCACGAAAAGTGTGTCTTGGACCGGCGCGCGAAATGTCGGCATTGCTCTTCCTCCAGCAAATGTGAGCCGGTTCCGGCCAGACGGTATGCGACGGGGAACCGCTTGTCGAACCGCGATTAGCAAAAATTGACGTTTGCGTAAACGTCAATTTTTGTGAATCCGCAATTCGGAGGAAATTTCGGTGTGTTTTGATGTTGTTGGGAGGCCGCCGGCGCTCCTGCAGGCGGAGCCGGACGTGACTTCTTCGATGTGACGGCACGGATCCCCCGGGTGTCTACGGCCCTTCGCTGTCGCTTCGGGCGTTCGTCACTCGAAAAGCCAAGCAGTTGGCTTTTCGTCCGCTTCGCGGACCGCTCCTCACCGCTGCGCTTCTGCTCCGCCAGAGGATGACGAAGGGGGTGGCAATCATCTCCACCAAGCCTGCGACGCCCCCTTCAGTCCTTCCTGAAGATGATCCGTCCGAGCCAACCGGTGAGCATGGCCAGCCCGATGGCGAAGAGGCCGTAGCCGAAGCCGTGGTCGGTGGCGAAGCGAAAGATGGTCTGCTCGAAGCCTGACTTGACGATGGCCAGCTGGGCCGAGGTTTCCTTGATGAAGATGCCGTTGCGAAACAGGAAGGCACGAGCCTTGTGGGTGCCGACCGGCACGTTGGGAGCAAGATGCAGCGTGGCGCGGAACAGGCTCTGCGACAGGAACTGCACGCCGCCGATATTGTCGGAGTAGAGCCCGGTCGCCAGCTTGCGCTCGCGCAGCGCCTCGGTGAACTCCTGGATGGTCAGCGGGCTGTCGCGCTTGTCCTCGGGCTCCATGTAGATGTTGTTGGCGCCCAGCGAGAGCTGGCGGTAGTTGTTGGGATCGGTGATGTCCTGCGGCTGGCGGGTGGTCGCCACCGAATAGGACATCGGCACGTTGACGAAGGTCTCGGACTGGGTGTTGATCCACATGCCGAGCACGCGGCTCTTGCGCCGCACCACCACCGGCCGCGCCGGACCCTCGAGCACGACATAGACGTCGTAGCGGCCCTGGCGGTTGATCAGCGGGTCGGCGTTTTCGAGCGCCCCGAAGATGGTGAGGTCGGCACCGGCGAAGTCGGCGGTGATGGCGACACGGTCGGTCGAGAGCCCGATCTGGATGCTTTCTGGATGCGCCGGCTCCTGGGCGCGCACTGGCCCCGCTGCCGCGAGCATCAGGGCTGCGAGACATGCCGCGACCCGCATCACAGCAGCCCGCTCACGCCGGTCAGCGAATAGAGGTTCTGCGGCTTGACGAACAGGTCGAAGCCGAGGCGCAAGGCGACCGCCAGCACCAGCAGCGCAAGCAGGGCGCGCAGCTGTTCGCCGCGCAGCTTCTGGCCGGCCTTGGCGCCGTATTGGGCGCCGGCAACGCCGCCGACCATCAGGACCAGCGCCAGGATGATGTCGACGGTCTGGTTGGTCGAGGAGTGCACCAAGGTGGTGAAGGCCGAGACGACGACGATCTGGAACAGCGACGTGCCGACGACGACGTTGGTCGGCACCTTGAGCAGGTAGATCAGCGCCGGCACCATGATGAAGCCGCCGCCGACGCCCATGATGGCGGAGAGGAAGCCGATGCCGGCGCCGATACCGAGCACCGGGATGACCGAGACGAACAGCTTCGAGGTGCGGAAGCGCATCTTGAAGGGCAGGCGGTGGATCCAGTTGTGCTGGCCCGACTTCTTCAGGGCCGGCGGCACGCCGCCCTTGGTGAGCCGCAGCGCATTGACGCTTTCGATCAGCATCAGCCCGCCGACGGTGCCGAGGAAAACGACGTAGAGCAAAGAGATGAACAGGTCGAGCTGGCCGATGGCGCGCAGCAGCGCAAAGACGAAGCCGCCGGCCGCCGAGCCGGCGATGCCACCGACAAGCAGCACCGTGCCGAGCTTGAAGTCGAGCGTGCCGCGCTTGAGATGGGCGAGCGCACCTGAAAAGGACGAGGCGATGACCTGGTTGGCGCCGGTGGCGACAGCGATGGCAGGCGGGATATTGTAGAAGATCAGAAGCGGCGTGATCAGGAAACCGCCGCCGACCCCGAACATACCAGACAGGAAGCCGACCGCCGCACCCATCGCCAGGAGCACGAACACATTGACCGACATCTCAGCAATCGGGAGATAAATGCCCACCCGTCAGACTCTGCAAATCGAATTGTTGCCGACGCCCATCCCTGGGAGCTTGTTGGCTACCGGGTACTTGCGCCGACATTGCGGCGAAGTCAAACTTCACCGGACACAAAACGAAAAATAACTCAATCAGTTAACCCGCCGGTAAAGGCGGGTCACCTGATATCAGCTATTGCTAACTATTTGCGCGCCAGGAGCGCCTCGACCAGCGGCTCGTCGACAGTGCCGGTGGGCGCCAGCGCATTGTCCTTCTGGAAGGCCATGATCGCGTCCTTGGTCTTCTGACCCATCATGCCGTCGGGCTTGCCGGCTTCGTAGCCGTTTTTGTTGAGGATCGCCTGGATGTTCTGCACCGCCCGCTTCATGTCGATGTTGGCGGCCGGTGCATCCTGCCAGGCAGCCGGCACGACGACCGAATTGGCGGCCGCGTCGAGCTGCTTGGGCTGCCACAGTGCCGTCGTCTCCTCGGCGCGCTTGAGCTGCTCGGGGCTGAGCGCCTTGGCGATCTCGTCGCGCTTGGCGGCGGCATCCTTGTCACCCTCTTTGGCGACAATGGCGAACCACTTATAGGATTCTTCGAGGTTCTGCTTCATGCCGACGCCCTTGGCAGCAAGGATGCCGAGATTGAACTGGCTGTCCTTGATGCCAAGTTCGGCGGCGCTGGTGAACCAGCGATTGGCCGAGTCGTTGTCGACAGTGCCGTCGGCACCCATGGCAAACAGCACCGCCAGATTGTGCATGGCGCTGGCATTGCCCTGGGCAGCCGCGAGCTGGTACCAGGTCTTGGCCTTGATGGCATCGCGTTCGACGCCGGTGCCCTTCTCGTACATGTTGCCGATGCGGTATTGTGCCGGCGCGAAGCCGAGCTCGGCGGCCTTTTCATACCACTGCGATGCTGCCTTCATGTCGGCATTGGCGCCACGCGCCTCGGCATAACGCGAGCCCATCTCGTACAGCGCCTTGGCGTCACCGGCGTTCGCTGCCTGGCGCAACGCCTCCGGTCCAACGGCCTCGGGCATGAAGGCTGCCGGGGTGACGGAGGGCTTGATGGTCTCGGTGGTTACAGGCTGTGCCGGTATCGACTGGGTGCTGGTCTTGTCGAGCGCGGCAGCGGCGGGCAACTGGTCGACCGACACGTCGGCGATCTGCTCGGGCTCGGCGACGGTCGCGCTCGCCGTCTCCGGCTTGTCGACATTGCGGACAGGCGCAGCGGCTGTCACAACCGGCTTTGCCGGCACCACGGCTGCCGTCTGGACCGGTTGCGATGCCGCCGGAGCGACGGTGACGCCTGCCGTCTCGATCGGGTCGCTGATGAAGGCCTTGCCGAGCTGCATGCCGGCGAGCGCCAGCATGACGGCGCCGACGGCCATCAGCACCGACTTGCGCCGCGACTTGATCAGGTCGCCGATCCGCAGCGCGCGCACCGGGCCCTTGAGGTCGGAACTGCGCTTGGCCGCATCCGCCTCAGCGGCCGCGGCCTGGGCGGCACGGCGAGCGGCGGCAATGAAGTCGGACTTCGAAGCGTCGGGCTCGTTGGGGCGCACCGTGTCGCCACGTTCGTCGCGGACGCGGCGCATGATGGCGTTGAGGTCGGGCGCGCCCGAACCGGGTTCCAGCGGACGGTTGGCAATCTTGGGATCGAGCGGCGCGTCGAGCGCCATGCCGGGCGCCGGTGCCTCGACGACGGGTTCGGCAGCTTCGACGACCGGCGGCTGCGGCTTGGCCTTCTTGCTGGTGAAAGCGCGGGCGAGACCACTCAGCATCGAAGTTCTGGCCGGCTTCTGCTCCTTCTTTTCGGTGCGGACACCGTCAAGGGCTGCAACTGCCGCAGCGGCTTCGGCGGCGGCTTGGGCCGGGCTGCGCGCCGGGCGATCGTCCTCGCTTGGCCGGTCGCTGGCGCGACGGCCGAAGGCGTGGGGTGCCTCGGGCAGCGGCGCTGGTGCTTCCGGCTCCAGCGACGGCGTTTCGCTGAGCGACAGTTTCGGCGCCGGCGACAGCATGGTCGTCGACAGCAGCTCGGCAACGGAAGCGGGCGGCGCCTCGACAGGCGCCGGTTCGTTGGGTTCGAGCGAGCCTAGCCGGTCGACGATCTTGAGCAGCGTGTCGTGGATTGCCTCGAAGGTCTTGCCGTTGCGCTCGTCGGAACGACGGGTCAGCGCTTCGAGCGCCTTCAGGTCCTGGGCAAGCCCGGTCACCGCAGCCGTCTCGGCGGTCGAGCCGGAGAAGGAGCGCACCGCATCCTCTGCGGCCTGGCGGGCCGCCTCGACGAGCGCGTGATGATTGCCCGAAATCGAGCGCTCGATCTCCTCGAGGCGCGGACGGATGTCCTCGAACTCAGGCAGCGGCGAACCAGGCCGCGCCAGATGGTTCGACAATTCGCTGACCTGGGCTTCGAGGCCACGGATGAGCTCGGGATCGATGCTCGACACCTGCGCCGCCGAGATTTCGAGACGGTTGGAGATGTCGTCGAGCCTGGCTTCGAGGCCGCGCATGGCGAGTTCATTCGCCGGGTCGGGGCGATTGGTCTCGAGGCGCTGGGCGAAGGCGGTGAAGCGCGCATCGATCGCTTCCATGATGCCGGAATGATCGGCGGCGGGCTGTGCCGACTGGCGATCGAGGCGCTCGCCCAGGTCTTCGAGGCGACGCTCGAGGTCACGGAACAATGTGTTGCCATGTTCGAAGGCATCGCCTTGGCGGCGCTCGAACACGTCGGCCAGGGCGTCGAAGCGCTGTTCGATGCCCTGGAAGATCAGGCCGGCGTCAGGTGCGGCGGGCGTGCGCTCGATCTTGTCGGCGATCAGCGAGATCTGCCGCGTCAGACGCTCGACAGCCTGCTCGGGGATGTCGCTGCGCTGCGCGATGTCGTCGACACGCTCGGACAGTGTGTTGAGGCGGTCGATGATCTCGGCGGTCGGCTGCTCCGCGGTGATCTCTTCGATCTGATGGGCAAGGGCCGCAATGCGCACCTCGATCCGCTCGAACGGCTCGGGGTTGAAGTGCGGCGTCTGGGCGGCGACCGTCGAGGCGACGATGGCGCGCGAGATTTCGTCGAGGCGCTCGTCGATCAGGCTGAACATCTCGTCGCCATGGCTGTCGCGCTGGCGCACGAACTGCTCGACCGCACCCGCAAGCGTGCGGACCTTGTCCTCGATCGACAGCAGCGACAGCGATTCGGGCAGGTTGTTGACGGCGTCGTTGATCTGTTCGAGGCGGCCGGCAAGGGCAGCAAGCGCCGGATCTTCGGGACGCTGGCGAGCATCTTCCGACATGCGGTCGGCGAATGCGTCCCAGCGCCGGTCGAACTCGTCCCAGCGGCGGTCGACCGAAAGCACGGTCTCCTCGCGCGCCAGCTCGCCGAGCAAGCGGCGGACCTGCTCGAGTTCGAGGCGCAGCGTGTTGACGCTTTTGTCGTCGCTGCGTTCGGCGAGCGTGTGGATAGCGCCCGACAGGCGCTGCAGCTCGAGGCCCAGCTCGACGGCCTGCGAACCGACGGCGCCGGACTGGCTGGCGCGATCGATGTCCTTGCGCAAGAGGTCGAATTCGCGCTGCAGCCCGGTGCTCATCTGGTGGCGCATCTCTTCGCGCAGGGCACGGAGCTCGCCAGCGATCTTGCCGACGGCGGCAACGCTATCTTCCTGGCCGCGGGCGCGGTCGATGTCGCGGGCGATCGCCTGGTAAGGGCGCTCATAGGGTGCTGTGCGGCCATATTCGCCGCGCGACGTGTAGCCGGCAGGCGGCGCCTGGCGCTGTGGCGCGCGATACGGTTCGGCAGGCGCATCGCGCTGCTCGTTGCGCTGGCGCTCAAGCCGAGCCTCGAGATTTTCGAGCGAGCGATTGAGCTCGTCGAGCGAGGCAAGCGGGCGGCGCTGCCTGCCGTCATTGAGGGAATCGAGGTAGGACCGCTTGCTGTTCATCGAATCGCCCGTTGGTCAGAGTGCTGGTGCCGGAACCAGAAGTCTCAAGCCTTGCCGGGACGGAGGCTGCGATTTGCCGCGGGTTTTGGCTCCTCGGGCATTTCGCCGCCTTCCGAAACCGTGAACAATTCGGTACATGATGACCACGGGGGAAACCGACACGGCTACATTTCCCTCAACGTGGTAAACAAGCTCTTAACCAAGCTTAAGAAAGTGCGACGTTGTGTTCCCGCCTTGGCGGTCGGTTCGGCCAGATTTCCCTTGCGTAGGGTAGGCCAGATCGTTATAGCATTTACGTAAACGTAAGACGTGTGCAGATCGCCGTCTTTTGGTAGCATTTACGTAGAAACCACGATCGGAAGCCTTGCCCCCTCCGGCTTCCATCAGAGCACCGGCCGGCCCTGCCGCCATTGCTCGCAATTGGGGATAGCAGAGTAGATGATGAAACTTGTATCGGTCGCCGATGTTGCGGCCAATGAAAACAATCTCTCCGGCGAGGACTATGTCCGCATCGGCGAAATGGCAAAGAAGTACGGCGTAACGCTCCGTACTTTGCGCTTTTACGAAGACAAGGGGTTGCTCAACCCCAAGCGCGAAGGTGCGACGCGCCTCTACACCCGCCGCGACCGCGCCCGGCTGAAGCTTATCCTGCTCGGCAGGAAGGTCGGCTTCTCGCTGCGCGACGTCAAGCAGATGATCGACCTCTACGATCCGACCGGCACCAACGCCAAGCAGTTGCGCCTGACGCTCGACAAGTCGGACAAGCAGCTAGGTCGCCTGCAGAAGCAGCGCCAGCTGCTCGATGAGGCGATCGGCGAACTGAACAACCACATGGCCGTCGTCCGCCAGCTCCTGGCTGAGCGCACCGCCGTGCAGGCAAGTGCTGCCAGCTAACAAGGCGACTGCGTGTTGACGAAACGACCCGGCGCGGGAGACCGTGCCGGGTCGTTTTGCGTCTGAGGGCCGCGTGCCGTCTCTTCCGATGCTTCCGTGCATGATATGGCGGCAGTCCTCGACGCCGGCGTCGGACGCCCTGTTGCTCCCCTCCGCGGTGGCTGTCTTGCAGCGCAGAATTCGCGGTGAGCCTACACCGCCACTGGCAAGACCTGGAGAACGGCAAGGAGCGACTGCCGAGCAGTCAAAACGACATCAACCCGGCCTGAGCAGCGACCCTGCAATCGGATAGACCCGGCTCGTCCCGATCATGTAAGCCGTCGGCGCCCCTTCCCGGAACATGCCGCGATAGGCCCGGTCGAGCACGTTGAGCGAGCCGGTGAAGGCGCCGAAGGCGGGCATGATGAGGCGCATGCCGTCGCTGGCGAAGCAGCGGCGACGAACCGAGCGGCCGCGCTGGACGATGCGGGCGCAGGGGTGCAGGTGGCCGGCGACCTCGCCCTCTGCATGGCCCTTCGACGGCTCGTGGCGGAACACTAGGCCTGCGACCGCCAATTCCTCGACCGTTTCGCCCGGCAGATCGTCGGGCGCATCCGGGTCGTGGTTGCCAGCGATCCAGAACCAGCTCCGCCCGGCCATCCTCGCCATCAGGCTGTCACGGAATGGTTCGGGCAGGCGCGCCGCGCCCTCGCCGTCATGGAAACTGTCGCCGAGGCTGACGATTGTGCGCGGCTGGTAGTCATCCACAACCACGGCCAGGCGTTGAAGCGTCGCTGCCGTATCATAGGGTGGGATCAGCCGGCCGCGGCGGGCATGCGAAGAGCCCTTCTCCAGATGCAGGTCGGAGACGACGAGCAGGTCGAGCTCAGGGAAATGCACCACGCCGCGCCAGTCGCAGGCGGCGCGCACGCCAGCGACCGCGATCGTCTCGCAGCCTGCCCTGGTCAGTTCGCGCGCGGCTATATTCATGCGCTTCCCATCGCCTCATCGATCAGATCCGCCGCCTCCAAAAGCAGGGAGTCGTGCGCCTCGCCATTGACCGGCTCCTTGCCGATCTCAAGCATCACCGGCACCGCCAGCGGCGAAATCTGGTCGAGCATCTTGTGCACGATTCGGCCGCGGATGCGCGAGAGCATCTCGGCAAGCCTCCTGACATCGAGCAGCCCGCTGGCCGCATCCGCCCGCGTCGCCTTGAGCAGAATGTGGTCGGGCTCATGGCTGCGCAAGACGTCGTAAATGAGGTCGGCCGAAACAGTCACCTGTCGGCCGCTCTTTTCCTGGCCGGGAAACCGCTTCTCGATCAACCCGGCGATGACGGCACAGTTGCGGAAGGTGCGCTTGAGCAGCCAGCTGTCGGCCAACCAGGCCTCGAGGTCGTCGCCCAGCATATCCTCGTCGAACAGTTCGCCCAGCGACGGTTCTTTCGCCCTGAACATCGCCCCCAGATCGCCCAGCGCCCAGACGGCCAGCGAATAGTCGGTGGCGACAAAGCCCAGCGGCCGCGCGCCCATGCGCTCCAGCCGGCGGGTCAGAAGCATACCGAGCGTCTGGTGCGCCAGCCGCCCCTCGAAGGGATAGGCCACCATGTAGAAGCGCTCGCCGCGTGGAAAAGTCTCGATCAGAAGGTCCTCCTTGCGCGGCAGCACCGACTTCTCCTGCTGGATGCGCAGCCAGTCTGCGACCTGCTCAGGCAGCGCCTTCCAGCGCGCGGGGTCGGCCAGCATGCCGCGCACCTGGTCGGCGAGATAGGTCGACAGCGGAAACTTGCCGCCGGCATAAGACGGCACCAGAACGTTGCCGGCGCCGCCCGTCGAGACATAACACTCATTTTCGCGGATGCCCTCGAAGCGCAGCACCTTGCCGGCGAACATGAACATGTCGCCCACCGAAAGTGTCTCGACGAAATACTCCTCGATCTTGCCGAGCACTGGCCCGCCGCGCAGGGTCAGTGCTGCTGCCGTGCCCGCGCCGACCTTGCCCTTGGCCCTGGTGTAACGGACGTTCAGCATCGGCGCTTCGATGATGGTGCCGACATTCAGCCTGTATTGCTGGGCAATGCGCGGATTGGACACCCGCCACTTACCATCCTTGGTCTTGCGGATGCGGGCGTAGCGCTCGTAGCTGCGCAGTGCGTAGCCGCCGGTGGCGACGAAATCGACGACGCGGTCGAAACTGTCGCGGTCTAGCCCGGCATAGGGAGCAGCACCTGTTACCTCGGCGTAAAGCTCGTCTGCGACGAAGGGCGCGCCACAGGCGCAGCCCAGCACATGCTGGGCCAGCACGTCGAGCGCGCCGTCGATCAGCGGCGGGGTGTCCTGCGCGCCGAGATAATTGGCCTCGAGTGCGGCCCGGCACTCCAGCACCTCGAAGCGGTTGGCCGGCACCAGGATCGCCCGGCTCGGCTCGTCCATCCGGTGGTTGGCGCGGCCGATTCGCTGGGCGAGCCGGCTCGCGCCCTTGGGGGCGCCAACATGGACGACGAGATCGACGTCGCCCCAGTCGATGCCGAGATCGAGCGTCGAGGTTGCGACGACGGCACGCAACACATTGTCGGCCATCGCCTTCTCGACCTTGCGGCGCTGGCCGACGTCGAGCGAGCCGTGATGGAGGGCGATCGGCAGATTGTCGTCGTTGACGCGCCACAGCTCCTGGAACAACAGCTCGGCCTGGCTCCGGGTGTTGACGAACAAAAGCGTCGTCTGGTGCCGGCGGATCGCGTCATAGACTTCGGGAATGGCATATCGCGCCGAATGCCCCGACCACGGCACACGCTCCTCGGAATCGAGGATCGTGATCTCTGGCCTGGCACCGCCCGACACGGTGATGAGGTCGGCCATCTCGCCTGCCGGATTCTGCCTGACCAGCCAGCGCCGGAGCTCGTCCGGCTTGGCCACCGTCGCCGACAGCCCGATCGCCTGCAGGTCGGGCACATAGGCCCTGAGCCGCGCCAGCCCGAGCGACAAGAGGTGCCCGCGCTTGGAGGTGACCAGCGAATGCAGTTCGTCGAGCACGATGTAGCGCAGCCCGTTGAAGAAGCGGTCTGCGTCGGGCGATGCGATCAGCAACGCCAGTTGCTCGGGTGTCGTCAGCAATATGTCCGGCGGTGACAGCTTCTGGCGCGTGCGCTTGTGCTGCGGCGTGTCGCCGGTGCGCGTCTCCATCGTGATCGGCAGGTTCATCTCGTCAACAGGCCTGCCGAGATTGCGTTCGATGTCGACGGCAAGCGCCTTGAGCGGTGAAATGTACAGTGTATGCACGCCGCGTTGCGGCTCGCCGGGACGCCTCTTCGGCCGGATCGCCAGATCGGTCAGCGCAGGCAGGAAACCGGCCAGCGTCTTGCCGGCACCGGTGGGGGCGATCAGCAGCACCGAATTGCCCTGCTGGGCACTGGTGAGCAGGTCGAGCTGGTGGGCACGCGGCGACCAGCCGCGCTCGGCGAACCATCGCAGGAATGGCTCCGGCAGCATCGCGGCAGTCGAATTCGGCTCCAGTCGCGCTTGGCTCGTCACGCCTCATGCCTAGCGCGGCGATCAGGCTGCGCCAAGCGAAATCTGGAACAAACAGGGATCAAGGACAGCTGTATGCCAACCGGCCAAGGTCTCGTTCCCTCCCACCCCCCTCTGCCCTGCCGGGCATCTCCCCCCACAAGGGGGGAGATCAGGCCTTCACCAGCGCTTCGTCCAGTCTTTAACAGCAGAGCGGAAATACTTCATCAGACTGGACGCGCTTCGACGCGGCAGGAATGGCACGGCGCCGAAGCGACTAATCTCCCTCCTTGTGGGGGAGATGGCCGGCAGGCCAGAGGGGGGTGGGAAGGAACGTGACGCAGCAGGCTTGCGTTCCAGGCACCGCCGTATCAGATGGCCTCAAAAACTGAGAGCCTTCGCCCATGACAGACACCGCCTCCCACGAAGCCCGCATCACCGAGCTGGAAAAGCTCGTCCGCGACCTTCAGGCCCAATTGGCGGCCTTGCAGCATCAGGTGGCCCCCACTGCCAAACCGGCTGAAAAGCCGCTGCGCTCGCGCGGCATGCTCGGCAGCCCGAGCAGCAGTCGGCGCTAGACCGCCAGGTCCGTCACCACGATCAGGCCCTCGACCGGCGTGCGGCGGTCCTGGCGTATGACCGCGTGCTCCAGCGACAGCAGGCGTAATCCAGCAGCGGCGATCAGCCCGTGCACATAGGCCTCGGAATGGGCATAGCGCCTGGACTCCTGCAGATCGAACACCCCTTCGCCCGCAAGACGCTCGACCGAAAACGCAAACACACCACCCGGTGCCAGCATCTTCATCACGCTCGCAAACACCCGGTCGAGCGCGCCGAGATACATGAACACGTCGGCCGCGGTGACGAGATCGGCCGTCTGCCCCACCGGCTCCAACGCCTGCAGGTCGGCCTTGATCAGATAGTCGTAGACGCCCTTGTCGCGCGCCTTGCGGAGCATCTCGGCCGAGATGTCGTAGCCGTCGAGGCGCTTCGTCACTGGCCGGAGTTTCACGCCCATCAGCCCGGTGCCGCAGCCGAGATCGACGGCGTGCGCGAATGTGTTGCGCCCGGTCGCGCCGATCGCCGCCGTCAGCAGTTCCGGCACGCGGTAATGCAGCGTCTCGACCAGCGCGTGGTCGAACTTTTCCGCATACTGGTCGAACAGCATTTCGACGAAGGCGCTGGGCGGGCTGTCCTCGGCAGGTGCCGCCCCGATCAGCTGCAGCTTGAGCGCGGCACCGGGTCGATCGGCCGGCTCGAGCTTCAGCGACATGCGCCAGGCCTCGGCGGCGGCCCGCATCTCGCCGGCAGCTTCCTGCATCTCGCCGAGCCGGAACCAGCCCATGGCCCAGCCGGGCGCGCGTTCCAGCGCGCCGAGCATCAGTTCGGCGGCGGCGGCATGGTCGCCTGAGGCGAACAGCATTTCGGCATAGTCCGCCCGCCGGTCGGCAAGCAGGTCGTTGGAGGAGAGCTGCAACGGCGTCAAGCGCGACATCCATGACAAGGAGGGTGGCGCGCATTACTGCCAAACCGGGCTTCCACGCAAGCGGCAAATGCCTATCTTGAGGAGATGCGGCCGAGCGACCTCCTCCATTCCCGTCCCGAAGGGCTCTACTGCCCGCCAGGCGATTTCTACATCGACCCCGTGCGGCCGGTCGACCGCGCGCTCATCACCCACGGCCATTCCGACCATGCCCGCCCTGGCCACGCCAAGGTGCTGGCGACGCGCCAAACGCTCGACATCATGGCGATCCGCTGCGGGCCTGACTTCGCCGGGACCACCCAAGCGATGCCATTGGGCGAGAAGATCCGGCTCGGCGACGTCACCGTGTCATACCACCCCGCAGGCCACGTGCTCGGCTCGGCGCAGATTTCGGTCGAGCGCAACGGCATGCGCATCGTCGCCTCCGGCGACTACAAGCGCGCCAGGGATCCGACCTGCACTGCCTTCGAGGTCGTACCCTGCGACGTGTTCATATCAGAGGCCACCTTCGCCCTGCCCGTCTTCCGCCATCCCGACGCCTCCCAGGAGATCGGCAAGCTGCTGAAATCGACCCGGCAGTTTCCCGAGCGCGCCCATCTCGTCGGCGCCTACGCACTCGGCAAAGCCCAGCGGGTGATGCGATTGCTGCGCGACCAGGGCTACGACAAGCCGATCTACATCCACGGGGCACTGACCAGGCTCAGCGAATACTACCAGAGCCAGGGTGTCGACCTCGGCGACCTCCGACCGGCAACCGTCGAGGATGGTGACAAGGCCGACTTCGCCGGCGCCATCATCGTCGCCCCCTCCGCCACCTTCGCCGACCGCTGGGCGCGGCGCTTCCCCGACCCGCTCGCCGCCTTCGCATCCGGCTGGATGCGCATCCGCCAGCGCGCCAAGCAAGGCGGCGTCGAACTGCCGCTCGTTATCTCCGACCACTCCGACTGGGACGAGCTGACCGCCACCATCACCGAAACCGGCGCCGGCGAGGTCTGGGTTACCCATGGCCGAGAGGAAGCGCTGGTACGCTGGTGCGAGCTCAACGGGATTGCTGCGAGGCCGCTGCACCTGGTGGGTTATGAGGATGAGGGGGATTGAGGATGACCAGCCTCGCGCCCCCTCACACGCCGCCCTCCTCGGTTGTGATAGCCAAGATGGTTCGGTTTGCGGGACAGCACCCCCCTCTGCCCTGCCGGGCATCTCCCCCTCAAGGGGGGAGATTGGCAGCGTCACCGCCTCCGCTCACTCTGCAACCTTGCAGGGCTGGAACCGCCAGCGACGAGACCAATCTCCCCCCTTGTGGGGGAAATGGCCGGAAGGCCAGAGGGGGGTGCGAAGAAACTCGGCCTTCGCGGGGAGCCTTCGCCCCATGAACCGCTTCGCCGAACTCCTCGACCGTCTGGTGCTGACGCCGTCTCGCAACGGCAAGCTGAAGCTCATCACTGACCACTTCCGCGCGGTCGAGGATCCCGATCGCGGGCTGGCCCTTGCCGCCATCACCGGCGAACTCGACATCGCCTCGGTCAAGCCGGCGATGCTGCGCCAGCTCGTTTCCGAGCGCATGGACCCTATCCTGTTCGGCTATTCCTACGACTATGTCGGCGACCTTGCCGAGACGGTGTCACTGGTCTGGCCGGAGGCGCCTGAAAGCCGGCCCAACCACGACATCACACTCGCCGAAGTCGTGCAGAAACTGCAATCCGCCAGCCGTTCCGACGGGCCAGCCGTGCTCGCCCGGCTGCTCGATCAGGCCGAAACCTCCGCCCGCTTCGCGATCATCAAGCTCGTCACCGGTGGCTTGCGCATCGGTGTCTCGGCCCGCCTCGCCAAACAGGCGCTGGCCGATCTCGGTTCCGTCGACGTCGCCGAGATCGAGGAGCTGTGGCACGGACTGACACCACCCTACACCAGCCTGTTCGCTTGGCTGGAAGGCAAGGCGACGAAGCCTGAAAAGGCTGCCCGCGCATTGTTCCGGCCGGTAATGCTGTCCAATCCTGTCGGCGACGGCGACCTCGAAAAACTCGCCCCCACCGACTACGCCGCCGAGTGGAAATGGGACGGCATCCGTGTCCAGGCGGTGTCGGAGGGCGGCATCCGCAGGCTCTATTCGCGCACCGGCGACGATGTCTCCGGCGCCTTCCCCGACCTGGTGGCGGCAATGGAGTTCGACGCGGCACTCGACGGCGAGCTCCTCGTCGGCTCACCCCGCGAGGCGACCGGCACCTTCTCCGACCTGCAGCAGCGGCTGAACCGCAAGACCGTGTCAGCCAAGATGCAGGACCGCTATCCCGCCTTCGTGCGCTGCTACGACCTGCTCCAGCTCGACGGCGAGGATCTGCGCGAGCTGCCCTTCACGACGCGCCGCGCCCGTGTTGAAGCCTTCATCGCCACGCTCGACCCCGACCGCTTCGACCTGTCGCCGCTGGTCGCCTTCGACAGCTGGGATCAATTGGAGGCGATGCGACGAGAACCGCCGCATCCGATCATCGAAGGCGTCATGCTGAAACGGCTGGATTCACCATATCTCGCCGGTCGGCCCAAGGGTCCGTGGTTCAAGTGGAAGCGCGATCCGCACATTGTCGATGCCGTGCTGATGTACGCCCAGCGCGGCCACGGCAAGCGTTCGAGCTTCTATTCCGACTACACATTCGGCGTCTGGTCTGGCGCGGAGGGGGCTGAGGAGCTGGTGCCGGTGGGAAAAGCCTATTTCGGATTTACCGACGAGGAGCTCAAGCAGATCGACAAGTTCGTGCGCGACAACACTGTCGAGCGTTTCGGTCCGGTGCGCTCGGTGCGCGCCGACAGGGCCAACGGCCTGGTGCTGGAGGTCGCCTTCGAGGGCCTCAACCGCTCGACCCGCCACAAATCGGGCGTCGCCATGCGCTTTCCCAGAATCTCCCGGCTGCGCTGGGACAAGCCACCAGCCGAAGCTGACCGCATCGAGACGCTGCAGGCCCTGCTCGACTGAGGCCCGGTTCCGAAAACCTGACGTCGAACGAAATCGTTGCCGCCGCGAGGCCGCACTACTCCGTCACCGACACCCTGATCTCGTAGATGTCGACGGCCTTGCCTTCCTTGGTCAGGTCGGAGTTGATGGCGATGGTGCCGGCAGCACCCGGTTCCTTGTCGGGCACGTCCATCTCGAACAGGTACTCGCCGCGCTGGTAGCCGACGAGGTAGCGCTTGCGGCCGCAGTCGCCGAGCTCGCCAAAATTGCAGTCGACGGCCATCTGCGTTTCCTTGCCGTCCTCGGCGCGCGCAATGATGTCGAACACCGCATGCTTTCCGGCGATCTGTTCGAGCACGCCGCGGCCGACGTCGAAGACGATCGCCGAGCCGGTGTTGCCCGAGCGGATGCGCAGGAAGCTGCCGGTGTCGTCCTTGGCAACCTCGGCCGAGGTACCACCCGGCGCGCTGACATCGGTCGGGTCGGTCGGCGTGAACACGGTGATCCAGTTGCGCGACTGGTCGACCTCGCCGGGCCGCGCCGGCCCGGCATCGGTCGGCGAAAAGTCCTCGCTTTCAAGCTGCTTGGGCGGATTGTGCACCGAGGTGTCGATCTCGGCCGCCGACTTGAACTGGCCGGTCTGGACCGCCCACCAGGCGCCGATGCCGCCCATGGCAAGCAAGGTGACGGCAAGAAACATCGCGGCATAAGGCCGGCGCCGTTCGGCCCGCGCGCTGGCACGGTCGGCGGCGCGCCGTTCCGCGCGGCTGCGCTTCTCCGTGATTGCGATCGGCGGTCCGCCGGGCAACACTGCGTCGGGCATGATGTCGGGCACGACGGGGGTGATACCCGCCGCCGGGGTGCCGATCGAAACCGACGGTGCGCTCGCGGCGCCATTGCCGTCGAGCGAGATATCAGGCGCCGGGGCCGCGCCGGCCTGGCCGAGCGAAACCGCTGGGGCCGCGGGCATGAATTCCGATTCGATCTCGGTGATCTTTGCCTGCAGTGACTTGCGGCGGCCGATCGCCGCCTCCACGGTCATCGCCGGATTGGCCTTGAGCGCGCGGTCGAGCGCACCGAAGGCGGCACGATAGACCTTTTCGCGAAACTCGCGATTCTCGGGATCGCCTTTTTCGAAAGCGTTCCGGATCGCTTTTTCGATCGAATCCAACCGATGTTCCTCGCAACGCGCCAGTGTTGCCAGATGGTTAGCGGCAGAAAAGACATCAATCAACGGCACCGCGAGCGAAATGTCGGCCAAAATGGGTGCAATGGGCGGCAAGGCCGGCAAAACAAGTCGCGCCTCGCAGCGGACGCCGCAAACCGGCGACGGCAAGCCCCGGCGGACTGGTGTCCAGGACTCGTGCCCATACTCGTGCCCATACTCGTGCCCAGACTCGTGCATTGTCGATCGTGCCCGATCTGCTATATGGAGTGACGTTTACGGAAACGTCAATTTCTAGACCCGGGAGAGACGCGTGGCATTGCCTGACATCCTCAAGAAAAACCTGCGTGTTCCCGTCGTCGGCGCGCCTTTGTTCATCATCTCGCATCCGCCACTGGTGCTGGCCCAATGCAAGGCCGGCATCGTCGGCTCGTTTCCGGCGCTCAACGCCCGCCCAGAGGCCCAGCTCGACGAATGGCTGGCGATGGTGACCGAAGATCTCGCCGCCCATGACGCCGCCAGTCCCGACCGTCCGGCAGCCCCCTTCGCCGTCAACCAGATCGTCCACAAGTCCAACAAGCGGCTCGAGCACGATCTGCGCCTGTGCGTGAAGTACAAGGTGCCGGTCGTCATCTCGTCGCTGGGTGCTGTCGAGGAGGTCAACCAGGCGGTACACTCCTATGGCGGCATCGTGCTGCACGACATCATCCATGACCGCCATGCCCGCAAGGCGATCAAGATGGGCGCCGACGGCCTGATTGCGGTCGCGGCCGGTGCCGGCGGCCATGCCGGCACGCTGTCGCCCTTCGCCCTGATCCAGGAAATCCGCCAGTGGTTCGACGGCCCGCTGCTTTTGTCCGGAGCCATCGCCAATGGCGGTGCGGTGCTCGCGGCACAGGCCATGGGCGCTGATCTCGCCTATATCGGCTCGCCCTTCATCGCCACCGAGGAGGCGCGCGCCGGCGACGACTACAAGCAGATGATCGTCGAATCCAAGGCCGCCGACATCGTCTACTCCAATCTGTTCACCGGCATCCACGGCAACTACCTCAAGGGCTCGGTCCGCGCCGCCGGCATGGACCCCGACAACCTCGCTGTCTCAGATCCCTCCAAGATGGATTTCGAGGAAGCCGGCAAGTACAAGGCCTGGAAGGACATCTGGGGCTGCGGCCAGGGTATCGGCGCCGTCGACAAGGTCGTGCCCGTCGCCGAGTTGGTCGAGCGCCTCGCCACCGAATACGCTGCGGCCAAGGCCCGCATCACGGGCTGACAACATCCGTTAACCGTCGGCGCCCGACCTGTTCCGGTGCCGTCCGGCGCGCTGAATATCCGGCAGGCAGCACGTTTGTCCCGCCTGTCGAAAGCCTCAGAAGGCGTCTTGCAATCGCAGCGCTTTGAAGTTATCAGGCACACACCGTCGCGCGGCCGCCAGGCTGCGTTGCCTGGAAGCCGCTTTAGCTCAGTTGGTAGAGCACATCATTCGTAATGATGGGGTCGCGTGTTCGAGTCACGCAAGCGGCACCAAAATCCCAAGCGATATCAGATACTTGCTGGCCGGCAGAAGCCGCGAACAACGCCGTTGTTCCGGTCGCGGAACCATGGCGGAACCAGCCCGCCCGCGAACACACCGCGCCAGCGAATGACGAACAAGCGCCGCCAGCACATCTTTTCGGAGAATTGCACCGGCCACAACGTGGCGCCATGTTGCCTCTGCGGCAGGCAAATCCATCGCTACAACGACCGTTGGGTCGTCGAGCACAAGCGAGCGCTCGCCTTGCTCGGCAAGGACGTCAACACCAACTGCGGCCCGGCACACTACGACTGCGCCCAGGTGAAGACCCACACCGAAGACCTTCCCAGGATCAGGAAGGCGAAGCGCCAGCAGGCCATGCACGAGGGCACCAAAGAGATATCACGACGCTTCAGGCGTCCGGCAGGACTGGTCTACGATTGGCAGAAGTGTCGGTACGTGCATTTCCCGACAACAGAAAATGCCCCGGTGGCTCACCCCCGGGGCATTGGTGCGTGATCGATCAAGGCTACCTTTTTCGTCGTCCGATCCTCTTTGCATTTTCGGCCAGAACGAACGCCATAGAGGCCCTGTCAGCGATTCCGTCTTCAGCCGGATCGGCCTCGCGGTCATGAGGCTCTTCATTCGCTTCTGGCTCAAGATCAGTGTCGCCGTCCAATTCGTCCAGGACCTCGATTAGATGTTCTATAGTCGCCTCAACACGGCGCCGGAAGAACTCGCTCACAGGACGCTCCATTCGACGATGAAGTGCCCATCCAGCTCTTTCACGGCGCGCCATAGGTGACGATTGTGAATACCTCGTGCTGGACTCCAGCCCGCGAAGGCGCCGCCTGACTTGCACATTTCGTCCAGGTCTCTCCGTGACATGTTTAAGGCTGCAGCGCGCTGGAAGATGGCGTCCATTACCAAATGCCCTGTGCTCGCCGGCGGTCGGCGACCATAACGAATATTGGCGTACTGCATACGGTTGCTGACCTGGTTGAGCGTCAGCCCGAGTTCCTTGGCGATCTGTTCGCGAGGAACATTCTCCCGGACGCGTTTTCGAAGCAGCGCATCTTCCGTCGTCGTCCAGAAGTGTATTTGCTTTCTGAGATTATATTTGCTGGCGAAGCTCGCAATCGCATGCTGCGACCGGTGTGGGAGCCGCTTTTTAATTTCATCCATGTTTGGCCAGTGAGAGACGACGACCTCGTGCTCTTTCAAAGTCCAGTCTGAATGTCGACGCACCACCCGGTGATGTCGAACAGGTGAGTGTTCCAGTGCTCCTTGCATCGTGCCGCTCCTCCTCGGGATGCCCGCCGCCGACAGGAGCGTCTGTCATTTACCTTCGCTTGTACTAGCCATATCTCCGGCAATCCGCAGTTTCCACAGAAGTTAAAAGGATTGATGGGGAAGTACATTTATTGATTTTGACGCGGGCAAACGCTCTGGGGGCATCATGACGCCCGAGGCAGCCTCCAAACGCCAGTAGCGATTACCTCTACAGATATACCCGGTGTAGGAAATTGCCCCCTCCTGAGGGGGAGAGGGGGGGCTGAACAAGTTGCAGAATCGCAACTAGAGAGCGCCAACGGTCAGTCGCGGAAGTAGATTGCGTTTGCTAAATTAGTTCCGCTACGTAATGCTTGCGGCAACTCTTAACTGAAGGGGTACCTGGATGAAAAACTTCCTTGTCGCGACTACCTTTCTTTTGGCAATCGCCGGATCTGCTAACGCGGCAGATGTCGTGATCGAAGAGCCTGCTCCTATCGTCCCAGCGGGCTTTGTCTGGACGGGTGGATATGTCGGTATTCAAGCCGGTTGGCAGTGGGGTAGAGACCACACCGAAGAGTTCTTCGGTGGCGTCGCCACTGGTTTCGATGAAGACCTCGACAGCGATGGCTTTATTGGGGGTGTCCACGCCGGTTACAACTGGCAGTCAGGACAGATGGTCTACGGTATCGAGGGCGATTTCGAGTTCGCCGCTGTCGATGGTGGATACCGCCTCGACAACGGCAATGGCACTGATTTCGATATGAACTGGCAGGCGTCCATTCGTGGCCGACTTGGTTTCGTTCCGATGGAGCGTCTGCTGGTCTACGGCACTGTAGGCGCCGCCTTTGCCAACCTCGAATATACCTATGTCAGCGCGGGCACGACGTTTGAATCTTTTGACGAGACGAAAGTCGGTTGGACTGCGGGCGCGGGCATTGAGTATGCCGTCACGGACAACATCACCACACGTCTGGAATATCGGTATACCGACCTCGGGAGCGTTTCCAATTTGTCGACCGTCGCTTTCCCAGGCTTTACCTATGACCACGACCCGCAGTTCCATGCTGTCCGTGTCGGTCTCTCATACAAGTTTTGAAGCGCGACTGATCCGTGCTCTTTGCCCCGGCTTCGGCCGGGGTTTTTTTGTGCTGAGCGCAGCAGGACCATGGCGGGAGCGGTGTAATCCATTGGCGTTTTCGGCAGGCCGTCGGTCCAGAGCTGGACGATCAGCGTGCCAGTGCCCTATCACCGAGGGCAACGGAGCCTTGTGCAACTCGTGACTGGTCTTCCCAAGTTTGGCGCCATTGCACATCGGGAAGACTTGAATGGCGAGCCCACGATCCTCTACAGGGCCGGCGAAGTCCCCGACATGGAGTGATGGCAAACGTTGCCGGCAAGCCCGATCCTCGATGTGCGGGTGGCAGCGCTTACGAATTGGCTAGGTTGCCCTCATCCTTTGGGCTATTGCCCGCAACCCCCGCGCGAGCAACAGTAGGCTTTGCACGGTGAGGTGCGACGTCGATGCAAGGCCTAAATCCAAGAGTTGAGTATTGCGTCGGCTGCCATGCCCACCCCACCACGCAATGCGGGCGGCCCGACTTGGCAACAACCAAGCGGGCCGCTTCCGCAATCCTCACCCCTTGAAATCCGTCCTCGCCTGAATACGATTAGGCATAGCCGGAGGATCTGATCATGGGCGACGCTCAGTACCTCAATCATAAGCTCGAATGCCCTCATTGCGGCACTATTCGCCTACGTATCCCTGAGAATGTAGAGCCGGATACGCCAATCTCGTGTGAGGACTGCGGCCAGCATCTTGGCATTTGGGATGAGCTGCAAACCGACTTCGAGCGCCAGGGTGGCGCGAGCGGAATATTTCGGATCGACAAGGGGCGCATCAGGAAGGTCGGATAGGACCAAGCGTACCGGCGTTAGCGTTTTTTCGCCAGGAACCGGGCTTCCCTTACAAGGGATGACCACTGATATCCGAGATCCGCAACAAGCTTACGAGCTTGTTGTTCAGTGATGCCGGTCTCTTCCATCAAGCGACGAACCAAGAAGTCTCCCATGCTAAGCGGTTCCCTTGGTTCGTCGGTCATTTCGCCTACCTTTTTCACGCAAAGGCCTACCGCTTCCGATTGGTAAGAAGCGGCAGGCCTGCTGCTCAGGAGCGAGCGACGGCGGGGGGTTGTCGGGTCGCTCCGGCATCATAAATTCGGCAATACGGGAATGGTTC
The DNA here is from genome assembly GCF_014843375.1 of Aminobacter sp. SR38. Classification (NCBI taxonomy): domain Bacteria; kingdom Pseudomonadati; phylum Pseudomonadota; class Alphaproteobacteria; order Hyphomicrobiales; family Phyllobacteriaceae; genus Aminobacter; species Aminobacter sp. SR38. Next base: position 1,966,605 of record NZ_CP062112.1, read on the forward strand.
CGAGATATGTGAAAGCCTGCCGTGGGTAAAACTCCGGCAGGCTTTCACCTTGAACGTGGCCGAAAGGGACAGGACCACGTCGCCTTGTGCAGGCTTTCTGATAATCCACGATTTGGGCTGAGGTTCCCCAAAAAACCAAAAAGGCCCGCCACCTTTCGGCAGCGGGGTGATTGGGTGGTTAGTCGGCGGTACTGCAAACATGGCCGCTTCAGCCATGGTGCCGCGGCAGCGTTAACGGCCGGTAAACTCAGCCGCGAGTGGCTGCAAAAGGGGTGACTACCTGCCGGTGCGCATCCTCGAGGAAGACGGAGAGACAGACGGGAGCGCGTGACCTAAGTCAAACGTGAACGCTCGGCAACCGAAGTGGCGCCCGGCAATTAAAGGGGCAGGTTACCCTGCCCCCTGAGCGCCTACCTGTTCTTACCGGGCAGATCAGTCGTCGTTGTCGTCGTGCAATTATTGCACGAGGTCTCGCCCTGCTTCAGTTGCCCGTGCGGTCCAGACGTCTCGGTCGTGGTGCTTGTCTGGCCACTGTTGTCGGGATTGGCGCTGTCGTTTGTGTTGCCGCCATTCCCCTGTCCCGATGTGGTGGTGGTCTCGCTGTCAAAACCATTCTTCACCGCAAAAGCAGGGGCGGAAAATGCCGAGACAGCAAGCGCAAGAGCAATCGTGAGCGTGGTAAGCTTTTTCATCTAAGCCTCCGTTGGACGTATGAAACGCCGCATCTTGGGAGGCACGGCCCCTATGCCATATCCAGCTTATGCCCGTCTGGCGGGCATATCAACGAAAACTAATGAATCGAGGCATCGCCCCTTGCTCCTAAGGCGTACAATCAGTTGGCACTCAGCGCTGAAGGAGATACGTCATGGCCGCGTACTTCATCGCCGACGTCGATGTCACGGATTCCGCGATGTTCGAAGAATACAAACGAGAGGTTCCCGCGACGGAACAGCGATACGGTGGCAAATATCTAGGACGGGGAGGCACAGCCACCGTCCTTGAGGGCGACTGGAAACCTCATCGCCTTGGGCTTTCGCGTCATTCAGATATTCGTCGCAGACCTCGGAGAGGATAGCGGTCTTGCGCAGCTGCTTTCTTTTCTGCAGAAGGGTCGCCGCCCATGCTGACCTCTGTCAGGTTCTCGCGGGCAAGCTGCCGGGCCTCGTCAGGGGTGAGCGTCCCAACCCGCCCTAGCGTCATCTTGCGGTGGCGGTTTTCGACGGTACGGTACTTGATGATGGACGACGCCACCCCGGTGGGCATCATGCGGACACCGAAGCCCTTAAGCTCCGTGTCCCAAAGACTTTGCTCGCCAGACTGGTCAGGTTCGAGTGCGTCGACAATGCGCTTGGTGAGCTTCGGCAAAGCGTGACCCCATCAATCCCGGAAGATGTGGTCCAACGGCGGAACCAACTGAAATCAAATTTCCGCCGCTCCCGTCAAGCGCCGGTAAATGAGATAAAGCAGCAATCCATTGATTTATCTCGCTGAATCAAGAATGGGTAAACTTGAGGCGCATCGGGGGAAACACGTCGTGATAAAATTCGTAATGATGGGTCGCGTGTTCGAGTCACGCAAGCGGCACCAGTTTCCCAGGAAAATCAGCTCCTTCAAGATGCCCACGCGGCATCGGAAATCTATGCCCATTTCGGGACTGTCCTTCGCCCCACGAGGTGCAGACGGATCAGTCCGCGATGGCGTCGACGCTTGCCGCGAGAGCATCTTCGACAAGCGTACGGATCCTGGCCTGGGCTCCGACCAGCTGGGCCCGCCAATTGCCGGTGCGCAATTCGTCAAGAGCCGCCCGCACCGTTTCGGCAGACACCTTATCCGCGTGGAACACAAATGGCCAACCGGTCCTGCCGACCACGGCTGAAACCTTAGCTCCACCGGGAACCTGATCGATCGCAATCACCGGCTTTCCTGCGGCGAGCGCCAACAGCGCCCCATGCATGCGGGTCGTCAGCACGATGTCGGATCGTGCGAACCCGGCATGGATCTTCCCAGGACCATTCTCAGGTGATAGCACCGTGTCGATTTCGATCGGGTGTAGCGTCGACCCGCGCACCACATCTTGGAACATCGCCAATGCCTGAGGTGCCATCGCAACTCGCCTGGCGCCATACTCGCCTTGAGGGCCACGCAGGCAAACACCTGCGGTCTCGAGCCGCTCCTTTCCAGTGGGTTCAACGGCCTCCGAAACGGCGAGATCGAAATACGGTGGATCGACGCCATCACGGCCAACAATGTGATGGAAGCGGCGATTCATCCTGGCGTGATTGGGAAGGACGCTGACGCCTGCCGCGATCTTGGTCGCATGCCTGTGGACAGACAAAAGGTCGTTCAGGTCGCGACTGTAGGTGATCGGACCACAGACGAACACGAGCTTTTTCGCAGGCTTGATCGCATAGAGATCATCAACCGGCAGATGGCCCGGAATCTGCAGTTCCGGATGCGAAATGACGGCGTGCTCGACGCCGCCCAGACGCAGCCTCGATGACAGGTTGTCGACCGCCATCAGGTCGCCGATCGTCGGACCGCCCCTGTAGCCGTAGCTTCCCCACCAGAACAGAAGCGTCGGCGGCGTGTCGACGGTGCGCGCAGTCAGATATACACGACGAAAGGAGCTTAGCCGGCTCTTCAGCGACATCAGTGCAGTCTCGAAACGAGCTATTGAGTGACAACGGCGTCCAGAAGGCTGCCGCGTATGATTTCGCGTCCTGATATGACCGACGCGCTCAAATGAACGCCAAGCGTCCGATTGGTTGCTATATCGGGCCAGGACAGCCCGCGATCGAAGAGCAGGTTGGTGTTCTGGTAGCTGACCGGATAGAACACATCGATCGGCTTGGCCGAAGCTGCAATTTCGTGGCGCCGGGTGACGTTGGTCAACAGTTGCGGTCCAATGACACCCCAACGATGGCGGGATACCGGGACAGGCAGGCGCATGGCCTTGCGCAGGCGCAGCAACCGTCTCTTTGTGCTTCGATACCACCATGGAATGAAATGAGGATCGCTGGATGCCGCGATCAGCTCATTGAGCGCCGGATGCTGCGAAGGCAGCCCCAGCACGGCGCCATTGATCGCCTTGTCGGATTCCCAGCCGAAGAGGAATTCCTCCTGCTGGATCGGCCTCAGGCAATAGACATCGCAATCCACGTATATGCCGAGGCCCGCCCGCAGGATGCGGTACCGATAGATATCCGACGCCAAAGCCAGGCTACCGGTCGTCTCATGCGCAACGATTTCCGATCGAGCCATCAACCGTTGGGCGTCGAAAAGTTCGACGCCTTCAGGCACGTCCTCCGGCCGGTCAAACACATGCAGAACGACACGATGCCCATTTCGAAGAAACGACCTCAGACACCCCGCGTGGACCGGCCCCAATCTGTTGCCGATCCACAGCGAATTCACCACTGCCAACATGAATTACCACCCCATACCTGCCCGGGGCCTAAATAAACCAGCTCGGGCAAAGGTCAACCTTCTGCAAGCACAGGTGGTGGCTCGCAGTAGCTGCGGACAAGGTCGACGGTGATGTTGTGGTGGTCGCGCAGCGAGCGATCAGTCCTGGCCGCAAAGCCTGGAAAGGTGCTCATTCTCGGCCGGGGAACGCAACATGCGCGATGCATCTCGCGTTGTTTGATCATTCAAAGCTGCACCAGCCTTTTCCCAAGGAAATTAAGCCAGCAAGGCATCACCGGTGCGCCTGGTTCCGCTCACTGTCGGAACCAGGTCGAATCAATCAGGCGTTCGCCCGCGTGCACGAGCCGGCCGGCAGCCTTCTTCGACAGCCGATGGAGATATCCCCGCCGGTTGCGCGGTGTTTCCTACGATCCCAGCGTAACGACGAAGTGCTTCGTCACCGGCTCGATGATCTTCCAGGTGCCCCTGAAATCCGCTTCCACGACGAACGCGTCGCCCGGCCCAACCTCGACGGGCGTGCCGCCATCCGGCGTGATGATGATGCGACCCGAGATCATGTGGACGAACTCGTAGTCGGTGTAGCTGGCGTGGTAGGTGCCTGGCGTGGCCTGCCACGTTCCCGACAGCACCTTGCCATCCCCGGTCGTATGCTGGACGGCCGTCTTCATCGTCGGCTTTCCGTCGACCACCACCCATCCCGGTAGGTCGTTGGAATCGGCACCTTCCGGCTGGCCAAATTTGAGGATTGTTTTGTTCGCCATGGTATTCTCCTCCCTTAAGACACCCCTGCATAGCCGACGCCCTCAATTCAGGCAACTTTGTTTCCTTATGATAAAGAGGCGTATTCCTAGGTTGGTGTTCTGCCACCGCCCCTTGCGGAATCAGCCCTGTCGGTGTTGATGGACGGATGTTTAGCAAGGACTCATAGATGAAGGCCAAACTGCTCGCTGCGGTGACGATGCTCGCAGTTGCCGGCTGTGCATCCCAGCCTGCCGACTATGCCACCACACTCTCCGCCAAGGATCCCAAATGGCGGTCAGCGGACTGCACGAAAGCTCGAGTTGAGGCGGCGAACTACGCAGCGCAAGAGAAAGAAACGCTGAGCGTATCGGCAGGGCTGCTGCTTGGCCCATACGGGCTCGGCATCGCCATGGCCGGTAAGGAACATCGCGCCAAGATGCGCAAGCAATTCGCCCGGAACATGCATCTGAAATGCTCGAGCAAGCCCCTTCCGGCCAGCCTGGCGAGCAGCGCGGACACCGCGAAGCGGTAACTTCAGTCCTCACTGCCAACGGCGCGCATGTGCGGCAAGCTCGTCGCGCGCCTGCTCCAATGCCTCCGGCGAAGCGTTCGCCCACGCGGTGAGCCGCCGCCGCGCACATCATCGACACCTCCGATCCTCACCTGTGGCTGTCGCGATTGCATGCCGGGCCACATTGGTGGGGTGCCCACGAAAACAGGCCAAAGCTGCTCTGCAATCATTCTGGCGACCCGCCTGGTGGCCGTTTCCAGCGTCTCACGTTGGCGGTAACTCACGACACTCGCCGGTGTCCTGGCAACGCACCGGTGGACGGCCGCTCAGATTGCCCTGAACGGGCTCGACGCCGCTTGCGATCCAGCCGCTCTACACGAGAAGTTGAACGACCGCGCCGTCCGCTCGCTGGCGTTGGTTGACCTTACGTTAGGAACCTCTAAACGACCTACAGGCTCACCTCGTCCTTACCCCACCTTGGACCACCCGAGCTTAGCGCCCGCCCTGCCCCCCCAATCAATGGGCGGGCGCGTCCCCTCGCACATCCGATGTCGCGCAGACAAGCTTATCAGCCGCGGACGCCTTCACATCGCAGCTGCGAGCTTCCCGCTTCATATCGACGCCGGTTGCCGATTTTCATGTCGATATGCCTCGGGCAGGCGCCGTTCGCCTTGTGCGGTTTGCACAGAAGGCAGCCGGCCCTGGCATTCCTGGGCTTATTCCGCTTGTGGTGCATGTCCATCTCCGGTCTCTACCGGTGCGCCCCGATGGCGCACGGTCATGATCGGAAGGGCTGCTTGGCAATCGTCGTCCATCGCCGGACCATGTGCAGCAACACCAAGCGATCGCAAGGCAGCGCATTGCTGGCCTAGGTACTTGTCCATCGACAACCCTTGACTTGCGTCTGCCCGCATATAGCTTGCCGCGCGGTTATGGTTCTTCTGCTTTCGGGCGGAAGCTAAGAGGGAATTCGGTGCGAAACCGAAGCTGCCCCGCAACTGTAAGCGGTGAGCCGCATTGCCGATTGTGTCACTGGCCGACGGCCGGGAAGGCAGGCAATGAGCCGAGACCCGCGAGCCAGGAGACCTGCCTGACCGAGTGATGTTTCGTGGGCGGGGTGTACCACCGGAGCGCAGGTTCGTGCAGGCGGCGCTATCGGCCATCGCCTTTCACCAACATGCGTTGCGACAATCCCGACCGCAGTCAGGCCAGGGATCGATCGTTTGCACAATACCGAAGTTGAGACCGCGCAGTCCCAGGCCAGACGTGCCATCGTGCTCGTCGCCAGGTCGGCCTTTGCTGCCGCGCCCTACAGGCAGATGCAGCAGCTCTGTGATCTCGCCGCGGCGTTGCCCGGCGTCGATCACACCAGCTTCGGCTTCACCGAACAAGGCACGCCGTCGCTGCGCGAGGCGCTTGCGGCACTTCGCCAGCAGGATTTCTCCGATATCCTCATCCTGCCGCTGATGCTGCCGATCGAGCCCAGCTTCAATGCCTGGCTCACCAAGTCGCTGCGCCGGTGGCAGGCCGAGGACGCGGCACCTTGGCCGACGGTGCGCATCGCGCGGGGCCTCGCCGAAAGCCCGCTGCTGGCTGCAATGATGGCCGACCTCGTCACCGGCGCCGACGCGACGCCGCCCATCCCGCCGCTCGACAGGCTGGCGCCGGAGGGCTCGCTCGTGCCGGCGCAGAAACGCCGCGTGCTGGTCTGCCAGGGCGGCCCGTGCAATGCCGCCGGCGCGGACCTGATCTGGGGCCACCTGCGCAACCAGCAGGACCGCCAGAAGCTGCGCGTGACCGGCGACGGCACGATGAGCGCCAAATCGACCTGCCTTGGCCCCTGTAACCTGGCACCGGTGCTGCAGGTCTTTCCCGAAGGCACCTATTACGGCGGGGTCACCGAGGCCGCCGTCGACCGCATAGTCACCGAACATCTGCTCGGCGGCGCGGTGGTCGACGACTTTGCCTACCACCCCACCGGCCGCAAGCAGGTGCTGCGGTGAAGGCCCATTGAAAACAAGGGGGATCGTGTCGTTCCGCCACCATCTGCTTTTCGCCCCTGCCTTTTGTCGGCCTGGACAGCGACATGCTGTTCTGCCGTGAACCTGATCTGGCACTGGAAGTTGCTGCGGCCGCCCTTCGGCTCCGTCGACGTCAAGGGCATGTGCACATATGGCCGCGACGACCGATCCTCGGGACGGTTATTGGCAGGCGCCGTCCCGGACTTTGGGCGTCGACTACGACCTGGTGCCGATGATCGAGACCACCGTCGACAAGGCTGGGGTCAAAGCGAGCTAATATGGCGGCCTCGTCGTGGTTCGGCGAGAAGACCGTATCCTCGGCTACTCGGCTGTTTCGAGCGTTCGGTGGCAGCAAAGCTCGCGCCCAATGTCAGCCATCGTGTCGAGGCGGGCCACGGGGTCGTTTCCGCCCGGGGAAGCGAGCTGTGGGACAGTTCGCAGGCCTGCCTGTCGCTGGCCATGCCGGGCAGCGGCCTGACGATGCGCACCTTGTCGGCACCGCACAACTTTCCGCACCACCTGTTCGACCCGATTCCGGCCGAACAGCAACGCTTGCCGTTGTCGATCGTCCACTATCACGACGTCTTTACCAGGCACGGCGCGCAATCCGCTGCTCAACGGATCGACGGATGTTCCCGCCGATATCCGCCACTGGCTGGAAGCCAAGGCTGAAACGCTCAGCAGCGGCAGCGGCGCCTGGGGTCGTCGGGCACAGGTCCGATGGGATGACACAGCCTGTTGCGATCCACGTCAATCCATCGATCTAATTGACCCAAGGGAAACATCAGCGACTATTGCGCAGGGCTAGATCAGTTCAGTGGGCGGTGGCAGTCATGGCAATTCAAGTATCCTATTCGCGGCGTGATGTCCGCGAAGAGTTGGTGCGTCGGCGCGAGACTTACATCGCGGCGCAAAGATCTCTGTCACCGCCTTCGCCGCGGGGATATGGCAACATGGAATGCGTCCATTGTCATAATCGCTTCATCGGCGTCACCGCTGCCGCCTGGAAGTTCGGCCTCTGCGACGACTGCCTGCATCACGACTGATTGTCCAGCCAGCGCAGCTCCCTTTGCGGGAGTTCCAGCGCCTGGATCGACGGCTGTGGAACTTCCGTGTCCGCGGCGTCCCAGGCACATTCTTGGGCGATCTACCTTCCCCGATGATCCGGCCAACCCCGCATCCGCAAAAGCAGTAGGTCGCCGCCACGGCCCACCGTCCACATTCATATTTCGGGGTAATTCCAAACGTACCTTGACCCTGAATTAGAAACTGCGCAACCTCGCCCGAAACGGAGGAGGCGGCTCGATCGTGGGGAAGCGATCCGGGCCGCAAATGGGAGCATCTATGTCCGACCAGATCGCGGCGTCGTCCGCCACGCCCGCAATTGCGCGCCGACCGCTTCTGGCCCGCATCGACTGGCTCAATTTGAGCGGCCTCGCCTTCTATCATGTCGTCGCGCTCTACGCCTTGCTGCCCTGGTTCTTCAGCTGGACCGGCGTCATCCTCTGCATCGCCGGCATCTATGTCTTCGGCACGCTCGGCATCAACCTCTGCTACCACAGGCTTCTCACCCATCGCGGCTTCACCTGCCCGAAATGGCTCGAGCACGGGCTTGCGATCATCGCCGTCTGCGCCTTCCAGGACACGCCGGCGCGCTGGGTTGCGGTGCACCGCCGCCACCATGAGCACGCCGACGAGGAGCCGGATCCGCACAGCCCGATCGTCACCTTCCTCTGGGCCCATATCGGCTGGCTGCTGGTCAAGTCGCCCGACATGGAGCGCATGCAGATCTACGGCCGCTACGCCAAAGACATCGTTCGCGACCCGTTCTACCGCAAGCTCGACAAGCCGCATGTCTATCTCGGCATCATCATCGCGTCCTGGGCAGCTTTCTTCGGCGGCGGCGTCGCCGCGAGCCTGATCACCGGCGGCACGACTGACGAGGCGATCCAGCTCGGCCTCAGCCTGCTCGTCTGGGGCGTGTTCGCGCGCACCGTGATTACCTGGCACATCACCTGGTCGGTCAATTCGGTCACCCATGTCTGGGGCTACCGCAACTACGACACGACAGACGACAGCACCAACAACGTCATCGTCGGCCTGCTCAGCAATGGCGAGGGCTGGCACAACAACCACCACGCCGACCCGCGCTCGGCCCGCCACGGCCACCACTGGTGGGAATTCGACGTCACCTACCTGACCATCAGGTTGCTCGGCGTGCTCGGACTGGCGAGCAAGATCGCAGAGCCGCGGAAGCGCGCCGACTAGCGCCGCCAGACCTTTTCAAGAGGGGACAAAAAAGATCGCCGGCGAAGCTGTGCTTGCCGGCGATCGCAACTACGTCTCGGGTGGTTTCGCTAGGCTTGTTTCACCAGTCTGAGCAGTACGAGCAGGATCACCGCGCCGATGGTGGCATGGATGATGGCAGCTATGATGCCCGAGCCCAGGCTGATGCCGATCGTCGGAAGCAGCCAGCCGGCGATCAGCGCGCCGACGATACCGACCACGATGTTGCCGATCAGGCCGAAGCCGTAGCCCTTGACCAACTGGCCGGCGAGCCAGCCGGCAACGGCGCCGACGATCAGGAAGACGAGCAAGCTTTCGATACCCATTTGTCTCTCCAGGTTCTGGCGCATCGGCCGGAGCACGTCACGAGCCACGATGCGCAGTTGCAACGACCAGCGCATGATCGACAAGCAGGCAGCCAGAGATCATGCTGGAACAACAGGCTGGAGACGGGCCGACCTATCGGCCCGCCGTGGAAATGCCGCCCGTCAGGCGACCGCCGTGGTCTGATCCTCCACCGTGGCGCCGGGCGTGTTCTTCTTGATCGACTCGATCGCCTTCAGCGCCGATGCCTTGGCCGAATAGCCTTCCGAGCTGAACATCACCTCGCCATTGGAAGCCCTGAAGCGGAACCGAAACTCGCCGCCCTTGTCCTTGTAGACCTCGAATTTGTACATCGCATTTCCCCGTATGTGCCGATCCGCGACTCACGCCGCTGACGAATCGTCGCACGACGGCAACCCGAGGAAAAGCGCGAAGCGATTTTCGCGACGCAAACGCACCAATACAACCGCCAAGGCCCATCGCCGCTGCACCCGTCAGCCGCGCCAAGTGCGATCTCAGATATCGCGGTCGGTCAGGCAGATGTGGCAGCAGCCGGAGCCATGGCCCGGCTTCCAGGTGACGTTTTCGAAGCGCACACCGGTCGCCTCGAACAGGCCGCGGTCGAAAGCGCCGGCGATCCGGCACAAGGTCGCCAGCCTGTCGTCGCCGACACCGGCCCCCACCCAGGCGTCCTTGAGCGGACAGCGCTTGACCTTGAAGGCGATGTGATGGTCGCTGCGCTCGACATCGGTGGGGTACATGCGCCCGCCATCCGGACTGACGGCCAGGAAGGCCTCGCCGATGGCGCGCGCATCGTTCGGCCCGAAGCTGGCGAACGCCACCTGTGCGACCTCGCGGCCGCGCTTCTCAATCGCCCTCACCAGGACTTCTTCCGCCTTGGCGTCGCCAAGCTCGGCGGCAAGTTCATCCAGCATCAGCCGGTAGAGATCGGCGCGGTTGCGAAAGGCGGAGTCAAGTTCGGCAGCGAGCTTTTCGGCGCGCATGGCATGTTCGGTCACGAAACGGTCTCCTTGAAAACAGGCAACCTTGGGAACACAGGCAGTTCCGGCGTGGCCGCCACCAGCGCCCGGCCCGTGGCCGAGGCGGGCGCGGCTATCACGGCGGCGGCGTCGCCCTCTTCGACGATACGACCGCTGTCCATGATCGCGATGCGGTGGGCTACGGCGCGCACCGCACCAAGGTCGTGGGAGATGAAGAGATAGGCGACGCCCTCGTCCCGTTGCAGCTCGGCAAGCAGGTTGAGGATGTCGCCGCGCACCAGCACGTCCAGCGCCGACAACGCTTCGTCGAGCACGATCAGCGCCGGCCGGGCAGCAAGCGCGCGCGCGATCGCCACGCGCTGGCGCTGGCCGCCCGATATTTCGTGCACGCGACGGCTGGCGAGCTCGGCGGCGAGACCGACACGCTCCAGCAGCGCTGCGATTGCCTTGGGTCGATCGGCGCGCCCGACGATGCCGTGAATGCGCAGCGGATCGTCGATCAGGCGGGCCACCGTGGCGCGCGGGTTGAATGCCGCCAGCGGATCCTGGAACACCATCTGCAGCTTCGTCCGGGTGGCCCTCAAGGCTGCCCCCCGCAATCCCAACAGTTCCTCGCCGTTGAAGCGGATGCTGCCGGCATCGGGCTCGACCAGCCGCAGCAGGATACGCGCCACCGTCGACTTGCCCGAGCCGGAGGGTCCGACCAGCGCCAGCGTCTCCCCCGGCGCAATAGAAAAGGAAATGCCATCGAGGGCGGAGAAATCCCTGTCGCCGCGCCAGTAGCGCTTCGACAGCCCCTCGACCTGCAGCAGCGCGCTCATCGGCTGGCACCAGAATGGGCTTTCAGCCCCAGATGTGCCGCCAGCAGCGCGCGGCTGTAGTCGCTCCTTGGCCGCGCCAGCAACTCGGCCGTCGCCGCCATTTCGACCATGCGGCCGTGACGGAACACGGCGATGCGGTCGGCCAGGTTGGCGGCAAGTGCTATGTCATGGCTGACGAACAGCAGCGCCATGCCATCCTCGGCCACGAGCCGGCGGATCAGCGCCACGATCTCGGCCTGGACGATGGTGTCGAGCGCGCTCGTCGCTTCGTCGGCGATCAGCAGTTTCGGACACGCCACGATGGCCGCTGCGATCACCACGCGCTGTTTCTGTCCGCCCGACAACTGATGCGGATATGCCCGCGCCAGCGCCTCGGGCTCCGGCAATTTCACCCTGTCCAGCAGTTCGACCGCCAGCCGCCGTGCAGCACCCCAGTCGATGTCGAGATTGGCGTGCGCCACCTCGGCGACCTGGTCGCCGACCGACATGACCGGATCGAGGCTCGAAGCCGGATCCTGGAAGACGAAGCCGATGTCGCGGCCGTTGCGCGCCGGATGATCGAGCCCCGGCCATGCGACGGTGCCCTGAAGTCTCGCCGTCTGCGGCAGCAGCCCTGATATGGCCCGGGCCAGCGTACTTTTGCCCGAGCCACTCTCGCCGATGATCGCCAGCCTTTCGCCGGCGGCCAGATCGAGGTCGACGCCTTCGAGCGCCGGCGCCACTGCGCCGTTGTAGCACACGCCGAGACCACGCAGTTCGAGCAGCGGCTTCATGCCTGCCCCTCCCGTGCCGCCGTGCCTTCAACCACGCCTTCGCCGGCGAGGTAGACGCCGAGGACTGAAAGCACCAGCGCGACACCGGGGATGACGGAGAGGTAAGGCGCCGACCGCAGCACCGCCCTGCCCTCCGCGATCATGCCGCCCCAGGTGACGCGGTTGGGGTCGCCGAGACCGAGGAAGGACAGCGCCGCCTCGGTCAGGATGGCGGCGGCAACGATTACCGACGACAGCGCCAAGACCGGTGGCAACGCATTGGGCAGCACCTCGCGGAAGGCGATCTCGACCGGATGCATGCCGATCACCCGCGCCGAAGCGACATAGTCGCGCTCGCGGATCGACAGCACTTCGGCACGCGCGATGCGCGTCGGGCCGGTCCAGGCGCTGAGCGCGATCGCTGCCACCACGACCGAAAGCGACGGCCCGACGACACTGACCAGCGCCAGCGACAGCAAGAAGCCCGGCACTGTCTGGAAGGCGTCGGTGATACGCATCAGCACTTCGTCGACAAGCCCGCCGGTAAAGCCGGCCACCGTGCCGACGATGCTGCCGACGAGGATCGAGGCGGCAGCGGCAGCAAGCCCGACGGCCAGCGAGGTGCGGGCGCCATGGAACAGCCCAGCGACCACATCGCGGCCAAGGCGGTCAGTGCCGAGCGGCAGGGCCCAGTCCTGGAACGGGGGCAAGAGCGGCTGGCCGGCAATCGCCAGCGGGTCGCGTGGGAACAGCCACGGCGCGGCGACTGCCATGGCGACAAGCAGGCCAAGGATGACCAGGCCGGCGGCGGCCTCCGGCGTGCGAAACAGACGAGAGAGGCTCATGCTTTGACCTCGCTCGCGCCAACGCGCGGGTCGAGCACGGCATAGGCGATGTCGACAAGCAGGTTGATGACGATCACCAGGAAGGCGCTGACCAGAATGATGCCGATCAGCAGCGGCGTGTCACGCGAGCCCACGGCCTCTTGCGCCAGCCGGCCGAGACCCGGCACCGAAAACACGCTTTCGATCACCACGCTGCCGCCCAGCATCTGCGCCGACTGCAGGCCGAGCATGGTGACCAGCGGCAGCAGCGCGTTGCGCGCGACATGGGCGAGCACGATGCGCCGCCTGGGGATGCCGCGCGCACGGGCGGCCAGGGTAAAGTCCATGCGCCAGACCTCGGCCATGCCGGCCCGCATCATTCTGAGATAGAGCGCGAGATAGATCAGGCCGAGGCTCGTCACCGGCAGCACCATGTGCCTGGCGATGTCGAGCATGCGGGCGATGCCGGTCTTGCCGGAGGCGATGGTCTCCATGCCCGAGAGCGGCAGCCAGCGCAGCTCGACCGAAAAGACGATGGTCAGCACCAGCGCCAGCCAGAAGCCGGGCACGGCATAGAGCGCCAGCGAACCGATCGACAGAAGCCGGTCGCGGGCGCTGCCTGGCCGCGCGCCAGCCAGGATGCCGAGCGTGGTGCCAAGCGCGAAGGACAGCGCCGTTGCCGCCCCCATCAAAAGCAGCGTGTTCGGCAGCCGCTCCAGCACAACGTCGAGCACCGGGCGGGAGAAGGCGACCGAGTGGCCGAGATCAAGATGGAGCAGCGCCCAGAGATAGGCGGCGAGCCGCGTCATCGGCGAGGCATCGAGGCCCCAGCTGGTCCGCAGCGCCTCGATCATGCCGGCGTCGCCGCCGACCGAGGCGACGTAAGCATCGACAGCGTCGCCGGGCGCCGCCTCGAGCAGCAGGAACGAGCCGACAACCACGATCAGCAGCACCGGAATGCTGCCGATCAGCCGGCGCTTCAACAGGCCCCAGGCGCGATTCATTACCCTGCCCCTTGTGGGGAAAGTGCCCCGAGCAGCCCGTTGGGGGTTGCCGGAGTGAAGAAATTGCCCCCACCCCTAGCCCCCCACAAGGGGAAGGGGAATTCTGGGGTCGCCTGCCCCGTCAAGATGAACCGCGCGCCAAATGAAGGGCACGCGGCATCATGTCCCCTTACGCTCTGTGGGGAGGCGTAAGGGGTGGCGGTAGGTTCAGGCACTGCGACTTCCAGGGGCATGCTCAGTAACGGATCATCATCCCAGCTCAGGCGATGATGTCACGTTTCGACATAGGTGTCCGCCCAGTTCGAGACCGCCCAGCGCGGGTTGTTCGACACGTTCTTCACCGTGTCGCGCGCGACGGTGATGAAGCCCCATTCGGCCACATTGATCAGCGGCAGGTCGGCCGCCACCTTCTTCTGGAACTGCTTGTAGAGCTCGATGCGCGCCGCCGGATCCAGCGTCTCCGCCGCCTTGGCGATCAGCGCGTCGAGTTCGTCGTTCTTGTAGCCGCCCTGGTTGGAGAAGGGCACACCGTCAGGAATACCCGACTGCACCAGGATCGTCGTCGAGATCGCCGGGTCGCCGCGGAACACCGGCGGGGCGATGGCGATGTCGAAGGCGTGCTCGGTGTAGACGGCCTTCTGGTGGGCGGCAGAATCGTTGTTGACGATCTCGGCATCGATGCCGACGGCGGCCAGCGCCTGGCGCAGATAGTCGCCGAACTGCCTGGTCTCGTTGAAATAGGGCGCCGGCAGAAGCTTGAGCGCAAAACGCTTGCCGTCATCCTTCTTCGGATAGCCGGCTTCATCCAGCAGTGCGTTCGCCTTGGCGACGTCGAAGCCATAGGTCGCAACATCAGGCGTGTAGAACTGCTTGTCGTTCTGCGGCACGATGCCGGTCGCCGGCTTGGCATAGCCCAGGAAGATCGTCTTGACGACGAAATCCTTGTCAATGGCATGGGCGATCGCCTGGCGCACCTTGAGGTCGGCCAGCTCCTTGCGGCGATGATTGATCTCGACCACCAGTTGGTAGGTCAACGCTTCGTAGCCTTCAGTGATGACCTTGATACCGGGAACCTTGGAGATGCGCTCGAGATCGGCCAACGGCACGGCAGAGAAAGCCGCAAGCTGGATCTCTTCCGCCTCCAGCGCGCCGGCGGCCGCGGCGCGGTCGGGCAGCACGCGATAGATGATCTCGTCGAGCTGAGGCTCGCCTTCGCCCCAGTATTTGTCGTAACGCTCCAGCCGGTAATATTCGCCCGCCTTGTGCTCGGCGAACTTGAAGGGTCCGGTGCCGATCGGCGCGTTATTGGCCGGGTTCTCGGCAATATCCTTGCCGTCATAGACATGCTTCGGCACCACCGACGTAAGCGCCGGCAGCGCGTTCTTGATCAGCTGCAGCGGCGTCGGCTTGGAGAACTTGAACACGGCGGTGTTTGCGTCCGGCGTCTCCACCGCCTCCAGGTTCTTGAACACGACGCGGCCGAGATTTTGCAGCGGCTTCCAGACATCGAGTGCCGAAAACGCCACGTCGGCCGAGCTGAATGGCTGACCGTCGTGCCAGGTCACGCCCTCGCGCAGCTTGAAGGTGACGGACAGGCCGTCGGCCGAACCTTCCCAGCTTGTCGCCAGCCGCGGCTCGAGCCCGTCCTCGCCGTCGAACGAGGCCTCCGCCAGCGGCTCGACTACCTTGCTCGCGACGAAAAACACGCCATTGGAGGCAACGATCGCCGGGTTCAGGTTGCGCGGCTCGGAATCTGCCGCAACGACCAGCCGGCGGCCCTTCTTTGCCTGCGCCCAGCCGATCGAGGGCAGTGCCGTCGAGGCCAGCAGGAACGCCGATCCCGCCAGAACCTTGCGTCTCGAAATCTCAAAACCCGCCATGTCGGCCTCCAAGCCCTCGGCACGGCGGCGTCGCCGGGCCCTGGTGCATGACGCCGAAAATCGGAATCGATTTTCGGAAAGGATCATGCACCGATCCAGAATTCACAACGTCCTTTGCGCGTCCAAGTGAGCGCGCGGCGCTGTAGTGATGATGGCCGGGATTATGATCCGGGAAAGCCTTTTTGCGAGAGACGAAATTGGCGTTTTGGGCCGCTGGCCCAAAACATTGTGCTACGTGCGCGGCCTATCAGTGCGAGAACAGGTCCGGAAAAGCTTCGGCCCGGAAACCGTTGTCGATTTCCGGGCCGAAGCAATGGTCGGTCAGTCATAGTCGCCAGCCGGTCAGGCGGCTTTCTTCCTGGCTAGGCGCGCGCGGATGCTCTCGACATCGGCACGCGGCGTCGCTGCAAACAGCGTCTTGGTATAGCTGTGCTTGGGGTCGGCGAAGACCTCGTCGCGGCTGCCATATTCGACCGCCTCGCCAAAATACATCACCATCACCTCATCGGCGATGTAGCGCACCACCGAAAGGTCGTGGCTGATGAAGACGTAGGTCAGCTGGAACTCGTCCTGCAGGTCTGCGAGCAGGTTCAGCACCTGGGCCTGCACCGACAGATCGAGCGCCGACACAGGCTCGTCCAGCACCAGCAGCTTCGGGTTCAGCATCAGCGCACGCGCGATGGCGATGCGCTGGCGCTGGCCGCCCGAGAACATATGCGGATAGCGGTTGTAATGCTTCTCTTCGAGGCCGACCTTCTTCAACAACGTCATCGCCCGGTCGCGGCGTTCGTCGGCCGGCGTCTTGGTGTTGATGACCAGCGGCTCGGTCAGGATGTCGCCGATCTTCTGGCGCGGATTGAGCGAGCCATAAGGGTTCTGGAACACGATCTGCACCTTGCGGCGCATCTCGGGCGTCAGGTCGCCCTTGGCGATGTCGACGGTCTTGCCTTCGATCAACAGCTCGCCCGACGTCGCCGGGTCGATCAGCGTCAGGATGCGGCCGAGCGTGGATTTGCCGCAGCCGCTTTCGCCGACGATCGCCAGCGTCTTGCCCTTCTCGACCTGGAAGCTCACGCCCTTGACGGCGTGAACGGTCTTGGCCTTCTTCAGAAAGCTGCCGGGCACGTGGTAGTCGCGCACGATGTTGCGCGCTTCGAGAATGACGCTCATCGTGCAGCTCCTTCCGCCTGGTCGTCGACGAACAGTTCCGAGATCGTCGGCAGGCGGTCGCCGGTCGCATTGTCAGGCAGTGCCGCCAAGAGCGCGCGCGTGTAGTTGCTCTTCGGGTTTTCGAACAGCGTCAGCACGTCGGCTTCTTCCATCTTGCGGCCCTTGTACTGCACGACCACACGGTCGGCAGTCTCGGCCACGACGCCCATGTTGTGGGTGATCATGATCAAGCCCATGCCATGGTCGGCCTGCAGCTTCATCAAGAGGTCGAGGATCTGCTTCTGGATCGTCACGTCGAGTGCTGTGGTCGGCTCGTCGGCGATGAGCAGCTTCGGATTGCAGGCAATCGCGATGGCGATCATCACGCGCTGGCACTGACCGCCGGACATCTGGTGCGGGTAGGAATTGAGACGCTCAGCCGGGTCTGGGATGCCAACCGCCTGGAACAGCTCGATCGCGCGCTTGCGGCGCGCAGCCTTGTCGAGGCCCATATGCACGCGCAGCACTTCCTCGATCTGGAAGCCGACGGTGAAGCACGGGTTGAGGCTCGCCACCGGCTCCTGGAAGATCATGGCAATGTCCTTGCCGATAATCTTGCGCCGTTCGTTTGCCGGCATTCCGAGCAGGTCGCGGCCGTTGAAGGTCAGCTTGTCGGCGGTGACCTTGGCCGTCCAGGGCAGCAAGCCCATCGCCGCCAGCATCGACACCGACTTGCCCGAGCCGGACTCGCCGACGATGGCGAGAACCTCGCCCTCGTGGACCTTCATCGAGACGCCGTTGACGGCACGGAAGGGACCGGAGGCCGTCTCGAACTCGACGACCAGGTTTTCGATTTCAAGAAGTGCCATCTCAGGACCTCTTCAGCTTGGGGTCGAGTGCGTCGCGCAGGCCATCGCCCATCAGGTTGATCGCCAGCACGGTGATCAGGATCGCCACGCCCGGAAGCGTCACCACCCACCACTTGCTCTGGATAAACTCGCGAGCCTCGGCCAGCATCGTGCCCCATTCCGGGGTCGGCGGCTGCGCGCCCATGCCGAGAAAGCCGAGTGCGGCGGCATCGAGAATGGCTGAAGAAAACGACAGCGTCGCCTGGACGATCAGCGGTGCCATGCAGTTCGGCAGGATGGTCTTGAACATCAGGCGGGTATGGCCGGCACCGGCCACCTTGGCGGCGACGACGTAGTCGCGGGTCTTTTCGCTCATCACCGCGGCGCGTGCCAGGCGCACGAAATGCGGCTGGTAGACGAGCGAGATGGCGATCATCGCGTTGACCAGGCCCGGCCCGAGGATCGCCACCAGCACCAGGGCCAGCAGCAGCGACGGGAAGGCCAGGATGATGTCCATCACGCGCATGATGGCGGTATCGACCCAGCCACGGAAATAGCCGGCGATGACGCCGAAGACGACGCCGACGACCAGCGACAGCGCCGTCACGATGACGCCGACGAAGAGCGAGAACTGGGTGCCGTAGACCAGGCGCGAAAGCATGTCGCGGCCGACGGCGTCGGTGCCGAGCAGAAAGTCGGCGCGGCCGCCCTCCTGCCAGACCGGCGGAACCAGAACCGCGTCGCGATATTGCTGGGTCGGATCATGCGGCGCGATCAGCGGTGCGAAGATCGCCAAGAGCACGAGGAAGATGAAGAACACGAGGCCGATGACGGCACCGCGGTTTTCGGAGAAGTAGTACCAGAACTCGGCCAGTCGCGCCCGGCGGGACGGATCGGTCGAGACAGCACTGGTTGCAGCAGCTTGAGACATCGTGCCCTCCTAGTGCCGGATACGCGGGTTGATGAGGCCGTACATCAGGTCGACCGCAAGGTTCACCAGCATGATCACGGCAGCGATCATGAGCAGGCCACCCTGGATGACGGCGTAGTCGCGCCGCGACACGGAATCGACCATCCACTTGCCGATGCCCGGCCAGGAGAAGATCGTCTCGGTCAGGATCGCCCCGGCCAGCATCACGCCGACCTGCAGGCCGACTGTCGTGACAACAGGGATCATGGCGTTGCGGAGCGCATGGACGCCGACGACACGGAAGGTCGACAGGCCCTTGGCGCGCGCGGTCCGTACATAGTCCTCGGACAGCACCTCCAGCATCGCGGAGCGCGTCTGGCGCGCGATGACGGCGAGCGGGATGGTGCCCAGAACGATGGTCGGAAGGATCAGGTGGCTGACGGCCGACTTGAAGGCGCCTGCCTGGCCTGAAAGCAGCGAGTCGATCAGCATGAAGCCGGTGACGGGCGGGAAATAGAACATCAGCGAGATGCGACCGGAGACGGGCGTCCAGCCGAGCATGCCCGAAACAAGCATGATCAGCAGCAGGCCCCACCAGAAGATCGGCATCGAGAAGCCGACAAGGGCGGTGCCCATCATCGCCTGGTCGGCGAAGGAACCGCGCTTGATCGCAGCGATGATGCCTGCCGGGACGCCGAGCACGACGGCGAAGATGATAGCGCAGAGTGACAGTTCGACCGTCGCCGGGAACAGTTCGAAGAACTGGTCGACGACAGGCCTCTTGGTGACGATCGAGGTGCCGAAATCGCCACGCACCACGCCCCAGAGATAGTCGAGGTACTGGATGACGATGGGCCGGTCGAAACCGAGCTGGGCGGAGATTTCCGCGTGGCGCTCCGGCGACATGACGCGCTCGCCGGAAAGCAGGGCGACTGGATCGCCGGGCAGCAGACGGATGAAGGAGAATGCGATGATGGAGACCCCGATGAATGTCGGGATCAGGACGGCGAGCCGTCCCAACAGGAACCGGAGCATGTCGAACCTTTAAGTGAATGTTCCGAGAAAAGGTAAGGGTAGCACAAAATGTGCATTGGGGCGCTTGTGATCCAAGCGCCCCAACCCAAGGTTGGCCTGTTTAGGCAACCTTACTCCGTGATGTCAACACCGTCGAAAGCGAAGTCGCCGAGCGGGCTCTGGACGAAGCCTTCGACGCCCTTGCGCATCGGAACGATCGACAGCGAGTGGTCGATCGTTGCCCAGGGAGCATCCTTCTTGAACAAGACCTGCGCCTGCTCGTAGAGCTTGGTGCGCTCGGCAATGTCGGAGGTCTCCTTGGCCTTCGTCACCAGATCGTCGAACTCCTTGTTGCACCACTGGGCGCGGTTGTTGCCGCCGACAGCGTCGCAACCGAGCAGGGTGTCGAGGAAGTTGTCCGGATCGCCATTGTCGCCGGTCCAGCCGAGCATGACGGCGCCGTCACGATCCTTGGCCTTCGACTTGTCGAGATATTCGGCCCACTCGTAGGAGACGATCTCGACCGTCACGCCAACCTTGGCGAAATCGGACTGGATCAGCTCCGCCGCGCGGCGGGCGTTGAGCATGTAGGGACGCGAAACCGGCATCGCCCAGACCTTCATCTTGAGGTCCTTGACGCCAGCGGCTTCAAGCCCCTTCTTCGATGCTTCCGGATCGTACTTGTCGTCTTCGACGGCCTTGTTGTACGACCACATGGTCGGCGGGATCGGGTTGGTCGCCGGCGTTGCAGCACCCTGGAACACGGCGTCGACGATGGCCTGCTTGTTGATGGCCTGGTTGAGCGCCTTGCGGACTTCCGGCTTGTCGAACGGAGCCTGGGTGGTGTTGTAGGCGAGGTAGGCGACGTTGAGGCCAGCCTGTTCCACGACCTTCAGGTTCGTATCGGCCTTCATCGCAGCCACGTCGGCAGCGTTCGGGAACGGCATCAGGTGGCATTCGCCGGCCTTCAGCTTCTGATAGCGAACCGAAGCGTCAGGGGTGATCGCAAAGACCAGGTCGTCGATCTTCTGCTTGCCGCCCCAGTAATCCGGGTTGGCCTTGTAGCGGATGATGGCGTCCTGCTGGTAAGCGACGAACGCGAACGGACCGGTGCCGAGCGGCATCTGGTTCATCTGGTTCATCTTGCCGTCAGCCTGCAGCTTGTCGGCATATTCCTTCGACACGATCGAAGCGAACGGCATCGCGATGTTGGCGAGGAACGGCGCTTCCTTGCGGGTCAGGGTGATCTTGACCGTCAGGTCGTCGACCTTCTCGACCGACTTGATCACTTCCGGGAAGCCCATGCCGGCAGCGTATTCCCACGAAGCGCCGGTCACGTACTTGTTCCAGGGATTGTCGGCCTTCAGCTGGCGCTCGAACGAGAAAACGACGTCGTCGGCGTTGAAGTCGCGGGTCGGCGTGAAGAACTCGGTGGTCTGGTACTTGACGCCTGGACGCAGCTTGAAGGTGTACTCGAGGCCGTCGTCGGAAACAGTGTAGCTCTCGGCCAGGCCCGGCTCGGTTTCGGTGGTGCCCTTCTTGAACTCGAGCAGGCGGTTGTAGACGGTGTGCGCGGCGGCGTCGAAGGTCGTACCGGCGGTATAGAGGCCCGGATCAAAGCCTTCCGGCGAACCTTCCGAGCAGTAGACGAACGTCTTTGCGCTCGCCGCACCGCTGAGGACGGTTGCAGCCAGCAACGCGGCCGCAAAGGTCGTTTTTTTCAACATTGAACACTCCCTATGATTTTTCCCAAGCCCTACCCGTCAGGCTCGCAGGCGCGCATATAAGCACCGTTTATCCAGCTTTGGAACTCCCCGCCTACCTGCCCTTTGGTAAGCAGAATAATTTACCCACAGATGCCTGCGAAATAGTCGAAAATTCGTGTTTTCCATTGGCCGGCCAGATATTTGCACTTCGCGTTAGATTCGCCGGCGACAGGTTTTATCATCGCGACCGATGGCAATTGCGGCGCTGTTGCTGGGCCGGGCCGATATAACTGCGAATCCTAAAATTCGTTCTGCGAGGTGACGTTGGGTGATACTTGCCGTTAACGTCAGGTGGCAATACAAACAACTACAACATGCCCCGACGCGGCACTGTTCTTGCGGCGCTGCGACGTGGACGAGGGCAAAAGCCGGCGGATCGTTGCCGCCGGAAACAAGAACAACAAGGGAGGATGCATTGGCCAAATCTACCGGCAAGGCGAGCACGGCGAAGTCCGCAACCACCAAGGCGGCCGCCAAGCCAGCCGATACGACCAAGCCCGAAACCAAACCCGCGGCCAAGGCGACCGCCGCCAAGCCGGCACCTGCCAAGGCAGCGGCTCCAAAGCCGGCAAAGGCGGCCGCAGCGCCGAAGTCCGCGGCCCCAGCGAGCAAGCCGGCCGCCAAGCCGGCTCAGAAATCCGAAGCGAAGCCAGCCGCATCCAAGCCTGTTGCCGCGAAGACCGAAGCCGTAGCAGTCAAGCCAAAGGCGGCAGCGCCAAAGCCGGCTGCGGCAAAGCCGGCGGCATCCAAGCCTGTTGCCGCGAAGCCCGCAACCAAGACCGAAGCCAAGCCAAAAGCCACAGCGCCGAAAGCGGCTGCAAAGGCCGCTCCGGCCAAGGCGAAAAGCGCCGCCAAACCTGCCGCATCGAAGATCGCGGCATCGGCGCCTGCGGTCGCGGCACCGGCAAACGTTGCTGAAACGCCCGGGCCTGTTGCCAAGGCGAAGCCTGCTGCAAAGTCAGCAGCGGCAAAACCCGCCGCCAAGGCAGCAGCAGCCCCCACCGCGAAGCCGGCGCCAGCAGCCAAGCCTGCGGCACCTGCCAAGGCAGCAGCGAGGTCCGGCGACAAGCCGTGGCTGAAGAGCTACCCGGCCAACGTTCCGGCCGAGATGCCGCCGCTCGCTTACAGCTCGATCGGGGATCTGTTGACCGAAGCCTGCCGCCAATATGCCGGCCGCCCGGCGTTTTCGTGCATGGGCAAATCGCTGAGCTATGGCGAGCTCGAGCGCATGTCGACGGCCTTCGGCGCATGGCTTCAGTCGAAGGGCCTCGCCAAGGGCGCCCGCGTCGCCATCATGATGCCGAACGTGCTGCAGTACCCGGTCGCAATGATGGCTGTCCTGCGCGCCGGCTACACTGTGGTGAACGTCAACCCGCTGTACACACCGCGCGAACTCGAGCACCAGCTCAAGGATTCCGGCGCCCAGGCCATCATCATCCTCGAAAACTTCGCCACCACGCTGCAGGCCGTCATCGCCAAGACCGAGGTCAAGCATGTCGTCGTGGCCTCGATGGGCGAGATGCTCGGCCTCAAGGGCCTGCTGGTCAATCTCGTCGTGCGCAAGGTCAAGAAGCTGGTGCCGGCCTGGTCGCTGCCCGGCCATGTCAAGTTCATGGCGGCGCTCAAGGAAGGTGCAGGCCTCAGCTTCAAGCCGGCCACTGTCGCTGCCTCCGACATCGCCTTCCTGCAATATACCGGCGGCACCACGGGCGTCTCAAAGGGCGCGATGCTGATCCACTCCAACGTGCTCGCCAACGTCGCCCAGTTGGCGCTGTGGGTGGAGGACGCCTACACGGTGCGTCCGAAGCCGCCGCACCTGACCTTCGTCTGTGCGCTGCCGCTCTATCATATCTTCGCGCTCACCGTGAACGCGCTGATGGGCATGCAGCAGGGCGCGCTCAACGTGCTGATCCCCAACCCGCGCGACATTCCCGGCTTCGTCAAGGAACTGGGCAAGTTCCAGTTCAACATCTTCCCCGGCCTCAACACGCTGTTCAACGCGCTGACCAACAACGAGGACTTCCGCAAGCTCGACTTCTCGGGCCTGATCCTGTCGCTCGGCGGCGGCATGGCGGTTCAGCGGCCGGTGGCAGAGCGCTGGAAGAAGGCGACCGGCAACCACATCACCGAAGGTTATGGCCTGTCGGAAACCTCGCCGGTGGCGACCGCCAACAAGTGCTCGTCGCCCGACTTCACCGGCACCATCGGCCTGCCCCTGCCCTCGACCGACATCGCCATCCGCGACGAGAACGACAACGACATGCCGCTCGGCGAGGTCGGCGAGATCTGCATCCGGGGCCCGCAAGTCATGGCAGGCTACTGGAACCGCCCCGACGAGACCGCCAAGGTGATGACCTCGGACGGCTTCTTCAAGTCGGGTGACATGGGCTTCATGGACGAGCGCGGCTTCACCAAGATCGTCGACCGCAAGAAGGACATGATTCTCGTCTCGGGCTTCAACGTCTACCCCAATGAGCTCGAGGACGTCGTCGCCCAGCATCCCGGCGTGCTCGAGGTCGCCGCCGTCGGCGTGCCGGACGAGCATTCGGGCGAAGTGCCGAAGCTGTTCGTCGTGCGCAAGGATCCCGACCTCACCGTCGAGACGCTGATCGCCTACTGCCGCGAAAACCTGACCGGCTACAAGCGGCCCAAATACATCGAGTTCCGCACCGAACTGCCGAAGACCAATGTCGGCAAGATCCTACGGAGAGAACTCAGGGGCTGAGGCTCCGCTCGATCCGAACGACAACGGCCATCGTGGGAACACGGTGGCCGTTTTTTTGTGCCCCCGGCGGCTCGACGTGCCGATCGCATGCAAATCAGGGCGTATCGGTGCATCAGGCGACCAGCAGTGCCGCAACCCGGTCAGCCGGTCAGCTTCGCGACCAGTTCGGCATAGTCGTCAAACACCAGATCGGGCCCGTGGGCGCGCAAGGTGGCGCCTGCATTGTAGCCGAAGGTCACGGCGCCGGCCGCGATGCCTGCGCCTCGAGCCGCCTCGATGTCTCGAACCTCGTCGCCGATGGCGATGGCGCGCCGCCTGTCGGCGCCAACGCGCTTGATAACGGCCTTGAACATCGCGCTTTTGCCCCACAGCGACGCGCCGCACTGGAAGTGGCTGACATGAGCCGCAGCCGGCCCAAGCGTCCGGCGGATGGTGTCTTCGTTGTTGGAACTGACGATGGCAACACTGATGTTGCTTGCGGCAAGGCTCGCAAGCATCGGCTCAACTCCGGGGAACAGTGCAACCGCATCGCGGCTTTCGGCGCTCAGCTTGCGCATGTGCATGGCAATCGCCGGCAACTTCCATTTGGCGACACCCAGGCGGGCAACGACCTCGCGGGATCCAAGCGCGCGCAATTCGTCGATCTCGTCCTCCGCCACCTCGCGAAAGCCGAACTGCCGGGCCGTCTGGTTGAGCACCGAGCAGAACCACGGAAAGCTGTCGGCCAGCGTTCCGTCATAGTCGAAGATCGCAAGGGAGAAGGAAGACATCGCACCGCCGCCGTAAACGCAGCGTCACTGCCCCAGTGTCGTTGCGGCGTCAATGCGGGCCGGTCCGGCATCGACCCCGGACACGCCGGCATAAATGCTGGTTCCCTATCGATTCAGGCCCAGCCACCCGCCTACGTCCCCCGGCAGATGTCGACCAGCTATCACGCCCGGCCTGCCATCATCCGCGCCTCGTCGCGACGCAGCGTCAGCACTTCGACGCCGGTCGCGGTTACAGCGACCGTATGCTCGAACTGGGCCGAAAGCTTGCGGTCACCCGTCACCACTGTCCAGCCGTCGCTCTCGGTTGCAACCCTGCGAGTGCCCTGGTTGACCATCGGCTCTATGGTGAAGACCATGCCCTCGCGCAGTTCCAGGCCGGTTCCCGGGCGTCCGAAATTCAGCACCTGCGGCTCCTCGTGCATCTCGCGGCCGATGCCGTGGCCGCAATATTCCCGAACCACCGAATAGCCGTTCCGCTTGGCATGTCGCTCGATGGCGAAACCGATGTCGCCGAGATGCGCTCCGGGCCGGACCTGCCTGATGCCTTTCCACATCGCCTCCTGCGCCACCCGCACCAGCCGCGTCGCCGCCGGCGCGGCATTGCCGACGAGATAGGTCTTGCTCGAATCGGCGATGTATCCGCCCTTTTCCAGCGTGATGTCGAAATTGACGATGTCACCGTCCCGGATGATCTCGTGGCCGTCGGGCACACCGTGGCAGACGACATGGTTGATCGAACAGTTCAGCACATGCTTGAAGCCATACTGCCCCTTGCTCGCCGGACGCGCGGCGAGGTCGACGGTGATGAAGCGCTCGACAAGATCATTGACCTGCAAGGTCGACATGCCGGCCAGTTCCTGCCCGTCCAGCATCTCGAAGACCGAGGCCAGCATCCTGCCCGCGACCCGCATCAGCGCCAGCTCGTCCGGTGTCTTGACCATGTCAGGCGACCGCCAGGTCCCTGATATGCACTTGTGCTGCCGCAAACTGCATCCTGACGATCTCGTTGAACGACAGCGTCGGATTGGCCTCCGCCAACATGCCGACCTTCATCCAGAACTCGGCCTGGGCATTGATCGACCGGCACATCACCGTGCTCGCCCGCCTGACTTCCTCATGCAGCTCCTCGTCGATCTTTACGATGCCCATGAACTTCTCCTGAACTGAATATACAATGCATATATGCTTCGTATATTCCCCGGTCAATCCAACTACACGCCAACGCACAGGCCAATCGCTCGCATGCGCTCGGTCTTCGGCCCTATTGAACCGTGGTTCGCGCGTGTTAAGACGACCCGATGGAAACAGTCGAAGCCGAGAAGTCCAAAGCATCTGTTCGCAAGCGTGCCGAAGCGATCAAGTCGTTTCGCTGCAAGAACCTTATCGCAGTCATCGAAGAACCGTCCGATATCAAGAATATCGGCACGGTCATCCGAAACGCCAATGCACTCGGCGTGGAGAAGGTCTACATCGTCGATCCCGGCAAGGCGTTTCCCGACGACTGGCAGGACATGCGCGAGCGGAAGTCGCTTTCGAAGATATCGGTATCAGCCGTCAAATGGACATTCGTGAAGCGCTTCGACAGCACCGAGGCATGCCTCGATCATCTCGAAAAGAACGGCTTCGTTTCAGTGGTCACCTCGCCGCACGTAAAGGGCAAGACCAACGCCTACCTGCATGTAGGCGACTACACGCGGCACACGAAACTCGCGGTGTGGTTCGGCAATGAAGGGCGTGGCATCAGTCCGCTCGCGGTCGAGCGCAGCGACATGTGCGTGGCCGTTCCGATGTTCGGCATGATCGAGAGCCTCAATCTCGGCACATGCTCAGGTATCGTTCTCTACGAAGTCACCAAGCAGCGGCGCGGATATCAGAGCCTGTACCGCCGCAGCAGACGGAAGGGAAAACGCGCCGAGCCCATGCCCACCATCATGCCGCGTGACGACGCCGATGCCGGCGCAGGCATGGACGGATAGACGAACCATCCGCCAGCTGGCGCGAACGCAGGCGCTGCACAAAGGCGGCGGCATAGGCGTGCGGCCAGAATAGCCCGCGAGCCGTCCCCTTCTCCATGAAGCCTGCGCGCCGGGGCGTCTGGACAGTGCCTTGGCCGGCGCTGCTCAGCGCGTCCTCGACTGCAGCCCTTCGGTCAGCCCGTTGCCCCTGAGGAGCACCAACGCCTCCCCTTGCCGCGCACCACCAGATGACGTAAAGGGAACCCGTCGCGAAAAGCGACCGCTTCCCTTGATCCGCTCAGTGGCGGAGTAAACAGGTGGACGAATAGTCGTCCAGGCGGTCAAGTACGAGCACCCATGCCGTTTCGGGCGTGGGTCGCCAGCGTCTCCCAAAATCATGTCGCCTGACATCGATCAGGCCCCATTGCGAGCCCCATCGGCGCCATGCGCCGCTGCGCGCTTGCATCAATTGGAGTCCGCCATGAGCAAGCCGCTCATCGTCATCTTTGTCGCCGTCGTCCTCGATGCCATCGGCATCGGGCTCGTCTTTCCGATCCTGCCTGCGCTTTTGCGCGACGTCACCCATGCCGACAATGTCGCCGCCTATATCGGCGTCATGACGGCACTCTACGCCGCCATGCAGTTCGTCTTCGCTCCAGTCCTCGGTTCGCTGAGCGACCGGCTCGGCCGGCGCCCGGTGCTCTTGATCTCGCTCGCCGGGGCAGCGGTCAACTACCTGTTCCTGGCCATTGCCCCCAGCCTCTGGATGCTGCTGCTCGGCCTCGCCATTGCCGGGCTGACCAGCGCCAACTTGTCGGTGGCGACTGCCTATATCACCGACATCTCCGGCGAGCATGAACGTGCCCGCCGCTTTGGCCTGTTCAACGCCATGTTCGGCATTGGCTTCATCATCGGGCCGGTGCTGGGGGGCGTGCTCGGCGACCACTGGCTGCGCCTGCCCTTCATCGCGGCAGCGGTGCTCAACGCCTGCAACCTCCTGCTGGCCTTTTTCGTCCTGCCGGAATCGCGAGAACCCAGCCGGGCGAAGATCGACCTCGCCGCGCTCAATCCGCTTAGGCCGCTGCGCTGGCTGTTTTCGATGAAGCACCTTTTGCCCGTCATTTCCGTTTTCCTCATCTTCAGCGCCACCGGCGAGGCCTACGGCACCTCCTGGGCGCTGTGGGGCAGCGATGCCTTTCAGTGGAACGGGCTGTGGATCGGCCTGTCGCTGGGCAGCTTCGGCGTCTGCCAGGCGCTTGCCCAGGCTTTTCTACCCGGTCCCGCAGTCAGGCTGCTCGGCGAGCGCATCGCCATCCTCGTCGGCATCGCCTGCGCCTGCACTGCACTGGTCGTCATGGCATTCGCCACCGCGAGCTGGATGATCTTCGCCATCATGCCGCTCTTCGCCCTCGGCGGCATCGGCGTGCCCGCCCTTCAGTCGCTCGCCACCCGGCAGGTCGACGAGAGCCAGCAAGGCCAGTTCCAGGGCGTGCTCGCCTCGGCGCTCAGCCTCGCCTCGATCGCAGCCCCGCTTGCCTTCTCCAGCTTCTACTTTGTCGTCCGCGCCCAATGGCCCGGCGCCATCTGGCTCTCCGTCATCGCCCTCTACGCCCTCAGCGTGCCGCTGGTGCTTGGCCTGAGGTTTCGCGAGGCGGTGCCGGCAGCGGCGACGTGAAGCTGGTGGGTGGGTAGGGTGCGAGACGTGGAGAGCTTTTCCACGCTTTTCCGATTTTTTCTGAACCGGAGCCGCCAAGCGGAACTCCCGCAGACCGCCTCGGTCTCATTCCTTCCCACCCCCCTCTGCCCTGCCGGGCATCTCCCCCACAAGGGGGAGATCAGGCCTGCATCTACCCCGCGCCCAATCGCCAACGTCGCAAGCATGACAGTGCGGGATAGGCGCCGCCGGCGACGCGACCAATCTCCCTCCTTGTGGGGAGATGCCCGGCAGGCCAGAGGGGGGGTGCGAAGGATCGCTACGCCAAAGGTTGTCCTGGTAAAGAACGACCGCCAGCGCCACTGTCACCACTCCCCCGTGGACAGTCGCCAAGGGGAGAAGGAAAATTGCGCCTTACGCTCCGCCCACCTTCTCGCCAAAGGTCGAGAAGAACTGGCCGGCCAGCTTCTTCGAAGTCGAGGTGATCAGGCGGCTGCCGAGCTGGGCGATCTTGCCGCCGACATCGGCCTTGGCCTCATATTTGAGGATCGTCGAACCGGGCCCGTCCTCGGTCAGCGTCACGTCTGCGCCGCCCTTGGCGAAGCCGGCGATGCCGCCCTTGCCTTCGCCTTCGATGGTGTAGGAGTGCGGCGGCTTGAGGTTCTTCAGCGTCACCTCGCCGGAAAAGGTCGCCTTGATCGGACCGATCTTGAGCACCACCTTGGCGGCCATCTCGGTCGGCGAGGTCATCTCCAGGCTCTCGCAGCCGGGAATGCTCTCCTTGAGCACATTCGGATCGTTGAGCGCCTTCCACACCACCTCGATGGGGGCGGCGATCTTTTCCTCGCCTTCGATCACCAGGGCCATGCGTTATCCTCCCGAATGCCGATCCGATCGAGGCGTAACGCAGCGCCCGGCGATTGTCCATCGCCGCAGTTTTTGTCAGCCCCCGTGGCCGATCGGGATCAGGCCTTGCGGCCGATCGGGATGATCTCGCCCGTGTCGGGCGCGTAGGGCGCGCCCTGCCAGCTGCCGAGCCAGCGGTCGACGACAAGCCCTGCCGCGGCTATCATCTCGGCGAGCGCCTGCTGCGCCGGAAAGGCGATGCGCGACTGGGCATGGAACTGCCGCCCGCCGGCCGGCACTCGATAGAAGGTGTCGTAGGTGACAATGCCCGTTACCGCGTCCTGGACGGCGTCGTTCCAGGCCTCGACGGCGCCGAAAGTGGGATGCGCAACGGTGCGCCTCGAGTCGTCGGGTCCCCACTCCTGCCACTCCCGGGCCAGCGGATTGCGGCTGTCGAAGATGAAGCGGCCGTCTGATGCCAGGTGGGCAGCGATGGTGTCGAGCACGGCGCGCTGGTCATCGGCGGTCAGGAACACCTGGAAGGCGTGGCCGGTCAGGATAACCAGGTCGAAGCTTTTGCCGAGGCGCAGCGACCGGGCATCGCCCTCGACCCATTCGACGCGATCGCCGCCGCAGCGCTTGCGGGCGACATCCAGCATGGCCGGCGCCGGATCGGCACCGGTGACCGCCCTGCCGTCGGCCAGCATTGCCGTCAGCGCGCCGGTGCCGCAGCCGAGGTCGAGCACGCTCTTGGCGTCGCCGACGAAGCCCATGATGAAGTCGACATCGTCGCCGCCTTCGTTCTCGAGGTCGTAGAACTGGACAAGCTCGGGGTCGATGTAAAGACGGTCGTCGATCAAGGCATTGCTCGCTTTGCTTGTTGAAGTCGCGCATCTTTGCGAAGCCGGTTTCGGCTTTCCGACCGACGCGCCGGCGGCGCATTCTTATCACTTGAGCGTCACGAGAAAAGCCTCGCCGGCCGGATCAGAGGCCGGTGAAAGTTGCACCAGGGCATCGCCCAACGGCATCCCGCACGTTGCGCCCTTCGTCGCTCTTGCAGCGCTTTGGTCCTTGCCATAACGATGCAAGTCCGGATTTCGGGAGGAATTGATGGCCGGCACAAAGACGACGAAGAAGCTCCGTTCGCAGGAGTGGTTCGACAATCCCGACAATCCCGGCATGACCGCGCTCTATCTCGAGCGCTACCTGAATTTCGGCCTGACGCGCGAGGAGCTGCAGTCGGGCAAGCCGCTGATCGGCATCGCCCAGACCGGCTCTGACCTGTCGCCGTGCAACCGCCACCACATCGAGTTGGCCAAGCGCGTGCGCGACGGCATCGTTGCCGCCGGCGGCGTGCCGTTCGAGTTTCCCTGCCACCCGATCCAGGAAACCGGCAAGCGCCCAACCGCCTCGCTCGACCGCAACCTCGCCTATCTCAGCCTCGTCGAAGTGCTCTATGGCTATCCGCTCGACGGCGTGGTGTTGACCATCGGCTGCGACAAGACTGCCCCCGCGCTTTTGATGGCAGCGGCCACCGTCAACATCCCGGCGATCGCGTTGTCGGTCGGCCCCATGCTCAATGGCTGGCACAAGGGCGAACGCACCGGCTCGGGCACCATCGTGTGGAAGTCGCGCGAGCGCCTGTCGTCGGGCGAGATCGACTACAACCAGTTCATGGACATCGTCGCCTCGTCGGCGCCGTCGGTCGGCTATTGCAACACCATGGGCACGGCGACGACGATGAACAGCCTGGCCGAGGCGCTCGGCATGCAGTTGCCCGGAGCGGCTGCGATCCCCGCGCCCTATCGCGAGCGCGGCCAGATCTCCTACGAGACCGGCAAGCGCATCGTCGACATGGTACGCGAGGATCTGAAGCCGTCCGACATCATGACCCGCGAAGCCTTCGAAAACGCCATCGTCATCAATTCGGCGATCGGCGGCTCGACCAATGCGCCGATCCACCTCAATGCCATTGCCCGTCATCTCGACGTGCCGCTCGACAATGACGACTGGCAGAGGGTCGGCCACCATGTGCCGCTGCTGGTCAATTTGCAGCCGGCCGGAGAATATCTCGGCGAGGACTATCACCACGCCGGCGGCGTGCCGGCGGTCGTCGCCGAACTGATGAAGGCCGGCCTGCTGCCGCACCCCGACGCGATCACCGCCAACGGCAAGTCGATGGGCGAGAACTGCGGCGCCACCGAGAACATGGACCCCAAGGTCATCAGGTCGGTTGCCGACCCGTTGAAGAAGGACGCCGGCTTCATCAACCTCAGGGGCAATCTGTTCGACAGCGCGATCATGAAGACCAGCGTGATCTCGCCAGAGTTCCGTGACCGCTATCTGTCAAACCCCAAAGACCCGGAAGCCTTCGAAGGCACGGCAAAGGTGTTCGACGGACCGGAGGATTATCACGCCCGCATCGACGACCCCGCCGAGAACATCGACGAGCATACGGTGCTGTTCATGCGAGGTGCTGGGCCTGTCGGCTATCCCGGCGGCGCCGAGGTGGTGAACATGCAGCCGCCAGCCTATCTGCTCAAGCGTGGCATCCACTCGCTGCCCTGCATCGGCGATGGCCGTCAGTCGGGCACATCGGGATCGCCCTCGATCCTCAACGCCTCTCCGGAAGCCGCCGTCGGCGGCGGGCTGGCGCTGCTGAAATCGGGCGACCGGGTGCGCATCGACCTGAGGAAGGGCACCGCCGACATCCTGGTGAGCGACGACGAGATCGCCCGCCGCCGCGCCGAGCTGCAGAACGATGGCGGCTATCACTTCCCGGCGCACCAGACGCCATGGCAGGAAATCCAGCGCGGCATGGTCGACCAGCTGGCGCAAGGCATGGTGCTGAAGCCGGCCGTCAAATACCAGCGTGTCGCCCAGACCAAAGGCCTACCGCGCGACAACCACTAGGTACCCCCGGGAGCATCATTGCCTAGGCACAATCACGCCTCGGGCACGGTCAGCCCGAGACGCAGTCAGTCGAGGCGGATCGCCGTTTGCTCGCCCGCCACATTTGCGGCTTCGCCGGAGCAGATCGGCTGCGCCAGCATCTCGGCGAGAATGCTGTGCTGGTTGATCTCGGCGCGGGCGACGTAATGACCGAGATGCTGCGCGGCGGCAGCTGTCCCGATACCTACGGCCAAGGCCGTGCCAACAACTGCACCCCAGCGCACGCCGTGATGCCAACCGGACGCCGCTCTCCACAAGCGGCGCCATGCTGCCATCACGGCGAAGAGCAATGCTGTCAGGGCGCAGCACATCACCCGCTCAACCGTGCTTGCCGCAGCCGCAATCGGCCGGGTGGTAGCGGCCCGTCATCTCGACCATGCCGCCCTTGCCATACATGTCGTGCGGCCTGACCCAGTCGGCGAGCAGGTGGAACGGACCGTTCTCGGCACGGCCCTTGGGCATCACGTCGAAAAAACCATAGATGCCGAGAAACTGCTCCGCGCCGCGGCCGAAGGTCGAATAGGTCAGATAGATCTGGCCGTCGTCGTCCTTGTAGAAGACGCTGTCGCCGGAGAGATCCTCAATAGGGAAATCGAGTGGCGCGAAGTTGTAGACGGCCTGCTTCGCCGCCAATTGCTCCGGCGTGTAGGAGACGTTGAAGTCGTAGTTGAAGTCGCTGCGGAAGGACGAGACGAAGCGCGCCTTCCAGCCCATGCGCGCCTTCAGCGCCTCGGCTTCGGCCAGCGGCGCACGGGTGACCGCAACGTAGCTGACGTCGTGGTTTTCGAGGTGGACGAGCACGCTGTCGACATTGTCCATCTCGAACGAGCAGCCGACGCAATGGTGCTGCTGGCCCGGCGCCATCATGAAGTGCTTGATGAACAGCTGGCTGCGCCCATCGAACAGGTCGGACAGCGACAGCTGTCCTCCGGGGCCGTCGAAATAATATTGCTTGTCGATCCTGACCCAAGGCAGTTCGCGCCGCTCGGCGCTAAGCGCGTCGCGCGCCCTGGTCATTGCCTTTTCCTTGGCAAGCAGCGTCCGGCGCGCCGCAACCCACTCGTCTCGTGATACGGTTTCATGCTGCATGTCACTCTCCATCTTTTGGACACAGGTTTCCAATCGGCCGCCCCGTGGCGGCCGTCATGCACGGCTCGAAGGTCCGATGCTCGCTGCTAGAGGTAGGCGGTCACCACAGGTGGCCGGTCCCAGGCGTCGTTCTTGCCGTCCTCATAGGTGATTGGCACGGCAGCCAGTTCGTCGGCCGAGATGTCGTCGAGACAGGCGACGTTCACCGCAAAGAAGTCGCCGCCCATGATGTCGAAGCTGGCCGACGCAAAGGGATGGACGCCGCAGCGGCTGCAGAAGGTGTGGCGGATGGCTGACGAGTTGAAGCGGTACTCGGTCAGCATGTCGGCACCCGCGGTGACGCGGAAGCCGGCAGGCCGGGCAAAATTCTTCCAGAAACGGGTCTTGGCGCACCAGGAGCAGTTGCAGCGGAAGCTCGACGTCCACCAGACGCCGTCGAGCTCAGGCGTCGAGCGTTGGCCTTTGGGTGCCAGATCGAGCTGGCATTCGAAATGCACGGCCCCGCAATGGCAACTGCCGCGATAGGATTTCAGCATCTTCGTTTCTCCTCGCATGGCGTGTCGTTCCGATGATCGACAACGATCATCGGGGACAGCGGTTTCAATCGGGCAGTCGGCGCGCCGGCGGCTTCAGCCGGCGCGAAGCTTCACAGCACGGGTCGGCCGGCAAGCGCGTCGGCCAGGCGATCGAGGCATTCGCCCCAGCCGCCCAGATGCGAGTCGCGCGTTTCGACGTCGAGGAACGGCTCCTGGCGGAAGGTCAGCCGCGTGCGGTCTCCTTCAGGCTTCAACGTCACCGTCACCAGCGTTTGCCAGTCGGGGTCGTGGTCCCAGGCAAAGGTGAAGACGATCCTCTCGTTCTCGACGACCTCGCGGAAGGTGCCGGTCATGCCATCCTCGACGTGGCCATGAATGAGCAGATGGTAGCTGCCGCCGTTACGGAACTCGTGCGTCTCGCAGCTCGACGTAAAGCCCTTCGGCCCCCACCAGCGGCAGAGATGCTCGGGGCTCGACCACATGCGGAAGACGAGCGCCGGCGGCGCATCGAAGACACGTGAAAATTCGAGGACGAGCGACTGGGCGGCGACGGTGTCAGTTCTTGCGGTCATCCTGGTCTCCCCTGGGCGTCTGCAGTTCCTTGAGATAGTCGGCCATGCGGTCGAAGCTCTGATCCCAGAAGCGGCGGTAGCGCTCGACCCAGTTGGCGATGTCCTTGAGCGGCCCGGCCTCCAGCCGGCACGGGCGCCACTGCGCCTCGCGGCCGCGGCTGATCAGACCGGCGCGCTCCAGCACCTTCAGGTGGCGCGAGATCGCCGGCAGGCTCATCTCGAACGGCTCGGCCAGCTCGTTGACGGTCGCCTCGCCCTGCGCAAGCCGGGCAAGGATGGCCCGCCGGGTCGGGTCGGCGAGGCTGGCGAATGTGGCGTCGAGGTGATCTTCGGTCATCTATTTAGCAGACTTGTTAATTAACTTATCTGTTAAGTACAACCGGAAAGCCACGCTGTCAAGCGAGGCCGAAAATAGCGGCCGGAAGGGTTGCATGACCACGCCATGGAATAGACGCCCTGCCCGCCCGTTCTCCCTGCCATCATCAAGGAGATGCAAGAATGTTCCTGACTCCCAAGACGCGCGCGATACGCTTTCTCTGCCGCCCCGAAGACGACGGCGTGATCCCGCCGCCGGTGTCGGCCAAGACCTTCATGCCCGACTGGTTTCGCAAGCTGCCGGCGGTCGATCCCGAGAAGCTGTCGACCGGCGACAGCGGGCTGACGGTCAAACGATGCATGCCGTTTCTCGACGCCATGACGGCCGGCTGGATCATCCGGCTGGCGGCAACCGTGCGCATGGAAATTTCGGACGGCGGCAAGAAGGTCGATACCGCCTGGGACTTCGACCGCACTCTGGTCAGCAATCATGGTGCCCATCAGGTGGCCGGCAATCCGCGCGCGCCGCTGCCGCCGTGCAAGTTCCATAACTACTGGAGCATCCGTACCCCACCGGGCTGGAGCTGCCTGTTCGTGCAGCCGCTGAACCGCCCCAATGGCATCTTCGAGATCATCTCGGGCGTCGTCGACACCGACAGCTATGCGGCCGAGATCCACTTCCCGTTCTTCGCCACCGGCGCGGACGGGCTGCACATCATCGAGAAGGGCGCGCCGATCGCGCAGGTCATCCCTTTCGAGCGCAAGGCGCTGGAGCTTTCAGCAGACATTCGGGCCGAGAGGGAAGACGAAAAGAAGGACCGCAGCCGCGTCTTCCGCAACACCATCTCCACCGACGGCTGGTATCGCCGCTTCGCCCGCAGCCAGCGCTGAGGCGCATGTTTTCAATGCACACAAAAAGGGGCCGGTGGCGAACCACCGGCCCTTTTTCTGCGTTTCCGTCAGGGTCAATCGTCGTCGGACGACGAGTTCGACGAGCTGTTGGAGCTCGAGTTCGACGACGAATTGGAGCTGGAATTGGACGAGGAGTTCGAACTCGAATTGCTGGAGGAATTGGACGAGCTGTTGGAGCTCGAGTTGTTGGACGAGTTCGACGAACGGTTGGAACTCGAATTGCTCGATGCGTTCGACGAGCTGTTCGACCAGCTCTTGCCGTCGGATTTCTTGCCGCCGGCAATGACCGTCTTGAAGAAGCGGCTGATGTCGTCGTCGGCATGTGCAGGCGTCTGCGCCAGCGGTGCGGCGAAGATCAGGGCACCAAGAATGGCGAGGGTCTTTTCCATCTGTCATCTCCTGTTCGACAATCTTGCTGATTGCCGGGGAGGAACGGGAGACATCGGTGACTATTCCACCGCCGCCGGGAAATTCTGCCGATGAATGTCCGAGGATGTTTGAATTCACCCCTCGCCTCGCCTAACTGGAAACCGACGCAACGGACGCAGGCCATGGCCAGACGACGATCATCCCTCGGTTTCCTCGGCCTGTTCGGCCGCTCCAGCGACCTGCGCGAACTTGATGCTGCGTTGCGCGCGGTCGACCTGCATCCGGCGCTGGTGCCGGAGGGGGTGAAGCTCACCATCGTCAACCTGATGAAGGACCATTGGCCCGAAGAGCCGCCTTCTTCAGCCTATCCGCCCATCGCCCAGTTGTTCGGCTACTGCATTGCTGGCGCCGACGCCTTTGCCGGCGCCAATGGCGGCGACATGGCCGTGCGGGCGGAACAGCGCATCGAGATCGCGCTCGATGCCGAGGACAGTTTCGACGCCCAGATCATCCTGCTGGCGCTGCATGCCAAGCTGATCAATCCCGACGTCGTCGAACGCTTCGGGTTGTCGTCCGACTAATCGGCAGCCTGCTCGACCAAAGGTTCCTTCATCAAGGTCGCCGGGTCCGGGCTGGTCAGCGCGAGCAGCGGCAGGGCCGCGGCGCCGATCAGGGCGCAGCTCTGGCCGAGACCGCTGACCTCGACTCGTGCCTCTGCCATATCCGAACGAACCGACGGGCCGGGATCACCCATTTTTTCTACCAGCCTATGCAACAGCCAGGCAGGTGCAGTGCCGCCGAGCACGATCGCCTGGGGATCGAAGATGTTCTCGAGGCTGACGAGCGCTCGAGACAGTGCCGAAGCTGCGCCATCCAGCCAAGATTGCGGAACGGTCTCCGGCGCGAGCGCAGCACCTGCCGGCAACAGCCGCCTGAGGCCATCGAGCGCCAGAGAGCCATGCAGGCAACCGCGATTGCCGCAGTGGCACTTCGGTCCCTTGGGGTCGATGAGCATGTGGCCGAACTCGCCGGCATTTCCGCGTCCGCCATGCACCGGCACCCCGCCCTGCACGATCGCGCCACCCACGCCCTCACCGAGGAAAAGATAGAGGAAGTCGCCGCGCCCCTTGGCCCGGCCATGCGTGTACTCGGCCATGGCGGCGGCATTGGCGTCATTCTCGAACACCAGCGGGGTCGACGCAAACAGGGCCTCGAAGGGCTTGGCGAAGTCCGCCTGTGCGGCGGCGAGCCCGCCCGTCGCCGACCAGCGGCTGGCAAGCGGACGCGAGACCACGACACCTGTGCCGAGCCGAGACAGCCCGTCGGCCGCGGAAGCCACCTCGCGCGCGATCGCCCCCAATGCGTCCAGTTGCTGGCCGTGATCGCCGCCGAAGGCGCGCGCCTCCGGCCGCGCCAGGACGTTGCCGGCGAGGTCGGTGGCGATGGCGTGGCAGGCGCCCGCCGCGACATGCAGGCCGAGGCAATAGCCGGCGCCTGGGCTGATCTCGATGTCGATCTGCGGCTGGCCGCGCTGGCCGCGCCGGCGGCCGGTCTCGCGTACCAGCCCGGTGTCGATCAAATCCTCGATGATGTTGCGGATGCCTTGCGGCGTGAGGCCTGAAAGCCGCGCCAGCTCGATGCGCGACAGGCTGCCGTGGCGGCGTAGCGCGTCGAGCACGACTGTGCGGTTGTAGCGCCGGGTCAGCGTCGCCGAATTGCCGTTGGCCATGTTTCCACCCTCGATTCCAGTCTCGCTAGCATATAAAAGTAAAACAACGAAATTTCTTTATTGACTCCAAACCAGCTTCCGCTAGCCTCGCGGCGGATCGAACAGGCCCGCCATGGAGATGGGCCGCAAGCAAGGGAGATCAGTCGATGCAGTCGATCGACCGCGTGAAGCTGAGGGAGATGTTTCCGCCGCCCGGAGACCTGGTGGTGCAGAAGGTGCTCGATCGGCTCGACCAGCATTGCCTGCATTTCCTGTCACTGTCTCCGTTCCTGTTGATCGCGACCCAAGGTCACAACGGCGCCGACGTGTCGCCGCGCGGCGACCCCGCCGGCTTCGTCAAGGCGATCGACAGGCAAACGATCCTGATCCCAGACCGGCCCGGCAACAACCGGCTCGATACGATGGAGAACATCCTCGACAACCCGCGCGTCGGCTGCCTGTTCCTGGTGCCGGGGCTGGGCGAGATCCTGCGCATCAATGGCGAGGCCGACCTCGTCGTCGGGCCGGAGCTGGAGCAGCTTGCCTTCCAGGGCAAGACGCCACCGGTCGCCATCCGCATCCGGATCGGCGAGGCGCTGTTCCACTGCGCCAAGGCGGTCATCCGCTCCAAGGTCTGGAACCCGGCGACCTTTGCCAGGCGCGAGGATTTTCCGCCGCTGGGCGCCGTTCTGGCCGACCAGATCGCCGGGCTCGACAAGGACGAGATGATCGAATGGATCCGCGTGGGCGACCAGCGGACGCTCTACTGAGGGTGTGACATGATCGAAATCAACTTCACCGAAGCCGACGGCAACAGGCGCCTGCTGAGCGCCGATCCCGGCAGCACGCTGCTGAACGCCATCCTCGGCGCCGGCATCAAGGGCATCGTCGCCGAATGCGGCGGCGGCTGCTCATGCGGCACCTGCCACGTCCATGTCGCTCTGGACTGGACAGGCAGGCTGCCGGCGCCGGCCGACGACGAGACCGACATGCTTTCGCTGGCCGAGGACGTGACCGAACAGAGCCGCCTTGCGTGCCAAATCAGGCTCGCGCCCGAACTGAATGGCCTGAGCGTGGCGATCCCGGGAGCCGCCTGATGGAGCGCATCGTCATTGTCGGTGCCGGTCACGCCGGCGTGCAGGCGGCTGCCTCGCTGCGCGACGAGGGTTTTGACGGGGACATCGAGCTGGTCAGTGCAGAAAGCACCCTGCCCTATCATCGCCCGCCGCTGTCGAAGCGCTTTGCCGAGGGGCTGACCGACGAGGCGATCGCGCTCAGGCCGGCGGCGTTCTACGCGACGCAGGACATCAGGCTGCGGCGCGGTACGGCGGTTGAAGAAATTGACGCTAGGAGACAGCGTTTGACGCTGGGGAGCGGCAAACAGCTTGCCTATGACCAGTTGATCCTCGCTACCGGCGCGCGCAACCGCCGGCTTGCGGTTCCCGGCGAGGAGCTGAACGGCATCGTCTCGATCCGCGATCTCGGCGACGCCTACCGGCTGGCCTCGTCTGTCGTCATCGGCACGAGGGCCTTCGTCGTTGGTGCGGGTTATCTCGGCCTCGAGGTGGCCGCTGTACTGGCCAGGCGCGGCGTGAAGGTGACCATCGCCGCATCGCGTCCGCTGCCTCTGAGCCGCTCGGTGTCCGAGGGGACGGCCAAGGTGTTAGCGACGGCGCTGCGGGAGATGGGCATCGAGACCATCGTCGGCGCCGATGTTGCCGGTTTCGAAGGCAGCAGGCATCGCGTGACCGGCGTTCGGCTGGGCGACGGAAGGTTGTGCGCGACGGAGCTTGTTGTCATCGGCATCGGCGCCGTGCCCAGTATCGAGCTCGCCGACCATGCCGGGCTCGACGTCGATGACGGCATTCTGGTCGACGAAGCGTTGGCGACATCGGCTGCCAACATCTCGGCCATTGGCGACTGTGCGCGGCTGCGTGGCGGCGCCCGGCTGGAGAGCGTGGCCAATGCCACCTTCCAGGCACGCCGCATCGCGGCCCAGTTCTGCGGCAAGCCCGATCTGACACCGGAGACGCCCTGGTTCTGGAGCGATATCGGCGAGCTCAAGCTGAAAATGGTGGGAGTGAGGCAGCCTGACGATGTGGTGCAAACACTGGCAGTCAATGACGGTCATGCCACGCTATGCTTCCGCGACCAGCAGTTGACTGCCGTCGAGACGATCAACGCCAACCGCGTCCATGTCGCGGCGCGGCGTATTCTCGACGCGGGTGTCCCGCTCGGAATGGATGTGGCCAACGCGCCCGGCTTCGACATTGTGGCTCATGCGAAGGCACTTGCCGCGCGAGTGGCCGAGTCTTCACGCGCAGCCTAGGCCGCACAGCAGGTCTGTTGAAACACCGCCAGGAGTTTCTGGCGTTACCCGCCCATGCCCGAGCGCGGCAACTTGATCAGTTCGCCGAATTGGGCGCGCAGCCTGTCGTCGAGGGTGCGCGGGATATGTCGCGGAAAACGCTCGGCAAGGATGCGTCTCTTCTCCGCGATCGCCTTGCCCAGCAGATCCGGCTTGCCCTTTTCGTTCCATTCCTTGGGCGAGAAGCGGTCGGCCACGGCGGGATAGAAATATTCGGTCTGCATTAGCCGGAGCGTCTGCTCGTTGCCGAGATAATGGCCGGGGCCGTTGAGGCAGACTTCGGAGATGGTGGCGATGGAGAGTGCCTCATCGGAGACCTCGATGCCGCGCACGCAGCGCAAGCATTGGCCCAGCATGTCGTTGTCGATGATCAGGCTTTCCAGGCAAAAGCCGAGCAACGAGGCATGCATGCCGGCGGATTCATAGACCAGATTGAGCCCGGACAGCCCGGCCATGACATTGGTGATGCCCTTTTCGTAGCCGGACTGGATGTCGGGCAGCTTGGAGTCGGCCATGCCGGCGGCCGAGCCACCGGGCAGGTCATAGAACTGGGCCATCTGGGCGCAGGCTGAAGTCAGCAGCGCCTGCTCGGCCGAGCCGCCGGACATGGCGCCGGTGCGCAGGTCGGAGACGAAGGGCCAGGTGCCGAAGATGGCGGGGTGGCCGGGTTTCAGCGCGTTGACATAGACGAGGCCGGCCAGCACTTCGGCGACCGCCTGGACGACGGCGCCGGCGATGGCTGCAGGTGCGGTGGCGCCGGCCTGGCCGGCGGAGAGCAGCAGGATCGGAATGCCGCCCTCGACGCAGGCTTCGAGCACGCCGCAGGCATCCTCGGCGAATTTCATCGGCGGCACGACGAAGCAATTGGAGTTGGAGACAAAGGGGCGGGCGCGGAAATTTTCCTCGCCGCCTGATATCTCGTAGAGCATCTGCAAGGCAGGCGCCACGTTCTCGCGCACGGTGAAGCTGGTGCCGACATGTTTGGAGGTGCCCGAGACACAGGCATAAAGCGTGTTGAAGTCCATCTCCAGCGGGTCTGGGATGTCGCGCGGCACCATCGGACGCTGGAAGAAGTGAATGTTGTCGAGCCCGTCGACGATGCGGGCGGCGTCGTAGATGTCCTGCAGCAGGCTTTCGCGGTATTCGCGCTTCTCGACGTCGACGAGGTGAACAGCGGCACCTGCGGTGCCGTAGTGGACCCGCCTGCCCTGAATCACCATGTCGTGCCTCGGGTCCTGGCCGCAGAGCGTGAAGTTGCGGGCGGCGTTCCTGATGGTCGACAGCACCAATTCCCTGGGGAAGCGGATGCGGCCGTCGTCGCCGTAGCTGGCGCCGACCCGCTTCAGCGCCTCGATGCAGCTCGGGATGGCGTTGGCGAAGCCGACGGTTTCGAGCAGGGTCAGTACCGCCTCGTGGATGCGTTCGAGATCGTTCTGGCCCAATGCCTTGAAGGTGCCGCCCTCCAGGCCGGCCCGCACGGGGCGGATGTCGTCGGCCAACGGAGCGGCGCGCATCGCCCGTCGCGCCTCCCTGCCACCGGACCTTCGTGAGCGTTGTTCCGCAGACAGGTCATGGCTTTCGACGGCAACTGACATGCAGGTCCTCCGAATTCGTGTGAGGCTGGCCCGCAGTGATTATGCCACCGTCGTGTCGCCTCGTTCCCTTTGCGCGACTATGCAACGTCCATTGGCCCAGACTATGGGCCAGCGAATTCCGCCGGATATGCCAGATCGCTCATATACGCGCGCTGGGCAGCAAACGGCTGCCGGCACGGACGACAGGCCTGAAATCGGAGCTGGAATCAGGCGGGGAATGGAAGCTGGTTCAAGGGCCGCAACGCTGCGCGCCAAACGGCGGGCAGCGTTGCTGAGGGATCACGCAGCCGCGGGCCGACGGCCGGCAGCGGTTGCCAGTTCGCGGATTCCAGGTTCGATGTGCTGTAGCGCGATCGAGGAGATGCCCAGCCGCATGAAGCGTGTCGGCTTGTCGGAATGCTCGAAGAAACGCTCACCCGGCTCGATGATGACCGAGCGCGCCGCTGCCGCTGCCGCAAGACCGCGCGAGTCGGTGCCGCGGGGGCCTTCCAGCCACAAAGACGTGCCGCCGGCCGAGTCGGTCGACTGCCATTCTGGCAGAAAAGCCGAGATCGCCTGGACCAATCGCTTGCGCCTCTCGCCAAAGGCGGTGGAGAGACGGCGCACCAGCGCCTCGTGGTGGCC
Organism: Aminobacter sp. SR38; assembly: GCF_014843375.1. Taxonomy (NCBI): domain Bacteria; kingdom Pseudomonadati; phylum Pseudomonadota; class Alphaproteobacteria; order Hyphomicrobiales; family Phyllobacteriaceae; genus Aminobacter; species Aminobacter sp. SR38. The sequence continues at coordinate 2,008,873 of NZ_CP062112.1, forward strand.
GAGCGACAGGAACAGCGCGACGGCGCGCTGGTTGTTGGCCGGCGGGTGCCGCAGCATGAAACGGCGCAATGCGCGCAGTTCGGCGATCAGATCGGCCGAGGCGACGATGTAGCCAAGGCGCAGGCCTGGCGCGAGCGTCTTCGACATCGAGCCGACATAAACGACGCGGCCCGAGCGATCGAGGCTCTTCAAGGCCTGCTGCGGCGCTTCATCGAGCAGTTGGCTGTCATAGCCATCCTCGATGATGATCTGGTTGTTGCGCGCCGCGCGCGCCAGCAGGTCCTGCCGGCGCTCGGCACTCAGCGGCACCATTGTCGGGCACTGGTGGCTCGGCGTGACGAAGACAAAGCCGGCATCCGACGGGACCGCCGAGGTGACGATGCCCGAATGGTCGACCGGCACGGGCTCGATGTCGGCCCCGGCGAGGCGGAAGATCGAGCGCGCGTCGGGGTAACCCGGGTCTTCCATCGCCACCTTGGAGCCCTTGCTCATCAAGAGCGTGGCCAACATGTAGAGCGCGTTCTGGGCGCCCAGCGTGACGATGATCTCGTCTGGATTGGCGAAGATGCCGCGACGCGGCAGCAGACGCGCCTGGATCTGCTCGATCAGCAGCGGATCGTCGCGGTCAACCATGTCGGCCGCCCAGTTGCGGATTTCGAGCACGGCCAGCGCCATGCGGTTGCACTCACGCCATTCGGCGGTCGGAAACAAAGTCGGGTCGAACTGGCCGTAGACGAAGGGATAGGACGACTTGATCCAGTTGTCGAGCTTGGCCGGCGGCTGCATGTCGGAGGCGGCGATCTGGCGGCGCGCCTTCCAATCGATTTCATTGGCCTGATCGGGGCTCTTCTGCTGCGGCTTGGCCGGTGTCGCCAGCACTTCGGGATTGACGAAGTGGCCACGGCGCTCGCGCGCGACGAGGAACCCCTGGTCGACAAGCTGCTGGAACGCCAATACGACGGTGCCACGCGCGACGCCCAGTTTTTCGGCAAGGATTCGGCACGACGGCAGCGGCATCGACGCCGCGATCTGGCGGTCGAGAATGGCGGCGACGATCGCCTGTCGAATCTGGGCCTGGAGCGTCTGACCTGATTCCGCCGAAATTCTGAACAAGCCTGACCAGATGGCCGTATCGTTTCGCTGTGGCATGGGGACGTTTCCTGCATGTCCAGTCTTTTGACTTCGCTGGACCATAGAAAGCTATCCTTGGCACAAGCAGTTGCACCAATCAATTTTTCTAATCTTATAGATTTATGCCAGTGAACCTTTCCAGCGGCGGTTGCAAATGACACCGATTAAATCGATTGAAAGACATCTATTGAATCGATTGAAATTTGCGGCGATAGTCCACCGCGACGCCTCTCAATCAGCCCCAAGGTCTGCTAGGATGATGCCAGCAGCTGACATTTCCGGAGTTCCCAGGTGATCGACCAACCTTTCAAGGCGGCGCTGGCCGCGCTTCGCAGCCACCATCAGGACGCACCCAGAAATCTCCGGGCGGCATTCGCTTCCGACCCGAAGCGGTTCCAGCATTTTTCCGCCTCCGACGACGACCTTTTGCTCGACTGGTCGAAATGTGCTGTCGACGCCGAGACCATGACGCTGCTGGAAAAGCTGGCACACTCGGTCGATCTCGAAGGCCGGCGCGCCGCGATGTTCGCCGGTGAGCGCATCAACGTCACCGAAGACCGCGCCGTGCTGCACACGGCTCTGCGCAATCCACGCGGCGAGCCGGTCATGCTCGACGGCCACGATGTGACGGCTGACGTGCACGCCGTGCTCGATGCCATGGCGGCCTTCGCCGACGACGTCCGCTCGGGCAAGGCGTCAGGTGCCACCGGCAAGAAGATCACCGACATCGTCAATATCGGCATCGGCGGTTCCGACCTTGGTCCGGCCATGGCGACGCTGGCGCTGGCGCCCTATCATGACGGGCCGCGCGCGCATTTCGTCTCCAACATCGACGGCGCCCATATCCACGACACGCTGAAGGGGCTCGACGCCGGCACGACGCTGTTCATCATCGCGTCGAAGACCTTCACCACGGTCGAGACCATGACCAATGCCGCCACTGCGCGGCGCTGGGTGGAGGAGAAGCTGGGGGCCAAGGCGGTGGGCCACCATTTCGCCGCCGTATCGACGGCTCTCGACAAGGTTGCCGCCTTCGGCATCGAGCCGTCACGCGTGTTCGGCTTCTGGGACTGGGTCGGCGGGCGTTATTCGCTATGGTCGGCGATCGGCCTGCCGATCATGATCGCCATCGGACCGAAGAACTTCCGCGAATTCCTGGCCGGCGCGCATGCCATGGACAAGCATTTCGCCACGGCGCCGCTGCTCAAGAACATTCCGGTGCTGATGGGGCTGATCGGCTTCTGGCACCGGGTGGTGTGCAGCTATCCGGCCCGCGCCGTCATCCCCTACGACCAGCGCCTGTCGCGCCTGCCAGCCTATCTGCAGCAGCTCGACATGGAATCGAACGGCAAGAGCGTGACGATATCGGGCGGCGGCGTGGTGACGCCGACGGGTCCGCTGGTGTGGGGCGAGCCGGGCACCAACGGCCAGCACGCCTTCTTCCAGTTGCTGCACCAGGGCACCGACTTCATCCCCGTCGAGTTTCTCGCGGCGGCGGAAGGCCATGAACCTGAGTTGCAGGAACACCATGACCTGCTGCTCGCCAACTGCCTGGCGCAGTCGGAAGCGCTGATGAAGGGCCGTACGCTCGAAGAAGCGCGGCGGCAGATGCTGACCAAGGGCATCAAGCCGGAGGAGGTCGACAAGATCGCGCCGCACCGCGTTTTCTCGGGCAATCGCCCGTCGGTGACGATCCTCTACCGTAAGCTCGACCCCTACATGCTCGGCCGGCTGATCGCGCTATATGAGCACCGCGTCTTCGTCGAGGCGCAACTGTTCGGCATCAACGCCTTCGACCAATGGGGCGTCGAACTCGGCAAGGAACTGGCCACCGGCTTGTTGCCTGTCGTGGATGGGCGAGAAAATGCCGCGCGTCATGACTCCTCGACAGCCGGCCTCGTGGAGCATATCCACCGCCTCAGAGCGCCGCGCGGGCAATAGAAGCGGACGGCGCCCCTGGCATTGCACCTGCGCATTCGGCCTTCCGCCGGGGCGCATGGTCGGAGGAGTGAGTGATTTGAGGGGCATCAAGGGCATACTTTTCGACAAGGACGGGACCCTTGTCGATTTCCAGGCGACGTGGTTCGCCATCGGCGAAATGATGGCGCTGAAGGCGGCGGATGGCGACCAGGCGCAGGCAACCGCACTGATGGAAGCAGCCGGCTACGATTTCAGCGCCCATTGCTTCAAGGCCGATTCGGTTTTTGCCGCCGGCACCAACGCCGATATCGTCGCGCTCTGGTATCCCGGCGCGACCGACAGCGAGCGCTCTGATCTGATCAGGATGTTCGACCAGGTATCGGCCGAGCAGGGCTCGGCCAAGGCCGTGCCGCTGCCGGGCAGCAAGGATGCGCTGGCGAGCCTGCACAGCGCCGGCTTCCGCCTCGGCGTCGCCACCAACGATTCGACCGGCGGCGCGGAGAAGACGCTGCTGTCGCTCGGCATCGCCCAGCTGTTCGACGCGGCCTATGGCTACGACGCCGTCGCCAACCCCAAGCCGGCGCCCGATGCGATCCATGCCTTTTCCGACCTCACCGGCCTCAAGCCGAAGGAGATCGCCATGGTCGGCGACAATCGTCACGACCTCGAGATGGCCAAGGCTGGCGGCGCCCTGGCCATCGCCGTGCTGTCGGGCACCGGCACGCGGGAATCGCTGACGCCGATGGCCGACGTGGTGCTCGATTCGATCGCCGACCTGCCCGCCTATCTGGCACGCGAGGCCTGAGCGGGGCCCATCGGCAACACCCGCAGGCATCCAGCCACTCCGAAGGAAAACCCATGGCCGACGAGCTGACCATCCGCCGGGCGACCCGCGAGGACCTGCCCGAACTGGTGCAGCTCTATCGTCATCTCGTGCCTGACGAGCCAGTCAGCACCGGACATGCGGAAGAGATCTGGGAGCGGTTCTCGCATTACGGGCCGAGCGGCATCTTGCTCGGCCTGGTCGACGGAAGGCAGGTGGCGACCTGCACGCTTGTGGTGGTGCCCAACTTCGTCCGCGGCGGCGCCAACTATGCGCTGATCGAGAATGTGGTGACCCATGCCGACTTCCGCAGCCGGGGCCATGGCAAGGCAGTGCTGCTCACGGCCGTCGAGGAGGCGTGGTCGCTCGGCTGCTACAAGGTGATGTTGCTCACGAGCTCCAAGGAACAAGCGACGCTGGGTTTTTACCGCAACGCCGGGTTCCAGACGACCAAGACGGGGTTTGAGATGAGGCGTATACCGTCGCGGGTGGGGTGAGGCGGAACTCGGTCGGGTAGCGATCTTTCGCACCCCTCGCTGTCCTGCCGGACATCTCCCCCGCAAGGGGGAAGATCAGCCGTCAAATCGACTTTCGCCAATCACCAGCGTTACAGGATGTGCTGCGGCGTCCGAGCTGCCAATCTCCCCCCTTGCGGGGGAGATGTCCGGCAGGACAGAGAGGGGTGCGAAGGATGAGACAGTAGTCTCACGAGCCTCCTAACCCTCGCCTATTCGAACACGATCGTCGGCGTCGCCGCTTCGGCGGCACCCTTTTCCTCCCGCAGACGCTCCCAGACCTTGGCGGCGATGTCGCGGTAGGTCTGCGCCTGAGCGCTGTCGGGTTTGGCGACGGTGACCGGCGTGCCGGCGTCGGAGCTCTCGCGGATGCCCATTTCCAGCGGCACTTCGCCGAGGAAAGTGACGCCGAGGCGCTCGGCCTCACGCTTGGCTCCGCCATGGCCGAAGATGTCGTAGCGCTTGCCGGTGTCGGGAGCGATGAAATAGCTCATGTTCTCGACGATGCCGAGCAGCGGCACGTCGACCTTCTTGAACATGTTCAGACCCTTGCGCGCGTCGATCAGTGCCAGATCCTGCGGCGTCGAGACGATGACGGCACCCGCCAGCGGCACCTGCTGGGCCATGGTCAGCTGGGCATCGCCGGTGCCGGGCGGCATGTCGACGACGAGCACGTCAAGTGGACCCCATTCGACCTCGCGCAGCATCTGGGTCAGCGCCGACATGACCATCGGGCCGCGCCAGATCATCGGCGTTTCCTCGTCGACGAGGAAGCCCATCGACATGACCTTGAGGCCATAATTTTGCATCGGCTTGAGGATCTTGCCGTCGACAGTTTCCGGGCGGCCATGGATGCCAAGCAGCTTGGGCATTGACGGGCCGTAGATGTCGGCATCAAGCACGCCGACCTTGAGGCCGTTGGCAGCGAGGCCAAGCGCAATGTTGACGGCAGTCGTCGACTTGCCGACGCCGCCCTTGCCGGAAGCAACGGCGATGATCGAGGCGATGCCAGGAACTCCGCGCTTGCCCTGCGTCTGCGAAGCCGGTGCGTGCGGAGCAGGCCGTGCCGCCGGTGCGGGCGTCGGACGAGGTGCTGGCTTCTGCGGCACCGGCGCTTCCATGCCGCCGCCCTTTTTCTCTGCGGTCAGGGCGACGACGGCGCCGTTGACGCCCGGGATCGCCTTGACGACGCGTTCGGCCGCGGCACGCAGCGGCTCCATCTCCTGGGCGCGGGCGGCCGGCACGGTGATCGAGAAGAACACCTTGCCGTCGGCGATGAAGATGTCGGAAACCAATCCGAGATCGACGATGTTGCCTGAGAAATCCGGGCCATTGACCGTCTTGAGACGCTCGACAACGATTTCCTTGGTGACTGTCATGTGACGAACCTGCTGCTCTGTGTCGAGCCTGAGATAATGCAGTTTGGCGGAAGAACCAAGCTACCCGAAATGGCAGCCGGATCCTGACCGCTGGCAAGTGCCTGATCCGGCGCCATGTTACACCGGCAAAGAAACTTCAGCAGGGATGTAGGATCAGCGCTGCCTGCTGCGTCCTTGGGGCATACGGAGAGCAATCACCCGGAGAACCGTGATGAAATTCGTCAATTACCTCTTCTTCAACGGCAATTGCCGTGAGGCTTTCGAGTTCTACGCCGACGTGTTCGACGGACAGGTCGTCGGCCTGGTGACCTATCGTGACGAACCCGGCGAGAGCAGCATGCCTGCGGACTGGCAGGACAAGGTGATGAACGTGCAACTGTCGATCGGTGACCAGTCGCTGATGGCCTCGGACTCGCCGCCACAATATGCGAGCGAAATGGGCGGATTCTCGATCTCGGTCGACCTCGGCGACCTTGCCCGCGCCGAGCGCATCTTCGCAGCCCTTGCCGACGGCGGAACTGTCACCATGCCGTTTGCCCCGACCTTCTGGGCCAAGGGGTTCGGCATGCTGAAGGACAAGTTCGGAACACCCTGGATGATCAGCAGCGGCAACGCTGGCGAATAATTTCAAACTAGCGGCATTACGAGGAAACTTGACAATGAATACTGCGGTTGCAACGCCCGCAATTTCCAATGGCGTCCTGTGGACCGGACGCGTTCTCAGCGGCCTGGTCATCGCCTTCCTTTTGTTTGACGGCGCAATCAAGCTGGTGCCGCTGCAGGTCGTGCACGACACCATGGCGACGCTCGGCCTGCCTTCGGAGCTCGCACGCACACTCGGCGTGCTGACCCTGGCATGCACGATCCTCTACGCCTGGCCACGCACTGCGATCCTCGGCGCGATCCTTCTGACCGGCTATCTCGGCGGCGCCATCGCCATCCACCTGCGCATCGGCAATCCGATGCTTTCGCACACCTTGTTCGGCGTCTATCTCGGGCTGATGGCCTGGGGCGGGCTGTATCTGCGCGATCCGCGTCTGCAGGCGCTGATCCCATTCCGCCGCTGAACCAGCCATACCCAGGAGACGACAATGCAGGTTCTTGCCATCATCCTCGGGCTGCTCGTGCTCGCGATCCTCATCATCCTGGCGATCGCCGCGACCAAACCCGCTATCTTCTCGATCCAGCGTACGACCGATGTCGACGCAGACCCTGATACCCTTTTCGCTAATCAATGACTTCCACAATTGGCGCGACTGGTCGCCATGGGAGGCGCTCGACCCCGACCTCAAGCGCAAGATGAGCGGTGCGAGCACCGGCCGCGGCGCGGTCTACGAATGGGACGGTAACAAGAAGGTCGGCAGCGGCCGGATGGAGATCACCGAAGCTGTGGCACCGAACAAGGTTGTCATCAAGCTCGACTTCCTGAAGCCGCTCGAAGCGCACAATGAGGCCCGCTTCACCATGGAACCGAGGGCCGGAAAGACGCGCCTGAACTGGGAAATGACCGGTCCGTCACCGTTCATGTCCAAGGTGATGCAGGTGTTCATGAACTTCGACAAAATGGTCGGCAAAGACTTCGAAAAGGGCCTCGCGAGCATCAAGGCGATCGCCGAACGGAAACGCCTTGCCGGCTCGTGAGTTTACCAGTCTCAGCACAGCAAGACCTGCCGCCCAACCGGGTGGCACTATATTCAACCGGGGCTTTGCCCCAATGCGGGGGCAACAGAGAGGAGACTGACATGCTTGGTCAAATCAATGCCGTTGCCAATGTGGCCGTCAGGGATCTCGGACGCGCCAAGGCCTTCTACGAAAAGACGCTCGGTCTCAGCGAGGTCGAGCACATGGGCGACGAGGTGTCGGTGCTGAAGAGCGGCGACACTGTGATCAACGTCTACCGCTCGGACTATGCCGGAACCAACAAGGCGACCTCGGTCACCTGGGCCGTCGGCGACCGGATCGACGGCCTCGTCGATGAGCTGAGGTCGAAGGGCGTGGCGTTCGAGCACTACGACATGCCCGATGTCAGGCTCGAAGGCGACGTCCATGTCTTCGGCGACTTGCGGGTTGCCTGGTTCAAGGATCCCGACGGCAACATCCTCAACCTGATCAACCAGTGATTTTGATGCGGTAGTCCCTTGTGAAGACTGGCTAATTCGACCAACGCCGGATAGTTTTCCGGCATGATCGACAAGCTTGAGTTCTTCATCGCGCTCGCAAGGGAGCAACATTTCGGGCGCGCCGCCGAGGAATGCGGCGTCACCCAGCCGACGCTGTCGGCCGGCATCAAGCAGCTCGAGGACATCCTTGGCGTGATGCTGGTGCAGCGCGGCTCGCGCTTTCAGGGCCTGACGCCCGAGGGACGGCAGGTGCTGGACTGGGCGCGGCGCATCGTCGGCGACACTCGCGCCATGCGCGAGGAGATGCGTGCGGCTCGGCACGGCCTGTCCGGCCGAATCCGCATTGCCGCCATCCCGACAGCCCTCGCCATGGTGCCGAGGCTGACGACGCCGTTCCGCGACAAGCACCCCGGCGTCACCTTCTCGATCCTCTCGCGCACCTCGATCGAGGTTCTGTCGCTGCTCGGCAATTTCGAGATCGACGCGGGAATCACCTATCTCGACAACGAGCCGCTCGGCCGGGTGACCAGCGTGCCGCTCTATGCAGAGCGCTACCAGCTGATCACGGCGGCGGGGAACGAATATTCCGATCGTGACAAGGTGACATGGGAAGAGGTCAGCACGCTGCCGCTGTGCCTGCTCACCCCCGACATGCAGAACCGCCGCATCATCGACCAGCACCTGGCAGATGCCGGCGTTCAGGTGCGGCCGACGCTGGAATCGAACTCGATGATCGTGCTTTTCTCGCACATCAGGACCGGCAAATGGTCGTCGATCATGCCGCTCAACCTCGCGGAAACATTCGGTTTTGCCGAACCGATCCGTGCAATACCGATCGTCGAGCCCGATGCCAGCCACACGGTCGGACTGGTGGTCGCCAAGCGCGATCCGAACACCACGCTGGTGCAGGCGCTGCTTGACGAAGCCATGGCGCTGGCAGGCGATTTCCGCCGCAGGTCCTGACCTACACTACCCCCTGCTTTCGTCCACTCGATAGAAAATTTTTATCATACGACGAAACAGCTTTATTGATTCCGGCCCCTTGGATCGGTTCAATAGACATACTGCGCCAAGGGAACGGCGCGAAGTCAGGGAGGGCGCTGCGTGGTCATGCAGCCAGCAAGTACCGAACTCGCCGAGCGAACCGCTGCGGTGATAAGCGAATTGAAGAACCTCGAGGGTCCGCTGATCCCGATCCTTCATGGTGTCCAGGAAGAGTTTGGCTATGTTCCGCAGGAAACCCTGCCGATCATCGCCGAGGCACTGAACCTGTCGCGTGCCGAAGTGCACGGCGTCTTCACCTTCTATCACGATTTCCGCCACCACCCGGCCGGCCGGCACGTGCTCAAGGTCTGCCAGGCCGAAGCCTGCCAGTCGATGGGCAGCGACGCGATCGCCGCCCAGATCAAGCAGAAGCTCGGCATCGGTTTCCACGAGACGAGCAAGGATGGCGCAGTGACGCTGGAGCCGATCTATTGCCTCGGCCTGTGCGCCTGTGCTCCTGCCGCGATGCTCGACGGCGAAGTGATCGGCCGTCTCGACGCCGACAAGATCGATGAAATCGCCGAGGAGATCCGCTCATGAGCGTGACGATCTACATTCCCGGCGATTCGGGTTCACTGTCGCTCGGCGCCGAAAAGGTCGCCAAGGCGGTCGAGAAAGAAATTGCTGCACGCGGCATCGACGCCAGGATCGTGCGTAACGGTTCGCGCGGCCTGTACTGGCTCGAGCCGATGGTTGAAGTAAGGACCGAAGCCGGTCGCGTTGCCTACGGCCCGGTCTCTGCCAAGGACGTCGCTTCGCTGTTCGACGCCGGCCTGGCCAATGGCGGCCAGCACAAGCTGTCGCTCGGCGATCCGGAAAAACTGCCATTTGTCGCCAAGCAGACGCGCCTGACCTTCGCCCGCTGCGGCATCACCGACCCGATTTCGCTGGAAGATTACGAAGCTCATGGCGGCCTTGCCGGCCTGCGCAAGGCCGTGTCAATGGCGCCGGCCGACATCGTCAAGCAAGTGACCGAGTCCGGCCTGCGCGGCCGCGGTGGCGCCGGCTTCCCGACCGGCATCAAGTGGAAGACCGTTCTCGATACCGCGGCCGATCAGAAGTACATCGTCTGCAATGCCGACGAAGGCGACTCGGCGACCTTCGCCGACCGCATGATCATGGAAGGCGACCCGTTCGTGCTGATCGAGGGCATGGCGATCGCCGGCCTCGCCACCCACGCCACCAAGGGTTACGTCTACATCCGCTCCGAATATCCTCACGCCATCGCCGTGATGGACAAGGCGGTGAAAGTTGCCCGTCGCGCCGGCGTGCTCGGCAAGAGCGTGCTTGGATCCTCCCAGGGCTTCGACATCGAAATCCGCTCGGGCGCCGGCGCCTATGTCTGCGGCGAGGAAACCTCGCTGCTCAACAGCCTCGAAGGCAAGCGCGGCGTGGTCCGTGCCAAGCCGCCGCTGCCGGCGATCCAGGGCCTGTTCGGCAAGCCGACAGTCATCAACAACGTGATTTCGCTCGCCTCGGTGCCGATCGTGATGGACAAGGGCGCGCAGTATTACAAGGACTTCGGTATGGGCCGCTCGCGCGGCACCATCCCGATCCAGATCGCCGGCAACGTCAAGCATGGCGGCCTGTTCGAAGTTGCCTTCGGCCTGACGCTGGGCGAGATCGTCGACGAGATCGGCGGCGGCACGGCGACCGGTCGTCCGGTCAAGGCGGTGCAGGTCGGCGGCCCGCTCGGCGCCTACTTCCCGCGCGCTCTGTTCGACACGCCATTCGACTATGAGGAGTTCGCCAAACGTGACGGCCTGATCGGCCATGCCGGCATCACCGTGTTCGACGACAGCGCCGACATGCTGAAGCAGGCACGCTTCGCCATGGAATTCTGCGCCATCGAAAGCTGCGGTAAGTGCACGCCCTGCCGCATCGGCTCGACGCGCGGCGTCGAAACGCTCGACAAGCTCAAGCAGAACATCGAGCCGGAAAAGCAGCTCGCGCTGGTGACCGACCTCTGCAACACGATGAAGTTTGGATCCCTTTGCGCTCTCGGCGGTTTTACTCCGTACCCTGTCATGAGCGCCATCCACCATTTCCCCGAAGACTTCCGGCCGGCAGCGGTCGCCCAGGCAGCGGAATAGGAGACGACATCATGGGTCTCATTCACGAAATCGACTTCGGCACCCCTGCCTCCAAGTCCGAAAAGCAAGTCACGCTGACCGTCGACGGCTTCGAGGTCACCGTGCCCGAAGGCACCTCGATCATGCGCGCTTCGATGGAAGCGGGCATCGCCATCCCGAAGCTCTGCGCCACCGACATGGTCGACGCCTTCGGCTCCTGCCGCCTCTGCCTGGTCGAGATCGAAGGCCGCAACGGCACGCCGTCGTCCTGCACGACGCCTGTCATGCCCGGCATGGTCGTGCATACCCAGACCGGCCGCCTCAAGGACATCCGCAAGGGCGTGATGGAGCTCTACATCTCCGATCACCCGCTCGACTGCCTGACCTGTGCCGCCAATGGCGACTGCGAATTGCAGGACATGGCGGGTGCCGTCGGCCTGCGCGACGTGCGCTACGGCTATGAAGGCGACAACCATGTTCGCGCCAAGAATGACGGCGTCGCAAACTTCAAGTGGATGGCCAAGGACGAGTCCAACCCGTATTTCACCTACGACCCGTCCAAATGCATCGTCTGCTCGCGCTGCGTGCGGGCCTGCGAAGAGGTGCAGGGCACGTTTGCGCTGACCATCGAAGGCCGCGGCTTCGGCAGCCGTGTCTCGCCCGGCGCGCATGAACTGTTCCTCGACAGCGAGTGCGTTTCCTGCGGCGCCTGCGTGCAGGCCTGCCCGACGGCGACGCTCACGGAAAAGTCTGTGATCGAGATCGGCCAGCCCGAGCACTCGGTCGTCACCACCTGCGCCTATTGCGGTGTCGGCTGCTCGTTCAAGGCAGAGATGCGCGGCGACGAGCTCGTGCGCATGGTGCCGTGGAAGGACGGCAAGGCCAACCGTGGCCACTCCTGCGTCAAGGGCCGCTTCGCTTATGGTTATGCCACGCACAAGGAGCGCATCCTCAACCCGATGATCCGCGACAAGATCACCGATCCGTGGCGTGAAGTGTCGTGGGAAGAGGCGCTGACACACACGGCCAAGGAATTCCGCCGCATCCAGTATCAGTACGGCCGCGGCGCCATCGGCGGCATCACCTCGTCGCGCTGCACCAATGAGGAAACCTTCCTCGTGCAGAAGCTGATCCGCCAGGGCTTTGGCAACAACAACGTCGACACCTGCGCCCGCGTCTGCCACTCGCCGACCGGCTACGGCCTCGGCCAGACCTATGGCACGTCGGCCGGTACCCAGGACTTCGACTCGGTCGAGGACACCGATGTCGCGCTGATCATCGGCGCCAACCCTGCCTCGGCCCACCCGGTGTTTGCTTCGCGCCTGAAGAAGCGCCTGCGCGCTGGCGCCAAGCTTATCGTCATCGATCCGCGCCGCACCGAAATGGTGAAGTCGGCCCATATCGAGGCCGAGCATCATCTGGCGTTGAAGCCGGGCACCAACGTCGCCGTGGTTACCGCGATCGCGCATGTCATCGTCACCGAAGGCCTGTTCGACGAGAAGTTCATCCGCGAGCGCTGCGACTGGTCGGAATTCCAGGATTATGCCGAGTTCGTCTCGGATCCGCGCCACAGCCCCGAGGAAGTCGAGAAGCTGTCGGGCGTTCCGGCCGAGACCATCCGCGGTGCGGCCCGCCTCTACGCCACCGGCGGCAACGGCGCGATCTATTACGGCCTCGGCGTCACCGAGCATAGCCAGGGTTCGACGACCGTCATCGGCATCGCCAACCTCGCCATGCTGACCGGCAATATCGGCCGCAGAGGCGTCGGCGTGAACCCACTGCGCGGCCAGAACAACGTTCAGGGCGCCTGCGACATGGGCTCGTTCCCGCACGAACTGCCGGGCTACCGCCACATCTCGGGCGACGCGGTGCGTGACATCTATGACAGCCTGTGGGGCGTCAAGCTCGACAACGAGCCCGGTCTGCGCATCCCCAACATGCTGGATGCCGCCGTCGACGGCACCTTCAAGGGCATCTACATCCAGGGCGAAGACATCCTGCAGTCGGACCCCGACACCAAGCACGTGTCGGCCGGCCTGGAAGCCATGGAATGCGTCGTTGTGCAGGATCTGTTCCTCAACGAGACCGCCAACTACGCCCACGTGTTCCTGCCCGGTTCGACCTTCCTCGAGAAGGACGGCACCTTCACCAACGCCGAGCGCCGCATCAACCGCGTGCGCAAGGTGATGGCACCGAAGAACGGCCTCGCCGACTGGGAAGTGACGCAGCGCCTCGCTCAGGCGATGGGCCTGAACTGGAACTACCAGCACCCGTCCGAGATCATGGACGAGGTGGCCAAGACGACGCCGAGCTTCGCCAACGTCTCCTACGAGTTCCTGGAGAAGATGGGCTCGGTGCAGTGGCCGTGCAACGACAAGGCGCCGGAAGGCACGCCGATCATGCACATCGACGGCTTCGTCCGCGGCAAGGGCAAGTTTATCCGCACCGAGTATGTCGCGACCGACGAAAAGACCGGCCCGCGTTTCCCGCTGCTTTTGACCACCGGCAGAATCCTCAGCCAGTACAATGTCGGCGCGCAGACACGGCGCACCGAAAACGTTGCCTGGCACGCCGAGGACCTGCTGGAAATCCATCCGCACGACGCCGAACAGCGCGGCCTGCGCGACGGCGACTGGGTCAGGCTGCAGAGCCGTGCCGGAGAAACGACGCTGCGTGCGACGATCACCGACAAGGTGTCGCCTGGCGTGGTCTACACCACCTTCCACCACCCCGACACGCAGGCCAACGTCATCACTACCGACTTCTCGGACTGGGCAACCAATTGTCCGGAATACAAGGTAACGGCGGTTCAGGTCGGCGCCTCCAACGGTCCGTCGGATTGGCAGAAGGACTACAACGAGCAGGCCCAGCAGAGCCGCCGCATCGCCGGCCATCTGGAAGCGGCGGAGTAGCCTTGCGGTGACCGACCGCCCCGCCATCACCCAGACCAGCCGTCTCGCCCGCCGGGCGAGCGGCATCACGGTGGCCAACCGCATGGTGCCGGAGGAGACGCCGGTGGCGCTGTCCTATGGCGGCACCACCCATGCGGTGATGATGGCGAGCCCAGCCGACTTCGAGGATTTCGCGCTCGGTTTCTCGCTGACCGAAGGCATCATCGGCTCGGTCAAGGAGATCGAAACGATCGAAGTGCTCGATGTCGAGGCCGGCATCGACATCCAGATCAGGCTCAAGGACAAGGCCAACAAGCGCTTCGAGCAACGCCGACGCCGGCTTGCCGGCCCGGTCGGATGCGGCCTTTGCGGCATCGAATCGATCGAGGAGGCGATGCGTTCGGTCGACGACGTCCACACGTCGTCATCAGGGCTTTCCGCCGACGACATCGTGCAGGCGGTGAAGCTGCTGTCCAAGGTACAGCCGCTGCATGCCGAGACAGGCGCGGTGCACGCCGCCGGTTTCTACGTGCCCGGCAAGGGCATCGTAGCAGCACGCGAGGACGTCGGCCGCCACAATGCGCTCGACAAGCTTGCGGGTGCGCTGAACAAAGCCGGCATCAGTGGCGGTACGGGCGCCGTGGTGGTGACCAGCCGCGTGTCGGTGGAAATGGTGCAGAAGACGGCAGCCATCGGGGCGCCCTTCATCATCGCCGTTTCGGCACCGACGGCACTCGCCATCCGCACCGCCGAACAGGCCGGCATGACGCTGATCGCACTGGTGCGCGGCGACGATTTCGACATCTTCACCCATCCAGACCGCGTAACCACCGGAGCCGCCAAAAATGTCGCATGAAGAGCACAGGATGGGGACGAAGGAAAAGCTCGTCTACATGGCGAACCAGATCGCGACATTCTTCGAGTCCAAGCCCCATGACGAGGGTGTTGCAGGCGTCGCCAAGCACATCAATGACTTCTGGGATCCGCGGATGCGGCGCCAGTTCTTCGAGATGTTCGACGAAGGCGGCAAGGGCATGAAGCCGCTGGTCATCGACGCCGCCGCCAAGATCCGGCGCCCCAGGCAGGACGCAGCCTAAAAGCAGGCCCCGGGGCCGGCGAAGGCCCCTCACCTTCCCGCCGGAAACCTGCTAATCTTAGCCAGACCTAATGCAATTTGCAGGCGGAATGGCTGTGGCAAGGCCGATCGCTACTCGATATGCGCGCAGCGGTGACGTCCAGATCGCCTATCAGGTGGTTGGCCAGGGTTCGCTCGACCTCGTCTTCGTTCCCGGTTTCATCTCCAATCTCGACCTGCACTGGGAAGACGAAGGCTACAGCCGGCTACTGTCGCGCCTCTCGGCCTTCTCGCGCCTGATCCTGTTCGACAAGCGCGGCACCGGGCTTTCCGACCGCGTCGACGCGAATGCGCTGCCCAGCCTCGAAACGCGGATGGATGACGTGCGCGCGGTGATGGATGCCGCGGGATCGAGCCGTGCGGCGATCCTCGGCGCCTCCGAGGGCGCGCCGATGGCGATCCTGTTTGCCGCGACCTATCCCGAACGGACCCGCTCGCTGGTGCTCTATGCCGGTTATGCCCATTTCCACAAATGGGTAATGGACCCGGAGCGGCTGCAGACATTCATCGACGCGGCCGAGACCAACTGGGGCACCGGCGCCACGCTGCAGAACTTCGCCCCGGGCCGTCTCGACGACGCCCGCTTTGCCGCCTGGTGGGCGCGCTTCGAACGCTTGTCGGCGAGCCCGACGGCGGCCGCGGCACTGGCCCGGATGAACGCCGAGATCGACGTGCGCGGTGCGCTGGCCAGCATTCGGGCGCAGACGCTTCTGATCCACCGCCGCAACGATGCCCGTGTCGCCCCCGAGGCCAGCCGCTACCTCGCCCGCAACATTCCCGACGCGCAGCTCTGCGAGATTTCAGGGCGCGACCATCCGATCTGGACGGGCGACGTCAACCGTGTTGCCGACCTGATCGAGGAATTCCTGACCGGCACCCATGCCCCGCCGGATACCGACCGGGTGCTGGCGGCACTGCTGGTGACGCGCGTCTCTGATACAGCGCGGCTCGGCGACCGGATGTGGAGCGAACGCAGCCTGCGCTTCCAGGAAACGCTGCGCCTGCTTGTCGGCCGCCATGGCGGCCGCATCGCCGATCAATATGGCGACGTGGTGGTGTCCCGCTTTGACGGGCCGGCGCGCGCCATCAGATGTGCGGGTGCATTGCGCGACGCGGCTCAGGGCATCGGCATCGCCAGCGCCCAAGGCGTGCATGTCGGCGAGATCGACACACGCGGGCCACCGTCAGGGCTGACAGTGCGTGTTGCCGTCAAGATTGCCGAACATGCCGGGCGCGGCGGCATCCTGGCATCGCGGCTCGTCTCCGAAATCGCGACTGGCTCGGGCCTGCATTTCGTCGACGCCGGTCGCCTGGCGCTCGACGACCTGGAGGGACCGCTGGCGCTGGTCGAGGCGACGTCGGAGCAGCATCTCGAACCGGCGTGCCGCAGCCGCACGCCCGTGGCAGCCGAGCCGTCGGCCTTGACGGCGCGCGAGAACGAGGTCGTGGCGCTCATCGCCGACGGCAAGAGCAATGCCGCCATCGCCATCGAACTCAGCCTCAGCGAACACACGGTGAAACGCCATGTCGCCAACATCCTGACCAAGCTCGACCTGCCCTCGCGCGCGGCCGCGGCAGCATTCGCGGTGCGGCAGACTGGCCCGGACGGGCCATAGGACCAGTGGCCTTTTCGGGCGAAGCGGTGAAGCGGCGCCTGGGACTAAAGTTTTCCGATGCAGGCAGGCGGAGACAGCGCCTCGAAACTGCGAAGGAGGAAGACATGACCAAGGCAAGTGGAATGCTCACCACGTTGGCGATGGCGGCTGGCCTCGCCGTTCTAGCAGCTTCGAGCGCCGGCGCCGAAGACGCCTCTGCCGAGGCGACCTACAAGGACATCGAAGCCACGCTCGGTTCGGTGCCCAGCTTCTTCAAGGCATTCCCGGAAACGGGCATTGCCGGCGCCTGGGCCGAGTTCAAGGGCATCCAGCTCAATCCCAAGACTGAGCTGAACGGCAAGACCAAGGAGCTGCTCGGCCTCGCCGTCGCCGCCCAGATACCGTGCCAGTACTGCGTCTATTTCCACACTGCCGCGGCCAAGGCCAACGGCGCCACCGACGAAGAAATCCGCGAGGCGGTGGCGATGGCGGCCGTCGTCCGCCACTGGTCGACGGTGCTGAACGGCATGCAGGTCGACTACCCACAGTTCAAGCAGGAGGTCGACACGGCAATGGCCGCCGCCAAGGCGAAGTCGCAGTAGTTTTCGAGGTCCTCACAGGGACCGTCGCAACACAGGGCCGCCTCGGGAGGCCGGCCGACAGGAGGAAAAAAATGCTTGCCACCAAGGAAGCCGTCACCGGTGCCTCGATCAAGAAGGCGATCGAAAGCCGCGACGGGCCGATGCTGTCCAGCTTCTACGCCGACGACGCGCTGGTGCGGGTCATCGACCGTAACAACCCGCCCAGCAAGCCGCGCGAAATCCGCGGCCGCGCGGCGATCACCACCTTCTGGGACGACATCTGCAGCCGCGCGATGAGCCATCGCGTCGACCTGACAATTGCGCAAGGCGACAACCTCGCCTTTTCGCAGGACTGCGCCTACCCGGACGGCACCAAAGTCTTCTGCGCTGCGATGCTGGAACTCAAGGACGGCAAGATCGCGCGGCAGACCGTGGTGCAGGCCTGGGACGAGTGATCGGATGCGGGCGAATGGTCGCCCGCCAGATGGGAGGAAGCCATGTTCGTCGCACGCTGGAAGATCGATGCCCGCTTCGGGCACAAGCAGAGCGCCATCGATCTGTTGCGCCAATGGGAACGGGAAATCGGTCCGCAGGCCGGAACCGACAAGATGGCCATGCAGATCCTGACCGGATCGATCGGCGCCAAGGAAGCCACAATCGAGGTCAACCACAACGTCGAAAGCCTGGCGCAGATCGAAGAGATGTTCGCCAAGCTGTCCAAGATCGACGCCCATGCACAATGGGGCAAGAAGCTCGAGCCCTTCGTCGTCTCAGGCTCGTCCTACTGGAACTTCTATCGCGTGATCCAGGGCTGAGGCAGCCACAACCCGATCAAAGGCAGTGCCCGGCAGCAGGTTGCCTGTTGCCGGGCACCGGCCGTCATGGGTGCGTCTCGCCCGAGGGACGGTCCTTGTCCTCCCCTCGCGCGCTGTGGCGCAGAGCTACGAGAAAGACGATCTCGGCGACGACGACGATGGCGATGATGCGAAAGCCGATGGTCACCGGGTCGTGGTCGCTGTCGCGCATCATATAGCCGCCAATCAAGAAGGCAGCGTTCCAGATGAAGGCGCCGGTCATGGTGGCGATCGCGAAGGGCACGAACGGTAGCCTGAGCACGCCTGCCTCGAGCGCGAGATAGGTCCGCGCCACCGGCACCAGCTGGGCGATAAGCGATGCGCGGAAGTTGTTGCGGCGATAAGCCACCGTCAGCCGCTGATAGGTGGCGTGCTTGAGGAAGATGTATTTGCCGAACCGTCGGACCGCTGCATCGGCGCGATCGGGCCCCAGCCAGTTGCCGCCGGTGTACCAGATCATCGATCCCAAGGTCGAACCGAAAGTCGTCGCAAACATCAACGGGACAAGTGTCGTAACGTCCGGTGCAGCCGTCATGCCGAGGAAGAGCAGCAGCACATGCGATGGCGGAACAGGCGAGACCTTCTCGGTGAAGGCAAGACATGCCGCGCCGAGCAGGCCGAAGCCCAAAAAAGATGGGATCATGAAAAGCGCCAGTCGTAACTCTTTGCCGGCTTCATCCTTGTGATCCGATAGACAGCCGCTGGCGGCAGATTGCGAAAGGTATGGCCAATGCGCGTCACTTCGAGATCGAGCCTGTCGAGAAGCGGCTGATCAATAGGGCACCGGAAGCCGTATGTGAATAGGTACATCGCTCCCTCGGGCCTGAGATTGGCGAAAATGCCTTCGAGAATGGCGAGCGTCTGGCGCGGGGGGATCGCCAGGAACGGCAGGCCGCTGACGGCCGCGCCGGCGATCGGGCCGTCATAGATCGGCCGGTAGCGCAGCTCGGCCGCGTCCATTTCCAGCACCCGCGACTTGGGGAAGCGGCACCTGAGCAGATGGGCGAAATCGCTGTTGAACTCGATCAGCGTCATGTCGCTTTCGTGGACGCCGCGCGCCAGCATGGCGCGGGTGAACGGGCCGGTGCCGGCGCCGAGTTCGAGGACCGGTCCGGTCTCGGGGCCAAGCTCCTGGGTCATCAGCGTCGCCAGGATGGAGCTGGACGGCGTTATCGAGGCGACCTTGAGTGGCGCGGTGGCCCATGCCATGAGAAAGGATAAAGTGTCATTTGCGGCCATTGCGAACCTCTTTCGAAATCGTCTGCCGGCGAATCGGTCGCCTGCCTTTAGCGAAAGCTGTTTGAGGCCGCTGGATTACACATGCATTGCGACAAAGCCTGAGAACCGGGCATTTCGGCGGCTGCATTCGGTCGTGGCCTTTATTGCGCAATGCTTCTGCAATGTTGAGGGAATAGCCGGGCGGCACCGAGGGGCCCTTCGAGGACTGAAATGCGCATACTGCTTGTGGAAGACGAGCCAGAACTGGCTTCGGCTTTGAAGACGGCGTTGCGGCGATACGACATGGTGGTGGATCACGCCGCATCGCTGCTGGAGGCCGGCGACTTTGCCGCCAGCGAGAACTACGACGCGATCCTGCTTGACCGGCAGTTGCCCGACGGCGACGGCCTGACGCTGGTGCCGAAGATCCGCGCGCGCGGCAACGCAACACCGGTGCTGGTGCTGACGGCACGCAGCGACACCTCCGACAAGGTCGACGGGCTCGACATGGGCGCTGACGACTATCTGGCCAAGCCCTTCGCCTTCGAGGAGCTGCTGGCGCGGTTGCGCGCGCTGTTGCGCCGGCCGGCCAATGTGCAGACGCAGGTCATCCGTGCCGGCGACCTGTCCTTCGATCTGGGCCATCGCGAGGTCATGGTCCGCGGCGAGCCGCTGACGCTGCCGCGCCGTGAGCTGCTGGTGCTGGAAGCGCTGTTGCGTCGGACGGGCCGCATGGTGCAGCGTTCGTCGCTGATGGAAGCGGTGTTCGGCCTCGACGACGAGATCCAATCCAATGCGCTCGACACCCATGTGTCGCGGCTCCGGCGCAAGCTGGCCGAAGCCGACGGCAAGGTCGAGATCAATGGCGTCCGTGGCGTCGGCTATCTCCTGCGCGAGATTTCATGAGACTGGCGCGCCTGCTTTTCTATATCCAGCGCTTCTTCCGGCCGCGCTCGCTGAAGTGGCAGTTGGTGTGGCGCCTAGTGGTGTTGCAGGTCGTTCTGCTGACGCTGATGATCGTTATCCTGCTCGCCGGGCTGACCATCGCCGGCGTGATCCCGGACAATTATGAGGGTCGCGCGATCGACGTGTTACGCAAGACCGTGCGCAAGGACGACGCCGGCAAGCTGACGCTCAAGGAAGGACCACTGCTCGCCGGATTGCGCGCTGATGTGCCAAACCTCTGGTTCATCGTGCGAGACACGGAAGGCAACAAGATCTCCGAAGGCGAGGTGCCCCGCCTGCTGATCGACATTCCTTCTTCGCTAGACTACATCAACGACGCGACTTTCGTGAAGCAGTTTGGCGGCACGCAGACGTCGGCGACCGTCCAATGGGCGGATACCGCGGCTGGCCGCGTGCAGATCTTCACTGGCGCGCAGGGTGAGTTTCACTACATGGCTCTGGTGTCGATAACCCCGGAGCTGTTCACCGACATCATTCTGCCCGTCGGCGGCGTCATGGGCCTGGCGACCTTGATCGTCATTCCCCTCGTCGTGCGCAATGCCTTCAAGGGTATGCGGCGCGCTGCCACTCTCGCCGAGAAGATCGACGTCGAAGAACGCGGCGTCCGCCTGCCAATCGAGGCAATCCCAACCGAAATCGCGCCGCTGGTGAAGGCTGTCAACGGGGCGCTCGACCGTCTCGACAAGGGCTACGAGCGGCACAAACGCTTCCTGATCGATGCCGCACATGAGCTGCGCACGCCGGTCGCCATCCTCAACACCCGCATCACGTCGCTGCCGGCGACGCCCGAACGGGCGCGGCTGCTGCAGGACACGGCGCGGCTGTCGACGCTGACGGACCAGCTTCTCGACATCCAGCGGCTCGGCCGGCAGACGCAGCAATTCACCCGCTTCGACCTGGTGGCGGTGGCCCGTGGGGTCGTCGTCGACCTGGCGCCGATGGCCTTTGCCGCCGGCTACGAGATGTCGTTCGAACCGGCACGCGGCGAGCTGTTTGCCAATGGCGACCGCACCGCCGTCGAGCGCGCCATCACCAATCTCGTCCAGAATGCCATCGAGCACGGCGGCAATGCCGGCAGGATCACCATCGGCGTCAACAGCCCGGCCACGATCGAGGTTTCGGACGAGGGCGACGGCGTGCCGGCGGCGGAACGGGAGAAGATCTTCGAGCCGTTCTATCGCCTGCGCCCGCGCGGCCATGGCGCCGGTCTCGGACTTAACCTCGTACACGAGATCATGCAGATCCATGGCGGCCGCATCGAGCTCGCCGGCAGCGACAGGAAAGGCGCCTGCTTCAGGCTGGTCTTCGCGCAGGCCTGAGGTCTGGTTCAACGCCCCGCGATGGTGAGCTGAGCCCCGGCGTCGGCCAGGGCTTGGGCAAGGTCGTCGGATGGCTGCTTGTCGGTGACGAGCTCGGTAAAGCCGTGGAAGCCGCATACCTGGACCAGGCCCTTGCGGCCGAACTTGCTGTGGTCGGTGACGACAACCGAACGCTGGCCGCGCGCCAGCACGACGCGGGCGAACTCAGCCTCCTCGAGATTGTAGTCCATGACGCCGTTTTCGGCATCGACAGCACCGGCCGAGATCACCGCATGGGTGACGGCGAAGCGGCTGACGAACTCGATCGCCGAGATGCCGAAGGCCGCACCACTGTCGCTGCGCAACTCGCCGCCGGCCATGTAGACCTTGTTGCCGTTCACCGTCGCCAGCGTACGGGCGATGTCGGAGGAGTTGGTCACCACCGTCAGGCGGCGATGGCCGAGAAGCTCGCGCGCCAGGTAGCTTGTCGTCGTGCCAGTATCGAGCATGACCGACTCGCCGTCATGGATGGTGGTGGCGACAGTCCTGGCGATGGCACGCTTGGCGTCGGCATTGTCGCGCATGCGCCGCTCGAAAGGCGCTTCGCCGACGACCGAAGGAAGGCCGATGGCCCCGTGCATCTTGAGGATCGAGCCACCGTCGGCGAGCGGCTTGACGTCGCGGCGCACGGTTTCCAGCGAGACGCCAAGCTTGTCGGCGAGGTCTGCGATGGTGATCGTACCCTCATCCTCGAGCAGGCGCAGGATTTCGCTGTGGCGCTTGGAGTGATTCATCTTGCAGACCTGTTAGGAGACGTACAATGGCTTGACTTGTTTCGTGGTATGATGGCCGTTCCTTGACCAAAATTCCACATTCATCGGTCAAAAAAACACATAAAACCTCAAACACTCGTTGACAACGTGCATTACGCTGCGTGACACTCATGCAGTGACCTGGCAGGAGCCGCCGTCGCCAATGCCGTGCGGGCCTTCGGGTATGCCAAGAAGAAACAACATCTTCAGAGGGTGATCAGGAGGCACGACATGTTCGCGCGCAACAAGGTTTTGCAGTCCGCAGCGATAGCACTGACGCTGTCTGCTGCGTTTTCCATGGCACCGGCCACGGCACAGGAATCCGCTGACCCGATCAAGCTGACACTACACGACTGGACCGGTCAGTTGATCACCACCGAGATCATGGGCGAAGTGCTGAAGAAGGCCGGATACAACATTGAATATGTCCAGGCCGACTATCTCGCTCAGTTTGCCGGGCTTGAAGCCGGCGACCTGCATGTGGCGATGGAGATGTGGGAAACCACCGGACGCGACGCCATGGACGCGGCGACGGCAACCGGCAAGGTCGAGAACATCGGCCCGACCGGCATGAAGGCCAAGGAAGAATGGTGGTTCCCCGAATACATGAAGGAGAAGTGCCCGGGCCTTCCCAATTGGGAGGCACTGAAGGAAGCGTCGTGCGCCGAGGCATTCTCCACCGCTGAAACCGCCCCAAAGGGGCGCTACCTCGGCGGCCCCGTCACCTGGGGCGGCTTCGACGATGAGCGTGTGCAGGCGCTCGACCTGCCCTTCGAAGTGATCCATGCCGGCACCGACGCCGCACTGTTTGCCGAACTCGAAAGCGCCTATCAGCGGCAGGCGCCGATCATGCTGTGGATCTACGCACCGCACTGGGCGCCGGCCAAGTACAAGGGCGAATGGGTCGAATTCCCAGCCTATACCAAGGAATGCTACGAGGACCCGAAATGGGGCTCGAATGCCGCAGCCCAATATGATTGCGGCAAGCCTTTCGGCGAAATCTGGAAAGTCGGCTGGTCAGGCGTCAAGGACAAATGGCCTGGCGCCTATGCCGCGATCAAGGCGTTCACGATCGACAATGACGAGATGGGCGCGATGATCACAAAGGTCGACCTCGACGGAAAGAGCGTCAGCGACGTGGTAGCGGAGTGGATGGGCGCTAACGAAGCCCGCTGGTCCGGCTGGATCAAGAAATAGACCGCATTCCCGCCACGGGGCGGAACGAATGACGCGCGTCATCCCTTCGGCCCCATGGCCGAAAGGCAGATTTCCTGCAAGCATTGTCAGCCGGGTCGATGAACGATAGCCAACCTAAACTCGTCTGCCGCAATGTCTGGAAGCTGTTCGGCTCCGGCGCGCGCGATTTCCTGCGAGCGAGAGAGCCGGCATCGGTCACCGGCGACGATCTTGTGAAAGCAGGCCTCGTCGGCGCGGTACGCAACGTTAATCTCGAGGTCCGTGACGGCGAGATCTTCGTCATCATGGGGCTGTCGGGCTCTGGCAAGTCGACCCTGGTGCGCTGTCTGTCGCGCCTGGTCGAGCCGACCTCAGGCGAAATCCTGTTCAACGGCGAAAACCTGCTCGCCGCCGACGAAGCCCGGATGATCGAAATCCGCCGCCACCAGATGGGCATGGTGTTCCAGCAATTCGCTTTGCTGCCGCATTTGACGGTGCTTGCGAATGTGGCCTTTCCGCTAGAGGTTCAGGGCGTCAAGCGGCAGAAACGGGAGCAACTGGCGCGCCGCATGGTCGAACTTGTCGGCCTGTCTGGCAAGGAAGGTGTCTTCCCGCGCGAACTCTCCGGCGGCCAGCAGCAGCGAGTCGGCATTGCCAGGTCGCTGGCAGTGGAACCGGAACTTTGGTTCCTCGATGAGCCCTTCTCGGCGCTCGACCCGCTCATTCGGCGCGAAATGCAGGACGAATTCATTCGCCTGCAATCGGTACTGAACAAGACAATCGTTTTCATCACCCACGATTTCGACGAGGCGATCAGGCTGGCCGACCGCATCGCCATCATGAAGGATGGAGCCGTCGTGCAGATCGGCACGCCCGAGGACATCGTGCTTGCCCCGGCCACCGATTATGTCGCCGAGTTCACCCGCAACGTCCCGAAAGCCAAGGTGATCAAGGCGCAATCGATCATGAAACCGGTACAGGACGCGCAGCCGAAAGCATCTGTGCCGGCGCGGGCCACCGTGTCGGAAGCCGTCGCACTTTTCGACGGTTCCACCGAGTGCGTCGGTGTCATCGACGAAGCAGGCAACATGTTGGGCCAGCTGCTTCGAACCGACGTCGTCGACGTGCTGATGCGGGGATGACGATGACCGCCCCGGCCAACTCCAGCGTCGAAGCTGCTGCCGGTCCAATTGGCTTACCGCGCGGGCTCATTCCCTGGATCGTCGCTGCCGGCGCCTTCATCGTGCTTTGGCGGTTTGGCGGGGCCTATGACTGGGCCTTCGAATATCCCAGTGCAGCGATCATCCCCGCTGGACGATGGATCGGCGATTTCATGAAATGGCTAGTCAATGAGGCGCATTTCGGACTGTTCAGCTTCAAGGACCTGACCCGGTTCATTGCTGCCCTGATCGACCTGCCTTACCGCTGCGCGCTCAGCCTGCTGGCGACCGGCTTTCTCAAAGGCCAGGGTTCGGGCGCGGTCCAGATTTTGCCACCGCTGTCATGGGTCGCAGTGACCGCGACCATTGGCCTGATCGGTTTTCATGCCGGAGGCCGCAGGCTCGCGACACTGGTGGTCCTGTGCTTTGGCTTCTTGGCAGCCTTCGGCCAATGGCAGAGCGCAATGGCAACGCTCGCCTCGATCCTGGTGGCGGTGCCGATCGGCGTGATTGGCGGGCTGCTGCTTGGCATTGCGGCCTATCGCTGGCACTGGTTCGAACGGGCACTCACCCCAGTGCTCGACCTGATGCAAACCATTCCGGTCTTTGCCTACCTGGTGCCGATCCTGTTCCTGTTCGGTTTCGGGCCGACAGCGGCAGTGGTGGCGACAGTGATCTACGCGATGCCGCCGATGACCCGCATTGCCACGCTCGCGCTGCGCGCGGTGCCTTCCGACACGCTCGACCTTGGCAGGATGATCGGCTGCACGCGCCGGCAGATGACATGGCGTGTGCTTGTGCCATCGGCCAAGGACAGCCTGATGGTCGGCGTCAACCAGGTGATCATGCTGTCGCTAAATATGGTGATCATCGCCTCGATGATCGGCGCCGGAGGCCTCGGCTTCGATGTTCTGGCGGCATTGCGGCGCCTCGACATCGGCGCTGGCCTGGAGGCTGGACTTGCCATCGTCGCACTGGCGATCGCGCTCGACCGTTTGAGCCAGGCGTTTGCCGCGCGCGCCGGCACAATGACGCCGCCCGCCGTGTCGACCAGCCTCCCGGCTCGTCATCCCTACATCGTGGCGGCATTGGTAATGATCGTTCTGGCCGGTGTTGCCGGTCTCGCCATGCCGGCACTGCAAACCTATCCGCCGGCGCTCCAGCTCTCGACCGGCTCGTTTTGGTCGAATGTCGTCGGCTGGATCAACGTGAACTACTTCGATACGCTGGAAGCGGCCAAGAACGCAGTTCTGCTGAACATACTGGTGCCGCTCAAGCGACTGCTGCTCGGACTGCCCTGGGCGGGAGTGACAGCACTCCTGGCCTTCGCCGGCTATCGCCTCGGTGGCCTTCGCCTGGCAATGCTGACCGGCGCGCTTGCCTTCCTGATCGCCGCCACGGGCCAGTGGGAAAAGGCGATGATCACGGTCTATCTGTGCGGAATATCGGTCGTTCTGGCTTGCCTGATCGGCGTTCCCATCGGCATCGCCGCTGCCCAGCGCGACAGGCTGTGGAACTGGGTGCAGGTGATCATCGACACCCTGCAGACGCTGCCATCCTTCGTCTACCTGATGCCGGCGGTGATGCTGTTCCGTGTCGGCGACTTCACCGCCATGATTGCGGTGGTGGCATATGCGATCTCTCCAGCAATTCGCTACACCGCGCATGGCCTGCGCAAGGTCGATCCGCGCCTGATCGAAGCCGGCACCGCAATGGGCTGCACGCAATGGCAATTGCTGACCAGGATCAAGATCAAGCTGGCGCTGCCCGAAATCATGTTGGGGCTAAACCAGACCATCATGTTCGCCCTGTCGATGCTTGTCATCACGGCGCTCGTCGGCACCCGGGATCTCGGCCAGGAGGTCTACATCGCCCTGACCAAGGCCGATACTGGACGCGGGCTTGTTGCTGGTCTGGCGGTGGCCTTCATCGCCATCATAGCCGACCGGCTGATCTCGGCCGGGGCCGCTCGGACAAAGGCACGGCTGGGATTGGAGTAAGGGGATGGCTGCGTTGACAACAATGGACCGCATTCGCGCCCTGCCCTTGTGGAACGGGACGCTGACAATTGCGCCACTCAAGGGCGGCATCAGCAACGAGAGCTGGCTGGTCGAAGACGGCAACGGCCGCCATGTCGTCCGCTTCGGCAAGGACTATCCGTTCCATCACGTCTTCCGCGACCGCGAGGCGATGGTGGCGCGTGCGGCCCATGAGGCCGGTTTTGCACCGGAGCTGCGCTATGCCGCGCCTGGCGTCATGGTCAGCGCTTTCCTCGGCGCCAAGACCTATGGCGCCGACGATGTGCGGGCCAATGCCGGACGCATCGCCCACTTGGTCAAGCGCTTCCATGACGAGATGCCGCGGCATGTCTCCGGCGCGGGCTTCATGTTCTGGGCCTTCCACGTCATCCGTGACTATGCCCGCACTCTGGCCGCCGGCAACAGCCGGATGTGTCAGGAACTGCCGCGCTATCTCGACCTGGCCGACAAGCTGGAAAAGGCGCAAGCGCCGCTGCCGATCATTTTTAGCCACAACGACCTGCTGCCAGCCAACTTCCTCGACGACGGCTCGAGGCTTTGGCTCATCGACTTCGAATATGCCGGTTTCTCGACGGCGATGTTCGACCTTGCCGGTACCGCCTCCAATGCCGGCATGACGGCGGAGGAGTCGGACGAGCTTCTGACCGTCTATTTCGGCGGCAGACCCGACCAGGCGATCCGGCGCTCGCACCAGGCCATGCAATGCGCCTCGCTGCTGCGCGAGGCGATGTGGAGCATGGTCTCGGAACTGTACCTCACCGCCCCGGGCAGCGATTACGTCGCCTACACCGCCGAGAATCTCGAAGAATTCAAGGCGGCGCTCGAAACCTACCAGAACCAGTACGGGAAACTGTAGCTATGGCCCTCCCCTCGCACGCGCAGATCGTCGTCATCGGCGGCGGCATCATCGGCTGCTCAACGGCTTATCACCTGGCACGCGACCACAAGGCCGACGTGATCCTGCTCGAACAGGGCAAGTTGACCTCGGGTTCGACCTGGCACGCGGCGGGCCTGGTAGGACAGTTGCGCTCGTCGGCGTCGATCACGCGGGTGCTGAAATATTCGGTCGAGCTCTACAAGGGGCTGGAGACCGAGACCGGGCTTGCCACCGGCTGGAAGATGACCGGTTGCCTCAGGCTTGCCACCAACCAGGACCGCTGGACGGAATACAAGCGGCTGGCGACGACCGCCAAGAGCTTCGGCATGGACATGCAGCTGGTGTCGCCGGAAGAGGTCAAGCGCATGTGGCCGTTGATGGACACCTCGGACCTGGTAGGTGCGTCATGGCTGCCGACCGACGGCCAGGCGAGCCCCTCCGACATCACCCAGTCGCTGGCCAAGGGCGCGCGCATGCACGGCGCCAAGCTGTTCGAAAACGTGCGCGTCACCGGCTTCGAGATGAAGGACGGTCGCATCCTCAAGGTGAAGACCGACCAAGGCGACGTTGCCTGCGACAAGGTGGTGAACTGCGCTGGCCAATGGGCGCGGCAGGTCGGTGCGATGGCCGGAATCAACGTGCCTCTGCAGCCCGTCAAGCACCAATACATCATCACCGAGAAGCTGCCCGGCCTCGCCACCGACGCGCCGACGCTGCGCGACCCCGACCGTCGCACCTATTTCAAGGAAGAGGTCGGCGGGCTTGTCATGGGCGGCTACGAGCCAAACCCGCAGGGCTGGACCACCGATGACGTGCCCAACGACTGGGAATTCCGCCTGTTCGACGACGATTTCGATCATTTCGAGCAGCATATGGTGCAGGCGATCGAACGTGTGCCCGGACTGGCCGATGTCGGCGTCAAGCAGATGATCAACGGCCCCGAAAGCTTCACGCCCGACGGCAATTTCATCCTCGGCGTGGCGCCTGAATGCTCGAACATGTTCGTCGGCGCCGGCTTCAACGCCTTCGGCATCGCCTCGGGCGGCGGTGCGGGCTGGGTGCTGGCGCAATGGGTGGTCGACGGCGAGGCGCCGCTCGACCTCTGGGTCGTAGACATCAGGCGCTTCTCGGGCCTGCATCGCGACCGGCAATGGGTGTCTGACCGTACACTCGAAGCCTATGGCAAGCACTACACCATCGGCTATCCGCACGAGGAGTATGCCAGCGGCCGTCCCTACATCGTCTCGCCGCTCTATGAGCGACTGAAAAAGCACCGCGCGGTCTTCGGCTCCAAGCTCGGCTGGGAACGACCCAACTGGTTCGCGCCCGAGGACATGGAGGCGAAGGACGTCTACGCCATGGGGCGCCAAAACTGGTTCGAGCCTGTAGGCGACGAACACAGGCACGTGCGCCAGGCAGTGGGCGTGTTCGACCAGTCGTCCTTCGCCAAATACGAGATGACAGGCAAGGACGCACAAAAGGCACTCGACTTCATCTGTGCCAACGACGTGTCGAAGCCCTTGGGACGGCTGACCTACACGCAGTTGCTCAACACGCGGGGCGGCATCGAGGCCGACCTCACCGTGGCGCGGCTGGCCGACGACAAGTTATACATCGTCACCGGCACCGGTTTCCGTACCCACGACTTCGCCTGGATCAGCGACCACATCCCTTCAGGGCTGGACGCGAAGCTCGTTGATGTGACCGAGCAGTTCGGCACGCTGTCGCTGATGGGACCGGATGCGCGCAAGGTGCTCGAAGCGGTCACCGATGCCGACGTCTCCAACGTCGCCATCCCCTTCGGCCATGTCAGGGAGATCACGCTCGCCGGCGCCACCGTCCGGGCCTTGCGCGTCACCTATGTCGGCGAGCTTGGCTGGGAGCTGCATGTGCCGATCGGTGCCACCGGCGAGGTGTTCGACGCGCTGATGGCGGCGGGCAAGCCACACGGCATCCGCCCCATCGGCTACCGCGCGCTGGAGTCACTCAGGCTGGAGAAGGGCTATCGCGCCTGGGGCTCGGACATCACGCCTAACGACACACCATTCGAGGCCGGCCTCGGCTGGGCGGTGAAGCTCAGGAAGGACACCGAGTTCCTCGGCCGCACGGCGCTGGAAAAGCTCGGTAATGCGCCTCTGACCAAGCGCCTCGCCTGCTTTACCGTCGACGACAAGGATGTCGTCCTTGTTGGTCGAGAGACGATCCTGCGCGACGGCCAGCCGGTCGGCTACCTGACCAGCGGCGGCTATGGCTACACCGTCGGCAAGAACATCGGCTTCGGCTATGTCAGAAACGCCGGCGGCGTCGACGACGCCTTCCTTACAGGTGGCAGCTACGAGCTTGTGGTAGCCATGGAGCGCGTGGCGGCGAAGATCCATCTCGATCCGTTGTTCGATCCTGATGCTGCAAGGGTGAAGGCATAGCGCGCAGCGGCAAAACCGGGTTCGAGTGTCCGAACGGACGGCGCGCGGTCGCAAACCACGCCGTACAACCGACGTCTAGCTCGCCAAAAAGCCATGATCTGCCTTATCAACGGTCGTCGACGACGACAGACAAGGACCAGATCATGGCGCGACTGACAGGCACATTTATGCGGGCGACCGCCTTCGGGTCGCTGCTGTTTTTGGCCGCCTGCCAGACCGGCTCCAACATCGCCGGTGACGGCGCCGGCGCTTCAGCCACCGGTATCGCCTATCTGCAGACCATACGCTCGGAGCATGGCTTGCCGCCGCTCAGCCCTGATTCCACGCTTGAGCGCGCCGCACTCCAGCAGGCCGCCTACATGGCGCGCAGCGGCAAGATGGAGCACACCACCGGCTGGGGCAAGGATTTCGCGGCGCGCATGAAGGATGGCGGCGTCGAGGGCGCTGCGGCCGAAAACATCGCCCATGGCGGCATGGAGCCAGCCAAGCTGTTTTCGATGTGGATGAACTCCGCCGGCCACCGCCGCAACATGCTCGACCCGCGCTTCGGCAAGTTCGGCCTCGCCTATGTGCGCGAGAGCAAGGGCAGCGACAGGCGCTATTGGGCGCTTGTGCTGGGGCGGTAGGTCGATAGCCTCCTACCTGCAGGGGGAGGTAATCCGAGCATCCGCCGGTCACACCTCATTGCCGAGAGCAGGCCTAGTCCCCTCGCGCTTCTGGGGAGGGGCTAAAGCTTGGGACATTGGGGAAGGATACCCCTCAGTGCACGCTGGTCGGCACCGTCTCGGGTTCGGCCTTGTCCACCACCTTCTGGCGATGGAAGATGAACAGGCCGGCGATGACGATGATCGCCGAGCCGATCAGGATTTGCGCATCCGGATAGTCGCCGAAGAAGGCGATGCCCATGACCACGGCCCAGATCAGCAGTGTGTATTGCAGCGGCGCAAGCAGCGAGGCGGGCGCGAGCTTGAGGGCGCGGGTGATCAAAAGATGTGCCGCGCAGGCGACGACACCGAGCAACAGCATGGCCGACCAGTCGATGGCGCTTGCCGGCTGCCAGTCGGAGGCGGCGAGGATGCCGCCCATGATCAAGGCGCCGACCGTCTGCCAGGTCACCAGCGTCGTATCGTTGGTGGCGCGCAGCTTGCGGCTGAGGATCAGGCTGATGGCAAAGGACATGCTGCCGACGACGGCAAACAGCGACGGCCAGGACAGCGACGCCGTCGACGGGCGGAGCGCGATGACCACGCCGCAGAAGCCAAGCACGATGGCCAGCCAGCGGCGCCAGCCGACCTTTTCGCCGAGGAAGAAGTGCGACAGCGCGGCGATGTAGATCGGGCCGGCCATGTAGAAGGTCATCACGTCGGCCAGCGGCAGATAGGCGACGGCGGCGTAGAAAAAGGCGGTGTCGGCGGTGGCGAGCACGACACGCAACACCTGCAGGCCGGGGCGCTCGACATTGGTCAGCGGACCGAGCCCCTGCCTGTAGATCATTGGGCCAAGAATGATGAAGGCGCCGATCGAGCGGATGAACAGCACCTGTCCGACCGAAAAGCTCTCGACCAGCCATTTGCCCATCGCGTCGTTGAGCGCGAACATGAAGTCGCCCAGCAACATGAGGAGGATGCCCGAAAGAACCATGTTGTTCTTCGGGAGGGCCAGGGCTTGTCGAAACGTCATGGTGCCAATCCGCCGGGCGACGGGCCCGGATTGAGGCTATCTATGCGCTTGAAAGAGTAATGGCGAGGGCAATCTGGCCTGGACCATGCGTTGCCCTGTCGCAGTACCAGCCGTTACGGCTTCGGTGCGACGACGATCGGGCGATAGACCACGACAGGCCGGTCCCAGTCGTCGAACGACGACTTGCTCTGGCGGAACTCGGCGCGGCGATCGAGCTCGATGCGCTGCAGGCACTCGGCGAAGGCGTCGTTGCGCTTGGTGAAGCCGTAGGAGCGGCAATTGTCTTCGTCGCGGGCGCGCTGTTCTTCCGCCGACACGCAGCCGGCAAGCAAAGCCGTCACGAACACCAGGAAAACCGACCTCGACAACATGACCTTCTCCTTCCGCAACCGCGAGAATCTTGAGTTTTATTGTAGACTTTTTTGTGACTTCTGGCCACGCGCTACGCTAGGTCAATTCGCCTGCGGCGGCACCACATGGCGGCGGTTGATGCTAGTCGGACGGCCCTTGATCGACAGCGCGGTGTCGCGCTTCGGACGTTCCGCCACGACCTTGCCCTTGGCAATCACGCAGAGGCGTTCGGCGCGCAAGCGCACAGCCTCGATCGGGTTGCCGGCGTCGAGCACGACGAGGCTTGCGGTCTTGCCGACTTCGAGCCCGAAATGGTCGAGCCCCATGATCTCGGCATTGACCTTGGTCACCATGTCGAAGCAGCGGCGCATGTCGGCAGGCGAAGACATCTGGGCGACGTGCAGGCCCATGAAGGCGACGTCGAGCATGTCGGCGGTGCCGAGCGAATACCAGGGGTCGAGCACGCAGTCCTGGCCCCAGCCGACGCGGATGCCTGCCTTCAGCATTTCCGGCACGCGGGTCATGCCGCGGCGCTTGGGATAGGTGTCGTGGCGCCCCTGCAGCATGATGTTGATGAGCGGGTTGGGGATCGCCGACACGCCAGCTTCCGCAATCAGCGGCAAAAGCTTCGAGACGTAATAATTGTCCATGGAGTGCATCGACGTCAGGTGCGAACCGGCCACCCTGCCCTGCAGGCCGAGACGCTGGGTCTCATAGGCCAGTTGCTCGATGTGGCGCGACAGCGGGTCGTCTGTTTCATCGCAATGCAGGTCGACCATCAGTCCGCGCGCTGCCGCGATCTCGCAGAGCTCGGTCACCGAGCGCGTGCCGTCGGCCATTGTGCGCTCGAAATGCGGAATGCCGCCGACCACATCGACGCCCATGTCGAGGGCGCGGATGGTGTTGGCGCGCGCATTGGAAGAGCGATAGAGCCCGTCCTGCGGGAAGGCGACGAGTTGCAGGTCGATATAGGGCGCGATCTGCTTCTTGACCTCAAGCAGCGCTTCGACGGCAAGCAGGCGGTCGTCGCAGGTGTCGACATGGGTGCGAATGGCGAGCAGGCCCATCGACACGGCCCAATCGCAATAGGCGAGTGCGCGTTCCTTGACAGCCTCATGGGTGAGCAGCGGCTTGAGTTCGCCCCACAACGAGATGCCTTCGAGCAGCGTGCCCGAAGCGTTGATGCGCGGCAGGCCGTAGGACAGGGTCGCGTCCATGTGGAAATGCGGATCGACGAAGGGCTGTGTGACGAGGTTGCCGGAGGCGTCGACGACGTTCTTGGCGGCTGCGTCGATTTTCGGCTCGATGGCAGCGATCCTGTCGCCCTTGATGCCAATATCGGCGACGGTTCCATCGAGCAGCGTACCGCCCTTGACGATCAGGTCGAAGCTCATCTCTCGCCTTTCTGGTAGGGGATCATCAGCGCTTTCGGATAGGTAGCGCGGCGCGCCACCAGGATCAGGGCCAGGATCGACAGCGCATAGGGCATCATCAGGAACAGTTGGTAAGGCACGACGCCGCCCGACATCTGCTGCAGGCGCACCTGATAGGCGTCGAAGGCGGCAAACAGGATGGCGCCGATCAGCGCCTTGCCCGGCCGCCACGAGCCGAACACCACGAGCGCGATGCAGATCCAGCCACGGCCGTTGATCATCTCGAAGAAGAACGAG
Organism: Aminobacter sp. SR38; assembly: GCF_014843375.1. Lineage (NCBI taxonomy): Bacteria > Pseudomonadati > Pseudomonadota > Alphaproteobacteria > Hyphomicrobiales > Phyllobacteriaceae > Aminobacter > Aminobacter sp. SR38. Next base: position 2,042,603 of record NZ_CP062112.1, read on the forward strand.
TTGAACGCCGACATTGTGAGGAAGGCGCCGCCGACGGCCATCAGCGCGCTGCCGACCACCACCGCGCCCATGCGGATGCCGGTGACCGAGATGCCCTGCGCTTCCACGGCCGCCGGGTTTTCGCCGGCGGCGCGGACGGCAAGGCCGACGGGTGTTCGGTAGAGCACCCAGGCAACGACGGCGACGGTGAGGAAGGCGAGATAGGTCAGCGGCGTCTGCGAAAACAGCGCTTCGCCGACGATGGGGATCTTGGACAGACCAGGGATCGGCAATGGCTGGAATGGCTCGATCTTGGGCGGCGAGGTTACCTCAGGCAGCGCCAGGCGATAGGTGAAATAGGTCAGGCTGGTGGCGAGCAGCGTGACACCGATGCCGACGACATGCTGCGACAGGCCGAGCGGCACGGTCAGCGTCGCATGCAACAAGCCGAACATGGCCCCTGCCAGGGCCGCTATAAGCACGCCGGTCCACAGGTCGCCGCCGGCATAGACGGTGAACCAACCGGCGAAGGCGCCGGCGGTCATGATGCCTTCGATGCCGAGATTGAGCACGCCGGCGCGCTCGCAGATCAGCTCGCCCATGGTGGCGAAGATCAGCGGCGAAGCAATGCGGATGGCGGCGACCCAGAAGGAAGCGGTAAAGAGGATTTCAAATGCGTCCATCAGAGGGCACTCCGCCTCGATACCAAACAACGCTGGCGCTCGACGTTGCCCCCGTCTGGCCTGCCGGCCATCTCCCTCACAAGGGTGGAGATCAGGACTTCGCCAGCGCCTCGCACAATCGTTCGCCTCGGAACGGAAACTCCGTGTCGGCCAAAGCACCCCGGGAAACAAAAGGAACTGGTGTGGCGTCGATGCGACTGATCTCCCCCCTTGTGAGGGAGATGGCCGGCAGGCCAGGCGCGAAGGATCTCAGCCATCACCTCCACCTCACCCTGAACCGCGTCAGCAGGATCGCTACCACCATCGTCAAGAGCGACGTGGCGACCATGACGTCGGCGATGTAGCTCGGCACCTTGGCAACACGGCTCATGGCATCGGCGCCGACGAAGATGCCGGCGACAAAGATGGCCGAGGCAATCACGCCGAGCGGGTTCAGCATTGCCAGCATGGCAACGACGATGCCCGAGTAGCCGTAGCCCGGCGACAGGTCGAGCGTCAGGTTGCCCTTGAGGCCCGAGACCTCGGAGAAGCCGGCGAGCGCTGCGAGGCCGCCCGACAGGAGTGCCGTCTTCATCAGCACGAGATTGACGGGAATGCCGACGAAGCGCGCGCCTTCGGGGTTGTGGCCGACGGCGCGCATCTCGTAGCCGAGCACGGTCTTCTTCATGATGACCCAGACGACAATGGCCGAGACGATGGCGATGACGAAGCCATAATGCAGGCGCTTGCCCTGGATGATGCGCGGCAGTTGCGCCTCGGCGATGACCTTCTGCGACTGCGGCCAGCCCAGCCCCATCGGGTCCTTGAGCACGCCTTCGAGCAGCATCGACACGAACAGCAGCACGATGAAGTTGAGCAGCAGCGTAGTCACAACCTCGTCGACGCCGAAGCGGGTCTTCAGCACGGCGGGTCCGAGCAGCAGCAACGCGCCCGCGGCCATGACGGCGACCATGATGATAGGGATGAGAATGGGCGCGGGCAGCGGCAGCGCGCCGGTGCCGAGCACCACGGTGACGATGCCGCCGACATAGAGCTGCGCCTCGGCCCCGATGTTCCAGAGCTTGGCCCGGAAGGCGACGGCAACGGCAAGCCCGGTAAAGATCAGCGGCGTCGCGCGCGTCAGGGTTTCGAGGAGCGCGAACTGCGAACCAGCCGCACCCTTGGCAACGAGGTAGAACACCGACAGCGGCGACGCACCGGCGACGAGCACCAGCAACGACGTGATGAGCAGCGTGGCGGCGATCGCCGCCAGCGGGAACAATAGCGTGACCGCCAGTGATGGCGCGGGTCTGGGCTCAAGCCGCATGGGTCTGCTCCGTGGCCTGAAATGTTTGCGGGACAGCACCCCCCTCTGTCCTGCCGGACATCTCCCCCGCAAGGGGGGAGATTGGCGGTGTCCGCGTCCACCCTCGTCCTGAGACCCTGGAAGTCTGCTTGGGCGTCAGCGGACGTCCTGCAACGTCAGTGATTGGCCTCAGAGGCCATGACGGCTGATCTCCCCCCTTGTGGGGGAGATGTCCGGCAGGACAGAGGGGGGTGGCGTGGAGCACTGACATCTGACCTCGCGCGTTCACGCCGGCTGCTCCCCACCATGGCCCGCCATCAGTTCACCCAGTTCGCGAATCGTCCGTTCCCCGCGCGCCGATGGCGCGGACAACCTCCCCTTGGACATCACGACGATGCGGTCGGAAAGCGCCAGGATTTCCTCCAGGTCCTCCGAGATCAGCAACACCGCCGCGCCGCGCTCACGCGCGGCGAGCAGCATGCGGTGGACATAAGCGACGGCGCCGACGTCGAGGCCGCGCGTCGGCTGGCTGGCGAGGATGACCGCCGGTTCGGGGTCGAGCGCGCGGCCGAGGATCAGCTTCTGCATGTTGCCGCCCGAAAGCAGGCGGATGCGCGCCTCGGGCGATGGGCATTTGACGTCGTAGTCGGCGATGATCTCCTCGGCGAAGCGGCGCGCCGCCGTCCAGTCAAGGAAGCCCATGCGGCTGAAACGTGAGCTGCCATAACGCTCGGCGATGACATTTTCGGTAACGCTCATGTCGCCGATCGTGCCGACGGCATGGCGGTCCTCGGGGATGCGGGCGATGCCATGGCCGAGGGCGGCGCGCGGGGACCAGTCGCCAACCGCGTGGCCGGCGATGGAAATCGCGCCGCCGGTCGGGCGCTGGGTGCCTGACATGAGTGCGGCGAGCGCTGCCTGCCCGTTGCCGGAAACACCGGCAAGGCCGGTGATCTCGCCGGCGTTGAGTGTCAGCGACACCTCGTCGAGGCCGGCGCCGTTATGGCGCGCCGTCGAGACGCGGTCGAGTACCAGCAGGGCCGCACCTGCATGGACCGGACTGACCTCTGCCGGCTTGACCTCTTGGCCGACCATGAGGGCGGCAAGTTCCTTGCGGTCGGTCGATTTCGTCTCCCGTTGGCCGGCGAGCCGGCCGGCGCGTAGCACCAGCACGCGGTCACTGACGGCCATCACCTCATGAAGTTTGTGGGAGATGAAGATGATCGAAAGGCCCTTGGCGACGAGCAGCTTCAGCGTGCGGAACAGCGCGTCGGTCTCGGCCGGCGTCAGCACTGCCGTCGGCTCGTCGAGGATCAGCACATGGGCGTCGCGGTAGAGCGCTTTGAGGATCTCGACGCGCTGGCGCTCCCCCACCGACAGTGTGGCCACGGTGGCCGCAGGATCGACGGTCAAGCCGAAATCAGCGGACAACTGTTCGATGCGACGGCGCGCGGCTGCCCTGTCGAGCCTGGCTCGCCACAGGCCCTGGGTGCCCAGCGCGATATTCTCCAGCACGGTCATGTTGTCGGCGAGGGTGAAATGCTGGTGCACCATCCCGATGCCGGCATCGAGGGCCGCGCGTGGATCGCCCGGCGGCAGCAGCTTGCCGAACGCCTCGACAGTGCCTTCGTCGGCAACATAGTGGCCGAACAGGATGTTCATCAACGTCGTCTTGCCGGCGCCGTTCTCGCCGAGCAGCGCGATCACCTCGCTGCGCTTCAGCTCAAAGGAAATGGCGTCGTTGGCCGTCAGCGGGCCGAAACGCTTGGTGATGCCGGAGAGGCGAAGGACGATGCTGGGCTCAGTTGTCATGAAGCGGCGACGGCAGCTGGAGGTCCCTTCCCCCCGCCTGCGGGGAGAAGGTGGCCCGAAGGGCCGGATGATGGGCAGTGCCGAAATCGGAGAGGATACGCTGCCCCTCATCGTCCTGTCGGCATCTTCTCCCTCGTAAACGGGGGAGAAGAACGCTGTCATCAGCTCGACTTCGGCTCGGCGTCGTTGATCTCGACAGTGAACGAGCCGTCCTTGATCGCCTTTTCTTTCTCGGCGACCTTGGCCTTGATCTCGTCAGGCACCTTGCCCTCGAAGGTGCCAAGTGGCGCAAGCGACGAGCCGCCGTTCTTCATGAAGGAATAGACGCCATAGTCGTCGGCCTTGAAGGTGCCGGCTTTCACTTCCGCGATCGCCTTGTCGAGCGTCGGCTCGAAGTGCCAGAGTGCGGAGGCGACCACCGTTTCGGGATAGTCGGCCTGGGTGTCGATGACGTTTCCGATGGCCAGTACTTTCTTTTCCTTGGCGGCGTCAGACACGCCGAAACGCTCGGCGTAGAGCAGGTCGGCGCCGCCATCGATCTGGGCGAAGGCGGTTTCCTTGGCCTTGGGCGGATCGAACCACGAGCCGATGAAGGCGACCTGGAATTTGGTGTCTGGCGCCACTTCCTTCACGCCCGCCATGAAGGCGTTCATCAGGCGGTTGACCTCTGGGATCGGATAGCCGCCGACCATGCCGATGTTTTTCGACTTGGTCATCGCGCCCGCAACGAGGCCGGAGAGATAGGACGCATCCTGGATGTAGTTGTCGAACACCGAGAAATTCGGCACGGCGGCATCGGGCTTGAAGCTCGAGCCCATCAGGAAGGCGACGTCGGGGTAGTCCTTGGCGACTGCGCGGGCAGCATCCTCGACGCCGAAGACCTCGCCGATGATCAGCTTGTGGCCGGCCTCGCAATATTCGCGCATGACGCGCTCATAGTCGTTGTTGGCGGTGTTTTCCGAATAGACATATTCGATGTCGCCACGATCCTTGGCGGCGTTGGCCGCCTTGTGGATGCGGCTGACCCATTGCTGCTCGACCGGGACGGTGTAGATGGCCGCGACTTTGATCGGGTCGGCGGCGAAAAGCCGGCCGGGCAAGCCCACGGCCGCGACCGCGGCGGAAGCGCCCGCGGCTTTGATCAACGTGCGTCTGGAAATGCCTGAATTTTTGGAGCTGCTGTGCATACGATCCACCTCTGGTTTTGGTCTTTTTTGGCGAAGGCGACTTTTTATCGTTTGGTCAACGGTATGCGAAATCGCCGGAAGCGGCAATCTGCGGTAGCCGGCTGTCCACTGGGCCATGGATGCTGCGACAGTAAGCCCGGAGCCTAAGATCAACGACAGTTCCCCTTCGCGGAGAGCTGCTTTATACAGGCCGGCGCGGGGGATTAGCGCCCAAAGGACTTATTGATTTGCCTCGATTTTTTCGTCCGTCGCAGAATCATCTCCTGATCTGGAGACTGGTCAGGGAGTCGTTCCGCCAGCATGCGCTTGGCTACGGCATCGCCATCGTTGCGATGCTTGTGGTGGCCGCCATGACGGCGGCCAGCGCCTGGATCATGCAGGACATCACCAACGAATTCGTCATCGGCAAGGATATCAACCGCGTCTACATGATCGCGGCGATGGTTGCGGGGATCTTCATCCTCAAGGGTGTCGCGACCTTCGTGCAGGCATTTTTCCTGAGCCGCGTCGGCAACTCGATCATCGCCGACCGCCAGCGCAAGATCTATGACCGCATCCTGGCGCAGGGCATTTCCTTCTACCATTCGATCCCTTCGGCCGACCTGATCACCCGCGTCACGCACAATGCGCAGGCGGCGCGCGTTGTGCTCGACGTCATCGTCACCTCGTTCGTGCGCGACCTGTTTTCGCTGATCGGCCTCATAGCCGTGATGGTCTACCAGCAGCCGGTGCTGTCGCTGGTCGCCTTCATCGTCGGGCCGATCGCCATCTTCGGCGTCAACCTGATCCTGCGCCGCGTGCGCAAGATCATGGAGGCCGAATTCATGTCGCTGGCCCAGATCGTGCAGGTGATGCAGGAAACGACCATCGGCGTCAGGATCGTCAAGTCGTTCAACCTGGAAGCGACGATGCGAGTCCGCATGCATCGCGCCGTCTCCGACGTCGAAAGGCGCGCCAACTCCATCGCGGCCCTCGAAGCCGGTACCAGCCCGATCATGGAGACGCTTGCCGGCCTTGCCATCGCCGGCGTCGTGCTGGTCAGCGGCTATCTAGTCGTCCAGGGCGGCCAAACCCCGGGCAGCATCATGTCCTTCATCACCGCGCTTCTGCTGGCCTACGAGCCGGCCAAGCGGTTGGCCCGCTTCCGTGTCTCGCTGGAAGCGGGTCTGGTTGGCGTGCGCATGATGTTCGAACTCACCGACCGTCCGCTGACGCTTGCGGAAAAGCCGGGCGCAGAGGCTCTCGTGCCCGGTTCGGGCAAGATCGAGCTCAAGGACGTCAGCTTCTCCTATGCCGACGGCGAACCGGTGCTGCGCGATCTCGACCTCACCTTCCCGCCCGGCAAGATGACGGCGCTGGTCGGCCCGTCAGGCAGCGGCAAGTCAACGATCATGAACCTGATCATGCGCATGTACGACCCCAGCAGCGGCCAGGTGCTGTTCGACGGCCAGGACATCGCCCATGCCACACTGCATTCGGTCCGCGACCGCATCGCCTATGTCAGCCAGGACACGTTCCTGTTCTCCGGCACGATCATGCACAACATCCGCCTTGGCCGCGACGGCGCCAGCGATGAAGAGGTGATCGCAGCCGCCAAGGCCGCCAACGCGCATGACTTCATCATGGCGCTCAAGGGCGGCTATGACACGCAGGTCGGCGAAAACGGCGCCCTGCTCTCTGGTGGCCAGAAGCAGCGCCTGTCGATTGCCCGCGCAATTCTTCGCGATGCCAATGTTCTGCTGCTCGACGAAGCCACCAGCGCACTCGATGCCGAGTCCGAAGCGCTGTTCCGCGAGGCGCTGGAGAAGCTCTCATCCGGCCGCACGACGATTGCCATCGCGCACCGCCTGTCGACTGTTCACCAGGCCGACAACATCGTGGTGATGCAGGACGGCAAGGCCGTCGAGCAGGGTCGCCATGCCGACCTGATCGAGGCCGAAGGCCTCTATCGCAGGCTCTACGAATTCCAGCTGATGGACTGAATAGACTGCACACAGCCGAAAAAAGAGGCCGCGCCCGGCAGCCGGGCGCAGCTCTTTCGTTGCGGCCGCCCTCAATCGATACGGATGAACACGCCCTTGGTGTTGAGGTATTCGTCGAGATGATCAGTGCCGCCCTCGCGGCCGTAGCCGCTCATCTTGTAGCCGCCGAACGGCACCGCCGGGTCGATCGCGTGATAGGTGTTGACCCATACCGAGCCGGCCTGCAGCCGTCGTGACAGCTGGTGCGCAGTGGCGAGGTCGCGGGTGAAAACGCCGGCGGCGAGGCCGTATGGAGTGTCGTTGGCGCGCCGCACCACCTCGTCGAGTGTGTCGAACGGCAGGGCCGAGATAACCGGTCCGAAAATCTCCTCGCGCGCAATGCGCATGGTGTCGGAGACGCCGGCGAAGACGGTGGGGGCGACGAAGTTTCCTGCAGCCAGCGCGCCTTGCGACAGCCTGGTGCCACCGACGACGAGCCGCGCGCCCTCCTCCGAACCGGCGCGCAGATAGCCCTCGACGCGCTGCAGCTGGCGGGGCGAAATCAGCGGGCCGATCTCGGTCTCGGGGTCGATGCCGTTGCCAATGCGCAAGCCGGCTGCATAGGCGGCCAGCCGCGCGACGAACTCGTCGTGGATCTGTCGCGCGACAAAAAGCCTGGAGCCGGCGATGCAGATCTGGCCGGAATTGGCGAAGACAGACATGGCGGCAACCGGCACCGCGCGCTCGAGATCGGCATCAGTGCAGACGATTACCGGCGACTTGCCGCCGAGCTCAAGCGACACGCGCTTGAGGTTGCCGGCCGAGGCGCGGACAATGCTCTGGCCGGTGGCCGTCGACCCGGTAAAGACGATCTTGTCGACGCCCATGTGCTCGGCGAGCGGCGCGCCGGCCTCGGTGCCGGTGCCGGTAACGATGTTGACGACGCCGTCGGGGACGCCAGCCTCGGCCATCAGTTCGGCGATAAGAAGCGGGGTCAGCGGCGCCTCCTCCGACGGCTTCAGCACAACGGTGCAACCGGTGGCCAAGGCCGGGCCGATCTTCCAGACCGACGCTGCGGTCGGAGCGTTCCACGGGATGATGGCGCCAACGACCCCGATCGGCTCCTTGCGGGTGTAGGAGACGATGTCACCCGGCAGCGAGTTGTCGATGGTCTGGCCGTGCAGCGCCGTGGCCATGCCGGCATAATAGCGCAGCATGCCAAGGACGCGGTTGGCATTGCCCCGGGCACGCGCGATGGGCAGGCCCATGTCAGTGGTGTCGGAAACGCAGATCTCTTCCCAGTGGCGCTCGAACAGCTCGGCGATCCTGAGCAGAAGTTTCTGCCGTTCATGCGGTTTGAAACGGCTCCACGGCCCATCAAACGCATTGCGGGCGGCGGCGACGGCGCGCTCGATATCCTTCTTGCCGGCGCGCGGCACCGTGGCGATGACGACGCCGTTGGCAGGATTGCGCGTTTCCATCGTCTGCCCGGACGCCGCCTCGACCCAGGCGCCACCGATGAACATGCGGCGATGGCTGCCGTCGAGCAAATGACGCGGCTGGGCAATTGTCATGTCTAGGCTCCTGGCCGCGCAGCCATGGGCACAGGCGCCCAAGGCTCATGCGCAAAGCTAGGCCGGAGACGTCAGGCCATTCAAGTCTTTGAAATGAGGCCAGCGGCCAAGGTCAGGCGATGGAGGTGCGCTCGAAATCGCCGGTTTCGCGATCCATGACCCACAACTCGCCGGCCGAGATGTCGAACCAGGCGCCGAACAGCTCCAGCTTACCCTTCTGCTCCAGAATCTTCACACACGGGAAGGTGCGCAGATTGGCGATCGAGTAGCGGATCGAGATGCGCTCGAGGGCCGTCTGGCGTTCGCCCTGGGTCATCATCGTGCTGCCGGTCACGGTCTCGGCGGCCGGTGCCACAAGGCTCATCCACTTGCCGATGAAGTCGCCGGGCGACAGCGGCGCCATGTTGGGGTCGAGAGCTGCACGGATACCGCCGCAACGGCCGTGGCCCATGACGACGATGTTCTTGACTTTCAGCGCCTGCACGGCGAATTCGAGCGCCGCCGAGGTCGAATGGAACTCACCATCCGGCGAATAAGGCGGTACGAGATTGGCGACGTTGCGGACGACGAACAGCTCACCCGGACCAGAATCGAAGATGGTTTCGGGTGCGGCACGAGAATCGCAGCAGGCGATGACCAGGGTCTCGGGCGACTGGCCTTCGCGCGCCAGCGACTTGTAACGGTCCGTCTCGGCCGCGTAGCGACCGTTCATGAAGTTGCGATAACCGGCGAGCAGAGTCTCGGGCAAGTGCGACATGAGCTTGGCCTTAAACAAAATTTGCCGTGGCGGCAAATGCAAATGCAAGCGCGAGGCAACGCCGCCCTGCGGCATTGTTTCCCTATCGTCAGGCAGCCGGATCGGGCTTTACCGCAATGCCACGTGCGCTATGCTGCCGTTACGGCAGCCTGATTGCCGCGTGACCTCGGTCATGCCGCGCCGACCGGCTACCAAGCCGGCATTTTGCCGCCCCAGCCACAAGGAGAGATGTCATGCGCCTGCTCCTCTTCGCCTTCTCGACCGCTATTCTTCTGGCCGCCAGCGCCGGTGGGCCGAAAACAATCATTCGTGCCCAGGCCCAGGAATGCAGCGGCGAAAACTGTCCGCAGCCGAGCGGCCAGGGCAGCGGCAGGGACTGCGAGCACAAGAAGGAAAATACGGTCAGCTGACCGGCGGGCCGGCGAAATGCCTCAGGGCGAGCAGGCAATAGACAAGGCCCAGCCTGCCGAGTGAAGTGACCTGACTGCATTGGTGTGAGCGACCCGAGACATAGGTGACGTTTCGTACCGGACACATGGGTAACACTTTTGGCTTTTGGCCGGAGGTGTTGATGCCGTGGAAGGAGAGTTCGGTGATGGAGGAACGTCTTCGTTTTGTTGCGCGGCTTCTGGATGGCGAGGGCATGAGTGATGTGTGCCGAGAGTTCGGGATTTCCCGCAAGACCGGCTACAAGATCCTCAACCGCTACAAGGACGACGGCCTGGAGGCGCTGACCGACCGGTCACGGCGGCCGGTCCGCTATGCCAACCAACTGCCCTGTCAGATCGAGCAGGCGATTGTGAAGGCCAAGAAGGACAAGCCGCACTGGGGCGCCAGGAAGATCCGTGAGCTTCTGGTGCGCAAGCTGGCCGGCGACGTTCGGCTGCCGTCGACGAGCACGGTCCATGCCGTGCTCGACCGCCACGGCCTTATCACGCGCGCCCGTCAGAGGCGGCGCTGCAAGGCCGAGGGCACGCCGCTGTCGGCGGCATGCTGCTAACGATCTGTGGTGTGTCGATTTCAAGGGCGAGTTCAGGCTCGGCAATCGCCAGTACTGTTACCCTTTGACGGTGACTGACCAGGCCTCGCGCATGATCCTTCTGTGCGAAGCCCTCGAATCAACGCGGGAGGTGCCCGTCGTCGAAGCCTTCGTGAGGTTGTTCAAACAGCGCGGCTGCCGGCGGCGATCAGAAGCGACAACGGGCTGCCCTTCGCCTCTCCCAATGGGCTCTACAATCTGTCCAGGCTCTCGGTCTTCTGGCTGCGGCTGGGCATCGACATCGAGCGCATCAAACCCGGCAACCCGCAGCAGAACGGCAGGCATGAGCGTATGCACCGGACCCTCAAGCAGGAGACGACCCGGCCGCCGGGCATGAACATTCTACAGCAGCAGGCCAGGTTCGATGCATTCGTCAGCGAATTCAATGCCGAACGACCGCACCAAGCGATCGGCATGAAGGTGCCGGACGAACTCTATAAGCCCTCTTCAAGAGCCTATGAGGGGCTGCCAGACCTGCATTACCCCTTCCATGACCGCGACATCCTCGTCACCGCCTGTGGCCGCATCTGCATGCACCGCAAGAAGATCAATATCTCGACCGTGCTCGCCGGCCAGAGGCTCGGAATCACTGAAGTCGACGACGCCATTTGGCTCGTCTCCTTCATGCACTATGATCTTGGCTATATCGACCTCGAACAGAGGACCCTGCAGACCATCGACAACCCGTTCGGCACGAGGTTGTCACCCATGTCTTAGGTACAAACTGTTACCTATGTCTTCGGGCTGTACAGTGAGGAGAGTGGCGCGCCCGAAAGGATTCGAACCTCTGACCCCCAGATTCGTAGTCTGGTGCTCTATCCAGCTGAGCTACGGGCGCGCAACAGGCCATCAAGGAAACGGCCGGGACGCTCCGATCAATCGACCGCAGCGACCGGCGCTAACTAGCCGCTGACTTGGCGAATTGCAAGCCGCCCTGTTCAAACTTTCTGGGAAAAGCTGTCGGCGCCGGATGACGCCAGGGGAGATCCGGTGGCAGGCCGAAACGTTGCCGATCGGCGGCGGCGATGCCGCCGGTGAGCAGCCGCATGAACAATCCTGTTCCGTTGTCGCGGCCAGAGCCGGTACCTTGCATGTCCTCGCCGCGATGGCGGCGCAGCCTCTGACATCCAGTTCGTCAGGATGAAACTGGTACCCAACACGACCTCCTCCATCGTCGAATCCTCCTTCAGCAAAGGACAAGGTCAACAAATTCCGACACCGGCAGAAGGAGGGGATAACTGAAATTTACCTCATGATATCAAAATATTAGATGATTATCGAGTTGCCCCTTGCATGCAGTCTGCTACGATCTCGAGGTTGCCGCCTCGACACTTCTCTGCCGTGAGGAGAGCCATGACATCACAGATGCCCGAGCGGATACTTATCGATGGCAAGCCGCATTTATTACATGCCCTGCCGCTCTATCGCCTGCTTGCTTCCCGCCGGGTCAGAATAAGCGCGCCCGACGAATGGACGACGAATTGTCATCGTCAATACGTCGGCACTTGGGATGTTATCGATGGCAAGTTGTGCCTCGTCGCCTTGAGTACCTATGGTGACCGGGAGCGGCCACTCTCGGATGCCATGCGCAGTTGGTTTTTGCGGCTCGTGCCAGCGACCAGATTTCCAGTAAGCGCCGAGTGGTTCAGTGGTCACCTTCGCATCCCGACAGGACCGATGCTCCTGTGGGGCTTCCACGGTTGATCATCGTGGTTCACCCGCGAGCGAGTCATCACTTGCCGGCGAGGCAGGGTCGTTCGCGACCGCGAGGTCGATACACTGGCCATGCTGGAATGGGCATTGCGCCGATGCGAAGGCTTGAAACAACGTATTGACCCAGAGGACACGCGCGGGGAGCCGCTGACCTGGATTACCGACGACGACTACGAGCACCTGCGCGGAGACTGGTGGCCGCCTGATTGGGAGGGGCAGCGCATTCCAACCAGCCTCTAGTTCTTAGTCGGCCGCGGCGTCGTGCCCTGCGTCACCTCGATGGCCTGCCCCAGTGGCAGCGCCTTGGTGAACATCCATCCCTGAAGGTAGGGCACGCCGCAACTGGCAACGAATTCGAGTTGGTCGGTCCGCTCGCCCCTCCGCAAGCACCCGGCGCAACAGCGTTTGCTCGAATGCAGCGCCACTCAGTCCAGGTCCGGCGTCGTGGACCTCGATGCTGTGGCCTGAGCCATGACGGCGTGCGCTGTCACAAGGAGAAAATGGCGCGCCCGAAAGGATTCGAACCTCTGACCCCCAGATTCGTAGTTCAAAAATGTCAGCGCGAGGCGATATCCTATAGCCCTTCTAACTTCGATGTATACCAAGAATTCAGTTGAAGTTCAATGCTTTATGGTGTACATTTGTACGATGTCGCGCTGAGCCCTCCAGACAGTTCGATTTGCCAAAACCGTTTCAAAAACCGTTTCAAAAACCGCAGGAGTACGCGAGAGGCCGACATGCGTATCTCATTGAACGACAGGACAATCCAGCGTTTGCCATCGCCCGAAAAGGGACGCTACATTGTCCGGGACACCGAGCAAAAGGGTTTCTTCCTAATGGTCGGCGTTCGGAAGAAGACTTTTATGATCCAGGGCGACCTTCGGGAACACGGTAAGCGGGCCTCCACTATCCGAGTCGCGATTGGCGACACTGGGCAGTTTTCAACGCGTGCAGCGCGTGCGGTCGCCAAGGGATATTTGATCCAAATCAGCCGAGGCATACATCCCACGAGCGAAGAGAAAGCCACTAAGGCGTCAATCGTTGCCGATCTAACAAACGAACAAAAGGACGCGCTGGTTGGGGTCACCGTGAAAGAAGCTTGGGCACGGTACAGGATCGCAATGGAGCGGAGGAACCGGAGCGCACGGACAATCGAGAGCTATCGCGACCATGTGGAGCGCATTTTCAAGGACTGGCTGGATACGCCCTTGAAGCAGCTTGGTGACGATCCGGGTCAGGTCTCTGCCAAGCACGACGCCATTAGTGAAAAACACGGACCCTACATCGCGAATGGCAGCATGCGCACTTTCCGCGCGATCTACAATCATGCCCGTAAGACCAATCGCGAACTGCCGGCCGACAACCCCGTCGATAGCGTCGATTGGAACCACGAGAAGCGTCGGGATACTGGAATGGGCATGGCTGACCTGAAGGCCTGGTTCGTCGAGGCCGCGAAACTCGACAATCCCATACGGCGCGAGTTTCATCTGTTCACCCTGCTTTCTGCATCGCGCCCTACGGCCTTGAAAGAGGCTCGGCTCGAGCATCTTGATCTGCGTCGCAGGGTCCTTCACATCCCTCGCCCGAAGGGTGGCGCCGATCGCGCCTTCGACATCCCGTTATCCCGTCAGATGATTAATTGTCTTATGCGCTCCATACGGTGCGGCAGGCAGATGCACCCCTATGAAGCGAATTACTGGCTGTTTCCAGCCGATGGCGCCGATGGTCATCTGGTCGAACATAAAGAGGACCGAGCGGCTCTGTCGAAGTGGGGCAACGAGTTACGCCAAACGTATCGGACAGTCGCGACTCCTGCCGGCGTCTCGGAGCTCGACGCCCGTATGCTAATGAACCATTCGGTCCCTGGTGTGAATTCTGGCTACATCACGCGCCACAAGCTGCTGGAAGATCATCTTCGCGGGCAGCAACAGGCGATCAGCAACACCATCTTCTCAACACTCGGAAATGCGTTGACAGCACAACCAGAACTTCGCGACTGGCTAGGGCTCGGCGCGGCGCGGCGGCAGATTGCGCGGGCTCGAGAAGCATTCGAGCAACGCGAGGTGAAGACGCCGCGAATTGGGAAGACAGCACTGGCGCGACCGACTATTAGCTCAGCGTAATGGCAACCTTGGTACGCGGCGCGATGTACTCGAAGACATATCACAGTCGATCAGGATACCGTATCTCGGCGTCGGGTGAACCTTAAAGGTTATGAATTCAAGCTCCTGCGCGCGTCGACCCAAAGGTCGCACCGGTATCGGTTATATGTAAGCGGTGTTCTCAGGCCACGGCCTTGAGCGCCGGAGCCCGGATGTAGGCCCACGGGAGGAGATCCTCGATCTGGCTGTTGGGATGGCCGTTGACGATCCTGGTGAGCACATCGGCGAGATAGCCAAGCGGCTCGACGTCGTTGAACTTGCACGTCTCTATCAGCGAGGCGATGACGGCCCAGTGCTCGGCGCCGCCGTCGGAGCCTGCAAATAGGGCGTTCTTCCGGTTGAGTGCAATGGGGCGGATCGACCGCTCGACGGTATTGCTGTCGATCTCGATGCGTCCGTCATCGAGGAAGCGGGTGAGCCCCTCCCAGCGTGACAGCGTATAGCGGATCGCCTTGGCGAGCTTGGTCTTCTGGCTGATCAGGCCGAGTTTCTCGCGCAGCCACGGCTCGAGCTCGGTTAGGATCGGCCGGCTCCTTTCCTGGCGCGCGGCACGACGTGCGTCTGCCGGCTGGCAGCGGATGTCATCCTCGACGCGATAGAGTTCTGCGATGCGCCGGAGCACCTCGCTCGCGATGGGCGCGGGGCCGGCCGCGGCGAGTTCGTAGAAGCGCCGGCGCACGTGTGCCCAGCAGAAGGCGAGCGTCGCGCCGCTCTTGTCGGCGAGCACCCGATAGCCACCGTATCCGTCGACCTGCAGGATTCCGGCAAAGCCCGCCAGATGAGCGATCGGTCGCTCCGCCTTTCTGTCCGGCGCATAGACATAGGCGACGCCCGGAGGGTCGCTCCCGTCCCATGGTCGGTTATCACGGGCGTAAGCCCAGAGCTGCCCAGTCTTGGTTTTGCCGCGTCCGGGATCCAGCACCGGCACCGTGGTCTCGTCGGCAAAGAGCTTGGGCGAGGCTTTCAGCTTCTCCAGCAGCCGCTCGTGGACCGGACGCAGATGCCAGGCGGCGCGGCCGACCCAGTCGGCGAGCGTGGAGCGATCCAGATTGATGCCCTGCCGGGCGTAGATCTGCGCCTGGCGATAGAGCGGCAGGTGATCGGCATATTTGGACACCAGCACCTGGGCGACGGTCGCCTCGGTCGGCAGACCGCCTTCGATCAGCCGGGCGGGTGCCGGAGCCTGCACGACCACGTCCTCGCAGGCACGACAAGCGTATTTGGGCCGCCGCACGACGATCACGCGCAGCTGCGCCGGCACGATATCGAGCCGTTCGCTGACGTCTTCGCCGATCCGATGAAGCCCATCGCGGCAGGACGGGCAGCTATGGTCCTCGATGTCGACGACCGTCTCCACGCGCGGCAAGTGTGCCGGCAGCGCGCCACGGTTCGTGCGCCGCGTCGCGGTGCGCTCCCTGCGTTTGACCAGATCGGCACGTTCGGCTTCTTCCTCGCCCGCCGCCTCGATCTGCTCTGCCTCCTCAAGGCCAAGGAGGAGTTGATCCTCAGGCAGGCTCTCGGCCCTGCGGCCGAAGCGGTGGCGCTGCAATTCCTTGATGATCTGGGTCAGGCGAGCATTCTCGACGTCGCGCGCCAGGACCATCGCCTTCAGCACATCCGGATCGTCGGGAAGCTGGTCCGCCGTCATCGCCATGACCGAATGAGACCATATTCACCGGCTCCGGGCGACGGCGGAATCGAGCCTGATTCACTTGGTCGCGGATTAACCCGCCTGAACTGGAACGCGCGTCCGACCCGCTTCGTGGACCCGCCGCCAGTCCAGCCCCTCGAGCAGCGCCGACAGCTGAGCTGCCGTCAGCCGCATCACGCCGTCCTGCACCTTCGGCCAGCGGAACTCGCCATCCTCCAGCCGTTTCGCATAGAGGCAGACGCCGGTGCCGTCCCAGAAGATCAGCTTGATCCGATCCGTGCGCTTGGCACGGAAGACATAGACCGCACCGCTGAACGGATCGGCACCCATCGTCTCGCGCACCAGCGCGGCCAGCCCCTCCGCTCCCTTGCGGAAGTCCACCGGCTTCGTCGCCACCATGACCTTGACGGCACCTGTCGGCCCGATCACGACGTTGCCTTCAGCGCACGGATCACCGCCGCAACCGTCTTGGCGTCGGCTCCCCGGCCAACCCGCATGGCGATGCCGTCGATCTCAAGCTCGATCACACCAGCGTCTCGAGCCGCCTTCCGCTTTCGTGGCCGTGCTGGACGCTTCGGCGCAGGTTCCGGATGCACCGCCGTCACCACCGCCGGCACGAAGGCCGCGGCTTCCTGCTGCGCCGAAGCAGCCTGTTTGCGCGCTTCGCGGCGCCAGGCGAAGACCTGCTGCGGCCTGAGACCATAACGCCGGGCGACTTCGGAAATGATTGCGTTCGGCTCCAGCGTCTCGGCGATGATCCGCGCCTTGTCATCCACCGACCAGTGACGCCGGCCGCCAACACCGTTGATCACCTCAAAACGGCGAGGCTGCCGCTCCGGGTCAAGCGTAAGGTCAAATCCAGACACAAGCCTATCTCCGATCCCAATACAGGATCGGCAACCTCACAGATCGCGACCACTCCCGAAAGGTGGTCCGGAAACACCGCTTACGGTTATATAGAGGCGGCCCTTAATTTTCGCTGCGGTGGTTCGCCCGCCGAAGGACGACATGGCATCTGCGAAGGCCTTCGGCGATGACTCAAGTTCTCGCGCTCGCTTGCCTCGAGTCTAGGCCAACGGAGCGGAAGACAGTTGCGATCCTATTTGCTAGTCCATGGTGTCAGTGCGACTTCACAGTGACGATGTTCGTTGCGCGGTTTACGATTTGCATCTGCCAACACCGTTGCGTGGGAGTTCAGTTTGACCGGATAAGGTCGTACCTATTTAGCTTTCTGTACAATGTTGTGCGAGAAATACCTAGACTCGTTGAAGCCATGGTGATGTTGCCGTGGCAACGGGCCAGGACACGTTGCAGCGCTCCGCGCTCGGCATCATTCAACTCCTTGGCGCTGTCGCACCCACCGAGCAAATCCCGTACCGGTACGGGCTCTGCGAGACTTCTAGACATCAGCCCAAACTCTGAACGGGCCACTCTGTTCGCGCCGACAACCAAATCATCCTCATTGACCGCAAGCATTCCATAGGCGCCCTTCTCAGACGGCACGAGGAGTATCCGCGCCTTGGGGAAACAATGCCTAAAGTTTTCTGCTTCGATGAACCGAGCAGCATCGCTCACGAGCATCGAAATCGGCGCTACGAAATCTTCCGTGAAGTCGGCCCGACAGGACGATACATCGAGCACCGCCGCCAAGTTTCCCTGATGATCGTAAATTGGTGCTGTTGTGCAAGAAAGAAGTGTGTTGCGAGCAAAGAAGTGCTGGTCCCGATGGATCGTCAGTGTTCTGCCTTCGACTAGACAGGTACCAATTCCATTTGTGCCTTCACTTTCTTCGTTCCAAACAGCCCCGAGCCAGAGACCCCACGCTTCAAATAGGTCGTCATCACTAGGGGCTCCGCGCCGCTCCACCGGTATTCCATCCCTATCAGCCAGCAACACACAATAGCCGATATTTCCTAATGCCAGATAGAGGCGGTCGAGAGAAGGTTTGGCAGCACATACGAGCGGTTCGATGCGTTGACGAGCAACCTTGAGTTCGGCATCCGTAAGCCTACGTGGGCCTCTCCGATTATCCGGGTCGAGATGATGTAGTTTGCGGGAGCGGCGCCACGAGGCGACCAAGGCTGATCGGGCGGCATCGTCCGACTCCACAGCCTTATCGACTTTCCGCGCGTGCCTATCAACAAGCGACGAGCGCATCAGTGCCTCCTATGACATTGGCCTTTCTTAGATGAACGACATCAAGGACGCCGACGAAAAGGAACTAGCTATCGCGCGACAGTGACGCTGCAATGTGCACGCACCACGAGATCATGCGAGACCGAGCCGATCACAAAGCGAGTAGCGGCGCTCTTTTCGCCAGTGCCGACAACGATGTGATCCACGCGTTGCTCGTCGGCATAATTCAGGATTGCCGTGGCAACATCTTGGCTTGCGACAGAGACGAGATGCGGGTCAGCATACCCGGTTGCAGCGGCAATCGCTTTTGCTCCGGCCAGCACTTGTTGCACTTTTTCTTCGCCAAACTTGTGAATAGGCGCGCTCCGGCCTTCCAGAGTGACCTGATCAACTACGATCAGGATCAGTTTGGAACCGGTCGCCGCCGCGAGTTGGGCAGCAACGCTTGCAGCCTTACTAGCGTGCGAAGAATCGTCTACACCACATAGGATGGTAGTAGGCATGAAGATCTCCCCTGTTTACTGAATGACCGAAAAGAAGCCCGCGCGAACTGACGCCGCGCGGGTCGATGTTATGCAGGAAGCTGGAAATAGTAGTGGCCGAACAATGTTACTGCCACGCCAAGAGCTAGCGCTAGATAAGGCAGTACGCCTGCTCGTTTTTCTCCCAGATCCTGGCTCTTCAGGCCGAGGTCCACAAGCATGTGATCGGGGAACTTGCCTTTGTCCTGCACATAATGGCGATAGGCAAAGACGGGCAGGATTAGGAGGCCAAAGCCGATTCCATACCAAAGCGCGTTTGGATTGCCCCAGACCTTCGCACCAGCGCCCATAAGCAGGAGATTGAAGTATCCAAGAGCAACGTTCACGGCCACCAGCCAATTCGGCGTGCGATAGGGCCGAGGAATAGTGGGACTGTCGATCCGATGAATCCAGATAGATTGTAGGTTAAGGAAAATGAACATCATATATCCGACGTTCGAGATCGACAGAATGAAATAGTATGCGTTTGTGTCGGATGTGGCGAATGAGAGCAAACCGAGGTTGAAGAATAGGTCCGTCCACATCGCCTTTGTTGGAGCACCATGCTCGTTTGTGTGCGAAAGGTACTTTGGCAGCCAACCGTCGATTCCGCCTTGGTAGAGCGTACGCGAAGATCCTGCCATCGCCATCATGATTGCGAGTATGAGGGCGAGCACCATCATCATCTCGAGAAGGTGAGTAACCAGCACTGAGCCGGTTCCAACCATGCGTCCCATTGCAGCTGCCACGCCCGTACCATCGAGGATACCGACAGCGGGGCGATGAATTTGCTGTAACGAAGCCAAGCGGCCGCGCCATAGACCGCGGCGCCGCCTGACTTATTGGCGAAGAGACCGGCGATCTCTGCATAGCTATATGCTTGGCAGAGGCCAATCAGAACTGAAATCGCCCAGACTAAGAAGGCGAGTTTGCCGGCGGTGGCCCCCATTCCTCCTATCGAAATCATCACCAGCGCGGGCACGCCGCTGGCGATCCAAAACGCACCTTTCCAGTCGATGGCCCGATGCAGTCCCCCGATTTCCCCCCCAGGCTCATCGAGGCTCACCGAGCCTTGCTCAGCTTCCGAAACAGACGACATGAATTCTCCTCCTTACGTCAACAACCTCCCAATTGCCGCCAGCAAATCTGAGGGGCAATTTGTACCACATGTATTTTTATTGCATGTGATACAACATACTTTTAGCCGCATTTCAATGGAAAATGCACGTCAGGCTGAGCTATGCCGCGTTTCGGTTTTGCTTGGTCACAACATCCCGGCTATGATTTTGCTCGAAGCAAACAGGTGGTGGGATGACAACCAAAAAGACCAACGAACAGTCAGGGGCCAAGCGCAAGACACGGGTGCGCCCATCCAGACAATCAGCTGCGCGAGCGCCGTTGGAAGTCCGAATTGGGCAGGTTCTTCGCAATCAGCGAACGGCCGCTAACCTCACGTTGGCCGACGTCAGTGCCGGCGCGGGGATATCGAGCGCCATGCTAAGCCGCATCGAGAACGGCGCTGCTACCGCAAGTCTCGATTCCTTGGAAAAGCTATGTGAGGCCCTCGGTATCGGCATGGCCGATCTTTTCCACCAAACCGACGAGCAGAAAGGTTCAGCGCAACTCATCAAACAGCAAGATCAGGTGGAAGTCGTCCGTATCGGCACCAAACACGGGCACACATATAAACTGCTAGCCTACGGGCGTGGGCCGCGAAAGACTTTCGAGCCATTCTTCATTGAAATGGACAAGAAGAGCAGGTCCTATCCGCGTTTTTCACACCCCGGAACGGAGTTTATCTACATGCTACAAGGGCGCGTTGAATACCGTTTCGGAGAGCACACTTACGTACTGGAACCCGGAGATGCCTTCACCTTCTCCGGACACGTCGTCCACGGTCCCGAACGCATGCTGGATGAATACGCCAAGTTCCTTTCCATCATCATCTACAATGAGTGAGCAAGGCCCGCCGCTTATCCGCTTCGCGTTGGCGGGCCTTGGTACGTTCACGCCTGGTGCAGCCCAGGTACCCAGCTTGTTCCGGCCAGAGGCACCCGGGCCATTGCCGCTGCCTCGATCGTGAGGGCAACAAGGTCTTCGGGCTCAAGGTTGTGAACATGGCTCTTGCCACACGCACGAGCGAGCGTCTGCGCCTCCAGCGTCATGACCTTGAGGAAGTTGGCGAGGCGGCGTCCTGCGGCCACCGGATCCAGTCTTTCGCTCAGTTGCGGCGTCTGTGTCGTGATACCGGCCGGATCCTTTCCTTCGTGCCAATCGTCATAGGCACCGGTGGTTGAACCGAGCGACCGGTATTCCTTCTCCCATTTCGGATCGTTGTCACCGAGTGCCACTAGGGCCGCGGTACCGATCGAAACAGCATCCGCGCCGAGAGCCAACGCCTTGGCGACATCGGCACCGTTGCGGATCCCCCCGGAAACAATGAGCTGAACCTTCCGGTGCATACCGAGGTCTCGCAGTGCCTGTACGGCAGGTTGGATTGCCGACAGCAAGGGGATGCCGACATGCTCGATAAACACTTCCTGCGTTGCAGCCGTGCCGCCCTGCATGCCGTCCAGCACCACCACGTCAGCCCCTGCCTTCACCGCCAGCGCTGTGTCGTAGTACGGCCGACTTGCGCCAACCTTCAGATAAATTGGCTTTTCCCAGTTGGTAATCTCGCGCAGTTCGTGAATTTTGATCTCCAGATCGTCGGCGCCGGTCCAGTCCGGATGTCGGCAGGCCGAACGCTGGTCGATGCCCTTGGGCAATTGGCGCATGGCAGCGACACGATCCGAGATCTTCTGTCCGAGCAGCATGCCGCCGCCGCCTGGCTTGGCGCCTTGGCCAATCACGATCTCGATCGCGTCAGCACGACGCAGGTCGTCCGGATTCATCCCGTAGCGAGATGGCAGATACTGGTAGACGAGCAACTTGGACTGGCCGCGCTCCTCGGGCGTCATGCCTCCGTCGCCCGTCGTCGTCGAAGTTCCGGCGATACTGGCGCCACGGCCAAGAGCTTCCTTGGCGTTGGCTGACAGGGATCCGAAGCTCATGCCAGCGATGGTTATCGGAATAGCAAGCTTCAGCGGCTTCTTGGCGAATCGTGTGCCAAGCGTCACCTCTGTGCCGCACTTCTCCCGATAGCCTTCCAGCGGATATCGGCTCATCGATGCGCCGAGCAACAGAAGATCGTCGAAGTTTGGCAGCTTGCGCTTCGAACCGCCACCACGGATGTCGTAGATGCCAGTCGCAGCCGCACGTCGAATTTCAGAGAGCGCATAATCGTCGAAAGTATAGGATTTGCGTGGGGTAGTCGGGAGCCAATCTCTCTCAGTCATCAGTAAGCATCCATATTGTCGATATTGAAGTTGTAGAGTTTACGGGCCGAGCCGTAGCGACGAAACTCGCCAACATCGACCTTGTTCGCCTCGTCAGATGCTTTGAGAAGCTCGAACAGTTCCAGGCGATGCTCGTCCCGCATTTTCTTCTCGACGCAATCGGCGCCAAGGCTCGCGACCGGGCCGCGCACGTACAGGTGCGCCTCGTAAAGAGAGTCGCCGAGCGCCTCGCCCGCTTCACCAAATACGACGAGGCTTCCCGTTTGACCCATGAAGGCCGACAAGTGACCGATGCCTCCCTTCACCACGATATCTACCCCCTTCATCGAGATTCCACAGCGCGAGGAGGCATTGCCGTCTATGATAAGAAGTCCACCGCGACCCGTGGCGCCAGCATTCTGGCTGGCGTCACCTTTGACGTGGATCAGGCCGCTCATGATGTTTTCGCCGACACCCTGGCCGGCGTTTCCTTCAATAACGATGGTGGCCTGCTTGTTCATGCCTCCGCAGAAATATCCGACAGGGCCATCAATATTGATCGTCACCGGAGCATCGACACCAACAGCGATTGAATGCTCGCCGTTCGGATTCAGGACTGTCCAGTCCGTCTCGTTGGTGTTCGGCCGAAGCTCATGTAAAGCGGCGTTCAATTCCCGGAGAGATGATTTTCCAAGATCGACAATGGGCATGTCACTGATGCTCCCAGAAGTAAGGGGTAGCCGGCTTGGGCTCCCAGACGCGCGCCTCGCGGATGCCCGGAAGGCAGGTGAGGCTCTTGTACTCAGTGGCGAATGCGACGTACTGATCCGTTTCAGCCATCACAGCGGGTTTGCAGGCGATTGGGTCACGAAGCACGCCGAAGCCCTTTTCCGTGCCGACGACGAAAGTGAAGAAACCATCGAGGTCGCTCAGGCTCGACTCCAATGCCTCGCCAAAAGTCTCCCCATCCCGAACCTTCTTCGATATGTATCCGGCGGCAACCTCGGTATCGTTCTCGGTGCGTATAGGGATACCGTCCTGACGCAACTGGCGGCGTAGCGAGGCGTGGTTCGAGAGGGAGCCATTGTGCACCAGGCACTGGTCGGACCCCGTCGAAAACGGATGGGCGCCATCAGTCGTGACCGCCGATTCTGTCGCCATGCGCGTGTGGGAGATACCGTGGGTACCGCCCATGCTTGCGATATCGAATGCCGCTGCAACGTTGTCCGGATAGCCGACCTCTTTGAATATCTCCAAGCGAGTGCCTTCGCTCGATATGGCGATATCAGGGGCATTCTCGGCCAGCCATTTTTCGGCGGCCTCGAGATCCGCATTTTGCACCGAAACAACAGCATGGGTGTGGCGAACTTTCGAGGACGATCCCGTGGGGAGCGCCGCAACAAGTTGCCTGGCAACCGCGCCGACATTTGCCCCAGCCAGTGTAATCTTCGTCGTCCCTGGTTTACCATCGCCATAGATGGCGAAGCCGGCCGAGTCCGGCCCACGGCTGCACAGGGTTGAGGTCATCTTGGCCAGTAAGGCACCAAGTTGCGGCTCAAGTTTTGGGTCCTTGATAAATAGACCAGCAATTCCGCACATAGTTCGTCGATCCTTATCCTTGGGGTTTTAGAAGAAAGCGAGGTACCGATTGGTTTCCCAATCGGATACGTGCCGGTGATATTCTTCCCACTCGGTGCGCTTGAGCGTCACAAACTCATCAATGAACTCGGCGCCGAGTGTCTCTCTGAAAAGATCACTTGCCTCCAACTCATTGATTGCTTCGCAAAGCGACTGGGGTAGAAACTCGATGCCTCGCTCCACAACTTCGCGGCGCGAAAGGGCATAGAAATTGACGTTGTGCGGCTCGCCCGGATCCAGCTTTCTATCGATGCCGTCGAGCCCTGCAGCAATCACTGCGGCCTGTGCAAGGTAGGGGTTCATTCCGGAGTCCCCCATCCTGACCTCTACTCGGCCGGTCGCCGTGCGCAATGCTGCCGTCCGATTGTTGTCACCATATGCAATGAACACGGGACACCAGGTGGTGCCTGACGCATTTTGGCCGACCACGAGGCGCTTGTAGGAATTGACCGAGGGCGCCAGGAGGGCTGTCAACGGCTTGGCGTGCTCGAGAAGGCCAGCCGTGAAATGATAAGCGAGGTCGGACAGGCCCAACCCTCGGCGATCGTTCGGATCATGGAAGAGGTTACGGCTGTTCTTGTCGGCAATCGAGCAGTGAATATGCATGCCATTGCCAGTCATCGATGTCTTGGGCTTCGGCATGAAGGAACAAATGGCGCCCAGTTCGTGAGCGATTTCAGAGGCAGCCATCTTGAACAGTAGAATGGTATCGGCCGATGTCATGGCATCGGAGTATTTGAAGTTGATCTCGTATTGCCCGTTCGCATCCTCGTGGTCGATCTGGTAGACGTCGATCCCGATCGCCTTGAGGCTCTCGGTCACTCTCTCAAGAAAAATGCGTGCCCGGGATAGCCCGCGGTAGTCATATGCCGGCTTGCGCAACGTGTCGGTCGAGTCCAACGGAACCACCGACCCATCAGCCGTGCGCTCCAAAAGACTGAACTCGGGCTCGATGCCTGTATTGAGCACCCAGCCGCGACCCTCAAGTCTGTCGATCTGCGCCTGAAGAATGTTGCGCGTGTCGATCGGGTGCGGTTGGCCCCCAACCGTACCCGTTCCCATAATGCGCGCATATCCTGGTGACCACGGCAACAACGTCAGCGTCTTGAGATCGCCAACGACTATATATTCGGGTCCATGCGGAGGAATACGCAGCCCAAAAACGCCGCCACCGGCAAAACCCGCACCATCGGTGACAATATCCTCCAGATGGTCGACTGGTACCGCTTTACCTTTCGCCGTTCCATATATGTCGACGAATTGCGCAAACACGTAGCGGATCTTGTGTTGAGCGAGAAAGTTTTTGGCTTGTTCGAGATCGAGGCCTGTCGGCGTAACGAATCCGTCGCAGCTAGAACCCCATTCCTCCGATATAGCGAGATTGTTCACTGTGATGCTCCTCCCTAAGCGACCATTATGTTACACCACATACAATTATCTTGCATGTGATGCAATACCTTTATATGGTAAGCAACTAAGGAAGTGGGAGGAAGAAGTGAGCAGCAAACCGATAGCGCATCCGACGCTTGACCAGTTGGCGACTGGCCGCTTGGCGGCCAGCGCGTCTCTCACCTATCGGCCATATTGGTGGGAAGCTGCAGCGCCTCGCGAAACGCCTCCAAGCGCTCTCCCCCAACAGACCGATGTCGTGGTCGTCGGTTCAGGATTCACAGGGCTTTCTGCTGCGTTAACTCTCTTGAGAGCTGGCCGCAGCGTCGTGGTACTCGATCGTGACGCGCCGGGATTTGGCGCCAGTACCCGCAACGGTGGCCAGATAGGGAGCGGCAACCAGAAGTTCCGTGTAAAGCGCCTCATCGAATTGCGCGGTCGCGCGAAGGCTGAGGAGATGCTCCGCGAGGGCGTCGCCATGCTCGACTATATCGAAGGGCTGATCAGCACGGAGAAAATAGATTGTTATTTCCGTCGTTGCGGCCGCTTCCGAGGCGCTATCCGACCGGAGCACTACGATGCGATCGCGCGTGACATGGAAGACCTGCGCAACGTGGCTGGGGTAGAAAGCTTTATGGTGCCTCGGTCCGAGCAGCATCACGAGATCAACACCGACCTTTTCCATGGCGGTTCCGTTTTGCCGGCAGATGCCAGCCTGCACCCCGGTCTCTATCATCAGGGCCTACTTCATCGCGTGGAGGATGCGAGCGGGGTCGTCCAGGGTCATAGTGCTGCGATCGCCGTTGACGCAACGAAGGATGGATTCACGGTCAACACACTGTCTGGCCAAATAAATTGCCGCAACGTCATCATTGCAACCAACGGCTATACCGACGGGTTACTTCCCCATCTGACCCGCCGCATTGTTCCGGTGGGTTCAGGCCAAATCGCCACCGAAGAGATTCCTGAACAGTTGTTCTCCCAACTTATGCCAGGGGGGCGGGTCTACGGTAACACCAATCGCGTGTTCTACTATTTTCGGGCAGCACCTGCCGAGCGTCGCATACTATGGGGCGGGCGGGT
This sequence comes from Aminobacter sp. SR38, assembly GCF_014843375.1. Lineage (NCBI taxonomy): Bacteria > Pseudomonadati > Pseudomonadota > Alphaproteobacteria > Hyphomicrobiales > Phyllobacteriaceae > Aminobacter > Aminobacter sp. SR38. The sequence goes on from NZ_CP062112.1 coordinate 2,068,490, forward strand.
CAGCCATTTGGCACCGAGCGATTCAGTCGCGGCCTACCGCCATCTCGCGCGCGATGTCTTGTCGGTTTTCCCGGTTCTAAAGGACATCCGCGTGTCACACGGCTGGGATGGCCTTATCGGCTATACCTACGATGAGGTGCCACACCTAGGGCGAACGCGAAACGGGGTCCACTATGCCCTGGGATACTGCGGTACCGGGGTCTCCCGCGCGACCTACTTTGGTCACAAGATCGCTCTCCAGCTCCTTGGTGACACCGAAGGTCGCACCGCTTTCGATGATCTCGTGTTTCCATCGTTCCCCGCACATCCCATCGCCAAGCGCGCCGTTCCGGTCGTGGAGACTTGGTACAGGGTGCGCGACTGTCTCAGCAAGTAATGGAGTTCGCCCATGTCGAGTAAACAAACCTCAAAGCGTCAGAACATATCTTCTGGCGGCGCCTACGAGAATATTTTCGGATACTCACGCGCCGTTCGTGTCGGCAAGGACATTCATGTCTCAGGAACTTGCGCCCCTGCAGGCCATGAAGATAGCGATGCGTATATCCAGACTCGTGCCGCTCTCTCCATTATCGAGAAGGCATTGGCCGATGCGGGTGCTGGTCTGGAACATGTCGTCCGGACGGTCGTCTATATTCGCGACATCGCTGATGCCGAAGCCGTCGCCAGAGGACATCTCATCAGCTTCGATTCGATCCGCCCCGCCAGCACGCTTATCCAGGTCTCCTCGATGCTGAGATCTTGGCAGAAGGTCGAGATTGAGGCCTATGCCAAATTGAGCACTTGAAGCAGGTGTCGTAGGAGCCAGGAGCGTAAGTATCCTATGAGCCGGCACGGGAAGCGCCCGACCTCACCTCGGTCGCCGTGCCTTGCACACGCCATTCTTTGAGCAGGAACCGGAACGTTGCAATCAACGCCAGCGACCCAATCTCTAATGCGCGCTGGCGTGTCTTTCTCGCTGGTCACATATGAATACGCCCACACCGTCCGGAACAAAGGATTGTATGCGGCAAAGGCTCTTGGCGTCTCATATTCCCGAGTACTTAAAACGCTCATCGTGAGCGTCGACGCAAAACCAAGATGTCTTGTAGTCCCGAGCAACCAAAGAGTCAGCATCGACAGGGTGATGTCAGCGCTTGGCGGAACTACCGCCGAGATAATGAGTCCAACCGAGGCTGAACGAGTCACAGGTTACAGGATCGGCGGAATCAGCCCCATCGGCTTGAACGAGCAAATTCAGACACTGATTGAAGCGAATATCATGCCAGGGAAGAAGGTCTTCGTGAATGCCGGAACTCGCGGACTGTTAATCTGCATTCGAGCGGAAGATCTCATTCGGTTCCTTGGGGCTCGGACGTTACATATAGTTACATAGTCTATTACCGCAGCTACGTTCTCGGACCTCAACAATAAGAGGGATACCACAGTATCGTGCTCCTGGTCGGCAAGGCAACTAAAGTTTCCAGTGTATAGACAATGCGGCTGGCCAAATTTCACTCTTCCTTCACGCGAGGGGATAACTGAAGTGGAGGCACGAACGGCGACAGTCGGCGATCTTGTGGCGGTTTTTACTGACCTCCTCCTTCGAACGTCTAGGATCGGCGATGCAGATATACTTTCGTGCGACAGCCTGATAATGGGTTTAAGAGAAGGGCGGTCCCTCGCGTTTGTGGATGGTGCCGATCCAATGGCAATTATAGTGTGGCTGGAAGGTTCGGATGAGGCTCGTGCGCTGTTCGCCGCAAGGGACGGGTTTTTCCGCGCCTCAACTCTACGCTTTTGCAAACGGCGGATTCGGACGATTCAGTTCCTTGTCGGGGGCCTTCCTCTGCGTTTGCAGATTTGGCCCGAGTTTCCCGAAAGAGATAGATGGTTTGGACTGATTGGCTGCACCGCGGAGAATTCCGAATACGGCACCAAACTGTTTACGCTGCCCGCAAATCAAGTCGAGTTCGACCGTCTTGATCGACTAGGCGACTCGACGAATTGAGAAACTGGCGATCGTCGTAACGCAGTCCGAATATGTTCCGGGAAGTACGGCGACCTGTTCGCCACCCGCCGATCCTTCGGATACGGAATGGCTTGCACCCAGCGGCGAGCAGGGTCGTTTATTCGCCATCGTAGTAATGACTGCGGCTAAGAGGGCCAAACTGTTTCAGATTTGTTACAATTGAGCGGTGTAGGGCTGTTACCGGGGGTGACATAAACGCGGTACCCAACGACCATCTCCAAAGAGGCGCCGCATGGTGCGGCGCGCCTTCTGGGAGGAATTCGCATGAATAAGATCGAATTTTCGCGCACAACGAAAGTCCCGTTCGCCAAGCGCTACGAGAATTTCATCGGCGGCAAGTGGGTTGCCCCAAAATCGGGGAAATATTTCGAGAACATCTCGCCGGTGACCGGCCGTTCGATTGGCGAGATTGCACGCTCGGAGGCTGCGGACATCGACGCAGCTTTGGATGCAGCGCACAAAGCAAAGGATAGTTGGGGTAAGACCTCGGCGGCGCAGCGTGCCCTGATTCTTAATCGGATCGCTGATCGCATGGAAGAGAACCTCGATCTTCTGGCTCTTGCGGAAACCTGGGACAACGGCAAGCCAATCCGCGAGACGACCGCCGCCGACCTGCCGCTGGCGATCGATCACTTCCGCTACTTCGCTGGCGCCGTTCGCGCCCAGGAGGGCGGAATCTCCGAAATCGACCACGACACGATTGCGTACCACTTCCACGAACCGCTGGGAGTCGTCGGCCAGATCATCCCGTGGAATTTCCCGCTGCTTATGGCATGCTGGAAACTGGCGCCTGCGCTCGCCGCAGGCAACTGCGTGGTCATCAAGCCGGCCGAGCAAACGCCAGCCAGCATTATGTTGTGGGCAGACCTGGTTGGCGACCTCCTGCCGGAAGGTGTGCTAAATGTTGTAAACGGCTTCGGCCTCGAGGCCGGCAAACCGCTAGCGTCGTCCAACCGTATCGCGAAGATCGCCTTTACCGGTGAAACCACGACCGGCCGACTGATCATGCAATATGCGTCGCAGAACCTGATCCCTGTGACACTGGAACTGGGTGGCAAGAGCCCCAACATCTTCTTCCAGGACGTCATCGCCGAGGACGATGACTTCTTCGACAAGGCGATCGAGGGATTCGTCATGTTCGCGCTTAACCAGGGCGAGGTCTGTACCTGCCCGAGCCGCGCCCTGGTGCACGAGAAAATCTACGACAAATTTATGGAGCGTGCCATCAAACGTACCGAGGCGATCATCCAAGGCGATCCTCTCGATCCCGCGACCATGATCGGCGCGCAGGCCTCCTCCGAACAGCTCGAGAAGATTCTCTCTTATCTCGACATCGGCAAAAAGGAAGGCGCGAAGGTGCTTACTGGCGGCGAGCAGAATCATCTGCCCGGCGACCTGGCTGGCGGCTACTACATCAAGCCGACGATTTTCAAGGGTCACAACAAGATGCGCATCTTCCAGGAGGAGATTTTCGGTCCGGTTGTGTCCGTGACCACCTTCAAGGACGATGACGAGGCCCTGTCGATTGCCAACGATACGCTCTACGGTCTAGGTGCAGGCATATGGAGCCGCGACGCAAACCGGCTCTACCGCTTTGGTCGTGCCATCCAGGCGGGACGCGTCTGGACCAACTGCTACCATGCTTATCCGGCCCACGCGGCCTTCGGCGGCTACAAGCAGTCGGGCATCGGCCGTGAGAACCACAAGATGATGCTGGATCACTATCAGCAAACGAAGAACATGCTAGTGAGCTACAGCCCGAAGAAGCTTGGTTTCTTTTGAATCTAGGGGACTTTCTCCAACATTGGAGAGAGACAGCGAGAGCGATCGATCGGCCATTGCCGCCTCCAACTTCTCGCCTTGAGCCGCCTTCTCCCGCTAGTAGGGAGAAGGCCCATATGGAGCCTCTACAATGACCGAACGCCTCATTCTCAACAGGGTTTCCGCGACGCCTGAGGCGATTGCGTTTCTTAACGAGATCATCGCTGAACACGGCCCAGTGCTCTTTCACCAGTCGGGTGGTTGCTGCGACGGTTCATCCCCGATGTGCTATCGTCGCAATGACTACATCATTGGAGATCGGGACGTACAGCTAGGAAGTATTGGTGATACACCGGTATACATCAGTGAATCTCAGTACGAGGCTTGGAAGAACACGGAATTAACTATCGACGTCGTGCCGGGTAGAGGTGGGATGTTTTCGCTCGATAACGGGCGGGAGAAACGATTTCTGACTCGGTCCAATATTTGTTCGGTCAAATAAACCATCTTGGCCGGTTACGAATGCAAGGAATTACAGGCCTGACTTCTGCAAAGTGAACGGGTTAGTTTTGATCGTTTCGTAGTTCAGGCGGCCGGCAAATACTGGACGCAATGGCATTAGAAATTTCGGAGCGCGCGATGTCCGAAGCAGCCAAGAAACTCGACGTGGCGCCGAGGGCCGGCGCGCCTGCGAAGGTGGAGGTCGACGGCAAGGCCCATGACTTCAAGGTCATGCAGGGCACGCTCGGCCCCGACGTCATCGACATCAGCTCGCTCTATACCACCACCGGCGCCTTCACCTACGATCCGGGCTTCACCTCGACCGCGAGCTGCGAGTCCGCCATCACCTTTATCGACGGCGAAGAGGGCATCCTGCTGCATCGCGGCTATCCGATCGACCAGCTCGCCGAACATGGCGACTTCCTCGAGGTCTGCTATCTGCTGCTCTACGGCGAACTGCCGACCAAGGCGCAGAAGGACGATTTCGACTACCGCATCACGCGCCACACCATGGTGCATGAGCAGATGTCGAAGTTCTTCACCGGCTTCCGCCGCGACGCACACCCGATGGCGGTGATGTGCGGCGTGGTCGGCGCGCTGTCGGCCTTCTATCACGACTCGACCGACATTTCCGACCCCTACCAGCGCATGGTCGCTTCCATGCGGCTCATCGCCAAGATGCCGACGATCGCGGCGATGACCTACAAGTACCATATCGGCCAGCCCTTCGTTTACCCGAAGAACGACCTCAACTTCGCGGCCAACTTCCTGCACATGTGCTTTGCGGTGCCGTGCGAGGAATACAAGGTGAACCCGGTACTGGCGCGCGCCATGGAGCGCATCTTCATCCTGCACGCCGACCATGAGCAGAACGCCTCGACCTCGACGGTGCGGCTCGCCGGCTCGTCGGGCGCGAACCCCTTCGCCTGCATCGCGGCCGGCATCGCCTGCCTGTGGGGGCCTGCCCATGGCGGCGCCAACGAAGCGGCCTTGAACATGCTGGGCGAGATCGGCCATGTGGATCACATCCCCGAATATATCGCCCGCGCCAAGGACAAGAACGATCCGTTCCGGCTGATGGGCTTCGGGCACCGCGTCTACAAGAACTACGATCCGCGCGCCAAGATCATGCAGCGGACGGCGCACGAAGTGCTCGGCGAGCTCGGCATCAAGGACGATCCGCTGCTCGATATCGCCATCGAACTCGAGAAGATCGCGCTGACGGACGAATATTTCATCGAAAAGAAGCTCTATCCGAACGTCGATTTCTATTCCGGCATCACGCTCAAGGCGCTGGGCTTCCCCACCGCCATGTTCACCGTGCTGTTCGCGGTCGCCCGCACCGTCGGCTGGATCGCGCAGTGGAAGGAAATGATCGAGGATCCGCACCAGCGGATCGGCCGGCCGCGCCAGCTCTATACCGGCGCGACCGAGCGCGACTACGTGCCGATTGCGGAGCGCAGAGGATAGAGATCAACGGTCCTGTATTTCGATGTTGAGCTGCGCCTGAACAGGCAAGGATGGCCGTCCGTATGCGAATAAGCCAAGGAATCCGTTCGGTACCGTATCACGTTTTTGATCTTCGATTGATTCGATACGCCCTGGAATCCGCCGAACACGGTAGCTTCCGGCGGGCAGCGGCAGCATTGAATGTCCAGCAGTCCACGGTGAGCCGAGGAGTTCGAAGCCTTGAAGATCGTGTCAAAGCAAAGCTCTTTGAACGTGATCACTCGGGAATACGGCCAACGCCTGCGGGTGATCGGTTCCTAGAGGAAGCCAGCCTAGGGTTCGATCATTTGAGACGTGCCCTCCAGCGCGCCGAGGCTTCGCAGCGTGGCGAGCACGGTGAATTAACGGTTGGCGTCAGCGTGCCCTTCTCTGTGCTCGGCGACCTGTTTCAACGTTTTCGCGCTAGCCATGAAGGCGTGTCGGTCGAGATCGTCGAGACTACATCCGGCGCAAGTACGGCTCTGGTCCAGCAGCGCTCCGTCGACGTGGCTTTCGTGAGCAGACAGCTCAACAATGGGCCGGTTCACTCGCTGTATTTGTGTGAGGAGCACATGGCAGCGGTGCTTCCGAAGTCGCATCGTCTGGCCGGAGCGCGCAAGGTGAGCTTCGAAGAACTACGCCGTGAGCGGTTTATCCTCGGCGCAAGCGGGATTGGCCCCGATCTTCAGGAACACCTCTCGAAACGAATGGCAAAGTGGGCTGTCGCGCCGCGAGTGCAGCTTCATCGCGCCGGCCAATGCAATCTCATCAACATGGTGGCATTGGGATTCGGGGTGACGATCGTGATCGGACCGCCTCCGCGTGCCGCCACTGATGGCGTTGTCGTTGTCCCTCTTGCCGGCAGGAGCGTCATATCGGTCTCAGCCGTCTGGATGGAATCCAACCCCAATCCCGCACTCAAAGCGCTGCTCAACATCGTGCGGGCGTCTGGCTCGGCCGGAACTGCGCCGCAATGACAAATCATCGATAGCGTGGCATAGGGCGTGCTACTGCCGAAGGAGAGACCAACTCATGACAACTGCAATCGAAATTGCCGACAAGCTGGCGACCGAACACAACCTGACCAAGGCCCAGGGCAAAGCGCTGGTCGACGGAGTGTTCAAGGCGATCGCTGAAGCGGCGGCAGCGGGTGAAGAGATTTCATTGCCCGGATTCGGCAAATTCAAGGTGAGGGCGACGCCGGAACGCGACGGCCGGAATCCTTCAACTGGCGCCGCGATGAAGATTGCCGCTGCAAAGAAGCTGACCTTCGCGCCTGCCAAGGCCCTTAAAGACAGCCTCAATCGCTGACTACCCTCGCTGCGTCTTACGCGCTCGGGTGAACGCCCTATCCGTCGCGACGAAGCGCTGCAGCATTGGCACGATCAGCCTGACGGGGTCGCCAATCTCCTGTCCGGATTCGCGCGAAAGCGCTTCGGCATAGGCGACGAGATCCTTGTGCAGCGCGGCCGGCAGCTCCACCGTCACCTTCACTGGCTTTTCATCGGGGATCGCGCCAAGTTTCAGTTTTGCCATGGTCATCCCCGGTACGCCTCGAATACCAGGTCCCGCGTGACAATGATCCTGACCGGGAAGCCCGGGCGGATCGTCAGTGTCGGAGCGACCTGCAACTGGCGCTGGATGATCTGCTGGCCGGCATCGTTGATCGTGTCCTGACCGCCGTTGCGGATCGCCTGGATGAGGCGGTCGTCATCGTTGGTCGCGAGTTCAGCTCCCACGCTGAGCAACGTCGACAAGCCGGCGGCCTTGGCCAGGTCCCACCAGTGGTAGTCGACGCCGTCCTCGAGCCCGGCATAACCTTGGGTGTCGGCGCCCGGCTGACGCTCCAACACGATCGACCGGCCATTAGGCAGGATCAGGCGGTTCCAGACGAGCAGAACGCGACGCTGTCCGAACTGCACATTGTTGTCGTACTGGCCGATGACGCGCGTGCCTTGCGGCACGAGCAGGATGCGGCCAGTGCGGCTGTCATAGATATTCTCTGTTACCTGCGCCGTGATCTGGCCCGGCAGATCGGAGCGGATGCCGGTGATGAGCGCCGCAGGGATGACGGCGCCTGCCTGGAGCACGAACGGCGAGGCCGGCGCCATGACGCGATCCGACGACGTGGTACGGCGATCGGCGGTCGCGTTAAGGAAGGCGAGTTGCTTGTCCTGCGCGGTTTGCTGGCCAGGTTGTCCGCTCAGATCGAGACCTGCGAGATTCGGGATCGTCGTGCTTCCCGGCATTCCTGCCGTCGTAGCGGCGCCCGGTTGCGTCTGGAAGAACACCTTGCTCGTCCGCGCGGCCTCTTCCTCGGCTCGCCGGCGTTGCTCGGCCTCGTCGACCGCTGGCGTCGTGATGGTCGGGGGCACGACAGGCTGCCCCTTATTCTGTGCGTCGAGGATGGGGCGGCCAAGATCGCCTGGCAGCGGCGGGCCGAGGACCGGACCGGTGTAGTCACGCGGCAGGCCGGCGAGACCATCGGCCGGCTGGCGATTGCTGGTGGAGTACAGCTCCTTGCCGTCATCGCCGGACGTGCGGGTCTGAAGGGCATAGATCAGAGCACCACCGATACCGAGGCCTGCGACCACGCCGAGGCCTGTCAGCACCTTGCGCGACAGACGCGTGACGCGCGGCGGCTCGGCGCGAAGCCGCATCGGCGCGGCAGCGTGGGTTTCATTCTCACTCATGACGGTCTCCCATCGGTGCGCACGATCCTGACGGTCTGCTGCTGCTTGCCGCTGCCAAGGCGCAGCTCGGCGGCGCCGAAGAGACGATCGACGATCAGGATGTTGCGATAGATGCGGGTGTTGGCGATCTGCGCCTCACCTTCCGGGCCGATCACGACGATCGGCGGCATTTCGCCCTGGACGATTCCGCGCGGGAACTCGACATAGACGCGGCGGCCGTCGTCATATACGGAGATCGGCTTCCAGGGCGGGTTGCCGCCAGTCAGGCCGTAACGGTAGTTGCGCGCGGCGACGGCCGGGATGACCGGCGTGGCCGGAACGATTTGCCCTTGCGCAGTCGTCGAGCGCGGATAGGCCCAGGCTACGGCGGGCATGTAGGGCTTTGGCCCGGAGCGCAGCTCGAGCATGTAGGTGCGCCGATCGGTGGTGATGACCAGGTTGGTGGTAATGTCCGGCCGTGAGGGTTTTACCAGCACATGAACGCGCCGGGCCGTGCCCGAACCGGATTCCGTGTCGCCGATGATCCAGCGGGCGGTATCGCCAGCCGCGATCGGCCCGGCCCCAGTCAGGCTTTCGCCAGGCTCCAGTGCGATGTCCGTGATCTGCCCGGGCGCGGCATAGACCTGATAGAGCGCGCCTTCAGACCATGGATAGATCTGGATCGCGTTGTAGTAACCCTCGCGGCGCGGCTGGACGCGCGCGGCCGCGTTGGCGCTCTCGACACGGCCGGTCGGCGTGCCGGCCGCCGCGCCGCCTTTGGCCGGAGTCCAGGCCGGCGGAATGTGGAGCGGCTTCGGCCGATCGTCGGTGACGGATGCCGGCACGGTCGGCAGCGGCGGCACGTCGGAATCGTAAGTGATCTGCGGCGGCTTCTGCGGCGTGGCGCAGCCGGCAAGCGCAATGCCGGAAAGCAGCAGAAGCGGAATGGCGGATTTACGGAAAACCGGCATGACGGCGATACGGAGAGACGTAGTCTCACACTCGGCTTTCCGCCGGGGGAAGCGCATCATCATTGGCTCATCTCCCGCGACCAGTTGATGGCGTTGACGTAGATGCCGAGCGGATTCGCCTTGAGCCGGTCGGCGTCGCGCGGCGGCTGGATGACGATGGTCAGGATCGCGGTCCAGCGCTCGGTCGTAGAAAGCTGACCGTTTTCGTAGTGGCGTTCGGTCCAGGCGACGCGGAAGCTATCCGCCGATGCGCGGATGACGCTGGAGACCTCGACGGCGACCTGTTGCTTGCCGACCTTGGCGAAGGGGTCGTTCGAGCGGGCGTAGTCGTTGAGCGCCGCAGCACCACGATCCGTTGTCCACTCGTAGCCGCGCAACCAGTTTTGCCGCACGATGACCGGATCGGCCGGAATGCTCCTGACCTGCTCGATGAAGCGTGCCAGATGCCATGCCACCTGGGGATCGGTCGGCCGATAGTTGGCGGCGGCTGGTTCGACCGTCTGCGCCTGACCAATCTTGTCCACCTGGACGATCCACGGAACGACGGTTCCTTGCACCGACTGCCAGGCAAGAGCCGCCGCGAAACCGGCCGACAGGACCAGCGATCCGAATGCCATGTATCGCCAGTTCTTCGCCTGAACACGCGCCGAGCCGATGCGCTCGTCCCAGACCTGCGCAGCTTTCTGATATGGAGTTTCGGGTTCGGGGGTCTTGCCGTAATGCGCGGCGGGACGGTTGAAGAGGTTCATGAGCGGTCACTTTCGGAGAGATTGACGGAGGAGCCGGAGCCGTGGCTGTCGCCGGAGCGGACGGCGTGCGCGGTGGCCTGGACGGCATGGCCCATATGTCCGCCGCGCCGCATGCGCTCCGCCCAGGCGGGTGGCGAACCAGCGGCGGCGCTTGCCTGTCCAACTGTTCCCAGGGTGGAGGCACCGCCGGTTGCGGCGAAGCCGGATGTCACGCCGCTGTCGAAGCTAGATTTAACGCTCGCGGCCGCGCGGCGCAGTGGTGATATCGCCGCTGATCCTGCGGCATACGCAACGCCTCCGATCCCCGACGCGACACCAGCCGCACCGGACTGCCCCATGGACCCCAGGGAGTAGGCCGAAGATGTCGCGCCGGCGACGGTCGCGCCACCACGCACGGCAGTGGCCCCACCTTTCGCGGCCAGCACGGCGCCACCGCCGGCCGCAAGGGCCGCTCCCCCGACAGCGAGGCCGGTGCCAGCCGCCGCGCCCGCGCCGAGCTGGGGACCGCCGGAGACAAGGCCGTTGGCGATGCCGGGGCCGAAGATGCCGAGGCCGAGCAGCGAGAGCGCGGCCAGCACGACGGCCATGGCGTCGTCTATGCTCGGCGCCTGCCCGCCAAAACCTTGCGTGAACTGGCTGAATAGAGTCGAGCCGATGCCGATGATGACGGCGAGCACCAGCACCTTGATGCCGGAAGAAATCACATTGCCGAGCACGCGCTCGGCCATGAAGGCGGTCTTGCCGAACAGGCCGAACGGAATCAGCACGAAACCGGCGAGCGTTGACAGCTTGAACTCGATCAGCGTCACGAAGAGCTGGATCGCCAGAAGGAAGAAGGCGAGGATGACGAGTGCCCAGGCGAAGAGCAGGCAGGCGATCTGGATGAAATTCTCGAAGAACGCGACCCAGCCCATCAAGTCGGAGATGGATTCGAGCAGCGGCCGTGCCGCATCCAGCCCGGTCTGCGCCACCTTGCCGGGGCGCATGAGGTCCTGCGCGGAAAACCCCGTGCCGGAAGCTTGCAGGCCAAGGCCAGCGAAGCTGTCGAACACGATCTTCGCGAGATTGTTCCAGTTGGAGATGAGATAGGCGAAGACGCCGACGAACAGGGTCTTCTTGACCAGCCGCGCCATGATGTCTTCATCGGCGCCCCAGCTCCAGAACAGGGCGGCCAGCGTCACGTCGATGACGATCAGCGTGGAGGCGATGAAGCCGACCTCGCCGCCGAGCAGGCCGAACCCGCTATCGATGTAGCGGGTGAAGACCCCAAGGAAATTGTCGATGACCCCGCTACCGCCCATGCGTCACCGCCCGTCGTTGGCCGCAGGCGCTGCGGGTGCAGGTGTGCGACGGAGGAAGCGATCGCGGGTTTCTGCCCACACGCGCAGGCAGTCGGCATCCTCGGCTGCCTTCTGCCCAAGCTGCTGGCACCGGCGCTGACCCTCGCGCAGCGGATCGTGATCAGGTTGGACGATGTCCGCCGGCGGCGACGCCGGCGCATCGTCCTTGCGGGTCAGTTCAATCACCGTCGCCGTGATGGCGATGGCGACGAACATGACAGCGCCCAGCCGGGCCAGCATCTTGCCGTCCATCCGACCGTCCTCAGTTGCCGTTGAACATTTGGGCGTTGCCCGGCTGGTAGCCGCCGCCGGGCGTGAGGAAGCGGCGGCGCTGCTCGCGACCTTGCGCCACGGCCGCCGCGCGCTCTGCTTCGGTCAGCGCGCCGGCGCGGCCGTTCGCGGAGATCAGCGCGACCAGATCGGAAAGCTGTTGCGACTGGAGGGCGAGGATCTGGTTGCCGGCCTGCGTTGCCTGAAGCGCGCCGGTCGCGCCCTGGCTCTGGCTCACCAACTCGGACATCTGTGTGCGGTTGGTGTCGATATTGCCGACGACGCCGGCCTGCACGCGCATCGCGTCCTGCAAGCCGCCGACCGTGTTCTGCCAGCGGGTGCGGGCGTCGGCGACAAGCTGCTGGTCGGTCGCGGACATCGACACATCGCCGTATTGCTGCTGGAAGGCCTGGTCGATTTGCTGGACGTCGAAGGCGATGTTCTGGGCCTGCTGCAAGAGCTGCTGGGTGCGCTGCACCGATTGCTGGATCTCCTGAAGCGCCGAGAACGGCAGGCTCGCAAGGTTGCGGGCCTGATTGATCAACATCTGCGCTTCGTTCTGGAGCGAGGTGATCTGATGCGTGATCTGTTCCAGCGAACGCACGGCAGTTAGCACGTTCTGCGCGTAATTGCTGGGATCGAACACGATCCGCCACGCATAAGCTGGAGCGGTCAAGACGGGCGTGAGCGCGAGCGGCATGGCGAGCATGGTCGCGGCCAGAAGAACGGCGCGCGAGCGGGATTGACGGGTGGTCATGACTGGACCTCCTTTTCAGGTTGGGGGATGAGCGTCGGAAAGTTGGGGAGAAGATCGACCGCCCAGCTCACGCCGCGGGCGTGGAACCATGCGGCGAGAAAACCGTCTCGGCCGTGCTCGGTGACGAGGTTCGCGATCAGCGTCTGGTCGGATTTGGAGGATGCGGCGCAGAGCGCCAGGCCGACTTCGGACAGGCCCAGCTCGAACAGCCGGTTGCCGCGCCGCGACTGGCAGTAATAATCCCGTTTCGGGGTCGCCCGAGCCAGGATGTCGATCTGGCGGTCATTGAGGCCGAAGCGGCGGTAGATCGCCGTGATCTGCGGTTCGATGGCGCGCTCGTTTGGCAGGAGCAGCCGCGTCGGGCAGCTTTCGATGATCGCCGGCGCGATCGCTGAATTGTCGATGTCGCTGAGCGACTGGGTGGCGAAGATGACACTGGCGTTCTTCTTGCGCAGCGTCTTCAGCCACTCGCGGAGCTGACTGGCGAACCCTTCATTGTCCAGCGCAAGCCAACCTTCATCGATGATGAGCAGCGTCGGCCGGCCGTCGAGGCGGTCACCGATGCGGTGGAAGAGATAGGACAGCACGGCCGGCGCCGCGCCCGTCCCGACAAGGCCCTCGATCTCGAACGCCTGCACATCCGAACTGCCAAGGTGCTCGGTCTCGGCGTCGAGCAGCCGGCCGTATGGACCCCCGACGCAGAACGGACGCAAGGCCTGCTTCAGGTCGTTCGACTGGAGCAGCACGCTCAAGCCGGTGATGGTGCGTTCCCCGACCGGCGCGGAGGCCAGCGAGGTCAGCGCCGTCCAGATATGCTCCTTGGCTTCGGGCGTGATCTTGACGCCTTCGCGGGTCAGGATCGCCACGGTCCAGTCGGCCGCCCAGGCGCGTTCATAGGTGTCGTGGATGCGCGCGAGCGGCTGTAGCGAGACGGAGAAGTCCGAACCTTCCGTCAAGCCGCCGCCAAGGTCATGCCAGTCACCCGACATGGCGAGCGCGGCGGCACGGATCGAGCCGCCGAAGTCGAAGGCAAAGACTTGGGCTTGGCTGTAGCGCCTGAACTGCAAGGCAATGAGCGCCAGCAGCACGGACTTGCCGGCGCCAGTCGGGCCGACGACCAGCGTGTGGCCGACATCGCCGACATGGAGAGACAACCGGAACGGGGTCGAGCCTTCGGTTCTGCCGTAAAGCAGCGGGGGCGCGTCGAAGTGCTCGTCCCGTTCCGGCCCCGCCCACACGGCACTCAGGGGGATCATGTGGGCGAGATTCAAAGTGCTGATAGGCGGCTGACGGACATTGGCGTAGGCATGTCCCGGCAGCGAGCCGAGCCAGGCATCGACGGCGTTGACCGTCTCGACCATGCCCGAGAAGTCGCGACCCTGGATGACTTTCTCGACCAGCCGCAGCTTCTCGTCGGCGAGGCGCGGATCGGCGTCCCAGACGGTGATGGTGGCGGTGACGTAGGCCATGCCGGCGATGTCCGCGCCGAGTTCCTGCAACGCCAAGTCCGCGTCCGCGGCCTTATTCGCCGCGTCCGTGTCCACGAGCACGGATTGCTCGTTGGTCATCACCTCTTTCAGGATCGCGGCGATCGACTTGCGCTTGGCGAACCACTGCCGCCTGATCCTGGTCAGCAGCCGTGTCGCGTCGGTCTTGTCGAGCAGGATCGCGCGCGTCGACCAGCGGTACGGGAAAGCCAGTCGATTGAGATCGTCGAGCAGGCCGGGCGTCGTCGCGGTCGGAAAGCCGACAATGGTGAGAATCCGCAAATGCTGATCGCCAAGGCGCGGCTCCAGCCCACCGGTCAGCGGCTGGTCGGCCAGCAGCGCATCCAGATAGACCGGCGTCTCGGGAACGCGGACACGATGGCGCTTCGTCGAGATTGTGGAATGCAGGTAGGTCAGCGTTTCCGCGTCGCCGAGCCAGGCACATTCCGGCATGAAGCCGTCGAGCAGCGCCAGGACACGATCGGTGCGATCGGTGAAGGCGCGCAGGATCTCATGCGGATCGACGCCGAAGCGCTCGCGGCCCTCATAGAGCCAGGCTTCGGTGCGGGCGGCTTCCTCGGCCGGCGGCAGATAGAGGAAGGTCAGAAAATAGCTCGATTCGAAATGCGCTCCTTCTTCCTCGAAATCGGCTTTACGCTCGGCGTCGACCATCGCGGAAGCCGGATCGGGAAAGGTGCTGTCGGGATAGGTCGAGGCCTCGTGCCGCTGCGCCTCGACAAAAATGCCCCATCCGGAGCCAAGGCGGCGGAAAGCGTTGTTGATGCGGCCGGCGATGGCGACCAGCTCGGCCGCGACGGCGGAATCAAGATCGGGACCGCGAAACCGCGCGCTGCGCTGGAAGCTACCGTCCTTATTCAGCACGACGCCTTCGCCGACCAGCGCCACCCAGGGCAGATAATCGGCGAGACGAGAAGCGGTGCGGCGGTATTCGGCAAGGTTCATCATGGCCGCACCCTCAGACCGCCAGATGACCGGGGATGCGCAGATGCCTGCGTCCGACTTCCACGAACAGCGGATCGCGCCTCGCCGCCCACACCGCCGCGAAATGGCCGATCGCCCAGATAACGAGCCCCAGCAGCCAAAGCCGAAGGCCGAGGCCGACGGCGCCGGCCAGCGTGCCGTTCATGATGGCGATGGAGCGCGGAGCGCCGCCGAGCAGAATGTGCTCGGTCAGTGCGCGGTGCACCGGGACGGAGAATCCCGGCACGGCATCAAGCTGTTCGAAGGCGGCCGCCATCAGATCAGCGCCCCGCCGCCGAAGCTGAAGAAGCTGAGGAAGAAAGAGCTGGCCGCGAAGGCGATGCTCAGTCCGAACACGATCTGGATCAGCCGGCGGAATCCGCCGCTGGTGTCGCCGAAGGCCAGTGTCAGGCCGGTGACGATGATGATGATGACCGCGATGATTTTGGAGACCGGTCCCTCGACCGACTGGAGGATCTTTTCGAGGGGCTGTTCCCACGGCATGGAGGAGCCGGACGCATATGCGGCCGGCGCCGTCATCACGGTGACAGTCAGGAATGCGGCGACTCCCGCGAGATGGCGACGGATGCGCAAGGCGCGCTGGATCATTTAGGTTCTCCTTCGGGATTGGTTGTGGCGATGCGGTAGTCGCCGTCCGGGCCGAGCCCGTCGACGCGGGCGAGTTCGGCAAGCCGGCGCGCGGAGCCGCGACCGGTGAGCACGGCAACGAGATCGATGGTCTCGGCGATCAGCGCGCGTGGAACCGTCACGACGGCTTCCTGAATGAGCTGTTCGAGCCGGCGCAGCACGCCGATCGCCGTGCCGGCATGGATCGTGCCGATGCCGCCGGGATGGCCCGTACCCCACGCCTTCAGGAGGTCGAGCGCTTCGCTGCCGCGCACCTCGCCGATGGGAATCCGGTCCGGGCGCAGGCGCAGCGAGGAGCGGACCAGATCGGAGAGCGTCGCGACGCCATCCTTCGTCCGCATCGCCACGAGGTTGGGCGCGGCGCATTGCAGCTCGCGCGTGTCCTCGATGATGACGACGCGATCCGCGCTTTTGGCGACTTCGGCCAGCAGGGCGTTGGTGAGCGTCGTCTTGCCGGTCGACGTGCCGCCCGCGACAAGGATGTTGGCGCGCGACTGGACCGCAGTACGAAGAGTGACCGCCTGATCGGCGGTCATGATGCCGGCGGCCACATAGTCGTCGAGCGTGAACACCGCGACGGCGGGCTTGCGGATGGCGAAGGCCGGCGCTGCGACGACTGGGGGCAACAGACCCTCGAACCGTTCTCCGGTCTCCGGCAACTCGGCCGAGACGCGGGGACGGCGTGCATGCACCTCCGCGCCGACGTGATGCGCGACCAAGCGCACGATGCGCTCGCCGTCGGCTGCCGCCATTGTCTCGCCGGTGTCGGCAAGGCCCTCGGACAGCCGATCGACCCAGATGCGGCCGTCCGGGTTCAGCATCACCTCAACCACGGCAGGCTCTTCCAGCAGGCGGGCAATGGCCGGGCCGAGCGCCGTGCGCAACATGCGCGCGCCGCGCTGGATCGCTTCCTGCCTGTGGTGAGTGGCCGACATGCCGTCCCCGTTTCCGCGGGGACGCAACGATCAGTTCCCCGAATGGGGATGACTAAAAGGACCTCGGATCAGGTTGATTCAACAAGTTTCGGTCGTAGTAGGGACGTGGCGTGCAAATACAGGAGAACGGCGGAGATGAATTCAAATGAATTCATCAAGGGTGGCGTCTTCTGACAGCTCCTGATTCGATATTGACCAGATGGGCGGAACTGACAACGATGCCCTTTGGGCAAAGGCGGGTATCGAGTTATGCAGGACATTCCGAATTCAGTAATCGGCGCCGTATCATCGGTGCTCGGTGCTTACTATTACAGCCATAGCAGGCTCAATAGCCTTTTCATGGAGAGCGGCGCGCCTGGGGATGTGCCGGAAGGGAACTGTGAGGACAAGTGCGCCAGATGGTTGAAGCGCTGTAATGATGAATCGGACATCGACGCGTTGGCGGTGCTCGGTCACGTTATCCAGTCATTTATGGACGACGATAATCCGAATGACGAACGTCAGCGCGGACAAGAGCGCATTAGGACCGCGCTTGCCCGAAACCAGCTTGCCTACCACATGAATGGCGTCATTACGCTCGCGGGTGCCACTCCGGCGTCGAAGACTTTGGCAGATTTCTTCAAGATGGGCGATTTCGCCTCCATCGAAATGGAATTTGACAGAGCAATTTCCAACGTAGTGAGCGATCCACATGCCGCGATCACTGCCGCATCGGCGATCGTTGAAGCTTTTTGTAAGACCTATATCGAGGCGCATGGACTGGGAATGCCTGCGATGCAGACGATCGCTCCACTGTGGAAAGTCGTCCAAAGGGCGCTTGGCCTCAACCCCGATAGGCTTCTTGGTGATGACGAGAATCGAATTCTAAGCGGGCTGACATCGATCGTAGATGGAATCGGCACTCTGCGGACGCACATAGGATCAGCACACGGTCGAGGCATCGCACCACCGCCAATCGCCTCTTCAGATGCTCAACTTGCTGTCAACGCGGCACATACATTGGTAACGTTCGCGATGGAGAGATGGCATTCCAAACGATAGCGGCGGGGGCATGGGCGCTCGCTTTCACCCCGATCGTCCGCCGCGCAATGCCGCCAAGCGAACGCTATTATTCGAGGCCATCCTTAGCCGGAAAATCCTCCGAAATCTCCTGCCTGAGCTTCGGCCCCTTGGCGAGGCGCCGGCCGAGCGCGGTGATGAAGGCTTCGTACCGTTCGGCCGTTTTTGCGCGCGCAGCCTCGGCCGCGGGTTCGGGCAGCGCCGGTGTGGTCATGAGCCAGAACCGGACGAACACGGCCAATGTCTCGACCGCTATGCCCATATCCCGCTCAAGCCGGTTGATGCGCCGGTCAAGCTGGTCGAGACGTTTGGCGACCACGGCCTCGCGGCGCTCCGCGTCGTCCGGCGACAGGAACGACGCGATGGCCGCCTCGGCGATCATGGACTGCGACTGGTCGCGGCGCGCGGCATAGTCCGCCAGCATCGCCATGACCTCCGGATCGAGATAGGCCGAGATTTTCGTTTTCTTCCTTCGCGCGGGCATGGCGTTTACAACTCGATGCCGTCATTGGGGTCGAGCGCGACCTGCCGCGCGGCGCCCTGCATCTGCCGGGCCAGGCGGCGGTTGCGCACGGCATCCTCGTCGTCCTCGTCGGGCCGCTCGATCTCGAACTCGTTGTCGATCGGCTCCTTCTTCTCGACGGGCTTCGCCCGGCTGAGTTCGGGTTGCAGCCGCCGTTCGGATTCCGTCGGGTCCTCGTCGTCGGACGGATTTTCCCCATCCGGATCGGCGGCCTGCGGTCGCGCGGGGATCGGCAGCCTGCTCCAGTCGTCCGGGCGGATCGCATCCGAGTGTTCGAGGTCTGGCGGCGACAGCACACGCTCCCTGAAGCGAGGGTCCTCGTAATAGCGCGCCTTCTTCGCCCGGATCGGCGGGATGCCTGCGACCATGACGATCTCGTCGGCCGGCGGAAGCTGCATCACCTCGCCGGGGGTCAGGAGCGCGCGGGCGGTTTCCTGCCGGGAGACCATCAGGTGCCCGAGCCAGGGCGAGAGGCGATGCCCGGCATAGTTCTTCATCGCCCGCATCTCGGTCGCCGTGCCGAGCGCATCCGACACGCGCTTGGCGGTGCGCTCGTCATTGGTGGCGAAGCTGACGCGCACATGGCAGTTGTCGAGGATCGAGTTGTTGGCGCCGTACGCCTTCTCGATCTGGTTTAGCGATTGCGCGATCAAAAAGCTCTTCAGCCCGTAGCCTGCCATGAAGGCCAAGGCGGTTTCGAAAAAGTCGAGGCGGCCGAGCGCCGGAAACTCGTCGAGCATGAGCAGCAGGCGGTGCCTGCCGCGCCTGGCCTGGAGATCCTCGGTCAGGCGACGGCCGATCTGGTTGAGCAGCAACCGGATCAGGGGCTTGGTCCGGTTGATGTCGGAGGGCGGCACGACGAGGTAGAGCGTCGCCGGCCGCTCTGCACCCACGATGTCGGAGATGCGCCAGTCGCAGCGCCGCGTCACTTCGGCCACGACAGGATCGCGGTACAATCCCAAGAAGGACATGGCCGTACTCAAGACGCCCGAGCGCTCGTTGTCGGATTTGTTGAGCAGTTCGCGTGCCGCGCTTGCGACCACGGGATGCGGCCCCGCGTCGCCCAGATGCGCAGTCCTCATCATCGCGCGCAGCGTGGATTTGACCGGGCGCTTCGGATCGGACAGGAACCCGGCGACCCCTGCCAGGGTCTTGTCCGGCTCGGCGTAAAGGACGTGCAGGATCGCGCCGACAAGAAGCGCGTGGCTTGTCTTTTCCCAATGATTGCGCTTGTCCAAGGACCCTTCGGGATCGACCAGGATGTCGGCGATGTTCTGGACGTCCCGCACCTCCCATTCGCCGCGGCGCACCTCGAGCAGCGGATTGTAGGCCGATGACTTCGGATTCGTCGGGTCGAACAGCAGCACCCGGCCGTGGCGCGACCGGAACCCGGATGTGAGCTGCCAGTTTTCGCCCTTGATGTCGTGCACGATTGCCGATCCAGGCCAGGTGAGCAGCGAGGGAATGACCAGGCCGACGCCCTTGCCGGATCGTGTCGGCGCGAAGCACAGGACATGCTCCGGTCCGTCATGCCGCAGGTATTCCCGATCGAAGCGTCCGAGCACGACGCCATCGGCGCCGAGCAGGTCGGCCGCCCTGATCTCAGCCTTGTCGGCCCAGCGCGCCGAGCCGTAGGTCGCGGCATGTTTTGCTTCCCGCGCCCGCCAGACCGACATGCCGATAGCGACCGCAATGGCGATGAAGCCGCCGGACGCGGCGATCAGACCACCTTCCACGAAGATGTCCGGCGCATAGGCCTCGTAGAAATACCACCACCAGAAGATGGCCGGCGGATAGTAGACAGGCCAGCCCGCGAGATCGAACCAGTGCGGACCGAGCTGCGGCTGGAAGCCGAGCCGCCACGCCGTCCATTGGGTCGCGCCCCACGTCGTTATCAACACGATGGCGAAGACTGTGAGGATCTGGCCCCAGAGGATTTTGGTCGCGGACATCGCACATTCCTTTCCAATGGCTGTCAGAGGCCGAGGCCTCGCTTGCGGCCGAACTCCCAATCGATCCCGCCGTCATCGCGGGCGATGCCGGAGACATGGCGGCCGAGCTGCTTTTCGAGGGAGGGCGACCAGGGCACGAGCTGGAAGCCGAGGCCGTCGTCGATCATGGCGAAGCGGCCGGAGGCGAGCACGAAGCGCCGCCGATAGTCGCCGGCGACATATTCGCCGCCGCCCGCGCGGTTGAACGGCAGGCTGGTTTCCGCAGCCAGCTTTTCGCCGAGCGCATCGACTTCGCGGTCACGCAGGGTATTGAGCAGCCGGCGCGCGAAGATGACGCGGCTGCCCTGCCGCTCGGCGAGGCCTTCGCCGATCAGGTGGTCGGCCCGTTGCTCCAGTGCCTGTCGCACCTCGGCGCCGAAGCCGCCTTCGGAAAGCGCTATCGGATCGCGGGAGACCGATTGCCGGTCCAGCCATGTCGCACCTGTCGCGCTGACCTGCGCGTGGATGTCGAGGTCGGAGCGGACGGCAAGCGCGACACGGCGCTCCCCGCGCGCGTCGTCATAGGCACGCAGCTCGACGATGGAGCCCGGCGGGCTGTCGCCGGCGGCGTCGAGATGCGGCAGCTTTATATGATGGGTGCGGCCATCGAGGCCATCGATCACGGCATAGGCTGTCCCCTTCAGCTCATCGTCCAGACCGCGCTCGACCAGGCGGCCGATGACGGGCACGTCGAGGCTTTCGCCGGCCAGCACATAATTGGCCGAGCCGCGCTCGATGCCGCGTTCGGTCAACGCGCGATGCATGCGTTTGATGATATCGCCGCGCTCGCCTAGCTCACGCAGGACTTTCTCGGCCTCTTCCTTGATGAACCACTGTGCAGGGCCGACCTGTCCGGCGAGGCCGAGAATTTCGAGGGTGCGGAGTCGACCGACCTTCAGCGCATGGAACGCGTCGGGCTGACGGTCAGGGAGCGGGGCGAGGTCGATGATGCCGGTCTTGCCGCCGTCCCGCACAAGCTGCCGATCGAGCTGGGTCCAGCGTTCCGCCTCGACCTGGCGCTGCAGATTGCGATGGATATCGAGATCGGTGCGCGGCCCAAGCTCCAGTGTTACGAGATCCTGTGCGCGGGCGCGCATGCCTTCCTTGATGTAGTCGCGGGAGATGACGAGGTCCTGGCCGTCGTCGGTGCGGCCGCGCAGGATGATATGGATATGGGGGTTATCGGTGTTCCAATGGTCGACGCCGATCCAGTCGAGCCTGGTGCCGAGGTCCTTTTCCATCTGACCCATCAACTCGCGCGCGTACCCCTTGAGATCGGCCATGTCGGCAGCGTCCTCGGGCGACACGATGAACCGGAAATGATGCCGGTCATCCTCGCAGCGCTCCGCGAAGGCGCGGGCGTCCATCTCGTCGCTCTCCGGCCCGAACATCCGCGCCTTCTCCCCGTCACGGGTCACGCCGTCGCGGCGCAGGTAGTTGAGGTGCGCGCCGAGCGGTGCGGAGCGCGCGCTGTGGCGGACGACACGGGTCTTGATGACGACTATGCGCGAGCGTCCGGTCAGGAGCCGATTGGCCTGGATGCTGGCGCGCTGGCCGCGGCCGAAGCGCGAGCGGTTGCCGGACGTGATCTTGCCGGAACGCGACACGCGGCCGCCGGCCTTCTGCGCGGCGGCGAGCGCCTGCGCGATGAAGGGCCGTGCCTGCTGCGCTCGGGTCGAGCGGATGCGCCCCGGACGGACACGGAACTCGCGCTCATCGGCCATGGCCGAATCCCGCAACGTTCAAAAAATGTCTCCAAATCAGCGAGTTGGAAAGTCTGTGCACGGTGCGCAAAATCGCTGCACCGTGCGGAGCACCCCGGAAAACCCCGCGAACACAACCGACCGACCGGCGCGCAACGTGCGCTGTTTTATCTCGCCATCGTCCGGTCGTGGCGCCTGCCCCCACCGCCGACGCACTCCAGACCACGCCAGCGCACGATGCAACGCGATTTGCCGTCCAGTCCGTCATGGCCGATCTCCACCGGAATGACGGACGACGAAAAGGCTCTCCGGCTGTGCGATGGTGAGCGCGTGGGACGTGCGCTCGCTCGACGCGGAATTGACGGCCGAAGCGCCGTCATCGCGCATGATGAAGATCGCCGCCTCGCGCCAGTCGAGAGGCTTTGCGACCGCGAATGCGATCTTCGACGGGCGCCCGCCGCGCAGCACTGGCGCGAGCGAAGCGACATAGGCGCGTGTTTCGGCCGGCAGCGGACGGCCCTTCGCGCGGTGCTCGTCATAGCGCGCCGGACCGGCATTGTAGGCCGCGAGCATGGCGGCGACGTCGCCGTAGCGGTCCCACATCTCGCGCAGGTATGCGGTGCCTGCGAGGATGTTGTCATGCGGGTCGTAAGGGTTGCGGCCGAGACGATGACGGACGCGAAGCTCCGCCCAGGTCGCGGGCATGACCTGCATCTGGCCCATCGCGCCGGCCGAGGAGATCGCGCGCACGTCGCCCGCGCTCTCGGCGCGCAGTACCGCGCGAATCCAGCGTTCGGGAATGCCGAAGCGTCGCGATGCCTCGGCGATATGCGCTGCATAGGGATCGCCAGCGGCCGCGCGCACGATCGGCGCGGATTGTGCGATCGCCACGCCCGATGCACTGCCGAGCGAGAGCGCAGCGACCGCCATCATGACGGCGTATCGGAATAGCGCCCTGTCTCCGCTGCGCCGCCAGCCTGCCAGCGTGCTCGCTGCGGTCAAGGGTGCGCGCGGAGCGCCGGCCGATGGCCGCCCTTGACCTTCGCTGTGCGCGCCGGCCGTCCTGCGGCCGAGCGGGACGGCGGGATGAGCCGGTCTTTCGGCGAACAGCGGGATGAGAATCTTGAACGCGAGGAAGGCGCGGGACCGCATGGCCGTCAGTCCCGTGCATTGCGCGGCTTCGGACGGTTCCAGTGGAGCGACCACACGCTGTCATCGTCATCGGAGCGGAAGAGGTTGGCGCGGATCGGCTGCGTCAGCGTCGGGTCATCGAGCTGCAGGGACAGGTAGTCGCCGGCCTTGTCGCCGGTTTCCTTCCACGCCGCTCCGACTTCGGGACCGTCCGCGTCGCCGCGATGGATGCGGAAGTCCGGCGCGTTCTCGGCGTCGGATTTCTTCGCCGGGATGAGCACCACTTCGGCGTCAATGACGAGCGTGCGGATGTGGCCGGAATAGCCGGTCTTGGTCTTCTGGAATGCGCCGATATTGGCCATGAAACTCTCCTTCGGTTGCAGGGTGATGGGACGGTTCAGCCGGCCGGCGCGCGCCAGACGAAGCGGCCGTCGCCTTCCTCGTCGGTCCACAGAGGGATCGCCCGGCCGATCACAACGGCGGCCGACAACGGGCCGAAATAGCGTCCGTCGAAGCTGTCGCGGACGCCGCTGTTCATGAGGAAAAGTTCGCCGTGGGCGACGGTGCGGCACCCCTGCCAGACGGGCATCGAGCGGCCCATCCGGTCGCGCTCCAGCGCCTCGCCCATCTCCACGCCATCGACGGTGATGGCGCGGCCGGTGCAGCAAACGCGCTGTCCCGGCAGACCGAGAACGCGCTTCAGCAGCGGCACGCCGCTGCCGATATAGCCACGCGCCACCATGAAATGGGCGAGCGGCGCGGGCGGCATGACTGCGACCAGATCGGGCACTTCGAGGTGGTCGCTCGGTGCGATTGTGTAGAACCCGATCGGCGCGCTGGCCGATGCGTTCCAGATCAGCCTGGTCGGCATCGGCGCGAGGCCGGGATAGCCGACGCCGAGCACGGCGAGCGCGGTCAAGGTGATGAGGCCGAGCCGCGTCATGGTCCGGACCTCCGGCGCTTCAACCATGCTTCATGGCGTGGCGACGTGTAGGCGGACGGCGTCTCGCCGGCCCGCATGCGGTGATGCACGTGGCGCCAGTGGGCTGGATCGACATCGGCAGGGTCGATGCCGAGCGTTTCGATCGTATCGATATGCTGAAGCACGCGCTCGACCGTCGGCCAGCTCTCGGCCTTCGCCAGAATCTCGCCGCCCGGCCGCACGAAGGGCAGCGTCTGGAATGGCTCGCCGCGTCCGATGGCGCGCACGATATCGATGCGCGAGATGATCGTGCCATAGTCGTTGGCGGCCCAGCGGACGAAGGCGAAGACGCTGTTCGGCGCGAAGCCGACGATGCTGCGGTGGCGGTCGAGAATCTGTTCGTAGCTCTTGCGTCCGAACCTGATCCAGTGCTCGATCTTCCGCTGCCGCCAGGTCAGCTCGACAAGCGTGGTGAAGGGCGCTGGCCCGTCCGGCCGCGGACGGCCGCGCATACGGCGGGCGTCGTCGCCGGTCATGGCGCGTCTCCATCGGTCGGCGGAAATTCGCGGGCGAGCAGGTCGCGCAGCATGTCGGCGACGGTCGTGCCGCGCCGGAAGGCCACGACCTTGATACGGCCGCGCAACTCAGGCGTGATGTCGATGGTCAGGCGGGCGGTGAAGGCGTTGGCGACTGCCTTGCCGTTCGACTGCGCCTCGGCCGCCCTGATCCAGCTATCGGCATCGCCCGGCCGCGATGCGAATCCGCGCTTGGCCGTGCGCTCCGTCATGCTGCGCCTCCATCGTGGAACGGCAGCACGGCGGCGATGCGGGCGCGGGCGCGTCCGGCCATGGCCGCATCGATCTCGCAGCCGAGATAGCGCCGGCCGGAAAGCCGGCAGGCTTCGCCGGCCGCGCCCGATCCGGCGAACCAGTCGCCGACCAGACCGCCTTCGGGGCAGCTCGTGCGGATCAGGATTTCGAGGAGCGGGACCGGCTTCTCGGTCGGGTGGATTGCCCGGCCACGGCAATTCTTCTGGAGGATGACGGATCGCATGATCCGTGGGCCGCCCGCTTCCTTATGATAGAAGTGCGCGCCGATGTCGCCTGAATGCGCGGGCTTCTTGCGTCGCACGAAGGAGCGGGCGACGGCATCAGGCGTGGTCTGGACGTCATTGTAGACGCCGCGCCACGGCGCACCGGCGATATAGAACTGAACGGCGAGTTCGTGGACACGCTTGAACCGGTCGGCCTGAAATCCTGTGCCGCCAGTTTTCTCCCAGACGATCTCCTGTGCATATTTCCAGCCAGCGGCACGGAACTGCCCGGCCGTGGTCATGAAGCTGCGCAGCGAACCGAAGACCCACATCGAACCCGTAGGCCGCAGCGCCGCGCGGGCGAGCGGCAGCCAGCCCTCGACGCGTCGGTCCCAGGCGAGCGACGTGTCGCCGTAAGGCGGATCGGCGAGGATCATGTCGAAAGGACCGTGGCGCGGCATAAGTCTGCGGCAATCACCGGTGAGGACCGTCATGGCGCGGTCCTCCCGGTGCCAAGCCGCGCGATCTCGGCCGCGAGCGCCGAGATCTCGCGCGCGGCCGGGCTGTCGGCGTCGATCTCAGAAGCTAGCCGTCCGGTCTGCGCCGCATCGGCGAAGACGACGCGTTGGCCGATCGTCGTGGCGAGCACCGGCGGATCGTGCTCGGCCAGCGTCTCGGCCGTCTCGCGGGCGATGATCGTGCGGGCGGCGCAGCGGTTGAGGACGAAGCGGGCGGCAAGCTGCGGCCGGTAGATGCGCGTTTCGCTCAGAAGTGCCAGCATCTCGGCCGAGGCCCAGCCGTCGAACGGCGAGGGCTGGACCGGGATCAGCACCAGGTCGGCGGCGAGTAGGGCTGAGCGCATCAGCCCGGCAACACGCGGCGGCCCGTCTATGACGACATGATCGGCATCGCGGGCGAGTTCCGGCGCCTCGCGATGCAGCGTGTCACGGGCCAGGCCGACAACACCGAAGGCGCGCGGCAAGCCCTCGCGACCGCGCTGCTGGGACCAGTCGAGAGCCGATCCCTGCGGGTCGGCGTCGATCAGGGTGACGCGGTGTCCCTTCGCGGCCCACTGTCCGGCGAGATGCAGGGCGAGCGTCGTCTTGCCGACGCCGCCTTTCTGATTGAGGAGCGCGACGATCATGACGCCCCTCCCGGCTTGCGGGATCGAGGCTCTGATGAGCCTTGCGAAGTATCGCTAGACGTAAAGGCGGATTTACGGAAAGACGTATGTGGTATAGTGTGATCGGCGGCTTTATCGGCCGCGCTTGACGGCCCGCGTTGAATGTTTTCCACATCGCGCGCGCGCCTCAAAATGTTAGATTCACTATTAGACTCTAAGTTAAGAGCCGGAATCGTTGTTTCGGGCCATAGACTTAGCTGCGGTCGCTGCGTGCGAAGTCCCGATACCTCTTGCGTGCGAAATCCCGATAGGCCTGCGTGCGAAGTCCCGATCGTTTCCACAGCCTTGTCCACAGGGCTCGGGGACGAACCGGCGGGAAGTATCTTGAGCAGCTCGCGGCGGCCCTCGCGCTCGATGCGGAGCCGGTAGCCGGGGAGCGGCTGGCGCAGGACGATGCGACGAAGCTGGAGCGCGAAATCCGAGACGCGGACCAGGCTGCCGGATTTCTCGTGGAGATGCGGAACGTCGAACAGCCAGCCGCCGGACTGGCGGCCCGCATGCTTGCGGGCGACGCGATACAGCCAGCGCTCGATGCCGCCGGTCAGGCGGAAGTAGGCCGGATCGATGGTGAGGACCAGCGAGCGGTCGATGACGCCACGGTAGAACCAGTCCGGCAGGACGAATTCCATCCCCTCGACGCGACCATCCGCCCGGGTGAGTTCCTCCCATTCGTTTATCCACGAGAACTGGTGCCGCCGCCAGTTTTCGCCGTGGCGGATGTTGGTGCGGATGACGGTGGACTGGAGCCGGGTGAGCGCCCCCTTGAGCAGCTTGTATTCGCGAGCGCCGGTCTCACGGCCGATCGCGGTGAGGAGCTGGTAGGGCGTGAAGCGCAGGAAGCGCGAGGTTCGAAGGCCGAGATTCTCGGCTTCGACGATCTGGCTTGCGGCCCAGATCAGGATGTCGGCATCCCAGATGGTCGCCATGCCGTGCTCATGCACGGCCAGCACCTCGATGCGAACGTCCCCCGCTTCGTACAGAATGGGAACGATGCGCCTGGCCTTGGCCAGCGAGAAGAACGGACGTTCCATCAGATCGCGCTGATCGCGCGGCCGAGCATCGCCGGTCGCCACGACGAACGGGTCGAGCGTGTTGCGCTCGCTGGGAGCGATAAGGCGGCGGCGAGGCATCCTGCGAACGCCTCAGCGATAGCGCCGCGCGACGCCGGTGGCGGGCGCAACGATGCTGGCGTGGCGCTTGGCCGGCAGAACGGAGCCGCGAGGATCGGAGGTCGAGGTGACCGCGCCGCGATCGGCCCAGGCCTCAAGATCGTCGATGGCGTAGACGACGCGACCGCCGAGCTTGCGGAAGGAAGGTCCGGTTCCGTAGGTGCGATGCTTTTCGAGCGTGCGGGCCGATAGGCTGAGGAACTCGGCGGCTTCTTTGGTGCGCAGGAAGCGCGGTGGAATGGCGGGGATTTGCGGTTGCATGATCGGGCCTCCGTGGCGTTCCGTGTGGCCGCTGATGGGGAGCGGCGGACGGCGACCACGGTGGCGAAGATTGCTCGCCGGGAGGGAGGGGGAATTTAGGGGTGCTAAATTCTCACCCCCCCTCGCACGGCCGGAATCAGGGGTGGCGGCGATGGCGCAGAAGCGCGCGGTAGCCGCCCGCGATCATCGCCAGCCCGTCCTTGACCAGGGCGGTGGTGGCGTCGCGCAGGGCGGAGGTTTTCCAGTGTTCGGAGGCGACGCGATCGACGCCGAAGATGACACCGGCGATGTCGCGATAGGTGGCGCCAGCCATGCGCCCGTCGGTCGCCTGCAGCATGTGCCGCTGGCGGCGCTTCTGCTGCGGCGTCAGTCGGCGATCGCCGGGAACAGCGCGTCCGAGCAGGGCGCGAAGAAGACGGTCGATCCCCTCAATCCTGTCGAAGCCATCGGCGTCGAGCGGCACGGACGCCGCGAGAGGGACGTCAGGCGGCACTCCGGCGAGCCGAACGATTCTGATCGTTTGGCCACTGGCCTCGAACAGCAAATGCGCGCCGTCCTCGTCCCCGCGCGCGGCTGGCTCGCGCAGCGCGGAATAGAGATTGTCGGCCGCCAGCAGAATGATGGGCATCTGCGTAAGCAGCACGGCACTGGTGTCCGCCTTCGCGGACCAGAACACGGAACCCTCTCCAGCATTCAGCGACGGCGGAACGAAAAAACTGCAATCCCCACTTGCGACGCAGTTCACGTTTCAAGGAAGGGCTATCGGCGCGAGCGTAGTCCTTCTGGTATTCGGTATTGCGCCTGAGCCATTCCCAGGCCAGGTCGGGAGAGTCGAGCGTGTCCAGGTATTCGTAAATCTCCGAGGACCGCCAGCGCGATATGTCGGGCGTCATCGTCATTCCTCGTTGCCGCAACGTGGAAGCGATACCGTGCCAAACCTATAAGCAGGAGAGAAGACCTTGCAGGGACGCCGGGCGATGCCGGCGGTGCATTGCCGCGCTTTATCGGTGGCCTTCGCGCAGGAGCTGGCGGTAGCCGTGCTCGGTCATCCAACGGGCGCGGGCAAGATGGCTATCATGGACGCGCTTGGCGCGCTCAGGCTCGGCGGCGGGGTCTATCCCGAAGATCACCTTGACTGCTTCACGCCAGTCGGCGCCATCGGCCGCCGCGTCGTGAACACGCGCATATTCCTTCATATGCGCGCGATCGTAGTCGGTCAGCTCCGTGCTGTCCGGCGGTAAGTCAAGGAAATCCGGTTCTTTCATTCGTCGCCCCAAACGGAAAATCTATATCTGCGATTGGGCAAGAAGTGAACGAGCATCATAGTCGTTCGATTGGGTGCCAGCATGATGACGCCGCCATGAAACAGAGAGCGTGTTGGCGACGCCGAGTGGTTCAATGGCGTCGGCGTAGTCTGGATCGTCATGAGAATTGAGTGTCGTCCAATGCATTTGAACCGCGCATGATCATCACGCCTTCGCCTTTCTCCGTGGACATGAAGACGATGCCATTGCCCTCCAGGGCGCGACGCACCTGGTCGCGGGTCGATTCGTAGACGCGCAGCCCGCTCTCGGATTCGAGACGTCTGAGTGCGGTCAACGATACCTGGGCCTTGTCGGCAAGCGTCTCCTGTTTCCAGCCAAGTAACGCTCGTGCGGCCCGCGATTGACGGGCGGTGATCATGAACCGGATCACCGCCACAAGTCGCGAGGCAGAAGCCAGAACTACGATGATAATAATCGTAGTTTGACCAATTACCACCCTTAATCATCGTGCCGCCGATCTTGAACGGCCACGCTGAGACTGAAACTGATTCGGAGGCCATGGGCCGGTCGAAGCATGGAAAAGCCCGACGCGGTGCATAGGTTTTTGACGGGGACGTCGCTGTCATCTTCGACCGCACACGCGAAGCATTGACGTGCTTGTCTTTGGCGCAACGTCCGAGGGAGGTAGCCATAATCCTGTCGAGAATACTCCGTGGAAGAATTCTCGACAAGGCCGTGTCCTCTCCTTCATGGAGATTCGGGACGTACTGGCACACAATCTGAAGACGCACCGGGTGGCACAGGGGTTGTCGCAGGAGGAGCTGGCGCATCGTGCCGCGGTGGACCGGACTTACATCTCATCACTCGAGCGCAGCGTCTACGCGGCTGGCATCGATGTCGTGGACCGACTGGCGAATGTGCTCGGCCTTGAGGCGGCCGATCTGCTCAAACGGCCGGACGCGGCAGAGATCAAGCGGAAAGACTAAATCATTTGCAGACGGATGATTTTTGAGAAGCGCTAGGATTGTCTCTCGTTCCCAGGCCCGATTGCCTGAACTGCTCGAAATATTTGGAATGTCAGTGCGTGGATCGCGAGCCGGGCGGAGCCCGGCGAGCGGCGGCCGTGCCGGTGAGGCGCGGCCGCGCCGCCGATCCGGAGAGCACGGGTCGGCAGAAAGGTAGCGAGGCCGG
Organism: Aminobacter sp. SR38; assembly: GCF_014843375.1. Classification (NCBI taxonomy): domain Bacteria; kingdom Pseudomonadati; phylum Pseudomonadota; class Alphaproteobacteria; order Hyphomicrobiales; family Phyllobacteriaceae; genus Aminobacter; species Aminobacter sp. SR38. The sequence goes on from NZ_CP062112.1 coordinate 2,098,489, forward strand.
AAAGCCGTAGAGCCGGGTTTCCGGCTCTACGGCTGACGGTCATCCCGTCTTGAGGCGCTGCATGCCTTCGGCCAGCGTCCAGAGCGCGCGATTGAGGCTGACATTCTGGTCGATGCCGTTGATGGCGCGGGTCTGGCTGCGCCGGATGCGGCCTTCGGCGTTGCGGCGCTGCCCATGCAAACCGCCCCGCATCATGTTTTCCTGAATCGCGTTGAAAGTCAGCCAGAGGCTGCGGCCCTCATCCTCGCGGCGGCGCGGCTGGATGATCTGGTCCGGGCGGATCGGGCTTTCGTCCTCACCATAGCGGGCGACAAGGCTCGCCTCCGCCAGCACGGTGCGCTCGCCCACCGACAGGGTGATTTCCTTCATCGTCTCCGTGGCGTCGATCAGGCGCGGAAAGTCTTCCGCCACAGAATAGACGCCCTCGATGATGTCATGCTGGATATTGCCCTTGTGCGGCACGCGGACTTCCTCGAAGCGCTCGCCTGCAACAAGGCTGTTGGTGCAGACGAAACGCAACATGCCGGCGAACATCTGGTAGCTGGATGTGCCGTCATGACTGTTCACGATGATGACTTCCGCCGCCTCCGGCTTGCCGATGCCGTCTTCGCGGCGCATGCGCAGCATGTGCTTTGCGTGGCCGTGACGGCTGCCGTCGCGCGGAACCGACTGGACGGCAAAGAACGGGAACCAGCCTTCGCGGCGCAACCCCTCCACAATGTCGATGGTGGGGACATAGACATAGCGCTCCGACCGGCTGTCATGCGCCTCCCGCGCGAAGATCGACGGCACATGACGATAGAGCGCTTCATTGTCGAGCGCTTCGCGCCCGCTGATCTGGTGGCTGTTGCGGCCGAACCGCGTTGCAAGATGATGGTGCATGGTCCTTTCCTTTCCCTTGGTAGCCGGAGGCATGTCCCCCGACATGCCTCCCGGGGGGGCGCGAGCCCTGGGGATGGGAGGGGACAAATGCCGGCGAGCATGGCCGGGCTGCGCGGCGAGCGGGGCGGATGGGAATCGTGGAAGAGAAAGTGGCTGTTGCCCGCTTTGCGAGGCTGCGGGCCTGCCAGTGCGCAGGCGGCATTTGTGGGGAGAAAGGGGCAAGGCCCCTTGGCTTCCCCCTGATCGGCAAGGCGTCAGCCGCAGCCGATCACGACAATGCGCGCGCAGCGCTCAGTCCTTATTGATGGTGGTGCTGCCCTGCGCACATGGGGAATGGAAGCGTTGAATTCGACACCAAATGATGCCATCTATGGTGCTACTCAAGGAGACAGGTCCATGCGTTCCACCATCAACATCGACGACAGGCTCATGGAGAAAGCCCGCTCGCTGACCGGCACCAAGGAGACTGCCGCGATCGTTCGCCAGGCGCTGGAGACCCTCGTGCGTGTCGAGACGGGCAAGCGCCTGATCGCCCTCGGCGGCACGATGCCCGACGCCAAGGCTGCGCCGCGCCGCCGTAGCGAGGCAGCGGAGTGATTCTCGCGGACACGTCGATCTGGATCGATCATTTTCGCCATTCGGATGCGGAGCTGCGCCGCGTCATCGAAGAGGACATGCTGCTTTGCCATCCCTTCGTGATCGGCGAACTGGCGCTGGGAAGCTTGCGCGACCGAGCGACGGTGCTTGCGTTTCTGGCGGCGCAGCGGCCAGCCGCCGTCGCCACGCATGATGAGATCATGACGATGATCGACCGGCACGGGCTGTTCAGCATGGGCATCGGCTATACCGACGCGCACCTGCTGGCGTCGGTGCTGCTGGATCGCGGGTCGGCGCTGTGGACGCGCGACAAACGGCTGAAAGCAGCGGCCGACAAAGCCGGCGCGGCCCTGTTCACGCCGACCGCCACCGCGAACTGAACATTTTTGAGACTTCGGTAAGGCGTCAGCCGCAGCCGATCACGACAAAGCGCGCGCAGCGCTCCGTATCTTTGATGGCGGCGGCGGGCATGAGCATGGCAAAGCCCCGATTTCTCGGGGCTCGGCCGGTGGCCTGTCCTAGTTGACGGCGCGGCGGCGCGACCAGATGAGCGCCAGATCTTCGGTCTCCGTCTCGACCAGGCTCGCATAGATCGGAGCGGCGAAGCTCGGATCGTCCAGCTTGACGGAGAGGTAGGCGTTGCCCTTGTCGGACTGCTTCTTCCACGCCGCTCCGAATTCGGTGGCGCCGGCGAAGATGCGGAAGTCGGGACCGCCGTTCTGGTTGTCGCCCTCGGTCGGGACGAACTTCACCGCCTTGACGTTGAGGTTGAGGGTCTTGACCGAGCCAGCGAAGCCGATGTCGGTGCGGGAGAAAGTGCCGATGGTAGCCATGACGTGGTTTCCTTCTGCTGATCGGATCGCGCCCATCGCGATCTCGATAAGGTCGACAGACCGGGGACGATCGGCCCGCACCCCTTCGGGGCCGGAACGCAGTGGAGGGCGGCCGTCGACAGCTTTTTTGCTTCGCGCTGCAAAGCCGGCCTTTGGCCGGCGGCGGAAAAAAGCTGGCGGCGGTCGTTGCGGGTTCAAGAGCGAGGCGGCGTTTGCGTCGCCGGTCTTCGGTCAGACCTGATCAATCGAGATCGCGATGGGCGTGGTCTGGTCAGCGAAAAAGAAGGAAACCACGTCATGGCTGTTGTCGATTAGCGCTTTCCGTTTCCCGCGCCGACATCGGTTTCGCTGGCTTCCTCGCCGGCAAGTTCCTCAACCTCAACCTCAACGTCAAGGCGGTGGAGTTCCCTCGCGACCGTCGGGAGGCGACAACCAGAACGGCGGTCCCGACTTGCGCATGTCTGCCCCTGATGCGCCACCGTGTTTGGCGCGGCGTGGACGACGCCGGCCCTGATGACAAGGCAATGCCTGCCTCTCTTCTTCGGCAAGCCGGACGATCCGAGTTTCGCCGGTTCGATCGGCTCGATGAGGGCGTGGTCGAGACGGGAACCGGGGATATGGCGTTGCCATCTGCTCCCTGCCGCTGCACCGTCAATTAGGACAGGCCATCGGTCGGGCTTCGTGGAAGCGTTGGCTTTTCCGGGCGAAATGTCCGCCGTCGCCATCCCTTGCGTCAGCGATCGTCACCGAAGACGAAGACCTCAAGGGGCTTCGTGAGTCGCCGCAGGCGGCGAATAGAGCGCGGCCCGCAAGGAGACGCCCAAAGCCACCCTTGCAAGAGTCAAACCATTCAGAAGCCATCGAAAGGCGATGACACGTCAACGGTCCTGATCGAAGATGGAGGGATCGGCCAGCCTCGCGAGCGCGGAGCAGCCGACAAATATGCCGCCAGCGATACAGAAGATTTGCCGCCAGATTTCGGATGGAACGGCCTCGCTCGTGACGCCATGCACCAGCGCATAGCCTGCCACGGCAGCGGGTGCGGCAAAGACTATCGCGACAGCAATGCGCAGGACGGGCGCGCGCAGCGTGGCAAACAGGTAGGCGAGAATGCCAAATGTTGCGACGCCGGCAAACAACCCGACGATGCCCGCGCCGATCCATCCCGCGCCCGTGGCGTAGGCAAAGCGTGCCGCTTTGAGCGCCAGCATGAAGGGCAAGGCGAATGTGGCAAGCCGGTAAGCGAGCAATACCATCGCGCCCAGGAGCACGATGGCGACAATCAACAGCATGATCATGACCGGCCTCGCTCTCCTTGCGTTGCTGATCCGGCGCGTCGGGCCGACGACGCGCCGGACCGCGTTTCAGGTGACAATCATCCCGGCGTGGTGGGCGATCTTGGCGTAGGTGCTGAGGCGATGTTCGGCCTTGAACCAGAGGTCGCGTTCGACCGGCAGGCCAAGCTTGCCGCGCACGTCCTCGATCTCACTGAGCAGGGCATAGCCAAGTGCCGGGTCGCCAAGGCCGGGGTCCATCAAACCGAACAGCCGGACTTCCGATTCCTCGGGATAGGCTTCGGACAGCAACCACGTCGCGGAGGCATCGGGCGTGAACAGCTTCACGACCGGGAACGGATCGAAGCGGTCCTGCACCTCGCTGGCGCGGCCATTGTCGATTAGCCGGGCCAGCACGTCGTCGGGGATCAGGGCTTCGGTTCGGGAAAAGCGCCGCGTCATGACACCGCCTCCCGTTCCGGCTCGTTGATGCGGTGGCGGACGCGGAAGGCGGCGATGGCCCCGGCCTGACGCGCCAGCTTGCGGGCCAGCGCGTCGAGTTCGCCGCGCCGCTCAAAATGGATGGCCGCAAGGTTCTCCTGATAAATCCGCTCGTCCGTGCGCGTCCATATGCTGTTGGAACGCCTGTGTCGGCATTGCCGGGACTTGGCCTGACTGGTCACGGTCAGGCGCTCGGCGCGGGCCTCGATCTGCCGCTCTACGATGGCAAGGTGGTGTGCGGTCTCGGCACGCGCCGCCTCCATGCGGGCAAGTCTCGCCCGCTGCTCGCTATAACTTCTCATGGGTTTGGTTCCTGTTCTACGGTCGAGGCTCCGGCCGCGCCGTTGCTGGCGCAGCCGGAAAATCCTCGAACTGATCGAAAGAGGCCGGAACCGCCGAAGCGGCTCCGGCCTGCGCGGTTCACTCGGCGGCTTCGTGGAACGCTTCGCCGTCCACGTCCTCGCCGTTCTCGGCGTCGGGGTCCGGACTGACCGGGGCTTCCTCCGGGTCCGCGATTTCCTGCGCGTCGGGGTCCGGCGTGTCCGGGGCCGTCTCGTCGGGGTCCGACGCATCCGGGTCGTCGGGGTCCGGCGTCTCGGGCGGTATCGCCTCCGGGTCGACGAAATCCTCCGCTTGCAGTTCGGCCATGTTCGGCGCTTCCGGCACTTCCGCAACCGCGTCGGCGTCCGCCTCCGCGCCGTCTGCCTCTACGGGCGGCGCGGTGCGCAGCAGCGGCGGCAGCCAGCCGGTCCCGGCAAGAAGCTGCTCGGCGGCTTCCGCCATTTCCTGCTTCTTCTTGCCCGCAAGACGGTCCGCCGCTTCGTCGCCAGCGCCTTCGCGCACGGCGGCGAGGATATGGGCCTTGGTGACGCGGCCAAGATAGGCGCTGACGGTCGGCGTCCAATGCTGGCTCATGTCCAGCGCAAGCGCCGTCGCCAGCCTGTCGGCGGTGGCATAGGCGCGGTGCTTATGCTCCCACGGCAGCTTGAGGGCGTTGACCGTGAGCGAGGCGCAATGCGCGAACAGCGCCATGACGCTCGCCTGATCCAGACCGGCGATGAAGTCCCACAGGTCCGCCACGTCCTGCGGCATGTCCTGCGCCCATCCGGCATGACGATCCGAAAGCCGCTTTGCCGCCTCGGTGTCCTCGATGCCGATTGCATGTCCGTCGAGGTCCGCGCTGACGGGGCGGATTTCGAGGGCGTGGGCGCTCATGCCGAGATAGAACGTCTGCGCGGCGAGCGCATGGGTGACGGCGATCAAGGCCATGTCCGGCTGCTCGCCAAGCGCGAGGCGCAGGCCAAGCGTCCGGTGCGCGGTCAGGTCGCGGGTGAGAAGGTCCGAAATCGGCTGCGCCGCATCGCCTTCCGGCTCCGCGTCCTCGCTATCAGGGTCCGGACTGGACCCATCTTCGATGATTTCGCCATCCCCGTTCACGCGAACGCCGTCGATGACGGTTTCGCCGTCCGCGATTTCCTCCTGTTCCGGCTCCGGGGCCACGTCCTCGGGGCGGATGAAGCCGCGTTCGATGCGGGCCTGCCCGTCATGGTTCAGCACCACGAACAGACCGCCGCGCCCGATGTCGTCGGGATCATAGGCATGGCGGGCCGCATCGATGCGGGCGATTTCTTCCTCGAGCCTGTCCAGCCGCTTTGCCACCTTCGGCGGCAACTCGTCCGCGCCGTCCCACTTCTCCGACAGGGCGACAAGCTTGTCCTGCGCGGCGTCGTAGGAAGCTTCTTCCTCGTCGGAAAGCTCGACCGGATGCGCATAGACGCGCCGGAAGCCGTGGGCGTGAGGGAAGTCGATATGTGCCTCGCACCACTTCCAGCCTTCCGCCTTCCGCAAGCGTTGCGCGATCTTCTCCAGTTCCTTGCGGACAAGCTCGTCCAGCAGCGCGGCGTCCTCGAAGTAGCCACCGCGATCCTCCGTGAACAGGTCGCGGATGATCGTGCCGCCTGCCTTCTGGTAGGCCTCCGCGCCGATGAACACCGCGCGCCGATCCGTCGCCGGAACATTGTTCGCAGTCAGGTCGCGCCGGATGATGCTGGCATCCCTGTTATAGTGCAGGTTCGCATAGACCTGCTCCTGCCGCGCATGGTCGTCCGTGATGGCGAACGCCTGGTCGAGGGTCAAGCGGCCCTCGCGATAGACCTGCATCAGCTTGGGGCTGACAGCGCCGAGCTTGAGGCGCTGCTTCACCACATGCGCGCTAACGCCGAAACGGGCCGCGATGTCCGCCGCGCTCAAGCCGCGATTCTCCGCAAGCTCGCGGAACGCCTCGAACTGGTCGGCGGGGTGCATGGCGGCGCGCGTCACGTTCTCGTCAAGGCTGATCTCGAACGGGTCGTTCGCCGTGTCCACGACGCAGCGGATCGGCTCCGTTCGCTTGATCTCCTTGCGCCTCACGCGCAGCAACTGCGCCAGCCTGCGGCCTTCCCCGATGCTGACGAGATAGAAGCCGGTCGGCTTCCCGTCGCCGTCAAGCTCCGGTTCCACCACAAGGTTCTGGAACATGCCCTTGGCGGCGATGCTGGCCGCATAGGCTTCGATTTCGACCTCGGTGTGCGCGGTCTTCCGCGCATTGCGCGGGGACTTCTTGAGCTTGTTCAGCGGAATGAAAAGCTCTGTGCCGTGCGGGGGAAGCTCTGCCGCGTCCGGCTCCGCTGCAGTTCCCGCTTCCGGGGCGCTCACGGCTTCCGCCGCAACGTCTGCCGCATCCGCGACGGTTTCCGCATCCGGCTCCGGTACTGGCAGCACCGCCACGATGTCCACCGCTTCGACGCGGTTGCGTATTTCCGCATCCGCAACCGCTTCCGCCGTCGCAACCGTGACGGCCTTTGCATTCCTCTTCGATGTCCTTGCCATTGTTCCAATCCTTTCTCTCGTAAATGCCGGAGGCATGTCCCCGACATGCCTCCCGGGGGCGCGTGAGCGCTCGGCAGAGAGGGGGGCGGCTGCCGGCGAGCATGGCCGGGCTGCGCCGCGAGCGAGGCGGATCGGAAGGATTGGAACGGTGACGCCTACGAACCGCTTTGCGAGCGGGCGGCCCTGCCATCGCGCAGGCGGCGGTCGCGGGGGAGAGATGGCCGAGACCATCTCTCCCCTATTTCGAGGTCTTGACCACGCGACTTCAGGCGGTCGATCCGAATGTGAGCGTGATGGCTTGGACCGGTTGGCTCGATCCGGCAGTGCCGGCGCAATCGTTGATCCGGTCGTCGCCGGCAGGTACGCTGCGGTTGAACAGGGCGGGCGACCCACAGCGCCTTTGCGGCGCTTGCTAGCCTACGAGACGTCGATCTTAGCAGTATGGGTCGGTGCGCTTCTGATTCTGCGGACAACCCCGGAGGATGGGTAGCTCCGGCCAAACGCGCGTTCCGAGTTGAGACTGAGATCGCATGACGTCGACGCTGATGAGCCCTGCTTACATCGCAAGTGATCGCCGCTTGACGCTAGGGAACGGCGGCAAGGAATACTATCCGGTCGCCAACAAAGCTGTCGTCTATCGTGCACGCAATGCAGTCGCCACTCGAGGATACTCGGGCATCGCGTACATTGAGGGCATGCCGACTGACGACTGGATTGTTCGAGCTCTTCGCAGGCAGAGATCGGCCTTCGATCTTCTCGATCTGCGCGCGTAGCGATTCTATGACGGACTTGGACCGCAATCTTGTCCTTGACCTTCCAAGGGAGGTTCATCGTGTTCGCTATTTGTTCACTGTTCGCTCTGGAGGATCAAGAAGAATTCCCGTTGTAGCCAGGCGCCGACTACGGTCGGTCGGTCCACTGGGTAGTTAGGCAGACTGGGGTGGCGTTGCAGACAGCCATTCGAGCTTACATTTATATTGGGAGCTGAACTCGACTGTTCCCGCCTGGCGATGATGTAATGGCTGCATTTAATGGCGATAGGAGCAGATATGAACACCGAGACAAACCATCGGACGGAAGGTGATGCTCCAGCCAAGCGCCAAAACACAAAGCTGGAGGCGGAAGGTGCCGAGTTTCTCGTACTTGGAATGTTGCTCATTGAAGGTATTCAGTGTTTCAAAGCGTACACGAACTTCGCGGGCTATGACCTCGTGGCTGTAAATTCCTCTGGCGAGCGCTCCGCGCGGATTCAGGTTAAGAGTCGATGGGCTACTGATTATGACCGGTCTTTTCCGATCAAAAACTTCAACTGCGATTTCGTTGTATTGGCGGCACTCAACCGAGGTTATCGGTTTCGCGCAAAGGCAAATCTGGCTGTTCATGACGGTCGCAGTGGCCCGCGCTTTTATTGTTTCCCCGTTGGACTGGTTCGAAAAGCGCAGAATCCGATTGATAAGTGGGGAAAGGTTTCGCTCTCGCGGATCCCCGATCACACTCGGTATGAAGACGCGTGGCATTTGATCCGTGCGTATATAACAGGATCAGTGGGGCAGCGGCACGACAGCATCCCAGAATGACCTCCATATGAGTGCGAGACCGAGGCAACACCGCGACCGCCCAAAGCGGTTCCGCACAGAAAACGACCCCATAGCCCGCTAGCGATACCGCTTGCGCTACAAGTTTTAGAGAGAAAATCCGATGCGAGGGCAAGCGCGGGGTGGCCGAGCCGCAATAAGTCCGCTATAGTTGGAATATGAGCATAAACGGAAACACGAAGTACCAACGAACACGGGGCGCGTTCTTGTCCATTCCGTCCTTGAGCGACAGCGCTTAGCAATGATCGTGCCATTGTTTCCTCCGCTCGACGGCGAAGCCGCCGAGCGATTTCATGCTTTTGCGACCGATTTGTTAGATTTACAGCGCGCCGGCGGCAAACTTGAAATGGCGGATGTGCTGGCCCGCGAAGTCAGTTGGTGCCGCTCCGCCCATCATCTCGGCAAGAAGGTGCTAGCCTACGAAGCCTGTGTACGCATTCTGACCGATCTCGCTCGCCTGCGGTGGCGGATTAGCGAGCAAGGATATGGTTTTGCTCTTGAGAATCCTAAGGAATTGACCGGCGGGCGACCGACCGAGGAGATCGTCGCCAGCAAGGAGACGCTGCGAAGCGAGCTTCGGCCAGTTGTGGACGAGCAGCGTCGGAACCCAGCCGTCGTGGAGTTTATCACCAAGATGGAGGGGGAGGATCGGCTTGGTCGACGTAGCGTCAAGCTGCTGATGGCCCGCGGTGATGAGCTTGCAAAGCGCCTTGCTCCAGCCCTCTCAATGGCAGACTCTGATCGCTTGGCGGCACTGCGTTCAGCAGTACGTCCCTATCTTCAAGAGGCGGACGATAGGGTAGATTCGACGACGGGGCGCCGCCTGCGAGAGATTTGGCGATACTTTCGTTACAGTTGGTCTATTCCACAAGTTCCAACGCCTGGCCGCCAACTTCTTTACTTGATTCGTGATGCTGGTCATGAGGCTCATCCCGTGATCGGGATTGCTTCGCTCAACAACACTCCCTTGGAAATGGGAGAGAAGCGAGAGTCGTTCATTGGCTGGCATCTTACGTCTTTGATCGACCGACTCCGAGCAGCCTCAGTCCATGGTTCTGATGCCCTTGAAGCTGAGGTCGCATGGCTCGAAACTCAAATCGAAAGGTCTCTGGCGGAAGTTGATTGGACCAATCTCGTTACGCCTGAGCAGGTCGCTTCGCCTGACGAAGGCTTGGTGAAACGGCTAGCGAAAAAGGGCCAGGACTTTGCCAGGAAACGGGAGGCGCTACTGCGTGAAGTCGCCGCTTCCGAGCCCGGTCAGTTTGAAATCGAGGGCTGGTTCGAGGCTGATGCACCCCCTGTGGACGACGCTGTACTCGAGCTCGAGCCGAAGGCATCAGTCGATGCGCGCATGCATAATGCCCGCAAGCAACTCGTGGCTAAGAAGCGCGCCAATGCCCTGTCTCGCCTGTTATCGGCCCGCATCGCGATTGCCCGTCATCGCACCGCGCTCGTTGATCCCGGTGCAATTGAAGAAGCGCTCGGCAAAGATCAGGTTCGAAGCGCAATCAATATCATTCTCGAAGCTCTCAAAGGGCGACGTGCTGGCGCAAACCTGCTGGAGATAACTACCTGCGGCGCAATAGCTCCCTACAATCGTGTGCTTGGCGGCAAGTTGGTTGCGCTCCTCATGCTCAGCCCCCGTATCGCAGCAGATTACCGACGTCGGTACGGCAATCCTTCGATCATCTCCTCGCAGATGCGAAACCAACCGGTAACCCGAGACAACGCGCTCGTATATCTGGGAACAACGAGCCTCTACGTGCATGGCTCCAGTCAGTATAACCGGCTGCGCCTTCCGGCAGGTACAATCGCCGAGGATCAAAAAGAGATTGCATTCCACGCCATAGGCCAAACGTCCGGGTTTGGTACGGTGCAATTTTCTCCTGGCACCAGTCGAGCGGTCGATGCCTTCCTCTCCGCCGAGAATGACTTCAGGGAAGTCAACAGCGTGTTCGGCGAGGGAACCAGTCCCAAATTGCGTAAGCTCAAAATGGGATTGCGGAAACTTGGATTCGACCCCGATAAGTTGATTCAGCATCGTCAGCATCGCCTTATCTATGCTGCTCCACTTTTTCCGAAAGCGCGAGACTGGCTGGTCGAGCGCACCTCAGATTTGCCGTCGTTTCTTTCCGCTCCGGACCAATTCGAAGACGCGACCGAGCGGATTGCGGAGTTCTGGCGCGTCCGTTGGCTCGCGTCGAGATTGGATCATGCCAAATCAATGGCGGCATTGCGGCTAGACGAATTCACACCCTTGGGTAATTTGGGAACGCTAAGTACTGAGGAGGACTAGGAATGGGCGCTACTGGGGGCGGAGCGCGACATGCCGCAGCTTCAGCTGACGACATCTCGCTCTGGCGTACACTTGCGGCGGCGGGCCCAAAGGCGACCGCCGAGGCACTGAGTAATCAGGACTTTGACAGGTTGCACATAACGAGCGGCGTCGAGACCTTCTTGGCGTCGAAGGTAAGGGCTGGGCACAGCATAGTACTTACCGGCAACGCCGGGGATGGCAAGACACACCTTCTGAGACAGATGAAGCCGGAACTGGAAGTTGCCGGTGCCATTGTGGTCGAAGATGCCACTGCGCTCATGCGCGCTGGCAGCGTCCAGCCTATTCTAGACAAATGGCGGCAAGCAATCGAAGCGCAGCGCCCCTTTTGCATGGCCGCGAACGAATATCCGCTTTACCAGCTCCGTATCGCAGACAAAGAAAGCAAACATTTGGCGGAAGTCTCGCGACAGTGCCACCATCGGCTCGCCTACGGTCGCTCAACGGAAGACGAGAACGCTGATGGTCTCATTGTCCTGGACCTCAGTCTGCGAAACCCGTTAAGCGCAAATCTTATCGACGCTATGATCGACAGGCTTCTGAGCGATGCAGCGCTAAAGCAGGCGGTCATGGGATCTAGCGAGCCGATTGCCCGCCGCAATGTTGAATTGCTGTCATTGCCCCGTGTGCGTGAGCGCCTGCGCGCGCTCGCTGATAGACTGATCGCGCTTGGCTATCGTGCTACGGTACGTGAGCTTTGGATTCTCATTGCGCGCATGGTCTTTGGGCGGCTCGGTCGCGGTGACTTCGAAAGACCGGATTGGTACTCGGAGGCATTGTTTACACATGATGACCGTTTCGACGCCACAATTGCCTTGCGGGCGATTGATCCTGCTGGCAGCAGCCATCCTTTGTGGGATGGAGCGCTCGAACAACGGTCAGAGTCAGTTCGTCGTGGATGGGCTCTCAGGCAGCCTTTGCCGTCACCACACCCGACGCTTGCGTGGGCGGACTTTGCCGCTCTAAAACGCCGTTTCTATTTCGAGCATGAACGGGGCGACGAGGTGTTTGCTTTGGCGGATCCCGACGCAAATGAATTTCAGGCTCTACTCCAAGGGCAGCGCGGCTCGGGACCGGGGCTCGTTAGCAAGCTCGTTGAGGCGATAAACGCGGCGTACTGCCCGGTCCGGTTCGATTCACGCGACCAACATCTTTACCTCTGGAATGGCCATCGATTTCACGAACAACCTTCGCGTTCGTTCGTTGCAGGCGACCGCATCGCAGCTGACCAATTTGCTTTGGAGGTTCCTCGGCTACCGGCACGGATCGAGGGAGCTTTTGACTATCATCCTGATCATGTCGTCCTCACCGCGTCGGCGTTACCAGGCAAGCCACGCCTCAGAATTGACTTCCCTCTTTGGCAGACATTACGCCGGCTCGAACGCGGCTTGCCACGCAAGTTGGTTCCCGAACGTGACATCCACCGCCTGGACGCGTTTCTGGAAAAACTGGGAGCTGAGCTGAGCGGTGAGAGGCGTACGATCTGGTCCGTCCACCTAGAGAATCTGGATCTTATCCAGGTGAATCTGAGCGCAGATGGTCGTCGTTTCGAAAGCGTGCGGATCTATGCCTAAGCCCACTAGATCTCAGGCAGAGCGTCGTGCTGACACGGCAGCTGAACGGCGCGTCCACGGCGCGATACTTGGCTATCAGCCGTTGAGAATGAAGCCTGTCCACTTCGCGACTAGCTTCTTGCTTGCTCTTACGGGCCGCTACTATCGGCTCGAATACTTGAATAAGGCGTCTGTTCTGAAAGTCGCGCCCCGAGACACTCAGCGCGTGCGCGATGAGTATCCTTCGGAGCGTCTACATCCTCTACTCATCGAACAAGGTCGGCTCGACGCCACAGTCGACCTCGATACCTTTCGCACGCTTCGTGCTCATCTTGGTGCCGCCTACAACAACGATGGCGCTGCCCTCGCCGCGGCGTTCGAGCCCTATTCGACCTTCGGGGCTGACTATAGCGCGCCATCTCCCCGCTATATCTCCAATAAATCGAAGAATCACGGCCACTCCGGTAGCTTCGTATTGACCATTCTCGAGGCCAGCCCCGAAGGGGTCGAGACCCTTCGGGAAATTCGAGAGCTATTGGAGTTACCGCCGCCACCGCTGGCTACCCTTGGGGCGCCTCTGCTGGACGAGGACGATGAGACATGGGTCGACGAACACGACGAGCTTTTCGGCCCGATTGATGCGATCAGAGCGAGTGCCGTCGCTGCGCGCATGAGCGATGTGACCGCCGCGGTCTGCAGACTGGTCAGAAATCTCCGCAGGCAGCGATCGAATTACGCGCTCCGCTATCTGGTCCTGGGCCTGTGCTGCTGGTTATTCACCTACCTTTTACGCCAAGCGAGTGAGAACCCCATTCTGCTCATTGATGCGTTGCAAGGTGGCAATCTCCGTATCCGAGCTCAAAGTCGTTCTACTTACGCCAGGCTTCTTGACCTGTTTTCGTCGAGCTACGATCGAACGTTTGCGGATCGTTCAGCCGACGGTCTGAGCGAGGCGGACTGGAATGTGTTCGCCTCTTCAGCGGACGCACGTCAGGTGCTCGACGAGCATTTTCGTGACCTCGGCGTCCGGATTGGCATTGTCCAACCGCGATCGGCGATAGCAAAGCACAAGCATGTCGAACTCCAAGCTGACACATTGCGCATGCTCGCACTTAGTCTCCTCGATGAGGGACAGGTTTTAACCATGCCGGACTTTGCAGTCCAGTTGCACGCCACATGGTCGCTTGTCGTCGGAGCCGGTGTCCATGACGGAGAATTGCTCCGAAACAATCGCTTCGGGCCCTTGGATCGGGATGACGATCTTAGACCAAATGCAGCGGCATTCGAGGCGCTGATGATCCGACTAGGTCTGGCAATCGAACCTTCCGACGGGCTGACGCTCGTCGCAATAAATGCGGAAGAACTAATCTGAGATGGCAAAATCCGCTGCATCTTTCGTGGGCGAAGCACTTGCCGCCTGGATTCTGGATCGCCTGGACAACGATAACGATTTTGCCCGGGAAGGTTTGCCGCATGCTGACGCCGACGTGCTCATCGGTGCGCTTGCAGCAGGCGGACTGTCAGCAAGCGAATTCTCTTTGGCCTTAGTTGGTTTCGACGTGGACGAAGGAGAGATTCTCGCCAGCGCTTCTAAGCATGGCCTTATTGGTCTAGGCGGCATCACTACCGACCTTCATGTTGCCACCCATTGGCGCAACGAGCGTGACAAGCATCCGAGAATCATTGCGCTTGCCCGCGGCTATAACCCCAGCGTCCATGGCTTAAAATTCTTCTCGCGCGCCTCGTCGAGCGAGTTGGCAGGTTATCTCCTGGCTTGGGCCGCAACCCGGCAACAGTTCACTGCCACGCCACAGCATCGTGCTCTTCTGGGGACACTCCAATCACACCCAGCACTCGCACCACTTCGATCTCTAGAAGGCGTTTCGAACTACCTCGCAAGCTGGAGTTCCGCAAAAGCCGGTTCGATCGAGGCGCCACGCGATGCACTTCCGGCCTTGGGCCTACTGAGCGACCCTCAACTATTCGAGGCGGACGACATTGCGAAGCGGCTGGAAAAGAATCTTGCTCTGGGCGAGCGAATTACCATCCTCACGCCGAGTGAAATTAGGCAACGACGCCAGCGTGCAACCCGCTACCGGAACCAAGAAACGCGTTATGCGATCAATGAGGCACTGGATCGACTCGAGGCGCATCGGCTGAGCAATCCCCCGGATTGCCTGACATTAGACGATGCACAGCGTCTGGTGACACTGCCACCTGACACGACCTCCGTTGACGTTGAGCCTTCCGACGACACGTCAGGCAATAACACGACAGATGATGTCGCAGATGACGGCGTGCGGGAGGATCCCGATTTTCGCGAGATGGCAGTCGACGCGTTGCTCGAAGGGCGGGAGGAGGATCTTGCCGCGATCGGTAAGGCTCTAGAAGAGGCCTGGGCGGAATATGATCAAAACGGGGATCATCTCGCGTCGACGGAAGAAACGACCAAAGGGGCCGTCAATCTGGATGAAACGGTTGACCCGAAGATCATTGAGTGGGTCACCGGTTTCTGCGGTGCGGAGCTTTTTGGAGGTTTGATCGAGACGGATGTGCCCGACCTGCAGCAGGCCTTGTCACGTTTTGCCGAATTCAACCCCGTCTTGGTGAATCCGGAGGCCATCTGGCGCCACAACGGCATAGCGTATTCTATCGAGGCACTTCTGGTTGCTTGGGATAACGTCGAGGCTGTAGCAGAGGCAGTGTCGCGTCCGATGGCCGAAATGTGGCGTGATTTCGTGGCGAAACGAGCATCACTTGCGGACGACGTTAGGCAACTGCTTATCCATCCACGCGAATGGCTAGATACTCATCCGGACTCCAAGGAGCGTTGTAAGCAATACCTCGCGGTTGCCGGCGAGCTCTATAAGGCCGTGCAGCAGAATTATCGACCCGTGTGGGATCAATCCCGAGAATGGGCGCAGGCGACCCTCGATGCGATCCTATCGCTCGATCTCGTCCAGGTGCGCATTTTGAGAGGCGAAGGTGGAGTGAGTGCAAAAGCGGTAATGCTGCCACTCCATCCGCTGCATCTGTGGCGCTATCTGCGCCTTGGGGAGATCTTGCGCGATTTATCGCTTGCCGGTTCTCTCTCGGAGAGCGATCGCAAGGTGGTCCTTGAGGAATTGCGGCGACCAGAGCATTTCCTCGGCGTCATTCGCACCGGCGCCACACCGGATGCACGCGGGCTCAATCAACTCCTACCCGTTGCAAATACAATTTCCGGACTCGCAACATTTGAAAATCTGCATAACGCGGTCAGCAGTGCGGACGGTATCGAGACATTGGTACTTGCACTCAATCACTACGTCCTGCTGTACCCAAACCATCCGCGACCGCTTCGGCTGACGCTCGTCAACCCACCGGAGCCGGGAAAGCTGCTCGAACGCCTGACCAAATTCCTCAACGAGTCGCGTGACAGCGTTCAGCGCATCCCGAAACTTGACGTGTCGATAACGGCAACCCTGCAGCACAATGACCGGCTGATTGCAGCATCGACACTGGAGGGGAAAGCGCAGGATTTGGTGTATGAGAAAGTGGCCGCCGGTCGGTTGGAACTTAGGGTTGCGCGTCAACCTTACGAAAACCTTGACCGACTGGTACGTGGTGCTTTGCTCGATCGACCGCAACATGTTGTCGCCATCTTCGATGAATCGTCGATTTCAGTGAGGCGCCGAAGGGTAGAACGGCTACTGCCCATGAGTCCCTTCTGCGTTCGCCACGAGATTATCGTTGACCGAATGCTCGGCGATATCACTTTGAGCGCTCATCCCGGCGAACCGCCATTTTCGGACTTCGTGCTTATGATCCATGAGTTCGAACAAGAACAGCGCGACAGTACCATGATAGCTTCGGCGGATGCCGACCGCCTTCGGTCGACCATCGATGGTCTTGTCTTCGGGGATCTTCCGCCGGCACAGTGGGTGCTCTTGGCCGACAGGGCGCTGCCACCTGAAAGTGGGATGAGGGCAATTCGCCTCCTCCAACGCAAGGAAGGCCAGCGCCAGGTATTACTGAGTGCAGCGAACTATGGTCGGCTCTCGACCCTGATGTATGCGGCCTTCGCGAGTTGCAATCTTACCATCACCGATGTCGGCATCGGGCACGTTCTACGACAGGGAGTGAACCTGGTCGGTGCCGGACTGCTGGACATGATAAAGAAGCAGTCTGGGCAGCCCGACGATGCTAAAGTCCTTGGCTTCGTTGGCATGCTTCTCGCCGCTCGGGATATTCGCCGACAATTTCAGGACGCACTGGTGGCCTCGGTGGACGGAAAAATTGCGCGGCTGTGGCTCAAGCTTGGACCGGCAGCTGGGGGCGAACGGTGCGACCTGATCGCCGTACGTCGTGGATCGGATGGCTCCTTCAGATTGACGTGCATAGAGGTCAAGACGACCCGGGAAGCCACCTTGCAGGATGAGCAGGCGCTCGTTGCCCGGGCGTCCGAACAAATCGAAAGGACAGCGACGGTTTTGCTTAATGCGGTAAGCGGCGCCGGTCCATTCGCGGCACCGCGATCGGAAATGTTAAAAGAGGTTCTCGTTCGCGCCGCTTCGAATCGGTGGGGAGATGATGCCGACGATGCTTCCCAACGCAAGGTCTGGGGCCCGTGGCTAAAAGAGCTCTTCGCTGGAAGCGATCAACCTCCCACCGTGAAAGTCGACGGAGAGGTGGTCATAGTAAAGCTGCGTTCCACCGAAACTCCACGGTCCTATATGCTTGGAGATCGTTCGATCCCCGTCACAGTGCGTTCTATCACCGAACCGCTCGCTGAGGAGTTGTTCGGCAAAGACTTTGTATCAAAGGTGCCTCCCGGTGGCCAAGCACCCGATATGGGAGGTGACGGAGGCGGATCGAGTGGAATCAATCCGTCTCTTCCTACTACTCCCCCGTCGCCATCGGCGTCCTCGGGCGAAAATCGGCAGGTTCTAGAACGCCGCGAGGAAGTAGCATTCGCGTCGTCGCAGGACGAAGCTCCCGCGGGTTCCTATCGAGTGAAAGAACGCGAGGTGGAAGAGACGTTTGAAGTTACTGTCACGGAACCGGCCGAACTCTCGCCATCCAGTTGGCCGCCGGCGGTGAATGCGTTGGGTATGATCGGCCAGGATGAGATTGCGCGGGAACTCGACAATCAGGCGCGCAAGGCAAGAGGTTGGGGCGAGCGTTTCCTCGACAAGCTCTTCGTTGGTCCGGCAGGCGTCGGGAAAACGACGCTGGCGCGACGGATCGCCGAACAACTGCTTCAGCTGAGACCGATCCTGTTCAACGGGGCTGACCTCCGACGTCCCGAAATGATCGTCGAACGCTTGGTCGAGATGGAGAAGGTTCCGGCGGACGCCACCGGCACGGTTCGCGTCGAGCCTTGCCTGATCTTCATTGATGAAGTGCACGCCGTTTCGAATGCGGTCGCTACGGTATTGCTCAGCGCCTTGGACGAACGGCGCAACACCACCGTTGGCAACGTGCTCTACGATTTCACGGATGTGGTCTTCCTGTTGGCAACGACTGATCCGGGCAAGTTATCGGAAGCTTTCCAAAGCCGGCCTGACAAGACAATCTTGAGATCGTACACGCTTGAGGAGATGGCAGGCATTGTCTGGCTGCATTCCACCGGTAAACTCGGTCGGCCGGGGTTGTCACGGGAAACCTGCATCGAAATCGCGGCCCGCATGCAATGCAGCCCTCGACCGAGTGTTAATATTCTGGAACCGCTGATCGCCAGCTTTTATGGTTCGGCTGAGCGCGAGCTGCGAGACACTCCGAGCAAGGCCGACGTTTCACAACGAATGACCGCGGAAGCCGTTGCCAGTTGGTTTGAAGACACTCTGGGAGTCGACCGAAACGGGCTTGGGCCGGATCATCTCGGCTATTTGAAACTGCTTCGCACGCGCGGCGCTGCAGCAGAGGAAGAGATTCGGCGTGCGCTGGGAATATCCAATCGGGCGGACTTCGTCATCGTTACGGAGTACCTGGCGCGGCTCGACCTAGTTAAGGTCGGTCCCGGCGGTCGAAGCCTTACGTCTGATGGCCGTCGCTATCTTTCCGCGCCGAATACTCCCGATTTGCGTGATCGCATTTCACGACGAAGCCTGTAGCGAGTCTTCCTCCGACGATGTCTTCTAATCGATTGGGGCGCTGAGCTGTATATCGCTGCCGTGGCCTTCTGTGAGGTCATCGACTCCCTCCAGTTACGGGCCAAGGACATTCCTGAATGACAGGAGGATGTATTGGCGCGATCCAAGCCGATAGATGCCGCTGTGAATTGATTGTAACGTCTTTCCAATCACCCTCTGGAACTGAGGCATAAGTGACCACTGATATTGAAACGCGAGCATCTGAAATCGAAGCCGCCTACCGGCTAGCTGATGGATGTTATCTTCTGGGAAGTCTTGAGAGGGGCGTCACCGTCTACAATCAACAGGTTCGCGCTCACAATCTCGCATGGGCGTTGTGGGAGCGCCGCAAAAGGTACCCGATCAAGAATGTTGCTATAGTCGGTGGTGGCATCGGCGGTCTTACGATGTCTGCCTGTCTGCTTTCCTTATTTGAGCCGACTACAAAAGTCACCATCTTTGAGCGGCTGTGGGATCTCTGCCCAATTCAGCAAGGCGCCGACGGACGTTGGCTGCACCCTAGAATTTACGACTGGCCAGATTTCGGGAGCCGGGCGCCGGGCGCGTCATTACCAGTGCTAGACTGGTCTGAGGGAAGGGCATCAGACGTTGCCCGGACTGTCTTGCGCGAGTTTGGACAGTTTTGCGACAGGTTCGCGGCGGACGGTGAACGCGTCTCTGTGTACCTAGGACTCCGCAATTTCAAGATGAACGTCGGCGGAAAGACTGTCGACTATGTCGGCACGCGGTCGAAAAGAAGCGGCTCCTTTTTTGACGTGGACCAGCCTGAGGGTGGCACCACAACATTTGATTGTATTGTTCTCGCCAGTGGCTTTGGTCTGGAAAGTGGCGCCGACGGGTTTCCTGTGACCTCCTATTGGCGGAATGATCAGTTAGCGCAGCCGCCGCTCGATAGGACGCATCACCGCTACCTAGTTTCAGGATTCGGCGATGGCGCCCTGGTCGATCTTTGCAGGCTGAGGGTGGAACGCTATCGCCAAGATACCATCCTGTATGAGCTCTTTGGGAAAGATCTGGAAACGGTGGAGGAGGTTTTCAGGGATGACCTATCTGCGATTGGCGACGACGCGAACATATATGAGCTCCTGAGCCGATACGATCAGAACCTGCTCGTGAAGGCCAAGCGGGAGATATCCAACAGGGTCAGGAAAGACACGTCCGTTGACCTGCATATCGCAGGCAAAGACGGACAGATTACGAGGTTTTCAGAGATTTTTGGCAGGCGAAGTTCGGTTCTGAATCGGGTGATGGCGTTTCTTTTGTATAGATGTGGAGCGTTTTCGCTGAGTTTCGAACAGCCACGCGAGTTTGCCCGAAAGAACGGCGTTGCGCGCGACCGTGTGCTCTGTCGCTATGGAGCGGATACTCTGCGACATCTCCGTGATATGATTGCCGACTATACTGATTTGGAGACACGCCTGGCGGAAATGAAGGATAGCCGGAAACAGGTGGCCAGGCGCCTCTGGCGACCAGGCGTGTTTCCCAACCCGGGTTCTAGGATCGACTAGAAAGGATCTCATTATGGCAGAAAATCTGTATAAACATCCCGAACCGGTGCCACCGGCTTCGCAGTTGGCGGTCCTGCCTTTCCTAGCGGCTGTTGACGGCTATCTTAGAGAAGACGGCAATGTTTCCGGTCTTCGAATCACGATGCATCGCGCGGTAAGCCGTGAGGGAGACGGGTATCTCCAGCAGGTTTGCGCATATCTTCAGGAATCCGGGGTCAACGCCCGAGGCACCGTTGGCAGGTTCTTTCCGGTGAATGACAGGATCATGGGGGCCGCTTATGGTTCCGGACAGATTTGGCGCACGCACCGCTACGACAGTGTAGAAGCACTCCATGCAGATCTCCGCAAAACCGAAGACGGCGATCTCAGCAAGATCCCGCTATCATATTTGGCCATTCCCTTCCTAGGCCCCCAGGATCAAGTGGTGTTGATCCTCTATGCAGACTGTAACCAGTTGAACTTTTTCGCGAACGACGAACGCGTAGCGCGGCTTGTTGCTATGAGCAAAGGGCTGTGCAGGCTGTTTGATTGGCTTCAAAAGGAGCCGTTTCCCGCACTACGGAACTTTCCACTTCAGAAAGGCGAACCGATAACCGGGGACTCCGGCCTCTACGGCATACATGAACCGCTGTCGAAGCCTGAGGCGCCAAAGTTCGCGGAGGTTTTTTCGTTCAACTATGAGGCTGCAGTGGCATAAGAAATAGCCGACAGTGTGCGAGCGGTCGGGGTCGCGGGGAGTGAAATCGTTGGCCGGAATCGACATGAGAACAAGAACACGTGCTGGCGAAATGCCGCTGATTTTGCGCTGCAGCACGCCGGAATTTGCTTCCCCGTGCTTCCCCCCTGCTTCCCCGAAGTCGCCAGGAGGTCCGGGGAAGCAGAAAACGCCCCGAAGGGCGTTCTCTAAGTGCTTGATTTTCCTAAGGAAAACTGGAGCGGGTGAGGCGATTCGAACGCCCGACCCCAACCTTGGCAAAGTTGGACATATGGGTGAGATCCGACGCTGGCGCTCCTCCGCACGAATTTCACACTGGCCAACGCCCTCGCTTTTGCTGAGCGAGTACGGAAATTCCGTACACTGCGGCTACGGGGCACTCGTTGGCGCGCCGAAATCCCGAAGGTCTGCGCCTGAGTATCCGATTGTCCAAAACCGTTTCAAAAACCGTTTCAAATTGGATTTTTGAAACGGTGCAATTCACGTAAGCCCTTGAAATTATTGGCGCGCCCGAAGAGATTCGAACTCCTGACCCCCAGATTCGTAGTCTGGTGCTCTATCCAGCTGAGCTACGGGCGCGCATCAGGCCGAGTGAACGGCCAACACGCTGCGGTCAATCGACTGCAGCGACCGGCGCTACCTAACGGCTCGAATCGGGAAATGCAAGCCGCCGCCGGCAAAGTTTTTTGATCAGGCCGGACGGCGCATGCCCTGGCGCGCCTCATCGAGGCGAACCGGCTGATCGGGGATGGTGACAGCGAACACGGTGCGGCCGCCGGCGCTCTCGACAAGCTCCAGTTGGCCGCCATGGGCGCGCACCAGCTCGTAGGCGATGGCGAGGCCAAGCCCGGTGCCGCCGCTGCGGGCCGAACCGCGGAAGGCGGCAAACAGGTTCTCGCGCGCCTTTTGCGGCAGGCCGGGACCCGTATCGGCAACCAGGATGCGGCTGACGCTGCCCTCGCGTTCGGCATAAACGGTCAGGCGATTGACGATGGCGCTGTCGGCAGCACCGGCCATGGCCTGCACGGCGTTGCGGCACAGGTTGGTCAACACCCTGAACAACTGGTCGGGATCGGCCTCGATCTCGAATTCGGTGTCGACCGCGTTGAAGAACTCGATGCCCTGCTCGGCCTCTAGGCCGAGCAGGCCGTGCACGTCATCGACCAGCTGGCTCAGCCGCAGGCGGCGGCGCGCCGGCGCCGGCTCCTGGGCGCGGCCGTATGACAGAACGTTCTCGGAATAGGCAACCGCTCGGTCGAGCGTCCTGAGCAGCTTCGGCGCAAAAGCCTGCACGGCAGGATCCTTGACCATGCGCAAGCGGTCGGACATCAGCTGTGCCGAGGCCAGGATGTTGCGCATGTCGTGGTTGATCTTCGATACGGCAAGACCAAGGTCGGCGAGATGCTTCCGTTCGTGCAGCATCCGCTGCAGATGCGTCTGCATCGCCGCCAGTTCGCGCTCGGCCAGCCCGATCTCGTCGGAGCGGGCTTCGGGAACGATGACACCGGCGGGATTGTCCGGGGCATCGGAGAAGGTCAGCATCGAACGTGTCATGGTGCGGATGGGCCTGATCATGATGCGGTCGATGGCGGCATAGACGAGTGCCGCGGTGAACAGCGAGATCAGCAGCGAGACGAAGACGATGTAGCGCGCATTGGCGAGCATGGCGCGGTGCAGCCGGTAGTCCGGGATGACCAGCTCGAACTCCTTGGCGCTCTCGCCGACCCGGCCATAGACGCGCAGCATGCGGTTGCCGCCGAACAGCAGCGTGTCGATGGCGTCGGGCATCGAGTCCAGCACGCCTTCCTTGGCGATGTCGATATGCTCGTCGACTTCGGGCGGCATGTCGGCGACGACAAGCAGGCGGGACACGCCGCCATCGCGAACGGCGATCGCCTTGGCGCCGATCGCCGCCAGCACGTCGTTCTGGGCGGCGCGGGAAAGTGTGGTCGGGTCGCCCTGTACCAGGATCGTGGCGACGGCGGCGGCAGTGGCCAGACGCTCCTCGAGCCAGCGGATGCGGAAGCTTGCGACAGAGGGCAGGAAGAACAGCACTTCAGCGAAGAGTACGAAAGCGATGGTCAGCAGCAGCAGCTTGGCCGACAGGCCGCGCGAAAGCGGAACCGCACGGTCCGCCTGTTTTCCGGGAAATACACCGGTATCGGCTGCTTCAGTCATGCTGTTCTTTGCTGCGAGGCCAGTGCGAGAATGATGCGCTTCGGACTAAAATGAGCACGAGCTGCCTTGCATCCCCTTTATGGCAAAGATAGGTGATCACAACGCAGTTGCAAATTCCGCACTGCAAAATGTCAGAGCCGGGACGCTATCCCCTGTCTGCTGCTGACAGCAGGAAACAACCTTCGGTGGCGCCGGCACGGGCGGATTGACTTCGCGGCACCTTCTTTCTATAAGCCCGCACACGCTCGGGACCCGCTTCCGTCGCGGTTTTTGATCGCGTCGAAGCAAGCTGAGCCAAGCTCCTGTTACAAAGTGACAGAATCAAGAAGGGCCGCACGCCGCGGTGTAAAAACAAATGAAGCGTACCTATCAGCCGTCCAAACTCGTCCGTAAGCGCCGTCATGGTTTCCGTGCTCGCATGGCAACCAAGGGTGGTCGCGGCGTCGTCGCAGCTCGCCGCAACCGCGGCCGCAAGCGGCTTTCCGCCTAAGCCATAGGCGGGAACCTTGCCCGCTGACGGCAAGCCAGAGGGGTCTGCTCCGCATGGACGCGGCCCCGAACGGCTTCTGAAAAGAAAACAGTTTCTGGCCGTCCGCCGCGGTGACAAGCGGCGCGGGCGGTTTTTTCTCGTCGAGGTTCTGGATCGCGACGACAGTGCGGGGCCGCGGGTCGGCTACACCGTCACCAAGAAAGTCGGCAACGCGGTTGTCCGCAATCGCGTCAAGCGGCGCCTCCGGGAAGCCGTTCGTACACATGCCGCAGGTGACATGGCCGCCGGCAAAGACTATGTGATCGTCGGGCGCGAAGACGTGCTCACCGCCCCCTTCGGCCAGATAACGGCCGAACTTTCTCGGCGCATTCGCGGAACGCGATAAGGGCTTTCGATGGAAAACAACCGTAACTTCTTCATCACCATCGCCTTGTCGGTGCTGATCCTGACGCTCTGGCAGGTGTTCTACATGAACCCGCGCGTCGAATCGCAGCGCGAAGCCGCACGCATCGAAGCCGAGCGTGTGGCGCAGCAGCAGCCGGCAGGCACGGCACCCGGCACCAGCGCCGGCTTGCCAGCGACGCCGCAGGCCGGTGTCCCCGGCGCACCGACGACCCAGGTCGCCGTTGTCGACCGTGCCCAGGCGCTTGCAGCATCCGGCCGCATCCCGGTCGACACGCCGAGCCTCAAGGGCTCGATCAACCTGACCGGCGCGCGCATCGACGACATCAGCCTCAAGCACTACCGCGTCGCCGTCGAACCGAATTCACCCGTCATCGAGCTTTTGAACCCGCAGGCGCTGCCAGCCGGCTTCTACAGCGAAATCGGCTTCGTCGGCAGCGAAGCGACCGGCGCGGTTCCGGGTCCCGACACTGTCTGGACTGCCGAGCCCAATACGACGCTGACACCGGCAACGCCTGTCACGCTGACCTACACCAACGACAAGGGCCTGACCTTCAAGCGTACCATCGCCGTCGACCAGAACTACATGTTCACGGTGACCGATACGGTGGCGAATGCCGGCAGCACCGACGTCGCGCTGTCCAATTACGGCCGCCTCACCCGCTTCGACAAGCCGTTGCATGCCTCGACCTACGTGCTGCACGAAGGTCTGATCGGCGTGACCGGCACCGAGGGCCTGCAGGAAATCAACTACGCCACCATCGAGGACGACAAGCAGGTTCTGCCTGGCAAGTCGACCGACGGCTGGCTCGGCATCACCGACAAATACTGGGCTGCCGCACTGGTGCCTTCTGGAAAGCAGCCGTTCCAGCCGCGCTTCTCCTATTTCGAGGACGGCCGCCCGCGCTACCAGGCCGACTTCATGACCGATCCGATCACGGTCGCCGCGGGTCAGTCGGCGACCGTCGAGACGCTGGTCTTCGCTGGCGCCAAGGAAGTGGCCAAGATCAACGCTTACGAAGCGGACCGCCAGATCCGCCAGTTCGAGCTTCTGATCGACTGGGGCTGGTTCTACTTCATCACCAAGCCGATGTTCTGGCTTATCGACACGCTCTACAAGTTGCTCGGCAATTTCGGTCTGGCGATCCTCGCCACCACCGTCATCGTCAAGGCCATCTTCTTCCCGCTCGCCAACAAGTCGTACAAGTCGATGGCGAACATGAAGATGGTGCAGCCCAAGATGCTGGAAATCCGCGAGAAATACGCGGATGACAAGATGAAGCAGCAGCAGGCGATGATGGAGCTGTACAAGACCGAGAAGATCAACCCGCTGGCCGGTTGCTGGCCGGTGCTGATCCAGATCCCGGTGTTCTTCGCGCTCTACAAGGTGCTCTACGTCACCATCGAAATGCGCCATGCACCGTTCTTCGGCTGGATCCACGACCTGGCCGCTCCGGATCCGACCTCGCTGTTCAACCTGTTCGGCCTGCTGCCCTGGGGCGTTCCCGCCTTCCTGATGATCGGCGTCTGGCCGCTGATCATGGGTGTCACCATGTTCCTGCAGATGCGCATGAACCCGACGCCTCCGGATCCAACCCAGGCGATGATCTTCACCTGGATGCCGATCCTGTTCACCTTCATGCTGGCATCGTTCCCGGCGGGCCTCGTCATCTACTGGGCGTGGAACAACTCGCTGTCGATCCTGCAGCAGGGCGTGATCATGAAGCGCCAGGGCGCCAAGATCGAGCTCTGGGACAATCTGATGGCATTGTTCAAGAAGAAACCGACACCGGCCGAATAGCCGAACAGCCCAGACGAAACGAAAAAGCCCCGCACTCCGGGGCTTTTCTGCATTGTGAGGAACCTGACTTTTCTTCAACCGGGAGCTGAAACTTTTTTCCAGGTGGCAGCGTAGCTGAGCGATGCCTCTCAAGCATCAGCCTGCGGGGTGGCGGTCTCTGACCATCCCCCCCGGTCAGAATTGAACCGTCTCGGCAAAGGCCGGGGTTCTGCAAGCCCTTGCAGAACCCCGGTTTGCAGCTCGGTCGAACAAGTCGGCCCTTTATCTGCGCAAGAACCATTTCCCTTGAGATCATCGCCCCCGATGTCTTCGTCGCGGATCGCGCTATACTGGTAGAGAGGCGTATCAATGGGGACGAAATGCCATGCATGGACCTAACCCTTCGCTCAAGCATCCGATCCCGATGCACAGGCGCGTCGGCTTCCTCAAGTCGCTCGTCGACGCCGAAAACATCGAGATAGGCGATTTCACCTACTACGACGATCCCGACGGACCCGATCTGTTCCAGCAGAAATGCGTGCTTCACCACTACCCTTTCATCGGCGACAAGCTGATCATCGGCAAGTTCTGCGCGATCGCCGAAGGCGCGCGCTTCATCATGAACGGCGCCAATCACGCCATGTCCGGCTTTTCGACCTATCCGTTCAACATTTTCGGCCATGGCTGGGAGGAAGGCTTCGACCTTGCCTCCTGGCAGCAGGAGGTCCGCGGCGACACGGTGCTCGGCAATGATGTCTGGATCGGCATGGAAGCGGTGATCCTGCCTGGGGTTCATATCGGCCACGGCGCCATCATTGCTGCGAAATCGGTTGTCAGCAGACACGTACCGCCTTATGCGATCGTAGCTGGCAATCCTTCTGTCGTGGTCAAGAAGCGTTTCGACGACAAGACCATCGAACGGCTTCTGACGATTGCCTGGTGGGATTGGCCGGTGGACAAGATCGGCCGCAACCTCAAGGCCATTCGCGGCTCGGATATTTCTCTGCTGGAGGCAGCGGCTTGAACGAACATACGACCAATCGCACGGTGGATGCCGAGCTCTTCAAGCGCCCGTGGGTTTTCATCCGCGGCGTGCCGTCCATGAAGTTCCTGCCGCCGGAAGGGCCGCCGGAGATCGCCTTCGCCGGCCGTTCGAATGTCGGCAAGTCGTCGCTGATCAACGCACTGGTTCGCCACAGCGGCTTGGCCCGCACCTCGAACACGCCGGGGCGCACGCAGGAGCTCAATTACTTCGTCCCGGATGGCTTTTCCGGCGAGGCAGGCGACCTGCCGCCGATGGCGCTGGTCGACATGCCCGGCTACGGCTACGCCCAGGCGCCGAAGGAACAGGTCGACGCCTGGACAAAGCTGGTGTTCGACTATCTGCGCGGCCGGGTGACGCTCAAGCGCGTCTACCTGCTGATCGATTCCCGCCACGGCATCAAGAAGAACGACGAGGAGGTTTTGACCCTGCTCGACAAGGCCGCGATCTCCTACCAGATCGTCCTGACCAAGACTGACAAGATCAAGGCCGCAGGCGTGCAGCCGCTGATCGAAGACACATTGCTCAAGATCAAGAAACGCGCCGCCGCCTTTCCGACCGTTCTTGCGACCTCGTCCGAGAAGAACGAAGGCCTGGACGAACTGCGCGCGGCGATCGCGCTGGTGGTCAACGGCGGCTGATCACGGCCGCCGTCGCATGTTGCCTAGGCAACCGGCCTCAGGCCTGCGTCACTTCGTGGACGACCTGGTAGTAGGCCGGCGTCACGCTCTCGATCAGCGGTCCGACCTTGGCGATATGCTCGGCAAAGCCTTGCGTCTGGTGCACCCGTTGGTGATCGGCAACCGTGTCGAAGGTACTGATCATGATTGCCGTATTGCCGTCGATCGCCCGGTGCAGCCGGCTGCCGCGCCAACCCGGCACATTGCCGATCGAACGGTCCAGGTTGATCTTCTGGAGCGCGATGAACTCGTCCAGCATGCCCGGCTTCAGGGTGAAGATGTTGACGAACACCACCGGGCCGTTCCGATCGTTCTCTGTATTCTCGATCATTTCCGCTCTCCTTTTTCCATTCGGGATTTCGTGAGAGCGCATTGATGCAACCTCAATATATCTTGAGGTCAAGAGGATTTTTCGAGAAAAGGTCAGGCCGCAGCAGGGCGGAACGTCAGTGCCAGCCCATTGATGCAATGGCGCTTGCCGGTCGGAGGCGGGCCGTCGTCGAAGATGTGGCCGAAATGACCGCCGCAGCGGCGGCAATGCACTTCGGTGCGGGTCATCATCAGCGAGGTATCGACATTGGTGCCGATCGAATTGGGGAGCGCATCCCAGAAGCTGGGCCAGCCGGTGCCGGAATCGAACTTGGTAGCAGACGAATAGGCGGCCAGGTCACAGCCGGCGCAGTTGAAGGTGCCTTTGCGGTGCTCGTTGAGCAGCGGGCTCGACCCCGGCGGCTCGGTATCCTCGCGGCGCAGCACGGCAAAGGCCGCGGGAGAAAGGATCGCGCGCCACTGGGCGTCGGTCTTGGTGACTTCGAAGTTTTCAGCCAATGCCTGGTCGGCGATGGTCAATCGCCTCGAGACGACAAAGCCGGCAAGCACAGCGATAGCTGCACTGCCCAGCAGGAATGAACGACGATCCATGGCATTTCTCCTTGCCGACCATAGGCCGGCGTCACATCACGGCGAAATCAACAGGGCTTGAGGGTTTGGCGCGAAAACCGACCAGCCTGCGCACAACAGGCCGCGCCCCGCAACGGTGACCCGTTGCGGGGCGCTTTGCCGATTGCGCGCGCCTCAGGGAGCGACAGCGTCGCACAACCACGCTGCCCCCCGGGCTTACATCTTGGGCAGCAGGACCTTGTCGATGACATGGATGACACCGTTCGACTGCTCGACATTGGCGATCGTCACATTGGCGACATTGCCGTTCTCGTCGGTTACAGTCACCTTGTCGCCTTCATATTTCGCGGTCCAGGTGCAGCCGCCAACGGTCTTGACCGGGTGTGCGCCCTTGTCGTCATCGACCATCTTCTTGATGTCTGCGGCCATCGCCTTGGCGCCAACGACATGGCAGGTCAGGATCTTGGTCAACTGATCCTTGTTTTCAGGCTTGAGCAGGTTTTCGACCGTGCCGGCCGGGAGTGCGGCGAAAGCTTCATTGGTCGGCGCAAAGACGGTGAACGGGCCCTTGCCCTGCAGCGTCTCGACCAGGCCGGCTGCCTTGACGGCAGCGACGAGCGTGGTGTGATCCTTCGAATTGGCCGCGTTTTCGACGATGTTCTTATCGGCGAACATCGCGGCGCCGCCAACCATCGGGTTTTCAGCATAGGCGAAGGTGGCGAGAGCGGAAAAGGCACCGGCGAGCAAAGCGAGAGAGATCTTACGCATAATGTAACTCCTTGGGTTGTTTCCCTAAATGGAAAGGCACAAGGAATTACGGATTTGAGATCAGGTAGTTTCACCTTCTGGAGAGAAATATTTCCTTTCTTTCACTCTAAGCTTTGGCAAACCTTATAGTTACGATCAACGCAGGGAAAAGTTTCAGCCCGCGGCGAATTCGGGCAAATTTTCGTGGATCAGATGTCGCGAAGGTCGCCAGCGGCTACGACCGGTCCGGTCGGCTGGCCGGTCGGCGAACCGCCCGTCGGCTCGAGGCTGACGGCAAGCACGGCGCCTGCGGCTAGCTTGTCACGCATCGCCTGATCGACGTCGATATGGATCGTCGATCCGACCGGGATGACGCCCATCGAGACCGGAGCGTTGCTGCCCTCGATCATCCAGAGTTCGAAATCCCTGCCGGTGGCGCGCTCGCCGGAGACGTGCGAAAGGCCGATCTGGCCACTGCCAGCGTCGTACATCGCCATGTACTTGACGTCGCTGCCATCGGCAGCCAGCGAGGCGACCATGCGCTCCTGCGGCAATTGGGCCGGCGGATTGATGTAAGGAACAGCAATGTAGATGGCCAGGGCTGCGACCGCCGCCGTTGCCAGGCCGCGCCAGAAGGCGAGGCTGGCCCACAAGCCCGCGGAGCCTTGCGCGCTGGGTGCCGACGACGTTGCGGTCCCCGAGAACAGCCTGCGGTCGATCGCCGGCTTCACCGAGGCCGGGGCCTCGATCTCCGGATAGGCCGCGGCGAGCGGGGCGAAATGTACTTCCCATTGATCGACCATGCGCGCAAAACCAGGCTCGCCGTCGATGCGGGCGCTGGCCTGACGCCGCTCGTCGGCAGGCAGGACGCCGAGAACGTATTCGGCGGCGACCAGATCGTCGCCTCCACGTTCCGGTCCATTGTCTTGCGCGAGCGTCATCTTTCCAGACATTCCCTGAGTTTGAGCAGGCTGCGGCGCAGCCAGGTACGCATGGTGTTCAGCGGCACGCCATGGCGGTCCGCGAGTTCGTTATAACTCTCCCCCTTGAGATAGGCACCGCGGACAGCGGCAGCCTTGTCCTTTTCAAGTTCCTCCAGGCAGCCATGGATGCGCTCGGCTTCACCGCCCGCCACTGCTGCAGCCTCTGGCCCCGGCCCCGGGTCCGCGACCTCGAGCGCCTCGTCGATCGCGAGAGGCGCCTGACGCCGCGCCCGTATGCGATCGATCGCATGATTGCGCGCGATTGCTACGAGCCACGAAATGGGGCTGAGATCAGAAACTGCGAAGCGGTCCGCTTTCGTCCAGATCTTGACGAAGACCTCCTGCAGCGCTTCCTCGGCATCTGCCCTGTCGTTCAATACACGCAGGCAGACGCCAAAAAGTTTCGCGCTCGTCTGCCGGTAGAGCAAATCGAAGGCCGCACGGTCCTTCATCGAGGTCCGAACAATCAGCTTGGTGATGTCCTGCGGCGTCATGCCCGCCAAGTTACGTGGCGCAAAACTATTTGCAACTGCTGTTTAGATCGTCGGGCGCCATGCAACCACATTCCGTAGCGCATCGGCAAAACAGCACGCGTGCCAGCCCATCGAACCATTTGCCCCCTGCCCGGTTTCCGGCTAAGACCGCGCCGACCTTTTCCACCTATCCGGGACCATGCCGATGACGACGAACGTCGCCGCCACCGCCGAAATGCAGGCTGCCCTGCTCTCCGCGGCCTTGCCCTACATGCAGCGCTACGAAAACAAGACCGTCGTGGTGAAGTATGGCGGCCACGCCATGGGCAATGTCGAGCTCGGCCGTGCCTTCGCCCGCGACATCGCCTTACTGAAGCAGTCCGGCGTCAACCCGATCGTCGTGCACGGCGGCGGCCCGCAGATCGGCGCCATGCTGACCAAGATGGGCATCGAATCGAAATTCGAGGGCGGCCTGCGCGTCACCGACCAGAAAACCGTCGAGATCGTCGAGATGGTTCTGGCCGGCTCGATCAACAAGGAGATCGTCGCCCTGATCAACGCCGAAGGCGAGTGGGCGATCGGCCTGTGCGGCAAGGACGGCAACATGGTCTTCGCCGAAAAGGCCAAGAAGACCATGGTCGACCCCGATTCGAACATCGAGAAGGTGATCGATCTCGGCTTCGTCGGCGAGCCGGTCGAAGTCGACCGCACGCTGCTCGACCTTCTGGCCCGTTCGGAAATGATCCCGGTGCTGGCGCCTGTCGCGCCCGGCCGCGACGGCCACACCTACAACATCAACGCCGATACCTTTGCGGGTGCCATCGCCGGTGCCGTCAAGGCGTCGCGCCTCTTGTTCCTGACCGACGTGCCCGGTGTGCTCGACAAGGACAAGAAACTCATCGACGAACTGACGGTTGCCGACGCCAAGGCACTGATCAAGGACGGCACGATTTCGGGCGGCATGATCCCCAAGGTCGAGACCTGCATCGAGGCAATCGAGCGCGGCGTCGAAGGTGTCGTCATCCTCAACGGCAAGACGCCGCATTCGGTGCTGCTTGAGCTGTTTACCGAGCACGGCGCAGGGACGCTGATCGTTCCGTAAGCAGCAGGACTGACCTGCCGAGTGCACAAAGACAGGCCGGCTTTTGCCGGCCTTGTCGTTTCAAGAGCAGGCCTCGTATTCACGAAGCCTTGAAGCGTTGCGACTTTCATTTTCCCTGCGTTGACGCACACTGACCTCCGGGTCCCTCGGACGATGAACAATGCTGGCTGCGCTGGCGCTGATCCTGTGCACGGGTTGCGAACTGCCTGCCACGCCGACCATCGACGTGGACGACCGGACGGTGGATGTCGAACTGGTGCTGGCCCTCGACGTTTCGAGTTCGATGGACGAAGGCGAGTTTGCGCTTCAGCGCGCCGGCTACGTCAAGGCGCTGCGCCATCCCGACTTCATCAATGCCGTGCTGGCGGGCTCGAGAGGCCGTATCGCGGTCACCTATTTCGAGTGGGCAGGGACCGTGCGGCCAGAATCGGTCATCCCCTGGCAGATCATCGACGATGCTTCGAGCGCCGACGCCTTCGCCGCCCAGCTCGCCGTCAAGCCCATCGGCGGATCCGGCGGCACGTCGATCTCGAATGCGGTGGCGTTCGGTGCCAACCTGCTGGAGCAAAATGTCTTCCGCAGTGAAAAGAAGGTCATCGACATTTCGGGCGACGGACCGAACAACCTCGGAGCGCCGGTAGAGGTCGCCCGCAACAATGCGGTTGCAAAGGGCATCGTCATCAACGGCCTGCCGATCCTCGTCCGGCCGACGGGCAGCCTGGAAGACATCGACCGCTATTACGCCGAATGCGTCACCGGCGGGCCGGGCTCGTTCGTGCTGCCGATCCACCTCGCATCCGAGTTCGTCACGGCCATCCGCCGCAAGCTCGTGCTCGAAGTCGGCGGCATCGCGGATGCAGCCGGCGTGCTGAAAATCCAGGCCTCGAAACCCATCAATTGTCTCGTTGGCGAGCGCTACCCGCTCACCTATCCCGATCCCTAGTCGCCCCCTAGCCCCGCAAATGCGCGAGCGGAACGTGGCCGGGGCCCTTGATGTTCTGCAGCACCAGCTGGGTGTGGACGTCGCGGACGCCTTGCAGGCGCATCAGCCGGTGCATGACGAAGGCGTTGAGGTCGTCGACATTGGGCACCATGACATGCAGCAGGAAGTCGTAGTCGCCGGTCATCGTCCAGCAGGCCGAGACCTCGTCCATGCGTTGCACGGCGGCGATGAACTTTTCCGGGGAATCGTCGCTGTGGCTGACCAGCCTGACCTGGACGAAGACCTCGACCATGAGGCCGACGGCGCGGCGTCCGATGCGGGCGGAAAAGCCCTTGATGACGCCGGCTTCCTGCAGCGCCTCGAAACGTCGGGCACATGGCGTGTTGGACAGGCCGATCTCCTGCGCGATCTCGGAAACCGGCTTGCGCCCATCGCGCTGGAGAATCTCGAGCATCCTGATCTCGAACTCATCAAACTGAGGCATTTTCACCATCCATTCTGGAGATTTGGGTAAATATACCTCAAAACAACATCGAACGCTCGCAAAGAGGTGAATTCCGCTCGCTTCCAGCGCCTATGATTCCTCCATCGAAGCTGTTTCCGGGGAGGATCGGACATGAGCGTGAGCGTTCAAGACTATGCACGGGAGTGCGCGGACCAGGGGCTACGCGGCGACTACAGCGTCTGCCGTCCGGATTTCACCGTCGAGCAGAAATACGATTACAGCGCTGCCGAGCAGGATGTGTGGCGCACGCTGTGCGACCGCCAGACCAGGCTGACCCAGCGGCTGGCGCACAAATCCTATCTTGACGGCATGTCGGCGCTCGGCCTGGTCGACCGCATTCCGGACTTCCATGACGTCAGTGACAAGCTGCGCAAGCTCTCCGGCTGGGAGATCGTGGCGGTGCCCGGGCTGATCCCGGCGCAACCCTTCTTCGACCACCTGGCCAACCGTCGCTTCCCCGTCACCAACTGGCTGAGGACGCGCGACGAGCTCGACTACATCGTCGAGCCCGACATGTTCCACGACTTCTTCGGCCATGTGCCAGTGCTGAGCCAGCCGGTGTTCGGCGACTTCATGCAGATGTACGGCGAGAAAGCGACCGATCTGATCGCGCTCGGCGGCGACGAAATGATCACCCGGCTCTACTGGTACACGGCCGAATACGGCCTGATGCAGGAACCCGGCCAGCCGCTGAAGGCCTTCGGCGCCGGCCTGATGTCGTCCTTCACCGAGCTGCAATTCGCTGTTGAAAGCCCCGATGCGCACCAGGTGCCGTTCGACATCGAAACGGTGATGCGCACGACCTACGAGATCGACAAATTCCAGCGCGCCTATTTCGTGCTGCCGTCCTTCGACACGCTGAAGGATACCTTCCAGAACAGCGACCTCGCCGGCATCATCAAGCGCTGGAAAGGCGAGCCGCCGCGCGATCCAGCGACGGTCTAGGCTCTCAGCCCAGAGCTAGCAGCACCAGGATGCCGCCGACGATCAGCACACAACCGGCTATTTCGAGCCGGTTGATGCGCTCGCGAAAGAAGAAGACACTCGACGCGAAGGTGAACAGCATCTCGATCTGGGCGAGTGACTTGACGATCGCCGCCTGCTGCAACGTCATCGCCATGAACCAGCCGAACGAAGCCGAGGCGCCGACCAGACCGGTGAACAGCGCCGGCCGCCAGGCTCTGGCGATGCGGGGCAGCTCGTCGCGCTCCCTCCACAGAATCCAGCCCAGCATGATCAGCGTCTGGAAGACGATGACGACGGCGAGCGTGACCGCCGCCTGCATCATGAAGTTCGGCCCGCCGAGCGCCAGCGACGCCGCACGGTAGGCGACCGCCGAAATGCCGAAGAACGTACCGGAGGCCAGACCGATAAGCGCGTTGCGGCTGAGCACCGAGGTCACCAGCGTTCGCGCGGTGAATGCGGTGTGGGCGACAGAGATCAGCATCACGCCGAAGACGCTGATGGAAATGGCCGCGACAGCACCCGCCGTCGCGCGTTCGCCGAGGAACAACAGCCCGAACAACGCCGCTTGCGCCGGTTCGGTGCGCGAATAGGCGGTGCCGACGGCAAAGTTCCGGAACGAGAACAGGTGGATCAACAGGAAGGTCGCGGCGATCTGGCCCAGGCCGCCGACCACCGCCCAGGCAAAGAACGTCCTGTTCAGAGCCGGCAGTTCGTAGCCGACGACGAAATGCAGCACCCCGACAAAGGCAAGCGCGAAGGGAAAGCCGAAACCGAAGCGCACGAATGTGGCACCGGTCGTGCCCATCACCCCTTTCAGGTGCTTCTGCACCACCGACCGCAGGTTCTGCAGGAAGGCGGCGGCAATAGTGATGGGAATCCACAATGGCATGTCGGTTCAGTGTCGGCTTGAAGACGGCCGGAGCGGCCGCATGTCCGCGTCTACAGCATCACCCCGCAATTCGGAATCGATTTTCGGGGTGATGCATTGATCCAGCGGACCGCGCGTCCCCGTCACATCTCCACGGGCAGCGGCTGCCTGTCTTCGACGCTTTGGCCGCGGTTGCCTTGCGGGGTGGCCGGTTTCAGAAAGAACACCATCGCCGCCACCAGGGCGAATGCCACCATCTCGTAGACAAGCGCGTGCTCCATGGCAGAGACGAAGGCGATGTGCGGAAGCTCGCTCGCCTTGACGGCCAGGGTCGAGAAGAAGATCTGTCCGGTAACGGCAATGCCAAGGGCTGCGCCGATCTGCTGGAAGGCCTGCACGGCGCCCGAGCCCGAACCTGCATCGCGCGGCGGCACGGTAGACAGCACCGTCTGGAACAGCGACGAGATGGCGATGCCCATGCCGAAGCCGCACATCAAAAGCGGCAGGACGAAGTTCCAATGGTCGACAGCGTCGCCGACATTGGCGACGACGAAACGCAGCCAGCCCATGCCGATGCCCATGACCAGCGCGCCGGCAACGATGCGCCTCTGCGGCCAGCGGCTGCCCAGCCGCCCCGAGATCAGCGACGCGATCAGCACGCCGATCGGAAACGGCACCGTCGTCAGCCCTGACTGCAGCGGCGTCAGGCCGAAACCGGTCTGCAGGAAGACGGCAAGGACCAGGAAGAAGCCCGCCACGCCGGAGAAGAAGGTCATGGTCATCACCGAGCCGAGCATGAAGTTGCCGTTGGTCATCAGGGCTACCGGAAGCAACTGGCTTTTCTCCCCCTTCGCCCGCGACTTCTGGTGCAGGAAGAAGCTGACCATTGCGCCGATCGACAGCGCGATCATCACGAAGGTCCACTGCGGCCAGCCATAGGCATGACCCTCGATGAGCGGAAACACCAGCAGGAAGACCGCGGCACTGGCGATCAGAATGCCGAGCGGATCCTGCGTCAGCTCCGGCCGTCCAGGCATGTCCGGGATGAGCGCACGGCCGGCAATCACCGCCATGATGCCTATCGGGATGTTGACCAGGAAGATCGGCCGCCAGTCGAGGCCAAAAATGTTGGCACTGATCAGCATGCCTCCGGCGAGAGGACCGGCGACGGAAGCAAGGCCCGCCGACAGGCCGAAGAGCGAGAAGGCGAAGCCACGTTCCTGCGGCGGAAAGATCACCTGGGTAATCGCCAGCACCTGCGGCATCA
Organism: Aminobacter sp. SR38; assembly: GCF_014843375.1. Taxonomy (NCBI): domain Bacteria; kingdom Pseudomonadati; phylum Pseudomonadota; class Alphaproteobacteria; order Hyphomicrobiales; family Phyllobacteriaceae; genus Aminobacter; species Aminobacter sp. SR38. Next base: position 2,134,610 of record NZ_CP062112.1, read on the forward strand.
TCATGGCGCCGGCCAGGCCCTGCAGCACGCGCGCAAGGATCAAGGTCGTCATCGTCGGCGCCAGGCCGCACAGCGCCGAAAACACGGTGAAGCTCGCGACGCCGATCAGGAACAGACGCTTGCGGCCGACAACGTCGCCAAGCCGGCCAAACGGCAGCAGGCCGAGCGCGAAGGCCAGCACATAGGCCGCCACCACCCATTCGATCTGGCTGCTTGTCGCGCCAAGCCCGGATTGCAGGCGTGGCAAGGCAACATTGACGATTGTCACGTCGATCAGATTCATGAAGCCGGCCAGGAGCAGGATCGCCATCGCAATCCATCGCCTTGGATAGGCGTCCTCGGGCGTTGCCGGCGAGCTATGGGAAAATGTCATTTCCGGTTCCTTTGACTTCGAAAGCCGACCGTTGGACTGCCACTGCCCGTGAGGCCACCGAACGATTCCATGCAGGCATCTGCTTCGAGGTCGCATCATGCATGCGGACGTATGTCGTTCTGAACCGCCTGGTTTCGACAGATTCAGAGAAAACGTTGCGCCAGCGATGCCGGTTGCGTCAGAGACCTACGCGATCGATGTAGGGCGAATCGACGGGCTGTCTAAGACCATGTTCATTTCTTGGCCTTCGGTCGGCTGGAATGTACCGCGATTTTCGTGAAGGATCTTCGCCGCAGCGAGTGGTAACGGGCGAGCTCAAAAGCAAAATGGGCGACGGCAAACGCCACCGCCCCTGTCGCAAACCGTGTGACCGTTTTGCACGCCGTTACGCCGCTTCCGGAACGCCCATGTCGAAGATGGCCCGGTTGCGGCCACGGCGCTTGGCCTCATAGAGGCGCTTGTCGGCGTTGCGCATGAGTTCGGAAACATTTGCTTCCGCTTCGCAGTCGGTGCCGCCAATGCTTACCGTCAGCGGCACGGCACGCTCGTCGCTTGGCTGGAAGCGTAGTGCCTCGACCTCGCTGCGAATGCGTTCAGCCACCAGCTTGGCTTCGTCAACCGTCGCGCCGACGAGGAAGGCGCCGAACTCCTCGCCGCCGATGCGGCCAAGGATGTCGCCGCCGCGCACGCCACGGGTGATGGCGGCAGCGATCTGCAGCAACGCCTGGTCGCCAGTCAGGTGGCCGAAACTGTCATTGATCTGCTTGAAGTGGTCGGCGTCGATGATCAGCAGCGCGCCGCGATCGCTCTTGCGCCTGCTGCCGTCGAGCGCGGCAAAGAAGTTCTCGCGGTTGAGCATGCCTGTCATCTCGTCGCGGCTCGCCTTTTCCGACAGGCGGCGATGGGCGGCGGCGAGTTGAGCGTGGGCCCGTGTCAGGTCTTCATGGGCAAGCTTGAGCTTCCTCTCCTGCATGAAGGTGAAGAAACCCAGCGGAGGCGCAATGAACAGTGGGCACAGCAAGCACATCAGCCAGGCGATGGCGCCAACTGTTCCTCCCAGCGCCGGCACGATCGTCAAGACCAGTGCAAGCGAACCCAAGATTGAAATCAAGGTCACAGCGGCTGTTTTAAGAACGACGATTTTCATTTCGACTCCCTGCCGGCTTTGGAATGCCAGCATCAACTGAAGGTCATCTTTCATCGGTAGTTAAAATTTGACCCACCATGTTGAATCTGGTGTCCAACGAATTTTGGCCATTGTCGAGAGCCAGACTGGCCTTATGCAGGTGCTTCCAAAATTCTCGAACCGTGGCATAAGGGCGGCATGACCGACACACCCGATCCCGCTCGTTTCGACCACGTCACCGACTGGGTCTTCGACCTCGACAACACGCTGTATCCGCACCACTCGAATCTGTTTTCGCAGATCGACGTGAAGATGACCGGCTATGTCGCAGAGCTTCTGACCTTGTCGCGCGAGGATGCGCGCAAGCTCCAGAAGGAGCTCTATCTGGAGTACGGCACGACGCTGAACGGGCTGATGCAGCGTCACGGCATCGACCCCGACGCGTTCCTCGAACACGTCCACGACATCGACTATTCCTGGCTTGTGCCGGACCCGGTGCTGGGTGCCGCCATCCGCCAATTGCCGGGCCGCAAGTTCATCTTCACCAACGGCAACCGCAGCCATGCCGAGCGCACCGCGCGCCAGCTCGGCATCCTCGACCATTTCGACGACATCTTCGACATCGTCGCCGCAGGGCTTACGCCCAAGCCGGCGCGCCAGCCCTACGAGACCTTCGCCGCCTTGCACAAGGTGACAGGCGCCAACGCTGTCATGTTCGAGGACCTGGCGCGTAACCTGTCGGTGCCGAAGTCGCTCGGCATGACCACGGTCTTGATCGTGCCGCGCAATTTCGAGCCGACCTTCTCCGAGATCTGGGAAAGCGATCCGACCCATGAGGACGACGTCGACTACGTCACCGACGATCTCGCAAGCTTCCTGACCACTATCGTCGAGGCCAACGCCGCTTGAGCCGTTTTACCTCCGTCGAGGCGCGGATCGATGCAGCGGCCCATGCCGTTCTCGACCGCCTGCCCGCCGGAGGCCTCTCTGGCGCGGTCGTCGAATTCCTCGTCTTCGGGCTGAAGCAGGCCTGGGCCTGTCTGTTCGGCGGTGCCATGCTGGCGCTGATCATGGCGACCAAGCTGTGGTGGCCGGACGGGGTCGCCCTTGCCCGCTACGACTTCCTGTTCCTCTCGGCCGTCGCCATCCAGCTGGCGATGCTGGCGCTCAAGCTGGAAAAGCCGTCGGAAGCCAAGGTTATCCTGATCTTCCACATCGTCGGCACGGCCATGGAGGTATTCAAGACACAGGCAGGTTCCTGGGCCTACCCGGAAGACAGCCTGTTCCGCATCGGCGCGGTCCCGTTGTTTTCGGGCTTCATGTATGCGGCCGTCGGCTCCTACCTCGCCCGCGTCAGCCGCATCTTCGACATGCGCTATACGCATTATCCGCCGTTATGGGCAACGATGCTTCTGTGCGCGGCGATCTACGTCAACTTCTTCGCCCACCACTTCGTCATCGATATCCGCTACGGACTGTTTGCCGTCACAGCAGTGCTCTATTTCCGCACCGTCGTGCACTACCGCGTCTTCCGCTTCCGCCACCGCATGCCGCTTTTGCTCGGCTTCCTGCTGGTTTCGCTGTTCATCTGGTTTGCCGAGAACATCGGCACTTGGTCGCGCGCCTGGATCTATCCCGGCCAGCACGATGGCTGGACGCCGGTCTCGATCCAGAAGCTCGGCGCCTGGTATCTGCTGATGATCATCTCCTTCGTGCTGGCGACGCTCGTCCACCGGCCGCTGCCGGTGGACGCCGGCTCAAAGGCTGTAGAATCTGGCGATGATGTCCCAGGCCTCGTCGGCGGTGTCGACAAAGTCGATGATGTCCTGGTCGCCGGGCGTGATCGTGCCCTGATCGGCGAGGAAATTGAGGTCGATCGCCCGCTCCCAGAATGACTTGCCGAACAGGATGACTGGTACCCGCTCCATACGCCCCGTCTGGATCAGCGTCAGCGTTTCGAAGAACTCGTCCATCGTGCCGAAGCCGCCGGGGAACACGGCGACCGCCTTGGCGCGCATGACGAAGTGCATCTTGCGGATGGCGAAATAGTGGAAATTGAAGCACAGCTCCGGCGTCACATAGGGGTTGGGCGCCTGCTCGTGCGGCAAGACGATGTTGAGGCCGATCGAGGGGGCTCCGACATCGTCGGCACCGCGGTTGCCGGCTTCCATAACGCCCGGCCCGCCGCCGGTGACGACGACGAACTCGCGATAGTAGGACGCGGCCGAATGCTGCGAGCACAGGCGGGCAAACTTGCGCGCCTCGTCATAATATCTGCTGTTGGCCTCGAGGTTCTTGCGCTGCGTCTCGTTCTTGGCAGCCCAGGCCTCGCCGCCCGGCTCCGGAATGCGCGCACCACCAAACAGGATGACCGTCGAACGTATGCCGCGCTCGGCGAGGATCATCTCGGTCTTGAGCAGTTCGAGCTGCAGCCGCACCGGGCGCAGGTCGCGCTGGGTCATGAAGTCTTCATCGTTCCAGGCAAGCCTGTATGTCGAGGCGCGCGTCTGCGGCGTGTCGGGCACACTCTTGGAACGCTCGAGATCCTCGTCGGAGTGCGGCAGCGGCGTCCAGCCAGCCTTGTCCATTGGATTCATTATATGCTCGACCTCAAATTTCGTTGCCCGCGACATTCCGCGGCGTCACCGCGATTGACCCCCAGATAAGCCTGAAATAGGGTCCGCGCGATTTTATGCCAGCTTAGAAGCCTTAACCTTAACGGCCCGTAACGGAGATGTTTATGTCGAAGCCCGATCTCGCCAGCCTGGAAAAGACAATTGATCGGGCGTTCGAGGAACGCGACGGCATTTCGACGTCGACCCGCGGCGAAATCCGCGACGCCATCGAGACCGCACTCGACCTTTTGGACAAGGGTACAGCCCGTGTCGCCCAGCGCCAGGACGACGGCAAGTGGCAGGTCAACCAGTGGCTCAAGAAGGCGGTGCTGCTGTCCTTCCGCCTCAACCCGATGGAGCTGATCTCGGGCGCGCCCGGCGGCGGCTCGTGGTGGGACAAGGTGCCGTCCAAGTTTGACGGCTGGGGTGCTGTCGACTTCGAAAAGGCCGGCTTCCGCGCCGTGCCTTCAGCCGTCGTGCGCAAGTCGGCCTTCGTCGCTCCGGGAGCCGTTTTGATGCCGTCCTTCGTCAATGTCGGCGCCTATGTCGACACCGGCACCATGGTCGATACCTGGGCCTCGGTCGGCTCCTGCGCCCAGATCGGCAAGAACGTGCACCTGTCCGGCGGCGTCGGCATCGGTGGCGTGCTCGAGCCGATGCAGGCCGGCCCGACCATCATCGAGGACAACTGCTTCATCGGCGCGCGCTCGGAGGTCGTCGAGGGCTGCATCGTGCGCGAAGGTTCGGTGCTCGGCATGGGCGTGTTCATCGGCCAGTCGACCAAGATCGTCGACCGCGCCACCGGCGAAGTGTTCTACGGCGAAGTGCCGGCCAATTCGGTCGTCGTCGCCGGCTCGCTGCCGGGCAAGCCGTTGCCGAACGGCGATGCCGGCCCAAGCCTCTACTGCGCCGTCATCGTCAAGCGCGTCGACGCCAAGACCCGGTCCAAGACCTCGATCAACGAACTGCTGCGCGATTGATCTTTCACTGAAACCGAAGCAACTTCGACCGGCGCACGAGAAATGTGCGCCGGTTAGCTTCGGAGGGTGAAATGGACTGGAAGTATCTTCTGACCAGCTTCGATGGTCGTATCAACCGGGCCAAGTTCTGGGCCGGCATCGGCGTGATGATCGTCGTCAGCATCGTCGCCAACCTGCTCGACATGATGCTCGGCCTCGACATCGGCAATTCAGGCGCCGGCGTCATCTCCATCATCGTCACCATCGGCATGATCTATTTCGCACTGGCAATCTATGCCAAACGCTGGCATGACCGCGACAAGTCGGGCTGGTGGAGCCTGATCGCACTCGTGCCCGTCATCGGCGCCATCTGGATCCTGGTCGAACTCGGCATCCTCGAAGGCACCAGGGGCGCCAACCAATTCGGACCGGATCCGCTTGCCTAACAACGTCGATTTCTTCTGGTTGTTCTTTCGCTTTTCGGGCCGCGTCAACCGCGCGGCCTACCTGCTCGGCTTCCTGTTCATGCTGGTGGTGATGTCGTTCCCGCTCTACCAGTTCATGCGTGTGCACCCCGAAAGCGGTGCGGCGCAGGTCTGGTCGATGCTGTTCGGCGCAACCTTCCTGACCTTCCTGTGGGCGCATATCGCCTTCAGCGTCAAACGCCTGCATGACTTCGACAAACCCGGCCTGTTTGCGGTCGCGCTGTTCATCCCGGTGGTGTCGATCTTTGCCTTCATCGCGCTGTGCTTCTTCCCCGGCACGCCGGGCCCGAACCAGTTCGGTAACACCACCAACGCGCCGAAGTAACCGCGCAAAAAGGCCCGGGTTCGATGTCTTACAGAACGCTCGACCCGGCCAAGATCATCGCAACAGCCGAGACGTTGAGCCAGCGCGTGAGCGAACGGTTCCCCGATGCCGGCCTGTCCCGCGTCAGCCAGGAGCTTGTCCGCCTGGCACGCGACCTCGCCGCTTCGGCCAAGGCGCTGGAGCAGCCGATCTGGTGGCTGCGCATCCTGATCGGGCTTGCCATCGCGTCGGGCGCCGGCATCTTCCTGTTCATCGGCACGATCCTGTCCTTCGACCGCATCTCGACCGGCGCGTTCGATTTCGTGCAAGGCATCGAGGCCTCGCTCAACACGCTGATCCTCGCTGGGCTCGGTTTCCTCGCGCTGATCCGCGTCGAGGAACACATCAAGCGCAAGCGCACGTTCAGGCAGCTGCACGGGCTGCGCTCGCTGATCCACGTCATCGACATGCACCAGCTGACCAAGGATCCGGCAACGCTGTCTGAAAGCTTCAGCCCGACCCCGCATTCGCCGGCACGCATCACCAAGTCGGCGGACCTTGCGCGTTATCTCGACTATTGCTCCGAAATGCTGTCGCTGACCGGCAAGCTGGCCGCCCTTTTCGCGCAATCGGTCAATGACGACGTCGTGCTGAAGGCGGTCAACGACATCGAGGAGCTCGGCTCGAACCTGTCGCGCAAGATCTGGCAGAAGATCACGATGATCGAAACAGCCCGGCGCTAGCTGCCGGCAACCTGCTCCGGCTTCAGCCTGGGCGACCCCTTGCCCCTGGCTTCCGCGTCGCGCACCAGGGCGACGATGCGCTCGGTCAGCGTGGCCGGGGTGCCGGCTTTTCGCGCGAGCCCGAGGATGGTGCCCTGAAGCGCATCGATCTCGGTCCCGCGCCGCCGTTGCAGGTCCTCCCACATCGACGAGCGCGCCGTCGGGTCGATGGCCAGCATGCGCCTGGCCAGGCGCAGGAACAGCCAGTCGGGCAGGCGCAGTACCGTCGGCAACAATGCGGGCGGCACTGCCGCTGCCTTTGCGGGAACGATGCCATTCGCCTTCATCGCCGCCAGCGCCTCGGCGATCTGCCCGGCGAGGATGCGGCGCCACCTGGCGTCCGCCAGTTGTGCCGCCAGCGGCAATCCGGACAGCGCCACAAGGGCATTGTTGAGGTTCATCAAAAGCTTACCCCACTGGACGGCCGGCATGTCGGTGTGGGTGGCGACCGCAAAGCCCTCGACGTCGAGCAGCTCGCGCAGACGCTCGTCTCCGGCCTCGATAAGCACCGTCCCGGCACTGGCGCGGTGGACACGGAGCGGCAGCTCGCCTTCGGCCGACTGGACGACGTTGAACGGTACCATTCCGGCCACCACCCGGCGCCGGCCGAGCGCTGCGCGCAGCTTGGCTGCGTTGTCGATGCCGTTCTGCAAACTGACGACGACGGCACTTTCCGGCGCATGCCGGGCGACAAGCTCGGCCATGGCGGCTGTGTCGCCGCTCTTGACGGCAACCAGCACGACATCGGCGTGGGACAGCACCGAGGGGTCGATCGTGACTGCGATGGCGCCGGCGGCAAGCAGGCGGTCGAAGCCGTCGATGTCGCTGACCCGCAGGCCGCCGGCCTTGATCGCGGCAGTGACGCGAGGCCGCGCCAACAGGCTCACGTCGCGCCCGGCCAGCGCCAGGCACGCCCCGGCGTGGCAGCCGATGCTGCCGGCACCAGCGACGACGATCATCCGATGATCCTTGGCCATGCGCCCTCCCGAAGTCCACTATAAGCGACAGCAGACCCGGCGTGGCAATGCCTGCCAGACCGGGGAGCATGGCATCATGGCGGTCGCCGGCAGGGAGCCGACCTGCGCCTCAGGCCGATTTTCTGATGTTGCTTGCAGCAATCGTCCGGTTGCGGCCGCCGGCTTTCGCCTCCAGCAGGGCCGCGTCGGCACGCGTCACAAGTGTCTCGACCGAACCGCCCGCCGGGGACACCGCCACGCCGACGGAGACGGAGACGGCGCCGAGACGCTGGCCGGCATAAGAGAGTGCGACGCCGCCGATCTTGTCGCGCAGCATGTCGGCAAGCACCATCGCGTCCGCCTCGCCGAAGGACGGCAGAAGGGCGGTGAATTCCTCGCCGCCGAAGCGGAAAGCATCGCCGGACGACGCACAGGCTTCGCGCAGCGACTGCCCGACGAATTGCATGACGAGGTCGCCGGCGTCATGGCCGAACTGATCGTTGAAGCGCTTGAAATGGTCGATGTCGATCATCAGGCAGGCGAGCGGCTCGTCCCGGTGGTCCCGGGCGTGCCGCCGCAGCGTCTCGTCGAGGAACCGACGGTTGAACAGGCCGGTGAGCGGATCGCTCACCGCAAGTGCCGTCAGCTTTGCCTGCAATTGCAGATTGGCAATGGCAAGGCCGACATTCTCGGCAATGAGTTCGAGGTAAAGCCGCGGCCCTGCCGGCTCGAGCGCGCCATCGACGCGCTCTTCGAGATAGAGCAGCCCGATCATGTCGCCCTGGGCCGTCAGGGGCACGCAGAGCGTCGCGACGCCAGGCGGATCCACGTGCTGGCAGGGAACGTCGGCGCCGCTGCCGCCGCTGTGATGAGTACGGCCGCGCCGCAGACCCCAGCAGGCCGTGGCCGGGAACTCCGCCGCGGAGTGATCCGGATCGAGCCAGAGGCCGACACGTGCCAGCGCTGTCTTGCCTTCGTTGAGGACATAGAGGCCGCCGGCAAGGTCGGGGAAAATCTGTGGCGCGAAGCGCACGACCACGTCCGTCAGCTCCAACTGGTCACGGCATGCCTGCACGCGGTGCATCATCTGGAGGATGAGGTCTTTCATATGCTGGTCGGCACGCCGTTCGGCGTCGAGTTTTTCACGCTCGATCAGGTTCGTGCGGAAGCCCTCGATGGCTTCGCTCATCTCGCCGATTTCGTCGGCCCGACGATTGACCGGAACCTCGACGCTGTAGTCCTGCTTGGCCAGCCGGCTAACGATCCCGGTCATGTGGCGCAACGGCGTCGCTACCCGGCGGCTGAGAACGAAATAGAGCACGGCCACGAACAGCGCCCCCGTGGTCGCCAGCATGACCTTGGCGACAAGGCTCCACCAGTTGCTGCGGTCGCGAGCCGCATCGAGTGCCGCAGTCGTGCGCGCTGCGGTCAGGTCGCGGAAATGGGTGACCGTCTGAAGCAGCGCATTCTGGACCCGTTCGTGTTCGGCGCCGAAAAGAGCTTCCTGCGCGGTCGTCTTGTCGCCGTTCTGATAGGCCGTTATGGCGGCTGCCTCGAGCTTGTCCAGCTCGTCCGCGTGAGCATTGATCGCACGCAACGCCGCAGCTTCTGCCGGCGCGGGATCGCGGGCCGCCAGGTCCGACGCAACGGTCTCCAGCCGCCGTTCCGCAGCCTCTTGCACGCGAAACGCCTGGAGATGGCGCACCTCACCGCGCATCACGTAAAGCCTCGCTTCGTCGCTGCGCATTTCCGCACCAAGGGCAAGATCTTCGGCCAGCGTGTCGAGCGTGAGATGCTCCTCGGCCGCAGCGCGCTCCTGGAGGGCGCTGTTGGACGACAGGATGAACGAAACGCCGGAAAGCGCCGTCAGGACGACAGTGATGCCGTAGGCCCAGTGGGTGATCGTGGCAATTCTCATGCCGCGACAATGCCAGCAGCTGATTGCAGGAGACTTAAGGACCGACTTAAAAATCGTAGGTGACGTCGTCTCACCCGTTGCCGCGTTCAATCTCGACATCGACGCTTGCCCGTTGCGGCGCTCGTGACCAGGGCCACGCCTGATCGCCGCACGCTTTTGCGAAGCTGGAGGCCGATGTCGCTGGTACAATCGACCGTCGTGACAGGAACCGGCGATTCGATTATCGCTGTCGCCATGAAACTGCCGACAGATCCCGCCGAAAACCTCGCCGCCCTCATCCGCTGCCCGTCGGTTACGCCGACCGAAGGCGGTGCGCTGTCGGCACTTGAGACCATGCTGAAGCCGCTCGGCTTCGCCGTCGACCGCCCGACCTTTTCCGAGGACGGCACGCCTGACGTCGAGAACCTCTATGCCCGCCGCTCGGGCAACGGGCCGCATCTGATGTTTGCCGGCCATACCGACGTGGTGCCGATCGGCGACGAGGCGGCGTGGAAGCATCCGCCGTTTTCGGCGGCGATCGACAATGGCGAAATGTATGGGCGCGGCGCCGTCGACATGAAGGGCGGCATCGCTTGCTTCATCGCCGCCGTCGCCCGCCACGTCGAAGCCCATGGCGGCCCGAAAGGTTCGATTTCGCTGCTGATCACCGGCGACGAGGAAGGCCCGTCGATCAACGGCACGGTCAAGCTGCTCGAATGGGCGGCCTCGCGCGGCGAAAAGTGGGACGCATCGCTGGTCGGCGAGCCGACCAACCCCGATGCGCTCGGCGACATGATCAAGATCGGCCGCCGGGGTTCGATCTCGGCCACCATCACCGTCAACGGCAGGCAAGGCCACGCCGCCTATCCGCATCTCGCCGACAACCCGGTGCGCGGGCTGATGACCCTGGTCGATGCGCTGCTCAACCCGGTCTTCGACAAGGGCACCAAGGATTTCCAGCCATCGAACCTGGAGGTCACCACCTTCGACGTCGGCAATCCGGCGACGAACGTCATTCCGGCCAAGGCTACCGCCAGCTTCAACATCCGCTTCAACGACAGCTGGACGGCCGAGACGCTGCAGGCCGAGATCCATAACCGGCTGGACAAGGCGAGCGGGCGCAAGAAGTACCGCAAGGGCCGCAAGGAGCCGGTCGAGTTCGAGCTCGTCTGGCGCGACCGGCCGAGCCACGTCTTCCTGACCCGCAACGACAAGCTGATCGATGCGCTTGCCGGCTCCATCAAGCGCGTCACCGGACGCAAGCCCAAACTATCGACGACGGGCGGCACCTCCGATGCACGCTTCATCAAGGACTACTGCCCGGTCGTCGAGTTCGGGCTCGTCGGCAAGACCATGCACATGGTCGACGAGCGCGTGCCGCTTGCCGAGCTCGAACAGCTGACACAGGTCTACCAGCAGTTCCTCGCAGACTGGTTCGGATGACGAATGGCCCTGATGCTGGCAAGCGATGAAATCGAGCAGAATCTGGCGGGCGCCTGGCGGCTGATGCTGGGCAAGGCCGACGGCCTGCGCCAGCTCGATCTCAGCGCCGACGGCTTCTGGAATTCGTTCTTCGCAATCCTGGTTGCCGTTCCCGCCCTCGTTGTCGGCTGGGCCGGGGTGTCCAATGACGTCGCGCTGGAGACGGCGACATTCGCCAGCCGCTTCGGGATCGTCGTCCGACTGGCGATGGTCGACATCGGCGCCTGGGTCCTGCCGCTCATCGTGCTGGCACTGGTGGCGCCACGCGTCGGCATCGGCGACCGCTTCGTCCATTACGTCGTCGCCAGCAACTGGACGTCCGCGATCATCGCCTGGCTGATGCTGCCGGCAGCGCTCGCCCGCATGCTGTTTCCGGCGGCTGACAACGTTGTTTCGCTGCTGTCGTTGGCGGTGTTCGCGCTCGCGATGGTGTTCACCTGGCGCATGACCAACGCCACCATCGGCAAGGGCGCGGCGATCGGGTCGGCCGTCTTCGCCGGCATGTTCTTCGTGTCGCTGCTGGTGCTGTTTGCGCTGCAGGCCCTGTTCGGCATCCAGTTGCCGGCCTGAACGCCCCGCGCCCGGAGCTCAACGCCAGGCAGCAGCGGCAGCACCTAGCATCAGTACGGCCGCAACGACTGCCGAAGCGGCAAAGCCGTAATTGGCGTAGAGCGGACCGAAGGCGGTGGTGCCGACCGACACGGCAAGATAGGTCACCGCGCTGTTCAGCCCCATGATGGTTCCACGTCTGCTAGGGTCGAGCGCGGACAGGCGCATGACCAGCACGTTCAATCCGAAATGGTTGCCCAAGCCCCACAAGGCCATGGTAGCGATCAGGATGGTGAAAGTGCCGGCGACTGCCGCGATGAGCACATAGATTGCTGCCACGCCGAGATAGGCTATCGGCATGACGCGCCGGGCGCCGAGGCGATCGACAATGCCGTCCAGCAGTGCGGCGGCACCGAAACCGATGCCGTAGGAAATGGCAGCGAGGCCATTGGCGCTGACCGGCCGGCCGAGCGCCTGATGCAGATGATCGCCGAGATAGCCATAGACGCCATAAAACGCCGTCATGAAGGCGCCACAGGCGATCAACAACGGGACGATGCCGGGCGTCGCCAGCGCTCCCAGCGGCGCTGGAGCGACACCACCGGCCGGCTTGTCGTCGGCCGACATCGCCGAAATCGCTGCCAGCGCAATGGCAGAAAGCAGCGCCACCGCGCCGAATACCGCGCGCCAGTGAACGAGGTCGGCGAGCACGGCAGACATCGACACGCCGGCGACCATCGACAGCGTCCAGCCGGTCAGCACGACGCCGATGGTTCCGCTTTCGCGGCCGGGTGGTGCAACGGCCGCGGCGCTGGCATAGATCGCCGGTAAGGCTATTCCGGCCGCGATGCCGGCCAGCAATTGCGCTGCAACCAGCACAATGACCTGGGGTGCCGCGGCACTGGCCAAAAGGGCTACGGCCAGCAACGCCAGCGCCCGCTGCAACATGCGCTTGGCGCCGAAGCGGTCGATGTAGCGGGCAAGGAAGAGAGCACTTGCCGCGGTGCCCAACCCGAAGGCTGAGGCCGCCGTCATGACCACCGGCACGGAACTGCCGAAGCCTGCCGCAACCTCGGGCGCGATCGGGCCGAGGACCAGCGAATTGGAACCGATGACGGCAATGCAGCCGGTCAATAGATAGGCAGCCCGGGGAATGCGGGCCACGGGTTCGGCAGCAGCAGGAAGTGTTTGATCAACGTTCGACATTGGCACATATTCTCCGAATGATGTTCGGCTTCAACGGAGAATTTCCGGATGGATGAAGAAACAGACGGCATTCGGCAGAACCGCCTGCCGGAGCGCTCGATCGATACCGCCGACCGAAGGCTGTTAGGCGTACTGGTCGAGGACGCGACGGTCTCCTACGCCGAACTGGGCGAAAAGGCAGGTCTGTCGGCGCCGGCGGCGCATGAGCGGGTCAAGCGCATGCGCCGGTCCGGTGCCATCCGTCAGACCGTGGCCATGGCCGATCCGAGGTCTGTCGGCAAGCCGCTGCTGGCCTTCGTCCATGTCGACACCAGGGGTTGGGGCAAGACGCCGGAACTGATGGCGGTCTCGTCGTTTCCGGAGGTCGAGGAAATCCACACGGTTGCCGGCGACGCCTGCATCCTGCTCAAGGTGCGGACCGAGGACACGCGCGCGCTGGAGGGGCTGCTCGCCCGCATCTACGACACGCCGGGCGTGACCTCGACGCGCAGCTATGTCGTGCTGTCGACCTATCTCGAACGGCCTGTACAGCCCGGCATCACCCAGGACTGGCCGGCGCCGAAGCTCGGAACCAATCCGATCTACTGAAGCAACTCAAGGACAAGTGCGCCGCGGCTTTCCGCCCCGAGCAGCGCAACTCTAGAGATCAGTAATCGACGCCGCTGAGATAGAGCCCGTCGGGCGGCGCGACCTGGCCGCAGGCGGCGCGGTTGCGTGCGTCGAGGGCTGCCTTGAGGTCGTCGGCAGTCCAGCCGCCCTCGCCGACGCGTTTCAGGCTACCGACCATCGAGCGGACCTGATTGTGAAGGAACGAGCGCGCCGACGTCCTGACTTCGATCATGTCGCCGCTGCGCGTCACGTCGAGTTGGGCAAGCGTCCTGAGCGGGCTGTTCGCCTGGCACTGCGTCGAGCGGAAGGTGGTGAAATCATGCCGGCCGAGCAGGAGCTTGGCGGCGTCCGCCATCGCCTCGTGGTCGAGGCGCTTGGGCACCCACCAGACCTTGCCACGCTCGAGCGCTGCCGGCGCGCGTCGGTTGAGAATACGGTAGATATAGTGCCGCCCGGTGGCGGAGAAGCGGGCATCGAACTCGTCAGGCACTTGCCGGGCGGCGATGATGGCGACGGTTTCGCCGGCCATCTGCAGATGCGCGTTGACGGCGTCGCGCACCTTGTCGTCGGCCCAGGCCTTGGTCAGGTCGGCATGAGCGACCTGAGCCGTGGCATGCACGCCGGCGTCGGTGCGGCCGGCGCCGCGCAGCGAGATTTCGTCGCCCGAGAACTTCAGGATCGCCTGCTCGATCGCCGCCTGCACCGTGTGCAGGCCAGCCTGCCGCTGCCACCCGGCATAGGCGCGACCGTCATATTCCAGATCAAGGCGATAGCGCGGCATGTGCAGTCAAACCTCCGGCCGCCTTACGCGGCTAGAGCAGTACCGAAGGCCGAGGCATAGACCAGCTTGCCCGTCTCGGGCGCATCGCCCCAGGCCAGGGCCTGCAGCGCGTCGCACTGGTAGTCGCTCTCGAACCCTGCTGCGCGCTCGTGGCTGTAGCCGAAGCGGCCATAATAGGCCGGATCGCCAAGCACCACGGCGATCGTCTCGCCGGCATCCTTGAGCCGGATGTGGGCTTCGCGGACCAGCGCGCCACCGATGCCGGTGCCGTGGAAATCGGGCTCGACCGCCAGCGGGGCGAGCGCCACCGCCGGAACCGTCTTGCCGCCGTTCTGGATGTAAAGCCTGGAAAACAGGATGTGGCCAACCACATCGCCATCCTCTTCAGCCACCAGTTCGACGACCGCATCGCCTTCGGCAACCAGCGCATCGACGAGACCAGCCTCGGCCTGCTGCCCGAAGGCGTGTTCTTCTACGAGGCGGATCGCCTCGCGGTCGCGGGGCGTAGCTGCCCTAATCGACATCATGCTCATGACAACTTCATTCCTTTTTCGATCTTGGCACCGCGCAGGAATTCATCCGCGGTGACGGGTTTTCCTCCCGCCCTTTGTACCTCGACCAACCTCACGGCAGCGTCGCCGCAGGCAATCTCCAACCGGTCGTCGAGAACCGTTCCCGGCTCTCCTTGTCCAGCGGCGCGTTGCGAGCGCAGTATTTTCAAGCGCTCGGTTCGTCCGCCGATTTCGATTTCGCACCATGCGCCGGGGAATGGCGACAGGCCGCGGATATTGTTGTCGACCGCCGTCGCCGGCAAGGTCCAATCGATCCGCGTCTCCGCTTTATCGATTTTTTTGGCGTAGGTCACGCCTTCCGATGGCTGCGGCACCGTTTCCAGCTTGCCCGCTTCGAGCTCTGCGAGAGCGTCCACCATCAGCAAAGCGCCTGCCGCCATCAGGCGGTCGTGCAGCTCACCGGCCGTCATGTCGGGTCCAATCGCGACTTTTTCAAGTCGAGCCACCGGTCCGGTGTCCAATCCCTCTTCCATCCGCATGACCATCATGCCGGTTTCCGCATCGCCTGCCATGATGGCGCGCTGGATCGGAGCCGCCCCGCGCCAGCGCGGCAGCAGCGAGGCATGGCCGTTGTAGCAGCCCAGCCGCGTGCCCTGAAGAATGGCCTTGGGTAGCAGCAAACCGTATGCAACGACCACTGCGACGTCGGCCTTAAGCTGGGCAAAGGCCGCCTGTTCGGCCTCACCCTTCAGCGACAGCGGCGTGCGCACCTCAATGCCCAGCCGCTCGGCCTCGCGCTGCACCGGCGACGGCGTCAGCTCCAGCCCGCGGCGCCCTGCGGCGCGCGGCGGCTGCGAATAGACGGCAACGACCTCGTGGCCGGCTTCTGATATCGCACGCAGCGTCGGCACGGAAAAATCCGGCGTGCCCATGAAGATGACGCGAAGGCTCATTCTGTTCCGGCTATCCCGCACAGCCCCGGACGGCGTCGGCCGACCGTTCAGGCCATCGCTTCAAACGGGTTTACGAGCTTCAGGTCAAGCCCGTCGAAGTCTCCGGTCGGCCAGGCTCTCACCCCACCATGCGGCTCGGCGGACGGTCCTTGGCAAGCTTCTTGAACTTCTTCATCACCATGTCGCGCTTGAGCTTGGAGATGTAGTCGATGAACAGCACGCCATCGAGATGGTCGATCTCGTGCTGCAGGCAGGTGGCCAATAGACCGTCGGCCTCGACTTCCTGCTCCTTGGCGTTCTCGTCGAGATATTTGACCCGCACCATGGCCGGGCGCTCGACCTCGGCGTAATAGTCCGGGATCGAGAGGCAGCCTTCCTCATAGATCGAGCGATCGTCGCTGCGCGAGACGATCTCGGGATTGATGACCGTCATCGGCGCCGGCTCTTCGCCTTCCTTGGCAAGGTCGATCACCAGCATGCGCAGCGGCTCGCCGACCTGGATGGCGGCAAGGCCGATGCCCGGCGCGTCATACATGGTGTCGAGCATGTCGCGCGCGAACTTGCGGGTGGCGTCGTCGATGCGCTCGACCGGCTTGGAAACCAGGCGCAGGAGCGGATCGGGCAGGATGATGAGCGGCTTGATGGTCATGCGCATCAACTAGGATGTCAGGCGAAAACCGTCAACAGGGCTCGATCCAGGATGTTCCCGTTTTGATCTGACCCTTTTGTGCGAATCGGCTATGGTGCGCGCCATGAACGAGCTTTCCAGCATCCTGTCCGCCCCCATCGCCCAGCTTGGCGCCTCCGTGCTCACGCTCGGGCAGGCGCTGCTGTTTGCAGCCGTGCTGTTCGTCGCACTTGTCGTCGTGCTGATGGTGGCGCTGTGGCGCTCGGCCAAGGCGCGCGCGGTTGCAGCCGCCGAGGCCGCCGACCACGCCCGCGATGCCGAGGCCCGCATGGCGGGTATCCTGCAGGCGCAGGCGGAGATGCAGGGCCGGCTCGGCACGGTGGCCGAAATCTTCGGCTCGCGCCAGGCGGAGCTGACCCAATCGCTGAGCCAACGTCTCGACGCCATGACCGGCCGCCTTGGCCAGACAATGACCGAGCAGACCAAATCGACGCATGAGAGCCTGGCCAAGCTGCAGGAGCGGCTGGCGGTCATCGATACCGCACAAGGCAACATCCAGTCGCTTGCCGGCCAGGTGGTGCAACTGCAGGCGATCCTCTCCAACAAGCAGACGCGCGGCGCCTTCGGCCAGTCGCGCATGGAGACGATCGTCGCCGACGGCCTGCCGCTCGGCGCCTACGAATTCCAGGCGACGCTGTCGAACAACAACCGGCCGGACTGTCTTGTCAGGATGCCGAACGGCGCGCCGTCACTTGTCATCGACGCCAAGTTTCCGCTCGAGGCGTGGAACGCCATTCGCGCGGCAGCCGATACCGAAGGTGCGGCTGAAGCGCAGAAATATGCCGCCCAGGCCTTCCGGCGCGATCTCGAAGTCCACATCAAGGCGATCGCCGACAAGTACCTGATCTCGGGCGAGACCCAGGACACCGCCTTCATGTTCGTGCCCTCGGAATCGATCTTCGCCGAAATCCACGAGAACTTCGAATCGCTGGTGCAGCGTGCCCACCGCGCCCGCGTCGTCATCGTGTCGCCGTCACTGCTGATGCTGTCGATCCAGGTCATCCAGGCGATCCTCAAGGACGCCCGCATGCGCGAACAAGCGCACCTGATCCAGGGCGAGGTCATCCGCCTGATGGAAGATGTCGGCCGCCTCGACGAACGCGTGCGTAAACTCAAGACGCATTTCGATCAGTCGAGCAAGGACATCGACGACATCCTCGTATCGTCGTCCAAGGTCACCAAACGCGGCGAAAAGATCGAGGCGCTGGAATTCGGCACGGGCCATGCCGGCGAGGCGGAAGCTACGGCCAAGCCCCAGCCTCCGGGCGCCCGGGCTGCCGATTCCAAGACTGGGCAGCTCAGGCTGCGCGTCGTCGAGGAAAGCGACTAGCGCAGCAAAGCCCTGCCCTCAGGACTGTTTCTCCACCGTCTCCATGCCGTCGAACTCCGGCAGCCAGTGCAACGCCGATCGGTGCCAGACCTGTTTGCGGGGCACCAGTTGCTCGCGCTGGTCCGAAGTTCCGGTCCTCAACCCATAGACCTTGGGTCCGTCACCGACCGAAGTGGCGAACAGGTGCGAGCCACATTCGGGGCAGAAGCCCTGCGCGCGTTTGTTACCACTGTCGCCTGTCTTGACGTAAATCTTCGGCGCTCCCGAAAACGCGATCTTGTCCTCCGGCACCGGAACGGTGACGCGAAAGGCCGTTCCGGTCAGTTTCTGGCAATCGGTGCAATGGCAGATAGCCGTCTTCTCCGGATCGACTTCGGCCTTGTAGGTAATGGCGCCGCAATGGCACCCGCCTTCGATCTTCACTTCGAACTCCTCCTGTCCTGCAGTGCGTGATTCCCGGGCACCCTAGCCGCCTTCGGGCATCGGCGTCCCTTCCTTCGGGTTCACGATCCGGTCATGACGCAGCTTCCATCGCTGCGACGTCTGCGGCTTGACGAACACCGACGTCACCTCGGGAACTTCGGCCTTGAGCTTCGTCTCCAGTCTTTCGACGCAGGCTTCTATCTCCGCCGCCGAGATGTGGTCGACGAAGTCGAGGCTGAGCCCGGCAACCACCTGCTCCGGCCCCAGATGCACCGTCAGCACGCCATTGGCTTGCTCGACGGCGGGATCGGCCTGGGCGATCGCCAGTATCGCCGCCTGCACGTCCGCCGAAGCCGGCTCGCCCATCAGCAAACCCTTGCTCTCACGCGCCAGGAACACCGCCGTGGCGCCAAGGATCAGGCTGATGCCGATCGAGGCGGCACCGTCGAGCCAGGGCTGCTCGAAATAATGCGCGGCAAAGATGCCGGCAAAGGCAATGACCAGGCCCAGCAAGGCGGCACTGTCTTCAAACAGCACCGTGTAGACGCTCGGGTCCTTGCTCCGTCGCACCGCCTGGATGTAGCCGAGACTGCCCTTGCTGCGGCGGAATTCTCTGAGCGCAACCAACCACGAGCCGCCCTCGAACACCATGCAGGCGCCAAGCACCACATAGTTGACGAGCGGATTCTCGATCGGCGCGGGGTGGAGCATGTGGACGATGCCTTCATAGAAGGCCACGCCGGCACCAAGCGCGAAGACCAGCAGGGCAACGATGAAGCTCCAGAAATAGAGCTCGCGGCCATGGCCGAGCGGGTGGGTGAGATCAGGCGGCCGGGCGGCGCGATGCAGCCCGTAGAGCAGCAAAAGTCCGTTGCCGGTGTCGACGAGCGAATGCACGCCTTCCGACAGCATCGCCGAACTGCCGGTGAAGGCAGCGGCGACGAACTTGGTGACGGCAATCAGCAGATTGCCGGCAATCGCCGCAAAGATCACTAGCCTGGAGCCGGAGTGTCCTGCCATCGGTCCCTCACCGCAGCGACTTTAGCGAGCGTGAGGTCCCGCTCAAGTCATTTTCGCGGCCTTGGCGTCCGGCGCTCCCGGCGCTCAAGACCCCTCTTGCAAGCCGGACAACTTCGCGTTTCACTCCGCTTCTCAGCAGCGGGAGAAACGAATCATGGCCAAGGGTGCGATGAAAGCCGGGAAAGAAGCCCGGAAACCCAAGAAAGACGCCAAGAAGCCAGCACCTGCGCCGGCTTTCAAGGCGCCTCCGGTGCAAGCGACCAAGCTTAAGGACAAGTAGTCCTCACGGGCACGACGCAGACCCCGCCCGGCTGTCGCGGCCGGGCGCGGGTTGAACTTCTCTCGCGAAAGTCCTATCTGAGCGGGCGCAGGGACGGCCCTGCGCTTCCCCTAAAAACCGGCCGGGACGACCCGCCATCCCATTGGAGCGTTCCATGGCTTGGACTTATCTGTTTTTCGCGGGAATTTTCGAAATCGGCTGGGCCATCGGCCTGAAATACACCGAAGGCTTTACCAAACCGATGCCGACGGTGCTCACTATCGCCTCGATGATCGTCAGTCTCGGCCTGCTCGGCCTGGCACTGAAGACGCTGCCGGTCGGCACGGCATACGCGATCTGGACCGGTATCGGCACAGTCGGCACCGCGATGCTTGGCATCTGGCTGCTCGGCGAGCCCGCCACAGCACTTCGCCTCGCCTGCATCGGCCTGATCGTCTCGGGCATCGTCGGCCTCAAGCTGGTCGCCTGATCCGCAGACTTGCGGCGGCCCGCCCGAAACGGGCGGGCTTCACCTTTCCCAATTTCTCATCTGGCACGCCCTGACATCCACAGGGGTCGACGCATTGTGCGTCGGACGCACAAAAGCGATCCGCGCCCGGGGCTTGGCAAGTCCCCGGTCGCGAATTGCTGACGATGTGAGTTTTGCGCTATCGAGCCCGACTAACGGGCCGATGCGTCATTCCGGCGAGTGCAGGCGAAGGTCGACCTGCGTTCAGCCGTAGTTGGCCGAAGGCGGCATGCGCTTGCCACGCGCCTTGCGCGCGGCGTAACGCGCGTCGCGCTTGGCCTTGCGCTCGGCTTCGTCGGCGAGCAGGCGGGCGATGCGATCGCCTTCCTCTGCCTCGCGCGCCTTTGCTTCAGCCTGTGCGGCCTCTTCGGCGGCGAGACGTTCTGCTTCAGCCTTGGCTTCGCGTTCGGCCTTTTCAACGGCTTCGCGGGCCAGGCGCTCTTGCCTCAGCTTTTCCTTCTCGGCTTCACGGATGGCGCGAGCCTCGAGGATTGCCTTGCGCTCGGCCTGACGGGCCAGAACGGCCGGATCGTCAGCTGCGGGGCGTGCCTTGTACTTTTCGAGGAGGGCTTTCTTTGCGTCATTGGCGGCGTTCCGCCGCTCAAAGGCGTCTTTTTCTCGGTAGATTGCCAATTTGATTTCCCTAGAGTCACTTCGCGCCGCTTACATACGCGCGCGAAGGCATAGTTCAAGCGCCAAAAAGGCATGTCTCCCATGAATTCGCGTGATGTTGCGGATAGGAAACGCTCTTTGACGCCAATCTCGATATGGATTGTTCACTAGATCGCGTCTGGCGACCTCGTGGAGCGATGGCTACCTCTAGCACAAACAATAGCGACAGGACCAGAGATCATGGAACTTGGCCTCTACACTTTTGCAGACGTTAGCCCAGAGCCGGGGCCTGGTGCCATCGGAGCCCACCAGCGGTTGCGCAATCTGATCGAGGAAATCGAGCTGGCCGACCAGGTCGGGCTCGACGTTTTCGGCCTGGGTGAACACCACCGCCCCGACTATGCCGCCTCGGCACCCGTCATCGCACTTGCCGCCGCTGCCGAGCGCACCAAGCGCATCCGCTTGACCAGCGCCGTTACCGTGCTGTCTTCGGACGATCCGGTGCGTGTGTTCCAGCAGTTCGCCACCCTCGACCAGTTGTCGGGTGGCCGCGCCGAGATCATGGCCGGTCGCGGCTCGTTCATCGAATCGTTTCCGCTGTTCGGCTACAACCTCGAGGACTATGACGAGCTCTTCGCCGAGAAGCTCGATCTGCTCCTGGCATTGCGCGACAGCGAACGCGTGACCTGGCAAGGAACACACCGGGCGCCGATCAACGATCGCGGCGTCTATCCCCGCCCCTATCAGGAGCTTTTGCCGATCTGGATCGCCATTGGCGGCACGCCGCAGTCGGCGGCACGTGCCGGCGTGCTCGGCCTGCCGCTGGCGCTCGCCATCATCGGCGGCGAGCCGGCCCGTTTCGCGCCGCTCTTCGATCTCTACCGCGAGGCGGCGCGCCGCGCCGGCCAGGATCCGGCCAAGCTCGCCACCAGCATCAACGTGCATGGTTTCATCGGCGAGACCACCGAACATGCGGCCGACGACTTCTACCTGCCGCAGGCCGAGGTGATGAACCGCATCGGCCGCGAGCGTGGCTGGGGCCCAACGTCGCGGGCGCATTTCGACCAGTCGCGCGGCGCCAACGGCGCGCTGTTCGTCGGCAATCCGGAGCAGGTGGCAGAGAAGATCGTGGCCCAGCACAAGATCTTCAAGAATGACCGCTTCCTGCTGCAGATGGCGATCGGCATCATGCCGCACGACAAGATCATGAAGGCGATCGAGCTCTACGGCACCAAGGTGGCGCCGCTGGTGCGCAAGGAACTGGGCGTTTCCGCTATCGGCACGGCGGCGTGACGGAGCAGCCGAAGAGCACTCCAGAGCGCTTCAACCACTGGACCAAAACATACCTTCGGCGGGAAGGTTTGTTTGCGCAGATGACGCTTCCTATATCCGGCGGGTCCCCACCCGCCGGAGCTGCCTCATGACAACCTTGTCCGTCCTCGACCTTTCCCCGGTCACCGAAGGCAGCACCGCCGCCCAATCGCTGAAGAACACGCTCGACCTCGCCCGCCACGCCGAAAAGCTCGGTTTCCATCGCTACTGGCTGGCCGAGCACCACAACATGGCCGGCATCGCCAGTGCTGCAACCTCTGTCGTCATCGCCCATGTCGCGGCCGGCACCAGCACCATTCGCGTCGGCGCCGGCGGCATCATGCTGCCCAACCACGCGCCGCTGGTCATCGCTGAACAGTTCGGCACACTTGCCGCCCTGCACCCCGGCCGCATCGACCTCGGCATCGGCCGCGCGCCCGGCACCGACATGCTGACCGCGCGCGCCCTGCGCCGCAATCTCGAGGCCGGCGTCGACAATTTCCCGCAGGATGTCGTCGAGCTGATGGGCTATTTCGATCCGGCAACGCCCGAACAGCGCATCCGCGCCGTGCCCGGCGAGGGCGAGCAGGTCGAAGTCTGGGTGCTGGGATCAAGTCTCTATGGCGCGCAGCTCGCCGCCATGCTTGGCCTGCCCTACGCCTTCGCCTCGCACTTCGCCCCTTCTGAGCTCGACCATGCGATCGAGATCTACCGCTCGCGCTTCCAGCCGTCGGAGCGATTGGCCAAACCCTATGTCATGGCCGGCATCAACATCGTCGCCGCCGATACGGACGCCGAGGCGAAGCTTCTGTTCAGCTCGGTACAGCAGGCCTTCGTCAACCTGCGCAGCGGCCGCCCCGGCCGCCTGCCCGCGCCGCTCGAGGGCTACGAGCGCGAGCTCGACCCCGTCGCGCGCCAGATGTTGTCCCAGACGCTTGCCTGCGCCGTCGTCGGCTCACGCGACACGGTCCGGCGCGGCGTCGAGGCATTCATCGCGCGTACCGGTGCCGACGAACTGATGGTCACCGCCCAGGTGTTCGACCATCAATCACGCAAGCGTTCGTATGAGATTCTTGCGGAAGTCGGTGCCGGATTGGCGAAGGCGGCGTAGCCGTTCCTTCGCCCCGTTTACGAGGAGAGGGAAGCCAAGCGAGCGTGCGAGCACAGCAGAGTGAGGGGCAGGGCTGAACTCGGAAGTTGGCACCGTCCCTCATCCGGCCCTTCGGGCCCCGTAAACGGGGCGAAAGAAATTACCGCATCGCCTCGAGGAGGCCCTTGTCGGGAAAACATGTCGCCGCGCGGCCATTCTTCGCCTGCCAGTCGCCGATCGACCGGCGCGTCTTGAAGCCCGGCAGACCGTCGGCGCCGCCGACGTCGTAGCCGAGCTTTTCCAGGCCGCGCTGCATCGTGGCGACGTCGGAGCGGTAGAGCCCGTCGACCTTGCCCCAGTTGCCCACGAAACGTCGGTCGCCGGACGCGATCCGGTCGGCGCCGTGGCCGATGAACAGCGCGTAGACGTCGCTCTCGTTGTAGTGCTTGAGCACATAAAAATTGGGCGTGACAATGAAGGCCGGGCCGTTGCGCCCCGCCGGCATCATCAGGAAACCCTCGGCCCGTGCCTCGTTCCGAGGGAACGGCTTGCCGCCAACGCGGGTGATACCCATCGCGGCCCAGTCCGAGATCTTCTTGCCTTGGTCGGGGCCTTCCAGAGCACAGGCGACGCTCTCCGGCAGCGACACCTCGAAACCCCAGTCGCGGCCCTTTGCCCAGCCATAATGGACGAGATAGTTGGCTATGGAGGCCAGCGTGTCAGGCGTCGAGTTCCAGATGTCGGCGCGGCCGTCGCCGTCGAAATCGACGGCATGCTTCAGGAACGAGGTCGGCAGGAACTGCGGCTGGCCGAGTGCACCGGCCCAGGACGAGCGCATTGCCTTGCGACTGACCAGCCCGCGTTCGACCATCTCCAAACCGGCCAGCAACTCCTTGCGGAACATCTCCTTGCGGGTCGCCAGGAAGGCCTTGGTGCCGAGAACCTCGAAGGCATCGTACGGCATCTTGGCGGCACCGAAGCCCGACTCGCGCCCCCAGATCGCCAGCACCACGCCGCCTGGCACGCCGAAACGCTTTTCGATCGCAGCGAGTGTCTTCGCATTTGCGCCCGCCCGCGCGCGCCCGCCTGAGGTGACGGCACCGAGCGTCTTTTCGGAGAAGTAGTTGCCGGGCGAGCCGAACTCGGCCTGGTGCTGTTTCTTCGGTGTCTTCGGCTTTTCGCCGGGGAGCACGAGATCGGGCAGTTTGAGATTGGGTTTTACGCCTTCGAATGCCGCATCGAAGGTCGCCCGGGAGATACCCTTGGCGCTGGCTTCCGGCCACAGGTCCTTGGTCAGCCAGGCCTGGAACTGGTCATCGATCCTGGCGGCGGAGGCAGGGGCGGCACCGAACGTGACGAGCGCTGCTGCGAAGGCGGCCAGCACAGAGAGCTTGCGTCTCTTCGCACCCCCCTCTGGCCTGCTGGCCATCTCCCCCGCAAGGGGGGAGATCAGCTGTCGCCACCGTTTCCGCCAATCGCCAGCGTAGCCAGATGGGCAGCGCGCCAGAAGCTGCCAATCTCCCCCCTTGCGGGGGAGATGCCCGGCAGGGCAGAGGGGGGTAGGACGGAGCTGCGAAGATTCAGAAAGTTTGCTCATGCAGCTTCCTTCACCGCAATTGCGTCAAAAGGCGGTCCGCGACTTCAATGCGGCCGACAGCGTGCCCTCGTCGAGATAATCGAGCTCGCCGCCGACCGGCACACCATGCGCCAGCCTCGTCACCTTGACGTCGAAACCGGAGAGCTGGTCGGTCAGATAATGCGCGGTCGTCTGGCCCTCGACGGTGGCGTTGACGGCCAGGATCACCTCGCTGACCCCGCCCTCGGCGATGCGGGTGACCAGTTGCCTGATGGTCAGCTGATCGGGGCCGACGCCGTCGAGCGGCGACAACGTGCCGCCAAGCACATGGAATTTCGCATTCATCGCGCCGGCCCGCTCCAGCGCCCAGAGGTCGGACACGTCCTCGACGACGATGATGGTGGTGGGGTCGCGGCGTGGATCGGTGCAGATCATGCACGGATCGGAGGTGTCGACATTGCCGCAGGTCGAGCACACCCTGACCTTGTCGACCGCCTCGCCCATGGCGGCGGCCAACGGCGCCAGCAGCTGTTCTTTCTTCTTGATCAGGTGAAGGGCGGCGCGGCGGGCCGAACGCGGGCCGAGCCCCGGCACCTTGGCCAGAAGCTGGATCAGGCGTTCGATCTCGGGGCCGGCGATTCGCTTGGACATGGAAGCGATATAAAACGACTAGGCAATGGTGAGTAGTGAATAGTGGGCCGAGGAGCGGCTGCGGCCTCGTTCCTCCACTCGCTACTGACTTTTCGCCATCCTCATTCCATCGGCCGTTCCTGGCTCGCAATGAGCGCGCCGATCGCGTCGGCGTTTTCCGGTGTCGCCTGAAACGACATCGCGCTGGCCAACGCCGCGTCGGAGCCGGCAGAAGCGACCGTGGTCGGCTGCTGCTCGACGACGCCCGGCAGCGTCGGCTGTGCGGCGGAAGCGACCATCGTGTCCGGCTCGGCCACGGGCAGCTTGCGCCGGCTACGCTTCTCGTAAAACGCATTGCCGCCGGCGACTGTGGTGTAGTGCATGTTCTTGTAGGGGAACTTCAGCCCGGCGGTATGGAAGAACATCACCTCTGGCTTCACCTTGGGGTGGCGCTCGCCCTTGAGCACGGATTCTGCTGCCGCCTGCACGTCGGGCAGGGCCTGCGAATTCATCGGCCGCGACAGCACGCCGGGCGCGAACTGGCCCTTCTGGCCGACGACGCCGCAGACAGTGTCACCATATTCGCCCGACTTGAGCCGGTTCATGACGACACTGCCGACGGCAACGAGGCCATCGCGGCTCGAGCGGTTGGATTCGAAGAACATCGCGCGCGCCAGGCATTCCTTGTCCTTCGCCGAATAGGCGTAGGAACCCGAACGGACCGAGCTCGTGGTGATCCCGTCAGCGAGCTTGCTGGTGGTGCACCCGGAAACGATGAACGGCGAGGCGACGACGCCGACCAAAATCGGCATCTTCCAATTTTTGGCGATCAAAAGCGCCCCTCTCGTAAGCCCGCCACGTCCCCAGATTGCAGCAAGAATGCGCCCGTTTCGGGCAAAATGATGGCCGAGCGGCAGACAGCGCCTCCTGGCCGGGCTCGCCTCTGCAACGGCCGGTCGTTATGGTCAGGTCAATGACAGGCAAAGGCACGCATTCTGGCGGCCGAAAATCAGTTGGAGGCGACCATGAAAGCCGTGCTGTTCGAACAATTTGGGCAACCGCCGAAGGTCCAGACTGTCGCCGAACCAGCGCCTGCACCCGGCGGCGTAGTGATCAAGGTCGAGGCCACCGGGCTCTGCCGCAGCGACTGGCATGGCTGGATGGGACACGACGCCGACATCACCCTGCCGCATGTGCCGGGCCACGAACTCGCCGGCATCATCGTCGCCGCCGGCCGGCAGGTCACGCGCTGGAAGGCCGGCGACCGCGTCACCGTGCCCTTCGTCGGCGGCTGCGGACGCTGCTTTGAATGCACCTCGGGCAATCACCAGGTCTGCGAACACCAGTTCCAGCCGGGCTTCACCGCCTGGGGTTCGTTCGCCGAATATGTCGCTGTCGATTTCGCCGACACCAACCTGGTGCGGCTGCCCGACAGCATGGATTTCGTCACCGCAGCCAGCCTCGGCTGCCGCTTCATAACCTCGTTCCGCGCCGTCGTCGACCAGGGCCGTGTCAAGCCAGGCGAATGGGTGGCAGTGCACGGCTGCGGCGGTGTCGGCCTGTCGGCGATCATGATCGCGGCAGCGTCGGGCGCCAATGCAATCGCCATCGACCTCTCGGACGAGAAGCTCGCCTTTGCCAGGAAAATGGGTGCGGTTGCGACGATCAATGCCTCACGCGAGACGGATGTCGTCGGCGCGGTGCGCGAGCTCACGGCGGGCGGTGCGCATCTCTCGCTCGACGCACTCGGCCATCCCGCCACCTGCTACAACTCGATCGCCAACCTTCGCCGGCGTGGCCGCCACGTCCAGGTCGGGCTGATGCTCGGCGACCATGCCGATCCCAGGATCCCGATGGGCAAGGTGATCGCCCATGAACTCGAAATCCTCGGCAGCCACGGCATGCAGGCGTTCCGCTACGAGGCGATGATGCAGATGATCGAGGCAGGCAAGCTTGCCCCGCAATTGCTGGTCGGCAAGCACATCAGCCTCGACGACGCCCCGGCAGCGCTGATGGCCATGGACCGGTTCGAAGGACTGGGGATCAGCGTCGTGACCAGATTCTAGGAGAACAGTGAACAGATAGATCAGGAACGGCGCCTGAACCTCAAGCGCCGCGCCGCCATTGGCTACTCGCTATTGCCTATTCTCAGAACGGCAGCTTCATGCCGGGCGGGATCGGCAGGCCGGCGGTCAGCGCCTTGGTCTTTTCCTGCATCGTCGCCTCGACCTTGGCCTTGGCATCGTTATGCGCGGCGACGATCAGGTCCTCGAGAATCTCGCCCTCGCCTTCCCTAAGCAGCGACGGGTCGATCTTCAGCGCCTTCATTTCCGACTTGCCGGACAGGGTTACCGTCACGAGGCCGCCGCCGGACTGGCCGGTGGCTTCGAGCAGGGCAACTTCTTCCTGCATGGCCTGCAGCTTGGCCTGCATTTCCTTCGCCTTGCCCATCAGGCCGAGGAGATCCTTCATCGTCTTTGTCCTTTCGTCTCAGAACGGGTCGTCATCGTCATTGTCGAGACCGATGCCCGGATCGGGCTGCAACTCGGTGTCGGTATCGATATCGGGCGCATCCGGTGTTGTCGGCAGCCGCACGTCGATGATCTTGGCGCCGGGAAAGCGCGCCAGGATCGCCGCCACCGTCGGGTCCGCCTTGGCGTCTGTCAGCGCGACTTCGCGCTTGGTCGCCTCGATCTCGGCAAGCGTCGGCCCGCCTTCTTCCTTGGACAGCGACACCATCCAGTGACGTCCGGTCCAGGCCTTCAGCTTCACCGTCAGATCGTTGAGGAAGGTACGCGGGGCGTCCGAAGTCAGGCTGCATTCGATATGGCCGGGCTCGATGCGCACCGGGCGCACGGCACGGCGGATCAGCACCTTGAAGGCCATTTCGCGATTGGCTTCGGCAAGGTTCGCGAGTTCGGCGATGGTGCGCACAGGCACGACATCGACAACCGGTTCCGGCGCCGGCGTCGGCGCGACAAAGGCCGTAGGCGCTGGCGCGCTTTCAACCAGGCGCATCGCCTGGCCGCCGCCATTGCTGACCGGCATGCGCGCCTGCGACACGGCCGAAGCGCCTCCGCCATTGCCGCCGCCAGCGGGCATGCCGCCATTGCGGGGTGCGCCGGAAGGCTGCGGCGGCGCGTCGCCGAGGGATTTCAATGCCTCGTCGAGAGTGGGCAGATCGGCGGCATGCGCCAGCCGGATCAACACCATCTCGGCGGCACTGACCGGACGATTGGACGACTGCACCTCGGGAATGCCCTTGAGCAGCATCTGCCAGGCACGCGACAGCACACGCACCGACAAGGCCTGGGCGAATTCCACGCCGCGCTTGCGCTCGTCCTCGGACAGCGAGGCGTCGTCGGCCGCCGACGGCACGAAGCGCAGGCGGGTGACCAGATGGGTGAATTCGGCAAGGTCGTTGAGCACAGCCACCGGGTCGGCGCCGGTATCGTACTGGGCGCGCAGCTCGCCAAGGGCAGCGGCGATGTCGCCCTTCATGATGTTTTCGAACAGGTCGACCACCCGCGCCCGGTCGGCAAGGCCGAGCATGGCGCGTACAGCTTCCGTGGTCACCGTACCGCCGCCATGGGCAATGGCTTGGTCGAGGATGGACAAAGAATCGCGCGCCGAGCCCTCTGCCGCGCGCGCGACCATGGCAAGCGCGTCGTCCTCGACCGAAATGCCTTCCTGCCGGGCAATGTTGCGGAGATGCCCGACAAGCTTGCCGGCGTCGATACGGCGCAGGTCGAAGCGCTGGCAGCGCGACAGCACCGTGATCGGAACCTTGCGGATTTCAGTGGTGGCGAAGATGAACTTGACGTGGGGCGGCGGCTCTTCCAGCGTCTTCAGCAGGCCGTTGAAAGCCTGCGTCGAGAGCATGTGCACCTCGTCGATGATGTAGACCTTGTAGCGCGCCGACACGGGCGCATAGCGGACACGGTCGATGATATCCCTGATGTCGTCGATGCCGGTGTGGGACGCGGCGTCCATCTCGATGACGTCGACGTGGCGTCCTTCCATGATCGACTGGCAGTGCTCGCCGAGCACCGACAGGTCGACCGAGGGGCGGTCAATGTCAGCGGTCTTGTAATTGAGCGCGCGCGCCAAGATGCGGGCGGTGGTGGTCTTGCCGACACCGCGGACGCCGGTCAGCATCCAGGCTTGGGCGATACGACCCGAGGAAAAGGCGTTGGTGAGCGTCTGGACCATCGGCTCCTGGCCGACGAGTGCGGTGAAATCCGCAGGACGGTACTTGCGCGCGAGAACGCGATAGGCGCCGTCCTTGGTCTTATCGGTCTGTCCGGCTTCGCTCATCCGCCCCGTTCGCCCGTTGGTATTGGCGCCCCTGCCACGGCCACGAGGGCCGATTCCGCGAAACGAGTTTCGCCCGCACGGCGCAACGCCGTCAATGACGCGGAGAAGGGCGAAGAGGCGGGAGGCTGGAACAATGACCCGTTCCGGGCTCGTTAGGGCTGCTTCCTTCCGGACCTGACCCGGTTGGCGAGTGGATCGTCCACCACCAACCTCCCAATCTCCATATCGGCAATTGCCGCACCAATTGCAAGAGCCTTGGGCGACATGTCGATGCGGCGATCAGGCACCGCCGGAATTCAGCGCCCAGAGATAGGAAAGCGTTGCCGCGATGCCGAGGCCGGTGCGCAGCGCATGCAGCGTGCCCCAATGCACGATCAGCCTGCGGGATGCGACACCGCCCTCTTCGTTCGGTATCGCCTCGATGCGCTTGTTGGTCGGCATGATGCCAAGCAGCGTATAGGGCCAATTGGCAAGCATCAGCGCGGCGCCCACCACCCAGCGCCAATCCGCGGTCAGCCAGGCGGTGAGAAGGCCGAGCATGCCGGAGGCGAATGCCAGGCTCGCCTGCATGGTGAAGCCGGCGGCATAGCTCGGCTTCCACTGGGCAAGCAGATTTTTGTCGTCGAGGCCAAGCCGTGCGGGCTGTTCGGCGAAATTGATGTAGAATGCCGCACCGGCAAAGGCGGCCGCGAGAACCAGAGCAAGCTGACCGGCAAACATTGCGCATCTCCGCTGACGTTCGACGCATAGCATATCGGTGCAACGCGCGGTGCGTCACTGCGCCAACGTTTCAGGGCCAACCTTTTCAATGATTCGCTTGCAGCCGTGACAGCCACACTCTAGCCTTCGATCAAACAAGGGAAACGCCAATGATTTCGGGGCTCAAGGCCGGGTTTACGCTGGATTCGCGTCTCGACGCCGACAGCGAACCGCTGATGTGGCTCGGCCTTTGCGAATTGCGCGTCATGAACGACCAGCGCTGGCCCTGGCTGGTGCTGGTGCCGCAGCGCCCCGGCGTCGAGGAAATCCATGACCTGACCCCGCTCGACCAGGCGATGCTGACCTTCGAGAGCAACATGGTGGCGCATGCGCTGAAGCGTGCAACCGGCTGCGCCAAGATCAACAGCGGCGCGCTCGGCAACATCGTGCGGCAACTGCATTTTCACGTCGTCGCGCGCACCGAGGGCGATCCCGGCTGGCCCGGCCCGGTCTGGGGCCATGGCGTGCGCCAGCCCTATCGCCGCGACGATCTCCACCGGTTTGCCGAGAGCATCAAGTCGGCTCTATAACGCTGCCCTGACGCACACCAGAGTTCCAGATGCCTTTCAGCCTGTTCGACGCCCCCCAGCGTGAAGCCAGCCATTTCCTCGGCTTCTCCGGCAACATCATCGACCGCCAGTCGGAAAAGCGCAGCGACGATTCGGCTGTGAAGGCCCTCGCCGAACCCGGCGCGAGACTGATTCTGGTCGCGCAAGGGCGGTTGCTGCTCGATTTCAGCGGCGGGTCGGCCACCCCCTATTTCTCGCGCGCGGCAGCCGAGGCGCTGGGGGCTGGGACCGGCGAGGCGATCCTGCTCGGCCGCGCTGACGACATCGCCATGCTGGCCCTGCCCGTCGCTGCGGAGCAGGAGGGCCTACCGGAGCACATCAAATCCATCGACTTCCGATCGATTCTGGCGCAACGCCTGACCGACGAAGCCGGTCTCGGCGCCCTGGCGCAGGGCGCGGCACTGCTTGCCTGGCATGCCAGCCACCGCTTCTGTGGCCGCTGTGGTGCTGCAACCGAAATGCGCGCCGGCGGCTACAAGCGCCACTGCACGGGATGCGGTACCGAGCATTTCCCGCGCACCGACCCCGTCGCCATCATGCTGACGGTGTCGGGCGACAAGTGCCTGATGGGGCGCGGCCGGCATTTCGCGCCGGGTGTCTATTCGGCGCTCGCCGGCTTCATCGAGCCGGGCGAAACCATCGAGGCGGCGGTGCGGCGCGAAACGCTCGAGGAAGCCGGCATCCGGCTCGGTCGCGTCGTCTACCATTCGAGCCAGCCCTGGCCGTTCCCCTACTCGCTGATGATCGGCTGCTATGGCGAGGCGCTGAACGAGGACATTTCAAGGGACACCGACGAACTTGAGGACTGCCGCTGGTTCCCCCGGGCGGAGGTCCTGCAGATGCTCGCCGGCACCCATCCCGGCGAGCTCAGGGTGCCGCCGGGACATGCCATCGCGCACCAGCTCATCCGCACCTGGGCGGAGAGCAACTAGGGCGCAGGCCTCGCCTTCACCCAGCGAAACTGATTGGCAAGCGCGACCTGACCATCCGCGCGAACATAGGGCGCAATGGCATCGACCAGCGCGTCCCGAACTCTGTCGGCCCCCGAATGGCGTTCGGCGCGCGTGACAATCCCGGCCGAAGCGAAGGCTCGCAAGGCTATGTCCTTACCGGGAAAGACGATGGTGGCGTCAAGTTGCCCGTCATCGATCGGCTCAAGCCCGGCCTTGCTCATGAACGCCTCGATCACCCCGGGGTTCGAAAGCGGTGGCACAGCAGATGCGGGCGAAGGTGGCAGCAACGGCCCGAGCGCGCTCATCGCTGCCAGCTGCAACTGGCTCTTGTCGCGCTGGCCCCAAACCAGCATGAAAACAATGCCGCGGCCGTCGCAAACCCGAGCCGCCTCGCTGAGGGCGCGGACCATGTCGCCTGCGAACTGGAAAGCGTTGATGCCAGTCACGATGTCGAAGGCGCCGTCTACGAAGGGCAATTCCTCCATCTCGCCGACTTCGATGCTGGCGTCAGGCAAGCGCTGTCGTGCGATGGCCGCCAGCGCCCCCGACGCGTCGAGGCCTGCGACGGCCGCGCCACGCTCTCGCGCAAGACTTAGCAATCCACCGGCGCCGCAGCCGACATCGAGCAGCCTCTTACCTCGCCCGACGCCGACCAGCGTCATGACATTTTCGAACACCGGCCGCCATGCGGGTTCCTGGACTTCGGCCCAGTCGCGCGCCTTGGCGCCCCACAATTCCCCCTGGATGGCAGCCGTACCCATGGGCTTGTCCTAGCGCAGCCGATGCTGCGCCAGGTGCAGCGAACGCACAATTCAATCTGTGGTGAGACGAGACGATAGTGGCCTGGCGGAGGTCCTGCAGTTGCGCGCAGGCACCCATCCCGGCGAGCTCCGGGGTGCCGCCGGGAAATACCATCGCCTACCAGCTCATCCACGCCTGGGCGGACGAGGGCTGACTGAAATGCTCAGTCGGCGACCTGCCACGCCTCGCGGGAATCGCTCGCCGGGTAGACGCCGAGGATGCGCACCTCGCGTGAGAAAAAGCGCAGCTCCTCCAGCGCGTGGGTGACACCCGGGTCCTCCGGATGGCCCTCGATGTCGGCGTAGAACAGCGTCGCAGTGAAGGCGCCGAGCTGGTAGCTCTCCAGCTTGGTCATGTTGACGCCGTTGGTGGCGAAGCCGCCCATCGCCTTGTACAGCGCCGCCGGTACGTTGCGGACGCGGAACATGAAGGTCGTCATCATCTTGGCATCCTGGCTCGGACGCTCGACCCACTGCTTGTTCTTGGTCAGGACGACGAAGCGCGTGACGTTGCTGTCGGTGTCCTCGACATTCTCTTCCAGTATGTCCAGGCCATAGAGCGAGGCGGCGAGACGCGGCGCGAGCGCCGCCATCGTCCGGTCCTTGACCTCGGACACCAGCTTGGCGGCACCCGCGGTGTCACCGGCGATCACCGGCTTCCAGCTGTTCTTGCGGATGTATTTGCGGCACTGGCCGAGCGCGTGGATGTGGCTGTGCACGGTCTTGATCTCGGAACGCTGAACGCCCGGCAGGACCATCAGCTGGAAATGGATCGGCAGGAAATACTCGCCGACGATGTGCAGCTTCGATTCAGGCAACAGGTGATGGATGTCGGCGACACGGCCGGCGATCGTGTTCTCGATCGGGATCATGGCGAGATCGGCCTTGCCGGTCTCCACCGCGTTGAAGGCATCTTCGAAGGTCGCGCAGGGCAGCGGCTCCATGTCGGGGAACATGTTGCGGCAGGCGGTGTCGGAATTGGCGCCCGGCTCGCCCTGGAAGGAAATCTTGTTGGTCGTCGTCGGCATGGTCGGCCTGTCTGTTCTAGTTCGAGAGAAGTTCGCGCGCGCGTTCGAGATGCTCCGGCGTGTCGACGCCCAGCGGCACCGTGTCGACGATTTCGACGTCGATGCGCATGCCGGCTTCCAGCGCGCGCAGCTGCTCGAGACGCTCGCGCTTTTCCAGCGGCGACGGGCCGAGCCCGACGAAGCGTTCGAGCGCTGCGCGGCGGTAAACATAGAGCCCGACATGATGATAGAGCGGGCCGTCGCCCCAGGGCGCCGTCGCGCGGGTGAAGTAGAGTGCCCTCATCCGCCCGGCCGACAGTGGCGAACCGATGATCTTGGGAACGTTGGGATCGACCTTTTCCTCGTGGCGGGTGATTTCGACACCGAGCGTCGAGATGTCGACCGACTCGTCCTCCAGCGGCCGAAGTGCTGCCTGGATGATCGCGGGATCGATCGTCGGCAGGTCACCCTGGACATTGACGACGGTGTCGACCGTACCCTTCGGATCGAGCGTCGTCAGTGCCTCGAAGATGCGGTCCGAACCCGACTCATGGTCGGCGCGTGTCATGACCGCCTCGAAGCCGTGCGTCCGCACCGTTTCCGCGACCATGTCGCTGTCGGTCGCCACGACCACGCGGCCGAGCCCGCATTCGGACGCGCGGGCCGCTACGTGGACGATCATCGGCCGGCCGGCGATGTCGGCCAATGGCTTGCCCGGCAAGCGTGTCGAGGCCATGCGGGCGGGGATCAGGACAAGGGTGGACATGGCTTGGCGACTGTTTCTAATGGTGTTGGAAAGTGTCAAAAGGTCTCACTGGAAGGGCCCTTATAGGTGTTGCAACCGGCAAGCAAAAGACCTAGTTTCCGCGCGATTTGACCCGGCCAGCCGGGCGACAGACGACACCGACGAACGGCAGCGATCGCAGAGGATGGTGATCGGCCGGATAAGGGAGCCAGGGGCGTATGGACTCATTTGAAATGAACAAGGTGCTTGGCGGTCTGCTGGGTACTGCCTTTGTGGTGTTCTCCATCTCGCTGGTGTCGGACGCGATCTTCGCAGCCCCGGTTCCAGAGAAGCCCGGCTTTGCCATCGAAGCCGCTGAAGAAGGCGGCGCAGGTGCCGGCGGCGGCGAGGCTGCTCCGGCTGCCGTACCGATCGCCCAGCTCCTGGCCAGCGCCAACGCCGAGGCGGGTGCTGCCGTGTTCAAGAAGTGCACTGCCTGCCACTCGATCGAGAAGGGCGGCCCGAACAAGGTCGGTCCGGACCTGTGGGGCGTGGTCAACCGTCCGATCGCCTCGCATGAGGGCTTCGGCTATTCGGGCCCGATGAAGGAATTCTCGGAAGGCGGCAAGGTCGTCTGGGACTTCGAGCACCTCAACCACTTCCTGACTTCGCCCAAGGGCTACATCAAGGGCACCGCGATGGGCTTCGCCGGCATCAAGAAGGATGACGAGCGCGCAAACCTGATCGCCTACCTGAATTCGCAGTCGGACAGCCCGGCACCGCTGCCCGCGGCTGACGCTGCTCCGGCCGCCACGCCTGCCGCAACTCCGGCTGAAGGCGCAGCCCCTGCGGCTCCTGCAGAGGGCGCCGCTCCGGCCACCGCTCACTAAGCGATTTGTAATCTTCGCATCTTGAAAAAGCCGGGTTTAGCCCGGCTTTTTTGTTGCCTGGCGCAAACATAAGGCGACATTTGTCGAACGGCCGGTTTCCATGCGCCGGGAATGAATTAGAGTGTCGCGAAGCACCGGGCGAAGGGGATTTTGATGAAGGCTTGCCTGACCAGGTTTCTTGCGATTGCAGGTCTCGCCTTTGCGGCCCTGTCGACGGCACCTGCCAACGCCCAGGAATGGCAGACCTCGTCAACCCTGAACGGCGTTTCCAAATACGGTCAGGATTTCAAGCAGTACGATTTCGTCAATCCGAACGCGCCCAAGGGCGGCACGCTCAACTCGACGACGCCGGGCACCTTCGACAGCTTCAATCCCTACATCATCAAGGGCTTGCCGGCAGCCGGTTTCGTCGGCTTTGGCGGCGGACTGATCTATGAAACGCTGATGGAGCAGTCGATAGACGAGCCCAGCACCAGCCACCCGATGATCGCCGATGCCTACAAGTTTCCGGCCGACTACTCCTACGCGACCTATCGGCTCGACCCGCGCGCCAAATGGCATGACGGCCAGCCGATCACGACCGATGATGTCATCTGGTCTTTCAATGTCCTGAAGGCCAACAGCCCGCAATATGGCCAGTACTACGTCAACGTGACCGAGGCGGTGGCGACGGGCGAACGCGAGGTGACCTTCCGCTTCAACCAGAAAGGCAACCGGGAACTGCCCAAGATCATGGGCGACCTGGTGGTCTTGCCCAAGCACTGGTGGGAAGGAACCGACGCTGCGGGCAAGAAGCGCGACATCACCCGGCCGACGCTCGAGATTCCGTTGGGCTCGGGCGCCTACAAGGTCGAGAGCTTCAAACCGGGCACCGAGATCGTCTGGACACGCGTGCCCGACTATTGGGGCGCAAATGTCGGGGTCAATGTCGGGCGCAACAACTTCGACAAGCGCCGCTACGCTTACTTCCTCGACGACAACGCCGAATGGGAAGCCTTCAAGAAGGGCGGCCTGGAGGACATCAAGCCGGAGAACAGCTCGCGGCGCTGGTCGACGCAGTATAATTTCCCCGCCCTCCAGGCAGGTGACGTCATCAAGAAGGAATTCAAGACGACCTCGGGCGAGCCATTCCAAGGCTATGCGCTCAATTTACGCCGCCCGCAGTTCCAGGATCGCCGCGTCAGGCAGGCGCTGACGCTGGCTTACAATTTCGAATACATGAACCGCACCCTGTTCTTCGGGCTCAACACCCGCACGAACAGCTATTTCCAGGGCCAGGACCTGGCCTCGAGCGGCTTGCCCGCCGGCAAGGAACTGGAGCTGTTGACGCAGTACAAGGACAAGCTGCCGCCGGAGCTGTTCACCGAGGAGTTCAAGCTGCCGGTCTACGACACGCCGCAGGCCGAGCGGCAGTATCTCCGCCAGGCGATCGGCCTGTTCGCCGAGGCCGGCTGGCGCGCCAAGGGCGGCAAGCTGATGAACGACAAGGGCGAGCAGTTCAAGATCGAATTCCTCGGCAAGGACGCCACCGACGAGGTCATAGCGAGCCCCTTCATCGATAGCCTGCGCCGGCTCGGCATCGATGCGACGCTGCGCATGGTCGACACCAGCCAGTTCGTCAACCGGATCGACAATTACGATTTCGACGTGACGACGACGATCCTCAACCAGTCGTCGTCGCCGGGCAATGAGCAGCGCGATTTCTGGGGGTCGAAGGCCGCAGCCAAGCCCGGTTCGCGCAATGTCATGGGCATCAACGACCCTATCGTCGATGCGCTGGTCGAGCGCGTCATCTTCGCCACCGACCGCGATGACCTCTTGGCCGCCACCCATGCGCTCGATCGCGTGCTGTTGTGGAACTATTACGTCGTGCCGCAATACCACCGCTCGGTGCTGTGGCTGGCCTACTGGAACAAGTTCGGCATCCCCGACAAGCAGCCGGGCTTCATCGGCGCCGACATCAATTCCTGGTGGATCGACAAGGACAAGGAAGCGGCGCTGGCCGCCAAGTACAAGGGCGTCAATTGAGCTCGCGCCTCCCCCGCAGAGATTTCCTGGCGCTCGGCGCGGCGGCTGCGGCCGCGCCATTCATCCCGGGGCGCGCCTTCGCGGCGAGCCCGACCGGCACCGGCCTGCATGGACTGTCCGCCTTTGGCGACCTGAAATATGGCCCTGACTTCACCCATTTCGACTTCGTCAACGTCGACGCGCCAAAAGGCGGCACCTTCAATTTCTCGCCGAACTACTGGTACTTCAACCAGAGCCCGTTGACCTTCAACACGCTCAACACCTTCGTCGCCCGCGGCGATGCGCCGCCGCGCATGGAGCTGTGCTACGATTCCTTGATGGTGCGGGCGATCGACGAGCCCGATGCGATCTACGGCCTTTTGGCCAAGTCGGTGACGATCTCCGATGACCGCAACAGCTTCGATTTCGCACTGCGCCCAGAGGCGCGCTTCAACGACGGCACGCCGTTTACCGCGGACGACGCCGTCTTCGCCTTCGACCTGTTCAAGAAAGACGGACATCCCAACCTGCTTCTGCCGCTCAGCCACCTCAAGGAGGCGAAAGCCCTCGACCCGCATACGCTGCGGCTGACCTTCAACGGCAAGCAGTCCGACCGGACCTTCCTCGACATCGCGACCTACGCCATTCCGGCCAAGGCCTTCTTCGAGGCCCATCCCTTCGATGCTTCGGAGCTCAAGGCGCCGCTTGGCTCAGGCCCCTACAAGGTCGGACGCGTCTTCCCCGGCCAGGCCATCGAATATGAGCGCGTCGCCGAGTATTGGGGCCGCGACCTGCCGGTCAACCGCGGGCTCTACAATTTCGACCGCATCCGCATCGAGTTCTACCAGGACAGGCAGGCGGCGTTCGAAGCCTTCAAGAAGGGCGACATCCACTTCCGCCAGGAGGCCACGGCGCGCATCTGGGCCACGGGCTACGATTTCCCAACCTTCACCGCGGGCAAAGTGATCAAGCGCGAATTTCCCAGCGAGAAGCGACCGTCGATGCAGGCGCTGGCGCTTAACCAGCGGCGGGCGCGCTTCCGCGACCCGCGCGTGCGTCAGGCCGTTGCCCTTTGCTTCGATTTCGAGTGGACCAAACGCAACCTGTTCTACGGCTCATACGAGCGTTCGCAGTCGACGTTCGAGAAGTCGGCCTACAAGGCGGAGGGCTTGCCCTCGCCCGCCGAACTGGTGCTGCTTGAGCCGTTCCGCGGACGCATCCCCGACGAGACATTCGGCGCAGCCGTGCTGCAGCCGCCTTCGGACGGATCGGGCCGCGACCGCAAGCTGCTCGGACGGGCCTCGAAACTGCTCGCTGACGCCGGCTGGGCTCGCAAGGACGGCAGGCTGCGCAACGAAAAGGGAGAAGCCCTGACCCTCGAAATGTTGGTCGACGACGACAGTTTTGTCCGCGTCTACTCGCCCTGGGTCGAGAACATGAGGGCGATCGGCATCGACGCCTCGGTGCGCATGGTCGATTCGACCCAGTACCAGGCTCGGCAGACGAGCTTCGACTACGATGCCATTTCGGCGGCGGCCGGATTTTCGGCAACGCCCAGCCGTGACGAGATCGACGGGCTGTTCCATTCGCGCTCAGCCACCATGCAGGGCTCGACCAACCTGCCCGGCACCGCCGATCCTGCCGTCGACGCGCTAATCGACGCCGTGGGTGCGGCCAAGGATCGCGAATCGCTGACGGTTGCGATGCGCGCGCTCGACCGGCTCTTGCGCGCCCGGCAAGACTGGATTCCAAATTGGTTTTCGGCGAATCACCGCGCCGCCTTCTGGGACATGTTCGGCTACAAGGAGCCGAAGCCGGACTTCGGCTTTCCCGTCGAGGCGATGTGGTGGTTCGACAAGGACAAGGCTGCACGTATTGGCAAGACCTGAGATTTCTAGGACTGAACCCGCCCTCACTTCGAGGGGCCTCGCCTGATGGGCGCCTATATCCTCCGCCGCGTCTTGCTGATGATCCCGACCCTGTTCGGCATCATGGCGATCTCGTTCGCCGTCATCCAGTTCGCGCCCGGTGGCCCGGTGGAGCAGGTTATCGCCAAGCTGACCGGCCAGGGCGGTGACGCTGCAGACAGGCTGTCGGGAAGCAGCGGCGATCTCGGCGGCAACAACAATTTCGACCCGGCGGGCGGCGAAGGCTCTTCCAAATACCGCGGCGCGCAAGGCCTCGACCCGGAGTTCATTGCCAAGCTCGAAAAGCAGTTCGGCTTCGACAAGCCGCCGCTCGAGCGCTTTTTCCTGATGCTGTGGAACTACATCCGCTTCGACTTCGGCGAGAGCTACTTTCGCGATGTCTCGGTGCTAGACCTGATTCTTGAAAAGATGCCCGTGTCGATCTCGCTCGGCATCTGGATCACACTGCTGTCCTACATGATCTCGATCCCGCTCGGCATCCGCAAGGCCGTGAAGGACGGCTCCAGCTTCGACATCTGGACCAGCGGCATCATCATCATCGGCTACGCAATTCCGGCCTTCCTGTTCGCCATCCTTTTGATGGTGGTGTTCGCCGGCGGTTCGTTCTTCGACTGGTTCCCGCTGCGCGGCCTGACCTCGGAAAATTTCGACCAGCTCTCGCTCGGCGGCAAGGTGCTCGACTATCTCTGGCACCTGGCGCTGCCGCTGACTGCACTGGTGCTGTCGGCCTTCGCCACCACCACGCTTCTCACCAAGAACTCGTTCCTGGACGAGATCCGCAAGCAGTATGTCGTCACTGCCCGCGCCAAGGGCCTGTCCGAGCACCGCGTGCTCTACGGCCATGTCTTCCGCAATGCCATGCTGATCGTCGTCGCCGGCTTCCCCGGCGCGTTCATCTCGGCTTTCTTCACCGGTTCGCTGCTGATCGAGAACATCTTCTCGCTCGACGGGCTCGGCCTGCTGGGCTTCCGCTCGGTGCTCGACCGCGACTACCCTGTGGTGTTTGCCAATCTCTACATCTTTTCGCTGTTGGGCCTGTTCGTCAGCCTGATCTCCGATCTGATCTACACCTGGATCGACCCTCGCATCGATTTCGAACGGAGGGATGTCTGATGTCGGCGGTCGACACCGTATCCGTGCCGGTCAAGCGACCCTGGCTCTCGCCGATCAACAAGCGGCGCTGGCTGAGCTTCAAGGCAAACCGCCGCGGCTACTGGTCGCTGTGGATCTTCCTCGTGCTGTTCGTGCTGTCGCTGTTTTCCGAACTGATCGCCAACGACAGGCCGCTTCTGATCCGCTTCAAGGGCGAGTTCTACTCGCCTGTTATCAGCGACTATGGCGAGGAGACATTCCTCGGCGACGAGGGTTTCCTGCCGGTTACGGACTACCGCATCTCGGTGGTGCAGGAGGCGATCGCGGCCAATGGCTGGGCGATCTGGCCGCCGGTCCGCTATTCCTACCGCACCACCAATAATGAGATTCCCGAAGCGGCACCCGCCAAGCCATCCTGGATGTATGCCAAGGACGTGCGCTGCCAGCGCTATCCGCTTGGCGTCGACGATCCCAACTGCACTGTTGGCAACTGGAACTGGCTCGGCACCGACGATCAGGCCCGCGACGTGCTGGCCCGGGTCATCTACGGCTTCCGCATCTCGGTGCTGTTCGGCTTGATCCTGACGGCCGGCTCGGCGCTGATCGGCGTGACTGCCGGCGCGATGCAAGGCTATTTCGGCGGCTGGACCGACCTTCTGTTCCAGCGCTTCATCGAAATCTGGTCAGCGATCCCGGTGCTCTATCTGCTGCTGATCGTCGCCGCCATCCTGCCGCCGGGCTTCTTCATCCTGCTCGGGTTGATGCTGCTGTTTTCCTGGGTCGCTCTCGTCGGCGTGGTGCGGGCCGAGTTCCTGCGCGCCCGCAACTTCGAATACGTCAATGCCGCCCGCGCGCTCGGTGTGCCCAACCGCACCATCATCTACCGCCACCTCTTGCCCAACGCCATGGTGGCGACGCTGACCTTCCTGCCGTTCATCCTCAACAGTTCGATCTCGACGCTGACGTCGCTCGACTTCCTCGGCTTCGGCCTGCCGCCCGGTTCGGCCTCGCTCGGCGAACTGCTCAAGCAGGGCCAGCGCAACCTCAACGCGCCGTGGCTCGGGCTCTCCGGCTTCGTCGTCATCTCGGTGATGCTGTCGCTGCTGATCTTCATCGGTGAGGCGACCCGCGACGCCTTCGACCCAAGGAAGACGTTCAAGTGAGCGAGACCCCTCTCCTTTCGGTCCAGGACCTGTCGGTCGCCTTTAGCCAGGGCGGCACAACGACGAAGGCCGTCGACCACATCTCCTTCGACATCGCCAAGGGCGAGACGGTAGCGCTGGTCGGCGAATCGGGTTCCGGCAAGTCGGTGTCGGCCCTGTCGGTGCTCAAGCTCCTGCCCTATCCGCCGGCAAGCCACCCCTCGGGCAAGATGATGTTCGGCGGCCAGGACCTGCTCTCCCTGAACGAGAACGCATTGCGCAAGGTGCGCGGCAACAAGATCACCATGATCTTCCAGGAGCCGATGACCTCGCTCAACCCGCTGCACACGATCGAGCAGCAGGTCGTCGAAGTGCTGTCGCTGCACCAGGGCATGGGCGAGCGGCAGGCCAAGGCGCGCACGCTCGAACTGCTCGAGGAGGTTGGCATCCGCGACCCCCAGAAGCGCCTCGACGCCTATCCGCACCAGCTTTCCGGCGGCCAGCGCCAGCGCGTGATGATCGCCATGGCGCTGGCCAACGAGCCGGAGCTTCTGATTGCCGACGAGCCGACGACCGCGCTCGACGTGACGGTCCAGGCGCAGATCCTGGAGTTGCTTGCCAAGCTCAAGGCCCGCAAGGGCATGTCGATGCTGTTCATCACCCACGACCTCGGCATCGTCCGGCGCATCGCCGACCGGGTTTGCGTGATGACAAAGGGCCAGATCGTCGAGACCGGGCCGACCAAGGAAATCTTCGACAATCCGCAGCACAGCTACACGCGCCACCTCCTGGCCGCCGAGCCGAAGGGCAAGCCGCCGGCAGCCGACGCCACGGCCAAGACGGTGATGTCGGGCTCGGACGTCAAGGTGTGGTTCCCGATCAAGCAGGGCTTCTTCCGTAAGACGGTCGACCATGTGAAAGCCGTAGACGGCATTGACGTTGCCGTCCGTGCCGGCCAGACGGTCGGCGTCGTCGGCGAATCGGGCTCCGGCAAGACGACGCTGGGGCTGGCGCTGACCCGCATGATCTCGTCGCAAGGCCGGATCGACTTCGACGGCCGCGAGATCGACAAGTTCAGCTTCAGCGCCATGCGCCCGCTGCGCCGCGAGATGCAGATCGTGTTCCAGGACCCGTTCGGCTCGCTCAGCCCGCGCATGTCGGTCGCCGACATCATCGAAGAAGGGCTCAAGATCCACGAGCCCCGGTTGAAGGTGGCCGAACGCGACCAGAAGGTCGTCGACGTGCTGCGCGAGGTCGGCCTCGACCCCGAAACGCGCTTCCGCTATCCGCACGAGTTTTCCGGAGGCCAGCGCCAGCGCATCGCCATTGCGCGCGCCATGGTGCTCAAGCCGCGCTTCGTCATGCTCGACGAGCCGACCTCGGCGCTCGACATGAGCGTGCAGGCACAGGTCGTCGACCTGCTGCGCAACCTGCAGGCCAGGCACGACCTTGCCTATCTGTTCATCAGCCACGACCTCAAGGTGGTGCGGGCGCTGGCCAACGAGGTTATCGTCATGCGCAATGGCAAGGTGGTTGAGGCGGGACCCTCTGAACAGATTTTCGAGCGCCCGCAAACCGACTACACTCGGGCGCTGATCTCGGCGGCATTCCGGATCGAGACGGCGCCGACAGGTGTGGTCAGCGAATAGCAGGCGCAAGGGAAGAGCATGTCGACCAAGGCCAAGGGCAAGATCCTTCTTTCGATCACCGGGTTCAACCCGCAGCGCTGGTATGAGCTGCTGTCGGCGGAGCGCGAGGTGGTGCTCGAACCCGATGGCGCTGCCGACCCTTCGATCGACTATGCGGTTGTGTGGAAGCAGAAGCCGGGCACGCTCGCCAAGCTGCCGAACCTCAAGGCGATCTTTTCGATCGGCGCCGGCGTCGACCACGTCTTTGCCGACCCCGGCCTGCCCGATGTGCCGATCGTGCGCGTGGTTGCCGACAATCTCAGCCAGCACATGAGCGAGTATGTGCTGTGGCGGGTGCTCGACCATCATCGCCAGGGCCAGCTCTACCGCGCCCAGCAGACCAAGAAAGCCTGGCACGAGCCGCCGCAGCGGCCAGCCGAGGACATCTCCGTCGGCATCATGGGCATGGGCAATCTCGGTCGCGCCGCAGCCGACGTGCTCAAGGCAGTCGGCTTCCGCATCAATGGCTGGAGTCGTCGGCCGCAGGAACTAGCCGGCATCAACACTTTTGCCGGCGATGCCGGGCTGGTGCCGTTCCTCAACGCGACCGACATCCTCGTCGTGCTGTTGCCGCTGACCGACACGACCAAGGGCATCATCAATTATGGCTTGCTCAAGGAACTGCGCCGGCGCAACGGCCTCGGCGGAGCCGTGCTGATCAATGCGGGGCGCGGCAAGCTGCAGCGCGACGCCGACATCCTGCGCGCGCTCGACGACGGCACGCTGAAGGAAGCCAGCCTCGACGTGTTCGAGGTCGAGCCCTTGCCCAAGACCAGCCCGCTGTGGAACCACCCCAAGGTGTTCGTCACCCCGCACGCGGCGGCGACCTCCGACCCCGCGCATCTGGTGGCGCCGATGCTTAGCCAGATGGAAGCCTTTGAACGCGGGGCTGCGCTGGAGAACGTGGTCGACCGCAACGCCGGCTATTGAGGGCGCCGTCACTTCTCCCCTAGTGGGCAAGCTAGTCGCGCCCGTCGTCCCAGGCGAGCGCAGCGAGACCCGGGAGCCATTGATCGGCGCGGCCGGGGGTCTGGGTTCGCGGATGCATTCATGACGGTCGCTGGGACGAAGACCCGGCCGTGCTTGACGATGGTCCGGTTGCGCTCCGGTTTCCGGGATGACTGCGGCCCCGAAGCCCCATCAATTGCCAAAGCAAGAAAACGCAGGGCGCGGAGCGCTTCTCCACGATCACAAAGCCCGAAACCGCCCGAAGCTGATTGCCCCTCACGGTCGCCGGAAGCTGGTCGGACCGCCATAGAGGTAGCCGATGCGGTCGATGGCCTGGCGCAGGCCTTCACGGGCAACGGTCATGGTGTGGCCGTTGGCGTGGATCATGTTTTCGCCATCGGTCATGATTGCGACATGGCCCCTCCAGAAGACCAGGTCGCCGCGCCGCAGCTGGGAAAATTCGGCACCTGCATCAACCGGGGTGCCAAGCGACGCCTCCTGCATGTCGGAATCGCGCAGCACCTTGCGGCCTGTCATGCGCATCGACAGCTGGACGAGGCCCGAGCAATCGATGCCGA
This sequence comes from Aminobacter sp. SR38, assembly GCF_014843375.1. NCBI lineage: Bacteria > Pseudomonadati > Pseudomonadota > Alphaproteobacteria > Hyphomicrobiales > Phyllobacteriaceae > Aminobacter > Aminobacter sp. SR38. The sequence goes on from NZ_CP062112.1 coordinate 2,179,069, forward strand.
AGGCGCTGAAACCGCCCCAAAGATAAGGCGTGTCGATCAGCCTTTCGGCAACAGCGACGAAATCGTCTGATGTGGTGCCGAGCGGCGCCAGGTGCTGCAGCACCACGGCTTCGCCCGACGGCAGCAGCCCGTAGCGCGTGCCGCGCGTTTCGGCGAAGCCGGTAACGGTGACCTGCGAGCCGATGGAGAGCTGGCCATTGCGCGGAGACTTCATGTCTGGACCTGGATAGACGAAGCTGCGCAAGGCGGTGACAACATGGGTCGGTTCCGCGCCGCGTGGTGCAAGATCGCCTGACGAGACATAACCGACATAACCGTCGCGCTCAGCCTGGAGCCAGGCAAAGCCTTCGGTTTCCTCGAAGACAACGACCTCGTCGCCAAAAAGCAGCTGGGTGTTGAGACCGGAATCGGGGCGCGGTGCCTTGCGGACGTCGGCGACCGATGCGGAAATGCGCGCCGGACGGCCGGCGACGAAGCGCTCGGCGGTGACCTCGCCTTGCAGGCGGGCGTCGGCGAGATCGGGTCGGAAGGCGTGAAGGCGGCTGTCGCGGGCGGTCAAATCGGAAGCTCCATGGCTTTGGCAATGATAGCATCGCCCAATCGCTCGACATAGAGCGCGCCTTCAACAGTGCGCCGGATGAGCACGTTGCGCTTGTCGCTCTCGTCGCGGTGGCGCGACACCAGCTTGAGCGCGCCCATGGTGTCGAGGGCGCGGGTGATAACGGGCTTGCTGACGCCAAGGCGAGCCGCCAACCCGCGCACCGTGTGCGGCGGCGGGTCGAGATAAATGGTGAGCAGGATCGCCATCTGGCGCAAAGTCAGGTCGGGTGCGTCGTCGCGCACCTCGGACAGGGAAAACTGCTGCAGCAGTCTCAGCGACTGGCTCGGACGCAACGCGATCGGCATGACGCCAGCATCCATTAGATTTGTTTCGGTTCCGTTTCATTTAATGAGGAATTTGCGGCGCGGGCAAGGCGGATATCTCGCACCGCCCTTCATCCGCCTGCCAGCGCCTTCTCCCCGCAATACGGCGAGAAGGATAAGCGGCTACGCCGATGCCCCCTCCACCGTCACGGGTCAGGGTGAGGGTGAGGATGAGGATGAGGGCAATTTCACCCAAACCGTGCCGAAATGACCTTTTCCAGCGTGCGGATGGCCTGGGCTTCGCCGCCGGTCGGACCGTGCGGACGATCGCTCGGGTTCCAGGCGAAGATGTCGAAATGCGCCCAGCCTGGCGTCTTCTCGACGAAGCGCTTGAGGAACAGGGCGGCGGTGATCGAGCCGGCGAAACCGTCCGTGGTGACGTTGTTCATGTCGGCGATCTTCGACGACAGCTTCGAATCATAAGGCTTCCACAGAGGCATGCGCCAGATCGGGTCCTCGACGGTGACCGATGCGGCGGCAAGATCGGCAGCGAGAGCTTCGTCGTCGGTGTAGAAAGGCGGCAGGTCGGGGCCGAGCGCCACCCGCGCGGCACCCGTCAGCGTTGCCATGTCGATCAGCATTTGCGGCTGCTCGTCATCGGCAAGGGCGAGCGCATCGGCCAGCACCAGCCGGCCCTCGGCGTCGGTGTTGCCGATCTCGACTGATATGCCCTTGCGGCTCTGCAGCACGTCGCCCGGCCGGAAGGCGTTGGCCGAGATCGCGTTCTCGACCGCCGGGATGAGCACGCGCAGCCGGACGTTGAGCCGGGCCGCCATGATCATCGAGGCGAGGCCGAGGACGTTGGCGGCGCCCCCCATGTCCTTCTTCATCAGAAGCATGCTGGATGCCGGCTTGATGTCGAGGCCGCCGGTGTCGAAGCAGACACCCTTGCCAACCAGCGTGACCTTGGGTGCATCCTGGTGACCCCAGCTCAGGTCGATCAGGCGCGGCGCATCGTCGGAGGCGCGGCCGACAGCATGGATCATCGGGAAGTTGTGCGTGAGAAGGTCGTCGCCGAGCGTCACCTTGACGTCGGCGCCATGGACGCCGGCGAGTTTGCGCACCGCGGCTTCGAGCGCCGACGGGCCCATGTCGTTGGTCGGCGTGTTGACCAGGTCGCGGACGAGGAACACCGCATCAACGATGCGGTGCAGCCGTGCCATGTCGACACCGGCGGGCAGTTCGAGGCCAAGCGCCCTGCCCGGCTTCTTGCCGTAGCGGGTAAAGACATAGCCCCCGAGGGAAGCACCCAATGTTGCCAGTTCAGGCTGCGCCGGCGCTCCCTGGAAGTGCCAGTTGCCTTCGGGCAGGTTGCGCGCAAGCGCGCCGAAGGCAAGCCCGCTGTCGCCATTGCCGATGCCGAACAGCGCTCCGGCAAGCCTGCCATCCGCACCGGGGATTGCCAGCACCTTTCCGGCCTCGCCGGCGAAGCCGTTGGCATTGGCCCAGGCCAAGACGTCAGCAGCGAGCCCGGCATTTTCGAGACCGCCCTTGGCGACAAGGTGGATCGGCAGTGCGTCGGAGGGCTTTTGCTCGAACAGTTCGACCGGCATTTCGGCTTCCTTCAGTCTCGGATGGCTGTGCCGTCAGGCGTTCTTAACCATCCGTTAGGGTTAACAGAATATTTCTCCAAAGCGGGGAAATGGCCTGTGAACGGCCACGCGAACGAATGGAGACCCGTCGCCGATGTTGACCAATCGCTCGATGAACGCAACGGGAAAACGCCTCGCCCGAATGGCTTTGCTGACGCTGCTGATGGCAAGCGTCGCCGGCTGCGGCGCCTCCAGGATGACGACCGGCTCGATCGGACGCGGCAAAGCGGTCGACACAATGTCGACGGGTGCGATCGGCGGCTCCGTCGACCAGATCGGACGGACCTATGCCAGCGACCCCAACAACAAGCCGGTGGCACTGCAATATGCCTCGGCGTTGCAGATCAAGGGTCAGACCGACCAGTCGCTGGCGGTGATGCGCAAGCTCGCCATCGGCTATCCCAAGGATCGCGACGTGCTCGCAGCCTATGGCAAGGCGCTCGCCGCCTCGGGACAATTCCAGCCGGCGCTCGATGCCGTGCGGCGCGCCCAGACGCCTGAATATCCCGACTGGAAGCTGGTGTCGGCGGAAGCCGCGATCCTCGACCAGCTTGGCCAGACCCAGGATGCGCGCGGTCTCTATCGCAAGGCGCTCGACCTCAAGCCGAACGAACCGTCGGTGCTGTCCAATCTCGGCATGTCCTATGTGCTCGAAGGCGACCTGAAATCGGCCGAGACCTATCTCCGCTCGGCCGCTTCGCAGCCTGACGCCGACAGCCGCGTGCGCCAGAACCTGGCGCTTGCCGTCGGGCTCCAGGGCCGCTTCGACGAGGCCGAACAGATTGCCAGCCAGGAGCTTTCGCCCGAGCAGGCGCAGGCCAATGTCAGCTACCTCAGGGGCATGCTGGCCCAGCAGAATGCATGGAACCAGATCAAGGCGGACGACAAGTCGAAGAAGAACTGACGGAACCGTCTGACCCAACGCAAGAAGCCGCGTCATGACGCGGCTTTTTTGTGCCTCGATGAAGGGTGCTGCCCTATTCGCTGCTTGACTGCTGCTTGTCGCCCATCAGGCCGCGCTCACTGATCTGCATGCCGGCTGGGCCGAGGATGACGGCAAACAACACCGGCAGGAAGAACAGGATCATCGGCACGGTGAGCTTGGGCGGCAGTGCGGCCGCCTTCTTCTCCGCAGCGTTCATGCGCATGTCGCGGCTTTCGGCCGCCAGGACGCGCAGCGCGTGCGCGACGGGCGTACCATAACGCTCGGCCTGGATCAGCGCCTGAGTGATGGACTTGACCGAATCAAGCCCTGTACGGCCGGCCAGGTTTTCATAGGCCTGGCGGCGTTCGGTGAGGTAGGACAGCTCGGCATTGGTGAGCACGAACTCCTCGGCGAGATCGACAGACTGCGCGCCGATCTCGTCGGCAACCTTGCGGAGCGCCGATTCCACCGACATGCCCGATTCGACGCAGATCAACAGCAAATCCAGCGCATCCGGCCAAGCCGCCTGGATCGACTGCTTGCGTTTGGTGGCACGGTTGTTGACGTAAAGCACCGGTGCGTAGAAGCCGGCATATGCCAGAACGATGCAGATGAAAACCTTCATCAGGAACGGCTTGTCGGGGAATGCGCCAAGCACAAAGATGTACAGTATGCCCAGCATCAGGCCGACGAACGGCAGGACCAGACGAAAGAACAGGAAGCGCGTCAGCGGGTTCTGACCGCGGAAACCGGCGATCTTCAGCTTGTTGAGCGTCGCTTCGTCGACGAGTGCCCGGCGCAGGTCGAGCCGCTCGACGATGTTGCGCATACCGATCGACTGCTGCTCGCGCAGGCCCTTGTGGCGGCGGTCGGCTTCGGCGGCAAGGCGCATGCGTTGCTTGGCGCGCAGCTCGTCGCGCTCAAGGGCAACCGCCTTCATGCGCCCCTTGAGCGGATTTCCGCTCAACGACGGCAGGACGGTGAACACAGTCGCGAACACCGCGATCGCGACGAGCAGCGCGATGAGGAAGGACGGATCGGTAAGTGATTTGACAACCTGGTCCGTCATCGGCCTAGACCTCGAAGTTCATCATCTTGCGCATCACAAAGATGCCGATCGCCATCCATACGCCTGAAATGCCGAGGATGAGGTGGCCGGTGCTCGTGACAAACAACGGCATGATGTAGTTCGGGCTCGAGAAGAAGACGAGCACGGCGACAACGACCGGCAGCGAGCCGATGATCGCGGCCGAGGCCTTGGCTTCCATCGACAGCGCCTGGATCTTGGCTTTCATCTTCTTGCGGTCGCGCAGCACGCGCGACAGATTGCCCAGCGCTTCGGAAAGATTGCCGCCCGCCTGGCTCTGAATCTGGATGACGATGCCAAAGAAGCCGGCTTCGGGACATGGCATTGTCTCGGTCATGCGCAAGGCAGCGTCCGGGATGGAGATGCCCACCTGCTGCGCCTCGACCATGCGACGGAATTCGCCGCGAACGGGTTCGGGCGATTCCGAAGCGATGAGGCGGATGCCATCATTGAGCGGGAGACCTGACTTCACGGCGCGCACGATGATGTCGAGCGCATTGGGAAATTCCTCGAGGAACTGCTTGACGCGGCGGCCGCGGCGGAAGGACACGAACCACCTGGGCAAGCCAATGCTGCCGGCAAGCAGCGCGCCAGGTAGCAGGATCAGCGGCGCGCCCGCCAGATAGACCAGCAACGTAACGACGAGACCGCAGATCGCCGAATAAACGTAGAAGCGCTCGATCGTGACCAACATGCCGGCCTGTCTGATCTGCACGCGCAGCGGCGGCTTCTTGATGTTGCGGTCCTTGGCCTTCTGCTTTTCCTCGAGCTCCTTGAGAGTATCCTGGACCGACTTGCGCCTTTTGGCGACTTCGGCGACCCGGTCGCGCGAGGCCTTGACCACCGACTTGTCCGACTCCGTCTGCCTGACCAAGGCCATGCGACGGTCGGTGTTGGCCTGGGTCTCGATCCTGTTGAACAGGAAGGCGTAGGCGACCGCGCCGGCACTCAAGCCGGCCAGTACAACGAAGATCAGCATCATGGCGTCGAGGCCGAACATGGCGTCAGATCCTCATCCTATGCATGTCAATCCGAAGCCTTTTCCATGGCTTCGAGTGCGGTCGCCAGACGTGCTTCCTCACCGTAGTAGCGAGCACGATCCCAGAAGTGCGGCCGACCGATGCCCGTCGAGACGTGGCTGCCGATCAGCCTGCCGTTCTGGTCCTCGCCTTTGATGTTGTAGAGCACCAGGTCCTGGGTGATGATGACGTCGCCTTCCATACCGATCACCTCCGTGATGTGGGTAATGCGGCGCGAACCGTCGCGCAGGCGGGCGGCCTGGATGATGATATCGACGGAGCCGACGACGATCTCGCGCACGGTCTTCTGCGGCAACGAATATCCGCCCATGGCGATCATCGCCTCGATGCGGTTGAGGCATTCGCGTGGGCTGTTGGAGTGAATGGTGCCCATCGAGCCGTCATGGCCGGTGTTCATCGCCTGCAAAAGGTCGAACACCTCCGGTCCGCGCACTTCGCCGACGATGATGCGCTCGGGCCGCATGCGCAGGCAGTTCTTGACCAGGTCGCGCATCGTCACCTCGCCCTCGCCTTCCAGGTTGGGCGGGCGCGTTTCGAGGCGCACGACATGCGGCTGCTGCAGTTGCAGTTCCGCCGAGTCCTCGCAGGTGATGACGCGTTCGTCGCGGTCGATGTAGTTGGTCAGACAGTTGAGCAACGTCGTCTTGCCGGAGCCCGTACCGCCCGAGATGATGATGTTGCAGCGGACGCGGCCGATGATCTTCAGCACTTCGGCGCCGTGTGGCGAGATCGCGCCGAACTTGACCAGCTGATCGAGCGTCAGCTTGTCTTTCTTGAACTTGCGGATGGTGAGGGCGGCGCCGTCGATCGACAATGGCGGCGCAATGACGTTGACGCGCGAGCCGTCGGGCAGGCGCGCATCGCAGATGGGGGAGGATTCGTCGACGCGGCGGCCGACCTGGCTGACGATACGCTGGCAGATGTTGAGCAACTGCTGATTGTCGCGGAAGCGGATCGAGGTCTGCTCGACCTTGCCGTTGACTTCGATGTAGACGTTCTTGGCCCCGTTGACCATGATGTCGGCGATTTCGTCGCGCGCCAGCAGCGGTTCGAGGGGGCCGTAGCCGAGCACGTCGTTGCAGATGTCCTCAAGCAGCTCTTCCTGCTCGGAGATCGACATCGCGAAGTTCTTGATTGCGATGATGTCGTTGACGATGTCGCGGATTTCTTCACGCGCGCTTTCAGGATCGAGCTTGGCAAGCTGCGACAGATCGATGGTGTCGATCAGCGCCGAGAACACCTGGCTCTTGGTGTCGTAATAGCTTTCGCTGCGCTCGCGCTGCGCCTTGCGCGGCTCTGGCGCAAAGGAGGGCGTCGGCTCGAAATTACGCCGCGGCGCGGCTGCCGGTGCAGCCGGCGCAGGCGCCGCGGGGCGTGGAGCAACCAGCGTGTCGGCGGCCTGTGGCGATGCCGCGGGGGGCGGCGTCGTTGCGAGCGGACGGAACCCCGGCGTGGGGCGATTACCGTCGTCGTTGCCTCTCCTGCCAAACATGATCGACTAACACCTCCGCCGCACTGGCATCACTTCTTGCGGGCTTTCAGCCGACTGAGAATTCCACCGAGTGCGGACGCCTTCTTGGCCTTGGCCTCGGACCTGCCGGTGAGAACATGGGCGATCTCGTTGATCGTCTGGACGACCGCGTTCTTGGCATCCATCTCGCCCAGCATGCGTCCATTGTTGGCGGCATTGCCGAACAGCAGCGGGTCGAACGGGATGACCGCCAACGGCGAGATGCCAAGCGGCTCGGCGAAATCCTTGGCGGTGATCTCAGGGCGTTTCGGCACCCCGGCCTGGTTGAGAATCAACCTGGGCGGCGGATCGTTGGGCCGCAGCCGCTTCAGCATATCGACCATGTTCTTGGTGTTGCGCAGATTGGCCAGCTCGGGCGTCGCCGTGATGACCACCTCATCGGCGCGAAGCAGTGTGTTCTTGCTCCAGCCGCTCCAGATATGGGGTACGTCGAGCACAAGCATCGGCGAGCTGCGCTGGGCCGTGTCGATGATCGATGTGAAGGCCTCGGCGTCGAAATCATAGACGCGCTCAAGCGTCGAGGGTGCTGCAAGCAGCGACAGATGCTCGGCGCACTGGGCCAGCAGGCGGTCGAGATAGACCTCGTCGACACGTTCCGGCGCAAACACCGCCTCGGCGATGCCCTGGGCCGGGTCCTGGTCGAAGTTGATGTTGGCGGTGCCAAAGGCCAGGTCGAGATCGGCGACGACCACCTCGGACTTGAACAGGCTCGACATCGCCCAGGCGATGTTGTGGGCAATGGTAGAGGAACCCACGCCGCCCTTGGCACCGACGAACGCAATCGAGCGTCCGATCGGCTCTGCGTCGGGGTCGACGAAGATCGAGGAGATGACGCTGACGACATCCGCGGTGGAGACAGGCGCCACGACATATTCCGAGATGCCCGAGCGGATCAGCTCGCGATAGAGCGCGACGTCGTTGTAATGGCCGATGACCACCACCTTGGAACTCGGGTCGCAATGTTCCGACAGCCGATGCAACGCCTCAAGCAAGCTCTTGGGTTCGCTGCGCGACTCCAGGATGATCAGATTCGGGGTCGGTGCGCCGCTGTAGACCTCGATGGCGGTTTCGATACCGCCCATATGGACCTGGAGATGGGCCTTTGCCATGCGGCGATCTTCGCCGGCACGGCCGATCGGGCCAGCGACGCTGTCGGTCTCGCAGAAGGCCTGGATCGAAATGCGCGGCACGGGCCTCAAGGTCTGCATGACGTCAAGATCATGCTGCGACAGCTCGGCCCCATCTGGCGGGGAATCGTAGGCGAGATTGCTCATGTCTGACTGCCCCCAAATCCCGTCAATAGAATGTTTCCGGATCCCAGGGAGCCGGCGGCTTTCGATACTGGTCGATCACCACGTTGCGGTTTTCGGCATCGATCTCGGATTGCTTGCGTGGCCCGAGCAGGTCTGCCGGGTTGGCGATCTGCGCCGCGAGATTGTTCTGATAGGAACAGCCGAAATTGGCGTGGAGTTTGTTCTCGGTCGTGTCGGCGATATCCGCCGGCCAGGTGCCGCAACGGCCCGTCTGCGCCCTCATCGCCGCGTAAACAACGCGGATGGGTGACGATGCTTCGGGGTACTCGCTCTGGTAGCGGGTGATGGCGATCCGGTTTCTGGGAACGCCGGCCTTCATCGCGACGTTCATCAAGCCACGGGCAGTCCTCGAAGCTGCAGCGTCGTTGGCCCCGCCCGCAGGGGTCATGATCGTCAGCGTCGGGGCCGCATTGCGATCATAATGCTGCAGGTATCCTTCGAAAGTAATCCTCTGCCCTCTGGTAATGCCGGTATCACCAGCACCCACCGGAATGTCGAGGGTCTGGTTCTTCTCGGCAATGACGATGGGATGATTGGTGCGGTAGTCGTCGGGGATCGAGCCGACGACGACGCTGTCACGATTGGCGCAGCCTGCCAGCAATGCCACCGCGGCAGCTGCAAGCAGTGAACCAAGGAAGCGCGCATTGACCGGTCTGTCGCGGTCGGCGGTACGTGTGAAGATTGCCTGAGACATGCCCCTATCCCCGCTCATTTGTAAATGAAGCCGACGACGCCGTGATAGCGGCCCATGGGCTTGTCGGTTTTCATGGTGCCGTAGACCCGGTTGACGCGGCCGAGGAAAATACCGGCGCCATCGCTGGCAACGCTGAAATTGTCGTCAGGCTTGGCGAGTTCATTGCGTGCAACCGGGCGCGCCAGATATGGGGTCACGATGATGACCAATTCGGATTCATTGCGGATAAAGTCGCGACTGCGAAACAACGTGCCAAGGATCGGCACTTTCGAAAGACCGGGCACCCCGCCCATGATCTGCTTGACGTCGTCGCGAACGAGACCGGCAATCATCATCGAGCCGCCAGACGGAAGTTCAACTGTCGTATCGGCAAGACGCTTGCGCAACGACGGCAGCATCGGATTGGAACCACTGGCGCCCGGTGATTCATTTGTCGGTTCGGAGACCGCCGTCCGAACCTTCAGGCTGATGCGCCCAGGCGAGAGCACGACAGGCTTGAACTCAAGGCTGATGCCATATTCCATCGTCTCGTAGCGGAGGCCGCCGGGGTCGGTGACGACGCCCTGGTCGTTCATCTTTGGCGCCGAAACCTCTCGCAACATGTTGTACTCGCCGCCAACGCGGAAAGTCGCCTGCTCGCCCGACACTGCCGTCAAGGTCGGCTCGGCAAGGGTTTTCAGGACACCTGCCTGATCCATGGCGCTGATCGAGGCTTCAAGGCCATTCTTGCCAATCAATGAGAAGTTTTTGCCCGATAACGGCGCGCCCAGACCGCCTGTCGCGGCGTTTGCTATGCCCCAACTAATGCCGTCTGCGCCGCCATTCGCCAGCATGTTGACGCCGAGCTGCTTCATGATGTTGCGGCTGACTTCGGCGACGGTGACCTTCAGCATCACCTGATCGTCGCCGACGATCTGGAGCAGGTTGACGATCTTGCTCTTCTGGCGCGTCTGGTCGGGGTTATCGATATCGACGCCGCCGTTCTGGGATCCGCCAGAGGCAGTCTGCGAATACTGACCAGTCGTCGCCTCACCGCCTGTCACGAAGATCGTCGCCAGGTCGACGGCGCGCTTGGCATCGAGCGGGGTGTCGACGGTGCCGGTCAGCACGACGTTGTCGTTCAGCAGTTCGACCTTGATGTCGGCGCTGGGGATGAAGCGCTTGATGTAATCCTCGAGGCCGGCAACGTCGCGCTCGACAGAGAGATCGAGGCTGACGATCTGCTCGCCATTGGGGCCAAAAACGAAGATGTTGGTTTCACCGACCGCCTTGCCGAACAGGTAGATGCGCCGCGCCGTACGGGTGACGGCGTCCGCAACGGCCGGGTTGGCGACGAGGATGTCATAGGCGTCGCTCGGCAGGTCGATGACAACCGATTTGTTGAGACCTAGCTTGACGCGCTGGCTATTGGTCGTGTTCGAGCCGATCTTGGCCTGGGCTGCGGAAGCCGGGGCGAGATTGGCAACAAGGGAGCCGCCGGCCAGGATGCCAAGGGCTGTGGCAGCGGTCGCCAGAAGTCTGATGCAGGACCTCATTTCCGTGCTCCCGATTCAGAAATCTCGCCAGATTTGATGAGCCGCACCGTTCCGCGCTTGCCTGAGCCGGAAACCAGATAATCGGCCTCGGCGAGGTTCTTCTGCTGGGTGTCGGCAACCGAACGCAGCGCCAGTGTCAGTCGGTCAGCCATCTGCTGCGCCACGGTGATGATTTCGGCCTGCTGCGGCGTAAGCTCGAGCGTGGCGGTTTCGCCAACCTTGACCTTCTTGCCTTCCTCATCCTCCTGGATGGCCTGATCGATGGCCAGGACGCGGATGTTGCTGAGAATGGTTTCGGTGGTGAAGCCGCCGCCGGATTTCGATGCGTCGGTGCGGCGCGTCATGATGACGTCGACATAGTCGTTGGGCAGGATGAAACCACCGGCCGAAGTGTCGGCGGAGATCGTGGTGGCGACAGCGCGCATGCCGGACGGCAGGACCGCCGACATGAAGCTCTGGCCTTCGCCGATCAGCTTGGACTTGCGCAGCGGCTCGCCACTGTACATGGCAAGTCGCGCCACTGAGGCCTTGAACTTGTCGAGCGCTTCGGGCTCAGCATCCCGGGTAATGAAATTGGGATTGACGCCGTCACTGGGCCAGGGCTGCCAGCCGATGTTGTTTTCGACGGTGCCACCCATGGGCACGTCGGCGGTCAGCACCAGAACATCCGTAAGGGCAATCTGTGGCTGTTGTGGGCCGGACTCGACAATGACCTCGGCTGGCGGCGGTGCCGACATGTTCTTGGCGACAAAACCGGCGCCGCCTGCGGCAGCGACCGCCACGCCCAGTATCATCAGTCGCGATGCAGCCATTTGTCCGAAACCTCGCCCTGGCACCCCATCAAGCCAAGCCGGACTTTGCATAGGCAATCGTCAACTTATGGTTAATGCAGTCCTTACAAGCGTGATTAATTGTTTCTTACGCGTGGTGTCTGCAGGGCTATTGTGACGCCAGACGCTCCACTGCCCAGACCGCCAGCGGCGAGGCCGGGTAGGTGACGAGCCCGCCGAGCCCAAGGGCAATGCCATAGGGCACGCCGCCTGCGTCTTCGGAGAAGTTCTTGAGGAACATGTTCTGGCTGACGACGCGAGACAGCAACGAACTCCGGAAAGCCAGGATCGAGAGCGTCAGGACACCACCAAGGATCGTCGAGGTGAGCAGATACTCCATCAGGGGCATACCTAGCCCCATCCAGACGCCGGTGGCAGCGATCAGCTTTGCGTCGCCGCCGCCCATGCCGCCGAAGGCAAACAAGGCAAATGTAACCGTCAGCAGCAAGGCACCGGCGGCGAGATGCAAACCGATATCCGCCCACGCCATTCCAGTCAGCGGTGCAACAACGAGGAACACACCGAGCAGCAGCAGCGGCACACGATTGGCGATCGTCATCGACAAGGTGTCGGAGACGGCTGAAAAGACCATGCAGAAGGGAAATACGACAAAAATCAACGCTTCAAGCATGGCTACATCTCCGCCATTCACACCACATGGGTCGAAGCTAACGAAGCGGCATTAAGCTTCGATGAACCGGCGGCGGGATCCATCGATTGCCGCCCGAAAGCAAAAAGGCTGCTCAACGCGAGCAGCCTTCCGTGAACCTTACCGACTGAAGCGCCGGAGAGGCTTTGCGCCCATATTACGGGGCGGGCGTCAGCGCCGTTGCGATGGCGTCGAAGCGTGCATCCAGCTGCGTGCCGACGCTGCCGGCGGCAACGATGATGGCAAGCGCGATAAGCGTGGCGATCAGACCGTATTCGATGGCGGTCGCGCCGGATTCGTCCTTCACAAAACGTGCGATGAGGTTCGACATGATAAGCTCCTTGCTCCGTGTTACAGCACTTCCGCCAACATTTCTTTGTCGTCGATCGGATGACTGCAACCTAGCGGGGAGCTCTTTCGATCGACTTAAGAAACAGCCTTACCGAATCCTTTCGTGGCGGCTTGGCTCCATTTGGTTAACTGCGAACTAAGCGCAGCCCAACAATTGTCAGGGATGGCCCCTGCCTCGGGAAGGCGTTCTTCGGCGCCGGCAACGTGACATGAAGACTGTTCGAAAGGGATGCCGCCTCGCCCTATGGTTGTCACCATGCAACGCTTAACCGTTGGTTCACCAAAGTCGTTCATCTTCCATTGAACAGTGGACCGACACCGACAGCCGCCGAGGGGGCGACGACATGGCCAAGCCAAACCTTTATGTCCTGGGAACCTGCGCCTGGCTGGCATCTCTCGCGGCCGCAACATACGCATATGCCGGCGCGGGCATTGAAGTGACGATGAACCAGGCCAAGATCGTGCGGCTCACGCGCCCGGCCGATACCATTGTGGTCGGCAATTCGGCGATCGCCGATGCTGCCATACAGGACGCCTCGACCATCGTGCTCACCGGCAAGGGTTTCGGAGTCACCAACCTCGTGGTGCTCGATGCCGACGGCAGCCCGATCGTCGACGAGCAGGTGACGGTTATCCGCCATGACGCCTCATCCGTCCGCATCTACCGGCGTTCGGAGATCCAGACGCTGTCCTGCACGCCCTATTGCGAGAGCTCCTACAAGAGCGATGCCGAGCGGATGTCCGAGAGCGAGATGAACGCCAGCCAGTAGGTGTCGATGCGTGACACTGCCCCGCGTGGTTAGCCGCGGGTAAACCGGATTCGCACAATTTTCCCGGTCATTCAAACCGGACCTCAACAGCTTTCCCTTATACGTCGACGCGAACCACGGAACGCGGTCGGGACATGAGCGCAGCAGCGGTTGCAGAAGGCATTGATGTGAACGGATCCAAGCCAAGCCACCTCATCAGGTTCATGCGGAACCGGAGCGGCAGTACAGCGATCGAATTCGCCGTGCTGGCGATCCCGTTCTCGCTGCTGGTCTTTGCCATCCTGGAAAGCTGCATTGCGTTTGCCGGGCAACAGGTGCTCGCCAATGCCGCCGACGAAGTTGCACGGCAGTTGCGCACGGGCCAGGAAAAGGCGGCAGGTTTCACCGAGGACAAACTGAAGAACAAGATTTGCGAGAAGCTTGCAGTCCTGGTCTCGAAGGACTGCAAGGCCCAGCTTATCGTCGATCTGCGCAGCTATCCGACCTTTGCCGAAGCGGCAAAGGTCAAGCTCAAACTGACCAGCGACAGGGATGTCGACACGACAGGCTTTGCCGTCACACCAGGCCCTTCGATGTCCAAGAACATGCTGCAGGTCATCTACAAGTGGCCTGTCATCACAGATTTCATGCGGGCATCGATGTCGAACCTCAAGGACGGCAAGACCCTGCAATACGCGACCGTCACCTGGCAGAACGAACCGTTTAACGACTGAGTGAACCGATCGGCCACGAGAGCCGCGGACCTGGGAAAAGGGGCAACATGTCTTTCTGCGCGGGAGCACGATCCTTGCTGGAGCAATGGCGGTGTCGCGCTCGCGCGCTGGTCGGTGACAGGCGCGGTATTGCCGCCGTCGAATTCGCCATCATCGCGCCGCTGCTGTTGTCGCTCTACTTCGTGACCATGGAGGTGTCGCAAGGGATCGAGACCAACAAGAAAGTCAGCCGCGTCGGCTCGATGGTCGCCGACCTCGTCACCCAGCAGCAGACCACCACCACGGCCGAGATCGATGCGATCATGAAGATCGGTGAATCGATCCTGCAGCCCTACAATCGCAGTGTCGGCAAGATCGTGATCACCGCGATCGAGATAACCGATGAACCGACACCTGTCGTAAAGGTGGCCTGGTCACGCAAACTCGTGAACGGCACTGCCTCGATGGACGCCCCCAAAGACGCCCCGGCAACGGTGCCGACGGCACTCAAGATCAGAGGAACCTTCCTCATCCGGGTCGAAAGCAACCTCGACTACCTGCCCGTCATCGTCTGGACACCCACAAGCAAACAGACGCTTGGCCTGGGCGCGGCTTTCGCCAGTATCCCGATGTCGGAAACCTACTATCTGCGCCCCCGCATGAGCGCATCGGTTCCCTGCACGAACTGCTGAACCGGCACAGCCCTGTGCCGCGAAGCTGTCAGCTGCCTTTCCGCCGGATAATTGCCAACGTCCGCGACTGATCCTATGTCTGGCGGACCGGCAATTGAGAGCCCCTTGTAGATGGCGCGTGCATTCCTGTTTGTTCTGGATTCCTTCGGCATTGGCGGGGCGGCCGACGCCGCGCACTTCGGCGACGTCGGTTCCGACACGTTCGGGCACATTGCGAGCGCCTGCGCCGAGGGCCGCGGCGACCGCGTCGGTTTGCGCAGCGGCCCGCTAGAGGTGCCGAATATGGCATCGCTCGGGCTTGGCCTCGCCGCCAGGCGGGCGACAGGGTTCGAATTCGCCGCCGGCACGCCGCTACGTGCCGGCGCCTTTTTCGGTGCGGCACAGGAAGTTTCGAGCGGCAAGGACACACCTTCCGGCCACTGGGAAATCGCCGCCCTGCCCGTCACCTTCGACTGGGGTTATTTTCCGCAGACTGTTCCGGCCTTCCCCGCCTCGCTGACCGAAGCGATATCCAGGGAAGGCAAGGTTCCGGGCATTCTGGGCGACTGCCACGCCGGCGGCGTCGAGATCATCGAACGGTTCGGCGAAGAGCATGTCAGAACAGGCAAGCCGATCTGCTACACCTCGGTGGATTCGGTGCTGCAGATCGCAGCACATGAAACGCATTTCGGGTTGGAGCGGCTCTACGAGCTATGCCAGGTCGTCCGCCGCCTCGTCGACCCGCTGAAGATCGGCAGGGTCATCGCCCGACCCTTCCTGGGCGAGAGCAAGGCAACGTTCCAGCGCACGCCCAACCGCCGCGACTATGCCACCCCGCCCCCTGAGGACACGTTGCTCGACCGCCTCACCGCACGCGGCAGCAAGGTGATCGGCATCGGCAAGATCGGCGACATCTTCGCGCATCGTGGTATCAGCGAAATCCGCAAGGGCGTCGGCAACATGGCGATGTTCGACAAAGCGCTCGGTGCCATGGACGACGCCCGGGGCGGCGACCTGGTGTTCGCCAACTTCGTCGACTTCGACACCGAATTCGGCCATCGCCGCGACGTGCCGGGTTATGCCGCAGCCCTCGAGGCCTTCGACAGGCGCCTGCCCGAGGCTTTTGCGCGGATGAAGCCGGGCGACCTGCTCATCCTCACCGCCGACCATGGCAACGACCCGACCTGGCCAGGCACCGACCACACGCGCGAGCGCATCCCGGTGATCGGTATCGCTGCGGGCGGTTCCGGCGGGGATATCGGGCTGAGGCTTACCTTCGCCGACATCGGCGAAACGGTGGCGGCCCATCTCGGCCTGGCGCCCGGCCGCCATGGCAACTCCTTCCTGGAGACGATCGCCAGCCATGCCTGAATTGCCCGAAGTCGAAACCGTGCGGCGCGGACTGCAGCCGGTGCTGGAAGGCGCGCGCATCGAGCGCGTCGAGACCCGCCGCCCCAATCTGCGCTACCCCTTCCCCGACAGGTTCGGAGAACGCCTGGAAGGCCGCAAAATCACCTCGCTCGGACGGCGCGCCAAATATCTGATCGCCGATGTCGAGGATGCGCCGCTGCTGATCTGCCATCTCGGCATGTCCGGCTCGTTCCGCGTCGAAACCGACGAGGGCTCTGCCGCCCCAGGCAATTTCCACCACGAGCGCTCGAAGTCCGAGGCTCACGACCATGTCGTCTTCCACGTCGCGGATCCAAAGGGGGTTTCGGCGCGAGTCGTCTTCAACGACCCCAGGCGGTTCGGCTTCATGCTGTTTGCCGAGCGCAACGGCACCGAGCATCCGATGCTGCAGGGACTTGGCGTCGAGCCGACGGGCAATACGCTTGACGGTGAACTGCTCGCCCATCTGTTCGAAGGCAAGAAGACTCCACTGAAGGCGGCCCTGCTCGACCAGCGGCTGATTGCCGGACTGGGCAACATCTATGTCTCCGAAGCACTTTGGCGCGCCGGGCTGTCGCCGACGCGGGCCGCAGGCACCATCGCCGACAATGGCAAGGTGGCGAAGGAGCGGGCTACGCTTCTGGCGACATCGGTGCGGGAAGTCATTGCCGATGCGATCGCCGCCGGCGGGTCCTCGCTGCGCGACTATGTCCATACCGACGGCTCGCTCGGCTACTTCCAGCACTCCTTCTCCGTCTATGACCGCGAGGGCGAACCTTGTGCGCACAGCGGCTGTGCGGGCCATATCGAGCGCATCGTGCAGAGCGGGCGCTCAACCTTCTATTGCCGCCAGTGCCAGCGCTGAGTTAGAGCAAAGCCTCATTGGTGACGCTGCGAGAGAGGGAGAGCCGCAAGATGGCCTATGAAACGATCATCGTCGAAACACGCGGCAAGGTCGGGCTGATCACCCTCAACCGCCCGAAGGCGCTCAACGCGCTCAATTCTCTTGTCCTGGCCGAGCTCCTCGCCGCCACCGGCACTTTTGAGGCCGACCAGGGCATCGGTGCCATCGTCATCACCGGCTCGGAAAAGGCCTTCGCGGCCGGCGCCGACATCAAGGAGATGCAGGGCAAGACCTATGTCGACGCCTATATGGAAGACTTCTTCTCCGGCTGGGAGGCCTTTGCAGCCAACCGCAAGCCGATGATTGCAGCTGTCGCCGGCTACGCTCTGGGCGGCGGCTGCGAACTCGCCATGATGTGCGACTTCATCATCGCCGCCGACTCGGCCAAGTTCGGCCAGCCCGAGATCACGCTCGGCGTCATGCCCGGCATGGGCGGCTCGCAGCGCCTGACCCGTTTCGTCGGCAAGTCGAAGGCGATGGACATGTGCCTGACCGGCCGGATGATGGATGCGGCCGAAGCCGAGCGCTCCGGACTCGTTTCGCGAGTCGTGCCCGCGGCCGATCTGATGGAAGAGGCGATGAAGGCGGCGGCAAAGATCGCCGACTTCTCGCTTCCGGCTGTCATGATGTGCAAGGAAGCGGTCAATCGTTCTTATGAAGTAACGCTGTCCGAAGGCCTGCGCTTCGAGCGCCGCGTGTTCCATTCAATGTTTTCACTCGACGACCAGAAGGAAGGCATGGCTGCCTTTGCCGAGAAAAGGACTGCGAATTTCCGCAACCGCTGACCTGAATCGCGTTGACGTTGGCGGCAAGCTGAACTATAAGCCGCACCAACTGAGGCGCCCCCAGGGACGCCCGATTTATTTTTGCGCTCTACGGATACCCGCGGGCGCCCACCTAGAGATCAAAGAGAGGCACCATGGCCAATACCTCCTCGGCCAAGAAGGCAACGCGTAAGATCGCCCGCCGCGCAGCGGTCAACAAGAACCGCCGCTCGCGCGTCCGGACTTATGTCCGCCAGGTCGAAGAGGCACTGGCCTCGGGCGACAAGGCAAAGGCGGAAGCCGCCTTCAACGCCGCCCAGCCGGAACTGATGCGCGCCGCCACCAAGGGCGTGCTGCACAAGAACACCGCCTCGCGCAAGGTTTCGCGCCTGGCACAGCGGCTCAAGGCGCTTTCCGCCTAAGCCCTGCAAGCAATTGGATTTCTGAGCAACCCGGCCTAACCAGCCGGGTTTTTCTTTTGCCGGATGGGGGCCGAAAAACCCGTCCGAAGGGCCGTCCAAGCAGGGTCTGCAGGGGGTCGAAATTTTGCCGGCATATGCGGCTATTCTGATAACTACAACTGTTAGAAGCAGCCCCACAACCAGACTCGGGCTGGCAGAAATTACCTATTAATTTCAAAGACTTGCGAATGGTCATCCACAGCTTGTTCAAGCTGCCCGCAGGGCTCGGGGGACAAGTTGGTGTCAAGCGGATTCTTTTAAAAATATTTCGGCCGGCGTGCGGTTTTTTTCGATCCCCGGAAAAGGGTTTGAATCACAACGGCTTTGTCCCTTTGAGGGGTACCGGCAAGCTTTGAATCCGGAGCCGAGGTAAGCAGATTCATTAAAAACGGGTTAGACTCGGCCTTGCCTCGTCCACAGCGATTTTTGTAAGGTCTTTTTATCGAAGGGACGGGCAGCAAGCCCTCTGCAAAGCCACAAAATCGGCGGCGTTCTCGGCGTGGATGGAATCCGCGTCCGGGGGAGGTATGCCCACTTCGAAGTATACTTGGGGCGTGTGGGGATACACGGCATGGTGACTTTGCATCGCACCGGCGATTTCGCCGGGTGGCTACGCATTTGCCTGGTGCTGCCGCCCCCGCGGCACTGGCCTTCCGAAAGCGCTGCATGGCGCTAGGCGAAGGTGACTGGGGCTCCGCCGGAAACGGCAAGCATCCCGAATGAACATACACCGATGGAGACGCGAGCGGCGCGTCCCCATTCGGCAACGAGGACCGAAGGTTAGGGATTGCAAACAATGCAAAGCGGCATCGAAAGGGAAGCAAATGCGGGCTTTCTTTTTACCGGCGAACTGATCGAGGGCAATGAAGTGGCAGCAACCAGCGCCGCAGAGAAGAATTTTGACCGGGTCAAGACGCAGCTCCAGGTACGCCTGGGCAGCGAGGTCTTCTCAAGCTGGTTCGGCCGCATGAAGCTTGCGGAGACCTCGAAGGGCATCGTGCGCCTCTCGGTGCCGACGGCTTTCCTGCGCTCATGGATCAACAGCCATTATCTCGATCTCATTTCCGAACTCTGGCGCCAGGAAGAGCCTGGGCTGCTGAAGCTCGAGATCATCATCCGCACGGCAACCCGCACGGCGCGCCCCGGCGTGGAAGCCGACACGGCTGCACTGCGCAAGCCGGTGCGCCAGGCGCAGACCGCCCTTGCCACCAGCACCGTGGCTGCAGGGCGCGCTGCCGAGCGCCCTGCCCCGGTGCGCAACGGCACCGCCGACCAGGAATTCAAGCAGAGCGTGCTCGGCTCGCCGCTCGACCCGCGCTACACCTTCCAGTCCTTCGTCGAAGGCCCGTCCAACCGGGTGGCCCTTGCAGCGGCGCGTGCTGTGGCGGAATCGAACTCGCGCTTCAACCCGCTGTTCCTCCACGCCACCGTCGGTCTCGGCAAGACGCACCTGTTGCAGGCAATCGCCGCAGAATCGCTGCGCCAGAACCCGAAGTCGCGTGTCGTCTACCTGACGGCCGAATACTTCATGTGGCGCTTTGCGACCGCGATCCGCGACAACAACGCGCTGACGCTCAAGGAACAGTTGCGCGACATCGACCTGCTCATCATCGACGACATGCAGTTCCTGCAGGGCAAGTCGATCCAGCACGAGTTCTGCCATCTCATCAACATGCTGCTCGATTCGGCCAAGCAGGTGGTGGTTGCGGCCGACCGGCCGCCGGCGGAACTGGAATCGCTCGAGCCGCGCGTGCGTTCGCGCCTCAATGGCGGCGTGGCGCTCGAAATGTCGGCACCGGACTTCGGCATGCGCCTTGGCATGCTCAAGCTGCGCTTCGCCGGCGCCAAGCACGAAGACCCCAACCTTGCCATGGACGAGGAGATCCTCACCCATGTCGCCCGCACCGTGACCGGCTCGGGCCGTGAGCTGGAAGGCGCCTTCAACCAGCTGATCTTCCGCCAGTCGTTCGAGCCGCAGCTGTCGATCGAGCGCATCGACGAGATTCTCGGCCACATCTACCGCTCCGGCGAGCCGAAGCGCGTGCGCATCGAAGACATCCAGCGCATCGTGGCGCGGCACTACAACGTGTCGAAGACCGAGCTTCTGTCGAACCGCCGCACCCGCACCATCGTCAAGCCGCGCCAGATCGCGATGTATCTGTCGAAGGTGATGACGCCGCGTTCGCTGCCCGAGATCGGCCGGCGTTTCGGTGGTCGCGACCACACCACGGTGCTGCATGCCGTGCGCAAGATCGAGGATCTGTCGGGCGGCGACAACACGCTCGCCCAGGAGCTCGAACTGTTGAGGCGGCTGATCAACGACCAGGCCTGACGGGCTGCAAACGCAGGCGACGGATTGACGCCTGCGACTTATCCCCAGAACGCCCGCGCCACGGCCGCCAAGTCGTCGCGCGGGCTTGCCTTTCCGCCGTTTTTCCTGTCAGACTCAGGTGAATTCCGATCGTGTTGCGGGCCTTCCCGGGCGCATTCGAGCCCGCGAGCCCGCACCTTCAAACAAGCGAGCCTGTTTCGTCATGCGTGTTATCCTGGAACGCTCCAACCTGTTGAAGTCCCTGAACCACGTGCACCGCGTGGTCGAGCGCCGGAACACCATTCCGATCCTGTCCAACGTGCTGCTGCAGGCCAATGGCGCGAGCCTCGAACTGAAGGCGACCGACCTCGATCTCGAGATCTCGGAAGCTACACCGGCCTCCGTCGAACAGGGCGGCGCGACCACGGTTCCCGCGCACCTGCTCTACGACATCGTGCGCAAGCTGCCTGACGGCGCCGAAGTGATGCTGAAGACCGACGAGGACGGCAACGCCATGTCGGTGGTGTCTGGCCGCTCCAGCTTCCGGCTGCAGTGCCTGCCGCAGTCGGATTTCCCCGAGCTTTCCGCCGGCACTTTCTCCCACATCTTCCGGCTCGACGCCAACGCACTCAAGGGCCTGATCGACAAGACCCAGTTCGCCATCTCGACCGAAGAGACGCGTTATTATCTCAACGGCATCTACCTGCACACGCATGAGAGCGGCGGCAAGCTGATGCTGCGCGCGGTCGCCACCGACGGCCACCGCCTGGCGCGCGCCGAGGTCGAGGCGCCGGCCGGCTCCGAGGGCATGCCGGGCATCATCATTCCGCGCAAGACCGTTTCCGAGCTGCAGAAGCTGATCGACGATCCGGACGTCGCCGTCACCACCGAGATTTCCGACACCAAGATGCGCCTGACCATCGGCGGCGTGATCCTGACCTCGAAGCTGATCGACGGAACCTTCCCCGACTATCAGCGCGTCATTCCGAGCGGCAACGACAAGAAGCTGATCATCGACCGCCAGAGCTTTGCTGCTGCCGTCGACCGTGTCTCGACGATCTCGTCCGAGCGTGGCCGCGCGGTGAAGCTGTCGATCGCCGACGGGTTGGTGACGCTGGCCGTCAACAATCCCGATTCGGGCAGCGCCGTCGAAGAGCTGGCCGCCGACTATTCCTCGGACCCGATCGAGATCGGCTTCAACGCCAAGTACCTGCTCGACGTCGCCGCCCAGCTCAAGGGCAGCGAAGCCCGCTTCATGCTGGCCGATGCCGGGTCGCCCACGCTCATCCACGACACAGCCGACGAGAACGCTCTCTACGTGCTGATGCCGATGCGCGTGTAGCGCCCACACGCCCGTGTTGGAGCCAGATACGGGGGAGACGCGGAAGCGCATCCCCTCGACGCATATCGGTAAGCTTCAGCTTACCGACTTCCGCAATTACAGCTCACTCTCGCTCGACCTCAGGCCGGGCGCGGTGGTGTTCACCGGCGAGAATGGTGCCGGCAAGACCAACCTTCTCGAAGCCATCTCCTTCCTGACGCCGGGACGCGGCCTGCGCCGTGCGCCCTATCCCGACGTCGCCCGCGAAGGCAGTGCGGGTGCCTTTGCCGTGCATGCGGCGATCGAGGGGCCGTTCGGCGATGCCGAGCTGGGCACGGGCACGACGCCGGACGCTGTAGGCGAGGCCGGGCGCCGCGTGCGCATCAATGGTGCCGCCGCCAAGGCCGACGACATGCTGGAATGGCTACGCGTGGTGTGGTTGACGCCGTCGATGGACGCGCTGTTCACCGGGCCGGCCGGCGACCGTCGCCGTTTTCTCGACCGGCTGGTGCTGGCGATCGACCCGGCGCATGGCCAGCGCGCGCTCGACTATGAAAAGGCGATGCGCGGCCGCAATCGCCTGCTGTCCGAAGACCGGCGCGACAACGCCTGGTTCGATGCGATCGAGATCCAGATGGCCGAGACGGGTGCCGCGATCGCCGCCGCCCGCGTCGAGATGGTGCGACTTCTGACGGCGATGATCGGGCGAATGCCGGAAACCGGCCCTTTCCCGCAAGCCGAGCTGAGTTTGGCCGGTACGCTCGAACAGAGCATCGGCGACATGCCGGCGGTGGAGCTGGAGGAGCGTTTCCGCCAGGCCCTGGCCGGCGGGCGCGAGCGCGACCGCGCGGCGGGACGCACGCTCGAAGGCCCGCACCGCTCCGATCTCGTCGTGCGCCACAAGCCGAAATCCATGCCGGCGGAGCTGTGCTCGACCGGCGAACAGAAGGCCTTGCTGGTCGGCATCGTCATTTCGCATGCCCGCCTCACCGGCGAGATGGCGGGTGCTGCTCCCATCCTGCTGCTCGACGAGATCGCCGCCCATCTCGATGCCGGACGGCGCGCGGCACTGTTCGAAATCCTCGAAGAGCTCAATTGCCAGGCCTTCATGACCGGCACCGAGCCCAGCCTGTTTTCAAGCCTCGCCGGCCGGGCGCAGTTCCTGACCGTCGACCATGGCAGCGTCAGCGAAACGCCGTTGCCCGATAGTCTGGACCGATAGTTCGCGCGGCTATCCGACTGACAAGCACAAGCCGTGGCGATATGGTAGCGCCATGAACCAGCCAGCCCCGCTCTCCCCTGAAGAACTCGAACGCTACGCCAGGCATATCGTGCTGCCGGAGATCGGCGGGCCGGGCCAGCAGAAGTTGAAGCGCGCGCGCGTGCTGGTGATTGGTGCCGGCGGGCTCGGCGCCCCGGTGCTCGAATATCTCGCAGCGGCCGGCGTCGGCACGCTTGGAATCGTCGACGACGACCATGTCTCGTTGTCCAACCTGCAGCGCCAGGTCATCCACGCCACTGATTCAGTCGGCATCTCCAAGGCTGACAGTGCCGCCGCAACTATTGCCCGCATCAACCCGCATGTGACGGTCCAATTGCACAAGCTCAGGCTGACCTCGGCGAACGCTGCCGAGCTGATCGCCGGTTACGACATGGTCATCGACGGCTCCGACAACTTCGAGACGCGTTATGCCGTGGCCGATGCCGCAGCCGAGGTGAGGCGGCCGCTGGTACATGCCGCTGTGGGACGCTTCGACGGTTCGATCACCGTTTTGAAGCCGTTCGAGACGAACGCCGAAGGCCGCAAGAACCCGACCTATCGCGACCTCTTTCCCGAGCCGCCGCCGGCGGGGCTGGTGCCGTCCTGTGCCGAGGCCGGCGTGCTCGGCGCGCTGACCGGCGTGATCGGTACGCTGCAGGCAATGGAGGCGATCAAGCTGATTACCGGCATCGGCGAGCCGCTTGTCGGCCGGCTTTTGCTCTACGATGCGCTCGGTGCACGTTTCGACACCATGCGCTACAAAGCCTCCTGAACCATGGCAGGCAAAGCTGACATCGCGCGGCTGACGCAGGATTTCGACCGCTGGGACGAGTTGCTCGGCCTGATCATGCGCGCCTTCGCCTATATGGACGGCGTCATCGACCCGCCGTCCTCGGCGCATCGGCTGACTGCAGCCAGTCTGCGCGACAAGGCCGGGGATGAGGTCGGCTTCATCGCCACCCTGGACGGACGGCTTGTCGGCTGCATCTTCGCCGCCGAGCGGGACGATGCCATCTATGTCGGCAAGCTTGCCGTCGACGACAGCGCTCGCGGCCTTGGCATCGGCCGGGCGCTGATGCTGGCGGCCGAGCGCCATGCCGCAGAGCGGGGCAAGCCGGTGCTCGAGCTGCAAACGCGAATCGAGCTCGCTGCCAACCACGCTACCTTTGCCAAAATGGGCTTCGTCGAGTTCGAGCGTACCGCGCATGACGGCTTCGACCGCCCGACCTCGATCACCTTTCGAAAGACGCTTCGGTGAGTCTCGCTCTCACCGCCGACGAACGGAGAATCGCCGGCGGAGCCGATGGCGCTGCCATGGCGATGCGCATCGTCGCCGAAAGTGCGTCCCTGCTCGGCGCGCCCAGGCTGATCCCAATCGCCTCGGCGCATATAGACGGTGCGCTCTATCACGGCGATTCGGGCACGCTGTTCGCCGAACGGCTGGTCGAAGGCGGCGCCCAAGTGGCTGTGCGCTCGACGCTCAATGTCGGCGCGCTCGATCTCATGGGCTGCTCGCGCGTGCGCCTCGAAGAGCCGCAACGGTCGATGGCGCGTCGGATGATGGAGGCCTACCGCAAGCTCGGCTGCGAGCAGAGCTGGACCTGCGCGCCCTACCAGGCCGGCCACCGCCCTGCCTTCGGCAGCGACGTCGCCTGGGGCGAATCGAACGCTGTCGTCTTCTGCAACTCGGTGCTCGGCGCCCGCACCAACCGCTATGGCGACTTCCTCGACATCGCCTGCGCGATCTCGGGCCGCGCGCCCGACTATGGCCTGCACCTCAAGGAGAACCGCCGCGCGACGCTGGTTTTCGATGTTTCCGCCCTGCCCCCCGAATTCCTCGCCTCTGAAATCGCCTGGCCGGTGCTCGGCAGCCTTTATGGCCGCGAGGTCGGCAATGCCGTCGGCGTGGTGACGGGGATACCACGAAACCCCGGCGAGGACGCGCTCAAGGCCTTTGGTGCTGCGGCCGCATCGTCTGGTGCGGTCGGCCTGTTCCATATTGACGGCGTCACCCCGGAAGCGCCCGATGCCGAAACGACGCTGGGCGGCATCACAGCCGAGATCACGATCCTGGTAACGGCCGCCATGGTCACCTCCGCCCAGGCCAGGCTTTCGACAGCCGGCAACACCGAGCGCATCGACGCCGTCGCCATCGGCAGCCCCCATCTGTCGCTTGACGAGTTCGGCGCGCTGCAACGGCTGATGGCTGGGCGGCGGCTTGCCGTACCGATCCATGCCTGCACCGGCCGACATGTGCTGGCCGAGCTCGACCGCAACGGCCAGCGCAAGGCGCTGGAAGCGCTCGGCGTGGTCATCGTCACTGATACCTGCGTGGTGGTGACGCCGATCCTGCCTGACAGTGCCGGCGGCGTGCTGATGACCAATTCGGGAAAGTTCGCCCATTATGCACCCGGAAACACCGGCTACGCCGTGCTCTATGGCTCGCTCGCCGACTGCGTCGAAAGTGCCGTCACCGGGCGGCCGGTGTTTGCGAGGCTCGGCTCGTGAGCGCACGCGGCAACATCCTCGTCGCAGGCAAGCCGGGTCAAGGCCCGGCACTGGTGCTGTCGGCGCCGATCAGCTTCTGGGGCGGCGTCGATCCAAAATCCGGGCGCATCGCCGACGTACGCCATCCCGAATGCGGTCAGAGCATGTCGGGCAAGGTGTTGTTTTTGCCTGGCACTATCGGCTCTTCGTCGGCATCAGCCGTACTGATGGAACTTGTCCATGCCGGTCATGCGCCGGCGGCACTGGTGCTGCACGAGCCCGACGCCATCCTCCTGCTCGGGCTGATCGTGGCGCGAGAGATGGGTTGGGAGACACCGGTGGCGGTGAGGCTGCCGCGGGAGATGTTCGCCGCGTTCGAGGGAAGGCAGCTGCAGGTTGGTGCTGAAGGGGCGATCAGCGTTTCCAACTGAAGCGGGCGGCTGGGCCGTGCGTCCTTCGAGGCTCGCCGCCAGCCCATAGCCCCAACCATGCAAGGTGGATGAGGGCTCGCACCTCCGGATGGGGCAGTCGGAGCACTCCGCACCAGTTCTGGACCATCGAGGCGGCAAGCTGAAAAGCGACGACCTTCCTCATCCAGAGGTGCGAGCCCAAGAGGCGAGCCTCGAGGGACGCAGCGAAATCGCGTCCGCTCAGGTCCTCAGCGGCAGCACCCGGTCCGGCGGGCGGTGGCCGTCGACGTGAGCGCGGATGTTGATGATGACCTTTTCGCCCATGTCGATGCGGCCCTCGATGGTGGCCGAGCCCATATGCGGCATCAGCACCACCTTGCCGCGGGCGGCAAGCTTGAGCAGCTTGTGGTTGACCGCCGGCTCATGCTCGAAGACGTCGAGGGCGGCCCCCGCAAGCTTGCCGTCCTGCAGCATCTTGACCAGTGCGTCCTCGTCGATGATGTCGCCACGGGCGATGTTGACGAGATAGGCGTGCGGCTGCATCAGCGCCAACCTGCGGCCCGACAGCAGATGGAAGGTCGCCGGCGTCGACGGGCAGTTGATCGAGATGATGTCCATGCGGGCGAGCATCTGGTCGAGGCTCTCCCAATAGGTCGCCTCCAACTCGTCTTCGACCGACTGCAGCACACGGTGGCGGTTGTGGTAATGGATCGACAGACCGAAGGCTTTGGCGCGGCGGGCAACCGCGGTGCCGATGCGCCCCATGCCGACGATGCCGAGGCGCTTGCCGCCGATGCGGCGGCCGAGCATCCAGGTCGGCGACCAGCCGGCCCATTTCTTGTCGCCGGTGAGAACACTGGCGCCCTCGGTCAGGCGGCGTGGAACGGCGAGCATCAGCGCCATCGCCATGTCGGCGGTGTCTTCGGTCAGGACGTTCGGCGTGTTGGTGACGGTGATGCCGCGCTTGGCGGCGGCGGTGACGTCGATCTTGTCGACACCATTGCCGAAATTGGCGATCAGCTTGAGGTTGGGGCCGGCCTGCTCGATCAGGGCGGCGTCGATGGTGTCGGTCACAGTCGGTACCAGCACGTCGGCTTCCTTGACCGCCGCCACCAGCTCCGGTTGGCTCATCGGCCGGTCGTCGACATTCAGCCGCGCGTCGAAGAGTTCGCGCATCCGCGTCTCGACCTGGTCGGGCAGCTTGCGCGTAATGACGACGAGAGGCTTTTTTCGACCGGCCATTCTATCCTCGACGAAGATCTCGTTGAGACCTCTTTAACCAAGACCGGCGAAACTGCAATCCGATCCATGAGTGGTAATCTGTGTAACAAGCAGTGCCGCCGAAGACAAAGAAAAAGGGTGTCCGCCTAAAGGGCACCAAGTTCAAACAGAGGTTACGGAAGTGTCTGGTTTCGCGTCGCTCCGTCTGGCCGTCAGCGCTGCCCTGATCGGCCTTGCTTTCGTTTCGCCCGATAGCGGTTTCGTCGGCCCGGCCACGGCCGCCCCGAATGGGACGATCGGCCCCAGCGGCCTGCCGTTGCCGCGATTCGTCAGTCTCAAGTCGGGCAAGGTCAATTCGCGCATCGGTCCCGGCGTCAACTATCCGGTCGACTGGCTCTATATGAAGCCGGGCCTGCCGATGGAAATCATCCAAGAATATGACAACTGGCGCCGCGTGCGCGATTCCGAAGGTGCAGAGGGCTGGATCAACCAGTCGCTGCTGTCTGGTCACCGCACAGCGATGACGGCCCCCTGGCAGCGTGGCAAGCCGGCGCAGCTCAACCTGCTCGCCAAGCCCGAGAACGGCGCGCGCACTGTCGCCATCATCGACCCCGGCGTCGTCGGCTCGATCAAGCAGTGCAACGGCACATGGTGCGAGATGTCGTTTGCCGGCACCAGCGGCTGGCTCAACCAGTCGCAGGTCTGGGGCGCCTACCCGGGCGAAAGCATCGAGAACTGATCGTCGACGCCCGGCTGTCTCCGGGCGCGCGGCGAACGCGGCTGAGCGATCAATCGAAAAGAGCGGCTGCAGGGTCCCGGTCAGGCCGGGCGCTTGGGCCTCAGCCTGACCACGATATCGACATTGGCGATTTCCATGCCTTCCGGAGGTTCCGGCAGGTTGGACACACAAACCGAATTCGACTCGATGTCGAAGATGCGGTTCTCGCCCTCGATGTAGAAGTGGTGATGGTCAGAGGTGTTGGTGTCGAAATAGGTCTTCGACCCCTCGACGGCCAGGATGCGCAGAAGGCCTGATTCCGTGAACTGGTGCAGCGCGTTGTAGACGGTCGCAAGCGACACCGGCACACCGGCCGACAAGGCTTCTTCATGCAGTTCCTCGGCGGAAAGGTGCCGGTCGCCCTTGGCAAACAGCAGTTCAGCCAAAGCGATACGCTGACGCGTAGGCCTCAGCCCCGCGTCGCGGACACGCATTTCCACAGCAATGCTTGCCTTGTGGGAATCCACTCGTCGCCTCGTCGAAGTTTTGCCTTCGCCCCATATTAAGCCCGCAAGCGCGCAAAATCTGATCGGCAGCCGGCAAGCTATGGTTGACATATATTCTGTAGCTCAAATGCGATCAATAGCGCGCATTGACCCAGGCGGATGGGCGCGTTAATCGCAAACGCCGGTTTCCGGCTTGAGACAGTCTGTGCTAGTGAGAGCACATAAGAAGGGCGTGGCACCGCCCAAAACGATGACGGGAAGGTGTTCATGGCCGAACAGAAATCCAGCTACGGCTACGAGGAGCTGCTGGCTTGCGCCCGCGGTGAGCTGTTTGGACCCGGCAATGCCCAATTGCCTGCTCCGCCGATGCTGATGTTCGATCGCATCACCGAGATCAGCGAGACCGGCGGCGAGTTCGACAAGGGCTTTGCCCGCGCCGAGTTCGACATCAAGCCGGACCTTTGGTTCTTCCCTTGCCACTTCATCGGCAACCCGATCATGCCGGGCTGCCTCGGCCTCGACGCCATGTGGCAGCTGACCGGCTTCTACCTCGGCTGGCTCGGCGAGCAGGGCAAGGGCATGGCCCTTTCCACCGGTGAGGTGAAGTTCAAGGGCATGGTGACGCCTTCGGTCAAGAAGGTCGAATACGGCATCGATTTCAAGCGCGTGATGCGCGGCCGCCTGGTCCTGGGCATCGCTGACGGCTGGTTGAAAGCCGATGGCGAGACCATATACAAGGCCACCGACCTCAAGGTCGGGCTCTCGAAGCAGGAAGCCGCGGCCTGAGGCCGCCGGACATTCTGAAAGGAAAATCTGAATGAGACGCGTCGTCGTAACGGGCCTTGGTATCGTATCGTCCATCGGCAACAATGCCGACGAGGTCACGGCATCGCTGCGGGACGCCAAGTCCGGCATCAGCTTCTCCAACGATTTCGCCGAACACGGCTTCAAGTGCCAGGTCTGGGGCGCGCCCAATCTCGACACGACCGAGCTGGTCGACCGTCGCGCCGCCCGCTTCCTGTCGCAGGGCGGCATGTGGAACCATGTCGCCATGAAGCAGGCGATCGCCGACAGCGGCCTCGAAGAGAGCGTCGTCTCCGGCAACCCGCGCACCGGTATCATCATGGGCTCGGGCGGTCCGTCGACGCGCACCATCGTCGAAGCGTCGGAAATCACGCTCAAGAACAATTCCCCCAAGCGCATCGGACCGTTCGCGGTGCCGAAGGCGATGTCGTCGACCGCTTCGGCGACGCTCGCCACCTGGTTCAAGATCCACGGCGTCAACTATTCGATCTCGTCGGCCTGCTCGACCTCGGCGCATTGCATCGGCAATGCTGCGGAGATGATCCAGTGGGGCAAGCAGGACGTCATGTTCGCCGGCGGCCACGAGGACCTCGACTGGACCATGTCGAACCTGTTCGACGCCATGGGCGCGATGTCGTCCAAATACAATGACCGTGCCTCGGTCGCTTCACGCGCTTATGACCTCAACCGAGACGGCTTCGTCATCGCCGGTGGTGCCGGCGTGCTGGTGCTCGAAGAGCTCGAACATGCCAAGGCGCGCGGCGCCAAGATCTATTGTGAACTGGTCGGCTACGGTGCGACCTCTGACGGCTACGACATGGTCGCGCCGTCGGGCGAAGGCGCGATGCGCTGCATGCGCCAGGCGCTGTCGACGGTGAAGGGTGAGGTCGACTATATCAACACCCACGGCACCTCGACGCCAGTGGGCGATTCGAAGGAAATGGGCGCCATCCGCGAAGTCTTCGCCGGCAAGCTGCCGAACATCACCTCGACCAAGTCGCTGACCGGTCACTCGCTGGGTGCAGCCGGCGTGCAGGAATCGATCTATTCGATCCTGATGATGCAGGGCGGCTTCATCGGGGAAAGCGCGCATATCGAAGAGCTGGACCCGGAATTCGAAGGCATGCCGATCGTGCGCAAGCGCATCGACGACGCCAAGATCGACACCGTGCTGTCCAACTCCTTCGGTTTCGGCGGCACCAACGCCACGCTCGTTTTCCAGCGCCTCTCGGCATAGGGACACCGACATGGACGGATTGATGAAGGGCAAGCGCGGGCTCATCATGGGCGTCGCGAACGACCATTCGATTGCCTGGGGCATCGCACAGAAGCTTGCCGAGCATGGCGCCGAACTCGCCTTTACCTATCAGGGCGAAGCTTTCGGCCGCCGGGTCAAGCCGCTGGCAGAAAAGGTCGGCGCCGAGATTCTGGTGCCGTGTGACGTCGAGGACAGCGCTTCGGTGGCTGCCGCCTTCGAGACGCTCAGGGAAAAGTGGGGCGGCATCGACTTCCTGGTGCACGCCATCGGCTTCTCCGACAAGAACGAGCTCAAGGGCCTTTACGCCGACACCACGCGCGAGAACTTCGTGCGCACCATGGTGATCTCGTGCTTCTCCTTCACCGAGGTCGCCAAGCACGCGGCGGCGCTGATGAACGACGGCGGCTCGATGATCACCCTGACCTATGCCGGCTCTGTCCGCGTCATGCCGAACTACAACGTCATGGGCGTCGCCAAGGCTGGCCTCGAGGCCAGCGTCCGTTACCTCGCCAACGACTACGGCCCGCGCGGCATCCGGGTCAACGGCATCTCGGCCGGACCGGTGCGCACGCTTGCGGGTGCCGGCATCGCCGATGCGCGCCACATGTTCACCTATCAGCAGCGCAACTCGCCGCTGCGCCGCACGGTCAGCCTCGAAGAGGTCGGCGGCTCGGCGCTGTACCTGTTGTCCGACCTGTCGTCGGGCGTGACAGGCGAGATCCACTACGTCGATTCGGGCTACCACATCGTCTCGATGCCGACGCTGGACGAGCTCAAGCAGATGGATGGCGGGCGCGACTAGCGCCCTCCCCTCGAAAATCGGCGTCGATTTTCGAGCATGGTCGAGCTCGACTTCAAGATATGCGGCGCCATTCTCGCATCCGGATGGGGCGCGTGGCGCGGCAACAAAAACGCCTGCTGGTAAAATTGTAGACAATCGTCAAAATCGATCTTAACGAGCGAATCGGTAGAAATGCCGCGCAAGTTAGGAAAATCAGCATGCCTGCCGCCAGGAATCCCCGTCGAAGCTCCACGTTTCGGCTCATTACCATCGCCGCTTCCGGCATGGGCAGCTTTGTGCTGGGCCTGTGGGTCCTGAGGCTTGGCCTTGGTAACAATGTCGGCGACATGTCCGGCGACGCGATCAGCGCTGTTATCGCAGCCCTTTGCGCGCTTGCCGCCTCGATCGCCGCAATGTCGTTCTTCGCCGGCGTCGACGAATCGGCTGATTTCGTCTTCAACGAAACGCATTTCGACAAGCTGACCGGGCTTCTGGCGCGGCCCGCGATGGTCGGCAAGATCGCCGAGGCAGCGTCGTCCACGGCCCGTACCGGCAAGCCGATGTTCCTTATCGACATCGATATCGACCGCTTCAAGCAGATCAACGACGCCATCGGCTACAGCAATGGCGACGCGCTGATCCGCGCTTTTACCGCGAGGCTCAAGGCGGCTTTGCCGCGCGACATGGTCATCGGTCGTATCGGCGCCGGCGAGTTTGCCATCCTCTATCCCGACCAGATGCTGCGCTGTTCGCTCGACACGCTGATCGGGCGCCTGATCCACGACCTGATGCGGCCGTACCAGCTGCCGTCGCACCAGCAGTCGGTCAACGTCTCCGTCGGCGTCGTGGCCATGCCCAAGGACGGCTACGACCCGGTCGTACTCCTGCGCCGCTCGAACCTTGCGCTGCAGAATGCGCGCGCCAGCGGCATCGGCGACTGGGCCGTGTTCCAGCCCGAAATGGGCCGGGTAGCCGACCACCGCCGCTGGATCGAATCGGAGCTGCACGGCGCCTTCGAACGGGGCGATTTCGACCTGCACTACCAGCCGCAGCTCGACCTGACGTCGGGCCGCGTCGTCGGCTATGAGGCGCTGATCCGCTGGCGCCACCCCGAGCGTGGCATGATCCCGCCGGTCGAGTTCATCTCGGTCGCCGAGGAGACCGGCATGATCGCGCCGATCGGCGAATGGGTGCTGCGCAAGGCCTGCACCGACGCCCGCCTGCTGCCGGAGGATTGCTTCGTTGCCGTCAACATTTCGCCGGTGCAGTTCATGACCCGCGATTTCGTCGGCATCGTCGAGCGCATCATCAAGGACACCGGCATCGAGCCGAAGCGGCTTGAACTCGAACTGACCGAATCGGCGATGATGCAGGACCGCGATCGCGCGGCGTCCATCCTGAAGCAGCTGACCGCCATGGGCATCTCGGTGGCAGTCGACGATTTCGGCACCGGCTACTCGAACCTCGCCTATCTGATCGACTTCTCGTTCCACAAGCTGAAGATCGACCGTTCTTTCGTCAGCCGCATGGAGACCGACAGCAATTCGGGCGCCGTGGTGTCGACGATCGTCGGCCTGTCCAGGGCACTCGGCGTGCGCACCATTGCCGAGGGCGTGGAGACGGAGACACAGGCGACCCTGCTCAGGGCTGCCGGCTGCCAGGAGGTCCAGGGCTATTTCTACGGGCGGCCCGCGCCGCTCAGCCTCGGCGACCCGGCACTGACCCAGGGCACCGAAGGCATCGCCCATCTGCACTGACCCCGTCAGCGCCGCGGCCTGATGGCGGTTCCGCGCCTGGCGCCGATGCCCAACCTCAACGCTTGGCGGAATAGACCCTGAAGGCGTTGTCGACGGCGATTTCCTCGACCGAGAAGAAAGCCTGCGCCAAAACGGGCATGTAGGGCAGGTGGCGGTTCGCCACCATGAACAGCCGCCCGCCCGGCTTGAGCGCCGCGGCCGCCGCCTTGATCATGCGATGGCCGATCTCGGGATCGGCGTCGCGATCCTGGTGGAAGGGCGGGTTCATCACCACCACGTCGTAGCGCCGCTCGACAGGCTCCTTGGCGAGGTCCTGCCAGTGGAAGCCAGGCTGGACGGATGTGGCCGCCACGTTGGACCTGGCTGCCTCCAGTGCCTCGAAATCGGCTTCGAACAGGTCGAGCGCCTTGAGCTCCTTCGCACGCGAAACCACCTCCGCCGCGACATAACCCCAGCCGGCGCAGAAGTCGGCGACCTTGCCCTTGATGTCGACGGGCAGGTTGTCGACCAGAAGGCGCGAGCCTGCGTCGATACGCTCGAAGGAGAACATGCCGGGCGCGGTGCGGAAGCGGCCCTCGACCAGCATTTCGGGATTGTCGGCGCGCAAGGTTGCTGCGGCCGCCTCGGCCTGGGCGGTTCGGTGGAACCACAGCGCCGTGCCGTGATATTTGGGCAAATGGTCGTCGATCTCGAGCAAACCGCCAAGGCGCTTGCGCAAGCTCGAAATGCCGTCCTCCTTGCCGCCCGCAACGACGATCAGCCCGCCCGGTGCAACGCGTTCGATCGCCTCGGCGACACGCAGCTCGTTGAGCCCGCGATGACGCCCGGCCAGCACCAGGGTAATGTCGAAGCCGTCGTCCTCGGCGCGCGCCGCAACATCGTGTCCGGCCGCCGCCAGGGCCAGCACATGCGGGCGGAAGCCCTGGACAAGGGAAAGCCTGGCGTCGAAGCCCTGCGGCTTCCTGAAGCCCGGCTCAGCGCCAATGAACAGGGCACGCATGCCCTGCCCCGGCATCGCCAACAGCTCGGCCTCGAAGGGATAGAACAGGGTTTTCAGTGCGTCGCGTGGCATGGCCGATCCTCAAACATCGTGTTTCTTCCCCTCCTCTGGCCTGCCGGACATCTCCCCGCATGGGCAGATTGGCCAAGCACGCCCGCCGGCGCCAACCGGCAACATCGCAAGCATCGGCACAGTGACAGCAGTTGCCGATCTCCCACCTTGCGGGGGGATGACCGCAGGCCAGAGGGGGCGAAGGAACGCCTGTTTCCGCAAACTGTGCCTCTGTCCGGCCAACTCAAAACGAAAACGGGCGCGACCTTGCGGCGCGCCCGTTTCCTATCAGATTACAAGCCTGTCAGGCGGCGGTTTCTTCGCCTTCAGCCTTCTTGACGATTTCCTTGCCGGTGGCCTGGTCGACGACCTTCATCGACAGGCGGACCTTGCCGCGCTCGTCGAAGCCCATCAGCTTGACCCAGACCTTGTCGCCTTCCTTGACCACATCCGAGGTCTTGGCAACGCGGTCGTTGGCAAGCTGCGAGATGTGGACGAGGCCGTCGCGCGGGCCGAAGAAGTTGACGAAAGCGCCGAAGTCGGCGGTCTTGACGACCGTGCCTTCGTAGATCTCACCGACTTCCGGCTCGGCCACGATGGTGTGGATCCACTTCTTGGCCGCCTCGATCTCCTTGGCGTTCGACGAAGCGATCTTGACCGTGCCGTCGTCCTCGATGTTGATCTTGGCGCCGGTCTTCTCGACGATCTCGCGGATGACCTTGCCGCCCGAACCGATGACTTCACGGATTTTGTCGGTCGGGATGTGCATGACCTCGATGCGCGGAGCGAATTCGCCGAGTTCCTTGCGGCCTTCCGACAGAGCCTTCGACATTTCGCCGAGGATGTGCAGGCGGCCGTCCTTGGCCTGGCCGAGCGCGATGTTCATGATCTCTTCGGTGATACCGTCGATCTTGATGTCCATCTGCAGCGCGGTGATGCCGTTGGTCGTGCCGGCAACCTTGAAGTCCATGTCGCCGAGGTGATCCTCGTCGCCCAGGATGTCGGAGAGGACGGCGAAACGCTCGCCTTCCTTGATCAGGCCCATGGCGATGCCGGCAACCGGCTTCTGCAGCGGAACGCCGGCATCCATCAGCGCCAGCGAGGTGCCGCAGACGGTGGCCATCGACGACGAGCCGTTCGACTCGGTGATCTCGGAGACGACGCGCAGCGTGTAGGGGAACTGCTCGGCAGCCGGCAGCATCGGGCGGACAGCGCGCCAGGCGAGCTTGCCGTGGCCGATTTCGCGGCGGCCGGGCGAACCCATGCGGCCGGTCTCACCGACCGAGTAGGGGGGGAAGTTGTAGTGAAGGAGGAACTTCTCCTTGTACATGCCGGTCAGCGAGTCGACATACTGCTCGTCTTCGCCGGTGCCGAGCGTGGCAACGACCAGCGCCTGGGTCTCACCGCGGGTGAACAGCGACGAGCCGTGGGTGCGCGGCAGGACGCCGACTTCGGACACGATCGCGCGGACCGTCTTGAGGTCGCGGCCGTCGATGCGCGAACCGGTGTCGAGGATGTTCCAGCGCACGATCTTGGCCTGGAGTTCCTTGAACACGGTGGCGACCTTCTCGGACGACCACTTCGGAGATTCCTCGCCTTCAGCGGCGAACGCTGCCTTGACCTTGGCCTTGACCGCGTCGACGGCGGCGTAGCGGGCCTGCTTGTCGGTGATCTTGTAGGCGTCGCGCAGTTCGCCTTCGACGATCTTCAGCATCTCGGCTTCGAGATCGGAATTGTCGGGCGAGGTGAAGTCGCGCGGGTCCTTGGCGGCCACTTCAGCCAGCTTGATGATGGCGTCGATGACCGGCTGGAAACCACGGTGACCGAACATGACGGCGCCGAGCATCACGTCTTCAGCCAGTTCCTTGGCTTCCGACTCGACCATGAGCACGGCGGCATCGGTGCCGGCGACGACGAGGTCGAGCTTCGATTCCTGCATCTCGTCGATGTGCGGGTTGAGCACATATTCGCCGTTGATGTAGCCGACGCGCGCGCCGCCGATCGGGCCCATGAAGGGCACGCCCGAAAGCGTCAGCGCAGCCGAGGTGGCGACGATCGACAGGATGTCAGGGTCGTTCTCGAGGTCGTGCTGAACGACGGTGACGACGACCTGGGTGTCGTTCTTGTAGCCTTCGGCGAAGAGCGGGCGGATCGGACGGTCGATCAGGCGCGAAACCAGCGTTTCCTTCTCGCTCGGACGGCCTTCACGCTTGAAGTAGCCGCCAGGAATCTTGCCGGCTGCGTAGGTCTTTTCCTGGTAGTTGACGGTCAGCGGGAAGAAGTCGAAGCCCGGCTTCGGCTCCTTGGCCGAAACGACGGTGGCGAGGACGACGGTTTCGCCGTAGGTGGCGAGCACGGCGGCATCGGCCTGGCGCGCGATCTTGCCGGTTTCGAGGATGAGCGGACGGCCGCCCCATTCGATTTCAACTTTGTGGTGATTGAACATATTCTGTCCTTCGTGGCGGGAACGGTCGACGCCGCATCTCGGCGCGCCAATTCCCTGGCTTGTTCGGCGCGCCATAGGAAAACCTCCTGGTCTTCCGCTCGCGCCTTGGCTTCGGTTTGGCCAGCCACGGGCAAGACAACAAGAAGCTCGGCGGGAGAAATGGCCGCAAATGCGGCCGGCCGAACGTCCTGCAATCCTGCCCCATGACCGTCCATGGGCGGTTCGGGCGCGTCGCTGCGGCGCTCCGGAACCTTTTTCAGCGCGACCCCGCCGCTGTGGCGAGATCGGACCGATGGACCACCGATGAGGATGGCCCGAATGCGCGACCGGCGGGTCCTCCCCTGGGGAGAACCCGCCGGTCAATTCATCAGCGGCGCAGACCGAGCTTTTCGATCAGCGTCTGATAGCGTGCGTCATCCTTGCGCTTGAGGTAGTCAAGCAGCGAACGACGCAGGGAGACGAGCGCCAGAAGACCACGACGGGAGTGGTTGTCCTTCTTGTGGTCCTTGAAGTGCTCGGTCAGGTTCTTGATGCGCTCGGAGAGGATGGCAACCTGGACTTCCGGCGAACCGGTGTCGCCTTTGGCGGTTGCGAACTGAGCCATAAGCTCGGCCTTGCGCTCTGCAGTGATCGACATCGTGTTTTCCTTTCAATCTGGAGGAAACGGGACGCCCTCGGCCGGGATGTCGTCCAGCTGGGGCCAATGGAACAAGGCGCTCAAAAGCGCGATGTTGCGGCGCATATAGTGGAATTTGGCAACAAAAGC
This sequence comes from Aminobacter sp. SR38, assembly GCF_014843375.1. NCBI lineage: Bacteria > Pseudomonadati > Pseudomonadota > Alphaproteobacteria > Hyphomicrobiales > Phyllobacteriaceae > Aminobacter > Aminobacter sp. SR38. The sequence continues at coordinate 2,216,289 of NZ_CP062112.1, forward strand.
CAGTCCCATTCGCAAGCCGGCTCCGGGCCGCGCTTCAGAGCCATTTGCGCCAGCGGAAAAACAGCACCAGCGAGATCGCGACAAAGGCCATGAAGCCAAGCGCCGCCGGATAGCCGTAGGGCCATAGCAGCTCGGGCATGTTCCAGGGCGAGCTGGCGGGGTCGAAATTCATGCCCCAGATGCCGGCGAGGAAGGTCAGCGGGATGAAGATCGCCGAGACGATGGTCAGCACACCGATGATCTCGTTGGTCCGTGACTGCGATAGCGACAGCTGCATCTCGATCAGGCCGATCATCGTTTCGCGCTGGGATTCGACCGTTTCGGCGAGACGGATGGCATGGTCGAGCGTGTCGTTGAAATAGACCTTCGTCTCGGCCGTGATGAAGGGGGCATCGGAGCGGATGAGTGTCGTCAGGGCGTCGCGCAACGGCATGATCGTGCGCTTGAGCAGGCTGGTTGCCCGGCGCAAGCCGTGCAGCTGGCTGATGTGCTGCTTCCTGGGCGCGGCCAGCAGCTCGTCCTCGATGGCGTCGACCTTGTCGCCGGTGGCATCGACAATCGGGAAGTAGCTGTCCACCACCGCATCGATCAACGCATAGGCAAGATAATCGGCCTTGCGATGGCGCAGGCGGCTCGGATTGGAGGTGCGGATGCGCTGGCGCACCGGCTCGAACGGGTCGCCCTCGCGCTCCTGGAAGGTGACGACGAACTTGTCGCCGAAGAAGAACGAAATCTGCTCGTAGCGGCTGGTCCTGGCGTCGTCGATCATCGACAGTACGAAGAAGGCATGCTCGTCGAAGAAGTCGGCCTTGGAGCGCTGGCCTGTGTTGACCACATCCTCGAGTGCCAGCGTGTGCAGGTGGAAGATCCTGCCGATCTCCTCGATCAGGCCGATATTGGCGAGCCCGACGCAGTCGAGCCAGATCAACGGCCAGTTGTTGCAAGCCGCCTCGACGTCATCGAGGCTGGCGTCGTCGACGAACTCGCAGGTATCAGGTGAGATCAGCGTCAGGTTCAGCGCCGACTGGCGCGCCGACGGATCGGCGATCAGCGTGCCGGGTGACGCGCCGACCGGCGGCCGCGCGTGCTGGCGATGGCGACGATTGCCGTTGGGTTCAGCCAGTGCCATTTCGCCTCGCTCGCGGAATCATGTCAGCGATCCAAGCGGAAACGGCACCGGCAGACAAGTGTCAGGCAGTGAACACCCGCTTGGGCTTGAACATGCCCTGCTCGATGGCGCCGATGGCGACGAGTTTGCCGCGCGCGGTGGCGCAGGCTTCCTCGGCCTCGACAGGGGCATCGCGGCCGCGAACGATGACCGGGTTGCCGAGCCTGATCTTGGAGGCGGCTTCGTCGGTCACGGCGACCTGCGGCAGGCAGTCGAGTGCCGCCGAAGTGTCGACGACGAATTCATCGATCGCTGTGAAGTCCCATTTGCCCTCTTCGCCTTCCGGCTGGCCGGCGGTGCGAGCCGCCTCGAGCTCGGCAATGGTGACGAAGTCCTCTGCCGTGAAGGGGTCGACCTCGGTGCGGCGAAGCTCGGAGATGTGGCCGAAGCAGCCGAGATCCCGTCCCATGTCGCGGGCAAGCGAGCGGACATAGGTGCCCTTGCCGCAATCGATCTCGAATACGGTGCGATCAGCACTGTTTTCGATGATCTCGAGACGGCCGATCTCGACCTCGCGGGCGGGAATGTCGACGGTCTCGCCCTCACGGGCGAGGTCATAGGCGCGTTCGCCTGCGATCTTGATCGCCGAGAACTGCGGCGGCGTCTGCATGATGACGCCGGTATATTTCGGCATGACGGCGCGGATCTCTTCCTCGGACGGACGCTTGTCCGAGGTCTTGGTCACCGGTCCTTCCAGGTCATCGGTCGAGCGCTCTTCGCCCCACGAGACGGTGAAGCGGTAAACCTTGGCGCCATCCATGACGTAAGGCACGGTCTTGGTGGCTTCGCCGAGCGCGATCGGCAGCATGCCGGAGGCGAGCGGGTCGAGGGTTCCGGCGTGTCCGGCCTTCTCGGCGTTGAACAGCCACTTGATCTTGGAGACGGCCTCGGTCGAGCCCATGCCCACCGGTTTGTCCAGCACCAGCCAGCCGGAGACGGGCCGGCCTTTCTTCTTGCCGCGACGCGACATGTCAGTCTTCCTTGTCTTCTTCGCCGTCGAGGTCGCGCGCCACTTCGGGCGAGCGCAGCAGATCGTTGATCTTGGCGAAATTGTCGTAACTGGTGTCCAGCCGGAAACGGAATTCCGGCATGTATTTCATCTGCTTGAGGGCAAATGAAACGCGGCCACGGATGAATTTGGCGTATTTGTTGAGTGCCGAGATGACCGCGTCCGGGTCCTTGGCGCCGATCGGCGACACGAAGGCTGTGGCGATCTTGAGATCGGGCGACATCCGCACCTCGGTGATCGAGATGACTGTCGTTTCGATCACCGGATCGATGATTTCTCCGCGCGGGAGCATTTCGGACAGCGCATGACGCACCTGCTCGCCGACGCGAAGCTGGCGCTGGGATGGGCCTGAACTCTGAAAACGCGACATGGTCCTGAAAATCCATATGTCGCAGGAGGCGGAATGGGACCGCACATCCTGCTGCACGAAAACGGACGGCGGCCGAACGGCCACCGTCCAAATGACTAGACTAATGCCAGAGGCTTAGAGCCTCCGGGTAATCATCTCGACGCGGAAGCACTCGATGATGTCACCCTGACGCATGTCCTCGTAGTTCTGGAAGGCCATACCACATTCCTGGCCGACCGGCACTTCGGAGACTTCGTCCTTGAAGCGCTTGAGCGTCTTGAGCGTGCCTTCGTGGATGACAACGTTGTCGCGGATGAGGCGAACGCCGGCACCACGTTCGACCTTGCCTTCGGTGACACGGCAGCCCGCAACCTTGCCCGTCTTCGTGATGTTGAAGACTTCGAGGATTTCGGCGTTGCCGATGAAGGTCTCGCGACGCTCCGGCGACAGCAGGCCCGACATCGCATCCTTGATGTCATCCACAAGGCTGTAGATGATGTTGTAGTAGCGGATCTCGATGCCCTGCTGCTCAGCGGCGTGACGTGCCTGCGCATTGGCGCGGACGTTGAAGCCGATGATTGCAGCACCCGACGTTTCGGCGAGCGTGACATCGCTTTCGGTGATCGCGCCGGCGCCTGAATGGACGATGCGCGCACGCACCTCGTCGGTGCCGAGCTTGTCGAGCGCTGCGATGATCGCTTCGACCGAGCCCTGCACGTCACCCTTGATGATGAGCGGGAACTCCTTGAGGCCGGACGACTGCAGCTGCGACATCATCTGCTCGAGCGAGCCGCGCTGGGTGGCGTGCTTGGCGACAGCCTTGTCGCGCGCCAGACGCTGGCGGTACTCGGTGATCTCGCGGGCGCGGGCCTCGTTGTTGACGACCGCGAAGCGGTCGCCAGCCTGAGGCGTTCCCTGGAGGCCGAGAATTTCGACCGGCATCGACGGCGGAGCTTCTTCGAGGCGGTTGCCACGATCGTCGACCAGGGCACGGACACGGCCCCACTGGTCGCCGGCGACGAGGATGTCGCCCGGCAGCAGCGTACCGGTCTGGACGAGCACGGTCGCAACCGGACCACGGCCCTTGTCGAGCTTGGCTTCGATGACCACGCCCTCGGCCGTACGGTCGGGGTTGGCCTTCAGGTCGAGAACTTCGGCCTGCAGCAGGATCGCTTCGAGCAGCTTGTCGAGATTGGTGCCGTTCTTCGCCGAAACCTCGACGTCGAGAACTTCACCGCCCATCGATTCCACAAAGACTTCGTGGCGCAGCAGCTCGGTGCGGACCTTCTGGGCGTTCGCCGACGGCTTGTCGATCTTGTTGATCGCAACGATGATCGGCACGCCGGCAGCCTTGGCATGGCTGATCGACTCGATGGTCTGCGGCATGACGCTGTCGTCGGCCGCAACCACCAGGATCGCAATGTCGGTCGCCTGGGCGCCACGGGCACGCATCGCCGTGAAGGCGGCGTGGCCGGGGGTGTCGATGAAGGTGATCTTCTGACCGTTCTTTTCGACCTGGTAGGCGCCGATGTGCTGGGTGATGCCACCGGCTTCGCCCGACACGACATTGGCATTGCGGATGGCATCGAGCAGCGACGTCTTGCCGTGATCGACGTGGCCCATGATGGTGACCACAGGCGGACGCGACACAAGCGTCGTGCTGTGATCGGCGATGTCGAACAGGCCTTCTTCGATGTCGGACTCAGCAACGCGGCGGACCGTGTGGCCGAACTCGCCAGCCACCAGCTCGGCCGTATCGGCGTCGATGACGTCGCCCGGCTTCAGCATCTGGCCCTGCTTCATGAAGAACTTGACGACCTCGACGGCGCGCTCGGACATGCGCTGGGCCAGTTCCTGGATCGTGATGGTCTCAGGAAGGATGACCTCGCGCACGATCTTTTCGCGCGTCTCCTGGTGCATCGCACGCTTGAACTTCTCCTGGCGGCGACGCATCGCCGACAGCGAACGCGAACGTGCGTCGCCATCCGCGGAAGACAGCGCCGTGTTGAGCGTCAGCTTGCCACGACGACGGTCGTCCTCGGTCTTGGTCTTGGCCGGACGGGCGATCTCCGGGGTCGCAACGCGGCGGATCGGCGATGCGGTTGCAGCACCGGGTCCAACGCGGCCCTTCGGCTTGGCTTCCACTTCGTCAGGCACATTGGCTTCGAGGGCAGCGGCCGGCGCACGGCGGCGGGCTTCGTCCTCGGCGCGGCGGCGGGATTCAGCCTCGGTCTTGAGGCGGGCTTCCTCCTCCGCCTGGCGGCGAGCCGAATCCTCGCGCTCCTTGCGGCGGCGCTCGTCTTCTTCGGCACGGCGGCGTGCGTCTTCGGCAGCACGGGCGCGATCTTCCTGTTCTCGCGCGACCGAGCCTTCGAGCGCACGACGACGGGCGTCCATCTCGCTGCGCGACAATGAGTTCAGCACCATGCCCGAGCGCTCGGGCTGGCGCGGCGCAGGCCGCGGTGCCTCTTTCGCGACGGGCGCGGGCGCGGGCGTCGGGGCAGGCCTGGGCGCAGGAGCTGCCGCGACCGGCGTCGGAGCAACAGGCGCTGCTGCCACGGGCGCAACCGGAGCTGCCGGCGCGGGCGCTGCCGGCTGGGGCTTGGGCGCGAAAACAGTCTGTGCCGTCGGCGTCGGCTCGTGCTTGTCGCCGGGCATGGAGAACTTACGCTTCTTCGTCTCCACGACGACCTGCTTGGTGCGGCCGTGCGAGAAGTTCTGGCGTACCGTTCCCTGCTCCGATCCCGGGCGCTTCAGCGTCAAGGTCTTCTTCGGAGTGACGCTCAACGTGTTGTCATCGCCCGATTTGCTATCGCTCATTCCATATCCTCTGCGGCATCATCGTCGTAGGCAATCGCCGCAATCATTGCCAGATCATCCGGGGATCCGCCCCGATATCGGTCAAGCGCAACCATGCGCTTCGCGACCGCCTTGCCCGCTTCTCCCGCGAGGACGGCAGCATGTATCACATTTGTTGCCCCCAATGCCAAACCCAATTCCGCTTCCGAAAAAAGTTTGTAGGCGGGCGTGGCAGGCCCGCCGATATGCACTGTGGCCTTGCGGGCCTGGGTGATCTTGCGGACGCCATCCTCGGCGCCCTCGTAAGCATGGAGTACCAGAAGCGCCTTGCCGGCACGGACCGTGGAGTCGACCTTGGCGGCACCTAGTGCCACCAGACCGGCCTTGCGGGCAAGCCCAAGCGAGCCAAGTGCTGACCGGGCGAGCAGATTATCCACCATTGCGCCCAGATCGGGCGGCACGACGACCTGCGCCTTGAAGGCACGGGCGAACATGCCCTTGGCCGCCGCCTTGTCGATATGTAGGCGGTCGGCCGTCACCCAGCAACCGCGGCCGGGCAGATTTCTTTTGAGATCGGGATAGACGGCCGAATCCGGGCCGACGACGAAACGGATCAGATCATCCGGTTCGGCGCTTTTGCGCGTGACGATGCAGGTGCGATCGTTCATCTCGTCCAACAGATTCCCCGGCCGGCCTCACGTCACTCACCGGCGACGTCGGCAGGCTCTTCCTCGGACGCAATCTCGTCCTCAGCGATCCAGCCAACCATGCGTCGGGCAGCAACAACCATCTGTTCCGCGTCGGTGCGCGAGACGCCGAAGTCGGCGAGCACGCCCGGGAAGAACTTGGTCTCTCCGTCCTTGCGTTCCTTCCAGCCGACGAGATCGTCGGCGGCGTAGCCGGCGAAGTCCTCGACAGTCGTGACACCGTCATTGCCGAGCGCCACCAGCATCGCGGTGGTAATGCCGGGAATCTCGCGCAGCTCGTCTTGCACGCCGAGCGACTTGCGCTTCTCGTCGTGCTCGGCCTCGATCTTGCCAAGATATTCGCGGGCGCGGGTCTGGATCTCGGACGCAGTGTCCTCGTCGAAGCCGTCGATCGATGCGATTTCGTCGGCATCGACGTAAGCCACTTCCTCAACCGAGGTGAACCCTTCGGAGGCCAGAACCTGGCCGACCATCTCGTCGACGTCGAGCGATTCCATGAACAGGGTCGAACGCTCGACGAATTCCTTCTGGCGGCGCTCCGACTCTTCCTGCTCGGTCAGGATGTCTATGTCCCAGCCGGTCAGCTGCGAAGCCAGGCGCACGTTCTGGCCGCGGCGGCCGATGGCCAGCGACAGCTGATCATCAGGAACCACGACTTCGATGCGCTCGGCGTCCTCGTCGAGAACGACCTTGGCGACTTCAGCCGGCTGCAGCGCGTTGACAATGAAGGAGGCAGCCGAAGGCGACCACGGAATGATGTCGATCTTTTCGCCCTGGAGCTCGCCGACGACAGCCTGGACGCGCGAACCACGCATACCGACGCAGGCGCCGACCGGGTCGATCGAACTGTCACGCGAGATGACGGCGATCTTGGCGCGCGAACCGGGGTCGCGGGCAACCGACTTGATCTCGATGATGCCATCGTAGATTTCCGGCACTTCCATGGTGAACAGCTTCGCCATGAACTGCGGATGGGTACGCGACAGGAAGATCTGCGGGCCGCGCTGCTCGCGGCGCACGTCGTAGACGTAAGCGCGGACGCGGTCGCCATACTTGTAGTTTTCGCGAGGGATCAGCTCGTCGCGGCGGATGATCGCCTCGCCACGGCCGAGGTCGACGATGACGTTGCCGTATTCGACGCGCTTGACCGTGCCGTTGACGATCTCGCCGATGCGATCCTTGTATTCGTCGTACTGGCGATCGCGCTCGGCTTCACGCACCTTCTGGACGATGACCTGCTTGGCCGACTGGGCGGCAATGCGGCCAAAATCCATCGGCGGCAGCTGTTCGGCGATGAAGTCGCCGAGCTGGGCGTCGGGGTTGCGCTCGCGTGCCGAGGTCAGGGCGATCTGGGTGGCATAGTCCTCGACCTTGTCGACGACTTCCATCAGGCGCTGCAGCTTCATCTCACCCGTGTTGGGGTTGATGTCGGCGCGGATGTTGGTCTCCTGACCATAGCGCGAGCGCGCTGCCTTCTGGATCGCGTCGGCCATGGCGGCGATGACGATCGACTTGTCGATCGACTTCTCGCGGGCGACCGCATCGGCGATCTGCAGCAGTTCGAGCCTGTTGGCGCTTACAACCATTGTCTTTCTCCCGGAGCGACCGGCCGGACCTTGCCCAGCCGTTCGGCTCTATCAATCTTCCGTTTCGGTTTCTTCGTCTTCCGGCGCATCCTCGGCTTCGCCGCGACGCTTCCGTGCTTCCTTGCGCGCCTGATTGTCCTTGCTCAGGGCATCGCGAATAAGATCGTCGGTGAGGATCAGCCGGGCATCCGAGATCGCCTCGAAAGGCACGCGCACGGTCGGCTCCTCGCCGTAAGCAGCCTGGTCGCGCTGGATCAGGACGCTCTCTTCGTCGACTTCGGCGATCTTGCCGCGGAAGCGCTTGCGATCGGCAACCATGACCGAGGTCTCCATCTTGACGATGTGACCGATCCAGTTGCCGAAATCCGACTTGCGGACCAGCGGCCGGTCGATGCCCGGCGACGAGACTTCGAGATGATACGCCTTTTCGATCGGATCATCGACATCGAGAGCAGGCGAAACCGCGCGGCTCACCGCTTCGCAATCCTGGACGGTCATGGTGCCGTCTTCGCGCTCGGTCATGATCTGCAGCGTCAGCCCGTTCTGGCCCGAGAGACGGATGCGAACGAGGCGGAAGCCGATCGCGCGAAGGACGGGCTGAACGATCAGGGCGATACGGGCGTCGATGCCGGTTTCGCGGATGATGCGGTCGTCGCCTGTCTGTTCGACTGCGTTTTCGGTCATTGGTTCTCCAGACGGTCGGCAGGTAACAAAAAAGAGCGGGACCGGGTGGACCCACTCTTCGTCATACCGACCAAGAATTTGAGGCTGATATAGCCGAAGGCGGCGCGCCTTTCAAGTCCTGTGGCCGGTTGCGTCCACTGGCACTTGTTTAGCCGACCATTGCAGCAGATGCATGGCAAACATGCGCGGACACCCCTACCGCTTCTCTCTGCGCCACCTATATTTGGTGCGTTGCACAAAAATGATGATGCAGCGCAAAAGAGGACACCGAGATGAGCACCCGCAAGCAATTTGGCCGCATTGGCGTACTGGTTCGCACCTTTGGTAGCGCCGTCGCTGCAGCAGCAGCCGTCGAGCGCGGTCATCGCCCAACCAACCAGGACCTGGTGATGCTCGGCATCGACCCGATGCACTTCGACCGCATCCGCAAATACTGATCAAGGCATTCAGGGTAGAGAGCGCACCGCTGGCCGGTCATTGGCGATAGCCGAGACGGGCCAGCCGGGCAGTGCTCCGGAGCGGCCGGTTATTCTGACCGTCGCTCTGTCCCTGGGTACTCAGCCTCCCCCATGAGGCAAAGAAAAGCCGAGGCCGGGATACCGGGCCTCGGCTTTTTTCGTTTCAGAGGACGAGACGAACTCAGTCCTCGTTGGCGCCCAGCTGGGCCAGCACCTTGCCCCGGCCACGGGCACGCAGATACAGCGGCAGCAGGACGGCGGTCGCCGCAAGCAGCAGCAACACGATCGCGATCGGCGAATGCACCAGGATCGTCGGGTCGCCCTGGCTGATGGCCAGCGCGCGGCGAAGCTGCTGCTCCGCCATCGGCCCAAGGATCAGACCGACAACGACGGGCGCGATAGGATAGCCGAAGCGGCGCAGACCATAGCCGAGCAGACCGAAGGCCAGGAGCATGCCAAGTTCGAAGGTCGAGGGGTTGGCGCCAATGGTGCCGAGCGTCGCAAACAGCAGGATGCCCGAATAAAGCCAAGGCAGTGGGATGGTCAGCAGCCTGACCCAGACGCCGACCAGCGGCAAGTTGAGCACCAGGAGCATCAGGTTGGCGACCAGCAGCGAGGCGATCAGGCCCCAGACGAGCTGCGGGTTGGTCGCAAACAGTAACGGTCCCGGTTGCAGGCCGAATTGCTGGAAACCGGCGAGCATGATGGCAGCGGTCGCCGTCGTCGGCAGGCCGAGCGTCAACAGCGGCACCAGCGTGCCGGCCGCGGAAGCATTGTTGGCCGCCTCGGGGCCCGCGACGCCTTCGATGGCGCCATGGCCGAACTCTTCCGGCTTCTTGGCCAGGTTCTTTTCCACCGAATAGGACAGGAAGGTGCCGATTTCGGCGCCGCCGGCCGGCATGGCGCCGATCGGGAAGCCGATTGCGGTGCCGCGCAGCCATGGCTTCCATGACCGGCTCCAGTCCTCGCGCGTCATCCACACCGAACCCTTGATCGCCTGGATGGTCGAATCGCCGCCCTTGCTGGCAGCGACGCTGAGCGCTTCACCGACGGCGAACAGCGCGACCGCAAGCGTCGTCACCTCGATGCCGTCGAGCAGGTCGGGAATGCCGAAAGCCAGGCGCGCCTGGCCGGTCTGCAGGTCGATACCGATGAGACCAAGGCCGAGGCCGATGAACAGCGCCGTCAGTCCGCGCAACGTCGAATCGCCGAAGGCGGCGGAGACGGTCATGAAGGCCAGGATCATCAGCGCAAAATATTCGGCCGGGCCAAAGGACAGCGCCATCTTGACGACCGTCGGCGCGACAAAGGCGAGACCGACCGTAGCGATCAGTCCGGCAACGAACGAGCCGATGGCGGCCGTTGCCAGTGCCGGGCCGCCTCGCCCGGCACGCGCCATCTTGTTGCCTTCGAGCGCGGTGACGATCGAGGCACTTTCGCCAGGCGTGTTGAGCAGGATCGACGTCGTCGAGCCGCCATACATGCCGCCGTAGTAGATGCCGGCGAACATGATCAGCGAGCCCGCGGGATCAAGCTTGTAGGTGACCGGCAAAAGCAGGGCGACGGTCAGTGCCGGGCCGATGCCGGGAAGAACGCCGACAGCTGTGCCGAGCGTCACGCCGATCAGCGCATAAAGCATGTTCATCGGCTCGAGTGCCGTGAGCAGTCCCTGCGCGAGCAGACCGAAGGTATCCATTTAGAGCCGAGCTCCCTTGATAATCGCTCAGAACAACAGATGTTCGAGCGGGCCGGCGGGCAGCGAGAGCTGCAGTCCCTTGGCGAAAATGATCCAGACGACGAATGAAAGCACGATGCCGATCGGGATCGTCTTCCACAGCGGTCCGCGGCCAAAAGCGCTTGCCGTTGCGGCAAAGAGCAATCCGGTGGCGATCGAGAAGCCAGCTGTCTTGAGCAGCAGCATCTGGGCGGCAAGACCGCCGACGATCCAAAGGATCGGGCTGATCTCCTGCTTTTCGCGCTCGGGGAAGTCGCCACGCCAGGCTTCGAAGAACGTCCAGATTGACAGGCCGAAAAAGGCCACAGCAATTACATAGGGAAACGTTGTCGGGCCGACGCGGGCATAGTTGGCGCCGGCGCCATGGCTGGCTGTGCTCCAGGCAATGACCAGAGACACCACCATCAGCAGGGCGGCGATGACAAGCGCCGCCCGATCGGGGCGGCGCCTTTCTTGTTGCTGGTTGTCCAGGCTCATTTCACCAGGCCGATGTCTTTCAGGATGGCGGACGTCGCCTCGGTGTCCTTCTTCAGCTGGGCTGCGAAGTCGTCGCCGGCGAGATAGGTATTGGCCCAACCCTTGTCGGCGAGGATCTTGGTCCACGAGGCCGAGGTCACCATCTTTTCGACGTCGGCGAGGACGGCCGCCTTCTGCTCGGCCGAGATGCCGGGAGCAGCAGCGACCATGCGCCAATTCTGGATCGAGACGTCAACGCCGCCTTCCTTGAAGGTCGGGGCATCGATGCCTTCGACCTTGGCATCCGACGAGATGCCGATGATGCGCAGCGTGCCGGCCTTGATCTGCTCGGCAAATTCGCCGTAGCCGGATATGCCGACCGTCACCTGGCCGCCGAGGATGGCAGCGAGAGCCTCGCCACCGCCGGAATAGGCGATGTAGTTGACCTTGGTCGGGTCGACGCCGGCAGCCTTGGCGATCAGGCCGGCCGTGATGTGGTCGGTGCCGCCGGCCGAGCCGCCGCCCCAGGAAACCGAACCCGGATCAGCCTTCAGCTTGGCGACGAGGCCAGCCATGTCCTTGATGTCGGAAGCGGCCGGAACCACGAGCGCTTCATATTCGCCGGTCAGGCGTGCGATCGGGGTGACCTGGTCGAGCGTGACGGGCGAGGCGTTGGTCAGGATGGCGCCGACCATGACGTAGCCGCCGACGATCAGCTGTGCCGGGTCGCCATTGGCCTGGTTGACGAACTGGGCGAGACCGATGGTGCCGCCGGCGCCCGGAACGTTGTTGACCTGGACCGAGCTGGAGATCTTCTCGTCCTGGAGCGCCGTCTGCATCGAGCGCGCGGTCTGGTCCCAGCCGCCGCCAGGCGCTGCCGGAGCCATGATCTTGTAGTCGGCCGCGGCGGCCGGCAGGGCAAGCGCGCCCGCGATGATGGATGCCAATACGAACTGCTTCATTGCTGTTCCTCCCTTGCCCGCATGCGCGGGACAGAATGCTTTTTCAGTTTCGGAGCCCGCGCCTGAGGCAACGTCCCGGAACCTGGGGAGAAAGGAACTGGCCGGCTTAGGGGCCTGCCATCACAGCAGCGTTTCCCGGCCCCTCTGCGCGGCGGTGAGAACCGCCGTCGGGTAGCCTTAGCGGAAACGTGTTCGAAGTCCTCCCGAACTTTCCGAGCCTCGCCGCCTCCAACGGATGGGCCAAAACTTCCCTATCGCAGCAACCTGACATCAGACTGACACCGATGCAACAGCTTGGGTACATCCTGTCGTCAGGGACTGCGCAGCGCCTCGTTCCAGCGCTCGATGACGCGGGAACGCTTGACCTGATCGAGATAGACCATCAGGCCTGGACTGACCGGCACCGGGCGCAATTGCCCGCCCAGAACCTCCTGCATCCGGTTGGCGGTGTTCTCGCCGGACACCTCGGGATTGACGGCCGCGATATGCAGCTGCCGCGCCATGACCGTCTGGCCTTCGGCCGACATGAAATATTCGAGATAGCGGCGGCCGAGGTCGGGCGACTTGGCGGCCGCCGGCACCAGGCCGATGCGCGACATCACCACCGTGTAGTCCTTGGGCAGGACGATGCCGACATCCTGGTTGCGCGCCGCCCAGTCGGCGGCATAGGAGCCGAGGATGTTGTAGCCGAGCACGAAGCGGCCGTCGGCGATCCGCTCAAGGATGGCACTGCTCGTCGAATAGAGCTTGACGCCCACCGCCCCCATGGCCCGGATCACCGACCAGATGTCGGGATACTGTTCCTGATCACGAGCCATGAACATGAAGCCGACGCCGGAGCGCTCGATGTCGTAGGTGGCGATGCGGCCATAGACCCTGTCGCCCTGAGACTTGAGATAGTCGACGAACTGGCCACGCGTCGCCGGCGGGTCGACGTCCTTGAAGCTCGGTTTGTGGTAGACGAACACCGCCGGCTCGTAGGTCAAGGCATAGGCGGTGTCGCGCCAATTGGCCCAGCGCGGCCAACGATCGGACAAAGGCAGCCGGCTTTCCTGGGCGTAACCGTCATTGGCGAGCTTGACCTGCAGGTCCATCGCCGAGGAAAAGGCGATGTCGGCAGTGCCCTTGCCGGTGTCGGTCTCGGCCAGGACACGGTCGTAAATGTCGACCGTTTGCAGTTCCTCGTAACGAACGGCGACGCCGGGATTGGCCTTCTGGAAGCCGGCAATCATCGGATTGTTCAGCGGCGCATCAAGCGAGGAATAGACGACGAGCGTGCGGGCGTCCGACGCACCGTTGAGAGCTGGAAAAACGGTGACTTCCGCTTGCACGGGCGCAGAAAGGCAGACAAGGGCGGTGAGAATGGCTAGGCGCATGATCGCCGGACCATGCCTCAGCGCGCCGGACGACACAACGGGCGGATGCGTCGAACGGCCTCTGGACCTTTGCCCGGCGAATGGGCATCGTTCGGATGGGGCGGGCAAGGAGAACAGGGTTGCGCATTCTGGTGGTCGAGGACAACGCGACGCTGGCCGGGGGGCTGGCGGCGGTGCTCAAGGGCAGCGGCTATGCCGTCGACGTGGTCGGCGACGGCGCGTCCGCTGTCGCGGTGCTCGCCACCGAACGTTTCGATCTCGTCATCCTCGACCTCAATTTGCCAGAGATGGACGGGATCGACGTGCTGCGCACCATGCGCGGGCGCCAGCACGACGCCGCCGTGCTGATCCTGTCGGCCAGGCATTCGCTCGACGAGCGGGTCAAGGGCCTCGACCTCGGCGCCGACGATTACATGGTCAAGCCCTTCGACGTCGGCGAGCTGGAGGCGCGTGTCCGCACGCTGCTGCGCCGCCACGCCGGGTTGAAGGCCGCCACAGTCAGCTTCGGCGAGGTCCAGCTCGACCTCAACACACGCAGCTTCTCCTCGAACGGGGCGGCCATCGACATCCCGGCGCGGGAACTGGCACTGCTCGAAACTTTGTTCATGCGCGCCGGCAAGGTCGTCGCCAAGCAGGCGATCATCGAATCGCTGGCCGGTTTCGACGAGGACCTCAGCGCCAACGCCATCGAGCAATATGTCAGCCGCCTGCGCAAGCGGCTGGCGCCCTATGGCCTGACAGTCAGGACCGCGCGCGGCATCGGCTATTATCTCGAAAAGATCCAAAACCCCTGATGGCGCAGACGCGGCCCTATTCGCTCCGCCGACGGCTGTTGCTGTGGCTCCTTGTGCCGCTGGTCACCCTCGGCCTGATTGCGCTGGCCGACACCTACAACGAAGCTGTGGAAACGGCCAACGCCGTCTCCGACCGCGTGCTCGCCGGCTCGGCACTTGCCATCGCCGAGCGCGTCGTGGTGGCCGAGGACGGGGCGCTGGAGGTCGACATCCCCTATGTCGCGCTCGAAATGCTGACCTCGGCGGCTCAGGACCGCGTCTTCTACCGCGTCGACGGCCCCGACGGCTTCATCACCGGCTACCAGACGCTGCCCGTCATCAACGGGCTGGAGCTCGAAGAGAGCGGGTATGAAGATGCCAGCTTCCGCGGTGAGCCGATCCGGCTCACTTCACTGTCCCGCGCCGCCTCGACGGGTGCGACTTCGATCCCGTTCGTCGTCACCATTGCCGAAACGACGATCGCCCGCACCCAGCTGGCGCAGACAATCCTGCTGCGCTCGGCGCTGAGACTCGCCATCCTGATCGGCAGTGCGGCGGCGATCGTCTGGTTCGCCGTCACCTTCTCGCTCAGGCCGCTCTACCGGCTGCGCGACGCCATTGCCGAGCGCAATCCCGACGACCTGCACCCGATCGAGCAGTCGGTGCCGAGGGAGGTGCGCGGGCTCGTCGACACGGTCAATTCCTTCATGGGCCGGCTCGGCTCGGCGCTCGGTGCGATGCGGCATTTCACCGGAAATGCCAGCCACCAGCTGCGCACGCCGCTGACCATTATCCGGACCCAGCTGGCGCTCGCCTCGCGCGCTCATTCGCTGGAAGAGGCGCGGCTGGCGGCCCGGATGGGCGACGAGGCGGTAGCCCATGCCGAGCGCGTCATCGCCCAGCTGCTGTTGCTCGCCAAGGTCGACGAAGCGGCATCCGACCGGCTGAAGAACCTTGGCACGGTCAACCTGACCGAGCTTGCCCAGCAGCTCACCGCCGACCGCGTCACCCAGGCGCATGCCGCCGGCATCGACCTTGGTTTCGAGGGCGAAGAGCTGCTGTTCGTGCACGGCGAGCCGATGCTGCTCGGCGAAATGATCCGCAACCTGATCGAGAACGTGCTTGCCTATGCCGGCAACGACGCCGAGGCGACGGTCAAGGTGCTCGACGGCGGCACCGAGGTGGTGCTGGAGGTCGAGGACACCGGTCCGGGGATCGCGCCCGCCGATCTTGAAGGCGTGCGCCAGCGCTTCGTCCGCGGGCGAGCCGGCGACAAGCCCGGCGCCGGTCTCGGCCTGCCGATCGTCGAGGAAATCGCCTCGCTGTTCGGCGGCCGGCTGGAGTTGTTGGCCGGGGCCGATGGCCGTGGGCTCAGGGTCAGGGTGGCGTTCGGGAAGGCCCCCGACGCCTAGCAGCCCGAACAGGAGCGCTCGTCATCCCGGAAAACTTAGCGAAGCGCAGGTTGTCCGGGACCATTGATGAGCACGGCCGGGATCTGGCTTGCGGTTGCATCCATGGAGGCCAACGAAGCAAGGACCTGGCCGCCCATCACGATGATCCAGTCAATGGGTCCCGGCTCTCGCTCCGCTCGGCCGGGATGACGTCGCCGCGCTTCATCCAACACCCCTCATCCGTCCATTGGGGGCATCTTCTCCCACAAGGGGAGAACGGATCGCGCCTACGTCCTGACGAAGGTCAGATAGGCCGGAGTGCGGTTCTCGCGGATGGCCTTGGCTTCGTAGCGGGTGCGGGTCCAGCCTTCGTAGGGGGTGTGCCAGTCCTTGGCATCAGCGGCCTGCCAGTCGAAGGCAGGGTGGGCGCGGCAGTGCTGCAGGGTCCAGTTGACATAGGTGTCGATGTCCGAGGCGAAGCGGAACTTCGCGCCGCTTTTCAGCACGCGGGCGAAGCGGTCGAGATTGACCGGGCTGACGAAACGGCGCTTCCAGTGCTTTCTCTTGCGCCACGGGTCGGGATACAGCAGGTCGATGCCGTCGACCGAGGCCTCCGGCAGCCAGTCGAGCAATTGGGTAGCGTCCTCGTCGTAGAGCCGGATGTTGGCGAGCGGCTTTTCATGCAGCGCCGCAGCCATCTTGGCCATGCCGTTGACGAAGGGCTCAATGCCGATGAAGCCGTCATCGGCATTGTTCGCAGCGATATGGCGAAGATGTTCGCCGCCGCCGAAACCGATCTCGAGCCTGACCTTCGAAACCTCGGCTTCGAACATGGTGCGAAGATCGGCGGGAGCGGCCACGCCCAGGTCGATGCCGAGGCGTGCCAATCCTTGCTCAAGCGCCTCCGCCTGATAGGGGCGGATGGGCTTGCCGCGCCGACGCCCGAAGAAGGCTTCCGTCGAGCGGCTGCGGCGCGGTTCCTGTTCCATTGGTGGTCCTACGGTCGCCTCAGGCGGCGACCGCTTCCTTGCCGGCAACGGCGTCCTTGAGTGCCTTCACCAGATCGGTCTTCTCCCAGGAGAAGGAACCGTCGCGACCGGCCTTGCGGCCGAAATGGCCGTAGGACGAAGTCTTGGCATAGATCGGCTTGTTGAGGTCGAGGTGACGGCGGATGCCCGACGGCGACAGGTCCATGACCTGGCGCAGCGCATCTTCCAGCACCGCCTCGTCGACCTTGCCGGTGCCGTGCAGGTCGACATAGACCGACAGCGGCTGGGCGACGCCGATGGCGTAGGACAGCTGGATGGTGCAACGGTCGGCAAGCTTGGCCGCAACGACGTTCTTGGCGAGGTAGCGCGCGGCATAGGCTGCGGAGCGGTCGACCTTGGTGGTGTCCTTGCCGGAGAACGCACCGCCGCCATGCGGGGCAGCGCCGCCGTAAGTGTCGACGATGATCTTGCGGCCGGTGAGGCCGGCGTCGCCGTCAGGACCGCCGATGACGAACTTGCCGGTCGGGTTGATGTACCAGTTGCAGTCGTTGGCGATCTCGAGGTCGCCAAGGGCTTCGCGGATGTAGGGCTCGACGACCTTGCGGACCTTGCCCGAATCCCAGCTGCCGTCGAGGTGCTGGGTCGAAAGCACGATCTGAGTGACTTCATGGGCCTTGCCGTCCTGGTAGCGCACGGTGACCTGGCTCTTGGCATCCGGACCGAGCTTGCCGACATCGCCCTGGCCCTCGTGGCGGGCCGAAGCCAGCAGTTCGAGAATCTTGTGGCTGTAATAGATCGGCGCCGGCATCAGGTCGGGCGTTTCGCGGCAGGCATAACCGAACATGATGCCCTGGTCGCCGGCACCCTCTTCGCCCTGGCGGTCGGCGGCGCTGTCGACGCCCTGGCCGATGTCGGGCGACTGGCCGTGCAGCAGCACGTCGATGCGGGCGGTCTTCCAGTGGAAGCCGGCCTGCTCGTAGCCGATGGCGCGGATGGCCTTGCGGGCCACCGACTTGAACTTGGACGGATTGACGACCGGATGACCGGCGGCGTCCTTCACGACCTGGCCGTTCTTGTCTTTCTTCAGCAGCGTGTCCGGCACGCGAACTTCGCCGGCGATCACGACGCGGTTGGTGGTTGCCAGGGTTTCACAGGCAACGCGGACCTTCCACGGATCCATGCCGGTCTTTTTGGCTTCACGATAGACGAGATCGACGATCTCATCGGAAATGCGGTCGCACACCTTGTCGGGGTGACCTTCGGATACGGACTCGGAGGTGAAAAGATAATTCTGCCGCTGCACGGGATGTCCCCTCTAGAAAGCGATCGGCGCGATGCCGATCATTTGGCGCGACACGTGTTAGCGAAGCCTGCCAGACCTCGTCAAGCAGGCTTCATCGCGGAAGCGCTGTTAATGCAAGGGAGTTGCGACGGCGCATCGCCGTCGCACTCGCGCATCGGCCCGAAGATCAGAAGCGATTTTCGGGCAGTCGGGGCGCGGCTCGCGCATCCGGCGGGACGCGCAACGCTGCGCTGCTACTGGTCTTCGTCGTCGGCCAGGACCTTAGCCAACTCGATAACCTTGCGCCGAACCTTGGGGTTGGAAATCCGGGCAAAAGCGCGGTTGAGCTGGAGGCCTTCGGCGCTCGAGAGAAAATCGACCACAAAAGACGTGGACGAATCTTCCGACAGCCCCTTGTGCTCGCCGCCCTCGGCGCCGGGGGCATCCTCGAAGAAGAAAGCAACCGGAACGCTCAGGATGGAAGCGATGGCCTGAAGGCGACTCGCTCCGACACGATTTGTTCCTTTTTCATATTTCTGGATTTGCTGAAAAGTTATGCCGAGGCTCTCTCCAAGTTTCTCCTGGCTCATTCCAAGCATATTGCGTCGCAGGCGAATGCGTCCGCCGACGTAGACGTCGGTCGGATTTGGCTTTTTCTTGTTCTCTTTTTCCACTGTCTTTCCTCGCCGGATTTTTCCAGCTTATTATTTGGGCAGGCACCCCATTCAGGGCAGTTTATTGCGTCCGGGTGCAGACGTTGATTGGCACAGCTTCTGGCTGCGCGGCGACATATGAGTTTCTAACAAGCGCAGTGTCAATTCGCCCTGAGCCTCTGTCTGAGCTTCAAGCCACTTGCCGCTACGGCAATCAACAACATGATCAGGAAAGCGTTAACGCGCGAAAACGGCGGCGAGGCAGCGCCAATGGCGGCCACCGGAAGCGAGACATCGATGGTGCCGCGAACATTCATCGCAAGTGCATCCACAACTCGCCCGCTCGGGTCGACAATGCCGGAAATTCCTGTGTTGGCCGCGCGCAGGACCGGCAACCCGTTTTCGACCGCGCGGACCTGCGACTGCCGGAAATGCTGGTAGGGGCCCGGAGCGTCGCCAAACCACGCGTCGTTGGTCACGTTTACAATAATCCCAGTTGACGCTGCGTCAACTGCAACCATGCGGGGAAAGATAATTTCATAACAAATGAAGGCTGATGCCTTGATGCCGCTGGGCAGCTCGAGCGGTCGCCGGTCGGTGCCGGCGGAGAAGTTCATCGGCCCGGCGACGAGCTGCGTCAGCCCGATCCGCTCCATCAGTCCGGCGAAAGGGATGTACTCGCCGAAGGGTACGAGATGGACCTTGTCGATGGCATCGACGATCTCGCCCTTGTCGTTGATGGAGACGACGGAATTGTAATAGCGGGTGTCGGCGCCGGCTACCGATTCGCCTTCGGCGCGCACGGTGCCGGCCATCAAGGTTTGGCCGTCGCCCAGCATGTCGCCGATCGCCACCAGCGCATCCGGCCGTTCGGTGAACAGGAACGGCACCGAGGTTTCGGGCCAGATGATCAGGTCCGGCTTTTTCGCACCCGGCTTGGGCGCCTCGGCCGAGAGCTGCAGCATGCTGGCAAAGATGCGGTCGCGGACGCGGCCATCCCATTTTTCGCTGAGGTCGATGTTGGGCTGAACGACGCGGACATTGAGCGTCCGCCCGGCAGGCTGTCCCGGCCTGGACAGCTTGAAATAGCCATATCCGGCATGGGCCGCGACCAGCACTGCGGCAAGGGCTGTGCCGAGCTTGAGGTTACGCCGGTCGGCGAGCAGCGCCGGCATGGCAAAGACGAAGACCGCCAGCACGTTCATGCCGGTGACGCCTGCAATCGTCACGCTCTGCATGAACAGAGGCACGGGCATGGCCGCGAAGCCGAGCGGATTCCACGGAAAACCGGTAAACAGGAAGGTTCGCAGCCACTCGATCAGGCCGAAGGCGAAGGCAAGCGCTGCAATGCGGCCAATGCCGTCGCTCCACAACAGCCGCGCCAGCGCGGCAGCGAAGCCGTAGAAAAAAGCCAGGATCAGAGGGATGCCGACGACGGCGAAAGGCAGCGCCCAGGCAAAACTCTCGGCTTCGACCAGCAATGCGCCGCCGACCCACCACAGGCCGGCGAGGAAATAGCCGAAGCCGAACCACCAGCCGGTGGAAAAGGCCGGCATGAGGCGGCGGATGAAACCCGCCGGCCTGTCGGCGACGGCGCCGTCGAGCAGCCAGACCAGGATCGGGAACGAGACGAAGCAGGCGGCGAAGAAATCGTAAGGCGCTTGACCGAGGACGGCAAAGGCGCCGGCCACAAAGGCGACAAGCGCCCTTTTCCATCCCCACAGCAGAATTATCCGCCCAGCATGACGCTCCATCCGTGCCCTCGTCGCAGAATCACGGATCGAAGGTGTAGCAGCACCGCAGGGCGGCACCAAATGGCGGACCGCCCGGCGGGAACAGGCTCACGCCTGTTCAGCCTTGGCGCGACGGCGGCGCTCGCTCTTGACGCTGTGGACGATGCGGACGCGCTTGACGCGGCGTGGATCGGCGTCGAGCACATGGAACTCGAAGCCTGGGATCGCCTGCACCACTTCACCGCGCGCCGGCACGCGGCCGAGGGCGTTGAAGATCATGCCGCCAATGGTGTCGACATATTCGCTGTGTTCGCCGGGCGAGAACTCCTCGCCGAGAACCTTGGCGACTTCCTCGATCTCGGCCTTGCCGTCGACGACATAAACGCCATCGCCGGCTTGGGTGATCATTGGCTCGTCGTCGTCATGCTCGTCCTCGATGTCGCCGACGACCATCTCGACGATGTCCTCGAGCGAGACGAGACCATCGGTGCCGCCATACTCGTCGATGACCAGCGCCATCTGGGTGCGCGTCGCCTGCATGCGGCTCATCAGGTCGGAGGCCAGCATCGACGGCGGCACGAACAGCACCGTGCGGATCAGGTCGAGGTCGCCGATCGTGCGCTTGAGGTCGACCTGGGCGAGATCCAGTTGCATGTCGGCGGCTTGCGTCTTGCGCGCCCTGCCCTTCTTGACACGCGCGCCACGGGTGATGTGAGCCAGCACGTCGCGGATGTGGACCATGCCGCGCGGATCGTCGAGCGTCTCGACATAGACAGGCATGCGCGAATGGCCCGACTGCTCGAACACCGAAAGCAATTCGCCGAGGGTCGTCGACAGCTCGATCGCCTCGACGTCGGCTCGCGGCACCATGACATCCTCGACCCTGACCTCGCGGAGCCGGAGGATGTTGTTGAGCATGGCACGTTCGCCGGGCGAAAACGAATCGACGTCGCTGCCGGTTTCGGCCAGCGCATCGACAATTTCCTCACGGATATTGGTGCCGTTGCTGCGGTGGCGGAAAAACCGGCTCAACCGCTCGATGAATGTTGGCCGCTCGGCCTGGGGGTCGTGCGTCGCTTGTAACGGCGCACTGCTACTAGGTCCGTCCTCGGTCTGGTCGGAGGCCCTTGCCGCGGTTCCCGTGTCGGGCGTGGCGGCAGTCTCTTGCTTGTCGTTCATCGTCGTCCGGTCGTTGTTCGTCCCTGTTACGCGTAGGGATCGGGAATGGCAAGCCTCGCCAGCGCCTGGCGTTCAAGCGCCTCCATTTCCTCGGCCTCCTCGTCGGTCTCGTGATCATACCCCAAAAGGTGCAGGAGTCCGTGGATTATGAGGTGGGTTATGTGGTTTTCGAGTGGCTTGCCTTCAAGCTCGGCCTCGCGCTGCACCGTCTCGTAGGCAAGTACGATGTCGCCGAGCATCGGCGGCAAAGCGTCGCCCGGCGCCATCGGGAAGGCCGGAAAGGACAGCACGTTGGTCGGCTTGTCCTTCTGGCGCCATTCGGCGTTGAGGCTCTGGATGCTGTCGTCGTCGGTGAAAACCAGGCTGAGCTCGACGCCGTCGACGATTTTGACCTCTGCCTCGGCCAAGGCAGCAGGCACCGCGCGGTCGACGATTGCGCGCAGCGTATCTTCGTTCGGCCAACCGCCTTCCTCGATCATCAAGTCAATGTCGAGAGCGCCCGCCGCAACGGCGGACGCCGGTGTTTTCTCGTCAGGCATGACCAAAACTCTTCCCGATCAACCCTCGGTGCCAAGGCCGCGCGCGACCTTGCCGTCGCGGTCATAGGCTCTGACGATCTCGGCGACCAGCGGATGGCGAACGACGTCGGCGTCGTTGAAGCGCACGGTCACAGCACCCGGCACGCCGTCGAGGATGCGCAGCGCCTCGACCAAACCCGACTTGGTGTTGGGCGGCAAGTCGATCTGCGTCGGGTCGCCCGTGATGATCATGCGCGAGCCCTCGCCGAGACGGGTCAGGAACATCTTCATCTGCATCGAGGTGGTGTTCTGCGCCTCGTCGAGGATGACGGCCGAATGGGCCAGCGTGCGGCCACGCATGAAGGCCAGCGGCGCGATCTCGATCACTTCCGCGGCAATGGCGCGCTCGACCTTGTCGGCCGGCATCATGTCGTAGAGCGCGTCATAGAGTGGGCGCAGATAGGGATCGACCTTTTCCTTCATGTCGCCGGGCAGGAAGCCAAGGCGTTCGCCCGCTTCGACCGCCGGACGCGACAGGATGATGCGCTCGACCATGCCGCGCTCGAGCAGCATGGCGGCATGCGCCACCGCCAGATAGGTCTTGCCGGTACCGGCAGGGCCAATGCCAAAGACGAGCTCGGCGCGCTCCAGCGCCCGCATATAGGCGTCCTGGTTGAGCGAGCGGGCATAGATGGTGCGCTTGCGGGTCGAAATCTGGGCGGCGGCCATCTTGCCCTTGCGCTCCAGCGTCGGCAGCGTCAGCTGGTCGTCGGGAGCAACCGCCATGCGCACGGCGCCGTCTACGTCGGATTGCGCCACTTCGCCGCCTTTCTGCAGGATGGCATAGAGATGATCGAGCGCCCGTCGCGCCTGCTCGGCAGCAGTCGCGCTGCCCTTGATGGTCAGCTGGTTGCCGCGCGAGCGGATGTCGACGCCGAGTTTCTGTTCGAGACGGGCCAGGTTCTCGTCGAACTGGCCATAAAGCGCACTGGCTAGCTTGTTGTTGTCGAAGGTCAGTACGATGTGCGCCATGTCAGACGCCCCGGAGGGCAGGTTCTTGAGTTCAGCAGCGCTCAACCGTCTCTCCTCATCTGCCGTACGGCCGATCAGACCGCCTCGGCGAACAGGCTGTTGGTGCCTGTCTTCGTGATTCGCACATCAACAATGTCACCGATTTCGCCGGCCTTTTCATCAACAATAACCGGCTGCAGCCATGGCGACCGTCCGACGATCTGCCCAGGCTGGCGACCCGGCTTTTCGATCAGCGTCGAAATCGTCTGTCCGACCAGCCCGTCGGCGAAGGCGTGTTGCTGCTCGGTGATCAGCTTTTGCAGCCGCTGCAGGCGCTCGTCCTTGACCTTTTCCTCGACATGGCCGTCCATGTCGGCGCCCGGCGTGCCGGGACGCGGCGAATATTTGAACGTGTAGGCCGAGGCGTAATTGGTCTGGCGCACGATCTCCATTGTAGCCTCGAAATCGGCATCCGTCTCGCCGGGAAAACCGACGATGAAATCGCCCGACATGGCGATGTCGGGACGGGCAGCGCGGATTCGATCGATCAGCTTGAGATAATCAACCGCAGTATGCCTGCGGTTCATCGCCTTGAGTATGCGGTCCGAGCCAGACTGAACCGGCAGATGCAGATAGGGCATCAGGGCGCGCAGGTCGCGATGGGCTGAAATCAGCTCGTCGTCCATGTCGCGCGGGTGGCTGGTGGTGTAGCGCAGCCGGGCGATGCCGGGGATTTCCGCGAGCCGGTAAAGCAGGCGGCCAAGCCCCCACTCCTTGCCGTCGGCGCCCTCGCCATGCCAGGCGTTGACGTTTTGCCCAAGCAAGGTGACCTCGCGCACGCCGGCCTCGGCCAGCCTTTCGGCCTCGGTGACGATCTGGGCGACCGAGCGCGACACCTCAGAGCCCCTGGTATAGGGCACCACGCAGAAGGTGCAGAACTTGTCACAGCCTTCCTGGACGGTCAGGAAGGCGGTGACGCCACGGCGGGCGACCTCGGCCTTGCGCGGCTGCGGCAGGTGCTCGAATTTGTCCTCGAGCGCATATTCGGTCTCGACCACCTTCTGGCCGCCACGTGCCTTCTTCACCACCTCGGGCAGGCGGTGATAGGTCTGCGGCCCGACGACGAGATCGACCGCCGAAGCACGGCGGATGATCTCGCGACCCTCGGCCTGGGCGACGCAGCCGGTGACGCCAACGATCATCTCGCGCCCGGCCTCGGCCCGCTCGGCTTTGAGCTGGCGCAGGCGGCCAAGCTCCGAATAGACCTTCTCGGCGGCCTTTTCCCTGATGTGGCAAGTGTTGAGCAACACCAGGTCGGCGTCGTCGATGGTCTCGGTCGCGGCGTAGCCATCGGCAGCGAGCGCATCGCTCATGCGCTGCGAGTCGTAGACATTCATCTGGCAGCCATAGGTCTTGATGAAGACCTTCCTGGCAGCGCCCGTTGCTGCGGCGGCTTTGCCGGCCGGAATGATTTCAGCGATATCGTCGATTTCCATGCGGCGCCTCTTAGCGCCTTTCCGCGGCAAAAAACAGACGGTTTAGGCCGCCAGCCCTGGATGGGGGACGTGGCAGCGCGACCTCCCGCGAGGCAAGACCGCTGAGGCTCACATGCAGCAACTGCCGACGGAACTTGATGTGGCAGGAAAGCAACTATCATCGCCCCTTTGCAACCTGTGAGAAAGCAAACGCTTTCTCTCAACCACGCAGGTATGTACATCTAGATCAGCTTGAGTTCTGGGGGCTTTTCGATGAGACAGATTCTTGCGGCAACTGTGGCGATGCTGGCGATCGTAACCGCAGCTGGTGCTGCCGACAGCGTAGCAACCGAAGCAGGCTCCGCTACGTACAACTGGTCAGGGTTCTATGCCGGTGTGTTGCTCGGTTATGGAACTGGAGACTCTTCCGCGATCAGCGATAACGGCTTCGATGGGTCCGCGCCCGAAGATAGAGCCGACCTCGGCCCCAAGGGTTTTGCCGGGGGAGCCGTAGCCGGCTACAACTGGCAAAGAGATCAGTTGGTCTTTGGTGTGGAAAGCGAGGTTGGCTATCTCGGTGCCAAGGATGACTTCTGGTTTCCAGATGGCGATGACTACTTTGCCCGCAGCGAGTATGGACTGTACGGCAGTCTGGCAGGCCGTCTTGGTTTCGCCATTGACCGGACCCTTATCACTGCCCGGGCCGGTGTAATCGTTGCCGACATCGACTATGGCTATGGCGACATAGACGGCGGCGTGAACGGCGAGCCGGATCCTGACTCCTCGATCTTCGGAGACGGTGCCCGTGCAGGATTCACGATCGGCGCGAGCATCGAGCATGCATTCGCGGGAGATTGGGTCGGGCGCCTGGACTATGCTTACTCGGACTTTGGCTCCCACATCGAAACCGATGGTTTCGATGAAACTTATGACGTGTCCGACAACCTTCACATGATCCGTATAGGCCTCATCAAGAAGTTCTGATCGACAGCAAACAATCAGACCCCCGGCTCCGGTCGGGGTTTTTTGTCTGTTTGCGTTGGCCCGGCCTGCACCTCTCGAAGGGCCACGCCGCCCGTTGACCGGCGGATGCTCAGCGCACCGGCAGCGGCTGACCGAGCGACTGTTGCATCATGTCGCGGACGCGCTCTTCCATCAGCCGCGTCGCTTCCTTGCGGCTCGACCTGGCGGAAAAGTCGATCGGCTCGCCGAAGCGGATCTCGACGTCCAGCCCGCCTTCGGCGAGCAACTGACCGACATGCGGCACCAGGTCCATGTCGCCGATCCAGCTGGCAAGCGGGCGATGCTGGCGGCCAAGCGGAATGCCATGGATGCGGGTATAGGCGATCGACACCGGCTGGATGACGACATGTTCGGCGGCACCTTCGGCGATCGCCATCGAGGCGGCGCCAAACAGCGTGCTCTTGAACGGCAACAGCATGTTGCCATCACCGGTGCTGCCTTCGGCAAACAGCACCATGGCGTTGCCGGCGGCGAGACGCCTGGCGATCTCGCTGGCCTGGTCGCCGGACTTGCGCTTGCGTTCGCGCTCGATGAAGACGGTGCGTTGCAGCCGCGACAGGAAGCCGAAGATCGGCCAGCCGTTCAGTTCCGACTTGGCGATGAAGGTGACGTCGAACCGCGATCCCATAGCCATGATGTCGGTCCAGGAGATGTGGTTGGAGGCGATCATCAGCGGTCGGGTCTTCACCATCTCACCGACGACATGCACGCGCATGCCGAGCGCCCAAAGCATGGCGCGGTGCCAGATCTTCAGGATCACGGTTTCCGGCCACAAGCCGGTCTTCATCGAGATGACCTGCAGCGGCACCAGCACCAGCGAGGCCGCAACCATCCAGAAGAGCGCGAGCCCCGTACGGATCTTTCCGATCATGTAGTGCTCGATGCCCTATTAATTTCGGGCTTCTGGCTAGCGAAGATCGAGCCGCATGACAAGCGCGCCCGTCGCCCCTTGGGCCGACTGGTAATAATTGGGGCGCTTGCCGACCTCGTGGAAACCGAACTTGCGGTAGAGCGCGATCGCCGGCGCATTGGTCTCGTCGACCTCGAGGAACAGCGCCTCGGCGCGCTGGGCATGCAGTTCGCGCAGCACGGCGTCCATCAAGCGCCAGCCCAGCCCGTGGCGGCGGTGCGCGCGCGACACCGCGATGGTCAGGATTTCCGCCTCACCGGCGGCGAGCCTGGCCAGCACGAAGCCGGCAGGGGCTTCCGTGCCGTGGCCGACCTCGCGGACGGCAAAGCCGAACACCGTGTCCTGTTCCAGAAGCTGCGAGAACTCCTCGCCCGACCAGGGCCTGACAAAATCCTCGCGATGCAAGGGAGCGATGGCGGCGCTGTCGCCAATGGTCAGGAGTTCGAGGGCGTAGTCGCGCTTCAGCGGCCAGAACGGCAGTTTCATTTCTGTTCCCTAGGCAGCACGAAGCCAGCCTGCGGCTTGGCATCCGGTGCTCTCAGATAAATCGGCTTCGGCCGCTCGCCATCGCCAGCCTTGCCGGCGGCGATACGGGCATAGGTACCGATGTCGGCGGTGGCCGACACGGGCCCTAATGTGATGTCCATGCCGGTGGCAGCGCCGGCGATCAGCTGCGCCGCGGTGCCGGCCAGCGCCATCGTTTCCGCTGCGGCGATGGTTGCGGCCTCATCGAGCGTGAGGACCGCCGGTTCATGAACCGCTTGTCCGTTTTCATCATAGACGGCGGCATGCAGTTCCGCACGCCCGGCATCAAGGGCAGCAAGCACCTTGCATGGCCCCAGCGCCGCGCGCGTTTCGGCCGCCAATGCCTCCAGCGTCGTCACGCCGACTGCCGGGATTTTCAACGCCAGCGAGAAGCCACGCGCCGCCGATACAGCAACCCGCACGCCGGTAAACGAGCCGGGGCCGATGGAAACGCCAATGCGCCCGAGGTCGGCATATGTCTTGCCGGCCTGCGCCAACGCCTCGTCGATGACGGCCATCAGATGCTCGGCATGGCCCTTGCCGAGGTCGCGCACGGAGCGACCAAGCTCGCGGCCGGCGCCGACATCGTAGACGCTGGCGGCACAGAGGCTGGCGGCACAGTCGATGGCGAGCAGGATCATGATGCCCAGTACCTTGCGGGTATGGTGAGCTCTTTCGCGCCCCCCTCTGGCCTGCCGGCCATCTCCCCCACGAGGGGGGAGATCAGCAAGTGCTGCCTACCGCGCGCTCTGCAAGGTCTTAAGAAGTTTCCTTTGCGTCGCAGTTGATTAGCTGAGGCGGGCATGAAGGCCTGATCTCCCCCCTTGTGGGGGAGATGCCCGGCAGGGCAGAGGGGGGCGTGAAGAAACGCTGTCATACGAGATAGGCTACCACGGACTGCTTAGCATTCCGTTGGCAATGATCAGCCCCGTTCCTTCGCCTTGAGTTCGAGCCTGCGCTTGTGGAGGACCGGTTCGGTATAGCCGTTGGGCTGGGCGCGGCCTTCGAAGACGAGGTCGCAGGCAGCGCGGAAGGCGGTCGACTGGTCGAACTCCGGCGCCATCGGCTTGTAGAGCGGATCGCCGACATTCTGCCGGTCGACGATCGCTGCCATGCGCTGCAGCGAATCCATCACCTGGATGTGCGAGCAGACGTCGTGGCGCAGCCAGTTGGCGATGTGCTGGGACGAGATGCGCAAGGTGGCGCGGTCTTCCATCAGCCCGACATCGTTGATGTCGGGAACCTTGGAACAGCCGACGCCCTGGTCGATCCAGCGCACGACATAACCCAGGATGCCCTGCGCATTGTTGTCGAGCTCGCGCTGGATCTCGTCGGGCGTCCAGTTGGGACGGACGACCACAGGTACCGACAGGATGTCGTCGAGCCGCGCCTTGGGCCGGCTCTTCAGCTCGGCCTGGACGGCATGCACGTCGACCTTGTGGTAGTGGGTGGCATGCAGCGTCGCCGCCGTCGGCGACGGCACCCAGGCGGTGTTGGCGCCGGCGCGTGGGTGAGCGATCTTCTGCTCCAGCATCGCTGCCATCAGGTCGGGCATCGCCCACATGCCCTTTCCGATCTGGGCATGGCCCGACAGGCCGCATTCGAGACCGGTGTCGACGTTCCAGGCCTCGTAGGCATTGATCCATGGCGCCTGCTTCATGTCGCCCTTGCGCACCATGGGGCCGGCTTCCATCGAGCTGTGGATTTCGTCGCCGGTGCGGTCGAGGAACCCGGTGTTGATGAACACCACACGTTCCTTGGCGGCACGGATGCATTCCCTGAGGTTGATCGTGGTGCGCCGCTCCTCGTCCATGATGCCCATCTTGATGGTCTTTCTGGGCATGCCGACGAGGCGCTCGACGCGGTCGAAGATCTCGACGGCAAAGGCCACTTCCTCGGGGCCATGCATCTTCGGCTTGACCACATACATCGAGCCGGCGCGGGAGTTCATGCGACGGCCCTTGGCTCCGACGTCGTGCAGGGCGATCAAAGCGGTGATTGCCGCATCCATGATGCCTTCGGGCACCTCATGGCCGTCACGGTCGTGGATCGCGGGATTGGTCATCAGGTGGCCGACATTGCGCACCAGCATCAGCGAGCGGCCGGGCAGCGAGACGGTCTTGCCATCGGCACCGGTGTAGGCACGGTCGGCATTGAGCTTGCGGGTGACAAGCTTGCCGCCCTTGTCGAAACTCTCGGACAAGTCGCCCTTCATCAGGCCGAGCCAGTTGCGGTAGACGGCGACCTTGTCTTCGGCGTCGACTGCTGCGACCGAATCCTCGCAGTCCTGGATGGTGGTGAGTGCGGACTCCAGGATCATGTCCGAAATACCGGCCGGATCTGTCTTGCCGATCGCACTGTCACGGTTGACCACCACCTCGACATGCAGGCCGTTCTTGACCAGCAGCACCGCGTCGGGGTTGTTTGCCTCGCCGCGATAGCCGGCGAATTGTTTGCCGTCGCCCAGTGCAACCGAACCAGACGCATTGGCCAGCACGAGCTTGCCGTCGACAATCGACAGCCCGGTCACGTCGCTCCAGCTGCCCTGAGCCAGCGGTGCTGACTGATCCAAAAAGGCCTTGGCCCAGGCGATGACCTTTTGGCCACGCTTGGGATTGTAGCCCTTGGTCTTCTCGGCGCCGTCAGCATCCGGGATCGCATCGGTGCCGTAGAGCGCGTCATAGAGCGAACCCCAGCGCGCATTGGCGGCGTTCAGCGCATAACGCGCATTCATGACCGGCACGACAAGCTGCGGCCCGGCGACGGTGGCGATCTCGGGATCGACATTCTCGGTGGTGACAGCAAAGGCTGGACCCTCGGGGACCAAGTAGCCGATCTCGCTCAGGAACGCCTTGTAGGCCGCCATGTCGTGAGGGGCGCCATGCTTGCGGTACCAGGCGTCGAGCTTGAGCTGGAAGTCGTCGCGCTTTTCCAAAAGCGCCCGGTTCTTCGGCGCCAGATCATGCACGATCGACGCAAAGCCCTCCCAGAACGCCTCCGCATCGACACCCGTCCCAGGCAGAGCCTCCGAGACCACGAACTCGTGGAGCGCGCGCGCAACAGAAAGGCCATGAAGGGAGACAGTATCGGTCATGAGATGCGCTCCAGAATTCCGGCGCCGCAGGGGCGTTCTAAATAAAGTTTTCGGGCGTTTGGCATGCAAAACGCGCACGGTCAATTCGTCGAATGTTGCAAGGCAGCAATGATTTACGGCCATTGCCGCTGCAAATCGATTTAGCCGTCAAACCGCGATCCGGGGCCGGCCGCTGGCGGTCGCAAGCACATGCGCCTCGATGAACATGCGCTGGCTTTCGACCGTCGAGACTTTGAGATCGACAGTCACTTCGACCTCTGCCGCATCGGTGCCGGCATCGCGAGCCCTCGCGCCAACTATGGCGCGCGCTTCGGCTTCCGCCAGCGCCATCGCCGCCTCCTCGTCGGTGAAATCGCGCAACAATTCGCCGACGGCGACGCGGAACAGACCTTCCTTGGGCTGGCTGACGCGGGCCTCGGCCGTCACGCGGACCTGGCCGACAACCGCCCCCAGCGCGTTGGCGACGTCGGTATCGCTAGGCACCACGCATTCGTTGCCGACCAGCGGCGGCAGGCCGGCATAATGCAGCGGGGCCGAGGCGCCGAGACCGATGACCGGACGGTCGAGCGCGACCGTGAAGCGAGCGATGCCAGGATGGGCGTCGACGGCGCGCTGTACCAGGGCGTGTGCCACGGTTGCAGCACCGTCGAGCCCATCCTCGGCGAAGGCGGTTTCGAGGATCACCTCCGCCGACAGGCGGGTCAACGTCGCCAGCACGCGTTCGGCAATCGCCTCCGGGCTCGCCGCGACCGGCTGGCCGCGACCGTCGCGCTTGCGGGCGAACAACTCGGCGCCGAGCCTGGCCGCCGCCTCGTCCCAATTGGCCTGACGGCCAAGCACATGAGCGGCGTCCGAAGGCGTGAAGCCACAGACATGGACAAGCCCGCGCGACACCAGCCGATTGAGCGTGGCATTCTGGGCGTTGGAGGTGAGCAAACGGTCGATCGGCTGCGGCACGCCGGTAATCTGGTCGTAGAGCTTTGCCTCCGGCGCGGTCAACCCTGCCGCCAGTTGCTCGGGCACGCCGGTGCGCACAGCAAAACGGCCATCCATGCGGCCGGGATTGGGGGCGCGCAGCTGGCGTTCCAGCTCCACCGAGACCGCCTCGCCATGGACCATGCCGGCAAGCGCCAGCGGCACCAGGCGGCGCGGGCCGAGCGACATCTTCGGCTTCAGCCCGCCTTCCTCCAGCGATACCTCGGAATCGCCACCGAGGCCGAAGGTGCGCATGGCGACAGCCTCGACCATGGTGCGGAAGCCGCCGACGGTGGCGCCCTCGGGGTCGAGGCGCGGGCGGCCATGGTCGAGCACGGCGACATCGGTGGTGGTACCGCCGATGTCGGAGACGACAGCATTGTCGAGCCCGGTCATGTGACGGGCGCCGACGAGGCTGGCAGCGGGACCGGACAGGATTGTCTCGATCGGCCGCTGGCGGGCGAATTGGGCAGACACCAGCGCGCCATCACCGCGCACCACCATCAAGGGCGCATTGATCTTGCGCTTGTCGAGGAACCCTTCGGTCGCGGCGACGAGGCGGTCGATCATCGAGATCAGGCGGGCATTGAGCAGCGTGGTCAGGGCCCGGCGCGGGCCGCCGAGCTTGGCCGACAACTCGTGGCTGGTGGTGACTGGCATGCCCGTCGCCTCGCGGATGAGGTCGCGGGCGGCGATCTCATGAGCCGGGTTGCGGGTGGCGAAATAGGCGCAGACGGCGAAGCCCGAGACGGATTTCGCCAATTTTGGCAAGGCCGCTTCGAGGGCTCCGAGATCAAGCGTGCGGGCGTTGCCGTGGACGTCATGGCCGCCCTCGCACAAAACCAGCGGATCGGTGCCGAGCGCGGTCTTCAGCCCGTCGCGGGCGAGGTCAGCCTCGGAAAAGCCGATCATGACCAGCGCCACGCGCCCGCCCTGGCCCTCGACAAGCGCGTTGGTGGCAAGCGTCGTCGACATCGACACCAGCTTGATGGCGGCAGGGTTGACGCCGGCCTTGTCGAGCACCGCATCGACCGCGCCCGAAATGCCGACGGCGAGGTCGTGGCGGGTGGTCAGCGACTTGGCTTTGGCCAGCACCTTGCCCTGCGGGCCATGCGCCTCGGACCATAACACGGCGTCAGTGTAGGTGCCGCCGGTGTCGATGCCGAGATAGAGGGGATGGCTGGCGTGCATGCGCTGATGTTCCGGACTTGGTGGGCTCCGTCCCGCTTAGCCGATATCGCCCGCAAAGCAAAATTGGCCAGTTTCGGCCAAGCAGGGGGGCAGCCCAATGCGCGTCCCATTTTGTGCTTGCCTCGTGCCGCGCACGCCTGTCTCGCGACAAAGCCTGCCCTCCGCTGTGGCTCCGGGCGCTTAGTCGTTTGACAAGCCAAATCGTTGGCTTGTCATCGACCTTCGGTCGACCACGACATGCTCTTGTGGGTGTTGTCGCACCAGGGCTTGTTGGCCGACTGGCCGCAGCGGCAAAGCCAGACTTTTGTCGCGCGGTCGATCGTGTGGCCGGTGCCGGTGACGATCTCGACATTGCCCTCGAGCTTGAGGTTGCCGTTGGGCTGCGGCGTGACGACCAGCGGCCCATCCCGGGCAGCGAGCGGCTGGGACTGCTTCAACGCCGGCTCACCGGTGGCGACAAAGCCGGTCTTGGTGTGGCTGCCGTCGCAGAACGGCTTGTTCTCAGAAGCACCGCAGCGGCACAAGGTGGCGCGATGGAAGGTCTCGCCGTTGAAGACGATTTCGGCATGCACGGCCAGCGGCCCGTTCTCGCGGATGCGAACCGTGTTGACCACCGGCGGCGCCTCAGCCGGCCCGCCATCCCGGCGGCGATAGGTGATGGCGCCCGAAGGACAGCTTTCGGCGATCGCCACGATCTGCTCGACAGACGCCGCGTCCGGGTGAATCCATTCGCCCGGCGCATTGGGCTCGAAGACATGAGGATTGGCGAGAACGCAATTGCGCGAGTGGATGCAGCGACGACCGGAAAAGCCGACATCGATCTTCTCGCCCTCGACCATGCCCTTGGCCATGTTTTTCGAGGCCTCCATGGATATGGGCCGAGCTTATCGCTCCCGCGTTCGCTGGCAAGGGCTGCTTGCGCTAGACGCAGATTCTGAGAGCTTGCGTTCCTTCGCACCCCCCTCTGGCCTGCCGGCCATCTCCCCCGCAAGGAGGGAGATCACGCTGTCATCGTCGCCGCGCCCAATCGCCGAGACAGTAAGCTGAATCCCCGCAATCTTGCAGGACTTGCGCCGCCGGCGACGCGACTAATCTCCCTCCTTGTGGGGGGGGGCGATGAGTTCCGCGCAGCGGACGAAAAGCCAATTGCTTGGCTTTTCGAGCATCGAACGCCGGCAGGCCAGAGGGGGGTGCGAAGGAACGATACCAAGCAGAAAAAAGCGAAGAAGCCTGCGGGGCAAGATTATCCCTCACCCCTGCGAAATCTGCTCGTCCTGCTCGACCGTCAGCGGTTTTACCCCAGCCGGCAGCGGTTCGACGGCGGGCTGCACGGCGGCCGGCGGAGCAGCCACTGTTGCCGGCGGCACCGGCGCGCGCGTACCGCAAGCGGGCAGGATGGCCAAAGCAAGGAGAGCGGCGAGCAGTTTCATAGGGGCGGGCGTTACGCGGAAGCTGTGGCGGGATCGCGGCGGCAGATGAGCCCGAGGTGCCGGCAAGGTCAAGCCATCGCTTGCCGGCCTTCGCGGGCGGTTGCTGACAGAAGCCTGTCAGCAGGGGTCTGCTATTCCTGGGCAAACCAATGGGAGGATGGCATGAGCGGCTTTGACGATTTCGATTTCCTGATCGGCGACTGGACGGTGACCAACGAACGCCTGCGCGCGCGGCTGGTGGGTTCCACCGAATGGGAGACGTTCACCGCGTTCTCGCACATCGAAAAGGTGATGCAGGCACCCGACGGCACGTTCGGCGGCAATCTCGACCAGATGACGGCGCCAGAGCGCGGCTTCACCGGCATGACGCTCAGGCTCTACAACCCGGAGACGGGGCTGTGGTCGATCTACTGGAGCGACACAAAGAGTTATCGGCTGTTCCCGCCGACGATCGGGAGGTTCGAGGACGGGCGTGGCATCTTCTATGGCGATGATGTCGAGGGCGGTGTGCCCGTGCGCGTGCGGTTCCTCTGGACTGGCGGGGAGGAACCGCGCTGGGAACAGGCGATGTCCAGGGATAGTGGCGAAACGTGGGAGGTGAACTGGGTGATGCGGTTTGGGAGGTAGCGATAGAGCCCATTCATCTTGCGTATCCGTGATGGCTGACACGACATTTAAGAGCTGGTTTGCGCTGCCCCTCATCCGGCCCTGCGGGCCACCTTCTCCCCGTGAACGGGGAGAAGGACAAAGCGTCGATCGCCCGCTTTAGAGCCCGATCTTCTCCGCCTGAGGCCCCGGGAAGCGGGCATAGTCGGGCGCTCCTTCAGGCGTCCCCAGCAGATCCCGTACCGCACGCACGCCCTGGTCGATCGCCGAATGGGCGTAGGCGTAAGCGCCGCTGTCGGCATTGGCGATCGAGATGCGGCCCCATGGCTTGCGCGCGGCTTCGATGGGCAGCGGGCCGTCGGGCCAGAAGCGGTCGCCCGGACGCATATATTCGTAGGCGTAGCCGTGCGACCAGCGATTGCAGGTGATGGCCTCTATGTCGCGAGCGGGGTCGAAGCCGCCGCCTGACAGGGCGCGGCCGAGCAGGTCGCGGATCGAGCGCTCCATCTCCTCGAAGCTCAGCGTCATCAGCGCCCGGCGCCCGGCCAGCGCCTGTTCGCGCGGGGCAAGGCCCGGGCTGGTCATCACCTTGGAGAGGTGCAGGATGACGGGATCCTCAGGCTTGTCGGCGAATTTGTAGGCGCCCATCGAGACAGGGAAATCGATGTCGGCGCCGCTCCAGAAATCGCCGCGCGCCCTGAAACCGTCGATCTTGAGCTTGTCGAAGGCCTCCCAGTTGCGCAGCTGGACGTTGGTGTAGATCAGCGGCACCTTCTGCTGGTCGTTGAGGGCAGCTGTCTGCTCAGTGCCGAGTTCGTCGGTGAGATAGGGAATGACCCGGTGCCAGCAGGCGAGCACGACGTGCCCGGCCTTGATGCTGACCGGCTTGCCTGCGGCGTCGGCATAGGTGACGGTAACCGAGCTGGCGCTGCCTGGGGCGCCATCATGCGCGACCTTGACGACTGTCGAATTCAGCCTGATGCGGACAGCGTTTTCCGGCTTGTCGAGGGCTGAATAGTCGACGGTTTCGGTAACCAGCTCCTCCATTGTCGTGCCGGCAAGCGCGCCTGGCACCAGCGCGCGTACAAGAGCACGGGCGATGCCGGCATTGCCGTCGGGGAAATGGTAGATGTAGTCGTCGGGGTCGGTGAATGCGAGACGGCCGGACGGGCTGTTGTATTTCGACACAGCCTCGCCGAGATCCATACCGTCGAAACCCGGATTTCCGTTGGCGCGCGCGTCGAGTGCGCTCGCAGTGTCGATGCCGACGCCGAAATAGCCATTGGTCGAGGTGGCAAAATAGTCAGCGACTTGCGGGTCGACCTTGGCATGGTCGAGCAGGAACGCCCTGTAGGTGATCTCCGACAGTTTCTGCAGGCGCTGCTCGCTGTTTAGGCCGGGCAGATAGTCGCCGGGCGCTTCCATAAGCTGGATCAGGTCGGCCTTGGCCTTGTCGTTGAGCGGTGTGTTGGCCACCCATTCGGCCGGCTTGCCCTTGCGGATCACCAGCCTGTCCTCGCCCCACTGCTCCTTGGAGAAGAAGATGGCGCCCGACAGGCCGCGATCATCGGACCATTTCTGATCGTAGAAGGTTTCGAAGCGTTTGGGCTCGATGCCGATATCGGCGAGCAGCGCGTTGACGGCGGGGCTGAAGTAACTCGGCGTCTGCATCGACTGGCTGCCGCCATAACCGATCAGCTTCGAACCATTCGAAGCGGTGAATTCGTTGCGCTTGGCGTGGCCGCCGAAATCGGCGAGCGGATCGACGATCAGCACACGCTTGTCGGGGCCGGCCTGTTTGCGGAAGGCATGTGCGGCGGCAAGGCCCGAAATACCGGCACCGACGACGACGAGGTCGTAGCTCTCGGCGCTCGACGTGACCGGGCCGGCGTCGGACCAGTAGGTGCCGTCGCGGACGGCATGCATGACATTCTGGGCAGTGTCGGTCTGCCCCTGCAGCTCCGCAGCGGCAGGTGGGTAGGCCGTGGCGGCAGCTTGCGCCTGCGCCCGGCCGGGGCCCATGGCACGCAACGCCACCGCGCCACCAATCGCCATCGCCACGCCATCCATGAAATCGCGCCTTGTTATGGCGCGGTCCATACCCAGTTTCTTGTCTTTTTCAGTCCAGTTCATGATGTTCCCTCTGGCAGAATGCGAGGGGAAGGCTAGCCATCTTCACGATGTCAGTAAATCGACAGAACAGTCGAAGACGCGTGGCCGCGAATAATTCGACGCTGCGGTGCAATACGCGTTTGCACTGCGGGATGACTATAGATGGAGTGGAGACGATTGTTGAGGGCGAGATAAGCCGGGTCGCGATCAGCATGCGGCGTTGATACTTTTAGGAGATCGCGCAGAGTTGCGCCGCCCCTCATCCGGCCCTGCGGGCCACCGCCCTCCGTTATGGCTCCGGGCGTTCGTCGCTTCAGTCGACACATCATTGTCGACTGATCGAACGTTGGCCGGGCACTCCTCACCCCCGTGAACGGGGAGAAGGAAAAAGAGAACGCTAGTTGTCGCCCATCTTGAGCGCCTGGATAAAGGCTTCCTGCGGGATGTCGACCTTGCCGAACTGGCGCATGCGCTTCTTGCCCTCTTTCTGCTTCTCGAGCAGCTTGCGCTTGCGGGTGACGTCGCCGCCGTAGCACTTGGCGGTGACGTCCTTGCGCAGCGCCGAGATGGTCTCGCGGGCAATGACCTTGCCGCCGATGGCGGCCTGGACGGGGATCTTGAACATGTGCTGCGGGATCAGCTCCTTCAGCTTCTCGACCATGACGCGGCCGCGCTTTTCCGCGGCGGTGCGATGGACGAGCATCGACAGCGCGTCGACGGGCTCCTCATTGACCAGGATCGACATCTTGACGAGGTCGCCCTCGCGGTAGTCGGTCAGGTGGTAGTCGAAGGAGGCGTAGCCCTTGGAGATCGACTTCAGGCGGTCATAGAAATCGAACACGACCTCGTTGAGCGGCAGATCGTAGACCAGCATGGCGCGCTTGCCGACATAAGAGAGGTCGGCCTGGATGCCGCGGCGCTCCTGGCAGAGTTTCAGGATCGAGCCGAGATAATCGTCCGGGGTGAGGATGGTGGCGCGGATCCACGGCTCCTCGATCGCGGCGATCTTGACCACGTCGGGCATGTCGGCGGGATTGTGCAGTTCCTTGGTCGACCCGTCATTGAGGTTCATGCGGTAGACGACGCTGGGGGCGGTGGCGATGAGGTCGAGGTTGAACTCGCGCTCGAGCCGCTCCTGGATGATCTCGAGATGCAGCAGGCCGAGGAAGCCGCAGCGGAAACCGAAGCCGAGTGCGGCCGAGGTTTCCATTTCGAAGGAGAAGCTGGCGTCGTTGAGGCGCAGCTTGCCCATGGCGGCGCGGAGGTCCTCGAAATCGGCGGCGTCGACCGGGAACAGGCCGCAGAACACCACCGGCTGGGCCGGCTTGAAGCCCGGCAGGGCCTTTGCGGTGGGGCGCTTGTCCTCGGTGATGGTGTCGCCGACGCGGGTGTCGGCCACTTCCTTGATCGAGCCGGTGAAGAAGCCGAATTCACCCGGGCCGAGCTCGTCGACCTGGACCATCTTCGGCGTGAAGACGCCGGTACGCTCGACCAGATATTTGGCGTTGGTCTCCATCATCCGGATGGTCTGGCCCTTCTTGAGCTTGCCATCGATGATGCGCACCAGGACGATGACGCCGAGATAGGTGTCGTACCAGCTGTCGACCAGCATCGCCTTAAGCGGCGCGTCGATGTCGCCCTCGCGCGGCGGCGGCAACTGGGTGACGATCGCCTCGAGCACGTCCTCGATGCCGAGGCCGGTCTTGGCCGAGATGTGGACGGCTTGCGAGGCGTCGATGCCGATGACTTCCTCGACCTGCTCCTTGATGCGCTCGGGCTCGGCGGCGGGCAGGTCGATCTTGTTGAGGACGACGACGATCTCGTGGTTGTTGTCGATGGCCTGGTAGACGTTCGCCAGTGTCTGCGCCTCGACGCCCTGGGAAGCGTCGACGACGAGCAGCGAGCCCTCGCAGGCCGACAGCGAGCGCGAGACTTCATAGGCGAAGTCGACGTGTCCGGGCGTGTCGATCAGGTTGAGGATGTAATCCTCGCCATTGTTGGCACGGTAGTTGAGCCGAACGGTCTGAGCCTTGATGGTGATGCCGCGCTCGCGCTCGATGTCCATGTTGTCGAGGACCTGCTCGGTCATCTCGCGCAGTTCCAGCCCGCCGGTGGACTGGATCAGCCGGTCGGCAAGCGTCGACTTGCCATGATCGATATGGGCAACGATGGAGAAATTGCGGATGTGGTCGAGCGGTGTGGTCATGCGCCGCGCTTTAGCAGGGGCCGCAAGGGTTAACAAGCGCGGCTTTGCGGCGCTTTGCTACCAGCGCAGGACGTACCGGCCGGCGATCGCGCCGACGACGGTCAGGATGGCGATGGCCAGCGTGTACCAGGTGGCGACGAAAAACGGCGAGTCGTCGAAGCAGTGGGCGGCGTAGAGCGTCGCGGCAAGGCCGCCGGCGAGCAGGCCGCAGGCGGCACCGGCGAGGCTGGGCTGCGTCGGCGCGCCCTGGCGCATGGCGGCGAGGAAGATGGCGAGCGGGCCGAGACCGATGAGTGGGATCAGTGTCAGGCAAACCATGTTGTTGGTGCCGACAAGCCGGGTCGCCCATTCAGAAGGGGCAATGGTGGTGAGTTCGATCAGGACCGCGCCGAGCAGGATGGCGGGTGCGGCAGCGAGCAACGCGACACGCATGCCAAGCCGCGCACCGGGACGGGCGAGTGCAATAGCCACCGCACCCGATGTGGCAACCAGCGCCAGGGTGACAACGAATTTGAGGAGGAAACGCCAGGTTTCGGCGGCGGCGGCAAAATCGGCGCGCGGGCCGGCGACGACGGAAAAGACGACAGCGGCAATGACGCTTGCCGCAACGAAGGCGGCGCGCAGCAGCGTGCCGAACGAACGCCGGCCTGCTGCCGCGTCGCTGGAAATCGCCTTGATGAGATTCTTCGTTTCCATTTCCGTTCCGTTCAGTCCTGTCTGAAGCGATGCGCGATCGCCTTGAGGCCGCGATGCAGCGCCACCCGCACCGCCGTCTCGGTCATGCCAAGCGCATTGGCCGTCTCGCCGATCGAGGCACCCTCGACCGAAACCGAGGCAACGACACTGCGCTGCACCGGGGCCAGGCCGTCGAGCGCACGGCCGATGTCGCGCTCGCCCACTTCGTCCTTCTCGGGCTCGGCGAGCGTTTCGGCGAAGTCTGCGATGTCGACCTCGATGCGCTTGCCGCGGCGGCGGAAGGCATCGATCAGCTTGTAGCGGGCGATGGCGTAGACCCAAGGCGTCACTGCTTCATCCTGGCGCCAGGTATGACGCTTCAGATGAATCGCAAGCAGAACCTCCTGGACGACATCCTCCGGCTCGACGCCGCCATGCACGATACGTCTGCGGCAATATCCGCGCACCAATTGCGCCACGCCATCGAGAAAGGCAGCGTATGCGCCTTCATCACCTGAAATTGCCGCCCTGAAAAGCCGAGCGAGTTCGGCGTCATCCGTCCTCGTCAAGCCTGTCTTCCTTCTCTTCGGCTTAAGAAGCCGTTTGTTACTTCAGTCGACGCAGAAATGTTACAACGCCAACTGCCGTCTCACTCACGAAACCGTGTTCACGGCCCGGCGTAACGAATGGCGAGGTGCCGGCGAAGTCGACGGCATGGGACGCAGAACGCTTCCCTGTCAATCCTTCATCAGGAGAACGTCATGAATCGCCAGACCCTAGCCCTTGCTCTCGCCGGTTCGCTCGCATCGGCACTTGCCTCGTCCGCCTTTGCCGCCCCGCTGCCGGCTGAAAAGATGGTCGGCATGGAAAAGTGCTACGGCATTTCGCTGAAGGGCCAGAACGATTGCGCCGCGGGAGCAGGCACGACCTGCGCCGGCACCTCGACCATGGACTATCAGGGCAACGCCTGGAAGGCCGTGCCAGCCGGCACCTGCACGACGATGGACGTCGACGGTCACAAGGGCATGCTCGAGCCAACTGCCATGTGATGCACATGGGGCCCGGCGCGCCGGGCCCCATCTCGCCTGCCCGACCCATCCGAGCACCCAGCATGAATACCGGTACACAAAGCGGCCAGTCCCTACCCGCCCGCGCGGGCCTTGGCCTCAATCCCGAGCACATAGGCGAAATCATCGCGACCGAGCCCGAAATCGGCTTCTTCGAGGTCCATGCCGAGAATTATATGGGCGACGGCGGTGCGCCGCACCGCACACTGTCCGAGATCGTTGCGCGCTATCCGCTGTCGCTGCACGGCGTCGGATTGTCGATCGGGGCCGAACGACCACTCGACAAGGCGCATCTGGCGCGGCTGCGGCGGCTGATCGACCGCTACCAGCCGCAGTCCTTTTCCGAACATCTGGCCTGGTCGACGCATGACGCCGGCTTCCTGAACGACCTGCTGCCGCTGCCCTATACGAACCGGACGCTGGCGCGTGTCAGCGCCCATGTCGACGAGGTGCAGCAGGCGGTGGGGCGACGCATGCTGCTCGAAAATCCCTCGACCTACATCCTGTTCGAAGACAGCACGATCGACGAGATCGACTTCCTCGACGCCATTGCCGAAAGGACCGGCTGCGGGCTGCTGCTCGACGTCAACAACGTGATGGTGTCGGCCATCAACCACAGGCTCGACCCGTTCGCTTACATCGACCGCTTCCCGGTCGAGCGCGTCGGCGAGATCCACCTCGCCGGCTATGACGAGACCGTCGACGGCGCCGGTGACCGGCTGCTGATCGACGCCCACAATTCGACAGTCGCCGACGACGTCTTTTCGCTCTATCGCCACACGATCGGCCGCACCGGCCCGGTACCGACGCTGATCGAATGGGACAATGACGTGCCGGCCTTTGCCGTGCTGCTGGCGGAGGCCACGCGCGCCGAGGCCGTGCTCGACGAGGCAGCGCTGCGGCGCGATGCGCGGTTTTCCAGGCGCGCGTGACGATGGACCAGAACACGTTTGCCTCAGCCTTGCTCGATGCCACACGACCGCTGCCGGACGGCGTGACCAGCGCGCGCGGCGAGGCCGATGTGGCGCGCTTCGCCGTCTACCGCAACAATGTCGCGGTTTCGCTCTCCAAGGCGCTGAGCCAGCGTTTCCCGGTCCTGCGGCGGCTTGTCGGCGACGACTTCTTCAACGGCATGGCACGTGCTTTCATCGCAACGACGCTGCCCGACAGCCCGGTGATGTTTGCCTATGGCGACAGCTTTCCCGATTTCGTCGCCGGCTTCGCCCCGGCCGCCGCCCTGCCCTATCTCGCCGACACGGCGCGGCTGGAGGCCCACTGGACCCGCGCCTACCACGCCGCCGACATCGTTCCGCTCGACGTCGCGGCGCTGGCAAGGCTGGCGCCCGAGTGGCTCGGCAGCGCCACCCTCATTGCGCATCCGGCGGCGGCGCTGGTTCGTTCGAAGTTTTCCATCGGGACGATCTGGCAGGCCCACCAGGGCGACGAGGTCCGCGTGCAGACGGTGCTCGAGCCGGAGAGCATCGTGATCACCCGGCCGGACATCGAGGTGGCCGTGCATGTCATCGCCGAGGCGGACGCGGTGTTCGCGGCAGTGCTGTTGCGCGGCGACAGCATCGGCGACGCCGCGGCTGAAGCCTTCGACACGGACCCGGCATTCGACTTCGGCCGCGCCATCGTCGGCCTGGTCGCGCTCGGCATGTTCGCCGGCGTGGCTGACCAACAAGGAGACATGAGATGAGCGACATCAACCACGCGCCAATGGCGCACGAGGCCGGCTTGGGCTCCGCGATCCGGCGCATTGAGTCAGCGATTGCGGCGATCCCCGAGGCGCTGCCACTCCTGGCGCTGCGCTTTGCCATAGCCGTGCCGTTCTTCAAGTCGGGACTGACCAAATGGGACGGCTTCCTGACGCTGTCCAACGGCGCGCGCTATCTGTTTACCCAGGAGTTTTCGCTGCACATCCTCGGCAGCCAGTACCCCTATCCGGCGCCGATCCTGATGGCGACGCTGGCAGGCATCGGCGAGATCGTGCTGCCGATCCTGCTGGTGCTGGGGCTCGGCACGCGCTTTGCCGCCCTCGGCATCCTGGCGATGACGGCAGTG
This sequence comes from Aminobacter sp. SR38, assembly GCF_014843375.1. Lineage (NCBI taxonomy): Bacteria > Pseudomonadati > Pseudomonadota > Alphaproteobacteria > Hyphomicrobiales > Phyllobacteriaceae > Aminobacter > Aminobacter sp. SR38. The sequence goes on from NZ_CP062112.1 coordinate 2,258,460, forward strand.
ATCCAACTGACGGTGCCGGAGGGCTGGGCCAATTTCCATCTGCCCTGGGCGGCGATGGCATTGGCGCTGGCTGCCTATGGGGGCGGACAGCTTTCTCTGGACAGGCTGGTTGGCCTTGGCGCACGTAAAAACTGAGGTGGTGGCGGGCCTGCCCGAGACACACGCGGTCGGCGGTTGACGCCGCCCGGAACGCGCGCTCCTATACTGCCGCAGCGAGGGGACGCTGTGGACTGGAGGAGCATGTCATGCCCGAAAAGGCGCACCGCGACGAGGGTTTGACTGCCGAGGCGCGGCCCGCCACCAAGGAGGACGCCGCGATCCTGGCCAAGCTGGTCAACATGGCTGGCGACGGGCTGCCGCTTTATCTCTGGACCAAGATGGCCGAAGGTGGCGACCCCTGGGAGGTCGGCCGCCAGCGGGCGCAACGCGAGCAAGGCAGCTTTTCCTATCGCAACGCGGTGGTACTGGAACATGGCAAGGTGATTGCCTGCCTGATCGGCTATCCGATCGAGCCGTCGTTGCCCGACCCCGACACGCCGGCGATGTTCGTGCCATTCAACATGCTCGAGGCGATGGCGGTGGGCAGCTGGTATGTCAACGTCATGGCGACGCTGCCGGAGGCACGGGCGCGCGGCTACGGCTCGCGGCTGCTGGCCATGGCCGACGCGATCGCCGAGGCCACCGGCTGCACCGGCACCAGCCTGATCGTTTCGGACGCCAACACCAAGGCCCGCCATCTCTATGAAAGCGTCGGCTATCGCGAGGTCGCCTCCGAGCCGATGGTCAAGGATGGCTGGACCGGTGCAGGCGAGAACTGGGTGCTGATGGTCAAGCCACGAACGGGATGAGCGCGCAGGGGGAAACCCGCCGCATGGACGTTTCAGGATGAAATTCTGCAACGACACCGTCATGGCCTTTGACGCGTCGCGCCGGGTCTTCGGTCCCGGCGAGACGCTGACCTTCGACGATGCCTATAGGCTTGCCCATCTGCCGCTGGTTGCTCCAGGCCATGCCGAGATCATTGCCGGCAAGGACGGCACGGATTATCGCAATGGCCGCTATGACACGCCGCGCCATTCGCTTGTCGTCCCCATCGACGCCCAGGCGCTCGGCCGCAGCGAGACGTTCCAAGCATTCGAGGCGGAGCTGCGTTCGTTTTCGTTCAGCGACAAGATCGCCTGGCAGCTCGGCCGCGAGCGCGCCGGCATGCTGCATGCCACCATCGTCGGTGGCCTGTCCGAGCCCGACATCGCGCGGTGCGTGCAGGCTGTGACCGTAGCGCTCGCGCCGCTGGGAGCACTTGCCCTGCGCCTCGGCGGGCCGTTCCTCGGCCGGATCAACACCGGCCGGATCTACCTGCCGGTCTATCCCTGCTGCCACCACGACGAAGATGTCTTCGGCCTGGTGCAGCAAGCCTGCGGCGCGCGGCAGACCCGCTTCCATGTGGTCGGCCTCTACCATTTCGCGGCGGCTCTGACCGCTGCGGAGACGACTGATCTGGCAGGATTGGCGGAGCGGTGGCGGCGGCGCGTGTTGGCCGAACTGCCGGTGACGTCGCTGGCGGTGATGGCGACGAACGACGACCTGGCGCTTTCCGGGCGGATTGTTGCGACGATCCCCGTGAGTGGCGAATAGGCTGTCGGGTTGCAGCCCGACAGCCTGTTTTCGCGGGATGGCAAGCGGCCTCAAAGATCGTCCGAACTTTTTTCCAGCTCCGCCGTGAACCTTCTTCTCCAACCCCGACACACACGATCGTGGCGGCCGGTGAGCCGCAAGATCAAAGTGTCCCAGAGGAGAACCGAAATGAACATGACCAACACCATCATCCGCTCGTCGCTGATCGCGACGCTCGCACTTTCGATGTCGGCCTTTGCCGGTGCTGCATCGGCTGCCCAGCTCAAGGCCCGCGTGCCGGCACCGCCGCCGCACCAGCTCGGCCTCAAGGCGCCGGGCGGCGGACAGACCCACGGCCATGTCGAGACCTGCAACAACAAGGCGTCGTGCAACCTGATGATCTCCTATTGCATCAGCCATGGCGGCGACTGGGAGGAGACCGGCACGCCGGGCCCGCAGGGCGAACCGCAGAAGGGCAAGTGTACCTATCCCTGATGGAATCAGGGGTTCCCAAGACCTGAAGCCAAGCGCCCTCCCGTTTCCGGACGGGAGGGTTTTTGCGTCGCATGGCGCCATAACGTTGGAGCGTGTCGCCGCTCTGCTTGACGTTGGCGCGGCATTCGGAGCAAATCGCCGGACATTTGTGGGAGCTTGCCTGAAAAATGTCCGTCGTCGGCCTTTCGCTGCTCGGTTTTTCGACCGTCATCTTCCTCATCGCCGCGATGGTCGCCAAGACCTGGGGCGTCGAGCCGACCATCGGCAAGCTGGTGGTGACGCTGATCCTCTATTCGCTGGGCAACCTGATCATGTTGCGCCTGGTGCGGGACTTCGGCATGTCGGTGTCGTTCTCGCTATCGGCGGTGATCCAGTTGATCGCCGTCAACGCGGTGGCCATCATTTATTTTGGCGAGAAGCTGAGCGGCATACAGGGCATCGGCGTCGGGCTCGCGGTGGTGGCGGTGGCGCTGATCACGCTCGGGCCGACGCTGGCCGGAAAATGAAAACGGCCGCTGAACGCGGCCGCTTCCCTCAGGCACAAAGACTTCTATCAGACGGCGATCTTGCCGCCGCCCTGCCTGGTGATGGCGACGACGGCCGGTCGGACCGGCATATCGGGCTTGAAGTCGGGCCAGCGCGTCGACAGGTCCTCATAATAGGACGGACGGCCAAAGCCTTCCCAATCCTCGCCACCGTCGGCCGGATGCTGGACGGCAACGAATGCGGTCTGGTCGTCGGGCGTGAACAGCGGGCCGCACATCTCGGCGCCGACAGGCACGCGGAAGAACAGCTTCGAGGTGGCGCGCGCCGCGCCCTCGGTGTCGACGGCCCACAGGCCGTCGGTGCGGCCGGTGGCCTTGGGCGAATTTCCGTCAGTCGACACCCACAGGCGGCCGGCGGAGTCGACGGCGCAGTTGTCGGGCATGCCGAACCAGCCATTCTGGGTCGTGGACGTCGAGAACGAGGCGCCGACCTCGGCGACTGACGGGTCACCGCACTTGAGCAGGACTTCCCATTTGCCCTTGGTGGCGGTGAAATCGCTGCCGTCCTCGATGAGCTCGATGATGTGACCGAAGGCGTTTTCGGCGCGTGGGTTGGCGGCGTCGACCTGGTCGGCCTTGCGCTTGGTGTTGTTGGTCAGCATGACATAGACCTTGCCGTTGACGCCGTTGGGCTGGATGTCTTCGGGGCGGTCCATTTTGGTAGCGCCGAGCAGGTCGCCGGCGCGGCGCGCCTCGATGACCACGTCGGCCTGGCTGACAAAGCCGTTGTCGGCAGTAAGCGGGCCTTCGCCCTGGACCAGCGGCAGCCAGGCGAAGGTGCCGTCCTCGGCAAACTTTGCGACATAGAGCGTGCCTTCGTCGAGCAGGTCGAGATTGGCGGCGCGGTCGTCTGGGTTGAACTTGCCCTTGGTCACGAACTTGTAGACGTAGTCGAAGCGCTCGTCGTCGCCGAGATAGAAGACGACACGGCCGTCGGCAGCGACGATGGATTCAGCCCCCTCGTGCTTGAAGCGGCCGAGCGCCGTGCGCTTTTTCGGCAGCGAGTTCGGGTCGTTGACGTCGACCTCCACGATCCAGCCGAAGCGGTTGGGCTCGTTCGGCTCCTTGGAGACGTCGAAGCGGTCGTAGAACTTGAACCACTCATAGGTGCCTTCCGGCACGCCGAGGCGCTTGTAGTTGGCGGCCTCCGGATGATCGGCCGGCAGCTCGCCACCGAAATAGCCGTGGAAGTTTTCCTCAGCCATGATGTAGGTGCCCCAGGGCGTGACGCCGCCGGCGCAGTTGTTGAGCGTGCCGAACACCTTGGTTCCGGATGCATCGGCATTGGTCTTCAGGCGGTCGTGGCCGGCGGCCGGGCCGGTCAGCTGCATTTCGGTTGTCGAGGTGATGCGGCGGTTGAGCTTGCCGTCGCGGACCGGATGCCACTTGCCCGCTTCCTTGCGGATCTCGACGATGGTGCCGCCATGGGCCGCCATCTCGATGTCGACGCGCTTCTGGTCAGCGGGCGCGACCTCGATCTTGCCCTCGACGATCTTGACGATGCCGGGGAACATCAGGTGCTCGTTGGTGTATTCGTGGTTGACGACGAGCAGGCCGTGCTCTGCCGAACCTGCGAGCGCGATGTAGCCGACATAGTCGTTGTTGTAGCCGAACTGCCTGGCCTGCGCCTCGGCCGACTGGTTGGTCGGATCGAATTCGGGTGCATCGGCGAAGATCGGATCACCCCAGCGCAACAGCACGTCGGCGTCGTAGCCAGCGGCAACATGATGCTTGTCGTCGATGCCGGCCTCGATCTCGTCGAAGCTGAAGGCCGAACCGCCGGCGGCGCGGGCGTCGTCGGCGAGGATGATGGCGATGGGGCTTACGGTTGCGGCAATGGCCGAGACGGCGAGCGAGCCCTGGAGGAAGCTGCGGCGGGAGAAGCGCTTGGCGATGATGTCGCCCATGGTGCGGTTGTCGGTCGGGTTGTGGCCGGGACCGTCATTCTCCTCGAGCATCGAGGTGCGAAACTTCTGATCGGTGGGCTGGTTCATGGGGTAACCTCTGGCAGGTGTTCGGCTTGGGGTTCGCCGAGACCGCTAGTTGCCGCGCATAACAACAGCATGACAGTTTCGCCGAAAATCGGCCGCGCAACAAAGCGTGACGGACAAGGCCCACACGCTCGACGCGCTGCGACCTTTTGCATGCGCGTCTTTTCTTTGGGAAAGACGTTCCCACTTGTTGCGAACCGGGCCGGAAGCGGCCATCCAAAGGCGGAACGAGAACGGCAGGACGATGCACCAGACACTGTGGAACAGGATCGAATTCTCGCTTTTGGCGGCTGGCATCGTCATTGCCGGCGGCCTGTGGGGCTTCGTCGAACTGTCCGAAATCGCCCGCGACGCCGCACCACACAGCTTCGACACCGACATCCTGCTGTTCTTCCGCGAGGCCGGCAACACCGCCGATCCGATCGGCCCCTCCTGGGTGGAAGAGGCGATGCGCGATATCACAGCGCTGGGCAGCGCCTCGGTGCTGATCTACATCACCGCGATAACCATCATGTTTCTTGGCGTCACCAGCCGCTGGGGACCGGCACTTTTCGTGTTCGCCTCGGTGGCCGGCGGCCAGGTGCTGTCGAGCCTGCTCAAGCTCGGCATCGACCGGCCGCGACCCGATCTCGTGCCGCATCTGGCGCAGGTGCACACGATGAGCTTTCCGAGCGGCCATGCCATGCTGTCGGCGGTCACCTACCTGACGCTCGGCGCGCTGCTGGCACGCTTCCTGCCCGGACGGGCTGCAACGGTCTTCGTGTTTGCCATCGCCATCCTGACCACGCTCATGGTCGGCATCAGCCGCGTCTATCTCGGCGTGCACTGGCCTTCGGACGTGCTAGCGGGCTGGTGCGCGGGCTTTGCCTGGGCGACTTTGTGCTGGCTGATCAGCCGCCGCTTCATGCGGCCGGCCGAGGCCGATGAATGATATGGGGCTCAGGCATCAATAATGATGCTTGAAACATCATCATGAATGTATGATACATTCGTGATGCGGATCGAGACGGGACCACCTCAGTGATCACAGCCGCACAGATGCGCGCCGCAAGAGCGCTGGCAGGCATCGACCAGAAGACGCTCGCCGAAATGGCCGGTGTCTCGGTGCCGACGATCCAGCGCATGGAAGCAAGCGAGGGCGTGGTGCGTGGCGTGGTCGATACGCTGACCAAGGTCATCCAGGCGATCGAAGATGCCGGGGTGGAACTGATCGGCGAGAGCGAGACCGGCGGTCGGGGCGTGCGCCTGAAGAAGAAGGCGTGAAGCTTCCGGCAATCCGCATGATGTAGTCGCGACGGCGACCGCCGACAGTCATGCCGACGATCCCGCCGCGTTTGCCACGTGGTGGGATGATGAATGCAGGCGGCAATCCAAGGCGATACGGATCAGGGAAGCACGGGCAACCGACTTTCGCGGAACTGTTCACGCCCAAGCTGGTGACTGTTTTCCGCGAGGGCTATGGCGCGCTGCAGTTCAAGGCCGACGCGATTTCGGGGCTGACGGTGGCAATCGTGGCTCTGCCATTATCGATGGCAATCGCCATCGCATCGGGTGTGTCGCCTGACAAAGGGCTGTTCACGGCAATCGTCGGCGGCTTCATAGTCTCGGCTCTCGGCGGCAGCCGCTTCCAGATCGGTGGTCCGGCAGGCGCCTTCATCGTTCTGGTGGCGGCAACGGTGGCGCGCGAAGGCGTGGACGGGCTGATCCTTGCCACTGTCATGGCTGGGGTGTTCCTAGCGGCGATCGGCTATCTCAGGCTCGGAACCTACATCAAGTTCATTCCCTATCCGGTGACGGTGGGTTTCACCGCAGGCATCGCCGTGATCATCTTCGCCAGCCAGATCAGCGAGATGTTCGGACTGACGCTCAGCGGCAAGGAACCGGGTCCGCTTGTGCCGAAGTTGATGGCACTGGTTGATGCGATGGGCACGGTCAACATCGCGGCCCTGGCGATTACGGTGCTGACCATTGGCACCATCCTGATGCTCAAACGCTGGCGCCCCGGCTGGCCGGGCATGCTGATCGCGGTCGGCGTCGCTTCCGTGGCCGTTGCCCTGCTGGACCTGCCGGTAGAAACCATCGGCACGCGTTTCGGTGGCATTCCGCGCGGCCTGCCCTGGCCTGCCCTGCCCAGCTTCGGTGTGGACAAGGCGATTGCGGTACTGCCGGACGCGCTTGCCTTCGCGCTGCTCGGCGCGATCGAGTCACTGCTGTCCGCCGTCGTTGCCGACGGCATGACCGGCAGGCGGCATCGCTCGAACTGCGAACTGGTGGCACAAGGCTTTGCCAATATCGGTGCCGCGCTGTTTGGAGGCATCTGCGTGACCGGTACGATTGCCCGAACGGCAACCAATGTGCGGGCGGGCGCGCACGGCCCGGTATCAGGCATTCTGCATTCGGTGTTCTTGCTCGCCTTCATGCTGGTAGCCGCACCGCTTGCCGCCTACATCCCGCTCGCAGCTCTCGCCGGTGTGCTGGCGGTCGTGGCCTGGAACATGATCGAAAAGCAGGCCTTCGCGACACTGATCCGCTCGTCATGGGGGGACGCGCTGGTGCTGATGGTCACATTCCTGCTGGTCGTGTTCCGCGACCTGACCGAAGGCATCGTCGTCGGCTTCGCGCTCGGTTCGATCCTGTTCATCGACCGCATGGCAAAAAGCATCGCGGTGGAGAGCGATCAGCCACTGGTGCAGGAGGATGTCGCCGACGCCACCAATGGCAGCCGCCACGCCTATGAGGCGAGCGATGCGGGCGATGCCGACACCGTCATCTACCGTATCTCGGGCGCGTTCTTCTTTGGCGCAGCCTCGACGGTGGGGGCTGTGCTCGACCGCATCGCCGACCAGCGCAAGAATTTCATTCTCGACTGCTCGGGCGTGCCGTTTCTCGATTCCACCGCAGCGAACGTGCTCGAAGGCGCCGCACGCAAGGCACGGCAGGCAGGTGTCCGCTTCTTCATCACAGGAGCATCGCCGCAGACGCGACGGATGCTGATCAACCACGGCGTCAAGCATCCCGCCGTCAGTTACGCCGCCTCAGTGCGGGACGCACTCGACCTGCTCAAGCCCGGGAAGACCAGCACCCTGGAGCGTTAAGCAAATTTGCGCTGGGCGTCGAGGGCGAGGCCGAGACCGACGGAGCCGAAGGCGTCACCCTGTACGATCTGGGCGCCCGGCACCAGCGCCAGGATGCTTTCGCGCGCCAGCGGGATGGCGGTCGAGCCGCCGGTCAGGAACACGGCGGTGATGTCCTTGGCGCCGACCTGCGCTTCGGCAAGGGTGTCGGCGACGGTCGCGGTAACGCGCTCGACGGCACCGCGGATAGTGTCTTCCAAGCCTTGCCTGGTCAGCGACGCCGTGAACTTGGCGCCCGGCAGGGCGACGTCGATGGCGGTTTCGGTCGCATCGGTCAGCTCGATCTTGGCCTTTTCGACCTTGGTCGCCAGCGCGTGACCGAAACGCTGATCGACGACCTCGATCATCCTGTCGATAAGATCGGGACGCTCGGCCTCGAAGCGGATTGCGCGCAAGTCGAGCATCGCCTTGGGCGTGTAGAGCAGGTTGATGCGCTGCCAGGTGGCGAGGTCGATGAAATAGCCCGCCGGCAGGTTGCGTTTGCCGTCCTTGGTCGGCGTGAGGTAGCCGAGTTCGGGCATGACGTGGGCAATCGACAGCAGGCGGTCGAAATCAGTACCGCCGATATGGACACCGCGATTGGCCAGGATGTCGGCCTTGCGGTCGCCGGAAGTGGCGCGCTCGGGCGAGACGCGGACGATGGAGAAGTCGGAGGTGCCGCCGCCCATGTCGACGATCAGCGCCAGCTCCTCGCGCGTCACCGTGCGCTCATAGTCGAGTGCGGCGGCGATCGGCTCGAACTGGAAATCGATGTGCTTGAAGCCCTGGGCGCGGGCGGCTTTTTCGAGCTCGCTCTGGGCAGCCGCGTCGGCCTCGGGATTGTCGTCGACGAACTGCACCGGACGGCCGAGCACGACGTTTTCGACCGGTTCGCCGACGTGGTTCTCCAGGCGGTCCTTGAGATGGCCGACGAACATGCCGACGATGTCGGTGAAGGCGATATAACGCGCCTTGATGCGGGTCTTCTCATGCACCAGCGAGGAGCCGAGCACGCTCTTCAGCGCGCGCATCAGGCGGCCTTCGGCGCCGTCGGTGTATTCGCCGATGGCGCGGCGACCAAGGGCCGTCTGGTTGTCCTCGAAGTTGAAGAAGATGGCCGACGGCAGCGTGACGTTTTCACCCTCGAGCGCAACGAGGCGCGGACGGCCGTTCTCGATAACGCCGACGGTCGAATTGGAGGTGCCGAAGTCTATGCCGCCGAAAGCCGGTCGCATCACCTAGTCCTGAATTTTGTGCATGAACGGGCGACCCCATGCGTCTGCCGGGCCGCAATCGGACCGTGCGCCTACACGACGGGGGGACGAATGTCGATCTCTCCAAGGCATTTTCTGAGCGTACAGGGCAAATTCCTGGAAAATGTGAACGCTGGCCCAATCCCCGCGGCATTCCATGGATACCGCTTTCGTGCGATAGCGCGACCATTCAATCCTGCCTGGAATCCGCCATGACCCTTACAGGTTTTCTTGCCTATAGCGGTGCGCTCGCCATCGCTGCCGCCATTCCTGGTCCGGGCGTGACGGCGCTGGTGGCGCGCGCGCTCGGCTCAGGTTTCCGCTCGTCGTTGGCCATGTCGCTCGGGATCGTGCTCGGCGATCTCACCTATCTCACCGCCGTCGCGCTTGGCCTTGCCTTTGTCGCCCAGTCCTTCGGCATGGTGTTCCTGGCGATCAAGTGGCTCGGCGTCGCCTATCTCGCCTGGCTCGCCTGGAATTTCTGGACCAGCGGCATCACGCCGGAGACGGTCGAGGCAAGGAAGGGCAAGGGCGGACTGTTCTCGAGCTTCCTCGCCGGGCTGACGGTGACCTTGGGCAATCCCAAGTCGATGATCTTCTACATGGCGATCATGCCGACGGTCGTCGACCTGCATGCGCTGACTCTGGGCGACTACGGCATTCTCGTCGCTGTCACGATCGTCGTGCTGCTGATCGTGCTGGTGCCCTACCTGGCGCTGGCTTCGCAGGCGCGCTGGTTCCTCAAGACGCCGCGCGCGCTCAAGCTGCTCAACCGCACTGCAGCCGGTTTCATGGTTGGTGCCGCCGCTGCCATCGCGGTCCGCCAGTAGACAGGCGGGCTGGAATTTCATTCCTACAAATCAAGGCCCACGGAAACATGTTTCCGTGGGCCTTGCCTAATCAGCACGGCACCCACTCGGAATTTGCCCTGCGACCCCCTATCTTCGCAGTTCACATCTCAGGCAATCCTAGGGAGCGAAATCGATGAACAAGCCCGTTACCTCCACGCGCGTACCAGGTCGCGGACGCGTCTATGGCTCCATCACCGAAACCATCGGCGACACGCCGCTGGTACGGCTCGACAAGTTCGCCAGGGAGAAGGGCGTCGGGGCGAACCTGATCGCCAAGCTGGAGTTCTTCAACCCGATCGCGTCGGTCAAGGACCGCATCGGCGTCGCCATGGTCGAGGCGCTGGAAGCCGCCGGCCGCATCGAGCCGGGCAAAAGCACGCTGATCGAACCGACGTCGGGCAATACCGGCATCGCGCTTGCCTTTGCCGCCGCCGCCAAAGGCTACAAGCTGATCCTGACCATGCCGGAGACGATGTCGATCGAGCGCCGCAAGATGCTGGCGCTGCTCGGTGCCGAACTGGTGCTGACCGAAGGCGCCAAGGGCATGAAGGGCGCAATTGCCAAGGCCGAGGAGCTGGTGCAGACAATTCCCAACGCGATCATTCCGCAGCAGTTCGAAAACCCGGCCAATCCCGAGATCCATCGCCAGACGACGGCCGAGGAGATCTGGAACGACACGCAGGGGTCGATCGACATCTTCGTTGCCGGCATCGGCACCGGCGGCACGATCACCGGCGTCGGCCAGGTGATCAAGGCCCGCAAGCCTTCGCTGCATGTCGTGGCAGTCGAGCCCGAGGGTTCGCCGGTGCTGTCGGGCGGCCAGCCCGGCCCGCACAAGATTCAGGGCATCGGCGCCGGCTTCGCGCCCAAAGTGCTCGACACGAGCGTCTATGACGAGATCATCAAGGTTTCGAACGAGGATGCGGTGGCAAACGCCCGCCTCGTCGCGCGTCTCGAAGGCGTGCCGGTCGGCATCTCCTCGGGTGCAGCGCTGCAGGCGGCAGTGATTGTCGGCTCGCGGCCGGAGAATGCCGGCAAGAACATCGTTGTGGTAATCCCGTCCTTTGCGGAGCGGTATCTGTCGACGGTGCTGTTCGAAGGGCTGGGCGGCTGAGCGACCGCGCCGTTCTGTCGAACCCTTAACAAGAACAAGCGCCCCTCACCCTTACCCTCGCCCGTAAAGGACGGGGTGAGGCGGCGGCGCCAAACGTCGACCGAACCTCTCATCCAATCAGCGGCTAATGACACCCGCCCGTTTGCGCTTGAGGAACTGCCGCACGGCCTGGTCGGGTTCGAAGCCGATGGCAAGCTGGTAGGCCTTGTCGGCCTCGACCGTATTTCCCACCAGCGAGAGCAATTCGGCACGCGCCGCCCAATAGGGCTGGTATTCGTTGAGCCTGGCGTCGTCGATGGCGTCGAGCAGGGCCAGGCCTTGTTCGGGCGCGCCGGCATAGGCGACAGCCACCGCGTGGTTGACGGCAACGACCGGCGAGGCCGAGAGCGTCATCAGCCCGGCATAAAGGGTGGCGATCGCCGCCCAGTCGGTGCGGCCGGCAAAACGGCGCGCGGCATGGGCCGACTGGATGGCCGCCTCGATCTGGTAGCGGCCGATGCCTCCGAAGGCGCCGGCGCGCTGCAGCAATGCATCGGCCTCGCCGATCAGGCCGGCATCCCACAACAAGGTGTTCTGCTCGCTGAGCGGCACAAACTCGCCCAGCGGGTTGCGGCGGGCCGGCCGGCGCGCCTCGGCATGCAGCATCAGGGACAGCAGACAGAGCGCCTCGGGCTCGTCGGGTAGCAGGTCGACCACCAGCCGGCCGAGCCAGATGGCTTCGGAAGCGAGGTTGCGGCGGCGGGATTCGGCACCGCTGGCGTCGGTCCAGCCTTCGGCGAATGCTGCGTAGATCGCTTCCAGAACGGCCAGCAGCCTTTCGCCGAGCTCGGCCTTTTCGGGAATGCGGAACGGGATGCCGGCCTGCTTGATACGTGACTTCGCCCGCACCAGCCGCTGGCTCATCGTCGAGGGCGAGACGAGGAAGGCCGAGGCGATGGTGGCGGCATCGAAGCCGAGGATCGTCTGCAGGATCAACGGGGCACGCACGCCGGCGTCGATCGCCGGATGGGCGCAGGCGAAGATCAGGCCAAGCCGGTCGTCGGGACATTTCTCGCGCGCCATCTCCTGTTCCAGTTCTTCGCCAATGAGCCTGAGATGGGCCTGGCCCGCTTCGCCGGTCATGCGCCGACGCCGCTGGTCGATGGACCGTCGCCGCGCCACTGTCAGCAGCCAGGCCTCGGGATGGTCCGGCACGCCGGTCTCTGGCCATCTGGACAAGGCCGCGGCGAAAGCGTCGGCAAGCGCGTCCTCGGCACCGGCGACATCGCGGGTGCGCGCCGCCAGCCAGGCAACGAGCCTGCCGTAGCTCTGGCGGGCAGCGGCTTCCGCCGCCGCCCGCGCCTGTTCGGCGCCCTGAGCCATGCTAATGGGGAGCCATGCTAGCGGGGAGCCATGCTAGCGGGTCGGCCAGATCGGGCGGACCTCGACGATGCCGTAATTGGCGCTTGGGCAACGCGCCGCCCAGCCGAGCGCGGCGTCAAGGTCCGGCGCCTCGATGATGTAGAAACCGCCGAGCTGCTCCTTGGTCGTGGCGAAAGGGCCGTCGAGCACTTCGGTCTTGCCGTCGCGAACGCGAACTGTGGTGGCCGACGACGCGCCGCGCAGGCGCTCGCCCGACACCATGGCTCCGGCTTTGATCAGCGCTTCATTGTAGGCCATGTAGGGCGCGCTCATCTTCTCCTGGTCTTCCGGGCTCGCCGCCGCAAAGGGCGTGTCGTCGTGATGAAGCAGAAGCATGTACTGCATTGTGGTCTCCTGTTGTTCCAGGCCGCGTCGTCGCGGGCCGAACGGAAGTCGCGCCACCTCGACGGATTTCGACAGGCTAGCAGAGTTTTTTTCGGCCGCGCGCCGGTCGAATGCGAAAATCGATCCCGATTAAGGGGATCATGCAGCGCAGCAGGGCCGTAGCGGCTGGACCGGCGAAAAATCGATCCTGGCAAGCGCCTGCCCGCCTTGAGCAGGATGTCGGCGGCATGTCATATCCGAGCGCCGGGGAAGAACGGCTGGGGGCAGAAATGTACAGGCTTTACACACGCGCCGGCAGCGGCGGCTTTGTCGTCGAGGCGGCTTTCGCCCTGGCGGGTGTGCCATTCGAGCGCATCGAGGTGGTCAAGGGCGTCGAGCCCACATCAGAGTTCCGCAAGATCAGCCCGCTTGGCCAGGTGCCGGCGCTGGTGCTGCCCGACGGACAGGCGATGACGGAGTCCGCTGCGATGTGCCAGCTGATCGCCGAACGCCATCCCTACGCCCGGCTGGCACCGTCAGTGGATGCGTCTGGGCGCGCCGACTTCCTGCGCTGGATGGCCTTCCTGACATCGGTGACCTATCCGGCGCTGCTGCGCGAATATTACGCTCATCGCTATACCACGGACGCTCATGGCATCGAGGCGGTGAAGGCAGCCGCAATCGCAGAGGCGGAGCGCAGCTTCGGCGTTGTCGAGGCGGCACTGCAAGACCGGGTCTGGCTCGCCGGCACGCATATGTCGATCGCCGACGTCTATCTGCTGATGCTGGCGTACTGGCACCCGGAGCCGGCCAAGCTCGCTCTGGCCTGGCCGAACATCGCGCGCTTGTGCACGGTGCTCAAGGAGGATGCCGTGCTGAAGGGGCTGAACGCCAGCCACGCCATCTGGTGAAGGCAAAACGGCCCGCATGAACGGGCCGTTCGGCAAGGCGTCCGCATCCGCAAAGAAGCAGCGCGCCGGTTCGTCATCGTGTCTTGAAGAGCACGTCTTGAAGCAGGCCGGGATTGCGCCGCCGGCGTAGCGAGCAAGCCTTACAGGCGCGTGGCGATGATTGCCCGGCGTTCGCCGCGCAAGGTGGTCGAGCGATGATCGCTGGTCGGCCGCGCGATGCGGCTTTCGTGACGTCCGGTAACGGTCATGATCAGTGGAACGTCACGCGCGACTGAAGCGAGCCGGAGCGGCGCGCGCAGGCAGGTCCCGGGCCGCGCATGTAGTGACGCTCGGGACGGTAGGTCGGGGCGATGAATTCGCGAAACGCCACAGCGGCGTAAGTGAGGTGGTTCCAGATAGCCATTGTTCTTATCCCTGTCCGCCCGGGGCTCGTCCCGAACGTGAAAGCGATCATAGCCGGCGGGTGTGAATCTTCGGTGAACGCGATGTTAATCTTCGTGTGAAAATGCGCCCGATCAGGGCTGAATAGTGTTTTTTTCTAGGCATTTAGACCGGATCGGGCAGCATTGGTTAAGATGTGTCTTTTGCGCCACCGATGTAACGACCAATTGCCGCGAAACTATCCACAGGTTTCGCGGCGCGGTTACATCGGCAGGGGCTGTCAGCGGCGTGGCTGCGACGGATCGGGCGTCAGGCGAGGAACAGCTTCTCGAAAGCCTTGCGTCCCGGCGGGGTGAATTCGACCACGCGGCTGCCTGTTGGGCGGCGCGCCCATTTCTCGGCGAGGATCTTGTCGAGGATGGCGGTGCCGAGCGATCCCGCCAGATGCGAACGCCTGACGCTCCAGTCGAGGCAGGCGCGGCACATCGGCCGGCGCGAGGCGCCGAGCGTCGAGGTATCGATGCCGATGGCGGCGAAGAAAACCTGGCCCGCCGGGCCGAGCCTGATCCCCTCCTCGTCGCGGACGATGATCTCTTGGGCAATGAGGCGGTCGAACATCGCCACCGCATGGTCGCCGGCGAGATGGTCGTAGCAGACGCGGGCTTCGCGCATCGACTTGTCGCGTGGGCCCGGACGCGCGCGCTTGGGCCCGGAATGGGCGGCGACGCCGCTGATCGCCTCGATCATGTTGGCGACCTCAGCACCTGACAACGCGTAGTAGCGATGCCTGCCCTGGCTCGCCACCGTCAGCAGCTTGCCGTCCATCAACTTGGCGAGATGCGAACTGGCCGTCGGCAGCGACACGCCGGCTTCGAGCGCCAGCTCGCTGGCTGTCAGCGCGCCGCCATCCATCAGCGCGGTCAACATGTTGGCGCGCGCCGGGTCGCCGACAAGGCTGGCGATGCGGGCGATATCAGGTCCTTCCTTCATGGCGTCACTACCTCCATAGTTCGATGATAGTCGAAGCATTCTCGCCAGGCAAGACGTAGTCTCCGACCAGACTGAGGAGTGAGCCATGACGACGAAAACCCAATACGCCACCACGCCGCGACGCCTGCCGCTGGGTGTGTTCGGCCGGGTGCTGGCATTCCTGTGCCGCGGTTACGACAGACATCTGCAACGTCTCGACCTTTCCGAACTGACCGACGAGCAGCTCGATGACATTGGCGTATCCCGCCGCGACGCCGAGCGCGAAGTCGCAAGACTTTTCTGGCGCTAGCACGCGACCTCGGCCCGATGCTTCGACGCAGGCCGAACCATTGCCAACATTTCCGGAGACCAAGATGACCATCACCTGCTTCATCCGCTACGAGATCGACCCGTTCGGCAAGGCGGCCTTCGAGGCATATGCCCGCAACTGGGGCCAGGCGATCCCGCGCTGCGGCGCCGATCTCGTCGGCTACTTCGCCCCGCATGAGGGTTCGGCGACGACCGCCTACGGCGTCTACAACATCGACAACCTGGCCGCCTACGAAGCCTATAGGACACGGCTTGCCGCCGACCCGCTGGGACGTGAGAACTATGAATTCGCCAAGCGGAAGAAGTTCATCCTCAAAGAGGATCGCATCTTCCTGAAGCTGGCATCGGGGCCGCATGCGCCACCGGTGAAGCCATGATCGCCGTGATCTTCGAGGTGGAGCCGGCGGAGGGACAGCGCGACGCCTATCTCGGCATCGCCGCCGACCTGCGTCCGCTGCTCCAGCGCATCGACGGCTTCCTGTCGATCGAGCGGTTCCAGAGCCTGGCCGATCCGAAGCAGCTTTTGTCGCTGTCGTTCTGGCGCGACGAGGAAGCGGTGGAGGCCTGGCGCAACACCGAGGAACACAGGCAGGCGCAGATGGCAGGGCGCGGCGGTGTGTTTTCAGGCTACAGGCTGCGCATTGCCCATGTCGTGCGCGATTACGGGCTGAACGAGCGGGCGGAAGCGCCGGGGGATAGTCGGGACGTGCATGGGTAGGTCAGGCTCCTTCGCGCCCCCTCTATCCATGACCGAATACGCTACCCCTAATCGCCTGCAGGACCTTCTCCCCGTAAGGACGGGATACGGCCGCAACGCCGACGGCCCCTCCCCCCTTCCTTCACGGGGAAAGGGTGATGGGCAACGCCCAGGCATCACGCATTGCCAATCAGCACACCCGCCGCGAAGACCAGCGCGCCGCCGAGCACGACCTGGAAGGCCGCGCGCAGGAACGGCGTCTCCATGAAGCGGTTCTGGATGAAGGCTATGGCCCAGAGCTCGAAGAAGACAATGATGGCGGCGACCGTTGTGGCGGTCCAGAAATGCGGGATGAGATAGGGCAGAGCGTGGCCGAGGCCACCCACTGATGTCATGATGCCCGAGGCGAGGCCACGCTTGAGCGGCGAGCCGCGACCGGACAGTTTGCCATCGTCATGGGCGGCTTCGGTGAACCCCATCGAGATGCCGGCGCCGACCGAGGCGGACAGGCCGATGAGGAAGGTCTGCCAGGTGTCCTGGGTGGCGAAGGCGGCGGCGAAGATCGGCGCCAGCGTCGACACCGATCCGTCCATCAGCCCGGCTAGGCCCGGCTGGACATAGGTCAGGATGAACTGGCGACGTTCGCCAGCCAGCTCCTCGTCCTTGACGTCCTTGGGCACCAGCTTGTCGCCGAGACGCTGGGCGAGCGTTTCGTGCCCCTGCTCCGCCGCGGCAAGATCGCCGAGCAGCTTGCGGGTCGAGGCGTCGCTCGTCCGCTTCATCGCCTCGATGTAGAAGCGGTAGGCTTGGCGTTCCATGTCCTCTGCCTGGTCGCGGACCTTATCGATGCCGAGAGGACGCACCAGCCAGTCCGGCTTGCGCTCGTAATAGCCTCGGACATGCTCGCGGCGGATCAACGGAATGCGCTCGCCGAAACGGGCCCGATGCAGTTCGATGAGTGCGGCGCGGTGGCCGTCCTCCTCCTCGGCCATGGCGTCGAACACCTTGGCCGATTGCGGAAACGCGTCGCGCAAGCCGTCGGCATAGGCGCGGTAAATGCGGCCGTCATCCTCCTCCGACGAAATGGCGAGAGCCAGGATCTCCTGCTCGGACAAGGAATCGAAGGCGCGGCGGCCGAAGCCGAAGACACGGGACAACATCTGCGAATCTTCCAGTTTAGAATGATTCTAAACTAGGTGCTCGACGCCTCTCGGTCAATGCGCGCTTACCCCAGGTATGATCTATTTGCCGCATGCCAAATCAGGTGCGACAGCGCGCCTTGTTATAGGGGAATGTGTGGCTATATAGCCTAATCTCACCTGATAGAAGGAATGCACAATGGCGGCCAAGCAGCAGGCGCATCACATCGACCCCAAGCCCGTGCTCGAGCTGATCGCCAGCATCGAAGCAGACCTCGCCCGCCTCAAGGGCATGCTCGAACCGCAGCCGGAACAGTTCGACCCGGCCAACCCGCACAACAAGACCTGCGACGGCAAGCTGACGCCCGACGGCGTCGAATGCTGCTACCGCATGTTCGACGAGGGCAAGTCGCGCTACTCGGTGTCCCAGGCGATGAAGATCTCGTTCGCGGCGGCGACGCACAGGTTCAATGCGTGGCGCAAGGCTGGTGGCGAGAAGCGGGTCCGGTCGCTGATGGGGTGAGGAGTGTTGGCCGCAGGCCAAGAAAAGCCAACGATTTGGCTTTTCCAACGACGAACGCCCGGAGCCATAGCGGAGGGCCAAGTCTCTTCGCCAAGCACCCCTCTCCGGGCGCTACACGGCCACCTCTCCCATTTCGTGAGGGAGAGGAATCGCCAACCTCATAGGCGCGGCCTCGCAGACCCGGAGCGCCCCGCCTCTACAAGGCGGCGCCACTACGGCGCCTCATGCCCCGACAGCACCTGCGCGGCGCCTGAGACGGCGTTGCGGAAGGCGTCATCGAAGCCGACGCCTGAAATGCCCCAGCGCGTGGCGGGCGACGCGTCGGCGATGCGCCATTCGGCGACCCAGCCGGCAGGCTTGCTGTTCCAGACGATGGTGCCGACAAGCGCCCGCTCGCCGCCGGCCATGCGGGCCAGGGTGCCGAGGCGCGCCGGATCGGCTTTCGCGAGGGTCGAAGCCGAAAGCCCCGCGTGCATCAACTGTTGCTGCGACGGCAGCAGAAGCGGCAAGGCTGCCTTGTCGGCGGCGCTGACGAGTGCTGCGCGCATGTCTTCATCGCGCGGGGCAATGCTGTCGCTGGCCAGCATGCTGGCCCTCCCCTTCATGTCGAGGGCGCCGATGACGGCGACAAGTTTTGGACGCTTGAGCCAAGGTTTGTGGTCGAACGACTTCAGGAAGGCGTCGAGCTTTGCGCGGTCGAAGACGCAGGTCAGGTCGTGCGGGCGGTCGTAGCTGCCCTGCTCGTCATGAATAGGTGTGCCACTCATGCGGTCGCGGAAGCTGTGGCTGGCGATCAGCTCGCCGGCATGCGCGGCTTGTTTGGCAAGGCGCGGCTCATTGAGCAGCCTGCTGTCGCCGGTGACCCGGACCACGACATTGCGCAGGCAATTGGCAAAACCGATGTCGCGCCGCTCGGGCGCGGTGCCGCTGGTGATCGTGCCAACGGAATAGAGGTCGTCGGCCCTCGCCTGGCCGACGCCAGCGAAAAGCAGCAGGAGCGCTGTCAGCGCGTTGCGTAGTCCGCCGCGAAGCATGTGCCGCACCTTCAGCCGGGAGCAGGCAGCCTAGCAGAGCCATGGGCGGCGCAAAAGCTCATGCCACAAGGCAGCTGCCAGACCTACTCAGTCCAGAGTGCGGCGGAAGCGGAACAGGGCCAGCCCGGCGAATACGGCAACGAACAGGCCGAGTATGCCGACTTCGACGGCGATGGCCGGCAGCTCTGCGCCCTTCAGCATGACGGCGCGGATGATGCGCAGGAAATGCGTCAGCGGCAGGATCTCGCCCAGCGCCTGGGCCCAGCCGGGCATGCCGCGATAGGGGAACATGAAACCCGACAGCAGGATCGACGGCAGGAAGAAGAAGAAGGTCAGCTGCATCGCCTGCATCTGGGTGCGGGCAATCGTCGAGATGGTGTAGCCGAGCAGCACCAGCGCCAGCACGAAGACCAGGATCGCCGACAGAAGCAACGACAGCGAGCCGATGAACGGGATGGCAAACAGCAGCTTGGAGGCGACCAGCACCACCGTCACCTGCACCGCGCCGACGACAAGATAGGGCAAGACCTTGCCGAGCATGATCTCGGCCGGGCTCGCCGGCATGGCGAGCAGATTTTCCATCGTGCCGCGCTCGGTTTCGCGGGTCAGTGCCATCGATGTCATCATCACCATGGTCATCTGCAGGATGACGCCGAGCAGGCCGGGCACGATGTTGTATTGCGAGATGCCCTCGGGATTGTAGCGGCGATGGACGACGACCTCGAGCTGCCCCTTGGCGGTCTCGGCGGAAGACGCTTCCATGCCCTGGGCCCTGAGCAGCGCCTGGTTGGCCACCGTGCCCAGCGTAGACACAGCACCGCTGGAGGCCGAGGGATCGGTGGCGTCGGCCTCGATCAGAATCTGCGGCGCGTCGCCGGCCGCCACCCGGCGGCCGAAATCGGCTGGGATGGTGACGACGAAGGCAACCTCGCCGCTGGCCATAAGCTCCTCGGCCTCGGCGGCGGTATGGGCGATGTGGTCGAAGCGGTAGTAGTTGGTGTTCTGCAGCGCCGAGACCATGGCCCGCGTGTACTGGTCGTTGCTGGTGGCGAGCAGTGCTGCGGGCAGGCTTTTGGGGTCGCTGTTGATGGCGAAGCCGAACAACACTAGCTGCATCAGCGGCACGCCGAGCATCATGGCAAAGGTGATGCGGTCACGCCGCATCTGGATGAATTCCTTGGTCAGCAGCGCACCGAGCCGCGCAAGGGAAAAGAAGCCGTTGGCGGTCATGACATGTTGTCCCTGGAAGCGGCCATGAACTGGATGAAGACGTCTTCGAGGCTGGTTTCGCCCGGCGCGACGGTCACGCCTTCACGGCTGCCGATGTCGGCAAGGGCTGCCTCAAGCTTCTGCCTGTCTGAGCCGACGACATGAAGCGTCGCGCCGAAGGGGGCGACCTGCTCGACGCCGGGCCGGCCTTCAAGCGCGGAGGCGATCTGGTCGAGCCGCGGGCCCGAGACGACGAAAGTTGTCAGCCCGGCATTGCGCACGACTTCCTCGACGGTGCCCGACGCCAGCATCTTGCCATAGGAGATGTAGCTGATGCGGTGGCAGCGCTCGGCCTCGTCCATGTAGTGGGTGGAGACGAGCACGGTGAGCCCGCCGCGCGCCAGGCGGTGGATCTCGTCCCAGAATTCGCGCCGCGCCTTGGGGTCGACGCCGGCGGTGGGTTCGTCGAGCAGAAGCAGCTTCGGCTTGTGCATGATACAGGCGGCGAGTGCCAGGCGCTGCTTCCAGCCGCCCGACAGCGTGCCGGCAAGCTGGTTACGGCGCGTGGTCAGACCGAGCTCTTCGAGGGTTCGGGCGACATGCTCCTCGACAGGTCTGAGCTTGTAGAGCCGGGCAACGAATTCGAGGTTCTCGCCGATCGTCAGGTCCTCGTAGAACGAGAACTTCTGCGTCATGTAGCCGACTTCGCGCTTGATCTTGAGGCTGTCGCTGCGCAAGTCGTAGCCCAGCACCTGGCCCTCGCCCTCGTCGGGCGTCAGCAGGCCGCACATGATGCGAATGGTGGTTGTCTTGCCCGAGCCGTTGGGCCCGAGGAAGCCGACGATCTCGCCTTCGGCGACGGTCATGGTGACATGGTCGACGACGGTCTTGTCGCCGAAGCGCTTGACGAGGTTGGTGACTTCGATGGCGTTCATGGGTGCCGTAGCCAAGGCAGTAAGTGAATAGGGCAACAGGGCTGCAACGCGCCTGGCCTGCCCTACTGCCTTACTCCCCTGCTCCCTTCTCCAGTGCCACATCGACGATCTGGCCCGGCTGCAGCGCCGAATTGGCGTCTTCAGGGCGCGCCTCGACGAGGTAGACGAGCTTCTGCCGGTTCTCGAGCGAGTAGATGACCGGCGGGGTGAATTCGGGATCGGGCGAGACGTAGCTGACCTTGGCGGTGAGCCCGTCGGCGCAGCCGTCGCAGCGTACGGCAAGGCGGGTGCCGACATGAACGGAGGAAAACACGCTCTCCGGGATGAACAAGGTCAGCTTGACCGCGCCGTCGGGCAGCACCGACAGCACCGGCGAGGACGGGCCGGCGGTGTCGCCGGCATTGCGGATGACGTCGTCGATGCGGCCGGCGGCGGGTGCGGTCAGCGTGCGCTTGGACAGCCGCCACTCTGCCTGGCCTAGCGCTGAGCGGGCCTGCTCGACCTGCTTTTCGGCGGCCTTGATCACCTCGCTGCGGGCCGGCAGGCGGCCGACGGCGAGATTGGCTGTGGCCTGTCCAAAGGCCGCCTGGGCGACCTCGAGCTTGGTCGTCGCGTCGTCGAGCTGGGCCTGGGTGGCAATCGAACGTCGGGCGAGATCCTGGGTACGGGTCAGGCTGCGCTGGGCATCATCGGCCTGGGCCTGGCTGGAGCGCACGGCTGCCTCGAGGGCGGCGATCTCGTCGGGACGCTTGCCGATCTTGAGGTCGGCGAGCTGCGCCTCTGCCTGGGCAAGGGCTGCCTCGGCCTGGGTCACCGCGATCCTGGCGTCGCCGCTTTCCAGCGTGACGACGGGCTTGCCTGCCTCGACGCGGTCGCCGCGGCGAACGGAGACGGTTTCAACCTGCGCCACCTCGATGGGAGCGAGCTGGACATAGTCGCCCTCGACATAACCGACGGCCAGAGGTGCCGGGCCGGCACAGGCCGAAAACAGCTGTGCGGCGAAGGGTATAGAACACAGAACACTCATGGCTTTCCTGCCTTTCGCACAGCGATGATGGCTGCGACGTTTTCCCTGGCGATGCCGATGACCTTGCCGACTTCGGCGGGGCCGATGTCGACCCAGCCCATCCGGCGCAGGACCGCGGCGCGGGCGATGCGGAAGTAGACGACCTGGCCGATCATCATGAAGACACTGATCCTGACGCGCTCACTCTCGGCCTCCTCGCCGGTGGCGGCGGCCCAGAGGTGACACAGCCTGCGGTGCACCGGCTCAAACACGCCGGTGTAGATACGGTCGAGCGCATCGGTCGGCGTCGACAGCTCGCGCAGCACGAACTGGACGATCTCGCCAGCCTCGGGGCGGGCGACCATGAAACCGACCATGCGCTCCACCGCCGCCTCGATCTGGGACTCGGCCTCTTCGGCGGAGACTACTTGCGGCTGGGCCAGCCCGGTATTGCCGAGCGCCTGGCTGGCGATCGCCTGGATGGTCGCCACGACATGGTCGGCTGCGGCCAGCCTCAGCCCTTCCTTGCCGCCGAAATGATAGGCGATCGAGCCAATATTGGCATTGGCTGCGGTGGCTATCTCGCGCGTCGAGGTGCCGTCGAAGCCCTGGCGGCCAAACAGTTTCAGGGCAGCCATCACCAGGGCCAGGCGGGTGGCGTCGGCTGCGGAGGGATATTGCGGGGTTTGTGTCTTGCTCATTTCGGCGATTTAATCAATCGATTGATTAAAGTCAAATGAAATGTTGCGCCGGCTGCCGGGCCGCGCTTTATTGGCGCCCATGGCCAAGGAAGTCGAACGCAAGTTCCTCGTGAACGGACAGGAGTGGCGAAGCCTTGTCGAAGGCAGGATCCGCATCCGCCAGTTCTATCTCGCCTCGAATACGGGCCGCTCCGTGCGGCTGCGCATCTCCGATGGCGAAGTGGCGACGCTGACGCTGAAATTCGGCTCCAGGGGTCGCGTGCGCGACGAATTCGAGTATCAGGTGCCCCTCGCCGAGGCCGAGGAGATGATGGATTTTGCCATCGGCCGTGTCATCGAGAAGACACGTCACCATGTTAGCCATCGTGGCCGCCTCTATGAGATCGACGTTTTCGGAGGCGAACTGAGGGGGCTGATCATCGCGGAACTCGAGACGCCGGAGGATGTTCCGGCATCCGAACTACCGGCTTGGCTCGGCCGCGAGGTGACCGGCGATCCGCGCTACTACAATGCGTCGCTCGCCCACAGCGACGACGTCCCGGAGGCCGTTGCATGAGCTTTCGCATCGATCCGCGCCTGGCGCTTACCGGCGAGGTCCGCCGTATCGCCGGCGAAGAGATCGAGAAGATCGCCGCCCATCTGGTCACCGCCCGCGACAATCCCGACAAGGCGCTGCACAAGGCGCGCAGGCGGCTCAAGGCGCTGCGCGCGCTGCTGCACCTGGTGTGGCCGGGCGACGAGGCCTTCTGCCGCGCGGAGAACGACCGCTACCGCGCCATCTCGGCCTCGATCGCGGCACCACGGCAGGCGACCGCGCTGATCGAAACCATCGACCGGCTGGCTGAGGATTTCGCCGAGTACGCTGCAGACGCCGGGCTGATTGCAATCCGCGCCATGCTGGTGCGCCATCGCGCGCAGGGAGCCCATGGCGATGCAGGCCTGGACGCCGTACTCGACACGGCAATCGGCGAATGCCAGACAGGTTTCGAAGCGCTGCAGTCCCTCGCTCTGCCCGACCTGCCGGAGAATGCCGCCGACGTCCTGGCCGACGGCGCCTTGGCGACGCTGAGGCGGGCGCGCAAGGCGCTGCAGCAATCCCGCGAGCGCGGCAAAGCGGATGATTTTCATGAGCTGCGCAAGGCGGTGAAGCGGCATGCCGCACACCTGTCCCTGCTGCGCAAGCTGTGGCCCTCGCCGGTCAAGCCGCGCCGCGAGCGCGTCGAAGCGCTCGGCGAAAGCCTGGGCGAGTTGCACGACGTGTTCGTTATGCGCCAGCTGATCGAGGCCGGCGAAAAGCCATTCGACGGCCTGGAACCGAAACAGCTGGTCAGGCTGCTCAAGCGCTCGGAGAAAGCGCTGCGCAAGCTGTGCCTCGCTGACGCCGCCGAACTGTTCGAGGACAAGCCACGGCGTGCGGTGCGCAGGCTGGCCAAGAAGGTCCGCGACGACCTCGGCGGAACCGTGGCGGAAACTGAAGCCGACTAGCTGTTTGCCCCGCTGGCATCGCCGGCCCGGCTCATGTTACGTCCTGTGCGTCATGACGCAAAAGACCGACACCCTGCTCGACCGTCTCGGCCGCTGGCTCGCCTCCCGGCTGCAGGTCGAATCCTCCGGCTACGAGCCTTACACACCTTCCGACCCGGACACGCTGCGGCGAACGCTGGAGCCCGGCGACATCCTTCTGATCGAAGGCAACCAGCGCATTTCGGCCGTCATCAAGTATCTGACGCAGTCGACCTGGTCGCATTCTGCACTCTATATCGGCGACGCGCTGCCAGAGCCGACGGACGGATCGGAGCGGCCGCGGCTGATCGAGGTCAATCTCGGAGAAGGCTGCGTTGCCGTGCCGCTGTCGAAATACCGCACCTACAACACCCGCATCTGCCGGGCCAACGGCCTGTCACCGGAGGATCGCGACCATGTCGTCAGGTTCATGGTGCAAAGGCTCGGGCTGAAATACGACCTCAAGAACATCACCGACATGCTGCGCTACTTCATTCCGCGGCCGCCGGTGCCCGTGCGCTGGCGCCGCCGCATGCTGGCCTTCGGTTCCGGCGACCCGACACGCGCCATCTGCTCGACGATGATCGCGCAGGCCTATGGTGAGATCCGCTATCCAATCCTGCCCGAGATCACCCGCGCCCCCGGCCGCGCTTCGGCGCAGTCGACCTACATGCGCCAGGAGATCATGCACATCCGCCACCACTCGCTCTACACGCCGCGCGACTTCGACCTGTCGCCCTATTTCCGCATCGTCAAACCAACGCTGGAATATGGCTTCGACTACCGGCAGGTGACATGGGGCGAGCAGGACAAGGCCAGCAAAGGGGCGTGATCGCCCGACTGCTCATTCTTCCTGTTCGGAAAAATCGTCATCGAGGCGCTTTTCAAGGTCGACGAGGTCCTTGGGCAGCGGCAGGCCCTGGGCGCGCAACTCGGAGAGCTTCTCGCGCAGCTGTTCCTGCAACTCGTGTGAATCCTCGGGCTGGTTGACCATTTCCTGGAGCAGCACGGCTATCTGGGCCTTGATCTGTTCGAGTGCCATGGTCCGGTTCTCCGCAGTTTCAGCTCACCTCAGCATGCGCGAAATCAGCTGCGCCGTATAGTCGACCATCGGCACGATGCGGGCATAATTGAGCCGGGTCGGTCCGATGACGCCGAGCGCGCCGACCACGCGAGCGTCCTTGTCACGATAGGGCGCGACGACCAGCGACGAGCCGGACAGCGAAAACAGCCGGTTTTCCGAGCCGATGAAGATGCGCACGCCCGAGCCTTCCTCGGCGAGGTCGAGCAACTGGATCAGCCCGTCCTGGGTTTCCATGTCCTCGAACAGGTGCTTGAGCAGTTCGATGTCGGCCTGGGCGGTGACGTTTTCGAGCAGATTGGCGCGGCCGCGCACGATCAGGCGCGCCGGCAGGCCGCTCTCGGCGCCGGCCCAGACGGCGAGACCCTTTTCGACGAGGTCCTGCGACAGCGTGTCGAGGGCTGCCTTGGTCTCGTCCTTGATACGGGCGATCTCCAGCCGGGCCTCGGCAAGGGTACGGCCTCGAATATGGGCATTCAGGAAGTTCGACGCTTCGTGCAGTTGCGAGACGGTGACGCCGAGCGGCAGCTCGACGACACGGTTCTCGACATCGCCATTCTGCGACACCAGCACGGCGAGCGCCTTGGTCGGTTCGAGCTGGATGAACTCGATGTGCTTGAGCGCGACCTCGTTCTTGGCGGCGAGGACGAGGCCTGCGCCGCGCGACATGCCCGACAGCATCTGGCTCGCCTCGGTCAGCATATGCTCCAGCGTGGCGCCCTCGCCCGAAGCCTTGACCTGCGCCTCGATCGTCCGGCGTTCGTCGTCAGGCAGATCGCCAAGCTCCATGAAGGCGTCGACGAAGAACCTGAGCCCCTTTTGCGTCGGCAGGCGGCCGGCGGAGATGTGCGGCGCGTAGACGAGGCCGAGCTGCTCGAGATCGCTCATCACGTTGCGGACGGTCGCCGGCGACAGCGACGACGGCAGCATGCGCGACAGGTTACGCGAGCCCACGGGCTCGCCATCCCTGAGATAGGAATCGACGATGCGCCGGAAGATGTCACGCGACCGCATATCGAGCGATTGCAGCGTGGGATCGGGTACCGCTTTGGTCATCTGCTTCATGGTCTCCGTCCAAAATGATATAGACCGCATGGCCGCGAACACAACAGCTCCAGCCACGGAACCGGTTTTCCTTTGCGCTGGTCCGGCCATGGGGCTACAAGCCGGCAACAATTTCCGATTTCGCCATAGAAAGTAGCCGTATGCGCCCCTCCAAACGCCAGTTCGACGAAATGCGCGCCATCTCCTTCGAGCGCAACATCTCCAAGCACGCCGAAGGCTCGTGCCTGGTCAAGTTCGGCGACACCCATGTGCTGTGCACGGCGAGCCTTGAAGAGAAGGTGCCGGGCTGGATGCGCAACACCGGCAAGGGCTGGGTGACGGCCGAGTACGGCATGCTGCCGCGCTCGACCGGCGAACGCATGCGCCGCGAAGCCTCTTCCGGCAAGCAGGGCGGCCGCACGCTGGAAATCCAGCGCCTGATCGGCCGCTCGCTGCGGGCCGTGGTAGACATGCAGGCGCTCGGCGAGCGCCAGATCACCGTCGACTGCGACGTCATCCAGGCCGATGGCGGCACCCGCACGGCCTCGATCACCGGCGCGTGGATCGCGCTGTACGATTGCCTGCGCTGGATGGAAGCGCGCCAGATGGTCAGCATCGACAAGGTGCTGAAGGACCATGTCGCGGCGATCTCCTGCGGTATCCATGATGGGCAGCCGGTCATCGACCTCGACTATCTCGAGGATTCCTCGGCCGGCACCGACGCCAATTTCGTCATGACCGGCAAGGGCGGCATCGTCGAGATCCAGGGCACCGCCGAAGGTACGCCGTTCTCGGAGGAAGAGTTCCTGCAGCTGATGGGCCTCGCCCGCAAGGGCATTGCGCGTCTGGTCGACCTGCAGAAGATGGCGGTGGGCTGAGGCTCTCGCCATGCAGCCCTCGGCGATCCTCGAATCCGCGCTCTATGTCACCGACCTCGATGCCGCAGAAAACTTCTACGGCGAGGTGATGGGGCTGGAGCGGATCGCCAAGGTGCCGGGGCGGCATGTGTTCTTCCGCTGCGGCCAGGGCGTGCTTCTGCTCTTTTACGCCGAGGCGACGCGGCAGCCACCGAAGCCCGATGCCAGGCTGCCGGTGCCGCCGCATGGTACGTCAGGCCCGGGGCATCTGTGCTTTGCCGGCACGGCCGAAGAAGTCGAGGACTGGAAGACGCGGCTCGAAGGCGAGGGTATAGCCATCGAAGCCGATTTCGAATGGCCCAATGGCGGCCGTTCCATCTATTTCCGCGATCCCAGTGGCAATTCGCTCGAGATCGCCGAGCCGAAACTATGGGGCCTTTGATGCGCAAGCTTGCCGACAATGAGATCGTGATCGCCAGCCACAATGCCGGCAAATTGCGCGAATTCGCCGACCTGATGGCGCCGTTCGGCATCGGGGCCAAGTCGGCCAAGGAATACGGCCTGCCCGAACCCGACGAGACTGGCACGACCTTCGAGGAAAACGCCTACATCAAGGCGCTGGCCGCAGCGACCGCGACCGGCCTGCCGGCCATGTCTGACGATTCAGGGCTGGTGGTCGACGCGCTCGACGGCGCACCCGGTGTCTATACCGCCAACTGGGCCGAAAAGCCGGATGGCACGCGCGACTTTGCCATGGCAATGCAGCGCACCGAGGACGCCCTGCAGGAGCGCGGTGCCAAGGCCGTCGCGCAGCGCACCGGCCGCTTCGTTGCCGTCATCTGCCTGGCATGGCCGGACGGACACGCCGAGTATTTCCGTGGCGAAGCCGAGGGCAATCTCGTCTGGCCGCCGCGCGGCGAAAAAGGCTTTGGCTACGACCCGGTATTCCTGCCCAAGGGCTTCGACAAGACCTTCGGCGAGATGAGCGCCGACGAAAAGCACGGCTGGAAGCCGGGCCAGGCCGACGCACTGTCGCACCGGGCCCGCGCCTTCCAGAAGTTCGCCCGTGCCATGCTCGGTTCGGCCTGATGGCATTTGCGTCGCTCAGCCGCGACCCCGGCTTCGGCGTCTATGTGCACTGGCCGTTCTGCGCGGCCAAATGCCCTTATTGCGACTTCAACAGCCATGTCCGCCACCAGCCGGTGGACCAGGAGCGCTTTGCCCGCGCCTTTTCGACGGAATTGGCAAACATGCGCGCCCGCACCGGGCCGCGCGAGGTGACGAGCGTGTTTCTCGGCGGCGGTACGCCGTCGCTGATGCGGCCCGAGACGGTCGGCGCCGTGCTGGAGGCGATCGCTGCCAACTGGACGATCGCAGATAGTGCCGAAATCACGATCGAGGCGAACCCGTCGTCGGTGGAAGCCGAGCGCTTCCGCGGCTATCGCGCGGCCGGGGTCAACCGGGTCTCGCTTGGCGTTCAGGCGCTGAACGACCAGGATTTGCGCTTCCTCGGGCGGCTGCACAATGTCGAGGAGGCGCTGCATGCGATCGGACTGGCACGCGAGATTTTTCCGCGCCTGTCCTTCGACCTGATCTACGCCCGACCCGGCCAGAAGCCGGATGCCTGGGCGGCGGAGCTGAAGCAGGCGATCGGTTATGCCGTCGACCATCTGTCGCTGTACCAGCTGACAATCGAAGAAGGCACGCGCTTCTTCCAGCTCTACAATGCCGGCAAGTTCGAGATCCCCGACGGCGAGCACGCGGCGGAGCTCTACGCCATCACCCAGGACGTAACGGCGGCGCATGGCCTGCCGGCCTATGAAATCTCCAACCACGCCAAACCGGGCGCCGAGAGCCGGCACAATCTGACCTACTGGCGCTACGGCGAATATGTCGGCGTCGGCCCCGGTGCCCATGGCCGCTTCCTGGAGGACGGCACGCGCATCGTCACCATCGCCGAGAAGCTGCCGGAACGCTGGGTCGAACTGGTCGAGCAACGTGGCCATGGCGTGGTCGGCGGCGAGACGCTGACACGCTCGGAAGAGGCCGACGAGTTCCTGCTGATGGGCCTCAGGCTGGTCGAGGGCATCGACCTCGCCCGCTACGAGCAGTTATCCGGCAAGTCGCTGTCTTCGGCACGGTTGTCGATCCTGCAGGGCGAAGGGCTGGTGGCGCCGATCGGCAATTCGCGCTTGCGCGCGACGCCTGAGGGCATGATCGTGCTGGACGCCGTCGTGGCCGACCTGGCGCGGTAGGCGGGGACTGCGATGAAGAACGTGCTCTTCGTCTGCAGCCAGAACAGGTTGCGCAGCCCGACGGCCGAGCAGGTGTTTGCCGCCCGGCGCGACATAGAAGTCGACTCGGCTGGCACAAACCACGATGCCGAGAACCCGCTGACAGCGGAACTGGTGGTGTGGGCCGACATCATCTTCGTGATGGAAAAGGCCCACCGCACCAAGCTGCAGAAGAAATTCCGCAGGTCGCTGAAGGCGCGCGTCGTCTGCCTCGATATTCCCGACGACTACGCTTTCATGGACCCGGCACTGGTGACGCTGCTGGAAGAGCGGGTGCCGGGGCACCTGCGCTAAGGCCGATCAGGCACCACGCTTCATCGAAAAAACGTTGAGCCCCTCGACATCTTCCTCGATGCGCTGCCAGCCGAGGCGCTCGTAGAAGGCGGAGACGGCAGGTCTGGCGCAGAGATAGGCGGTGTCGAAACCCTGCCCGAACGCCGCGTCCGCCCCGGCCTGGACAAGAGCCGCGCCGATGCCGGACCTCCTGGCGGTTTCGTCGACCCAGACGGCGGCCACCCAGGGCGAATATTGCGGCCGCGATTCGAGATCGTTGTCGATCAGGTGAGCGGTGCCGAGAAAGGTGTCGCCGTCATGGGCGACGAACGCCTGCGGCAGGCCGGTCGAGGCAAAATTCTCGTCGACGAGGCCCCTGATAAAGGCGCGTTCGTGGCCGTCCTGACGCCACCAGGCATTCCAGATGCGGTCGGCGACGTCATCAGCGAAATCCGGCCTGTCGCGAAGATCGGAGATGGAATAGGTCTTGTGCGTCGCCATGGTATCAGCCCGATTTCGAAATTTTCAGGCGTCCGGTACAGCATCGGCAAGCAACGATCCAGCAGCCAAGAGATCAGAACAACGGAGCCAACATGAATTCAGCCCTAGATTCCTGGCAGTTCTGGGCCATTCTCTCAGCCACTTTCGCGGCGCTGACGGCGATATTTGCCAAGGTCGGCATCGAGAACATCAATTCCGACTTCGCGACGCTGATCAGGACTGTGGTGATCCTTCTGGTGCTCGGCGCGATCATTGCCGCCACCGGGCAGTTCCAGCCGCTCGGCGAGATTTCGAGCAAGACCTATCTGTTCTTCGTGCTTTCCGGGCTGGCCACGGGGGCGTCGTGGCTGTGCTACTTCCGCGCGCTGAAGCTCGGAAACGCGGCGCAGGTGGCGCCGATCGACAAGCTAAGCGTCGTTCTTGTCGCGGTGTTTGGCGTCATTTTCCTTGGCGAGCGACTTGGCACGGCGAACTGGCTCGGCGTCGCGCTGATCGCGGCGGGTGCGGTGCTGGTCGCCTACAAGGCGTGAGGGTGGAGCCGCCTTGGTGGCGGCGTCGAGGCGGGAGATGAAGGCGTCGAAACGATGGGGCATGGCCGGTACGATTGCCTCTGTTCACGAATCGCTCTGTTCCGATCCGCGGCGGCGATTTGCTTCCCGCACTGTGGCAAAGCCATGGCAGAATCGATCACATCCTTTTGCAAGCCGGACCGGACCATGCCAAGGAGAAGGTGAAAGCGAGGCGGCGTGCAGAACAACGAAAACAAGCGGGTCTATGTCATCGGACAGACCGAGATCGCGGCGCGGCCGCTGACGCCTGCGCTCTATCTGGTGGCGACGCCGATCGGCAATCTCGGCGACATCACCCTGCGCGCGCTGGAGACCCTGGCCGGCGCCGACCATGTCGCCTGCGAGGACACGCGTGTTACCCGCGTATTGCTCGACCGCTACGGCATCCGCCAGCGGCCGACCGCCTATCACGAGCACAATGCCGGCGAAGCCGGGCCGCGGCTGATCGAGGCACTGGAAAACGGTCGCAGCGTAGCACTTGTATCGGACGCGGGAACGCCGCTGGTTTCCGATCCGGGTTTTCGCCTTGTCGGGCAAGCACAGGAGCGCGGCATTCGCGTCGTGCCGATCCCCGGCGCCTCGGCTGTGCTGGCGGCACTGACCGCCTCGGGACTACCTTCGGATGCGTTCTTCTTTGCCGGCTTCCTTCCGGTCAAGGACGGCCAGAAGCGGACGCGGCTCGAAGAGGTAAGGACCGTGCCCGGCACGCTGATCTTTTTTGAATCGCCACGACGGGTGGCCGACACCCTTGAAGCCATGGCCGATGTGTTGGGCGCGCGCCAGGCAGCGATCGGGCGCGAACTGACCAAGGCCTTCGAGGAAATCCGCACCGGCACGCTGGCCGAACTCGCCGCGCACTATGCTGCGGCCGACACGCCGAAGGGCGAGATCGTCATCTGTGTTGCGCCGCCCGCGGAACGGACCGAGACGGCCGACGACGTCGACAAGCTCCTGCTGTCGCTGGCCAAGGAGATGCCGGCGTCGAAGGCGGCAGCGGAAGCCGCGCGCATGACCGGCCAGCAGAAACCGGCGCTTTATCGCCGATTGCTGGAGCTCCGGGAAGGATCCGGTGACTGACCGGCGCACCCGGCAGAAGGCACTGGGCCGCGGCCATCGCGGCGAATGGCTGGCCGCGCTTGCGCTGATGCTCAAGGGCTATCGGATCGTCGCTCGCCGCTACAAGACCAAGCTCGGCGAGATCGACTTGATCGCGCGGCGCGGCGACCTGGTGCTGATCGTCGAGGTGAAGGCGCGTAGAACGCTGGTCGAGGCGATGGAGGCCGTCGCCTATGGGTCAGAACGGCGCATCGAGGGCGCTGCCGATTTGTGGCTCGCGCGACAGCCCGACTATGGCAAGCTTTCGGTGCGTTTCGACATGGTGGCGGTGCTGCCGCGTCGTTGGCCGGTGCATGTCGAGAACGCCTTCCAGGGGCGGAACTGAGCTTCGAGCAGCCGTTGGCTCTTTACGCCTGCCGCCATTGCCCTTAACAGGCCTCGCAAAGCTCGCGATGCGGGCAATCGAGGTTCGCGCCCAGGGGGCGCCCTAGTTACTGGAGATGGCAA
Organism: Aminobacter sp. SR38; assembly: GCF_014843375.1. NCBI lineage: Bacteria > Pseudomonadati > Pseudomonadota > Alphaproteobacteria > Hyphomicrobiales > Phyllobacteriaceae > Aminobacter > Aminobacter sp. SR38. The sequence continues at coordinate 2,290,681 of NZ_CP062112.1, forward strand.
TGTCCCTGCCCGACCGCCTGAGCAACGACCCGCGCAGTCCTTTTTTCAACGCAGAGGCGCTGGAGGCTGGCGTCGGCATCATGTTCAACGGCAAAGAGCGCCAGGACGTCAGCGAGTATTGCGTCAGCGAAGGCTGGATCCGTGTGCCGGCCGGCAAGTCCAAGGACCGCTTCGGCGAGCCGATCACCATCAAGCTCAAGGGCACTGTCGAGCCTTTCGTGAAGGCGTGATGTTGGCGAGCAGTACGCTGAACAGCCGCCCCTAAGCACCACCCGCTATGCGTACCACTTTCCCCCTCGACAGGGGGAGAGGAAGCGCCAGTCGGCAAGGTTGCGTTGGTCAAGCGGTGATGTTGAAGCCGGCGGAAGCGTCGGCAGGACTGGCCGTTTCCTGAACCACGCTGCGGACTTCACAGCCGGGCGGCCCTTGCCAAAACGCATCCAGCATCGAGGTTACTGCCTCTTCAGGACCTGAGATCAAGGCGCTGACGGAGCCGTCTCGCTCATTGCGGACCCAGCCGTTCAGGCCGAGGCGACGGGCCTCGCGCTGCGTCCAGATGCGGAAACTGACGCCCTGGACGCGGCCTGATATGCGGACGAGGACGGCGCGGTCGCTCATGTCAGCCTCCCTGTGATGCTGCCCGATTCCCCGTCCTCTCTTGGTGGGAAGGCGGCGTCGAGCGACACTGACATGGCTCTGCCGATCGTCGCTTCGCCCCTCCTCAAACGGGGAGAAAGATGCTGTCACCGCCGCGTCACCCGCATCGGCAGGCCGCCTTGCGGCTGGGTGGTCAGCTTCTGCACCGGCCATGGCTTTGTTTCGGCGACGGTGTCGAAGCGGAAGCGGGAGAGCAGGATGGCGAGCGCGATGATGGCTTCTTGCATGGCGAAACTCATACCGATGCAGACACGCGGACCGGCGCCGAAGGGCAAATACTGGTAGCGGTCGATCCTGTCGCGGTTTTCGGGATGGAAACGCTCAGGCAGAAACGCGTCCGGCTTGTCCCAGAGCTTGCGGTGGCGGTGGACCGTCCAGGGCATGACCAGCACCTGCGCCTTGCGCGGGATCTTGAAGCCCTTGTATTCGTCCTCGGCGATCGGCTCGCGGTTGATCGACGGCGCCGGCGGGTAGAGGCGCAAGGCCTCTTCGAAAGCGGCGCGGGTGAGCGGCATGGCGTCGAGCCATCTGACAGGATCGGGCTCGCGCGCCAGCACTGCGTCGATTTCCTGCTCGATGCGGTCGCGCTCCCAAGTCGCCTCGGCGAGGCAGTAGATGGTCCAACCGAGCGCGCGGGCCGTGGTCTCGTGGCCGGCGCCGATGAAGGTGATGATGTTGTCTTCGATCTCCTGGCGCGACAGGCCATCGGGGCCTTCGGCACGCAAGAGCAGGGTCAGGAAATCCTCGGGCGCGCCGGCTGTGTCACGCACCAGCTTGTGGCTGCGCATTGCCACCGTGTCGGTGACGATCTTGCGGAAATAGGCCATAGTCTTGCGCCCGCGGATGCGGGTGAGGCGCGGCAGCCATTCGGGCGCGCGCAACAGGTCGAGCGGGTCGACGCGACCCATGGTCTCGAACAGCCGGTCGATCTCGTGGGCGAAGCTGCCGGCCTCGCCCGCGATCTCGCCCGAAAACAGCGTCTCGGCCAGAATCTCGTAGGTCAGCATGGTCATGTCGTGGGCAACATCGACGGTGCCTGAGGCGTCCTCGTAACGTTTGACGAAGTCGAGGGTGCGGGCGAGCATCGGCTGGGCGAAACCGAAAATGTGGCGCGGGGTAAAGACCGGGGCCATAGCCTTGCGGGAACGCTTCCAGACGTCGCCCTCGGCGGTCAGCAGACCATCGCGCAGGATCGGTCGCAGGATCATCTGGCGCACGGTCGCCATCTTGTAGTTTCTGGCGTTGTCGACCAGCACGTGACGGATGAGCCCGGGATCGTTGGCGATGACCAGCGGACCGCCGACGCCGTTCACCGAGATCCAGGGCTCGTTGTAGGACGGCTCGCCCCACAGCTCGAGCGGATTGCGATAGACGATGCGCATCATCTCCAGCGTCGACGGCGGCGTGGTGCGCGGCGTCGGCGCGGGCGGGACGAAGGGTTCGGGTCTTGTGTCCATCAAATGTGCCTCATCCGTGGAATGTAGGCATGGAGAGTGGGCACGTCCATGCGGCGGAACGGGACGATGACCGAGATGTGACCGGGTCACCTCGAGGTGCCTTCTTGCCATGGCGGGGTCCAAGCGACTATTTCCCGCCAGTCACCTTTTGATACCGCCCCTTACCTGCCAAGGACTGAAATCTTGAAACACCAGCTCAATATCGTCGTGGCCAGCACCCGCCCCGGCCGCGTCGGACCCGTTTTCGCCCGCTGGCTCGATGCCTATGCGCGCGAGCATGGCAAATTCGAACCCGTCATCACCGACATCGAGGCCTTCGGCCTGCCGATCTTCGACGAGCCCAGACACCCAAGGCTCGGTCAGTACGAGAACGAGCATACGAAGAAGTGGTCCGAGGCGATCGAGGCCGGCGACGCCTTCGTGTTCGTGACGCCGGAGTACAATTTCTTCGCCGCGCCTGCGCTGGTGAACGCCGTCAACTATCTGGCGCGCGAGTGGAACTACAAGCCGGCCGGTTTCCTGAGCTATGGCGGCGTCTCTGCCGGCCTGCGCGCCGTGCAGTCGGAAAAGATGCTTTTGACGACGCTGAAGATCATGCCGATCCCCGAGGCGATCGCCATCCCCGCTTTCACCCAGCACCTCGCCGAGGATGGCGAGTTCAAGTCGAACGCGCTGATCGACGACAGCGCCAAGACGATGCTCAACGAACTGTTCCGCTGGAGCGAAGCGCTGAAGCCGCTCCGGGTCGGTTGACCACGTCGTTGCCTCAGGACCACAATTGAGGCGACGAACATTGTCTTTGCGGAAATTCACCCCCCTGGCATGCAACCTATCGCTGACGGTGACGTTTGGCCCATGCAACCAATCAACAGGGAATACGCGTGTAGAGTGACATGATGAACTGCAAGGTGATGGTGGTTGAAGACGAGATCTTCGTTGCCACCGAAATTGAGAGCATGCTCGAAGAGCTAGGACACCACCCGATCGGCATCGCCATGGACTCGGCGAGTGCCCTCGACTTGGCGCGGCATGCCGAAATAGCGCTTGTTGACCTCAATTTGCGGGATGGTCCTACCGGCCCTTCACTGGGCAAGATTCTTGCCGAACAGTTCGGCGTGACGGTGCTGTTCATCACCGCCAACCCTTCGCAACTGGGCGACGGCGTTCCCGGCACGATCGGCGTACTTCCCAAGCCGGTGATGGACGAAGAATTGTCTGAAGCGGTACGATATGCAGTGGCGCGCCGACACCGCCTTGCCGCCGAACCGCCAACGCGGCTGAAGCTGTTTGGAGCGGATAATTGCAATGACCGCGAGGACGGACTTGGCGTAACCGCCTGACGAAAACGCGACGTCTCAACATCATCAGGGGCGCTCCGGCCGAAGCCGTTGCGCCCTTTGTCGTTGCTCTAGCGCCGCAACGTTGCCGAACGGCTGAGCTGTGCTGCCGGCATCGTCAGTTCCACTTCGAGCCCATCCGCCTTCCAGCGCCGCTGCAGCGTGCCGCCAAGCTGGCCCTGGACGCTGAGTGTGATCAGGCGGCTGCCGAAACCTTCATCGGCGGGCGGACCCGAAACTGGCGCGCCACCCGTTTCCTTCCAGACCATGCGATACTTGTCGCCGCTCAGAACAGCGTCGATGACCACGCGGCCATCGGCCTCCGCCAAGGCGCCATATTTCGCCGCATTGGTGGCAAGCTCATGAAACAGCAACGCAAGCGGAGTGGCCGCGCCGTCGTCGATGGTGGCGTCGTCACCGTGGAAGGTAAAGCGGCCGGAATCGTCGCCGACATGCGGAGCGAGCAGAAGCTCGACCAGGGCGCGCAGCGAAGACTGGTTGTTCTGCGGCCGCGATGCCCGGCTGTGCGGCCGGACAAAATCATGCGCCTTGCCCATCGCGCTGATGCGCTGCCTGAGTTGGTCGGCCAAGGGCTTGATGTCAGGATGGGACCGCGCCGACAGGCTGATGATGCCGTTGAGAACCGAAAAGATGTTCTTGATGCGGTGGCTGAGTTCGTGCGCGACGATCTCGCGCTCCTCGGCAACCTGCTTGGTTTCATGGATGTCGGTACAGGTGCCAAACCAGCGGATGATCTCGCCGGCCTCGTTGCGGATGGCCAGCGCCCGACCCAGTGTCCAGCGGTATTCGCCATTGGCATGACGCAGCCGGTACTCGATCTGGTAGGGCTCGCCGGTGGCGAGCGAATGGCGCCACAACTCCCAGGCGCGGTCCTGGTCGTCGGGATGGAACATACCTGCCCATGCCTCGCCATCCGTCGAACCGAGCGGCATGCCGGTGAATTCGTACCAGCGCGCATTGTAATAGTCATGGAAACCGTCGGGCCTGGTCGACCAAACCATCTGCGGCATGGTGTCGGCAAGCGTGCGGAAGCCGGCTTCGCTTGCCGCCAGCGCCGCCTCGACCGCCTTGCGCTCGGTGATGTCGATGACGACGCCCGGCAGACGCGGATTGCCGCCGACGGTTTCGAAAAACTTGCCGGTGGCAAGCACCCAACGGATACCGCCATCGTCGTCGACGAGGCGATACTCGGCCCGAAATCCGCCGCGATTGGCGATTGCCTCATCGGTCTTGCGCGCGACGAAGTCCCGGTCGGCGGGATGGATGCGCCTGAAGAAGCCTTCAGCCGAAATGCCCTGTTCGGCTTCGGCGAGGCCGACGCCGAACATCTCGGCGAAACGCGCGTCGGCTGTGACGATCCGGCTGGTCAGATCGAGTTCCCAGGCACCGACGATGCCCGACGCCTCGAGCGCCAGCGACAGGCGCTCCTCGCTGCGGGCGAGTGCCTTTTCGGCACGTACGCGCTTGGTGGTTTCAGCCAGGATCGCAAATGCACCTACCGCCTCGCCGTCGTCGTCGAGCAAAGGACTGTAGTCGAGCTCGAGCCAGACGCGTTCGGCGGCACCATTGCGCCACAGCACCAGTTCCTGATCCTCGTAGGTCAGCGTTTCACCCTCGAAGATGCGGTCGATGACGGTACGGTTGAACTGCGCGACCTCGGGCCAGCTGTCAAAGACTGAAGTGCCGAGGCAGGCCGGATGCCTCGCGCCCGCGATGTCGCGATAGGCGTCGTTGTAGATCATCACGCCCTTGCGGCCGATGAGCAGGCACATCGGCATTGCCGATGCCAGCATGATGCGGATCGTCATGCGCACGACTGCTGGCCAGGAACCGATCGGGCCGATCGGCGTAGACGTCCAGTCCAAGGCCTCGATGAGCCCGGCCAGCTCACCTGAAACGATCGGATTGGAAACCTTGTCGTCGGCCTTCAATGGTCTTGTGGTCGGCATGGATGAGAATTTTCTCGGCTGAAATCTGTTGTGAAAAGTGTAGGCCGGCAAAAAGTAGGCCCCACCGTGCCAGACTGAAGTGGGACAACATTATTGATGAGCCTGAATGCACCAGCGCGGCGTTTGTTCCAAACTCCGCCTACATGAACGGACGAGAAATCACATAGTTTCGCCAGTTTGCCAACAATCGGCGGCTTCCACGGCTGCATCGCCAACATGCCGCCGTCGATCGGCTTCCGGTAGCAGTGTGTCGGCATTTGGCTCACGTAAACTACGGCCTGTACTCGTTTTCGGGACGCGCTGCAGGCAGCGCAGATGGGCCGAACCATCAAGCCGGAGGACGAGGCGCCGCAAGGCCACGCGGCATGGCGTTATCCCCTCGCAAAAGCCCGGTAAAACTTGGAAAAACCACACTTAACGCCTATATCTGGGGCACCAACGGGCGTGCGATTCGGGGCCGATTTTGCCGCGTCCTCCTGCGGCAGTCAGACGAAAGTTTTTCATGAGCGACCAGTCCGAGAACCTTCCCGGCGCAGAAGCCGAGTACGGCGCAGATTCCATCAAGGTTTTGAAGGGGTTGGATGCCGTCCGCAAGCGCCCAGGCATGTATATCGGCGACACTGACGACGGCTCGGGCCTCCACCACATGGTCTATGAGGTCGTCGACAACGCGATCGACGAGGCGCTGGCCGGCCATGCCACGCTGGTGACGGTTTCACTCAATCCCGATGGATCGGTGACCGTGACCGACAACGGCCGCGGCATTCCGACCGATATCCACCCTTCGGAAGGCGTTTCCGCCGCCGAGGTGATCATGACGCAGCTGCATGCTGGCGGTAAGTTCGACCAGAACTCCTACAAGGTGTCGGGCGGCCTGCACGGCGTCGGCGTGTCCGTCGTCAATGCATTGTCGGTGTGGCTGAAGCTCAGAATCCGCCGCAAGGGCGAAATCCACGAGATGACCTTCAGCCACGGCAATGCCGTGGCGCCGCTGAAGGTGGTGGGACAGGCCGGCGACGAGACCGGCACGGAAGTGACCTTCCTGCCCTCGTCCGACACCTTCACCATGGTGGATTTCGACTACAGCACGCTGGAGCATCGCCTGCGCGAGCTGGCCTTCCTGAATTCGGGCGTGCGCATCGTCTTGTCCGACAAGCGCCATGCCGACGTGAAGGTGCAGGAGCTGCTCTATGACGGCGGCCTGATCGAATTCGTGAAGTATCTCGACCGCGCCAAGAAGCCGCTGATCGCGGCACCGATCGCCATACGTGCCGAGCGCGACGGCATCACGGTCGAAGTGGCGATGTGGTGGAACGACAGCTACCACGAGAACGTGCTGGCCTTCACCAACAACATCCCGCAGCGCGACGGCGGCACACACCTTGCCGGCTTCCGCGGTGCCCTGACGCGCCAGGTGACCGGCTATGCCGAAACCTCCGGTATTTCGAAGAAGGAAAAGGTCTCGATCACCGCAGACGACACCCGCGAGGGCCTGACGGCGGTGCTTTCGGTCAAGGTTCCCGATCCGAAGTTTTCGTCGCAGACCAAGGACAAGCTGGTGTCCTCCGAGGTTCGTCCGGTGGTGGAGAGCCTGGTCAACGAAGCACTCGGCACCTGGCTCGAGGAGCACCCGACCGAAGCCAAGACGCTGATCGCCAAGGTGGTTGAGGCCGCTGCGGCGCGCGAAGCAGCGCGCAAGGCGCGGGAGCTGACCCGCCGCAAGGGCGTGCTCGACATCACCTCGCTGCCCGGCAAGCTGGCCGACTGCCAGGAGCGCGATCCAGCCAAGTCCGAAATCTTCATCGTCGAGGGTGACTCGGCAGGCGGCTCCGCCAAGAGCGGCCGCTCGCGCCAGAACCAGGCGATCCTGCCGCTGCGCGGCAAGATCTTGAACGTCGAGCGTGCGCGCTTCGACCGTATGCTGTCGTCTGACATGATCGGCACGCTGATCACCGCGCTCGGCACCTCGATCGGCAAGGACGAGTTCAACGCCGACAAGCTGCGCTACCACAAGATCATCATCATGACCGACGCCGACGTCGACGGCGCCCATATCCGTACGCTTTTGCTGACGTTCTTCTTCCGCCAGATGCCGGAGCTGATCGAGCGCGGCCACCTCTATATCGCCCAGCCGCCGCTCTACAAGGTGACGCGCGGCAAGAGCTCGCAGTATCTGAAGGACGAAAGCGCCTTTGAGGATTACCTTGTCGATGTCGGTCTCGACGAGGCGTCGCTGACGCTTGCATCGGGCGAGGTGCGGACCGGTCAGGATCTGCGTACGGCCGTGGCCGACGCGCTTGGCGTGCGCACGCTGATCGACGGCCTGCATACGCGTTATTCCAGGCCGGTGGTCGAGCAGGCGGCGATCGCCGGCGCGCTCAACCCCGACATCTTCAACGATCTCGGCCGCGCCAAGGCAATGGCCGAAACAATCGCCCAGCGCCTCGACCTGATCTCGGAAGACATCGAGCGCGGCTGGACGGGCGAAATCGCGACCAGCAATGACGGTTCGGGCGGCTATGTCTTCGAACGCACGCTGCGCAGCGTCAAGGAAAGCATCCACCTCGACATGGCGCTGATCAACTCGGCCGACGCGCGCGCGCTTGACCGTTATGCTGCACGCCTTACCGAGCTTTATTCGCAGCCGCCGGTGCTGCGCCGCAAGGACAATTCGGAGACCCTGGCAGGGCCGCTGGCGCTGCTGACCGCCGTCTTCGCCTCGGGCCGCAAGGGCCTGACCATGCAGCGCTACAAGGGCCTGGGCGAAATGAACGCCGAGCAGCTGTGGGAGACGACGCTCGACCCGAACGTGCGCTCGCTGCTGCAGGTCAAGGTCAATGACGCCACCGATGCCGACGCGCTGTTTGCCCGCCTGATGGGCGACGAAGTCGAGCCGCGCCGCGACTTCATTCAGGAGAACGCCCTCAGCGTGGCCAATCTGGACGTCTGATCGCGGCGTTTTCTGAGTTTGATGTTTCGCCCCCTTCATTCAGCGGAGGGGGCGATTTTCGTTGGCAGGGAGATGCTGCGATGGCCGGAACCGTTGCCGGTACATTGCGCTGATGGCGCGTTGATGTAGCTTGGCGGAAGAAATCAGCCTTGCAGGAAAGCTCCATTGCCCCTCCGCCGCGGCCTCGCCTTCGTCACGGCTATCGCTGCCTGGGCCGCCCTCGCCCTGCAGCTCACGCTGCTGATTACCCAGGCCGTCAATGACGGCGGGTCGATCCTTGCTGCGGTTTGGCGGTTCTTCGGCTTCTTCACGATCATCATGAACTTGATGGCGGCGGTGGTGGCGACGGCGCTGGTGCTTGATCCGGGCGGGCGGTTCGCCGGGGCGCGCTCACGGCTGGTGACGGCGGCGGCGATCGTGTTCGGCGGGCTTGTCTATTCGGTGTTGCTCAGGGCGATCTGGCAGCCGACCGGCTGGCAGGCCGTTGCCGACCATGCGCTGCATGACGTAACACCGGTACTGTTTTTCCTGACCTGGCTCGTCTGGGATCATGGCGGGCTCAAATGGCGGGATGCGCTATGGGCGGTGGTGCCGCCGCTGGCCTATTGCGGCTATGCCTTTGCCAGGGGTGCCGCCGATGGCTGGTACGCCTATTGGTTCCTCAACCCGGAAGCGCTGAACCTCACGCAGCTTACGGCCAGCATCGTATTGCTGACCGCGGCCTTCCTGATCATCACCGTCACGCTCGTCAGCATCGACCGCCTGCTGGGCGGCCGCAGAGGCGTGGCAAGGGCGGCTTAGGTCCTGCTCTTGCTTCAAGACGCGGGCGCGTTCAAGCAACCCTCGAGGCGAAGCCCCGACGTCTGCGGTCAATCAGGTTCGCGCAGTCTGTAGCCGACGCCGGTTTCTGTGGTGATGTATTGCGGCTCGTCGGGGGTCTTTTCGATCTTCTGGCGGAGTTGGCGGACATAGACGCGGAGATATTGCACGTCGGCCGAGCCGCCCCAGATATGCTCGAGCAAGAAACGGTGGGTGAGCACCTTTCCGGCGTGCTGCACCAGAACGCGCAGGATGTCGTATTCCTTGGGCGACAGCTTCACCTCCTGGCTGCCAAGCCTGACGATGCGCTTGACCAGGTCGACCGACAGCTCGCCGGTCTGGAACACCGGCTTTTCACCCTGCTGCTGCAGCCTATGGCGAAGGGCGTTGCGGATGCGGGCGGCAAGTTCGTTCATGCCGAATGGCTTGGTCACGTAGTCGTCGGCACCCAGTTCGAGCGCCTTGACGATACCGGCCTCGTCGGTGCGGCTGGACAGGATGATCACAGGCACGTGAAGGCCCTCGCGCCGCCAGGCAGCGAGCAGATCGTGCCCGCCCATGTCGGGCAGGCCGAGATCGAGCAGGATGAGATCCGGCTTCTCGGCCCTGACCATGAGCATCGCCGGCTTGGCGGCCGGTGCTTCGGAAATGGCATAGCCCTGCGTCGAAAGCCCGACCCGCAGCAGCTTGCGGATCGGCGGCTCGTCATCGACGATCAGGATCTTCACCGACGCGTTGGTCATGCAATTCCGTCCAGATTTGATCCGCCCAGGGCAGGCCCGGTGATATTTGGTCGCTCGGCCGGCACCGGCATGGTGATGGTGAAGACCGCGCCGGGCCGGTCGGCGCGGTTGGAGGCTATGATTGTGCCGCCCATCGCCTCGACGAAACCACGACAGATCGACAGGCCAAGGCCGGTGCCGGCGCGGACATGGTCGCCCTTGCGGACGCGATAGAACGTATCGAAAACGCGCTCCAGATCAGCCTGCGGAATTCCGGGCCCCTCGTCCATGAGCTGAATCGCAACCGTCGCACCGTCGGCCCAGCCGCGGATGCGGATCGTCGAGCCTTCGGGCGCATATTTCGCGGCATTGTCGAGCAGGTTGAACAGCACCTGCTCGAACAGCACCGGATCGAGCTTCAGCATCGGCAGATCGGCCGGCATGTCGAGTTCGGTCTTGTGCTGCACGGTGATCTTGGCCGCGCGGCGAAGTGCGGAGCCGACGATATCACCGACATAATGCAGCGCCGAATTGGGCTCCATCGCGCCCGACTCGATCTTGGTCATGTCGAGCAGATTGGCGATGAAGCGGTTGAGGCGTTCGGATTCGTCGAGCACCGTCGAGACGAGCTCCGCCCTGCCCTCCTCGGGCAAAGACACACCAAACTCGCGCAGCGCACCGGCCGCGCCCATGATACTGGCGAGCGGGGTTTTGAGGTCGTGCGAGATCGAGGTGAGCAGCGCCGAACGCAGCCTGTCAGCCTCGACGGCAAGCCTGGCGCGGTCAACATCGGCGACGAGCTGGATGCGCTCGATGGCAACCGCCGCCTGGTCGGCCAGCGCATCGAACAGGCGCTGCTGTTCGGGCGTCAAAAGCGGGCCCTGGCGATCGTTGTCGAGACCGACGACGCCGACAGCCATGCGACCGGTGCGCAGCGGCAGATAGAGGCGCTTGGCGCCGGGCAAGGTGTCGGCGCCGCGGCCGGCGGCACGGTTGTGTTCCCAGGCCCATCTGGCAGCGGCGATGTCGGCGTCGACGAGCGTGTCGTCGGGCGGATAGCCGGCCTTGACGGCGATGGTGCCCTCCTCGGGCAGCAGCAGCACGACGCGGACCTTGAGCATCGACGCAATCTGGAAGGCGGTGGCCCAGAGCACGTCGTCGAGCGTGCCGGTGCCGGCGAGCTTCTTGGAGAAGAGATAGAGGTCCTCGGTCATCCGGGCGCGCTCGCGGGCGGCGGCGGCCTGACGCTGGACACGGCCGGTCAGGTTGGAGGCTATGACCGCGACGATGAGGAAGAACACCAGCGCGACCACGCTTTCAGGATCGGCGATGGTCAGCGTGTAGAGCGGCGGCAAAAAGAAGAAGTTATAGGCGAATGCGCTGAGCACCGAGGCAAACAATGCCGGCCAAAGGCCGAGCGTGACCGCCGAGCTCAGCACGGCCATCAGGAAGACCAGTGCGATGTTGCGAACGTCGAGGAATTGCCGCAGCGCAATGCCGACGACAAGCGCGCCGACAACGTGCAGTCCCGCCGTGAGATAAGGCCATGGGTCGAAGCGCCGCCGTGGAGTGGCCGTCTTCACGCTCTGCGAAGCAAGTGCCGCGTCCGGCTCGACGCCAGACGTAACGTGAACGCTTATGTTGCCAGCATAGCGGATCAGGTCGTGGGTAACCGAGCCCTCGAAATACTCGCGCCAGCGCGACTTAGCCGGCTTGCCGACGACGATGTGGGTGAAGTTGTGGGTGGCGGCATGGCGGACGATGTCTGCAGCCACCGACTGGCCGGGAATGGTGATCGCCTCGCCGCCAAGCTGCTCGGCAAGGCGCATGGTCGCGGCGAGCCGGTCCTTGTCGGCGTCGGGCAGATTGGCCGAGCGCGACGTCTCGACATGGAGTGCCGCCCATGGGCAACGCAGGCGGTCGGCCTGGCGGCGCGCATAACGAACCAGCGAGGCGCCGCGCGGATGCTCGTCAACGGCAACCAGCACGCGATCGCCGGCTGCCCACGGCCCCTCAATGGCGTTGGCCTGCATGTGGGTCAGCAACTGCTCGTCGACGCGCTGGGCGGTGCGGCGCAGTGCCAGTTCGCGCAGAGCGGTCAGATTGCCGGGCGAAAAATAGTTCTCGATGGCGCGGCGTGCCGTGGACGGTACATAGACCTTGCCCTCGTGCAGGCGCTTGATCAGGTCGTCGGGCGTGAGATCGATGATCTCGACATCGTCAGCGCGATCGATGATGGAGTCAGGTACCGTCTCGCGCACGGTGACGCGGGTGATCTGGGCGACGATGTCGTTGAGGCTCTCGACATGCTGGATGTTGAGCGTGGTGTAGACATCGATGCCCTGGCTCAACAGCTCCTGGACGTCGAGATAACGCTTGGGATGGCGGCTGCCGGGCGCATTGGTGTGGGCGAGTTCATCGACAAGTGCGAGCGCCGGCCGGCGCGCGATGATGGCATCGAGGTCCATCTCTTCGAGGGTACGCCCCTTGTAGTCGACTGCCTTGCGCGGGACGACCTCGAAGCCTTCGACCAGTGCCTGGGTTTCGCGGCGGCCGTGGGTCTCGACGACGCCGATGACAACGTCAATGCCGTCGGCAAGGCGGGCGCGGCCCGACATCAGCATCTCGTAAGTCTTGCCAACGCCGGGGGCGGCACCGAGGAAGATCTTCAGACGGCCGCGTCCTTCACGCTCGGCCGTCTCAAGCAGCGCGTCCGGCGAAGGCCTGGATTCCTTGTCCCTGATATCGTCTGGCATCTGTCTTTTTGCAGTCTGGCGTGCCGGAGTTCTGCTGGAACTCCGGCACAACCTTGTCAGGGCGCAACCGCTGCGTCGAGCGCCAAATTGAGCTTGAGGACGTTCACAACCGGTTCGCCCATGAAGCCGAGCGCTCGGGCTTCGACATGGCCGTCGACGAGCTTGCGGATGACCGCCTCATCGGCACCTCGGGCCTTGGCCACACGTGCCACCTGGAAATAGGCGGCTTCAGGCGACAGGTGCGGATCAAGACCGCTGCCAGAGGCGGTGACCAGTTCCACCGGCACTGGTGCGCCAGGATCGCTCTGCTTCAGCGCCTCCGCCTCGGCCTTGATGCGGTCGATGAGCTTGGCGCTTGTCGGGCCGAGGTTGGAGCCCGAGGAAGCGGCGGCATTGTAGCCGTCGCCGGCGGCAGAGGGGCGACCATGGAAGTACTGCTCGCCGGCGAAAGCCTGGCCGATCAGCTCGGAGCCGATGATCTTGCCGTCCTTCTCGATCAGGCTGCCATTGGCCTGTCTGGGGAACAGCACCTGGGCGATGCCGGTCATGCCAAGCGGATAGGCAAGGCCGGTGATGACGGTGAGCGCGACGATCATGACGAGCGCAGGTCTGAGTTGCTTCAACATGATGGATGTCCTTTACACGAGGCCGATGGCGTTGATTGCCATGTCGATGGCCTTGATGCCGATGAAGGGCACGATGATGCCGCCGAGGCCGTAGACGAGCAGGTTGCGGCGGAGCAGTGCGCCGGCGCCGATCGGCCGGTATTTGACGCCCTTCAGCGACAGCGGAATCAGCGCGACGATGATCAGGGCGTTGAAGATGATCGCCGACAGGATGGCGCTCTGCGGTGTCGACAAGCCCATGATGTTGAGCGCGCCGAGCTGGGGATAGAAGGCCAGGAACATCGCCGGGATGATGGCGAAGTATTTGGCGATGTCGTTGGCGATGGAAAAGGTCGTCAGCGCGCCGCGGGTCATCAGCAGCTGCTTGCCGATCTCGACGATCTCGATGAGTTTGGTCGGATCGCTGTCGAGGTCGACCATGTTGCCGGCCTCGCGGGCGGCGACCGTGCCGGTGTTCATCGCCACGCCGACGTCGGCCTGGGCGAGGGCCGGGGCGTCGTTGGTGCCGTCGCCGCACATGGCCACCAGCTTGCCCTTGGCCTGTTCCTCGCGGATCAGGCTGAGCTTGTTCTCAGGTGTCGCCTGGGCGAGGAAGTCGTCGACGCCGGCTTCGGCAGCGATGGCGGCGGCCGTCATCGGGTTGTCGCCTGTTATCATGACGGTGCGGATGCCCATCCGGCGCAGCTCGGTGAAGCGTTCCTTGATGCCGCCCTTGACGATATCCTTGAGGTAGATGACGCCGAGCAGGCGGGCATCGCGGACAACCGCGAGCGGGGTGCCACCGAGCTTGCCGATTTCGTCGGAGATGGCCTGGATGCCACGCACCGCTTCGGCATCGACCCGTGCGCCCGAGGCCGAGGCGGCGCCCGACTTGACATGGTTGAGCACCGAGTCGACGGCGCCTTTGCGGATGGAAGAGCCGTCGAAATCGACGCCGCTCATCCGGCTCTGAGCAGTGAAGGGCACGAAATGGGCATGCAGCGATCCCATGTCGCGGGCACGGATGCCATAGCGTTCCTTGGCGAGCACGACGATCGAGCGGCCTTCCGGCGTTTCGTCGGCGAGCGAGGCAAGCTGGGCCGCGTCGGCGAGCTCCTGCTCGGTTACACCCTTGACCGGACGGAACTCTGTGGCCTGGCGGTTGCCGAGGGTGATGGTGCCGGTCTTGTCGAGCAAAAGCGTGTCAACGTCGCCGGCGGCCTCGACGGCGCGGCCCGACATGGCGAGCACGTTGAAGCGCACTAGACGGTCCATGCCGGCAATGCCGATGGCCGACAGCAACGCGCCGATGGTGGTCGGGATCAGCGTCACGAACAGCGCGACAAGCACGATGACCGGAATGTAGCCGCCGGCATAGGTAGCGAAGCTCGGGATGGTGGCGACGGCGAGCACGAAGATCAGCGTCATGCCGGCAAGCAGGATGTTAAGCGCAATTTCGTTCGGCGTCTTCTGGCGCTCGGCGCCCTCGACCAGCGAGATCATGCGGTCGAGGAAGGTCGAGCCGGCGGCCGCCGTGATACGCACGCGGATCCAGTCCGACAGCACCTGGGTGCCGCCTGTCACGGCCGAGCGGTCGCCGCCGGATTCGCGGATGACGGGCGCAGATTCGCCTGTGATGGCGGCCTCGTTGACCGAAGCGACGCCCTCGATGACCTCGCCGTCGGAGGGAATGATGTCGCCGGCCTCGACCAGGACGACCTGGCCGACCTTGAGGCTGGTGCCGGGCACCATCTTCCAGACGGTGCGGCTTTCGCCGTCGAGCAGCTTTGCCTGGGTTTCGGTGCGCGCCTTGCGCAGCGAGTCTGCCTGGGCCTTGCCGCGGCCTTCGGCGACAGCCTCGGCGAAGTTGGCGAACAGCACGGTGAACCAGAGCCACAGGATGATCTGGAACGAGAAGCCGAGCCCGCCCGCACCCGTGACCAGGTCCTTGATGAACAGCACTGATGTCAGCGCCGTGACGACGGCGACGACGAACATGACAGGGTTCTTGGCCAGGCTGCGTGGGTCGAGCTTCCTGAACGCGTCGCCTATGGCGGGAAGGATGATGCGAGCGTCGAGCAGGCTCGCAGATTTGTGGGCACTCATGTGAGAGACTCCAGTCGTTTGGTTTTGCGGCGCTGCATCAGAACGTCTGGCCGACGATCATGGCGAGGTGCTCGACGATCGGGCCGACGGCGAGCGCCGGGAAGAAGGTCAGGCCGCCGACAATCAGAATGACGCCGGCAAGCAGGCCGACGAACAGCGGGCTGTCGGTGGGGAAGGTGCCAGCGGAAGCGGGTACGGTCTTCTTGGTGACCAGCGAACCGGCGATGGCGAGTGCCGGTATGATGACCAGGAAGCGGCCCATCAGCATGGCGAGACCAATTGTTATGTTGTACCAGGGCGTGTTGCCGGTGAGACCGCCGAAGGCCGAGCCGTTGTTGGCCGCGCCCGAGGTGTAGGCGTAGAGGATCTCTGAGAAGCCGTGCGGACCCGGCGTGCCGACTGAAGCCACGGCACTCGGCAACAGCACGGCGATGGCCGTGAAGCCGAGCATGGCGAGCGGCAGGCACAGGATGGCAAGCACGGCCATCTTGATTTCCTTGGCCTCGATCTTCTTGCCGAGATATTCCGGCGTGCGGCCGACCATCAGGCCGGCGACGAAGATGGCAATGACGACGAACATCAGGATACCGTAGAAGCCGGCGCCGACGCCGCCGACGATGACCTCGCCGAGTTCCATGTTGATCAGCGGGATCATGCCGCCGAGGGCTGTGAACGAGCCGTGCATGGCGTTGACCGCACCGCAGGAGGCAGCCGTAGTGATGACGGCGAAGAGCGACGACAGGACGATGCCGAAGCGGGCTTCCTTGCCTTCCATGTTGCCGCCGTCGATGCCCAGCGCGTGCACCAGCGGGTTGCCGGCAGCCTCGGCCCAGTAGGTGATGGCGACGCCGGCGACAAACAGGATGCCCATGGTGGCGAAGATCGCCCAGCCCTGGCGCTGGTTGCCGACCATGCGTCCGAAAACGTTGGTGAGTGCAGCACCCAGCGCGAAGATCGAGACCATCTGGATAAAGTTGGAGATGGCGTTAGGGTTTTCGAACGGATGTGCGGAGTTGGCGTTGAAGAAGCCGCCGCCATTGGTGCCGAGCATCTTGATGGCGAGCTGCGAGGCGACTGGTCCCACAGCGATGGTCTGCTGAGCTCCCTCGACGGTGGTGGCAGCGATGTAGGAACCGACCGTCTGCGGCACGCCGAGCCAGACATAAGCGAGCGTGAGCACGATGCAGAGCGGCAAAAGCACGTAGAGCGTGGTGCGCGTCAGATCGACCCAGAAGTTGCCGATCGACTTGCCCGAGGCGCGGGCGAAACCGCGGATCAGCGCCATACCGATGGCGATGCCGGTGGCGGCCGAGACGAAGTTCTGCACCGTCAGGCCGGCCATTTGCACGAGATAGGACATCGTGCTTTCGCCGCCGTAGTTCTGCCAGTTGGTGTTGGTCATGAAGCTGACGGCAGTGTTGAAGGCGAGCTCGGGCGGCACAGCACCCATGGCTGCCGGGTTGAAGGGCAGCGCGCCCTGGAACCTCTGCATCGCATAAAGCAGCAGGAAGCCGGCGATGTTGAAAGACAGCATGGCGGCGGCATAGCCAGTCCAGTGCTGGTCCTCGCGCTCGCTGGTGCCGGCAAGCCGGTAGAGCACGCGCTCAACCGGGCCGAGCAGCGGCGACAAAAACGTGCGCTCGCCAGTAAAGACGCGGGTCATGTAGCCGCCGAGCGGCTTGACGAGCAGAATGATGACCGCGCAGAATGCGGCGATCTGTATCCAGCCATTGATGGTCATTTGAGAAGCTTTCCGTGCGAGCGCTGAGCGGTCAGAACCGTTCGGGGCGGATGAGCGCGTAGGTCAGATAGGCAAGCAGGAACACGGTCACTGCGCCGCCGAGGATGTATTCGAGCAACATTTGGCGTTCCTTCAGAGGATGTCGCAGGCTTTGACGTAGGCGAAGCACAAGGCGAAGAAGACCACGCCTATGGCGAGAACGAAGATGTCCATCTTCGAAAACTCCTGTTCCGTTGAAACCTTAAGCCGAGGGCGTAAGGACCATCCCCACGCGCCAAACGACGGCGTCAGGCATGCTGACGACGTTGGCCGGGTCTGGATTTCGCAAAGGAATATGGCTCCGAACCACATTAAGGTTCGAGAGAGCGGGGCGGACAAAGAAATAGGAATGCCATAAAGAAAACGACCCCAAGGCGTGAGCCTCGAGGCCGTCAATAATCAAGTCTGCAATTGCCGGTTCAACAGCGGCGGCAGTTGCTGGAGCCGGAGATCAGGCCAGGCCTTCGGCGCGCAGGGCCTTCTGCACGGCCGGGCGGGCAGCCACGGTGCCGAGATAGCGCTGGATGTTGGCAAAGGAAGACAGATCGATGCCGACATGCTTGGCCCAGCCGAGGATCGTCCAGAGATAGGCGTCAGCCGCAGTGAAGGCATCGCCCATCAGATAGGCGCGGCCGTCGAGCTTGCCGTCGACATAGGCCAGGCGCCTGGCGAGCAGCTCGCGGTTGATCTCCTTGGTGGCCTCGGGCGTGTTGGGCTTGAAGAAGGCGCCGAAGACCTTGTGCAGTTCGGTGGCGACGAAGGCCAGCCACTGCTGAACACGGTAGCGCGCCATGTCGCCGGCCTTGGGCATCAGGCCGCTCTCGGGCTTCTGGTCAGCGAGGTACTGCACCAGGACGGAGGATTCGGTCATCAGCTCGCCATCGCCGAGCACCAGCGCCGGCACATAGCCGTTGGGATTGGTGGCAAGGAAGTCCTGCTGGGTTTCAGTGGTCTTGGTCTTGCCGTCAACCTTGACGAGTTCGAGGTCGATGCCGACTTCGTTGGCGACGATGTGCGGGGCCAGCGAACAGGCGCCGGGCATGTAGAAAAGCTTCATGTCTTGGAGAACTCCGGATGGTGGTCGGCCCTCACCTCGCATGCGCGTGCGGGGTGGCCAAGCATCCATCCGGTGAACACTCTGTTGCCGCCGGCGCAGACCCGGCAGCGAAAAGATCGCCGGGGCTCAGACCGTGACTGTCCCGAGCCTTTCGGCGATCAGTTGGGCGAGCCGCTCGGCGACCTCTTCCTTTGGCAAATCAGGCCATTCGTCGACGCCCGCCTTGCTCACGATCTTCACCCGGTTGCGGTCGCCACCCATGACGCCACCTTCGTGGCTGACATCGTTGGCGACGATGAAGTCGGCGCCCTTCCTGGCCAGCTTGGCCTGAGCATTTTTGAGAACGTCCTGGGTCTCGGCAGCGAAACCTATGACCAGATAGGGACGCTTGGCGTGGTGGCCGACGCCGGCGAGAATGTCGGGGTTCTCGACCATCTGCAGCGCCGGCGGCCCCTCGCCCGCCACCTTCTTGATCTTCTCATCGGCAGAGGCGGCTGTGCGCCAGTCGGCGACGGCGGCGACAAAGATGGCGGCATCGGCCGGTAGCAGTTGTTCGACCGCATCGCGCATCTCGCGCGCGCTTTCGACATGCACCGTCTTCACACCGGCAGGATCTGGAATGGTCACCGGGCCGGAGACGAGGCGCACATCGGCGCCGAGCCGGGCGAGCGAGGCGGCGAGCGCATGACCCTGCTTGCCCGACGAGCGGTTGGCGATGTAGCGCACGGGATCGATGGGCTCGTGCGTCGGGCCTGAGGTGATGATGATCTTGCGGCCCGACAGCGGCTTCGGCCTGATGTCGAGCAGTTCCTCGACCGCTCCGACGATCTGCAAAGGCTCGGCCATGCGGCCCTCGCCTGCCTCGTTGCTTTCGGCCATCTCGCCTTTCATCGGGCCGATGAAATGGATGCCGTCCTTTTCCAGCGTGGCGCGGTTGCGGCGCGTCGCCGGATTCGACCACATGCGCGGGTTCATGGCCGGCGCAAACAGCACCTTCTTGTCGGCGGCGAGCAGCACGGCAGAGGCGAGGTCGGAGGCATGGCCGTTGGCGAGCTTGGCCATCAGGTCGGCGGTGGCCGGGGCAACGACGATCAGGTCGGCCTCGCGCGCCAGCCTGATGTGGCCGACATCCTGCTCGTCCTGGCGGTCGAAGAGATCGGTGAAGACGTGGTCGGCGGTGAGTGCGCCAACCGACAGAGGCGTGATGAACTCCTGGGCGGCAGAGGTCATGACCGCCCGGACGGATGCGCCGCGCTCGCGCAACCGACGGATCAGGTCGAGCGACTTGTAGGCCGCGATGCCGCCGCCGATGATAAGCAGGATGCGCTTGCCGGAAAGGAACATGCTTGGCCCTCAAGCCGGCTTCAGCGCCGGCACGATGTCGGTATGGATGAAATCATCGCCCTTGAAAAGCGGCGGCACGTTCCGGGTTTTGGCGAGCAGCTGAGTACAGCAGTCGCCGAAGTTGAGATTGACCGCATGGCTCGAACCCTTCCCGAAGCGGCGATGCGCGTCTGACGCAAAAGTAGCGCCGACGGGGGGCGCATTCAATGACGGCACTGCCAGCAATGCCGGCATTGTCCGATCAGAGCAGTTGCCAGGCGATGTAGACGAGCGTGAGCGCAATGACCCACAGCGCAATGCGACCGGAGCGGGTGTGGCGCGCTTCGGCCTTGCCGATGGCGCGCGCCGTCGCGGCATCGAAGCGCAGGCCGTTTTCGGCCATGGCGTCGATCTCGCGCGACAGCCTTTCGGCGCGGGCGGAGAGGTCGGGGGCTTGGCGGGCCAGCGACAGAAGCGCGCCAAGACCGTCACGGGCATCGATCATCAGGCCGCGCGGGCCGAGATTTCCAGCGATCCAGTTGCCGACCACGGGTTCGGCCGTCTTCCACATGTTGAAGGCCGGGTCCAACGTGCGGGCAACACCCTCGACGACGACCATGGTCTTCTGCAGCAGCACCAGTTCGGGCCGCGTCTCCATATCGAACAGCTCGGTGACCTCGAACAAAAGGGTCAAGAGCTTGGCCATCGAGATGGTTTCGGCCGGCTGGCCGTGGATCGGCTCGCCGATGGCGCGGATCGCCTGGGCGAAGGCCGCGACATTGTGGTGGCGCGGCACATAGCCGGCCTCGAAATGCACTTCGGCGACACGCATGTAGTTGCGGGTAATGAAGCCGTAGAGGATCTCGGCAAGGAAGCGCTGCTCCTTCTTGCCGAGACGGCCGGAGATGCCGAGATCGACGGCAACGATGTCGCCATTGGCGTCGACGAACATGTTGCCGGGGTGCATGTCGGCATGGAAGAAGCCGTCGCGCAGCGTATGCCGCAGGAACGACTGTACCAGCGTCGCGGCGATCGCCTTGAGGTCGAAGCCTGCGGCGCGCAGCCCTTCGATGTCGTTGAGCTTGACGCCGTCGATCCACTCCATGGTGAGCACGTCGCGGCCGGTGCGCTCCCAGTCGACAGACGGCACGCGGAAGCCGGGATCATCCCTGGTGTTTTCGCCAAGTTCGGAATAGGCCGCCGCCTCAAGGCGGAAGTCCATCTCGATCTTGGTTGTCTGGGCCATCGTCTCGGTGATCTCGACCGGACGCAGGCGGCGGCTCGACGGAACGAAACGCTCCTGCAGCCGGGCTGCCAGGAAGTAGCTTTCGAGATCCTGGAAGAAGCGGCGGCGCACGCCGGGGCGGATGACCTTGACGGCGACCTTGCGCGGGCCTTCCGGCGTCGCAACTTCGGCCGGGTGGACCTGGGCGATGGACGCGGCGGCAATCGGCGCGCCGATGCTGAGATAGAGATCGGAGACCTTGCGGCCGAGCGAACCTTCGATCGCCTCGACGGCTTCCGACATCGGGAAGGTCGCCATGCTGTCCTGGAGCAACGCCAGGTCGAGCGCGATGTCGTCGCCGACGACGTCAGGACGGGTCGCCAGGAACTGGCCGAGCTTGACGTAGGACGGACCAAGGCGGGCGACCGCCTTGGCAAGGCGATCGCTGCGCACGCTCTTGCGGGCGCGTCGCCGGGTCAGCAGGCGCGCCACCTGCCAGCCGATCTTCGGCAGGCCCTCGAGCTGGTCGCCGGGCAGCGCCGCGACCACGCCTTCACGCACAAGCACCCAGCCCGCACGCGCGAGCCGGAACGACGCTCCGAGACTGCTCATCGCGCGCCGTCCGTCAAAGCTTCCAGCCCGAGTGCAGCGCTGCGATGCCGCCGGTGTAGTTGCGGAAGGTGACGCGGTCGAAGCCGGCGCGGGTGATCATTGCGGCAAAGTTCTGCTGGTTGGGGAATTTGCGGATCGATTCGACGAGATAGGCGTAGGGTTCGCCGTCGCCTGTCACGGCCTGGCCGATGCGCGGAATGGCATTGAACGACCAGGCTTCGTAGATCTTGTCGAGCAAGGGCATCTCGACCTCGGAGAATTCGAGGACCAAAAGGCGCCCGCCCGGCTTCAGCACGCGCCAGGCTTCCGACAGCGCCACATCGATGCGCGGCACGTTGCGGATGCCGAAAGCGATGGTGTAGGCGTCGAAGGTCTCGTCGGCGAAGGGCAGTTCCTCGGCGTTTGCCTCGACGAAATCCGTCTTGTCGGCGAGGCCGCGCTTTTCGGCGCGCTCGCGGCCGACGCCAAGCATCGAGCCGTTGATGTCGAGCACGGTGGCATGCGCGTTGCCATGCGAGGCGTCGACGATGCGGAAGGCGATGTCACCGGTGCCGCCGGCAACGTCGAGCACCTTCCAACCCGGACGCCTGGGCGGGTTGAGCCAGGCAACCATGGCGTCTTTCCAGATACGGTGCAGGCCGCCCGACATCAGGTCGTTCATCACGTCATAGCGGTCGGCGACCTTGTGGAAGACCTCGTTGACCAGGCCCTGCTTGTCGCCAGCTCCGACATTGCGGAAACCGTAGGAGGTTTCCATGCCGCCGACAGCCGTCGTCCGTTGTTCTGACATTTTGTTGTCCAATCAAATCCGGCGGGACCATAGCCGATCACACCAGCGGGCGCTATTGTTTGAGGCGCGGTTTTAGGCCGCGCCCGCGCCGACAACACAAGGAACAAGGAATGCCTTTGAAAGCCGAGCTGCACTGCCACATAGAAGGTGCGGCGGCACCCGAACTCGTCGTCCGCCAGGCGCAGAAATACGGCAAGGACGTCTCACCCTTCATCCAGAACGGCTCCTTCGTCTGGAACGACTTCACCTCGTTCCTTGCGGCCTACGACTTCGCCGCCGACCTTTTCCGCACCGAAGAGGACTACGCCCGGCTTTCAGAACACTACCTGACCAGCCTCGCCCGTGACGGCGCGATCTATTCGGAAGTGTTCACGTCGCCCGACCATGCCATCAAAGCCGGGCTGTCGCCCAAGGCCTATACCGACGCGCTCGGCGAAGGCATGCTGCGGGCCAAGGCCAAGACAGGCATCGAGGGCCGGATGATCGTCACCGGCGTGCGCCATGTCGGTGTCGAATCGATCGAGGCGGCGGCACGCTTTGCCGCCAGGTGCAACCATCCACTGGTGACCGGCTTCGGCGTCGCCGGCGACGAGCGTATGGGCGAGTTCGAGGATTATGTGCGCGCCTTCGAGATCGCCCGCGAGGCCGGCCTCGGCATCACCATCCATGCCGGCGAACTGCTGGGCTGGGAGAGCGTGGCGCAGGCGCTCGACCACATCAAGCCATCGCGCATCGGCCATGGCGTACGTGCAATCGAAAACCCCGATCTGGTCAAACGCATCGCCGACGAAGGCATCGTGCTGGAAGTCTGCCCGGGGTCGAACATCGCGCTCAAGGTGTTCGACAGCTTTGCCGACCACCCCTTCCCCAAGTTCCGGGCGGCTGGTTGCAAGGTGACGCTGAGCTCCGACGATCCGCCCTATTTCTGGACCAGCCTGAAGCGCGAATATGACATTGCCACTGAGCATTTCGGCATGGACGACAAGGCGCTGATGGCGACGACCCGCACGGCGATCGAGGCCGCTTTCGTCGACAGGAAGACCAAAGCAGCACTTCTTGCCCGTCTCGACGGCCATAAACGCTGAATTTGGCCGACAAAACTGTGGTTCAAGGCTGGCGCGACATTGGTCGGCGGCGCGCCAGCCGATAGAATGGCCTGAATTATCCGAGTTTCAGGAGCGTAAGCCATGACCGTGACCGTCGTCGACCATCCGCTTGTGCAGCACAAGCTGACCATCATGCGCGACAAGGAAACCTCGACGGCCGGCTTCCGGCGGCTGCTGCGCGAGATCTCCCTGCTGCTCGGCTACGAGGTGACGCGCGACCTCGAACTGACCACCAAGATGATCGAAACGCCGATCGAGACGATGGAGGCGCCGACGCTCGAAGGCAAGAAGCTGGTGTTCGCCTCGGTGCTGCGCGCCGGCAATGGCCTGCTCGAAGGCCTGCTCGACCTGGTGCCGGCAGCCCGCGTCGCCCATGTCGGGCTTTATCGCGACCACGAGACGCTGGAGGCGGTGGAGTATTTCTTTAAGGCGCCAAGCGACCTCGGCGACCGCCTGGTGATCGTCGTCGACCCGATGCTGGCCACCGCCAATTCAGCGATCGCGGCGATCGACAAGCTGAAGGGCCGCGGCGCCACCAACCTGCGCTTCCTGTGCCTCCTGGCCTCGCCCGAAGGCATCGAGCGCTTCACCAAGGCGCACCCGGATGTTCCGGTGTTCACCGCCTCGATCGACCGCGAGCTCAACGAGCGGGGCTACATCATCCCCGGCCTCGGCGACGCCGGCGACCGTATGTACGGCACCAAATAGGCCTTAACCCACGGTTTACCGCCTTTGACATCGGGATGGCTGCGTTAAAGCCACGATCACCTTGTCCGGACTATCGTGACGCCTCAAATCAGGGCGTCACATGCTGCGCAAGCTCATCATATTCGGTGTCTGTGCCGGCGCATCCGCGTCGGTGCCCATGCTGTGGGACAAGGACGGTGAGAAGTTCAAGGCTTTGACCGAGATGGCGACGGGCACCATTACGCCGGCGCCCAAGCCCGTCGAAGCCAGTGCTGCGACTGCCTCCACCGCCGGACGCAGCGTCAAGATCGACGCCGACATGCGCGGCCATTTCACGGCAAGCTTCAAGATCAACGGTCGCTCGGTCGACGCAATGGTCGACACCGGGGCGACGCTGGTGGCGATCAACGTTTCGACCGCGCGCAAGGCCGGGGTGAAAGTCGCGCCGGGGGATTTCACCCAGCAGGTCAACACGGCAAATGGTGCTGCGCGCGCAGCGCTTTCGCGCATCGACAGGCTGCAGATCGGCCGGATCAGCGTCGACGACGTGCCGGTGGTGGTGCTCGAGGACAAGGCCCTCGGCGGCACGCTGATCGGAATGAGCTTCCTGTCGCGACTCAAGAAGTACCAGGTCGAAAATGGCGCGCTGCTTCTGGTGCAGTGAGCCTCAGGCCGCGGTTTGCTGATCCGCAGTCCTGAAGTGGCCGGGCGGATGGCCGATAACGCGCTTGAAGGCGCGGCTGAAGGCAGCTTCCGAATCGTAGCCCAGCCGTGACGCCACGACTGAGATGCGCAGGCGGTCGCGGACCAGCCACTGCCGCGCCTGGTGCATCCTGACCTGAGTGACGTAGCGCGCCGGCGTTTCGCCGACGATCGCCGCGAAGCGGTCGGCGAAGCCGGAGCGCGATGCGCCCATCATCCGAGCCAGCGCCTCGACCGTCCAGTTGTGGCTCGGTTCGAGATGGATCGCGGCCAGCACCTTGCCGATCTTGGGATCCCTGACCGCGGCGATCCAGCCGCTGGAATCGCCGCAGCCGCGCTCGACCCATGAACGAATGATGATGGCGGCGAGCACGTCGGCGAGCCGGGCGACGATGCCGGCGGAACCGACGCGCTCGAGCTTGACCTCGCGGGCCATGGTTTCGAGCATGTGAGTGATACCGGGGTCATGCGCCTCGAGTTCGGTCGTGCGCATGACGTCAGGCATCATGCCGAGCAGCGGGTGCAGGCCGTCGAGGTTGAAATACATGCTGCCGCAGAACAGCAGCGTGCCCGGCCGGCAGCCCTCGGTCGAAAGACAGAAGACCTTCTCGCAGATCTGCTTGATCTCGTAGCCATTGATCGGCGACGATTTTGCGCCTGGCTCGCTGGCGATCACATGGGCCACGCCGCGCGGCAGGAGCACGGCGTCGCCGCAGCGAAGCTCGACCCATTCGCCCGAGGGCTGGCGCAGCCAGCACGCCTTCTGTCCGACGAAGTAGAAGCGTGCCGTTGCCTGGGCCGGGAATTCGATGTTCCACGGCTCCTTCAGCTCCCAGCGGCCATACTCGACGCCTTCGAGGCGCAAACCCCTGAGGATATCGGTCAGCGGGTCGGCGGCAAGTTTGGACGAACGATCATTCATACTGGCGTTTCTAGCATGGAAACGCCAAATCGTCACCCCCATGTTGCACCGCACTGCAATCGGAGAGCCTCCCAAATGAACGATATCGCAACCGCAACGCTGGACGGCATTCCGATCCAGAAAGCGAAGGCCGAGGAGCGCGCGGAACCCCTGTGGGGCGCCGTTCTGTCGTTGTCGCTCGGCGTGTTCGGCCTTGTGACGGCGGAATTCCTGCCGGCCAGCCTGCTGACGCCGCTGGCGCAGGATCTCGGCATCACCGAAGGCACCGCCGGACAAGCGGTGACGGCGACTGCCGTCGTCGCCGCGATCGCCGCGCCGACAATGGCGATCGCGACAAGGAAGATCGACCGACGGCATGTGATGATCGGATTGTCGCTGTTGCTGGTCGTGTCGAGCCTGCTCGCGGCAACCGCCTGGTCACTGCCGTCGCTTTTGTTCGCGCGTGTGCTCCTGGGCGTGGCACTCGGCGGCTTCTGGTCGATGTCGGCGGCCATCGCGATGCGGCTGGTGCCCAGCGAGGTGCTGCCGCGCGCCATGTCGATCATCCTGACCGGCGTTTCGGTGGCGACCGTCTGCGCCGCCCCCGTGGGCGCCTATGTCGGCGACGTCTGGGGTTGGCGCAGCGCCTTCATCATCGCTGCCGGCGTCGGTCTGGTCACGCTGATCGTGCAGTTCGCCACGCTGCCCAAGCTTCCGCCCATCAGCATCGCCAGCTTCGGTGCCCTGCGTGACGTCTCCCGCAACCCGATGATCCGCGTCGGGCTGCTGCTGGTCATCCTGACCGCGTCCGGCCATTTCGCCGGCTTCACCTATTTCCGAGCCTTTCTCGAGCAGGTGCCGGCACTCGGCATCGAGACCATATCGCTGGTGCTGCTGGCCTTCGGCATTGGCGGCTTCTTCGGCAATCTCGCCGGCGGTTTCATGGCCGAACGCAGCCTGCGGTCGGCGGTGACGTTGGCTCCGTTGCTCATCGCCATCTCGGCGCTGGCGCTGCTGTTGGCGGGTTCGTCGGCCGGGATCGCGGGCGTCGCCATCGCCGCGTGGGGCTTTGCCTTCGGCGCGGTGCCGGTGGGCGTACAGACCTGGATGGTACGCGCAGCGCCCGACCAGGCTGAAAGTGCCGGCGGCCTGATGGTCGCGACCTTCCAGGTGGCGATCGCGCTGGGTGCGGTGTTCGGCGGCGTGCTGGTCGATACTGCAGGCGTCAACAGTGCCTTCATCTACAGCGGTGCCGCGACCCTGCTGGCTGCAATCGCCGTTGCCTGCTTCGGCAGGAAGCATGCAAGCTGACCTCAAGGGAGGTGACTTGCGCCGCGTGGCTTCCTAGCTGCGCGGCGCAATGCGTCTGGCGACCACCTTCGCCGCCACTGGCCTGGCTTCATCCAGCGTGTAGCAGGCAAGCACCGATGCGGCAGCCGTCTCCGCTGCAAGCGGGCTGCGGGCATGGATGCGGGCGAGCGCCTCACCGGCCCTCACTTCGGCACCGACAGGAAGCAGCCCGGTAATGCCGACGGCATGGTCGACCTTGTCCTCGGGCCGGGTGCGGCCGCCGCCCAGGGCGACGACCGCAAGGCCGATGTCACGGGTTGCGATTGCCGAGACGAAGCCGCCGCGCGGGGCTTTCGCCACCAGTTCCACATCTGCCTTGGGCAGATATTTGGCCGCGTTCGTCACGAAATCCACGGGGCCGCCGAGCACAAAAACCATGCGGCCGAAGATGTCGGCGGCGGTACCGTCGTCGAGCGCCATGCGTGCCCGCTGAAGCCCCTCGCGCTGCGAGCTTGCCCGGCCGGCGGACAGCAGCATGTCGGCGGCGAGCGCCAGCGTGACCTCTTCGAGGCGCGGGTCGCGGAAGCGGCCGGTGAGGAAATCGACGGCGTTCCGGACCTCGACCGCGTTGCCGGCGGCGGAGGCCAGCGGCTCGTTCATGCCGGTGATTAGGGCTGTGGTCCTGAGGCCCGCGCCATTGGCGACCTCGACGAGGCTGGTGGCCAGTGCCGAGGCGTCGCGCGCGCTTTCCATGAAGGCGCCGTTACCGATCTTGACGTCGAGCACCAGCGAGCCGAGGCCCGCAGCAAGCTTCTTGGACAGGATCGAAGCGGTGATGAGCGGCACCGATTCGACCGTCGCGGTGACGTCGCGAATGCTGTAGAAACGCTTGTCGGCAGGCGCGAGGTCTGATGTCTGGCCGATGATGGCGCAGCCGGCTTCGCGCACCGTGCGCCGGAACAGCGCAAGGTCGGGCTGGCTGGCGTAGCCCGGGATCGAATCCATCTTGTCGAGCGTGCCGCCGGTGTGGCCGAGGCCGCGGCCCGAAATCATCGGCACATAGGCGCCGCAGGCGGCAACGATGGGCGCCAGCATGAGCGAGACATTGTCGCCGACACCGCCGGTGGAGTGCTTATCGGTGGCGGGACCCGGCAGGTCGGACCAGTCGAGCACATCGCCGGAATCACGCATGGCCGTGGTCAGCGCCACCGCCTCGTCGCGACTCATGCCGTTGAAGAAGACGGCCATGCCGAAAGCCGCGATCTGGCCTTCCGAGACGGCGCCAGAGGTGATGCCGCCAACGAAGGCGGCGATTTCGGCCGGGGCGAGAGCCTTGCCGTCGCGCTTGCGGCGGATGATTTCCTGCGGGAGCATCAGATGGCGCTCGCGGCCGGCGAAGCTTGGCGCTCGGCGTTCTCCGCGGTCGCCGCCCCGCCCTCAGCCATCGATCGGGCCCTTCTCGAACATCTTGCGCAGGACGGTGGCGAGGCGGCCGCCGCCGATGGGGGCCATGTCCTTGGTTTCGCGATGCGACAGCTCGGCCCCGGTCATGCCGGCGGCGAGGTTGGTGATGACCGAGCAGGCGAGCACCTTAAGGCCGAGAAAGCGGGCGATGATCGCTTCCGGCACCGTCGACATGCCGACCGCATTGGCGCCGAACATGCGGGCCATGCGGATCTCGGCCGGCGTCTCGAAGGACGGGCCGGAGAACCACATGTAGACGCCCTTGTGCAGGTCGATGCTTGCTGCCGCAGCGGCGGTCTCGAACGCCTTGCGCAGACCGGCATCATAGGCCTCGGTCATGCCGACGAAGCGGCGGTCGGTCGGCTCGCCGAACAGCGGGTTGGCGCCGGCGAAATTGATGTGGTCCTCGATCAGCATGATCGAGCCGGGCAGCATGCCGGGGTCGACGGAGCCGGCGGCATTGGTCAGCACGAGCTGGGTGACACCGATGCCGGCGAGCGTCTCGAGCGCCGGACGCATGACCGAGGCATCGCCATGCTCGTAATAATGCGCGCGGCCGGCCATCATGATGACCGGCTGGCCACCGAACAGGCCGGCAACGAGCTCTCCGGCATGGCCGGTCACGCCGCTGCGGGGGAAACCGGGCAAGGCGGCGTAAGGGATGCGGACGGCGTCTTCGACCTCGTCGACGAGGCCGCCAAGGCCGGAACCCAGCACCATGGCGGTCGCCGGCGCAAGACCGTCGAGCTGCTCGACGAGACGATCGACGGCTTCCTTCATTTCAGGATCTCCCCCTGGAACCCGTAGGGCAGCATCTGGCCCATGGTGACAGTTTCGACGATGCCGGCATCGTCGCAGAGATAGAGTTTGGTGTCCGGACTGGTGAATTCGGCCAGGCGCTGGCGGCAGCCGCCGCAGGGTGTGATGCGGGCCATGCGCTCGGCAACGACGGCGATCTCGGTGATCTTGCCGCCGCCGCCCATGATGTAGTGGCCAAGTGCGGTGGTCTCGGCGCACCAGCCCTCGGGATAGGACGCGACCTCGATGTTGGCGCCGGCAAAGATGCGTCCATCTTCGGTGCGCAGTGCCGCGCCAACCGGAAACTTCGAATAGGGCGCATAAGCCTTGGCCATGGCGGCGGTCGCCGCCTGGAACAGATCGTGGGACAAGATCAGCGCTCCTTCACATAGGGCACGCCGCCGGCGCGAGGCGGGATGGCCTTGCCGATGAAGCCGGCAAGCAGGATGACGGTAAGGATGTAGGGCAGTGCCTGCATCAGCTGAACCGGCACCTTGCCGATGATCGGCAGGGGAGACCCCTGCAGGCGGATCGACAGCGCGTCGAGGAAACCGAACAACAGGCAAGCGAACATGGCCGGCACCGGTTTCCATTTGGCGAAGATCAGCGCAGCGAGCGCGATGTAGCCGCGGCCGGCCGTCATGTCCTTGACGAAGCCGGCGTTCTGGGCGAGCGCCATGTAGGAGCCGGCAAGGCCTGTCAGGATGCCGGTGCAGATGACGGCACGATAGCGCAGCCAGGCAACCGAGATGCCGGCGGTGTCGACGGCCGCGGGGTTCTCGCCGACGGCGCGCAGGCGCAGGCCGAAGCGAGTGCGGAACAGCACCCACCAGGTGAACGGCACGGCGAGGAAAGCGACAT
The DNA here is from genome assembly GCF_014843375.1 of Aminobacter sp. SR38. NCBI lineage: Bacteria > Pseudomonadati > Pseudomonadota > Alphaproteobacteria > Hyphomicrobiales > Phyllobacteriaceae > Aminobacter > Aminobacter sp. SR38. The sequence continues at coordinate 2,320,656 of NZ_CP062112.1, forward strand.
AGGTCAGCAGCGAATGGCCCGACAGCAGGCCGGAATAGAGCTGGCCGACGACAGGCACGTCGCGCAACGCATCGGCGAAAGGCAGGTTGACTGCGCCGAAGCGGCCTTCCGGCGGCAGCGAGGGCGTGCGCCCGCCCTGCTGGAACCAGGCCTGGCCAAGGATGATCGTCGAGCCGGCAGCGATGAAGTTGATCGCGACGCCAGAGACGATCTGGTTGCCGCGATGGGTGATCGAGGCAAAGCCATGGACCAAGGCCATGCCGACCGACACCAGGACGGCGATCAGCAGGCCGATCCACGCCGAGGCGAAGACGGCAGCCGCCGCCGCGCCGGCGAAGGCGCCGGCCAGCATCTTGCCTTCGAGGCCGATGTCGAAAACGCCGGCGCGTTCCGAATAGAGGCCGGCCAGGCAGGCGAGCAGCAGCGGCACCGAAACACGGATTGTCGAGTTCAGGATGTTGATGAGCGCGTCGATGAATTCCATGTCAGGCGCGCTCCCCTTTGGTCGCCGTGATGCCGACGGATCGCGGGCTGAAGCTCGCGAAGATGCCCTGGATGGCCGGGCGGAACATGTGCTCGAGCGCGCCGGCAAACAGGATCACCAGGCCCTGGATGATGACGATCATGTCGCGGGAGATGTTCGGCATCTCGAAGGCCAGTTCGGCACCGCCCTGGTAGAGCATGCCGAACAGGACCGCCGCCGGCACGATGCCGGCCGGATGCGATCGGCCCATCAGCGCCACCGCGATGCCGACGAAGCCGGCGCCGGAGACGAAATCGAGCGGCACATTGTGCTGGTCGCCCATGATCGGGTTGAGCGCCATCATGCCGGCGAGCGCGCCCGAAATCAGCATGGTGACGATGATGATGCGGGTTTCCGAGATGCCGGCGTAGCGCGCCGCCTTCGAGCTGAAGCCGAAGGTGCGGATCTCGTAGCCGAGCTTGGTGCGCCAGATCAGCACCCAGACCAGGAAGGCCATGACCAGCGCCAACAGGAACGAGACGTTGAGCGGCGCCGAGGGCCGGACGGTGAGGCCGAATTCGGCGAGCAGCCAGCCGAGCTTGGGCAATTGCCCGCCTTCGACGAACTGGCGCGTCTGCGGCGCCATCGAGCCGGCCGGCTTCAGCACGTTGACCAGCATGTAGACCATCACCGAGGCGGCGATGAAGTTGAACATGATGGTGGTGATGACGATGTGCGAGCCGCGCTTGGCCTGGAGATAGGCCGGAATCAGCGCCCACAACGCGCCGAACAATGCCGAGGCGATGATCGCCATCGGAAAGACGACCCACCAGGGCAGCGTGCTGTCGAAGGCAAGGACGACGATGGCGATGCCGAGGCCGGCGATATAGGCCTGGCCCTCGCCGCCGATGTTGAACAGGCCGCAATGGAAGGCGACCGCGACGGCCAGGCCGGTGAAGATGAAGTTGGTGGCGTAGAACAGCGTGTAGGCGAGGCCCTGGCCGCTGCCGAAGGCGCCCTCGACGAGGATGACGGCGGCGCGCAGCGGATTCTCACCGACGAGCAGCACGACGAGGCCGGCGACGACGAAGGCGACGAGCAGGTTGATGAGGGGAATGAGCCCATAATCGGCCCAGGCCGGGAGTTTTGCGTAAGGCGTGCTCATTCGGCGGCCTCCTTGTGTTCGACGCCTGCCATCAGAAGCCCAAGCTCGCCTTCACCGGTTTCGGGTCCGCGCTCGCCGACGACGCGGCCGGCGAACATCACCAGGATGCGGTCGGATAGCGATCGGATCTCGTCGAGCTCGACCGAGACCAGCAGAACCGCCTTGCCCTGGTCGCGCATGGCGATCAGGCGCTTGTGGATGAATTCGATGGCGCCGACATCGACGCCGCGGGTCGGTTGGCCGACGATCAGCACCCCGGGGTCCTGTTCGATCTCGCGCGCGAGCACAATCTTCTGCTGGTTGCCGCCGGAAAAATTGGCGGTCTTGAGCCGCGGATTGGCCGGGCGGATGTCGTATTTCTCGATCTTTTCCTGCGCGTCCTTCTGGATCGCGTCGAGATTGAGGAACGGTCCTTTGAGATATTGCGGCTTGTCGTGATAGCCGAGGATCGAGTTCTCGCTTTCGTCGAAAGCAAGCACCAGGCCGACATGATGCCGATCCTCCGGCACATGGGCGAGGCCGCGGTCGCGCAATTCGCCGGGGTCGGCCTGGCCGGTCAGATCAATCGGCTTGCCGTCGAGCATGACCGTCCCCGAGACCGCCTTGCGGATGCCGGAAACGGCTTCCATCAGTTCCGACTGGCCGTTGCCGGCGACACCGGCGATGCCGACGATCTCGCCGGCGCGGATGTCGAAGGATACGTCGTCGACCATGGTGACGCCGCGCGAATCCTTGACCGTCAGGTTCTTGACCGAAAGCTTGACGGCACCAGGCTTGGCCTCGCCCTTTTCGACGCGCAGCAGCACGCGGCGGCCAACCATCAGCTCGGCCAGCTCCTCGACGGTGGTTTCCCTGGTCTTGCGTGTGGCGACCATCGTGCCCTGGCGCATCACCGAGACGTTGTCGGTGATGGCCATGATCTCGCGCAGCTTATGGGTGATCAGCACCACCGTCTTGCCCTGTTCCTTGAGCTGCTGGAGGATGCGGAACAGGTGGTCGGCTTCAGCCGGGGTGAGCACGCCGGTGGGCTCGTCGAGGATCAGGATTTCAGCACCCCGATACAGTGCCTTGAGGATTTCGACGCGCTGCTGCAGGCCGACCGGCAGTTCCTCGATGATCGCATCGGGATCGACCTCGAGGCCGTATTCCTGCTCCAGCCGGCGCAGCTCGGAGCGCGCTTTGGCGATGGACTTGTTGAGCAGCGCCTCGCCTTCTGCACCGAGAATGACGTTTTCCAACACCGAGAAATTCTCGACCAGCATGAAGTGCTGATGCACCATGCCAATGCCGGCGGCGATGGCATCGTTGGGTGTCTTGATGCTGGCCGGCTTGCCGTTGACGCGGATTTCGCCGCTGTCGGCCTGATAGAAGCCGTAGAGGATCGACATCAGCGTCGACTTGCCGGCGCCGTTTTCTCCAATGATGCCGTGGATAGTGCCGCGCGGTATCTCGAGCGCGATGTCGCGGTTGGCGCGGACAGCACCAAAACTCTTGTTGATGCCGATCAGTTCGATAGCTGCTTCCGCCATACGACCGTCCCACCTCAGGTTCTTATGTTCTTGTTATGGCTTGCCGAAAGAGCTAGCACGCCGATACTGCCCTGCCAATCGGCTCGCCTGGTGACCCCAAGGAATTGACCGCTCCGCGGCCGATTTCGAGGCAACGACCGATATGACGGCCCAATGAGGATCGCCCCAATGAGGATCGACCATGACCACGCCCGATGACCGGCTGACGACGCTCGAAATACGCGCCGCTGAGCAGGAGCATACGATCGAGGAGCTTTCCGGCCAGATCGCCGAACAGTGGAAGACCATCGAGCGGATGCAGAAGAAGCTCGACGCCCTCACCGAGCGCTTCCTGGTGCTCGAGGAGCAGACGGCACCCGACACGCCGGTGACCAAGCCGCCCCACTGGTGACGCCGCGCCAGAGCCAAGCCTCAGGCCATACCAGCCGCTTCGGATGGTTGCCACAGCTCGATCGGATTGCCCTCAGGATCGTGAATCCGGCAGAACCGGCCGACCTCGGAGTCCCACTCCGCCCGCGTTTCCACCGCGATGCCGGCTGCCTTCAGCTCGGCCATCGCGGCATCGAGGTCATCGACGCGCAGATTGATCAGCCATTGCTGCTCTGGACGGCCGAAATACTCGGTGTCGCGACTGAAAGGCGAAAGGATCGTCGGCCCCGCCTGCTGCTGCCAGACAGCGCGCGAGATGTCTGAAATGCCGAGGTGCTGTTCGTACCAGGCAGCGAGTGCCTGAGGATCCTTGGCGCGAAAGAAGAAGCCACCAATTCCGGTAACCGTGAACATCGATTGCCGTCCCGAGGACTGGCCCACAATGATCGACGCCGCCGGACCAGGGTCCGGCGGCGCGTTTCATTCAGGCAGGGATCAATAGGGGCACTTGTCGTCCGAGGTGTAGTCATGCACCTGGATGGTGCCGGCGATGATGTCGGCCTTGGCCTTTTCGACGGCTGCCTTCATCTCGTCGGTGACGAGCGCCTTGTTGTTATCGTCCATGGCGTAGTCGACGCCACCTTCCTTGAGGCCGAGATTGTTGATGCCGCCTTCGAACTTGTCGTTCTTGGCATCCATGAAGGCGTTGTAGACGGCGACGTCGACGCGCTTGAGCATCGAGGTCAGTACCTTGCCCGGCTGCAGGCCGTTCTGGTTGGAATCGACGCCGATGCCGAGCTTGCCGCCGTCAGCAGCAGCCTGGAGCACGCCGACGCCGGTGCCGCCAGCCGCGGCGTAGATCACGTCAGCGCCCTGCGAAATCTGGGTCTTGGTGATTTCGCCACCCTTGGTCGGGTCGTTCCAGGCGGCAGGCGTGTCGCCGGTCATGTTCTGGATGACTTCGGTCGCACCGGCAGCCTTGGCGCCGCCGACATAACCGCAGCCGAACTTGCGGATCAGCGGAACGTCCATGCCGCCGACGAAGCCGACCTTCTTGGACTGCGAGGCAAGGGCTGCCATGACGCCGACGAGGTAGGAGCCTTCATGCTCCTTGAAAACGATCGACTTCACATTGGGCTTCTCGACGACCATGTCGATGATGGCGAACTTGAGGTCCGGATAGTCGGCAGCGACCTTGGCGAGCGCCTCGGACCAGGCAAAGCCTGCCATGACGATCGGGTTGCGGCCATCCTCGGCGAAGCGGCGCAGGGCCTGGTCGCGCTGCGAGGCGTTGGAGACTTCGAACTCGACATAAGGAATGCCGGTTTCGGCCTTGAACTTCTCGGCGCCGTTGTAGGACGCTTCGTTGAACGACTTGTCGAACTTGCCACCGAGATCGTAGAGCAGCGCCGGCTGAACATCAGCGGCGAGCGCCGGAAGGCACATGGCGGTGGCCGCCAGAAGGCCGAGGACGATACGTTTCATGTGATCCACACCCTGTCGGTTGTCTTTTTTGCAATCGCCGCGCGAGCCGTTCCTCCGGCTGCCGCACGGCCCATGGCGAGGATCTCTCCCCCCGCGCATGGCCATATCTTGCACGGGCCAAGACAAAATTCACGCGGAATCTTGACCTTTTGGAAAAATGCACAGGCATCGCAAATGGCGTCTGAAACGAATGTCTAAACGGCCGCCTTGTCGGGGATCGCGCAAGCAACGCCGGTGCCCTTGAGGCCACAATAGCCATAGGGATTCTTGGCAAGGTATTGCTGGTGATCGTCTTCGGCGAAGTAGAACTGAGGCACTGCGGCGATCTCGGTGGTGATCTTTTCGCGACCGGCAGCCTTGAGCGCTGCCTCATAGGCATCGCGCGAGGCAACCGCCTCGGCCTGCTGGCTGTCGGAGAAGGTGTAGATCGCCGAACGGTAGGTGGTGCCGACGTCGTTGCCCTGGCGCATACCCTGGGTCGGATCGTGCGCCTCCCAGAAGATCTTCAGCAACTCGCCGTAGCTGACCTGTGCGGGGTCGTAGACCACCAGCACGACTTCGGCATGACCGGTAAGGCCGGTGCAGGTCTCCTGATATGTCGGATTGGGCGTCAGCCCGCCGGCATAGCCGACTGCCGTCACCCACACGCCGGGGATCTGCCAGAACAGGCGCTCCGCACCCCAGAAGCAGCCCAGGCCGAACAGCGCCTGCTCGAAGCCTTCGGGATATGGCCCCTTGAGCGGGCGCCTGGAGACGTAGTGCTTCGATGCTGTCGGAATCGCCCGCGCGCGGCCGGGCAGCGCTTCGCCAGACGTCGGCAGCTTGAGCTTCTTGTTCAGCATGTCGCTCAGGAAAAACATCTGCCTTCCCTCCTCGTCGTTGCGCCGAAGCTTGCTGGCGTCGCGTCAGACCTCGCCGGTGAAGCGGCCGGCGCGGCGCCGGTGGCCGATTGCGTAGAGCAGGAAGGCGAGCACGGCAAAGACGGCGAAGCCCGGCTGGTTGAGCACCGGCACGACGACGCTGTCCCAGACAGCCGGGCCGGTCTTGTCACGGACGAATGTCTCGGTCGCGGCGAGGGTATCGGGCGAGGCCGTCGACCAACTGGTATCGAGCGGCGTCATCACCAGCCGTGACACGGCGACGGTGCGGGTGGCGTCGAGCACGGCCATGATGACGGCGACCGAAAGCGCTATTGCGGCGGCAAGACGGAACACGAAGCGGATCATCGGCGGTCCTGGATATCGGTTATGAACGAGAAATAGGCCGCGCCGCCGGTGGGTGCAATCGAAGACACGGCTAATTGACAGACCTTTGCGGCGGGACTGGCGGCTTCGGCTTGCGGCGATTGGCCCGCCAGACGGCGAAGATGCCGCCGGCAACCGCGCCGACCAGCAGGCCGCCGAGGCCGATCAGCACGACGAAATAGCCGCAGGCGCCCTCGAAGCAGCTCATATCGGTGGCTTCGGAAATGCCCGTGCCCAGCGCGAGCCCGACACCCGCGCCAACTGCTGCACCGACGATGACGCCGAGGATGGCGGCGACGATCGAAACCAGCAGACGCGGCCGCTCGTGCGGGCCGCTGCTCAACAAGGCTTGTGGCTGGTCCTGTCGGCCGACCAGCCAGATCATGGCAAGGCCGATGGCGACCTCGCCGCCGTCCCAGGCAAGACCGACGAGGCCAAAGGCGAAATTCGGCATGACAAGAATATAGACCTGCTTGAGGACGAGGAAGGCGATGATCGCCCATTGCCAGATGGTGAAGGCGCGCCGGAACCTGCGATCGCGATTGTAGGCGAGCACGAGCAGGTAGATGCCCCAGCCGATCGTCACCGCGCTGAAGGCGACCGAGACATAGATCAGCCCCAGCACTGCCGACGGCATCGAGAAATCCAGCATGATGGCGAAGCTGGCGTCGATGCCGCGCGCGCTGAGCGCCATGACGAGGCACAGCCAGGCCACCGGCAGCCAGCGCCAGATGTCCCAGCCGGACGGTTCGCTCTCTGACGACATCGAATCTCCCCCTGCCCTTCAAAGCAGTTTGTGACAGAGCGCCAGGCACTTGCAAGAAGGGCGGCGACGGTGCCAGCAAGGCGCCTCGCCGCTGCGGATCGTGGCTTTGCCGGCGCTGCGCAGCACGACGATCGTTTTGCCTGATAACATTTGCCACGTCAGCGCTTGGCAAGCGGCGCAGGATCGACTAGATGAGCCCCGCAGCCGGACGCTAATGTGTTCGGTGGCAGGCGATGGGTGCCCGGCAGGTTGGCTGCACCCGAATGACGGCTCGACGAGCCGACGCCAAGGAGATGCGCGCACTCCCAACCGGCCCGGCATAACCAGCCGGCGCACAGCGCGCATGCGGAGAGGTGGCCGAGTGGTTGAAGGCGCACGCCTGGAAAGTGTGTTTACGGGAGACCGTAACGCGGGTTCGAATCCCGCTCTCTCCGCCAGTTGCCCTATTGGGATCATTCTCCATTACCAGTTTCGGCGTCCTGAACGGCGCAGAACTGCGGGTTTTCGGGCCAAAGCTGTTGACTGCGCTACCAGGCCGAAACGCGGATTTCGTTCTCTCTCCGCCGATATTCTCCAGACCTCCTGACTGCACGGATCTGGTACGGAGTTGCAAGTCGCTCTAAATGCAGAGTTTTCTTCTTCGTCCGATCCATACTTTTGTGATGTACAGCGGCGGGAGAAAGAATCTCGGGTCGAACTATTCCGTCGACATCTGCCGGCGGGGCATCCGTTCCGCACACTCAGCCAAGTCGAAATGCAGGTTTGGCCAACATCCTGACGGCAAGACCGATGGAAAAGATCACGTCGCGGCGCAGAAGTTCCTCTACCGTAGTGCTCTTGTCGATGCTGCGACGATCAAGGTTGCTGCCGTCATGAGCATGACGGAAATGCGAAAGCGGGTGCCGCAGCGCCATCATGCGGCGCAGGTCTGTGACGTCTTCATCAGAGATCACCTCGCGCTCCCGGCAGCGGCGGAGCGTGTCGGCGAACTGGATGCGATCCGGAAGGTCATCGATCAAAAGCCCGGCGTGAAGATATGCGGCGAGGAGATGCTCCACGAGCCCCTGGCACAGCAGGATCGTGGCCACGAAGTTGCCGTGCACGAACGACGAGCGCGCCTCGACCCACGCGTGATAGGCCGCATGGCCGCCGAAGATCATCGTGCCGGATCGCCCCATCTGGGCGCCCAGATCGGTCAGCATGCGGAAACGGCCGACCTTGTCGGGCAGGTCATCATGCAGGTCCGCCAGCAGATGGCGGACGAAGTCCAGATCCGAATGGTCTGAAAGCAGATCGGGCTGATCGTCCCGGCTCACAGTCATGCGGCATTCGCCCGGCCATTGAAGGTCTCGTGCAGCATGGCGGGGATCAGGGCCTCGACATCCTGTGCGGTTCTGGCGCGAATGGCGCGGGCCTCGCTGACTTTGGCCTGGAGGCGGTCGAACCAGTACTGACAGTCGATTGGTGGGAGGGGAACTTGCATACTCTCGAGTTTCCTCAATCCCAGCGTTCGATTTCGCCCCGCCCCGCCGGGCGACGCTTCACCCAGCTTTTGCAGGCCTTCGGGCGTCGAGAAATAGAACCGCAGGAACTCTACAGTTGCTGTGTCGGGCGCGGGCACGCATGACAGGAAGCGGTGCGATCCGACGCGACTATCGTCTTCGGGCTGGGCGACTGCCACAGCGCCTTCCCAAGCGAAGACGATGTTGAACAGGAGGTCGCCAGCACAGATGCGGAACAGCTTCTTGTTACCGACTTCTGCGCCGGGCAGATCAGGTTTGTGGAACGTGCCTTTACCGAACGAACGGACGCCGAGTTCAGGATAGGTGCCATCAAGATCGATCTCGACTGGCCTGCGCACGAGGGGGGCGACTTCGGCCATGGGGCGCATGGGGGCGCCGTCGATGGCGCGCTGGAAGGCTTTCAGCAGCAGGGCCCGGGTTTCGCGCTCGGCAGCCTCGATGGCGCGACGACGTTCCTCCACCAGTGCCGCGACCGTGTCGAGACGCCGGACGATGCGGCGTTGTTCGTCGAGGGACGGGAGGGGAACTTCGATTGTCGCGAGCTTATCAACGCCAAGTGTACGATTTCGCCCAGCACCACCAGGAGATGCTCGCAACAGCTGATGTCGCCCTTTGTCGTGTGTGAACCACCAAAACAGATACCGAGCGTCAGCATATCTAGGATCGACAACACAGGTAAGAAAGCGATGGGAGCCGACCTTCCCATCTTCCGCCTGTGAAGCAACGGCTACAGCCCCTTCCCATGCGAAGACGATATTGAAAAGGAGATCGCCTTCCTTCCATTCGAATAGGCGTTTCTCCCCGAGTTCAAATCCTGATTTGGGCTCCTTGTGAAAGACGCCACGCCCAAAAGACCGGATTCCGATTTCGGGGTAAAATTGGTCGGGTGCAGTCTCTATTGGACGCCTGACCAGCGGTGCTATTTCTCTCATCGGTCGTTGGATGAGCTGTCCTTTCACAGCTTCTCTCCCAACGCTGCCTTGATCTCGTACATGATGCCGAGAATCCGCTGTTCCTGTGCGATGATCGCGTCCACGATTTCTGTCGGGGCGCGGTGATCCGCGACCTCGCCAGAATGCGGGTTCTTGATATCGAGATTGCAGGCGATGACGCGATCATGCGCGTCGCGCTGGATCAGGTCCGCGGCGGAGACCTTCCAGGCGCGCTCGTTTTCCTCGCGAGTGTTCCACCAGGCGAGACAGCCCGCGAACTCCTCATAGGCCATCGGCGCGGTTTTCGAGTACTTCTTGCGGCCCTCCGGCAGCGGCATCTCGTAGTACCAGATGTCCTTCGTCGGCGCGCTGGTGTCGAAGAAGATCAGGTTCGCCGGAATGTCCGTGTAGGGCGCGAATACGCCTTCACGCAGGCGGACCACCGTGTGCAGGTTAAACTTCTCCAGCAGGTCGGCCTTGATCCGCGCCGAGATGCCGTCGCCGAACAACGTGCCGTGCGGGACGACGACCGCCGCCCGCCCGCGCCCGGCGCGCTTCAGCCGCCGCATGATCAGTTGCAAGAACAGCAGCGCCGTCTCGGCCGTGCGCCGGTGCTCGGGGAAATTGTTGAGGATGCCTGCCTCCTCCTCGCCGCCGAAGGGCGGGTTGGTCAGGATGACGTTGACGCGCTGGTCCTCGCCAATTTCTGCCAGACGGAAGCGCAGGGCGTTGCCGGGGTCGATGCGCGGCGCATGCAGGCCGTGCAGCAGGAGGTTGAGCTGGGACAGCAGGAACGGCAGCGATTTCGCCTCGCCGCCTCGTATGGTTTCCTCCTGCAGGGTGCGGCGCTTCTCGACCGTATCGGCCTGGCGCTCGAGGTGCAGGTAGGACTCGGTCAGGAAGCCGCCGGTGCCACAGGCCGGATCGAGGATGGTCTCGCCCAGCTTGGGATCTGTCACTTCGACCATGAAGCGCACGACCGGCCGCGGCGTGTAGAACTCGCCCGAATCCGCGGCGGCGTCGCGCATCTCACGCAGCAGCGTCTCGTAGAGACGGCCGAGGGTGTGGATCTCTTCGGACGAGTCGAAATGGATGCCGTCGATCAGGTTCACCACGTCGCGCAGCAAGTAACCGCTTTCCATCCGGTTGGCGAAGCCCTGAAAGACGGTGGCGATCACGTCGCGCCGTTCGCGCCGGCCATTGTCGCCGCGCAAGGAGCGAAGATAGGCGAACAGGCCGGGTCCACGGGTGCCATCGGGGCGTTCCGCCTGCTCGGCGGTGAGAAATGATAACAGGTCCGGACCGGTGATGCCGTCTGCGTCCGCCGCCCAGTCGCGCCAGCGATATGGGGGCTCGATGATCTGGCGGTAGTCCTTGCCGGCCAGTTCCGCGCGGCCCGCCTCGATCCGTTCCATGTCGTCGAGGAACTTCAGGAACATGATCCAGGTGAGCATCGGCAGACGGTCGAGATCGCCGTTCAGCCCCTTGTCCTTGCGCATGATCTTGCGCGCCGACTTGATGATGCTGTCGAGGCGCTGGGCGGTGGTCAGTTGCTTGGGCGCAGCCTTCTTGCGGGCGGTTGTAGCCAATATGGGGCTCCTTCAATTCAGGCGGTGTAGAGCAGGCGCTGCAGTTCGGTGACGGCGCTGCGCAGCTCCTTGCCCCCGCCGAAGCGGGCGGCAATCTCGATCACGTTGCCCCATTCGTTGAATGGGGGGACTTCGAGGATGTCGGGCAGCTTGAACTGAGCGCTGCCGTGTTCGGCATATTTCTCAAGCACGGCATCCAGAACTTCACGGGCATCCGGCCCGAAGCGGGCCAGAAATTCATCCTGCTCCCGCAGAACGCGGTCCGCGCGCTCGCGCCGGGTCCGCAGCGGCGCGTTGTAGGCGAGATGGCAAAGGAGGTCGAACGGATCGGCCTCCGGTTTTCCGACGGCGTCTGCCAGGGTGTCGAGGTCAATGCCCTTCTCCTCAAGCCGCTCGACGATTTCGGCCCGACGCTCGGGGTCGAGCCAGTCCGTGCGCAGTTCGGACGCATTGGGATAGAGCGTGCGCACCTTGTCGCCGGTGTAGTCGGTGAGCTGGCGGCAGGCGAGCTGTCGGCCATCGGCGTCGAGCTCGTAGACGAGGTGTCGGACAATTGCGACCTCGCCACCGTCGACATAGAACTTGCGCGGGCCGGTCTCGGTCTCATCGTCGAGATCGACAGGTCCGGCCAGAACATCGGGCCCATCGGGGAAATCGTCGGGATCCGGCGTCGCTTCCTCGATCTCGTGCTCCTCGACGACATCGCCGTCCGCATCGATCACCGCCTCGTCCTCGCGGACAGGATCGCCGTCAAAGGCAGGATCGGCGAACATGCGCGTTGCCGTGCCGGTGTAGTCGACGATGTTGAAGGCGAGCTTGCCGTAGTCGGGCCTGAGGCGCGTGCCGCGGCCGATGATCTGCTTGAATTCCGGCATGGAGCCTACGACCCGCGCGAGCACGACGTTCTTGCAAGTCGGGGCGTCGACACCGGTGGTGAGAAGCTGCGACGTGGTGAGGATGACCGGTGTCTGGGTCTCGACATCCTGGAATTTCGCCCGGTGCGCGCTGCCTACATCTCCCTCATCGGACGTCACACGGCATACGTAGTCGGGATGATCCTTGACCAGGTCGGAGTTCAGGGCGGCGAGCGCCTGCCGCATTTCGAGCGCGTGTTCCTGGTCGACGCAGAAGACGATGGTTTTTGCGAAGCGATCGGTCTCGGCCATGAAGCTGGCAAGGTGTTTCGCGATGGCCTGCGTCCGTGCACGCAGCGCCACGACTCGCTCAAAGTCCCGCGTGGAATACTCGGCGTCGGGGACCTCGCGCCCGTAACGGTCAAGCTCGCCGCGCGTCGGACGCCAGCCAGCAGCGTCGTAGTCCGAGATGACACGGTGAACGCGGTATGGGGCAAGGAAGCCGTCGGCGATACCCTGCGCCAGGCTGTACTCGTAGAGAGGATCGCCGAAGTAGTTGTAGGTGTCGACGTTATCCTCGCGCCGCGGTGTAGCCGTCATGCCGATCTGGGTCGCGGGCTCGAACCATTCGAGGATCTCGCGCCAGTTGCTGTCGTCCCGCGCGCTGCCCCGGTGGCATTCGTCAATGACGATGAGGTCGAAGAAGTCGCGTGCATATTCGCGATAGAGACCAGGGCGGTTCTCGTCACGTGCGATGGACTGGTAGATCGCGAAATACATGTCGCGGCTCTTCACCGCCATGCCGCCAGCGATCTTGTGGCGGGCATCGCCGAACGGGCTGAAATCCTTGGCCATCGGATCGTCGACCAGGACGTTGCGGTCGGCAAGAAACAGGATCTTCGGGTTTCGGTTCACCCCTTTCGAGCTCCAGCGCGCCGACCAGAGCTTCCAGCAGATCTGAAAGGCGACGGCGGTCTTGCCCGCGCCAGTGCACAGGGTGAGCAGTGCCCGCTTCCTGCCCTGAAGCGCCGCCTGAACGGCGCGGTTCACGGCAATCTCCTGATAGTAGCGAAGGGGCTTCGCCCGGTCCGGAAACGTGGGCGTCAGCAGCCGTTCGGCCACCTGGTCATCGTCAATGCCCTCGGCGCGGCGGAGCCGGGCCCAGAGGTCATCAGGCGCCGGGAAATCTCCGATCGTCCGCTCGACACCGGTCGTGTAGTCGAACTCGACGATTTCGATGCCATTGGTCGAATACGCGAACCGAAGGCCGAGGATTTCGGCATATTCCTTGGCTTGCTGAAGCCCATCCGCAGCATGCCTGTAGCGGGACTTGGCTTCTACGACGGCTATCGGGAAGTCGGGATTGTATCGAAGCAGGTAGTCGGAGCGCTTCTGCTTTCCTCGGCGCGCCTTGCCGCCGATGAATACCACTCGCCCGTCAGTGAAGGTTCTCTGTTCGTTTATCGCATGCGGACGATCATCCCAGCCTGCTGCCTGCAGCTTGGGAACGACTAACTTCCTGCAGGTATCGGCCTCGTTCATACGGCAACCGCAAAATGCACTTCCGGTCGCGGCGAGAGTGTGAAGGCGAGATCGCCATTGCCTTTGCTATTGTTCGCTGATGTCAAATCCTGCCCCCTCGCGCGTTCGCTCGTCTGGACGCGCCCATGAAGGGTTTAATGCCAGCCGGGCGATATTGGAAGGCCGTGCAGACGATGGGAACCACAACCGCGTTGTCAGCGGCTAAACCGCTGCCTCTCTCACTCACCGGAAACGGCTTCATCAGCGCCGCCAGCGTGATATCCGATGGTTGTCTTTCATCCAGATCGCCTCGCCGCTGTCCAGCGGCGACATTGCCCGCGAGATTTTCACCATGCGGGGCGATGACGCGCGGGACAGGAAGTATCTAGCCGAACTGACGAGGCGCTGCGGGGGCATGAAGGCGGAGGTAACGTGCGCAGCGTGACCGACGCGAAGGGCGACTTGAGGATGAAGAGACTCATGCCGTTGTCATGGTGAAAATGGATCCCGCGCGATACCGTCGTACAGCGCCAGCGCGAGCCGCCAAAGATCGTCGAGTGGACAATGCGCGCAATAGGCAAGCGCCATTGGACTGCTCGGGCCAAGCTTGGCCGCGACGTAGGACGTCAATTCACTACGAACTCTGGCTTCATCTTCAGTGTTAGACCTTCCAATGATCATGGTACCCGCCATCAATCTGGGGCTCGTCGGTTGAGCGGCTTCAGCGCGGCCATGGTTCGCAGGCCATGCCGTCGTTGTCGGCATCATGGGAGGGCCAATCCCGGCCAGCCGCTCCGAGCTGGTGCCAAGCCAACCGCTCGTGCCGCACTGCAGTTCGGAGCGGCTGCAATGTGGCGGACGCCGTCCCAGCCTGAACTGATCCGCACCGATTGGAGCGGTCGCCAAATGATCAGAACGACCAAGGCAAATAGTCAGCAATGATCGCGCTGGCCACCACAGCGGCTGCCGAATACGCGCCCAACGCTCGCGGGCAGACCGACTCTGTCGAACCGCCTTCCTGCGCCGATACTCTTCTTCGAGATTATATTGCCGCGCACCCCGCCAGGTGCCTTTGTTGTCCACCATTGCCCATATCCCAAACCGACCATGAGCTTAGGCCGTCGGCACAAACAAGCAATTTCAATGTTCCATGCAATTTGAGCAGAATTCGTGGAGTGCACCTTGCCTTGACTGCATGTAGGGCCGCTGCAGCCCGCCTCATCGCAATGGTGACGGTGATTGCCGAGCCATCGCGGTTGATATCGATTGTCTCCATTGTCCTGCACTCATCCTTGAATTCCATAGCTTGTGACGCGATATCAGAGGTGGGTTCAGCGGGCATTTGGGTTTTCACGACACCACCATCTGCACCTCCGACGCGCGGCGTGCACCGAGCCCGCTGGCGAATGTGCATTGCTTGGGGGTCATGATACCTCCGACCGCCAATCGCGATCCGAGGATTTTGAATGGAGTGTAGCCATGGGCGCTCGATCTTTTCCGCCACTATGGATCACCCTCCCTGGTGCCGGGCCGCGTCGTGTCGACAATGCGTTCGAGGCGCTGGAATACCTGAACGACTGGCCAAAACGTGACAGGGCCTGGCGTCAGGCAATTCAGGCATGCCGGGACGCTCTTGACGGCTTCATTCCGGCCATGGCCGCTCGTCGCGCTCTTGTGGGGGCGGTACAGGCGGTGGAAGTCGCGACAACCAATGACCCGGGGCAGCAGGTTCCGGTCGCCGCGGAGTCCCGGACTTCGGCAACGACAGAGTGAACGCTGGCAAAGGCCTCGGCATTAGGTCGCATCCTTGATTAGTTCTCGCACCCGCACCTCCGCAACCAGGCTTGCCAGCCCCTTGCGTGCGCAGCCGGATACCAAGATCGCCGGTGGAAAGATGGACCCGCTCGACCAGAAGATGCACGATGCGGGCCTGCTCGGCTCACGCGCAACGCGAACAGATTGAGCCGAGATATTTGCGACCCCGGTTTGGCGGCGTTCGAAGATGTAGCCTTGGAAGCCCCACTTGGAACACCACACCTTCTAGTGAACGATCACTTGACCTTGAAATGAAGTTGGGTTGCTCCGCTGGTGAAATCGACGACAAGCTTGAAGCTGGACATGACATCCCGCCCGATCAGCACGTCGTGGGGGTCAGCCAAGGATGGAAGCCCCGCCACATCAAGGTCTATCCAGCGATCGATCCCTGGAAGCCACAAGCGAAGGGCGAAAAAACTAGCGGTAAGGGCTTCACGCCCAGCTTCTTGGATGACGCCAAGCCCAATTGGCTTAAGGCCAAGCCGCTCGACGAGCCTGGGGCTGATCCCAGTCCCGGCTGCACCCGTATCGAATTGGGCGAGTGCTGCGATAGCACTGCCAGACGAGTAAGGGACAGCTGCAACCCCGACATGGGCCGTGGGGCCATACTGCATCAGATTGTCGACCCTTTGATTAAAGCCAACGCTGCTCCAGACGGCTCTGTCCTCACCTGTCATGCGACATCCCCCAGCACTGCCCGACATATCAATGTTCCGCACATCAACATACGATTCCTAGGTTGTCGAATGGTCTCGGCGCCGCGTCAGCTGGAGCGGGGCGCAGCAGAACACCGATCCACGCCATCACGAAATGCGAGTATATTTCTACCGCCAACGACATTAACGGCACATCTTGGATCAAACATTCTGATCGACGGCCAGACTAACGCTGGATGGCTTATTGAACAGGTCCAAGAGTCTGCGGGTTAGACGAGACACATGCAATGGAAGGTATCATCCTGATTGCTCTGATCGCGTCCTCAATGGGGGCATTCTTGCAAGTCGCAGTTAGGCGGCCGTCAAGCCGAAGGTTTGCAAGCGCAGCAACAACGACGTGATGATCTGATCGCAAAGTATCGGGTACCAAGAAATCGTCGACAAAATATTGGCTGACCAACCTTGGCAGGGTGCAACTGCGGCACCTACCAAACATAGCCGCAGGCTGCGTTGATTTGCACCGATTGGAGCGAACGCCAAATGCCCATGGGGACTCGCCTGCTGTATCTCTGCTGAGTGGAGGCGGTGGCGTGCTCTTCATCTGGCGCGATTACGCGCAGATGTCTACTGAGCCGCTTTCGGCTTGTCCACGAGTTTCTCAACCAGCTGCCTGAGCTCGGAAGGTGTTGTATGACCGGCGACAACCTCATGATAGCTGATGCCTGCACGTCGTAGCGCTTCCTTCTTAATCGCATCGCGTGCGGCAGCGGTGCCCTGATGATGCGCACCGCCCTGATATTCGACTGCATGCCGAGGCTGGCAGCTCTCGTCCACGAGCAATAGGTCGACCCGTTTCGAGTTGATGCAACTGTAGGCGTCCGCGTCCTTGCAACGTAGAATTTCGCCTAACGACACCTGCGCCATCACCTGCCACCCCGGATTACAGCTGATCACGAAGCGGTCGAGTTCCTTAAAGACGCGCGCTTCGCTCCTGTTGAGGAGTGGTTGAATCGTGAAGTTAGCAGCCATAACAATCCGCAATTGATCAGCAGCATCAGGTTGTTTAGGCGCAACCGGATCAAGCTTCGGCGCCCACGGTCCATTATCAATGTTGCCTCCGCTGCGCTTCTGCTCCCAGCGCCACCGGTTCTTTTCCCGCCATGCTTGCCGTCGCATTCTTGATAGGAAACGCTCGAGGGACATACCAGAAAAGGCGCCGACCAGAAGAACGGCGATCAGCAGATGAGGTTCCTCGACTAGTGCGATAATCTCGGGTGGCATGCAGGTAATCTACCTTTGCCGTGTAGAGGAATTATTAACAGCAGGGTTCCCCTTTGCAACTGACAGTCAAAAAGGGGTCAAAAGGGGAATGCGTCTGCACGAAACGCAGACGATCCTTTGTTGAATGCCGCGACTGGGCGAGCTTCCAGTGCTCGACCAGAGCCCCTTCAGGTCGAAGGAAATTTCCGCCTGGGTCGGAATAGGTTTTCACCAACAGGCGCTCGGCGCGCAAACAAGCAATTTCAAAGATCGATGCAATTCGAAGAAATTCTTTAAATGAGTCTGTCTTGATTGCAGGCACGCGGTCCGCCGATTTGGACCCGATCCGCGAAATCGCCAAGAGTGCCCACGGTGTCCGGGTTGGCGGCTGGCCTCCTCCTTGCTAGCCCGCCAGCGAACTCAGCCGGTGGCGGGACAGATGGCCAAGGACACGAGATTGCGTTCCCGGGGAATTTGGCAGAAGCTGGCCCAAGGATATCTGGGAGGAACCAATGGATATCGCCAGCTTTGCTCGTATCTCTGCCATGCTTGCAATTGGACTGAGCTGCACCGGCGCATCGAAAGCCGATGAGGCTCTCGATGCCGAGGTCAAGCGCGTGCGGCAGGCTCTTGCCAAATACGAAGATCCCTATGTTGCCGTCCGGGACCTCTATCTGTCGACCGTCGGTTGCGTCCATTACGACGGCACGAAGATGGAAGGCCACATGGATTACCCGAAGGGTGCAATGGGGATTCACTTCGTGAACATCACCCTGCAAGGACCGCCGGACCCCTTGAAGCCGAACGTGCTCATCTACGAGCCGCAGGGCGACAAGCTCAAACTCGTCGCGGCAGAGTGGCTGGTGCCGCTTGCGGCAACGAAGGAGCGCCCAAGTATCTTCGGCCAAGCCTTCCAGGGTCCCATGGAAGGCCACGAACCGCTGATACCGCAAGGCTTTCATCACTACGATCTACATGTCTGGCTGTTCAAGGACAATCCGCTCGGGATGTTCAGCCCCACGAACCCGGACGTGTCATGCGACGATGCCCAGTTCTCCCTGATGGAGATGCCAACGAAGCTCGTCCCGGGACCCTGAGCTTCCAAAAGCAAAACGCCCCAGGCGGCTTACCGTCTGGGGCGTTGGCATCGCCATCTTGTTACGCGGCGCGATCTGAATTCATGACCTTCACGTCATGAGCCCGAAGCTGCTTTTCCCACTCCACCGGAAACGGCTTCATCAGCGCCGCCAGCGTGATGTTCGCCGACTGCCTGCCATCCAGGATCGCCTCGACGAGATCAGGCGCGAGCAAGGTCAGGCGCAACACCCTGCTGACATAGGAGGGGTTGATCTTTTCGGCGACAGCGATTTCTTCCACGGTGCCGTAGACGCCGCTTTCCAGGAATTTGCGCCAGCGGAAGCCGCGGGCGATGGCCTTGACCATGGTGTTGTCGATACGGGCACGTGCCGGCACCCATGATGATACACCGTTGGGCACGATCACCTGCTCGCGGCCGCCAGCTTCGAGAAATCCATCAGCGATCGCGACAGATCGGTCGATCTTGTAGACCACCACGACGTCGATGAGCCCATCGCCGATAACGGCGGCGGTGCTGGAGTAGGTTGAAGGCAGCCGCACTGGCGATCTTGGGCTACTATTTGGGCGCTTGCTTTGTTCTATCTTCGCCTCTGGGGACTTTCGACCTTGGGTATCGCCTCGATGGTTTGGTGGCTTCCCGGCGAAATGAGGCGACAACTCAGACCGGCAGCCTCCTTTTTGATCCACGTCAAGAACCATTCACACCGACCGGATAAGGCTCTCATCGTGCCGCGCACTTTATCTTTTTTGGCGCTGCATGTTTCCAGCCCTTGCCCGCGCTGATCTCCATTCAGTGCGGGCTTTTTTTACGAGCGGTTAATAAACCTCACTCATTATCCAGTGGCGACGACACTAACCACTGTGGCCACAACTCAAAGCCCGCCTCGGGCCGCACCGGGGCGGGTACCTGGGAGGCACGATGGATCGTGAACAGGGCGCTCGCCCATGGGCATGGTTTCTCTATGCGTGGGTGATCGTCATTTGCGGGTCGATCGCCGTAATCTGGTGGCCCGGCACGGGCTGAGCGTCGACTGGGATTGTGACCGCCGTCTCACCCAAATTGTCGCGCCATACAAGTCTCTCCCCTTGTCCGCCCCTGAGGATCCCCTCGGGCACCTGCTCTCTTTCCTTGATCCGGTTGGCAAGATGCGCACCATCTGACAGGCGTGGTGCGAATTCCGTAACGGCAGTTCGTTCCCAGATGCTCTGCCAAAGGCCGGCGTTTGAAGTATCCGCCAGAGAGCTTTGCGCCGGCCCCCTCTTTCAGTGCGATCAGAAAAAAGACCGCGCCCCGAGGGAAGCGGTCTTAATACTCGATGCGGCGGGGGTTGAGTGAGGGGATCGCCGGGCTCCGAGTGGGCTCCCGCAGCCGGCAAACGTCAATTCACCCATTCGAGCTACAGGCTAAGCCGCCCGCGCCAGCCGCATCGCCTGATACGTCGCCAAGCAGTGCCGCATCCAGGAGAGGCCAGTGTAAAAGCCGGCCTCTTTTACTTCTATGCGCCAATCCACGCCATCGCATCAGTAATTGCAGACGCTCTTTCACCAGATGGCACCGTCGAGAACGTCGCGCCCCCAAAAGAGTCATGTTTGTGAACTGGCCTATGCGTTCTGCTCCGTCTCGCGGATCCAGAACGCGGTGGATGTGGAGCAGCTGCTGGGGCGCGTGCTGCGGATGCCTACCGCCACGGACAAGTTCTATCCGATTTCGTGGCTCAGATGGCGGCAGAACACTGCTGCTTCTCCCACTCCACCGGAAACGGCTTCATCAGCCCCGCCAGTGTGATATCCGATGGTTGTCTTCCATCCAGGATCGCCTCGACGAGGGCGGGGGCAAGGAGCGTGAGCCGCAACACCCTGCTGACATAGGAGGGGTTGATCTTTTCGGCGGTGGCGATGTCCTCGACGGTGGTGTGGATGCCGGTTTCCAGGAATTTGCGCCAGCGGAAGCCGCGGGCGATGGCTTTGACGATTGTGTTGTCGACACGGGCACGTGGTGGCGCCCACGATGATGCACCGTCGGGCACGATCACCTGCTTGCGCCCGCCACGCTTGGCGAAGATCAGCGGCACATGCACGGTGATGGTGTCGTGTTCGCTGGTGACGGAAGCTGTCATGGTCACGCTGCCTTTCTGCTGTCGTTGTTTTTCCGATCCGGGCCGATCGCACCCAAGTCCGCAACGAGGCTCACCAGCCCTTGCGTGCGCAGCCGGATGGCAAGGCCATTGGTGGCAAGATCCACGCGTTCGACCAGAAGCTGGATGATGCGGGCCTGCTCGGCCGGGAACAACTCGTCCCAGATTGGGTCGAGCCGCTCCAGCGCCTCGCGGACATCCGCTTCGGGCAGACCGTCGATTTCGGGCCGAGCCGCACGCCATGTGCCGACGATGATCTCCGGTGCGCGCAGAAACCCACGCAACTGGTCGATCACGGCCGTCTCGACCTCGGCGGCTGGCACGCGGGCAACCGGACAGGCATCGGCACCGCGTTTCAGGACCGACTGGCTGACATAATAGCGATAAAGCCTGTCGCCCTTTTTCGTGTGCGTCGGCGAAAACGCGGCTCCGTCCGGCCCGAAGATGAGCCCCTTCAACAAGGCTGGTGTCTGCGCCCGTGTATTGCTGGCCCGCTTGCGTGGGCTCTCCTGCAGGATGGCGTGCACCTTGTCCCACAGGACGCGGCTGATGATTGCCTCATGCTCGCCGGGATAGCTTTCGCCCTTGTGCACGGCTTCGCCGACATAGACCCGGTTGTTGAGCAGCTTGTAGAGAAAACCCTTGTCGATCAGCCGACCACGACGTGTGCAAATGCCCTCGGAAGCGAGGCTCCTTGCCAGCACAGTGGCCGAGCCGGTGGTGACAAAACGCTCGAAGATCATCCTGACCGTTGCAGCTTCGGCTTCTTCGATCACGAGCTTGCGGTTGTCGACGCGATAACCGAGCGGCACGAAGCCGCCCATCCACATGCCCCTCATCCGGCTGGCACGGATCTTGTCGCGAATGCGCTCGGCGGTGACCTCGCGCTCGAACTGGGCAAACGACAACAGGATGTTGAGGGTCAGTCGCCCCATCGAGGTGGTGGTGTTGAAAGACTGGGTAACGGACACGAAGGTGACGCCATTGCGGTCAAACACCTCGACCAGCTTGGCAAAGTCCATCAGGGAACGGGACAGCCGGTCGATCTTGTAGACCACGACCACGTCCACGAGACCGTCTTCGATATCGGCCAAAAGCCGCCGCAGCGCCGGACGCTCCAGTGTGCCGCCGGAGATGCCGCCGTCGTCATATTGATCGCGAACCAACACCCAACCCTCGGATCGCTGGCTGGCAATGTAGGCTTCGCAGGCCTCGCGCTGGGCATGCAGCGAGTTGAACTCCTGCTCCAGCCCCTCTTCCGAGGATTTGCGAGTATAAACGGCACACCGCAGCTTGCGGACGACAGGTTGGTTCATGTCCGGCTCCAGTGATTTTTGAGGCCAAAGAAGATCCAGCCGTTCCAGCGCGTGCCAGTGATGGCGCGAGCAACCGAGGACAGGCTCTTGTAGGGCCGCCCTTGCCATTCATAACCATCGCGTATCACTGTGACGGTATGCTCAATGCCCTGCCACTCGCGGATCAATCGCGTGCCGACAATCGGCCTGTCATCTGCGCGGTTGCGGCGCACCACCATGTTGCCGCCATCAAGCTGCTCACCCATGGCTTCGAGCCGCCCGATGGTTGCAGGCTTCAACCCACCATATGCCAGTTCCTGGATGCGATAGGCCAGCCGGCTTTCGAGATAGCGTCGGTTGAACGGGGGCGGCTCGGTATCGAACAGCTCGCGCCACTGCTTCTTCAGTTCCGGCGTCGAGGCCGTCCTCAGCGCGACCAGGCGCGCGGGGATTGGATCGGGATTGATGATCGTCATGCGGGTCTCCGGTGAGTTGGAGTTGCATGACGGCATTGGTCGGGTGACAAGTGAAGGCAACTTTCTCCACTATCTTCAACATGATGGCGATGTTCGCGCTGATGCAGCCGAATGAACCCGAGCGCCAGCAGGCCGCACAGTTCGGCGTGGCGCTCCGGGGCAGACATCCGGTCGGGTGGGAGGGGGTTGGGGCTTCGCATGCATCTCTCCTTTCCGAAGAAATGCCGCTTCCAAACCCCAGACTGGACATTTGTGCGCGAAATTCCGAGCATGTCGCGCTGTTTCAAATGTAATCAATAGACTCTGGGGGGAGTTAAATGGTGCGCGCTCCGAACAAATCCTGTCCTAATCTTTTTCGGCTGTTCGAAGATGCGGAGCCAGAACTGCTTGCAGCGTTTCTCAGCGCCAAGGCTTTTGAGAGGCTGACCTGGCTCGAACCCTATAGGTTCAACCCCGATGATCCAGACGGCCCGTCGACTGCCAGGAACATGCTGCTCAAGGAAAAGAAGGACCGGCTGGGCCCGCTAGAAGCCGAAGCAGCCCGGGTCGTCACAATCGCGAGCGATCGCGGCGAGTATGTCCTCGAAGGTCTCGCCAATACCAAGCTCGAACCCGACCGCGCCAAGGAACTTCTTAACCAGCGGGACAAGCTCGAGCGAAGCCTATGGGCTTTTATTAACGAACACGCCATGTTCGAAGCGGCAGAAAACAGTCTGCATCTGCGTCTATACCGGCGTTATGACAAACATTATCAGACATTCATGGCGGAGCCGTCAGTTGGGGGCGGTCCGGATGCTGGTGGCACATTACTTGATGAGCTACTTGCCGATCTGGGAAAACAGCTTGACCGTGGCGAGGGTTACAGCATCGACAGGTTCGACATTCCCGAGGACGGTGACGAACCTGCAGCCGAAATGTACCTGCTGTTTCATCCCGACCCACCGACAAGTGTTCGGGAGATTGACGATCAGGGCAATCGGTCAAGAATCTATTTTCGTCCGCCCGGGGAAGCGATGATCGTCTTCACTCCGTCAACGGGACGGGTCCATGTTCGTGCAGGCAACAGAAGATTGCGCCACACCATTGCCGAGCGCTTTATCGAAACGGCCCTGCAGCAGACCTACTCCAGCCAGCCGGTCGATTTTCAGGCCTACGACATTTCACAGTTCTTGAAGGGATTCGACCTTCCGCTACCAGATTTCGATGAAGACGCGGTAATCCTGCGCGCGCAGGTTATCCGCGCAGACATTAGTATCGGCGACCTTTCCAATCGGCTTTCGCTCTCCACTACCATCAGCCAGAGCATCTCCGAGCTGATAGAGAGCCAGCCCGGCTTACCCAAGATTTTTGAACGTGCACTGGCTATTCGATTCATTGAAATTGCGGTGCGCTATTGGCGAACCAACCGGGAAAATGAGGAAACCCTCAACTTCACCCTCACTGACCGTAATACCAGCAGCCTGCTCAGCCTCGATGATCCGTTCGAACGCGTCCTCGGGCATCGCTTGCTCAGACACTGGAAGATCCTTCGTGATGGTCGCGCACCGGGCGATGAGGAGAGCATGGCGGTCATGCCCGCCCTGTTGGCCATCTGGGACATCGGAGCTGACAGGGTCACCGGCGCATGGCTCCAGGCTCGTGGTGTCGATCCGGGGTTCCTGATCGAGCTGGGCTTTCTCGTGCCCGCCGGCTGGGAAGGCGACGACCTGATCGACGATGAGGACGAGATCGGCCCGGTCGCAGCAAAAGCGGTCGTCCGGGTCGAAAAGGGAGATGCGGAGGAAGGAGACCATAGGGTGGCCGACCTCAAGGTCACCGAGGGACAGGTGGCGTCTGCCGGCAATCCGGATCGCTACATGGTCTATCGGGTGCGCGACGGCTGGGTCGCGCAACACTTGAAGACACGTCTCGAACAAGCGCTCGATGCGCCGGCGATCGAGCAACTGACCGATCATCTCCTCTACCTCGGAACGCTCGATGTCGATGGCGGGAATGTCCCGATCTACCTCGCGCGCGGTCTCGACCGGGAGAAGGTCCGGTCGGCCGTCGATACAGAGCTTCGGGCGCGCCACAACCTCGGTATCGGGCTTGTCCTACAGGCCGGCAACGCTCCCGGACCGTGTCTGGCGGCCAACGTTCTGACGCCGCTTGCCGAGCAGATCGACACCAAGCAAGCCGAAATCGCGTTGGTCGCGGACAAGCTCCGGTCAGTGTTCCGACGGCACCGGATATTGGCCCGCGGTGGCCAGGCGGTCGAACTGACGCGGTCCGGTGAAAACTTCGCCACCCTCTCCGTTCCGGGGAAAGGCAGCATCGACATCAAGGGGGAGAATCGCATCGCGATCATCCAGCGACTGGTCGATGCCCACAACAATGGCCCGATGCCAATGGCGACCAGAGATCTTGTCAAGGACATCGCCGAAGACCAATCCCTGTCGAACATCTTCAAGCAGCCGCTCTGGGACAAGCTGAAGGCCAACTTCCTAAGAAGTCTCGGCCCGAAAGGGCCCTGGGAGATCGCCGTCTGACAGCCGGCTCCGATCCGGCTCCGATTGGGGGGTCTGACTAGCTCCGATTCCTCGGGCCAATGGAAGTGCTCCATCTATTAGAGGAGCACTTCCATGCCGACTCCCTTCCCCTCACGCCAGGCTGCCATGATGAGTTGGTCCGGCGCCGCGAAGACCAAGCCCACCACCCACAATTCGGAATGGCGCTGCACGCGCTGTGACAAGCTGCTCGGGGTCTGCCGAGACGGCCGCATGCATCTGCGCTTTGCACGCGGGCACGAGTACTTCGTCGGCTTTCCCGTCGTGGCGACCTGCCGCGGCTGCGGCACGCTGAACCAGGCAATCTCCCCCGCACGCTAAAGCCCGCATCCACCACTCCTCTGAAATCGCAGAGACGCGCGACGTCCTGACCTGGCCACGAGAAGGCGCCGGACGCCTGGCCGCAAGGCAGGCGTCCGATGTCTTTCGCGTGGCACGAGATCCACGACCACCTCATGCAATCCTCTTGCACCCTCGGCTTCCAGCGCGACTTCGATGCGATCCGGCGCGGCAGCAACCCGGTCGCACGGTACTGCGACACGACGGCATTGCTGGATGCGCTGCATCGCGGCAGCGATGCGCCCGATCAGAAAAACCAGTTGCTGATCGGGCTTGTCGAGATTGCGAAGTCCGACAACTCGGCTCGCGACTGCGCGCTGACCGTGATGCTGCTGGCGCTCTGGCCAGGTCTCGACGCCATCCGGCGCCGGTCGATCTGGCGCAAACTCGGGGCTCGCGACGAAATCGTGTCTGACATCTTGGCGCGGACCACCGAGACCATCCGCGGTCTCGACCTGGACCGCGTCAACAGGATCGCCGCCACCGTTCTGCGGAATGTCGAACGCGACATGATCCGTGCCCGCCAACGTGAGACTGCCCGTCAGAGCATGGTCAGCGACACCGACCCGGACCAAATCGCCGGCGATCACGATCCACACGACCCGGCGCTCACCTATGAGCGGCTGCACGTCGACATGAGCCGACTGATCGGTGCCGATGCGGCGCTCGTGATCCGCGTGGCGGTCGAGGGTTTCTCGCAAGCTCAGGTTGGCGTCGAACTCGGCCTGTCCGAAGCCGCGACCCGCAAGCGCTACCAGCGCGCCACGCGAAAGCTGCGCGACGCCCTTCCCGGATTTCTCTGAGCACAAAGTGTCCCGATCAAGAACGCGTGGTGGCTTTTCCCTTCAGAAAACACCGCGCGATCTGTGCCAACGGAGATTCTCCCACATGACCCACCCCCCCGAAATCCTCTCCGAAGACCTCAAGCGCATCCCCGGCCTGTTTCGGCGCTGGGAGCTGCCGGAGGTCCTTGCAGCATGCCGCTGCTACCGCATCGAAAATGCTGGCCTCCATTCCGACGGAACGCCGTTGCTCGCGCTCTACACCATCGCCGGCGCCGCTGACGACACGGCTTTGAGCCAGCGTGAGACGGTTTTGAAAACTGCGGAGTAACAATCAAGATGAGCAAGACCCTTTACCACTCCACCGCCGCGATGCTGCTGACCGAGGCGCCATTCTGCGCCTGGATCGGCCAGTCAGCGCCCGGCAACCTCGTCGAATATCACCGTGGCTTTCTGGCGATCGACACTATGCCGGCCTGCAGCCTTCTGGCCGAGGCCGATCGCAAGGAACTCGTGCGCCTCGCTCGCCGCGCATATTGGGCCGCCGAGAAGGGCCTCGTGCATCTGGTCCAGCGGCGGCTCGGTCAGGACCGCTTTGCCTATCTGGCGATCGCCCAGGCACGCCCGAAGCAGTTGCAGGCAACGCTGCTCACCCTGCTGGCCCAAGCCCCTGAACCAGGCGCGCTCGCCAACCCCAATCTATCGCTTCGCCGTTTCCATCGCTGAAAGGAACCTCATATGTTTTCTACCAACAAGCTGACCGCCCTGCGCAAATCTCACTATCCCCTGCAGTATCTGCCCGGTACCATTTTCGTGCTGGCCGCCGACCGGCTGGCAAGCTCGGTGCGTCCGATCGACAAGGCGACGCTCGACGAGGTGGCCTTCGCCATCATCAAGGCCGAGCAGGCCTACAACGCTGCCGGCGACCGCGTGTTTGCCCTGCGCAAGCTTTACAACCTTGCCCGCGAGGCGGGCGGCGTCGGCGCCGCCTGTGCGGTCGATGCCGCCGCAAAAGCCAAGGGTATTCGCTGATCATGGCCTTGCCGATCGACATCGTTCTGGCCAAGCACCTGTGCTGCGGACGCCGCGCCTCTGGGGTAGCACATGCGTGGTGATGTCCTTCTGAGCGCGCACTTCCATCTGTCACTGGGCCTTGCCGTCCTGCCGCTGCATTTGCCGGTCCGGCGAGGCGATCGCCTTGTCTGCTCCTGCGGCAAGATCGATTGTCGTCAGCCCGCCAAGCATCCGATCGGCAAGCTGGTGTCCCGCGGCCTGCTGGATGCGAGCAAGGACAGGGCGACGATCGAGCGCTGGTTTTCCAACACCACGTACAATATCGGTATCGCCACCGGCGCCGTCAGCGGAATCGTCGCGCTCGATATCGATCCACGCCACGATGGCCATGAGACGCTCGCAGCACTCGAGGATCGCCATGGCACCCTTCCCCTCACCTGGCGCTTCCTGACAGGCGGCGGTGGCGAACACATCCTGTTTCGGCATCCAGGTGACAAGATCGCCAACAGCGCTGGTGCGCTCGGGCGCGGCATCGATGTGCGCGGCGACGGTGGCTACATCGTCGCACCGCCCTCGACGCATATTTGCGGGCGGCCCTACGCCATCTCCGTCGACCATCATCCTGACGAAGTGCCATTGGCTGACTTGCCGGAATGGCTGCTCGACCAGTTGATCGGGCGCAAGCATGGTGATGCGGTGGGCAAGCCGGTTCGCCGCAATTGGTGCCGGCATGTTGCAGAGACCCATGCCGAAGGTCAGCGCAATGATGCCGTCGCGCGTCTCGCCGGTCATCTGCTGCGCGCCCGCGTCGATCCGCGTGTCTGCCTGATGCTCATCATCGCCTGGAACCGCCTGCACTGTCTGCCCCCGCTTGACGACGATGAGGTCGTGGTGACCGTTCGCAGCATCGCAGCACGCGAGATCGCCCGCCGGGAGCAGCGTCATGCTGGCTGATCCGCTGGACAGGCTTGCCGCATTGAACCGGCCGGGTGCTGCGGCGAAGGACAAGCCGCATCTGGCGATCGGTTCCGACGTCGAGATCGCGGGCAGGATCCGCGAAGATCTCGAGCGGCAGTCTGGCGAGATCGTCCATGCCGAAGGCGCCTTCTGGCGCTATGACCAAACCAGCTGGCGCCCGATCGCCGATCACGAGCTGCGGCTCGCCGCACACGACTATGACGGTGCCGCGTTCCAAACGCCGTCCGGCGAGCCCTCCTGCGTCAAGCTTTCCAAATCGCGGATCGATTCGATCCTCCACGAAATGACCCCGCTACTGGCCGAACCGGCGTTCTTCGCCGCGGCTCCAGTCGGCATCAACTGCGCCAGCGGCTTCATCCGCTTTGGCGCGGACGGGGTTCCGTCCATGGAGCCGCATCACCGCGATCACCGCTGCCGCCACACTCTGGCCGGACGCTGGGCCCCCGGACCGACCACCGCACCTCCGGCAGGCTCGTTGCTTTCCCGGTTGCTCAGCGGTGTCTTTGCCGGCGATGCCGACGCCGATGACAAGGTGCGGCTGCTCGCTGAAGTCGCGGGCTCGGCCGCTCTTGGCTACGCGACAAAACTGCGCCAGCCGCGGGCCATCATCCTCAAGGGCGAAACCGCCGAGAACGGCAAGAGCCAGATCCTCGACCTCATTCGTAGCATGCTGCCCGCCTCGGCAATCGCATCCGTCACCGCCGGGCGCATGGGTGACGAGCGCCACATCATCGGGCTGCTCGGCAAGCTGCTCAACGCCAGCGATGAGTTGTCATCGTCTTCTGCCATCGCTTCCGACACCTTCAAGGCGATCGTCACCGGCGAGCCGGTGCAGGGCCGCGATGTCTACAAGTCCCGCATCGAGTTCCGGCCGCAGACCCAGCATCTGTTTGCCACCAACACATTGCCGCTGTTCCAGGGTGGCATGGATCGTGGTGTCCAGCGCCGCCTTCTTGTCATCGGCTTCAACCGGGTAATCCCCGCCGACCAGCGCATCAAGGCGATCGGCCAGCGCATCGGCCAGGAAGAGCCGGACCTGTTGCTCGGCTGGGCGGTGGATGGTGCCGCGCGCCTGATCCGCCAGAATGGCTTTACAACACCCCCATCGAGCAAATCCGCCATGAACGACTGGCTGTTCGGCGCCGACCCGGTGCTGGCATGGCTGTGCGAGCGCGTATGCAGCCGCCAGATCGTTGGCCAGAGCCCGCGTGTCGCCACCCGCCATGCTTATGAGCGGTTCCGCGAATGGGCGCTCGCCGAAGGGTTTTCCGATCGCACGCTGCCCTCCATCAACGCCTTCGTCCCGCGCATCACCGCCAATGCCACTGGCATCGAATACCGCCGCTGTCGCGACGGGCGCTTCTTCATCGGCATGGTCTTGACCGGCGGTGGTGATGCCGACCCTTGCGACCGTGACGCAGGGGTGACGCATGAATGACGCCAAGAACCGACCTAACCCCTTGATTGTGTTCGCGTGTCGCACCTACCGGGTAAGACCTTCCCATACACGTGTGCACGTATGGGAAATGGTTGGGGGTCAACTGCGTCACGCAAGCACAATCAAGGACTTAGCCGTCATCCATGCGTCGTCGGTGCGTCACCCCTGCGTCACGCGCTGGTACCACCCGGTTTTTGAATGATCAGGAGACTGCGCATGAGATGGAACCCGAGAGACCATGGCGGTGAGAGCCGCGCGGGCGAGATGGTCAAACGCCAAGACTGGCGCGAGCGCGAAATGATCCGCCAGCTCAGCGAGAAGCTCTACGGCCGGCTTCGTTCCGGCAAGACGACGCCATGAGCGAACTAATCTGGACGCCGAAGCTGGTCGAGACACGCCTTGCCGAGGCAGCATCAGTTCTGCAGCGCCTGCCAGAGGTGCAGGTCAGCGGCTATTTCAACACCTGGCCCGACTATCTCCCCGAGGTCTCCGACCTCGTCGGCCGGGCACCGCGGCAAACATCGCTCCCCCAGCCCTCTCCCACAGCGGTCAGCCGCATGGAGGAAACGCTGACCTGGACCATCTGGCTCGACGCTATCGGCGGCAGGATTGTCTGGATGCGTGCTCACAACGCTCCATGGAAAGCAATCTGCTGGCGTGTCGGCCTGCAGCGTTCGGCCGCCAACGAACGCTGGCTCTATGCGCTCTGCGTCGTGGCCATGAAGCTCAACCGCCAACCGGTGCCGAAGAACCGGTCGCGCCGCTACGTCATCGATCGGATGCGGGACAGCCGCCAGGTTGATTGATTTCTGCCTTTCGATGCTGCTTTGCTCTGACAGAGCTGAAAAGCGGATCAGCTGCTCGTCGCGCGACTTCACTCCACGATCTTCCAATATGAATCCTTGCGGATCACCTTGCCGTCGCGAAACGTATAAAAATCGCAACCGCGAACCTCTGTCTTCTTCCCGTCGCGGCTGGTGCCTGTGAGGGTCCATCTTGAGATGCCAGTATTGGCAGCTGTATCCACGAAATGCTCGTCGTTGCCGTAGTGGACGTCGGGCAAGCCTTCAAAACGTGTTGCCAGCGCCGCTCGAACGCTCGGTTTGCCTTCAAGACGAAAACCCCACGGCTGGGTGCCTCGCGGCATCTCCAAAGTGCAATCGTCAGCAAAGAACGTCATGATGCGATCGAGGTCATGCGCGTTGAAGGCTTCACACAGATCCGTCAGCGTCGTTCGAATGTCCATGCGCCCGTCTCCGTCACGGCGAACAACCGAAATGTTGTTCGGGCGTTGCGACGTCCAGATTGGAGCGCAGGTGCCCGAGGGGACTCGGGGGACGGAACTACCGGGAGACCCATCCAGGCGTCCGCGTCGAGCCGCCCCACCTGCACGGCAATTTTGGCACCAAACAGCAGCGATCACAATCGGGCAGCGAAATGGTCAGACTTTCGAAGGCCAACTGCGGAGAACTGACGCGACAATGAGGCCGGCAAGCCAAGGCCGCAACCTGGCGAAGGATGTCCGCCGGACATTCCGTGACCGGACAAAACCAGCTTGTTTGAGGTAGATTCTGGCCATGCTCGGGAGAGCAGCGCCTGCGACGGACGTGTCCTCGTGGGCGTTGTTGTTTCCCGCACTGTATCGCCGTCACGGGACGCTACGTGCAGAGGCTACAGCCGGACAAGCCTATCCAAGCCGCGCGCACTCCAGCGCAGGTTTGGTAAAAACTGACGTGATTACAGTTACTTACCTGCCATGCTGCAATCCACGAACCCAGACCCTGGTCCATTTTCGAGAGCTTCTTTCATGCAACGGAACGCTGAAGATCATGTCGATGAACCTGTATCGCCCGGCGACCCTCACAGCGGCTCGACGCTTGTGGCGTCGCGTGCTGCTCTCCGACTGGGCTCTCTTCGCCTTGCAGTGGAGTGCCGTCCTGCCGCGGCTCTGATCCCCTACGCCCGCAATGCCCGTACGCACTCCGAAACCCAGGTGGCGCAGATTGCCGCATCGATCCGCGAGTTCGGTTGGACCAACCCGATCCTGGTAGACGGTGACAACGGCATCATCGCCGGTCACGGCCGGCTGCTTGCTGCG
Organism: Aminobacter sp. SR38; assembly: GCF_014843375.1. Taxonomy (NCBI): domain Bacteria; kingdom Pseudomonadati; phylum Pseudomonadota; class Alphaproteobacteria; order Hyphomicrobiales; family Phyllobacteriaceae; genus Aminobacter; species Aminobacter sp. SR38. Next base: position 2,352,026 of record NZ_CP062112.1, read on the forward strand.
CGCAAACTCGGGTTCAGCGAGGTGCCGGTGATTGAGCTCGCCGGCCTGAGCGAGGCGCAGAAGCGGGCCTACATCATTGCCGACAACAAGATGGCACTGAATGCCGGCTGGGACGTCGAACTGCTCGGCCTGGAAATCGGCGAACTGGAGGCCCTTGGCTTCGATGTCGCCCTCACCGGCTTCGACGAGACCGAGCTCGCCGCGCTGAAGAGCCTCGGCACAAGTGGCCTCACCGATCCCGACGCCATCCCGGAAGTGCCGGCACAGTCGACGAGTGTTTTGGGCGATATCTGGCTATTGGGCAAGCATCGGCTCATCTGCGGCGACAGCACCTGCGCCGAGGATGTCGATCGGGTGCTGAATGGCGTCAAACCCCATCTGCTGGTGTCGGATCCCCCCTATGGCGTCAGCTATGACCCGACCTGGCGCGGGCGCTTCGGCGACGGCAACAACCTGGCCAAGGGCAAGGTGCTTAATGATGACCGCGCCGACTGGCGCGAGACCTGGGCGCTGTTTCCGGGCGATGTCGCCTATGTCTGGCATGGCGCGTTGCACGCCGCGGTCGTGGCCGCAAGCCTCGAGGCCAGCGGTTTTATCGTGCGCTCCCAGATCATCTGGGACAAGACCCGGCTGGTGATCGGGCGTGGCGATTATCACTGGCAACACGAGCCCGCCTGGTACGCGGTCAGGAAGGGCTGCAAGGGCCATTGGAGTGGCGATCGCAAGCAGACCACGGTGTGGCAGATCCCGCACCGCAAGTCGGCAACAGGCCACGGCACCCAAAAGCCTGTCGAATGCATGCGCCGACCGATCGAGAACAACTCCTCGCCGGGTCAGGCGGTGTATGAACCGTTCTGCGGCTCCGGAACAACCATCATCGCCGCCGAAATGACCGGGCGTTGTTGCCATGCCATCGAGCTCGATCCTGTCTACGTCGACGTTGCCATCACCCGTTGGCAGGACTTTACCGGCGAGCAAGCGCGGCTGGACAGCGACGGCCGCAGCTTCGCCGAGGTGATGGCCGAACGCAGTGCTGGGGCTCAATGACGTGGCGCCTCCAGGCATGTTCCCGAGCCGGCTGCCGATACCCCCCGGGGGGGGGCGGTCATAATCTCTACAGGGATTGGGCCTGCAGACCGGTCCGCTACTCCGTTCGCACTATCCAGAAATTGGCAAGGGGGTATCTCAGCGTGGATAAATCCAGAACTTCCAAACAAAATGGCGGCTTAGCACCCATGCCGACCGCGGCATCTGCCCCATTCCAGTCGACAAACTCGGGGGTAACTCCGGGGAGGATGCGCCCATGTTCAAGCATCTGGAGGAGCAGCGGAGATTGGACCAGGGGATGCGCGTCAGGCGCCTGCAGCAACGACTGACCAGGAGGCATTGATGCGCGGACGCAAACCGAAACCCACAAAGCTGAGGGTCATCGAGGGTGGCAATGCCGATGGCGCCAGCGATGCCGGCCCAAAGGCGCCCACCTGCCCGGCTCACCTCAACCCAAGTGCCAAGGCCGAATGGAAGCGCCTCGCCCAGCATCTGTTTGCGCGCGGCATTATAGGCGAGGGCGATCGGGCCGCACTAGCCGCCTACTGTCAGGCCTATGGCCGCTGGGTCGAGGCGGAGAGAAAGCTCGCCGAGACCCCGCTGCTGATCAAACTGCCTTCCGGCTACATCCAGCAGAGCCCCTGGCTGGCGATTGCCAACAAGCAACTCGAGATCATGCACAAGTATATGGCCGAGCTCGGCCTGTCGCCGGTGTCGCGCAGCCGCGTCAGCATCAAGCGTACACCTGGTCCAAAGCCATGGGAGTTCGGGCTTCCCGTCTCCCGGCCTGCAGATGCCTATCTGAAGCCGCGGCGATAGGCGCAAAGGGTAGAATGATCAGATCGGCATGCGGCCAGACCTGGGTGCGACCATCCACGGTTCGATCGACACTGGGGCAACCTCCAGGATGCCGACGGAGCGGGCGAAGCACTGCATGGCGTTGCGTGCGCCGTCGAGGTGCAACTGGCCGGCCTGCGCCGCCCGACAGGCGCGAACGGCGGAGTGGTAAATAGGGCCGCGCCGGGTTTCCGGCCAATCGCGCAGAAAAGCGAGCGCGTCTGAAAGGCATTCGATTTCGCGGATGATGCGGAGGCCGTCTCTGACATACAGCGGGCGACCGAGCGCGTCGGACTCCATGGTTTCCTCCGATTTCTTGGGGCTTTTTTGGGCAAGCGCGTGACTTCGTATTCCGTAGCGTCATTGCGGCAAAAGCGTGGCAACGGCGGACCGCTTGGGCAAGGAACGCGGCTGGAGCAGGCTCAATTCTCGGTGCCTTGCTCGACACCAGACAAGCGAACCAGAGCCTTCAGGTTTTGCGCACTATGGATCCGTCAAGTGACAAGGCCGAAAGTGTTAGCTCGTTTGGTCGTCTGTTGGGAGGCCGAGGCGGGGTGTAGCATTGCCACCCATCCAAGGATTGCACCCACGGTCACTCCAGCCAGGGAATGCTGACTGTCCCTCGGAGAGGCGCAGCTATAGTCATGAATTCCCCTGCCGGACAAATGGCGATCTGCGCAGCCTTGATCTGTTGCGCCTCACAAGCTCATGCCACCGAAGTCGACACCGCAATCGTCTTTGCGGTCGATGTCTATGGATCGGTCGATCCCGCCACTGCCTACCTGCAGCGCGAGGGTCATGCCGCAGCAATTTCTTCGCAAGCAGTCCTTGCAGCGATCAATCGCAGCCGCACCGGCTGCATTGCGATCACCTACGTCGAGTGGTCGAGTTACGGCCAGATGCGCTCTGTGATCCCTTGGACCCATATCTGCGGGGCAGACGATGCACATACAGCGGCATCTGCGATCCGCAACGGCGGCAACAAGGGGCTCGGCTGCGAATCCATTTGCCAAACCTCTCTTTCCTTTGCCATCGACGGGAGCGTCACGCTCTTCAGGAGTTACACCGGAAATCCGGCCAACAAGATCATCGACATCTCGGCCAATGGCATCAACAATGATGGATTGCCAGTCGAGCAAAGCCGACTAAGGGCGATAGCAGCGGGGTGCACGATCAACGTGATTGCACTTCCATATGCCATGCCTGGTATTCGGATCGATCTCTCTCAATATTTCGCCGACAACGTCATTGGCGGTCCAAATGCGTTTGTCATGCCCCTTGCCAGTCCGGGCGTCTATGCATCGGCTTTGCGCCAGAAACTGGTAAGGGAGATAAGCGCGGCCGACCCAATCGATGAAGTTCTGTCAAATCCTTCCGACCCATCCTACAGTCCACGCTTATGACCCATCGCTATGAAGTCCAGCAGGAAACTGACGGTCTTTGGCGGATCGTCGACATATTCTCCGGCCTGCCTGTCGAGCGTGACGGGGGGCTGATCGGTCTATTGCTCGACGAGGCCGATGGCCTACTCGACATCCTGGAGAACCTCGACCGCCAGCACAGGCGGGCTTGGGGACTGCCCTGAGGTTCCAACGCCGTTCGGCGTCGTCATCCTCCCGTTGGAACCTGACTTCCTCGACGTTTGCCCACGTTGTGTTGCCACCCTTCAGGCCGCGGGAGTTCGTCAAGAAGGCGGTGATCTCGAAATAGCCGCCAGGCGTGACCTCGAGGATCGCGGATATGCGTTGACGCTGTCCACACCGTTTCATTGTCGAACTTCCCGACGCCGGGGAATCTGGCTCCGTTCTTCGTCATCGACACAACGAGCTGGTTCGTCGACGATGCGCGTCGTCGTGGTGTTGGCCGACAGGGCGAAGTTGCTCGCCCGCGCCCATTTGGCGGGGATTTGTTGGGTGGCCGTGGAGGAAGACCCCTGAGAGACAGGCGCTCGGGTCAATTCCGAGGGCCAACAACGGGGCGGTTGCCGGCTCCGCGGTGGTTCGACGCGACCGCCGCGAGAAGTAGGACCTGATGCTCGGGCTCCTTTGCTTTCAAAGCCAATTCAACCGTCTACAACCCGGACTGGCAAAGGGGCACATGACAACGTATTTGGACGGCTGACGTCAAATTGCTCGCTGAGGAACCAGCGCTTCGTCAGCCATGTTGTTGAAGGACATCGGACCGAGGTAATCCTCAGGAGGCAGGCACTGTATCTTTACGCCAACGATGTCATCCCAACCATTGGTAATGATGTCTTTCGCCTTCTCCTGATCCTTGAGTGATGGGAACAACGGGTCGACATCGTACCCATCGTGGTCGAGATGTCCGAGCCTTTCGCGCCAATCGATTGGGACCGTTCCATTGCGCACGAGGTCTGCAATCCGGATCGGAAAGCAGTGGCCTTTCAGCCAGGCTAGCTGCGCCTCGTCTGAATAGAGATACTCCATCCACAGCTTCGCGGCATTCGGGTGTGGAGCATCGGCGCTGATTGCCTGGACATAGACTGCCGCAACAACACCGGTCTTCGGCCTGATGACTTCGATCTTCGTTGACCCTTTCAGGCGGTCACGGTCACCCAGCGCGAGGTAATCCCAGCGAATGAGGATTGGCGTGCGTCCGTCAGCAAGCGAGTTGGCATCGCCGACGATGGGAACGAAATTGCCCTTCTCACGGAGATCGCCGAAGAACTTCAAACCTTGATCAGCGGCTTCTTCGACGTTGCCTTTCGCCGCCGACAGGCCTGCGGCGAACACGCTCTGGACCGCTTGGTTTGAAGAAATATTGCCGGCGAGGGCAACCGAGTTTCTATATTCCGGCGCAGCCAAATCCGCCCAGTCCCGTGGCATTTTGGTGACTAGATCAGCGTTGACCTCGAACGCAAGGACCCCGTGATAGCCGCCACACCAATACCCTTGCGAATCCTTGGCCGTTTCCGGGATCGTGTCCCACGTTGATGCTTTGTACGGCTGCAATAAGCCCTCCCCCTTTGCCGACGAAGCAAAGGACATGCCAAGATCGACTACATCAGGGGTTCCCGGGACCGTCTTGCCTCGCCGAGTCTTTATCGCCTCAATCTGACGCGCTGAGCTGGCATGGGGCTGGAATTCGTTGATTGTCAGACCGTATTTCGCCTTGAACCTGTCTATCACGACGCCGTATCCGCCCCAGTCGCGCGGCAATGCCATGACGGTAAGCTGCCCTTCTGCCCTGGCGGCCGCAACCATGTCTTCCATCGCGTCGGCGGATGCTAGGGCATCGCAAACCGACACGGCACCCGTTGACAGAACGGCTCCAGCCAGACCGGCTGCCTTGAGCGCGTCGCGACGACTTATCGGTCGCTGACCAGCGGCAGGTTCAACCCTCGTTGTGTGTTCGTCTCTTGATCCATGTTTCATGGTTCGTTTCCTTCATCGACTTGCGTTCGATGCAAGATTCTCCGCGTCGAACCTTCTTGGCATCGATCGCGGTTTTGAAGGTGGGAGCGAGCAGCGGGTTCGCATTGTCCTCTGACCCATTATGGCACGTTGGCGGGCTGCGCGATATGCGCGCGTCCGCTCCTCGGAACTGACGGCCGGAGCGAATTCGCAGCCAGAGAGAGCCGCAATCCAGGCGTTGCGTTTTCGAAGGCCCATTGGCACGATCGCCGGCCGTCTCCATGCCCAGCTTGCGTGCGGCAAGCACCGGCCATGGCCAGCATCACGGCGCGTGGCTCTGATAACTAAGCGGCAGGCCCGCCGCGAACCTGCGACTGGTCGATGTCAGTCCGGTGGGCCACTTTCGAGGTGTTGTAACCAGCGAACCGCGTCATCGAGCCGATCGTCGCCCCAGAACAATTCGCCGTCGACGACGAAACTTGGCGAGCCGAAGATGCCGAAGGCCTTGGCCTGCTCCGTGGCTTCGGCAAGATCGGACTTCCCCCTGTCGGAATCAGCGAGCCGCAGCACACGCTCCGCATCTTGCCCAGCAGCATTAATACTGGCGGAAAGATTGGGCTCACTGCCGGCAGGCTCCCCAGCTTCGAACCACCGTCGGTAGGTCTCCTGCGCATAGGCCGGGCACCAGCCTTCGGCGGCGGCGATGATAGCGACGCGATTTGCGCGTTCCAGTTCGGAGAGGGGGTACGGTGCTGGCAGCTTCGGCCTCAGACCATAGAGGGCTGCGCGTCGTTCAACATCCCGCCACATATAGGCGGCTTTCACAGGCTTCCTTGCGAAAGGAACATTGTCCATCTCGATCATGATGGCGCGGACGTTGAAGGGTCGCCAGCGGAAGCGTATTCCGGTTTCTGCCGCGACATGTGTCAGTCGCATGACCGACAAATAGCTGTACGTACTGCCTATAGAGAACCAGAACTCGATCATGGGACGCTTCTCCCTGTCGAACAACGTTTGATATCTTTTCATCAGTCGCCAAGAAGACAATGGCAGGTGCAGCAGGCATGCCTAGCTTGGAAAACCACGCTACAGGAGCAAGGCGACTTGGCCAACAGGATGGCCGCCAACGTGGCAAAGGTGCTGGCCATATCCGAACCTAGCTTCGAACAGGCATCATGGGGCTATAGGATGCGGGGCCTGGCGCCTACCAAGTTCCCTGACCCCTCGACGATGATGAGGACAGCCAGGCTTCCTGGTGAAAAATGCACCTGGGCAGCAAGCCGAAATGAACGTTTGACGTTTGTATGTCCCCATAGCAAAACGCCTCAATGGCGAAGGGGCAGTTTAAGGAGCCGGTTCGAATCCAGTTGGGTCGGATCGATCGAGACAGGCTGGTGTTGGGTGTGAAGGATGCGGCCGCAATTCTCCTCCGAGAGTGGCCGGCAGAAGAAACCCCGCGCCGCACCAAGGCAATGGCAGCCTGCCTTGGGGTCATCCGGGGAACCAAGCCCCCGAGCTACGCCCGCAGGTATTTCGTCGCTGCGTGCAAAGAGGCGAAGGTCCTTCTGGAACTGTAATCCGGCGATAATAGATGGGTCGGGAATCTGCTCTGCGTATCATCCGCGAATGGCTGGAGCCAGGCAGGTATCTACCGGTGCACGCACACGATGATGGCGTGGATGATGAGCGCATGCGCGAAGCGCGAGATCGATACAATTATGCCGAGCATGTTTACCCGGTTGGCATATGGCTCTGATAGCCTGCACGCATGATCATTGCTCAACCAGATGCGAGCCAGACATGATGCAGAGCCACGCAATCTCCGTTGAAGACATCATTTCACTGCTGACGGCAGCTCAGTCCATGGCGGAAGATGCCGGCCACTTTGATCTCGCCGGCCAAATCGCCCTTGCCATCGCCGAAGCGCTCCAGATTGCGGTGACCCTGTCGCAGTGGCACATGCAGTGATGGCTGCTCGTCCAGCGCGAAAAGACCCGCCCCGGGACATGATCGGATTGCAATGAAGGTTGCCGCTTCGCAAGCCGTGCGAACGAACAAGACCCGGTCATAGACCGACCTTGGATTTCACTCATCGCTGGCAGGTGGGACAAGATCTGCTACGCGGTGCGCGGGGTCGTCGAGAAAGGGTTTGCCGGGCTGGTTGTCGCTGCGTCGCGTTGCGCTCCGCTGGAGGAACGCTGTCGGTCACCTGAGTTTTGCCTCCCATTGATCGGCCTTTGTCAGATGGGTGAGGACGCGTTTGATCTGCCTTGCTCGGATATCGTCGCCAGGGCGAACCTGCGCGGCGAGCCGGAATGCAAGGTCGGCGATTTCTCGATTCTCAAGCTTGGCCTTACCGCAATCGCGGATGTTGACAGCGACGATGGCTGCTGCTGCATGGGCTGCATTTTCAGCGGCGATCTCAATCGTCATCAGGGCACATTCGTGTAACACCAGAAGCAGCGCGTTGTTCGCGTCCTTATGGCGCAATTCCAGATCCGCCTGTGCCATCAAGGTTGCCTCCCCGCCCGTTCTCTACCGGAAAGTTATCACGGAAGTGAATTTCTTGAAGACCCCTCAACGCCAACATCAACATGACCGGTATCCCGCTGGAGGCCTATGCGTTCGAATGGGTGATGGAGCGCCAATGCGTAAAGGCCGACAAGGCCAGTGTCATCGTCAACGACGCCAATCGCTATGCAATCGAGACGGCCGGTAGTAACCCAGCCTATCCGCTGGAACTGTTCCAGCGTGTCATCACGGTCAGCCTCGAGACCGTGAAGATCGTTAGGTCGCTTCCGGCGCTGGACATCGCACCCTAACTCCTGGCGAATGACGTCCGCGTTGCCCCCTTCGTAGGGCACAATGGTCAGCTGTCGCCAGAAGAAGAGATGTCTCATGAGCCGCGGATGCGCGCCCAGATTTGTCCCGGGCTGGCCCGCCGCAGAGGACGTCCAACAAGTAGTTTCTTGCGGCGGCGCTTGTGGATTGAGCTGCGCGCTGCTGTTCGATGCTAACTCATCCCGCCATGAGCTGATGCACAGATGCCCAAGCCCTCGTTGGGTTCTATCCAATGATCTACTTGACCACCACTCTCACATAATGAGTAAGTGAAAAGGGGGAAGCAAAGGAGGTCGGGGATATTGCAATGGGAAAGCAAGTATTTCTAACTGAGCGCGAAGCCCGGAATGCCCTGCAGCGCCGGCGCGACACGTATTTCGCGATTGAAAAATTGCTATCACCGGCCAAGCGGGAACAAGAAGGCAATCTGGAGTGCATCCATTGCCGCGGCCGGTTCAATGGCATCACAGCCGCGGCGTGGAAATTCGGGCTCTGCGACGATTGCCTACAGCGCTGAGTCTGCGCCGATCCTTCGGTAATTCCGCTAAAAAAAGCCCCGCCGGCCGAAGCCAAAGCGGGGATGCATCTGCCCAATTGTTCAGTTAGCGTATGCTAATCTATCAGGATACTTAATCCTGGCAACCCCAGGAGCGGTTACAAACTAAAGGACCTACCGGAGGGTACACGGCAGACCCGCTCGGAGTAACTCCGCGGCCGTCGGACCTTTGTTGGGTGCATCCAGCAAAGTCCTTGGCTGGCGATCGCCAACAAGCAGCTTGGAGGTGATGCACAAATACCTGGTGTCGCGCGGCCGCGTCAGCATCAAACGGACACCCGGTCCAAAGCCGTGGGAGTTCGGGCTTCCCGTCTCCCGGCCTGCCGATGCCTATCTCAAGCCGCGGCGATAGGCTTGCCTTGGCTATAGGCTTGCCTTGGCTTATGCTCAAGGCGCGATCCAGCCCACCTCGACCTGACCGCGACAGGCACGACCGCTGAAACAGATACCGGGCGCCCCAAGGCGGGCCTGGTAGCGCGCCACCCTCCGATGTATGGGTTCTTCGATGTCGATGACCTGCTTCGGCGGTTGGTGTAGCACGGCAATGATGAAGTCGCTCGCGCGCGCGGTTGACAGCGCTGTAGCGTGGCGAGCCGTCGCCGACCGGATCCGGCCCAAGGTGCCGAAGCTCGCCGCCATCCTCGACGACGCCGAGCCGGATGTGCTCGCCTACATGACATTCCCGAAGGAGCACCGCGCCAAGCATTCGACGGATGTGTCGACACGCTCCCTGTGCGCGGGCGACCTCGTGGCAAAGCGCGGTGCATCGGCCAGATGAGCGATGAGCGATCCGCTTATCAGCCTGCCAGCCGTGGCGCGCTGATCAGCCCGGCCCAGGCCGGAAAGCTCGGCGACCAATGCCGTCAGCTACACCATTCCGTGGGCCACGATCTTTATATCTAATCATTCGCTTTTCGGCATGGGCGTCACCACCTTATCGATTGAGAAGCGAGCGCCCTTGGCGCGGGGGATGCCCCTAGTCACTCACCCAAGGCATCTCAATCGCCCCGAGCGATACAACGATCCCGAGACCCACCAGCGCAATGCCCAAAGCACCTTCGAAGCGGCGGCCACGCGGCAGCAGCTTCTCGATGAAGACGACCAGCGTCAGAAGCAGCATCCAGGCGACGCTCATGATGCCGGCCGCAACCAGCACGGCAAACAGCGCCCAGCAACACCCAAAGCAATAGACGCCATGGCGTAGTCCCATCTCTAGCGCGCCAACCCGGCCGTCGCGCCAGTACTGCGCGACGAACGCGAGCGGCGAACGGCAATGGCTCAGGCAAATGTGCTTGAGGGACGTGAACTGGTAGAGCCCGGCGATGCCAAGCGTGGCACCGAGCGCGAGCGGCGCCCATCTAGACCGCTGAGGCGGATCGAGGCTCGTCGCCAACTCGCTGCCGAACTGGACTGAAACATACACGAGAAGGCCTGCCGCCGCCCAGACGAGCATGTAGCCCGCGACGAAGATCCATGTCGGGATGGCCACATGCCGTTCGCGTTTCGCCTGTGCCGTCGCGAACATAAAGATCATGGGCGCGGTGGCCGGCAGCATCATAGCTGCCATCATCAGAGTCCACACCGCGAGAAAGGTGGCAGCGCCGGCAACTGACCAGCCGTTGGCAGCCATTCCGGACATAGCCATGCCGGCCATCCCTTCCATACCCTCCGTCCCGCCGCGCATGGCGATGCCCATGGGCATGTCCATGCTGAAGGTCTGATAGAGGATGAGCGCCCATGCCGTCGCTGTCAGCAAAGCGAGCGATGCAAGGAGACCCAGCGGCAAGCCACGGAGATGCCGATTGAGATGCCACCATTTCCTGGGGAACGCGTCAGCCAATGGCGCGCCGCCCTAGTTGGGGCCGGTCCAGTCGAACGGAATGTGCTTGCTCGAGCGGGCCGTGCCCGTCCAGTCGAGCCCGAAGCCTTTCGTGCTCACTTCTACGGACCGCCCCCAGGTGGCAACCTGGCCCGGGCCAACCTCCGAGCCAGGCGGGTTGATCGTCTGTACCCGCTTGCCGGGCGGTGTGGTTGGACCGGAAAGCGCTTCTGCGCGTCCGACGACGCGGCCGGGAATTTCGACCCGCCACGTGGCGAGGTCGCCTGCTACCTCAAAACTGATCGGCACGAACTCCATGCCACGCATCTCACCTATATTGGCCGCAAAGCCCGCCGGCCAGCCGCCGGCCTGGCCGCCGAAGATCGCCTGCAGGGCTTCGCGCTGCTGCTCGTTCGCCTTCTCGTCAATGTACATGCCCATCACGGCCTTGGCCTCGCCAGCCCAAAGATTGCCTTCGAACTCGCCGAGTGCGACGAGCGTCAGGCCGTCGAGCATCACGCCGCCGTATTGACCTTCACGCACATGCCAAGCCAGCACGCCTTGGCAGTGATTGCCCGTCGGCCGCTGTGCAAACTCGCAAGGGCAAGGGATGTCGCAACTGCAGATGTCGAACCAGTCGCCTGCGAGCCGCCATTGAGGCACTGCATTCATTGCCGTCCCTCCTGGAAATCCAAGGCCACACTATACGCCGATGCCGGGTCACAATCCAGCAGTCCGGTCGTTCGCTGATAGGCTGACCAGCCGGCCATAGGTCACCGGTTGTGCCCGGCAACTGGCCTCAACAGAACCCGGCCGCCACATGCCAGCATTGCTTTTCTGACAGAGCGGCTACGGGAAACAACAAGCCCAAGAACTGCCGAGCGAGCAGGCCTTGTCGAGGGGCGGGCGGACGCGCTCCCCACGCAGTGCTCGGCCGCCGCCGATGGCTCAGAAGTTCGTGTTCCCGAAGTCCGCTTTGCGCCCTCACGCCCCAAGGAAAAGCCGCGTTCCTTCTGGAGGGCGACACGCCCGCAACTCCTCTAGTTCCGAGGTCGAGCCGCAATCGCCAGCTTGCTCGTCAATACCATGCTGGCCTGCTGCCGGTTTTTTCGGACACTCTGAAGCCGCGGCGATAGCGTGTGGCAGCCTCTGACCTAACCATCCAGGTGGCGGGACTACGTTGGTTCCCATGGCAGTGCATCTGGATAATGGAGGGCCAGTTCCAGGGGCCAGACCACTTGACGGTTTCAGTGTTGCATCGGGCGCGAGGAACGATCCCGATTACGTCTGTCAGCAATATAGCTTTGACCACCGTCTACCTTGATTATTTCAAACAGGCCGGTCGCTTCAAACAAAGCAGGAAAGTTCTTCACTCCGTAATTCCTCGGATCGATTGGGGCTTGGCGCTTTGCCGCACTGCCTGCCGCCGACATTAGAGCCCAGCCGTCTTCACGCGCTGCCGCCTCCACACCGCCACGTAAGACTGTGACCAGCTTTGTGTCCTGCGAGAGGAGCTTTGTGGAAATTGGTGTCGCGGCGGAATCGTTGCTTTTCGCCTTAGCGGTGGCTTTGGCGTCTGCCTTCAGCTTTGGCTTGGATATTAGCGCCGCATCCGTGCTATTTGCAGGAGCGGATGCGTCATCAAGGCCGTCGAGGTATAGAAAAGTGGTGCACGCATTCACGAAGGGGTCGGGCGTCTTACGCTCGCCAAAGCCATAGACGTCGTGCCCATTTGCCTTAAGCTGCATAACCAGCGGCGTGAAATCAGCGTCACTCGAGGCAATGCAAAAGGCATCGAGCTTCTGTGTATATAACAGCTCCATCGCATCGATGACCAAGGCGATATCGGTGGCATTCTTACCTGCGGAATAGCTGAACTGCTGGATCGGCCGGATGGCAAATTCGTGAAGTTTGCCTTTCCAACCCTTCAACTCGGCGCTTGCCCAGTCGCCATATGCACGCCGGATGTTGGCAGTGCCATATTTTGACAGCTCCGCTACGATCGACCCAATCTTGCCATGTGAGACGTTGTCAGCGTCAATCAGCAGGGCGATACGCCGGTCAGGGACCGGGGTTGCGGGCTGGTAGGTATCCATCTTCTTCTTTACCTTGGGTGCGCATTTCGCAAGAAACAGGATAGTCGTTCCGCTAAATCGCGGACAGCAGTTTCACTAAGTTGCGGGCGGTAGGATAGCCGAACTCGGCCTGTCGCCGGTAGCGCGCAGTCGCGTCAGCATCAAACGTGCACCTGCTCCAATGCCGTGGGAGTTCGGGCTTCCCGTCTCCCGGCCAGCCGACGCCTATCTGAAGCCGCGGCGATAGGCGCAAAGGGTAGAATGATCAGATCGGCATGCGGCCAGACCTGGGTGCGACCATCCACGGTTCGATCGACACCGGGGCAACCTCCAGGATGCCGACGGAGCGGGCGAAACACTGCATGGCGTTGCGTGCGCCGTCGAGGTGCAACTGGCCGGCCTGCGCCGCCCGACAGGCGCGAAGGGCGGAGTGGTAAATAGGGCCGCGCCGGGTTTCCGGCCAATCGCGCAGAAAAGCGAGTGCGTCTGAGAGGCATTCGATTTCGCGGATGATGCGGAGGCCGTCCCTGACATACAGCGGGCGGCCGAGGGCGTCGGACTCCATGGTTTCCTCCGATTTCTTGGGGCTTTTTTTGGGTAAGCGCGTGATTTCATATTCCGTTGCGTCATTGCGGCAAAAGCGTGGCAACGGCGGACCGCTTGGGCAAGGAACGCGGCTGGAGCAGGCTCAATTCTCGGTGCCTTGCTCGACACCAGACAAGCGAACCAGAGCCTTCAGGTCGGGCTGTACGCGCGGCGATCTCCAACGCCTCTATAGTGGTTTCCTGCCGCGGTTGCAGTTGCTCGGACGGAAACGCTTCCAGTCGCCAGTAACGTCGACGGTCCTCCGCGTCCGTAGTTGTGACATTGGCGAACGTGGCGTCCAGCGCCTCGGTCATTCGCTGTGCAGTGCGGTGGGAAACGCCGAACTCGGTACAGATTTCCTCGAGGCAGATACCTCCGCGTCGCGAAGCAGCAATTTGGGCAAGTCGGAGTAAATCCCGAGCTTTTGCAAAAGACATCCGACCCCCATGTCAGCAATTGACACCGTTATAAACTATTGATGAAGTCGCGGTCTGTCGAGGAGGACTCCTTAGGGATCTGCGGGCGATAGAATTGGGGCTTGAATGAGGAATCTCGACGACCGCACTTTGCTGTCGGCATCAGATCTCATGCGTTTTATGGGTTGCGCGCATGCGACGACGCTGGATCTCGCACACATGCGGGGCGCTGGCCCGAGGCCACGGGAGGACAGCGAGGATTCCGCGCTCCTTCAAAAACAGGGCGACGCGCACGAGGCGGCGCATCTAGCTCGTCTCAAGGCGGACGGGCGACATATAATAGAGGTCGATCGGAGCGATTTGGCGCGTGACGCGGCAACAACGCGTGAGGCGCTGGTGAAGGGGCCCGACGTAATCTTTCAGGGCGCCTTTTTGTCGGGCAACTGGGGAGGATGGTCCGATTTTCTGGAGCGAGTGGAAAAGCCGTCAACGCTGGGCGCTTTCAGCTACGAGGTCACAGACACGAAGCTCAAACGACGTCCCCATCCCAAGCATGTACTGCAACTCGTGCTCTATTCTGATCTGCTGACTAAAATTCAGGGCGTGGCACCCGAATTTGCCCATGTCGAACTGGGCGACCGTAGTCGCGCCACGCTGCGGCTGGCCGACTACGCGGCCTATGCGCGGATGGCGCGAAACCGGCTTGAAAGCTTCGTGACCGACCCACAGCCGACTCGCCCTATACCCTGCACGGATTGTGCGCTTTGCCGATGGGGTGATCATTGCGCGGAGGTCTGGCAGGCTGAAGATAGCCTGTTTAACGTGGCCAATATCACCCGTGGGCAGGTGAAGAAGCTGGAAGCGGCTGGGATCACCACGATGGAGACGCTGGCGGGTCTCGATCAGCCCATCCGTGGCATGGCCGAAAACACCCGCCTGCGCCTCGTCACGCAGGCGCGTCTGCAGCACGCCCGCAAGACGGGAGAGCCCGCCTATGAATTGCGCGCGCCCGAATTGGGCAAGGGCTTTGACCTGCTGCCAGAGCCACTGCCAGGCGATCTCTTCTACGACATCGAGGGCGACCCGCATTACGAGGGCGGTCTTGAATACCTGCACGGCGTCTGGTGCGACGGCCAGTTCCGCACCTTCTGGGCGCATGATCATGCGGCCGAGGCGCGGGCGCTGGCCGACCTGCTGGCCTTCTTCCGGACGAGGCTCGACGCCCATCCCGATGCGCGGATCTATCACTACGCCGCCTATGAGATCACCGCGCTGCGGCGGCTGACCACGAAATACGGCATCGGCGAGGCCTTCCTTGATCGTCTTCTGCGTGAGCGACGTTTCGTCGATCTGTTCGCCGTGGTGCGCGGAGCATTGATCGGATCCGAGGCCAACTATTCCATCAAGTCGATGGAGGCCTTCTATGGCCGTAAGCGTGATGGCGAGGTGAAGACGGCTGGGGGCTCGGTTGTCGCCTATGAACGCTGGCGCGAGACGGGCGATCAGCAGATCCTCGACGAGATCGAAGACTACAATCGCGTCGACTGCATTTCAACCGAAGAGCTCAGGAACTGGCTGGTCGGTATTCGACCCGCAGCGCCATGGCCGTCGCTCGGTCAGGACGCAGGCACCAAGGAGGTTGAGGAGGATGCCGACACACAGGCGCTGCGTTCGGCCCTCGCGGCATCCGGCTTGCCGCAAGACCGGCAGGATATGCTGGGCAACCTTGGCCTTTTCCACAAGCGCGAAGCGAAGCCCGCGCAATGGGCGGTTTTCGACAGCGTGGGCAAGGATGAGGATGATCTGATCGACGACCTTGATGCGCTGGCGGGGCTGGAGGCGATCGGCCCTGTCGAGCCGGTCAAGCGCTCCTTTGCGCGCAGCTACCGTTTTCCGCCTCAGGAGACCAAGCTGCGTGGGGGAAAGAAGGCAACGGTGCCAGTGTTTGACGGGCCACCGATCTCGGTCAGCATCGAGGCGCTGGACCGGACTGCGCGCGAAATCACGGTTAAGGCGGGTCCGGCGAAGGCTCATCTTCTGACGGATCGCCTGACGCTGCACCCGGACTGGCCTCTAAATACCGACATCATTGCTGCCGCCTTGCGCGATGTGATCGCTGATCAATGCGGGCCGCGCCGATTCACGGCGGTCGACGATCTGTTGTCCCGCGCGGCGCCGCGCCTGACCACCGGCGGAAAGCCTGACCTCTTGGACGGTGCCGATCCGGTTGTCGGAACAATCGCAGCAGTGGCCGCCATGAATGGAACCGCCTTGCCGATTCAGGGGCCACCAGGAACGGGCAAGACCTATGTGACCGCCCGCGCGATCCTGGCGCTGGTGCGCGACGGCGCACGGGTGGGCATTGCCTCGAACAGCCACGAGGCGATCCGCAACGTGCTGATGGGCTGCCTGAATGCGCTCGAGGATGTGGACCTGCCGATCACGCTCGACCTTGTGCACAAGGTTTCGGGCGATGACGACGGCTATCCGGATGACTGCCCTGTGCGCCGCACCGCGGACAATGCCGAGGCAGCGGGTAGCGGTCATGTGGTGGGCGGCACGGCCTTCTTCTTCGCGCGCGAGGAAAACATCCAGGCCTTCGACTGGCTGTTCGTGGATGAGGCCGGACAGGTGGGCCTGGCCAACATGGCCGCCATGGGCCGGGCCGGGCGCAACATCGTGCTGGTGGGCGACCCTCGCCAGTTGCCGCAGGTCATCCAGGGCGCGCATCCCGCTCCTGCGAACCTTTCCTGCCTCGACTGGATGCTGGGTGAGCACGCGACTCTGCCGCCAGACCGGGGCATCTTCCTGCCCACTTCGCGGCGGATGCACCCAGCCGTCTGCCGCTTCATCTCGGATCAGGTTTACGAGGGGCGGCTGACCAGCCACACCGACACCGCACGCCAGGCCGTGGCCGGCACTCCGTTCCCCGAGGCTGGGGCCTTCTGGGCGCTCGTGCCGCACGAAGGCAACGCGCAGGTCGCGCCCGAGGAAGTCGCCGCCATCGCGGCCGCCGCATCCGACCTGCTGAAAGGCATCTGGACCGAAAAGGATGGCACCAGTCGCCCCATGCGGCCCAACGACATCATCGTCGTCGCGCCCTACAACGCGCAGGTCAACGCTCTCCGCGATGCACTGCCCGAGGGCATCCGCGTCGGCACCGTGGACAAGTTCCAGGGGCAGGAAGCGCCTGTCTGCCTGGTTTCGATGACAGCGTCATCGGCCGAGGAAACGCCGCGCGGCATGGACTTCCTGTTCTCGCTGAACCGCATCAACGTGGCGGTCTCCCGCGCCAAGGGGCTGGCGCTGGTCGTTGGCGCACCGCGTCTACGCGAAGCGAAATGTGAAACGGTTGAGCAGGTGCGGTTGGTGAACACGCTCTGTGCCCTGCCAGTATTCACACAGAACGAAAGAGAAAATGCATGAGTGAGAACGACTGGTTTGTGATGCGTCCGCAGAAGGCTCAAGCTTATGGTCGCCCCGAGGCTGAAGGCTTTCTGGTCCGGGAAGGGTCGACGGCGATGCGGGAAGGTTCCCCTCGCGTGAAGCGGGATCGCGAGGAGCGTGACCGTTTGGTTCGGAAGGGGGTTCTCGTTCCGGACAGCGACCCGGACTTGTATCGCTTTTCGCGCGATCACCTCTTCGGCAGCTCCAGTGTGGCCGGGGGCACCGTCAAGGATGGCAATTGCAGCGGCCCCCAAAGCTGGCGCAGGCTCAGTGATCGCAAGACGATCAAGGACGTCCTAGGGTGAGTAGCGTCGAAACCAATACCAGCGACTCGGGCGCTAAATCAGATGTAGTTGTAGGCAGCGGGCTCGAGATCGAATACGTCAAGGCGCTTGCGGCGCGGAAGATCCGCGGTTTCAGAGGGACAATTGATGAACGGGGCGAATATCTTGATGAGGTATACCAAAGCAACGCGAGGCTCACCGCCACTATTTCTTCCGACTACCGTGACCGAATATGAGCAGACGCTTGTACCAGGCTTCAGGGAAAGCCGTTGGACGGACGCATTCGTATCGAAAGATCAGGTCTGACAGTAATCAATTGAGTAATTTCGTTGTTACACCCTAGTGGAAGAAATATAAATTCCAGTCGATACGGCGTCTACGCTAATAACGTTGGCTAAGTTTAGAATAAATAATGGAAAACGGTCAAAAGACACTTTCAGAGCTGTTTGCGAGCAATACTTTCACTGTGCCGGTCTACCAGCGTGCCTACGCGTGGGACGAGCAGCAATGCGAGGATTTCATACGAGACCTGATGGAGCATCCGCAAGGAGATCAGTCCAAGCGCCACTTCCTCGGCACTGTTCTGCTGGCGGCAAGATTGCCGGGAGACTTTAGAAACCGCTTTGACGTGGTGGACGGCCAGCAACGACTGACCACCACCACGATCTTTGCCATCGCTGCCATTGCCAAGATGGTGGAGGACGAAAACCTCCGCTCGCGAGCGGAGACTTTCCGACGAGCTCTATTGATTAGCAGTGAAGGTGAGCGCCTGTTCCACACGGTTCAGGAAGACGAAGGATTCTTGGAGCGGTTTGTCCTCGGCAACGAAAAGCCGGGCAACGGCGATTTTTCGACGCCGTCCAAACGCCGTCTCTGGTGTGCAAAGGCGTTCTTCACAGAAAGGCTCAGCACCATGGAACTGAAGGACGTCGATCGGTTGCTGACTGTTCTCTACCACAGCCGGGTGCTCGTTTACTCGGTCGACACGCCAGCTGAGGCAACTCAGATTTTCGAGTTCCAAAATGACCGCGGCAAGCCACTCACCGAACTCGAGCGGCTCAAGAGTTTCCTGATGCATCGGATCTATCTGCACTCTGGCCCGAACGCAGGCACGGATCTCGATATCGTCCAGCATGCATTCGGCCGAATCTATCTCGCTGCTGAGCGTTTTGAGGCCGAGCCTCTGGCACCCGCTGCTGACAGCGTACTGAGTTACCATTGTGCCGCCTTCATGTCATGGAGTGATCTCGGTGCAGATAAGGAGCTATGGCGCGAGCCCAAAGAACTGGTGCGGCAGAGACTCAACGGCGGTGCACTCGTGGGCAATATCCCAGATTGGATCAAGGCTATAGCTTACGGCTTGGCTGACAGTTTCGAAGCCGTGGTCGACCTACTCAAGGAACGCGATAGCTTCGAGCGGCTCGGTGGCCTTTTTGCTGTCGGCCGAACTGCGGTTTTCTGGCCTCTACTTCTCAAGGCATGGAGGTTGCGCGAGCAGGATCTGGACGGATTTGGGCACGCGGTGGAGGAAATGGAGAGGCTAGCCTGGCGAATGGATGTTGCCAACCTCAGGGCCGATACCTTTGAATCCACTCTACGCCGGGAAGCGGAGAGCTTTTCTGGCAACTTCGCGAACCTGCGTGCGAGGCTGATCGAAATTGGATCGTGGCATCGTATCCCCGAGCGATATATCGCCAACCTCGATCAAGAGAATTTCTATGGCGAAGGCCGAACCTGCCGGTACCTTCTATGGCGCTACGAAAACTATCTTCTGTCTAGGACTGGCAACAAGGAGAAGGGGCTTTCGTGGCGAGAAGCGGCAAACCTGGAGCGCGACCCCGCTATTCAACTTACCCTCGACCACATTCAACCTCAGGACTCGGCCCCTGCTATTCTGGCGCGGCTCGTCGTCTGGAACCCCGCCGACCCAGAGGAAAAGCCACAAACCTTCGAAAAGTGCTTTCTGAACCGCTTGGGCAACATTGTGCTCGACACTCGCTCGACGGGAGCTGCCAAGGGCAAGAAAGATTTCAACGAGAGAGTGGCGCACTATCGGAATTCGAGGTTGCAACAAGAGCATGAACTGGTCGACGTCTTTGCCGAAAAGAGCGGAGACGGAACCTACCAGTGGACGGAAGAATCAATCAGGCGGCGCCACAAGCACCTTAAGCATTTTGCTCAAACATACATTTAGACACGTCAGCGCCTCATCGGGAGAAGGTTAGACGCCAGCCCCCTTCCCTCCGCCAGCCTTTCACGAAGTCATTTGTTTTTGTTGTATTTTTCTGAACATCCTGATAACCATCCCACACATTATCCCACATTATTTCAGGATTGCACTGGATCGCTCCGGACGTCCCAATTCAACTTGGAGCGGATCGCACGCGAAAATCGAAAGACAGCTTTGCGCCTAATCTCGGCCGCAGAGATAAGCTTTGCCGTTGCCCAAAAGCGGACACTACCGGCGCCCTCGCTGAAGTCGCGGACCATCGGCCCGGATCGCGCCGTGGGTTTATTGCCTCGAAGCTCTCGGTTCCACCGGCGGATACGATGCAGGATTTTCGGTTTCTTTCGACGTGTTGCGGCCAGATGAACTTCAGTTCAGGTCCTTGTCTCGGCAGTACCTGCGCTCGCGAGCGGGACGCTTGCCTCGAATCCGGTCTGGCAGCCTGGGCGCGGCGACCTGAGCGTCAGCGCGCCACCCATGCGGTCTGCGATGGTCGAGACGATGGACAGGCCGATACCGTTCCCGCGGCCCGCCGCGCCGCTGCGCTCGAAGCGGTCCGCTAGCCTCGCCAGTGTCTCAGCGGGCACGACGGGGCCGTCGTTGGACACCGTCATAAGGCCGTTGGAGGAAAGGGCCACCTCGACGGGGGAAGACCGGCTTCCGTGGCGCAGCGCGTTCTCGACCAGGTTGCGGCAGAGGATTCCGACCGCGTCGGGATCGGCGGCTGACATGACGGGCGTGTCGGGCAGCCTGAGCAAGATGCGCCCAGTCGACTCGTTCCGGCGCATGTCTCCGATCACGACGTCCAGTGTATCGCGCAGGTCGGACTCCCGGTCCAGGTTCAGCCGTCCCCCCTCCGCCCGCGCCAGTTGCATGAGCCGCTCGGCGCGCGCCGTCAGCCGCTTCAACGTCGCCTCGATGTCGGCTCCGCGCTGGGCCGTCTGAGGCTCAGCAGTCTCCTTTCGGATGCGCTGGGCCTGGGCGATCGCTCCGGCGAGCGGTGTCCTGAGTTCGTGGGCAGTGTTGGCGGTAAGGCTGCGCTCCGCCTCGAACGCTGCTCGAAGCCTCTCGATCAGTGCGTTCATGCTAGCCGCCATCGGGGCGACCTCGCTCGGCAGGTCGCCGGAGGCAACCGGGGCGAGGTCTTTCTCGCTGCGGGTCTCCAGCTGGTCCCGGAAGGCCCGCAGCGAACGGGTGCTCTGTCTCACCGCGAAGGCGACAGCCGCAAACGCGGTGGGAATCACTAGCAGGACGGGCAAGCCGAGGCCCATCTGCATTTCGCGAATAACAGCGTCCTGATGTGCCAGCGACTTCGCAACCGTGATGCGGATCGTGCCCTGCAGAGCTTCTTCGCTGTAGAGGCGGTGCGTTGCGGTCCGGCCGAAGCCCGCTCCTGTATATGGCGGGAAGGTGGAGAGGTCGGCCGCGTGTGACCGGAGCAGGACCTTGCCCTTGTCGTCGCGGACCACGTAGGTGAAAAGCTCGTCATGGCTTCGGATCGCTCCGAGTCTCTGGCTGGCAGTGTCACCATCCTCGCGCCCGACGATGTCAAGGACGGCAAGCGGAAGCAGGCGCTGCGCGGTTTCCTGCAGGGAGGAATCGAAGACTTCTTCGATCTCGTGCCTCAGCAGGACGGCGGTTGCCCAAGCTGCGGCGATCCAGACCACGAGCAGGACTGCTCCGAGCGACAGAAGGAGCCTACCCTGGAGGCTTCGCGCCCCCCTCATGCCCGCGCAAGCCTATAGCCGAGGCCGCGCTCGGTCTCGATGAGGTTGGTGCCCAGCTTCTTCCGAAGGCGGCTCACATGGACCTCGATCGTGTTGCTCTCGATCTCGACGTCGAAGTCGTAGAGCTTCTCCTCCAGCTGCGGCTTAGACAGGAGCTGGCCGGGACGCGCCAGGAAGGCCTCCAGCAGTGCCCATTCGCGCGAGGTAAGCTGAACGGGCTTGCCCTCCCGGAGCACGCTCCGCCGCGCGAGGTCGATATTGAGCGCACCATGCCGGATGATAGGGTTCGGGTTGCCCGAATAGCGGCGGGCGACGGAGCCGATGCGGGCGGAAAGTTCATCGAGGTCGAAAGGCTTCACGAGATAGTCGTCCGCTCCGGCCTTTAGGCCCTCGATCCTGTCGGAGACCTGGTCGAGCGCGGTGAGGATGATGATGGGCGTGACGTCCCCCGAATTCCTCAGCGCCTTGAGGAAGACGATGCCCCTTCCGTCGGGCAGCATGAGGTCGAGCAGGATGAGGTCATAGCCCGCGCTCGCCATCACGTCGCGTGCCCCGTCTAACCTGGTGACCCAGTCGACCGAATGGCCGTCCCCAGCGATTTGGTCGCGCACGGCGGCGCCCAGCACGGCGTCGTCCTCTACAAGCAGGATTCGCATGTTCACACCTGTTCCGCTGCCGTTGCCTCTACTATCAGATTTTCCTGACGGGTTGCTGAAGCGAATAGAGGGCTAACTTCAGGGTGCCGTAAGGTTGGCCCTGCAGGTTCAGCGCAAATCCAGGTGAACGGAGTAATTCGCCATGCGGCTCGTCCTGACAATTGTCGCATTCGTCGCGGCCTTCCCGGTCGGCAGCGCGATGGCCGATGACGAGTGCTTCGTGCCGATGGCCGACTGGAAGCCGAGGGAGGCCGTTGCCGCCCTGGCGGCGCAGCAAGGCTGGACGGTGCGACGGATCAAGATCGATGACGGCTGTTACGAGATCGACGGTACCGATCTCAGGGGGCAACAGATCGAAGCGACAGTTCATCCGGCAACCCTCGAGATACTGGAAATCGAACACAGGGACGGCGATCGGCGTCGCGAGGGAAGAACCCACAATAACGATCAATGACCTGCCATCGCCCGCGACGGAGTCGCACAGAACCCCGCCCACCGGGTCGGGGTATGGGACCGCTTGTCCGCATCTTCCACTGGGGGCTGGTCGGTGCCTTCGCCACGGCTTGGCTCACCGCCGAGGAGATACAGCCGGTTCACGAGTTCGCGGGCTAAGTGGTAGCGGCGCTGGTCGGCTTCCGCATCGCTTTCGCAATCGTGTGGGGTTTTGTCGGGAGCCGCTACGCCCGTTTCGGTCAGTTCGTCCGGAGTCCCGCCGCCATGCTCACCTACGTCGCCCATGTCGCCAGGGGCGAGAGGTGCGCTACCTGGGCCACAACCCGGCAGGCGCCGGCCATGATCATCACACTGCTCGTGACGTTGTCCGGAACGGCCTTCACAGGATGGCTCATGGAAGAGCCGGCCCGCGCCGCAGCCGCAACCCACCTGCTGCAGTTCGTGGCCCCGGTGCTTGCGGACGATGACGACGGCGAGGGCTTGGCCAGGGAGCCGTCGACGCGGAAGGCGAGGCCAAAGGGCCACTCAAGGAGGTCCCCAAGACGCTGGCGAACGCCATGTTGCCCCTTGTCACCTTGCACCTCGGGGGCATGGCGCTCGCGACGTTCCGCCACCGGGAGAACCTTGCCTGCGCCCTGGTTACGGGCCGGAAGAGACCTGCTGGTCCTGGCGATATCGTCTGATCCCTCGTCCGGACAAGCAGGTGCTTTCCGAGGCCTCGCCATTGCGGCGGGGCCTTTAGATTCCTGACGGCAAGCTGAAGCAGAAACTCCGTTTCCGTCAGGAAGGGATCAGGCGAGGCCTTCAGAACGAAACCATCAGAAAAGGAGACCCTGCCATGAAGAAGACATTCACCATCCTGTTCGCATCGACTGCGCTGGCCGTGGGCGCTGGCATTCCGGCGTGGAGCGCCATGCATGACGCAGCGCGGCCTCACGCATCTCGCGAGACCGTCGAGGACGCTTCCGATGAGGGCGCCAACCTGCTGTTCGCCAGCGATGACGACCGCCTTGACCGGGATCATGGACCCCGCCTCGGCCGTGGCGACGATGACGACGGTCATCACGAAGGCGATGACGACGACGACAGCGACGATGATGACGATGATGACGACGGATACCGGGGCGGTGCCGCGGTCGGACCCGCTCGGGCGGGCACGGTTGCCCCGCCGAACAACGGCCTGTTCGGCAGCGGCGCAGCGCCGAAGGTCAAGGTGAACTGAGCCACCCGCCACCTTTCCCGCGAATCCTGGAGACTTCGTCATGAGAACGATATTCGCCGCCCTGGCGCTCACCACCGCACTCACCCTTCCCGGCATAGCGATGGCGCGGCCGGTGACGCTGACGACCACCCTGAACAACTACGGCGGCGATGGAGCCTATCTCGCCATCTATGTCACCGATCCAAAGGGCGCCTATGCGGGTACCCTCTGGATGGCGGGGGGCAAGTCCAAATACTACGAGCATCTCAGCGACTGGTACCGAGCGACGCGCGGCAACATCGCCGAGATCAACGGCATAACGGGGGCCAGTGTGGGGGCCGGTCGCAAGCTCGAGATCACACTCGACCTGGCTGACGCGCTTTTCGACGCCGGCTACACGCTGCACATCGATGCCGCGGTCGAGGACATGCGCGACAGCCCCAACGAAGTCGCGGTGCCGCTCACGTCCAAGGGCGCCGGCCAGTCCGTCAAGGGCCGACGCTACGTCGCCAGCTTTGGCTACGGCATGTGAGGGCGGACGCATGATCCGAGCTCTTCACCGCTGGCCTGGGCTTGTGGCTCT
Organism: Aminobacter sp. SR38; assembly: GCF_014843375.1. NCBI lineage: Bacteria > Pseudomonadati > Pseudomonadota > Alphaproteobacteria > Hyphomicrobiales > Phyllobacteriaceae > Aminobacter > Aminobacter sp. SR38. The sequence goes on from NZ_CP062112.1 coordinate 2,376,154, forward strand.
GGCTTTGGTCTGCCTGCTCGCGCTCAGCGGGGCCGCCCTTTCGGTCTTCCCGGCGGCGGAGCGGCTGGGCGCGCCGCAGGCTGAAGCTACGATGAGCGTTGCCGATCTCGCGACCCGCATCCATGTCGTCTATCCGGGGGTGGAGCAGATCAAACGCTCCCCCTCGGGACGCATCACGGCCTACTGGTTCGACAACGGAACGCCGGGTTCGGCGGTGGTCGATCCTGCCACGGGGGCGGGTGTCGCCTCTGCCGACGCGAACCCGGTCGAACGCTGGCTGACGAACCTGCACCGCTCGCTGTTCATGGACGACGCCGGCCGCTTCGTCTCGGCTGCCGGGGCGGTAGCCATGCTCGTCCTTGCCGTCTCGGGAACGATGCTCGTCGCCCGCCGCGCCGGAGGCTGGAGGCGGTGGTTTGCCCCGCTGCGGGGGCCGATGACGGGACGCATTCATGTCGAGCTCGCGCGCGGAGCCGTGCTCGGCCTCCTGCTGTCCTCGGCGACCGCGATCTGGATGACGGCGTCGACCTTCGGGTTCCTTCCGGACCAGGCTGTCGTCCCGGATTTGCCGTCCACGGTGAGCGGGGATACAGGCATGCCCCTGGCCGGGATGCCCATGCTCGTCTCAACCCCCGTCTCCAGCCTGCGCGAACTCAGCTCCCCCTATCCAGGCGATGCGAGCGACGTCTTCACGCTCAAGACCGACCTCGGCACGGGGTACCTTGACCAAGGGACGGGAGCGACGCTGGGCTGGTCCAACCTGAGTGGCTGGGAGCGTGCCTCCGAAACAATCTACATGCTGCATACCGGACAGGGTGCCGCGGTGCTCGGCCTGCTGCTCGGACTGATGGCGCTCGCGGTTCCTGTGGTGGGCGCTACGGGCGCCGTCATATGGCTGGCAGGACGCCGCGGGCGACCGCGCATCCGCGGCAACGTCCCGCCGTCGCGCGGCGAGACGGTCATACTGGTTGGGAGCGAGGGCGGCAGCACCTGGGGCTTTGCAGCGACGCTGCACGATGCGCTCACTCGGGCCGGGCATCCGGTTCACGTCGCGCCAATGTCGGCCTTCGATCCGGCGCGGACCCCCGCTGCTCGCCGCTACGTGGTCCTCGCTGCGACCTATGGCGACGGCGATGCCCCGGCGTCAGCGAAGGGGTTCCTCGACCGCCTGGCCAGGCTGTCCGTCGCCCCCTCAGCGCCGCTGGCGGTGCTAGGCTTCGGTGACCGCGGCTTCCCGGCCTTCTGTCGCTACGCCCAAGCAGTCGAGGCGGCGGCGAAGGCGAAGGGATGGCCGACGCTGCTTCCGCTGGACACGGTGGACCGCCAGTCGCCCCAGGAGTTCGCACGATGGGGGCGTGCGCTCGGCGAGGCGCTGGCAATTGAACTGGAACTCGACCATCGGCCCGTCCGCCCCGAGACAACTTCCCTCAGGCTCACCTCGCGGCGCAACTACGGCCAGGACGTCCAGGCGCCCACGGCGATCCTGCGTTTCGCGGTACCACGCCTGTCCCTCTGGCAGCGCCTCACGCGGAAAGGATTCGCCAGGTTCGAGGCGGGAGACCTCCTCGGCGTCGTGCCGGAGGGCTCGACCATTCCGCGCTTCTATTCGCTGGCATCGGGTAGCGGCGACGGCTTCGTCGAGATCGTGGTGCGCAAGCATGTCGGGGGCCTGTGTTCAGGCGCGCTGATGGCACTCGAACCGGGCGACACGCTTGCTGCCTTCCTCCACCGCAACCCGGCCTTCCATGCGGGCACGGACCGTGCTCCGCTGATCCTCGTCGGAGCGGGCACGGGGCTTGGACCGCTGGCGGGCTTCATCAGGGCAAACAGCGGGCGCAGGCCGATTCACCTGTTCTTCGGCATGCGTCATCCGGAAAGCGACTTCCTGTACCGTGAGGAACTGGAAGCCTGGGCGGTCGAAGGCAGGCTCTCGCGCCTATCCACCGCGGTTTCGCGCGGCATCCGGCCCCACTACGTGCAGGATGCTCTCGCTTCCGAACACCGGCAGGTCCTCGGCGCGATCCGCAACGGCGCGCGTGTGATGGTCTGCGGCGGCCGGGACATGGCGGCAGGGGTCGCCGAGGCGATGGCACGGATGCTGGAGCCCCTCGGCATGTCGCCAGCGATGCTCAAGGCGGAGGGACGCTATGTCGAAGACGTCTACTGAGTTCGTGCGCCACGCGCTCAACGGGCCGACCATGGGCACGCGCGCTGGTCGGCTCTCTTCTTCGCGCCACCAGGGTTCGATGCCGAAGCCGCCCGCAAAGCCCTCCAGACGGCGGTCGACGAGGTCGACGCGCAGATGTCGACATGGAAGCCCGACAGCGACCTGATGCGGCTCAACCGTGCGCCCATGGGAGAACGGATGCCTGTTCCAGCCATGATGATGGAAGTTCTGAGGCTGGCGCTGGCGGTCGGCAAGGCATCCGACGGCGCTTTTGACATTGGAGTTGGCGATGCCGTCTCTGCCTGGGGCTTCGGCCCGGCCGCCGCTGCCCCCGGCCTCATCAGTACGGCCATGACGGCGCGCCGTGTTCCCGCGCATGAGGCGATCGAGCTGGGCGACGGGAGCGTGCGGAAGCACGCCCAGCTCGCGCTCGACCTCGACGGTATCGCCAAAGGCTTCGGAGTAGACCGGTTGGCCGAGACGCTCGGCAGACTTGGCATCCGCGATGCGCTGGTGGGCATCGACGGCGAGATGCGGGCCATGGGACTGAGGCCGGACGGCGAGACCTGGACGGTCGCCGTGGAACTGCCCGACCCGGACCGGCGGGCACCGCATTCGGTCCTGTCCCTGCAGGACTGCGCCGTGGCGACCTCGGGCGACTATCGGCATTGGGTCGAGGTGCAGGGACGGCGGCTCTCGCATACCGTGGATCCACGCCGGGGCGCACCGCTTCTGGAAGCGCCTGCCTCGGTCACGGTGCTTGCCCCGTCCTGTGCCGCCGCCGACGCCTGGGCGACGGCCCTGATGGTGCTCGGCCCCGGCAAGGGCGGGGAACTGGCGCGGAAGGTCGGGATCGATGCGCTGTTCCTGCTTCGGGGCGAAGGAGATAGCATCGACGCGTGTCGCGTCGGGCAGGTATTCGGGGACGAACAACCGGCGACCGGAAACGCAGAAGGTTGAGGGCATGGAGCATTCGAATGCGGACCGGGGAAAGACCGCGCTGTTGCTGGCTGCCGTGGGCGGGCTCCTGGGTGGGCTTGCCCTCTACTTCGGCGGACGGCCGGACCTGGCCTCGACGGTCTGGCTTGTGGGCGTGCTCCCCGTGCTCGCCGCCCTGCTCCTGGAGATCCTGCGCAGCCTGTGGCGTGGCGAAATGGGGCTGGACATCGTCGCCGCACTTTCGATGTCGGCCGCGCTCCTCTTCGGAGAAACTCTGGCGGCGGCTGTCGTCGCGCTGATGTATTCCGGTGGCACCTTTCTCGAAAGCTTTGCGGAAGGGCGGGCGCGCCGCGAGATGCGCGACCTGCTTGCGCGTGTGCCACGCACTGCGACCCGGCATCAGAACGGCAGCCTGGAAGAAGTTCCGCTCGACGACATCATGCCCGGCGACCGCCTGCTTATCCGTCAGGGCGATGTTGTTCCGGTCGACGGCACGGTGGCGTCCGCCTCTGCCTTCCTCGACACGTCCGCCCTGACGGGCGAATCCCTCCCGATCCGTGCGCAGAACGGAGGCGATGCGATGAGCGGTTCCACAAACGCAGGCGAAGCGTTCGACCTCGTCGCGACGCGTCCTGCAAAGGACAGCACATATGCGGGCATCGTACGGCTCGTGGAAGAAGCCCAGCGGTCGAAGGCGCCCATGTCGCGGCTGGCCGATCGCTGGTCGCTCGGCTTCCTGCTGGTCACGGTCGCCATAGCCTTCGCCGCATGGTGGGTCACTGGAGACCCTATCCGGGCAGTCGCGGTCCTCGTGGTGGCCACGCCATGCCCGCTGATCCTGGCGGTTCCGGTGGCGCTTGTGGCGGGCCTTTCGCGGGCGGCGCACTTCGGCGTGCTGATCAAGGGCGCGGGTCCTCTGGAGGCAATGGCCAGGACACAGACGCTCATCGTCGACAAGACCGGCACGCTCACCGATGGCAGGCCGCAGATCGTAACGATCGACAGCTATAGCGGCATGGACCCCGACGAGGTTCTTCGATTGGCCGCGGCGCTCGACCAGGCCACGAAACACCCGGTGGCGCAGGCGATCGTCGCCGCGGCACGGGAGCGCGGCCTGTCGCTCCCGGTTCCGACGAATGTGGCCGAAGCTCCCGGCGAAGGGCTGACAGGCAAAGTCGACGCCAGGTCCGTTGTGGTCGGCGGGCACGGGTTTGTCACCGGCCGTGTTGGCGAGGCTGCAGTGGCGCATCCGGCACTCGCCGCCGGGTCGGTCCTCGTGGCTGTTGGGGTCGACGGGCGGCTGGCGGGCCATCTGGTTATGGCAGACCCACTTCGCGAGGGGACGCATGACATGCTGGCCAGGTTGCGTCGTCAGGGGATAGGTCGGATCCTGCTGGCGACAGGCGACCGCCAGGAGGTGGCCGAGCGCGTGACCGAGGGCCTCGGGCTCGACGGCATCCGTGCCGGTCTCACGCCCGACCAGAAGGTTCTGCTGGTGCTCACCGAACGCAAGCGCGGCCCGGTCATGATGGTGGGTGACGGCGTAAACGACGCTCCGGCTCTCGCCGCGGCCGATGTGGGCGTCGCCATGGGCGCGCGTGGTGCGGCCGCCTCTGCCGAGGCAGCCGACGTGGTCCTGTTGGTTGACCGCGTCGACAGGCTCGGACCCGGGATCGAGATCGCCCACGGCGCGCGCCGCATCGCGCTGGAAAGCGTGGTCGCAGGCATAGGCTTGTCGGTGATGGGCATGGTCGCGGCGGCGCTGGGCTACCTCACGCCCGTCCAAGGGGCGCTCATTCAGGAGGCGATCGACGTGGCCGTGATCCTCAACGCGCTCCGTGCGCTTCGCATCTCTCCGGCAGAGACATGGTCACCCAGGTCTACCGCCACCGGACACCAGCCGACCCTATTGCAAGGAAACCAGACATGAGCCGCCTTTCGCACTCCGAAGTCCACATGGTCCACCGCATCGGCTGGCTGCGTGCGGCCGTGCTCGGCGCTAACGATGGCATTGTGTCCACGTCGAGCCTCGTGGTGGGTGTTGCGGCTGCCGGATCTGGCTCGATCGAAATCCTCATCGCCGGCCTTGCTGGCCTTGTGGCCGGAGCGATGTCCATGGCGGCGGGTGAGTATGTCTCGGTGAGTTCCCAGACCGACGCCGAGAACGCCGATCTCACCCGGGAACGGCGGGAGCTTGCAGAAACGCCAAAGGCCGAGCTGGAAGAGCTGACGCGGATCTATGTCGACCGCGGGCTCGACAGGGAACTGGCCGAGCGGGTCGCAGTCCAGCTGACCGAGCGAGATGCGTTGGGGGCGCACGCCCGCGACGAACTCGGCATTTCCGAAACGGTCACCGCCCATCCCGTGCAGGCAGCTGTCGTATCGGCCCTGACCTTCGCGGCGGGCGCGGTCATTCCGGTGCTGGTCGCGCTCGCCTCCCCCGTTGAGACAACCAGTGTTCTCGTAGCCGGAACCACCGTGGTTGCGCTTGCCATCCTCGGTGGCCTCGGCGCTACGGCCGGAGGAGCGGGCGTGATGCGGGGGGCGGTCCGCGTTACTTTCTGGGGTGCGCTTGCCATGGGCGTCACCGCCGTGGTCGGTGCGGTCTTCGGAGTGAGTGTCGGCTAGACCCACACAAGAATACATTGTGGGCGCGACCGTGTAGTTTCCGCCATTCTGTCAGGACTTTGAAGCACGAACGGGATGTCGGCCACTACTCAGTGGGACTGAATTTCCTTACCACGTTCCAAATTTGATAAGAATCAAGGGACGGGACGAGGCAATCTGTAGGACTTCTGCAATCTCGGCGGAGACCGGAGCGTGCATGCAAGTCCGTGAACGAGAGGCAACGAATCCAGCGACACAACCTCAGGCCCCCGTGTTCGTGGCCAGGGGGTTGACCAAAGTCTATGGATCAGGCGATGCGCAAGTCGTAGCGCTGAAGGATGTCAATCTCGATATCCGGCAAGGCGAATTCATCGTTCTTCTTGGGCCCTCCGGCTCAGGCAAATCGACCTTACTCAATATTCTCGGCGGGCTGGATGCTCCAACGTCAGGAACGGCAACCTGGCGGGACCACGAACTGACCGGCGCCGGCGACGAGGAACTCACGACCTACCGGCGCGAGCATGTCGGGTTCGTGTTTCAATTCTACAACCTGATACCGAGCCTCACCGTTGAAGAGAACGTGCGGCTGGTCGCGCAAATCGCCAGCAACCCTATGAGGCCAGCCGAGGCGCTTGAACTCGTTGGGCTGACGCATCGCGCCGGTCACTTTCCCTCGCAACTTTCGGGCGGCGAGCAGCAGCGCGTTGCGGTGGCCCGCGCTATCGTGAAACGGCCGGACATCCTGCTTTGTGATGAACCGACCGGCGCGCTCGACGTAGATACCGGCCGACTGGTTCTTGCAGCAATCGCAAAGGTCAACGCGGAACTAAGCACGACGACCGCGGTCATCACCCACAACTCCGCAATTGCGGGGATGGCCGATCGCGTGTTGCGATTAAGTGGTGGGCGCATCGTCGAGGAGGAACCGAATCCGAAACGAATACGGGCCGAGGACGTGACGTGGTGAACGTGCTCGATATCAAGGTCCTGCGCGATCTTTGGTCGATGCGGCTTCAGGTCCTCAGCATCGCGCTGCTCGTTGCCGCCGGCGTCGCCGTCTTTGTAATGTCCCTGTCGAACTACCTGGCGCTGGTAGGCGCCATGGAGGCGCACTACCGCAACGAACGGTTCGCCGACGTTTTTGCGAGCATTACGCGCGCGCCGCTCGTCATCGTCGACCGGCTGCGCGAAATTGACGGCGTCGGCATTGTGGAACCGCGCGTCGCAAAGGCAGTGCGCGTAATCCGTGAGGACACAAACCTCCCGATCTCGGGGCGCGTTATCTCGCTTCCAGCCTCGGGGCAGCCGTTGCTCAATCGCCTCCATCTCGTGCGGGGACGTTGGCCCGATCCCCTGCATCCGGAGGAGATAATCGTCAACGCGGCTTACGCCGAGGCACGCGCCGTGCGGACGGGTGACACCATCGATGTGGTTCTGAACGGGCGATTGCAGGACTTCCGAGTGGTTGGCTCCGCCCTGTCGCCCGAGTTCGTCTTTGCAACACGCGCCGCCGTGCCACTGCCGGACGATCGGAACTTTGTCGTACTGTGGGCCAGTGAGGATGCGGTAGCCAGCGCATTCGACATGCAAGGCGCATTCAATGACGTGTTGATGACACTGGCACCTAACGCAAGCATACCGCATGTCCTGGAAGAGGTCGATCTTTTGCTCGCACCATACGGCGGAACGGGAGCCTACGATCGGAGCGATCAGCCTTCGCACCGCTTCCTGAAAGACGAACTGGCGGAGCAGGAAACCTTGAGCATGGTGATGCCGTCGGTCTTCTTCGGCATCGCGGCATTCCTGCTCAACGTCGTCATCGGCAGGATGGTCGAGGCGCAGCGGGGACAGATCGCTTCGCTAAAGGCACTGGGGTTCAGAAACCTCACCATTGCGCTTCACTACTTTAAACTGGTTTCCGCCATTGCGTTGCTGGGAACGGCGATAGGTCTTGCCCTGGGGCGCTGGTTTGCGGTTGGAGTCGTCGGAGCCTATCGCGCCTTCTTCCGTTTTCCGTTGCTGGAGGCGCAGCTTGAGCCGTGGCTGCTCGTTGTTGCGATGCTTGTCAGCGTCGCCGCGGCTAATCTCGCGGCGGCGACGGCGGTATATCGGATAGCCATGCTTGCTCCCGCCGAAGCCATGCGACCCGGAACGCCGCCCGCGCTACGCACATTTGGTTGGCTGCAGACTATTGGAAGCAAGCAAATCCCGCTCCAGTATGTCATGGCGGCGCGCACCATCCTCGGACGGCCGTTGAGAACGCTCTTGACAACCGTCGGCATCGCTCTGGCCATTCCGCTGGTTCTGTTCGGGCTCTATTGGTTCGATGCAATCGACCACATGATCGATGTGAGCTTCGGGCGCATCGAGCGTGGCGATGCATTCATTACCTTTACGGAACCTGTCTCGGCGGATGCGCTCTACGAACTGCAAGCGATCCCCGGCGTGCTGAAAGCTGAGCTCCAGCGAGTCGTGCCGATCAGATTGCGGGCCGGCCACCGAACCTATCGCACATCGGTCACGGGGCTGGAATCTGGCTCTGAACTCAAGATTCCGAGAGACAGCGCGCTGCAGCCAATTGCCGTTCCCTCCGACGGCATCATGCTCAGCCGGACAATCGCGCGGCAGCTTGATCTCGACCTGGGCGACAGTGTCACGATTGAAGTGCTTGAAGGAAACCGGACCGTGAGGGACGCCGCCGTTCGCAAGATATCGGACGATATCCTTGGGGCATCGGTGACGATGGAGCGCACGGCACTCAATCGCTTGATGCGGGAGGGTGATGTCGGCAATGTCGCGACCCTCAGGATTGATCCGCGCCAATCCGAACTGCTCTGGTCCAGTATAAGATTGATGCCGAAGGTCGAGGGAAGCTCCGTGAAGGCCCTGTGGCTTGCGTTGTTCAACGAGACGATCGGTGGAATGGTGCTGGTCGGGGCGCTAATTCTTGCGGGGTTCGGAATGCTGATTGCGATAGGGGTAGTCTATAACAGCGCCCGCATCGCCCTGCAGGAGCGCGCCTGGGAACTGGCTAGCCTCCGAATAGTGGGGCTGACAAGGCGTGAGGTATCCGCTGTCATTTTCGGTGAGCTCGCCGTGGAACTCATTGTGGCCGTTCCTGCTGGGCTCCTTATTGGATGGTACTTGATCGAGTTGATCGCGTCGGCGCGTGCGAGCGAGTCATTTCAGATCCCCGCTGTGATCGATCCAAGCAGCTACGCCATAGCGGCGCTTTTGGTGATCGGTGCAGCTATCACCAGTTTCATTGCGATTCGCCGACGGATCGACACGCTCGATCTGGTGGCAGTCCTGAAAGCGCGGGACTGAACATGAAGCTTCGAACAACTTCGATCGTCGGCGGACTGGTATTGGCGCTTGCAGCGCTTGGCCTCTACTGGATCCTGATGCCGCAGCCGATCCTTGTCGAAACCGGCGAGGTAAAGACCTCACACTTCCAGGACGCGATCGAAGAGGACGGCCGCACGCGCGTGCGGGACCGCTATCTGGTGTCGGCCCCTCTGTCCGGACGCCTACAGCGGCTGGCGCTCGAGGCGGGTGATGCCGTGCAGGCGGGGCAGATGCTCGCGACCATCACGCCGCCTGTTTCTCCGCTTCTTGATCCTCGCGTGCGGCTGGAACTCGAGGCCCAGGTCGGCGCCGCCGAAGCGGCAGTCGAGGAGGCGGAATCGCTTCACGAGCAGGCCAAAGTGCTTCTAGCCCAAGCCAGTGCAGACCTCGAACGCACCAGATCGCTCGCCAAGCGGAATGTGGCGGCTACGGCGCAATTGGAGCGTGAGGAGTTCCTGTTTCGCTCCGCGGAGAGACAGGCGTATGCAGCCGAGCGCCGCTGGCACGCGGCGACACATGTTCTGGAGCAGGCTCGCGCGGCATTGACGTCCGCAGGCAACTCGGAGGCTAGCGAGGCTTTCCCGGTATCTTCCCCCATAAACGGTCGGATTCTCAGGATACTCCAGGAGAGTGAGACCACTGTCGTGCAGGCCGCCCTATTGGTCGAGCTGGCCGATCCTGGAGATCTCGAAATCGCGGTTGACGTTCTGACGACCGATGCCACCCGCATCAGGAAGGGCGACAAGGTGATCATTGAGCGATGGGGCGGTCCCACCGATTTGCAGGGGGCCGTGCGACGCGTCGAGCCCTCCGGCTTCACCAAAGTCTCCGCGCTCGGCGTCGAAGAGCAGCGCGTCTGGGTCGTCGTCGACATAACCTCGACGCCGGAGATGTGGACCAGCCTGGGGGACGGCTACCGTGTCGAGGTCAGGATCGTGGTCGACGAAATCGACCAGGCAATCGTCGTGCCGATCGGAGCACTGTTCCGGCGCGGCGATGCCTGGAGCGTCTTCGTTGTGGAGGGGGGCCGCGCGCAGCTCCGAGAGGTAGAGATTGCGCGCCTCTCGACTCGCATTGCCGCCGTGGCGCAGGGCGTTCGTCCGGGCGAAATCGTCGTCGTCTATCCGCCCTCCAGCCTTACCGACGGGAGTAGGATCAAGCTCCGGTAAGAGGAATCGGCCGCGCGCCACCCACGCCGCATCCTTTTGATCCAGGTCAATGCATGGGAAGTCGAGTTGGCTTGTTGTGAGGACAACGACAAGGGGCAGACAGCATGCACACTCGATCTTCCTCCGAGATACAGGTCTGGGATCCATTCGTCCGAATGGCCCATTGGACCCTTGCCCTTGGGTTCTTCGTTGCCTACCTGACGGAAGACGTGATGACCGTGCACGTCTGGGCGGGCTACGTCGTCGGCGTGCTGGTTCTTGCACGTATCGTGTGGGGATTTCTCGGCCCGCGCCATGCGCCATCGGCATAACGGCCTGCTGCCTTCGTCTGTCTCACTTGCACGGCTGTTAGTGCCTTTCCAGGATGTCGCCCCTGGCTTTTCACGCTCCGCCCAACTCGTTACCCCACATTATAACCCACAAACTATCAGCGATGGCGGCGGATCGCAATGGACGCCGCAGGACAGACGCAATAGAAATCTACAGAGTATCAAATAGTTGTTGGACTGTATTGGATTGAGCTGCACGCTAGTTGGGCGGGCGCTCTCTCCGCCAGCAACTTTTATCACCTAGGCCGTTGATCTTATATCTGTTTCTTACTTCTTGCCGGCTGCGCGCTCGCGAACGGTAGACGGACCGGCGGCAAGCTCGGTGGCTTCCCTTTCCAGCCGCAGAGCGCGCAAGCGCAGCGTCTTTTCCTCGCGCTGCTGAACGACCGCGTCGATCTCCGAGTTGATCCGGTTGCGGGCAAGAGATTGCGATTGCGTCTTGCCGAAGGCTGACTCGGCTTGCTCTCGTGCCTTGCTCTGGGAATCAGTCATGTTTGTTATCCCTACATTCTCGAAAAGAGGACTGAACGCTGCCAACAAAAAAGCCAGGCAAACTGCCTGGCTTTTGTAAGTCGATCGCGCCCTGTGACGGTGCCAGTACATCCGTGGTCACCGAAGGGCACCAAGACCGATCAGGCGGCCTGCAACTGGCCGGCAGACATCTTGCCCGACTTGTTGTCACGCTCCATCTCGTAGGCGATCTTCTGGCCTTCGACGATTTCACGCATGCCGGCCCGCTCAACCGCGGAAATGTGGACGAACACGTCCGGACCGCCGTTGTCAGGCTGGATGAAGCCGAAGCCCTTGGTAGCATTGAACCATTTCACTGTGCCAGTGGTCATAACAAACCCCTTTCATGGCAATATTCATCGACAACCAAGCGATTGCGTGGCTGTTTTACATCGCGATTTTATTTGAAGGGATGTTCGTTGGCGCACAGCGATTTTGCGCAATAACAAAAATCGAACAAGCAAATATCGACAGCCGGGTTTTATATTTATTGGCTGTCGATGTCAATTTTATTATTCTGCTCTCCAGGACAGACGTTTCTCCGGTTGGAAATTCCAGTTTCAACGGGATGCGCGACCCCCGGTGAGGCCGGCCTCCCGTTTGACGGTCAAACATCGTGCGCCGACGCATCAGTCACCCCCGGGCGAGCCACCACCACTATTTCTGCAAGACGACAGCCTCGACCTCGAACAGCATTGGGTCGACGGCGAGTTTGGGGACGGGGATCAGCGTCTGGGCCGGTAGCGTGTTGCCGAACATCGCCTTGACGCTCTCCGTCAGCACGCCGAGCTTCGACATGTCGTGGTCGACGACGTAGACGGTGAGCTTGGCGACCTGGTCGGGCTTTGCGCCGAGAGCGTCGAGAGCGCTACGCAGATTGGCATAGGCCTGCTTCACCTGAACGGAGAAGTCGGGCGACAGGCTGCCGGTGGCGTCCTGGCCGCCCTGCCCCGAGATGTAGGCGACACGCGCACCGGCGGGAACGATGACCGCCGTGCTGTAGCCGTTCGGCGTCGGGTCGTAGAGGTTCTCGGGGTTGACGATTGTCAGCCTGAGATCGCTCTCGTTGGCCGTCGTCGCGGTGGGAAGTGACATGGTCATGGTGATTAGGCCTCCGACAAGCAGATGCTTGATTTTGCGTGACATGATTTTTCTCTTTGGTTCCGCGGCCCGCCCTGGCGGCCGCATGATCGGACTCGGCCCATCGTCGTCAGGATGACTCGTACGATGTGCGATTAGTCCTATGGTACAGTGTACTAGTCAACTGCCGGGCATCGACTTTCCTGACGTCGACTGCCAAAGTCGAGGCTCACGAACGGTGTTTTCGCTCGAATTGGAAATCAGGCGACGGGCAGAACTCCGCGCCGTGATGACGGCAACTTATTGATTTCAGGGCCTTTCGATTGCGACGTCCGCCTGCAAAACGAATGTCGGCAGCGAATTCAGAAATCGTGGCGCAAGGGGGGACGACGGATGGCAGGCAAACGCAGCGGCAAAAAACGGCCTCAGCCCGGCAAGTCGCCAAGACCGACGCGCGAGCCGCGCGGCGAGCCGCCCCTGTCTCTGGAACGCATCGTGGCGACCGCGGTGGAGCTGCTGGACACCCAAGGCATCGACGGACTGACGATGCGCCGGTTGGCCAATCGTCTCGGCTCAGGGGTGATGAGCCTCTACTGGCACGTCGACAACAAGGAGGACGTTTTCGACCTTGCGCTCGACAAGGTGCTCGAATACCGCGCGCCGTCCGACAGGGCCGAACCCCAGGGGTGGCGGCAAGAGGCCGTACATGTGCTCGAGGGCTGGCGCGCCAGCATGCTGCGCCATCCCTGGTCGGCATCGCTGTTGCCGCGCCGGGCACTCGGCCCGAACATCCTCGGTCGCCTGGAATTGCTTGCCAACGCCTTGTCCAAAGCAGGTGTAGCGGATGCAGATCTGAACGTCGCGATCTGGTCACTGTGGAACCACGTGATGGGCTCAACCATCACCCGGGCGAGCTTCGAACTCACCGACGACGACCAGGCCGCAGCACAGCAACGCCTCGCCGGACTCAGCGAACGCTATCCCACGATCGAACGCTCCCGCCTGTTGCTGGACAGCGATTGGGACGGCGCCTTCCGCAAGGGCCTCGACTATCTGCTCGATGGTCTTGCCCCAATACGATGAACGCTGGTTCCCGCTAGCGCAGCATGCACCAGTTCTTGGGCAGATGTTTTGGTCTGGCCATGGACAGGCCGGCGCGGAGGGCCTCGTCGAGGTCCGATGTGACGTATGCCGTCTCCGGGCCACCACCGAAATGATTGACCCGATGGCTTCCGCCCCTCTTGCTCATGAGAATTCCAACCAGCCGTAGCTGCTCCTGTACTTCCCGATACCTCATTGTCCGCAATCCCGCCGGAGAACCCCTCAGCAATATGAGTGAGCACTAAAATTACTTGATGAGCAAGACTTGGGTTAACGAATGGTGAATCCCTGGCTGCATCCGAGGACAAGGCATCGTCCATTTCGCCGAGACGATGCTCGGCCTTTGCTCCGTCTTACATACGATCGCCAGCCTGGAGAGCAGCTTGCGTGTATCGGGGAAGGGCAGCTACCAGCCAATTCGACGCCACGCTGCATTGTTGCGCGAACGGAAGCGACACCCAGCTTCCATCACTCCCGTTGGCTTCGATGGAAAGCGCCATTTGCTAATGCGGCGAGGAACTCTGCGCGGCCCAGCGGGTTGAGGTGCTGGAGCGAAGATCCAGAACCACCTTTTCGCTCCATCAGGTGGGCCTGCCGCGCCCCCCTCCCGGCAGGCCTTCGCTGTTCCAGCACGCGCGTTTCATGGGTTCACAGCAGACGCCGCGCTGCGGGAATGGTCGAGATACTCGATCAGTGCCTCGCGGAGCCTGGCAGCCATGCGCGTGACGGCGTTGTAGTCCCGAAAAATGCTGCCGTCGTCGAACATGGCCTCCTCCATGAGGTCTTCGCCCTTGCGACAGGAGGCGATCGCCCTGTCGGCGATGGCAGGCGAGTTCAGGGCAGGAGCCGTGGCCAGCAGCTCTTCGGCGGTGTTCAGCGCGCAATTCATCCAGGCTCTTTGAGACGCTGCAAGGCTCGGCCTCACGACGGCATCGAGCTCGACGATGGCATGCGCCATGGGCGGGGCCGCGAGACTCAAGCCCAAACCCAGCATTATCGAAGCAAAACGTGCCGCTGCCATGGATTCCCCCACCGATGCAGGCATGGTGCAACCATACCTCGGCTCAACTATGGCGGGAACATCGCTTGCAGGCCTCGCAAGCCTGGCGATGGCTTCGCCTCCTAACCTTGGCTTGTCGCGACAAGATGGACCGGCGCAGCCTTCCCCGGTGACGCCTCATCGGCGTGACGGGCCCGCGGCGCTTGCGAAGGCCGCCGGCGAGACTTGGGAAATAGCGAGAACAAAATTATCGATAAGCGGATCGATAAATCGCGGATACCTGCCCAACATGCCCTACGGTAATTCTGGACTTGGCCCTGGCGACATAGCCAAGGGCGCTGAACACCGGGCAAACCAAGCCTTCCAGTGCTGTTCAGGGAAAAGAAAACTGCTGGACGAAAACCAGCCCCGTGGGGAATTGCCATGATCCGGAAAAATGTGAGGAACTCTCTTTCTGCCTGTGCGCTGCTTGCCGCGTGGGGCATTGCAGGCCAGGCCGCCCAGGCGGCTGAGGTGACTGTCGCCGTCGGCGGCGGCGTGATCCAGGAGGTCGGTCGCGAGACCCTGTGGGGACCGGCGGCCAAGACGCTCGGCAACACCGTGCGCGAGGAAACCATCAACGACGCCTATGCCTCGGTGAAGCTGCAGGCGGCGGCCAATGCGGTGACCTTCGACCTCGTACAGACCAACGCCTTCCAGGCTGAAAAGGGCGGCCGCGAGGGTCTGTTCATGCCGCTCGACTACAGCGTCATCGACTCCAAGGACTTCATCGAAGGCACGGCGCAGAAATACTGCATCTCGGCGCTGATCTTCTCCTGGGTCATGGCCTGGAACACCGACGCCTACAAGGACAAGGCGCCGCAGAGCTGGGCCGACTTCTGGGACGTCGAGAAGTTCCCGGGTCGCCGCGCCATGCGCAACGACGCCGAGGCGCAACTCGAGATCGCGCTGCTTGCCGACGGCGTGCCGATGGACAAGGTCTACGAGGTGCTGGGATCTGAGGGCGGCATGCAGCGCGCGCTCGACAAGATCGAGCAGTTGCGTCCGCACATTGCGGTGTGGTGGAATTCGGGTGCCCAGCATGCGCAGCTGATGAAAGACAAGGAAGTGGACATGTCGGTGGGCTGGAACGCCCGTTTCGAAGCGGCCAAGAAGGACGGGGCCAAGATCGACTACACTTTCAACCAGGGCGTCATGAGCATGGATTGCTGGGCGGTGCCGGTCGGAGCCCCGCATGCCGCCGAAGCGATGAAGATGATCAACGAGATGTCCAAGCCGGAAGCCCAGGCCAAGTTTTCGGTCGGGGTGAAGTATGGTGCGGCCAACAAGCGTGCCTACGAGACCGGCCTCATCCCCGACGACGTCTCGAAGAAGCTGCCGACCAATCCCGACAACGCCGCGCACCAGCTTGCCCAGCGCAATGAATGGTGGGTCGAACATGTCGGCGAAGCCCAGCTCGGCTTCCAGGAAATGATGTCGCGCTGAGCGCGGCAGGAAGAGGTCGGCTCAAGCGACATGACAAGTGCTGCGTTCATCGAAATCCGCAATCTTTCGAAAGCCTACGGATCCTTCCGCGCCCTCAACGACGTCGGCCTCGACGTCGGGCGCGGCGAATTCCTGAGCATTCTCGGCCCCTCGGGCTCCGGCAAGACCACGCTTCTGATGGCGCTTGCCGGGTTCGTCAGGCCTGATCGCGGACAGATTTCCGTCGATGGACGCGACCTTGTCCGCCTGCCCGCCAACAAGCGCGGCATCGGCGTGGTGTTCCAGAACTACGCCCTGTTTCCGCACATGAATGTTGCTGCCAACGTCATGTTTCCCCTGCGCGTCCGCGGCATCGGCCGCGCAGAGGCTGCCGAGCGTGCCAGAAAGGCGCTCGACATCGTCGATCTCGCCAACATGGCCGAACGTGACATCGCCACGCTGTCCGGCGGGCAGAAGCAGCGTGTGGCGCTCGCCCGCGCCGTGGTGTTCGAACCCCGACTGATGCTGATGGACGAGCCGTTGTCGGCACTCGACAAGAACCTGCGCGAGCAGATGCAGTATGAGATTCGGAAGTTGCACGACCGGCTCGGCCTGACCACCGTCTATGTCACGCACGACCAGCGCGAGGCGCTGACGATGTCGGATCGCATTGCCGTGATGCGCGACGGTGTCATCCGCCAGCTCGGAACACCGGCTTCGTTGTATCATCGGCCGACGTCGCGCTTCGTCGCCGAGTTCCTCGGCGAGGCCAACATTCTCGAACTCGATGCGGTGGAAAGCTTCGTTGCCGCGGAGCGGGATGCCACTGGTGCTGGACGCAAGCTGATGATCCGCGCCGAAAGACTGTCGCTTTCCGATGCCAGCGGCCACGACCATGTATCTCTCAGCGGCACGCTGACGCGCTCGGTGTTCCAGGGCGACAGCTGGCTCATCTCCGTCGATCTGGCGGACGGCGGAGCCGTCTCGGCGCGTATCGCCGCTGCCGAGGCGGCGAATTTCAACCTGGAGGCGCTGGCCGAAGGTGCGCCGCTCAAGCTGCATGTGCGGCGCGATGCGCTGATCCCGGTGATCGACGCATGAGCGCGCCGGCTATGACCTTGCCGGCGGCAGACGGCGCCTTCGACAACTCAGCCCTCCTGCGGCGGGACCGCAAATTGGCGCAGATCGGCTTCTTCGGTCTGGCGCTGCCGGCGGTGCTGCTGGTCACCATCGCCATCGTCGTGCCGCTGGCGGCGATGTTCTGGATATCGATCGCCCGGCCCGACGGCTCTGTGTCGCTCGACACCTATCTCAGGATCCTGAGCACCCCGGTCTATACGCGCTCGGTACTGACCACCTTCCAGGTCAGCGGCATGACAGTGCTGACCTGCATGCTCCTGGGCACGCCATTCGCGCTGGTCATGGCCAGCGCCGGCCAGCGGCTCGCTTCGATCCTGCTGCTCGTGGTGATGTTGCCGTTCTGGACTGCGCTTCTGGTCCGCACCTACGCGCTCTCGGTGCTGTTGCAGCGCAACGGCCTGGTCAACAGCTTCCTGATCGACACCGGGCTGGTCTCGGAGCCGCTGCCGCTGATCAACAATTTCTTCGGCACCATCGTCGGCATGACCCATGTGATGCTGCCGCTGTTCATCCTGCCGGTCTATGCCGCGATCAAGCAGATCGACCACAACATCATCCGCGCCGCAGCCAGCCTCGGCGCCAGCAAGCTCCTGACCCTGCGGGCGGTGATCCTGCCGCTGGCCGCAAACGGCATCTTCGCCGGCGCCGTGCTGGTGTTCGTCCTCAGCCTCGGTTTCTACGTCACCCCCGCCATCCTCGGCGGCGGCCGCGTGCCGATGATTTCGACCCGCATCGAACAGAACGTCTCGGTGCTGTCCGACTGGCCGGCGGCGAGCGCGCTCGGCGTGCTCTTGCTGTTGTCCGTCGGGCTGGTGTTCCTGGTCACGTTCCTGCTTCGCCGCAGCATCAAGGCCCTCGGAGGAGCTGCCAATGTTTGACGGTTTCGATGTCTCCTGGCCGCTGCGCCTGGCGATCGGCCTGTTCACAACGCTGGTGGCGACCTTCCTGTTGGCACCTTCGCTGATCGTCGTGCCGATGTCGTTCTCGGCATCAGAACTGCTGCAGTTCCCGCCGACCGAATTCTCGCTGCGCTGGTGGCAGCAGTACTGGCGGTCTGACCTGTGGATGCCGGCGACCAAGACCAGCCTGCTGCTGGCCACCGTCACCGCCGCGGTTGCCGTGCCGATCGCCTTTGCTGCGGCTTACGCCACCACGCGTTCGCTCGGCTGGGCGAGGCTGCCGCTCTATGGCGTTCTCCTGATGCCGGCCACCGTGCCGCCGATCCTCGTCGCCATCGGCCTGTTCTTCGTGCTGGCCCGCCTGCATCTCGTCGGCTCGTTCCCGGGCCTTTGGCTCGGGCATACGGTGATCGCCATTCCGACGGCCTATGTCATCCTGTCCGCCGGTTTTGCCCGCTTCGATTTCACCCAGGAGAAGGCCTCGCGCAGCCTTGGCGCCGGCTGGTGGCGGACGATGATTTCTGTCGTCATCCCGCAGATGCGTTTCCCCTTGCTGTCGGCGGCGTTGCTGTCCTTCCTGACGTCGCTCGACGAAGTGATCGTGTCGATGTTCGTCGGTGGCGGCGCCAACACGACGCTGACCAAGGTGATGTTCCTCGGCCTGCGCGACCGCGTCGACCCTCAGGCCGCAGTGATCTCGACGATCTGGATCGTGCTTGTCGCCATGGTCGTCACGGTGGTCTTCGGGCGCCAGCGGCAGGAGCCGTCGTGACCGGCAGGCGGTGGGCACGGGCGCTGACGGCTTCCGCGCCGACAGCTTTTCTGCCAAGCTGATGGCCGTGGTGGCGACAAGTCGGTCTTGTGCAGTCCGCCGAGAGTGTGATGACCATGCCGCTGACAATTGACCGAACCCAACCGAAGGCCGTGGTGTTCGGCTGCGCGGGCACCAGCCTGAACGCTGCCGAACGCAGCTTCTTCCGCGCCGCCCAGCCCTGGGGCTTCATCCTGCACAAGCGCAATTGCGCCGACCCTGCACAACTGCGCACTTTGGTGGCGGAACTGCGCGAAAGCGTTGGCCGCAGCGACGTGCGCGTGCTGATCGACCAGGAGGGCGGCCGCGTCGCCAGGCTGGCGCCACCGCACTGGCGCGCGCCCCCGCCGGCCTCGCTGTTCGCCCAGATCGCCCGCACCGACGTCAAGCGGGCACTCGATGCCGTGCGCCTCAACGCACGCCTCGTCGCGGCCGAACTGTTCGACCTCGGTATCGACATCAACATCGCGCCTGTGCTCGACCTGCCGATCGGCAAGGGCGACCTGGTGATCGGCGACCGGGCGCTGGGAGACACGCCTGAAATGGCGAGCATTCTCGGCCGCGCCACCTGCGAGGGGCTGCTGGCCGGCGGTGTGCTGCCCGTCATCAAGCATATTCTCGGCCATGGCCGCGCCCGGCAGGACAAGTCGGAGGCGCTGCTGGTGGTCAACGCCTCGCTCGACGAGATGCAGTCGGCCGACTTCGTGCCGTTCCGCTCGCTGCAGGACATGCCCTGCGCCATGGCGGCACACGTCATCTACCGGGCCATCGACCGCGACGCGCCGGCTACCGCCTCGCGCACCGTCATCGATGAGATCATCCGCGGCATGATCCGCTTCGACGGCGTGCTGATGAGCGACGATGTCTCGGACATCAGCCGCACCCATCCGATCGATGCCCAGGTCAGCGCGACGCAGGAGGCCGGCTGCGACGTCATCCTGCACGGCAGCGGCGACATGGACGAGATGCAGCGTGTCGCCGATGCCGCGATGCCGTTGTCGGAGAATGCGGTCGAGCGTCTGCACCGCGCCGAGCGCATGCGTCGCCGGCCTTCGGCGATCGACCTGGCCGAAACCGCCCGCAAGCTGGAGGAACTGCTCAAGCCGCTTGGCGCGCGGGCCCGCCAGTCGGGTACGACGCGCTCGTCCGAAATCGTCGGCAATGTCGCCAAGAAGATCGAACGCGACATCGTTCTGGGCCGCATCCTGCCCAAGGAGCGGATCATGGAGGACGAGCTGGTCTACGGGCTCGGCGTCAAGCGCCACGTCGCACGTGCCGTGCTGCAGGAACTGGCACGCACCGGGCTGGTCAAGCTCGAACCCTACCGGGGTGCTGTGGTGCGCCACCTGTCACCGGACGACCTGGTCAAGCTGCACGACGTGCGCCAGCTTCTGATCGCCGCCGCCGTGCAGCGCATTCGCCTGCCGGTGTCGCCGGTGCTGATGAACAAACTCGAACATGCAAGGCAGATCCATCGCTCGGCCATTTCGGTCGGCGATCTCGAGCTGGCTTATGTCCAGGACCGCGCATTCCACGACCTGTTGCTCGAAGCGACGGGCAACGAGTTCATTGCCCGCTCGATCCATGATTGCGATGCCGGCATGCGCAGCATAGATGCCGCGAGCCTAATGGCCGACAGCCTCGTCGAGCCGGCGCTCGTCGAACATGACGAGATGGTGAAGGCGCTGGAGGACCAGGACCTCCAACGTCTTGGCAAATTGTGCGCGGCGCATTTCGACCGACCGTTCGCCCATCACATGGCGAACGGCGTCCGGCACTGACTGTCAGAACCTGCCGCTTGCTCCATTGGCGGCATGGAACGGCGCGCGCCGATCATACCAGGGGCGGGCCCGTTCAAGTGATGCCGCGAGCTCGATCAACGTAGCTTCACCGGCCGGTGGGGCGACAAGCTGGACGCCGAGTGGCAGGCCCGAACGGTCCATGCCGAGCGGCAGCGACAGTGCCGGCTGTCCCGAGACATTGAACGGCATCATGTAGACCGTGTCCTCGCCCATCGCCGAGGCGTCATAAGCGTCGATGTCCTTGGACATGTCGTAATAGCCGAGCGGGCGCGTACCCTGCGGCAGGACCGGCAGCAGCACGACGTCGTAGCGCGAGGTCTGCGTGGCGATGTGGCGGGAATGCCGGCGCATCGCCTCGATGTCGCGGCTGTGCTGGATGGCGCTGGTCGCCCGGCCGCGTTCGATCGTCGTCCAGATCGTCGCCGACATGTCGGACGGCTTGTTGGCAACACCCCGCGCCCGGGCATGATCGTCAAACTGAGCCGCGGTCTGGACCCGGATCATCCCGGTATAGGCACGCCACAGGCCCTCGAAATCATAGTCGAAATCGAACGGTTCGACCTCGTGCCCGAGCGCGCCGCAGAGCCGCGCTGCATCGCAGACGGCCTCGTCTACGACGGTGCTGTTGGCATCGCCGCGTGGGTTGTTGAGGCTGAAGCCGATGCGCAGACGCCGGTTGACCGGAGCTGTGCTGTCGAGGAACGAGGGGCGCTCCCTGATGTAATAGGGCTCACCCGGATAGCCGCCCTGCAAGGCGTCGAGCATGGCCGCTGTGTCGCGCACCGTTTTCGACACGCATGAGGACTGTCCGCCGCCGAACCAGAAGTCGGCCGCCTCGGGACCCGGTGAAATCCGGCCGCGCGACGGCTTGAGGCCGACCAGCCCGTTGATCGCCGCCGGTACACGGGTGGAACCCGCGCCGTCGCCGGCGTCGGCCAGTGGAAGATATCCCGCCGCGACCGCCACTGCCGCCCCGCCGCTCGAACCGCCCGGCGTCCTGTCGAAGGCCCAGGGGTTTCGCGCCGGGCCATGCATCGGCGACTCTGTGGTCAGCGACCAGCCCCATTCCGGCGTGTTGGTCTTGCCGAGCAGGATGAAGCCGGCGTTCTTGGTCCGCTGGGTGATCAGCGAATCCGACTGGGAAACGCTGCCGGCGAAGGACGAGATGCTGTTTGTCGAGGGAATGCCGGCCCATGAGGTATGCAGGTCCTTGGCCAGATAGGGCACGCCGGCAAAGGGTCCGGCGGGCGGCGCGGTCTCGGCAAGGGCAAGGGCCTGCTCGAAACAGCGGATGACGACGGCATTCAGCACCCGGTCGAGCGCTTCGATGCGGGCGATCGACGTCTCGACGAGTTCGCGGGAGCTGACCTCGTGGCGGCGCACCAGATCGGCAAGGCCAAGCGCGTCGTAGTCGTCGAACTCCTTGAACGGCCCGATAGGCGAGCGCGACATGGGCGTCTCCGTTCAGATGCCGAGCCCGCGCAGGAAGGCGCGGCTGTCGCGGATGACGTCGTCAGCCGGGATCTCCCAGCCGAACAGGTGCGATTCATATTCGACCGAGGCCGAACCGGCGTAGCCAAGGCGCCGCAAGGTGTCGGTGACGGCCTTCAGGTCGACCTCGCCGGTGCCGAGCGGCACGCATTTGAATTCGGGATAGAGACCGACCGAATCCTTGACGTGGAGATTGCTGATGCGGTCGAACAGCAGCTCCGCCGCCCTGACCGGATCCTCGCCGCGCAGCTGGAAATGGGTCGGGTCGAAAGCGACGCGGACATCGGAACCGGGTATCGCCTTGAACAGGTCGAGATATTCGTCGGCCTTGGCGACGATGTGCATCGAGCAGCCTTCGATGCCGAACTTGACGCCGCGGTCCCTGGCGTGGTCGCAGACCTCCTCCAAGGCGGCGGCCAGGTACTTTCGCGCCGTCGCGATGTCGATGCCGCCAAAGGCGCGGCCGGTAAAGACCCAGACCATCGGCGCGCCGATGTCGCGCGCCAGGTCTACCGATGCCTTGAGATAGTCGATGCCTGCGCGGCGTTCTTCCTGTGTCTCCTTGGCGAGATGCAGGCAGGCGCTCAGTGCCGAGATGTTCATGCCGGCAGCCGAAATGGCGCGGGCGACCTCGGCCCGGCCTGCCGCATCGAGTGCCGGCGTCACATGCGGCACGAAGCCGTTGCTCCACAGGTCGCCATTGAGCTCGACCGAGCTGTAGCCGGCCTGCGACAGCTTGCCCGCCAACTCAGTGACGGGCAGCTGGTGCAGGAAGGTGCTGTAGAAGCCGGCGCTGATCATGACCGGCCCGTCTTGGCATCGGAGCCGTGGCCCTCGAAATCGGGAAATGCGAAGGGCGCGTTGTCGGCCAAAGGCAGCGACACCCAGGCGCGGGCAATCTGCGAGCTGTAGGCGGCATGGACCAGCTCGGTGGCGCGGGCGCCGTCGAAGCCTGTGGCGCCGATACCGTCGCGGGTGCCGGAGAGGATTTCCTCGGCCATGCCGGCGAGCTGCTCGGCATAGGTGTCCCATTCGTTGCGCGGCGGCCAGATCGACAGCCAGCCATCCCAGGCATGGCGGTTCTGCTTGGAGCGCGCGGTCGGATAGACGGCCTTGCGGATCTCTTCCGGCAGCTCGTTCATCGGCACGGTGGTGTTGATGGCGAGCGGGACGTCGAAGAAGGGCGAACCGGCATTGGTCCAGAACGACAGCGAGCCCTTGGTGCCGTAGAGTTCGGTGGCGTCGCCGAGCACCGGAGAATAGCGGTCGGCAATGAAGGAACCGCGCGCGCCCTTGTTGGTACGCACCATCAGATGGACGTTGTCGTCGACGACGGGCGGGATGACGCAATGGCTGACATCGGCCACGACCTCGGCATAGTCGTCGTCGAGCAGGTAACGCAGCATGTCGAAGCGGTGGATCAGGTTGTCGTTGGTGGTGGCGCCGCCCGACCGTTCGAGATCCCAGCGGAAGTTGCTGCCGTCGACCCAGTTGTCCCATTTCGCCGAGAACACCGTGCGGAAGGAAAACACCTCGCCGATCAGGCCGGCCTCGATGGCGAGCTTGGCCATGCGGATCTGGTTGAGGTAGCGCTGGTTGAAACCGGTCTTGAGCACGATCTTGTGCTCTTCGGCGATCCTGGCCATGGCGATCGCGTCGGGATAGGTGACGGCCAGCGGCTTCTCGCACAACACATGCTTGCCGGCACGGGCGCAGGCCTCGAAATCACGGCGATGCAGGTTGTTGGGCGTCGCCATGATGACGATGTCGACGGACGGGTCGGCGAGCATCTTGTCCAGGCTTGTATAGATGGTCGCGCCGCCATAGGCGTCGGCCAGCGTCCTGGCGCGCGCCTCATCGATGTCGCACACCGCTGCGAGCCTGGTCGAGGCACCAGCCGCCACGGCCGGCGCATGGCCGTCGTGGACAATATTTCCGGCCCCGTAGAGGCCCACTCCCAATTGACGTGACATGACAGTCCTTCCACTTCTATCTGGCCACAGGCCGGCATTCCCGCCCGAGGGGTCGAGCAAGCGCACCGGATTGGACCGGGCTTTCAGTTAGGTTTGGCGTGGCGCTCAGCGCGCCGCGATGACGGCGATTTCGACCAGGTTCTTCGGTCGTGCCAGCGGCGAGCCGACGGTGGCGCGCGCCGGCGTGTTGCCTTTGGCGACCCAGGCGTCCCAGACCGCGTTCATCTCCTCGAAGGTGGCGACGTCGGTAAGCCAGATATTGGCCGACAGGATCTTCGACTTGTCGGTGCCGGCCTCAGTGAGATAGGTGTCGATCTTGTCGAGGATCTGCCGGGTCTGCTCGGCGACAGACGGCACCGGATCGGTGGCCGTCTGGCCGGCGAGATAGACCGTGTCGCCGTGAATGACGATCTGCGACATCCGCTCGCCCTGGCGCAGCCGTTCAATCTTGCTCATGTGTTGCTCTCTTTCATTATGTACCGGAAGTCGTTGGCTCCGGTGATCAGGAAATTGTTGGCGTGCTCGTAGAGGAAGCGGCAGCCGCCGCGGACGAAGGCGGCGACCGTGTCGCGCGTCACCAGCGTGCCCGGCACCTTGCCTGCGGCGCGAATCCTTGCGGCGCAATCGAGGACGAGGCGCTTGACGTCGGGATGATGGGTCTGGCCGTTCAGGCCCATCGAATGCGACAGGTCGTTGGGGCCCATGAAGAACACGTCGACGCCTTCGACGGCGACGATGGCATCGAGGTTGGCGACCGCCTCAAGCGACTCGATCATCGCCACCACGACGGTATCCTCATGGTTCTGCGGTCGGGCCCGGCGGACCGCCGCGACGATGCTGCGGGCGCCGTCGGCATCGTCGACATGCGGCACGATCAGGCCGCCGGCGCCGGCATCGAGGTAACGCGTGAGCAGATGGTCGAGATTGGCTTCCGGCCGGACGATGGACTGCAGGCCGGCGGCACGCGCCGCGCGGCACATGTCCTGTACGGTCTGGATCGAGGCCGTGCCATGCTCGCAATCGATGAACACGCCGTCGATCCCAAGCCGGCCGAGGAACTCGGTCAATGCCGGGGAGGGATGGTCGGGGTTGAGGACGACGACGGGTTCGTCCCGCTGCAGGCGTTGCTTGAACGGATTGGCCATGATGCGCCCCTCAGCCGATGGCGATGGAAAAGACATGGCCGATGCCACGGGGAAGCGGATGCGCACGCCAGCTGTCGCCGGCATCGTCGCTCAGGAAAACGTGGCCGAACTTGTCCGAGCAGACGAGCCGCTTCGGGTCGGTCGGGTCGACAGCCATGGCAAAGACGGTGCTCTTCAGGGGCGCGCCGAGATCAAGGCGCTGGAAGCTCGCGCCGCCATCTGTAGAACGGAAGAAGTCGCCCAGGTCGCCATCGAAATCGTTGCCGGCGCCGAGATAGATCGTGTCAGCCGGGCCCTGGCCGAGGACGCGGCAATAGGAGCCCTTTTCGCGCAGTGCCGGCACTGGCAGCTTGCGCCAGCGGCGGCCGTGATCGCGGCTCTGGAAAGCGCCGACACGTGTCGTCACCGACACCTTGCCCTCGGCATCAACAAGCACCGAATGCAGGTCGACGGCATCCTCGACGACATAGAGCCCGTCGAGCGCCTGGCGCCAGCTGCGGCCGCCGTCCTCCGACATGATCAGGCCGCCGATCTCGATGCTGGCGTAGATCCTGTCCGCATTGGTGGGGTCGACGGCAATGCGGGTGATGCGCCTTGGCATGCCGGCCGTGATGTCGGGGTAGCCGACCGAGACGTCGAGGCTACGCCAGCTGCGGCCATTGTCGGTCGACTTGAAGATCGCCGGCGGCTCGTAGCCGGCAAACAGCGTGTCCGGCTCATGCGGATGACGGGTCAGCGACCACACCGCGAAATCCGGCTTCGGCGCGTCGAGCCGGGACCAGCTGTCGCCATGGTCGGCGCTGCGGAAAATGCCGTCCTGCGCGGCGGCGAACACTTCGCCCGGACGTCTGGGATCGGCGAGCAGGGCGAATGTCTGCGGTACGGCGGGGAAGCCTTTCTCGATCCGCTCCCAGGCGCCGCCATCGCGGCTGCGCAGCAGGCCTGAGCTCATGAAGCGGCCGGGATCGGTGTCGCCGGCGAGCCCGGCATATAGGGTGATGGTCATTGTCGTGGTCGCAGCCTGGATGAAAGGGGTCAGTAGCTTTCCGGGTCGGTCGAATAGTCGACGACGGGCGCATCCTTGACGCCGAAGGCCATGGCGAGCGCCCGGATGCCGTTGTGCTCATGCGCCGGCTTGATCGAGTGCCGCGCATTGGGCGGAATCGTGACTAGGTCGCCGGGGCCGATCTCGCGGGTCTCGTCCTCGATGGTCATCAGCGCCCGGCCGGAGAGCATGAAATAGAACTCGTAGGTGGGGTGGTGGTGGGTGTTGACCTCACCGCCTGCGCGGATCTCGAACTCGCTGATCAGTTCGAGATGGCCGCCCAGCGTCGCGTCCCGCATCTCGCGCGGCGGCACCAGCCACCACACCGGCGTGGTGCCCTGGTGCTCGAGTGTCGGTCGCGTGAAATCGCTCGAGCGGATGTCCATCGGAGCGCTCCTTTAGCCGGCCAATGCTGATCTTGTTGTCTGGGCCTCGAGGCCCTGCGATGGACCGGACCTTACGAACGGCCCTCGGCGCTGGCCAGAAATGGGTTATCGCCAACTTTATTGATAAGCCGCAGCGCGCACGTGCGAACGTCGAAGGCGGTCAGCCGAGCCTCCGATTTCCCTGCGCCTGGGCCCTTTCGATCGCGCTTCGTCCTCGACGCATGAATTCTGGTGTGTCATTCTCATGTTTCTTTGGCGCTTTTCTTGATTAAAGAAGTCAACAATGTTAGAGGCCCGGCACGACACCTGCCTTTGAGTCATTTGCGTGCGATCGGAGACTGCGGACATGAGAAGCATCTGGGGCATCACAAGCACCGGGACGGCTTTCGGGTCGCAAGCTCAGTATCGGTCCGGTCGCATCATGGCAGCGGCGCTGTGCATCACTCTGAGCGCGGGCGCGGCTTTCGCCCAGCAGACCGCGCCGACTGAGGTGGAGCCCACGGCACCCGCAACGAGCGCTCCAACGGCTCCGGCAGCCGTCGCCACGCCGACCGCCCAGCCAGCAGCGCAGGCAGCGCCCGCCGACGCTCCCAATGCGGCCGCCCCCGCAGCCGAAGCAACGCAGCCACGTATCAACGCCCTGCCGCAGCCAGGCGCCAACGTCGCACCACAACCGGACCAGGCTGCCGGTGAGCCGACAGTCGCACCGGCGGCCACAGCGCCTGCAACCGGGCAGCCTGCTGTGTCCGCGCCGATCGACACGACCGTCGGTGCACCTGCCGGCACGGACGTTCCCAAGAGCCTGTTGCCGCACGACCTCTCGCCCTGGGGCATGTTCATGGCCGCCGACTGGGTGGTCAAAGGCGTGATGATCGGCCTTGCCTTCGCCTCGCTGATCACCTGGACCGTGTGGCTGGCCAAATCACTCGAGATCGCCGCCAGCAAGGCGCGGCTGAAGAAGGCGCTGCGCGGTATCCTGCACGCCCGCAGGCTCGCCGACGCCTCGCAGGCGCTCGGCGAACGCGCCGGCATCGGCGGCGTGCTTGTTCGCGCCGCCGTCGACGAGTTCGAGATGTCGGGCCACGAATTCGGCCATGCCGACGCCTCCGGTATCAAGGAGCGCGTCGAGTCCAGGCTGATGCGCATTCAGGCGCAGGCCGGCCGCCGCCTCAGCCGCGGCACCGGCGTGCTCGCCACGATCGGCTCGACGGCACCCTTCGTCGGCCTGTTCGGCACCGTCTGGGGCATCATGAACTCTTTCATCGGCATCTCGGAATCGCAGACGACCAACCTCGCTGTCGTCGCTCCGGGCATCGCCGAAGCGCTTCTCGCGACCGCCGTCGGCCTGATCGCCGCCATTCCGGCGGTGGTGATCTACAACGTCTTCGCGCGTTCGATCACCGGTTACCGCCAGGGCCTGGCCGACGCCGCAGCCGGCGTGCAGCGCCTGGTCAGCCGCGACCTCGACCGCCAGCAGCAGCGCGCCGAGCGTGTCCATCCGGCGAATGAAGCGGTGCGCGGCAACGGGCGCGTTGCGCCCGCCGTCGCCGTCTAGGAGATCGGATCATGGCCGGCGGCATCAGACAGCAGGTTGATGAGGACGATCTCCAGGAAAACCACGAGATCAACGTGACGCCGTTCATCGACGTCATGCTGGTGCTCTTGATCATCTTCATGGTGGCAGCACCACTGGCCACCGTCGACGTCAATGTCGACCTGCCGGCATCGACGGCGACCGCGACGCCCCGGCCCGAAGAGCCGCTCTATGTCACGCTGAAGGAAGATCTCAGCATCTCGATCGGCCAGGACACAGTTGCCCGGACCGCCTTCCAGCAGCAGCTCGACACAGCCGCCAAGGCCGACAAGGAGACCCGCATCTTCCTGCGCGCCGACCGTGGCGTCGACTATGGCGAGCTGATGGAGGTGATGAACCTGATGCGCGGCGCGGGCTACCTCAAGATCGCGCTCGTCGGGCTGGAGCAGGTGCAGGCCACTCCGCCTGCGGTCAGCGAGGGGCAGGCGCAATGAGTGCGGCAACGCATGACCATTTCAGCTTCGGCGGCATCAGCCGCAGCGAGGCATTGCTGTGGTCGACGGCGGCGGCCGTCATCTTTTCCGTCCACATGGCCGGCGCCTGGTATCTCAACCAGCAACCGCCAATGATGATGGAAGACATGCAGGCGCAGTCCGCCGTGATGATCGACCTCGCGCCGATGGCAATGGCCCCGGAAGCCGTTGAGCAGGACGCGACCGACATGGTCGACAGTGCGGCGGCCGAAAACGTCGAGGAAATGACCGAGACCATTTCGCCCGATCCCATCGAGCCGGTGACGGAGCCGGTGGAATCGGTCGAGCAGGTCGCCGAGCTGACGCCGGAACCGCTGGAAGAAGTGACAGAGGCCGAGCCGATCGAGGAAGTGATCCCCGACCTCGTCGAGGCACCGCTGCCTGAAGTGGCGATGGCGATCCCCGAACCGCGTCCCGAGATCAAGAAGCCGAAGCCGGTGGAAAAGCCGGTGCGCGAAAAGAAGCCGGTGCAGAAGAAGCCCGAGCCGGTCAAGGAAGCCAAGATCGAGAAGAAACCGTCGCAGCAGAGCGCCGCGGCGAAGAAGTCGGCGCAGAACTCCGACAGCGTGCGCGCGCCCGCACCCGGCCAGGGCGGCGGCAAGGCAATGTCGCCGGCGCGCTGGCAGTCACGCGTCTTCGCCCATCTGAACAGGCACAAGCCGCGCAACGTGCGCAACCGGGGCGTTGCCGCAGTTCAGTTCTCGTTCAATTCCGGCGGCGACGTGCTGTCGGTCAAACTTATCAATTCGTCTGGCGACCCGGCGCTCGACGAAGCTGCGGTCAGCCTAGTGCGCCGGTCCTCGCCGATCCCGGCGCCGCCGCCTGCGGTGCCGTCAGTGATCGTTGTTCCGATCGACTTCAAGCGCTGACGGGCGCCTCCCTGTCAGGTGCAGCCAGGCGCAGTCCCTCATCGAAACGCCTCGTGGTTCACGGCCGGCTTCCATGGTCGGCTGGCGATCACTTTGCGCCTGCAAGCATCGTGTGTTGTTTCTGCTACACCCGTAAGACTTTCTCGCTGCGACAATTCATGCGGGCCGCGATGCGACTGCCGCCGTTAGTTCAGCAGAATCAAACACTAAACATGATAAAAATAGGAAGGTTTTAACCCGCAACTCCGGCAGTGCCGTGTTTTTCCCTAAGGTGTTGGGGTTGCAGGCACTTTTTTGATGGCCTATCGAACATCCGTCGCGGCCGCCCCCCAGGCATGCGCGATCGGAACTGGTGCAAACAAGAGTGAAAAAATGACACTCACCAGGCTGATGACCAGCTTTGCGACGTTGCGTCCGCGCATCGAGGCGCTGACGCGCGGCCGCGTCGGCTGCAGCGCGACCGCCGAGGACATCGTTCAGGACACGTGGATCAGGCTGTCCAATGTCCGTCATGACGACGCCATCGACAACCACGCCGCCTTCACCATGCAGGCGGCGAAGAATGCTGCCATCGGGCACTTCCGCAAACAGCAGCGGCGCAACGAGATCGACGCCGAGGTCAATGAGCTTCTGTCGACGTCGGTCGACGAGATCTCGCCCGAACGCATCGTCATGGGTCGCGACATGCTGCGCGCCGTCGACAAGGCATTGCAGACGATGCCGGAGAGAAGCCGGCGCATCTTCCTGATGAACCGCGTCAACGGCATTTCGCACCGCGAGATCGCCCGCCAGCTCGGCATCAGCGATGAGGCCGTCTACTACCATATCCGCCGGGTGGTCGAGCGCCTGGCCGAACTGCGCGACAGCAACGCCTGACGCCGTTCCAAGATTTATTTTGCCGTGACGCTTAGGCGTGGTGCCATCTCGCGTGTCTATGATAGCAAGATGGTTAGTGTGCCCGAACGGATGGGCACGTACTGCGTGTGGCGATGGGCAAAGGGCAACAACGATCCGAGATCGACCGTAGCGTCGCACTCGATGCGCGCGACTGGATCGTTCGACTAAACGCCGGCAATGTCAGCCGGCAGGATCTCGACCGATTCAACGCTTGGCGGGCCCAGTCGCCGGAGCATGCGCGGGCCTTCGCCCGCGAAAAGGAATTCTGGCAGCTGCTGCAGAACGTGGATGGCAGCGACCTGGATGCCACCCCTGTTGCTCCGCCGAGACCGCGGCAGACCGTCAGTCGGCGCACGTTTCTCGTTGGCGGCGCGCTGGCCGCCTCTGTGGCGGCTGTCGTTGCCCCGCGCGTCCTCACCTGGATGCGGTCGGACTTCACCACCGGTGCTGGCGAACAGGCAACCGCCACCCTGCCCGACGGGTCGACGATGCTGCTCAACACCAACAGCGCCGTCGACGTCGATTTCCAGCCGGGTCTGCGGCTGGTGAACCTGCTCTCGGGCGAGGTGGAATTCTCGGTCAGGCCCGATACCCGCGCACCGTTCCGTGTCGCGGCCCTCGGCGGCAACAGCGATGCCGTCGAAGGCACCTATGCTGTTCGTTCCATCGCAGACGAAGTGACGGTCACGGCATCGGCAGGACGCATTTCCGTCTCGGGCGGCGCCGAGGCCGATGCGGCCAACACCGTGTCGCTCGCCCCCGGCCAACAGACGCGCTACCTCACTGGCAAGGCGCCGCTCGCAGTTGCCGACGTCAATCTCGAGAGCGAACTCGCCTGGCGTGGCGGCCGCGTGGTATTCGAGGGCAAGCCCTTCGGCAGCGCCATCGGCGAGCTTGGCCGCTACGTGCCCGAACGCCTCGTGATCGCTACGCACACCCATGATGCGAGCCCTGTCAGCGCCGTGTTCCTGACGCGCGACGCCCATGACGCGATCGAGGCCCTGGCCCAGACGCAAGGGATGTCGGTGCATCGGGTTCCGGGCGTCGTCATCGTCATCTCCTGAGCCCGACGAAATCGATCCAACTTATTTCAGAAAAATCGCAACTGGCTCTTTAGGCAGTTGGCCCGTTCGCGCGTCACACCATCGAGGGCGCGCGGTGGATGCGTGCGCCAGACCTTTGGGGACCAGCACGATGGGCAACAGCAACATGGATCTTGGCAGCAGGGCGTCGGGGCGCCTGCTGGCACGGCTTCTTGTGGGCACGGCGCTTGGCGCCGGTATGCTGACGGCTGGCACGGCGATGAGTGTTGCCCATGCACAATCGGCGACGCGCGCGCAGAGCATCAGCCTGCCGGCACAGTCGCTCGGCCAGTCGTTGAGGCAGCTGGCGGCGCAGACCGGCCTGCAGATCGCTTTCGGAACCGCTGACATCGGCGGGGCAGCCGCCCCTGCCGTCTCGGGTAACTTGTCGCCGGAACAGGCGCTGCAGCGCCTGCTCGCCGGCAGCGGACTGAACTACCGCTTCACCGGCCCCAACACGGTTTCGGTCCAGTCCGCCGCTGCAAGTGCCGCGACGGGCGGGCTCAGCGTCTCGGCCAATGGCGCAGTGGTTCTCGACACCATCGACGTGACCACGCTGGGCTCCGGCGGCAGCGTCAACAATGTGCAGATCACGGCCGAGGACCTGGCGCAGAAAGCTCCTGCCGACCTGCAGGAAGTGTTCGCCAACGAGCCCAAGGTCGCCGTCGGCGGCTCGACCACCACATCGCAGAAGGTCTATGTCCAGGGCATCGAGGAAAACAACCTTGCCGTGACGGTCGACGGCGCACGGCAGAACAACAAGGTCTTCCACCACAACGCGACAAACCTGATCGACCCTTCGCTGCTGAAGGCCGTCAGCGTCGATGCGGGCGTGGCGCCGGCGGATGCCGGCCCCGGCGCGCTCGGCGGCTCGATCGCTTACGAGACCAAGGACGCGCGCGACCTGCTCGAGCCGGGCAAAAGCCTCGGCGGCCTGGTCACCGGCACCTACGACTTCAACAGCAAGACCTCGACTGTCGGTCTCGCCGCATATGGCATGAAGGACGGTTTCGAGTTCTTCGGCTATCTGAACTTTGCCAAGGGCGACAACTACACCGCCGGCGACGGCAGCATCGTCGACGGCACCAGCGCCAACCTTTTGAGCGGCCTCGGCAAGGTCGCCTACCAGGCCGAAAGCGGCCACCGCTTCGAGCTCAGCCACGAACAGTCGCGCGACGATGCCCCGCGGCCATTCCGCGCCAATATGAGAGAACTGGTTCCCAATCCGAAGCCTTGGGAGCCGCTGATCCGCGACTACAAGCTCGACCGCCGCAGCACCGTCTTCACCTACACCGACGAGTCCCCCGAGGGATGGTGGGACCCTAAGGTGGTGATCGCCTATACAAGCAGCAAGGTGGAGACAACCGTCTATCCGAAGCCCGTAGTTTCCGCGCCATACACCGCAATCGGCCTGACCGAGAGCTTCAACGGCAAGGCGGAAAACCGCTTCGCGCTCGACATCGGCAGCATCACCGCCGGCTTCGACTTCTACAAGGACACCGCCGATCTCGAAGACAAGTTCGAACCGGCAACCGAGCACGCCAGCAATGTCGGCATCTATGCTCAGGCTCGTCTCGAGCCATGGGAGCGGACGCGGCTGTCATTCGGCGCACGCGGCGACAACCAGTGGTTCGAGGGAACGACGGGACAGGAATGGACCAATGCCGGTCTGAGTGGCAACATCTCGGGCGAATATGACCTCGTTCCCGAATTCCTCACTGCCAAGGCCGGATATTCGCATGTCTGGGCCGGCGTGCCGCTGGCCGAGAACTTCATCTTCAATCCGAACTGGAACTATGGCGCCGGCCCGAAGCCGGTGACATCGGACAATCTGACGGCCGGCCTTCTCGCGACCTATGAAGGTTTCACTCTGGAAGGCAGCATCTTCCGCACCGACATCTACGATGCCCGCACCGCCCGCTACCAGGTACCGCGGGGCATCGAGACCCATGACGTGCGTTCCCAGGGCTTCACCATCGCCGGCGGCTACGACTGGGGTGCGGGCAATGTCAGCGTCAAATACGCCAATATCGACGTCACCATTGACGGCAAGCCTGCCGATTCCGACCTTGGCACCTACCTGGTAACGCCGGTCGGCCAGATCATCACGCTCTCGGCGGTGCACCGTTTCGACGACTGGGGCGTCAAGCTCGGCGGCGACGTCGAGATCGCGCTCAAGGACGATGTTTTCAAGGGGCATGAGGTCGTCAACATCTTTGCCGAGTACCAGCCGGAGTCGAACCCGAACCTGACCTTCCGCGGTGAGGTGAAGAACCTGTTCGACGAGAACTATGCCGGCCGGGCCACATATGGACAGGAGTTCGTCACCGTGAAGCCGTTGCTGGATCCGGGCCGATCATTCCGGCTGAGCGCGACGGCCAAGTTCTGACCCTGATGGCCACGGGCGTTGTCCGTGGCCATTTCAACCGAAGTACGGACGGAGAGAGCATGTTTCAATCGACGGGACGGTTCGAGACCGAGCACGGCGTGAAGTATTTGACCCAGCTGTGCAAGCATTTTGCCCACAAGGTCGAGGTGAGCCATGGCGACGGACATGGCGAATGCCACTTCCCGTTCGGCCATGCCGTCATGAATGCCGATACCACTGCCCTGACCATCGAGGTGGATGCGTTCGACGCCGAACAGCTGGCGCGGACCAAGGCCGTCATCGACGACCACCTCGTCCGCTTCGCCTTCCGCGAGCCGGAACGCAGCATCGCGTGGAGTGCCTGAGGCGCCAGGCAGCGCCTACGTTCCCGAGAAAATCCGTCAGATACCTAGCTGCTGCAAGGGACTCTATCGGTCAAACCATGTGGTGACGACAGATGAAGCTCACGCAGCGGCAGGTTGCCGAACACGCAACGTTCCAGAATTTCGCCAACTGCTATGTCCGCGAAATCTCGCCCGGCAGGGTGACCCAACACAGGGTCGGACCGGAAGACCCCATCGCCTGCATCGAACTGGTTCTGGCAGCACAGCAGCTGGTGCTGCGCGCCGAGCTTCGGTCGCACTCGCTCTGCGGCCCGCACCGCTTCGGACAGGTCTGGCAGCGCCGGGCGACGGAAGGCGGCTGGCGCAATGTCGAGCCCTTCGCCGCACTCCAGCTTTTGTTGCAGGAGGCCTACAGGCAGCTGCATGACGAGCGCGGCGATGCGATGCGCGGCTGCGAACTCGAACTGCTCGGCCGGGCGCTGCAGAGCTACCAGCAGACGCTGCGCTACATCGAGGCGCATCGCGTCGACGAAGACGACGACAGCTTCATCGCAGCCGAACAGTCGCTGGTGTTCGGCCATTCGCTGCACCCGACGCCGAAGAGCCGGCAAGGCATGAGCTCCTGGCAGGAGCCGAGCTACGCGCCTGAGCTGCGCGGCAATTTCCAGCTTGTCTATTTCGCCGTCGATGCGTCCCTCGTCAGCCACAAGTCGGCGGCCAGGCAATCGGCACCCGAGATCGTCGCGTCGCTTGCAGGCCAGGACGAGATCGAGACCCGGCGTGGTGAGATGCTGCTGCCGATGCATCCGCTGCAGGCCGAAGCGCTCTTGCTCGACGACGGCATCCGCGACCTGCAGGCATCGGGCAAGCTGCGCCTCGTCGGTCCGGCCGGCCCGGCATTCACCGCTACGTCCTCCGTGCGCACGGTTTACAACAAGGATTTGCCATGGATGCTGAAGTTCTCGCTGCCGGTGCGGATCACCAATTCGCTCAGGGTCAACAGCCGCAAGGAGCTGGAAGCAGGCGTCGCCATGGCGAAGCTCGTGCAACGGACCGGCATCGGCAGCGACGACGGCCGCTTCAGGATCATATCCGACCCGGCCTACATCACGCTCGATCTGCCCGGCCGCGGCGAAAGCGGGTTCGAGGTGATCCTGCGCGAAAACCCGTTTGTCGCCTGCAAGGGCAATGGCAAGATCACCATCGCAGCACTGACCGCCGAGCCGCTGCCGGGTGAATGGTCGCGGCTCGAACGCATCATCCACAACATCTGCCTGAGGGACGGCACCCATCCCGAGCTGGTCTGCCGCTACTGGTTCCAGCGCTATCTCGACTGTGCGCTCGACCCGCTGGTCTGCCTCTATGACGATTTTGGCCTGGCACTCGAAGCGCACCAGCAGAACAGCCTGATCGACATCAGCCAGGGCTATCCGAGCACGGGTTATTATCGCGACAATCAGGGCTTCTACCTGTCGAAACGCCATCGCGCCCGCCTCAGCCAGCATGTACCGGAGGCGGCGGAGATCGCCTCGCTCTATTACGACGACCGCGATATCCAGGACCGCTTCGCCTACTACCTGATCGTCAACCAGATCTTCTCGGTCATCGCCCGCATGGGACATGACGGCCTGGTCGACGAGGAGGTCCTGCTGCACTTGCTGCGGGATCGCCTGGAGGTGCTGTCGCGAACGACATCGGGCGTCGGCCGCGAATTCGTCCGCGGCGTACTCGACCGCCCGACGGTGGCGTTCAAGGCCAATCTGATGACGCGGCTGTTCGATGTCGACGAGCTGCAGACAAGCAACGAGCGCTCGCTTTACGCCCGCCAGCCCAACCCGCTCTTTGCGGCGATGACCGGCCTCTACCACGGAGACGGCAGTGCCCTTGCCTCTTGATCTGACCGGCCGCCCCGATGAGCGCGTGGTCAGGCAGCTTGTCGAGGCCGTGCTGTATGAAGGGCTCGTCGAGACAACGGTAGCCGGTGACGCTGCCCAGCAGATCTTCGCGTGGTCGCATGGTGCAAAACGGTTTCGTTGCACCGGCGTGAAAGGCGCGTTCGGTCGCATCCGCCTTTCAGCTGGCTCGATCGAGAGCGAGAGCCGCGACGGCGCGTGGCACGCTGCGACACTCGACGAGGTGGTGGCAAGCCTGCCGGCATCGGCGGAAGACAAGCGCCGGCTGTTGGGCGAGTTGTACAGCACGGTCGCGCATTGCAGCTGGAACGAACGCAACCTGCCCTGTGGCACGCGCAGCGACCTTGGCTTCGCTGCGCTCGAAGGCGCGCTGCACGAGGGCCATGCCTACCACCCGTGCTTCAAGGCACGGTCAGGGTTCAGCGAAAGCGATCACCGCGATTTCGGCCCCGAAGCCGGCAACAGCTTCCAGCTCGCCTGGCTGCTGGTGCGGCGAAACGAAATAGGCCAGCGCCTGCCCGGCGACGAGACGACATTCTGGCGCGACGAACTCGGCGCTGAGACCTTTGCCGCGATCAACCGGCGCCGCGCCGAGCTCGGCGCGAGCTGGGACGACTTCGCGCTGCTGCCGCTGCACCCCTGGCAGTGGCAGTCGCTGCGGGAGACGCTGCTTTCGCCATGGCTGGCGGACGGCACGGCGCACTTCGCCGGCTTCGCCGGCGACCGCTACATCGCGAGCCAGTCGATCCGGACCTTGCTCAACGCAGATCGTCCGGACGCTGCCAATGTCAAACTGTCGATGAACATGCGCAACTCGTCGTCGCTCAGGACGATCGAGCCGCATTCCGTGTGCACGGCACCAGTGATCTCGCGCTGGCTCAGTGACATCGTCGCCGGCGATCCGCTGTTCAAGACGACCTATCCGCTTGTCGTGCTCGGCGAATATGCCGGCATCATTGCCGGCCGCGACGGGCCGCTGGCCGGCCATCTGGCGGCGATCTGGCGCCGCAGCGTGACCTCGACGCTGGCCGACGGCGAACAGGCCGTGCCGTTCAACGCACTGATGGCTGTCGAGCATGACGGGAGCCCCTTCATCGACGTGTGGGTGCACCGCCACGGCTTCCGCAACTGGCTGGGGCAATTGTTGCAAGTCGCTGTGCTGCCGGTCTGGCACCTGCTCGTCGGACACGGCATCGCCACCGAAGCGCATGGTCAGAACATGGTGCTCGTCCATCGCGACGGCTGGCCGGTGCGGCTGGTGCTGCGCGACTTCCACGACAGCGTCGAATATGTGCCCGGATTCCTGCGCCAGCCGGACAAGGTGCCCGATTTCCTGGCCCTCGATCCGGCCTATCGGGACGCGCTGCCCGACCAGTACTACTGGATGGAGGATGTCGAGACGCTAGGCGAACTGGTGACGGACGCGCTGTTCGTCTTCAACCTCGCCGAGGTCTCGCACCTTTTGCAGACATTCTACGGCCTGCGCGAAGCCGACTTCTGGACAGCCATCAGGCGAATGCTGACCGACTATGCTGCCACCCACGGGCTTGGCGCGCGCCAGGACCAGCTCGGGCTCAGGCGACCGACATTGACGGCTGAAGCCCTGCTCGCCCGCAAGCTGAACACCGGCCGTTCGAGCCACGCCGTTCCCAACCCCCTCTCCACCCCCGACACCTGAAGGAAAATCGATGTTCCAGATCGACGACAGGTACTATGACCGACAGAAGTTCGAGCAGATGTTGGCGCAGAGCGCCGACCGGGCCGGACTTGACCCGAACGGGCGCTATGCCGTCTGTTTCAGCGACATGGCGGCCTGGCTGGCGCTGTTCTTCGCCATCCGCAACATCGGCGCCAGCGTCTTGCCGATCCATCCGGCAACGCCGCATGCCGCGGCACGCCGCCTGGCTGTCGCGGCGGGCTGCCACGCGCTCTATTTCAACAGCCTCGACGCCGAGACGCTGTCCAGCGAAACCGCGCCAGGCGCCACCGGTCAGCTCCTGCAGATGAGCTCGGGCACGACGGGCGCGCCGAAATGCATCGCCCGCGGCTGGGCTGAGATCGACGCCGAGGTGGCAAGCTATGTCGCGACCTTCCGCAAGCCGGAAGACATGACGCCCGTCATCGCTTGCCCGACGACGCATTCCTACGGGCTGATCTGCGGTATTCTCGTCGCCCTGAGGCGCGGCCGCACACCCGTCATCGTCGATGCCGGCAATCCGAAATATCTGCTCAGGACCCTGCGCGGTATCGAGCGGCCATTGCTCTATTCGTCGCCGGCGGTGCTGCACACGCTGGCCCGGCTGATGCCCGAAGGCGAGAAGCTCTATGCGGCGATGACCTCGGGCACGGTGCTGCCTGAGCCATGGTTCGCCCGCATCCGGGCACGGACGATGTATCTGTTCCAGCAATATGGCTGCTCGGAAACCGGCTGCATCGCCGTCAATCCTGATGTCACCGACGCCGCCGACATGGGCTTCGTGCTGCCCCATCACGCGGTCAGCTGCAGCAATAGTGCTGTTGCACCGTCGGAGATGATTGTCAGCGGTCCGAATGGCAAGGTCGCTACCCGCGACCTCGGCTACTACAGGCCTGATGGCATGCTGGTGTTCGTCTCCCGGCTCGACGACACGATCAATGTCTCCGGCCTCAACGTCTATCCGCGCGAGGTCGAGGACGTGGTGATGTCTATGCCCGCCATCACCGACGCCGTCGCTTTCCGCAAGGCAGATACGCTGGCCGGCGAGCGGGTCGGCCTGCTGTTCAGCGCCACCGAGCGGCTGGAGGGGCCCGTCGTGCGGCAAT
Organism: Aminobacter sp. SR38; assembly: GCF_014843375.1. Taxonomy (NCBI): domain Bacteria; kingdom Pseudomonadati; phylum Pseudomonadota; class Alphaproteobacteria; order Hyphomicrobiales; family Phyllobacteriaceae; genus Aminobacter; species Aminobacter sp. SR38. Next base: position 2,414,902 of record NZ_CP062112.1, read on the forward strand.
GGTGCGCCCAGAACCTCGCCAGCCACCAGCTGCCGATGGAGATCGTCCAGGTCGACGCGATACCACGCCAGGCCAACGGCAAGATCAGCCGGCGCGAAGTGGCGGCACAGCATGCCGCCGGCCAGTTCACGGCAGTGGCAAGGGAGGTCGCGTGATGAACACCGAACAGGTGATCGAAGCGATCGGCACAGTGCTGCACGATCACATGAAGCACGCCCATGTCGAGCGTTTCGGACCCGAGGCACGGCTCAACGAGGACCTCTATCTCGACTCGGTGCTGATTCTCGAGATCTTCCTCAGCCTGGAGCTCGAGTTCGGCCTGGCCGCGCCGGAGGAAGCAATCAACCGCCAGGACATCGAGACGGTACGCGAGTTGGCGCAGCTGTTCACCGGCGAGGCGAGTGTCGCTGCAGAGCGACCCGCACCTGCCGGTGAAGGCGTGCATGGCGAGGACTATATCGACATCAAGGTGCATTGCTTCGTCAGCAGCGTTTGCGACGCGCTGAAGCGCTCCGGCATCGACCAGCGGCCATTCTATTTCAGCGTCTGGGACGCCGGCTTCGCCATCAACGAGCGCTGGCAGCTCGCCTATCACGACAAGTCGATCAACCACGATTTCTTCCGTGCCTGGTACCAGCGGCTCTACGGCGTCGGCATGCATTGCTGGTACGACCCGGCACGGTCGAAGGACCAGAACATCGTCGTCATGCTCGACCTGCTCGAGCGCAAGCGCGACAGCGAATATCTGATGGTGATGCTGGACCTGTTCCACCTGCCGGAGCGGGAGAACAAGTTCAACCAGAACCCCTTCCCGCATTATCTGATGATCGAGAAGACCGACGATCCGAAGATCTGGCAGGTCAACGATCCCGACTTCCGCTGGGAAGGTCAGATCGCCCGCGACAAGGTCATCCACGCCATCCGCCAGCCAACCGTCGGCGGCGGCTACATCTTCGACCGGCTGGAAGCGCGCGTGCCCGCCGCCACCGATCTGCGCGACTTCTTCCTTGCCTGCTACCAGCCCGACCACAATCCGCTGGTCGACGGCGTGCGTCGCATCGTTTCAGCCCATCTCGACGGCAGGGACGGCGTCAAGCTCGCCGATCTTGGCGCGGCACTGCGCGAGGTGCCTGTCATCTCGATCCGCAAATATGCCTATGAGCACGGCTTCGCCTTCTTCTGGCGCGAGATGAAGCTGGCCAATGCCGATTTCGACCATTGGTGCGACGAGATCGAGCGGGTGATCCAGGACTTCAAGGCGCTGCACTACGCCGTCATGAAGCTGGCCCAGACCGGGGACAGCAGCCTCGCCGACGACGTCTGGCTACGGCTCGACACACTGGACGGGCTCGAAAGGCGGATCAAAGCCAGGCTCGGCGAGGTCTTCCAGGCCTGGTGCGCCACAAAGGGCATTCCCTACACACTTCCCGCCGAACTGCTCGGAGCAGCCGAATGAAAATCTCGCTCTGCACCATCACCTTCCGCCATCATCTCGTCTCGCTCGAGGACATCGCCAGATGGGCTGGGGCCAACGACTTCCAGGGCATCGAGCTGTGGGGCGCGCATGCGCGTAACTTGGCCTACCAGCCGCAATGCGACGCCGACTGGCTGGCCGGGCAAGGGCTTTATGTCCCGATGGTCAGCGACTACCTGCCGCTCGACGGCGACGCCGAGACGCTGCGCAAGAAGACCGTCGACCTGTGCCGCCTCGCCCGGCATTGGCGGGCGGGCAAGATCCGCACCTTTGCCGGCAGCCGCGGCAGCCGGGATACCCCGGCCGAGGTCAGGCGTATCCTCACCGCGCGGCTGCACGAGGTTGCCGGGATCGCCGCGGATTTCGACCTCAAACTTCTGGCCGAAACGCATCCCGGCACGCTGGCCGATTGCGGCGCCTCGACGCTCAGGCTGGTCGCCGAGGTCGACCATCCGGCGTTCAAGATCAATTTTGACACGCTGCATGTCTGGGAAGGCGGCGATGACCCCGTAGCCGCGCATTCAGCGATGCGTCCCCATATCCGCCATTACCATCTCAAGAATGTGCGCTCGCGCGCCGATCTCAGGGTCTTCGAGCCGGCGAATGTCTATGCTGCAGCCGGCAGCCGCGAAGGCATGACGCCGCTGTTCGACGGCAAGGTCGACTACCGGCGCTTCCTTGCAGAGCTGCGCGACGACCCCACTGTCGAGGCCTCGCTCGAATGGTTCGGCAATGATTGTTTCAATGTCCTGCGCAGTGACCGACAAGCAATCAAGCGTCTGAAAAGCCCCAACGAAGTCTTGCTGCGCACCCGCAGCTTCTGATATGCGCAAAAGAAGAGTGTTGGGCGAAGGTTTTATTCAACCAACGCCCACCGACAAGGACGGAGATAACAGATGAAGTTTGTTCGCCTGCTGGCCACTCTTTCGGCGGCACTGGCTATTGCCACCGCACCCGCCCTTGCGGTCGAGATCACCACCGCAACCGGCCCCAAGATTATCGAGAAGGTGCCGGCCAAGGTCGCCGTCTATGACATCGCCGCGATCGATACGCTGAACCGCCTCGGCATCCAGCCGGCCGGCATCCCCGACAAGCTGTTCGTGCCCGAGCTAGCCGACGTCGCCAAGGGCGCAACCGTCGTCGGCACGCTGTTCGAGCCAGACCTCGAGGCGCTGAACGCACTCGCTCCCGACCTGGTGATCGTCGGCGGCCGTTCGTCGACGCAGGTCGAGGCGACGTCCAAGGTCGCACCGACGATCGACATGACCATGGACGGCGACGACCTGGTGACCCAGGCCAAAGCGCGCCTCGCCGCCTATGGTGAGCTGTTTGCCAAGCCGGACGAAGCCGCCGCTGCCGCCAAGGAGCTGGACGCCGCGGTCGAAGCCGCAAGGCAGGCCGTCAAGGGCAAGGGCAAGGCGCTGATCCTGATGACCAACGGCCCGAAGATCACCGCCTACGGCCCCGGCTCGCGCTTCGGCTGGGTGCACAAGACGCTCGACCTGGAGCCGGCTGTCGCCGACGTCGAGGCGGCAACGCATGGCGAGGCGATCTCGTTCGAATTCATCAGCAAGACCAACCCGGACTGGCTGCTGGTGCTCGACCGCGCCGCGGCGATCGGCTCGAACGACCAGGGCGCCAAGGCAACGCTCGACAACGAGCTGGTGGCCCAGACGACCGCATGGAAGAAGGGCCAGGTGATCTTCCTGCCGTCGCCCGACTTCTACATCGCCGCCGGTGGCGTGCAGTCGACGCATCGCGTGCTGTCCACCATCGAGCAAGCCTTCGCCAAGGCCAAGTGATGGTAGCGTTGCCCAACGCCCGGCTGCTCGTCGCCGCCGGGCTCGTCGGGCTTTTTGCCGTCAGCCTGAGCATCGGCGTCGATGATCTGCCGATGGGCAGCGTGTTCAGCGACGCTGGCGCACTGCAGCTTCTTTTGGTCAGCCGCCTTCCGCGAACCGTGGCCGTGGTGCTGACCGGCGCCGGCCTGGCGATTGCGGGGCTGGTGCTGCAGATCCTGGTGCGCAACCGCTTTGTCGAGCCGATCACCACCGGCACCGGCCAGAGCGCCGCGCTCGGCGTGCTTGCCGTGACCTTGCTGTTTCCGACCGCCTCGATCGCGATGAAGACGCTGGGCGCCAGCGTGACCGCACTTGCCGGCACGTCGATCTTCCTTGGCATCGCGCATCGGCTGCCGCCGACGCAGCCCTTTCTCATCCCGCTGTTTGGCCTCGTCTATGGCGGCGTCATCGGGGCTGCGGTGACGTTCATCGCCTGGCAGACCGACCTTTTGCAGTATGTCGACGTCTGGACCAATGGCGAGTTCTCCGGCGTGCTGCGCGGACGCTACGAGCTGCTGTGGATCACGGCTGCCATGGTGGCGCTGGCCTGGTGGGTCGCCGACCGGCTGACCATCGCCGCGATGGGGCGCGAGGTCAGCCTCGGGCTCGGCCTCAACTACCAACGCATCGTCCAGCTCGGCCTGGTCATGGTGGCGGTGATCTCGTCGCTGGCCGTCGTCGTCGTCGGCATGATCCCTTTCGTCGGACTGGTGGTACCCAATCTCGTTTCGCGCCTGATGGGCGACAATCTGAAGAGCGCCCTGCCTTGGGTCGCGGTCACCGGCGCTACACTCCTGCTGGCCTGTGACGTCGTCAGCCGCGTCATCCGCTACCCCTACGAAATTCCTGTCGGTACCGTGCTCGGCGTCGTCGGTTCGGGGCTGTTCCTGTGGATCCTGTTCGGGCGGGCGCAGCGTGCCTGACAAACGTCTCCTGATAATGGCTGTCGCAGCCCTGATCGCGGTGATTGCCTTCATGACCATCGGCCTGCGCGGCAACATCGCCTTCGCGCTCGAACTGCGCGCCGTGCGGCTGGTGACGCTGATTCAGGTCGGCGTCGCAATCGCAATCTCGACGGTGGTGTTCCAGACGGTGACCGCCAACCGGGTGCTGACGCCGCAGATCATGGGGCTCGACGCGCTTTACCTGTTCGGCCAGATGGCGCTGGTGCTGGCGCTCGGCAGCGTCGGTTACGTCGCGCTCGACCCGCGCCTGAAATTCGCCGGCGAGGCCGGCCTGATGATGGTCATGGCGCTGGTACTGTTCCTGCCGATGCTGCGGCGGCGGTTCGACATCGGCCTGCTGCTGCTGACCGGCGTCGTGCTCGGCGTGCTGTTCCGCTGCCTCGCCTCGCTTATCGCGCGGCTGATCGACCCGAACGAATTCGCCGTCGTCCAAGGTTCGAGTTACGCCGACTTCAACACGGTGCGGCCGGACCTGGTCGTCATCGGCCTGGTGGTGACGACGATTGCCGCCATCATCCTCTGGCGCCAGCGCCACCTGCTCGACATCGTCGCCCTGGGCGCCGACAGAGCCACCGGGCTTGGCGTGTCATGGACCAAGGCGCTGACCGGGCTGCTGCTTTTGGTGGCTGCCCTGGTTGCGGTGTCGACGGCGCTGGTCGGGCCGGTAACCTTCTTCGGGCTTCTGGTGGTGGCGCTGGCCGAGCGCATCGTCGATAGCCGCCGCCATCACCTGTTGCTGCCGGCGGCGATGCTGACCGCCGTCATCGTGCTGCTTGGCGGCCAGATGGTGCTGCAGCATCTTCTGGGCGGTGCCGCGACGCTCGGCGTCGTCATCGAATTCGTGGGGGGCCTCGTCTTCCTGGCCATGCTGATCACAACGAGCAAGCGATGATCGAGATCAAGAATGTTTCGTTGCGCCTCGGCGACACGCAAATCCTGGAGGATGTGTCGCTGACCATGCCCAAGGGTGGGGTGACCGCGCTGGTCGGGCCCAACGGCGCCGGCAAGTCGAGCCTGTTGTCGCTGATCGCCCGGCTGCAGCCGCTGCAGAGCGGATCGATCTCGGTCGACGGCCTGCCGGTCGACACGACGCCAAGCCGCCAGCTGGCCAGGACGCTCGCCATATTGCGCCAGGACCCGGCGGTGGCAAGCCGGCTCAAGGTGCGCGAACTCGTCGGCTTCGGCCGCTTTCCGCACCAGCGCGGGCGAATCGACGCAAACGACATGAAGCTGATCGAGGCGGCCTTGCAGCAGTTCGGCCTGATGGATCTCGCCGACCGCTTCCTCGACAATCTGTCGGGCGGCCAGCGCCAGCGCGCCATGGTCGCCATGGCCTTCTGCCAGGGCACCGACTACATGCTGCTGGACGAACCGCTGAACAATCTCGACATGCTGTTTGCCCGCCAGTTGATGCGTGACCTGCGCGCGGCCGCCGACAACGACAAACGCACCGTCATCGTCGTGCTGCACGACATCAATCACGCCGCCGTCTATGCCGACCGGATCGTTGCAATGAAATCGGGGTGCGTCGTCGCCGACGGATCGCCGGCCGAGGTACTTCAGCCCGACATGCTGGCCCGCGTCTTTGGCTACGGCATGGACGTCATCGACGTCGGCGGCGCGCCGCTGGTGCTGCACCACCGCTGACTTTTCCCAACTCCGGACGGAAAACGCTGCACGGTTTTCCTGACTTGCGCTACGCCTCGACCTCGATCGCCGACAGCGGCTTCGAGCAGCAGGCAAGGATGAAGCCATCGTCGATCTCGTGGTCGAGGATGCCGCCATTGTGGCTCATCTCGACCTCGCCGGAGAGCTTCCTGACCTTGCAGGTGCCGCATAGGCCGAACTCGCAGGCCGCCGGAATACGCACGCCCGAAGCACGCGCCGTCTGCAGCACGGTCTGGCCCGAGAGGCAGTCGGCGTCGACATCAGACAACGCGAAACGAACCGGCAGGACGGCATCCGGCACAGTCTCGCTGTCCTCGCCCGGCGTCGAGAACGGCGCGGGGACCTCCTCGACGGCAGGTGCGGCAAAGCTTTCCTGATGGTAGCGGGACATGTCGAAGCCGGAAGACTCGAGCATGCCGCGCACCGCACGCATGAAGGGGTCTGGGCCGCAGCAGAACACCTCACGCTCGCGAAAGTCGGGCGACAGCAACGGCAGTCGCACCGCATCGATGCGGCCCATATGGCCGAACCAGCCTTCGCGGCTCGACCGCTCCTCGATCATGAAACCGAGCGACAGTCCGGGCATGTGTGTGCCCAGCAGTTCGAGCTCCTTCCGGAAGATGATTTCTTCCGGACGGCGCGCGCAGTTGACGAAGGATACGTCCGTCCACGGCGCGCAGTCGTTGAGCCAGCGCAGCATCGACATCATCGGCGTGATGCCGGACCCGGCCGAGACGAACAGATATTTGGCGGCCGGATGCTGGTGCAGCGAGAAGTCGCCTGAAGGGCCATAGGCCTTGATGCGGACGCCCGGCTTCAGATGGTCGAACATCCAGCGTGTGCCGACGCTGCCCGCCTGCGCCTTGACGGTGACGGCGATGGAGAACGGCCGCGACGGGCTGGACGACAGCGTGTAGGTGCGCATGACGGGTGCCGGTTCGGCCGGCAGTTCGAGCGTCACGAACTGGCCCGGCTTGTAGCGGAACCAGGTCTGGTTGTCGGAGCGGAAGGTGAAAGTCCTGACGTCGGGCGCCTCGTCGGTGACGCCGATGACCTCCAGCACCTGGAGCCGGTCGTTCCAGGGCGCCATTTCGTCGAGGTTGCGGTAAAGGCCAAGCTCGGTCATCGCGTTCATGCCCCTCTCCCGGTCAGGCGACGTTGCGCAGGACCGGCTTGCCGCCGTCGGCCAGCCGCGGTTCGATGAAGCCGACGTACCATTCGATGAACTGCATGACGCCGCCCTCGTGTTCCTCCGAATAAGGCCCGGGCTCGTAGGCCGGCGATTTGATGCCGAAGGCATTTTCCTCGACGATGCGGCGGTCCTGGTCGTTGGTCTCGGTCCAGACATGGGTCAGTTCGGCCAGGTCGTAGTCGACGCCTTCGACGGCATCCTTGTGAACCAGCCATTTGGTGGTGACGGCCGTTTCCGTGGCGCTGATCGGCAGCACGCGGAAGGTGACGGCATGGTCGCCGAGCACATGGTTCCAGGTTGTCGGATAGTGATAGAGCAGCAGCGTGCCGATCCTGTCGGCCGAGACGCTGTCGGAGAGGTTTTTCCGCACTGCACGCTTGCCCGACATGGTGTAGCTCACCGCGTCACGCAGCAGTGGCGCGCGTGTCGCCCTGTACTGGCCGCCGGCATCGATGCGGAACTTGCTCGGCAACCCCACCGCCTCGCACTTTGCCCAGTGCGCCAGCATTTCGGGATCGCTTTCGGCGCCATTGACGCCGGTAACGTTCGGCGCCTCGGGAAAGGTCTTGCACAGCTCAGGGTGATTGCCGGCGCAGTGGTAACACTCGCGGTTGTTTTCCCAGACCAGCTTCCAGTTTCCCTTCTCGACGATTGTGCTTTCGAAGGCGACCTTGGCTTCGCGCAGCCGGTGCGGCAGCAGGTACGGCTCGACCATGCCCCGCATCGGCGCGAAGTCGGCGGGCTCGTCGGCGAGGCAGATGAAGATGTAGCCGCCGACGGATTCGCAGGCGACCGGCTTCAGGCCGAACTGGCTCTTGTCGAAACCTTCCGCCATCTGGCGCGCGAACAGCAGGCGGCCGTCGAGTTCGTAGGTCCACTGGTGATAGGGGCAGACGAGCTTGGCCGCCGTACCCTTGTCCGTGGTGCAGACGCGGCTGCCGCGATGCCGGCAGGAATTGTGGAAGGCGCGCAACTCACCCTTCTGGTCGCGGACGAGCACGACGGGATAGTCGCCGACCTGGACGGTGAAGAAGCTGCCCGGCTTGGCCAGTTCGCAGTCATGGCCGACAAACAGCCAGTCGCGGTACCAGATCAGCTCGAGGTCGAGCCGGTAGAAATCCGGGTCGGTGTAAAAGGGCTGTGCCAGGCTGAACCCGTCGCGGCGTCCGCGCAGCAGCTTCAGCATTTCGTTCTTCGCATCCATGTCCTGTCCTCGCACCAAGGACTGAACGGGTGGCTTGATTTGGGAAGAACGCCAGCCGGCGGACGCAGAGGTCCGTGCAGCAACGATCCGCCTCTTGACCGCCCACCGCGATCAGTCGAGTTCTGTCAGGTTCAAGGCTGGTTTCCGGGCTTCGGAGCTGTCCTTTCGGACTGTCTCGACACCTTCCCAGGCCGGCTGGCCCAGTGGTCTCCCGTCGAAACAATAACTCCGCCACCGTTGCGGGGGCAGCGCCGGCTTCTCACCGGCTTCCCAATTCTCCGCTTCGTCTCACACTCGAAGCAGCACCTTGAACATGACCGGATCAGACCACGGATTGGTGGCCGGGCACGAGCATGAAAACGACACGGGCTCAGCGCAAAGGCGACAGAGCCCATGTGATGTCACCGTGTTGCTATTCGGCCGCTTCGGCGAACGATGCCGGCACATAGTTGAGGATCGGCCCGAGCCAGCGCTCGACCTCGGCGATGGTCATGCCCTTGCGCCGCGCATAATCCTCGACCTGGTCGCGCTCGACCTTGGCGACGCCGAAATAATAACTCTCGGGGTGGGCGAGATAGATGCCGGAGACCGACGAGCCCGGCCACATCGCCATGCTTTCGGTGAGGCTGACGCCGGCGGTTTTCTCGGCATCGAGCAGGCGGAACAAGGTCACCTTTTCGGTGTGGTCGGGCTGGGCGGGATAGCCCGGCGCCGGACGGATGCCGCGATAGGGCTCACCGATCAGGTCGTCGGGCGCGAGGTTTTCATCAGGCGCGTAGCCCCAGAACTCCTTGCGCACCTTCTCGTGCATGCGTTCAGCGAAGGCCTCTGCGAAACGGTCGGCCAGCGCCTTGACCATGATCGAGGAGTAGTCGTCATTGGCGCGTTCGAAGCGCTCGGCGATCGCCACTTCCTCGATGCCTGCAGTGACCACGAAGCCGCCGAGATAATCCGGCTTGCCGCTGTCGGCGGGAGCGATGAAGTCGGCCAGTGCGACATTGGCCTTGCCGTCGCGCTTGGTCAGCTGCTGGCGCAGGGTGAAGAAGGTGGCAAGCTCCTCGCTGCGTGCCTCGTCGGTGAACAGCCTGACGTCGTCGCCGACCGAATTGGCCGGCCAGAAGCCGATGACGGCCTTGGGCGCGAACCATGTCTCGTCGATGATCTTGCGGAGCATCGCCTGCGCGTCGTCGAACAGCTGGCGCGCCGCGGCGCCCTGCTTCTCGTCCTCGAGGATCTTGGGGTAACGGCCCTTGAGTTCCCAGGTCTGGAAGAACGGCGTCCAGTCGATGTAGCGGGCCAGTTCGGCCAGGTCCCAGGCTTCGAACACCCTGGTGCCGAGGAAGGTTGGCTTCGGCGGCGCATAAGATGACCAGTCGACCTTGTGCGCATTGGCACGCGCCTTGGCCAACGGCAATCGCTGCTTGTCAGCTTCGGCGCGGTGATGGGCGTCGGCGACCTTCTGGTATTCGGCTTGCACCTGTTCAACGTAGCTGCCCTTGGCCTCAGGGGACAGCAGGTTGGAGACAACGCCAACAGCGCGGCTGGCATCGGTGACGTAGACTGTCTGGCCGGCGCTGTAGCGGGGATGGATCTTCACCGCGGTGTGGACGCGACTCGTGGTGGCGCCGCCGATCAGCAGCGGAATGTCGAACCCCTCGCGCTCCATTTCGGCGGCGACATGCGCCATTTCGTCGAGCGAGGGCGTGATCAGGCCGGACAGGCCAATGATGTCGACCTTCTCGTCCTTGGCAACCTGGAGGATCTTGGTTGCCGGCACCATGACGCCGAGATCGATGATCTCGTAGTTGTTGCAGGCCAGCACGACGCCGACGATGTTCTTGCCGATGTCATGGACGTCGCCCTTCACCGTTGCCATCAAAATCTTGCCGGCAGTCTGGCGTTCGCCATTGTCGATGCCGTTAGCGGCGTTGGCCGCCTTTTCCGCCTCCATATGTGGCAGCAAGCCGGCCACCGCCTGCTTCATGACACGGGCCGACTTGACGACCTGCGGCAGGAACATCTTGCCGGCACCGAACAGATCGCCGACGACATTCATGCCGGCCATCAGTGGGCCTTCGATGACGTGCAGCGGACGCTCGGCCCTCAGCCGCGCCTCGTCGGTATCGGCGTCGATGAACTCGGTGATGCCGTTGACCAGAGCGTGACTGATGCGTTGCTCGACAGGCCAGTCACGCCAGGCAAGGTCGCGCTCCTTGGCTTCCTTGCCGGCCGCGCCCTTGAAGCGCTCGGCAATGTCCAGCAGCCTTTCGGTGGCGGTGCCGCCGGCCTTGGGCAGGCGGTTGAGCACGACGTCCTCACAGGCCTCGCGCAACTCCGGGTCGATCGATTCATAGACGGCGAGCTGGCCGGCATTGACGATGCCCATGTCCATGCCGGCCTGGATGCAGTGATACAGGAACACGGCGTGCATCGCCTCTCGCACCGGCTCGTTGCCGCGGAACGAGAACGACAGGTTCGACACGCCGCCCGAGACATGGACATGCGGCAAGGTCTGGGTGATTTCCCGCGTCGCCTCGATGAAGTCGACACCGTAATTGTCGTGCTCCTCGATGCCGGTGGCGACAGCGAAGATGTTGGGATCGAAGATAATGTCCTCGGGCGCGAAGCCGGCTTGCTCGGTCAAGAGCTTGTAGGCGCGAGTGCAGATCTCGACTTTGCGCGCCTTAGTGTCGGCCTGACCCTGCTCGTCGAATGCCATGACGACGACGGCAGCGCCATAGGCCCGGCACAGCCGGGCATGATGCAGGAAGGCTTCCTCGCCTTCCTTCATCGAGATCGAATTGACGATCGGTTTGCCCTGGACGCATTTCAGCCCGGCCTCGATCACCTCCCATTTGGAGCTGTCGATCATGACGGGCACGCGTGCGATGTCGGGTTCGGCGGCGATAAGATTGAGGTACTCGACCATCGCCTTCTTCGAGTCGATCAGGCCCTCGTCCATGTTGATGTCGATGATCTGCGCGCCATTGACGACCTGGTCGCGGGCGACGTCGAGGGCGGCGGCATAGTCGCCTGATGTGATCAGCTTGCGGAACTTGGCCGAGCCGGTGACGTTGGTGCGCTCGCCGACATTGACGAAGGGGATCTCGTCGGTGAGCGTGAACGGCTCGAGGCCCGACAGGCGCATCTGCGGCTTGAGCTCCGGCACCTGGCGCGGTGGATATTTGGCGACAGCCTGCGCGATGGCGCGGATGTGCTCAGGCGTCGAGCCGCAGCAGCCGCCGACAATGTTGATGAAACCCTCGCGCGCGAAGTCCTCGACTTGGGAGGCCATGAATTCGGGGCTCTCGTCATACTGGCCGAAGGCGTTGGGCAGGCCGGCATTGGGATAGGCGCAGATGAAGGTCTCGGCGACATCGGACAGTTCGGCCAGATGCGGGCGCATGGCGGCCGCACCAAGCGCGCAGTTGAGGCCGACCGTGAACGGATCTGCATGGCGGACCGAATTCCAGAAGGCCGACGGCGTCTGGCCGGACAATGTGCGGCCGGACAGGTCGGTGATGGTGCCCGAAATCATCACCGGCAGGCGCACGCCCTTTTCGATGAAGATCTCGTCGCAGGCAAAGATTGCCGCCTTGGCGTTGAGCGTGTCGAAGATGGTCTCGATCAGGATGATGTCGGCGCCGCCGTCGATCAGGCCACGCAGCTGTTCGCCGTAAGCGATGCGCAAATCGTCGAAGGTGACGGCGCGGTAGCCGGGATTGTTGACGTCAGGCGAGATCGAGGCGGTGCGGTTGGTCGGCCCGAGCGCGCCGGCGACAAAGCGGCGCTTGCCGTCTTCCTGCTGCGCTCGGACGACGGCGCGGCGGACCAGCCGCGCGCCGTCGCGATTGAGCTCATAGACCATGTCCTCCATGCCGTAGTCGGCCTGGGCGATGGAGGTCGACGAAAAGGTGTTGGTCTCGATGATGTCGGCGCCGGCGATAGCGTATTTGTAGTGGATCTCCTCGATCGCCTTGGGCTGCGACAGGATCAAGAGGTCGTTGTTGCCCTGCTGATGGCAGGCGCAACCGGTGAATTTGTCGCCGCGGAAATGGTCCTCGTCGAAGCCGAGCCCCTGGATCTGGGTACCCATCGCGCCATCGAGGATCAGGATGCGCTCGCGCGCCGCCGCTTTCAGCGCTGCCATCACCTCCGAACCGTCTGGCTTGGCGGCAACCGACCCAAACAGGGCGTCGAGCGAGGTGGCGTTTTGCGACACTTTTCATCCTTTCGGCGACAAAGCCGTCAGGTCACATAAAGACATCTTTATGTCAATATGTCGAGTGTGTCGTTGTCGCATTTACGACCATGCGCAACACGACCAGCCTGCCGGCTAGTCCGGCTGCTTCAGCAGATAGGTGTCCATGATCCAGCCATTTTGCTCGCGCGCCTGTTTGCGAATGCGCTCGATGTCGCCGACGACCTCGCGCAACTTGCCCGACACCAGGATTTCATCCGGCGTGCCGACATAGGCGCCCCACCAGATGTCGAGATTACCATCGAGACCGGCGAAGGCACCTTCGCCGTCGAGCATGACGACGACGCTGTCGGCATTGTTGGGAAAACCCTCCGCAAGCTTGCGACCGGTGGTGATGGCGATCGACTGGCCGATCCTGTTCAGCGTGACCTTGTGCCGGGCGGCAAGCGCCTGGACGCTGGTGATACCCGGAATGACATCATATTCGAGTTCGAAGCCGCCCTTGGCCTGCAGCCGGTCGAGGATGCGCAGGGTGCTGTCGTAAAGCGTCGGATCGCCCCAGACGAGGAACGCGCCGCACTCGTCTTCCTCGAGTTCCTCAATGAGCAGCTGTTGGTAGACGCCTTCGACAGCGTCATGCCAATCTGCGACGGCGGTGCCGTAGTCCTCCCCCGCCGGCCTGCGGCGCGGCACTTCGAACGCGACGGTGCGATAGCTCTGGTCGCGGATGAAGCGTTCGCAGATCTCGCGCCTGACCCGCGCCAGCCCGTCCTTCTCGATACCCTTGTCGGGGATGAAGAAGACGTTGACCCGGTTGAGCGCATCGACAGCCTGGATCGTGACATAGTCGGGATTGCCCGCACCGATGCCGATGACAAGGATCTTTCGCTTCATGACGGCATGGCCCTGCCGCCGCCGAGTTCGGCGGCAAGGTCCAGAAACAATTGCCTGAGCCGGCGCGGCCCCGGATGCCTGCCACCATATTCGGCGAGCCGAGTGGCCTGCCGCGAGGCGGCCTCGTGGAGGTTGCCGCCTTCAGGCTGCGCGACCAGCCAAGCCAGGAACACCTGTTCGGGTTCGGGCATGGCCGATGCAATGGTGGGACGGTTCCAGGTCAGTCCCATGCCAGCGCTCCACCATTCTGGTATTCGATGACACGGGTCTCGAAGAAGTTCTTCTCCTTCTTCAAATCCATCGCCTCGGACATCCACGGGAATGGGTTCTCGACTTCGGCGAAAACCGGCTGCAGCCCGAGCTGGGCGCAGCGCCGGTTGGCGATGAAGTGCATATAGGTTTCGCAAAGCGCTGCATTGAGGCCAAGGAAGCCGCGCGGCATCGTATCGCGGCCATAGGAGGCCTCGAGCTCAGCAGCCGTGCGGATCATGCCACGGATCTCGTCCTGGAACGCCGGCGTCCACAGATGCGGGTTCTCGTGCTTGATCTGGTTGATGACGTCGATGCCGAAGTTCAGATGGATCGACTCGTCGCGCAGGATGTACTGGTACTGCTCGGCAATGCCGACCATCTTGTTGCGCCGGCCCAGGGACAATATCTGGGCGAAACCGGTGTAGAACCACATGCCCTCGAAGATGACGTAGAAAGCGACGAGGTCGCGCAGGAAAGCCTGATCGGCTTCAGGCGTGCCGGTCCTGAAATCCGGATCGTCGAGATGCTGGGTGTGCTTCAGCGCCCATGCCGCCTTGTCGGTGATCGATGGCACCTCGCGGTACATGTTGAACAGCTCGCCTTCGTCCAGGCTGAGGCTCTCCACGATGTACTGGAAGGTGTGGGTGTGCACCGCCTCCTCGAGTGCCTGGCGCAGCAGATATTGCCGGCATTCCGGATTGGTCAGATGGCGGTAGATGGCCAACACGATGTTGTTGGCAACCAGGCTCTCCGACGCGGCGAAGAAGCCGAGATTGCGCTTGATCATGCGCCGTTCGTCGTCGGTCAGCCCATCCTTCGACTTCCACAGGCCGATGTCGGCCTGCATAGACACTTCGGTCGGCATCCAGTGATTGTTGCAGCCGGCGAGATATTTCTCCCAGGCCCAGCGGTATTTGAGCGGCAGAAGCTGGTTCACGTCGGCACGGGCGTTGATCATGCGCTTGTCGTCGACGCGGACGCGGCCACCGCCGCGTTCGATGACACCCAGCCCCGTGGCATCGGCAAGCGGGACGTCGCCTGTGAAGGCGGGGTGGATGGTGGCGGCGGCAGCCTTTGGTTCGGACCAGTCGAGCATCTTGTTGTTCCTTTTCCTGATCGCCGCTTACTGGCAGGCTTCACATTCGGGGTCGTCGATGGCGCAGGCCTTGCCCCATGCGACATCGGCGTTGACGATGATTGGGGCTGACGCTGCAACAGCGACAGCGGAGACGGAATTGAGCTTGCCGTCGGTGCCCTTCAGCGTCGACTTCTCGACATGCGAGGCCGAGCGCGAGCGCAAATAGTAGGTCGTCTTCAGGCCCTTGTTCCATGCCATGCGGTAGAGCGCGTCGAGCTTCTTGCCGCTCGGATTGGCGATGTAGAGGTTGAGCGACTGGGCCTGGTCGATCCATTTCTGCCGACGCGATGCCGCCTCGATCAGCCAGGCACTGTCGATCTCGAAGGCGGTAGCGAAGAGCGCCTTGAGATCGTCGGGGATGCGGTCGATCCGGCCGATCGAGCCGTCGAAATATTTGAGGTCGGAGACCATGACCTCGTCCCACAGGCCGCGCGCCTTCAGCTCATGCACCAGTGCTGCGTTGACCACGGTGAAGTCGCCGGACATGTTCGATTTGACGAACAGGTTCTGGTAGGCCGGCTCGATCGACTGCGCGACACCGCAAATGTTGGAGATGGTCGCCGTCGGCGCGATCGCCATGGTGTTGGAGTTGCGCATACCTGTCTTCCTGACGCGCTTGCGCAAGGCTTCCCAGTCGAGCGTCCAGGCGCCGTCCATGTCGACACCGGGGCGCGCCTTGACCAAAAGGTCGATGGAATCGATCGGCAGGATGCCCTTCGACCACAGCGAACCGTCAAAGCTCGGATAACGCCCGCGTTCGGCGGCAAGGTCGCAGGACGCCGAAATCGCGTTGTAGGAGATCGCCTCCATGCTGGCGTCGGCGAAAGCCACCGCCTGGTCGGAGGCATAGGGGATCTTCAGCGCCTGAAGTGCATCCTGGAAACCCATCAGGCCGAGGCCGACAGGACGATGCTGCAGGTTGGAGCGCCTGGCTTCGGGGATGGTGTAGAAATTGATGTCGATGACATTGTCGAGCATGCGCATCGCCGTCTTCACGGTGCGGGCCAGACGGTCGATGTCGAGCCCCTCGGCTGCGATATGATTGGCAAGATTGACCGAACCGAGATTGCAGACGGCGACCTCGTCCTTCGAAGTGTTGAGGGTGATCTCGGTACAGAGGTTCGACGAATGCACGACGCCGATGTGGCCCTGCGGCGAGCGGATGTTGCACGGGTCCTTGAAGGTGATCCACGGATGCCCGGTTTCGAACAGCATGGTCAGCATCTTGCGCCACAGGTCGAGCGCCCTGACCGTGCGGAACACCTTGATGCCACCAGCCAGAGCCTTGGCCTCGTAGCTTTCGTAGGCCGCCTTGAACGCCGTGCCATAGAGATCGTGCAGGTCGGACGCCTCGTCGGGCGAAAACAGCGTCCACACGCCATCGGCCTCGACGCGCTCCATGAACAGGTCCGGCACCCAGTTGGCGGTGTTCATGTCGTGGGTGCGGCGGCGGTCGTCGCCGGTGTTCTTCCTGAGGTCGAGGAACTCCTCGATATCGACGTGCCAGGTCTCGAGATAGGCGCAGACAGCACCCTTGCGCTTGCCGCCCTGATTGACGGCGATAGCCGTGTCGTTGGCAACCTTGAGGAACGGCACCACACCCTGGCTCTCGCCATTGGTGCCCTTGATGTGGGCGCCGAGGCCGCGCACCGGGGTCCAGTCATTGCCGAGCCCGCCGGAATATTTGGCCAACAGCGCATTGTCCTTCACCGCCTTGAAGATGCCGTCGAGATCGTCGGCGACGGTGGTGAGGAAACAGGACGACAATTGCGGGCGCAGCGTGCCGGAGTTGAACAGCGTTGGCGTCGAGGCCATGAAATCGAAGGACGACAAAAGATCATAGAACTCGATGGCGCGGCTCTCGCGATCGATCTCGCGGCCTGCCAGGCCCATCGCCACGCGCATGAAAAAGGCCTGCGGCAGTTCGAAACGCTTGCCTTTGCTGTGCAGGAAATAGCGGTCATAGAGCGTCTGCAGACCCAGATACTGGAACTGCAGGTCGCGCTCGGGCTTCAGCGCGGCACTGAGCCTGGCAAGGTCGAAACGGCCAAGTTCGGGGTCGATCAATTCGGCCTTGATGCCGGTGGCGATGAAGGCGGGGAAATAGGTGGCATAGCGCTGGGTCATTTCGGCCTGGGTGGCCTGCTCAGACCTGGCCGAGACGAAGCTCAGTGCCTCGCGCCGCAACCGGTCCAGCAACAACCGGGCGCTGACGAAGGCGTAGTTCGGTTCGGTTTCGACAAGCGTACGGGCGGCCAGGATCGGCGCCAGCGAAAGCTCGTCGACGGTGATGCCGTCATAGAGATTGCGCCTTGTCTCGGCCAGGATCGCATCCGCCGAGACGGCCTCGAGCCCGCTGCAGGCCTCGTCGACAATGCGGGCCAGTCGCGTCTCGTTCAGCGGTGCCAGGCTGCCGTCATCGGCCTTGACCTGGAGCGGCGGTGCGGCGACCTCGACCGACGTGACCTTGGCGGCAGCGCGTTCGCGGGCACGTTCCTCGCGGTAGAGCACATAGGCGCGGGCGACCTTGTGATGCTCGGAGCGCATCAGCGCCAGTTCGACCTGGTCCTGGATTTCCTCGATGTGGAAGGTGCGGCCGCTATCCGCCCGCCTGGTCAGCGCGGCGAACACCTGGCCGGCCAGTTCCTCGACGACGTCGTGGACGCGGCGCGAACCGGCGGCCACCGAACCCTCGGTGGCGAGAAACGCCTTGGTCAGCGCCACAGTGATCTTGGTCGCGTCGAACGGCGTCACCGCGCCGTTGCGCCGGATGACACGGTAGCCAGGTTCGGACGCGGTCTCGGAACCCTGGCTGAGAGCGGACGGAACGCTGTTGGTTCCGCTGGATTGAAGTGTGGAGGTCGCCGGCATCATCTTCCCCGATGGTTTGGGGGCGAAGGGCCTTGGGCGGACGCATGACGGATTTCAGCCAGCGCAAGCCGGCAGAACGCAAGCGCACCACCGGACACCCCGCCCGTGGACGTTCAGACTCGATCGCGGCAGGTCTCCTGGCTCGCAGGTCATTGCCGCTGTCTGGCCTTCCCAGCGCCCATTGGCGCCAGTGGCACTACGCGACAGCAACTCACTGCTTACAGTTGCGGGGGCAGCGCCGGCATTGCGAAATCGCGCACCGGCTTCCCTCTTAGCTCCCGAGCTGGAATCAACTCGGAAGAACCACGATGTCTACATGTAGTATGACTGACGGGTGTCGTGTCAACAGGTGGAAGAATCATTTCCACCTCATCGACCGATCAACGCCGGCGGCCGATCAATCCCTGACGTAGTCGCGCCACAGCGCCTGATAGACCGGGCATTCGGCATTCAGAGCCTCATGGCTGCCCGTGCCGACGATCCTGCTATCGTCGAGCACGACGATCATGTCGGCCGAACGCGCCGAGAACAGATGGTGCGTGACGATGATGACGAGGCGGTCGCGGCCGAAGGCCAGCAGCTCACGCTCGAGCGCCATCGCCGATTCGGCGTCGAGCGCCGAAGTAGGTTCGTCGAAAACGGCGATGTGCGGATCGCGCAGCACGGCGCGCGAAATCGCCAGGCGCTGGCGCTGGCCGCCGGAGAAGTTCTGCCCTGCCTGGACCAGTTCGGTGTCGATGCCTTTGGGCAAACCGGCGGTGAACTTGTCGGCGGAGGAAAACGCCAGCGCCTTGTCGATCTCGTCGTCGCGAAGCGGGCGCGGCAGCGACGCCTGAAGGTTCTCGCGGATGGTACCCGAAAACAGTGACGTCTCCTGGTCGACAACACCGATGCGGCCGCGCAGCCAACGCGGATTGTAGGCGCGGACGTCGATGCCGCCGATTGCCACCTTGCCGGCATGATCGCGCTCCAGTCCCAAAAGGACGCGCAGCAGGCTGGACTTGCCGGAGCCATTGCGGCCGACGATCGCCACGACGCCCGTCGCCGGCAGCACCAGGCTGACACCGTTGAGTGCCGCAGCCGTCGCCTCGGGATAGCGGAAGGTCAGATCCTCGACCGTGATCGGGCCGAAATCAGCAGCACGCAGCGCCGGGGCAACGATGGCGCGCTCCGGCTGGCGCTTGAGGAAAGCCGCGAGGGCCGAGACGGTGGCGCTCACCGAATGGAACTGGATCAGGATGCCGGCACTGGTCAGCATCGGCATGGTCGCCCGGGTGACGAGCAGCTGCAGCGCAAGCAGGCCACCGATCGTGAGATCGCCGCGCAGGATGCGCCAGCAGCCGACGAGGACGACGAGCAGCGTCAGGATCTCGCTCAGCAGGCCAAGCGTGAACGAATAGGAGTGCGAGAGGTCGAGTATGTGCCAGCGCGCCTTGATGGCTTCGGCCGACTTCGCGGACCAGCGCCCGATGAAGAAGCGCTCAACCGCATTCGACTTGATGCCGCGGATGTTGCCTACCGTTTCAGCGGTCGCCCCCTGCAGGGCGCCGTTGAGGCGGAACGAGCTGCGGCTCGCCTCGCCCAGCTGGGCATTGGTCTTGCGGGCAAAGGCGGCGAAGATCAGGGCAACGACAAAGGCCAGCAGGCAGATGAGATAGTCGTAGTACAGCGCCACGGCGAACGAGACGGCAGCACCCAACATGGTGAGGAAGAAATTCGGCGCAGCGCTCAGCATGAAGGTGGCGACACGCTGGGATTCGTTGAGGAGGTTGATCGTGCTTCCGCCTGCGGATGCCGAACTCTCATAGGGGATGCGCATGAGGCGGAAGTAGATGCGTCTCGACAGCCGGGCGGTGAACCTTGCGTCCACGTCGTTGATCAGCGAGTTGTGCCAGCGTGAGGTCATGTGCCTGATAACCGCCGCCACGATGGCGATGGCGGCGAACTGGGTCGCTGCCCAACCGTCCTTGCCGACCATGACGCTGTCGACGATCTTCTGCGAAAGGATCGGAACCGTCACCGAGAGCACGATTCCGGCCAGCGAAAGCGCAATGGCAAGAAAAAACTTACGGCGGTAGATGCCCATGATCCGCATCAGTATCCGCCAATCGCCGAGCGGTATCTTGCGCAAGGCGTTCAGTTTCTCTCGAAATTTCATTGCCTAACCGACGCCGCTCGAACAACAGGGACGGGTTCGCTAGGTCATTCGCGCTTTCCTGTCAAATAATATGACAATGATAGTCATATTATTGTGAAACGCTTCGGCGAAAATCGCCCGCCTCGCGGAACGACGAACAAAACAAGTCTTCCAGATCCTCGCCAGCCGTAGCTGGGCGGCGCCGGCATGTGTCTGTTCCAGGTGAGGCCAGGTGTCGCGCCGCGCATCACCCGGCTTGCACACACCGCAGGACCCATTATACAGCCATCACCAATCTTGAGTCACATACTCATATTAACTTACGCCAGCCCTTCGTTCGCGGACAGCCAGCTTTTCCAGATTTTTCGAGGGGGCTGTCATGTCTAACGTTCACACCGGCCGCGGTTCGCGGTCGCAAATGCTTCTGGCCGGCGTTTCGCTTCTGTTGCTGCAATCGGCCGGCATCGCCAGTGCCCAGACGGCAACGACACCGGCCAAGAAGGTCGAGGAAACGAAGCCGCTGCTGAGCAATGAAGAGCGCATCGTGCTCGACAGGCTCGTCGTCACATCGGCGCGCACCACCGGCAAGGTGCTCGACATTCCGATGTCGGTGTCGGTCATCGACCGCGAGACGCTGCAGCGCCATGTCGTCCGCGACATCCAGGACATGGTTCGCTACGAGCCGGGCGTCACCGTCTCGCGCACGACATCGCTTACCAATCCGTTCGGCCAGCTGACCGGCTTCAACATCCGCGCCATGGGCGGCAACCGCGTCCAGATGAGTGTCGACGGCAGCCGCATCCAGGAGCAGATCATCGACGGCAGCCGCGACTTCGTCGACCCCTTCAACATGCGCAGCGCCGAGATCGTACGCGGTCCGAACTCGGTGCTCCAGGGCGCCGATGCGCTGGGTGGCGCAGTCGCATTCCGCACGCTCGACCCCGACGATCTTCTCAACGGCTCGAAGCCATGGGCAGTCGAGATGAAGACCGCCTATGACAGCTACGACGATTCGTTCCGCAAGCAGGTGAGTGCGGCCGCTGAATCCGGCGACTTCAAGTTCCTCGGCAGCTTCGGTCATCTCGGGGCGTCGGAAGGCGATTTCAGCAACAGCCGCGCCGATGGCGGCCAGTGGGGCTGTCCACGCCAGGCGATCTGGCCGTGCAACAAGGCGTTTCCCGCCGACACCGACGCCTTCAACGGTCTGATGAAGCTGCAGTGGAACCCGACCCAGGATCACGAGGTCAAGCTGACCGGCGAGTGGTTCAACCGCAACACGACGATCCAGCAGATGTACGACTCGTCTGCGGGATCGACGTACGTCAACACCAGCTGGCAGCGCGAACTGGAGATGGAGCGTTACAGGCTGGCCCTGTCGCACGACTGGAAGGTCGACGCGCCGTGGCTCGATGAGATCAAGTGGCAGATCTCCTATTCGCCGCAGAAGCGCGACACCTACAGCAATCAGCTGCGCACCTACCCAACGCGCCGCCAACAGAACATCCAGGTCCGCAATTATGGCGAGGATTTCCTCGAGGCCGACGTGCAGGCCAACTCGTCCTTCGAACTGGGCGGCCTGTCGCACAAGCTGACCTATGGTTTCGACGGCGATCTGACCAAGAGCAACTATGACGGCTACAACATCACCAACAACCTGACAGCTGGCACCACGACCATCGCCAACAACCAGGGCTTCAACTTCCCGAAGGTCGACACCGTCCGCGCCGACATCTACCTTCAGGATGAGATCAAGCTGTTCGACGACCGGCTGACCATCACCCCAGGCGCGCGCCTGGCGCACTATTCCATCGATCCCACCGGCGACGCCGACTACAAGCCGAAGCCCGGCTTCGAGCCCAAGAAGATCGACGAGACCAAGCTGATCAAGCGGATCAGCGCGATGTATGAGCTGAACGACACCTATACGCTCTATGCCGGCTATGGCGAAGGCTTCAAGATGCCGACGTCGCAGCAGTTGTTCGTGTCGTCGCTGTCGATCGGTTCCACCGGGCTGGTCGAGGTGATCCCCAATCCGAATTTGAAGCCAGAATTCGTCCGCAGCTACGAGGTGGGCGTGCGCGGGGAGCTCGACAAGGGCTACTTCAGCCTCACCGGCTTCTATGCCGACTACAAGGATTTCATCCGCTCGCTGCAGCCCGTGCCTGGCCCAACCGAGCGATACACCTCGGACAATGTCGAGGACGTGAAGGTCTGGGGCATCGAGTTCGGCGGCGAATACGAGGTCTACGACAACCTCTTCCTCAATGCCTCGATCTCCTACCAAAAGGGCACGCAGCGGATTTCAGCGGGTGCAGCGGAAACGGCCTTCGACGGTGCGGTACCGCTGACCGCGGTGCTGGGCGGGCGTTACCTCATCCCCGACTGGAACCTCGAAACCGAGCTCGTCGCGACCTTCGCCCATGGCGTCACCGAACGCGCCGACCCCAACGCCTTCAAGCCGGGCGGCTATGCGGTGTTCGACGCCTATGCCCGCTGGAAGCCGACCGAAAATGTCGATGTCGACTTCGGCATCCAGAACATCTTCGACCGCCGCTATTTCCCCAATACTCTCACTGGCGTCACCAACGTGATCTCGGGGCCGGTGGCCAACGCCAACAATCCGGAAATGCAGGTGGCTCCAGGTCGCACCTTCAAGCTCGGCGCGACGGTGCGCTTCTGAGCCAGATCGACAGCGATCCGACGCAGGGCATCAAGCCCTGCGTCCTGCATGAAAGGTGCTCGCGGTGACCAACGTCCTCAGGCAGTTCGTTCGCCTGCTCAAGCTCTGCATTGCCGGCAAGGGCGGCAAGACGAGCCTCGTCTACCTCACCGCAGTCATCGCGCTGCAGCTGGCTGGCATCTACTTTACCATCCGGCTGGTGAGCTGGACCTCGGAATTCTACGGCGCGCTGGAGAAGGTCGACGCCAAGGCCGCGGTCTGGCAGATCTGGATTTTTGCAGGCATCGTCGCGGCCAATTCGGTGCGCTCACTGACGGCAGATTACCTGCAGAAAATGTTGCATATCAGGTGGCGCAAGTCGCTGACCGAGGCAGCACTCGGCTCGTGGTTCGCCGACCGCGCCTATTGGCGGCTGACCCAGGGCGACTGCCCGCGCGAGGTCGACAATCCCGACCAGCGCATCGCCGACGATTGCGGCCTGTTCGTCAAGGGCATCCTCGACGAAGGCATCGAGCTGATCACCAGGATCGTCGGTATCTTCTCCTTTCTCGCGCTGCTGTGGGGGCTGTCGACCTTCGCGCTCAACTTCTCGCTGTTCGGTTTCGACGTCTCGATCCCGCGCTACATGGTCTGGGCGGCGTTCATCTATGTCGCGCTGTCGAGCGGGCTGACGCATCTGCTCGGTCGGCCGCTGAAGTCGCTGTTCTACACGCAGCAGAAGCGCGAGGGCGACTTCCGCTTCGCCATGGCGCGCATCCGCCAGTCGGCCGACGAGATCGCGCTGATCGGCGGCGAGAATGTCGAGCGGGCCGGGCTCGACCGCCGCTTCGACGGCATCACGCAGAACTGGCGCAAGCTCGCCGGTCGCGAGTTCCTGCTCGGTTGCTTCACCTTCCCCTACCAGCACACCGTGCTGCGCATTCCGCTGTTCGTTGCCCTGCCCGGCTTCCTCGCCGGCAGCATCGCGCTTGGCGGCCTGATGCAGATCGCCATGGCGTTTTCCAATGTGGTCACCACGCTGTCGTGGTTCATCTTCTCATACAAGCCGCTGTCGAATCTCGTCGCCGCCTCGTCCCGTCTCGACGGCTTCCTTGCCGCAACCGAGGCTGTACGCGGCCGGCCTTCCAGAATCGTCGTCGAGGCGTCGTCAGGCGGCCTGCATCTCCGTGATCTGAAGCTCAGGACACCCCAGGGCCGCGCGCTGCTGTCGATAGCGCGCCTCGATATTCGCGCTGGCGAGACAGTGTGGCTGCGCGGTCAGTCGGGGCTCGGCAAGACCACGCTGCTGAAGGCGATGGCCGGCGGCTGGGATCACGGCGATGGATGCATCAAGATGCCTTCGGCAAGCAAGTTGTTCCTGTCGCAGAATGCCTATTTCCCTCAGGGCGACGTCTTCGGTGCGGTCGCTTATCCCGCGCCGGCAGAGGCCTTTTCCCCGCAGGATCTGCGCCGCGCCATCGAGGCCGTCGGCTTCGGCGACAGCGTCATCCTGCGGCTCGAAGATGCAGCGCAAGGCCATCCGCTGGTGCTGTCGGGCCTCTCCGGTGGCGAACTGCAACGCTTGGCGCTGGCCCGCGCACTGGTGCTCAAGCCGGATTGGCTGTTCCTCGACGAAGCGACAAGCGCGCTCGACGAGGCTGCCGAGGCTGAGCTCTTCGCGGTGCTCAAGACGCATCTGCCGGCAACGACATTCGTCATCGTTTCGCACGGCACCCCCAAGGCACTGGGGACCCTGCGTGTCATCGATCTCGAGCCGAAAGACGAAGCGGCAAACGAAAATCCAGTCCTGCAATCGCATAGGAAATACCCATGACCGCCCGCACGCCCCACAAACGCGAACGCCTCGACGTCGCACCCGCCGCCCTGCTTGCGCGGCTGCCGGCCATCGGCCGGGTTATAATCAATTCGGAACGCCGGGGCGCCACCCACGAACGTATCGGATCGGTCGAAAAGGTTCGCATCGAGGATGGCTGGCTGGTTTGCGAAGGCGCCGAGCACGACTCCCGCATCGAGCTGGCGGCAATCGCCACCGTCATCGTCGACCGCACGTCGGTGATGCGTGAGAAATCCTATCCGCGTATCGAACTGCGTGGCGCCGACGGTGAGAGCATCGCCAACGTCACCGGCTTCGAGGGGCTCGACCCGCTCGACGCCGTGCTTGCGGCTTTCCCGCAGGGCACCGAGCTTCCTGTCGAAGAGCGCAAAGGCAACGGCCTGGACGAGCGCAAGGAGCTCGACGCCAACGATGTCGGGCTCGCGCCGTTCGCGGCTGCCGAGCGCTGCGGCGGCCGCGTCAGGATCGAGTTCAGCCGTCCGTCCTTCTGGCAGGCCTGGGAAGGCGACATGCCGGCGGTCAAGCCCGTCATGGGCTACGTCAACGTCATGCGGCCGGACTTCCATCTTCATCTCAAGGGCGGTTCGGTCGGCGGCTGGCGCCGCGAAGACGGCACCGATCAGCTGCGCTTTGTTGCCCTGGCCGCTGACGGCGCCGAGACGGGGCTCACCGTCAGCGGCGCGCCGGCGAGCTTCGGGTGACGCCGTGACCAACACTTGGAACCACCCTGTCGCCAGCTGGCTCGACCCCGACAGCGGAGCGCTGCTCGATCATCCCACGCTGATGCGGGAGGTTGCGCAGAGCAACGTGCTGCTGCTCGGCGAAACGCACGACCGCTACGACATCCATCGGTGGCAGTTGCATGTCTGCACGGCGATGCGGACGTTGCGCAACGACATCGCCATCGGCTTCGAGATGTTTCCGCGCCGGTTGCAGCCGGTGCTGGACCAATGGGTCGCCGGCAGTCTCGAGCGGGACGAATTTCTGAAGGCTGCCGAATGGGGCAAGGTCTGGGGGTTCCCGGCCGAGCTCTACCTGCCGATCTTCCATTTCTGCCGCGAGTTTGGCGCGCCGATGCTGGCGCTCAATTGCTACCGCGAACTGGTGACGCGGGTCGGCAAGGAAGGCTGGGACGCCGTTCCTGTCGACGAGCGTGACGGGCTCACGCCTTCGGCGAGTGCCACGCCGGCCTACCGGCAATATCTGTTTGGCATCACCGGCGGCGGCTCGCCTAGGCGCAAGGTGACTTCGCCCCAAGCGCCGGATTTCGACCGGTTCGTCAGGGCGCAGCAGACATGGGATCGGGCGTTTGCCTGCAACATCGCCAGGATGCAGGCGACCGACAGTCCGCCTCTGGTGATCGGCATCATCGGACGCGGACATCTCGAATTCGGCCACGGCACGCCGTTCCAGCTCAAGGATCTCGGCATCGACAAGGTGACGACGCTGATGCCCAACGACGCGTCGCAAGTCGACCGGGACAAGGTCAGGGGAATTGCCCGGGCGCTGTTTCGGCTGCAGCCGAAAGCCGACGCCAGACCAGGCACTTGAGGCGGGCACAACAGTCGGGAAAAGCGCTCCAGAAAAGGAAAAAGCGGGCATAGGCCCGCTTCCCTCTGGCTCCTGAGACTTGCATGCCGCCGGTACATTCGTGGTCGGCCAGCTGTCAATCAGGGCAAATGCAGCATTCCGCGGCAAAACCCACCATCGTATCTCGATGAGCGTTTCGCTCCCGGCGGAGTGCCGATGTGCCTCATATGGGGAGGGATGTTCTACAAAACAATAGGCTAGCTGACAGCAAGGCCGGCATTCTCGATCGTACATCGACCGACTGGCATCCTGCCTCGCTCATCAGCCCGAAAATCGGAGTCGTTTTTCGGAAAGCACGACGCCCAGGTGCGTACACATGGGCTGACGCTCCAGGCAGGATTGGCAGTCAGGAGATGCCGGTTGCTACTTTGCAGCGCGCGCCACGCGCTTCTTCTTCGCTTCCACGGGTTTCAGCGCCTCGGCAGCGCGGTCAGCCTCGTCCTTGGCCAAGCGCAATTCCCGTAACTTTGCTGTCTTGATGGCCCGGGCTTTTGCTTCTGACTGATAATCGGCCATGGCGCTGTTGCGCTCCGCTGCCTTCTTCTGTGCCTCGATCGAACGGGACTGCGCTTTTTCCAGAAAATTTTCCATGACTACATCCAATATCTGAAATCCTCTTCGTGCGCGGAAAATAAAAATTCCACTGCACCTTAAATAAGGTTTCTCCGCTCAGAATTCAAATTTCTTGCCTATTTTGTCACTGAGTCAAACTTTGAGCCGCCGCTGGCGCCTGTTATTTTTGAATACTCTCGTGCATAGCGAATAATTTTTGGCACTCCTGTCATTCGAGTGCCAAAGGGCGTACATAGGTGATGCGGTCCCCTATGCGCCGGCTGCAGAAAGAACATTCATGAAATTCCGACCACTTCACGACCGCGTCGTCATTCGGCGCGCCGAAGGCGATATCAAATCCAAGGGCGGCATCATCATTCCCGACAATGCCAAGGAAAAGCCCCAGCAGGGCGAAGTCGTCGCTGTCGGCCCCGGCTCGCGCGACGAAGGTGGCAAGCTGATCCCGCTCGACGTAAGGGCCGGCGACATCGTGCTGTTCGGCAAATGGTCGGGCACGGAGGTCAAGATCGACGGCGCGGATCTCCTGATCATGAAGGAGGCCGACATCATGGGCATCGTCGACACGAGCGAAGCGGCGAACAAGGCCGCCTGATCCGGCTCTGCGACCTCAAGAACGAATTGGACGAAAAGTCATGTCTGCCAAGGAAATCAAATTTTCGACCGATGCCCGCGACCGGATGTTGCGCGGCGTCGAGCTGCTCAACAACGCCGTCAAGGTGACGCTCGGCCCTAAAGGCCGCAACGTCATCATCGACCGCGCCTATGGCGCGCCGCGCATCACCAAGGACGGCGTCACCGTCGCCAAGGAGATCGAGCTTTCCGACAAGTTCGAGAACATGGGCGCGCAGATGGTGCGGGAAGTGGCCTCGAAGACCAACGACCTCGCCGGCGATGGCACAACGACGGCAACGGTGCTGGCTGCATCCATCCTCCGCGAAGGCGCCAAGCTGGTAGCCGCCGGCATGAACCCGATGGACCTCAAGCGCGGCATCGATCTTGCCGTGGCTGCCGTGGTCAAGGACATCCAGGCGCGCGCCAAGAAGGTCAAGTCTTCGGACGAGATCGCCCAGGTCGGCACCATCGCCGCCAATGGCGATGCCTCTGTCGGCGCCATGATCGCCAAGGCCATGGACAAGGTCGGCAATGAGGGCGTCATCACCGTAGAGGAAGCAAAGACCGCCGAGACCGAACTCGACGTCGTCGAAGGCATGCAGTTCGACCGCGGTTACCTCAGCCCATACTTTGTCACCAATGCCGACAAGATGCGTGCCGAACTGGAAGACCCCTACATCCTCATCCACGAGAAGAAACTCGGCAATCTGCAGGCCCTGCTGCCAATCCTCGAAGCGGTGGTCCAGAGCGGCAGGCCGCTGCTCATCATCTCCGAAGATGTCGAAGGCGAGGCCTTGGCCACGCTCGTCGTCAACAAGCTGCGTGGCGGCCTGAAGGTCGCCGCCGTCAAGGCACCCGGCTTCGGCGATCGCCGCAAGTCGATGCTGGAAGACATTGCGGTCCTGACCGCCGGCCAGATGATCTCGGAGGATCTCGGCATCAAGCTCGAGAACGTCACCATCGAGATGCTCGGCCGGGCCAAGCGCGTGCTCATCGACAAGGACACGACAACCATCATCGATGGCTCCGGCGGCAAGGACGGTATTGCAGCCCGGATCGCACAGCTGAAGATGCAGATCGAGGAAACCACCTCCGACTACGACAAGGAGAAGCTGCAGGAACGCCTGGCGAAGCTCGCTGGTGGGGTCGCCGTCATCCGCGTCGGCGGGGCAACCGAGACCGAGGTGAAGGAAAAGAAGGATCGCATCGACGATGCGCTGAACGCCACGCGTGCTGCCGTCGAAGAAGGCATCGTCGCCGGTGGCGGCGTGGCCCTGCTGCGCGCCAAGGCAGCGCTTGATACGCTCACCGGAGCGAACGCCGACGTTACCGCCGGCATTTCGATCGTGCTGAAGGCGCTCGAGGCGCCGATCCGGCAGATCGCCGACAACGCCGGCGTCGAAGGCTCCGTCGTCGTCGGGAAGCTGATGGAAAGCAAGGATGCCAATCTGGGCTTCAATGCGCAGACAGAAGCCTATGTCGACATGATCAAGGCCGGCATCGTCGATCCCGCCAAGGTCGTTCGCACGGCCCTGCAGGATGCAGGCTCGGTCGCCGCCCTGCTGATCACCGCCGAGGCCATGATCGCCGACAGTCCGGCGAAGGAAGCCTCCAACGGCGGCAGCCCAGCCGGCATGGGTTACTAAGCGACACCTGAACCATCTGGCCGCGATGCGGCTGGATGATGACTTCCCACTATCAACAAGGAACGTTTCCATGGCTATGCAGAGCAACCAGAAGCAGTCCCTCGCCGCACGTTGGGAAAGCTACCAGCCGTCCAAATCAACGCTTGTCTGGACATGCGTCGGCACCGCCGTCGCCACGATGATCGTCGGCTTCAGCTGGGGCGGCTGGGTCACCGGCGGCAGTTCGCAGACACTTGCGCAGACGGCCGGCGACGTGGCCCGCGGTCAGCTCGCCTCGACCATCTGCGTCGAGCGGTTCAATGCGGCCCCCGACGCAGCGGCAAAGCTGGTCGAACTGAAGGCCAAGTCGGTCGGTTATGACAGGCAGAAGTTCGTCGAGACCGGCGGCTGGGCCACCATGCCGGGCGAAACCTCCCCCGACCGCCGCGCCTCCATCGGCTGCGCTACCGCGCTCGCAGCCTGATATCTGGCGTATCTTCCTACGTCCGTGCCGGAGACACCGGCGCGGACAGTTCGCAATCTGTTGTCAAACTCAGCCTGATTTTCTTCCCGAAAGACTAGTGCTGCCGCCGCCAGGACATTTCCCGGCGGGCTCCTCGGCTTCAGCAGAATAGGATTTCGCCCATGATCAAGTTTACAAGCAAGACTGGCACGCCGCCGAAGCCGGCAGATGCCGAAGAGAACCGGTTTGATTTCATCCGCAGGACAGCAGCCGCGCAGCACAAGAAGTCGGACGATGATACCAGGCGGCGCGAGCAGCAAGCTGCAGAAGACGACCAAACGGATTGAATGGCCGGGCAGTTAGCCCGCTTGGTGGCGGGCAAATTTGACGTCGCCCGCCGAAGCCACGATCGTCACCTCGTCGCCCAACGACCATTCGGCCGCCCGCGCGGCGAGGTGCGCCGGAACGCCTTCAGAGCCGCCCGGACCAGGCGGCACGTCGTAAGTGGCATGGCCGTCATGCGGCAGGATCACGCCATAGCCGATCGCCATCGCGGTTCGGGCCGTCGCCGCTAGGCACATCTCCGACAGCATGCCGCAGATGGCGACGGTTTCCACGCCGGCTGCCACCAGCAAGTCGTTCAGGTCGGTGCCGCCGAAGCCATCATCGACCTGCTTGCGCACGACATGCTCGCCAGGGAGCGGCGAGAAATGCAGCTGCCAGCCTGACGTATCCGGCTCGTCGACGGCGCCTACCGGGCCGTCGTTCTGGATGAAGATGACGGGCACGCCCGACGCTCGCGCATTCTTGAGCAACGTCGCCACTGCTGCCAGAAGCCGCGCATGGCCCGGTACCGCCTCGACGCCAGACACGAACGCGTTCTGGACGTCGACAACGACCAGGGCCGCGGCGGTCGGAGCCTCGTCCACGTCAGTTCTTGGAGTTGCCTGCACCACTATTCCCCTCGGCTGGATCAACAGGGGATATGGTGAGCGGCTCAGCCGATGTCATCGAGCGCCTTGCGCTGGCGGTGCATTTCGAGGAACACCCGGTAATCACGGTCGAAACGTTGCTTCGCCGAGGGGGTGGGCCGGCGCGCGCGGCCTTCCTGGCGCATCGCCGTACAAGCCCCGGTGAGACTTGGATAGAGCCCGGCCGCGGCAGCTGCCGCCATCGCCGTTCCCAGCAGCACTGCATCCCCGCCCAGCGGCTCGACGACGGTGCAGCCGGTGGCGTCGGCATAGAGTTCCATCAGCAGCGGATTGCGGGTGTGGCCGCCGGTGACATGCAGCGTGTCGATGCCGTAGCCATTGGCATTGAGCGCGTCGAGCACATGGCGCAGGCCGAGCGCGATGGCGACCGCGGTACGCCAGTAGAGCCGACACAAGCTGTCGAAGGATGAATCGAGCGTCAGCCCGCTGATCACGCCGAGCGCATGCGGGTCGGCGAGCGGCGAGCGGTTGCCGTGGAAGTCGGGCAGTACATGAAGGCGACCGGCGAGGTCGAGGCCCTCGACGGCGCGCAGGTCCATGATGCGCTCGGTAATGCGCAGGTGCAGCGCAGCGTCGGGTTCGCCGCCGGCGCCGTGCCAGCGAATGACGTGGTCGAGCAGCGCACCCGTCGCCGACTGGCCGCCTTCGCTCAGCCACAGGCCGGGCAATGCAGCGCCGAAATACGGCCCCCAGACACCGGCAAAGGCGCGCGGCTCGGGCGACATCGCCATGACACAACTCGAGGTGCCGGCAATCAGCGCGAGATGGCGCTCGATACCGGACAGGCCGCCGATGACGCCTATGGCGCCGGCAAAGGCGTCGATCATGCCCGCACCGACGCGGCAGGCCGTGGTCAGGCCGAGCGCCGCGGCGGCGATAGGCGTGAGCGGACCGAGGTCGGCGCCGACCGGGCTGGCGCGCTCGGGCAGAGCGGCATGCTCGAAGATGTCGGCGAGGCCGACCGCCGCAAAGAAATCGTGACGCCAGGCCTCACGTTCGTGGGCCAGATAGGTCCATTTGGCGGTCAGCGTGCATTGCGAGCGGGCGAACGAGCCTGAGGCCTTGTGGCTGAGAAAATCGGCAAGGTCGAAAAGCTGCCCGGTTCGCGCCCAGCTCTGCGGCAAGTGACGCTTGACCCACATCAGCTTGGGCGTCGCCATCTCCGGCGACATCACCCCACCGGCATAACCGAGCACGTCATGGCGGGTCTCGGTGCATTCGTCGGCCTCGGCCAGTGCGCGATGATCGAGCCAGACGATGGTGTCCCAACGCTGCTCGCCATTGCTCGAAATACCAACCTGCTCGCCCGCCCTGCCCCGGAACACCGTCGAGCATGTCGCATCGAAGCTGATACCCACAATTTCAGCCGGGTCGACGCTGGCAGCCTTGCGGGCTCCGTGCACAGCGTCGCAGACAGCCGACCAGATCTGCTCGGAGTCATGCTCGCAATGGCCCGATGGCGAGCGGTTCATGACGATGGGATGTTCAGCGCGCCCGAGCAGCTTGCCTGCGGCATCGAAGATGCCGGCGCGCGCGCTGCCGGTACCGACATCGACCGCACATAGATAGGCCGCCATCAGAACGACGACGCCCCGAACGGCGCGACCGCGCGACAGCCAGAGCCTTCCGGCGGCGAGTTCAGATGAGGCAAGGACGTGGAGATCAACACCATGACGCGCAGTCTATATGCGCGCCATGGCCAATTCCAGCGGTCAGCGACGCCCCGGATTTGGTTCAGAGGCGATCGCCGAGATAGCGCGTCAATGTCTCCTGCGTGCCCAACTGCCAGAGCATGTCGAGGCTGTCGCCAAAGGCAGCCGCGAAGGCTGCGGATTTGCCGACATCGCCATAGATGTCCTCCATCGCAAGCCAGGTCGCAGGCGCATTCTTCGCCGCCTGCGCTGTTCGTTGCAGGCGGTCCCAACTCGGGTCATTGGGTTCGATGATGGCACCGGAATCGGTCACCCCGAAGCAATAGCGGCACCAGAGTGCCGATTCGAGCGCCAGCCCCGATATGCCAGCGCCCGCTTTCAGGCGATCCGATATGGTCGGGATGATGAATTTCGGCTGCCGGTTGGAACCGTCGAGACAGAGGCGGCGGACGGTGTCGCCGATCTTGGGATTGGAAAACCGGCGCTCGATGAGCTGGCAATACTCCTCCAGCACCACGCCGGGTACCGGCGGCACCGTGGGCATGATCTCCTCGCGCTCCAGCTTGGCCAGGAAGGCGCGCACCAGCGGATTTTCCATCGCCTCGTGGACGAAATGAATGTCCATCAACCCGGCGGGATAGGCGATCGTGGCGTGGCCGCCATTGAGGATGCGGATCTTCATCAGCTCGAACGGAGCGACGTCATGGACGAACTGGACGCCGACCTTTTCCAGCGCCGGACGGCCGTCAGTGAAATGGTCTTCCATCACCCATTGCTTGAACGGCTCGCAGAACACCGGCCAGCTGTCCTCGACGCCGAAGTCGCTGGCGAGAATGCCGCGCTCGCGATCGGTGGTGGCGGGCGTGATGCGGTCGACCATCGAGTTCGGAAAAGCGACGTTATCGCGGATCCAGTCGGCGAAGGTTTCGTCCGCGAGCCGCGCCAGGCCGATCACCGCATCGGCCGTGACCCGGCCATTGTGGGGAATGTTGTCGCAGGACATCACGGTGAATGGCACGCCCCCGTCCTGGCGACGACGCCGGAGGCCGGCGAGGATGATGCCGAAGACGGTCCGGGGCGCCGCGACGTTCTGCGCGTCGGCGACGATATCGGGATGGGTCGGGTTGAAGATGCCCGACGCCGGATCGATGAAATAGCCGCCCTCGGTGATGGTCAGCGAGACGATGCGGATCGCCGGGTCGGCGAGACGTTCGATGACGGCCGCAGCATCGCCGGGGGTCAGGAAATCGACCATGACCGAGGTGACGCGGGCGCTCATATGGCCGCTGTCCTGCTCGACGACTGATGTCAGCCAGTCCTGCCCGGCGAGCTTCGCTTGTCCGGCCTTCTCGCCCTCGAACACGCCCGCGCCGACGATCGCCCAGTCATGTCCGAGGCCGGTGTTGAACAGCTCGTCGAGATAGATCGCCTGGTGCGAGCGATGGAAGTTGCCGACGCCGAAATGGACGATACCGGCCTTCAGCGAGGCGCGGTCGTAAGTCGGCCGCGCGACCTTGGCAGGCAAATCCGGCAGTGTGGCGAGGGAGAGCTTCACGGTCATGGTTCGACGCTTTCCTGTTTAGGCGCCGACTTTCGCGACACCTTCTCCCCTTGCGGGAAAAGGTGGATCGGCGCGCAGTGCCGAGACGGATGAGGGTTGCTGGACGGAGCGTCACACTGGAACACCCCATCCGACCTCGCCCCACTCGGCCACCCTCTCCCCAGGGGAGAAGGACATTTCAACTCATCCAGTTGCCGCCATCGACGTTGTAGGTCTGGGCGACGACATATTGGCTCTCGGCTCCGGCGAGGAAGATCGCCATGCCGACGAGGTCTTCGGCGGTGCCCATGCGGCCAAAGGGAACGGCCTCGCCGACGAGGCGCTTCTTCTCGCCGCGGGGCCGGTTCTCGTAACGGGCGAACAGCTCGTCGACATGCTCCCAATGCTCGCCCTCGACCACGCCGGGGGCGATGGCATTGACGTTGATGCCATGCTTGATCAGGTCGAGCCCGGCCGACTGGGTCAGGCTGATGACAGCCGCCTTGGTGGCGCAATAGACGGCGACGAGCGCTTCGCCACGACGCCCGGCCTGGCTCGCCATGTTGATGATCTTGCCGCCCTTACCCCGTGCGATCATCGAGCGGGCGGCGGCCTGCAAGGTGAACAAGGTGCCGGCGACGTTGACCGAAAACAGCCGGTCGTAACTCGCCCTGGAAATCTCGACGATCGGGCCGAGATCGAACAGCGCGGCGTTGTTGACCAGTATGTCGAGCCCGCCGGTCTTCTGCTCGACGACCTTGATCGCCGCCTCGATCGAGCTCTGGTTGGTGACGTCAAGGCTGACGGCATAGGCCGACGGGCCGACTTCGGCTGCCGTCTTCATCGCCGCGTCGAGATTGATGTCGCCAATGGCGACCCTAGCCCCCTCGCGGATGTACGCCTCGGCAAACACCCTGCCTATACCGCGCGCTGCCCCTGTGATGAGCACCGACTTGCCCTCGAGACGACCGCTCACATGGCCCTCCCGTCGGCGCCGAAACGGTGGATCTTGTTCGGGCTCGGTGTCAGGTAGACAGTTTCGCCATGGCGCACGCCAAGCTCGCCATCGGCCCGTACCGTGAGCGTGCCGACGTCGCCTGCCTGGACATGCAGGAACGTGTCGGAGCCGAGATGTTCGGCGACGCCGACTGTCGCCTTCCACTCGCCTGATGTGGTCGAGATGCCCAGATGCTCGGGTCGCACGCCGATCGTCGTCGCGCCATGCTTGGCGGCGGCGGTGCCGTTGATCAGGTTCATCTTGGGCGAACCGATGAAGCCGGCGACGAACAGGTTCTTCGGC
The DNA here is from genome assembly GCF_014843375.1 of Aminobacter sp. SR38. NCBI lineage: Bacteria > Pseudomonadati > Pseudomonadota > Alphaproteobacteria > Hyphomicrobiales > Phyllobacteriaceae > Aminobacter > Aminobacter sp. SR38. The sequence continues at coordinate 2,449,600 of NZ_CP062112.1, forward strand.
GTCTTATAGAGTTCCATCGGCGAGCCGACCTGCTCGATGTTGCCGGCGTTCAGCACCACGATCTTGTCGGCCATGGTCATGGCCTCGACCTGGTCGTGGGTGACGTAGATCATCGTCGTCTTGAGCTGGTGGTGCAGCTCGCTGATCTCCAGCCGCATCGTGCCGCGCAACGCGGCGTCGAGATTGGACAGAGGCTCGTCGAACAGGAAGGCCGAGGGTTGGCGCACGATGGCGCGGCCGATGGCGACGCGCTGGCGCTGGCCGCCCGAGAGCTGGCCGGGACGGCGCTCGAGATAGTTGGTCAGGTTCAGCACACGCGCCGCGTCCTTGACCTTCTTGTCGATGACGGCTGCGTCCTCGCCCGCCATTTTCAGCGGGAAGGCGATGTTCTTGTAGACGGTCATATGCGGATAGAGCGCGTAGGACTGGAACACCATCGCCAGCCGGCGCTTGGCCGGCGCCTCGCCGGTAACATCGCGCCCATCGATGCTGATGCTGCCGCCTGACGTGTCCTCCAATCCTGCGATCAGCCGGAGCAAGGTCGACTTGCCGCAGCCCGATGGCCCGACGAAGACGACGAATTCGCCGTCTTCGATCTGGAGATCGATCTCCGGGATGATTGTCGTTGCGCCGAATGACTTCGACACTTTCTTGAGGGTGATGTTTCCCATGGTTTCCTCCCGCGGGGTCGACTACTTCACGGCGCCGAATGTCAGGCCGCGGACGAGCTGGCGCTGGGAGAACCAGCCCATGATCAGGATCGGTGCGATGGCGAGCGTCGATGCCGCCGACAGTTTCGCCCAGAAAAGCCCCTGTGGACTGGAGAACGAAGCGATGAAGGCGGTCAGCGGTGCTGCGTTGGTGGTTGTCAGGCGGATCGTCCAGAAGGCCTCGTTCCACGCCAGGATGATGTTGAGCAGCATGGTCGAGGCGATGCCGGGTACCGCCATCGGCGTCAGCACATGGACGATTTCGCCCCATAGGGTGGCGCCGTCCATGCGTGCGGCTTCAAGAATCTCGCCGGGGATTTCGCGGAAGTAGGTGTAGAGCATCCACACCACGATCGGCAGGTTGATCAGCATCAGCATGACCGTCAGCCCGATGCGGGTGTCGAGCAGGTTGGCGTCGCGGAAGATCAGGTAGATCGGCACCAGCACGGCGACAGCCGGCATCATCTTGGTGGAGAGCATCCACATCAGGATGTCCTTGGTCCGCTTGGTCGGCGAAAACGCCATCGACCAGGCGGCCGGAATGGCGATCAGCAACGCCAGGATCGTCGAGCCGACAGCGATGACCACCGAGTTCAGGAAGAACTTGAAATAGTTGCTCTGCGCCTGAACCTCGGCGTAGCTCTCCAGCGTGCCCGAAGGCACCAGGCTGAAGCCGGCGATCGCCTCGGTCTCCGACTTGAAGCTGGTGATGATGGTGTAGAGGATCGGGAAGAAGATCAGCAGGGCAACCACCCAGGCTGCAACGGTGAAGCCGATCTTGCGACGTGTCGAAACTGCGCGTGCCATCGTCTCCTCCTCACTTGTCCAGGTTCTTGCCGACGGCGCGCATCAGGAAGAAGGCGACGATGTTGGCAAGGATGACTGCGATGATGCCGCCGGCCGAAGCGCCGCCGACGTCGTAGCCGAGCAGTGCCGTGCGGTAGATCAGGAATGGCAGGTTGGTTGAGGCGTAGCCCGGGCCGCCATTGGTGGTGACAAGAATCTCGGCGTAGACGCCGAGCAGGAAGATCGTCTGGATCAGGATGACGACCGTTATGGCGCGCGAGATGTGCGGGATCGTCAGATAGATGAAGCGGCTGACGAAGCCGGCGCCGTCCATCTCGGCGGCTTCCTTCTGCTCGCCGTCAAGCGATTGCAGCGCCGTCAACAGGATCAGCGTCGCGAATGGCAGCCATTGCCAGGCGACGATGATGATGATCGAAAACAGTGGGTACTGCGCAAACCAGTCGACAGGCTGGGCGCCGAAGAACTTGGCGATGTCGGCGAACACGCCATAGCCCGGATGCATGATCATGTTCTTCCACACCAGTGCGGCCACCGGCGGCATGACGAAGAAAGGCGAGATCACGAGGATGCGGACGATGCCCTGGCCGAACATCGGCTGGTCGAGCAAAAGCGCCAGCGCGATGCCGCCAACGACGGTGATCAACAACACCCCGACCACCAGCACCAGCGTGTTCCAGATCGATTGGAAGAAGGCCGGATCGGTGTAGAAGAACTTGTAGTTGAACAGGCCGGCAAAGCTGACATTGGCCGGATTGAGCAGATTATAGTTCTGGAACGAGAACCACAGGGTCATCGCCAGCGGCACGATCATCCAGATGAAAAGGAGGATCACCGAAGGCGCCATCATCAGGCGCGCCAGCGAACTGGTCTGTCGAGTAGCCATGGCGATCACCCCGGTTCGGACAGATGATGTTTCAGGTCACCGAAAGGGGCCGTCCGGACTGGGAGACCGGACGGCCAGGCAGGGAGGATCTGCCTATTTGATGTAACCGGCGCGGGTCATCTCACGGACCGCTGCGGTCTGTGCACCGGCAAGCGCGTCATCGACGCTCGACTGGCCGGCGAGTGCCGCCGAGAACAACTGGCCGACCGTCGTGCCCAGCCCCTGGAACTCGGGAATGGCGACGAACTGGACGCCGACATAAGGCACCGGCTTGACGGTGGGCTTGGTCGGATCGGCCGAGTGGATCGAGTCGAGCGTCATCTTGGCGAAGGGCGCGGCCTTCTGGTACTCGGGGTTGTTGTAGAGCGAGGTGCGCGTGCCGGGCGGAACGTTGGCCCAACCTTCCTTCGAGGCGACAAGGTCGAGATAGCCCTTGCCGGTCGCCCATGAGACGAACTTCTGCGCCGCCTCGGCCTTTTGCGTGCCGGCCGGAATGCCGAGCGACCATGCCCACAGCCAGTTGCCGCGCTTGCCGAGACCGGTGTCGGGAGCAAGCGCATAGCCGACCTTGTCGGCGACCGTCGAATCCTTCGGATTGGAGACGAAGGAGGCAGCGACGGTGGCATCGATCCACATGCCGCACTTGCCCTGCTGGAACAGCGCCAGGTTCTCGTTGAAGCCGTTGGAGGAGGCACCGGACGGGCCGGCGTCCTTCATCAGGTCGACATAGAACTGCAGTGTTTTCTTCCATTCGGGCTGGTCGAACTGCGGCTGCCATTTCTCATCGAACCAGCGCGCGCCGAACGAGTTGGACATGGCGGTCAGGAAGGCCATGTTCTCGCCCCAGCCAGCCTTGCCGCGCAGGCAGATGCCGTTGATGTCGGCGGCGCGGTCGGTCATCTTGCGCGCCGCGTCGGCGATGAAATCCCAGGTCGGCGCGTCGGGCATGGTCAGCCCTGCCTTCTCCATCAGATCCTTGCGGTACATGACGAACGAGCTCTCGCCATAGAAGGGCGCGGCGTAGAGCTTGCCATCAGCCGAAAGGCCACCGGCGATGGCCGGGATGATGTCTGCGGCGTCGTAGTCGGCACCAAGGTTGTCGAGCGGCAAGAGCCACTGCTGCTTGGCCCAGATTGGAACCTCGTAGGTGCCGATGGTCATCACATCATACTGGCCGCCCTTGGTGGCGATGTCGGTGGTGACGCGCTCGCGCAGCACGTTCTCTTCGAGCGTGACCCATTCGAGCTGGATGTCGGGATTTTTGGCGGTGAAGTCGTCCGTCAGCTTCTGCATGCGGACCATGTCGCCATTGTTGACAGTGGCGATGGTGATGGTCTCGGCATGAGCGGCAAACGCAAGCGCGCTCGCTCCGCACAGGCCCAGGAAGAGCGTGTTCAGTTTCATCGAATTCCTCCCAAAAGCCAAAGTGAGCATTTGCCTTGGCTGTGGGCAATTATTCATCTGATGTGATTTATGTCAAGCGGGAATCTGGACATGACAGTGCAACCGCCAGTCCGGCGGGCGACGCGCAGGAAAGAATGCCGGGAAATGGCGTAAGACGGCGCACTGAAGCGCGGCACCGGGCAATTCGGAAAAGGACGGTGCTAGCCGGCGAGCAGTGCCGCCGCGGTGCGCTCGTCGGTGATCAGTCCGTTGACGAGGCGGCGGGTGACAGCGGCGAGGATGCCTGGCAGCTTGCGCTCGCCCATGGCCAGCGCCACCACCAGCGAGCGCTCGCGCGACGGCAGCGGTGCCGAGGCGACGCGGTCATTGGTGATACCTTCGATCAGCTTGCCGTCGCGGTCGAAGGCCCAACCGACGATCTCGCCGACGGCGCCGGCCTTCTGCAGCGCCTTGAGCTCGGCCTCGGTGATGAAGCCGTCTTCATAGAGCGGCGCCTGTGGGCCCATGTCGCCTACGCCGACGAAGGTGACGTCGGCCTGGGCGGCAAGCGCCAGCGTCGGCTGGATAAGTGGCTGGCCATGCAGCATGCGACGCTCGTCGGAAGACGAGGCGATCGCCGGCAAAGGCATGGGAAAGCTGCGCGCCTTGATGGTGTCGGCCATGGTGAAGATGACGTTGTAGAAGGCGGCCGAACCGTCCGGCGAGATATTGCCAGTCAAAGACACCACCTTGTGCTGCGGACACTCCATCGGCGGCAGTTGCTCGATCGCAGCCTTCAGCGTGCGGCCGGTGCCGATCGCCATCACGATCGGCTCGGGCGAACGCAGCCACTTCTCGATCTCGGCGGCCGCGGCCTGCGCGATGCCGATGGTCGTCGACGACGAATCCGGATCGCTTGGCGTGACCTCGACGAGGTCGAGCGCGAATCGCGAGCGAAGCTTGGCGGCAAGATCGAGGCAGTTGGCGATCGGATGGTCGACCCGAACCTTGATCAGGCCTTCCGACATGGCGAGCGACACCAGCCGTTGCGCGGTCTGGCGCGAGACGCCGAGCTTGGTTGCGATCTGGTCCTGGGTGTTGCCGGCGACATAATAGAGCCAGCCGGCGCGGGCTGCCTCGTCGAGCCTTGGGTTTTCGCTCCGGGAACTCATGCGTCACGCCTCTTCATCTGACGAGGCAGTTTCGCAGGGTTTTCGGGAATGCGCAATTGCCCTGAAATCGCGCATTTGCTCGGCATCAATTCTGGACAGAACGCGGCAGCCACGGCCACGCCCAGTCGGCGCGGGTCAGTCGGCGCTGGCCGGCGCGGAGGTGTCGACGACCTCGAAGTCATGGGTGATGACGGCGGACTTGGCGAGCATCGCCGAAGCCGAGCAGTATTTCTCGATCGACAGGTTGACCGCGCGCTCGACCTTGGCCGGCGCAAGGCCACGACCCTTGACGACGAAATGCATGTGGATGCGGGTGAACACTTTGGGGTCGGTGTCGGCGCGGTCGGCATCGAGCTCGACGGAGCAGTCCTCGATCGCCTCGCGGCCCTTTTCCAGGATGTGGACGACGTCATAGGCCGAGCAGCCGCCGGCGCCGATCAGCATCAGCTCCATCGGGCTCGGACCAGGCGTCTCGCCACCCGGTTCCTTGGAGGTCCCGAGCACGATCTTGTGCCCGCTGCCCGACTGACCGACGAAGGTGCTATCCTCAACCCATTTGATGCGTGCCTTCATGACGGCGATCCTTCCCTGCAAAAACGTTCCGCGACTGCGGTCAACGTTCATAGCCGGATGCCGGCCGGAGCGTCGAGTACTTGGCCATGAGTGGGAGGCCTTTTGAGCCGGAAAAATCGTCGCGGACGACGATCCGAAACTTGTCCTGCCGAGCGACCGTGTGTTCGAGAGGCTGCGTCGCGTGCAGCCGAAAGTTGAGACGAAAGCCCTGTCGAGTGCCCGTGGAATCCGGCGTTGACCGAGGCAGATCGAAGCCCGCGCCGCGCCACAATTCGACGCATGCAAACTAAATCTTCGATCACGACATTCTGTGCGGAACTTTGCCTGTTCAGGGAAGTTGAGAGGAAGGCAAAAGGTCGAAGTGGTGTTACACTCCCACCGTCTTCGGCATTGTGAGGGTGCCATGCAAACACGTGAAAACGACGTCTTCAATCTCTTCTCGGAAATCTACAGCAGTCAGACGACCGAGGAGATGAGCCTCCAGCAATATCTTCTCGCCTGCCGCGACCAGCCTTCCATGTACGCCACGGCAGCCGAAAGAATGGTCGACGCGATCGGCGCGCCGACGTTGATCGACACCAGTGCCGACCCGCGCATGGGCCGCATCTTCGCGAACCGAACAATCAAGGTTTATCCGGCGTTTGCCGAGTTCTACGGCATGGAAGACACGATCGAGCGCATCGTCGGCTACTTCCGCTATGCCGCCCAAGGGCTCGAGGAGCGCAAGCAGATCCTCTATCTGCTCGGCCCGGTCGGCGGCGGCAAGTCGTCGCTCGCGGAGCGGCTGAAGAAGCTGATGGAGGAGCGGCCGATCTACACGCTCAAGGTCAACGGCCAGCTCAGCCCGATATTCGAATCACCTCTCGGCCTGTTCCATCCCGAACGCATGGCCGGCCTTCTCGAGGACAAATACGGCATCGCCCGACGCCGGCTGACCGGCCTGATTTCGCCATGGGCCGCCAAGCGGCTCGAAGAAATCGGCGGCGACGTCTCCAAGTTCTCCGTCGTCAAGCTGATGCCGTCCAGGCTGCGGCAGATCTGCATCGCCAAGACCGAGCCCGGCGACGAGAACAACCAGGACGTGTCGGCGCTTGTCGGCAAGGTCGACATCCGCAAGCTCGAGAATTTCAGCCAGGCCGATCCCGACGCCTACTCCTACAGCGGCGGCCTCAACCGGACGACGCAAGGGCTTCTCGAATTCGTCGAGATGTTCAAGGCGCCGATCAAGGTTCTGCATCCGCTCCTGACCGCGACCCAGGAAGGCAACTACAACGGCACCGAAAGCTTCGGCGCCTTCCCCTACCAGGGCATCGTGCTGGCGCACTCCAACGAGTCCGAATGGCTGCAATTCAAGAGCAACAGGAACAACGAGGCCTTCCTCGACCGCATCCTGGTGGTCAAGGTGCCCTATTGCCTGCGCGTCACCGAAGAGCGCCAGATCTACGAAAAGCTGCTGCGCGAGAGCGAACTGGTGAGCAATCCATGCGCACCCGAAGTGCTCGACATATTGAGCCGCTTCACCGTTTCGACACGGCTCGCCGAACATGAGAACTCGCCGCTCTATACCAAGATGCGTGTCTATGACGGCGAGAACCTGAAGGACGTCGATCCCAAGGCGAAGTCGATGCAGGAGTATCGCGACGCCGCCGGCGTCGACGAAGGCATGAACGGCGTCAGCACGCGCTTTGCCTTCAAGGTGCTGTCGGAGACGTTCAACTACGACACCAAGGAGATCGCCGCCGACCCGGTGCATCTGATGTATGTGCTCGAACAGGCGATCAAGCGCGAGCAGTTCCCGGGCGAGATTGAGTCCTCTTACCTGGATTTCATCAAGTCGGAGATCGCGACACGTTATGCCGAGTTCATCGGCCACGAGATCCAGAAGGCTTATCTCGAATCCTATAGCGAATACGGCCAGAACCTGTTCGACCGCTATATCGCCTATGCCGATGCCTGGATCGAGGACCAGGACTACAAGGACCCCGACACCGGCCAGATCCTCAACCGCGGCATCCTCGATTCCGAGCTGTCGCAGATCGAGAAGCCGGCCGGCATCGCCAACCCCAAGGACTTCCGCAACGAGGTGGTGAAGTTCACGCTGAGGGCACGGGCCAAGAACAATGGTCGCAACCCGTCCTGGACGAGCTACGAGAAGCTGCGCGAGGTGATCGAAAAGCGGATGTTCGGCCAGGTCGAGGACCTTCTGCCGGTGATCAGCTTCGGCGCCAAGCGCGACAGCACCACCGAGAAGCAGCATGCTGAATTCGTCGAACGCATGACCGAACGCGGCTACACGCAGCGCCAGGTGCGGCGCCTCGTCGATTGGTACATGCGGGTCAACAAGGCAGGCTGACCGGGAGCGAGCGGGGACCGAAATGCCGAACTTTATCGATCGGCGCCTCAATCCCAAGGACAAGAGCCTTGGCAACAGGCAGCGTTTTCTGAGGCGCGCCCGGGACGAGTTGAAACGGGCGATCAACGAGCGGGTCAGGTCCGGAAAGATCGACGCGGTGGGGGAAGACCAGGTCATCCCGATCCCGCGCAAGGGGATCGGGGAGCCGACCTTTCAACGCGCACCACATTCGGGCCGCCGAGAGGAGGTCCTTCCCGGCAACAAGACGTTTGGCACCGGCGACCGCATCCCGCGCCCAGCCGCCGGCGGCGGCAAGGGGTCGGACCCATCGTCCTCGGGCGACGGCGAGGACGATTTCAATTTCGTGCTGTCGCGTGAGGAAGTGCTCGACCTGTTCTTCGAGGACCTCGAACTGCCCGATTTGGTCAAGCTCAACCTCAAGGAAGTGGTGACATTCCGGCCGCGCCGGGCAGGTTTCACGATGAGCGGCAACCCGACGAGCATCAGTGTCGGGCGCACCATGTTCAACAGCTTCGGCCGGCGCATCGCGCTGCGGCGGCCGCGGCAGGCCGAGATCGACGCGGTCGCGGCGGAGCTCGCCAAGCTGGAGGGTGAGAGGCGGCCAAGCGCCGCCATTCTGCAACGCATCGCGGCCTTGCGCGAGGAGCTTGCAACACTCGCGCGGCGGCGAAAGCTGATCCCCTACATCGACCCCATCGACATCCGCTTCAACCGGTTCGAGCCGCAGCCGGTGCCCAATGCCAATGCCGTCATGTTCTGCCTGATGGACGTCTCGGGCTCGATGGGCGAGCGCGAGAAGGACCTTGCCAAGCGCTTCTTCGTCTTGTTGCACCTGTTTCTCAAGCGGCGTTACGCCAAGACCGACATCGTCTTCATCCGTCACACCCATGAGGCATCGGAGGTCGACGAGGATACCTTTTTCTACAGCACCCAGAGCGGCGGCACCGTCGTTTCCACCGCCCTCGACGAGATGCTGCGCGTCATCCGTGAGCGCTATCCGGCCAAGGAGTGGAACATCTACGCCGCCCAGGCATCCGACGGCGACAACATCCCCAACGATTCAGAAAAGTGCGTGTCGATCCTCGACAGCACGCTGATGCGGCTCTGCCAGTACTACGCCTATGTCGAGATCATCGACGAGCGCGAAAGCGAGATGTTCCGCCACGCCGACAACGGCACGTCATTGTGGAATGCCTACCGCGAAGTCAGCGCCGAATGGCCGAACTTCGAGATGACACGCATTGCCAAGCCGTCCGACATCTATCCCGTCTTTCACGAGTTGTTCGCCAAGGCGCCAGCCCCGGCCAAACGCGGATGAGGATGCAAGTTGGAAAAACGTTCGAAACAATTGCCGCTGCTGTTCACCAGTTCCGACTGGAACTTTGACGACCTGTCGCGCGCCTATGACGCGATCCGCGAGATCGCGGTCAACGAGCTTCGCCTCGACTTCTACCCCAACCAGATCGAGGTGATCTCGTCCGAGCAGATGCTCGACGCCTATTCTTCGATCGGCATGCCGCTGATGTACCAGCACTGGTCCTTCGGCAAACATTTCGTCCACGAGTCCAACCTTTATCGCAAGGGGCGGATGGGACTCGCCTATGAGCTGGTGATCAACTCCAATCCCTGCATCACCTATCTCATGGAAGAAAACACCATGGCGCTGCAGACGCTGGTCATCGCGCATGCGTCGTTCGGGCATAATCACTTCTTCAAGAACAATTACCTGTTCCAGCAATGGACCGACGCTGGCGCAATCCTCCCTTATATGGAGTTTGCCAAGAGCTTCATCGCGCGTTGCGAGGAACGCTACAGCCCGGCTGCCGTCGAGGCCGTGCTGGATGCAGCGCACGCGCTGATGCCGCAGGCCGTGTTCCGCTACCGCCGCCGTCCGCGCCTGTCGGTCGAGCGCGAGCGGGCACGCATTCGAGAGCGGCTGGAGCACGAAGAGCGCACCTTCAGCGACCTGTGGCGCACCCTGCCGCAAGCGGCCGAGGCAGAAGCCCCGCGCGAGGTCCAGACCGACATGTCGGAACGGCAGTCGGCAATCGAGTATCCCGAGGAGAACCTGCTCTACTTCCTGGAGAAAAACAGCCCGGTGCTCAAGCCCTGGCAACGCGAGATTCTGCGCATCGTCCGGGTCATCGCGCAGTATTTCTACCCGCAGCGGCAAACCAAGGTGATGAACGAGGGCTGCGCCACCTTTGTCCACTACACAATCATGAACAGCCTCTATGACAAGGGCCAGATCAGCGAAGGCACCATGCTGGAGGTGCTGCAGAACCATTCCAACGTCGTGTTCCAGCCGCATTTCGACGACCCGCGCTATGGTGGGCTCAATCCCTATACGCTGGGCTTCAACATGATGCGCGACATCCAGCGCATCTGCACCGAACCGACGGCGGAAGACCGCGACTGGTTCCCCGACTTCGCCGGTAATGGCGACTGGTGCGGCACACTGCTCGACGCCTGGGCGACGCACCGCGACGAATCTTTCATCCGGCAGTTCCTGAGCCCGGCGCTGATCCGCGACATGCGGCTGTTTTCGCTGCAGGAAGAATCGTCGGACCCCTATTACGAGGTGACGGCGATCCACGACGAGCGCGGTTACGAACGCGTGCGTTCGAGCCTCGCCAACAGCTACGATGTCGGCATGACCCAGCCCGACATCCAGGCAGTGGATGCCGACCTCAAGGGCGACCGCAAGCTGCGCATCAAGCACACAGTGCACAATGGCGCGACGCTGGTCGAGGAGACGCGCAACGAGACGATACGCTACATCCAGCGGCTCTGGGGCCATGAGGTCAGCCTTGTCGGTGTCGATGCCCAGACCGACAAGGTACTCTACGAGGTCTCGTCCAAGGAATTGGGCGAGAAGGCCTGAGCCTACCCTACGCCAGTGCCGCCTTCATCCTGCGCACGACGCCTGTGTCGGTGTGCTTTGGCCGGAGCGCGACAAAGCCGAGTTCCAGCGCCTTGTCGGCGGGTGCGTCTGATGCCACCGAGCAGGACGAGTGGATTTCGCGCAGCGGCAGCCGCGCCTTGATCGCGCCGACAGTGTCGAGATTGACGCCGGATCCCGGCATGATGACGATGCGGCCTTGCGCATGGTCGAAGCACCTAGCCAGCGCGTCGAGCCCCTTCAATGCCGTGGCTTCGCCGCCCGAGGTCAGGATGCGCTCGAAACCGAGAGCGACGGCGAGCTCGACCGCCTCGCTGAAGTCAGGCCCGGCAAGGTCGAAGGCGCGATGCAGCGTCATGCCGAGCCCCTTGGCCTGGCCGGCCAGGCGCGTAAGTAACTCGTGGTCCAGCGAACCGTCCGGCCTGTTGGCGCCGAGCACGACACCCGCCAGCCCGGCGGCACGCACCGCGTCGATGTCGGCCAGCAGGGTAACAACATCCGCATCGTCAAAGACGAAGGCACCGGGGCGGGTGCGGATCATTGCATAGACCGGGATCGGCGCCTGGGCGGCAAGCGCCATCAGGCCGGGCGACGGCGTGAGGCCGCCGGTTTCGAGCGCCGCGCACAATTCGATGCGGTCGGCACCGCCTTCAATCGCCGCAGCCAGGCTTTGCGGGCTGTCGACGCAGACTTCGAGACGGATTTTCTCAGACATTGGCGAGCTCCTGGAAACCGACGGCTGCGGCGCCGATGAGGCCCGGTTCGGTGGTCAAGGCGGCCTTGACCACCAGTGGTCCCTGCGCACGCCGCAGCGTGCGGCTGCGCACCTGGTTGTCGAGCGCCTCGATCAGCTCGGGCACGTTGGACAGGCCGCCACCAACGGGAACGATTGACGATCCGATGATGTTCATGGTCAGCGCCAGCGGAACGCCGACGAGCTCGAGATAGATGCCCATGGTGCGGCGCGCCTTCGGCTCCCCTTCGCGCCAGCGGTCGATGACCTCGGTGCTCGACAGCGCGTCACCGCACAGGAAATGATGCAGCTTCTCGACCCCGCGCGCCCCGCCAATGGTGTCGACGCAGCCGACCTGGCCGCAGCCGCAGGCGAAATGCGGGATGTCGACCGGCGGCGTGCCGACCCTTGTGGCAAGCGCCTGGCCGTGGCCCCATTCGCCGGCGTAACCGCCAGCACCGGTGACCAAGCGCCCGTCGATGACCAGGCCGCCGCCGACGCCGGTTCCAAGGATGATGCCGAAGACATTGCGATGGCCGCGCCCTGCCCCTTCAGTCGCTTCCGCCATGGCAAAACAGTCAGCATCGTTGGCGATCCACACCGGCAGGCCGATCTCAGCCTCGAGATCGGCGGCGATGATGCGGCCGTCGACGCAAGGGATGTTGGCGCATTTCAGGCTGCCGGAGGCCGGGTCGACGACGCCGGCGATCGAAATGGCAACGCCCCGTGTTGCGCCGCGATCCAGCGCGACCCGATCGGCGATGATTGCGGCGAAGGCGGCGAAGTCGTCGAGCGGTGTCTTCACTCGGTCGATGATCTCGATTTCACCGGCCGAGCGCGCACGCGCGCTTTTTATCGTTGAACCGCCAATGTCGAAGCAGGTAAGCATGAAATCAGTTCCCGGATGGATGAATGCTGCGGGACGTCTGGCCAAGGCGCCCGAATTCAAGACGACAACTCGCAAAGGCACTTATGGACAGTTCGCGCAAACGACGCACCTCGCCGACCATCGCCGATGTCGCCGAGCTGGCCGGCGTGTCGCGCGCGATCGCCTCGCGGGCGCTGTCGAGCGAAAGCCGACCCGTCTCCGCCGACAAGCGCGCGCGTGTGCTTGAAGCAGCAGACAAGCTCGGCTTCAAGCCCAATCTTCTGGCGCGCAGCCTGACCACCAAGACGGTCAACCTGATCGCCGTCATCGTCAACCACATCCACGACTTCTCCGACCTCGACCTGTTCGATCTCCTGATCAGCGACATCCAGTCGATCGGCAAGCAGGTGATCTTCCTGCGCGTCGGCTCGGTCGAGCGCATCGAGGAATTCCTGCGCAACGGCGTTGCCTACCATGTCGATGCCGCACTGGTGTTTTCCGACTTCGCCGACGCCGCAAGCGTGCGCAAGATGTTCCGCAGCGACGACGTTCTGATGCTCAACGGCATGCATGACGGCTCGTCCCCTTCAGTCGTGCCCGACGAGGCAACCGGCATAGCCGGTGCCGTCGCCGATGCCGCGGGCAAGGGTGTTGCGACCGCAGCGCTTGTCACCGGCCGCGTGTCCTCGCCGGTCGAGCAGCAGCGCATCGCCAACTACAAGGCCGAGATGGCCAAGCGCGGCATAAGGCTGGTTGCCGAACTGCGCGGTGACTACTCCTACCAGAGCGGCCGCCACGTCGCGCTGTCGCCTGAATGGCCAACGACCGACGCGGTGTTCTGCACCTCGGATGCGATGGCCATGGGCATCATGGACGTCCACCGCGATGCCTTTCCCGGCAACAGGCCAGAGCGCTTCCGCCTCTATGGCTTCGACAATCTGTCGCTGACCGATTTCGAGGCCTACCCGATCTCGTCGATCGGTTATGACAAGAAGACCTATGTCGGCGAAATCCTGCGCTTCCTGGCGACGCCGGAGCAGTTTGGCAACGGCCATGCCGAGGTGACGGTGCCGACCTTCTTCGTGGCAAGGGCAACGTCCTGAATGCAAAACGGGCAGGCTTCCCGCCTGCCCGCTGCCTCAGCCCTGTCTTACCAGAGCGGGGTCAGTGCCGGCGGGTTAGCTGTTTCGCCCCACCACTTCTTGTAGTTGGTCTCATAAGCGCCGCTCTGGATGTAGTCGGAGACGAACATGTCGATCCAGCGGACGAAGCCCTCGTCGCCCTTGGCGACAGCGATGCCGATCGGGTCGTTGGAGTGCAGGCCGGGCAGCGTCACCAGGTTCTCGTTCTTGGTGGCGAGATAGTCGAGCAGCGAGGAGTCCTCGATGGCCGCGTCGACCCGCTTCTGCTGCAGCAGCAGCACGCCTTCCGGCGAGAAGTTGTCGGTATAAACGAGCTCTGCCTGGGGTGCCGCATTCTTGATAAAGGTCTCGCCGGTCGAGCCGCGGCCGACGACGATCTTCTTACCGGCGAGGCCTTCCAGCGAGGTGATGCCGGCGTCCTTCTGGACGATGATGCGCAGGCCGGCGCGGTTGTAAGGGATCGAGAAATCCACCGATTTGGCGCGCTCGAGCGTCGCCGAGGTGTTGGCAACCGCGATGTCGATCTGGCCCGACACCAGCATCGAGATGCGGGCGTCGCCCGACACGTCGACGAATTCGACCGGCACGCCGAGCTTCTCGGCGAGCTGGGTGGCAACGTCGACGTCATAGCCGACCGGGTTGTTCTGGGCGTCGCGGAAGCCGATCGGCTCGCCGCCAAGCGACACGCCGATGCGCACGGTGCCGCGCTCGCGGATCTCATCGATCTTGCCGGCCTGGGCAGCACCGGTGGCCGCAAGGCCCACGGCCAGGGCCATGCCGGCGAGTTTCGTGATCAGGTTCTTCATATTCCCTCTCCCTCGGGTTGTTAGGATGTGAACGGTTCGGCGAAGCGATGTTCCGGTTCGGGCAAATCGGTGTCCCAGAACCAGTATTTGATCTGCTCTTCGCAATTCAGGCTGACGACCTTGTGGTTGCCCTTGGCGTCGAGCGCGTGGATGACGACGCCGGCCAAGAAGCCGTCCTTCAGCTCGCGCAGCTCGTCGATGGCAAGGGCTATGGCCTGCTCCAGCGAATGACCGAGGCGCATGGCGAGCACGATGGTGCGCGCGGTGCCGCAGCGCATGGTCATCTCGCCGGTATGGGTGCAAGCGGCGGCGCCGAAACGGCTGTCGGCGTAGAAGCCGGCGCCTGGGATCGGCGAGTCGCCGAGACGGCCGGGATATTTCCACGCCCAGCCCGACGTCGAGGTCACGACATTGAGCCCGCCAAGGCTGTCCTTGGACAGGAATACTGTGGTGTCGCGTACCCGTTCGGGGTCGGTGATGGTGCGGCTGAGCGGCGCGAGCGCGATGTCGGGGAACTTCGCCAGCTCCTCCGGCGACAGTTCCTTTTCGAGCCGCTGCCACCAGACACGCTTGCTGTCTTCGTAGAGCGTTTCGTCGACGCCGAAGCCGATCTCGGTGGCGAAGCGGCGGGCGCCGTCGCCGGTCAGCATGACGTGCGGCAGCCTCTTCATCACCTCATGGGCGAGCGCTGCCACCGGGATGGTGTCGGGCACCGCACCGACCGAGCCCACTTCGCGCGTCGTGCCGTCCATGACGCCGGCGTCGAACTCCATGCGGCCGAGCATGTTCGGCCAGCCGCCGAAGCCGACCGAACGGACCTTGACCTCGCGCTCGACCTCGCTGATGCCGGCAACCATGGCATCGATGCCGTGGCGGCCAGCCTTCAGAAGTTCGACGCTCTTGGAGAAGCCGGGCCAGGCCTCGGAATTGGCAAGCAGGATCATTTCAGTCTTTACGCATCTTGGAGAGGAACTGGGCCACGCGCGGCAGGGCCATGCCCGTGGCGGAGAAGAAATCTTCGGTCGGCAGGTCGGCGATGAGCTGGCCCTTGTCGAGGAAAGCAATGCGCGACGAAATGGAGCGCGCAAACGCGATCTCGTGGGTGACGAAGACCATCGTCGTGCCGCCCTTGGCGAGATTGGCCAGGATCGACAGCACCTCCGACGTCATCTCGGGGTCGAGCGCGCTGGTGACCTCGTCGAGCAGAAGATAGCTCGGCTTCATCGCCAGCGCCCGGCAGATGCCGACGCGCTGACGCTGGCCGCCTGACAGTTGGGAAGGATAGGCGTCGGCACGCTCGGAAAGCCCGACTGAATTCAACAGCTCGCGCGCCTCTGCCTCGGCCTGCTTGCGCGGCACCTTCAGCACCTCGACCGGGGCAAGTGCCACGTTCTGCACCGCAGTCATGTGCGGATAAAGATTGAACAGCTGGAACACGGTACCCGAACGCTTGCGCGCCTCGGCAAGCTCGCGCGGCTTGGAGACGTCAAAATTGTCGACAGTGATCTTGCCGGCGTCGATCTTCTCCAGGCCGTTGATGCAGCGGATCAGCGTCGACTTGCCCGAGCCGGACGAGCCGAGCACCGAGACGACCTCGCCCTGGCGGATCTCGAGGTCGATGCCGTTGAGGACGGTGGCGGCGCCGAAGGATTTGCGCAGGCCGGTGATGCTGATCATTTACAGACCCTTCCAGGCGGTATGGGCGCGAAGCCGCTTCTCGAAGCGCGCGCCGGCATAGGTCACCAGCTTGGCGGTGAGGTAATAGAGCAGGCCTACGGCGGTCCAGACGATGAACGGCTTCAGCGTGCGCAGGTTGAGAATGTTGCCGACCTTGGTCAGATCCATCACGCCGATGACCGAGATCAGCGAGGTGACTTGCAACTGGTTGACCAGAAGGCCGGTCAGCGGCCCGATGGCAAAGGCTGTCGCCTGCGGCGCGATCACCCGGCGCAGGATCTGCCAGCGCGTCAGGCCGAAGACCCGCGCGGCCTCGATCTGGTCGCGACCGACCGACTCGATGGCCGAAACGGCGATGACGTAGATGAAGGCGGCACTGTTGCCCGAGAGCGTGATGACGGCGG
The DNA here is from genome assembly GCF_014843375.1 of Aminobacter sp. SR38. Lineage (NCBI taxonomy): Bacteria > Pseudomonadati > Pseudomonadota > Alphaproteobacteria > Hyphomicrobiales > Phyllobacteriaceae > Aminobacter > Aminobacter sp. SR38. Next base: position 2,466,034 of record NZ_CP062112.1, read on the forward strand.
CTTCGGTCGGCGTGACGTTGATCTTGAGGAACGCCGGCAGGCCAAAGAACACCAGGAACAGCTGCACCAGGACAGGCGAATTCTTGAGCAGCTCGGCAACGAAGGTGACGAGCTGCATCAGCACCGGCACGCGGTAGAAGCGGACCACCGCCCATGCGGTGCCGATGACGAGGCCGATCAGCGTGGTCGAGACGAACAAGGCCAGCGAAACGCCAAGACCCTGCAGCAGCAGAATGATGTCGAACGGCGTGAAATCCCCGTAGCGCATCAGACGGCTCCCTCTTCCTGGTGACGGTTGAGGTAGCGGTGCAGCATGCCGATCAGGATCGAGACGGCATAGGTCAGCGCGGCGTAGGCGACGAGCAGGACAAAATAGACCTCGAACGGACGGAAGGTGTTCGATGCGACGATCTTGGCCGAGCCGGTCAGTTCGTTGAGCGTGATCGTCGACAGGATCGACGAAGTCAGGATCAGGTTGATGAAGACCGAGCCCAAAGGTCTCACCGAGGCGCGCAGGGCAATCGGCAGAATGATCTTGCGGAAGATTGTGATCTTCCTCAGGCCGCTGACCTGCGCTGCCTCGATGACGCCCGGGTCGATTGCCAGGATGCCCGAGCGGATGACGTCAGAGGTGAAGGCGCCGCCGGCGATCGACAGCGCGACGACGCCGGTGGTGAAGGCGTCGATGTAGATGCCGATCTCGGGCAGGCCGAAATAGAAGAAGAACAGCTGCACGATGAACGGGATGTTGCGGAAAATGTCGATATAGACGGCAGCCACCCGATTGAGCAGCGGCGAGGCCGAGGTGCGCATTGCGCCGACGACGAGACCCAGCACCAGCGAGCCGAGGACGGCAAGCGTGCACGCCTGCAACGTCAGCCACGCCCCTTCCAGCAGGAAGGGGATATGCTTGGCGAGGATCGACAGGTCGAACTTCAAGCGGCATGTTCCCCAAAAGTGAAACCGGTTTCACTCTGCAAAACGGCTGAAGCGATGTCAACGCCTCGACAGGCTGAGTTGCAGTTTTTTCATCGGGGAACGTCCCGCCGAGAGCCTCGGTTCGCCGCCCCTGCGACCGGCCGGTGGGACAATGTCTCAACTCTTATGTGTTCGGTTTACAATTTGTTAGGGGCGCTGCCTCGTTTGCGACCAATCGTCATTTTAGCAACCGCTCATTAACCGACACACGTCATCCTTTTTCTACGCATCGGGGACTACCACTGTGAAAAGTATCGTCGCGCTGATCGCGCTATCGGCGTCGTTTGCCTGTACGCTTGCTGCCCAGGCCGGAACGACCATGGAGACCAAGGGTAAGGCTTTTGCGCCGCCCGCATTCGCCTCGTTCTGCGGCCGTGAGCCGGGCCTGTGCAGCACATCCGGCGGCAGCAAGGTTGTTGCCTTGCACGCCGACCTCAAGTCCGAGCTCAAGCAGATCAACCGCGCCGTCAATTCGCGCATCAAGGAACGCAACGATATCGGCGATGACTGGCGCGTGCCGGTTTCATCAGGCGATTGCGAGGATTTCGCGATCCTGAAGAAGCGCGAATTGCTGAAGCGCGGCTGGCCCGGTTCGGCGTTGCTTTTGACGGTGGCGCGCTACCGCGGCCAGGGCCACACGGTGCTGACGGTGCGCACCAACGAGGGCGACCTGATCCTGGACAACCTGACCAGTTCGGTCCGCGACTGGTCCAGCACGCCCTACAATTATTTCGCGCGCCAGGCTCAGGGCAACGGCCGAAGCTGGGAACGCATAGGCGGCGCCAAGCCGGTCACCTCAACCGCCGTGGGCGGCTGACCCAACCGAGCCTCTCCGCTCTAGCAGGATGGTCGGCTCACCGTGATAGGTGGTCCGGCCGGTCTCGCGGTAGCCGTTCTTCTCGGCGACCCGCAACGACGCACCGTTTGCCGGATCGATGATGCAGACGGTAGGGCCGGCAAAGCGGCTGTCGGCCCAGCGCACGAAGGCCGCGACCGTCTCGCTGGCGATGCCCTTGCCGTGAATGTCAGCGACAAAACCCCAGCCGGCCTCAGGGATACCTTCTATCGAAGGCGTGATGTCACGCTTGAGATCGTGGAAACCCGCTTCGCCGATGAAGCGGCCCGTCGCCTTTTCCTCGATCGCCCAGAAACCGTAGCCGATCAGCGACCATGAACCGGCATGACGCAGGAAACGCTGCCAGCTTTCCTCGCGTGTGCGCGGCTTGGCGATGAAGCGCGTGACGACCGGATCGGCCCACATCCCGGCATAGGCATCGAAGTCTTCAAGCCGATGCGGCCGCAGCACCGTTCGCTCGGTCTCGATGACGGGAATGTCGGCAAGGGAAAAGGCGGCCATCGTCGATCTCCATGGACAATGGCAGCGGGTCTAGCACAGATGGCCGGCAGAACAGCAGGCCAGAACCCAGTGACGCTGTCCGCCAGTGGCCAACCTGTCCTAGTCCGAGAAATGGAACGGCCCGGGCTTCCTCGTGGGGTCTTATCCGAAACCGTCCCTGCTTTCGGAACCATGCTCTAACCGTGCCAGGCCATCCGCATATAGACGTCGCCACGATCGAGCTCATCCAGCATCTGGTCGAGCCGCTTGCGGCGGGTCGTCGCCAGCTTGGCGCGATCGATCCAGCCAAGATAATCATTGCGCTGGTAGTCTGGCCGCCCCTCATAGGCGCCGACCAAGCCACGCGAGACGAGCTCGTTGCGGATCCAGTCGGGCATCGGATTGATCTGTCGTGTCAGCGCCATGGTTGAAACGTGTATTTCCTCAGTCTCTTCGTCAATTCGACAAGTGACAGACAGCTGACATTTGCTGACATCTGCCTCGTCATATGCTTGCCCTACGTCCGTTGCTAAGGTGCCGCGGTCGAGTCGCATCACGAGGCACTGATGACTGACCTTATGCTGACCATCATTCACCACCTCCTGGCATTCTCCCTTGCGGGCGTGCTCGCTGCCGAGGTGATATTGGTTCGCCCCGGGCTCGGCCGGCGCAATCTCGCACTGCTCGGACGCATCGACGCGGTCTATGGTGGACTTGCAGCACTGCTGGTGCTCATCGGCGCGTCGCGTGTCTATTTCGGGCTGAAGGGCTGGGAGTTCTATATCTACAACCCGACCTTCTGGGCCAAGATGGTGGCGTTCGCGGCCGTAGGCCTGCTGTCGATCGCACCGACGATCCGTATCGCGCGCTGGCGTGGCGCCGGCGGTGGCGAGGCTTATGTCGTCCCGCATGCCGAGATTGCCAGGGTGCGCAACTTCCTCAAGGCCGAGATCGCCGTGTTCACGCTGATCCCGATATTTGCGGCGGCGATGGCGCGCGGCTACTGAGCCGCCACTTCGGCTTCGGCGACCTCGATCGGGTCGATGTCGTCGAGAGGCACCAGCGGCGCCGGTTCGCTGGTCGACTTTTCAGGCGACTTGCAGATATCGGCGATGACGCAACGCCAGCAGTCGGGCTTGCGTGCCTTGCAGACATAACGGCCATGCAGGATCAGCCAGTGATGGGCATGGCGCATGAACTCGTCAGGGATGATCCTGACCAGCGTATCTTCGACCTGCTCGGGCGTCTTGCCAGGTGCCAGACCGATGCGGTTGCCGATGCGCAATATGTGGGTGTCTACGGCCATGGTGTGTTGGCCGAAGGCCATGTTGAGCACGACATTGGCGGTCTTGCGGCCAACGCCGGGCAGCTCGACGAGCTGGTCGCGGTCGTCGGGCACCGCACCACCATGATCACGGATCAGCACCTCGGACAGGGCGATCACGTTCTTGGCCTTGTTGCGCCACAGACCGATGGTGCGGATGTGCTGGCCCACGATTTCCTCCCCCAGTGCCAGCATCTTCTCGGGCGTGTCGGCGATGGCAAACAGCGCGCGCGTCGCCTTGTTGACGCCGGCGTCGGTCGCCTGCGCCGACAGCACCACCGCAACCAAAAGCGTGAACGCGTTGACGTGTTCGAGCTCGCCCTTCGGCTCCGGCCGCTGGACCGAAAAGCGGCGGAAGATCTCGCGCACTTCGGCCGCCGAATAGAGTGAACGGCGGCGCGTGGCGCGTGGATTGGCTGCGGCACCGGACGTGCGGCCTTTCGGCAGGGCCTTGGCCTTATCTTTGGGCTTGGGGTTTTTCATCGCCCCTCTATAATTGTCAGGCATGAGCGAGACAAACGCCACTTTTGCCGCCGACGAGCCATTCTTCAAAGCGTTGCTTCTGCCGCACCGCTCGCTCGGGCACACCGGATTCATGATCTTGATGGGTACGCTGACCTTTGGCTGCATGGTCACCGGCGCCATATTTCTCAGCCACGGTGCCTGGCCGATCTTCGGCTTCCTCGGCCTCGACGTCGTAGCTCTTTATGTCGCCTTCCGCCTCAATTATCGCGCCGCGCGCGCCCGAGAGGAGGTCAGCGTCTCCCGCACCAGCCTCGACATCCTCAAGACCGCCCCGTCGGGCAAGTCGGAGCAATACCATTTCAATCCGTTCTGGGCGCGATTCGCAGTTTCCCGTCATGACGAGATCGGCATCACCGGCATGGCGGTTGAGACGCGTGACAACAGCGTGGCGATCGGAAGTTTCCTCAACCCCGATGACCGCGAGAGCTTTGCCACGGCTTTTTCGCGGGCTCTTGCAACCGCAAGGAGCAGATGAGCAGGAATCGGGTGGGAAATACCCACAGCCAACGCGACATTGGCGTCCAAGGAGATCAAGCCATGAACGCCCAGACGCAAATGAAACCTGTCGCCACGCTGCAGCACGACATCACGCCGACCGGTTCGGAGTATGAGACTGTGCGCCGGGTGATCGAAAAGATCAGCCTCGACTACCGCGACCAGCCGTCGCTCGATACACTGGCCGCCGAGGTCGGCGAGACACCGACAAGCTTGCAGAAGCTGTTCAGCCGTTGGGCCGGCCTGTCGCCGAAAGCCTTCCTGCAGGCGGTGACGCTCGACCACGCCCGCAAGCTGCTCGACGACGGCCTGCCGCTGCTCGAAACCTCATTCGAGGTCGGCATGTCGGGGCCGGGCCGCCTGCACGACCTGTTCGTCACCCATGAGGCGATGTCGCCGGGTGACTACAAGACACGCGGCGCCGGGCTCACCATCCGCTACGGCTTTCACATCTCGCCCTTCGGCGTGGCGCTTGTCATGGTCACCGACCGCGGCCTCGCCGGCCTGTCCTTCAACGACGCCGGCGAAGAGCGCTCCGCCTTCGCCGACATGTCCGGCCGCTGGCCGAACGCCACCTATGTCGAGGACATGAGTGCAACGGCCCCTTATGCCGCACACATCTTCGACCCGACGCGCTGGCGCCAGGATCAGCCCTTGCGCGTGGTCATGATCGGCTCCGACTTCCAGGTGCGGGTGTGGGAGGCGCTGCTCAAGATCCCGATGGGTCGGGCCTGCAGCTATTCTGCGATCGCCTCGGAAGTTGGCTCGCCCAAGGCAAGCCGGGCGGTGGGTGCGGCGGTCGGCGCCAACCCGCTGTCGTTCGTCGTGCCCTGCCACCGGGCGCTCGGAAAGTCCGGCGCGCTGACTGGCTATCACTGGGGCCTGACACGCAAGCGGGCTATTCTGGGCTGGGAGGCGGGGCAACTGACCGCTGCGGACGCGAAAACAGCCGTGGCCCGAACAGGTTGATGCACAGTCCGGCAATGACAAGACTGGAAGCCACCAGCTTCCAGTCCTGCAGCGGCTCGCCCAGCAGCACCGCCGAACCGAGGAAACCGAACACCGGCACCAGCAAGGTGAAGGGAGCAACGGTCGAAACCGGATAGCGCGCCAGAAGCCCGCTCCAGGCCGCAAAGCCGAACAGCGTGGAGAGATAGACGATATAGGCGATCGAGCCGACCGACGCCCAGTCGAGCCCGGTGAAGCTGCTGACGAAATGCTCGGGGTCGAGGACCAATGCCACGACCAGCAGCGGCGGCAAGGCGAAGAGGCTGCCCCAGACGACGAGGCCGAGCACGTTGGGTGCCGTGGCGGCACGCTGCGAAATCTGCTTGGAAACGACGTTGCCGCCGCCCCAGGCTGCAGCCGCTGCGATCAGCAGCAACAATCCGACCATGGTCACGTCACCACCGACGTGCAGCCCAACCAGCCCGACGCCGCTAAACGCCAGCGCAGCGCCGGCCAACTGCCAGGGTGTCGGCCGCTCGCCGAGCAGGATCATCGACAGGCCGACGGTGAAGAACACCTGCAACTGCAGGATCAGCGACGACAGCCCCGCACTCATGCCGATCTTCATCCCCGTGAACAGCAAGCCGAACTGCAACGCAAAGATCAGCAGGCCATAGGTAGCGATCATCGACAGCGGCACGTTCGGGCGCTTGATGAAGAAGACCCATGGGAAGGCAGCCAGGAAGAAGCGGGCGACGCCGAGGGCCAGCGGCGACACCTGCTTGAGGCCGATTTTGATGATGGCGAAGTTGACGCCCCAGATCAGAACAATGCTCAGGGCGAGCAGCAGATGGCGCGGTCGCATGCTTCAATTTTCCTGACGCTATCGATCAAATATTTGAATTTATTGACTTTTTATTCTATACGATGATGATCCGGAGGGAAAGACCTGCCCATTGCGCCGGCTTCGGGTTTCATCTCTGACCACGGTCGATCGCACTCATTGGCGAGAAGTGCGTTGAGGCGGCTGATGGACTATTGGTTGGTGGAGCGGCATGATCCGCAGATTCGGAAGGAACGCCCATGCCTGCAAAATTTGAAAACACGACCAACACACCGAACCTGATCAACGTGCATATCAACGCGCTGGAGCCGGGGAACCTTATTGTTCGTCTTGAGTATGTGACCTCCCAGGAGCATATTGAGCGGGTTCGTCGTGGAGAGGCCACGGCTGAGAGTGTGGAACTTCTGATAAAGCCGCACCAGGCACGGAAAATCGCAGAAGGCCTCGTCCGCCAGGCGGACCTGATCGAAGCGTCAAAGCTACCCAGTGGCGGCTCCAAGCAGTAGCACCGATCTGCAAATGATAACGGCCCGCCTCCGGCGGTGACGAAATCGTGTTCTCGTCTTGGCTCCTTGAAGGTATCGAGTTCCAGGCGACGCTTTTCAAGCTCAATCTAATCAGCTGGTCCGCCAATCTTCATTGGTTGGGTGAGCCTGGCTAACTCGCGCCCGCTGCTGTTGGGTCAACCGCGGGCCTGACGCCGCATAAGCTCGTATGCTTGTGCTGCGCGCCATGGCGAGATTATATCAGCCATCGATCATATTGTTTGAAAGAGACTGCGGCAAAATCTCGCCAAGCTTAGTCGATGAGCATATTCTTGCTGCTGTGGACCATAGTCACCTCACGGCTGGTTCAACCGTAACGCACAGATACTTGTCGGCATGGCCGCTCAATTCGAGCAAATAATTTGCTGCGATAAAACAATTTATAAAATATACTTTAATTCAACACAGCAAACGGGATTGACGCCGCGTCGAAAATCTCGAATTCATGTAGAATAAATTATATGCATACAAACGAACTTTTGGTCAGAGTTTGGCGTTAATATCAAATTAACCATACTGGATCACCGTCGCCTCCAGGACAGATGCATTTTTCGCGGTCCCGGAGAGCAGAATGAAATACTGCATTCTCACTGCAGGTCTTGCCGTGGCGGCTTGCTCTATTGCCCAGCCGGCGCTCGCGGCCACCGGCAACGTCACCTTCAACGGCACTGTCGCGGCAATCTGCACGCTGGTCGTCACCAACGGCAGCGGCACGATGACGGTGAGCCCAGACCTGCAATCGTTGAGCTCGCACAATGCCGGCGGCGTGGCCGGCACTATCACGGCCACCACAACGGGCAATGTCGCGATCAGCATTGGCGCGCCAACTGCAATCACCGTGCCGCCGGCCGATGTCACCCCGATCACCTGGGCGCCGACCTATTCGGTGGCAGGTGCCCATACGGTTGCGGAAACAGGGGCCTCCTCCAACCTGTCGACGCCCGGCGTCGACACCGTCACCGTCCACCTCACCGGCACCAAGACCGGCTCCGACATCTTCGCCGCCGGCAACTATTCGGCCACCGTCACGGTCACATGTCAGTAACGCCTGCGCAGACAGGAAAGACAGGGAGAGCTTGATGTTACGCAGTCTGGCAATTCCATTTCTCGGAATGGGTCTGGCGGCCAGCCCCGCGTCCGCACAGTCTATGTCGCCGATGCGCGGCGAAGTGACGAGTTTCACCGATGCCTTCGCTGTGCGGGTGTTTCCATCCAACCCCTACAACAAGAAGATCCGGATAGATGTCCGGGTCTACGACCAGAACTTCCAGCCGGTCGACGCCAAGATAGCGCCCGACAGTTTCATGCTGGGGGCAGAGGCGTCACGACCGGTCCTCGTGGTCGTGCCGTTCGACGGCAACAATGAGCGTAAAGTGCGTATATGTACGGAAAGTGTGCCATTTCCAAATGAACAGACGCAGATCAAGGCTCAAATATGCGGAAAATTCCTCGGACAGCGGCGTTTCTGACGCTCACGAGCCTCGCCGCATTGACGCCTTGCGCGTCCTGGGCAGAGGACGTCTACAATCTCAACCAGAACCAGAGCGGCTTCTCCTTGCCGGGCGTGACATTGCCGCAAGGCCAGGACGAGGTGCGCGCCGCGGATGGCACGACCTGCCGTTCGGCCGTATCGGGCAGCGGCGCCTATCTCGATGTCGGCGTGATCCAGGGCAACAACCGCGAGAACAACGACATCGCCACTTATGGCCGCGTCGTCATCCCGATCGGGCGCACGCCGAAACGGCTCGACTGCTCCAAACTTTATGAGCTCGAAGTGGCGCGGCTGCAGATGGAGCTGAAGCTGCTCAAGATGGGGCTGGGTGCACCCGGCGGAGGCGATGTCACCGGCTCGGTGCAGCATTCCAAGGCGGGCTGGGCAGACAGCGGCTGGACCGATGGCAAGACGCCGCCACCAAAACAGACGGGGCAGTGACCATGCGCGCCGGCGCTTCTGTCCTGGGGATCTTGAGCCTCTGGCTCACCGCTGCGCCTGCGCAGGCGGCGATCATCGGCACCTGCACCATCAACGTCCAGACAACGGGCACGCTGTCGCCCAATCCGACGATCGATGTCTTCGGCTCCAGCCAGGCCGGGGGCTCGGCCGCCTCGGTGACAGTGACAACCAGCTCCCTCTTGTGCTCGCTGCTGAACCTGCTCGACTGCTACGGCCTGTCGGCGCCCGCCCCGGTCAACTTCCTCTCGGCGCCAAGCGGCGGCGATGCCAACGTGACCTTCGCCTCCACCTACACGGTGGATAGTGTGACTTATGGCGGCAGCACGATCACGCGGGTGTCAAACGGAACCAGGATCATCCCGGTGAACCTGACAGCCACCAAGTCGACCGGCATATTCCCGGCCGGCACCTACCAGGCCCAGGTCGTCTTCCGCTGCGAATGACCAGGCACCATCTGGCAAGCGACCGCGACACAATGTAGTTTCCGGCTGACTTTTCAGGAGACTGCCGTGATCACCGTTGTCGGATCCATCAACCTCGATCTCATCGCAACCGTCGGCCGCCTGCCCGGCCCGGGCGAGACCGTACCCGGCGGCGACTTCAAGTCGGCGCCCGGTGGCAAGGGCGCCAACCAGGCGCTTGCCGCCGCACGCGCGGGCGCTGAGGTGCGCATGGTCGGCGCGGTCGGCAAGGATGCCTTCGCCGGCGAGGCCGTCGCCTTCCTCAAAAGCGGCGGCGTCGACCTTTCCGGCGTGGCCGAGATCCAGGCTGCCACAGGCATCGCGTTGATCCTTGTCGGCGGTGACGGTGAGAACATGATCGCGGTGGTGCCGGGGGCCAACGGTTCGGTGGTGCCGGGCGATCTCGCCAAGGCACAGTTCAAGAAGGGCGACATCGTGCTCCTGCAGCACGAGATCCCGCTTGCGACCGTCGACGCGGCGCTTGAGGCGGCACGCAGTGCCGGCGCCGTGACCATACTGAACACCGCCCCCTTCCGCGCCGAGGCGGCAAGCTTCGTCGGCAAGGCCGACTATGTCATAGCCAATGAAACCGAATTCGACCTCTACGCCGAGGCGCTTTCGCTGCCCGCGGGCGAACGGCCGGAGCGGATGGGCGAATTCGCCCGCAGCACCGGCGCCACTGTCATCGTCACGCTCGGCGGGGATGGTGTCCTGGCGGCAAGGGGCGACGAGCTCATCCATGTCGAGGCGCTAAAGATTACCCCTGTCGACACCGTCGGTGCCGGCGATACCTTCTGCGGTTATCTCGCTGCCGGCCTGTCCGCGGGACTCGACCTCAAGGACGCGCTCCGTCGCGCCGCCGCCGCCGGATCGCTCGCTTGCCTGAAGCCAGGCGCCCAGCCGGCGATCCCGCTGGCCGCCGAGGTGGACACAGCACTCATGGGTTGAGTTCCGCCCACTAGACACGCAAAAACTTCGCGTGCTTAGTGTCGGGCGACCGCCGGAGGAACGGAACATGTCGCTTGAACTCTACGCCGCCTATGTCGTCGCCTGCATCGTCATCGTGCTGATACCGGGGCCGACGGTCACGCTGATCATCGCGTCCAGCATCAGGCATGGCACGCGCGCCGGCCTCGCCAACGCCGCCGGCACGCAGATTGGCGTCGCCATGATGATCGCCATCGTCGGCATCGGCCTCAACCAGATGATCGAGGCGATGGGGCACTGGTTCGAGTGGGTCCGGCTTTTGGGCGCCGCCTATCTGATCTGGCTCGGCATTCAGATGTTCCGCTCGGGAGGCGAGGTCGCCGCCGACGGCACGCCCAGGCGGCCGCGCGGCGGCTTTTTCCTGCAGGGCTTCCTGGTTGCGATCAGCAACCCCAAGACGTTGATCTTCTTCGGCGCCTTCATCCCGCAGTTCATCGACCCGAGCGCCAACTACGCCCAGCAGATCGTCATCATGGGCGTCACAGCGATGGTCTTCGCGGCGATGTCGGATTCGGCCTACGCGATTGCCGCAGGCCGCGCCGGCAAGTTCCTGTCGGCCAAACGCCTCAAGCTGATGACCCGCATCTCGGGCACGTTCCTTGTCGGCGGCGGCGTCTGGCTGGCGTTTTCGCGGACGCGGTAGATCTTTCGCCAGATCGGCAATGAAAAAGGGGCGGCCATGTGCCGCCCCTTCTTCATCCAAACATTGGCGGCTTCAAAGCCGGCCGAGGCGCTCGACGAGCAGCGCGAAGAAGCCGTCATGGTCGATGTCGCGCATCACCATGGCGTTCTTCGGACGCTTGGTGACTCCCCACCAGTCGATGACGGTCATGCCCATGGTCAGCTCCGAGGAGGTTTCCACTGTCACATTGCAGTGGCGGCCCTGGAACAGCTCCGGCTTTATAAGGTAAGCAATGACGCACGGGTCATGCAGCGGGCCGCCGTCGGTGCCGTATTTGCCTTCGTCATAGCGTTCGAAGAATTCAAGCATCTGCGCCGTGGCAAGGCCGACCTTGGTGCCAAGCTTGCGGAAGGCGTCGATGCGCTTGGTCGTGGTCAGCGCCTTGTGGGTGACGTCGAGCGGCATCATGACGATCGGCACGCCCGAGCGGAACACCACGTCGGCCGCATGCGGATCGACATAGATGTTGAACTCGGCGGCAGGGGTGACGTTGCCGCCTTCGAAGAAGCCGCCGCCCATCAAGACGATCTCCTTGATACGTGGGGCGATCCTGGGTTCGCGGATGAGGGCGAGCGCGACGTTGGTGAGCGGGCCGAGCGGACACAAAGTGATGGTGCCGGCTTCCTCGCGCATCAGCGTCTCGACGAGGTAGTCGACGGCATGCTGTTCCTGCAGCTTCATTGTGGGTTCGGGCAGATCGGGGCCGTTCAGGCCGGTCTTGCCGTGCACTTCCTCGGCGGTGACCAGTTCGCGGATCAGCGGCCTGATGGCGCCGGAATAGACCTTGATGTCGGGACGGCCTGCCAGCTCGCAGATCTTGCGGGCATTGTTTTCGGTCAGCTTGAGCGGCACGTTGCCGGCAACAGCGGTAATTCCCAGAATGTCGAGCTCGGAGCTCCCCAGCGCCAGCAGAATGGCGACGGCATCGTCCTGACCGGGGTCAGTGTCGATGATTATCTTGCGCGGTACGGGCATTTTCTTTCCTTGTTGGGCAGTTTTTTGCAGTCTTGAAGTTGCCGACGGCGCGGACCATATCAACAACAGACGGGAAAATGCCATCCGGGTTTTTCCGCATTATGTCGCTCTCGGAGGACAAGCTGTAACATGAGCCGTATGACGCCCTTCTCAAGCCCGCTTCTCCTGGGCTTCGACACGATGGAAAAGACGCTGGAGCGCCTTGCCAAGTCGGGCGACAGCTACCCGCCCTACAACATCGAACGCATCAGGGATGCCGATGAACGGAGCGAGAGGCTGCGGATCACGCTTGCGGTCGCCGGTTTCGCCGAAAACGATCTCGAAGTCACCGTCGAGGAGAATCAGCTCATCGTGCGTGGCCGACAGAGCGACGACAAGGAGCGCGAGTTCCTGCATCGCGGCATCGCCTCACGACAGTTCCAACGCTGCTTCGTGCTGGCCGACGGGATGCGGGTGATTGCGGCCGATCTGAAGAACGGTCTGCTCTCGGTCGATCTCGACCGGCCGGAAGCCGAGCGACTGGTACGGAAAATAAACATATCGGTAGCAGACTAAGCACTGCCGATGGCTCTCATGCGGGATGGCCAATACGGCATCCTGGCTAGAAGGAGGCTACAATGCCCAATACTGCCCAGAGACACACGATGACCACGGGCGAGCTCGCCCATCTCGGCGAAGGCTCCGTCGCCTATCTCAGGAAGGTATCCAGCGACGATCTGCGCGGCCGTTTCCCAGGCCTGACCGAGATCGATCCCGGCCTCGAGTTGTGGGCGCTGTTTGCCGCGACCGGCGAACCGATCCTGTTGTCCGATGCCCGTGACCGCGCGCTTGCGGGTGCGATGGAAAACGACCTGACGACCGTAGCCATCCACTAACCTGTAGCCCGCGCTTTCGGCCGGCGACAGGATGGCGAAACGGCAAAGGGCCGCAAGATGCGGCCCTTCCCAAGCTTTTCCGAAACATCGAAATCAGGCGGCGTGCGAAGCCGGCGTTTCCGACAGCAGCGCGTGGATCGCCGACGCATCACGCGTGCCGCGTATCTTGGCGACCGTATCGGCGTCGCGCAGCACGCGTGCAATGCGCGACAGCGCCTTAAGATGGTCGGCTCCCGCCCCTTCGGGGGCCAGCAGCAGGAAGACCAGATCGACCGGCTGGTCGTCCAGCGCCTCGAAATCGACGGGCGTTTCCAGACGCGCAAAAACGCCGGTGATGCGCTTTACGCCTGCGAGCTTTCCATGCGGGATGGCGATGCCATTGCCGACACCCGTCGAGCCAAGACGCTCGCGCTGAAGGATGGTGTCGAACACCTCCCGCTCGGGGATACCGGAAATCGATGCGGCCCTTTCGGCGAGAAGTTGCAGAAGCTGCTTCTTCGAATTCGCCTTCAAGGCCGGCATGATTGCCGGAGCCTCGATCAGATCACTCAGATCCATGCTGAAATTCCCTTGCTGTGCTCACCGCCGCATTGCCCCAAAACCCCACATGCGGTGGCGGCTACTATCCCTGGGCGACCTTTGCGGTCGAGGGATCTATCCAGCCGATGTTTCCATCAGACCGGCGGTAGACGATGTTGAGGTGCTCATTGCCGGCATTGCGGAAGACCACAACAGGGCTATCCTTGGTGTCGAGTTCGATGACGGCCGATGCAACCGACATCGTCTTCAGAACCATCGTCGACTCGGCAACGATGGCGGGCGCGAAATCTTCGGGCACATCCTCGTCGTCATCGACGAGCGCTGCGACCACCGAATAGGCGACATCGGTCAATTCACCGTTGCCGGCGCCCAGATTGTGCGACTTCAGCCGGCGCTTGTAACGCCTCAGGCGAGTCTCGAGCTTGTCGGCCGCCGCGTCGAACGCGGCAGTCGGTTCCTGTGCGTCACCGGTCGCTTGCAACGACATGCCCGAATCGAGCCGTACCACACAATCGGCGGTGTAGCGCGAGCCGGCCTTCACGACGTTGACGTGCCCGGAGAAGCCGCGATCGAAATACTTGCCGATCGCTTCGCCGATACGTCCCTCAATGCGCGTACGAAACGCATCGCCGACGTCCATGTGTTTTCCTGATATGCGCAGGCTCATCTGAAAACTGACCTTTTCTGTTCAGACTTCAAACCGGTCCGAGTTTATACCCGTGGCAGATGCAAACAAGCGTTGGCTCGCCTGTCACACCAATTTTAAGTCCGAACTTGTCGGCTGATCTTGGGCCACCCGCCGGCAGCCGCAGGCTCGTGTCACAAGCCATCCTGTGCCGCATCTTTCCTTGGTGGGCTGAGCCCTCTTCATGCGGGCGGGCTTCTAGACACTTCATTAAGGATTGTCAATCAAGCGCGGGAGAGGCCTGAATTCCGCGCCTTTCGGCCTAGCCGGCGGCACCTGCCATCGCGCGTTTTTCACGCCTGCGCTGCACCGACGAGGCGATGTTCATGCCTTCCCGGTACTTGGCGACCGTACGGCGGGCGATGTCGACGCCACTTTTCCTGAGGATATCCACAATGGCATCGTCGGACAGCACGTCGGAGGCCTGCTCTTCCTCGATCATCTGGCGAATACGGTCGCGTACCGCCTCCGACGAATGCGCGTCGCCACCTTCCGCCGAGGCGATCGAGGCGGTGAAGAAGTAGCGCAGCTCGAACACGCCACGCGTCGTCAGCATGTACTTGTTGGCTGTGACTCGGCTGACGGTCGATTCGTGCATGCCGATGGCATCGGCCACGGTGCGCAGGTTGAGCGGCCTGAGATGGCGCACGCCGTGGACCAGGAAGGCATCCTGCTGGCGCACGATCTCCGAGGCGACCTTGAGAATGGTCTTGGCGCGCTGGTCGAGGCTACGGGTCAGCCAGTTGGCGTTCTGCAGGCACTCGCTGAGGAAGTTGCGTTCAGCCGCGTCCTTGGTGCGACCGGTGACCTGGGCGAAATACACCTGGTCGACCAGCACGCGTGGCAGGGTGTCAGGATTGAGCTCCACCGCCCAGCTGCCGTCGGCGGCCTGGCGCACCTCGACATCGGGCACGATGGTATCGGCTGAGCCGCCGACAAAGGCTCCGCCGGGCCTGGGATCGAGCGCGCGGATCTCAGCCAGCATGGCGAGCAGATCCTCCTCGTCGACGCCGCAGATGCGCTTCAGGCTCTGGAAGTCGCGTTTTGCGAGAAGGTCGAGATTGTCGATCAATGCTGCCATCGCCGGATCGAGCCGGTCGCGGCGGATGAGCTGGATGCGCAGGCATTCTGCCAGGTCGCAGGCAAACAAGCCGGCAGGATCGAAAGCCTGGCAATCGGCAAGGACCCTCAGCACGAAGGCCTCGTCGACACCGAAGCGCGCCGCGATCTCGTCGGCTTCGCCGCGGAAATAGCCCGCTTCGTCGAGCCAGTCGCTCAATTCGGAGGCAACGAGCCGCTCTACCGGGTCGGTGAAGGCGAAGGATATCTGCTCACCGACGTGGTCGCGCAAGGTGACGGCGGCCGCCGCCATGTCCTCCATGTCGAAACCTTCGGAGCCGCCGCCCGAACCGGAGCCGGAAGACGCCGACTTCCATTGCATGGCAAGGTCGGGTCCCATGCGCTCGACGGCACCGGGGTCATCGGGGAACAGGTTTTCAAGCGAGGTGTCGAGTTTTTCGGAGATGGCCTCGGAACTCCAGCCGGCCTCGCCTTCGAACCAGTCCTCGCCGGCCGCGCTGGCCTCGCCCTGGGTCTCGATCTTGGGGAACTGGTCAGCCGGCGCGTCGTCAGGCACTTCTGCCCGTTCGAGCAGCGGATTGCGCTCGATCTCGTCGTCGATGAAACGTTCAAGCTCGGTATGGGTGAACTGCAGCAGCCTGATCGACTGCATCAGCTGTGGCGTCATCACCAGCGATTGGGACTGCCGTAGCTGTAGTTTCGCCGACAGCGCCATTGCTCGAAGTGGTCCGATCCCGATCCTGCGCAGCCGAAAACCGGCGCGCTCGCCAGCCGCGATAAAACTGGCCCGGCTTTTGCATGTCAAGCAGATTGGGGATTCGCTATCGCGATTGCCGGCACATTGCCCGGCAATGGTGAATGAAGGCTGCGCATTTCGCCGGCACGTTGCGCGCCGGCAGCCAGCCCTAGAGGGTGAAGCCCTCGCCGAGATAGAGACGGCGGACGTCGGGATTGGCGACGACCTCGTCGGCGCGGCCATGGGTCAGCACCTCGCCGGCATGGATGATGTAGGCACGGTCGATCAGGCCCAGCGTCTCGCGGACGTTGTGGTCGGTGATCAGAACGCCGATGCCGCGCTTGGTCAGGTGTCGGACGAGCTGCTGGATGTCGGCGACGGCGATCGGGTCGATACCGGCGAAAGGCTCGTCGAGCAGCATGTAGTTGGGCCGGCTCGCCAAGGCGCGCGCGATCTCGAGGCGGCGGCGCTCGCCGCCCGACAAGGCGATCGCCGGCGACTTCCGGAGATGGCTGATGTGGAACTCCTCGAGCAGTGCATCGAGTGACTTCTCGCGTTCCTTGCGGCTCTTCTCCACCACTTCGAGAATGGCGCGGATGTTGTTTTCGACCGACAGGCCACGGAAGATCGAGGCTTCCTGCGGCAGGTAGCCGATGCCGAGACGGGCACGGCGGTACATCGGCATGGCCGTGACGTCGAAGCCGTCGATCTCGATCGTGCCCTGGTCGACGGGAACGAGCCCCGTAACCATGTAGAAGCAGGTCGTCTTGCCGGCACCGTTGGGGCCGAGCAGGCCGACGGCCTCGCCGGCGCGGACGCCGAGCGTCACGCCCGAGACCACCTGCCGGCCCTTGTAGGCCTTGGTCAGCCCCTTGGCGATCAGCGTGCCCTTGAACTTGCCGTTCTTGGCACTGCCTGTTGTCGCGGGCGCGGCAAGTTTTTGCGCCGAGCCAGGCTTCAGACGCGACAACAGCGAGGATGCCTCAGTCATTTATTTCTTCTGCGACCCCGGTGTGATCGACATCATGACGCGACCATTGCCCTTGGTGCCCTTGTTGCAGCCGTCGACCTGGGCAAGCCCGGTCTTCATCTGCACGGTGAGCTTGCAGCCGACCAGCACGTTATCGCCTTCGGACAGCACGACTTCCTTGCCGGACATCACCAGCACCTCGGTCTTCATGTCGAAGGTGCCGCGGTCGCCGGTGGCCACCTGCTTGTCGGACTTCACATAGACCTTGTCGTCGACTTCAAGCCTGTCGATGTTGGCCGAGCCGGTGGCGGCCGAGCCGCCATCCTTGGCGTAATAGACGGTCATCTTGCCCGACTTCATGACAGTCGGGCCCTGGGTGACGCTGACATTGCCGGTGAAGATCGCGAGATTCTCCGATTCGCGGACCTCGAGCTTGTCGCTCTCGATCTGGATCGGCTGGTCGCCCGAGAGCTTGAGACCGGAAAGCCTGCTCTGGCTATCCTGCGCAAAAGCGCCGGCGGTGCACAGCATCACGCCCGCGCATGTTAACGCGGCCAATGACCGCCAAGACCTAATTTGCCGCACTCCCGCCTCCGCTGCCATTCTGCGCCGCCTTCATTCGCGCGGGATCGATGTCCACGCGTACCTTTTTCTCGAACACGACAACCTTGCCGTTTTCGAGCATGGACATCGAATCGGACGTGATCTTTGAACCGTCAAGGCTTATTTCAACCGGTTCGTCAGACTTCATCGCGCCACTGCCCATGTCGAGATACGCCGATTTGAGCTTGGCGACCATACCGTCGCTGGTCTTTACGATTACTTGCTCGGTCAGATTGAGCGTATTGCCCTCGCGGTCGTAGACGCCGCGCGCCGCATCGACCTGGGCGACGTTCTCGGCCGAGATCGGCAGCTTGGCATCGATGCCGAGCAATTCGACGACGCCCTGGTTGGCCGGATCCTGCACGGCACGGTCGGCGGTCATCGAATAAGGCAGGTTGTCGCGGGTGAATCCGCTGAGTTGGGGCTTGGCCATCACCAGCTTGCCTTCGGAGAAGGCGGCACCTTCCGCCTTGACCTTCAGCGACGGCGGCGCGGCAAGGTAGGTGTAGCCGCCGAACAGTGCCGCCAGCGCAAGCGCCGCCAACGGCAAAGCGCGCTTGAGGAAACGGACGCGGCGCGAATGACGCGCTGCGAGGTCGAAAGCATCGGCGCGCGAAGTCGCAAGCGCAATTGCGGTGTCAGCCGCGACGCCGCCTCCGCCGCCACTCGTCTCGATTGGTCGCGCCAACTGCAATGTCCTTCTTCAAACTGTCCAAGCCGCCCTTCAGGCCGGCACGGTGAAGCGGATGAAAGCCACGAAAATATGACCATAAGGTCAAAGAGTTGCGACCGAACGCACTGCTGCCCCGCGTCCGGCTGCCTGGATGCAAACCCCAATATGGCTATTTAGCTTACAAATCCCAACTCCCGCAACGTCAGCTGCGGCAGGAAAGCTGTGGCTCTCGCCAAAGCGTTGCTTTAAAAGCGCTAGCCTGCACAGCATGCGAGGCACGCCATGTCCATGAAAGCCGACGATCTGATCGACCGACGCCGCTTGCGACGCAAGCTGACCTTTTGGCGGGTCGTAGCGTTTCTCATCGCAGCCTTCGCCGTCGTCGGCATGTCGACATGGCTGGCCGGCGAGCGCATTCCGGGCGTGAGCGCCAGCCATATCGCCAAGATCCGCATCGAAGGCACGATCACCGAGGACGAGGACCTGCTGCGCCGCCTCGACGAGGTCCGCAAGTCGGCCTCCGTCAAGGGCGTGATCCTGTCGATCGATTCGCCCGGCGGCACCACCGCCGGCGGCGAGGCGATCTACGACGCCGTGCGCAAGATCGCGGCAGAAAAGCCTGTCGTCGCCCAGGTCGGCACGCTTGCCGCATCCGCCGGCTACATGATCGCCTCGGCATCGGACCATATCGTGGCGCGCAAATCGTCCATCGTCGGCTCGATCGGCGTCCTTGTGCAGTTTCCCGACCTGACCGGGCTGATGGACAAGCTTGGCGTCAAGCTCGAGGAGATCAAGTCGTCGCCGCTGAAGGCGGAGCCCAATCCATTCAACCCGACGACCGACGAAGAGCGCGCCATGATGCGCAACATGATCCTCGACAGCTACGACTGGTTCGTCGGTATCGTCGCTGAACGCCGCTCGATGTCGAAGGCCGAGGCCACCGCCCTTGCCGACGGCTCGGTATGGACCGGACGCCAGGCACTCGCCAACAAGCTTATCGACGAGGTCGGCGGCGAAGACCAGGCGATCGCCTGGCTCGGCACCAAGGGCGTCGACGCCAAGCTCGAGGTCATCGAATGGAAGCCGGCCCGCACCGGCAGCTTCCTCCTGCCAAACTCGATTGCCCAGGCCCTTGGCCACGCACTCGGCATGGGCGACGTCTCGTCGGAATTGCTCAAGGAAATCGGCGCCGACCGCTTGTTCCTTGACGGTATGCTGTCGCTCTGGCAGGCTGAAAAAGCTGTCTCAGGCGGCTGAAAAACAAATAAAATCATCACCATCTCGACGGGGACCGAGCACATGATCAAGTCTGAACTGGTGCAAATCATTGCCACACGCAATCCGCATCTGTTCTTGCGGGATGTCGAGAACATCGTCAGCGCCATTTTCGACGAAATCACCGATGCCCTTGCCGACGGAAACCGCGTCGAGCTGCGCGGTTTCGGCGCTTTTTCGGTCAAGAACCGCCCTGCCCGCACCGGCCGCAACCCGCGCACCGGCGAATCCGTCGAGGTCGAGGAAAAGTGGGTGCCTTTCTTCAAGACCGGCAAGGAGCTGCGCGAGCGGCTGAACTCGGCCAAATAGACCGCCAGGCGGCTGCGGCGGCGGGGCTTTAAACGGGAAAATACATGTTCAACCGCTTCATGCTCATCGTTGTCTTCGTGCCGGTGGCGATCGTGCTGATCGCGCTTGCCGTGGCCAATCGCGCACCGACTGCGTTCACGCTCGACCCATTCAATCCGGGCAATCCGGCTTTGACCATCCAGGCACCGTTGTTCGTGCTGCTGTTCGTTGCACTGGCGCTCGGGGTGATTCTCGGCGGTGCCGTGACCTGGTTCAAGCAGGGCCGCTATCGCAAGATTGCCCGCCAGCGCGGCCTCGAGGCCGAAAGCCTTCGCCAGGCAGCCGCCCAGCGGCCGCCGGTTGCCCAGGGCCCGGCCCTGCCGCGCCCCAACTGATCCGCTTGGGCGCGACCACCTTTCAGGGAGAACTTCATGCTGCACTTTTCGGCCGATGACATCGACCGCGCCTTGACCTTTCCGGGATTGGTCGAGACTTTGCGCACGGCCTTTCGCGAGGGTGCGGTGCAGCCCGTGCGTCATCACCACACAGTGGAGCGCGCCAAGGGCACCGATTCGACCCTGCTGCTGATGCCGGCCTGGACTGACTTCAAGGCCGCGGGTGCAGGGGCCGACGGGCATATCGGCGTCAAGATCGTCACTGTCTCGCCCGACAACAACGACATCGCCAAGCCGGCGGTCGTCGGGCTCTATTTGCTGCTCGATGGGATCACCGGCGAGCCGCAGGCGCTGATGGACGGCCCGCGCCTGACCCAATGGCGCACCGCCTGCGCTTCGGCACTCGCCGCGTCCTACTTGGCGCGCGAGGGCGCCTCGAAGCTGCTGGTCATCGGTGCCGGCGCCCAGTGCAGGTTCCTGGCACGGGCACATGCAGCTGTGCGGCCGATCAAAGAGATCCGCGTCTGGAACCGGACGCCGGCCAACGCCGAAACGCTTGCTGTCTCATTGCGCGACGAGGGGTTTGAGGCGACTGCCGTCTCCGACCTCGATGCCGAACTCGGCTGGGCCGACATTATCACCGCCGGCACGATCTCGACCACGCCCCTGGTCAAGGGTGCCAGGCTCAAGCCCGGCGCCCATGTCGATCTCGTCGGCGGTTTCACGCCCGGCATGCGTGAGGCCGATGACGACGCGATCGCCAAGGCGCGAGTCTATGTCGACACCCGCGCCGGCGCCACCAAGGAAGCCGGCGACATCGTCCAGCCGATCGCAGCAGGCGTGCTAACGGCCGACGCCATCGTCGCCGACCTTCATGAACTCGCCCGCGACCAGAAGCCCGCCCGCCAGTCGGCGGACGAGATCACCCTGTTCAAGTCGGTCGGTGCCGCTCTGGAAGATCTTGCCGCCGGCATCGCCGTTTACGAGTCGCTCAAGCCGAAGGCCTGAGCTCCACTTCGTCCACCTCCATGGCTTCCGCAATCAGGCGGAAGTCGTGCGCGGACAGCGGACAGAGACCGAAACGCAGCTGGTAACCCCAATTGGGCATGGCGGTGAAGTCGAGTTGGCCGGCAAGCGCCGCTACGGGTACCTCCCGTGCCGCCGCCCAATCAACATCCTTGCGGGAAGGCGCGAAGCCGCCGCCCATGTCGAACCGATAGGCGTCGCCCGCCCGCACCCAACCTATTGCGGTGAAGGATTTCAGCCCGTCCTTACCGCCCATGACGTTCGCCGGCGAATAATAGACCACCCCGTCTCCGGCACCGATCCGCCGCAGTGGGCCTGCCTTGCCATGGCAGACTTGCATGAAGCCGCTGGCCCTGCCGATACGCACATGCTCGGCCGAGGCGACGGCCAGCCAATTGCCCGTGCCCATAGCTACACCGCCGCTTCGTCGAGGCAGTAGACACGCAAGCGATGATTGTCAGGGTCGAGCGCGACGAAGGTGCGGCCGAAATCCATGTCGGTTGGCGCCTGCAGGATGTTGAGTCCACGGCCCGCCCAGTCTGAATGGGTCGCATCAACCGCCCCGGGCGATTCCACGGCAAGCACCAGTTCCGCTCCGCCACCCGCTGCGGACGCCGCCGGCTGAGCGGTGCGGCGCGACCACAAGCCGAGCTTGAAACCGTTGTCGAGCACGAACATGACAAAGGTCGGTGACGTCTCCACCGGCTGGCGGCCGAGCAGCTTGGCATAGAAGGCACCGCTGGCTTCCGGCTTGTCGACGTAAAGAATAATGAAGTTGGGGCTGCGCATCGCTGTTCTCCAATGAAAGAACGCAAGGGACAACACGCCTTCAACTGGCGGCTTTTCTTGGGTTCGGTTTCGTTTTGATCGGCGATTTTGCCGATCGGCTAAATCTCTTCCTTCCGCTGGATGGGTGATTTCCCGCCCCTCGGTTCTCGAACCAATCTCCAATACGTGACCTGATGCGTTAGCTTCGGTCACAGAGTGACGTTCGGCTCCCGGTTTCCCATTCTCCTTTATGAGCGCAGCCCAGACCTGCCGGGCTCGCTAGCCAGCGATCAGGACAACCGGGATATTGTCGACGTGCTCTCCATGTTGCTTTCGCCGCGCTGCTCGTAGGCGCGCTGGTCCCGCAGGATCTGGAAGGCGATCGTCAAAAGCTTGCGCGCGATGGCCACACGCGCCTTGTTTGTTCCTCTGATCTTCAGATGTTCGTATTGGGCGCGAAGCTGCGGATCGCTGGCGATGGCAGGAGAAACGGCTTCGACGAAAGCCCAGCGCAGCCACTTGTTGCCTTGCCGGATGATCTTACCGTGGAAGGTCTTGCCGCCGGAGGAATAGGTCGACGGCACCAGTCCGGCATAGGCGGCGAGCTTCTTCGGGTTGCGAAACCGCGATATGTCGTCGATCTCCGCGTCGATCAGTCTTGCAAAGAACTCGCCGATGCCGGGGATCGTCTTCAACAGCTTCACATTGGCATTGGCTTTGGTCATCGCCCGGATCGTCGCTTCCGATTGCTTGATCCTGACATCGATGTCGCCGATGAAGGCAAGACCTCGGTCGATCTGAATGCGGTCGATCTCCGAGACCTTGACCTGCGCAAGTTGAATGCGGCCGGCCTTGCCAAACAGGTCGCCCAGCTTCTTCAGCTGCGCCGTCTGCTCCGGATACCGATCAAACACCGTGACGATACGGTTCTTCGTCATCGTGCGCAGCCGCACATAAAACATTCGCTCGCGTAGCGCGACACGCAGCTCTCGGGCCTTTTCGCCGGGTGCCCAAGCCTCCGGCACCAGGTCGGCTCGCAGCAGATGCGCCAGCACCGTCGCATCGATCTTGTCCGTCTTGATCTTGGCGTCAGCGATCGCCTTGACCTTCAATGGATGGGCGAGAACGACATCATCACAAATGTCGTCGAGCCAGTCGTAGATCACCATCCAGTTGCGGGTCGCCTCGACAACCGCATGGCTATTCTCACGATATCGCTCCAGAAACCCGCCTAGCGACTGGCGGTCGTTCTTCACCCGGCCGGATCTCAGCGTCTTGCCACTGCTGTCCTGTACAACCAGGTGGCTGTAGGATTTGTGGTAGTCGACCCCGATGTGGTATTCATAAGAGGCAGTCATGCTTCCAACTCCCTTATTGAGATCTTCAAAACCCCAATAGGATAAGCCGAAAGGCTGGAAGTGTGACTGTCCCTCTATCATCACCTGCATCTCAGTGATCCGTTCTCTCAGCGGCGGCGACCTCTTTCATGTCACCTCCTTGTTGGATGCGGAGAACCCTAGCCGGCGCCACTGTCAGATTCTGGCAGTGGCGTTCAAAGCTTCCTTGTGGTGTCGAGCGTCGCCCGCCATTCCTTCAGCATGGCGGCGCGGCGGCGCGGATAGCGAGTGTCGATCGCGGCGAGTTCCGAAATGCGGTCGGCGCGAAAGTGGCGAAAATCCTGGCGCATCTCGCACCACGCCACCATGACGCGGACCTTGTCGAAGAAGCCGAGCGCAAAGGGCCAGACGATGCGCCGCGAGCCGGTGCCCGAAGCGTCCTGATAGGTCATCTCCAGCTTGCGCTCGGCGCGGATCGCCTTGCGGATGATGCCGAGATCAGCGCCCTCGCGTGTCGCCTCGGCACTCGGGCCAACCAGAAGGGCCGTGGCGTCAAGCTCCTCGCGCAAATCGTCGGGCAGCACGGCAGCGATCTTGGCGAGCGCATCGGCGGCGGCCGCAGACAGCCTTGTGTCCGGCTGCTTCGCCACCCAGCGCGAGCCGAGCACGATCGCCTCGATCTCCTCGTCGGTGAACATCAGCGGCGGCAGCATGAAGCCGGGCTTCAGCACATACCCCAGCCCCGGTTCGCCCTCGATGGGCGCCCCCTGGCCCTGCAGGGTAGCGATGTCGCGGTAGAGCGTGCGGATCGACACGTCCAGCTCGCCGGCAAGCGTCAAGCCGCTCACCGGCCGGCGGTGGCGGCGCAGGATCTGGATGAGGTCGAGCAGGCGTTCGGAGCGCGACATGATTCTCGGGCGGGTTTGGCAGCACGATAGAGCGGAGACGGCGGCGCCGGAAGGCGGCTGCGAGACGCCCGCGACCGCCCGTCCGGTTGCGGTGTACCGTGGCCTGTGTCAAAAGCGGCCAACCATCCGGAGACGCCGTTCCTTGAAGCATCCGCGCGACAAACGCCGCGACAGCCGCCCGCAGCCGCCCCGCAAGGGCGGTGCCGCTCCCGCACAGACGCGCGACCGCACCGAGCGGCAGCCAGAGCGCAAGCCGGAGCAACGCGCAACCCTGCGCCAGGATCATCAGGCAGAACCAAAGCATCAGGCCGAGCCGAAATCGGAACCGCGCAAGCTTGCCCGCCGCGAAGGCGCACTGCCGGCCGAACGCCTGCCGCTGATCCTCGAGGTTGCGCCGAACGATGACTATGCGCTGCTCGACAGCGGCGACGGCCAGAAGCTCGAACAATACGGCCCCTACCGCATCGTCCGCCCAGAGGGACAGGCGATCTGGCAGCGCGCGCTGCCGGCGAAGGACTGGGACCGCGCCGACGCCGTCTTCACCGGCGACACTGACGAAGAAGGCATGGGCCGCTGGCGCTTTCCGAAGGCGCCGCTCGGCGAAACATGGCCGATGCGTCATGACGGCTTGTCCTACCAGGGCCGTTTCACCTCGTTCCGCCATGTCGGCGTCTTTCCCGAACAGGCGACGCACTGGGACCACATGGCCCGGTTGATCGACGACGCCAAACGCCCGGTCAAGGTGCTCAATTTGTTCGGCTACACCGGCCTTGCCTCGCTGGTCGCGGCGCGTGCCGGCGCCGAAGTGACCCATGTCGACGCCTCGAAGAAGGCCATCGGCTGGGCCCGCGAGAACCAGGAAATGGCAGGCCTTTCCAGCAAGCCGATCCGCTGGATCTGCGAGGATGCGATGAAGTTCGTCGAGCGCGAGGAGCGCCGCGGCAGCCGCTACGACATCATCCTGTTCGATCCGCCGGCCTATGGCCGCGGTCCCAAGGGTGAGGTGTGGCAGCTGTTCGAGAGCCTGCCGGCGATGACCGACATCTGCCGCTCGATCCTGACGCCGAAGCCGCTGGCGGTGGTGCTTACCGCCTATTCGATCCGCGCCTCGTTCTTCGCCATCCATGCCCTGATGCGCGATACCTTCGCCGGCATGGGCGGCACCATCGAATCGGGCGAGCTCGTCATCCGCGAGAAGTCGGCAGGACGGGCGCTTTCGACATCGCTGTTCTCACGCTGGGTGGCCAAATGAGCGAACACCGCACCGGAGCCCCTGGCCGCGTCAAGGAAGTGACCAGCCTGGCCAACCCGCTGGTCAAGGACATCAAGGCGCTCTCGCTGAAGAAATTCCGCGACCAGCAGAACGCCTTTTTGGCCGAAGGCCTGAAGCTGGTGATCGACGCGCTCGACCTCGGATGGACGATCAAGACTTTGATCTTCGCCAAGTCGGCGCTCGGCAATCAGGCAGTCGAAAAGATCGCCGCGCGCACCGTGGCTCTGGGCGGCGACGTGCTCGAAGTCTCGGAAAAAGTGCTGACGGCGATCACCCGCCGCGACAATCCGCAAGCGGTTGTCGGCGTGTTCAGCCAGCGCTTCGTGCCGCTCAAGGACATCAGGCCGAAAGGCAGCGACGTCTGGGTGGCGCTCGACCGGGTGCGCGATCCCGGCAATCTCGGCACCGTCATCCGCACCGTCGATGCGGTTGGCGCCAAGGGCGTCATCCTGGTCGGCGACACCACCGACCCTTTCTCGCTCGAAACCGTGCGGGCGACGATGGGCTCGATCTTCGCCGTGCCTGTTGCCAAGACGCATCCGGATGCCTTCCTCGAATGGCGCAAGAACTTCCCCGGCACCGTCGCCGGCACGCATCTCAAGGGCGCCGTAGACTACCGGTCCGTCGATTTTGGCAACCGCCCGGTCCTGTTGATGATGGGCAACGAGCAGCAGGGCCTGCCCGACAATCTCGCCGATGCCTGCGACAAGCTTCTGCGCATCCCGCAGGCGGGCCGCGCCGATTCGCTCAATCTGGCTGTCGCTACCGGCGTCATGCTGTTCGAAATCCGGCGCGGCGCGCTGAAGCTTTAGTGCATGACCCCAAAAAATCAGTTTCGATTTTTGGAAAGGATCAGGCACGAAATAAAACTGTTACGGCGTCACATGCGTGCCCAGGAGGGTACGCGGCGCTGAAGGAGGCCGCTGTTGAAGCCAGTCGCAGTCTACGGGATCGTCGCAGCTCTTGCCGTGGCACTCGACCAATGGATCAAGGTGCTCGTCGAGGCCAATCTCGTCATGCACGACAAGGTCGACCTGCTGCCGTTCCTGGCGCTCTATCGCACCTACAACACCGGCATCGCGTTCTCGATGTTCTCCAATGTCGGCGACACCGGCCTGATCGTGCTGACGACTGTCGTCGTCGCCTTCGTCACCTTCCTCGCCATCAAGACCACGCCGGCGCAGGTGATCTCGCGCTTCGGCTTTGCGCTGATCGTCGGCGGCGCGCTGGGAAACCTCATCGACCGCACCGTCTACGGCCACGTCATCGACTACATATTGTTCCACACGCCGGTGTGGTCTTTTGCCATCTTCAACCTGGCGGATGTGTTCATTTCGGTGGGCGCAGCGCTGGTGGTGCTGGATGAATTCATCGCCTGGCGGCGCAGCCGCAGCGAACCCAAGGCGGCCGACAAATAGGTCGATCAAGTCACAATACAATATGTGACAGAGCCGTGAGGTCATCCGCAGCTTACCCACAGACTTGACTAAGCGGTTAAGATTTTTTTCACTAAGGTCGCAATCGGGTCCAAGGTCTGCCACAATCGCTCATCATGGTGCGTTTGGTGGACGGGCCGAAAGGTACCGACTGAACTGTCTGGCGGCTACGCGGCGTAGATTTGCGGGTCAAAACGACAGGTGGGGGAGCTCGCTATTCCGAGCACTTGGGGCCTGAGTGGAGAGTTGCTAGTGAAAATGCCCTTCGGGTTGGGCGCAGCCAATCAGCCGCGCTCCGCGATGATGTTTATGAAAGCCGAGCCGGCTTCCTGGCGCGAGAACGCGCCGAACCGCGGCCTGGTTTGCGGTGTATTGGCAATGACCGCCCTGATGAGTGTAACCGCCGTCTCCGCCCTCTTCATCGTGCCTCATATGGGCCAGAACTCGGCCGACACCGTGCAGGAAGCCAGGCAGGTCGAGACCGAGCCATCCAAGGAAAAGATCACCACCATCATCGCCGAGCCAACCGGCCGCAAGAGCCGCGTCGCTTCCGCTGCCAGCTCGATCATCGTTTCGGATGCTGCCGCCGAGGAAGCCTCCGACATGCCATTGGCCGCCGACCCGCGATGGGCGCAGGTGGTCAAGGCGGGCGCAACCCAACCGCTCGAAGCCATGCCGGCCATTCCCGGCGCCGAAAAGGTTATCGCCAAGGACCCGACCGAGACGGCGGCACTCGCGCTGACCGACACCAACGCCAAGACCGATCCGGCCGAAACCGCAGCAGTCAAGGCGATCGACGCCGAGGCGAAGCCTGCCGAGGCCCGCGAGGGCGGCAAGGCTGCCGTCATCAAGCGCTCGGTCAACATGCGCGCCAAACCGCAAAAAGGCGGCGCGGTGCTCGGCGTCATTCCGGCCAAGACCTCAGTCGAACTGGTTTCCTGCACCCAATGGTGCGAAATCGTTTTCAACGGCAAGCGCGGCTACGTTTACAAGAGCTACGTCCAGTAATCGCAGTATTTCCCGGCCGTCCTATTGCTAAAAAGCACGACCGCTAAAATTCGATCTATCTGCCAAAATCTTCCCTAAGCTCTCGGTGCTAGGCTTCCGCCATGATGACGGAATCTGGCACGACGGGAGAAAAGACGACGCAAGGTGCGGCCATCGCCGACACCGATGCCCAGTCGCACCGCCGTATCATCACGCCGCCACCGCTTGCCCCCGCTTTGCCGAAGGAGCCGCCGCGCGGCCTCTATTTCGCGATCATCGTCGCGGTGCTGGTGCTGTCGGGCCTCGCGCATCTGACCGGCGCGCCTGTTTTCATCAGCGCCAGCCTGTTTGCCATCGGCCTCGCCGGCATGGTGCTGTTGTCGCGCAGCCTGGGCGAGCGCGCGCGGGCCGCGGAAGAGATCACCGAGAACGCTTCGCGCAACCGGGCCGAGATCGAGACCCTTGCCGACCGGATGTGGGAGCTGCAGGAAAGCGAAGAGCGCTTCCGCGGCCTCATCGACGCGCTTGGCGATCTTGTCGTCCATCGCGACCGCGACGGTCGCATCGTCTATGCCAACAAGGTGTTCGCCGGACTCATCGGCCAGGACCCGCGCGATCTCGCCGGCCGCACGCTTGCCGAACTCGGCGTCGATGTCGGCGTGGTGCCGGACGCCGCCTTCTCAGACGGCGAATGCCTGAGCTCTACCGATGTCGGCATCCGCTCCAACGGCGTCGTGCGCTGGTTCTCGTGGATCGAGCTTTCGGTGCGCGACAAGGCCAGCAACGCAGTGTCGCACCGGGCCATCGCCCGCGACATCACCGCCCGCAAGCGCGCCGAAGCCGCCCTTATCGGCGCCCGCGAGCGCGCCGAATATGCCAGCCAGGCGAAGTCGCGCTTCCTGGCAACCGTAAGCCACGAGATCCGCACGCCGATGAACGGTATCATGGGCATGGCCAAGCTTCTGCACGACACCGAACTGTCGCCCGAGCAGCGCACCTATGTCGGCGCCGTCTCGACCTCGGCCAGCGCGCTTCTGGCGCTGATCGAGGACCTGCTCGACTACTCCAAGATCGAGGCGGGCCGCTTCGATCCCGAGCCCCAGCCGATGTCGCCGCGCGAGATCGCCGACAGTGTCGTTGAGCTTTTGGCGTCGCGCGCATTCGCCAAGGGCATCGGGCTCGGCTGCCATGTCGCGTCCAACGTGCCGCAGATGATCTCGGCCGATCCTGGCCGCGTCCGCCAGGTGCTGCTCAACCTGATCGGTAACGCCATCAAGTTCACCGACGCTGGGGGCGTCCGGCTCAGCGTCAAGCGGACCGGCGACAACCATCCCGGCAAGATCCGCTTCACAGTGAGCGATACCGGCCCCGGCCTGCGTCCCGAGGACGTCGAGCGCATCTTCGAGGAGTTCGAGCAGGCCGACGGCACCTCGACACGCTCGCATGGGGGCGCCGGGCTCGGGCTCGCCATCTCCAGACGGCTGGTCACCGCCATGGGCGGCACGATCACCGTCACCAGCCAACCCGGCGAAGGCTCGCAATTCGCCTTCGAACTGCCGGCTTTTGGCGCAACCGATACGCCCCAGACCAATGCCGATGCGCTGGCCGGCCGATGTGCCGTCATCCTGTCAAGAAACACCACCGAGGCAGAAGCACTGGCCGAAACCATTCGCGCGCATGGCGGCCGCGCCGACATTGCGGTGACGCCCGAACAGGCCGCCGCATTCGCCGAAGGCTGCAACGCGCTGCTGGTCGACGCCGCGCTCGAGGACAATGACGGCCGTCTGCTCAAGCAATTGCGCGAAACCGGCTTCTCCGCCAGCGAGGCGATCACGTTGATCGCGCCAACCGACCGCGGACTGCTCGGCGAACTGCGCGCCAGCGGTTATGCCACCTTCCTGGCCCGGCCGGTTCGCGGCGAGACGCTGCTGCGGATACTTCTGGCGAATCAGGGCGTGGTACCGGGCAAGCCGCAGCTTGCCAGCCGTCGCGCTGCGGCCAAGCCCGCGAATCATTCGCAGCTTCGCGGCCTGTCGGTGCTGATCGCCGAGGACAACGACATCAATGCCATGCTCGCCCGCGCCGTGCTGGTGAAAGCAGGCCATCGCGTTGACGTCGTCAACAACGGCAAGGCCGCCGTCGAAGCGGTGACGGGCGCCAGCCGCAAGCGGCGCTACGACGTCGTGCTGATGGACATGCATATGCCCGTGATGGACGGATTGGACGCCATTTCGGCCATTCGCAGGCATGAGGAGCAGCATGGCCTGGCTGCCGTGCCGATCATGGTGCTGTCCGCCGACAGCCAGGAAAAAACCCGCCACGCGGTGCTCGCCCATGGCGCCAGCGGCTTCGTCACCAAGCCGCTCGACCCCGATGTCCTGATCAATCTCGTCGAGCAGCGGGCCGCTGCGTGAACTAAATCACGGTGATTTTCCTAGCCGGCTACTCGACGTTGCTTGCCCGCCCAGACTTGCCGCGACAGGTTGATCACGATACTGTCACAATCCTGTAGCACCGACACCGTATCCCCGCGCCAGGAGGGATGGCTCGAAGGAGAATCACCCGTGCATACAGCCTTGCCGGACAGTGACACTCAGAAAGCCAACGGCGCCAAGGTGACAGTGCCTTCCAAACCTTTACTGCCAGGGACACCGCTCGGACGGATCGGGACGCTCGAGGTTCGCCTCGCCCGGGACGAGGCGGAAATCGCCGCCGCCCAGGAAGTGCGCTATCGCGTGTTCTTCGACGAACTCGGCGCCAGGAAGCAGGCGCTGCACTCGATCGAGCGGCGCGACGCCGACCGGTTCGACGACATTTGCGATCACCTGCTGGTCTTCGATACCTCGATCAATGGCCCCGAGCATCGCCGAATCGTCGGCACCTACCGCCTGCTGCGCCAGGAGCGCGCAACGGAGGCGGGCGGCTTCTACTCCGACGACGAATTCGAGCTGAACAAGCTCATCGCCCGCCATCCCGGCCAGCGCTTCCTGGAGCTCGGCCGCTCCTGCGTGCTGCCCGAGTACCGCTCCAAGCGCACCATCGAGGCACTGTGGCAAGGCATCTGGGCCTATCTGAACCGCTATGACATCGACGTCATGACCGGTTGCGCGTCGTTCCACGGCACCGTGCCGGCAGCGCATGCCGAGGCGCTGACCTATCTCGCCCATCACTGCCGCACCAGCGCAGACTGGGACGTGCGGGCAGTTGCCGGACGCTATTGCGCCATGGACCTGATGCCGATCGAAGCAGTCAACGCCAAGTCGGCGATCGCTGCGATGCCGCCGCTGATCAAGGGTTATCTGCGCGTTGGCGCCAAGATCGGCGACGGCTGCGTCATCGACCACGACTTCGGCACGACCGACGTCTTCATCGTCATGCCGGTCAAGGAAATCGGCGCCCGCTACATCAATTATTACGGCGGCGAAACCCAGCGCTTCGCCGCCTAGTGCCATGACCGACGACCTCCGGCCTGCCTTCGACAAGCTGCTGGCTGCGGCCGAAGGACTGGCTGAGGTGGTCGAAGGCACCTCCTACGGCACGCCGTCGCTTCACGTCCGCAAGAAATTCCTCTGCCGCGTCAAGGATGCCGACACGGTGGCGGTGGTGTGCGCGCTCGAGGAAAAGGAGATGTTGATGGAGGCCGATCCGCATCTCTATTTCGAGACCGCACACTACAAGGGCTGGCCTGTAATCCTGGTGCGCATCCACGACATTCCAGCCGATCAGCTGAGGACAAGGCTCGAACACGCCTGGTTGAGGCAGGCACCGAAGAGCCTGCTCAAGGCGCGGCAAGCAGCCGGCTGACGAACAGGGACAAGGCGCAGATGGCAGGC
Source organism: Aminobacter sp. SR38 (assembly GCF_014843375.1). Classification (NCBI taxonomy): domain Bacteria; kingdom Pseudomonadati; phylum Pseudomonadota; class Alphaproteobacteria; order Hyphomicrobiales; family Phyllobacteriaceae; genus Aminobacter; species Aminobacter sp. SR38. Next base: position 2,497,776 of record NZ_CP062112.1, read on the forward strand.
GCTGGTGAACACGGACGGACGGACACGGGATCGCGCCTCATCAAGGCTGCGCCCGACATCATCTACCGGGCGCTGATCGAGCCGCAAGCCGTGGCGAGCTGGCGTCCGCCACAGGGCATGCGCGGCGAAGTCCTGGCCTTCGACGCGCGCGAGGGCGGCACCTTTCGTATGGCCTTCATCTATGAAGACGAGCATGGGCACGGCAAGACCACCGACAATGCCGATGTCTTCGAGGGCCGGTTTGCCGAACTGATGCCTGGCCGCCGCGTCATCGAGCTCGTCGAATTCGAATCGGACGACCCGTCCTTTGCCGGGACCATGCGGATCGTGACGACACTGGAACCGGTCGAAGGCGGCACACGGGTCACCGTCAGCTGCGAAAACGTGCCCCCGGGGCATCAGCGAGGACGACCATCGCGAGGGCATCGCCTCGTCGCTTGAAAACCTCGCGGCCTTCGTCGAAGCCCGCTAAGGGCGCCGGTCGCGCGAGGCATCTGATCAGCCGCAGGTATCGGAAGCGAGATCGTTGACCCGCTGCTCCCTGACAGCGTCGGCGATGTTGGCCATCAGCGCCAGGCAGACCAGCATGCAGGTCCCGGCGACCAGCAGCCGCAACGGTTTTCTGAAATGCCTGCCGTTGAGCACCGCGCCCGCGCCATAGATCGCCAATCCGAGAATGCCGAAGAGCAGCACCGGGCCAGGGCCGTCGCAGTCGATGCCGGCCCCGCCCCAAGCCGTATACTCGTTCGCTGGCATCAGCCCGAACAAGGCGATGGGCAGTGCGACGACAAGGCCCACATAGCCAAGGATAGCTATGAGGCGGCGCGGCTGGTTCTGCCCGGTCATGCCAGCGGCGCCCCGGCGAAGGCGGTCATTGAGGCGTGGGCGGCGCATGCATGGCGCCCGCCGCAGGGGGCCGGCGCAACGCGTCGGCGGTTGCCAGCTCGTCGTCGGCGGCAACGCCGCTCGCGTCGATCTGCGCCTCGCCTTGGGTGATCAGCCGGGCGCCGCGCTGGTTGCGGGCGTGAATCCACAACCAGTTGATGGCGACGCTCAGCCGCGCCCGCGAGCCGATGAGGAAGTAGATATGGGCGATGCCCCACAACCACCACGCCAGCGCCCCTTTCAGCTTGATCCATCCGAAATCGATGACCGCGCGTCGCTTGCCGATCTGCGCCAGGCTACCCTGGTGGCGGTAGCGGAACGGCCGCGGCCCGGCGTCGCCGCGCAGCCGCGCCTTGATGCTGGAGGCGACGTGCTGGCCCTGCTGCTTGGCGGCGGGAGCGATGCCGGGCGCAGGCCTCCCATCCGGCCCGTTCACCGTCACCGTGTCGCCGATGGCAAAGATCTCGGCGTGTCCGGGCACCGTCAGGTCAGGCATGACCTGGAGCCGGCCTGCCCGGTCCGCCGGAGCGCCGAGCCACTCGGCGGCCGGCGACGCGCGCACGCCGGCGGCCCAGATGATCGTCTTCGTCGCCAGCCTGGTGTCGCCATAGGTGACGCTGTCGGCGTTGCAGTCGGAGACGGCGCGACCGAGTTCGACCTCGATGCCGAGCTTGCGCAGCGAGCGCAACGCATATTCGGAAAGGTCGTCGGGGAACCCGCCAAGGACGCGCGGACCGGCCTCGATCAGCACCACCCGCGCCTTGCCGGTGTCGATGTTGCGGAAATCGCGCGGCAGCGTGTCCCGCGCCAGTTCGGCGATCGTTCCGGCCATTTCCACCCCGGTGGGGCCGGCACCGACAATGACGAAGGTCAGCAGTGCCGCCTGCTTTTCCGGATCTGACTCCCGTTCGGCGCGTTCGAACGCCACCAGGATGCGGCGGCGGATGGTCGTTGCGTCCTCGAGCGTCTTCAGGCCGAGCGCAAAGGGCTCCCACTCGTCGTGACCGAAATATGCGTGCCGCGCCCCTGTCGCCAGCACCAGGCTGTCATAGGGTACCGTCTCGCCACCTTCGAGCAGAACGTGGCGCCGTTCGGCATCAACGCCGGTGACGCTGGCCAGGATTGTTGTCACCTCCGGCCTGTTCCAGACCAGCGAACGGATCGGCCAGGCGATCTCGGAGGTGGCCAGCGAAGCCGTCGCTACCTGGTAGAGCAGAGGCTGGAACAGGTGATGGTTGCGCCGGTCGATGAAGGTGATGCTGACTGCTGCGCCTGCCAGCCCCTTGACGACCTCAAGCCCGCCGAAGCCGGCGCCCACGACCACCACGCGATGCTGCATCTGACCTGTCCTCTGCTTCGTCGGCACATAGTAGAACCGGCGCCGCGGACAGGTATAGAGCCAGCTTTCTCAGGGAATATCTTCGGGGCGGCGGCCGGGACGGCTGCGATAGGCAGGAAAGGTCCAGCCGAACCTCAGCGCACCGCCACGCACCATGAAGGCCGCGACGAAGGCAACGACGGTCGACAACTCAGTCGGCAATTCCGCCAGTTCGGCAAGCGTGTAGATGGCGGCGCCCGTCATCGCCGCGGAAACATAGATCTCGGGCTTCAGCAGCACCGACGGCTCGCCTGCAAGCAGATCACGCAGGATGCCGCCGAAAGTGGCTGTCAGCATGCCCATGATGATGGCGACGGTCGGCGACCCCGTGGCCTCCAGCCCCTTGGCCGCGCCGATGGCGGCATAGGCGGCCATGCCGAGCGCATCGAGCCAGAGCAGCAGCTTGTAACGGGATTCGACAAGATGGGCGGTGAAGAAGACCAGCACCGCGACCGAAGCACAGACCAGCACATAGGCCGGATTGATCACCCAGAAAACCGGCAGGCCGAGGATGACGTCGCGAACGGTGCCGCCGCCGATGCCGGTAAAGCTCGCCAGGAACAGGAAACCGATGACGTCGAGCTCCTTGCGCGAGGCGGCAAGCGCACCTGTGGCGGCAAACACCGCCACGCCGGCATAGTCGAGGTAGAGCAGAGGGTTCATGGAAGGAGCGAATAGGGAGTGGTGAATGGCGCGTAGGGAAAGAACATTGCAGCCCCCCTGTCTTTGGGTCACTGTAGCGATGAATTCCCTGTTCGCTACTCCCTATTCGCTATTCGCTTTTCAGGCGTCTTTCTCGGCCTGCTCGTTGACCGGGCCAGGTTCGGCCGGGGCATCGGCGACATGCTTGGGGCCGCCCTTGGCAACGCCGACCATGGCCGGGCGCAGCACGCGGTCGCCGATGGTGTAGCCGGACTGGGCGACATGCACGACCGTGTTGGCGGCGACGTCGGGGTTCGGCACTTCGAACATCGCCTGGTGAAAGTTCGGATCGAACTTCTCACCCAGAGGGTCGAGCTTGCGCACGCCGTGACGCTCCAGCGCCGACAGCATCGACCGCTCGGTCACCTCGACGCCCTCGATCAGGCTGGCCAGCCCAGCACCGCCAGCTGTCTTGGCATCGTCCGTGACGGCCTCGATCGCCCGGCGCAGGTTGTCCGAGACCGACAGCATGTCGCGGGCGAAATTCGCGACCGAATAGGCGCGGGCATCCTGCACGTCGCGCGCGGTACGGCGGCGCAGGTTTTCCATCTCGGCCGCGGCGCGCAGGGCGCGGTCCTTCAGCTCCTCGTTTTCCTTCAGCAGCCTTACGAGGGCTTCATAATCACCTTCGACGCTGCCTTCGATCTTGTCGGCCTGGGCCTCGGCAGTCGCGGCTTCGTCGAGCACGCGTTCGTCTTTTGCCTGATCGCTCATCGCCATTTCCCGTTGTTTGGACACGTTCTAAGTTGCGCCCGATATCGAGGTTTGGGTGCCAAAAATCAAGGGGCAAGGGCCGCCGGGACCGGATGCCGCGCCTTTCGGCGCCTCATCGCCGGTGCGGCCGGCACCAGCCATTCAATGTTAATTCAAGTTTTACCATCCGGGCCGACCATGTCTGCGGCGGGCAAGCAATGTGGGAACCATTTGCATCTGGCGGGAGTTTTGCCAGCGAAAACAGGTCTCGATCATGTCCAGCGCACGCATCAGCAAGACAGCAGCCAAGGTGGCGACGAACATCAGGCGAGAGCTAGCCTCCGAAAGCAATCTGCGCGTGCTGGAAGCGCTGCCGGCGTTCCAGGCCGACGAACATCTGCCCAAGAAACTGCGCCGCCTGCTCGACAGGCTGGATGCCGCCGAGCACGACAAGCCGCTTCGCAAGATGCTCCGCAGAAGCTAGCGCGCTGCGCGCTTCAGTCCAGGGTTCCAGCCATTTTCCCGTCGCTCTGCGGCGCTCAGGTCGCGCTGCGGCGCCAGGAATACTTCGCGCCTTCCCCAGGCGTTGCCGCCGGCTTGGCGGTCGGCTGGTAGTAGAGCGGCAAGCCGCCGACCTGGCCGGCCTCGAGCCGTTTCAACAGCACTGGGTGCGACACCTCGAATTCGTTGAAGCCGACACGCAACATGTGCGGCAACTGATCGATCAGCACCTGGCCGGTGGCGCGCACCACACCTTCGAAGTCGTGGCGGCTGCGCAGCAATTCGGCCTTGGAGAAGGACCGGCCGTCGTTGAAGGCCGGAAAGGCAAGCGCCACCAGCGACAAGTGGGCGAGATGGTCGATGATCTCCTCGAGCTGGTCGCCGGGCTGCAGCAACACGCCGAGACGTTCCTTCGCGGCTTCGCGCTGTTCGGCCGAAAGCTCGAGAAAGGCCTGAAGCGGCAGGATCACCCGGCTGTTGCCGGAAAGCGCGCTCGCATCCTCGGCATGGGTCCAGCCATCGTCCCTGAAGCCTTCTGGTGTCCAGAGGCGCGGCGCCGGTGTCGCTTCGGTCATGAAAAAGAATTCCTAAAGTGATGCGTCGGTCAGCGACTGTTCGAGACCCGAAAGATGGATGCCGCACTCGGTCTTGGCCTGTCCGGCCCAGCGTCCGCTGCGCGCGTCCTCGCCCGGTTTGACGATCTGCGTGCAGGGAAAGCAGCCGATCGAAAGGTAACCATAGGCGACCAGCGGGTTCTCGCGCAACGCATGCTTGCGCATGTAGTCGGCGAGGTCGGAAGTGGTCCAGCGCGCCAGCGGGTTGATGCGGAAGCGCGGGCCAACCTGCTCGAACACCGGCAGGGCCGCGCGCGTGGCGGCCTGGAAGCGCTTGCGGCCGGTGAACCAGGCCCGGAAAGGCTCGACGCCGCGCGCCATCGGCTCGACCTTGCGCACGTCGCAGCAGGCGTCGGTGCTCGTCTGGTGCAGATTGCCGGTCGGATCGATGCGGGCAAGTGCTGCCTCGTCGGGCGTGATGATGCGAATGTCGGTCAGGCCAAAATCGGCGGCCAGTGCATCGCGATAGTCGAGCGTCTCGCCGAAGTGCTTGCCGGTGTCGAGAAAGATCACCGGCAGCTTGCGGTCGACTTCGGCGATCATGTGCAGCAGCACAGCAGAATCCGCCCCGAAGGACGACACGGCCGCAATCTCGCCGGCAAAGCGCTCGGTGGCGGCGCGCGCGATGACCTCGACGGGTGACAGATGCCCGTAGAGCGCGTCGAGCGCCACAGCCTCGGCCAGAACCTGAGCTTCGGTCCCGGCGTCAGGCTGCCTTGGCTTCGCTAGCATAAAGCGCCTCCTTGAACGGCGCTGGGCCGACACGGCGATAGGCGTCGAGGAACTTTTCCGAACGGTCGAGGCGGATGCCGAGATAGGTCTCGACGATCGTCTCGATGGCGTCGGTGATCTCTTCCGGGCCGAAGCCGCGGCCGATGATCTCGCCGACCGAGGTGTGCTCGTCGGCCGAGCCGCCGAGCGTCACCTGGTAGAGTTCCGCGCCCTTCTTCTCGACGCCGAGGATACCGATATGGCCGACATGGTGGTGGCCGCAGGCATTGATGCAGCCGGAGATCTTGAGCTTCAGCTCGCCGATGTCGCGCTGGCGTTCCAGCGAGGCAAAACGCCTGGAGATTTCCTGAGCCACCGGGATCGATCGGGCGTTGGCCAGGGCGCAATAGTCGAGGCCCGGGCAAGCGATGATGTCGCTGATCAGGTTGGAGTTCGACGTCGCGAGCTCGATCGCCACCAGCGCGTCAAAGACCGCCTTGAGGTCGGCGCGAGCGACGTGCGGCAGGATCAGGTTCTGCTCGTGGCTGACGCGGATTTCGTCGAAGCCATACTTTTCGGCGATGTCGGCCACCGCTTCCATCTGGCTGTCGGTGGCGTCGCCCGGCACTTCGCCGATGCCCTTGAGCGAGATCGTCACCGCGGCGTAGTCGGGATTGCGGTGGGTGAAGACGTTCTGGTCGACCCAGTCGCCAAAACTCCTGGAATCGAGCCGAGCCAGCTTGACGGCCTCGTCGCCTCCCGGCCGAGCCGTCAGCGCCGGCGGCGCAAAATAGGACTGGATCGCGGCGACATCGGCTTCCGGCAGCCTGAGTTCGCCGTCCTTCAGCGCCTGCCACTCGTGCTCGACCTGGCGGATGATCTCATCGACGCCGGTCTCATGGACCAGGATCTTGATACGCGCCTTGTACTTGTTGTCGCGGCGGCCGTGCAAATTGTACACGCGCAGGATCGCGGTGGTGTAAGATAACAGGTGCTCTTCCGGCAGGAAGTCGCGGATCTTCTTGGCGACCATCGGCGTGCGGCCCTGGCCACCGCCGATATAGACGGCAAAACCAAGCTCGCCCTTGTCGTTCTTCTTCAGATGCAGGCCGATGTCGTGGGTCTGGATGGCGGCGCGGTCGCGCTCGGCACCCGTCACCGCGATTTTGAACTTGCGCGGCAGATACGAGAACTCCGGATGCACCGACGACCACTGCCGCAGGATCTCGGCATAGGGACGCGGGTCGGCAGCCTCGTCGGCGGCAGCACCAGCGAAGTGATCGGCCGTGACATTGCGGATGCAATTGCCCGAGGTCTGGATGGCGTGCATCTCGACCGAAGCGAGGTCGGCGAGGATCGCAGGAATATCCGACAGTGCGGGCCAGTTGAACTGGATGTTCTGGCGCGTGGTGAAGTGGCCGTAGCCCTTGTCGTATTTGCGGGCGATGTGGCCGAGCATGCGCATCTGCTTTGAGCTCAGCGTGCCGTAAGGTACGGCGATGCGCAGCATGTAGGCGTGCAGCTGGAGATAGACGCCGTTCATCAGGCGCAGCGGCCGGAACTGATCCTCGGTGATCTCGCCGGCAAGGCGACGCTCGACCTGGTCGCTGAAATCGGCGACGCGGGCCTTCACGAAATCATGGTCGAACTCGTCGTAACGGTACATGGTCGTCTTCCGGTCTGTGTTCAGGCGGCGCCGGCGGCGGGCCGGGCTTGCTTGCCAAGGTCGAGGCGATTGCTGGGACCAGCGGCGCGGATGACCTCGCGCAGCCTGAGCGGCTGGATCGCACCGTTGACGACGCTGACGTCGATGAGGTTGACGTCAACGACTTCGTTGTTGTCGTAGGCGGCCTTGCCGATCGCCTCCAGGCGAGCTTCGCCGGCCTTGTCGCCGACGGTCTCGGCGACATCGATTGTCTCTGCCCAGGTACCGTCGGCCGCGAACCACACAGCCTCGCCGTCGGTCAGCCTGTTGGCGGTAAGGATTTTCATGCCCTGCTTCCTTCGAGCGCCGCGCGGGCGGCCTGTTCGTGCCTATGTGCCGCGAGCGGCTCGGAAAGTTCAAAGTTGGCGCCGGCGACCGCATCGCCGATGATCGTCATGACCGGGCCGTCGAGGTCGCTGCGCGTTTCGAGCGACGGCAGGTCGGCGAGCGTGCCGTGAAAGCGGCGGCGGTTCTTCAGGCTGGCGTTCTCGACGACGGCCACCGCCGTATCGGGCGACAGCCCGGCGTCGATCAGGCGGCCGGCGACGTCGGCGGCGACCGAGCGGCCCATATAGACGGCGACCGTCGCGCCTGAGATGGCGAGTTTGGCCCAGTCGGGCAGCGAACCGCCCTTGAGGTCGTGGCCTGTCGTGAACACCATCGAGGAGGTGACGCCGCGCAGCGTCAGCGGCAACTCGAAGTCGGCGGCGGCGGCGAAGGCCGAGGTAACGCCCGGCACGACCTCGTAAGACACGCCGGCATCGCGCATCGCCTGCATTTCCTCGCCGGCGCGGCCGAACACCAGCGGGTCGCCCGACTTGAGGCGGACGACGCGCTTGCCGGCCTGCGCCAGATCGACCAGCAGGTCATTGATCTCGGATTGGGTCTTGGAGTGGCAGCCCTTGCGCTTGCCGACCGGCAGGCGCTCGGCATCGCGACGGCCCATCGAGATCACCGCCTCGGGAACCAGCGCGTCATGGACAATGACGTCGGCTTCCATCAAAAGGCGATGGGCGCGCAGCGTCAGAAGATCCTCGGCGCCAGGACCGGCGCCGACGAGCGCAACGTGACCCTTGATCGCGCCTTTCTGCAGCAAAAGCTCGGTCGCCGCGTCATGCGCCTCGGCAAGCTGGCCGTTGTCGAGCGCACGCGCCGGCGCGCCTTCGAAGAATTCGCGCCAGAAGCCGCGGCGGACATTGCCCCTGGGCAGCAGGCGCTCGACGGCGTCGCGGAAGCCGGCGCCGAGCGTCGCCAGTGCGCCGAGCTGCGGCGACAGCATGCGGTCGACGCGGGCGCGGATCATCTGGGCCAGGACAGGCCCTGCCCCTTCGGTGCCGATAGCAACGGCGACCGGCGCACGATTGACCAGAGCGGGGGTAAAGAAATCGCAGAGCTCGGGACGGTCGACGGCGTTGACCGGAATGCCCAGTTCACGCGCATCGACAGAGATGCGGCGGTCGAGCGCCTCGTCGCCGGTCGCAGCGAACACCATCACGGCGCGCTCGATCAGCGAGGCGTCATAGGGCGCATGGATGCGGGTCGCGCCGTTGGCGGCGATCCAGTCGCGCAGATGCGGCTCGACATGGTCGGCGATGATGCGGATTTCGGCGCTCGACTGGGTAAGCAAACGGGCCTTAGCCAGCGCCTCGTCGCCACCGCCGACGATGACCACGGCTTCGCCTTCGACCTTGAGGAAGATCGGGAATGCGTTGAGCTTGGCGGCAGCTGGGGTCATGACGCAGGGTTCCAGAATGTCTGCCATTTTTAGCCGCCCTTGCTGCGCTGCAGAAGAAATGCACTCGCGCGCGTCGAGAAGGGAGGCAATCGCTTTTGCCCGCCCTGATGCCTCAAGAGAAAATTATTCCAACTGCTGGTCGACGCACATGTTTCCGAGCTACGCCTGCGACAATGCCCGCAAATGTCAGGCTGACCGCCCGCAGCCCTTGAAATCGCCGGAGTTACAAGGGTTGGCGATGCCCCACTTGTGCCGAGACGCGGTACCGAACCGAAAAGCCGCCCGGATGCGTTTTTCCTAATTTCTACTAAGTTAGTAGAATTAAGCGTGACGGAGCTCATTCCTCGATTTGCCACTTGTCCGGAACATCCATCAACCGTCGACGTTCCGCAAAAGGGGCTGACAGCAGAAGGAGCACGACATGACCCAGCTCAAACTGAAGCACGGTATCTGGGTGCTGGTAGCGGATGGCGAAAAGGCGCTGTTCCTGAAGAACCGGGGCGACACCAAATACCCCAACCTCGAGGTCGTGCGCGAGATGGAGCAGGACAACCCGCCGACGCGCGAACAGGGCAGCGATCGTCCCGGCCGCTCCAGCGACGGGCCCTCGATCCACCGCAGCGCAGTCGACGACACCGACTGGCACCGTATCGCCAAGGAGCGCTTCGCCGACGAGATCGCTGCCCGGCTGTACACATTTGCCCATGCCGGCGATTTCCGCGAGATCATCTTGGTGGCACCGCCGCTGGTGCTCGGCGAGTTGCGCAAGAAGCTGCACAAGGAGGTCGACGTGCGCGTTGCGGCGGAGATCGCCAAGACGCTGACCAATCACAGCGTCAGCGACATCGAGACCATCCTGATGGCGGCCTGATCCCCGCTGTCGTTCAGAACTCCAGTCCTTGCGTGCCGGCAGCGATTGCCGGCACTTTTCTTGATATCGGCCAAGTTTCTTGGCCGCTTAGGGTTGCGCATGCGCGCCTGCGTCCACCATATTGGAAATGCAGCGGATTTCGCCGCTGCATCCCAAAACAATGCTCATTTTCGAAAGGTGCCGCCGGGACAATGCCGCATGACACGCCCCTCATCGCAACCATCGTCGCCGGTCTGGGGCTGGCATTCATCTTCGGCGCGCTCGCCAATCGCTTCAAGGTTCCGCCGCTCGTCGGCTATCTGATCGCCGGCGTGCTGGTCGGGCCGAACACGCCCGGCTTCGTCGCCGACCAGGAGCTGGCGCTTGAGCTCGCCGAGATCGGCGTCATCCTGCTGATGTTCGGCGTTGGCCTGCATTTCTCGCTCAAGGACCTGCTCTCCGTCCGCGCCATTGCGGTGCCCGGCGCAATCGTCCAGATTGCCTTTGCCACGGCGCTTGGCGCAGGCCTTGCCTGGATGCTCGGCTGGTCGCTTGGCGCCGGCCTCGTCTTCGGCCTGGCGCTTTCGGTCGCCTCTACCGTCGTGCTTTTGCGCGCGCTGCAGGAGCGGCGGATGATCGAGACCGAACGCGGCCGCATCGCCGTCGGCTGGCTGATCGTCGAAGATCTGGCGATGGTGCTGGCGCTGGTGCTGCTGCCCGCGCTTGCCGGCGTACTCGGCGGCGAAGCTCAGACGACCGAGACTCCCAACATCCTTGCCCTGCGCTTCGATTTCGGCGTCTGGGGCGTCATCGGCCTGACGTTGGCCAAGGTCGCGGCCTTCGTCGTGGTCATGATGGTCGTCGGCCGCCGGGTCATCCCGTGGGTTCTGCACTACGTCGCCCACACCGGCTCGCGCGAACTGTTCCGCCTGTCGGTGCTGGCGATCGCGCTCGGCGTCGCCTTCGGTGCCGCCAAGCTGTTCGGCGTCTCGCTGGCGCTGGGCGCCTTCTTCGCCGGCATGATCATGAGCGAATCCGAGCTCAGCCATCAGGCGGCGGAGGAAACGCTGCCGCTGCGCGACGCGTTTTCGGTACTGTTCTTCGTTTCGGTCGGCATGCTGTTCGACCCGACCAGCCTGCTCAGCAACACCTGGCCGATCCTTGCCACGCTGTTCATCATCATCATCGGCAAGTCGGTCGCCGCCTTCCTGATCGTGATTGCCTTCGGCTATCCGGTGGCGACAGCGCTGATCATCTCGGCCAGCCTCGCGCAGATCGGCGAGTTCTCGTTCATTTTGGCCGAGCTCGGCGTGGGGTTAGGCCTATTGCCCGAAAAAGGCCGTGACCTGATCCTTGCGGGCGCCATCCTGTCGATCGTACTCAACCCGGTGGTATTTGCCGGCGTCGCGCGGTTGAAGCCGTGGCTGGAAAAGCGCTCGGGCAAGGTGCCGGAAACAGTCGAAGCCGTGCCGATCGGCCCGGCCACCGAGCCCGGCGAAGTCGCCACCACCACGCCAGTGGCATCGGCCAAGGTCGACGACGACACGCCGCCGCCGACAAAACTCACCGACCACACCATCCTGATCGGCTACGGCCGCGTCGGCTCGCTGGTCGGCCAGTCGCTCAAGGACGCCGGCCTGCCCTTCCTGGTCATCGAGGACTCGGACAAGACCATCGCCAGGCTGATGGCAGACGGCGTCGAGACTGTCGCCGGCAACGCGGTCAAGGGCGAGGTGTTCGGCGCGGCCAATGCCGCCGGCGCCACGCGTCTGATCCTGGCCATCCCCAATGCCTTCGAGGCCGGCCAGATCGTGCTCAAGGCCAAGGCCGCCAACCCCGGCATGCTGATCATCGCTCGTGCCCATTCCGACGCCGAGGTCGAGCACCTGACCGGGCTCGGCGCCGACAAGGTGATCATGGGCGAGCGCGAGATCGCCCGCGGCATCGTCGAACAGGTACTGGAAGGTTCGGGCAAACCGCCGGCCAACGATCCAGAACCCGACGCCCCGCCGGCGGCGGCCTGAGCCGGCCGAAGCAAAGCCCACCAAAGCAAAAAGGCCGCGCATCAGCGCGGCCTTCAGACTGCTGACGAACCCCGTCGAATTTCGGCGGGGTTTTGTTTTGTGGGTTGATTGAGCTTTTGGATTGATTTCGGGGAGCAGATGCCAAGGCCGTTGCGAGCCGGCTTTGGCCTCATGCGAGGCTTGGTTTTGGCTTTGGCCAGAGGCTGATTGCGATCTTTTTCATGTTCTGGGCGGCGGCTGCGATCAGGCACTGGCAGGCGACGCGTGTTCGCCCTCGGAAGCGGGCATAGCGATGGCCGAAGAGCTGCTTGGCATCGGCGAAGGATCGCTCGACCGTCTCCTTGCGGCGTCGATAGATCGCCTTGCCCCATGCGGTTAAGCGGTTGGCATCGACCCGCTCGCGGACATCCTGCCAGACATGGCGCGTGATGGTGCGCTCGGCCTTGGCGTTTGATGTGCAAGACGCCAGCAGCGGACAGTTGCGGCAGATCGTCGGGTCGCTCCTGTAGTGGCGATAACCGCCGCGATCGGTGGTGGCGTAAGTGAGCAACTGGCCCTGCGGGCAACGATAGCCGTCAAGGTCCGGCTCATGGACGAAAGCGCCCTTCCTCATCTTGCCAGGCTTTGGCCGGGTCGGGTTGCGATAGCCGACGACACCGTGGATGTTCCTGTCCTCCAGGCCCTTGGCGATGCCTGGCGTGGCATAGCCGGCATCCAGCCCCGCCGCCGTGACGTCGAAGCCGAAACGCTCCACCTGGCGGTCGAGCCGGTCGAGATAGACGATCGAGTCATGCACGTTGGCCGGCGTGGCAAACGTGTCGGTGATGATGCCGAAGCCGCCATCCACCGTGCGGTGATCGAGATAAAAGAAGCCCTTCGGCTTGCCCTCGCGCACCATATAGCCAGCCTCAGGATCGGTGCGCGAGACCTTCGTCTCTTTCACCGCAGGCTGCCGCTCCTGCTCCTTCAGCGCCTTCTGGCCGTGCAACGCCCGTTCGGCATCGATCGCCCGGTCGAGCTCGCCCCAGTAGTCGGCACGCGACTTGGCGACCATGGCAAGGTCGTACTTGCCCTTGTTGGCATTGGCCTTCAGGTGCGTGCTGTCGGTGTAGAGCACCGTGCCGTCGACCAAGCCTGCCCCGATCGCCTGCTCGACAATGCGGTCGAAGATCGCCTGCGCGATCGTCTCGTCCTGGTAGCGCCGGCGTCGGTTCTGCGACAATGTCGAGGCGTCGAACACCTTGTCCGTCAGCTTCAGCCGCAGGAACCACCGGTAGGCGACATTGACCTCGATCTCTCGCACCAATTGCCGCTCCGAGCGCACCCCGAACAGGTAGCCGATGAACAGCGCCTTGAACATCAAGGTCGGATCAAGTGGCGGGCGACCATTGTCGGCGCAGTAAAGCGGCGCTGTCAGATCGTGGATGAACGAGAAATCGATAACACCATCGATCTTGCGCAGAAGGTGATCAACTGGAACCAGTTGATCGAGCGTGACGATCTCAAGTGCGGTTTGTTCAGGGCCGGCTCGCTTCAACATCACCCACTGAATCACAAACCCCCAACTCTCGCCAGGGGTTTGTCAGCAGTCTGAAGGCCGCGCATCAGCGCGGCCTTTTTCATTGGCGCGCGGGCAAAGCCCGCAGCCTTCCTCAGAGGAAGGGGAACGGCATGACGAAGTTGGGCTGATAGGTGTCCATCGTCGCGCCATTGCGATCTTCGTCGATCAGCGTGCTGCTGCCGAAGCTGGCGCGCAGGCCGACCATCACCTTGTGCGAGTCGAAGCTTGCCTCGCCGAAACCTTGCGAGATCGAGATGTTCTCGTACTGGTAGCGGCCGAACACCGACCAGGGCGTGCCGTCAAAGCGGTAGGTCGCCTGCAATGCTGCGGCGATGGTGTCGAAATCGGCCTCCAGGCCACCCTGGCTCAGGTTGGCGCGATGGAAGCCGAGCTCGCCGTCGAAACGCAGATTGTCCTGGGCGAAATAGCGCACGACGCCGCGAATGCCCATGAGATCGACGTCAAAAGGCAGGAAGTCGGATTCGAGGGCACCGTAATAGGCCTGCGCATAAAGCGTCACGTTGCCGAAATAGGCCTGGGCCTCGGGGCCCACCTTCCAGCTCCAGAGGTCCTCATCCGAGCCGCCTGAAAATCCGTAGGTGCTGGCCTGGACGAAGCCGCCGAAAGCGTAGGAAGCCGGGTCGCGCCAGAAGATGTGCGCCGCACCACCAACGCCGTGCAGGCTGTTGCCGTCCTGGCCGACGGCATCGACGGTGAAGTCGCCCTGGGCGTTCCAGCGCTCGGCAAACGGCACGTTGATGCGCGCCGCGCCACCGGCTGCCCACAGGGTCTCGTCGGAGAATTCGCTGATCCACAGCCCGCCGCCATAGATCTGGCCGTAGCCGGAGACCTGGCGGACGGTTTCCTCGACCGGTTGCGTCGGATCGGCGGCAAAGGCCGGCGTCGCGAGCACGGCAAGCCCGGCGGCAGCGAGCAGTTTCTTCATGGATAGCCCCTCAACAGAAATGCGATGGGACATCTCATATCGCTAAATTACCTAACGGAAAGGTGCAGGTGCCTGCAATCGCACACAACTCTGGCGGGTTTTGGCGAGACTGACACATTCGCGCAACACCGGCAGCGCTGCGTCCCTGCCGCGGAGCAGCGCCGGGCGGAAGACAAACCGGCCTAGTTCGGCAGGAACGGTGTCCCGACGACGCGGACCTTGCGGAGCGCCGCCGGCCTGGTTTCGGTCGTTTCCGGCACATAGGCGGTAACTGTGCCATCGAGCAGTTCGGGCTTGGCCTGGGGCAGTGGGATCACCGCTGCCTCCATGTTCTTCGGCGTCACCGTCCGTGCCCGCATTTCGTCGGCGCGGCGATAGTAGCGCGGCAGGTCGCAGCCCTGGAAATCTGCCGTGTCGCGATAGGCGAAGGCCGACGGCAAGTCCTTGTAGGACTGACGTGTCTTGACCGAAGCCATCTCCTCTGTTTCGCGCCCGATGTCGTCGAGTTCATAGACGTCCATCGCCTTGTCGTTGCAGATGTAGCGGCAGCGATCGAGCGTGTTGTCGTAATGGCCGGCATTGACGAACTGAGCATTCGGCGCCGGGAAATAGTACCCGTCCTTGAGCCGCACGCAGTAGAGCATCGCCTGTCCGGTGAAAGACAAGGGCCTGTCCGACTTGCGGCGGTCCTGTCGCGCCGCCATCTGGGTGCAGCCCAATGCCGACAGGCGGGCCCTGATCATTGCGCTGTTGCCTCGGCCAGACGCACTTTGAATTTCACGCTCGACGCCCGCACGGCGGCCGGCAAGGTCGCGGCAGGGATCGAAGAATCCGCCGCTGCTGCGGCCGCTGCACTGCCGCTGCCGCTCGAGTGCCTTGATCGCCTGGAGTTGCCGGGTCAGATGCGCGGGGGCCGCATTGCCGCCGCCAAGCTGGGCGCGAAGGACACTGCAGGCATCGGCATTGGCCTGGGACAGGCCGGCAAGCAAAGCGCCAATGCACAAGCCGAGCCCGACCGGAATATTCCGCACCGCCCATGCAACGAAAGTCATTTGCCCAAGCTCCGCCAGACTTCAGCAAGACCAAGGCAATATCACGCGAGTTGACTGCTACAAATCAACATCCGGTGTTTGCGTTAACGACAGCCGACGTCAGGCGGCTGGCAGACGCTGATCGGCAGTGTCAGACGCTGTCGAGGCTAATTGCCCAACAGCACGTCGAGGATGGAGGTTTCGCGGCGCTGGGTCGGACCGCCGACTTCGCCGGGAGGAACCGGGCGGCGGCCGCCGACATCTGCGGGCGGCACGGGTCGGCCGATCGAGGCGGTGGGTTGGTCCTGCCGGACGTTGACGGCGCCGACCTGCTGCTTTGCCGGCTTCGGCGCTGGCGGGAAGGTGTTTTCATCCATTTGCTGGGCCGGCTGGTCGTCAACGGCGACGTCAGGTGCCCCGCTGCCCGGTGTCCACGAGCCCGGAAGCGCCGCCACCGGCACGCCTTCGTGGGCTGCAACCATGAATTCGTGCCAGGCCAGCGCCGGCAGTGCGCCGCCGGTGACCTTCTTCATCGGTTTGCCGTCGTCATTGCCGAACCACACACCGGTGGTCAGGTTGGCAGTGAAGCCGACGAACCAGGCATCGCGCGAGTTCTGGCTTGTGCCTGTCTTGCCGGCTGCCGGCCAGGCAAAGGCAGCCTTCTTGGCCGTACCCTCCTCGACCGCGCCGGTCATCATCGCGTTCATCATGCCGACGACCTCGGGACTGATCACCCGCGGCCCGCCTCCAGCCGTGTTCTCGTAGAGCACCTTGCCGTCGGTGGTGGTGACACGGCGGATGATGTGGACTTCGGGCCGGTAGCCGCCATTGGCGAAAGGCACGTAGGCAGCGGTCAGCTCGAGCGGGGTTACCTCGGATGTGCCGAGCGAGATCGATACGTTGGGCTGCAACTCGGATTCGATGCCCATGCGATGGGCTGCCTCGACGACAGCGTTGGGCCCGACTTCCATGGCGAGCTGTGCCGCCACCGAATTCAGCGACTTCGCCAGGGCCGTCTTCAGCGTCACCCGGCCATAATATTTGCCGTTGTAGTTTTCCGGCGTCCACTTGCCGATCTTGATCGGCGCGTCGTTGCGCATGCTGTCGGGGGTGCGGCCCTGCTCGAGTGCTGCCATATAGACGAAGGGCTTGAACGCCGAGCCCGGCTGGCGCCGCGCTTCGGAAGCGCGGTCGAACTGGCTGGTGGCATAGTCGTAGCCGCCGACCATGGCGCGCACGGCGCCGGTATTGTCGATCGACACCAGCGCGCCCTGGCTGACATTCAGCTTCTGGCCGTTCTCGTCGACGAGCCGCCGGATCGATTTCTCGGCAATCTCCTGCAGCGTCATGTCGACTGTCGTGTCGACGACGATGTCCGACTGCACTTCGCCGATGAGCTCGGGCAACTCCTGCATGACGCGGTCGGCGACGTAGTTTTCCGAACCGGTCCAGAACGAGGCGACACGGGTCGCCGGCGCATTCATTGCGTTGGCCAGTTCCTTGTCGCCGATCATGCCCTGGTCGCGCATGGCGGCAAGGACCAGTTGGGCGCGGTCGCCCGCGGCCTTGGGATCGCGTGCCGGCGACAGCCGCGACGGCGCCTTGAGCAGGCCGGCCAGAAGTGCCGCCTCGGCCAATGTCACGTCGCGCGAGGACTTGCCGAAATAGCGCCGCGAGGCGGCCTCCACGCCATAAGAACCGGAGCCGAAAAACACCCGGTTGAGATACATCTCAAGGATCTGGTCCTTGGTGTGCTTCTGCTCCAACCACATTGCCAGGAGCACTTCCTGGACCTTGCGCTCCAACGTGCGGTCGGGCTTCAGGAACAGGTTCTTGGCCAGCTGCTGGGTCAGCGTCGAGCCGCCCTGGGTAAAGCGGCCATTGAGGAACCGCGTCGACACGGCCCGCGCCAGGCCAATCGGGTCGAAGCCGAAATGCGAATAGAAGCGCTTGTCCTCGATCGCGATCACGGCTTGCGGAATGTAGGGCGACATCTGATGCAGGCCGACAGCCTCGCCGCCGGTCATGCCGCGATTGGCGACGAGCTGGCCGTCGACGCCGACGATCTTGATGTTGGGCGAACGGTCGGGAATGGCCCAGGTGGTGGCGCTGGGCATCTTGGCGCCGTAGTAGACGACGATGCCGGCAGCGGCGATGCCGCCCCAGATGGCAAGAACGAAGCACCAGTAGACCAAGCGACCGAAGATGCCGAACAGGCCGCGCTTGGGCTTGCGCGAGCGGCTGCGGCCGCGTTCAGGCGCGCGGCCCTTGGACGACTTGCGCTTGGCGGGCTGCTTGCGGCGGCTGGGCACGACGCGGTCCTCCTCGCGCACCGAAAAGACGTCGTCCTCCGCATCATTGCGCGGTCCATCGAAGCTGGGCTCGATGCGTCTGTCGTTCCGGTTCGCCATACCTGTTTGTCCGGCCCCCATGCCAATGGCGTTCCGGTTGGACAGTAAATGCGGCGATTTAAGGAGGCCTTAAACAACCGGAGCTGCCGCCCTGTGGGCAAGGCGCAACGGCCGCGCTGTGGATAGGGGTGACCGAAACAGCGAAACCGCCGTCCTTGCGGGCGGCGGTTTGGCGGTCGGTCCATGTCACTGCGGGATCGGGTCAGGACGCGGATCGTTCGGCTTGTCGGGGCGGTCGCTGCCCTTGTAGCAGGGGCTCGAGGGATCGTTCTTGTCGCAGCAATTGCTGCTCTGCAGATAACGCGGATCCTTCGGCTTCCATTCGCAGCGGCGGATCTCTGTCGACTGGCACGCGGTCACCGCCGAAGCGGCGACGACGGCCAGAATGATGTTGCGGAATACACTCATGGTTCTCTCCTTTGAAATGAATTTTCCCACCTCACGAGACTGGGTCGCAGCCAAGGGCGAAATGGTTCAAAAGAGATTTGAGATTTTTTACGCTGCCTCTAATCGGTAGCAGGACAGGGCGTCGGCGCCAAGATGATGACCCCCAACGTGGCGTTGGACCTGCATCGGAAGCAGCTTGGAGGTCGGCGGCAGTGGCTGCCGCTTCTATGGTCCGGTCGTCTTGTTGAGGGCAGCTGAGACCCGCTCGCGCAGCATCTCGGCGATGTCTGTGGCCATGTGCAGGCGGACACGGCCGCCGCGGGCATCGACGAGCGTCACGGCGACGCCGTCCAGCGTGTCGTCCTTGGCAGCCTCCACGGCCGCCACCATGAACTCATGTTCCTTGCGATCGGTTTTTTCGGCCATGGCTATGCTCCCTGGCTGGCAGAACCGATCATACGCCTATTCGTCGTCTTCGTCGCTGCCGCCTGATTTGGCCCAGGAGTGCGGGCTGATGCGTTTCTGGGTGTCGCTGTCGACATAGGCCCACCAGCCGGTGTCGCTGTCGTCCCATTGCCCGCCTGATGCCTTCAGGCGGTCCAGCGACCGGTACTGCGCAACCGATTCATTTTCCTGGCCGTCGCGGTCGGTCCAGTAGACCGTAACCTTGGAGCCATCGGTAGGTGCGGAAGCGATCGGCAGTTTGGCGCTCATCTGGGTCTCTCGGATTGCTGCTGGCGGATTGCTGGCCAACGATAGACGACCGCGCGGCCCGGTAAAGCCACGCGGCGGCAAAAGTCAGCGACGGCTGAGCAGGGCAGCGACAAGGCCG
Organism: Aminobacter sp. SR38; assembly: GCF_014843375.1. Taxonomy (NCBI): domain Bacteria; kingdom Pseudomonadati; phylum Pseudomonadota; class Alphaproteobacteria; order Hyphomicrobiales; family Phyllobacteriaceae; genus Aminobacter; species Aminobacter sp. SR38. Next base: position 2,516,742 of record NZ_CP062112.1, read on the forward strand.
AAGACCGCGACACCGACTAGCGCCGTCGTCATCGGATTGTCCTGGGCGGTTTTCTGCGCCACGCGCGCCTGCTTGCGCATCGCCGGCAAGGCATCGGTGAAGCGGTCGTACAAACCTTCGTAAAGCTCGGAAGCGCTTTCACGGCTGTCAGCAAGGGCTGCGGAGCCGCGCTTGGACATCGCCTTGGTCAGCGACGCGACCTGCTTGGTCAGCTGGGAAACCTGTTCTTCGAGGTCGGCCTGGATTTCTTCGCGGGTGGAAGCCATTCGGATGCGTCCTTTCATCTGGTACGCACTCCAAACGGCTCAGGCAGGCTGTTGTTCCCTCGAGGAGCATCACAGGCAATTCGCCAGCCCGGCCGCCTGCAACGACCACCAGGCTGGAGCTTCACCATATCAGGACCTTAGAACTCAGCTATGGGCGAAGATGTCTTCTTCGTCCCAGCCCATCAGGTCGAGTTTGGCGCGGGTGGGCAGGAAGCGGAAGCAGGCCTCGGCTTCCCTGCTGCGGCCATCGCGTTCCAGCCTGGCGGCGAGCACGTCGCGCAGCCGGTGCAGGTAGAGCACATCGGAGGCGGCGTATTCGAGCTGCTCCGGCGACAGCGTCTCTGCCGCCCAGTCTGACGACTGCTGCTGCTTGGACAGCGACACGCCCAAAAGCTCGTTGCAGATGTCCTTCAGGCCGTGGCGGTCGGTGTAGGTGCGGACCAAGCGCGAGGCGATCTTGGTGCAGAACACCGGCTCCGCCATCACGCCGAAGGCGTTGTAGAGCACGGCGATGTCGAAGCGGCCGAAATGGAACAGCTTGGTCACCTTGCGGTTCTTCAGAAGCGCGGTGAGGTTCGGCGCCTTCTTCTGGCCCGGCGCGATCTGGATGACGTCGGCGGTGCCATCGCCCGGCGAAATCTGGACGACGCAGAGGCGGTCGCGATGCGGGTTCAGACCCAGCGTCTCGGTGTCGATGGCAACGGCATCGACGTCGTAATGCTGGAGGTCGGGAAGGTCGTGCTTGTGAAAGCGGATGGTCATGCGTGTCTCCGATCGCGGCTTGGCAACTCAGTTGCCGCGATCGGAGGAAAAATCAATAGAAACCTCGGTTTCTAGCTCACTTGCGCGTCAATGCCTCGAGAATGCGCGCCCAGGAGCGCTGGCCCTTGTGGAACGAGGCCAAGTCGTATTTCTCGTTCGGCGAGTGGATACGGTCGTCTGGCAAAGCGAAGCCGACCAGCAGAGATTCCATGCCGAGGAAGGTCTGGAAGTCGCCGACGATCGGGATCGAGCCGCCCATGGCGATCATGACCGCCGGCTTCGGCCATTCGTCCGACAGCGCGTCCTTGGCCTTGGCCAGGAATGGCGAGTCATAGGACAGCTGGATGGCCGGTCCGGCGCCATGCTCGTGGAACTCGACGCTGCAGTCGGCAGGGATGCGCGCCTTGACGAAGTCGCGGAATGCAGCACGGATCTTGTCCGGGTTCTGCTTGTGCACGAGGCGGAACGACACCTTGGCCGAAGCCTCGGCGGCGATGACCGTCTTGAAGCCCTTGCCGGTGTAGCCGCCTGATATGCCGTTGAACTCGGCGGTCGGGCGGGCCCAGACCAGCTCGAGGATCGACCGGCCCTTTTCGCCCGAGGGGATCGACAGGCCGATCTCGCCGAGGAAGTTCTCCGCCGTTTCACCAAGCGTTTCCCACGACTTCAGCACCTGCGAGGGCGTCTCCTCGACGCCGTCATAGAAACCGGGGATGGTGACGCTGCCATTGTCGTCATGGATGGCCGCCAGCACCTTGGCGAGGATGCGCACCGGGTTGGCGGCCGCACCGCCATATTCGCCCGAATGCAGGTCGCGGTCGGCAGCCTTGACGATGACCTCCTCGCCGACGAGGCCGCGCAGGCCGACGCAGATCGCAGGCGTCTCGCGATCCCACATGCCGGTGTCGCAGACCATGGCGAAATCGGCCTTCAGCTCCTCGGCGTTGGCTTCGAGGAACGGCTTGAGCGACGGCGAACCTGACTCCTCCTCGCCTTCGAACAAAAGCGTGATCCGGCACGGCATGCCGCCATGCACTTCCTTCCAGGCGCGGCAGGCCTCGACGAACAGCATGAGCTGACCTTTGTCGTCGGACGAGCCGCGTCCGGTGATGACCTTGATGCCGCCGGCGATCTCCTTGATCTTGGGATCGAAGGGATCGTCTTCCCAGAGATTCAGCGGGTCGACCGGCTGGACGTCGTAATGGCCGTAGAACAGCACGTGCGGCGAGCCTTCGGGGCCAACATGATGGGCGACGACCATCGGGTGGCCCGGAGTGTCGCGCACGCTGGCGTCGAAGCCGATGGTCTTGAGGTCGGCGACCAGCCATTCGGCGGCCTTGCGGCAGTCACCTGCAAAGGCCGGATCGGTGGAGATCGACTTGAGGCGGAGCAACTCGAACAGGCGCTCCAGGCTCTGGTCAAGATTTTTGTCGAGGCGATCGAGAACGGGTGCGACAGCGGACATTGGGGGAGCCTTTCGATTCTTCTGGCGCGCAACCTAGTGGGCCGATGTGAAAACGAAAAGGCGGCAGGATTGGGCCAGCGGCGGACGCTGACGAAGCTCTCGGGCAAGCGGACAAAAAAGTGCCGCCGTGGTGGAGGGGGGAGCCACGGCGGCACATTCTTAAACGGTGCGGCAGCCCGGAGAGGGGGATGAGGCTGCCGCAGGGTCCGGATAGGCGGGGGACGGGCCTGAGACCGGACTTCGGCAAAAACTGCCGATGCCCTACATTTGTTCCTTTGAACGTGGCGATTCAAGGGCACGAAGATTACACTTTTGTAACATGCGCGTGATCGGACCGCAGCCCTGCTCAGCCCTTGCCGCGCGCGCGACGGTACTGTTCGACAGGCATTCCGCCGACGCCCCAATCCTCCAAATCGACTTCATTTATTACCACGAACGTCGTCGTCGGATCCTTGTCGAGAACGTCGACGAGAAGATCGGTTGTGCCCTTGATCAGGGCGGCTTTCTGCTCCGGCGTCACGCCTTCACGGGTAATCTTGATATTGACGTAGGGCATTCTTCTGCTCCCGTTCCCGGCGGCTCACTACGACTGCAGGTCGAAGTGAAAAACCTTTGACATGATCTGCCAGCGGCCATCGAGCTTCACCAACGTCAGGAAGTCGGTGAAATGCTTGCGCCCGATGGCGCAGTTGAGCTTGGCGAAGGCCGTCACCGGACCGGCGAACTCGATCGACACGATGCGATCGGTGCGCACCTCCGACCGGGTCGCCGGCGACGGCCGCTTGTCGACGATGGGGAAATACTCGTCCATGGTCAGCCGCAGCAGCTCGCCTTCCGTCGCGCAGGCGTAGATCGCCTGTGGGTGGAAAATCCTCGTCAGCCGCTTGGTGTCGCTGAAATAGAGCCCGTCAAAATAATCCGTGAGCGCATCGGCGACTTCGGCATAGGCCGTGGCGTGGTCGGCGGCGGTCATGCCAGGCCCTCGGCGGCCATCGCGGCAACGACGGACGGGCGCTGATGCACGCGCTCGACGAAGGCCGACAGGCGTGGCCAGCGTGCAAGGCCGATCCCTGTTGGGCCGGTCCATCTGGCGACCACAAACAGATAGGCATCGGCAACCGAGAAATGGTCGCCGAGCAGGTAGGCACGGCCATCGGCGAACTGCCTTTCCATATGGTCGAGGCGATTGCCGACATTCGCTTCCGCCGCGTCCTTGGCTTCGCCGGTGGCTCCGTGAAACAGCGGCCCGAATGCCTTGTGCAGTTCGGATGCGATGAAGTTCAGCTGCTCCTGCAGCCTCGCACGGGCAAGCGTGCCCGGTTCCGGCGCCAGGCGCCGCGCGCCGTTGCTGTCGGCGAGATACTGGACAATCGCTGCGCCCTCAGTCAGCACCTCGCCATCGCCGAGCCGAAGCGCCGGCACATAGCCCTTGGGGTTGATGGCGCGGAAATCCGCCCCAGTTTCGGTCGTCTTGGTCTCGACGTCGACACGCTCGACGTCGAACTGCCCGCCCAGTTCGTGCAGCACGATGTGCGGTGAAAGCGAGCAGAATCCGGGTGTGTAATAGAGCTTCAAGTGAGGTTTCCTTGCGCCTGAAACGTTAAGGTCATGTTTGCAGGCGAAGGGCTAACAGATAAAAGTTACCTCTGGAAACCAGGTAACTTGAGGTGATCTCTATTTTCGGGTATCCAGGCGGTAACGGCAGTTTCGCCGCAGTAACCCGACGATTCCTGAGGTGCTCGAGCCATGGCGCTGAAACTTCCCAGAAACCGCGCTCCCGAGCCGCCCGAGGCCTGTCCGCTCAGCGAATGCATGTCGCTGCTCGGCGGCGCCTGGACACCCAACATCATCTGGTACCTCAGCGCCGGCCCGCGCCGCTTCGGCGAGCTGCGCCACGACATCCCAGCTATTTCGGCAAAGGTGCTGACCGGACGGCTGCGCGATCTCGAGGCGAAAGGCGTTTTGTGGCGCCGCGTGATGCCGACGTCGCCGCCCTCGGTGGAATACGGGCTGACCGACCTCGGCACCGAGTTCCAGCCGGCGATCGCGGCTATCGTCGCGATCGGGCACAAGATCAAGCAGCGCCAGGCCGCCCATGGCCAGTCCGACGACATGGCGATGCCAGCCTCCTGACATGGACACGGTCTGGGCTGGCGGTGAATGTCAGTTGCCGAGGCCGCGCCCCTTTGCACAAGGATGCTGGCCGCCTAACTTGGGCAAATCAGCCAATCCAACTCCGGAATGAACAGCCCATGCCCGTGCATGTCCGAGCCGCCCTGCCTCAAGACGCCAGCGCCATGGCCCGAATCCTGAACGAAATCATCGACATCGGCGGAACCACGGCGCATCGCGAGAAGTTCGATGACCAGCGCATCATCGACTACTTCATCTCGCCGAAACTCGGAATCAGCTGCTTCGTGGCGCTGGAGGGCGAGCAGGTGCTGGGGTTCCAGTCGCTCGACTGGTCCGACCCCGACTGGCCGGGCGATCGGCTGCCCCCCGACTGGGGCGTCATCGCAACCTTCGTCGATCCGCACGCGCACAAGCGGGGCGCCGGAAGGGCGTTGTTCGCCAACACGGTGGAAGCTGCGAAAAATGCGGGTGTCAGCTTCATCGACGCAACCATCCGCAAAGAAAACACCGGCGGCCAGGCTTATTACGGAGGCATTGGCTTTACCGACTATAGCGAGAGCGCCGAGACCATCTCAAAGCGTTTTGCGCCGCAATAAGAGGCGCCAAGATCGCCCTCCGGCGCTTGAATGTTGCCGGTCGCAGCGCGTCAGCCGCCACCTTGTCGGTGTCGACGTGACGACCCGCAACAGATGGTGTCAACGACTTGTCAGTAGACGGCGGCAAAGCCCGCTTGACCATGGACAGCCGCGCTGTGCCAAGCTACCCGTATCGCCATGAAAAAAGGCGATCATCTCTTCCTAGTCGACGGCTCCGGCTACATCTTCCGCGCCTATCACGCGCTGCCGCCGCTGACCCGCAAGTCAGACGGCCTGCCGGTCGGCGCGGTGTCTGGTTTCTGCAACATGTTGTGGAAGCTGATGCTCGACGCGCGCAACACCGAAGCTGGCGTGGTGCCGACCCATTTCGCCGTCATCTTCGACTATTCGTCCAAGACCTTCCGCAACGAGCTCTATCCTGAATACAAGGCCAACCGCTCGGCGCCGCCGGAAGACCTGATCCCGCAATTCGGCCTGATCCGCCAGGCGACAAAAGCTTTCGAGCTGCCCTGCATCGAGATGGAGGGCTTCGAGGCCGACGACCTGATCGCAACCTACGCCAGGCTCGCCTGCGAGGCAGGCGGCGACACCACCATCGTCTCCTCCGACAAGGACCTGATGCAGCTCGTCGGTCCCAGCGTGTCGATGTACGACCCGATGAAGGATCGGCAGATCAACATTCCCGAGGTCATCGAGAAGTGGGGCGTGCCACCGGAGAAGATGATCGACCTGCAGGCGCTGACCGGCGACTCGGTCGACAACGTGCCGGGCGTTCCCGGCATCGGCCCAAAGACGGCAGCACAATTGCTCGAACAGTTCGGCGACCTCGACACGCTTCTCGCCCGCGCCTCCGAGATCAAGCAAGACAAGCGCCGCCAGTCGATCATCGACAACACCGAAAAGGCGCGCATTTCGCGCGAGCTGGTGCGGCTCAAGATCGATGTGCCGGTGACCGACGGGCTCGAAGATTTCGTGCTGCAGCCGCCCAACGGGCCGAAGCTGATCGGCTTCCTCAAGACGATGGAATTCACGTCGCTGACGCGCCGCGTCGCTGAGGCCACGGGCACCGAGGCGGGCGAGATCGAGGCCGTGCCGGTATCAGTGCAATGGGGCGCCGACGCGCATGGACCGGACGTCGGAGCGGGCGCAACACCTGCAGCGGCACCCGCCGCAGGTCCCGCCGCGCGTGCGAACGGCGGCAGCATCTCTGTCGCAGTGCCCCCGTCCGCCCCTGCCGACGGCGGCACCGCGCTCGACACGCCTACCGACCTCGCCAACAAGATCGCTGCAACCGCAGTCTCGGAAAAATTCGACCACGCCGCCTATGTCACGATCCGTGACCTCGCGACACTGAAGGCCTGGGTGGCTGAAGCGACCGAGGCCGGCGTCATGGCATTCGACACCGAGACCAGCTCGCTCGATCCGATGCAGGCCGAGCTCGTCGGCATTTCTTTCGCCACCGCACCGGGACGCGCCGCCTATGTGCCGCTTGCCCATAAGAGCGGACGCGGCGACCTGCTCGGCGGTGGCCTGGTCGAGAACCAGATTCCGGTGCGCGACGCCCTAGCCACCCTCAAGCCGCTACTCGAAGACGGTTCGGTGCTGAAGATCGCGCAGAACCTGAAATACGACCTGGTGGTGATGAACCGCCACGGCGTCGACATCAGTCCGTTCGACGACACGATGCTGTTGTCCTACGTGCTCGACGGCGGCACCAATGGCGGCCACGGCATGGACCCGCTGTCGGAAAAATGGCTCGGCCACACGCCGATCGCCTTCAAGGACATCGCCGGCTCGGGAAAGAACTTCGTCGGCTTCGACCAGGTCGACATCGACAAGGCGACCGCCTATGCCGCCGAGGATGCCGACGTGACACTGCGCTTGTGGCGCGTGCTGAAGCCACGCCTCGCCGCCAAGGGGCTGACCTCGGTCTACGAGCGGCTGGAGCGCCCGCTGGTGCCGGTGTTGGCCGAGATGGAGCAGCGCGGCATCTCGGTCGACAGGCAGATCCTGTCGCGGCTGTCGGGCGAGCTCGCCCAGGGTGCCGCGCGGCTTGAAGACGAGATCAACACGCTTGCCGGCGAGCGCTTCAACATCGGATCGCCCAAGCAGCTCGGCGACATCCTGTTCGGCCGCATGGGCCTGCCCGGCGGCACCAAGACCAAGACCGGCCAGTGGTCGACCTCGGCGCAGGTGCTCGAGGATCTCGCCGCCGAAGGCCACGAGCTGCCGCGCAAGATCGTTGACTGGCGCCAGCTGACCAAGCTGAAATCGACCTATACCGACGCCCTGCCCGGTTTCATCAACCCCCAGACCAAACGCGTCCACACCTCCTACGCGCTCGCCGCCACCACCACCGGCCGGCTATCGTCGTCGGATCCCAACCTGCAGAACATTCCGATCCGCACCGCCGAAGGCCGCAAGATCCGCACCGCCTTCATCGCCGACAAGGGCAACAAGCTGATCTCGGCCGACTACAGCCAGATCGAGCTGCGCGTGCTTGCCCATGTCGCCGACATTGCCCAGCTCAAGCAGGCTTTCGCCGACGGCGTCGACATCCATGCCATGACGGCATCGGAAATGTTCTCGGTGCCGGTCGAGGGCATGCCGTCGGAAGTGCGCCGCCGCGCCAAGGCAATCAACTTCGGCATCATCTACGGCATCTCGGCCTTCGGCCTCGCCAATCAGCTGTCGATCCCGCGCGAGGAAGCGTCCGACTACATCAAGAAGTATTTCGAGCGCTTCCCCGGCATCCGCGCCTATATGGACGAGACCAAGGCGTTCTGCCGTGACAACGGCTATGTCGAGACCATCTTCGGCCGCCGCATCCACTATCCCGAAATCCGCTCGTCGAACCCGTCGGTACGCGCCTTCAATGAACGCGCCTCGATCAACGCCCGGCTGCAAGGCACCGCAGCCGACATCATCCGCCGGGCGATGATCCGCATGGACGACGCACTGATCGCGGCCAAGCTGTCGGCGCGCATGCTGCTGCAGGTACACGATGAACTGATCTTCGAAACTGTCGAGAATGAGGTCGCAGCGACGATCCCTGTAGTTCGGCACGTGATGGAGAACGCGGCCATGCCGGCCGCGTCGATGTCGGTGCCGCTGCATGTCGACGCCAACGCCGCCGACAGCTGGGACGAAGCGCACTGAGATGGAGTTCGCGGCGGCATCTGACCTGCCGACGCTGCTTTCCTTTTCCCTGACCTCTGTCATCATCGAGCTGACACCCGGGCCAAACATGACCTATCTGGCACTGGTGTCGGCTGGCGAAGGCCGCCGCGCCGGCTTCGCCACGGTGGCCGGCATCGCGCTCGGTCTCGCCACCATCGGCGTGGTCGCGGCACTTGGCGTCACCGAATTGATCCAGTCATCGCACCTACTCTACGAGGGCCTGCGCTGGGCCGGCGTATTGTTCCTGCTCTTTCTCGCCTATGAAGGCTGGCGCGGTCCGGGCGACGTGGTATCCGAAGGCAACGATGCCGACCGGCGCTATTTCACCCGCGGGCTGGTAACCAACCTTCTGAACCCGAAAGCGGCGGTGTTCTATGTCGCTGTGCTGCCGACCTTCATCATCGCCGACAAGCCGGTGCTGTCGCAGACGCTCACGCTGACCGCCATCTATGTCGCGGTCGCGACCATCATCCATGCATTGATCGTGGCACTGGCAGGGACGCTCGAGCCCTTGCTCAACAACCCACGGATTGAGAAGGTCGCGCGAAAGTTCCTGTCGGCGTTGCTGGCGGCCGTGGCCGTCTGGTTCGCGTTTGCGACGGCACGCTAAGCTGGTTCAGGCGGCGATCGCAGCACATTTGGCGCAAGTGCCGCGGAACTCGATGACTGCCTTCTTGGCGACGAAGCCGGTCGATCCAACCCAGTGATCGAGCTGCTTGCCGATCGTCTCGTCCGAGATCTCGGTCACCTGGCCACAGGTGTCGCAGATGGCAAAGGCCGTCATGCGGTGGTTGTGATGGCTATGGTCGTGCGGCTCGGAGCAGGCGACGAAGGCATTCAGGCTTTCGAGGCGATGGACGAACCCGTCCTTCATCAGCGCTTCAAGGGCGCGATAGACCTGCAGCGGGGCGCGAAAACCCTCGTCGCGCAACTGGTCGAGCAGCGTGTAGGCGCTGAGCGGTCCGGTCGCCACTTCGAGTTTCTCCAGAACCTTCTGCTGGTTCTTCGTCAGCGTAACCCGCGCCGCCATCTTTCCGCTTTCACCTTCCTCGGCCGGGCCGATGCCCGGACGGAACAATCCACCGCCTAAGATGGCGACTGGACACGGGTTTTGCTAGCGCGTCCGGCCGGCAAAGACAATCTGCCCCAAAAGCAAACGGCGGGAACGCCCGCCGCCTGCATGTTTCGAACCTTCAGAGCACCAGCTTATTTCTTCTGCCGCGCCGGCCCTTCGCGCTCGGACGAGCGGGCCCACAGGTTGATGTCGGCCTCGCGGGCATAGGTGTCGATCTCGGCCAGTTCCGCATCGGTGAAGATTGCGTTCTTCAGCGCGCCGACACAGTCCTCGACCTGCTCAGGACGGCTGGCGCCGATCAGTGCCGAAGTAACGCGGCCGCCACGCAGCACCCAGGCCAGCGCCATCTGCGCCAGCGTCTGGCCGCGGCGTTCGGCAATACCGTTCAGCGCACGGATGTTGGCGAGGTTCTTGTCGTTGAGGAAGGCCGGGCGCAGCGACTTGCCCTGCGATGCGCGGCTGCCTTCCGGCACGCCGCCGAGATATTTGCCGGTCAGCATGCCCTGTGCCAGCGGCGAGAACACGATCGAACCGATGCCCAACCCGTCGAGCGCGTCGAGCAGGCCGTCATCCTCGACCCAGCGGTTGATCAGCGAATAGCTCGGCTGGTGGATCAGGCAGGGCGTACCGAGCTGGCGCAGGATGTCGGCCGCCTCACGGGTGCGCTGGGCATTGTATGAGGAGATGCCGGCATAAAGCGCCTTGCCGGAGCGCACGGCATGGTCGAGCGCACCCATCGTCTCTTCGAGCGGGGTGTCCGGGTCGAAGCGGTGCGAATAGAAGATGTCGACATAGTCGAGGCCCATGCGCTTCAGGCTCTGGTCGAGACTCGCCAGCACATATTTGCGGCTGCCCCACTCGCCGTAGGGACCGGGCCACATGTCGTAACCGGCCTTGGTCGAAATGATCATCTCGTCGCGGAGACCGACAAAGTCGGTGCGCAGGATGTCGCCGAAGGCGGTCTCGGCCGAGCCGGGCGGCGGGCCATAATTGTTGGCAAGGTCGAAGTGGGTGATGCCGAGGTCGAAAGCCTTCTGGCAGATGGCGCGCTTGGTCTTGTGCGGCGTGTCCTCGCCGAAATTGTGCCACAGGCCGAGCGAGATCGCCGGCAGTTTGAGCCCCGATTTGCCACAGCGATTGTAGACCATGTTTTCGTAACGGTTCGCAGCCGGCTGCCAGGTCATGATGCTGTCCTCGAATGGAAAGGGGAATCGGCCAATAGGCCGTTCCCCTGTCTTAGCCTATTTCGACGGAGCCAGCAGCCCCCTTGCAGCAGCCGGGCCGAGCGGCTCCGGGCGCTCGCAGGTCGTCTGCATCTCGACGAACTTCTTCGTCTCGCCTGACTTGAGGATACCGGTCATGATGTCGATGACGTGGTTGGCGAGTTCCAGCGAACAGCGATGCGGCCTGCCCTGCATGATTGCCAGCGCCATGTCGGCGAGACCCGCCGTGCGGTAATTGGCCATCATGCCGTGCGGATGCTTCTCGTTGGCAACCGAGAAGGGGTGGTCCCATTTCGGCAGCGTCTTCACAGGCTTTTCGCCCCTGGTGTAGCTGAGATCACCGCCGAAGAAATTGGGGTCCGGCATGTGGATGGTGCCCTGCTCGCCATAAAGCTCCATCGGCGCGTGGCCGCTGTTCCAGACATCCCAGCTGGCATTGAAGGTAAAGACAGCGCCGTTCTCGAACTCCATCAGCGCAAGGATCGTCGTCGGTGTCGTCACCGGAATCTTCTCGCCAGCGCGTGGCTTCGACAAGATGGTTCGCTCCTTCGCCGGGATCGACGACAGTGCAGCCACGCGGGCAACCGGCCCGATCAATTGGACCAGATTGGCGATGTAATACGGTCCGAGATCGAGGATCGGCCCGCCGCCCGGCTGGAAGAAGAAGTCGGGGTTGGGATGCCAGTGCTCCATGCCATGGCTCATCACGTGGCAGGTGCCCGAGGTGATCCTGCCGAGCTTGCCGGTGTCGATCAAGTGCCGCGCCAGTTGATGTGAGCCGCCGAGGAAGGTGTCGGGCGCCGAGCCGATGCGCACGCCCTTCTTGTCGGCGCGCTTCTTGAGGTCGAGCCCGTCCTTGATGGCCAGCACGAATGGCTTTTCCGAATAGACGTGCTTGCCGGCTTCGATTGCCTGCCTCGACACCTCGTAGTGCACCGCCGGAATGGTCAGATTGACGACGATGTCGATGTCGTCAGATGCCAAAAGCCCTTCGACCGTCTCGGCGCGCAGCTTGAATTCCTTCGCCCGTGCCTTGGCCGCATCCATGTTGATGTCGGCGCAGGCACGCATCTCGATGCCTTTGAATTCAGGCGCATGCTTGAAGTAGGTCTTCGAGATGTTACCGCAGCCGATCACCCCGACGCCGAGTTTCCTTGCCATATTCTGCTCCCCCTAGAAGGTCTTGGCGGCTGCGATCGAGCGGCTTGCGAAGCGCTCGAAATCTGCCGGATTGTCGTGTTCCATGACAAAATACTTTGCCGGCGTGTTCTTGCGTAAAGCCGTCACCAACCCAGCCCAGTCGACCGTGCCGTGTCCGACGTCGGACCAGCCGTCCTCATCCGTCGCCAAGCCTTGAGGCGCGATGTCCTTGACGTGGACAGCCAGGATGCGCGGGCCGCACTCCTCGATCCAGTGCAGCGGGTCGGATCCGCCGCGGATCACCCAGGCGACGTCCATCTCCCAGCCGACCTCAGGGGCAGCTTCCAGGATCAGGCGCTGTGGCACCACGCCGCCAACCGGCGCGAACTCGAAGTCATGGTTATGCCAGGCAAAGTCGAAACCTGCGTCATTGGCCTTTGCGCCAATGGCGGCAAGACGCCTGCCGAATGCCCGCCAGCCATCGGCGTCGGTCGGCCGGTCCGCCGGCTCGAGCCACGGGCAGGCAATCAGCTTCATGCCGAGCGTCCTGGCGATGCCTGCCGCCGTGGCGAACTCCTGCTCCAGAAGGTCGATGCCGAAATGGCCGCTCGGCATGGCCAGACCGTTCTTGTCGAGCTCGGCGCGGAAAGCTTCGGGCTCTTCGTAGACGGCGCCAAAGCCCTCGACTTGGGCGTAACCGAGGGCGCCGAGCGTCTTGAGCACATTCTGCCAGGGTTGAAAGTTGCGGGCGCTGTAGAGTTGGAATGACCAGTCCATGGTTCTGTCCGTTTGTTTGGGAGGGGATTTCACATGCGGCTGCCGCTCTGGCCGTCGAACAGCGAGGCGCGCGCTGGATCGAAGCCGATGCGCAGCTGATCGCCCGACGCCAGATGGCGTTCGGCCTCGACGCGGAAGGCGAAACTCTGGCCGCCAAGCTTCGTCCAGACCAGCGTGTCCGAACCCATCGGTTCGACCAACTCGACCCTGGCGTCCGCTTGAAAGGGCATGGCAGCAGCGGCATCGCCCGTGGCAATGTGCTCCGGCCGCACGCCGAACACCGCCTTGCCGGGCTTAGCCGCGTCGCCAAAACCGTAGCGGTCGAGCGGTATCTTTGTGTCTGTCGCGACGAATGTCGGCGCATCGCCCTCAACCTCGCCGTCGAGAAAGTTCATGCCGGGCGAGCCGAGGAAGCCGGCGACGAAGCGATTGACCGGTTTGTTGTAGATCACCTGCGGCGCGTCGAGCTGCTGGATCACGCCGCCCTTCATGACGGCGATGCGGTCGGCCAGCGTCATCGCCTCGATCTGGTCGTGGGTGACGTAGATCATGGTGTTGGCGAGTTTCTGATGCAGCCGCTTGATTTCGACGCGCAGCTCCGAGCGCAGTTTGGCGTCGAGATTGGACAGTGGCTCATCAAACAGGAACACGTCGACATCACGCACCAGCGCCCGGCCGATCGCCACGCGCTGGCGCTGCCCGCCCGACAGCGCCGCCGGCTTGCGCTGGAGCAGCGGCTCGATCTGCAGGATCTCGGCTGCGCGGGCGATACGCCTTGCGATCTCGTCCTTCGCCATGCCTGCCGTCTTCAGGCCGAAGGACAGGTTTCCTTCCACCGTCATCTGCGGATAGAGCGCATAGGACTGGAACACCATGCCGATGCCGCGATCCTTGGGCTCCTCCCAGGTGACGTTCTTGCCCTTGATGAAGATCTGCCCTTCGGACACGTCGAGCAGACCGGCAATGCAGTTGAGCAGCGTGGACTTGCCGCAGCCGGAGGGACCGAGCAACACCAGGAACTCGCCTTCCGGCACGTCGAGGTTGAGCTCCTTGAGCACATCATAGGCGCCGAAGCTGAGCGAAACGTCACTGACCTGGACACTTGTCATCGCCTCACCCCTTCACTGCGCCGGCGGCGATGCCGCGGACGAAAAGCTTGCCTGAAATGAAGTAGATGACGAGCGGGACCAGTCCGGTCAGAAGGGTGGCTGCCATGTTGACGTTGTACTCCTTCACGCCCTGTACGGCGTTGACGATGTTGTTGAGCTGGACCGTCATCGGATAGGTGTCGGGCTTGGTGTAGACGACGCCGAACAGGAAGTCGTTCCAGATGCCGGTGACCTGCAGGATGATTGCCACCACGAAGATCGGCAGCGACATCGGCAGCATGATCCTGAGATAGATCGTCCAGAAGCCGGCACCGTCGACACGAGCCGCCTTGAACAGCTCCTCCGGCAGCGAGGCGAAATAGTTGCGGAACAACAGCGTCAGGATCGGCATGCCGAAGATGGTGTGCACCAGCACCAGGCCCCACAGCGAGCCATAGAGGCCGATCTCGCGCAGCACGATGACTACAGGATAGAGCATCACCTGGTAGGGAATGAAGGCGCCGACGACGAGCACGGTGAAAAACACCTCGGCGCCCTTGAAGCGCCAGTTGGCCAGCGCGTAGCCATTGATCGAGGCGATTGATATCGACAGGAGCACCGACGGCACGGTGATCATCACCGAGTTCCAGAAGCCGCGCGACAGCCCGTCGCAATTGAGGCCGGTACAGGCCGTCGACCATGCCTTGATCCATGGCTCGAAGGTGATCTCGACCGGCGGCGAGAAGATGTTGCCGAGCCGGATTTCGGGCATGCCCTTCAGCGACGTCACCACCATCACATAGAGCGGCAGCAGGTAGTAGACGGCGACAAGCGCCAGCGTGCCGTAGATGAAGACGTTGCGGCGGGAGAAGCGGCGGCGCGGCCTGGGGCCATGCGGCCCCGACAGCGCCCTTGCGCGTGCGGGCATGGCGCTTGCCACGGCAAGTTCGGGGGCGGCGCGCAGAAGCTGCTCAGCCATGGCCGCGCCTCCTGCCGAATTCGAGATAGGCCCAAGGGACGATGACGATGACCACCGACAGCAGCATCATTGTCGAGGCGGCGAAGCCCTGCCCCAGATTCTGCGCCAGGAACATGTAGTTGTAGACGTATTTGGCCGGCACTTCGGAAGCGATGCCGGGGCCGCCGCTGGTCTGGGCGACAACGAGGTCGTAGACCTTGACGATGCCGCTGGCGATGATCACCAACGTGGTCACAAGCACCGGCCGCATCATCGGGATGACGATGAAGACATAGGTCTTCCAGGTCGGGATGCCGTCGACGCGCGCCGCCTTCCAGATGTCGCCGTCGATGCCGCGCAGGCCTGCCAGCATCAGACACATGATCAGCCCCGTGCCCTGCCACAGCCCGGCGATCAGGATGCCGTAGATGACGATGTCGGCATTGTAGAGCGGGTCGAAGGTGAAGCTTTCCCAGCCGAGATTGCGAACCACCTGCTGGATGCCGAAATTTGGATTGAGGATCCACTGCCACGCCAGGCCGGTGACGATGAAGGACAGCGCGAAAGGGTAGAGAAAGATGGTGCGGAAGGTATTCTCGAAACGGATCTTCTGGTCCATCAGGGCCGCCAGCACAAAGCCGATGACCAGTGAAAAGACCAGCGTGCAAACGCCGTAGATAGCGAGGTTCTCGACCGCCACCAGCCAGCGCGGCGTCGCCCACAGTCGCTCGTACTGGTCGAAGCCGACGAAGCTGGCGCGGGGCAGAAGCTTGGAGTTGGTAAAGGAATAAAACACCGTCCACGCCGTGCCGCCGACGAAAATGACCAGCGCGGTCAGGATCATCGGGATCGAGGCGATCTTGGCATTCAGGTTGCGAAACAAGCTGAATGGTCGGCCCTGATGCGTCGGGGTCATCGGTCGGCACCCATCCGGATCGTCAGCCAATCTGCCGGTCCCGATATGTCGGGGCCGGCAGAACGCCGCTGACAGGACTGCAGCATCTCAGGCAAGGACCGGGTCGGGAAGCCCGGATGTCCTTGCCCTAGTCCGCAGCGGCGATGATTTCGGCAAAGCGTTTCTGCGCGTCTTGTGCCGAAAGCTCCTTGTTGGCGAAGAACTCGACGAACAGATCATTGATCTGGGTCACGCCATCGGCCGACATCAACTGGTCGGGCGCCGGGATGATGTTGCCCTTGGCGAGGATCTCGAGCCCCTTCTTCATGCAGTCATTGGCGGCGTTCAGGTCGACGTCGCCACGCACCGGCAGCGAGCCCTTCTTGAGATTGAAGGCAACCTGGGTCGTAGGCGACAGCATCACCGAGGCAAGCGCCTCCTGTGCCTTGGCCTTTTCAGGATCGGTCTGCTTGGGGAAGTAGAAGGCATCGCCGCCGGTCGAGATGATCTCGTTGACGCCGAGGCCGGGCAGGCAGGTGTAATCCTTGCCGGCAACCTGGCCGGCGACCTGGAACTCGCCCTGAGCCCAGTCGCCCATGATCTGTCCGCCGGCCTTGCCGTTGATGACCATGCTTGTCGCCTGGTTCCACTCCTGGACGTTTGACCTGGCCGACATCTGGCGCGCCTGGTCGGCGGCGGCGAAGACCTTGGCCATTTCGGCGCCGGCAGCCAAAGTCGCGTCCTTGTCGCCAAACACTTTCTGGAACGTTTCCGGACCGGCAAGTGCGACGAGGATGACCTGGAAGGCGAGCGTGGTCTGCCAGGGCTGCTGGCCGATGGCGAGCGGCACGATGCCCGCCTTTTCCAGCGCCGGCGCCGCTGCGACGAACTCGTCCCAGTTCTTGGGCACGGCCACGCCAGCGTCGGCAAACGCCTTGTTGGACAGCCACAGCCACTGCTGCGAATGGATGTTGACCGGCACGCAGTAGATCTTGCCGTCCAGCGTGCAGCCGTCGAGCAGGCTCTTGGGGTGGATGAACTTTGTCCAGCCCTCCTTGTCTGCCAGTTCGGTGAAATCGCGCATCAATCCAGCCTGGACGAGCTCTTCCGCCTGGCGGCCATGATTGAACTGGGTTGCGCCCATCGGATCGCCGCCGGTGATGCGCCCGATCATGATCGGGCGAGCGATGTCACCGGAACCGGCGATGGCGCCGTCGACCCATTTGTTGCCGGTGGAATCGAAGGCCTTGGCGAGTTCGGCAACTGCCGCCGCCTCGCCGCCGGAGGTCCACCAGTGCGTCACTTCGAGATCGGTCGCGGAGGCTGAACCTGCAGCCCCAAACACGACGCTTGCTGCGAATGCAGCTGTCGTCAGCCTATAACGCATCGTACTCCTCCCTGAATCTGAAACGTTACAGGTAAGGACGTTAGGCGAAGTTTTTGGTCGCTGCAATGGGTGTGCGATATTTTCTTCGCGAGCCGAACTAAAGCCAGGAGAAGCAGCAGCCATGTTTGCGCTGGCAAATCGCACCGCAACGCAGCATTTCCAAGCAAAACATTCAGATGAATCAATAGTCGACAGCCATTTTGCAGCGCACAGTCACGCCTCAGCCGGCGACCGTGGAGACTCTCCAAAAACACCGTGAATTAGCACATTCTGAAACGTTACAGTTCTTGCAGGAAAGCGCTTGTCAGGTCCATCATGCAAATGCGATATGCGCCAAGCAGGGATCACGGTGGGGCAATGGCCATGAACGACAAGACACCGCCGGATGAAAATGCCGACCAGGCCGCTGGCGGCGAGGCCAATCCGCCGACGCTGAAGACCATCGCCTTCATGACCGGCCTCGGCGTCACCACCGTGTCGCGCGCGCTCAAGGACGCCCCCGAAATCGGCGCGGCGACCAGGCAGCGCGTGCAGCTCGTCGCCCGCCAGATCGGTTACCGGCCAAACCGCGCCGGCGTGCGCCTGCGCACCGGCAAGACCAATGTCATCAGCCTGGTGCTCGACACCGAGGAGCAGGTCGGCGGCTTCGTCTCGGACCTCATCTACGGCATCTCCGAGGCGCTGGCGCAGACTCCCTATCACCTGGTGGTGACACCCTATTCGCGCAACAACGATCCGCTGGAGCCGGTGCGTTATGTCGTCGAGACGGCGTCGGCCGACGGCGTCATCATCTCGCGCACCGAACCCGACGACAAACGTGTGCGTTACATGACCGAGCGCGGCATGCCTTTTGCCACCCATGGCCGCACCCATATGGGCATCGACCATGCGTTCCACGATTTCGACAACCATGCCTATTCGGTCGAGGCGGTGAAGAAGCTCGCAGCGCTCGGGCGCAAGCGCCTGGCGCTGCTCGCCCCGCCCTCGAACCTCAGCTACTACCACCACATGCGCGACGGCTTCGCTGACGCCCTGATGGAACACGGATTGAGCGAAGTGCCGTTCCCGATGGCCACCGTCGACCATTCCATCGAGGACATTCGAAAGCAGACCGTCGAGCTGATGCGCCGACCCAACCGTCCAGATGCCTTCGTCAGCGGCGCGGGGGCCGGCACCTTCGCGCTGGTCGCCGGCATCGAGGAGGCCGGCTTCCGGATCGGCCAGGACGTCGACATCGTTTCCAAGCAATCGTCAAAACTGCTGCACCTGCTCAGACCGCAGCTCTATGTCGTCAATGAAGACGTGCGCCTGGCGGGCGCCGAACTCGCCCGCGCCGTGCTCGGCCGCATCGCCGGGCGCGACATCGGTGCCCTGCAGAGCCTCAGCAAGCCCAAGGCGGTCGAGGCTTACGAGACACCCGGATCAGGAAAAGACGACACCACCTGAGCAGCCCTCTCCCCGTATACGTGGCGAGGGGGGGCCGCGTCGCGGCAGCTTCCCGTCTCCCCATTCACCGGGAGACGCTGTCAGCAGGCGGATGAGGGGCAGCGCTGCCCGACACTTCCCTGAGGACGCTAACTGCCGCTGCCCCACGGCCCGTGGTGCGCGCCCGGCTCGTCGATGCGCTCGAAGCCGTGAGCGCCGAAGAAATCGCGTTGCGCCTGGGTGAGATCGGTCGAGCCGCGACCCTGGCGATAGCCGTCGAAATAGGCCAGTGCCGACGACAGCGCCGGCACCGGCAGCCCGGCCTCGGCGGCGCGGGCGACGATGCGGCGCAGCGACGGATGCGCCTTGCCCATGATCTCGACAAAGGCCGGCACCATCAAGAGATTGGTCGACGGATCGGCCTTGCCGAAAGCTTCGGCGATGGTGTCGAGGAACTGCGAACGGATGATGCAACCGGCGCGCCAGATCTTGGCGATGGTCGGCATCGGCAGGTTCCAGCCGAATTCCTTCGACGCGCCGGCCATCACGGCGAAGCCTTGCGCATAGGCGGCAATCTTGCCGGCAAACAGTGCAAGCTCGAGATCGCCGAGTACCTCGTCCTTGTTGCCGGCGAATTTCAGCGTGTTGGCGCCGTAGGCCTTTTCCGCCGCCAGCCGTTCATCCTTCATCGACGACAGCACGCGTGCCGCGACCGCCGCTTCGATGGCTGTCGCCGGGATGCCAAGCTGCTGTGCCTCGATGACCGACCACTTGCCGGTGCCCTTCTGACCGGCGCGGTCGAGGATGATATCGACCACCGGCTTTCCGGTCTTGGGATCGTCGGCTTCGAGCACCGATGCGGTGATTTCGATCAGGTAGGATTCGAGGCGGCCCTTGTTCCAGCCGGCAAATACCGGCGCGATCTGCTTCGGCGTCATCGACAGCCCGTCGCGCAGGATGCCGTAGATCTCAGCGATCATCTGCATGTCGGCATATTCGATGCCGTTGTGGATGGTCTTGACGAAATGCCCTGCGCCGTTCGGCCCGAGCCAGGCGGCGCAGGGCTCGCCCTTGTACTTGGCCGAAATCGCGGTCAGCACGCCCTCGACGCGGGCATAGGATTCGGGCGTGCCGCCGACCATGATCGAGGGGCCGTGGCGCGCGCCCTCTTCACCGCCCGAGACACCCGTGCCGATGAAGGTCAGGCCCGAGCCGTCGAGCTCCTTGAAGCGGCGCATCGTGTCGCGGAAATTGGCGTTGCCGGCATCGATGATGATGTCGTTGGCGGCGAGAACCGGGCGCAGGGCTGCGATCTGCTGGTCGACCGGATCGCCGGCCAGCACCATGATGATGATGGGTCGCGGCGGGCGGATGGCGGCGGCCAGTTCCTCGATCGAGCCGCAGGGCACGACCATGTCGCGCAAGGCGCCTGCGGATTCGACAAACGCCTGCGTCCGGGCCGGTGTGCGATTGAAGACGGCGATACGATGGCCTTTTTCGGCGATGTTCAGCGCCAGGTTCGAGCCCATCGTGCCCAATCCGATCAGTCCGATTTCGGCTTTTTCCATGGTCGCTGGTCCTGTCTGCTGATTGCTGTCGTCGAAGACGCGGCATGATTGACCGCGCTTTTGCCGAGGTCAACTCGCCGCCCGACGCGCCTTGTCGCCGGTCGATCAACTCATCGTGGCCTGACCTTGCGTCATCAGTCCTTGCGGCGGCGGCCGTAGAGCTCGAGCCGGTGATGGACGATGTCGTAGCCGAGCTGGCGGGCGATTTCCTGCTGCAGCTGCTCGATGCGATCGGAGCGGAATTCGATGACGTCGCCGGTGTCCATGTCGATGAGATGATCGTGGTGATCGCCGCCAGCCTGCTCGAAGCGCGATGGCCCGCCCTCGAAGGCATGGCGGTGAATGGCCCCCATCTCCTCGAGCAACTTCATGGTGCGG
This sequence comes from Aminobacter sp. SR38, assembly GCF_014843375.1. Classification (NCBI taxonomy): domain Bacteria; kingdom Pseudomonadati; phylum Pseudomonadota; class Alphaproteobacteria; order Hyphomicrobiales; family Phyllobacteriaceae; genus Aminobacter; species Aminobacter sp. SR38. Next base: position 2,537,058 of record NZ_CP062112.1, read on the forward strand.
TAGACTGTCGAAAGCGAGATGCTCTTGTCGACCTGTTCGGCGCGGCGGAAGATCTCCAGCGCGTCGGGATGGTCCTCAGTTTCACCCAGAATGCCAAGGATGATCTTGCGCGGCCGCGTGATGCGGATGCCCGCCTTGCGCAGCGCTTTCTCGTAGTCCGGCCTCTTGGGGGCATGTTTCACAGGCGTCTTCGTCATGGCGCGACTATGTGCCAGATGACACTCAGTTGCAAAAGATTATGTCGCCGTTCATCCCCAGGTGAAGTGGGGCGATGCGTGTCCCCGCGTGGGAGCAAGTGGAAGACGGCCCGTGCTATACGAAGCCAACCCTCCCCGCCGTGATCCTTCGCACCCCCCTCTGGCCTGCCGGCCATCTCCCCCACAAGGAGGGAGATTAGTCTCGTCGCCAGGGGCGCTCATTCTGCCACGTTGCATCAAAAGGCCCCGAGATGTTGGCGACGCTGGCGATCGGACGGATCGCGGCATAGCCGATCTGTGGGAGCTAAAAAGAAGCTAAAGGCGTCAACAAGCTATCCACGCATCGACCATTCTGATTGCCGTCGCCCGCGCAACAAGGCCACTTCGGAAGGGACAGCAAGCGATAGCCACATCTCTACTTGCAAACGATTTGCAATTGCATTGACAGGCGCACCAACTGCCATTAGGTAAGGCACCGTAGCTGCCGCCCCTTCGGTGCGGCATTCTGAAACGGGATTACCATGACAGCACTTCGCACCACCTTCGCCGCCATCGCTCTGCTTGCGGCGGCGCTCGGGCTTTCGGCCTGCTCTCAGGACAGCGCGGCGGGCGGCAAGATGAAGGTGGTGACCACCTTTACCGTGATCGCCGACATCGCCCGCAACGTCGCCGGCGACGCAGCCGAGGTGGAATCGATCACCAAGCCCAATGCCGAGATTCACAACTACCAGCCGACGCCGGGCGACATCCTGCGCGCCCAGAAGGCCGACCTCGTTTTGTGGAACGGCCTGAACCTCGAACTGTGGTTCCAGAAGTTCTTCGAAAACCTCGACGGCGTCAGCCAGGCCGTCGTCTCCGATGGCGTTGTGCCGATGGGCATCGCCGAGGGTCCCTATACGGGCAAGCCCAACCCGCATGCCTGGATGTCTCCAGAGGCGGCGCTGATCTATGTCGAGAACATTCGCAAGGCCTTCGCCGAGAAAGACCCTGAAAACGCCGAGGTCTACGCCAGGAACGCCGCCGCCTATGCCGAGAAGATCAAGGCGACGGTGGCGCCGATTCACAAGGCCATCGAGACCATCCCTGCCGCGCGCCGCTGGCTCGCCACCAGTGAAGGCGCCTTCTCCTACCTGGCGCGCGACTTCGGGCTGAAGGAGGTCTATCTTTGGCCGATCAATGCCGACCAGCAAGGCACTCCCCAGCAGGTGCGCAAGGTGATCGACCTCGTCAAGGCCAACGGCATTCCGGCCGTGTTCAGCGAAAGCACCGTGTCGTCGAAGCCTGCCGAGCAGGTCGCACGGGAGACCGGGGCAAAATATGGCGGCGTGCTCTATGTCGACTCGCTGAGCGATGAGAGCGGCCCGGTGCCGACCTATCTCGACCTGTTGAGCGTCACCACTCAGACCATCGTCAAGGGACTGACCCAATGACTGCACCCATGAAAGGGCGGCCCCAGGCGGAGGCCGCCCCGGGCGACGGGCTCAACGTCTCCAATATCTCGGTGACCTACCGCAACGGCCACACCGCCTTGCGCAACGCCTCATTCGCCATTCCGCGCGGCACCATCACCGCGCTCGTCGGCGTCAACGGCTCGGGCAAGTCGACCCTGTTCAAATCGATCATGGGCTTCGTGCCGCTGGCGTCAGGCAGCGTCGAGATTTTAGGCCAGCCGGCACGCGAAGCGCTGAGGAAAAACCTCGTCGCCTATGTGCCGCAGAGCGAGGACGTCGACTGGAATTTTCCAGTCCTTGTCGAGGATGTCGTCATGATGGGCCGCTATGGCCACATGAATTTCCTCCGCATGACGCGCGGCATCGACCGCGAGGCGGTGGACGCAGCGCTCGAACGCGTTGGCATGGCCGACTTCCGCAAGCGCCAGATCGGCGAACTGTCGGGCGGGCAGAAGAAGCGTGTATTCCTGGCCCGCGCGCTGGCGCAGGAGGGCGAACTCATCCTGCTCGACGAACCCTTCACCGGCGTCGACGTGCGCACCGAAGAGGCGATCATCGCGCTTTTGCAGGGCCTGCGCGACGAAGGTCGGGTGATGCTGGTGTCGACCCACAATCTGGGTTCTGTGCCACGCTTCTGCGACCGCGCCGTCCTGATCAACCGGACCGTTCTGGCGGCCGGGCCGACTTCTGAAACCTTCACCAAGGCCAACCTCGAAAAGGCCTTCGGCGGCGTGCTGCGCCAGTTCATCCTCGGCGGCTCCGAACTGCATGACGATGCCGATACGCGACAGGTGACGGTGCTGACCGACGACGAGCGACCCTTCGTCATCTATGGCGACGGAAACGGCAATGACGGCGCCGACAAATCGGGTGGGCGCCGGAAATGATCTCCACGCTGATCGAGCCGTTCGGCTACGGCTACATGCTCAACGCCATGTGGGTGTCTGCACTCGTCGGCGGCGTCTGCGCTTTCCTCTCGGCCTATCTGATGCTCAAGGGCTGGTCGCTGATCGGCGACGCGCTTTCGCATTCGATTGTCCCAGGCGTCGCCGGCGCCTACATGCTCGGCCTGCCCTTCGCGCTCGGCGCGTTCCTGTCGGGCGGGCTGGCGGCGGGGGCCATGCTGTTTCTCAACCAGCGCACCAAGCTGAAGGAGGACGCCATCATCGGGCTGATCTTCACCTCCTTCTTCGGGCTTGGCCTGTTCATGATCTCGCTGTCGCCGGCCTCGGTGAACATCCAGACCATCGTGCTCGGCAACATCCTGGCGGTGACGCCTTCCGACACGTTGCAGCTTGTCCTGATCGGCGGCATTTCGCTGGCGATCCTGCTCGCCAAATGGAAAGACCTGATGGTCGCCTTCTTCGATGAGAACCACGCGCGCTCGATCGGGCTGAACCCTGATTTGCTCAAGGTGCTGTTTTTCATGCTGCTGTCGGCCTCGACGGTGGCGGCTTTGCAGACGGTGGGCGCCTTCCTGGTCATCGCCATGGTGGTGACGCCGGGGGCGACGGCCTATCTGCTCACCGACCGCTTCCCCCGGTTGATCGTCATCAGCGTGGCGATCGGCAGCGTGACCAGCCTTGTCGGCGCCTATGCCAGCTACTTTCTGGACGGCGCGACCGGCGGCATCATCGTGGTGGCGCAGACGCTGATCTTCCTGGTCGCCTTCGTCTTCGCACCCAAGCACGGATTGCTTGCGGCGCGGCGACGGGCGCGGCTGGAACTGGAGGCTGAGGCATGATCGAAACCCTCGCCCTGCCCTTCGCCTTCCCGTTCATGCAGCAGGCTTTCGCCATCTCGCTTTTGGTTGCGGTGCCAATGGCACTGTTGTCTTGCTTCCTGGTGCTCAAGGGCTGGTCGCTGATGGGTGACGCCATCAGCCATGCGGTGTTGCCCGGCGTCGTGCTGGCCTACATCGCCGGCCTGCCGCTGGCGGTCGGCGCCTTTGCCGCCGGCATGACCTGCGCGCTGGCGACCGGCTATCTCAAGCAGAACAGCCGGATCAAGGAAGACACCGTCATGGGCATCGTCTTCTCCGGCATGTTTGGCCTCGGCATCGTGCTCTACACGAAGATCCAGACCGACGTGCATCTCGACCATATCCTGTTCGGCGACATGCTCGGCGTGAGCTGGAGCGATGTCGGCCAGACGGCAGCCATCGCGCTGGTGGCAACAGGTGCCATCGGCTTCTTCCGCCGCGACCTGTTGCTGCATGCCTTCGACCCACAGCACGCGCAGGCCATCGGCCTGCCGGTCAGGCTGCTGCATTATGGGCTGCTGACGATACTGTCTTTGACCATCGTCGGCGCGCTGAAGGCCGTCGGCATCATCATCGCCATTGCCATGCTGATCGCCCCCGGCGCAATCGCCTACCTGCTCACCGACCGCTTCGAGCGCATGCTTATGGTGTCAGTGCTGGTGGCGGTGTCTTGCTCGTTGTCGGGCGTCTATCTCAGCTTCTTCATCGACAGCGCGCCGGCGCCAACCATCGTTCTGCTGATGAGCCTGACATTCGTCGCGGCGTTCTTTGTCTCCAAGCGGCGGACGGCGATCAGGCAGAAACAGGTGGCGGTAGAGTGAACAGCATACCTTCCCCTTGTGGGGAGGGCCGAGCAACAGAGCCGAGCGGGTTGGGCGTATGAGTTCCCACGCTCACCCACACCCGGCCTTTTTGGGTCACCCTCCCTGCAAAGGGGACGGCAAGGCGTTTACGCAGCTGCAGCCGTCAGCCGGCGGCGGGCAAAGGAATGACCCTCACTGTCGAAGATATGCAGTTCGTCGGGACTGGCGGCGAGCCGAATCTTGGCACCGCGCTTGACCTCGACATTGCCGGGCAGCTTGGCCACCAGCGGCTGGTCCGCGCGACCGATGTCGACATAGACCAGTTGGACCTCGCCGAGCTGCTCGACATAGTCGACGAGCCCCTCGAACAGGTAGTCGTCACCGGTCGCAACATAGAGATCCTCGGGTCGCACGCCGAAGCTGACTGGCTTGCCCTGGGCCTCAGAGGGCGTCGCCACCGGAACAGAGCTCTTGTGGCCACCGACATGGCTGACGACGCTCGTCTCGCCTGTCCTTTCGATGGTACCGGCAACGATGTTCATCGCCGGCGAGCCGATGAACTGGGCGACGAACAGATTGCCGGGATGCTTGTAGAGCTCCATCGGCGAACCGACCTGCTCGATGCGGCCATCCTTGAGCACGACGATCCGGTCGGCCAGCGTCATCGCCTCGACCTGGTCGTGGGTGACGTAGATCATCGTTGTGTTGGGCATCGATTCCTTGAGCTTGGCAATCTCGATGCGGGTGGCGACGCGCAAGGCGGCATCCAGGTTGGAAAGCGGCTCGTCGAAGAGGAAGACCTTAGGGTTGCGCACGATGGCGCGGCCGATGGCGACACGCTGACGCTGGCCGCCGGACATCGCCTTGGGCAGGCGGTCGAGATATTTGGTCAGCTGCAGGATTTCGGCCGCGGCGCGCACCCGCTTGTCGATCTCGGCCTTGCTCTCGCCAGCGATCTTCATGCCGAACGCCATGTTGTCGTAGACGGTCATGTGCGGATAGAGCGCGTAGGACTGGAACACCATGGCGATACCGCGCTTGGACGGCGGCACGTCGTTGACCTTCTCGCCGGCGATGTGCAGTTCACCGCCGGTGATCTCCTCCAGGCCTGCGATCGAACGCAACAGCGTCGACTTCCCGCAGCCCGAAGGGCCGACGAAAACGATGAACTCGCCCGACTTGATGTCGAGGTCGATGCCATGAAGAATGTTGAGATTGCCGTATGACTTCTTGACGTCCCTGAGCGTTAGATCGGCCATGGTTTCCTCCCAGTACCTAATTTGCGGTCAGACGAAGCGCCCGAACCAGGCGCCGTAACCACCGAGCCGGACTGCGCCGGCGTTGGCATTTCCATCGAGCCCATGCCCCGGCAAGGGCTGCAGACCACGACCTCCGAGGTCGATGTTAGCCGGCGCGCTGCCAAGATTGAAGACGCAGACGACCTCCTCGTTGCCTTCGCGACGGGTGAAGGCGACGACGTCGTCTTCTGCCTTGAGGAAGGCGATCTCGCCCTTGGCGAGCGCCGGATGTGAACGGCGGAAGGCCAGGAAGCGCCGGTAGTGCTCAAGCAGCGAGGCCGCATCACCCTCCTGGGTGTCGACAGCCTTCGCCAGATGATCCGCGGGCACCGGCAGCCAGGGCTTCGCCCGGGAGAAGCCGCCATTGACGGCGTCCTTATTCCACACCATTGGCGTGCGGCAGCCGTCGCGGCCCTTGAACTCGGGCCAGAAGCGGATGCCGTAAGGGTCCTGCAGATCCTCGAAGGTGAGGCTCGCCTCAGTCAGGCCAAGCTCCTCGCCCTGATAGATGCAGACCGAACCACGCAGCGACATCAGAAGCGCCGAGATCACCTTGAGATAGGCGGTGCGGTCGGCCTCGCCCATGCCCCAGCGCGAGGCGTGGCGGACGACGTCGTGGTTGGAGAAGGCCCAGCACGACCAACCGTCGCTGGCCGCCTTGCCGAAATCTTCGAGCACCGTGCGCACCTTGGCGGCCGAGATCTTTTCCGGCGCCAGGAAGTCGAAGGCGTAGCACATCTGCACCTTGTCGCCGCCGGCGGTGTAGGACGCCACGACCTCGAGACCGCGCTGGGAATCGCCGACTTCGCCAACGGCTGCGGCCGCCGGATACTCGTCGAGCACGGCGCGGAAGCGGGCGAGGAATTCAAGATTCTCCGGCCGGCTCTTGTCGTAGATGTGGTCCTGGAAATTGTAGGGGTTTACCGCGGGTGCCGTCTGGTCGTTGCGCTGTTCCGGCGGCAGCGCCGGATTGTCCTCGAGGCCTGCCGAGTGGAAGTAGAAATTGATGGTGTCGAGACGAAAACCGTCGACGCCACGGTCGAGCCAGAAGCGGGTAACGTCGAGCAGCGCGTCCTGGACGTCGCGGTTGTGGAAGTTGAGGTCGGGCTGCTCGGCGAGGAAGTTGTGCAGGTAATACTGCATGCGCCTGGTGTCCCACTGCCATGCAGAGCCGCCGAAGATCGACAGCCAGTTGTTGGGCGGGCTGCCATCGGGCTTGGCGTCGGCCCACACGTACCAGTCGGCCTTGGCATTGTCGCGGCTGGCGCGACTTTCCTTGAACCAGGCGTGCAGATCGGAGGTGTGCGAGATGACCCCGTCGATCATCACCTTGAGGCCGAGGCGGTGGGCTTCTGCGATCATAGCGTCGAAGTCGGCGAGCGTGCCGAACATCGGGTCGATGTCGAGATAGTCCGAAATGTCGTAGCCGAAATCCTTCATCGGCGACTTGAAGAAGGGCGAGATCCAGACGGCATCCGCACCCAGGGAGGCGATGTGCGGCAGCCGGTCGATGATGCCCCTGAGGTCGCCGATGCCGTCGCCGTTCGAATCCTGATAGCTGCGGGGGTAGATCTGGTAGATCACCGCCCCGCGCCACCAGTCGCGATCGACAGCGGTTTCAGGGTTTTCGAACTTGCGCATTGCGGCTTGCATCTGAGCTAGCCTCCCTTGACTGAGCCCGCGAGCAGGCCGCGGACGAAATAACGTTGAAGCGAGAAGAACACGATCAACGGCACGATGATGGTGACGAAGGCCGAGGTGGTGAGGATTTCCCAGTCGCCGCCGCGCGAACCGAGCAGGGCATTGAGCTTGCCGGTCAGCACCAGCTGGTCGGAGCCCGAGCCAAGGAAGACCATCGCCACCAGCAGATCGTTCCAGACCCACAGGAACTGGAAGATGGCGAAGGAGGCGAGCACCGGAAAGGACAGCGGCAGCACGATCTTGACGAAGATCTCGAAGTCGCTGGCGCCGTCGATGCGCGCCGATTCCATGATCTCGCGCGGCAGGCCGGCAATGTAGCTGCGCAGGAGATAGATCGCGAAGGGCAAGCCGAAGCCTGTATGCGCCAGCCATATGCCGAGATAGGTCTTGGCAGGCACGCCGAAGAACAGGCCGACGCCATTGTAGAGCTTGAGCAGCGGAATGAGGGACATCTGCAGCGGCACGACGAGCAGGCCGATGATGACGGCGATCAGCAGCGCGCGGCCGGGAAAACGCATCCAGGCAAGCGCATAGGCAGCATAGGCGGCGATCAGGATCGGAATGATTGTCGCCGGAATGGTGACCGTCAGCGAATTGATGAAGGAGCGTCCGATGCCTTCCGAAAACAGCACTGTGCGGTAGTTGTCGGTGGTGAAGCGCGGCGGCGCCGAGGCCGAGAAATAGACACGCTGGCCACGGGTGATCTCGAAGGCCTTGGGCGACGACATCACGTAGGAGCCGTCGTCATTGACCTGAAGCGTCACGCCCTCGCCGAGGTCGGCGGCAGTGCCGGCTTCGAATTGCGTCGGCTGCTGCGCCTTGGTGCCGAAGGCGGTCACGGTGCGTACGTCGCCGGCGCCGAACAGATTGCCCATGATCAGGAACTTGCCGTCCTTCTCGACCTGCTTGTCGGCGGCGTCGGTGCGCCCGGCCTCGGTCTGAGACGAAGTCGACAACGCCGTCCACCAGCCCGAGACGATGAGCTGATCCTTGTCGCGCAGCGAGCTGACCAGGATGCCGAGCGTCGGGATGGTCCAGATGGCAACGAAGACCAGCACCGCGATGTGGACGCCGAAGCGGCCGATGAAGGATTTTCCCCTTGAACTGGCCATGTCAGTGTCCTCCCCCACCTTCACGATTGGCCTGGCGGATGTTCCAGATCATGATCGGCACGACGGCGAGCATGATGATGACGGCTATCGCCGCACCGCGGCCGAAGTCGCCGCCACCGCGGAACATCCAGTCGAACATCAGATTGGCCAGCACCTGGCTGTTCCACTGGCCGTTGGTCATGGTCAGCACGATGTCGAAGACCTTGAGCACCAGGATGGTGATGGTGGTCCAGACGACCGCGATCGTGCCCCAGATCTGCGGCACCATGATCTTCCAGAAAATCTGGAACGGGTTGGCGCCGTCGATGACGGCGGCCTCGATGGTCTCCTCCGGAATGCCGCGCAGCGCGGACGACAGGATGACCATGGCAAAGCCGGTCTGGATCCAGATCAGGATCACCATCAGAAAGAAGTTGTTCCAGAACGGCGTCGAGATCCACACCTGCGGGTTGCCGCCGAGATACTGCACGGCAGCGTTGAGGATGCCGATCTGGGTCTGGCCCTCGGCCCGGTACTCGTAGACGAACTTCCAGATGACGCTGGCGCCGACAAACGAGATGGCGAGCGGCAGAAAGACCAGGCTTTTGGCGATGTTGCCCCACCAGATCTTGTCGGTGAGCACGGCGATGATCAGGCCGAAGAAGGTGCAGGCAGCCGGTACGACGGCGAGCCACAACAGGTTGTTGAAGATCGAATTGCGGAACTCGCGGTCGCCGAAGGCCCAGCTGTAGTTGGCGAGGCCGACGAAGTTCTCGCCGCCACGGTCCATGAAGGACAGCCTGAGCGTCTCGATCACCGGATAGACAAGGTAGACGGTGACGATCAGCATTGCCGGGCCGACGAACAGCCATGGCCGGATCAGGCCCTGGCGACGCAGATTGTCGACGGCGGCAGCGCCTGAAACGCCGCGCGAGGGAAAGACCGCGTCGAGGATCTTGTTGGCGCCCCAGTAATAGACGACGCAACCGCCGACGCCGACGATGATGGTGAAAATGGCCGAAAGTATCTGTGCCGTCATGGGAAGCATTCCCTTTCAACCGACCCTTTTCAACGGGCCCTTTTTCAACGGACTTGTTCGCGCAGACTTGAAAGGAAGTCCCCTCACCCGCACTCCGCGACACGCCGGGGCACCTCTCCCGGCGGGAGGGGGGACCGGACGAGGCCGCCGGTGCCTCCCCCGACGAGGGGAAGGCGTCCGCGAAGCGGCAAGGCGAGGGGACTAGCTTGAACGCTTACTTGATCGCGTCCCAGCTCTTCTGGATGTCAGCTGCGACATCGGCTGCGGGCTTGCCGCCGACGAGGTCGATCATGCCGGTCCAGAAGGCGCCTGCGCCGATCTTGCCCGGCATCAGGTCGGAACCGTCGAAGCGGAAGGTCGAGGCGTTGACCAGGATGTCGCCCTGCTTCTTCAGCGCTTCGTTGCCATAGGCTTCCTTGTTCGCCGTCTTGAGCGGGGTCAGGAAGCCCGACTGCGCCATCCAGATCTCGTGGGCGAGCGGCATCTTCAGGAAGTCGATGAAGGCACGCGCGGCCTTGGAGTCCTTGGCGATGGTGAACAGCGTGCCGCCGCCGAGTACGGGATTGCCGACCTCGGGCTTGGCGGCGACGGGCGGCAGGTAGAAGAAGTCGGCATCCTCGCCGAGCTTGGTGCCTTCCGGGAAGAAAGACGAGATGAACGACGCCTGGCGGTGCAAGTAGCACTTCGGCGGCACGGCAAAGAGGCCCTTCGGGCTGTCGCGGAAGTCGGTCGCGGCGACCGCCGCCTTGCCGCCATCGACATATTTGTCGTTGGTGGCGATCTTGGCGAAGATGTCGAGCGCGTTGACGACGGCCGGATCGTTGAACGGAATCTCGTTCCTGGTCCACTTGTCATAGACGTCGGGCGCCTGGGTGCGCAGCATGATGTCTTCGACCCAGTCGGTGGCCGGCCAGCCGGTGGCGCCACCCGAACCCAGACCGATGCACCACGGCACGCCGCCATCGGCGACGATCTTGTCGGTCAGCGCCTGCATCTCTTCCCAGGTCTTGGGAACCTCGTAGCCGGCTTCCTCAAAGTTCTCCGGCACATACCAGACCAGCGACTTCAGGTCGGCCTTGAACGGGAAGCCGTAAAAGCCGGGCTTGCCGTCCTTGTCCTTGTAGGTGCCAAGATCGACCCAGGACTGGCCGGCGCCGTAGTTCTCCTTGACGAAATTGGCAGTGCCCTCGTCGAGCGGCGTCAGCAGGCCCTTGGAGGCCAGATCCTGGATCAGGCCCGGCTGCGGCAGGATGGCGATGTTGGGCGGGCTGCCGGCCTGGGTGTCGATGACGATCTGCTGTTCGTAGTTCTCGGACGACGAGTAGTTGATCGTCGCGCCGGTGGCCTCGCTGAAATAGTCGAGCACCGAACGGGCCAGCGCCTCGTCTTCACCGCGCCATGGCCCGAAGATCGAGAGCGTCTCGCCCTTCAGGTCGACCTTCTTGAGTTCGTCGAAATTTGCCCAGGTGAAGCGGGCGTCCTCGCCCGGTTTGAACTTCAGCTCCGCCGACGCGGGCGCGCTCAGGGCGACGGCGGCAAAAGCCACGCCCAGCAACAGGGTCTTCCTCATGGTCTTCCTCCCAGTGGATCGAAAACTCCGGACGGAACCTCCATTCCGCCCGCCTGCACCGCCCCGAACTGTGCCCCAGACTTGCATGAGCTGCAACTGCTTCACGCAACGGCATTTCAAAGCGCTTTGGATTGCCGCATCACGCCACCGGAATTGTCTGGAGTCAAGAGGCTCGCTCAACTAATCGATTTAAATTTGATAGCAGTGTGCGCTGCAGCATGCTTTTTGGGTGCCGCACGAGTAGATTTCGCTTCAAAGCAAGCAATTCGGCAGCTATTCTTGCCGGCAACACGCAGCTGCTTCGCCCGACATCAGGCAGAAGCCCGATTGAAAGCGCTTTGAGAATCGGAGCCGAGGTGAACCTCAAGCAATTGTCGCTGATGCTCGAACTCTCGCAGACGACGGTGAGTCGTGCGCTGAACGGCTATCCCGAGGTCAGCGAGGAGACGCGTCGGCGGGTTACCGATGCCGCCAAGCGCCACGGCTACCGGCCGAACCCGAGTGCGCGCCGGCTGGCGACCGGCAAGGCCGGGATGATCGGCTATGTCATGCCCACGGGAGCCTCGGTCGACATCGATCCGCATTTCGTCGAATTTCTCTCCGGCCTCGGCGACTATGCCCGCGGCCACGAACTCGATCTTGTGCTGAGCCCGGCGGATGCCCAGGACGAAGAAACCACTTACCGGCGCATCGTCGCCAACAAGCAGGTCGACGCGCTCTATATCTCGGCGCCCTACAATGCCGACAAGCGCGTGGCGCTTGCCCACCAGCTCGGCATCCCCTTCATCGTGCATGGCCGCAGCGAAGGCCTCGATTTCGACTATCCGTTCATCGACATCGACAATGAAGGCGCCTTTCATGACGCGACGCGGCTGCTCGTCCAGCTCGGTCACAAGCGGGTGGCGCTGATCAATGGCGACGACACCCAGACCTTCGCCATCTTCCGCGAGCGCGGCGTGAGGCGAGCGCTGGCCGAAAGCGGGCTGGTGCTGGAGCCGAAGAACATCCGTTCGGAGATCATGACCGAGGAGAACGGCTACCGCGCCGCGCGTCGGTTGCTCGAGGGGCCGGAGGCGCCGACGGCGATCGTCTGCTCCAGCCTGCTGATGGCGCTTGGCATCGTACGCGCGGCGCGCGACCTCAATCTCTCGATGCCACGGGATCTCTCGCTGGTCAGCCACGACGACGTGTTCCACTGGCTGAAGCCGGAGCATTTTTCGGTGCCGCTGACGACGACACGCTCGTCGATCCGCGCCGCGGGCGCCCGCGTCGCCGAAAGGCTGGCGGCGCGCATTTCGGGGTTGGAAGACGGCGCACGCGGCGAGATCTGGCCGGTCGACCTGGTGGTGCGCGGATCCATTTCCGGCGCGAGATAGAAACCGCCAGGCTATTCCTGCGGCATCTCGGCGGCGTTGTAGACGTGGCGGGCGGCCAGCAGGGCGGCGAGTTCGCTGTCTCCGGCGATCACCGCCCGCAGGATGCCGGCATGTTCTTCCCAGTTCTGGCGGCCGCGGCGCTTGCTGATCGGCGCAAACAGCATGACCGTGCGGTCGCGCAGCGAGCGCACCATGTCCTGCAGCACGGAATTGGCGGCGACGGTTGCCAGCGCCTCGTGGAACTCGGTGTTCTGGCGCGACAGCAGCACCGGATCGTCGGTGTCGGCGAGCTTGGCGCCGTCGTCGAGGATGCGCTGCAGGGCGGCGATCTGTTCGGGATCGTGGCGCTTGGCCGCGAGCTTGGCGTTGAGCGCCTCGAGCGTGGCGCGAACCTCGACCAGCTCGCGCTTCTGCTCCTCGCTGAAGACGGTGACGGAAGCGCCGCGTCGCGGCTCGATGGTGACGATGCCTTCGGCGGCGAGCTCGCGCAGCGCCTCGCGTACCGGCATGCGCGACACGCCCATCTCCTCGGAAAGGCGGCCCTCGACCAATCTTTCGCCGACGCCGATTTCGCCGCTGACGATGCGCTCGCGCAAGGCGGCGGTGATCAGCTTGGTGAGCGGAGCGTGGATTTCCCCGAGTACGACGGTCATGGTCTTACACTTCCTGTGGCAAGGGTCGAATCAACCTGCGGAAGCAACGCCTTGTGCCGGATGATATAGCGTCCGGGCTTTGGAGTACAATATTCAATCTGCATCGCCCATCTGCTGCATTGCAGGCCACGACGCGAGCCGGTTTGCGCCATGGAGTGGCCCAAACAGCATACCGTCGCGGCCGATGCTCATCGCCTCCGCGGCGTCCAATGGCAACCCGGGGTTGAGACCCGGCCAATCGTGAGTTGGCGTTGCCGGCGTGCCGTGGCGAATGAAGGTCGCCCAGGCAGCCATCGCGGCGGCGACGGTGGCATCGACATCGACGCCGATCTTGGGCGCAAGATGCGGATGGCGGTGGGTGCCGAAGACGAACGGCACGCAGGCGGCGTGCGGCGTGCCGCCGGTCACGGCGAGCGGCCAGGCGAAATCGTAGAGGAAAGCGGGCGAGCCGCGCCGCGCATGGCGCGTTGCATACAGCAAGATCGGCGCGCGGAAGACGAGGTCGGAGTAGATGGCAAGCCACAACGCCGCGGAGCCGGCGCCCGGCATGGCCGCGCGGTAACCGGCGGAGGTCGCCGCGGGCGAAGGCGTGGGCTCGAACGGGTAATGCAGCGCAATCAGCCGCGCCAGCGCCGCTTCGAATGGTGCACCCGGTTCGGGCGGCGTCAGTGCCGAAAGCCTGGTGCCGTCGGGCAGAGCGAGGTCATACCAGAACCTGGCCTCGTCGCGGGTGAAACCGATCAGCAGCGGCACGTCGGCGAGCACCCCGTCATGCGGCCAGGCATGCACCAGCCTGCCATCGAGCGTGGGCGCGGTGCGCGGCCGGGGGAACCGTCTGGCGAAGTCGACATCGCGCAGCAGCGCAGCTTCGCGGCGGACGAGGTCGGAACCGTCGAGATCGCGCAGGCCGGCGACCGAGGTGCCCAGTGCCGCAGCCACCGCCTCGGTGTATTCGGCGGCATCGTCGAGCCCGACGAACATTGGCGGTTGGAACAGCGGAGGGCTTTGGGCGATGACACCGCAAAACAGCCCCTCACAGTCCGGGTTCTGCGCGATCAGCACGACATTGGCGGCGCCAGAGGATTGGCCAGCTATCGTCATCTTGCGCGGATCGCCGCCGAAGCCGGCGATGCTGTCGCGCAGCCAGCGCAGGCTCGCGATCTTGTCCTGCATGCCCCAGTTGGCGCATGTGCCGGTTTCGGGGTCGGTGAGTTCGGGATGGGCAAGACCACCCAGCGGGCCGAGACGGTAGTTGACGGTGACGACGACGATGCCGTGTTCGCGGGCGAGGCGAAAACCGTCACAGGCGGCAGCGCCGCCATGGCCATTACGCGTCGCCCCGCCATGGAACCAGACCAGCACCGGCGCATCGTAGGCATCGGCAGGCGCCCAGACATTCAGCGTCAAGCAGTCCTCGTCCATGCAGGCGATCGGCTCGTTGAGCCAGGTCTGGCTGCCGGCGAGATGCTGCGGTGCCGCCGGACCGATGTGGTCGACACGCCGTATGCCGGCCCAACCAGGCACTGGCCTTGGCGACCGCAACCGCAGAGCACCGACGGGCGCCGCCGCATAGGGAATGCCGAGGAACCGGTCGACGCCGTCATGCCGTTGCCCGGCGAGGCTGCCGGCGGGCGTTTCGACTGCGATCTCCATGCTGCCCTCGCCCTACCAGCCGTTCGCCGCTACTCGGCCGGCACGAGCGTGTGCTGGAAATTGAAGGCGTCGGCGTAGATGAAGCCGGGATTGGCGCCGTTCTCGACGAACAGTTTCCTGGCGCTCGAAATCATCCTGGGCGAGCCGCACATGTAGATCGCGTGCTCGGAAAAATCGCCGATGTCCTCGGCGGCGACCTCCTGGACATAGCCTTGCCGCCCTTGCCAGCCCGGACCGGGCCGCGACAGCACCGGCACATACTGGAAGTCACACAGACGCTCGGCCCAGGACTGGATCTCGTCATGCAGATAGAGGTCCTCCTCGGTACGCATGCCCCAATAGAGCGACACAGGCGGGCAGTCGGGATCGTCCATCAGCGATTCCAGTATGCTCTTGATCGGCGCCAGCCCCGTGCCCGTCGCCACCATCAGCAACGGGCGAAAATCCTCCTTGCGGCAGCAGAACAGGCCATGCGGCAGCTCGACGTCAAGCCGGTCGCCGGGGCCGAGCCGCGGCAACTGGCCCGCGGTGAAGTGACCGTCACGTACGCGTCGGATGTGCAGATCGACGGTCTTGCCGTTGGGCACCGAAGCCATCGAAAAGCTGCGCTTGTTGCCGTCGCCGAGCAGCACATTGAGATATTGCCCTGGCCGGTAGACAAGCTGTTCCGCGCCGGGAAGTGCCAGCGTCAGGTGCACGACGTCGCGGCCGACATTGCGGACAGACTGGATGGTCGCGGTATACCGTTCTGGAGCGGAGCACGGCTCCATCGGCCGTTCGGTCGAGATCAGCAGGTCGCTCTCCGGCCGCGCCTGGCAGGCAAGGGCGAAGCCCTCTTCCTCGTCCTCCGGGGACAGCGCCAGCGGGTATTCCTCATAGCGGACGCAGCCTTCCATCAGCCTGATACGGCAGGTGCCGCAGCCACCCTCGGTGCAGTCGTGCAGCAGCTGTACGCCCTGGCGGATCGCCGCCATCAGCACGGATTCCTCGGAGGCAACGGTAAACTGGTCCTCGGTTTCGAGGACGCGCACAACATGGTCCATCCATGTCTCCACTACGGTTGGGATGCGGCGCTGCCGCTTCGGTCACTTCTTGATGTCGGCCTGCACCATGACCTTGTGCCCCTTGGGCTCGAGCAACGCCGCAAGTGCTGCGAGTGCAGCTATGCCGCAGGCGATGTCCTGCTCGCCATTGCCGCCGCTCAAGCCGACGCCGCCGATGACCTCGCCATCGACGACGACTGGAAAGCCACCAACAAAGACGGCGAAGCGGCCCTCGAAGCTGAGCTGGATGCCGAAGGCCTCGTTGCCGGGCAGTGCCGGGCCGTTGGGCGGGGTGGTAAACAGGTGCGTCGAGCGCTTGTGGCCGGCAGCGGTGAAGGCCTTGTTCCAGGCGATCTGCGGGCCGGTGACGCGCGCGCCGTTCATGCGCTCCAGCGCGATCGGGTAGCCGCCGTCATCAGCGATGCAGACAGTTTCGGGAACGTTGAGTTCCAGCGCCTTGGCGACCGCCGCGGCCACCATCACGCGGGCTTCTTCGAGTTCGAGTTTCAGGACCTGTTTCACGTCGGTATCGTCCGGCAATTGTTGATATTTTGGGCCACCGAGGGAACGCACGCGGCGTTGCCGCCCCGCGCGCTCCCCACTGTGGCGGGATCAGGCGGCGAGCAGCTCGTCGAGCGGCAGTTCGGCCGCGACATAGTCGTCGTAGAGGGCGGTGGTGTAGAGCAGCCGCATCTGCGCGCCGACCTCGCAGATCTTGAGGCATCGCTGCTGCATCTCGACCGTGCGGGCATGCTCGAGCACGATCTGGTAGCCGCGCTCGCCATGGATCTCGTCGGAGACGATGTGCAGGTCGAAGAACTCGACCTCCTCGTCGGTAAAGCCATATTTGTCGCGCAGTGTCGGCGTCTGCTTGCGGTAGATCGACGGCACCTGGGATTCGAGGCCGACCACCAGTCCGGCAACGGCGACGATCGGATCCTCACGCATCGCCACCGCATAACACCAACTCTGCAGGGCGCGGGTGGTCGGCGACATGTTGTCGGGATCGCGCATCCTGTCGCCCGACGTGCCGCAGGCTTCGCCGAAACGGACAAGCAGATCGGTGTGGCGGTCGCCGCCGATCTCTTCCTCATACATGTTGGCGAGCAGGAAATCCTTGGCCTCGACATAGCCCTCCGGCATGCGGGCGTAGATGTAGCCGAGGTAGTCCGCGAACGGCCCGACATAGTGGTAGTGGTTCTCCGCCCAACGGGCGAGATGGTCGCGGCTGAGCTTGCCGCTGGCCCAGCCGACGCTGAACGGAGACTTGTTGGCGCTCTTGCCCTTGATGGCGTTTTCGAGCGCGGTGCGGAACTCGTCCGGGTTCATTGCAACGGTCATTCACTGTTCCCCTTGAGATGTCGTCTGCAGGTCATTTTGGAATACTGTATACCAAAATGACCTGAGCGCAAGGGGCGGTAAAGGATACTCTGGGGTAGTGTGTCGCGCCGGACTGGCCATGCCGCGGAAGTTCCGCTAGCTTTCCTGCATCCGAAACATTCCGGTGAACCTTTTTGCGGCCAACAACGACCAAGCAGACAGGAGCCCGGCGGTAGCACCGGCCATGAACATCGCATCTGACCCCATGTCCGATCGTGATCTCGTGAGCCGCGTCGCAAACGGCGACCGCGCCGCTTTGCGGCTCCTGTTCACGCGGCACCACGCACGGGTCTACCGTTTCGTGGCGCGCCAGACGGGGTCGGAAGCGATGGCGGATGACGTAGCCAATGAAGTGTTTCTCGAATTGTGGCGCCAGGCGCCGAAATTCGAAGGCCGTTCTGAAGTCTCGACCTGGCTGCTCGGCATAGCGCGCTTCAAGGCGCTGTCATCGATGCGCAAGCGCAAGGAAGAGTGGCTTGACGACGACGATGCGGCTGCAGTGCCCGACGACAACGACACACCCGAAGTGGCGACGATGAAGCAGGACAAGGGTGCGGCCCTGCGCCGCCTCGTCGACACGCTCGCCGACGAGCATCGCACGGTCATTGACCTTGCCTATTACCATGGCAAGTCGGTCACCGAGATTGGCGAGGTGCTCGACATTCCTGTCGCCACCGTAAAGACGCGGATGTTCTATGCCCGCAAGAAGCTCGGCGAAGCCTTGAAGGCCGCCGGATATGACAGGGGGTGGCCATGAGCGCTGCCGAGAAGATGTCGCGCCGCGACGAGATCGAAACGCTGCTGCCCTTCTACCTGAACGGCACGCTCGAAGGGTCCGAACTGGCAACCGTGGAAGACTGGCTTGCCAGCGATCCCGAGGCACCCGCGGCCCTTGAAGCCGCCGAAGCGGAGTTCTCCGGCACGATGGCCGCCAACGAGGCGATCCGCCCGCCCGCCGATGCGCTGAGCCGCTTCTCCAAGCTGCTCGACGCCGAAGCCGGGCCGATGCGCGAGCCCCAGGCACAGTCGCTGCTGTCGCGGGTCTGGGAGCGTTTCATGGGCCTGCCGGTCGGCGTCGCCTGGGGTGCTGCAGCCGCACTGCTGGCACTGGTCATGGTGCAGTCGGTGCTCGAACCGGGCAACCGCGGCAACGACGTCCAGGTCGCCGGCACCGGCGAGGACCAGACGAAGCTGCCCTTCGCGCTGGTGACCTTCAAGCCGGACGCCAGGATGGCCGACATCGCCACCCTGCTCGGCGACAATGGTGCCTCGATCATCGACGGCCCGACAGCGAGTGGCGTGTTCCGCATCGCCATCCCGTCCGAGACGGTCGCCGACTATGACCGCATCGTCGGCGTCATTGCGGCGGCACCCTTCGCGGACACGGTGACGGCAGGAAGGAAACCGGCTGGATGACCACGTCAGGGCGAATTGCACGGCTCGTGCTGGCGGCGGCGGTGTTCGCCGCCACGCCTGTTTTCGCCCAGACCAACGACCCCAGCCTGACGCCGCAACAGCTCGACTGCCTTAATCAGACAACGGCAGCCGGCAACGCCAATTGCCTGCAGCCGGGTGGCCCGGCGCCTGGCGGTTCCACCCCAGGAGGCCCCTCGGGCGGCAGCGGCCTGCCCGGCGCCGTCGGGCTGCCCGAGCTGATCGTCGACCTGTTCCCCAATCCCGGCGATTTTCCCGGCGTCGCCTCGGGCGGCCAGCCGGCGACGCCGGTGCCGACACCCAACCCGCTGCGCGATCCCGCAGGCGGCGCTGCTGCTTCCGGCGGCGGGCAGGCCGGATCTCCGCCGCCGACGCCTCCTGCAGCCGATGCGACGCCGCCCGGCCCCGCCATCACCGCAGCACCGCGCGCCATCTCGGGCAACTTCGTGCCTGACGAGGTGTTGGTGACGGTTGCCGGCGATGCCGCCGACGCCCAGGCGCTGGCGGCCGCCTACGGCCTCGAAATCCGCTCGCAGCGCCAGTCGACGCTGCTCGGCACTAGCCTCGTACGATTCGGCATTCCCGACGGCCGTCCGGTCGGCGTGGTGCTGGCGCAGCTCGCCGGCGACGGCCGTACCAGCGAGCGCGAGCCCAACCACATCTACGAGCTGCAGCAGGCGGCAGCCGCTCCCAGCTTCGCCTTCCAGCGCATCTCGCTCGACGAGGCGGCGGCGAATGGCGAGAACGTCAATGTCGCAGTCATCGATACGGCCATCGACGAAACCCACCCGGCGCTCAAGGGCGCCATCGCACAGAGCTTCGACGCCATGCCGGGCGTTGCCGTCACCGCGCGTGACCACGCGACGTCGGTGGCCGGGCTGATATCAGGCACCGGCGACTTCAAGGGCATGGCGCCAGGTTCGAAGATCTTCCACGCCCGCGCCTTCGAAGGCGGCAAGTCAACGATGGAAATCATCCTCAACGCCCTCGACTGGGCCGCCGAGCAGGACGTCCAGATTGTCAATATGAGCTTCGTCGGGCCCAAGAACGCGCTGCTGGAGCAGGCGAGCCGCGGTGCGCGTGCGCGCGGCATGATCCTGGTCGCCGCCGCCGGCAACAACGGTCCGGGCGCGCCTTATGGCTACCCCGCCGCCTACAAGGGCGTGATCGCGGTGACGGCCACCGACGCCAAGGACGCGATCATGAAGCAGGCCAATCGCGGGCCCTATGTCTATATCTCTGCACCCGGCGTCGACCTGATGGCGCCCGTCGGCGGCGGCACCGACCTGGTCACCGGCACGTCATTTGCCGCGGCCGTCGTCAGCGGCGCAATTGCCAACCTTTTGCACGCCGAGCCGAAACGCAGCGTCGACTCGATCGAAAAGGCTCTGGCCAGCACCGCCACCGACCTCGGCGACAAGGGCCGCGACACCGACTTCGGCTTCGGGCTGATCAACACCAGGGCGGCAGAGGCGGCAAAGCAATAGGTGCGGCGTCACCCGGCGCAGAATTGCGCGATGCCATCGAAGCGACATGTCAGGAGCCACTGCTCCACCGAATTGCGGCACGGTGGCGTGGAATTTCCGTCGCTTCGCTGACAATTTACTTCGTTCATCATAATATCCTTGGCCTGTTGCAGGCAAAAAACGACAGATGTACATGGTCACCCCATGCGCAACACTTCGCTTTTCGCAGCCGCAAGCCTGGGATGCTTCATTGTCGCAGCCATGTCCCTGGCGTCACCGCAAGCCTTGGCCGTCAGTTCCTGGCCACCATTCGAGAGGGCCACTTGTGCTCGCTTGCTCGACAGCTATCACGACAGCGGCGTGAAGCCGGCATACAGGCGCTACGCCGAATGCTACTACATCTGCCGATCGCAGTTGGGCTGGTGATCGCATTGGCCGGAGACCGTGACGGCGCCACATTAAACAGAAGATACAGCGAATATAGATTTCACTAAATCAATCTTCACCTTTCATAACGCCACGTCAGTACGCGTCTTTATTTTCAACTGGCAATTGACGAAAATTCCTAGCTGTTGCAGTAGGCGATTTGTTCCGATCATTTGCTTCAATCAATTTTCACGCCCGGACGCACATCATGACCCGTAAGGTAACCTTGCTTGGCCTTTCCGCAATTGTCGCGGGCTGCACGACAATGTCGCAAGGCGAATACAAGACTGCTCAGACGGCACTTAGCGGCAGCCCCGCACTCAAACGCGAGATCATGGCGAACTGCATCAAGCGTGAGAATGCACGCCCGGCCAAGGACAAGGCCGATATGGCAACGGTGTTCAACATCAACCCGAGCAACTATGCGCAAACCTTCTGCAAGCGCATGATCAACGGCATGGCCAGCAACCGCATCACCTACCAGGACTACCGCAATCTTGATTCCACCACCGCTGACAACAGCAGATTGATCCGCGTCCTGCAGGGGCGCTGATCTCAGCCGGACCTGGCTATATCAGCCCATCGCCAACAGGAGGCTTGCTCAGCAATGCGCAGAACAGTTCTCACCATGCTGCTGTTGGCGCCGCTTCCCGCGCAGGCGACCTCCAACAACCACAGCCCCGACCAGATTTGCCATCTCCGCGGGTCGTGGGCCGCGTCGTCATGTCGGCCCGGCAGGCCGGCCTTCCGTTGAGCGGCCAGTTGCACCTGGAGAAGGCGCCCGGTGCCGGCACGCGCGACGAAATCCTCGCCGCCTACGAGCATCCACGTTTCTCGACCGCGACAATGCAGCAGCGCGCGATCGAGGACTATCGCAACGAGCTCGAATTGCGCTGTTTCAAGAACCAGTAGCAGGCGGGCTGCCTGCCGCACCGCCAATGATCTACTGACATCGCCATGCCGACGTCCGCGCAAACCTTCTGCATGTCCTGGGCGTCATGCCTGGCGATAACGAGGCGGGTTTCGTCGTCTACACCCTGACGCCAAGGAGTGCCGAATGGGCACCGCCCAGGACCTAGCCAGGCATCTTTCCGGCGGAACCTCAAAATGGCATCGCACGCCCGTGAACAAGGAAGATGCGGAGATGCGTTACTCACATTCGAGCGTACCGCCTGAGGGGGCTTTGACAATCCATCAGTTCGTGCGCGGCGACATTTTTGTCGAAGAAGGTCGCGACACTGAAGCAAACCACGCCATGGCGAACACTGGATCGTTCTACTCGTACGGTCTAAGCGGCAGCCTGACGGTGGTCGACCTTGGCAGGGGCAAGATCTACTTTGCGTACCAAGGATAACCGCCGTTCGACAAAGCCACTGCCTTAAGCATGCCGCAATCTGACCTATAGCTCCGCGCCATCATGACCTGTTCTTTTGAGTCCCGCTAAAGCCCCGCTTCACGCATCGCGTGGACCGGGGCCGTGTTCAGTCAAACCGGTGAGCTCTTCGCTCGCCATGGTGGATGACGCCCGGTGCATTGGCGCCGGGACTGCGGACTCACAACCTCATGAATATCTCGAAGAAGGAGCGCAAAGCGCTCGAAGTGCTGTCGTTTGGCGGCACCATCATCCTGGAAAAAGACACCAGAAACCGACCACTGGAAGCGTCGTTCGTCACCCGGGAAGGTTGGTCGCTCGAGGGCGCCGGCCTCGCCGAATTCAAGGTGCTGAAGGCGAAGCGTCTGGTGGTCTCCCGCAACGGCGGCAACTACACCATCTCACGGGAAGGCGTGGTCAGCCTGCAGCAGGCACGTCAGGCGGCGAAGAAGGGATAGAGGGTATGCCAGGTATCGGATAAGCTAACGATGAGAGCGGGATTGCAGCTATGGCAACTGTCTATGCGATGGGCCTGATGATCGTTGCGCCACTGGCTGCGAGGCTGGCGACGATCCTGCTCACGTCTGGCGGAAGCTACCGCGTCATCAGTGCGGCACTCACATCGGGCACGCTGCTGGTGTGTGGGTATTTCCTGCTTACCGGCGTGACCAACTCCTGCGCTATCAACGAGAGTGAGTGCGTCGGATCGACCGCCACCGCCTATCTTGTCGTCGTATTCTGGCTGATGTCTGCCGCTGCATGCCTGTATCGCGTATTCTCGGTCAGGCACCCCTCGTCAACTCAGCCTTAGAGGCAATTACCCGCCGACGATCCGTCGGTAAACCAGTCCCGCAAGGGCTATGTCCTGTAGGCCGACGCCGACTGACTTGTAGATAGTGATTTCGTCCTCGCTGGTGCGGCCGCGTGCCTTGCCGGCGAGGATTTCGCCGAGCTCGACGATCTTGTCCGAAACGAGCGCCGTGGGATCCGCGAGCACGAGATCGCCTGCCTCGCGTTGGCTCTGTTCGCGCCATTCGACGGCGACGAGCGAAGCACGGGCCATCGCCCGGTCGTCGAGCTCGCGGGTGTTGGGCAGGCTCGAGCCGACGGCGGCGATGAAACAGCCTGATTTGAGCAGGTCGCCCGAAAACAGCGCGGATGGCGAACGCGAAGCGGCGACTAGGATGTCGGCTTCCGCGGCCGCCTGTTCGGCCGTGGCCAGTCGTGTGGGGATGCCGCAGGCGGCTTCAAGTTCTACCGCCGATGCAGGATCGGACGAGCGGCTGACAAGCAGCACTCGCCGGAGCGGGAAGGCCTCGGCCATCTGCACCGCATGGGCTCGTCCGAGCGGACCGGAGCCGAAGACGGAGAGCGTCGAGGCCTCCGGCCTGGCGAGGTGCTGGGCCGATATGACCGAGCAGCCGGCGGTCCGGAGCCTGGTGATGGCGCCGGCATCGAAGGTGGCGAGCGCGCGGCCGTCGACCGAGGAGAACAGCAGGATGATGAAGGAAAACTGGCCTTTGATGGTGGTGTAGACCTTGGCGCCGACCACCTCCTGGCCGGGGATGACCGCGCCCAGGGTCGACAGCTTGACGCCGCCGGCCTCGCTGCGGATGCGCGCCTGCATCGCCGCCTCCTCGCGGCCGAAACGCAGAAAGGCATCGGCCAGCACCTCGCGCGCCTCGGCGGCGGAGACGGCAGCCTCGACCAGCTCGTCTGATATGTGGGGCAGGCTCATGGGACGACCGTCCTCGCGAGGATGCCGAGCGCGCCGAGGCCGGACATGGTGAGCAGCAGTAAACGCACGCCACGCGGCGAAAAATAGCGGTGGAACCGGCCGGAGACGAAGAAGCCACCGAGCATCAGCGGGAACAGCAGGATGCCAAGCCAGAGCTGCGGCAGGGTGAAACGGTCGACATATGCCAACATCAATAGCGACAGGATGGCGCCGGCGAAGAAGACGCAGCTGATGGTCGCCCGCATCTGGCGCGGCGGCACATATTGCATGACTATGGCAAAGGGCGGCGCACCGGACGAGGTAATCGTGCCCATCAGGCCGGAGGCGAGGCCGGCGATCGCCATGTTCGGGTGAGACGCCCTGACCTTCCAGCCGGCGAAGCTGAGGCCAACACCGGCGAGGATCAACAGTGCAAAGACGATCGAGAATGCACTGGTCGGCAGGGCGGCGAGCGTGGCGCCGGCAAGCAGCGTGCCGCCGGCACGTCCGGCCATCAACGTCGTCACGCTCGGCCAGTCGACGGCATCGAAATCGCGGAGCAGGCCGAGCAGTGCCAGGCCGGCGCCCAACACCAGCAGCGGCCCGGGCGCCATCTCGGGAAAGAACAGCACCGCGAGCGGCGCCGAGACCATGGCAAAGCCGAGCCCGCCGATGCCCTGGAGCAAAGCCGCGATGAAGACCATGGCGCCCATGCCGACGAGATGGCCCGGCACGAAGTCGCCGGGCATCAGCTCAGTCAGGGACTGGAGCATGTCAGGCCCCAAGATAGATGCTCTTGATGCGGCTGTAGAAGTCCATGACGTTGGCCCCGCCCTGCTCCTTGGCCGCCTGATTGCTCGAATGCTTGAGGCCGCCGAAAGGCGCGTTGAGTGACACACCGGTTGTCGGGCTGTTGACCTTGACGATGCCGTGCTGGGTCTCGCGGGCGAAGCGCAGCACCGACGGCAGATCACCCGTCACCAGCGACACGGCGAGGCCGTATTCAGTGTCGTCGGCCAGCTTGATCGCCTCGTCGAGGCTGTCGATCGGGCGCACCGCGACGACCGGCCCAAAAATCTCCTCACGCCACAAACGGCTGGTCTCCGGCAGGTCGGAGACGACGGCGGGCCGGACGAAATAGCCATGCGCCAGGTTCGAGTCGGCCTCACGCAGCGCATCGCCGCCAACGACTCGGCCGCCCTCTTCGCGGGCGATGCCGACATAGGCCAGTACCTTGTCGTATTGCACGCGGGTGGCAAGCGGCCCCATCTGCACGCCTTCTGCCATGCCCGGGCCGACCTTGATGGCGGAGGCCGATTTTTCGAGCCGCGCCACCAGTTCGGCATAAAGCGGGCGGGCGACGAGCACGCGGCTGGTGCCGGTGCAGGCCTGGCCGGTGAGCCCGAAGGCGCCGCGCTCGATGGTGGCGACGGCCTTGTCGATTGCGGCGTCGACCAGCACGACGGTCGCGTTCTTGCCGCCCATTTCAAGCTGGACGCGGGTGTCGGTGGAGAGCGACGCAGCGATCTGCCTGCCGACCGCATAGGAGCCGGTGAAGGTCAGCGCGTCGACACCGGCGCTTGCGGTGATCGCCTGACCGACCTTCGCGCCCTTGCCCTGGACGAGCGCCACGAGCTTTGGTGGCAGGCCGGCCTCAAGCAGCACCTCGACGAGGCGCTGGCCCATCAGCGGCGTGATTTCGGACGGCTTGAACACGACGCCATTGCCGGCGGCGAGTGCCGGGCCGAGCTTGCGGGCGGCCATCGACAGCGGGAAGTTCCACGGCGTGATGACTGCGACCACGCCGACCGGCTGGCGCAGCGACAGCACCAGTTGTGCGCTGTCGCTCGGGTAAGTCTCGCCATTGAGCCGCAGCGCCTCGCCGGCATAGAGGCGGAAGTTGGCGGCGATGCGCCGGGCCTCGTTGCGTGCCTCGGTCAGCGTCTTGCCTTCCTCGCGGGTCAGCTCGGTGGCGATCTCGTCGGCGCGTCGAGCCATGATGTCGGCGGCGCGGAACAAAACGTCGGCGCGAACCTCTGGCGACTGCGCCGCCCAGGCCGGCCAGGCGGCCGAGACGCCTGAGATGGCGGCAGTGACATCGGCAGCGTCAGAATCCGGGAACAGGCCGATGAGGTCGCGCTCGTCGGCGGGATTGCGGTCCTCGAAGGTGGTGCCGCCAAAAGCTGGCTGCCACTCGCCGGCGATGTAGTTCAGGTGTCGCTCTGTCATTGGTCGTTTGCTTTCGGGGAGTCGTTTGCTTCGGCGGTCGTTCTGCTTCGAGAATGCGCCTCGGCGCACCCTGCTCAGCGTCCTTTTGGCACCCAGGAGACGGCGACATCGCCGAGCACGAAGGTCTGGCAGGCCATGCGGAAACCGGCGGCAAGATCGTCTGAAGTCAGGTGGTTGCGTTCCTTGGGCTTGACGGCATCGGTGTTCTCGATGCCGGTCTCGATCCGGCACTTGCAGGTGCCGCACAGCCCGCCGCCGCATTTGAAGGGGATGCCCCCCTTCTCGCGCAGCGACACGCGCAGCAGATTGCTGTTTTCGGGCGCGGACACCTGCTTGTTGTCGTTGGTGATGAAGGTGATGTTGATCATCGGCGCGTTCGATGCTGTTGGCCGGTCAGACCAGCTTGAGCTGGATGTCCATGCTGCCGTAGGTGGTGAGCGTCTTGAGCTCGTGGCGGGCGTCCTCGACGGACGAAAATTTCTCGAACAGCTTGCACGGCACGTTGTTCTCGATCTGCGGCGGCTCGTCCTCGACGATGCGGATGCGCGTCTGGTCCTGGTCGGTCAGCTTGGCGATGGTGAAGCTGGCGCGCTTGCGGCCGTAGAAGATGTAGTCGTAGGTTTCGACCGGCTGCACGCCGGGGCTCATTTCGGTCCGGAACTCGCCCGGCTTGGTCGTCAGAACCACATACATATCGTCCACCTCATGCTGATTGCTGGTCACGCCGACACCACCGAAGCGTTGCCGGCAAACTGTTCGGGAAGTGCCGCGCCCCTCCGGCGTGGCGAACTCACTTTGTCTTGCGCAATTCCGGACGGAAAACCGCAGCTAGGCTTGCTCCGTCACCTTCTCCTGGCGGAGTTCGATGTCGTTCTTGATCCACAGCTGGCAGACGAGCCGAAAACCCTCGTCGATCTTGTCGCCGAGCTGCTTCTTCTCCTTCCAGTTGGGCGGAGGCAGGTGCTCGGCGCCGGCAAGGATGCGGCTGGCGCAGGTGCCGCATTTTCCCATGCCGCATTTGTAAGCGAGGTGCGGATAGGGAAACTGCTTGATGCCGGCGCGGACGACGAGGTTGGTGTCCTCCTTGACCTCGCCTGAGAAGGCCTCACCCTTGCTATGGATCACGACTGTCGGCATGTGCGTGCCTCAAACCCCGCCGATGCCGGCGAGTTCAGGTTCCATCGGCGCAATGCGGCCGAGCTTCACATCCTCGGCGACATAGTCGTTGTAGAGGGCCGTGGTGTAGAGCAGGCGCATCTGGGCGCCGACCTCGCAGATCTTGAGGCAGCGTTCCTGCATCTCGACCGTACGCGCATGCTCAAGCACGATCTGGTAGCCGCGTTCGCCATGGATTTCGTCGGACACGATGTGCAGGTCGAAGAACTCGACCTCCTCGTCGCTGAAGCCGTAACTGTCGCGCAGCGTCGGCGTCTGCTTGCGATAGATCGACGGCACCTGGGATTCGAGGCCGACCACCAGTCCGGCAACGGCAACGATCGGATCCTCACGCATCGCCACCGCATAACACCAGCTCTGCAGGCCGCGTGTCGTCGGCGACATGTTCTCCGGGTCGGTCATGCGCTCTCTGGATGTGCCGCATGCTTCGCCGAAACGGATCAGCAGGTCGGTGTGGCGGTCGCCGCCGATCTCTTCCTCATACATGTTGGCGAGCAGGAAATCCTTGGCCTCGACATACTGCTCAGGCATGCGGGAATAGATGTAGCCGAGGTAATCCGCGAACGGCCCGACATAATGATAATGGTTCTCGGCCCAGCGCGAGAGATGGTCGCGGCTCAGCTTGCCGCTGGCCCAGGCGAGGCTGAATGGCGACTTGTTGGCGCTCTTGCCCTTGATGGCGTTTTCCAGCGCGGTGCGAAATTCGTCCGGGTTCATCGGCTTGGTCATGCGGTTCCCCTGTCTTCGATATGTCAAACTCGATTTAGAATACTGTATACCAAATTGACATCGGCGCAAGTCGCATTCTACTGTCGTGCAGGTGATCACGGCGACATGACGCATACAGTATGTTGCAAGGGCGATTATCGAAGGCCTGAACCAGGATTGGAACGACAGTGATGGACAGCTCCGAGGCACACGGCAACGCAGGCGTTCGCAGCGAAACCGCGATGGTGGCGACCGGGCACCCGCTCGCCGCCCGCGCCGCCCAGGACATGCTGGCCGCAGGCGGCACCGCGGTCGACGCGGCCATCGCCGCGGATGCAATCCTCGGCGTCGTCGAGCCAATGGCGACAGGCATCGGTGGCGACCTTCTGGCGATGCTGGTTGAACCAGACGGCCATGCCATCAGCTACAATGGCACCGGCCGCTCGCCGGCCGCATTGTCGGTCGAGGCGTTGGAAAAACTGCCGAACCGGCTCATCCCCGAACGACACGGACTGTCGGTCACCGTGCCTGGCGCGGTGCGCGGATGGTTCGACCTGCATGCCCGCTTTGGCCGCCTGCCCTTTGCCCAATTGATCGCTCCAGCCATCGCGCTCGCCGCCGACGGTTTTGCCGTCCTGCCGATCACCGCGCGCGAATGGGCCGTGTTCGAGCCGGTGATCAAGCTCGACCCGGTTGCGGCAAAACTCTACAGCGCGGGCAGCACGCCGCGCGAAGGCGAACGCTTCGCCAATCCCGAGCTGGCGGCAATGTTGCGGGCAATCGCCGCCGATGGGCCGGATGCCTTCTATCTCGGTACCCCGGCCCGCCAAGCAGCGGCAGCGAACCAGACCAGGGGCGGGCTGCTGACGGCTGAGGATTTCGCCAACCATCGCGGCGATTTCGTGCTGCCGCTCGAACGAAAGTTCCGTGGCCTGACCGTGCTCGAATGCCCGCCCAACACCCACGGCATGGCCGTGCTCGACGCGCTGGAGGAACTCGATGCCTTGCCGCTCGACCGGGATGATCCGACGACCACGCGTGCCATGGTCGAAGCAGTCGGCCGCGCCATGGCCAAGGCCAAGAAAATCGTCGCCGATCCATCGGGCAACACGGTCTGCACAGTTGTCGTCGACAAGGATGGCCTGGCGGTGACGCTGATGAGCAGCATCTTCAAGCGTTTCGGCTCCGGCATCGCCGTGCCCGGCTGCGGCTTCGTGCTGCAGAATCGGGGCTTAGGCTTTTCCGAACCGGGCCACATCAACGGGCCGGGGCCGTCGAAGCGGCCCTACCACACGGTAATCCCGGCGGCGACGTTGAAGGACGGCCGCTTCCATGCCGGCTTCGGTGTCGTCGGTGGCGCCATGCAGCCGCAAGGCCACGTCCAGATGATGGTCCGTCTGGCCGCCTGGGGTGAGAAGCTGCAGCCAGCCATCGATGCCCCGCGCTGGCGGTTGGAGGGCGATATGGCACTGGCGATCGAACCGGGCACGCCGGATGCGATCGTCAGGACGCTGCGCGACGCAGGCTACAGCGATCCGGAAGGTGCCGGCGAACTGGCCGGCCGCAGCGATTTCGGCGGTGCGCAATTCGTTGTGCGCGACGAAGACGGCGGCCTGCTCGGCGGCTCGGACAAGCGCAAGGACGGCGTGGCACTAGGCGCCTGAGCCGAGCACCTGCAAACATCACTCTCAACAGCTTTGGGGACAAGGATTTGACCACATCATTCGATCGCATCGTGCTCATCACCGGTGCCGGCAGCGGCATTGGCGCCGAAACCGCCCGCCGGCTTGCAACCCCTGGCATTGGCCTGGTGCTGCACACACGCAAGAATGCCGAGGGGCTGGAGAGCGTCGCCGAGACCTGCCGGGCATCGGGTGCTGCGACCGAGATCGTGCTCGGCGATCTCGCCGATCCCGTTGTGCCGGCGGCAATGATTGCTGCCGCCCGCGCCCGCTTCGGCCGCGTCGACCAGATCGTTTCCAACGCCGCCCAGGCGACGCGCTCGACGCTCGGCGAGGTCGGGCCAGACGATCTGGCCCAGGCGTTCGAGACGATGCCGACTGCATTGCTCCGTCTCGTCAGCGCAGCGATGGCCGACCTCGTCGCCTCGGCCTGCGGGCGCGTGGTGGTGGTCAGCTCGTTTGTCGCTCACATCTTCGGCACCGCCGAGATCCATTTTCCGGCGACGTCTGCCGCCAAGGGCGCGCTCGAGGCGCTGGCTAAATCGATGGCCGTGCAACTTGCGCCGAAGGGCGTGACGGTCAATTGCGTCGTGCCGGGCTTCACCCGCAAGGATCCGACCGGCCATTTCGCGGCGACGACCTCGGCACTGGAAAAGGCGATCGCCGTGACGCCTACCGGCCGGCTGACCGAACCGGCCGACGTGGCGGCGGCGATCCTGTTCCTGCTGTCGCGCGACGCCAGGCAGATTACCGGCCAGTCGCTGCATGTCGACGGCGGGTTGACGCTGCCGTGACCGCGCCCCGCCGCCTAGCGCAATTCCAGAAAAAGTGTGCCGCGGTTTTCCGTCCGGAATTGCGCAAGAACAAGAAGGTGGAGCGCCTCCGCATTTCGAGGAAGAGCGGAAACGCTTTAGCCGCCGAAACGCGAAGGCGAGAAGGCGGCAACCGGCACCGGTGGCTGCTCGTCGTGGAGCAGGCTGGCGACGACGGCACCTGTCATCGGGCCGTTGGCGAAGCCGATATGGCCGTGGCCAAAGGCGAAGATCAGCCTGGGATGGCGGGCGGCGCGGCCGATGACCGGCAGCCCGTCCGGCGTCGACGGCCGGCTGCCGAGCCAGGTTTTGCCGTCGACCGGCGTGGTGAAGGAAAGCGTCTTTCGCGCATCGGGTTCGACACCGTCGATCTGGGCATGCTCTGGCGGATCATCCTGCCGCGCCAACTCGACACCGGTGAGCAGGCGCACGTTGCCGTTCATCGGCGACAGCACGTAGCCACCGGCAGCATCACAGACCGGGCGGCGCAGCTCAACGCCCTCGGCAAGGGCAAAATGGCGATGGTAGCCGCGCTCGGCCGCAAGCGGAAAACGATAGCCAAGGGTGCGAGCAAGCTCGGCCGAACGGGCACCGGCGGCGAGCACGACATGGCGACCTTCGATCCTCCGGCCAGCGACCATGACCGCCATGGTCTCGCCGGTTTCGAGGATGGCTTCCGCCTTGCCGGCGACAAGGACCGCGCCCCGACCTTCTGCCGCGTGCCGGTAGAGCTCGACAAGTTCGCCGGGGCTTTCGACGGAACCGGTGTCGGGAAAGAAGATGCCATTGCTGAAACGGCGGGCGAGATGCGGCTCGAGCTGGCGGATCTCATCTTCGCCGAGGCAGTCGATACGGACGCCGTTCTCTTTCAGGACCGCCTGCTCCAGGACGCTGCCGGCGAATGCCTCGGCGCTACGATAGAGGCGGAGCCAACCATTGCGCTTGATCAGATGGCGGCCGCCGACGAGATCGGCCAGCGCGACATGGCGGTCGAACGCCTCGGCGACCATCGGGTTGAGTGCCGCCGCAGTGCGGCGCCATGCGCCCTCCTCGGCGGCAAGCAGGAAGCGCACCAGCCAGGGTGCGAGATGCGGCAGCGAGCGCAGGCGGGCACGCACGGCGATGTCGCGGCCAAGCGCATAACGCGGCAAGCGCGCGCGGATGCCGGGTGCGGCCATCGGGAAGATCGAGCCACGGCTGAGCACGCCGGCATTGCCGAAGGATGCCCGGGCCTCGGCAATGTCAGGATCGATGACGGCGACGCTGAGACCGCGCGACTGCGCTTCGAGCGCCACCGACAGCCCGACGATGCCGCCGCCGACAATCACCACGTCGAACGGCTTTTCATTCTGCTTCACGCTGCCCACCCGATGCCCCGGTTGGTTCGATACCGGCCGATTCCAACAATGCATAACAGACGTATACTGATCAATTCCTATCTCTCAGCACCGGACGAAACATGCGCGACGTGACCCCACCTGCTCCCGCCTCCCAAGAGATCGCGCTGCCGCCCGAGGCAAGTGCTGCGGAAGCCGCCGATTTCGCGCGCGGCATAGCAGTGCTCGACAGGCTGGCCAGGCGCGTCACAGAGCTGGCCCGCACGCAGGAGCGAGAGGACAAACAATGAGCAGGCTGGAACAGCTTTCCATTGCGGAACTTGCCACCACAGTGACCCGCCGCGAGATCGCCGCCGTCGAGGTGACGGGCTATTTCCTCGACCGCATCGCGCGTTTTGATGGCGAGCTTTCGGGTTACGTCCATGTCGCCGACGAGGCAGCACTTTCGCAGGCACGGCGTCTCGACGCGCGCCTCGCGGCCGGCGAGACTGTCGGCCCGCTTGCGGGCGTGCCGATCTCGGTCAAGGACATAGTCGCGGTTGCCGGCATGCCCAACACCGGCGCCTCGCATTCGCGGCTCGGCCGCAGGCCGACGCAGGATGCGCCTGTCGTGCGCCGGCTCAGCGATGCCGGGGCGATCATCATCGGCAAGGCCAATTGCCATGAACTGGCCTTCGGCGGACCGTCCTTCGACCTGCCGTTTCCGCCGGCGCGCAATCCCTGGAACCCTGAGATGTTTCCGGGCGGCTCGTCGAGCGGGTCGGGCGTCACTGTCGCCGGTGGGCTGTGCCTGGGATCGGTGGCGACCGATACCGCCGGTTCGATCCGCCTGCCGGCGACGATGTGCGGCATGGTCGGCTTCAAGCCGGGCTTCGGCGTCGTTCCCGTGGACGGCATCGATGCGCTGGCCCATTCTATGGACCATTGCGGGCCGATCGCCGCGCGTGTCGACGACTGCTGCAGGCTCTATGCCGCGATGTCGGCGCACGAAATCGGGCCGATGCCTGCCGGCGACGCGCCGTCATTTACCGGCATGCGCCTCGGTGTATCACCTGACGCCTGGGGGCTGGGCGCCAGCCTGCGGCCCGAAGTGGTAACGGCAATGCGCAACGCGCTCGAGCTTTTCGCTGCCAACGGCGGCGAGATCGTCGAACTCGACCTGCCGCCGCTCGAAACCTTCCATGCGCCGGGCGCTGTGGTGATGATGGCCGAGATCGCGGCACATTACGGCGCCGAGGTGCGCGGCAATTTCTCCGCCTTCGGCGAAATGTTTCGCGGTCGCGCGCTGGTTGGTGAAAGTCTTGCCGCCGCCGACGTCGTCGCGGCACGGAAGCTGCGCGACGTGCTGCGCAGACGGGTCGACGCCAGCCTCGCCACTGTCGACGCCATGCTTTTGCCTGGCGCACTCGCACCGGCGGGACCGCTCAAGACAGTCGACAAGTTCTACTTCCTCGAGGAGCCTATCCCCAACATCCTGGCCAACCTGACCGGCCACCCGGCGCTGGCCTTCCCTTTCGGCAAGGCCGGCAGTGGCATGCCTCTGGGGTTGCAGATCGTCGGGTCAAGCGGGACCGAAAACCGCATCTTCGACATCGCCGCCATGTTCGAGCGCCTCGACGGCGATCTGGTCAGGCTGCCACCGCGCTATTTCAGCTGACGCCAGCCCCGCCGATCTGGCGGCCCACTCCTTGAACCACCGCAACAGTGGCGCCCGCCTGCTGCCCGCGTAACACTGCAGGCGCGGGCAACAGTTCAACATCGCTGCCAGCGAGAAACGCGATAACAGAACGTACAAGCAGTTCCTTGTTCGAAACGAGTATTGCCCAGCAATCTCATGCCGCGGTGGAGATCAGCCAAACAGGATAACGTCTCCCGCTGCACCAACAGGCTGGCGCAATTTGCACTCTTGTCGCCCAACACCAGCGCAGCCGTGGCTGTCGTCGCGATGTATTTTCCGCAGTCGTGACCGCCGGGAAAGGCAGAGGAACGCCGTCGTCCTTTTTGCCATCGTCATTTTTGGTATACTATATGCAAGAAATTGCCAAAAAGAACCGCTGGACCGATTTCTTGCGTGATATTCGTGAGCGAAATTTCAGCAATCACGTTCTAAATTTTGTGCATTTTCAATAATTTATGGCGTCGTTTGGCGAATTTCAGAAACTCGACCCGGCATCGTCAGCAAAGTTGATCAACAATCGCTTGACAGTCGATTGCATACAATCCACTCTTCTGGCCGAGGGATGTGGCGGCCCACACTATCAGCGCAGCACAAGACTGCGCGCATCAGGTCGATTTTGTTGTCTTTGGCGAATGGGTGGACCAATGAACGTACTGACGAGACTGACAAGCAGCGCCGCCGTGGCGGCAATCATGGCACTTTCCCCGCTGTCGGCGCTGGCCGCCGACATCACCATCGCGATCGGTTCGGAGCCTTCGACGCTCGACCCGCAGGTGCGCGACGACGGCGGCGAGCGCGCGATCAACGACAATGTCTATGAGACGCTGATGGCGCGCACGCCGGACGGCGAGCTCATCGCCGGCCTTGCCGCCGCAGCGCCGACGCCGGTCGACGCCAAGACCTGGGAGTTCAAGCTCAGGCCCAACATCAAGTTCCACAATGGCGAGGCGTTCAACGCGGATGCCGTCGTCAACAGCGTCAAACGCGTCATCGATCCGGCGCTGAAGTCGGAGCAAGCCGCCTATTTCGGCACCATCACCGGCGCCGAGAAGGTGGACGACCTGACAGTGCGCATCATCACCTCCGGTCCGGATCCGATCCTGCCCTCGCGCATGTACTGGATGAAGATGATCCCGGCGACCTATGCGGCGGACGCCAAGTTCGCCGAGGCGCCTGTCGGCACCGGCCCATATAAGTTCACCAGTTGGAACCGCGGCCAGGACATCGTGCTCGAGAAGAACGCCGACTATTGGGGCGATGCCGCGTCGATCGACAAGGTGACATATCGCTTCGTAGGCGAATCCGGCACGCGCCTTTCCGGGCTGATGGCGGGCGAGCTCGATGTCATCACCAACCTTCTGCCGGAGTTCGCCCAGCAGGCGCCGAAATTCGCGGCCGTCAGCGGCCTCGAAACCAGCCTGATGATCGTCTCGACCGACAACGAGGTGACCAAGGATCCGCGTGTCCGCGAAGCGATGAACATTTCGGTCGACCGCAAGGCGCTGGCCGAGAGCCTGTTCGGCGGCTACGCCACACCGGCCAAGGGCCAGGTCGTCAACCCCAAGGCCTTCGGCTACAACAAGTCGCTGCCCGACTATGTCTTCGACGTGGACAAGGCCAGGGCGCTGATCAAGGAAGCAGGCGCCGAAGGCAAGACCATCAAGCTCGTCGGCGAGGCCGGGCGCTGGCTCAAGGACCGCGAATTGATCGAGGCCGTCGGCGCATACTGGAAGGACGCGGGCCTCAACGTCGACATCAAGATCGAGGACTTCGGCGAGTACCTGAACCAGTTGTTCGACAAGAACACACGGCCGGATGCGATCTTCCTGTCGAACTCCAACGAGCTGCTCGACGTCGACCGTGAAATGACCGCCGTGCTACAAAGCAAGGCGAGTTCCGCGTCCAACAGCGACCAGGAAATGTCGGACCAGATCAGCGCCGCCAGGACCGAGACCGACATCGAGAAGCGCCAGGCCATGTATGACGCCATCACCAAGAAGTCGTACGATCTGTCCTATCTCGTCCCGCTGCTCAACCAGCAGGACATCTATGGCTTCTCCAAGCGCCTGGAATGGCAGCCTCGCGTCGACTCCAAGCTCCTGGTCAAGGAGATGAAGGTCACGGAATAACGAGCACAATTGCGGGTTCGAACAAAAGCATAAGCGAACCGCAACAATTCTGGAGCCGGCTCAGAAAGGGAGGGCCGGCTCCAACCAATGGAGAGGACTATGGGTGGTTTTCTGCTCCGCCGCATCGGACAAGGTCTGCTTGTCGTCATCGGCGTGACCGTGATCGTTTTCATCGCCACGCGCATGGTCGGCGATCCGGTCAAGGTGATGCTGCCGCTGTCGGCGACCGACGCCCAGCGCGCGGCCTTTGCCCAGCAGATCGGCCTCGACCGGCCCATTGCCACGCAATTCGTCGATTTCGTCAGCGACATGGCCCGCCTCGATTTCGGCGACAGCCTTTGGCAGCGCCGGCCGGCCCTCGACGTGGTGCTCGAACGCCTGCCCAACACGCTGAAGCTGATCGGCGCCGGCCTCGGCCTGGCGATCCTGTTGTCGCTGCCGCTCGGCGCCATCGCCGCGCTCCGGCCCGGTGGCTGGGTCGACCGGACGACCGTCTTCGTCGGCCTGTTCGGCCTGTCCCTACCGCAATTCTGGTTCGGCCTGCTGATGATCGTGTTCTTCGCCGTCACCCTCGGCTGGCTGCCGACATCGGGCATGGGCGGTGCGCGCTACTACATTCTGCCGGCAATCACGCTGGCCCTGCCCTCGCTGGCCCGGCTGGTGATGCTGGTGCGCTCGTCGATGATCGACGAGCTGAACCAGCAATATGTCCGCACCGCCCGCGCCAAGGGCCTGCATTTCAAGCGCGTGGTGATGGTGCATGCGATGCGCAACACGCTGGTTCCATTCGTGACGCTGGCCGGCTGGGAGCTGATCAGCGCACTGGCCGGCTACACTGTCGTTGTCGAGACGGTGTTTGCCTGGCCCGGCCTCGGGCTGACGGCAATGCAGGCGATCCAGAAGAGCGACCTGTTCCTGCTCCAGGCCATCGTCTTCACCGTCGCCGTTCTGATCGTGGTCATCAATGTCGGCCTCGATGTCATCTACAAACTCATCGACCCACGGATAAGGTTGGCTTGAGATGGCTATCCCCATGCCTGTGACGACGCCGGTGGCAACCGCCCGCAACGCCGCGCAACGTCCGACTCTGCTGAGCAGGCTCGACGAGTTCGGCCGTGAGCTCTGGCAGGACAAGCTCGGCACGCTCGGCTTTGCCGTCATCGTCGCCCTTTTGCTGATGGCGATCCTCGCGCCACTGCTGGCGCCCTACGATCCGGCCGCCCAATCGGTGATCTCGCGTCTCAAGCCGCCGGCCTGGCTGCCAAAGGGCAGTTGGGAACACATCCTCGGCACCGACCATCTCGGCCGCGACGTGCTTTCGCGCGTCATCTACGGCGCCCGCGCCTCGCTGCTGGTCGGGGTGCTTGTGGTGCTGTTCGCCGGCAGCTTCGGCGTCGTGCTCGGCCTGTGGGCCGGCTTCAGGGGCGGCCGCACCGACTCGATCATCATGCGCATCGTCGACGTGCAGGTGGCATTCCCCGGCCTGCTGCTGATCCTGCTGGTCATCTCGGTCATCGGCCCGAGCATGGCGACCATGATCATCGTGCTCGTCGTCACCAACTGGATGGTCTATGCCCGCGTCGTCCGCGGCATCGTGCTGTCGGTCCGGCAGACACCCTATGTCGAGGCAGCCGAAATGATCGGCTGCAAGACCTCGCGCGTCATCTTCCGCCACATCCTGCCCAACCTGACCTCGCCGCTTCTGACGCTCGGCATCCTCGAATTCACCAACATCGTGCTGGCGGAAGCGGCTCTGTCCTTCCTCGGCCTCGGCGTGCAGCCGCCGGCGACGAGCTGGGGCCTCGATGTCGCCAATGGCCGCGACTACATCTTCGTCGCCTGGTGGCTGATCACCTTCCCCGGCCTGTCGATCGCCACCACGGTGCTTGCGGTCAATCTGTTCGCCAGTTGGGTGCGCGTCACCACCGACCCGCAGGAGCGCGAGAAGCGCTTCGCCTACCAGCGCGCCAAGCTGGCCGCCCGGCGGGCCCGCCGCAGCCCGCAAGCCCAAAGCTCGGAAGCCAAAAGCCAAGGAGGCCGCTCATGAGTGTCAGCGCCAACAGCACAGGCACGCCGCTGCTCGAGGTCGAAAAGCTGAAGGTCGAGTTCGACACCAGGCGCGGGCTGGTCCAGGGCCTGCGCGGCGTGACCCTGTCGATCGGCCGCGGCGAGACACTCGGCGTTGTCGGTGAATCCGGCTCGGGCAAGAGTGTCACCGCGCAAGCTGTGATGGGGTTGATCGACCTGCCCGGCCGCATCGCTTCGGGCGACATCAGATGGAAAGGCCGTTCGCTGCTCGGCTCCGATGGCGAGCGTTACGCCCGCGACATCAGGGGCAAGGAAGTGGCGATGGTCTTCCAGGACCCGATGACCTCGCTCAACCCGGTGCTCAAGATCGGTACCCAGATCGGTGAGGTGCTGGAGCGGCATCTCGGCATGACGCGCGCCCAGGCCCGCAACCGCGCCGAAGAGCTGCTTGCCGCGGTCGGCATCAGCGCTCCCGGGCGTAGGCTCGATCAGTATCCGCACGAGTTTTCAGGCGGCATGCGCCAGCGCGTCATGATCGCCATGGCGATTGCCTGCGAGCCTGAACTGTTGATCGCCGACGAGCCGACGACGGCGCTCGACGTCACGATCCAGGCGCAGATCCTCGAACTGCTCGCCGAGTTGCAGCAATCGCTCGGCCTGTCGGTGGTGCTGATCACCCACGACCTCGGTGTCGTCGCCGGCCTCTGCCATCGCGTGGCGGTGATGTATGCCGGGCAGATCATCGAGACCGGACTGGCCGAGGACGTGTTCGAGCGTCCGGCGCATCCCTACACGCAAGGGCTGTTGCGCTCGACTCCGCGGCTCGACGAGGTGTCCGACCGCCTGGTTTCGATCGAGGGCACGCCCCCGAACCTGGTGACGCCGCCGGAGGGTTGCTCGTTCCAGCAGCGCTGTCCGCTGTCGGGCGAGGCCTGCCGCAAGGCGCCCAAGCTCGAACATATCCGCCCGGACGCCGAGGCCGCCTGCTGGCGGCCGTCGGTACCGGCCTGGGCAACGCCGCTGATGTCGCCCACCTTCCCCTGACAGGAATTTTTCGATGCTCAACCCCGTGCCAGCCCAGCCGCCAGCACCGCCACTGCTCAGCGTGCAGGGCCTCGACGTCACCTATGAAACAGGTGCTCAGGGCTTCTGGGGGCGGCCCAAGGCGTTCAAGGCGCTGGAAGATATCTCCTTCGACCTCCACCCTGGCGAGACACTCGGACTTGTCGGCGAATCCGGCTCCGGCAAGACCACGACGGGCCGCGCCGTGCTGCGGCGCATCACGGCCTCGTCGGGCAAGATCGTCTTCCAGGGCAAGGACATCACCCACACCAAGGGCGAGGCGCTGCGCAAGCTCCGCCGCAACATGCAGCTGGTGTTCCAGGATCCTTATGCCAGCCTCAACCCGCGCATGCGGGTGATCGACCTCGTCGCCGAGCCGCTCCTGGTGCACGGACTGATCCGCCATGTCGACGAAGCCCGCGACCGCATCACCGAATTGCTGCGCATCGTCGGTCTGCCGGCGGACGCGCATGACCGTTTTCCGCACGCCTTTTCCGGGGGGCAGCGTCAGCGCATCGGCATTGCCCGGGCGCTGGCGTTGCAGCCCGAGTTCATCGTCGCCGACGAGCCGGTGTCGGCGCTCGACGTCTCGGTGCGGGCGCAGGTGGTGAACCTGATGCAGGACCTGCAGCGTGAGTTGGGGCTGAGCTACCTGTTCATCGCCCACGACCTCTCGGTGGTGCGCCACATCTCGCATCGCGTGGCGATCCTCTATGCCGGGCGCATGGTCGAGATCGCCGATCGCGACGATCTCTACGACCATCCGATCCACCCCTATACCGAGGCGCTGCTGTCGGCGGTGCCGGTGCCCGACCCGCGTACGCAGCGCCAGCGCAAGCGTATCGTCTATGGCGGCGAGATCCCCGACCTGGTCAACCCGCCGGCCGGCTGCCGCTTCTCGACACGCTGCCCGCTGGCGACTGAGCAGTGCCACAAGGAAGCGCCGAAATTGTCGGAGCGTTCCGCCGGCCATCTCGTCGCCTGCTGGAACAGATAGCCCCCGCTATCGGCCTGACGGCCTTCGGTCATTCGCCGAACTTTCCGGTGGCGAGCGCCGCCCGGCCGTATTTGTTGTTGGCCTCGAGCAGCCTGATCAACGTTGCCAGGAACGCATCGCGTTCCTTGTCGCCGAGCGTGTCGAGCAGCCTGTCCTGGGCGCGGCTCATCG
The DNA here is from genome assembly GCF_014843375.1 of Aminobacter sp. SR38. Taxonomy (NCBI): domain Bacteria; kingdom Pseudomonadati; phylum Pseudomonadota; class Alphaproteobacteria; order Hyphomicrobiales; family Phyllobacteriaceae; genus Aminobacter; species Aminobacter sp. SR38. Next base: position 2,576,499 of record NZ_CP062112.1, read on the forward strand.
CCGGATGCATGGCCGCGACCAGCTTCTCGCCCTCGCCGGTAAGGCGCGCCAGTACCATGCGCTTGTCCTCGGTGCTGCGGGTGCGCTCGACCAGCCCGCGCTGGGCCAGCCGCGACAGCACGTCGGCGACGTTGGTGCGGTCGATGCCGAGCGCCTGGGCAAGTGAGATCTGGTCGGAATCGGGATTGCCCGAAAGGATGGTCAGCAGCCCGTATTGCACCGGCGTAATGCCGAAACCCTCGCACTCCTCGAAGAACAGGGCGTAGTGGACCTGGTGCAGCCGGCGGATGAGATAGCCCGGCCGCTTCCACAGCGGCAGCCGCTCAATGAGCTGCTGCAGTTCGGGATTGGGCGCGGCGGCCGTTGCTTTTTTCTTCTGCGTCCCGTCCGTCCTAACCGACTTGGCCACGCTCATTCCCCTTGCCTGTCACTGCCCATCTCTATCCCTTGCCGGACCGGCGGGAAAGAGCGGTACCACCGCATACTTCCGGCCCTCGAAACGGCAATCGCGGGACGCCCGCCGCTCTGGAACCTTTGCCTGGCAAGGCGTTGCGCCTTGCGCACGCAATAAAAGGCAGTATACTGATGATTATTGGGAGCACCGGAAAAGGAGAGCAGCATGGCGCAGGAACCGCTGGCGACGAAAGGCAACTTCCTTCACATCTACGACTTCCGCGTGGAAGACGGACGCGAAGACGAATTCGTCCAACTGTTCGAGGAGTTCGACTATTCGGACGGCAATCCGATGCACAAGTCCTGGGCCCAGGTGAAGGACGGCGTGTTGTGCCGCGACACCGAGGATCCGCAGCGCTTCTTCCTCATCGCCGAGTGGTCCGACATCGTCGAGCACGCCAAGATCCGCAAGGTGCTGGCGGAAGAGCTCAAGCCGGCCTTTGTCGGCCTGATCGAGGGACGCAAATTCGTGCCGAAATATGTCGAGGTCGTCTCGTCGACGCCCGACGAGATCCTCAACGCTGCGTCGCACTGACTGCCGGGGCGATGCGCACGCTCTACACCTTCTTCAGATCGTCGACCTCGTATCGGCTGCGCATCGCGCTCGCGCTCAAGGGGCTCGACTGGGAGCCCCGCTTCATCAGCCTGCCCAGGATGGATCACCGCACCGCCGACTATATGGCTCTCAACCCGCAGGGCCTGGTGCCGGCGCTTGTGGACGACGGCCAGGTCTTCGCGCAAAGCCTCGCCGTGCTCGAATATCTCGACGAAACCCACCCCGAGCCGCCGCTGCTGCCCACTGACCCCGCCGGGCGCGCTTATGTCAGGGGCCTCGCCCAGATCATCGGCTGCGACATCCACCCGCTCAACAATGTGCGCGTGCTGAAGTACCTGAAGGCGCGCTGGCAGTTGTCCGACGACGACACCAGCGAATGGTACCGGCACTGGATCGAGGAAGGCTTCAGGTCGTTCGAGGCGACACTTCGCGCCGGCTGCCGGCATGGCCGCTATTGCCTTGGCGACACGATCACCATCGCCGACATCTGCCTGGTGCCGCAGGTGGCCAATGCCCGCCGCTTCGACTGCGACCTTTCCGCATTCCCGCTGTCGGTCGAGATCGCGGGCGCCGCTGCCGCCCTGCCCGCTTTCGCCGAGGCACATCCAAGCCTTCAGCCGGACGCGTTTTGAACTGTCGGCGCGGCCGTCCCGGTCAGCGCTTGCGCGCGACGATATAGGGCCTGTTGTCGTTGCCCTTTGTCGCGTGGTTTTCGGTCGCGACGACCTCAAAGCCCGCGGCAGAAATCATCCGGACCAGTTCTTCTGTACTGAAGGCACCGGCATGCGGCGCAAGTCCTGTCGCACGCATGACTGGCAACAGCGCCAGCCGGATCAGCGGGTTCATGTCGCCAAGACACGGCGTCTTGGAGACGAACAGACCGTCGCTGGCCAGCAGCGTGTGGATGCGCCGCAAGGTGCCGGGCAGGTCGCGCACCAGATGCAGGTAGTTGAAACCGAGAACTACCTCGAACTGCCCGGACCCGAGCTGGTGCGCCTCGGCTGTAGCGGTCAGGAAGTGGAGACCCCTGATCGGGCAAACCAACCGCTTTTCCTCGGCAATCTCGATCATCGCCGGCGAGAAATCCGTCCCGAGATAGGATTTCACGTCACCGGCCAGCAGCATCGCCGTCGACCCGGTGCCGCATCCCAGTTCCAGCACCTGGTCGCCGGCCCGCAGCAGCCCACGCGTCCGGTCCAGCGTGCGGGCGTAGCCGCTTTGGTCGGCCACCGCCGCCTTGGCATATCTGCGTGAAGACCGGTCCCAGAAGCGGGCGTCGCTCGCAATGCTCATCAAGGATGCTCCTTCACGGTCGAAACCACGATCCAATCGAAATGGCATGTCGCAGTGATGAATAATCGGAGAGTCTTGCAGCAACATTGCGAGAAGCAGATGCGCAACGCGCGCGCACCTTTATCTATCTCCACTTCTTACGCAGCGGCACGTATCTATCTTGTAGAGAACACAGACATATTCTTCCGTGCCCCGCGCCACCCTCAGGAAAGCACCATGGCGGCCCAATATGGCTTCAAGCTCCCCCCCCCGGGAACCTTGCCTTCTCCCGCCATCGATACGATCTGATCATCCAGAGGAAGCCCGTCCACCGTGGCACGACGACAAAAATCCGCTTCATCGTCAGCCGGCCTGCGGCAACGGGCTGGTATCCTTGTCGCAGCAAATCGTTGCTTGAGGGGCGTTCAGCCGCCGCCGAGTGGCCGGGAAATGCGCACAGCAGTAGTGCAAGCGTCAAAGCTGCCGAGATGCCACGGTTCATGAAGAACACCCTACGTCACCAGATGATAAGGCGGCAAAGCAATTTACCAATATCGGCGCCAATAGGCCCACGCCCTGGCGCGGAGGAGCTTCGGCAAAACTGTCTTGTTCTCGATCAGCCATGAAAGATGCATGACAAGGTCTGCATCGCTCCCGGTTCAACCGCTCCACTCAACAACAACAAGTCTCGGCCTGTTGCAACGGGTCAAATCTTGGGGTCATGCAGCGGGCCATGAAAAGACCGGAAATCCTCGACCCGGGTGCCGGCGGCCGTTTGGCAAGAGCCACCTTCTCGCGCGCCTTCATGTCAGACACCAAGTGGCGGAAACTGATTGCCGCAGTGCGCGCCACGCGCAAGGATGTGAGATGCATGACGGTTCAATTCATCGATGCCGCCAATATCCGACAGATGCGCTTTCCACTTGGACTAAGCCTGCCCTTGGCCTTACATCGACACCATCGAATTCGGGCCGGTCGAACTTCGGTCCATTGTATGGATGGAATTCGATGCCGACCTCACGGACCTGCTCGGCCCGATCGGCAGATGTTCGATCGAGCTGCGTGACGGCAGGACCAGAATAGTCGGCTATCTGGCCTGAGCGCGCCCACCCCTCACCTTCGCCGCTCGGCTACCGTTGCCTTGTCGTAGCCGGCGACCTTCTTGTAGCTGTTCGACAGCGCTGCCAGTTCGTCCTGGGTGATGACGTCATCGAGCCGCGCGAAAGGGCGGTCCCCGGTGCGCTCATGGACCTCCTTGAGGATGACGTCGGGCGGAGTGGAGCGGTTGGTGCGCACGACAGCCGCGGTCGCCTGCAGCCGCTTGTCCTCATAGGCCTTGAGCACAGCCGCGACATCGCCCCCCGACGCAAAGCAGTCGGCAAGCGCACGCGCATCAAGGATCGCCTGGCCGGCACCGTTGGAGCCGCGCGGATACATCGGGTGGGCGGCATCGCCGAGCAGCGTCAGCCGGCCAAAGCTCCATCGGGCGAGCGGATCCTTGTCGACCATCGGATATTCGAGGATCGCCTCGGCACCTCGGATCAGGCCGGGCACATCGAGGAAATCGAAGCTCCAGTCGGCGAAGGCATGAATGAAGTCGTCGAGCCGGCCGCGGCGGTTCCAGTCCTGCTGGTGATAATCAGGCGTCTCGATCTCGGCGACCCAGTTGATCAGCTGGCGACCGTCAGCGTCGAGCTTGTTGCGGATCGGGTAGATGACCATCTTGCCATGCGTCAGCCAGCCGGCGCGGACGTAGCTCGCGCCGCCGAGATAGGGCCTCCACCAGGTCGTGCCGCGCCACATGTTGACGCCGGAATAGATCGGGCCGCCATCGTCGGGCACAAGCTTGCGGCGCACGACGGAGTGGATGCCGTCGCAGCCGACGATTGCGGCACCGGTCTGGACGGGCCGGTCTTCGCCGGTGCGGCCGTCGACGAAACGGGCGATCGCCGCATCCGCCGTCTGTTCGACATCGATGCATTTCCAGCCGGTAACGACGCAATCCGGGCCGGCCCTCTCGACGAGTGCTGCGTAGAGGATCTGCTGCAGGTCGCCGCGATGAATCTGGAACTGCGGGTAATCATAGCCGGCAAATGTACCGACCGGTTCCTTGTAGATCAGCTGGCCGAAGCGGTTGAAGAAGCAGGATTCTCGCGCCGTGACCGCCACCTCGGCGAGTGCTGGCTGCAGGCCGAGCTCGGTCAACTCGCGGCTGGCATGCGGCAGGATAGAGATGCCGACGCCGATCGGCCTGATCTCCTGCGCGCTTTCGTAGACGCGGAAGGCAATGCCCGCCTTGTGCAGCATCAGGGCCAATGTCAGCCCGCCGATGCCTGCGCCGATGATCATCACGTCCATATGGCTCTCCGATCAATTTAAGCAGTATACTGACTATTTTTTTGCTCGAAAGGTGCGACCCGCCGGGTGCCGGGCCTAGACCGCCTCGCGGAACGGCAGCTCGAATTCCTGGCGGGCGTTGCGGTCGAGGATTTCCTTCGCAAGTGCTGCGGCGACGCCCGTCGGCTCGTTGGCGGCGCTGGTCAGGATGAACTCGACTTCCTCGAGCTGCGGCAGTTGCGGGCTGGTCGGCAGCACCATCAGCCCCGACGACACCATGCTGCGCGGCTGAACCATGATGCCGAGCCCGGCGCGCGCCGCTGCCTGCAAGCCGCTCAGGCTGCCGCTGGTGCAGACGATGCGCCAGGGGATGCCCTTGCGGTCGAGCGCCTCGATCGCCGCGACGCGGGTGATGCCGGGACGCGAGAACAGGATCAGCGGCAAGGGCTTGCCGGCTTCGACGACCGACGGATCGCGCGCCGCCCAGACCAGCCGCTCGGTGCGCACGGCAACGCCGCTGCGTGCCTCGCGCTGCTGGTTGAGCCCGACGCGGCGTTTGGCGATGACGAGGTCGAGCGCACCTTCGTCGAGCAAGTCGAACAGCGTGCTCGACAGCGCCACCGTCAGCTCGAGCTCGACCGACGGGTGGCGCTCGGTGAACTTGTGCAGCACGTCGGCCAGGCGGGTGGTGACGAAATCCTCGGAGGCACCAAAGCGGATGCGGCCGCTGAGCCTGGCCCCCTGCAGATAGCTGCGGGCACGTTCGTTGGCGTCGAGGATCGAGCGGGCGAAACCGAGCATCGCCTCGCCGTCCGGCGTCAGCATCACCGAATGGGTGTCGCGGACGAGAAGCCGCCGGCCGACGCTGACTTCGAGCCGCCGGATGTGCTGGCTAACCGTCGACTGGCCGAGGCGCAGATGCACCGCCGCCCCGGTGAAGCTGCGCGAGCCGGCAACCGCTACGAAGGTCTGGAGGAGTATCGGATCGAACATGATCCCTCCCTGTGTTCACGAAACGAAATGAGCATCATTCCTGTATGCGCCATTCACAATACCACCGGCATTTGGCATACTGTATACAAAATTAGCTCATTGCCAAGGGATCACACGCCTTGTTCGCACGTTTTCGCCCCGACACCTTCATCATGCTGATGATCGCCTGCATCGTGCTGGCATCGCTTCTGCCGGCACAAGGCAGCTTCGCCGGCCATTTCGGCACCGCGACCAACATCGCCATCGCACTGCTGTTCTTCCTGCACGGCGCGCGGCTGTCGCGGGCGACGGTGATTGCCGGCATGACACATTGGCGACTGCACCTTCTGGTGTTCTCGACCACCTTCGTGCTGTTCCCGATCATCGGGCTGGCGCTCGGCCTGCTGGTGCCGACGGTGCTGCCGGCAGCGCTCTATGCGGGCGTACTGTTTTTGTGCGTGCTGCCGTCGACCGTGCAGTCGTCCATCGCCTTCACCGCCCTTGCCGGCGGCAACGTGCCGGCCGCCGTGTGCTCGGCCTCGGCCTCAAACATCATCGGCATGTTCCTGACGCCGCTTCTGGTCGGGCTGCTGTTCGCCAAGACCGGTGGTGGCGGCGTGTCGCTGTCGGCGATCGAAGGCATCATGCTGCAGCTTCTGGCGCCCTTCATCGCCGGCCAGCTCGTCCAGCCCTGGCTTGCCGGCTGGCTCGGCCGGCACAAATGGCTGGTGACTGTCGTCGACCGCGGCTCGATCCTGATGGTGATCTATCTCGCCTTCTCCAAGGCGATGGTCGCAGGCCTGTGGCAGCAGTTGCCGCTGCAGTCGCTGGTGGTGCTGCTGCTGATCGCCGCCTTCCTGCTGTCGACGGTGCTGGCAGTCACCATCTTCGCCAGCCGCTTCCTCGGCTTTTCCAGGCAGGACGAAATCACCGTCGCCTTCTGCGGCTCGCACAAGAGCCTGGCGTCGGGCGTACCGATGGCCAACGTCATCTTCGCCGGCCAGGAGATCGGCGCGATCGTCTTGCCCTTGATGCTCTATCACCAGCTGCAGCTGATGGTCTGCGCCTGGATGGCCAGGCGTTATGCCGAGCGCACCGCCGCCGAACACGCGACGGCAGCGGAAGCCCAGGGCGCGGCGCAATAGCCGCGCCGGAAAGACCTAGATCTTGGTGGCGCCGCCGTGGTTGGCCGGCAGCGAGCGGGCGCGCAGCGGGGCGACCGAGGCGTGCTGCTCGAAAGTCTCCTCACCGAGGCGCTCGACCTTGTGGCTGGGCAGGTCCTTTAGCAGGCCGGCGACGCGGCTGAACGACTGTTCGAGCGCGCGCTCCTTGATCTGGCCGGCCTTCAGGCCGGCCGCCATGTAGTCGATCATGCGCGTGATGATCTCGGTGTCGGCCCAGTAGGCGCACATGCACAAGAGGTCGCAACCGGCATTGATGATGCGGATGGTCGTCTCGGGCTTGTCGAGCCGGTCGGAGATCGCCTTCATGCCAAGATCGTCGCTGACGACGACGCCCTCATAGCCCAGTTCCTTGCGCAGGATATCCTGCAGGATCACCTTCGACATCGTCGCCGGAACGCCTGGGTCGATCTGCGAGATGACGATGTGTGCGGTCATGATCATGCGCGTCCGCGCATCGTTGAAATGACGGAACGCCTCGAGCTCGCGGCTGCGGAACGTCCTGGGGTCGACGTCGATGACCGGCAGCGAATAGTGCGAATCCACCGCCGTATCGCCATGGCCGGGGAAATGCTTGGGGCAACCGAGCACGCCTTCGGCCTGCATCGCATCTAGAAACGCCCTGGCAGCCGGCACCACATCGTCAGGCGTCGTGCCGAACGAGCGCTGGCCGATGACGGGATTGGCCGGGTTGGAATTGACGTCGACGACGGGCGCGAAATTGACGTTGAAGCCGAGCGAGCGCAATTCGACGCCCATCGCCTTGCCGACGTCGGCGGCCTGCTTCGGCCACTCACGCGCATAGGCAAAGGCGGTGATCGGCGCCGGCGGACGCAGCACGCCGCCGCCCTCATGGTCGATCGAGACGATCACCTCGTCACGTTCGATGTATTCGCGCACGTCCGACAGCAGCCTGCTGTGATTGTCGAGCCAGTCCTCATAAGGCGCGTCGGGCAGGAAGTTGGCGCGGAACAGAACGACGCCGGCAGGCCTGAGCAACGACAGCAGCCGCTTGTCCTTGTCGCCGAGCACATGGCCGGGCTGCAGGCCGATCAGAAACCGGTGTCCATAGGACGCAGGACCGCGCCCGAGATCGAATGAGAGATCCATTGCCGTGCCAAACTCCGCCGCTGTCCGCTGCCATCATGTGGCAGACCGATGCAAACAAAGTCCTTAGAACATGAGCGAAGGATTCGGAATCGCTTTCGGATCCGCCGCCCCGCAAAAGATGCGAGGCGGCGTGCCGGCAACGTCAGTTTACGTTAGTCCCCGAACTTCCGTGACTGCCTGGCGACGATGTCAGGCAATTCGGGGTGGCCGCGCAGCGCGGTGAAGGTCCAGTAGTTCTCCAGCCATTCCGGCTGCCCCTTCCAGTCGCCGTCGACCAGCCGCCCGAGATGGACAAGCGCGCGATCGAGGTCGCCGGCAAGCGCGAACGAACCCGCGGCATGGAAGGCATACCAGGAGATGTCGTCGCTGGCCGCGGCATAGTGACGAGCCCAGTCCAGGCACTCCTCGGCTGATAGGTCGCCGACATTCTCGGCCGGAAAGGTCGAGCTGAACGCCACATAGGTTGTCGCCTCGACAAGGCCGTTTGTTTCGGCGATCCGCATCGAGGCAGCGTTCGAGGCATGACAATGCCAGCCAATCCGCCGGATGCCGCGGTCGAGGCAACGGGCGACGGTCTGGCGGGTCACCAGCGCGCCGAACCCGCGTCCGCGATAGGCCTCCTCGGTGCCGACGCCGAGTTCGCAGCGGTCGCCCACCACGCTGTCGGCCATGCAATGGCTGACAACAGTGCCGTCATGGACGACGCAATGGCCGATGGCGTGCTGCAGGAAGAGGTCGGGCGAGGTCCAGCTTTCGAGGTGGTCGGTGATCGTCTCGATATCGATTGATACACCGCGGTCGAGCAGTGTCTGGTCGACGAGCGCGAGCTCGAAGCCGTCGGGCAACTGCCGTGCAACGTTCCCCATCCCGCCGATATGCCGAAAGGCCTTGCGGCGATGCAGCCGGGCATATGGATTGTCCCAGATGTCGGCCAGCACCTCACCCCATTCCACGCGGTCGGGGATCAGATAGGCGGTATGCGGGATCGTCCGTTTCAAGGCCGCATAGGACGGCTGGTGGTCGACGTCGCCGGCGAGATAGTAGCCGTCGCCACCTTCGCAAAGCAGCGCCACCCTGGGCCGGGTTGGATCATCCACCCAGATATCGCCGTCAAGCACGCCGGAGGCCACCGCCTCGATGCTGGCGTGTGTGGCAGTAAGACGATCAAGCAGAGGTTCGGCGACGGCAAACCGTGCCGGGTCGAGTTTGTACATAGGCATATGTCCTTGGTCGGCCACGCGCCTCAGCGCGGGCACAAAGATCGATGGTTTCAAAGGCGGCGGCCGGCTTGTCCCGGCCACCTGCCCGTTCTGTCGCGTAAAAGGTCGCTGTCATCTGTCTCTCCGTCGTTTTGAAATGAAACGTGGCGGCTCGCCGCCGTCACGCTGGAAACTCTTGGGGCAAGAGACCGGCAGCCAGCCTCCCGCATCTCAGGCCTGTCAGCCCCTCGCCCGTTCGGCGATCAGCTCGCCTTCTGCGCGGTCGGCCTCGGTCACCGATGTCAGCCGTTTGAGGCGGCGGGCGAACCAGGCGTTGAGGTCGTCCATCGAGGTGAACATGACCGGCACCACGACTAGGCTGAGCAGCGTCGAGGTGATCAGGCCGCCGATCACCGCTACCGCCATCGGCGCCCGGAAGCTTGCGTCTGCACCAATGCCGGCCGCCGCCGGCACCATGCCGGCGACCATGGCGATCGTCGTCATGATGATCGGCCGGGCACGGGTCATGCCCGCCTGCATCAGCGCCTCGCGACGCGCCATGCCCTGGGCACGGCAGTCGATGGCGTAGTCGACGAGCAGGATCGAGTTCTTGCAGACGATGCCCATCAGCATCAGGATGCCGATGGTCGACGACAGGTCGAGCGCCGCGCCATAGAGCAGCAGGGCCAGTGCGGCACCCCCGAGCGACAAAGGCAAGGCGATCAAGATGGTGATCGGCTGCAGGAAGTTCCTGAACAGCAGCACCAGCACCGCCATCACCATCAGGATGCCCGCCACCAACGCCAGCGCGAAGCCGCGGAACATCTCGCCCATTTCTTCCGAGGCGCCGTACTTCACATGCTGGACACTGGCGGGAAGGTTCTTCAGCAGCGGCAGCGCTTCGACGGCCGCCATCGCGTCGCCGATCGTCACCACGTTCAGATTGGCTTCGACGGCCACCATGCGCTTGCGGTCGAGCCGCTCAACCTTGCCTTCCTCGGCGCCGAAGTCGATGTCGGCCACCGAGGCCAGCGGCACCACGGCGCCACTATCGGTGCCGACCCTGAGGTTGCGCAATGTCTCGAGGTCGCCGCGCGCCGACTTGTCGAGCAGCACGCGGATCGGCACCAGCCGGTCGCCCAGGTTGAACTGCGCCGAATTGGCATCGGTTTCGCCAAGCGTGGCGATACGCGCCACGGTGCCGAGCGAGACCACCGACACACCAAGGCGTGCCGCCTCGTCCATGCGCGGCCTGACCAGCAGCTCGGGTGCTCCGGGAGGTTGATTGGACAGCACATTGACCAGTTGCGGCAGCTTGCGCATCTCGTCCTCGAGCTGGCGCGCGGCCAGGTTCAGCTCCTCCGGATTGTTGCCGGCGAGGAAGATGGACAGCTCCTTGCCGCCGGAGTCGCTGGCAAAGCTGAACTGAATGTCCGGCACGCCGGCCAGGATGGGCAACACGGAAAGCTCGAACTCCTTGCGCGAGAGCTGCCTTTCGCCGCGCGGCTTCAGCCTGATGATCAGCGATACCCTGTTGACGTCGCCGGTGATGGCCAGGACGCTCGCCACCTCCTTGCGCTGCAGCAATTGCTTGACGATGTGGTCGGAAACGCGCGTCGTCTCGTCGAGCCTGGTGCCCGGGGGCAGGGTGATGCTGGCGTCGGAGATGTTGCTGTCGGTGCCGGGCACGAAGCCGGTCGAAAGCTGCGACAAAAGGAACACCGAGCCGGCAAAGAATACGAAGACCAGCGCAAACGTCGTCTTGCGATGATCGAGCGTCCAGCCGAGAAGCGCGAGATAGCGGCGCGACAGCCGCGACGGTTCGGCGGCGTGATGACCGGCCCCTTTCGGCTGCAGCAGATAGGCCGCCATCAACGGCGTCAGCAGGCGCGCGACGACCAGCGAGATCATCACGGCAACGGCAACCGTGATGCCGAACTGCCTGAAATACTGGCCGACGGCACCGCCGATGAAACTGACCGGCGCAAATACCGCAACGATGGTCAGGGTCGTGGCGACAACCGCAAGGCCGATCGCGTCGGCCGCCTCGATCGAGGCGAGGTAGGGCCGCTTGCCCATGTCGACATGGCGCTCGATATTCTCGATCTCGACGATGGCGTCGTCGACGAGGATGCCGATGACCAGCGTCAACGCCAGCAGGCTGACGCCGTTCAGCGTGTAGCCGAGCAGGTCCATGACGGCGAAGGTGGGCAGAATCGACAATGGCATGGCAACCGCGGCGATCAGCGTGGCGCGCCAGTTGCGCAGGAACAGGAACACCACCAACACCGTCAGACCGGCGCCCTCGAGCAGCGCGGTCACCGCGGCATTGTAGCTTTCCAGTGTGTATTCGACGTTGGAAATCACCTCGACGAAGGCGACGTCAGGTGTCCGCGCTGTGATCTCGCCAAGCCGTTTGGTCACCGCGTCGGCAACGGCAGTGTCGCTGTAGCCCTTGGCGCGATAGACCGAGAAGCCGACGACGGCGTCGCCATTGTAACGGGCGAAGCCGCGCGCTTCAGTCGGTCCGTCGGTGATGGTGGCGATGTCGCTGAGCTGGACCCAGCGCTTGCCCGGCAGCGACACCGAGAGGTTGAGCAGTTGGTCGAACGAGGTGACGCTTCCGAGCGTGCGGATCGACTGCTCGCGGTCGCCGACCTCGCCGCGTCCGCCCGGCACGTTGACGTTGATGCCGCGCAGCGCGGTGTTGACCTGGTCAGCGGTGACGCCGAGCGCAAGCAGCCTGTCGGGGTCGAGCGAAACGGTAATCTCGCGGTTGACGCCGCCGAAACGCTCGACCTTCTGGACGCCGGGCGCGGCAAGAAGCTCGCGGCTGACCATGTCCTCGACGAACCACGAGGCGTCCAGCGCCGACATCTGCGGCGCCTGCATGGTGAAGTAGAGGATGGCGCCGCCTTCGACGTCGACACGCGAGATGATCGGCTCCTGGATCGACTGCGGAAGGTCGGAGCGGATCTGGCCGACCGACTCGCGGACATCGTTGGTCGCCCGGTCGGGATCGACGCCGATCTTGAACTCGACCGTCGTCGTCGACACACCGTCCTTGATCGTCGAGCGGATGTTCTTGACCCCGGCAAGGCCGGAGATCGATCCCTCGACCCGGCGGGTGATCTGGCTTTCCATCTCGGCGGGCGCAGCGCTCGGCTGCGTCACCGCGACGGTGACGATCGGGAACGACAGGCTGGGATTGGCGTTGACCGGCAGGCGCATGAAGGCGGCGATGCCGGCCAGCGTCGCCACCACGAACAGCACGATGGTGGGCACCGGCTTGCGGATCGCCCAGGCGGAAATGTTGCTGATCATGGCCGGACGCTTCCGGTCTTGGCGTCGATGTCGGTGGTGGCGACCTCATCGCCGTCACGCAGCGAGGCTCCGGATTTGGCGACGACCACGTCGCCGTCCTTGAGGCCGGCCCGGATCTCCAGCCTGCCATTGTTGCGCATGCCGGTCTGGACCGGCCTGAGATCGACCTTCCCGTCCTCGACCACGAAGACTGACGTCTTGTCCTTGCCGCCATAGACCAATGCCGAGTCGGCAATGACGATCGCCTTGCGCTTGGCCACGACGATGGCAGCGCGGGCAAAGGCGCCGGAGAACAGGGCGGTATCTGTCTTGAAGGCGATGCGGGCCACGCCGAGACGGGTCTCGCGATCGATCTTCGGCGAGATCAGGCGGACCTTGCCCGGGATCTTGCCTGCGACGCCCGGCAGGGTGACCGAGGCGGTCTGGCCGACGGCCAACTGCGGCAACTCGCGTTCCGGGATCTCGGCTGCCAGCTCGACCTCGCCGTCGCCGATCAACCTGATCAGCGGCTCCCCGCCGGTCAGCGCGCCGGCATTGGCGTGGCGTTCGGACACCACACCGGCAACCGGCGCCACGACGACGTTGCGCTCGACCAGCCGGCGGGATTCGGTGAGTTGGGCTTCGGCCTGGGCGACCTCTGCCTGCGCCAGGACGACGCCCTCGCGCTCGACGGCTTCGGTTGAGGCCCGGTCGGCATAAGCCTGGGTCGACAGCGCCCCGGACTGTTTCAGCGGGGTCGCGCGCTGCAGGGCTGCCAGCGCCTGCGCCGCCTTGGCCTGCTGCTGGGCCAGCGCTGCCTTGGCCCGTGCCAGCCGGCCTTGGCTCTCATGCAGTTGGTTCTCGCGCATCGCGGTGTCGAGCCGAACCAGGATCTGGCCGGCTTCGACGCGATCGCCGACCTCGACCTCGACGCTGGCGATGCGCTGCTCCTGAAACGGCGCGCCGACGGCAACTTCCTCGCGGGCCGCAAGCACGCCGGTGAACGACAGCGTCCATTCGGTCATGTCGCTGGCAACGACGAAGGTCGACACCAGGCGCTTGGCGGTTTCGCCCTGCGCGGCAGCATTGGCGGCAGTATCAGCCGCCGCAGGCATGACCGCGCTTACCAGCAGCGCCGCGGCTATCGCCGCGATCCGCGCCCGGGGGTGAAGGTGGTGCGTCATTTGGTACAAACTTTCCACAGTCCGATGTCTCCGAAGAATGGCGGCCGCCGGCGCCCTCCAAGCCAACATACTATTATTCGATTGATCAATCTATTAATTGGGCCAAACCCGCTTTCATGATCAGCCAAATGACAGGGCACCATTGCAGCAATCTGTCGTCGCGCCGGCGGCCGGCCATTTTTGCGGTGGCAACTTGATTTTCCTCGGGCAAGGCCGATCGAAAGGTCATTTGCCGAGATAGATTTGCCGGCGTGGCTGCTATGACCATCACCCCAAGCCGGACTACTTCGTCGGGGCTGGACAGATCACGGCTGATGCGTGGATATAGCGAGCAGTTCGAGGGCCGATTCTTGCCGATAACTGCGGATGAAATCGCCAGCCACCCCGCGCTGCAGGAGCTGATCCGGCGGCAGTCGCAGGCATTGCTGATCGCCTACGAGGCCAATCCGCGGCAGTCTTCCATCTTCGCCACCCAGCAACGCTGGCTGATGGGCCACATCGGCTTCGCCGTCTATTTCAATCGAGACGCCGGCGAGCCAGGACTCCTGACGTCGCGCTTCCTCGACATGACCCAGGCCTACGCGGTGGCGAGCCGCAACACCGCCGACGCCTTCCTCAAGGAACTGATCAACTACGGCTACATCGAATATTGCCCCGAGAGCGACGACCGCCGGGCACGGCCGGTGCGTCCGTCGCAATCGACGTTCGATGCCATGCATGGCTGGATCATGGTGCATCTGGCGACGCTCGACGGCCTCGACGGTGGCCAGCGCCTCGCCACCTATCTGGCGACTTCGGACGGCATGGACCGCATCGAGCCGCTGATCTGCGAAGGGCTGCTGTCTTCGCAGGCCATCCGCGAGCCGGCCAACACGTTTTCGTTGTTCACCTGGCTCAACAATGGCGGCATCATCATGGAACGGCTGATCGTCGGGCTGGAAGACGCCAGCAGCGGTGCCGAACAGTTGTCGACAAGCATCACCTCGATCGCCGAAATGGGCCTGTGGCTGCAGCTTTCGCGCTCGCATCTCGCCCGCAAGTTGCGCGAAGCGGAAGCACTCGGCAGCATCGGCTGGCGCGGCAAGCGCGGCAGTTCGGTGATGTGGGTTTCCAGGGGGTTCCTCGGCGAAATCGCCGCCGCACAGGCAGCGAAGCTCGCCGTGATCGACGCGGCGTACGAGGCCTCGCTCGCCCCCGAAATCGGCTAAACACCTGCAATAACGGCCGAAATTCCCCCCAATAATAGTCAGTCTCTAACAATTGACCCCTTTTTTTGGCGGGCATAGGGTCCCGCTCATCCCGGCGCTTGGGGTTTTTTGGGCGGGCGCCGGAGCTGAACTTAGCAGCCGATGTGAACTGCGCCGACAGCACACCTGTCGCGGCGCTGGCGGAGCCTTGCGCGCCGCCGGCTGCCGGTTTGCGTCCGCGATACAGGGAATATCACGTGAGCAGCACCAGCGGCGACCTTGAAGCCATTCGTGACAATGCCGCGACGGATGCGAAGACCGTCGTGCCGGTGTCGTCGCAATCATCCCGGCACGGCCGGTACCGCATGGCGCTGCTTGCCTGCTCGGCGCTGATTGCGCCGTTGGTGCTTGGCCCGGCGATCCAGGCGGCGGCGGCCGATACTATCGGCAACGACGGTGGCAATGGCGGCAACGGTAGTGGCACCAGAGCCGGCTCGTTCGGCATGCCCGCTGTCAACGCGGCCGGCGGCAACGGCGGCGGCGGCGGCCAGTCGGGCAACGGCCAGCCTTCTGGAGGCAATGGCGGCAACGGCGGCGCCGATGGCGGCTTTGGCGGTGGCGGCGGTGGTGTTTCTGACAACGGCGGTGGTGGTGGCAGGGGCTACAACGGCGCAGGCGGCGGTGGTGGCGGTGGTGGCGGCGGCGCCGGCCTGGTCGTCAACTCCGGTATCGTCAACGTCAATCAGAACTCGTATGGCGGCAAGGGCGGCAAGGGCGGTTACGCCGGTGTTCAGATTGGCGGCACCTCGATCGGCGGCGGCGGTGGCGGTGGCGGTGGCGGCAGCGGCATTCTCGTCGGCGGTACGAGCGGCTCCACCACAGTAACCGTGGGCGCCGGTGTTTTTGTGCGCGGCGGGTTCGGCGGTGACGGCACCGAGGGTCATACCAATGGTGGACCGGGCGGTGCATTGCGAGCCAGTGACATGGGCGCCGGCGGCAATGGCGGCCATGGCATTTCGGTCACCGATCCGAACGGCGCGACGATCATCGTCAATGGCGATGTCTCCGGCCTCGATGGCGGTGCGGGCGGTGGCTGGGCGGGTGCTCGGGCGCCGAGCGGCGCTGCGGGTGTCGGCATCCGCGGCCAGAACCTGAACATCACCATCGGCACCGCAGGCGCGATCCGACGCTCGCAAAACGGGCAGGACGCGATCTACATCACAGGCGGAACCAACCGGGTCACCAGTCTGGGCACCGCCCCCAATCAGGGCACCGTCCAGGGCGCGATCCATCTCGGCGCCGGCGTCACCACCATCGCAGGCAACTATTCGGGCGGCGTCAGGCCGACCTGGATACTGGTAGACGGCGGGGCGGAGATGAAGGTCGAAGGCAGCACCGCTGCCAACGATGCCAAGGCGATCCACGACCTGCAAAACTATGGCCTGGTCACGCTCGGGGCATCGAGGTGGCTGAGCCTCGGCGCCGGCACCAACTACGCGACGATCAACATCGGCTCTGCTGCAAAACTCGAAACCACCTATGCCGAGTTCAACAACCGAGGCACGATCAACGTCGCCGATCAGGGCATCATCGACGCGGGAACCGCCTTTCTCAACTATGCCGGTGCGGTTCTCAATCTCAACGGCACCGCGACGGTCAAGGCCACCTACGGGGCGGTGACCAATCAGGGGCAGTTCAACGTCAAGAACGGCGACGTGGTCAGCGCCGGCGCGTTCTACAACGATGGCGGCACGCTGTCGCTGTCGGGCGGCAGCCTGTCCGGCATCGACCAGCTGTTCAACCGCACCGGCGCCACGGTCGACATCGCCGCCGGACGAAAGCTCTCCGTCGCAACGTTCGCCGGAACCGGCGGTAGCACCACGGGCGCCGGGACCATCGAGGCATCGACCGCCTTCAACCTCGAGGCCGGCTCCTACGCGACAAAACTCACTGGGACGGCAGGGCTCAACAAGATCGGCCCTGGCACGGTCACGCTGACCGGCACCAACACCTACACCGGCGGCACAGACATTTCGGGCGGTACGCTGTCGGTCGCGTCCGACGCCAGCCTCGGCAACGGCGTGCTGAGCTTCAACGGCGGCACGCTGAATGCCACCGCATCCTTCGCCACCGGCCGCGACGCCACCCTCGGCGCCAGCGGCGGGGGGCTTTCTGCCGACGCCGGCATGACACTGACCTATAACGGCCTGCTCAGCGGCACCGGCGCGCTGTCCAAGTCGGGCGCCGGCACTGTGGTGCTTGGCGCCACCAACACCTATGCTGGCGGCACCGCGGTCAATGCCGGCACGCTCAGGCTCGGCGCCGGCGGCAGCCTGCTGTTCGGCAAGGATCTCTCCGTCGCCGGCGGCGCCACCTTTGACCTCAACGGCAAGGCCCAGACCATCGGCAGGCTGACCGGCGCCGGCGCGGTGGCGCTCGGCGCGGGCGCCCTGACCGTCGGCCAGGGCGACGTGTCCTCGACTTTCGCCGGTGCGACCTCGGGCACCGGCTCGCTGACCAAGGTCGGCAGCGGCATGCTCACGCTCACGGGCGCCAACACGCACAGCGGTGGCACCACGGTGAGCGGCGGTCAATTGCAGATCGGCGATGGCGGCACGTCAGGTTCGCTAGCCGGCAACGTCGCGCTGGCCAGCGGCACTGCGCTGACGTTCAATCGCTCGAACACGCTGACCTTCGCTGACGTCATCTCCGGTGGCGGCAGGGTGACAATTCTGGGCGGTGGCACCACGATCCTAAGCGGCAACAACAGCCATTCCAACGGTACCGAAATTTACTCTGGCACGCTCCAGCTCGGCAATGGCGGGACCAGCGGCTCCGTTCTCGGCGCGATCGACAACTATAACGGCACGGTCGCCGTCAACCGTTCCAACACCTATACGCTCGCCAACAGCATCAACGGCAATGGCGGCTTCAGCCAGCGCGGCACGGGCAAGACGATCCTGACCGGCGCGAACACCTTCTCAGGTGGCATCGCCGTCAATGCCGGCACGCTCAGTGTCCGCAATGCTGGTGCGCTCGGCAACGGTTCGAGCGCCATCGATGTCGCGGCCAATGCAACGCTCGAGATCGACGGTGACATGTCGATCGACACGCGCGCGCTGAGGCTCAAGGGCACCGGCGCCAACGGCAAGGGCGCCCTGCACACGGTCTCGGGCGAAAGCAGCGCGATGGCCCAGGCCACCCTGAGCGGCACCGCGCTGGTGCTGACGGAAGCGGGCACCGGCTTCGAGTTCCTCGGCGGCGTGGACGGCGCCGGTCACCGGCTGACCATCGACGGCAGCGGCCGGACCGGCATCACGGGCCTGAGCGGTGCCGGCTCCGAACTTGTGAAAGCCGGCTCCGGCAAGCTCCTGCTGCGCGGGCCAAGCACCTATACCGGCGGCACCTACATCGGCAGCGGCACAGTCGAGGTCGACGGGTCCGGGGGGCTCGGCACCGGCACCGTGGCCTTCGGCGGCGCGGCAACCTTGCGCGGCACCAACGGCTGGCTCGACAATGCCTTCGATCTCGATGCCGCCGCCACGCTCGATACCGACACCTCGATCGTCCTCAACGGCGCGATCAGCGGCGCGGGCAGCCTGGTCAAGACCGGGTCGGGCGATCTGGTCCTCAACGGCGTCAACAGCTACTCCGGCGGAACGACCATCTCGGCAGGCAGGCTTACCCTTGGCAATGGCGACCCCGCCACGCTCGGCAGCGGCGCGGTCGTCAACAACGCGATGCTGGTCCTCAACCGGGACGGCGACTACACCCTCGCCAACGGCTTCTCCGGCACGGGCACCATGGAGAAGCAGGGCTACGGCACGTTGACGCTGAGCGGCGCCAACACCATGTCCGGCACCACCTCGCTTGTCGGCGGCACGTTGCAGATCGGCGACGGCACTTCGGGCGGCGGCATCGGCAGCAGCTCTGTCGTCGCCCTGAACGACAGCACGCTTGCCTTCAACAGGTCGAGCCTGGTGACCTTCGGTGGCATCCTGTCCGGTACCGGCGGGCTGACGCAGAAGGGCAGCGGCACCACTGTGCTGTCGGGCGAGAACATCTACGCTGGCACGACGAAGATCACCGCCGGCACGCTGCAGGTCGGCGACGGCGCCACGTCAGGCAAGCTGGGCTCGGGAAGCGTCGAGAACGGCAGCACGCTCGCCTTCAACCGCTCCGACATCGTCACCGTCGCCAATGCCATCTCGGGCGCCGGAACGTTCGATCAGGCCGGCACCGGCACCACCATCCTCACAGGCACCAGCAGCTACACCGGCGCAACCAAGGTTTCCGCCGGCAAGCTGGTCGTCAACGGCTCGATCGCGTCGTCCTCCAGCGTCACGGTCGATGCCGGCGCGACCATCGGCGGCAGCGGCACCATCGCGACCACCATCGTCAACGGCACGCTTTCGGCCGGTAACAGCCCGGGCACGCTGACCGTCGACGGCGACCTCACCCTCAACAGCGGCTCGACCAGCATCTTCGAGCTCGGCACGTCAGGCGTCGTTGGCGGCCCGACCAACGACCTCGTCATCGTCAATGGCGACCTGACGCTCGGGGGCACGCTTGAGACGCCCAATGCGGTGACCGGCTATTACCGGCTGTTCAACGTCTCGGGCAGTGTCACCGGGTCTTTCGACACGCTGCCCACCGACGCCTTCATCAGCACTTCGGTCGCCAACCAGGTCAACCTCATCCTGCGCAACAACGACCAGCTGCTGCAATTCTGGGACGGCTCGGATCTCGCCGGCAACGGCACCGTCGACGGCGGCAGCGGCACCTGGAGCGCTTCCAACGGCAACTGGACCGGCGCACCCGGCGAGGCCACCATCAACGATGGCTGGCGCGGCGAGGTCGGGGTCTTCGCCGGCACGGCCGGAACGGTCACCGTGGACGGCACGCTGGCCTTCCAGGGCCTGCAATTCTCGACCGACGGCTACCATATGACCGGCTGCACACTGGCCCTGTCGGGCAACCCGTTCGGCAACGAAAATGCGAGCTTCATCAACACCGACAGCGGTGTCACGGCAACGATCGGGTCCATCATCGCCGATGGCGACATGACGGAACTCGACAAGCTCGGCCTCGGCACGCTGATCCTGACCGGCGACAACACCTACACCGGCAAGACCACCATTTCCGCAGGCACCTTGCAGCTCGGCGATGGCGGCACGTCGGGCTCGGTCGCCGGCGACATCGTCAACAACGGCGTGTTGGCCTTCAACCGCTCCGACGACGCACTCGTCATCAGCGGCTACATTGGCGGCACCGGCCGCCTCGAGCAGAACGGCACCGGCACGACAACCCTGACCTCCGCCAACTTCTACAGCGGCGGCACCACGATCAACGCCGGCACGCTGCAGATCGGCAATGGCGGTTCGATCAAGGGCGACGTGCTCAACAACAGCGCCCTGGTCTTCAACAACACGGAAGCCAATGGTGAATTTGCCGGCGACATCACCGGCAGCGGCACGGTGACGCTGACCGGCAACAGCATCGTCATGACGAGCGGCGACATCAGCCACTCCGGCGGCACCACCATCGACAGCGGCAGCGTGCTCCAGATCGGCAACACCGAGACCAAGGGTTCGCTCTCAGGAGACGTCAGCAACTCCGGTCAACTGGTGTTCGACCGTTCCGACGATACCAGCTATGACGGCAGCATCAGCGGATCCGGCGACTTCAAGAAGTACGGCGCCGGCAAGCTCACGCTGTCGGGCGACAGCAGCGGTTTCGACGGCATCGTCTACTCGCTTGCCGGAACGTTGCGGCTTGAAAACAGCCTCGCCGCAGGCACCGGCTACATCATGATGTTCGGCGGCGGCCTCGACTATGGCGCCGGTGTCGACCTCGCCAACATAATGACCCTGCAGCAGGAAAACACCGTGCTGTCGGTCGCGTCGGGTACGGCCACGCATTCGGGCTACATTCTCAGCGGTGGTGGCGCACCGAATGCCGTGGAAAAGACCGGCGACGGCACGCTGGTCGTCAAGGCCATGCAGAACGGTGGCCCGACCACGGCCAGCGAAGGCACGCTCAAGGCGGGCAATGCGGACGCATTCGACATGACTGGCGCGATGACCGTCAAGGCCGATGCAACGCTCGACCTCGACGGCTACGACCAGCGTATCGGCTCGCTGGCAGGCGCTGGCTCAGTCACGCTCGGCGTGGCCAGGCCGCTCTGGGGTTCGCCGCAAGAGGTCACGCTGACGACGGGTGGCAACGACGCCTCGACCATTTTCTCCGGCTCGATTTCCGGCGCCGGCAACCTGTCCAAGATAGGTGCCGGCGTCTTCACCCTGAGCGGCGCCAACAGCTACACCGGCAAGACCTGGCTCGATGGCGGTAGCCTCAAGGCGGGGGCTGTCAACAGCTTCTCCTCGGCCAGCGCGGTCGAAGTCGCCAGCGGTACCGAGCTCGATCTCGACGGCTTCGACCAGGTCATCGGCTCTCTCGCCGGCGCGGGCACGGTTTCGCTTGGAGCCGGCACGCTGACCGCGGGCGGCAACAACGGCTCGACCGAATTTTCCGGCGTCATCACCGGCACCGGCGGCCTGACCAAGAAGGGCACGGGTAGCTTCACCCTGTCCGGCGCGAACACCTACACAGGCGCAACCAAAATCGATGCCGGCACGCTGACCGCGGGCGCCGTCAACACGATCGCCTCTGGCAGCGCAGTCAGCGTCGGCTCGGGCGCGACTTTCGACATCAACGGTCACAACCAGACCATCGCCTCGCTGACCGGCGCCGGCAACGTGAAGCTTGGGGCAGGCACGCTGACATCGGGCAATGGCGACGACACCGAATTCTCAGGCGTCATGTCGGGCAGCGGCGGCTTCACCAAGCAGGGCAGCGGCAAGCAGACCATGTCGGGCGAAAGCACCTACACCGGCGCGACCGCGGTCAAGGCCGGCGAGCTCCAGGTCAACGGCAAGCTCGGCATTACCGCCGTCAGCGTCGACAGCGGCGCGACGCTGTCCGGCTCGGGCACGGTCTCGGGCAGCGTCACCGTCTCCGACGGCGGCCATATCGCGCCTGGCGCCGGCAAGGGCACGCTGACGGTCGGTTCGCTCAACCTGTCCAACGGCGCCAATCTCGACTTCGAGCTCGGCGCCCAGAGCGACCGCATCGACGTCAAGGGCGACCTCGTGCTGGACGGCAAGCTCAATGTCAGCGGCGGCAACGACTTCGGCGCCGGCGTCTACCGGCTGATCGACTATGGCGGCACGCTGACCGACAACGGCCTGGTCATCGGCACCGTACCCGGCGCTTTCCAGGCCAGCGACCTCACCATCCAGACACAGGTGGCCAAGCAGATCAACCTGATCAACACCGGCGGCACGGCGCTCGCCTTCTGGGATGGCGGCGCCAGCGGCAATCTCAACAACGGCAGCGTCGACGGCGGCTCCGGAACGTGGAGCGCCCAAGGCGGCAACTGGACCCGCCAGGATGGCGCCTTCAACGCACCGATGGCGCCCCAGCCCGGCTACGCCATCTTCCAGGGCACAGCCGGTACGGTGACCGTCGACTCGAGCCAGGGCCGCATATCGGTCACCGGCATGCAGTTCGCGACCAGCGGCTACGTGCTCAAGGGCGACGCGATCGGCCTGCATGATACCGCCACCACCATCCGCGTCGGCGACGGCACGGTGTCGAGCGCCGGCACCGTTGCATCGATCGAATCCGAGCTCACCGGCGCCGGCGGACTGGTCAAGGACGACTACGGCACGCTCGTGCTCAGCGGCGCCAACAGCTACACCGGCGGCACCACGATCAAAGGCGGCACGCTGTCGATCTCCTCCGACGGCAATCTCGGCGCGGCTTCAGGCGGCCTCACCTTCATTGGCGGCATCCTGACCAACACCGCCGCCACTACCACCGCGCGCGACATCGAGCTGCGTCTGGCAGGCGGCACGTTCGACGCCCAGGCGGACCTCACGGCGTCGGGCACGATCTCCGGCCAGGGCAAGCTTACCAAGACGGGCACCGGCACGCTGACGCTGACCGGTACCAACACCTATGCCGGCGGCACGAAGATCAGTGCCGGAACGCTGCAGATCGGCAATGGCGCCACGAGCGGCTCGATCACCGGCGACGTCGCCAATTCCGGCACACTGGCCTTCAACCGCTCCGACCTTCTGACCTTCGCTGGCGCGATTTCGGGCAGCGGCGCGGTCAAGCAGATCGGCACGGGCAAGACCGTGCTGTCAGGCACCAACAGCTACACTGGCGGCACGACCATCGCCGCCGGCACGCTCTCCGGCTCGGCCACCAGCTTCGGCAGCGGCGCGATCCTCAACAACGCCGCCTTCATCATTGACCAGTCCACCGATGCCAGCTTCGCCAATGCCATCAACGGCACCGGCAGCTTCACCAAGTCGGGCAACGGCGCGCTCACCCTCACCGGCACCAGCCTGCTCTCGGGTGACACGACGGTCAGCGCCGGCAAGCTCTCTGTGAATGGCTCGCTCGCCAGGTCGGCGGTGACGGTCGTCTCGGGTGCCACCCTCGGCGGCACCGGCATCATCGGCAAGCTGACCGCCCAGTCCGGTTCGATCGTCAACACCGGCAGCTCGATCGGCACGCTCAGCGTCACCGGCGACGCCAGCTTCGCCGCCGGCTCGACCTTCCAGGTCGATGTCGACACGACCAAGTCCGACAGGCTCTCCGTCGCCGGCAAGGCGACGCTCTCGGGCGGCACAGTCCAGGTGCTGGCCGGCAGCGGCAACTACGCACCGTCGACGCAGTACACCATCCTGACCGCGGCAACCGGCGTGCTCGGCCAGTTCGCTTCCGTCAGCAGCAACCTCGCCTTCCTGACGCCGACGCTGACCTACACCAGCAACGCCGTCGGCCTGTCGCTCGACCGCAACGACATCAAGTTCACCGACATCGCCGCGACCCGCAACCAGTTCGCCGCCGGCGGGGCAGCCGACAAGCTGGGCAACAAGCACGCGATCTACAAGGCTATCGTCAATCTCGACAAGGACGCCGCGCGCAAGGCCTTCGACGCACTGTCGGGCGAGGTCCACGCCTCGGTCGGCGGCATGCTCGTCGACGATAGCCGCTTCCTCGCCAGTGCCGCCAACGACCGTATCCGCGCTGCCTTCGGCGACATCGGCACGCAAGCCCTGCCCGTCATGGCCTATGGCCCCGACGGCCCCGAGATCGCCGAGGCGACGACCGAGCGTATGGCCTTCTGGGGTCAGGCCTATGGCTCGTGGGGCAAGACCGGCAGCGACGGCAACGCGGCAGCTTTCGGCCGGACCACCGGCGGCTTCATCGGCGGTCTCGATGCCGGCATCGGCGACAACCTTCGCATCGGTGCCTTCGCCGGTTACAGCAATGGCAGCTTCGATGCCGACGACCGCGCGTCCTCGGGTGACAGCAGCGCCTACCATGCCGGTGTCTTCGCGGGCGGCCGGTGGCAGGCGTTCGGCCTGCGCGCCGGCGCCGCCTACAGCTGGACGGATATCGAGACCAGCCGCACCGTTGCCTTTGCCAACTTCAAGGACAGGCTGACCGCCAGCTATGACGCCGGCATCGCCCAGGTCTTCGGCGAGGCGAGCTATCGCCTGCAGACGGGCGACGCGATCGTCGAGCCCTTCGCAGCGCATGCCTATATCAATGTCAGGACCGACAGCTTCACCGAGAAGGGCGGCCAGGCAGCGCTGACGGCCAACGCCTCAACCGCCGAGACGACGTTCACGACGCTCGGCGTCAGGGCCAGCACCGACATTGCCATCCGCGGCATGGACGCCACGCTGCGCGGGATGGCCGGCTGGCGCCACGCCTTCGGCGACGTCACCCCGCTGACCTCGGTCGCCTTCTCAGGCGGCGCCGCCTTCACCGTCGCCGGCACGCCGGTGGCGAAGGATGTGGCGATCATCGAAGCCGGTCTCGACCTCGCGCTGAGCCCCGATGCCAAGCTCGGCATAGCCTATACCGGCCAGTTCGGCTCCGGCGTGGTCGACCAGAGCTTCAGGGCCAGTCTCGGCGTCAATTTCTGATCAAGGGGGCGACGGAGACGCCGCTCCGGTCTGTCCGCAGTCAGGGCCCCAGACACTCCCCCGCCGCTTACGAACAGTTGGCCAGACCGAGACGCTCGGGAACTCCCTTCGCCGCCCCTCAGATGGAACCTCCCGAGACGCCAGGGGTTGAACCTCCTTCAAGGAGATTCACAATGGCCGACAAGCGAGAGTTCGCAGCAAAATTCTGGAAGTCGATACGTTCAGACATGACCGTGATGGTAAGCGTCTCAGGCATCGACCCGCGCCCGATGACCGCGCAGTTCGATGGCGAACGTAAGACCATCTACTTCTTCACGGCAAGCGACACGGAGCTTGCAGGCAAGCTGGCGCGCGCCAGAAAAGCAACGCTGGTCTACGCGGCCAAGAAACATGACCTGTTTGCCACCGTCCATGGCACCCTCAGGATCGACGGCGACCGCAGCACGATCGATCGGCTGTGGAACCGCTTCGTCGCCGCGTGGTTCGAGAAGGGCAAGGATGATCCGAAGCTCAGGCTGCTGCGGTTCGAACCGGCGGACGCCCAGATCTGGCTCGACGCTTCCAGCCTCGTTGCCGGCGTCAAGATGTTCCTGGGCCTGGGTGACCCCAAGCAGGACTACAAGGACAGCGTGGCGAAAGTGCCCCTTTAGCCAAGAGGCGAGCGAGCTCGGACTGAGCGACCCGAGACATAGGTGACGTTTCGTACCGGACACATGGGTAACACTTTTGGCTTTTGGCCGGAGGTGTTGATGCCGTGGAAGGAGAGTTCGGTGATGGAGGAACGTCTTCGTTTTGTTGCGCGGCTTCTGGATGGCGAGGGCATGAGTGATGTGTGCCGAGAGTTCGGGATTTCCCGCAAGACCGGCTACAAGATCCTCAACCGCTACAAGGACGACGGCCTGGAGGCGCTGACCGACCGGTCACGGCGGCCGGTCCGCTATGCCAACCAACTGCCCTGTCAGATCGAGCAGGCGATTGTGAAGGCCAAGAAGGACAAGCCGCACTGGGGCGCCAGGAAGATCCGTGAGCTTCTGGTGCGCAAGCTGGCCGGCGACGTTCGGCTGCCGTCGACGAGCACGGTCCATGCCGTGCTCGACCGCCACGGCCTTATCACGCGCGCCCGTCAGAGGCGGCGCTGCAAGGCCGAGGGCACGCCGCTGTCGGCGGCATGCTGCCCCAACGATCTGTGGTGTGTCGATTTCAAGGGCGAGTTCAGGCTCGGCAATCGCCAGTACTGTTACCCTTTGACGGTGACTGACCAGGCCTCGCGCATGATCCTTCTGTGCGAAGCCCTCGAATCAACGCGGGAGGTGCCCGTCGTCGAAGCCTTCGTGAGGTTGTTCAAACAGCGCGGCCTGCCGGCGGCGATCAGAAGCGACAACGGGCTGCCCTTCGCCTCTCCCAACGGGCTCTACAATCTGTCCAGGCTCTCGGTCTTCTGGCTGCGGCTGGGCATCGACATCGAGCGCATCAAACCCGGCAACCCGCAGCAGAACGGCAGGCATGAGCGTATGCACCGGACCCTCAAGCAGGAGACGACCCGGCCGCCGGGCATGAACATTCTACAGCAGCAGGCCAGGTTCGATGCATTCGTCAGCGAATTCAATGCCGAACGACCGCACCAAGCGATCGGCATGAAGGTGCCGGACGAACTCTATAAGCCCTCTTCAAGAGCCTATGAGGGGCTGCCAGACCTGCATTACCCCTTCCATGACCGCGACATCCTCGTCACCGCCTGTGGCCGCATCTGCATGCACCGCAAGAAGATCAATATCTCGACCGTGCTCGCCGGCCAGAGGCTCGGAATCACTGAAGTCGACGACGCCATTTGGCTCGTCTCCTTCATGCACTATGATCTTGGCTATATCGACCTCGAACAGAGGACCCTGCAGACCATCGACAACCCGTTCGGCACGAGGTTGTCACCCATGTCTTAGGTACAAACTGTTACCTATGTCTTCGGGCTGTACAGAAATAAGCTGGCGCACCCGACAGGATTCGAACCTGTGACCTCTGCCTTCGGAGGGCAGCGCTCTATCCAGCTGAGCTACGGGTGCTCGTCCGCGGCAGGCCGCGAACCACGCCCGGCGCACCGGACGACGTGCGTTCATAACCGATGCCGCGGCGGGCGGCAACGGGGGGTAGTGGCAAATCGCTATGCCCGGCACCTGCAAATCGCAGCCTCACCACTGCCTCCGCCTTGGGACAGCCTAACGTGCCATTCCGCTCGCACGGCGCAATTGACGGCCACCCGCCCGGCATTGTCTAACGCCACCAGACATGTTCACGCTCGCTCAACCCGAAACCTTCGCCCAGGACATCAAGAAGAGCCGCTTCCTGGCTGCTGCTGGGCCGGTGGCAGACGAGGTGGCGGCGAAGGCGTTTGTTGCGGCCCATTCCGATGCCGGGGCCAACCACAATTGCTGGGCCTGGCGCATCGGCCAGAGCTATCGCTTCAGCGATGACGGCGAGCCGAGCGGCACGGCCGGCAAACCGATCCTTGCGGCGCTCGACGGCCAGCACCTCGACAATGTCGCCGTCGTCGTCACGCGCTGGTTCGGCGGCATCCTGTTGGGTAGCGGCGGGCTGGTGCGAGCCTATGGCGGCACTGCGGCCGCCTGCCTGCGGGCGGCCGCCAAGACCGAGATTGTCATCTCGGTCGAAGCGAAAATCACCTGCGGCTTCGCCGATCTGGCGATCGTCCAGGCAAGGCTCGCGGCCCAGTCGGGCGTGCGCATCGTTGCCGAGACCTTCACCGCGACCGGTGCCGAATTGAAGGTGGCGCTGCCCGAGGCCGACGTCGAAACGATCGTGCGGATGATCGCCGACCTGACCAGCGGGCGGGCGATCGTCGCCCTACCGGACTGAGGCCGCTTCGATGCGTCGATCGGTCTGGGGCCGGGCCGACTGCCGCGGCCAAACGGTGCGACTGCTGCCTGACCTTGTCGGAGAGATGCGAGGCGACGTCCATCAACGCGGCATTCCCGTCCGCAAAATGCGTGAGTAATCCCGTCCGCAATGCTTACTGGAACAACACTCCAGGAAAAGCGTGCAGTGGTTTTCCGTCCGGAATAGCGTAGCAACGGAAATGAGGCTCCGCGCTCCGAAGAGACCGGGCAGGCAAGACCACAGGAGACAAAAAAAGATGGACATCAAACGCAGCGGTTCGCGGCCTTCGGCAACGCCCTCGCCCGACTATTTCACCGGCGCGGTGCGTCAGGATCCGATCTTGGAGGCGCCGGCGCCGGCGCGGCTGCGCGCCGTCACCGTCACCTTCGAGCCGGGCGCGCGCACGGCCTGGCACACCCATCCGCTCGGCCAGACACTGGTCGTCACCTCAGGCCTCGGCTGGGCCCAGGTCTGGGGCGGCAAGGTCGAGGAGATCAGAACCGGCGACGTGGTATGGTTCGCGCCCGGCGAAAAGCACTGGCACGGTGCCTCCGCGGCAACGGCCATGACCCACATCGCGCTGCAGGAGGCACTCGACGGCCGTGCCGTCGACTGGCTCGAGCACGTCACTGACGATCAGTACACCGCGCCGGCCTGAGCCGCGCGGCACCAACCCGTCTGGCTACTGGATTTCGCCCATCGGCACGGGCGCGTCGCCCTGCTGGATGGTCGCTGACGTGTCGACCGGCATAGGCATGCCGGGGGCAGCGGGTGCCGGCAGGGGTGCTGCCACTGCGGTGGCCGCCGGTGCCGGGGTGAACATCTGCGATGCCAGGCTGCCGCCGGCTGCCTGCGGCATGTAGCGCACGATCATCTCCTCGACCTGGGCGTTGCGCTTGCGCGCCGTGTCACCACCCATGACGACGATCACCAGCTTGCGGCCGTCGGCCTGCACCGAGGTGACGATGTTGAAGCCCGAGGCCCTGATGTAGCCGGTCTTGATGCCGTCGACGCCGTTGACCCGGCCGAGCAGGTCGTTGTGGCCGCGGATACGCTTGCCGCGGAAATTGAAGTCGGTGGCCGAGAAGTAGTAATAATGTTGCGGGAAGTGCTTGCGCAGCGCCATGCCGAGCACGGCCATGTCGCGCGCCGTCGTCCGCTGCTGCGCATCGGGCAGGCCCGAGGCGTTGCGGAAGACGGTGCTGGTCATGCCAAGCTGACGCGCCTTCGCCGTCATCTGTCGGGCAAAACCTTCTTCCGAACCGCCGAGATATTCACCGACGGCCACGGCCACGTCATTGGCCGACTTGGTCGCCAGCGCCCGGATCGCCGCATCGAGCTCGATCTGCTCGCCGCGCTTGAAGCCGAGCTTGGACGGCGGCTGCGAGCGCGCATTCTCCGACACCGGAATGAACGTCGTCTTGGCGACGCGACCCTGCTGCATCGCCTCGAAAGTCAGATACAGCGTCATCATTTTGGTCAGCGAAGCGGGATAACGCGGCGCCGTCGCATAGGCCTGGTAAAGCGTGCGCCCGTTGGAGGCGTCGACGACGATGGCCGCGAATTTGTCGGGCGCAGCGGCTTGCGGCGCGACATTCAGCGTCTCCGAAGTGGCGCAGCCGGTGACAAGCGTGACCACGGCAAGCAGCGCCACGATAGTGCGCCACAGCCCAGACCACAGAGACCGGGTAAGTCTGAAAGGCGGCAAGAAAGAGTGGGTCTGGGCTAACAAGAAAAGAACCTGTCGGTGATCGCCAAAATTGGGCCCAAGATTGGGATTTGTCACATGCCGGCCGGCAACAACAGCCGAAAATTACAGAACGCACGCCGTTCCGTCCATTTCGCCTGGCGCAGCAGATGCATGTTGCGCCGGCGGTGTTGAATATTGGTTACACCCGCCGGCTTGCGCGAAGGATGCCAAATCGGCTCTGTTGGCTGACATAGCGAGGTGATTTGGCATGAGTGAGCATGGTTTCCAGGCCGAGGGCATATCAGCCGCGCTCGACCTTGCCGTTGGCCACATCGCCGATTTCGCCATCACAAGCGGCGGACGCACGCTGAAGCCGCTGCACCGCGCGCCCTGGATCGACCGCCAAGACTTGCCTGAAGGCCTGCCCGAAGGTGTCGTCAGGCTGTCGGGTGATTTCCTGTGCGCGCCGTTTTCGCGCAGCGACGTGGAAGCGGCACCGCTGCATGGCTGGCCGGCCAACAGCGCATGGGATTTGCTCGCCGACGAAACCATATCAGGCGGACGCCGCGTCAGCTTCCGGCTGCGGCACAAGGTGATGGGCGCCACCGTCGACAAGACGCTCATCCTGCGCGACGACCACCCGTTCCTCTACCAGGAGCATTCGTTCACCGGCGGTGCGGGTTCCATATCGGTCGCCCACCATCCGATCACCGAGATGGCCGCTGGCGGCCGCCTCGCCTTTTCGCCGAAGCGGCTGGCAGCGACACCGCCCGATGTGACCGAGCCCGACCCGGCGCGCGGCGCCCATCTGCTCGCCTATCCCGCCCGCAGCGCCGACCTCACCCGCTTCCCGACAGCGGATGGCAGCCAAACCGACCTCACCTGCTACAGTGCGACGCGCCGGCACGAGGATTTCGTCACCCTCGTCGAGGCCGATCATGGCGGCATGGGCTGGACGGCAGTGGCGCGCACGGCCGAGGCCGACGTCGTGCTGGTGCTGAAGAACCCGGCCGAACTGCCCGTCACCATGCTGTGGATCAGCAATGGCGGCCGCTACTACGCGCCGTGGAACGGCCGGCACGGCGTGCTCGGCATCGAGGACGGGCGATCGGCGATCGGCCATGCCGCATCCCTAGGCGATAACTGGCTGAAGCAGGAAGGCATAGAGACGGCCTTCGCACTCGGCAGTCGCGTCGCCTTCCGCCAGATTGTCGGTGCCATGCCTTGGGATGGCGGCGAAGCGCCGTTGCAGGTCGAAGCCCTGCGGGGCCGTCTGCGCCTGACCTTCGCCGATGGCAGCCGGCGCGAGGCACCGTTCGACGAAACCTTTCTGCGGATCGGCCAGCCGATCTTGAAGTGACGCAGCGGCCGCCTCATTTTTGACGGGTGCGGCGGCAGAATGTCATCGAAACCATTGGGGAGATCCATGTCCGAAATCGCCCACATCGCCGCAACCCTGTTCAAGCGCGCCCACCATGCCGAGCGCTTCGTGATCGGCATCGCCGGCCCGCCCGGATCGGGTAAGTCGACGCTGTCGGCGGCGCTGCGCGACGTGCTGCCCGAAGGCTCGGCCGCAGTGGTGGCGATGGACGGCTTTCACTTCGACGACGCGGTGCTGGCCAGTCGTGGCCTGAGCGAGCGCAAGGGCGCGCCCGAAACCTTCGATTTCGCCGGCTTCGAAGTGCTGCTCAAGCGCCTGCGCGCCGCCGAACCCGACATCGCCATCCCGGTCTTCGACCGCAGCATCGAGCTGTCGCGGGCGGCAGCCGAGATCGTCTCGGCCGACGTCAAGTTCATTCTCGTCGAGGGCAACTATCTGCTGCTCGACGAAGAGCCGTGGCAGCGGCTGCACCAATTGTTCGACTTTACCATCTTCGTCGACGTGCCACGCGAGGAGCTGGAGCGGCGGCTGGTCGAGCGCTGGCGCGAGCATGGCCGCTCGGACGCCGATGCGCGCAACTGGATCGACAGCAACGACATGCCCAACATCGACCGGGTGCTCGCCGCCAGGCGCGAAGCCGACCTGGTGATCGGACGTACCGGGCCGCTTTGACGGTCCGCAGTCATCAGAAGCGCCGCGTGTCACGAGGACGCGCGGCGCTTTCTTTCGATCTTCGGGCTGACTAGCCGCGTGCTGGAATGTTCAGGCCTGCCTGCACCGCCGGGCGGGCCAGGCCCCGCTCCAGCCATGCCCCGACATTCTCGAAGCTCTTGAAGCCGACAAGGTCACCGGCGTCGTAGAAGCCGATCAGGTTGCGCACCCAGCCGAGCATCGAAATGTCGGCGATGGTGTAGTCGTCGTCCATGATCCACTTGCGGCCTTCGAGCCGCTTGTCGAGCACGCCGAGCAGGCGGCGCGACTCGTCGCGATAGCGCTCGAGCGGGCGCTTGTCCGCGATCTCGCGGCCGGCGAATTTGTGGAAGAAGCCGAGCTGGCCGAACATCGGGCCGACAGACGCCATCTGGAAGAACACCCACTGAATGGTCTCGTAATGGCGGGCGCGGTCGGCGGGGATCAGGCGGCCGGTCTTCTCGGCAAGATAGAGCAGGATCGCGCCCGACTCGAACAGCGCCAGCGGCTTGCCGCCGGGGCCGTTGGGATCGAGGATCGCCGGGATCTTGCCGTTCGGGTTGAGCGACAGGAACTCGGGCGTCCAGCTCTCGTTCTTGCCGATATTGATGGCGTGCGCCTCGTAGGGCAGGTCGAGCTCTTCGAGTGCGATCGATACCTTCACGCCGTTCGGCGTCGGGAAGGAATAGAGCTGGATGCGGTCGGGGTGCTGTGCCGGCCAGCGGGCAGCAATCGGAAATGGAGTGAGATCGCTCATCGACGGTTCCTCGTGGGATGGGCCGGCGTGAAGCGCGCTGGCCAGAATGGTGGGGGCCGCCAAGAGTTAGTCATGCAGACACGCCGCATCAATATGCAGCGCGCCTGTTTTGTCAAAATGACAGATGAGACCGGAGACGGCGGTCAGACTGCCTTGACCGCCACCACGGCATTGGTGCCGCCAAAGGCAAACCCGTTGCTGATCGCCACACGCACGTCGCGCTTCTTCGCGACGTTCGGCGTCACGTCGAGATCGCAATCGGCGTCCGCCTCGCGATAGTTCGCAGTCGGCGGCACGATGCCTTCGCGCACGGCATTGACGCAGGCGATCATTTCGAGCGCACCCGAGGCGCCGAGGCAATGGGCATGCATCGACTTGGTCGACGACACCGACAGCTTGTCGGCATGGGCGCCGAAGACCCGACGGATGGCCGCCGTTTCGATCTGGTCGTTGGCCTTGGTGCCGGTGCCATGGGCGTTGATGTAATCGACGTCCTCAGGGGCCAGTCCGGCATCCGCCAGGCAGGCGCGCATCGCCGATGTCGGGCCTTCGACAGTCGGCGCCACGATGTCGGAGGCATCGCCAGACATGCCGGTTCCGGCAAGTTCGGCCAGGATCGTCGCGCCGCGGGCAACGGCGTGGTCATAGGTTTCGAGCACGACCATGCCGGCGCCCTCGCCGAGAACCAGCCCTTGCCGGTCGGCGGAGAACGGACGGCACGTGTCGGACGCAACGACGCGCAGCGCTTCCCAGCCCTTGATCACGCCCCACACCAGCGGCGCATCGGTACCGCCGGCGACGATCGCGTCAGCGCGGCCGAGCAACAGTTGGTCCATTGCGGTTGCGAATGCGTGGTTAGACGACGAGCAGGCGGAGGTGACGCCGAACACCGGCCCGCGCAGGCCAAGGTTCATGCTGACCTGGCCGGCGGCGGCACCCGGCATGACCTTCGGCACGGTGAAGATGGCGGCGCGGTTCCGGCCTTCGAGCAGGATGGCGCGGTAATTCTCTTCGATCGCTTCCCAGCCGCAGACGCCGACGCCGACGATCGTGCCGACACGATGCGTGTTGCTTTCGTTCACAACCAGGCCGGACTGGCGCAACGCTTCCTTGGCCGCGATCACGGCGAGAAGGCTGAAGCGGTCCATGGAAACGAGCTGCTTGCGGTCGATGCCGTGCTCGGGCAGTTGCTTGATCTCGGCGCCGATCCGGATCTTCAGCTCATGCAGCTCGCCATTGGTCAGCGGCCCGATGGCCGAACGGCCGGCGCGCATGGCATCCCAGATGGCGGGTGCATCGGTGCCGAGCCCGCACAGCCCGCCGATACCGGTGATGACGATGCGGGGACGCTTCATCTCAGGCAGATTTTGCAATCAGGGCGCGAACGGCTTCGACCATGTCGCCGACATTCTTGAGGTTGCTCCAGGCGTCGACGGTATTCATCTCGATCTCGATATCGTACTCTTCCTCGAGGTCGAAGATGATCTCGGTGAGTTCGAGCGAGTGGATGCCAAGCGCCGTCAGCTCGGTGCCGAGCGTGATCTCTTCGCCACCTTCCTCGGCATGCGCCTTGATCTTGGCGATGATGTCCGTTGCCAACTGGTCGGCCATAAATACCCTTCCCCAGAACTCTCTAACTTGTCATGTCCGTGCCGGCAGCCCTGCGCCGGGCCAGAACCTGACATTATCAGACGATACCGCCCCCGAATTGAGCCAAAAAGGCGTCCCTGTATAGAAAGCGAAACGCGAGGAGGCAACAAGCTTGTATATCGACAAATCCCCCATTGCCGTTACCCTCCGGGCATCATGACATCAGGCACATCCTTGTCCGCCCAGGCTGACGCAGCGGCAATTTCCACGCAGCGCGTGAAGGCGCGGGCCCGCATCGAGGTCGAGCACCGCGCCGGCCGCAGCCGTCTCGCCCGCCTCTACCAGGATGGCGCGGCCAAGATCAGGCTGCCCGAGACCAGCGCCGATCCGCTCGAAGCGGTGCTGATCAACATGGCCGGCGGGCTGACCGGCGGTGACAGGCTCGACTGGGAGGTTTCGGTCGGTGCGGCCGCGCGCGCCGTCCTCACAACCCAAGCCTGCGAGAAGGTCTACCGCGCGCTTGCCGGACACGCCGAGGTCGATGTTCGCCTGTCGGTAGGCGCCGGCGGCTTCCTCGGCTGGCTGCCGCAGGAAACGATCAGTTACGACCGCGCCGCCTTTTCACGCACGCTCGACGCCGATCTCGCCGCGGGCGCCGAGGCGCTGATCGTCGAGGCGACCGTGTTCGGCCGCTCCGCCATGGGCGAGCGCGTCGAAAACGGCACCTTCCGTGACCGCTGGCGCATCAGGCGCGAGGGCCGGCTTATCCATGCCGAAGATTTTTCCGTCGGTCCCGACATCGGCAAAACACTCAACCGGCCGGCCTCGGGCGACGGGCGCATCGCCGTTGCAACATTGCTGCTCGTCTCCGAACGCGGCGAACAGCTGCTCGAGCCAGCGCGGCAAATCGTCGGCGACGACGGTGGCGCCAGCTTCTGGACGGTCGGGCAAACTGGCAAGCTTCTTGCGAGGCTTTACGCCGGGGACGGCTACACGCTACGGAAACGACTCATGCCGCTGGTCGCCCTGCTCAATGGACGGGCAGGACTGCCCAGATTGTGGTCACTCTAAGAATTTCGGTGCGCGAATGAACCTGACGCCAAGGGAAAAGGACAAGCTTCTGATCGCCATGGCGGCAATGGTCGCGCGCCGGCGTCTGGAGCGCGGCGTCAAGCTCAACCATCCCGAAGCGGTGGCACTGATTTCCGACTTCATCGTCGAGGGCGCCCGCGACGGCCGCTCCGTCGCCGAGCTGATGGAAGCAGGCGCTCATGTCATCACCCGCGCCCAGGTCATGGATGGCATTGCCGAGATGATCCACGACGTCCAGGTCGAAGCCACGTTTCCCGACGGCACCAAGCTCGTCACCGTCCACGAACCGATCCGCTGAGGCCGCCATGCTCGAACTGCGTCCCAATTGCGAATGCTGCGACCGCGACCTGCCGCCCGAGGCGAAGAACGCCGTCATCTGCACCTTCGAATGCACCTTCTGCAGCGACTGCGCGGAAGGTGTGCTCTCGGGCAGCTGCCCCAATTGCGGCGGCAACTTTTCGGCTCGGCCGATCCGGCCCGCGGCCATGCTTGCGAAATATCCTGCTTCGACCAGGCGCGTGCTGAAAGCCGAAGGCTGCGCGTCGAAATCCGCCGCCTGATTGCCCTGAACGAAAGGTTATCAACGATGCCCAAGCGTCTCGCTGCCGCCTTCTCCTTGATGTCTTTGTCGGTCGCACCCGCCTTCGCCCACCTCAATCCGGATGAGCACGGCTCGCTGCTCGCCGGCGTGTCGCATCCGCTGTTCGGCATGGACCACATCCTCGCCATGGTGGCCGTCGGCCTGTGGGCTGCCCTGCTCGGCGGCCGCGCCCTGTGGCTGTTGCCCGCGGCGTTCGTCGCCACCATGGCCGTTGGCTTCGCGGCTGCCATCGCCGGAGCGCCCCTGCCCTTCGTCGAACCGGTCATCCTCGCATCCGTCGTGGTGATCGGCCTGCTTGCCGCGATCGCGCTCAAGGTCCCGACATGGGCCGGCATGTTGGTGGTCGGCGTCTTCGCCTTCTTCCACGGCCACGCCCATGGCGGCGAACTCGGCTCGGCCGGCGCGCTGAGCTTCGGCATCGGCTTTGCGCTGTCGACGGCACTGCTGCATGCCACCGGCGTTGGTCTCGGCCTAGGCATCGGCGGCGCCTTCGGCGGCGACACCGGCCGCCTCGTCACCCGCATCGCCGGCGCTGCCACGGCCCTCGGCGGCCTCTGGCTGGCGCTAGGAGCATAAGAGCATGATCCCCGGTGAAATCATTACGGCCGAAGGTTCGATCGAGCTCAACAAGGGCCAGCCGACGGTAACGCTCAAGGTCGCCAATACGGGCGACCGGCCGATCCAGGTCGGCAGCCACTTTCATTTCTACGAGACCAATGGCGGCCTGAAATTCGACCGCGAACAGGCACGCGGCATGCGGCTCGACATCGCCGCCGGCACCGCCGTGCGCTTCGAGCCCGGCCAGGAGCGCGACGTCACGCTGGTGCCCTATGGCGGCAAGCGCGAGGTCTATGGTTTCCAGAAGAAGGTGATGGGTAAACTCTGATGCCGGCACAAATCTCCCGCGCCTCCTATGCCAAGATGTTCGGCCCTACCGTCGGCGACAAGGTCCGGCTCGCCGACACCGAGCTGTTCATCGAGGTCGAGAACGACTTCACCTGTTATGGCGAGGAAGTGAAGTTCGGCGGCGGCAAGGTCATCCGCGACGGCATGGGCCAGAGCCAGCTGAGCCGCGCCCAGGGTGCCGTCGACTGCGTCATCACTAATGCCGTGATCCTCGACCACACCGGCATCTACAAGGCCGATGTCGGCCTCAGGGACGGGCGCATCGCCGCCATCGGCAAATCAGGCAACCCAGACACCCAGCCCGGCGTCACCATCATCATCGGACCGGGCACCGAGGTCATTGCTGGCGAAGGCAAGGTCCTGACCGCCGGCGGCATCGACACCCACATCCATTTCATCTCGCCGCAGCAGGTCGACGAAGCACTGAACTCCGGCGTCACCTGCATGGTCGGCGGCGGCACCGGCCCGGCGCATGGCACGCTCGCCACTACCTGTTCGCCGGGACCATGGAACATCGCCCGCATCATCCAGGCCTTCGACGGCCTGCCGATGAACATCGGTGTCTTCGGCAAGGGCAACGCCTCGCTGCCGGGCGCGCTGGAGGAGATGGTGCTGGCCGGCGCCTGCGGGCTCAAGCTGCACGAAGACTGGGGCACGACGCCGGCGGCCATCGACACCTGCCTGTCGGTCGCCGACGCCTATGACGTCCAGGTGACGATCCACACCGACACGCTCAACGAAGGCGGTTTCGTCGAGGACACCGTCGGCGCCTTCAAGGGCCGCACCATCCACTCTTTCCACACCGAAGGTGCCGGCGGCGGCCACGCGCCTGACATCATCAAGGTCTGCCAGTACCCGAACGTCATCCCGGCCTCGACCAACCCGACGCGACCCTACACGGTCAACACCATATCAGAGCATCTCGACATGCTGATGGTCTGCCATCATTTGTCGCCGTCGATCCCCGAAGACATCGCCTTCGCCGAAAGCCGCATCCGCAAGGAGACCATCGCGGCGGAAGACATCCTGCACGACCTCGGTGCGTTTTCGGTAATCTCATCCGACAGCCAGGCCATGGGCCGCGTCGGCGAGATGATCATCCGGACCTGGCAGACCGCCGACAAGATGAAGCGCCAGCGCGGATCGCTTCCCGGGGAAAAAGGCAACAACGACAATTTCCGTGCCCGCCGCTACATCGCCAAATACACCATCAATCCGGCGATCGCGCATGGCATGTCGCGCGAGATCGGCTCGATCGAGGTCGGCAAGCGCGCCGACCTGGTGTTGTGGAATCCGGCCTTCTTCGGGGTGAAGCCCGATATGGTCCTGCTCGGCGGCTGGATCGCCACCGCGCCGATGGGCGATCCCAACGGCTCGATCCCGACGCCGCAGCCGAGCCATTTCAGGCCGATGTTCGGCGCCTATGGCAAGGCGCTGACCCACAGCTCGATCACCTTCGTCTCGAAGGCCGGGCTGGAGGGCGGCCTGCGCGACCGCATCGGCGTGGCAAAAGAGATGGTGGCGGTCGAAAACACCCGCGGCGGCATCGGCAAGCGCTCGATGATCCTCAATGATGCCATGCCTGAAATCGACGTCGACCCCGAAACCTATGAGGTCCGTGCCGACGGCGAGCTACTCACATGCGAGCCGGCGACGGTGCTGCCCATGGCGCAGCGCTACTTCCTGTTCTAGCTTCAGGCTTGCGATGAGGAGGCCGCGATGAAGCTCGAAATGATCCAGGTGGACGCCTTCACCGACAACGTTTTTTCGGGCAATTCGGCTGCCGTCGTGTTCCTCGCGGACTGGCTGCCCGACCAGGTGCTCCAGGGCATCGCCCTGGAGAACAACCTCGCCGAGACGGCGTTCCTCAAGCCAAGCCACGATGGCTGGGACATCCGCTGGTTCACGCCCACCGACGAGGTGCCGTTCTGCGGTCACGCCACGCTGGCCTCGGCCTGCGCGCTGCATTTGCGCAAGGGTGTCGAGCGCACCATGCGTTTCTCCACCCGCGAGGTCGGCGATCTTCTCGTCACACCGCAGGGTGACGGCTATCGCATGGACATCCCGCGCTTCGACCCCGACTTCGCCATATCAGGCGATGCGCTGGTCAACGGCCTGCGCGATGACCGCTGGGTGCAGTTGTTCCGCAACCGCGAGAACTACTTCGTCGAGCTGGCCTCCGAGGCTGCGCTGCTTGCCTACCGGCCCGACCTGCCGCGCATCGCCGAACTCGGATCGTTCGGCCTGTGCATCACAGCGCGCGGCAATGATTGCGACTTCGTCTCGCGCTACTTCGCCCCCGACGCCGGCATTCCGGAGGATCCGGTTACCGGCTCGACGCATGCCACGCTTGCTCCCTACTGGGCTGCAAAACTCGGCAAAACGAGCCTTTCAGCACGCCAGCTGTCGTCCCGCGGCGGTGTGCTCGGCTGCGAAGTCGCGGCCGACCGGGTCTATCTGATCGGCCAGGCGGTGATCTATATGGACGCCACGATCCACCTTCCCTGACCGCGACTGTCGCCGGGGAATCGCCCGCGACCTGATGCCACGTCGGTTGCGCTGGAACCGCCTCCGGCCAATTGGTATTGAGCCCGCGCTAGCTAAAAATTCGGCAGGATTCCCCGAGCCCAAGATCGGGGGTCCCGCTATCTTGGAAATGGAGTTTCAAATGATCGGCAAGAAAGTTCCGGCTGTCACCTTCCGCACGC
The DNA here is from genome assembly GCF_014843375.1 of Aminobacter sp. SR38. Lineage (NCBI taxonomy): Bacteria > Pseudomonadati > Pseudomonadota > Alphaproteobacteria > Hyphomicrobiales > Phyllobacteriaceae > Aminobacter > Aminobacter sp. SR38. The sequence continues at coordinate 2,615,570 of NZ_CP062112.1, forward strand.
GCGTGCGCGACGAGGCCGTCGGCGGCCCGAACCCCTTCCGTTGGGAAGACAAGTCCTCGGCCGACTATTTCGGCGGCAAGCGCGTCGTGCTGTTCTCGCTGCCGGGCGCCTTCACGCCGACCTGCTCGACCTACCAGTTGCCCGACTTCGAGAAGCTGCATGGCGAATTCCAGGCCGAAGGCATCGACGAGATCTACTGCGTCTCGGTCAACGACGCCTTCGTCATGAACGCCTGGGGCAAGTCGCAGAACCTCGACAAGGTCAAGCTGATCCCCGATGGCTCGGGCGAGTTCACCCGCAAGATGGGCATGCTGGTCGCCAAGGACAATGTCGGCTTCGGCATGCGCTCCTGGCGCTACGCCGCCGTCATCAACAACGGCCGCATCGAAAAGTGGTTCGAGGAAGAAGGCTTCGCCGACAATTGCGACAGCGACCCCTATGGCGTCTCCTCGCCGCAGAACATTCTTGAAGCGCTCAAGAACGACGACGTCGCCGAAGCTGCATAAGCTTCACCGTCTTCGCTTGGCACAACCCCCGGCCGCGACAGCGCGCCGGGGTTTTTTGTGCCCGGCACACGGCGTGCTCACGGCAACGTCTATTGGCTCGAAGGCCATTTCGGCGCACGATGCCGCTCCAACCCTCGCCGTGAAAACCTTCCCGGAACCGACGATGCCTGCATCCGACCACCCCAGGAGCGTCCCATGACGCCCGAAACCACGGCCGAGGTCTTCCCGCATATCCGCATCGTCATGGGCATGATCATCGGCCTGGGCATGGCGCGGCTCCTGTCGGGCGTCGCCCGCATCGTCCAGCATCCCGACCAGTACAGGCTCTACCCGGTGCACCTCGCCTGGGTGGCGTCGCTGCTTCTGACGCTGGTGCATTTCTGGTGGTGGGAGTTCGGCCTTTACGCCATCGACAGCTGGACCTTCGGCACCTACCTGTTCATCCTCGGCTACGCGATTGCGCTGTTCCTGCTGTGCGCGCTGCTCTTCCCCGACTCAATGCAGGACTACAAAAGCTACGAGGATTTCTTCTATTCGCGCCGCGCCTGGTTTTTCGGGCTGCTGGCGCTGACCTATCTGCTCGACGTCATCGACACGCTGGTCAAGGGCGAGGCGCATTTCGCCCATTTCGGTGGCGAGTACCTGATCCGCACGCCGATCCTGGTGGCACTTTGCCTCATCGCCATCGCCACAGCGAGCAGGCGATATCATCTGGCTTTCGTGACAGCCACTTTGCTGTATCAGATATCGTGGATCTGGCGGCTGTTCGACACGATCGTCTGAACGACCGGCGCTCCACCATCACGCCACAGGAACAAACGCCTCATGCTGCGCGCAACCAAGATCACCCATGCCGCCACCGGCGCGCAGCCCTTCGACGTCGCCGTCCTCGCCCATGACGAGCGCCACATCAGGCGACGCGCCATCGCGCTGTCTCAGGGCGAACGCGTGCTTGTCGACCTGCCCGAGCCGATCGTTCTCGAAACCGGCGACCTCCTGCTGCTGGAAGACGGCCGCACGGCAGGCATCGTCGCCGCCGAGGAGGAGCTCTACGACATCCGCACCCGCGACGCCGCCCACCTGACGCAGCTCGCCTGGCACATCGGCAACCGCCATCTCGCCGCTGCCATATCGGCTGATCGCATCCTCATCCTGCGCGACCATGTCATCAAGACGATGTTGGAGGGTCTGGGTGCCGAGGTGATCGACATCGTGGCCCCCTTCGAGCCTGTGCGCGGCGCCTATTCCGGCCATGGCAACGATCACAGCCACGCGCATGATCATGGTCATTCCCACGGTCACGCCCATCATCACGAACGAAGCCACAATCATGGTCATGACCACCCCGAGCATGATCATGAGCACGACCATGCTCATCACCACGACCATGGCGGCCACCATCATCACCACCATGACTGAGCGCGGCAATGCCTCGCTGTTGCGGCTGATGGCCTGGCTGTCGCCGACCTTCCCGGTCGGCGGATTTTCCTACAGCCACGGCCTCGAACGGGCCGCACATGATAATCTGATCGGCAGCCGCGACGACCTCGCAGCATGGCTGACTGCGCTCGCCGAGATCGGCTCGGGCTGGAACGACGCGGTGCTGTTCGCAGAAAGCTGGCGCCGCGCCGCTGCCGACGGCGACCTGCGCGAGGTGGCGGAACTCGCCGAAGCATTGGCCGGCTCGCGCGAGCGCCACATGGAATCGATGCTGCAGGGCGAGGCCTTCCTCAGCGCCGCCGCTGCTTGGCCGCATCCTGTCGTCGCGCGGCTTCCGGCCGAGTGCCCCTATTGCGTCGCCGTCGGCGCCGTCACCGGCGCCCATGGCATAACGCTGGAAGATGCGCTGGCCGCCTGGCTGCAGGCTTTCTCCACCAACCTCCTTCAGGCGGCAATCCGGCTAAGCGTCATTGGCCAGACGGCTGCAACCAGCATCATTGCCGGCTTCGAGCCTGTGGCGCTCCGTGTGGGCGCACGTGCGGCAGTATCGACCCTCGACGATCTGGGGTCCGCTGCCCTAACCTCCGACATCATGGCGATGCGCCACGAGACCCAACATTCGAGACTGTTCCGCTCATGATCGTTCTCGCCTTCGCCCTGGCCTTCGTGCTCTATCTGATCGCCGCAATCCACGCCTATTGGGGCCTCGGCGGCGTCTGGCCCGGTACGGACCAGGCCTCCTGCGCCCGCGCTGTCGTCGGGGCTCGCGGCATCAGGACCATGCCCACGCCCTTTGCCTGCTTCGCCGTCACCGCTTGTCTCATCGTGGCGACGCTGTGGCCGCTGGCGCTTGTCGGTGTCTTCGCCACGCCCTTTCCCAAGCCTGGCCTGGCAGCGTCGGCGCTGATGGTCGCGCTGGTGTTTATCGGCCGTGGCATTGCCGGCTTCACGCCGGCATGGCGCAGGCTCTCGCCCGAGATGCCGTTCGCTCGGCTCGACAGGCGGTATTATTCGCCACTGTGCCTCGTCATCGGCACGGGTTTCGTCATCCTCGCCTTCAACGGATTCCAGTCATGACCTCGAAAAACGGCCCGCTACGTATCGGCATCGGCGGCCCGGTCGGCTCGGGCAAGACGACGCTGACCGAGAAGCTGTGCAAGGCGCTGCGCGACGAGTTTTCCATCGCGGTCGTCACCAACGACATCTACACCAAGGAAGACGCACTGCTGCTCGCCCGCCTGCAGGCGCTGCCTGAAGAGCGCATCATGGGCGTGGAGACGGGCGGCTGCCCGCACACGGCCATCCGCGAGGACGCCTCGATCAATCTGCAGGCGATCGCTGAGATGAACAGGAAATTCCCCGACCTCGACATCGTCTTCATCGAATCCGGCGGCGACAATCTGGCCGCGACCTTCTCGCCCGACCTCGCCGACATCACGCTTTACGTCATCTCGGTCTGCCAGGGCGAAGAGATCCCGCGCAAGGGCGGCCCCGGCATCACCCGTTCCGACTTCCTGGTCATCAACAAGAGCGACCTTGCGCCTTATGTGAACGTCAATCTCGAGGTCATGGAAGGCGACGCCGCCCGCCAGCGCGGCAAGCGTCCGTTCGGCTTCACCGATCTGTCGCGCGGCAAGGGGCTGGAAGCGGTCATCGACTTCATCGTCGAGAATGGCGGGCTGAGGCTGGACCAGCTGAAATCAGCATGAGCCGATGTTGCCGCGCCAGTCATGACGCGGCATTCTTCCTGCCACCGCATCGCCCCGAAGCCGGCAACGACCTTGCGAAGGTACGATACGCCAGCAAATTGCGAGGGAGGAACAAATGCCCGTCACCCAGCTCAAGCAGACCAATCTGCCGTTCTACGAAGAGCGCGTCGACCTCGCCTGCGCCTTCCGCTGGACGGCGCGACTCAATATGCACGAAGCTGTGGCCAACCATTTCTCGCTTGCCGTCAACGACGAGGGCTCGAAGTTCCTGATGAACCCTAACCAGGTGCATTTCTCGCGCATCAAGGCGAGCGACCTGCTGTTGATTGACGCCAACGACCCCCAGACGATGTCAGGCCCCAACGCGCCCGACCCGACCGCATGGGGCCTGCATGGCGCGGTCCATCGCAACTGCGCGCACGCGCGCTGCGTCATGCATGTCCATTCGATCCACGCCACCGTGCTGGCCTCGCTTGCCGATTCCACCTTGCCGCCGATCGACCAGAACACCGCGATCTTCTTCCGCCGCCATGTCGTCGATGGCCATTATGGCGGGCTCGCCTTCGAGGAAGAGGGCGAACGCTGCTCGCAGCTGCTCGCCGACCCCAAGGTCAAGGTGATGATCATGGGCAATCACGGCGTCATGGTCATCGGCGACAGCGTCGCCGATACCTTCAACCGGCTCTATTATTTCGAGCGTGCCTGCGAAACTTACATCAAGGCGCTGTGGACCGGCCGCCCTCTGCGCACGCTATCCGATGAGATCGCCGAAAAGGCAGCGCTCGAGCAGGAAGACTATCCCGGCCAGGCCGAGCGCCACCTCGCCGAGCTCAAGGCGATCCTCGACGAGCAGGAGCCGGTGTACCGGAACTAGTAACTAATCCAGCCCGAGCAGCGCCCTGACCTCTTCAGCGCTATGCGCCACCAAGGCGCCAGCCGGGCCATCGATCCTGTCCTGCGGCCAGAAGATGGTGCGCATGCCGGCGGCAACGCCGGCCATGGCGCCGGTGACGCTGTCTTCCATGACAGCCGTGTCGGCCAGGTCGATGCCGGTGAGGTAGGCAGCGCGCAGATAGGGTTCGGGATCGGGCTTGCCGAGACGCACGTCGTTGCGGCTGATCGTCTTCATCGTCGGCTCGTGCACGCCGACGGCCTGCAAATTGGCCTCGACCACTAAGCGGTCTGAATTGGAGACGATCGCCTGGACCACACCCCTTGCCTTCAGATCGCGAAAAATCTCCATCGCGCCCTCGCGCGGAAGCAGGTCCGGCGCGCGGCCCAGATAGTGATCGTATTTGAGGGCAATCCAGTCGTCGAAGTCGAGGGCGAGGCCGAACTGGTCGCGCAGCACCTCATAGACCGGCCGCGCCGCCTGGCCGACGACACGCGCGTGCAGGTCGGCCGGCGGCTCGATGCCGACGCTGCGCAGCGCCGAAACAAGCGATTCCTCGTGCAGCGGCTCGCTGTCGATCAGCGTGCCGTCCATGTCCCAATACACTGCCTTCGGCGTCATATGACCGGTCCCTGTTCACCCCATTGCTCATAGGAGCTTTGGCGGCGGAAATGAACCGTTGATATGACAGCGGGGAACACATGCGCGTGCGGAGGCTCAAACCCGCGGGCCGCAAGGGTCCTTGCCGTCGATGTAACCGACGTCGCGCTGGAGGTGGTCCGGCAGGTCACGGAAGTCCAGCACGCGTTTGCGCGAACGCAGCCCGAAGGCTGCAGCCAGACGTGAGGTCCAGCCGATCTGCTCGCAATGGAAAAGGCTTGCCTGTGCTGTGGCCATGATCGTCATCCTTTAGAGATGCTTGAAATGTGCTGATGTCTTGACCTAGATATTGGTCTGGAATTATTGACTTTTCCAATTGAACGTCGATCACGACCCATTAAATGGCCTTATGTATGGGAGTGCGGGAAATGCCGCTTCAGCTGCCGCCTTTGACCGCGATCAGGGTGTTCGAAGCCGCTGCCCGCCAGGGCAGTTTCACCAAGGCCGCGGCCGAGCTCGGCATGACCCAGGCCGCCGTCAGCTACCAGATCAAGCTGCTCGAGGAGCGCGTCGGCGCACCGCTGTTCCTGCGCAAACCGCGCCAGGTGGTGCTGACCGAGGTCGGCAGCCGCATGGTGCCTATGGTGACAGAGGCATTTGGGCTGTTGAGCGAGGCCTATCAGGTGGCGCGCGCCGGCTCCGGCGGCACGCTCGGCATTTCGACGGTCCACACCTTCGCGTCGAACTGGCTGGCCCCCCGCATCGGCTCGTTCCAGCTGCGTCACCCCAACATCGCCGTCCGCCTCGACACCTCGAGCTACCTCGTCGATTTCTCGCGCGAGGAGATGGATATCGGCATCCGCTCCGGCTCAGGCAAATGGCCCGGGCTTGCCACCCATTTTTTGCTGCGCTCGCAATTTTCGCCCATGCTCAGCCCGCGCCTTGCCGAAAGCATCGGCGGGATCAAGGAGCCGGCTGACCTGCTCAAGCTCAGGATCCTCAACCCCGCCGACATCTGGTGGAAGGACTGGTTCGCAAAGGCCAATGTGCCGGCGGACGCACTCGACAGGATGCCCGATACCAGCCTGGGTTCGCAGGCCGCCGAGGCCAATGCCGCCATAGCCGGCCAGGGCGTGACGGTCCTGACCACGGCGCTGTTCACCGCGGAACTGGCCGAGGGCCGGCTGATCCAGCCGTTCGAACTCACCGCCCATGGCGGCGACTACTGGCTGGTCTATCCCGAGGGACGCCGCAACGTGCCCAAGATCCGGGCTTTCCGCGAATGGATCATGGCCGAGCTCAATTGCCCGACGGATGCGACAGGCGACTGACAGCACAGCCTGCCCACCTCTGCTGGCATAATCCTTGGTCTTGGTGACAGCTTGCCACAACTGGCACTTTCGGTCACAAACGGCGCCACGACGCGCCAAAAGGGCGGATTCCGTCGTCAAAACTCGCGATATCGACGCCAAATGAGCCGCGATATCGCCACCGAAAGACGAAAAACCATGTCTGCGATCGCAACCGGCGCGCAATCACCGGCCACTCCTTGGCGCGACGAACTTCGCGCCATGCTGGCGCTTGCCTGGCCGATGATCCTCACCAATCTCGCCCAGACGGCGATGACGGCGACCGACGTGATGATCCTCGGCCGGCTGGGTCCCGATGCGCTGGCCGCCGGCGCGCTCGGCTCCAACCTCTATTTCGCACCACTGATCTTCGGCCTCGGCCTGATGTATGCGACCTCGCCGATGATGGCGGCCGAGCTTGGCCGCAAGCGCCATTCGGTGCGCGACGTCCGCCGCACCGTGCGCCAGGGCCTGTGGATCGCCGTGCTCATCTCGATCCCGATCTGGGCCCTGTTGTGGTACGCTGAGGAGATACTTCTGGCCATGGGCCAGGAGCCCAAACTCGCCGAGCAGGCCGGTATCTACGTCCATCACCTGCAATGGGCGGCCTTGCCGTTCTTCGGCTACATCGTGCTGCGCTCGTTCATCTCGGCGCTGGAGCGGCCCGGCTGGGCGCTGGTCATCATGGCGATCGCGGTGGCGGCCAACGCGCTCGGCAACTGGCTTCTGGTGTTCGGCAAATGGGGCTTCCCCGAGATGGGCATCGCCGGCTCCGGCCTTGCCACCAGCATCGCCAGCGGCATGATGTTCGTCGGCATGGCGGCCGTCGTCATGATGGAGAAGAAGTTCCGCCGCTACCACCTGTTCGGTCGCTTCTGGCGCGCCGACTGGCCGCGCTTCAGGGCGCTGCTCAAACTCGGCTTGCCGATCTCCGGCATCCTTGCCTTCGAGGTGACTATCTTCAACGCCGCGGCATTCCTGATGGGGCTTATCAGCTCGTCCTCGCTCGCAGCACACGCCATCGCGCTGCAGATCTGCTCGGTCACCTTCATGATCCCGCTCGGTCTCGGCCAGGCCGTCACTGTGCGCGTCGGGCTGGCTTACGGCGCCAGGGACCGCGACGGCATCACGCGTGCCGGCTGGACGGCCTATGTGCTTGGCGTCGGCTTCATGGCTCTGATGGCGCTGGTGATGGTGTTCTGGCCGCATTTGCTGATCTCGGCCTTCATCGACGTCGGCGACCCGGCCAACGCGCAGGTGGTCGGCCTCGCGGTCAGCTTCCTGGTCTTCGCGGCCCTGTTCCAGGTCGTCGACGGCGCCCAGGCGGTATCGGCAGGCCAACTGCGCGGGCTGCAGGATACGAAGGTGCCGATGATCCTCGCTGCGATCGGCTATTGGGGCATCGGCCTGCCGCTTGGCGTGCTGCTTGCCTTCCACTTCGGCTTCGAGGGCCGCGGCATCTGGATCGGCCTGTTCTCCGGCCTCGCCGTGGTGTCGGTGCTGCTGTTGTGGCGCTGGCTCCGGCGCGACCATCTCGGCCTGATGCACAAGCCGGTGATCTGACGGGCGCTTCGCAGCACCCGTCTAGGCAACCGCCACCGACACCCGGTTGGCGGCCCATTTGCCGGCCGCATTGATGATGCGATCGGGATCGCTGTAGCTCTGCCGCAGAAGGCTCTCATAGACCGCGCCCTCGGCGGCGCGGTCGAGCGGCGTGGCCGAGCCGGTCATTGCCTGCAGTGCCTCGCCAAGTGCCGTCACAGCTCCCGACCCCTCGTCGAACTGCGCCTTCTTGCGCCAGACGAGGTCATGCGGCAGCAAGTCGGCGCAGGCCTTGCGCAGGATCCATTTCTCCGTCGTCGGTCCGGTGCTTTCGGGTGAAGCCGGATCGGTGCGCCTGAGCTTCAGCGTCGCCGGAATGCTCTGGGCGAAATCGATCAGCTCGCGGTCGAGGAACGGCGTGCGCGCCTCCAGGCTCTCGGCCATGGTGACGCGGTCGACGCGCTGCAGATTGATGTTGTGCATCGTGCCCAGCGAGCGCGTCAGTTCGTCGGCCAGCTCGCGCGGCCGGTCGACATAGGCGTGGTGATAGCTATAGCCGGCAAACAGCTCGTCGGCGCCTTCGCCCGTCAGCACCGCCTTGACGTGCCGCCGCGCCAGCCTGGCGGCGAAATGCGTCGGCACCGCCGAACGCACCAGGTCGATATCAGCACTTTCGAGATGATAGATGACATGCGGCAGCACGTCGGCAACCTCTTCCGGCGTAAACGCATGCTCGAAATGCTCGGTGCCGAGATAGCCGGCGACCCGCCGCGCCGCGATCAGATCGGGGCTGCCGGCGAGGCCGACGGAAAATGTCTTCAGCCGCTTCGGCGACTGCCTTGCGGCGATTGCCGCGATGATCGAGCTGTCCAGCCCGCCCGACAGGAACGACCCGACCTCGACGTCGGCGACCATCCACTTGGCGACCGCCTCTTCCAGCACCAGCCTGAGCTCGCGCCAGGTCAGCTCCTCGTCGATACCGGGCTCCGGGTCGGCCGCACCTTGCGGCATGCGGTACCAGCGCCGCATGCCGGCCTGGCTGTCGAACATGACGCCAGGTTCGAGCGCTTCGATCTTTGCGACATCTACGCCGTCGAAGGCCTTGAGCTCGGATGCAAACGCCAGCCCCTCGCCGATATGGGCGACATAGAGCGGCTTGATGCCGAGCGGGTCGCGCGCGGCAATGATGCGATCCGGGGTCGCCAGCACGAAGGCGAACATGCCGTCCAGCCGCGACACCCAGCGCAGCGCGTTCTTGCGGAAAAGATGCAGCACGGTCTCGCTGTCGCTGCGGGTCTGGAAGGCGCTTTCGCCGAGGATCGCCCTGAGATCGCTATGATTGTAGATCTCGCCGTTGACGACCAGGATGTCGTCGCCCTGGTAGATCGGCTGGGCCCCGTTGTCGGGGCCGATAATGGCCAACCGGGCGTGCGCCATGACCACCGGGATGTTCCTTGGCCGCAGCACCTCCAGTGCGTCCGGCCCGCGGTGCTCCATCTTGCGGATCATCCGCGAGGCCAGTTCCTCGTCATCGAGGTTCCAGAGGCACACAAATCCGCACATGGCGCTTCGCTCCCGCATGGCCGCCGGGGGTTTTGGTCGGCATGATTGCGATGCTAGGAGCGGCAGCCACCGGGCGCGACAACCAGGCGGCTGACAATTGTCACTCAGGCGACACCGTTCGAAGGTGCCGCCCGACTTGTCGCAGGCGCGTCAGGTCTCCGAGGACATCGCACCCAAGAGCCGCCTGATGTCGCCGAATTTGGCGATCAGACCGAACACCAGTGCCGCCACCGCGACGAAGAACACCGACACCGAGGCCATGGTCGGCGTATAGCCGTAACGCAGGGCATTGAAGATCTTGATCGGCAGTGTTTCCAGCGTGAAGCCGATGGTCATGTAGGCGACGATGTACTCGTTGAGCGACAGCACGAAGGCGAAGGCGTAGCCCGAGACGAGATAAGGGCGGATCAGCGGCAGCACCACAGTCTTCAGCACCGTGCGGTCGTCGGCGCCCATCGTCGCCGCTGCCTCGACCAGCGAACGATCGATGGAGGCGAAGCCGAGCGACAGCGTCACCAGCGGCAGGGTGACGAAGAAGATCGCGTGGCTGATGACAGCCGTCCAAGGTTGGCCGTAGAAGCCTGACGTCGCCCAGAAGGTGAGCATGCCGAGTGCGGTGATGACAGGCGGCAGTATGAACGGGGCCAGCCCGAGGATCTGGAACACGTTGGCCCATGGCGCTATGCGCCGCCACAGGAACCATGCCAGCGGAAGCGCTATGGCGACAGCGAGAGCCGCCGCAGTGACCGCCAGCGACAGCGAGGCAAACAACGCCTTGCGCCATTCCGGATCGACAAAGATCTGCGCGTACCAGGCCAATGAAAAGCCTTTCGGCGGAAAGGCCAGGTCCTGCTTTTCGTTGACCGAGACGCCGGCAACGACGATCAACGGGGCCGCCAGGAACAGGGCAACGGCGACGAAATAGAGCCGGCGAAGGAAAGTCTGTATCACAGCGCGTTCTCCCTGCGTCCGACCAGCAGCGTCAAGCCGACAAGCGCCAGCGACATCAGCACCAAAAACACCGCCATCGCCGCGGCGAATGGCATGTTGGACTGGTAGATGGCCTGGTCGGTGATCAGCACCGACAGTGTCCAGTGCGACGGCCGGCCGAGGATCTGCGGCAACAGATAGGAGCCGAGCGCGAAGACGAAGACCATGATCAGTGTGGCGACGATGGTGTTGCGCAACGCCGGCACCACGACGTTCATGAACGCCCTGACCGGCGAGGCGCCGAGTGTCCGCGCCGCCTCCAGCAGCGTCGGGTCAAGCCGCACCAAGGCGGGATAGAGCACCAGGATCGTATAAGGCAGCGCCTGGTAGACCATACCGGTCAGCACCGCCCAGAAGCTCGGCGTCAGCGCCATCGGCTCCTTCATCAAACCGATCGCCACAAACAGATTGGTGATGCCGGCGGTCCGTGTAAACAGCGTCGACCAGGCAAAGCCGATGATGACTTCCGACAGCGACAGCACCGACAGCAGGCAGACCAGCCAGATCGTCTGCACCTTTCGCGGCCGCTTGGTGAGCAGATAGGTGAAGGGAAAGGCGATGACCACGCAGCAGATCGCCACCATCACCGCCAGCACCAAGGAAAAGCCCAGCACCTTGCCGAAGAACAGACTGAGGAAACGGGCATAGTTGGAGAAGACGAAATCCGGCGTATAGAAGCCGGAGGGATCGCGCTGGAAGAAGCTGACGGCGATCATCGTCGAGAACGGCACGACGAAAAAGACGATCAGCATCAGCCCGGGAAAGAACAGCGGGCTGTAATCGGCAAGCGATTTCGGCGCCTCGCGTTTCATGATTTCAGCACCACGCAAGACTGCGCTGGCAATGTCACGCCGACCTGCTGGCCGGCCTTGACGTCGGGCCGCTCGCGCGGCGTCGCCACTGCGATGATTGTCTTGCCGCCTGTTTCAACGAAGGTCTCGATGGTGCCGCCGAGATCGCGGACGAAGGTCACCGTGCCTGATATGGCGTCGCCGCCGACGGAGCCGAGATGAACGTCCTCGGGGCGGATCGATACCGAGGCTTTGGTAAGGCCTTCAGGTATCGTGAGGCCTGCAATGGCCTGGCCGAGCACCGAGACCCGGCCGGCGCGATCAACTTCCGCGTCGAGCAGGTTGGTCATGCCGATAAAGTCGGCGACGAAGGCATCGGCCGGCTTGCGGTAGATCTCGATCGGCGGTGCGGCCTGCAGGATCTTGCCGTTGCCCATGACGACGACGAGGTCGGCCATGGTCATCGCCTCGCGCTGGTCGTGGGTGACGACGAAGGTGGTGATGCCCAAGCGCTGCTGCAGCTGGCGCAATTCGACCTGCATCGCCTCGCGCAGCTTGGCATCGAGCGCCGACAGCGGCTCGTCGAGGAGGAACAGCTTCGGCGACAGTGCCAGCGCGCGGGCAATGGCAACACGCTGGCGCTGGCCACCCGACAGCTTGGCGACTGGACGGTCGGCGAAACCGGGCAGATGAATGAGCTTCAACAGCTCGTCGGAGCGCTTCTTCTGCTCTTCGCGTGACGCCCCGCGAATGCGCAAGGGATAAGCGATGTTGTCGCCGACGGTCAGATGCGGAAACAACGCCAGCGACTGGAACACCATGCCGAGATTGCGCTTGTGCGTCGGCACCGGTGTGATGTCGGTTCCGTCGAGCAGGATCGCGCCGCTCGAGGGGTCCTCGAGGCCGGCGATCATGCGCAGAAGCGTTGTCTTGCCGCAGCCGGACGGGCCGAGCAGGCAGACGAACTTGCCATGCGGCACCGACAGGTTGGCCGTATCGACAGCGGTGAAGTTGCCGAATGACTTGGTGATGTCCTTAAGCACGAGTCCGGACATGAGGGGGCCTTGAAATGTTGGAGCGGCGTTGCGGAAACCGTTGCTTCTCCCCGTTCACGGGGGAGAAGATGCCGGCAGACAGATGAGGGGCGGTGCGAGCCTTGCCGCGCCGGCTCTGCCCCTCATCCTGCCCTGCGGGCCACCTTCTCCCCGCGAGCGGGGAGAAGGAAAAAGGCAGATCAGCCGACGATCAGTTCGGTCCACTTCTGGTTAATCCAGTCGGCCTTGGTGGTGTAGAGATCGTAGCGCGGGATGATCGGCGGGATGTCGGACGACACGCCGGCGAACTGTTCCGCCGTCAGGTCGGTCAGCTCGCGCTTGACCGTCGGTGCGGTGCCGACCTTGCGCGACATCAGCGCCTGTACCGCCGGCTGGCACATATGGTCGATGAAGGCATGCGCCTCTTCTGTCTTCTTCGAGGCGCGCGACAGCACCCACGAGCCGGAATCCTGGATGCCGCCTTCCTTGGGAAAGGTCGAGCGTACGGGCTGGCCGTCGGCGGCGGCGAGGCCGGTGACGTCGTGGTAATACTGCCCCATCGGGATCTCGCCCGACTTCAGCGCCTGTTCGAACTGCGCCTCGTCGCGATACCACAGGCGGACATTCGGCTTGACCTCGGCGAGCTTCTCCAGCGCCTTCTGGATGCCTTCCTCGGTGTCGAGCGCCTTGGTGCCGCCCATGAAAGTGGTCGCCGTCACCTCGAGCAGGAAGGAGTTGGAGGCGAGCGCCAAAAGGCCGAGCTTGTCGGCATTGGCCGGATCCCAGAACGCAGCCCAGCTGTCGGGCGCGGTCGGGAAGACGTTGGTGTTGGTGACCAGCGTGATGTACCAGGCAACAGCACCGATGCCGGCGACGCGTCCATCAGGATATTTGTTGATGAAATGCTCGATCAGGTTCGAGCTGTTCTTGATCTTGGCGAGGTCGAGCGGTGCCCACAGCTCGGTCGACTGGCCCTTGAGCATCGAGGTCTGCGACATCATCGACAGGTCGGCCGGCGCCTGGCCTGCCTTGGCCGCCTGCTCCAGCTGCACCAGCCAGGCTTCGCCGGTCGGCTCGGCGACGGATTCGACCGCGATGCCGGTCGCCTTGGTGAATTCGGGGAAGATGTGCTCGTCGAACGACTTCTTGAAGTAGCCGCCATAGACGCCGATCTTGATCGACTTGTCCTGGGCTTTGAGGATCGACGGCATCGCCAGAAGGCTTGCCGAAGCGACGCCCGCGCCCAGCACGGCGCGCCGGCTGATCGGATGGTTCAGGATCTTGGTCATCTCAGTTCTCCTCATTTGGCGCTGGCTTTGTGCCAGCTGTTCCCTGTCGTTATTGTGATGGGCGGTTCAGTGTGCTGCGGCACGGGCCTCCAATGAACGGGCATACTGGGTCAGCGGGTAGCACAGCACGAAGAAGATCAGCGCCACCAGCCCATAGACGGTGAAGGGTTCGAACGTCGCGTTGTTGATGGCGTTCGAGGTCCGGAGCAGTTCCTCAAAGCCGATGATCGAGGTCAGTGCAGTTGCCTTGATCAGCTGGACGAGGAAACCGACAACCGGGGCCCGGGTGATGGCGAAGGCCTGCGGCAGGATGATCAGGCGCAGTTCCTGCAGGTAGTGCAGGCCGAGGCTGGCGCCGGCATCCCACTGGCCGCGCGGCAAGGCATCGACGCCGCTGCGCCAGATTTCGGCGAGATAGGCGCTGGCAAAGAAGGTCAGGCCGAGCACCGCCGCCGTCCATGGCTCGATCCGGAAGCCCAGCATCGGCAGGCCGAAGAACATCAGGAACAGCTGCATCAGCAAGGGCGTACCCTGGAACAAGGCGATATAGCCGCTGGCGAAGCGCCGTGCCCATTTGGCCTTGGAGATGCGCAACAACAGGATGGCGACGCCGACAATGCCGCCGCCGGCGAACGCCGCGATCGACAGCAACACGGTCCACCGTGTGGCGAAGATCAGGTTGCGCGCAATGTCCCAGAAGGTGAACTCGATCATGATACACCTGCCGAAAGCGTGCGGCGCCCTATGCCGACGAGCAGGCGGCGCAACAAGATCGACAAGCCGAGATAGATCATCGCCACGACGAAATAGGTTTCGAAGGGACGGAATGTCCGCGCCTGCAGCATGTCGGCCTCGTAGGTGAGTTCACTCACTGCGATCTGCGACACGACCGAAGACTCGAGCATCATGATCACGATCTGGCTCGTCAGCGCGGGGAAGATGACCTTCAGTGCCTGCGGCAACACGATCTTGACGAAGACCTGGCGTGGCCGCAAGCCCAAAGCAGCGGCCGCCTCGCGCTGGCCCCTCGGCACCGCGTCGAGGCCGGCGCCGACGATCTCGGTGGTGTAGGCTGCCATGTTGAGCGTCATCGCCAGGATGGCGGCGACGATCGGGTCGAGCCGTATGCCGAGGCTCGGCAGGCCGAAGAAGATGAAGAACAGCTGTACCAGGAACGGCGTGTTCCTGATCACCTCGACATAGCAGGTGATGGCCCGCTGGAGCCATTTCGGCCCGTTGCGACGACCGGCGGCGGCAGCGATGGAAATGACTGTGCCGGCGATCGTCGTCACGACGATCAGCAACACCGTCATGGCGGCGCCGCGGGCGATCGCGCCCACGGCCCCTTCAAGCCAGCCGAAGTCGAGGCTGTAGCTCACGGCTCAGTCCTTGAGGTTCTCGGGGTTGAGCGGAACCTTGAGCCAGGCCTCGGACGACTTCGACAGCCGGCCGTCGGTGAGCATCGCCGCGACCGTGTCGTTGATGACCTTCTTCAGGCCTTCCTCGTTCTTGTTGAGGCCGATATGCGACGGCGAGGTCAAGAGCTGGAACTTCTGCTCCGGCTTCAGCGCCTCCTGGCGCGCCAGCACCTGGGCGCCAACGTCGTTGCCCACCACCATCAGCTGGGTCTGGCCCGAGATGAAGGCCTGGATGACGGCGTTGTAGTTGTCGAAGCGCTTGATGTCGGCGGAAGCCGGGGCGGCCTCGGTCAGCGAGGTGTCCTCGAGCGTGCCGCGGTTGACGGCGATCGACTTGTCGCCAAGGTCTTCCTTGCCCGCCACCTTGAGTTCGGCCGGGCCGATCACGGCGATGTAGTAAGGCGCGTAGGCCGCGGCGAAGTCGATGACCTCTTCGCGCTCCTTGGAGTAGCCGACGCTCATCAGAAGGTCGACGCGCTTGTCGGTGAGATAGGGGATGCGGTTCTGGCCGGTCACCGGCACCGGGTTGAGCTTGACCTTGAGCGCGTCGGCGATCGCCTGGGCGACGTCCATGTCATAGCCCTTGAGGCTCATGTCGGCGCTGGCCGAAGAAAAGGGCGGGAAGTCGGCGAACACGCCGACATTGATCTGGCCGGCCTTGGCAATGTCTTCGAGCGCATCGGCATTGGCGGGCTGGAGGCCGAAGGTGACGCCGCCCGCGACGATGAGGGCGGCAACTGTCTGATGCAGTGCGGTCTTGATGTTCATGTTTCGGTTCCCTCTGGATTGATTGGGTTGTCGGTTGCGGTCGTTGCCGCCTGGCCGCCGCTTCCAGGTCGGCGGCCAGTGTTGATCTGTCCGGTCAGTCCTTCTTGCCGGTGACGAAGGGGCTGAACAGCATCAGGCTGAGGATCTCGAACAGCACCTGGGCACCGGCATGGGCAGTGTTGGTGGTTGAATCATATTGCGGCGCGACCTCGACGACGTCGCCGCCGACAAGGTTGAGGCCCTTTAGGCCGCGGATGATTTCCAGCACCTCGCGCGTCGTCAGACCGCCGACCTCGGGCGTACCTGTGCCGGGCGCGAAGGACGGGTCGAGGCTGTCGATGTCGAAGGAGAGATAGGTCGGGCCATCGCCGACGATCTTCTTCGCCTTCTCGATGACCGCGGGGATGCCCATGCCGGTGATCTCCTCGGCATGCACGATGGTCATGCCGGACTCGTAGGAGAACTCCCACAGATATTCGGCCGAGCCGCGGATGCCGATCTGGATGACACGGCTCGGATCAAGCACGCCATCGAGCACGGCGTTGCGGAACGGGCCGCCATGGTGGAACTTGGTCAGGTCATAGGCGCCGCCGGTGTCGCAATGGGCGTCGATGTGGATCATGCCGACCGGGCGCTTCTTGCCGACGGCCTTGAGGATCGGATGGGTGATCGAGTGGTCGCCGCCGACCGACAGCGGCACCACGCCGGCGTCGACGATCTGGCCGATGCGGCGCTCGATGTCCTCATGGCTGAGCTCGAGCCGGTAGCGGCTGCGGAACGGCACGTCGCCAATGTCGGCCACGCGCAGTTCCTGCACCGGGGCGCAGTCGAGCACGTGGTTATAGGGGCCGATGCGCTCGATGGTACGCAGAGCGCGCGGGCCGAAGCGCGAACCCGGGCGATTGGTCACGCCGAGATCCATCGGCACGCCGATCATCGCCACCTGCAGGTCGCCGAAATCAGGGTTGTCGTTGTCGACCTGGAGATAGGGCGCGGTCAGGAAGGTCGGCACGCCCGAATAGGGCGCAAGCCGGGTGCCTGCCTTGTTGAAAATCTTGTCGGCGACGCGGCGGAACTTCGGGTCGAACAGATCGCCGCCATGGCCTTGGCCATATTTCTTGCGCAGCTCGTCGAGCTTTTTGACGTCGAAACCCATGCTATCCTCCTGTGGTCCAAGACGGCAAAGCGGGGCGATCGCCTGCGGCCGCCCGCTCCCGGCGTCCGGCCTGATATCTCGTGTCCCCGCATGCTTTTTGGTTGTTGTGGAGCGAGTTTCCGGCAGCGCCGTTGAAATAGCAATTGATAATGTTAAGCTTATCGCTGTGAGATTTTCTCACAATACCTCATCCTTCGCGCGGAGTTTTCATGTCCCGCCGCCTGCCTCCGCTCAACCCGCTGCGCGCCTTCGAGGCGACCGCCCGCCATGGCTCGCTGACCAAGGCAGCAGGCGAGCTCAACGTCACCCATGGCGCCATCAGCCACCAGATCCGGGCGCTCGAGGCGACGCTCAAGGTCAAACTCTTGGAACGCGCCGGCTCGCGGCTGAAACTCACCCCGCAAGGCGCCGAGCTTCTGCCCGCCGTCACCGGCGCCTTCGAGAGCATTGCGTCCGCCACCGCGCGCATGACCCGGCCGACCAGTTCGGGCAAGCTCACCGTCTCTTGCGTTCCGGCGTTGCTGTCGCTGTGGTTGGTGCCGCGCATTGGCGGCTTCACCACGCGTTATCCCGGCATAAGCCTCAGCCTCAACGCCTCAAACGACCCGCGCGACATCCATTCGCCCGACGTCGACGTCTGCGTCCTCTACGGCAACGGCAGTTGGACCGATTGCTGGTTGAAGAAGTGGTCGACGCTGGAGCTGTTTCCCGTCGTCAGCCCAACCTTGATCAACAACCGGCCGATCCGCAGTGTCCGGGACCTCGCCGACCACGTGCTGCTCCATGCCGATGACGGTCGCGAGTGGCACACCTGGCTTGCTGCAGCCGACGCGCTCGACGTCAAGCCGGTTCAGCAGCATCGCATGGCCGGCGCCAGCCTGACCACGGAAGCCGCCGTGCACGGCCATGGTCTGGCGCTGGGCGACACGGTGACGGCATCGAGCCTGCTCGCCCGCGGCCAGTTGGTCACGCCCTTCAACCTGTCGGTGCCGGCAGTCGATGCCTTCTATGTCGTCTGCCGCAACGAGGTGCGCTCAGCACCCATCGTGCAGTCCTTCATCGACTGGCTGTTCGCCGAGCGCGAGGAACTTCCCGCCCGCACCGAGCAGGCCGTCACCGGCCAGATCAGCATTCGCAAGCGTCGCGGCCAGAAGGCGGCCGCCGCCGGCTAAAAGCAATTCCAGCAGAAGTGTGCAGCGGTTTTCCGTCCGGAATTGCGTAGAAACAAAGAGATAGAGAGGTTCCGCGATTCGAAGAAAAGCGGAACCTCTCCAGCGGCAAACTTGATTGGACGATGCAACTATAGGTCCAGGGTTGCTTTTTTCGCGTCTTAAGCTTGATCGCCCCGGCGCTATATCCCAATGCTGTCAACGAGGAATGCGGCGCGCCGGCCCGAGGGTTGGAAGCGTCAAGGAGGAATGAAGCAGGATGGCCAGGACCGACATTGCACGGCGGGTGTACAACCACACCTGGAAGCTCGATCCGATCGTCCGCTCGCTGCTCGACACGGATTTCTACAAGCTCCTGATGCTGCAGATGATCTGGGGCATGCACCCCAAGGTCGACGCCACCTTTTCGCTGATCAACCGCGCCACTTCGGTCAAGCTCGCCGAGGAGATCGACGAGGGCGAGCTGCGAGAGCAGCTCGACCATGCCCGCACCTTGCGCTTCACCAAGAAGGAGATGATCTGGCTCGGCGGCAACAATTTCTATGGCCGCAAGCAGATCTTCGAGCCGGAGTTCCTGGCCTGGCTCGAGAATTTCCAGCTGCCCCCCTACCATCTGGAAAAGCGCGACGGCCAGTATGAGCTGACTTTCGCCGGTCCCTGGGTGATGACCTCGATGTGGGAAATACCGGCTCTTGCCATCATCAACGAGCTGCGCTCGCGCTCGGCGATGAAGGCCTTCGGACCCTTCGCGCTCGACGTGCTCTACGCCCGCGCCAAGGCCAAGATGTGGGACAAGACCGAGCGGCTTAAGATGCTGCCCGAGATCAAGATCTCCGATTTCGGCACCCGCCGCCGCCACTCCTTCCTGTGGCAGCGCTGGTGTGTCGAGGCGCTCAAGGAAGGCATCGGCGAGGCCTTTACCGGCACCTCCAACGTGCTGCTGGCCATGGACACTGACCTCGAGGCGCTCGGCACCAACGCGCATGAGCTGCCGATGGTCTATGCCGCACTTGCCAACGATGAGGCCGAGCTCAAGCAGTCGCCCTACAATGTGCTGCGCGACTGGCAGCGCTATTATGGCGGCAACCTTTTGATCGTCTTGCCCGATGCCTTCGGCACGGCGGCCTTCCTGCGCGACGCGCCCGACTGGGTCGCCGACTGGACCGGTTTCCGCCCCGACAGCGCCCCGCCGATCGAAGGCGGCGAGCGCATCATCGACTGGTGGCGCAAGAAGGGCCAGGACCCCCGTTCGAAGCTGCTGATCTTCTCCGACGGCCTCGACGTCGACACCATCATCGAGACCTACCGCCACTTCGAGGGCAAGGTGCGCATGTCCTTTGGCTGGGGCACCAACCTCACCAACGACTTCGAGGGCTGCGCGCCCAAGGAAACCGACCGCCTCAACGCCATCTCGCTGGTCTGCAAGGTCACCGAGGCCAATGGCCGCCCGGCGGTCAAGCTCTCCGACAACCCCGCCAAGGCCACCGGCGACAGACAAGAAATCGCCCGCTATCTGCGCATCTTCGGCGAGAAGGACCGGGTGGAGCAGTTGGTGAAGGTTTAGGGGTGGCTTGGGGCTTGAATTTGGGTTTCCTTCAACCTCTCATTCCTTCGCACCCCCCTCTGCCCGGCCGGGTATCTCCCCCACAAGGAGGGAGATTAGTCTCGTTGCCGGCGGCGCTCATTCTGCAACGTTGTATGGACGAGCCTTTGCAACGTTGGTAGTTGGCCGGGCGGCTGATGAAGACGTGATCTCCCTCCTTGTGGGGGAGATGGCCGGCAGGCCAGAGGGAGGTGCGAAGGTCGCGAGGCTAAAGGGTTGCCTCGCAAAGCGCGAGCGTCACCACCTGTCGCCATCCGCCGTCGATAGTCGCACCCTTCCCGCGACCCCGACCATGTGGCACACCGGCAAGGTGATGCGCGGAACCAACACAGCCACAACCGTCCAACGCAAAGCGGCAGCAGTGCTTGCCGCATGCGCTGCCGCCGCATCGCACACCTCGCCCGCTTTCGCCCATGCCTCCGACCGTGGCCATGTGCTGCTGTTGCCGACCGGGCATTACATAGCCGGCGCAGCGTTCGCGGTGGCGGCGAGTTTTATGGTGCTGGCACTGCTGCCGCCGGCGCGGCTGGTGTCCATCTGGCGCAAGCGCCTGCCGCTCGGCTCCATCCCTGATCTACGGTTGGCCGCGAGCCTCGCCGCCTTCGCCGTCTTCGCAGTGTTGATCACAGCGGGCTTCATCGGCTCGCACGACCCGCTGTCCAACCCGCTGCCCCTGACGGTCTGGACACTGCTCTGGGTCGGGCTCACGCTGGCCCAGGGCCTGTGCGGCAATCTCTGGTCCTGGCTCAACCCATGGTACGGACCTTATCGCTTGGTCACAGGAGCGCTGGGTGCCAAGGCTCGGCAAAAGACCCCACTGCATCTTCCCGAATGGCTCGGCTACTGGCCCGCAGTCATTCTGTTCTTCGCCTTCGCCTGGTTCGAGCTGATCGACCCCGCCCCGGACGATCCGGCACGCCTCGCCATGGTCGCCGGCCTCTACTGGATCATCTCCTTCACCGCCATGCTGGCCTTCGGCTTCGAGCGCTGGAGCCGTCAGGGCGAATTCCTCTCGGCCTTCTTCGCCATGATCGGCCGCTTCGGCATCGTCGAGGCAAGCAAGGACCGGTCCCGCCTGCGCCTTGCCCTGTGCTGGCCGGGCGCCAAGCTTTACCAAGCCGAAGCGCTGCCGCCCGCGGGGGCGCTGTTCCTGCTCGCGACCCTCGCTTCGGTATCATTTGACGGCTTTTCGAAGACTTTCTTCTGGCTCGGGCTCAACAGCATCAACCCGCTTGAACTGCCCGGCCGCACCGCGCTGGTCGCCACCAACAGCTTCGGCCTGATGGCGATGTTCGTTGCCCTCGCCGGCGTCGGGCTGCTCGCGGTCGCGGCAGGCGAAAGGCTGGTCCGCACCACCGTTCCGCTGCCCAACGCCGCCGGCCTGTTCGTCTGGTCGATCGTTCCCATCGCGCTGGCCTATCACTTCTCGCACTATCTGACGGCACTTCTGGTCAACGGCCAATACGCGCTGGTGGCGCTGTCGGATCCGTTCGCCTTGGGCTGGAACCTGCTCGGCACAGCCCACATGCCGGTCGAGGCCGGCATCGCCATGGGCGCGCATTCGGCTTGGCTGCTGTGGAACCTCCAGGCGGCGGCGATCGTCGGCGGGCATGTGCTGGCGGTGCTCGTCGCCCATGTGCTTGCCTGGCGCCTGCACCCGAGCGCGGCCAGTGCCTCGCTCAGCCAGTTGCCGCTCACCGTGCTGATGATCGGCTACACCGTTTTCGGCCTCTGGCTGCTCTCGACAGCAACGGCGGGATAGTGCAAATGCAGGCGGATTTTGACCTTGGGGAAGCAACTATTGCCACCTCCAGGGATTGGTGATCTAGTTTGTATACATGCAATTTTTCGCCCTCGGCGGAAGGGCTGCCAATCCGCACGATCGTTGGTCAAAGGACACGGCAAGGGGACAGGGCATGACTGACAGCAATCGCTTCTTCGACCTCGGAAAATCGCGCCTCAGCCGCCGCACGGCGCTGAAAGGCATCGCCGCCGGCGCCGGCCTGATGGCAGCCCCGGGTTTCGTACGCTACTCACAGGCGCAATCTTCCGCTCCGATCAAGATCGGCTTCCAGGCCCACCGCACCGGCATCGGCGCCGCCTATGGCCGCTGGTACGAAAAGACCACCAACGCCGCCGTCAAGCTGATCAACGATGCCGGCGGCATCAACGGACGGCCGGTCGAGATCATTGTCGAGGATGACGGCACCGACCCCAAGCGCGGCGCCGAAGTGGTGGCGAAATTCGCCAGCCAGCACAAGACCGACATCGTCTTCGGCACGCTGTTCTCGCATGTCGTCGTCGGCTCGGCGCCTACCGCCGGCGAGCTCAAGATCCCCTATTATGTCGTCAGCGAAGGCTATCACGTCGCCTCGGGCAAGCTGAACCGCTGGGTGTTCCAGCCCGGCATCACCGACGTGCGCTCGCAGGTCACCTCGGTCGCGCCCTGGGTCGCGGCCAACCTCGGCAAGAAGGTGACGATGATCTATCCGGACTACGCTTTCGGCTACGACCATCGCGACTATTTCGCGCCCGCCATCAAGGCGCAGGGCGGCGAGGTCGTCGCCCAGATCCCGATCCCACCGACCGAAAGCTCGTTCACCAAATACCTGCCGCAGATCCCTGCCGACACCGAGGTGCTGTACCACGTCATGGTCGGCCCAGGCGTCTTGACCTTCGTCAAGGAGCTCGGCGAATTCTACGGCTCGACCAAGCCGCAGCTGTTCGGCTTCATCGACTCGCTCGAGGCCGTCGACATCAACAGCCCGGGCCTCGAATTCCTCGACGGCAGCCATTTCTGGGAAGGCTCGCCGCGCTACGCCCAAGCCAATGACAGCGAGGCGCAGAAGGCGTATCGCGCCGCCGTCGGCATCGACGACAACGGCGCCTCGACGACGGATGCCAAGGACGTCTCGACCGCCGCCCACATGTTCGGCTGCTGGGAAACGCTCTACGTCATCAAGAAGGCGATGGAGGATTCAGGCTACAAGGGGCCCGAAGACCGCGCCAAGCTTGTCGAGGCGACCGAGGCGCTGACCGCGTTCAAGGAAGGTCCCGAGCACCCGCAGGGCGACAAGACGTTCAACGGCAAGATCCACCAGGTCTTCGGCCACCAGAACATCTCCAAGGTCGAAGGCGGCAAGCTCAACGTCGTCCACCGGACCTCGATCGAGGACGGTCTGTACGAGCCGGAGGCGGACTACACGACGCAGCCGTTGTGAGGGTACGGCGATAGACTGGCCTGTAATGCGCTCGACGTTGCCCCCCTCTGGCCTGCCGGCCATCTCCCCCACAAGGGGGGAGATCAGCAGCTCCGTCGCCGCTGCCATCTTGCACCATCCGTGGTTGGCGCAGATATCAGCGTCAGCTGATCTCCCCCCTTGTGGGGGAAATGGCCGGCAGGCCAGAGGGGGGTGCGACGAAGCGCAACCCAGGTGGGTTGGCTAGTGGCCTTCTTCCCGCATCTCCTGCTTGCCACGCTCGAAGGCCTGGTCACCTCGGCAGTGCTGGCGCTGACAGCGCTTGGCCTGTCGCTGGTGTTCGGCGTGATGCGCATCGTCAATGTCGCGCATGGCGAATTCTTCATGCTCGGCGCCGTGCTCGCATGGGCGATCACCACAGCCGTTGGTGGACACCCAGCTCTCGGCTTCGCCGCAGCCCTGGTGCTGGCGCCGCTGATCGTCGGCTTCATCGCCTGGATATCTGAGCGGCTTGTCCTGCGCCGGCTCGACTACAACCCGGAAGCCATCATCGTCGCCACCATCGGCCTGCTCTACATCATCCAGCAGCTGGCTCTGACCTTCTACGGCCCCGAGGCGCGGCCGGTGACGCCGCCCTTCAACGTCCGAATCCAGCTGCCCTGGTTCGGCTACTCCGGCTACAAGCTGTCGATCATCGCCGCATCGGCGCTTTTGCTGCTTGCCACGTGGCTTGTGCTGACCCGCACGAGGATCGGCCTTGTCATGCGGGCGACTCAATACGACCGTGAGACGGCTCAGGCCTTCGGCATCCCGGTCGGACGCGTCTATGGCGCGGTGTTCGCGCTTGGCGCGATGCTCGCGGCAATCGCCGCCGTGCTGATCGTGCCGATCCAGCAGGCGCATTATTTGATGGGTCTCGACCCGCTGTTGCTGTCGTTCATCGTCGTCATCATCGGCGGGCTGGGCTCGCTGCGCGGCACCGTCATTGCCGCCCTTCTCATCGGCGTATCCGACGGCATCATCTCGGTGTTCTTCTCGCCGACCCTGGCCAAGATCATCGCCACGCTCGTCGTCGCCATGGTGCTGGTGTTCCGGCCGCAGGGCCTGTTCGGAACGGCGACAAAATGAGCGACGACGGGGCGACTGCCAGGGTCTACGCGTTGCATGCAGTGGTCATCGCCCTGCTCGTCGCGCTCAACTTCATCCTGCCCGAGTACCACCATGGCGTTCTGGCGCGGGTGCTGGTGCTGGCCGTCTTCGCCATGGGCTACAACCTTCTGTTCGGTTATGTCGGGCTCTTGAGCCTCGGCCACGCCATGTTCTTCGCCGCCGGGCTCTATGGCGCCGGGCTGCCGCTCTATCATCTTGGCTGGGGCGTGGTGCCGGCCTTTGCCGGTGGCGTCGGCGCGGGCTTCCTCGTGTCGCTGATTGTCGGCCTGCTGGCGCTCCGGACTTCGGGTGTCGCCTTCATGATCGTGACCATGATGTTTGCCCAGGTGTTTTATCTCGTAACACTCTATTTCGGCGCATGGACGCGCGGCGACGAGGGGCTG
The DNA here is from genome assembly GCF_014843375.1 of Aminobacter sp. SR38. Classification (NCBI taxonomy): domain Bacteria; kingdom Pseudomonadati; phylum Pseudomonadota; class Alphaproteobacteria; order Hyphomicrobiales; family Phyllobacteriaceae; genus Aminobacter; species Aminobacter sp. SR38. The sequence goes on from NZ_CP062112.1 coordinate 2,640,142, forward strand.
GTGCTGCAGCAGCAGGCGCGGCAGATCACTTTGGGAACCGGCACGCTTGACCTGACCAACCCGGCGACGCGCTATCTCTCGGCAGTGGCGCTGTTTGCCGCTGCCCTGTTCGCCACGCTCGCCATCGTCCGCTCGCGCCACGGCCGTGTGCTGGTCGCGATCCGCGAAAACGAGGAGCGCGCGAAGATGCTTGGCTACGACACCTTCGCCAACAAGCTGGCGGCAGTCGTCACCTCGGGCGTCATCTGTGCCGCGGCCGGGGCGGCCTATGCCCTGTTGTTCGGCTATGTCGGCTCGACATTCGCCTCGGTGCAATATTCGATCCTGCCACTGCTCTGGGTGCTGCTCGGCGGTGCTGCGACCACACTCGGGCCGCTGCTCGGCACACTGTTCATGTACTACGTGATCGACATCACCAGCAGCTACACCTCGGCCTACATGCTTATTGTCGGCGCAATGCTGATCCTGTTGGTGCTCTGGTTCCGCAAGGGCGTTCTCGGCACGCTGCGCGACCGCTGGCTCGGGTGGCTGCCGTGACGGCGCTTCTGACCACCAAGGGTCTGTCGCGTCATTTCGGCGGCCTGCGCGCCGTCGACAATGTCGACTTCTCGCTTGAGCCGGGCGAGATCAGGGCGGTGATCGGCCCCAACGGCGCCGGCAAGACCACTTTCGTCAGCCTCGTCTGCGGCCGCTACGCACCGACCTCAGGCAGTATCGTCTTCGACGGCGAGGATATCACCGCCATGCCGGCGCATCTGCGGGTCCGGCGCGGCATCGCCTACACCTTCCAGATCACCAGCGTCTTCGCCAATCTCAGCGCCTACGACAACGTCGCCCTGCCGGTACAGCGCACACTGACCGACGGCCGGTCGCGCGGCGCGGTGCGGCAAGGGGCGATGGAGGCGCTGGAGCGCGTCGGCCTCGCTGGCCGCGCGCATGAGCAGGCCGGCGCTCTGGCCTATGGCCACCAGCGGCTGCTCGAGGTGGCCATGGGCCTGGCGCTCAGGCCGCGTCTGCTCATTCTCGACGAACCGACGCAGGGCCTGTCGGACGGCGAGATCGAGAGCTTCATCGCCCTGGCCCGCGAGATCGCCCGTGACGCCACCATCCTGCTGATCGAGCACAACATGCCCGTTGTCATGGAGCTGGCCCGTCGCATCAGCGTGTTCAATGCCGGCAGGATCCTCGCCGAAGGCAGCCCGGCCGAGATCCGCGCCAACGCCGCCGTGCAAGAAGCCTATCTTGGCACCGCTCAGGAGGCCGAAGCATGAATGCGGCGCTGACGATATCAGGCCTCGACTGCTTTTACGGCGAAGTGCAGGTGCTGCACGGCCTCGACCTCGAATTGCGCAAGGGCGAGGTGCTGTGCCTGCTCGGCCGTAACGGCGCCGGCAAGACCACGACGCTGAAGGCGATCATGGGGCTGGTGCCGGCGCGTGCGGGCTCGATCAGGCTGGGCGAACGCGTGCTGACCGAGCTCCCTGCGCACGAGGTGCCAAAGACGGGTGTGGCCTATGTGCCGCAAGGGCGCCGGCTGTTTGCCGAGCTGACCGTCGCCGAAAACATCGAGATCGGCCTGATGACCCGCAACAGGGGCAAGGCGGTGCGCGACAGCGTGCTCGACCTGTTCCCGCTGTTGCGCGACCGGCTGCAGCAGCGCTCCGGCACGTTGTCGGGCGGCGAGCAGCAGATGCTGGCCATGGCGCGCGCGCTGTGTGTTGAACCCGAGGTCCTGCTGCTCGACGAGCCGACCGAAGGGCTGATGCCGTCGATGATCGCCAAGATCCGCGAAACCGTGGCCAGGCTGCGCGAGCGCGGTGTCTCGACCATTCTCGTCGAACAGCGCGTCGACGCCGTGCTGCCCGTCGCCGATCGCGTCGCCTTCATTGAGAACGGTCGCAACCGCGAGACGGTGGACGTGGGGCGGCTGCGCGAGGATCCTGGGATGGTCAGGCGCTATGTCGGCGTGGGTTAGGCGAAGAACACAAACCCCGCGATCAGGAAAGTCGGGATCAGCATCGCGCTCGACCACAGCATGTAGCCGAAAAAGCCGGGCATCCTGACCCCGCTTTCCCGGGCGATGGCGTAGACCATGAAGTTCGGCGCATTGCCGATATAGGTGTTGGCGCCCATGAACACGGCGCCGGCCGAGATCGCCACCAGTGTTGTGGCAAAGGTCGTCATCAGCGCCTGTGGGTCTCCGCCGGCAAGCTCGAAGAAGACGAGATAGGTCGGCGCATTGTCGAGGAAGGACGACAGCACGCCCGTCAGCCAGAAATAGGCGAGGTTGTCAGGCTCGCCGCCCGGTCCGGTGACCAGCGCCACCAGCGGCGCGAAAGCCCCATCTAGCCCGGCGCGCAGGATGGCGATGACGGGCACGATGCAAACGAAGATGCCGGCAAACAGCTTGGCCACTTCGAGAATAGGACCCCATGAAAACCCGTTGGCGGCGCGGTATTCCTTGCGGGTGACCGCCAGTGACACGAAGGCCAATGCCAGGATGATGGCGTCACGGACGAGGTTCTGAAGTTCGACATGGACGCCGTAGACGGAGAACGCGACGCCGGGCTTCCATGACGCCGACATCAGGATCGCGGCGATGACACCGGCGAGCAAAGCGATATTGGCAAGTCCGCGGATGCGCACCTTCGAATGTGGTGTCGGGTCCTTGACCTTGGGCTGCCCGGACTCGCGCCGGTGAAAGTGCCAATCGACGGCGAGGAAGGCGGCCAGCACGATGCCGCCGACCAACAGCGCCTCGCGCCAGAGATGGACGGTGGTCCAGAAGAAGTCTACGCCGCGCAGAAAGCCGACGAACAGCGGTGGGTCGCCGAGCGGCGTCAGCGAGCCGCCGATGTTGGACACCAGGAAGATGAAGAAGACGATGACATGGGCGTTAAACGGCCGGTTGTCGTTGGCGCGGATCACCGGCCGGATCATGATCATCGACGCGCCGGTGGTGCCGACGACGGAGGCCAGCAACGCGCCAATGACCAGAAGGCCGGCATTGATGAGCGGCGTGCCCTGGATGTTGCCTGCCACCAGGATGCCGCCCGAGATGGTGAAAAGGGCAAACAAAAGAATGATGAAGGACATGTATTCGAGCAGCAGCGTGTGCAGCACGGCCTCGACTGAGATGTCGAAGCCGAAAGACAGCGCCATCGGCACCACCACCAGCGCCGCCCAGCCGGCTGTGATCTTGCCGTAGTGCTGCTCCCAGAGGTGCGGATAAAGCAGCGGCCCGGTGGCGATGGAGAGCAGCAATCCCGCAAACGGCAGTGCCCACACCAACGACATCGTCGCCCCGGGCAATCCCTGCTCGGCAGCCAGCGCGGTGCTTGCACTCGCCAGCAGGCAGGCCAGCGTCAGAGACGCTGCCGCAATACGCGAACCCTTCATGCCGTCCCCTCGGAACCGGCGTTTACGCCGGGCATTGTGTTCGAATTGGTGACCGCAACGTCTGATGCTGCCAAAGTCAGGAAATCAGACCAGCTTGACGCCGGCGTCACGCATCTTGCCGATCATCGAGTCGAGGGAACCGCCCAGATCGATCGCGCGGCACGCATCGAGCCGCACCGTGGTGGCGAAGCCATGCTTGACCGCATCAAGCGCCGAATAGGCGACGCAGAAATCGGTGGCGAGGCCGACAAGCGTGATCGAGGCGACGTCGCGCTCGCGCAGGTATCCGGCAAGGCCCGTCGGCGTGAAGCGGTCGTTCTCGAAAAACGCCGAGTAGCTGTCAATGTTCGGACGAAACCCCTTGCGGATAACCAGTTCGGCCTTGGACGAGGCGAGCCCGGAATGGAAATCGGCGCCGCGGCTGCCCTGAATGCAGTGATCCGGCCACAGCGTTTGGGGGCCATAGGACATGCGGACACTTTCGAAAGGCTGCTTGCCGGGATGGCTCGAGGCGAAGCTCGAATGACCGGCCGGATGCCAATCCTGGGTAAGCAGCACGTGCTCGCTGTGGCGGATCAGGTCATTGACCAGCGGGATGATCTCGTCGCCCCCATTCACGGCAAGCGCGCCGCCAGGGCAGAAGTCGTTTTGCAGATCGACGACGACGAGCGCGTCCGTAGCCATGATGTCCCCAACTCGTTTCTGATACCGCCGCGCTGGCGGGCCGCCGAAATTCGACCAGATGGCGGCCGGCGTCAACCTTCAACTTGGCCGCCATGCGCCCACCGGCAAGTGATCCGGCGAAGTAAAGCCAGGCTTTGACAAAAGATCGCGGCAGGTTATCACTTGTGTACGAATGAAAATGTCCGGCAACAGCCGGGAGGCATTGCGTGACCCGTTACGCGAAACCCAAGTCACTCGACGAGGCGCTGGCGCTGCTCAGCGAGGGCTCTTGGCGAGTGTTGGCGGGTGCGACGGACGTTTATCCCGCTCTTGGCAACCGGCCTCTCTCTTTCGATGTAATCGATATCAATGACATCGGCGCACTGCGCGGCATCACCGAAAGCGACAATCACTTCGTCATTGGTGCGCGCACCAGTTGGACCGAGATCATCCAGGCGCCGCTGCCGCCGGCCTTCGACGCGCTGAAGCAGGCGGCGCGCGAAATTGGCTCGAGCCAGATTCAGCACGTCGCGTCGATAGCCGGCAACATATGCAACGCCTCACCGGCCGCCGATGGGGTACCGGCGCTGATGATCCTCGACGCCGAGGTCGAGCTGCGGTCGCGCCACGAGATGCGCATTTTGCCGCTTGGCGCGTTCATCATAGGCAACCGCCGAACCAAGCTGCGCGAGGACGAGCTGGTGACGGCGCTGCGCATCCCCAAGGCCAGCACTGGCGGCGGCTCGGCCTTCGTCAAACTGGGTGCGCGGCGCTATCTGGTCATTTCGATCGTCATGGCGGCGGCCAGGGTCGTGCTCGGTACGGACGCGCGGATCGCAAGCGCGGCGATTTCGGTGGGGTCGTGCTCGGCCGTGGCGCGACGGCTGCACGCGCTGGAAGCAGCACTTGTCGGGCATAGGCCGGAGGTCGCCGAAGCCGCGGTGCAAGCTGCCGGATTGGATGAATTGTCACCAATCGACGATGTGCGCGGCAGTGCCGGATACAGGCGAAGTGCTGCGCGCGAAATCGTGGCGCGGGCGCTTCTGCTTGCAACGCATGGCTCGCAGAGACGGACGGCGGCATGAAAACCGACCGGGCGCCGATCAGCTTCACCGTCAACGGCGCCTCCGTGTCGGTGTCCGCTGCGCCGATGCGGCGCCTGTCGTCGGTACTGCGCGACGACCTCAGGCTGACGGGCACCAAGGTCGGCTGCGATGCCGGCGATTGCGGCGCCTGCACCGTGCTGCTCGGCGGCGAGCCCGTCTGCGCCTGCCTGCTGCCGATGGCCTCGGTCGAAGGCGCTTCGATCCGCACCGTGGAAGGGCTGGGGGGCCGCGACCTCTCGGCGCTGCAGGCGTCGTTCCTGGCACATGGCGCCGCGCAATGCGGTTTCTGCACGCCCGGACTGCTTGTGACGGCAACTGCGTTGCTGGAACGGGAGCCGCGCCCAAGCGAACAACAGGTCCAGGACGCGCTCGGCGGGGTCCTGTGCCGCTGCACCGGCTATCGCAAGATCGTCGAGGCGGTGATGGAGGCATGGCACTTTATGCTGCCACCATCCCTTGATTTTCGCATGCCCCCGGCTGGTTCGGCCGTAGGTGCCTCGCCCATCAGGCTCGACGGCATCCCGAAGGTGATTGGCAGCGAAAGATTCGGCGGCGATTCATTTCCCGCCGATGCGTTGTCGGTGCTGGTGATCCGCTCGCCGCATCACCGAGCCGCATTCTCGTTCGGCGACCTCGACGCCTACGTCGCAGGCAATGCGGGCATCGTTGCGGTTTTCACCGCCGGCGACATCCCCGGCATCAACAGCTTCGGCGTTATCCCGCCTTTTGCCGACCAGCCGGCACTGGCCGAGAGCGAGACACGTTTCCGTGGCGAGGCGGTGGCGCTTGTCGCTTGCGAAGGCTGGGCGGCGCGCGACCTGGATGTGACGTCTTTCCCCATCACCTGGCGCGAGTTGCCGGCAGCACTGGAGCCGGCCACTTCCCAGGCGCAAGGCGCAGTGCTGGTCCATGCCAACCGACCCGACAACCTGCTGACGCGCGGCCTTGTCGAGCGCGGCGAGCCGGAAAGTGCCCTGGCGCAGGCCGCATGCGTGGTCTCCAGCAGCATGCAGACCTCCTATGTCGAGCACGCCTACATCGAACCGGAAGCCGGCTATGCATTGATGGACAGCGATACGCTGACGATCGCCGCCTGCACTCAGGCACCGCATCTGGATCGCGACGACACGGCGCGTATCCTTGGTCTCGCGGTGGAAAAAGTGCGTATCCTGCCGACGGCGACCGGCGGCGGCTTTGGCTCCAAGATCGACGTTTCGCTGCAACCGCTCATAGGGCTGGTGGCACTGAAGACAGGGCGCCCGGCAGCCCTTGCCTATAGCCGCACCGAATCGATGGCCTCGACGACGAAGCGCCATCCGGCCGCGATGAAGGCAACAATCGGCGCCAATGCCGACGGCACCATTCGCGGCATGGTGTTCGATGGCGAGTTCAACACCGGTGCCTATGCCAGCTTCGGCCCGACCGTCGCCAATCGCGTGCCGGTGCATGCCTCCGGGCCCTATGCCACGCCGCATTACCGCGCCATCGCTCGCGCCATCCACACCAATGGCCCGGTGTCGGGCGCGTTCCGTGGTTTCGGCGTGCCGCAGGCTACCCTGATGCAAGAGACGCTGCTCGACCAACTGGCCGACAAGCTTGGTCTCGACCGGTTGCAGATACGCTTGAAAAATGCTCTTCGAAACGGCTCCGAAACGGTGACCGGGCAGCGGCTCGACACCGGTGTCGGCATCGGCGACTGCCTCGAGGCGCTGAGCCTGCGCTGGACACGCGCGCTGGCCGAAGCGGACGCTTTCAACGCGGCCAACGGCAAGTTCAAGCGCGGCGTCGGAATCGCCTCGTGCTGGTATGGCTGCGGCAACACGTCTTTGCCCAACCCCTCGACGATCAAGCTGGGCATCTCGCCCGAAGGCAAGGTCGTGCTGCACCAGGGCGCGGTCGACATCGGCCAGGGCGCCAACACCGTCATCGCCCAGATCGCCGCCGACGCGCTTGGCCTGCCGCTCGGCGATTTCGTGCTTCGAAGTGCCGATACGGCTGTTACACCCGATGCGGGCAAGACCTCGGCGTCGCGCCAGACCTATGTCTCGGGAAAAGCGGCGGAAAAGTCCGCGAAAGCCTTGCGAGACGGCATCCTGCGCTTTGCCAATGTCTCGGCCAAAGCGTCGCTGCAGCTTTTGCCGGGCGGACTGCTCCTGGTGCATGAGGGCGGCGAGCGGCGGCGCATCGATCTGACGCTGCTCGAAGTGGACAAGGACGGCCTCGTCTTCGCCGCCGAGGAAAGCTACGACCCGCCGACGACGACGCTCGATGCCAAGGGCCAAGGCAAACCTTATGCCGTCTACGGCTATGGCGCGCAGATCGCCGAGCTTGAGGTCGACATGAGGCTTGGCACCGTGAAGCTGATCAAGATCACCGCGGCGCATGATGTCGGCCGGGCGATCAACCCGCTGCTTGCCGAAGGCCAGATCGAGGGCGGCATCGCCCAGGGTATCGGCATGGCGCTGATGGAAGAGTACATTCCCGGCCGTACCGAGAACCTGCACGACTACCTGATCCCGACGATCGGTGACGTGCCGCCGATAGAAACCATACTGGTGGAAGTTCCGGACCCGGAAGGACCCTTTGGCGCCAAGGGTTTGGGCGAGCATGTGCTGATCCCGACGGCGCCCGCCATCCTCAACGCCATCCGCCACGCCATCGGAGTGGCGATCACCAAGGTGCCGGCAACGCCGTCGCGAATCCTGGCCGCAATCGAGGAGGCACGTCGATGAACGAGCTTTCCGAGCGTTTCGAGACACACCCGGCCGGCGACAGGCAGGCGGGCGAAAAGCTGCGCTGCGATGCCTGCCCCGTGATGTGCTACATCGCCGAAGGGCACACCGGCGCCTGCGACCGCTATGGCAATTTCGGCGGCATGATCGTGCGCGCCGACCCAGTCCGCGTGCTCGATTTCGCGGTCGAAAGCGGCAATTCCGTGGTGCCTTTCAGCGGCGAGGCGTGGGATGGCGAACTGGTCAACACCGGGCGGCGCTTCGTTACCGCCATCGGTGCCGGCACCACCTATCCCGACTACAAGCCGGCACCGTTCATCGTCAGCCAGCAGCTCGCAGGCGTCGATCTCGTCACCGTCGTCACCGAGGGCATCTTCTCCTATTGCGGCGTCAAGGTGAAGATCGACACCGACCGCCATCTCGGCCCCGAGACGGCGACGGTGCGTGCCCAGGGCGAGGCCATCGGCCATGTGACGACGGGCGAATACGGCTCGCAGATGCTGTCGCTCGGTGGCGTCCACCATTTGACCGGCGGCTCGAAGAGCGAAGGCCGGGTGACCTGCGCGGTGCTGCTCGACCTCTGCAACAAGAAGCCCGTCGAGCTGAGCATCGACGGCGGCGCCGCCATCGTGGTCGAGGCCGGCAAGCCGCCGGTCATCGATGGCACGACCGAACACCGCATGCGCGTCGGCTGCGGCTCGGCGACCATAGGCATGTTCGCCACGCAATGGCGCGGGCTCGTTGACGAGGTGGTTGTCGTCGACGACCACATCACTGGCGTCGTCTCCGAGCACCAGGCCGGCAAGGTGCTTGGCTGGGAGGAGACCGGCATTAAGATCCTCGGCCGCCGCTCGACGCCGGGGCGCTATTTCAAGGTGTCGGAGCCGGGCCTCGGTTGGGGCGGCACCAGCATCTCCGACCCGCTCGAGATCCTGGGCGAATGGAATGCCAAGAAAGGCGCGCGGCCCGGCCTGTCGCTGCTGATGGTTTCGACGACGGGCGAGCAGTTCGCCTATTACGAGCTCAACGACGAATTGATGCCGGTCAAGAAGCCGTTCCCGGACCGCTTGCGCAAGTCGGTTGGGCTGATCGAGGACAATTGTGAGCCGGCTTTGTGTACCGTGCTGTTCGTCGGCGGCGCCGGCGGCAGCCTGCGCGCCGGGGTGACGGAAAATCCGGTCAACCTGACGCGTTCGGTGCAAGGCCTGAGAACCTACGTGACGGTGGGCGGCGCGCCTGTCTATGTCTGGCCGGGCGGCGGCATCACGCTGATGGTCGACGTCCTCAGGGTGCCCGATAACGCTTTCGGTTATGTGCCGACACCGGCGCTGGTGGCGCCGATCGAATTCACCTTGCGGCGCGACGACTATCTGGCACTGGGCGGCTATGACAGCGAGATCAGGAGCATCGACGACGTGCTGGCGCGCGGCGGCGAGTATCTCAACGAACGGGCGACGGAAGCGGCCGGGACCGACAACCCCTGGCCACCGCTGGCGCAGTTGCGCCTGACGGCGCCGGGCGGGTCGCGATGAATGGACCCGAAATCTCCTGGCTGCCCGACAAGCACCGCCTGCATTTCAATCATGGCCCCATCGACCTGATCGTCGAGGCATTTGGCGAGACCGGCGAGGTGCGCGCCGCTTACGAACAGGCGGCGGAACGCTTCCAGACCATCCTGGACGAGCTGGTCGAGGAGCTTGCCCAACTGCGCCGCCCGGCATCGTCAAGGCCCCGCGACTTTGACGGACCAACGGCGCGGCGCATGGAAGCCGCCGTCGCGCCTTTGGCTGGGCAGTTCATCACACCGATGGCCGCCGTCGCAGGTTCTGTCGCCGACGAGATGATGGCCGCGATGATCGCCGGGCGTTCAATCGAGCGCGCCTATGTCAACAATGGCGGTGACATCGCCCTGCACATCGGCTGTGGCCAGGAATTCTCGGTGGCGATTGCCGGCACGGGCCACGGCCTGGCCGACAGGCTGACGATCCACTGGCAGGACGCAGTGCGCGGCATCGCCACCAGCGGCTGGCGCGGCCGCAGCTTTTCGCTCGGCATCGCCGACGCTGTAACGGTGCTCGCGGTAAACGCGGCCGCGGCCGATGCTGCGGCGACGCTGATCGCCAACGCTGTCGACCTGCCCGGCCACACGGCCATCCACCGCAGGCCAGCGTGCGACCTGGCGCCCGACAGCGACCTTGGCGACCGGCTGGTGACGACAGACGTCGCACCGCTTGCCCCCGCCGACATCGAGGCGGCGCTCGACGCCGGATTTTCCGTGGCCGAATCCTTGCGGCGGCAAGGGTCGATCCAGACTGCAGCTCTATACCTAGGAGGCCGAACCCGCATAAGCGGCACGCATGAGCTTGCCGTAACCGATGGTGTGACAAGGGGGGAACCTGTCCATGCCTGACTTTCCGATCCGGAAGATCACTGTAACGATCGAGGAAATCCTGCACGACGGAGGGCCACCCGCGCATATCCCCCGACGACGAGCGGCAGCGCTTGCGGTGGTGAAGAACCCGTTCGCCGACCGCTATGTCGAAGAGCTTGAGAGCGCGATGGAGGATCTGAAACCGCTCGGGCTGATGCTGTCCGACCGGCTGATCGCGGCGCTGGGCGGCGATGCGAAGGCCATCGACGGTTATGGCAAAGGCGCCATTGTCGGCTCGGCCGGCGAACTGGAACACGGCGCGCTGTGGCATGTGCCCGGCGGTTACGCCATGCGCGAGCGGCTTGGCGAAGCCAAGGCGATCGTGCCCTCGGCCAAGAAGCTGGGTGCTTTCGGCGCGCGGCTCGACGTGCCGATCGGCCATGTCAACGCCGCCTATGTGCGCAGCCATTTCGATGCCATGGAAGTGGGGGTGCCCGACGGGCCGCGACCGGACGAGATCGTCTTTGCATTGGTCATGACCTCGGGGCCGCGCATTCACGACCGCATGGGTGGATTGAAGGCCTCCGACATCAAGGCCTGGGATGGCTTGCGATGAGCCCCGAAACCACCGAAGGTACCTACCAGGTCCAGGGACAGATCGGTTTTGTCCTGCGCAAGGCCAACCAGCGTCACGTCGCGATCTTCGCGACGCATATTGCCGACCTGACGCCACCGCAGTTCGCCGCGCTCGCCAAGCTGCGCGACGTCGGCGAAACCTCGCAGAACCAGCTGGGCGGCCTGATCGCCATGGATGCGGCGACCGTGAAGGGCGTCATCGACCGGCTCGCGGCACGCGGGCTGGTGCAGCTGGCCAAACATGAGGTCGACAAAAGGCGCCTGATGGTCAAGCTGACCGACGAGGGCCAGCGCCTCATCGTCGAGCTTCTGCCGCGGGCGCGGACGATCACCGAGGAGACATTGTCGCCGCTGTCGGCGAAGGACGCAGAGACCCTGCTGCAGCTGCTGACGAAGATAAGCTGAGGGCCAAGGGAGCAAGGGAGTAAGGGAGTAAGGGAGTAAGGGAAGGCGATAACCCCTATTCCCCTATTCCCCTATTCCCCTGGTCCCCTCAGTCCCCGTATGGGACCCAGACGTTCTTGATCTCGACGGCGCGGCGGAGGAAGTCTTCGCCCTGGGCGGTCGGCCAGTCGAGGCTGCGGCCGTGGCCGGTCCAGACGCGCTTGAGATTGCCGACAGATTCAGCCTCCGCTTTGGCGCAGATCTCGGCCTCGGCGACGACCCACAGGCCGTCGACGTCGTCATGCTTGGCAAGCACGGCTGTGAGTTCCGCCGTATGCCCGGTGACGATGTTGATCGCACCGGCAGGGACGTCTGAGTACTCGAGTACCTGGTAGAGGTCGGTGGCCACGAGCGGCGCGGTGGAGGACGGCACCACGACCGTGGTGTTGCCCATGGCAAGTGCCGGGGCGAGCAGCGAGATCAGGCCGAGCAGCGGCGCCTCGTCAGGGGCAACGATGCCGATGACGCCGACAGGTTCGTGCAGGGCAAGCGTGACGGTGCGCGCCGGCGGCTGGTGCACCCTGCCCTCGAACTTGTCGGCCATGCCGGCATAATAGAACAGCCGCTCGATCGAGGCCTCGACTTCTGCCTTGGCAGCCTTGTGGGCAGCACCGGTCAGTTCGACGATGCGGGCGGTAAACTCTTCCGTGCGGCCGGACAGGTTCTCGGCGAGATAATAGAGCACCTGGGCCCTGTTGTAGGCGGTCGCTTCGGGCCAGGCCTTGCAGGCGCGCGCCGCCGAGACCGCATCGCGGATGTCCTTGCGGCTGCCCAAGCCGACCTCGCCCGCGAGTTTGCCCTTGGAGGTGAGAACCGGCAGCGAATAGTTGCCGTCGGGGCGCACCTGCTTGCCTGCGATGAACAGCTTTGCCGTGCGGTCGATGCCGTGGCTTTCGCCATTGTCGCGGGCGGCCTGTTTCGGCGCCGTCGACGGCTTGATGACAGGGCCATGCGGCTCGCTCGGCGCCAGATATTCCTCCAGCCCCTCGCGCCCGCCTTCGCGGCCAAAGCCACTCTCGCGGTAGCCGCCGAAGCCGCAGGCAGCATCGAACATGTTGGTGCCGTTGATCCAGACCACGCCGGCCTTGAGCTGCGGGGCGACATGCAAGGCAAGATTGACGTTTTCGCTCCACACCGAGGCGGCAAGGCCATAACGGGTGTTGTTGGCGAGTTCGACCGCCTCTTCGGTGTTGCGGAAGCTCATGGTGGCGAGCACCGGACCGAACACCTCTTCCTGGGCAAGGATGTTGGCGGGCGCAACACCCGTCGCCAGCGTCGGCAGGTGATAATAGCCTGATGATGGCACATCCTGGTCGGGCTGCCAGCAGACGGCACCCTGTCTTGCACCTTCCTCGACAAGGCGCCTGACGCGGTCGAGCTGGGTCTTGTCGACCAGCGGGCCGATGTCGGTGTTCTTGTCGAGCGGAGAACCGACCCGCAGCCGGCTCATCCGTGTCTTGACCTTGGCGATGAAGGCTTCGGCTACGCTCTCCTGCACCAGAAGCCGCGAGCCGGCACAGCAGACCTGGCCCTGGTTGAACCAGATGCCGTCGACAAGTCCCTCGACGGCGCTGTCGAGATCGGCGTCTTCGAAGACAATGAAGGCCGACTTGCCGCCGAGTTCCAGCGACAGCTTCTTGCCAGAGCCCGCAGTTGCCTTGCGGATGATCTTGCCGACCTCCGACGAGCCGGTAAACGCGATCTTGTCGATGCCGGGATGGTTGACGATCGCAGCCCCTGCCTCGGGTCCGCCCTGGACGATGTTGACCACGCCCTTGGGCACACCGGCGCGTTCGCAGATCTCGGCGAAGAGAATGGCCGTCAGCGGCGTGAACTCGGCCGGCTTCAGGACAACGGTGCAGCCGGTGGCAAGGGCCGGTGCGATCTTCCAGGCCAGCATCAGCAGCGGAAAATTCCACGGGATGATCTGGCCGACGACACCGGCTGGCTTGCGGCCTGGGAATTCCCGGTCCAGCGACTGGGCCCAGCCGGCATGGTGGATGAAGTGGCGGATCGCCAGCGGCACGTCGATGTCGCGGCTCTCGCGGATCGGCTTGCCATTGTCGAGGCTTTCCAGCACCGCAAACAGGCGCTGGTGGCGCTGCATGGCGCGGCCGATGGCATAAAGCACTTTTGCGCGCTCATAACCCGAGGCAGCACTCCACTTCGGCAGCGCCTTGCGGGCCGCGGCCACCGCCGTCTCGATGTCGGCGGCAGAGGCGTCCGACACCTTGGCCAGAAGCTTGCCGGTTGAGGGATCGGATGTGTCGAAGCTCTTGCCGTCAATGCCGGCGCGCCAGTCGCCTGCGATGAACAGCGCCTTCGAGAAATCGCGGGCCCCAAGCCAGGCATCGGCTTCTGAGCGGGCCTCGGGGGCTGGGGCATAATCCATGGCGTGGTATCGTTCGAGAATGTTCATTGGAATGTTCCCAGCAATTCGTTGCGAGGTCGGCGATCCTTCGCACCCCCCTCTGGCCCCATATTTGTCAAAGGGGCGGCCATCTCCCCCGCAAGGGGGGAGATCAGCCTGCGCTGACGTCGCCGCCAATCATCGAGGTTGGAGGAAAGGTGTGAGCGGCGAAGCTGCCAATCTCCCCCCTTGCGGGGGAGATGGCCGGTAGGCCAGAGGGGAGTGCGAAGAAGCTCCACGGCGATTGCTTTCGCGCCCATCGTCTCACGCCATGGCGTGGCGGTGGTTGGCCGAGTAGCGGCCGCTGATGTGGTGTTCGAGCTGGCGCTCGATGTCGGTCAAAAGGCTCGAGGCGCCGAAGCGGAACAGCTCCGGTTCGAGCCAGGGCCGGCCGAGTTCTTCCTTCATCAGCACCAGCCAGTCGAGCGAGACTTTTGCCGTCGAGATGCCGCCGGCCGGCTTGAAGCCGATGAGGTAGCCGGTCTGCTCGTGATAGGCCCTGATGGCCCTGACCATGGCGAGGCCGACGGGCAGCGTCGCATTGACGCTTTCCTTGCCGGTCGAGGTCTTGATGAAGTCGGCACCCGCCATCATCGCCACCATCGAGGCCAGCGTGACATTGCGCAAAGTCGCCAGATCGCCGGTGCCCAGGATGACCTTGAGATGCGCCTCGCCGCAGGCAGCACGCATCTGCCTGATCTCGTCATAGAGCTCCTGCCACCTGGCGCCGAACACCAGTCCACGCGGGATGACGACGTCGATCTCGTCGGCGCCGTCCGATACCGACGCCTCGATCTCGGCAAGACGTGTCGACAAGGGGGCCAGGCCATGCGGAAAGGCCGTCGACACCGCAGCGACATGGATGCCCGAGCCCTTCACCACTTCCACGGCGGTGGCCACGAACGGATGATAGACGCAGACGGCCGCCGGCCGGATCAGCACCTCACCCAGTCCCAGCGCCTCGGTCAGGTCGCGGCGCAGCGGGTTCAGCGCCTTGGCACAGAGCCGGCGCACACGCTCGTCGGTGTCGTTGGAGTTGAGCGTCGTCAGATCCATCAGCGAGATCGACCTGAGCAACCAGGCCGCCTGGTTGTCGGCCTTGATCGAGCGCCTTTTGGTCAGCGTGCCGACCCTGCGCTCCAGCGCCGAGCGGTTGACGCTGCGCAGCGATTCCAGAAAACCAAGATCCAGCGCCATGCCGGGATTGCGCGCAATGGCGTGCCTGTCGGCCGCATTCGCAGCCAGCCGCGCCGGCAAGGGGGTCACAATAGCGGACGACGGGTTCTCGGCTTCGCGCAGCTTGCCGCTCATGTGACTGCCTTTCCTCCGGACGCCTTGTCGTCGGCGCGACATCTCAAGAGCCGTCGACGGAAAGCCATGCTTTCGTCGCGGCAAAACAAGAATAGCCCGTGTAGCTATGCTCCACGAGTCCCCGGGGCGGAAGTTAGACGAAAAATCGAAACGGCGAAGCGTTATTTTGACCGGATGGTCAAAACGCCGGACCGCCAGGCGATCCGGCACTGAGGGAAGCATCAGCCGACGAAGGCGCGCTCGACGACGAAGCTGCCCGGCTCATTCAGCGAGCCCTCGACGAAGCCGAGGCTCTCGGCCAGTTCCTTGACGTCCTTGAGCATGTGCATCGAGCCGCAGATCATGATGCGGTCGGTTTCGGGATCGAGCTTGTCGATGCCGAGGTCGCTGTAGAACTTGCCCGACGAAATGAGCGCGGTGATGCGGCCCATGCGCTCGGATTCCTCACGCGTCGTCGAATTGTAGAGCGTGACGCGGCCATGGGTCAGCTCGCCGATCAGCGGGTCGCTTTCGAGATTGGCGACCAGTTCCTGGCCATAGGTCAACTCGGCCACGTCGCGGCAGGTGTGGGTAAGGAAGACGTGCTCGTAGCGCTCATAGGTATCGGGATCGCGCAGCAGGCTGGCGAAGGGCGCGATGCCGGTGCCGGTCGAGATCATGAAAAGGCGCTTGCCCGGGGTCAGCGCGTCGAGCACCAGCGTGCCGGTCGACTTCTGGCGCATCAGGACCGTGTCGCCGGGAACGATCTTCTGCAATTCGGAGGTCAGAGGACCATCCGGCACCTTGATCGAGAAGAACTCAACTTCGTCGTCCCAGGACGGACTTGCCACCGAATAGGCACGGTAAACAGGCTTTTCGGCGTTGGGCAGGCCGATCATGACGAACTCGCCCGAACGGAAGCGCAGCGACTGCGGCCGGGTGATGCGGAAGGAAAAGAGGCGATCCGTGTAATGTTTCACCGAAACCACCGTTTCGGCGTAGACATTGGCAGGGATTGGGAACTGAAGCGGCTTGGCTTCGGCCGTCTTCAGCGCTGCTGCGGTGTTCATCGATCAAACCTCTCGCCCGGCGCGGCGACGTTTCCAGACCCGGCGCGCAGCGGAAATACAGGCAAATAATGGGACCTTGTTCGGGTTATTAATTAGTATACAAATGATATCAGCGTCAAGATTGTGGCATAAAACGCCTTTCTAAACTGGCACAGGAACGTAGTCCGGGCTTTTCGGGATTAGTCCATGGACGAGAATATTCCCGCAGAGGCGGGAAATGTCGTGGCAGGCATCGATGTCGGGGGAACCTTCACCGACCTGCTGCTGATCGACGGTAGGGATGGCGGGACAGTCCGCATCGCCAAGACACCGACAACAGTTGAAAACCAGGCGCATGGCGTGATCGCGGCGCTCACCGCAACAGGCTTTCCCGTCGCCGACATCGACCTGATCGTGCATGGCACGACCACCACCACCAACGCAGTCCTCGAGCGCAGGCTAGCCAAGACCGGTATGATCACCACGCGCGGCTTTCGCGACGTGATCGAACTCGGCAGGCGCACGCGGCCACAGCCCTATGGCATGACCGGCGTGTTCGTGCCTGTCATCCCGCGCAATCTCAGGTTCGAGGTTACCGAACGCGTCGAAGCCTCGGGGCGGGTGCGCGAGCCGCTCGACGAGGACGAGGTGCGGCAGGCAGTCAGCCAGCTGGTCGTCGCCGGCTGCGAGGCGCTGGTCATCCATTTCCTGCATGCCTATGCCAATCCTGCGCATGAGCGACGCGCCGCGGAGATCGCGGCGGAGACCTGGCCAAATGGCCACATCACGACCGGGCACTCGCTGCTGTCGGAAGCACGCGAGTTCGAACGCGGGGTCACCGCCTCGGTCAACGCCGCCGTGCAGCCGATCCTCGAACGTTATGTCGGGCGGCTGCGCGACGAGCTGGCCACGCGCGGCTACGGCCGCGACTTCCTGATCATGAACGGCAATGGCGGCATGATCTCGGCGCGCTTCGTCACCCGCGAGGCGGCAAAGACCGTCATGTCGGGGCCTGCCTCCGGCGTCATCGCCGCAGCCCATACCGGACGGCGTGCCGGCTTCGGGCATCTCGTCACCTACGACATGGGCGGCACCTCGACCGACGTCGCGCTGATCCTCAATACCGAGCCCGCGGTCTCCAACGAGATCGAGATCGAATATGCGATGCCGATCCATGTGCCGATGGTGGCGGTACACACAGTCGGAGCCGGCGGCGGCTCGATTGCCCGTGTCGACGCTTCCAGGCTGATCCAGGTCGGGCCGGAGAGCGCCGGCGCGAATCCCGGCCCTATCTGCTATGGTCGCGGCGGCACCGAGCCGACGATCACCGATGCCAATCTGGTGCTCGGGCGGCTCGACCCGAAAAGGCTGCTCGCAGTCGACGCGCCGGTGACGGCCGAGGCCGTGCGCCAGATCTTCGAAGACAGGATCGGCAAGGCGACCGGGCTTGATGGTATTTCGGCGGCAGGGGCGGTGCTCCGGCTCGGCAACATCAAGATGGCAGGCGCCATCCGCATGGTGTCGGTGTCGCGCGGCCACGACCCGCGCGACTTCACGCTGTTTGCCTTCGGTGGCGCCGGCCCGCTTCATGCAACGGCGCTTGCCCGCGAACTCGGCCTGCCGCGGGTGCTGGTACCGGCGCGGCCCGGCATCACCAATGCGCTCGGCTGCGTCGTCGCCGATTTGCGCCACGACTTCGTCAACACGGTCAACCAGCCCGTCGCGCTGCTCGACGAGCAGCGGGCGCGGGACATTCTCGCCGGGCATCGCACGGCAGGCGAGGTGCTGATCGCCCAGGAGGCGGTGCGGCCGAACAGCATTCGCGTCAGCCACTCCGCCGACATGCAGTTCGTCGGGCAGACGCACATCGTCAACGTGCCGCTGCCCTCGGCGGATGTCGACCGCGCGACGTTGCAAGCGCTGTTCGAGAAGGCCTATTTCGCCCGTTTCAAGGTCGAACTGCCGGAGATCCGCGCCAATCTCGTCAACCTCAACACATCGGTGACGGGCGCCCGACCCGAGGTCGACCTCAGTCGCCTGATCGACCCGGCCGGACGGGCGGCGACGCTGGCGGAAGCGCTGCGCGAGATCAGGCCGGTGTGGTTCGACGGCAGCTGGCACGACACACCTGTCTATCTCAGGGAGAAAATGCCGCTCGACGCCGAGATCTTGGGACCGGCCATCCTCGAGCAGATGGACGCGACGACAGTGCTGGAACCAGGCGACCGGGCCTGTTCGGACCGGGACGGCAACATCATCATTGAGGTGGGGAGATGATTTCGCGCAAGCACCCCCACTCCGCCTCGCTGCGC
Source organism: Aminobacter sp. SR38 (assembly GCF_014843375.1). Classification (NCBI taxonomy): domain Bacteria; kingdom Pseudomonadati; phylum Pseudomonadota; class Alphaproteobacteria; order Hyphomicrobiales; family Phyllobacteriaceae; genus Aminobacter; species Aminobacter sp. SR38. Next base: position 2,658,554 of record NZ_CP062112.1, read on the forward strand.
TCGGCACCTCTCGCCCTGCCCGAGGGAGAGGAAAGACCGGCGGCGATAGGGGCGCTCGTCATCTCCTCAGCGACTCCGTTCCTCTCCCCCGTCGAAGCTCTTTTCCTTTCCCCCGTCGAACGGGGGAGAGGTGCCGAGCGCAGCGAGGCGGAGTGGGGGTCGACCTGCTTGGCGCCAAGCGAGCCCACGTCATGACCCTCGACGTCATCACTCTTTCCGTCATCCAGGCAGCGCTGCAGCAGACCTGCGACGAGATGGACCTGACGTTTTCGCGCGCGGCGTTTTCGCCCGTTATCGCCGAGGCCAACGACCGCTCGGATGGCATCTATTCGGCGATCGACGGCGCGCTGATCGCGCAAGGGTCGCAAGGGCTGCCGGTATTCGTCGGCGTCATGCAACACTCGACCAAGACCATCATCGAGATGATATCGGACGGACGTGTGCTGCGGCCCGAGCCAGGCGACATCTATGTTGTCAACGACCCCTATCTCGGCGGCACGCATCTGATGGACGTGCGTTTCGCCATGCCGGTGTGGCGCGCGGGGAAAGTCTTCTGCTGGCTGTCCAACACCGGTCACTGGCCGGATATCGGCGGTGCCGTGCCAGGCGGCTTTTCCGCCTCCGCGACGGCAGTGGAACAGGAGGGCCTGCGCCTGCCGCCGGTCAAGCTGTTCAAGAAAGGAGTGATGGACCCCGAGATCTACGCCATCATCTGCTCGAACATCCGGGTGGCCGACCAGCGCATCGGCGACATCCGCGCCCAGGCGGCGGCGCTCCATGTGGGGCAGGAGAGGCTGTTCCAGATTCTCGATCGTTACGGTGATGACACCGTCACGGCGGCGATCGCCGAACTGCGCCGACGCGCGGCGGAACAGATGCGGGCGCATATCGCTGCCCTGCCCGACGGCATCTACCGGTCAAAGGCCTTCGTCGATTCCGACGGCGTGGTCGATGCGCCGCTGACCATCGCTCTGTCGATCGCCAAGGCCGGCGACACGCTGACCTTTGACTTCGCCGGCTCGTCCGCACCTTGCGCCGGGCCGATGAACAGCGTGCTGGCGACGACATTGTCCTCGGTCTATCTCGCCATGCGGCACATCTTTCCCGATGTGCCGATCAGTGCGGGCGCCTTCGAGCCGTTGATCGTCAAGCGGCCGGAGGGCACGTTCTTGGATGCGCGCTACCCTCGCCCCGTCTCGGGCTGCGCGGCGGAAGTGTCGCAGCGCATCGCCGAGGCCGTCTTCGCCGCCATGGTGCAGGCGGCTCCCGACAAGGTGACGGCGGCACCCGCCGGTTCGAGCGGCAATTTCGCGCTCGGCGGCAATGATCCGGCGCGCGGCCGCGACTATGTCATGTACCAGATCTCGGGCGGCGGTTATGGCGGCAATTCAAGTCATGACGGGCTGTCCAACGGCTGTTCGACCATCGGCATCTCGAAATCGCCGCCGGTCGAGATCATGGAACAGGCCTATCCTGTGCTCTACCGACACTATGCCTTGCGCGAGGGATCTGGCGGCGCCGGCAAACAGCGCGGCGGGTTCGGCCTCGCCTACGAGATCGAGCTGCTGCGTGGCGCGGCGCGCGCCTCCTTCGTCATGGACCACGGCCGCACCGGCCCGCAGGGCGCGCTCGGCGGGCGCGATGGCATGGTCAATTCGGTGACGGTGTTTCGCGACGGTGCGGCGCATGTGCCGCCGCATCTGTCCAAGGAGCAGGACATTCCGCTGAAATCAGGCGACCGCGTGTCGGTCGGCACGCCGGGCGGCGGCGGTTATGGCGATCCGCTGGAGCGCGATCCCGACCTGGTGCTGCGTGATATCGGGCTCGGCTACTATACGCGCGAGCAGGCGGCTGACATGTTCGGAGTGGTGATTGGGAATGATGGGGTGGATGCCGAAGCGACTGCCCATCTGAGGCGGCGGTAACCGCCTCTCCGTTGAGGGGGCGAGGAACCGAGTTCTGGCAGATTGCGCCCTTCGAGATTGGCGTTTCCTCTCCCCCACGGAGTGGGGGAGAGGTGGCACGGCGAAGCCGTGACGGAGAGGGGTAGCCGCCATCCCCGCCGCATCAAATCGTCAGCCCAGAACCTTGCCGTCTTCGCCGAAGCGATAGGTGCGGGCTGGCTCGGGCGTGGCATAAAGCGTGGCGCCGGGGCCGGTCTGGTACTCGCCGAACAGGCGAATGGTGATGAGGCCGGCCTTTTCGGTTTCGAGGAAGACGTTGGTGTCGGCGCCGAGATGCTCGGCATGGACCACCGTTCCTTTCCACGCGCCCTCGGTCTGACTGACCGAAATGTGCTCGGGGCGGACGCCGACCGTCTTGACGGTTTCGCCGAGGCGAGCACCTTCGATGAAGTTCATTTTTGGCGAGCCGATGAAACCGGCAACGAACAGGTTGGCCGGCTTGTTGTAGAGCTCCATCGGCGCACCGACCTGCTCGATGCGGCCAGCGTTGAGCACGACGATGCGATCAGCCAGCGTCATCGCCTCGACCTGGTCGTGAGTGACGTAGACCATCGTCGCCTTGAGGCGGTTGTGCAACTGGGCGATCTCGAGGCGCGTGTTGACGCGTAGGGCGGCGTCGAGGTTCGACAGCGGCTCATCGAAGAGGAACAGCTTGGGCTCGCGCACCAGGGCACGGCCGATGGCGACGCGCTGGCGCTGGCCACCGGAGAGTTCGGCCGGACGACGCTTGAGGTAGGGCTCCAGCGACAGCATGGCCGAAGAAGCGGCAATGCGCTTGTCGATCTCGGCCGTCGGCGTGCCGGCCTGCTTGAGGCCGAGCGCCATGTTGTCGCGCACGGTAAGATGTGGGTAGAGCGCGTAGGTCTGGAACACCATGGCGATGCCGCGCTTCGACGGCGGGGCGTTGGTGACCCTGGCGTCGTCGATCAGCACATTGCCCGAGGTCGCGTCCTCGAGGCCGGCGATGATGCGCAGCAGCGTCGACTTTCCGCAGCCCGACGGGCCGACGAAGACAACGAACTCGCCGTCCTTGACGTCGAGGTCGATGCCCTTCAGCACGTCGACAGGGCCAAAGGACTTCTTGACGTTTTCGATCTTGAGAGAACCCACAGGTCTTCCTTCCTGTTAAAGCTTGACCGGGCGGCCGGTGCGGACGCTTTCGTCCGCGGCGAGGCACACGCGCAGTGATTTGACGGCATCGTCCATGTGGCGGGTAAGGTCGATGTCCTCGCGGATGGCCTTCAGCACGAAGGCCTGCTCGCGATCACACAGGCCCTGATGGCCCGGCTCGTCCTTCATCGACAGGTCCTCGTCGGCATGGACGAAGCTGCCGTCTGCGCCGAGCTCGGCGCGGTGGACGCGGATCATGCTTGTCTTGGTGTGGGAATCGACGTCGTCCGACTTGGTGGCCGCCTCGTTGACGACGATCGAGACGCTGCCCTTGGGCGAGATCACATCCTTCACGAAGAACGCCGTCTCCGACATCATCGGGCCCCAGCCGGCCTCGTACCAGCCGACCGAACCGTCGGCGAACAGCACTTGCAGGTGACCGTAATTGTACATGTCGGGCGCGATCTCGTCGGTCATGCGCAGGCCCATGCCACGCACCTCGACCGGGTTGGCATCGGTGATCTGGCACATGACATCGAGATAGTGCACGCCGCAGTCGACGATCGGCGAGGTCGTCTTCATCAGCTGCTTGTGGGTGTCCCACTTATGGGCCGAGGACTGCTGGTTTAGGTTCATGCGGAACACGTAGGGACCGCCAAGCGCACGGGCTTCGCCGATCAGGCGCATCCACGACGGGTGGTGGCGCAGGATGTAACCGATCACCAGCTTGCGACCATTGGCCTTGGCGCAGGCGACGACCCGCTCGGCGTCGGCGACCGTTGTTGCCAGCGGCTTCTCCAGGAAGACGTGGCAGCCCATCTCCATTGCCATGACGGCATAATCGGCATGGCTGTCGGAATAGGTGTTGATCGAGGCGACGTCTGGTCTGAGTTCACGCAACGCGCCTTCGAAGGAGCGCTGGATGCCGTAACCTTCCATGCCCTCGGGCAGCGGCACGTCGGAGCGATTGACCAGGGCTGCGATCTCGAAGCCGGGGTTGTTGTGATAGGCCAGCGCGTGGCTGCGGCCCATGTTGCCGAGGCCGGCAACGACGACGCGAAGGGGCTTTTCAGTTGTCACTTGACGGCTCCGGAAGTGATGCCGCGGATCAGCTGCCGCGAGAAGAAGAAGTAGAGGATCAGCACCGGCAGGATCGCCAGCGAGAGTGCCGCCAGCACGGCGTTCCAGTTGGTGACGAACTGGCCAATGAACACCTGGGCGCCAAGGGTGACCGTCTTGGTCGCCTCGGACGGCGCCAGGATCAGCGGGAACCACAGGTCGTTCCAGATCGGGATCATGGTGAAGACCGCAACCGTCGCCATTGCCGGACGGACCAGCGGCAGGACGAGGCGGAAGAAGATGCGGTATTCGCTGAGACCGTCGATGCGGCCGGCGTTCTTCAGATCGTCCGACACCTGCTTCATGAATTCGGACAGGATGAAGACGGCGAGCGGCAGGCCTTGGGCGGTGTAGACCAGGATCAGCGCGGTCAGCGTGTTGACCAGGCCCGACGCCACCATCAGCTGCAGGATCGCGACCGTGCCGAGGCGGATCGGGATCATGATGCCGAGGGCCAGATAGAGGCCCATCATGGTGTTGCCCTTGAAGCGGTACTCCGACAGCGCAAACGCCGCCATGGCGCCGAACAGCAGCACGAAGAACAGCGAGGCAACCGTGACGATCAGGCTGTTCTGGAAATAGAGGAAGAAGTCGCCCTGCGCCATCACGGTGGTGTAGCCGATCAGGTCGAAGGTCTCTGATGTCGGCAGCGACAGCGGCGACCGGAAGATGGCGTTGCGCGACTTGAACGAGTTGACGACGATGACGATCACCGGAAACAGCGCGATCGCGGTGTAGGTCAGCAGCACCGCATGGGCGCCGATGGTGCGTGGCAGGGAGGAGGCAGCCTTGCTCATGACGCCCTCAGAACTGGTAGCGGCGCAGCCGCGTCTGGATAAGGAATAGGTACAGGCAGACGCCGGCGAGGATGATGAAGAACATCATCGAGGCGATGGTGGCGCCCATGTTCTTGTCGCCGATCTGCAGCTGGAAGCCGAAGAAGGTGCGGTAGAGGAACGTACCCAGGATGTCGGTGGCATAGTTTGGACCGGCAAGCGCGCCCTGCGCCGAATAGATCAGGTCGAAGGCGTTGAAGTTGCCGACGAAGGTGAGGATCGAGATGATGCCGATGGAGGGCAGGATCAGCGGCAGCTGGATCTTCCAGAACTGCGAGAAACCGGTGACGCCGTCACATTCGGCGGCCTCGATGACCTCGTCGGGTATCGACAGCATGGCGGCGTAGATCAGCATCATCGGGATGCCGACGAACTGCCAGACCGAGATCAGGCTGAGCGCGGTCAGCGCGTATTCTTCCTTGCCGAGCCAGGGCACGAACAGGCTCTTCAGGCCGACGAGGTCGAGCAGATTGGGCGCGACGCCCCAGAGCGGGCTCAGGATCAGTTTCCAGGCGAAACCGACGATGACGAAGGACAGCAGCGTCGGGATGAAGATCGCCGTGCGGTAGAAGGCCGAGAAGCGCAGCTTGGGGCTCGACAGCAGGGCCGCAAGGACCACGCCGATCGGGTTCTGCACCAGCATATGGATGATGAAGAACCAGGTGTTGTTGCCGAGTGCGTTCCAGAACGAAGCCGACCAGCGCGGATCGCCGAACAGGGTGCGGAAATTGTCGAAGCCGGCAAAGACCTGGGCATTGTCGACATTGCGGAACAGCGACAGCTGCAAGGTACCGAACAGCGGCAGGATCATCACCGCGGTGTAGACCAGCAGCGCAGGCGCCAGGAACACGGCGATGTGCCAACGCGTTGGTCTTCTGTCTTGGCTATGCTCTAGGCTTTGCTGCGACATGTCAAAATCCCTGGGTCCGGCCGTTTGGGAGGCCGTTGTTCATCATAGCGAGGATGGACCTCTGCGGGCTTCCCGCCAATGGCCTGGGAAGCAGTAGCGCATCTTTGTGCGCGAGCATTCAACCCCTCTTGCCGATTCCGCGAGGTTCGAAATCGCCGAGGGAATGGAGAGCGCCACCAAAGCGGCGCCCTCCCAAGCGAGCATCAAGCCCGCCGCATCTTACTTAGCCGGCTTGTACCAGCTGTCGAGGCCCTTCTGCAGTTCGGCAGAAGCAGCTTCCGGGGTCTCGGTGCCGTTGATGACGTTGGCCGACTTGACCCAGGTTTCGTTCTCGAGGTTCGGCGTGCCGCGCGACAGGACCTGGTAGGTCGAGCGGATCGTCGGCTTGCACTTCTCGCGCCAGGAGACGAATTCCTGGGCCAGCGGATCTTCCATCTTCACGGCGGCCGAGTTCAGGCTGAAGAAGCCCGGCAGCGCGTTGGCATAGATGGACGCGAATTCTGGCGAAGCCACCCAGGTCAGGAAGGTCTTGGCGGCTTCGGCATTCGCGCTCTTGGGGTTGAGGCCAATGCCGATGTCGTTGTGGTCCGAGATGTAGCAGGTGTCACCAGCCTTGCGGACCGGCGGCGGGAAGGCGCCCATCTTGAACTGAGCCTGGGTGTTGAAGGTCGCGATCTCCCACGAACCGGCCGGATAGATGGCGGCGCGACCGAGGGTGAACAGGTTCTGGCTGTCCGGATAGGTCTGGGCTTCGAAACCGTCGCCGAGGTAAGGCTTCCACTTGGCCAGCGTCGCATAAGGCGCAACCCAGTCGGCGTCGGTCAGCTTCTGATCGCCTTTGATCAGCGCCAGGCGGCCTTCCTCACCCTTCCAGTAGTTCGGGCCGATGTTCTGATAGCCCATGGTCGCGGCTTCCCAGAGGTCCTTGGTGCCCATCGCCATCGGGATGTAGGTGCCGTCGGCCTTGATCTTGTCGAGCGCTGCGAAGAACTCGTCCTCGGTCGCCGGCACGGCAATGCCGAGCTTCTCGAAGGCGTCCTTGTTGTAGATGAAGCCGTGGATGACGGACGCCATCGGCACGCAGAAGCTGGCCTTGCCATCGTCGGTCTGCCAGGCGGACTTGGCGACGTCGGAGAAGTTCTCCATGCCCTTCAGCGAGGTCAGGTCGGCGAGGTGACCCTTCTTGAACAGCTCGAGCGAAGCGTCGAACGGACGGCAGGTGATCAGGTCACCAGCCGAGCCTGCGTCGAGCTTGGCGTTGAGGGCGGCGTTGTACTCGGTCGGAGCCGACGGCGAGAAGGTGACCTTGATACCCGGATTGGCCTTCTCGAAGGCCGGGATCAGCTTTTCCTGCCAGATGGCGAGGTCGTCGTTACGCCAGCTTTCGATCGTCAGCGTCTTGTCCTGGGCGAGAGCGATCCCGGCGGAGCCGAGAATGCTGGACGCCATCAGAAGTCCAGTAAGCAACCTGTTAGACATTTCAGTTCTCCCTGTTTTGTACTTTCTCTCGGGCCTCTACTGATGAGAGCCACTGCTCCCCTCGAGTTTCGAAAGTGCGGACCTGAGCCGTTGGTCCGCCCCTTCAAGAAGTTGGTTTGCCGCTTCCGGGCTGGACGCGCCGGAAGCCAAAAGGATGGCGAGCTTGACCGAACCGCCGCTCTTTGCGAGCAAGGCCTGGGCAGTCGCCGTATCGCAGCCTGAAATGGCCGTAACGATACGCGCGGCACGCTCGTGCAGCTTGATGTTGTCGGCGTGCAAATTGACCATGTAGCCGTCATGGACATGACCGAGATGAATCGCGGCCAGCGTCGACATCATGTTGAGCGCAATCTTCTGCGCCGTGCCGGCGCCCATGCGGGTCGAGCCGGCAACGACTTCCGGCGGCGTCGCCAGCAGCACGGAAACATCGGCGCGGTCAAACATCGGCGCGCCTGCATTGTTGGCGAAGGCGATGGTCGCGGCACCGCGGCGCCGCGCCTCTTCGAGCGCGCTCATTGCATAAGGCGTCGAGCCGCTGGCCGAGACAGCGACAAGGCAGTCGCCCGCTTCCAGGCCGGTCCCGGCAACGTCGCTGGCGGCCAGGGCAACATCGTCCTCGGGACCGCCGGCGAGATTGACCAGCGCCTCGCGGCCGCCAGCCAGAAGAATGAAGACACGCTCGCGCGGGATGCCGAAGGTGCCGGGCAGTTCGAGCGCATCGGCCAGCGCCATCAGGCCAGAGCTTCCGGCCGCCGCGTAGACGAGACGACCGCCGCGCGCGAGGCAGGCAGCAATCTTTTCAGCGGCTTGGGCAATTGCGGGGATGGCGGCGTGAACGGCGCGCGCAGCTTCGATCTGCGCATCGGCAAGCAGGCGAAGAACGGAATCGGGTGCCTGGGCATCAATGCCCCCGGCATCCTTGTGCACCGCTTCTGTACGCCTTGGCGCCATTCTGTCTCTCCCTTTCATCGACAATACCAAAAAAATACCACTTGTCCAGCGCCGTTAACAAATTCCTTTGCTGCAGCGCAAGGCAATTCAAAAATCCCCTAAAATTCAATTGAATGAGCATCAGTCTCCGCCATCCGGAATTTAGCACTTGGCTATTGGTATTTTATTGGTATTATCAGCCTCGAGGAGAAAACACCGTGGATCTTGTGCTCGGGATAGATGGTGGCGGCACTGGCTGCCGGGCCGCTCTGGCCAATGCAAGCGGCGATATCATCGGCCGCGGGCGTGGCGGGCCGGCCAATATCCGCACCGACCTTGCCGGTGCGTGCAACAATATCGTCGAGGCAGCCCGCCAGGCATTCGTGGATGCCGGCCAGGACCCGGCATTGATCGCCAATGCCGACGCGGTGCTCGGGCTCGCAGGCGCCAATGTCGGCGACTACAAGCAGCGGCTTGAAGCCATGCTGCCGTTTCGAAACAGCTCCGTAGAGAATGACTCGCTGATTTCGTTGGAAGGCGCGCTCGGCGACCATGACGGCGCGATCGCGGCACTCGGCACCGGCACCGTCTACCTCGGTCGCAGGCTCGGCCAGTTCCAGCCCCTCGGCGGCTGGGGCTTTCAGATCGGTGATCTCGGCAGTGGCGCGCGCATCGGCCGCGACCTGCTGCAGGAAAGCCTGCTGGTCTACGACAGGATCCATGCCGGCTCGGCACTGACCGACATCATGCTGGAGCGCTTCAACGACAACCCCAGCGACATTGTCGAGTTCACCACCAATGCGAAGCCCGGAGACTACGGCCAGTTTGCGCCGATGGTTTTCGAGCATGCAGCAAAAGGCGACGCTGTCGGACAGAAGCTTGTCGAGCGCGCCGTTGCCGACGTCGAGGAAACGCTCGCCGTTTTCGATCTCGCGCCCAGCGAACGACTCTGCCTTCTCGGCGGGCTCGCCGGCCTCTATGCACCGCTGCTTTCCAAGCGCTATCGCACCATCATGCATCCGCCGCTGCAGGACGCGCTCGGCGGCGCCGTGCAGATGGCGGTGAAGAAATTCCGCAAAGCGGGAGGTCACCATGGATGACGGTGCCGAACGCATTTTCGCCGCCCTGCGCGACGTCAGCCAGTCTGGCGCGCCACTGTACCTCCAGCTCAAGAAGAACATCGAGGAAGCGGTCAAGCGCGGCCTGATCGGTCCCGGCGACGCCCTGCCCTCGGAGCGCGATATTGCGGCCCAGGCCGACATTTCGCGCGTCACCGTGCGCAAGGCGGTGCAGGACCTTGTGAAGTCGGGCGTGCTGGTACAGCGCCACGGCTCGGGCACATTCGTTGCCCCACGCATGGAGCGCGTCGAACAGTCGCTGTCGCGGCTCACCTCGTTCACCGAAGACATGGCACGGCGCGGCATGGCCGCGCGGTCGCAATGGCTCGACCGCGGCATCTACACCGCCTCACCGGACGAGATGATGGTGCTTGGGCTCTCGGCCAGCGAGCTGGTGTCCAGACTCAGCCGCCTGCGCATCGCCGACGAGACGCCGCTCGCCATCGAGCGCGCAACAATTTCGGCTTCGGTGCTACCAGACCCTCACGAAGTGACATCTTCGCTCTATATGGCTCTTGGCAAGACCGGTCATCGCCCGGTCCGGGCCGTGCAGCGCATCTCCGCCGTCAATCTCGGCGAAGCCGAGGCACAGCTCCTGGCCGTGCCCATTGGCTCGGCCTGCCTGCAGATCGAGCGCATTTCGTACCTTGCCAGCGGCAAGGTGATCGAGTTCACCAAGTCGATCTATCGCGGCGACGCCTATGACTTCGTCGCGGAACTGAGATTGCCCGGCCCGGATGGGCAAGAAGGAGAAGCTACTTGAACGCGACTACCCATATGCGGCGCGAAATCGCCGAAATCCCAGAAGCGACCGCCCGCCTGCTGGAAGGCTCGGCCAAGGAACTGGCGGAGACCGGCCTGCACCTGAAGCGCGCCAATCCCCGTTTCGTCACGACGGTCGCCCGTGGCTCCTCCGACCACGCCGCCTCCTTCCTCAAATATGCGATCGAGCTCAATGCCGGCCTGCCGGTGGCATCCATCGGCCCGTCGATCTCGTCGATCTATGGCGCCAGGCTGAAGCTCGCCGACTCGGCCTGTCTCGCCATTTCGCAGTCGGGCAAGAGCCCCGATATCGTCGCCATGGCCGAGGGTGCCCGATCAGGCGGCGCGCTGACGATCGCGCTGACCAACACCGCCGGCTCGCCGCTGGCCGAAGCGTCCGAGCACGCCATCGACATTCGCGCCGGTGTCGAGAAGAGCGTCGCTGCCACCAAGACCTTCGTCAACTCGGCTGTTGCGGGCCTTGCCGTGCTCGCCCACTGGACCGGCGACGACAAGCTGCTCGCCGCGCTGAACGCGCTGCCGGAGCATTTCGCCAAGGCTGTCGACTGCGACTGGATGGGCATTGCCGGCGAGCTGACCGAAGGCAATTCGCTGTTCATCCTCGGCCGCGGTCCGTCCTTTGCCATCGCCAACGAGGCGGCGCTGAAGTTCAAGGAAACCTGCGCCATGCACGCCGAGTCCTACAGCGCGGCGGAAGTGATGCACGGCCCTCTGGCGCTGGTGCGCCCCGGTTTCCCGGTGCTGGCGCTGGCTGCCCGCGACGCCTCCGAGCCGTCGATAGCGGACGCCGCCGACGGCCTCGCCGAGCGTGGTGCAGCGATCCACATCACTTCGTCTCTGGCCAAGAAGGCCAAGGTGCTGGAGCATGTCGCCACCGGCCATCCGCTCACCGATCCGCTGATGCTGATCGCCTCGTTCTACGGCTTCGTCGAGGCCTTCGCCCGCCATCGCGGCCTCAATCCCGACACTCCGCCCAACCTGCGCAAAGTGACCGAAACGATATGAGCGACCGTCTTGCCATTGCAGCCGGGCGCATCTTCGACGGTGACGCCTGGCACCAGGACACCGCGCTGCTGATCGCGGACGGCGTCATCGAGGGCATCGTCGCGCGCCGCGACATTCCCGCGGGCGTGCAGGTCACGGAGGCGGGCGCAATGCTCGTCCCCGGCTTCATCGATCTGCAGGTCAATGGCGGCGGCGGGCTGATGCTCAATGACAAGCCCGACGTCGACACGCTCGAAATCGTCTGCAAAGCGCAGATGGCCTTCGGCACGACGGCGGTGCTGCCGACGCTGATCACCGACACGCGCGAGATCACCCGCTCGACGATCGCCGCCGGCGTGGAAGCCGCGAAGCGGAAAGTGCCGGGCTTCCTCGGCCTGCACCTCGAAGGTCCACATCTGTCGCTCGCCCGCAAGGGCGCGCACGATCCGCAACTGATCCGCCCGATGGATGCCGAAGACGAGGCAGCGCTGATTGCCGCGCGGCCGTCGATGCCGGTGCTTTTGACGACGATTGCGCCTGAATCGGTCAAGGCCGAGCAGGTCAAGCTGCTGTCGGATGCCGGCATCGTCATCAGCCTCGGCCACACCGACACCAGCTACCGCACCGCCAAGGACTATGCCGAGGCGGGCGCTTCGATGGCGACACATCTGTTCAACGCCATGAGCCAGATCAGCAACCGCGAGCCCGGGCTCGTCGGCGCTGCCGTCAACATTCCGACGCTTTCGGCCGGCCTGATCGCCGACGGCATCCATGTCGACCCGGCGGCAATGCACATTGCGCTCAAGGCCAAGAACGGCCCTGCCCGCATCTTCCTCGTCAGCGACGCCATGGCGACCATCGGCACCGACCTCACGTCGTTCCAGCTTAACGGCCGGACGATCAAGCGCGAAAACGGCCGCCTGACGCTGGAAAACGGCACGCTTGCGGGTGCCGATCTCGACATGATTTCGGCGGTGCGCTTCATGCACGAGAAGATGGGCTATTCCCTCGACGAAGCCATCCGCATGGCCTCGCTCTACCCGGCCGAAGCGGTCAAGCAGGAGCATCGCCTCGGCCGACTCGCCAAGGGCTATGCGGCGAACGCCGTGCAGCTGACCGACGGGCTCGACGTGTCGGGAACGTGGATCGACGGCAAGAAGGTGTTTGAGGCTTAGCCAGCGGGCGGGGAAGCTCCCCCTCTCCGTCACGGCTTCGAAGCCGTGACGGAGAGGGGGAGCCTTTTCCCCTAATATCCAAGTCTCAGATCACAGCCTTGTCGGCAGCAGCCCGGATCGCCTCGATGTTTGCCGCATAGGCCGAGGGTCCGGCCTTGAACACGGCATTGCCGGCGACGAGCACATTGGCGCCTGCGGCGGTGACCAGCGGTGCGGTTTCGGGCGTGACGCCGCCGTCGATTTCGATGTCGATCGGACGGTTGCCGATCATCGCCTTGACGCGCTTGACCTTATCGATCACCGCCGGGATGAAGGCCTGGCCGCCGAAACCCGGGTTGACCGTCATCAGCAACACCAGGTCGAGGCGGTCGAGCACGTATTCGATCACCGATTCCGGCGTCGACGGGTTGAGCGAGACGCCGGCCTTCTTGCCGAGATTGCGGATGGTCTGCAGCGAGCGGTCGAGATGCGGGCCGGCCTCGGCGTGAACCGTGATGATGTCGCAGCCGGCATCGGCGAAGGCCGCCAGATACGGGTCGGCGGGCTGGATCATCAGATGGCAGTCGAACACCTTGTCGGTGCGGTTGCGGATCGCCTTGATAACAGGCGGGCCGAAGGTGATGTTGGGGACGAAATGTCCGTCCATGACGTCGAGATGGATCCAGTCGGCGCCGGCGGCGACGATCGCCTCGACCTCATCGCCGAGCTTGGAGAAATCGGACGACAGCACCGACGGCGCGATCAGGGTCTTGTTGCTCACGTTCAGGCCTTTCGAAAGGGGCAGAGCCGGTTTTCCGGACTGCCTAATGGCAGCGGCCGCCCTTGTCGAGCCGAGAATCCCGCCACATCGCAGCCAAGAGCAATTCCGGGGAGATGTGCGGCTGTTTTCCGACCGTAGTTGCGGAAAAGAAGCCAAGCAGGCCGCCACTCAAAGAATGGTGCCCCTCAGGCCTGAAAAGCAGACCCCCGCCGGCCAAGGCCGGCGGGGGTCCATGCGTTCGCTCCGATCACTGCGGAATGATCTTGTTGTTGCTGGGCCGTTTAGGCTGCTGCTGCCTCTGCGGGATCAGGCCGCGCAACACATCCGGGTTGATCGGCATGATCTCGAGCGTCGGACGTTGGCGCGGGCGGCAGTTCGGATACTGGCCGACCGTGCCGCGCGGGCATTCACGCTCGATTGTCATGCACTGGCCGTTGACCAGCACCTCGCCGCGGCGGCAGACGGTGTCCCGACGGTCAGGCACGCAGCGGCCACGCACCAGCGACGTGCCATCGGGGCACTGCGCCGTCGGTGCCTTGCGGCACGCGCCCCTGATCAGCTCGGTACCGCGCGGGCAGATGCAGCGCCCGTCCTTGGTCCGGATCTGGCCAGGCAGCAGCGTGCACTGACGTACCGGCGGCACATCCCTGACGCAGCGGCCGTTCTTCAGCTCGGTGCCGCGCGGGCAGATGCAACGTCCGTCCTGCGTCCGGATCTGGCCCGGAAGCAGCGTGCACTGGCGCACCGGAGGCACATCCTTGACGCAGCGGCCGTTCCTGAGCTCGGTGCCACGCGGGCAGATGCAGCTTCCGTCCTGTGTCCGGATCTGGCCGGGCAGCAGCTTGCACTGCCGTTCCGGCGGCTGCTCCGGCCGCACGCATTTGCCATTCGACAGTTCCGTGCCGCGCGGGCAGAGGCAGCGTCCGTCTTCGGTGCGGATCTGGCCCGGCAACAGGCGGCATTGCGGTTTGACCGGCGGAACCGGCGTCACCGTGCCGCCATCGGGCACGCACTGGCCATTGCGGAAGTTCGTCCCCTCCGGGCAAACGCAGCGGCCTGCCTGGTTGAGCACGAAGCCTTCCGAGCACTGCTGCTTTTCTTCATGGTCGATCAGGAAGCGGTGGCAGGCAAAGGGGCTGCCGCCAAGGCCGCCCGGAACTGCCGTGCCACCGGCCATATCGAGCCCGCGAACCGGCGTGTCGGGCGGAAGCACGGCAACGCAGTTCTGGGCCGGCGCCGGCCGCGGGAAGTTGGCAAGGCGACCATCGTCCGGGATTACCACCGTCACCCTGTGGACACGGCTTTCGCCGGCGCCGAGGCTGACGTTGGCGACACAGGACAGCGGCAGCGTCGTCGGTTCCGGCGAGCAGCCGAAGGGCGGTTCGATCGAGCTGATAGCAACGCCGTCCAGCCGGCCGAGCCCGTCCACGCCGATCGCATCGCCGATGCGGACCGAGCCATTGAAGGGACCGGTGCCGCTGTTGGTGATGGTGATCTCGAACGTGCAGGGCTGGCCGGTCCGGCACAGCCGATCGCCGGTCTTCTGGACGCTCAGCTTCAGGCGCCCCGGATGCGGGATGCGCATCTCGGCACAGGCCTTGTTGTTGGCCAGCACCGTTTCATCAGGGATCGCCTGCACTTCACCGCAGTTGCGGATCGTGTCGGACTGGTAGTCCGCCGGCACGATGGCAACCACGGAGAGCGGCACAGACGCGCCCGGCACCAGCGCCACGCCGGGATGATCGCAGCGGAACTGACCGGGGCCGGCGGGACCGCAGGCCCAGGGCGGGGTCGGTCCGAAGGTCGAGGACGCCGGCGCTCCCGTGGGATAGTCGTCGATCACGGTCAGCGGGCCGACATAGTTTTGGGTGCCGTTGTTGTAGACACGGATCAGGAAGCTGCAGACACCGGCGGCGCTGCAGGACACCGAACGTGGGTCCTTGGTGATGCGCAGGTCGACCTTCTTCTCGACAGGCGGACGGCAATCGGGATCGCCGCGCTTGCAGATCGGAATGGTGGCGCAGGCCTTGTCGTTGTCGGTACGGCCAAACGCCTCGGGCTTGCCGCTCGCCGTGTAGTCGTACTCGGCGCAGTTGCGGATGAAGCGTGCCTCCCAGCCTGGTCCGGGCTTGAAGCCGATCTTGAGTTCGACAAACTCGCCGGGATCGAGTGTGGTCGCGGGATGCTCGCAGCTCATCGGGCTGGTTGCCGGCAGACAGGTCCAGGGCGGATTGGGCCCGGAATCTATCGTCGCATTGCCTGGCAAGGTCACTTCGTCGAGCACGATCTTGCCGTTGTAAGGGCCGTCGCCGACATTGGTAACGCGGATGGTGAAGTTGCAGCCGCCAAGATAGGTGCAGCGGGCGACGTCGGCACGCTTCTCGACCTTGATGTCGGGCTGCTTCTCGGGCGGGCACCTGAGGTCGGGCGGAATGACGATATCGACGGTCTGGGTGCAGCACAGGCCGACACCTTCTTCCGGACCGGCATAGGTCTCGATGCCGGTGACGATCAGATGCACGACATCACCTGGGCCGGCACCTTCGATCTCCCAGTGCAGCACGCCGCCACCAGGCGGAACGAGCTGCAGCGGCGGATCGATGGTGATGCCGGGCGTAGTGGTGCGAAGCTGCATCCAGCGGCCGGCCATCTCGGGTCCGACAGGCATGTTGTAGATGTAGGCGCCGCCGCCGGGCACGCAATCGACATCGCCGCGTTCGACTTTGAAGCACGGCCCGTCGCCGCCAGGAGGCGGGGGCGGAGGCGGCTCGCAGTCGGTGACGTCGATGCGGATAGAGGTCTTTTCGCCGGTACGGAAGTCGCCGTCGTCGGGCTTGGACGGATCGTGCGAGGGGATTTCTATCGAGCCGGGGCCTGCCGAAAGCTTGACGAAGCCCTGATTGTCGACGACCGCGGGCGCCGGGAAGGCGGCGTGGTCGATCAGAGCCGTGATGCGGATGTCGATGTAGCGCTCGTTGGGTGCACCGACGCCGTCGAGATCGGTCGCCGACAGGCGGAAGTCGGAAATCGTGGCCGTATCGTTGGGGTTGGTCGTGGTGCCGATGGTCGCTGCCGGCAATGGACCGCCGACGGCATCGGTGCCGTCACCTGATGCCTGGACGTTGACGATCGTCAACCCAGCGGCGACCTGGTCGCGGAAGTCCATCCGCAACGCCTTGAGGCCGTTGGCGAAGGCCGGATCAAAGAATTTCTCCGGATTGCCGCGGGCGCCGAAACGCAGGTTGTAGATGACATAGTCGCAATTGCGCTGGACGCCCTTCTTGGTGAAGAACGGCACGACGTCGTCGTGGCCGGGATGCGGTGCGGCATGGTCGAGCCTCAATTCAGGCACGACCTCGGGCAGCGGTTGGGCTGCTGCCGGCGACAAGGGCATGGCGGCGAGCGCGATCCCTGCCGCCACCAGCCAGCGCGCGCCGCGCCTGGCAAATGACAGGGGTTTCATGATCGTCTCCATGACGGTTGGGTTGCTCTGCGTGGCGAGCGGGGCGGAGGCATGAATTGTCATCTCTCCCTCCCTCACGGTTCGCAGCTTGCGACGGGCGTTGCCAGCGGCACCACCACCTTGCAGCAAGGGTAGTAGCCGCCCTTGTCGGCGTCGGACTGCTTGTAGAAGCACAGGCCGACATTGACCGTGTCGCCGGGGAAATGCCCCGTCACCCCGATGGTGAACGGCGCGCCCGGAGCCTTGGTCTGTTGCAACGGTGTGATGCCGACGCCCGGCGTCCTGGAATCGGCCTTGACGGAATCGCCGCCGATGCCTGCAACGTCGCGCACATAGAGATCGGCCTCGAGCCCGGCCGGGGTGCAGAAATACTCGACCGCCTCGACGTCGAGACAAGGCGGGATGTTGCCGGGCGGCGGGAAGTCCGGCGGCCACAGCGGCGTCGGATAATCGCCCGGATAAGGGAGCTGCTCGTAGTAGCCGGCACGGCCTTCGCATGGCCGCCAGATCTCGACGTCGCCGACGTGACCCTCGACCTCGGGGTCCTCGAAGAAGCTGTCGAAGTCGACGAACCACGAGCCGAAGGGCGGAACGTTGGCCGGCTTGACGAGTGAGGGCGAGGTGATCTGCACGCCATGGACGGCAAGCGGACCGCCCACGGCGAGCTGCTCGGCCAGAGCCGGATTGTCCCTCAGCTTGTCGCCCGTCTTGACGATGGTGTCGGTACAGGCGTTGGGGTTGAGGAAGCCCTGCGCGTCATAGCCATATTGCAGGTCGATGCCGCCAGCCGACTGGCGATTGCCCTCGGGAAAACCGACGGCATATTCCTGCGGCACCGGCACCCAGATGCTTTCGGTCGCCGGATCGTCGGGGCTTTCGCGCCAGTAGCGGATGACCTCGCCATCGCCGGTGTCGGCGAACTGGCTGTAGTCGTAGCGGTTTTCGATCTCGCCGCGCTGGGCCAGATACATGAAGCCCTTGTTGTCGAAGGCGATGTCGGTGACCGGAAGGTCCTTGTCGGCCGTAACCGTCAGCTCCCAGCGCGGATCGCCGGCGAATTTGCCGTCGCGGGCGATACCGACCGACCAGATCTCGGCCTTGTCACCGACCGTGTAGTAGACGCGGCCGCCATAAAAGGCTGTGCCCCAGACCCGACGTTCGTCCTGGGTGTAGCCCCAGGTGCCTGCGTCCTCGCTGTCGAAGGCGGCACCTTCGATATCCATCACCGCGCCATCGTCGGCCATCGGCGCCAGTCCGCGCACCGGACGCCCCTCAACACCGTGGTCGAAGGTGTCGACCGCGGCGCCCGTTGCGTCGATGCGGTGGATCAGGCCGGTGTCGAGATCGGAGGCGAAGAACTGGCGATGAACCTTGTCGAAGGTGACGTCGCCAATGCCGGGACCGCTGTTTGTGTCGATGTCGGCGAATTTGCTGACGGCACCCGAAATGCCGTCGATGCGCCAGATGGTGCCGGGTCCGCCGCCATTCTCCTCGCCGAACTGGCCGGCCATGAAAGTGGCGCCGGCCTTGCCACGACGCTCGCGCTCGGGCCGACCGTCGGCGTCGGCGTCGGGCGTGACGATGCGAATGCCGTGCAGCGAGGTCGCGCCCGCGTAGAGGTCGGGTACGCCTGACGGGGTACCGTTGCGGACGCCATCGTCAAAGGTCAGGGCGAAGACCTGGCCGATCTGGCTGGCCAGGACCTCGAAGGGCTGCGGCGTGTTGACGAGCTGGCCGGAGGGTGGTCCGCCAAGTGCTGAAACGTCGAAAACGCGCAAGGTCGCGCGCTCGGTGTCGATGAAGGTTTCGTCGACCGGATCGACGCCGGGTGGCAGCCCTTCCTCGAACCCAGGGATCACGGTGCCGGAGAAGCCGGTCACCGCCATCGATCCGGGATTGATGATCTGCGTTTCCTGGGCCTGTGCGGGTGGCGCCAGCCACAGGCCGGCGGCAAGCGCCAGGGCGGCCATGCCGGCATTGAGCGCCAGTGCCCTCAGGCGGAGGCTGGACGGTTCGGCTGGTCGCGCGAGCGCGCCGGAACCACCACGAAAGCACGGCATGGCACCTCTCCCGAGTTGGGTGGAAGAAGGTGCTGGCGCGCAAGCAAGTGCAAAGCGCTGATACCCGGCACTTTCCTCCCTTGCAGTCCTTAGAATGTCCCTCGGCGCGACGATACGCCGGGGCTTACCTTGGGTCAATGGAACAAGCCCGAAGCCCAACGCGTCCACCCTCTCCCTGAGGCGGTGGTCGCGCCGTGCTCCGGGTGCTCGCGGTGACCCGCAACACCTGGTGTCTGTGGTCATTGGCTTCTTTCCTTTGCTGACGCCGCATCATGCGGGGCCTGCGCATGGGTCGCGGCCGAGCAGGGAAAGGTTCACGCCGGATTGGACCGGGGTCGACGTTTTCAAACTGGACGGCGTGACGTGATCGCCAGCGCGACACCTGACAGGATGCAGATGCTGGCAAGCACCAGGCGCGCCGACAGAACCTCGGACAGGAATACCGTGGCGCCCGCCGCCGCAATGACCGGGACCGTCAGCTGGACGACGGCGGCCTGGGTCGGCGTGAGCCCGGGCAAGGCGCGGTACCAGATCGCATAGCCCAATCCGGAAGCAACGACGCCTGAGGCGGCGGCGAGGTAGACGCCGCGCGCGGTCACACCGGCGCCGAAGGTGGGCAGCAGGGCGAGTGGGATGCAGATCAAGGCGGCGCGCAGGAAATTGCCGGCGGTATCGCCAAGGGGGCTCGCCGAGCCACGGCCACGCAGCGAGTAGATGCCCCACGCAATGCCCGAAACCACCATCAGCACGCTGCCGATGGCATCAGGCGCGTTGAGGCCGGGCAGCACGAGATAGAGGAAAGCCACAAAGGCAATGACCAACCCGGCAAGCTCGCGCAGGGTTGGCCGGGTTCGCCTGATAATGCCCCAAAAGATCATGGTGCCCTGGACGGACGCGAAAAGCACAAGCGCACCCACCGCGGCGCCAAGGCGGAGATAGGCAAGCGAAAACGCCAAGGCATAAGCGAACAGGGCGACAGCCGACGGCCAGTTGCCGGGCCGGGCTCGAAAGATGCTGCGGCCGCGCTGCCAGGAGATCAGCAGCAGCAACGCCGCCGCGCCGGAGCACAGGCGGATCGCAGTGTAGGCAACCGCATCGATCGCGCCGCCGTCGAGAGCTGAACGCGCCAGCAGCGAGTTGGCCGCAAAAGCGATCATCGCCAGCACCGTCAGCAGAATGGTCACGGAACGGACCTCGTCTGTATTTGGCGACTGCATCGACGCCGCCGGAGCCGCCATTGGACCAGCTGCGCGAACGTAACATGCCGGGAGCGACCGGTCGCGGTCGGCGTTTCGACATCACCCCGCCAGATGCCGGAAAATCGCGATTGAAATCGATTACATTTTCAGCATATGATCCCTTGCAGCAGTTTTTCTGTGCATCGGGAGGAGTTCATGAGGAAATTTTCAGCACTGGCGCTCACCACCGTCGCGGCACTGGCCGTATCGGCGTTCTCGACCCAGGCGGCCGACTACAAGATCGGCCTGTCCAATGGTTGGGTCGGCTCGGAGTGGCGCACGCAGATGATCGAGGAAGCCCAGGCCGCAGCGGCTGCCTGGAAGGACAAGGGCGTCAATGTCGAGGTCGTGGTGCAGAGCGCCAATGTCGACGTGCCCGGCCAGATCGCGCATGTCCGCAACTTCATCAGCGAAGGCGTCAACGCCATCATCATCAACCCGAACAGCCCGACGGCGTTCGACCCGGTCTTCGCCCAGGCCAAGGAAGCCGGCATCCTGGTAATCTCGACCGACGCCGAAGTGTCGTCGCCTGACGCCACCTATGTCGGCATCGACCAGAAGGCCTGGGGTGCGGCCGGCGCCAAGTGGCTCGCCGAAACGCTCGGCGGCAAGGGCAATGTCGTTGCGATCAACGGCGTCGCCGGCCACCCGGCCAACGAGATGCGCGTCGCCGGCTACAAGGAAGTGTTCGGCCAGTATCCCGACATCAAGATCGTCAACGAAGTTAACGCCAACTGGGATCAGGCCCAGGGCCAGCAGGCGATGCAGAACCTGCTTGCCACCTACCCCGACATCAACGGCGTCTGGGTGCAGGACGGCATGGCGGCGGGCGCCTGGAAGTCGATCATCGATGCCAAGAAGGAATCGTCGATCGCCGCCACCGGCGAGATCCGCAAGGACTTCATCGACATCTGGACCAAGGACAAGCTCAACTCGGGCGCCTCGGTGAACCCGCCTGGCGTCATGGCCTCGGCACTCAACGTCGCCGTGCTGATGCTGCAGGGCAAGGAACTGAAGGAACCGGCAACGGCTGGCCAGTACAAGAACGCCATGTACCTGCCGATCCCGTTCATCGACAGCAAGAACCTCGCTGACGCTGCGAAGGCGGTAGACGGCAAGCCGGGCTACTATTCCTACACCAGCCAGCTTTCCATCGAAGACGCCGAAAAGCTCTTCAAGTAAGCTTCCTCCCAAGACGGGGGACGCGGCACCTGCACACAGGCCCGCGTCCCCGCGACCGACGAAGCACCGGGAAGCCACCACCATGTCGAAACTCATCATGCGCGGCGTAAGCAAGGCTTACGGCGCTACCTTGGCCTTGCGCCGCGGCGACCTAACGGTCGAGGCAGGCGAAGTGCATGTGCTGATCGGCTCGAACGGTTCGGGCAAGAGCACCTTGTGCAAGGTGCTGGCCGGCAGCGTGCGGCCGGACGGCGGCGAGATCCTGATCGACAACAAGCCGGTCACCATCACCGGCCCGCATTCCGCACGCGCATCAGGCATCGGCATCTTCTACCAGGAGCTCAGCCTGGCCGGACATCGGACAGTTGCAGAAAACATCTGCCTGCCCGACATGCCGGGCGGCATCTTCGTCGACCGCGCAGCCCTGGAGAGCCGGGCACAGCGTTACATCGCTTTGTTCGACACCGTTTCCGGCGAGGGCTTCTCGGCCGAGGCAGTGGTCGAGAACCTGCGCGCCGACCAGCGCCAATTGGTCGAGATCATGAAGGCGCTGGCGACCGAAGCACCCATCACCATCTTCGACGAACCGACATCGGCACTCGACCGGGCCCAGGTCGACCGCTTCTTCGACATCCTGCGCGACCTCAAGGCCGCGGGCCGCAGCATCATCTTCATCTCGCACCGCATGGATGAGATCTTCGCCATCGGTGACCGCGTCACCGTCATCCGCGACGGCGAGACGGTCGGCACCAAGAACATCGCCGACACCAATCCCGGCGAGGTCATCAGGCTGATGGTCGGCGGCCAGGACGAGCTGGCGCCCGGCGCCAGCGCACCGCCGGCCGAGGCCGCCGATCGCAAGGCACCGGTGCTGACGGTCTCCCGTTTCTTCGGCAAGGGTTTCGCCAATGTCGGCTTCGAGGTCGCCAAAGGTGAGATTCTTGGTTTCGGCGGCCTGCATGGCCAGGGCCAGTCGGCGGTGCTGCGCGCCATCTTCGGCGCCACTCCCTCGAATGGCGGCACGCTCACATTGGCGGGTTCGACTTTTACGCCATCTGACCCACGCGCGGCGATCCGACGCGGCCTCGCCTATGTCTCCGGCGACCGCAGCCGCGATGGCGTGATCCAGGGCCGGCCGATCCTCGAAAACGTCACGCCGATCCATTATCTCCGCCAGAAGCTGTTCCTCGCCCGACCCTCGGCATTGGCCGAGCGGGTCAAGCCGGCGCTCGAGGCGCTGCACACCAAATTTGCCGGGCTCGGCTACCCGATCAATTCGCTGTCGGGCGGCAACCAGCAGAAGATCGTCATCGCCCGTTGGCTGATCGACCGGCCCGACGTACTGTTGCTCGATGATCCGACCAAGGGTATCGACCTGTCGGCTAAGGCAGATCTGTTCGCGCTGATCCGCCAGCTCGCCGCCGAGGGCATGGGCATCGTGCTCTATTCCTCGGAGGATGCCGAGCTGCTCAACAATGCCGACCGCATCCTCGTCTTCAACGGCGGTGCGGTGCGCCGCGAACTCACCGGCGCCGACAGAACGCGCTACAATCTCTACCAGGCAGCTTACGAGGCCGCGTGATGACAGCCGCGTCCCTTCCCTCCAGCAAGCCGGGCGGATTGAAGCGCCTCGTCGAGCGCCATCCGTTCCTGCCGGCGCTGGTCATCGCCATCGTCTTGCTTGCGCTCAACGGCCTCTACCAGCCGCGCAGCGTAAGCTTTGCCGGCATCACCGGCCTGACCAAGACCTATCTGGCGCTGATGATGCTCGCCATCGCCCAGACCTATGTCGTCTATGCCGGCGACATCGACCTGTCGGCAGGCGCCATCGTCTCTTTGGTCAATGTCGTCATCGTGGTGACGATGGAGAAGCTGGGCGGCAGCGGCTTCTCGGTGGTTGCAGCGCTCGGCATCGGGCTCTTCGTTGGCCTCGCCTGTGGCATTATCAATGGCATCGTGGTTGCGGCGCTCCGGCTGCAGGCGATCGTCGCCACCTTCGCCACCTCGATCTTCTTCACCGGGCTGGCGCTCTACGTCATGCCGGTGGCCGGCACGCCGGCGCCCGCCGCCTTCTGGCGTACCTATGGCGGACGCTTCTTTGAGATTCCGTTCGTCTATTTCGCCGTGGCTCTGCTGGCGATCGTGCTCTACATGCTTGCCCGCACAAGGCTCGCAACGCAGCTGCTCGCGGTCGGCGACGATGCGCAGGCTGCCTACCAGAGCGGCCTGCCGGTGACGAAGATCCGCGTCCAGGGCTACGCGCTCTGCGGCCTGTTTGCGGCGCTCGCCGCCTTCTGCATCACCGGCGACACGGCCAGTGGCGACCCACTTGTCGGCGGCAAGATGACCTTGTTCTCGGTGGCGGCGGTGGTGCTAGGCGGCAGCGCGCTATCGGGCGGTTTCGGCACCGTCGTCGGCTCGATCATCGGTGCGCTGATCATCGGGCTGATCAACTCGCTGGTGTTCTTCGTCGGCACGCCGTCGGAATGGCAGAACCTGGTCCAGGGCCTGGCCATCCTCGTCGCCCTGATGGCGGGCATCCTTGTCGGACGGAGGGCACGTGCATGACCGCAGCAACCCAAACGCCAGCGGCAGCCCCCTCGCCGGTGCTGACCTTCCTCAAGCAGCCGCTGGTCGTGGCGCTGATCCTCATCGCCGCGCTCTTGCTGCTCGGCGAGGCGCTGTCGCCCGGCTTCGCCTCGGGCCAGCAGATCCTGCGCCTGCTCATCGTCGCCGCCCTGCTCGGCATCGTCGCCGCCGGCCAGAACCTAGTCATCCTTGGCGGCCGCGAAGGCATCGACCTGTCGGTCGGCGGCGTCGTCTCGCTCAGCGCCATCATCGGCGGCAATCTGATGAATGGTGCGGATAGCGGCATCCTGCCGGCGATCCTCGGCTGCATCGCCGCGGGTGCAGTAATCGGCCTGTTCAACGGCCTCGGCGTGACGCTGCTGCGCATCCCGCCGCTGGTCATGACGCTCGGCATGCTCGGCGTGCTGCAAGGTCTTCTCGTCGTCATCCGCAACGGCATCCCCTCGGGACGCGCCGCGCCCGGTCTGTCGCAGTTCGTCACCCAGCCTTTCCTCTTCGGCCTGCCCGGTATCATCTGGCTGTGGGTGGCGATTGGCCTGCTGATGGCCTTCATGCTCGGCCGCACAGTGTTCGGCCACCGTATCTACGCCATCGGCTCGAACGAGCAGGCAGCCTTCATGGCCGGCGTCCCGGTGAAGCGCACCCGCATCGCCCTGTTCATGCTGTCGGGCGCCTTCGCCGCGGTCGCCGGCATGTGCCTGATCGGTTATTCCGGCTCGTCCTTCGCCAATGTCGGCGAGCAGTACATGCTGCCTTCGATCATTGCGGTGGTGTTCGGCGGCACACCGCTGTCGGGCGGCAAGGGCGGCTACACGGGCACGATGGCGGGTGCCGTGCTGCTGGTCGTTCTCCAGAGCATCCTGACGACAGTGCATATCGATGAATCCGGGCGGCAGATGGTGTTCGGCGCGACCTTGCTGATCCTGATGCTCTTCTACGGCCGTGGCAGGGCGATGCGCGCATGAACGAGCGACCCAAGATCAAGGACATCGCCGAGCGGCTGGGCGTTTCCGCAGCCACAGTGTCGCGCGCGCTTTCGGACAGCGGCCTCGTCGCCGAGCCGACGCTGAGCCGCATTCGCGACATGGCGCGCGAGATGAATTACCGGCCCAATGTCAGCGCCCGCAACCTGCGCACGCAGAAGGCGATGGCGGTGCTGATGGTGGTGCGCGACGTCGGCAACCCGTTCTACCTCGAGATCCTCAAGGGTGTCGAAGCGACCGCCCGCGCCGCCGGCTATTCGGTGCTGATGGGCAACACCGAAAACGACTCCGACCGCGAAATCGAGTATTTCGACATGCTGCGCGACGGCCATGCCGACGGCATGATCCTGATGACCGGCAAGCTGCCCCGGCGCGAGGGTTTTGTCGCCTCGGTCGAAGGCGGCGCGCCGATCGTGGTGGCGCTGGAGGAGATCCAGGACGCCGGCTTCCCGCATGTGATGATCGACAACGCGGCGGCCGCCCGCAACGCCGTCGAGCATCTGATCGGCCTTGGCCACAGGCGCATTGCCCATGTCTCCGGCCCAGTGCCGGAGATCATGAGCGTCGACCGCCGCGACGGCTATCGCGCTGCAATGCAGGCCGCAGGCCTCGCCATCCCGGACGGCTACGAGCAGCGCGGTGACTATCTGCTGCACACCGGCCAGCGCCTGTGCCGGGCGCTGTTCGAACTGCCCGAGCCGCCGACGGCGATCTTCGTCGCCAACGACGAAATGGCCTTCGGCGTGATCCACGAATTGCGCAAGCTCGGCCTCGACGTGCCCGGCCAGGTCTCAGTCGTCGGCTTCGACGACCTGTTCCTGAGCGAAGCCTTCTATCCGCCGCTGACGACAGTCAGCCAGCCGCGCACCGACATCGGCCGCGCCGCCATGACCATGCTGCTCGACCTGCTGTCGGGCGGTGCCACGCCGCGCAAGCCGGTGATGCTGCCGACAACGCTCAAGGTCCGCGGCACCACGGCGCCGGCGCCGAAATGATTTCAGTCTAGGGGACCTCACATGACCGGATTGCCCATACAGCGGCTGCGCGTCGGCTTCGTCGGAAGCGGCTTCATCGCGGAATTCCACCTCAAGGGCATGCTCGGCGTGCGCAATGTCGATGTTACCGGCGTGTTCAGCCGCAAGGCCGAGAACCGCGCCCGCTTCGCCAGCCGCGTCGCCGAACTCGGCTTGGGCGACTGCACCAGCCACGACAGCCTGGAATCGCTCGTCAACGCCGACAATGTCGACGCGATCTGGATCCTGTCACCCAACTACACCCGCCTCGACGTGATGCACACATTGCATGCCGAGGTGAAGGCCGGCCGCAGCAAGGTGATTGCGGTTGCCTGCGAAAAGCCGCTGGCGCGGACCATCGCCGAGGCGCGCGAGATGCTGCGCCTGGCTGAGGACGCCGGCCTCAATCACGGCTATCTTGAAAACCAGGTGTTCTGCACGCCGGTCATCCGCGGCAAGGACATTATCTGGCGCCGCGCCGCCTCGGCCACCGGCCGGCCCTATCTGGCGCGCGCGGCCGAAGAGCATTCCGGTCCGCACGAGCCATGGTTCTGGCAGGGCGACAAGCAGGGCGGCGGCGTGCTGTCCGACATGATGTGCCACAGCGTCGAGGTCGCCCGCCATCTGCTGACCAAGCCGGGTGCCCCGCGCAAGTCGCTGACCATCAAGCAGGTCAGCGGCACCGTCGCCAACCTCAAATGGACGCGGCCCAATTATGCCGACCAACTGCGCAAGCGCTTCGGCACCGATGTCGACTACCGCAACCGCCCGTCGGAGGATTTCGCCCGCGGCACCATCCTGCTCGAGGATGAGGACGGCAACGAACTGGTGATCGAGGCGACGACCTCGTGGGCCTATGTCGGCGCCGGCCTGCGCATCCAGCTCGAACTGCTCGGGCCCGAATACGCGATGGAGTTCAACTCGCTCAACACCGGCCTCAAGATCTTCATGTCGCGCGAGGTCAAGGGCGAAGAAGGCGAGGACCTTGTCGAGAAGCAGAATGCCGAACAGGGTCTGATGCCGGTGCTGGAAGACGAAGCGGGCGTCTATGGCTACACCGACGAGAACCGACACATGGTCGAGTGCTTCCGCAAGGGCGAGACGCCGATGGAAACCTTCCATGACGGGCTCGCCGTGGTCGAGATCCTGATGGGGCTCTACCGCTCGGCGGAGATTTCCGGTTCGGTCAGCTTCCCGGCTCCGGAACTCGAAAACTATGTCCCGGTCGTGGCCCGCATTGGTGCCTGACCAGACCATTCGGCGGCCGCGCCATGTGTGTGGCCGTTCTCTTGCATCACAGGCCATCCCATGACCGTTCCGCCGCTGCTGGTTCTCGGCAATGTCAATGTCGACCTCGTGCTCGGCGAGGTCGACGGCTGGCCTGCCGTCGGCACCGAAGTGATGGTCGACCGCTCGGAGATGCGGCCGGGCGGCTCAGCCGGCAACACCGCGCTGGCGCTGTCAGGCATGCAGGTCGCACACCGCATGATCGCCTCGGTCGGCAACGACTCGAACGGCGCGTGGCTAAGCGGCCAGTTCGACCAGCCATCGACCGAATGGATCGTCGAACCCTGCGAGACGACGCTCACCGTCGGCATCGTCCACAAGGGTGGCGACCGGGTGTTTTTCACCACGCCCGGACATTTGCAGCGCGCCAGCCTCGACGACCTTGTTGAACGCCTGCCCGGGGCGCCAGGCGAATACGCCTTCGCGTTGATCTCGGGCGGCTTCCTGATGCCCGCCATCGAGGCAGGCACCATCAAGCTTCTGGCGGCGCTTGCGACCAGAGGCTGGCGCACGGCGATCGATCCGGGCTGGCCACCCGCCGGCTGGAGCGCGACCAACATGCAGCGTCTGGGCGAATGGATTGCCGCTGCCGACGTGTCGCTGATCAATGCCGAGGAAGCCAAGGGACTTGCCGGCATGGACGATCTCGAAGGCGCGGCCGAGCTTCTGGCCGGGCGTATCGGCCCTTCGCATACGCTCGTCATCAAGGACGGAGCCAAAGGCGCGCATGCCTATGCCGGCGGGGCACATTTCCACGCCGCATCGCCGAAGGTCCAGGTGATCGACACCGTCGGCGCCGGCGACACCTTCAACGCTGCCTTCCTCGCGGCGCTCGCCAAGGGCCGGACGCTTGCCGAAGCTCTGGCGCGCGGCACCGACATCGCCGCGCGGGCGATCTCGACCTTTCCGCGCCGCTATTGCAGCTGACGCCAGAACGCCTCCACGCACTCTGCCTGGACCGCTTCGGCTGCGGGCAAAGCCTCCTTGTTCGATGACCTTTGCGTGAGCCATCAGCTGCACGGTCGCGCAGGGTCGTCAAATCTCTCGAAGCACGCTATGATTTGTCCAGGTGAAGGTCGCGGTTTGGCGTGACCACTCATGCCAAGCGCAGGCCGCGACCCACCCCAACGGAGGAGTGGTCATGGCAAGTTTCCATGTGTACGCAGGCGCCACCAATACGATCGAGCATCCCGCCATACGGCGGATAACGGTCGCTGATGTGTTCGACGCGCTGCGACGTGGCTTGGACGACTTTTGGGACAAGCCGTCGCATTACGTTTTCCTGTGCCTGATCTACCCGATCGTCGGGGTGTTCCTGATCACGTGGACGTCGGGCGGCAACGCCCTGCAGCTCATTTTCCCGCTGATGTCCGGCTTTGCCTTACTGGGTCCCTTCTTCGGCATCGGCCTCTACGAGATCAGCCGAAGGCGTGAGCAGGGCCTCGACACCTCCTGGAGGCATGCCTTCGATGTCAGGCATTCGCCGGCCATCCCGGCAATGGTGGCCATCGGCATCATGCTGCTCGCGCTGTTCGTCGCCTGGCTGTTTGTCGCGCAGGCGCTCTACAGCTGGCTTTATGGAGCCGACGCCCCGCTGTCGATGGCAGCGTTCTTCAGCGATCTCTTCACCACCCAGCGCGGCTGGACGTTGATTTTCCTCGGCAATCTGATCGGCTTCCTGTTCGCCCTGGTCGTGCTCTGCACCACCGTCGTCGCCTTTCCGCTGCTGCTCGACGCCGATGTCGGTGCCTATGCCGCGATCGAGACCTCGGCACGGGCGGTGCGGGACAATCCAGTGCCAATGCTTCTGTGGGGCCTGATCGTCGCCGTCGCGCTGCTGATCGGGTCGCTGCCATTCCTGGCTGGCCTCGCCGTCGTCATTCCGGTGCTCGGTCACGCGACCTGGCACCTCTATCGCAAGGTCGTGGACGTTCCGGCCGACAAGAAGACGCCGCTGCCTCCGTCTCCCGAACAGGGGGAAGATAGGCACTTCCCGTACTGGCTGCGCGGGTCCTAGCCGAATCTGACGCAACCTTCTCCCCGTAACGGGGGAGAGGGTTGTCTGCTGTGATGGGCTGAGGGTGCTGGCGCGCGGCATCGACATCGCGCGTGGATACTTGGACCCGCGCGACTAATGCAGCTGACGGCTTGGCGCCTTGGCATTCGGCTTCGCTGCCGGCGACGGCACTGAGAGCCGATCGAGATGCATGCGGATGTGGGCGGCTTCAGCTGCGGTGTTGGCCAGTGCGATCGCCCTGTCGAAGGCTTCGCGCGCTTCGTCGGTGCGGCCGAGCTGCATCAGCAACCCACCCCTCACACCGAAGAAGTGGAAGTAGCCCGACAGCTTCGTCGCCAGCGGCTCGATCAGCTTCAGCGCCGCCTCAGGTCCGCGCAGCTTGGCAAAAGCAACCGCGCGATTGAGCGTGACGACAGGCGACGGCGTCATCGATTCCAGCACCGAATAAAGCAGGTCGATCTCGGCCCAGTCGGTATCCTCGGGCCGGGCGGCGCGGGCATGGAGTGCTGCGATCGCCGACTGGATCTGGTAGGGGCCGGGTCGACGGTGGCGCATCGCCTTGTCGATCAACGCCAGGCCTTCGTCGATCAGCGCCTTGTTCCACAGCGTGCGGTCCTGATCCTCCATCAGCACGAGCTCGCCCTCGGCATTGAAGCGGGCGGCAGCGCGGGCATGCTGGAGCAAAAGCAGCGCGGTCAGGCCCATCACCTCGGGCTCGGTCTGGAACAGGCGCAGCAACAGCCGCGCCAGCCTGATCGCTTCCTCGCACAGCGGCGCGCGGTTGGCGATCTCGGTGGCACCGGCGGAATAGCCTTCGTTGAAGACGAGATAGACCATGGCAAGTACGGCCGCGACGCGCTCCGAGCGCTCCACCGGGCCAGGCGCCTCGAACGGCACGTCGGCATTGGCGATGCGCGCCTTGGCGCGGGTGATGCGTTGTTCCATGGCGCTTTCGCCGACGAGGAAGGCGCGGGCGATCTGCTTGACCGACAGGCCGGAAACGATGCGCAGGGCGAGCGCCACCTGCTGCGTCGCCGGCAGATCGGGATGGCAGCAGATGAACAGCAGGCGCAGGATGTCGTCGCGATAGTGCTGGCCGTCGAGCCGTTCGGCGATGTCGGCCTCGGCGTCCTCGAGGTCGGACACCAGCTCTTCGGCCGGCAGCGGCGCCTGCTTGCTCTGGCGGCGGGCAGCATCGATGCCGGAATTGCGGCCGACGAAGATCAGCCAGGCGGCCGGATCACGCGGCGGTCCCTTCTCCGGCCATGTGCGCAAGGCGCGCAGGCAGGCCTCCTGGAACGCTTCTTCCGCCGTGTCGAGGTTGCGGAAATAGCGAAGCAAGGCTGCCACGGCCTGCGGCCGGGCGGAAGAAAGTGCCGTGTTGATCCAGGCCGGGTCGGTCATGCTGCCTCTTTTCCGGGGAAAAATGCGCCTATCGGGCGCAGTTCGTAAGAGCCGCCGCCAGGATTGGCTTCCGCCAGGTCCTTGGCCACGGCCACGGCATCGTCGAGCGTCTCGCAATCGACGACATAGAAACCGAGGAACTGCTCCTTGGTTTCGGCAAAGGGCCCGTCGATGACCAATGGTTCGTCCCTGGTCTTGCGCAGGGTGGTGGCAGCCGTCGTCGGCATCAGCCGGGCCACCGGCCCGAGCCTGCCCTGGTCGCGCAGCTTGCCGGTGACCACCTGCAGGCGCGCCATCACCTCGTCGTCCTGCTCCTTGGACCAGGCGCAGACGACGTCTTCGTTGTTGTAGCAAAGGATGGCGTAGAGCATCTTTTCAGTTCCTTCATGACTAGGACGCGCGAGAATGTGCAATTCCGACAAGGCGTCGGCAACTTTTTTTGCCGTCGGCGAGGACCAATGCCTGCGATCACCGTGACGGCTTGTGAAAAACCGGGAGAGGTGCAGATATGACGCCGGTTTGGCGCCTGCAAGGTGCCGGCGAGGTTGGAGGATCACCGATGAAAAACGCCGAAATTTCACAGCGCAAGATGCAGACCATTGCCCGCGGCGTCGGTATGACGACGCAGGTCTATGCCGACCGCGCCGAGAACTCCGAGATCTGGGATGTCGAAGGCCGCCGCTACATCGACTTCTCTTCCGGCATCGCCGTCGTCAACACCGGCCATCGCCACCCGCGCGTCATCGAGGCGGTCAAGGCACAGCTCGACCGCTTCACCCATACCTGCCACCAGGTCGTGCCCTATGAAAGCTATGTCAGGCTCGGCGAAAGGCTGAACGCGATCGCGCCGATGAAGGGCGACAAGCGCACGATCTTCGTCACGACAGGCGCCGAAGCGGTCGAGAACGCCGTCAAGATCGCCCGCAACGCCACCGGCCGCCAGGCCGTCATCGCCTTTGCCGGCGGCTTCCACGGCCGCACATTCATGGGCATGGCGCTGACCGGAAAGGTGCAGCCCTACAAGGCAGGCTTCGGCGCCATGCCGGCCGATGTGTTCCATGCGCCCTTCCCGGTGCCGCTGCATGGCGTCACCACGGCCGATGCGCTGGCGGCGCTCGACCGGCTGTTCAAGGCCGATGTCGACCCGGCGCGGGTGGCGGCCATCATCATCGAGCCGGTGCAGGGCGAAGGCGGCTTCTACGAGGTGCCGCGCGACTTCATGACGGCGCTGCGCAAGATCTGCGACCAGCACGGCATGCTCTTGATCGCCGACGAGGTTCAGACCGGCTTTGCGCGCACCGGCAAGATGTTCGCCATGGACCATCACGACGTCGCTCCCGACCTGATGACGATGGCGAAAAGCCTCGCCGGCGGCTTCCCGCTCGCTGCCGTCACCGGCCGGGCCGAACTGATGGACGCGCCCAATCCGGGCGGCCTCGGCGGCACCTATGGCGGCAGTCCGATCGGCGTTGCGGCAGCGCATGCGGTGCTCGACGTCATCGAGGACGAAAAACTCTGCGACCGCGCCAATCAGCTCGGCGCGCGGCTCAAGCAGCGGCTGGAATCCTTGCGCGACGACGTGCCGGAGATATCAGACATCCGCGGTCTCGGCTTCATGAATGCTGTCGAGTTCAACGACGCAAAGACCAAGCTGCCCTCGGCCGACTTCGCCAACGCCGTCAGGCTCAAGGCGCTCGACAAGGGCCTGATCCTGCTCACCTGCGGCGTCCACGGCAACGTCATCCGTTTCCTCGCGCCAATCACCATCCAGGACGACGTCCTGACCGAGGCGCTCGATATTCTGGAGGCGTCGATCCGGGAAGTGCGGACATAAGCTGCTTGCCGATGCAACAGGTCTCCTCCGGCATCACATGAATGGTGCCGGAGCCGCCGTTCAGTCCGCAACTGTGAGATAGGCCCGCACCAGCCGGATCAGCTCTTGTTTCAGCTCCTCGGAGCCGAGCAAGCCGCGACGGGCGGCGTTGTGAACCACGCCGTCCATCAGGTCGGAAAGGACCATACCGGCAACCCGCTCATTCGCCCCCGATCGCGAGGTCCGATAAGCGGCGACAGCGGCGGTGTAGTGACCGAGATACTCGGCTTCGAAAGCGCTGTTGGGATCCCTCATGCTCTCGGAGCTCTGAGCCTCGTCGAGAAGCTTGCGATGCAGCCCCGGATTGATGCTGTGCGCCGCGAACATGTCGCGCACGAGATCCTCGGCAAATTGCTCGACAGCCTTTCCCTCGCGCAGCGACCCGCGCATGACGGCAAGGCAATCGTCGAGATGGCGGCGCCGAATGGCCTCGACCAGCGACTGCTTGTCGGGAAAATACTGGTAGAGCGATCCGATGCTCACACCCGCCAGTTCGGCAACCTTGTTGGTGCTAAAGTCGTCCCAGCCCTTCTCGCCCAGAATGTGAGCCCCGGCCTCGATGATCGCCTCGACGGTCGCTTGCGAACGGCCCTGCCGCGGCAGCTTGCGCATCGGGGAGTTCGATTTCGCAATGCGAGTAGACACTTGGGCTGCTCCGGACGATCATCAGGACGTTACTCACATTTGCACACAGACAAAAGGAGCCTCGCGATGAGCGGTCTTCTGCACACCCTGTTCGGCTATCACACCTGGGCCAATGCAGATCTGTTCGGCAAGCTCGAAGAACTCGACCCGGAGCGGCAGGGGGCGGAGCTGGCCAGGGCGTTGCGGCTGATCAGCCATTGCCATGTCGTCGCCCGGATTTTTGCCGCGCATCTGAGCGGCGAGACGCACCATTACACCTCGGACAATGTCGCGCAAACACCGGCCCTTGCGGACTTGCGGTCGGCCGTCACTGACTCGGACCGGTGGTATCTCGACTATGTCGCGCATGTACCATCAGGCCGACTGACCGAGCGGTTGGCATTCATGTTCACCGACGGCGACAAGGGATGCATGTCGCGGGAAGAAATGCTGGGCCATGTCATCCTGCACGGCGGCTATCACCGCGGCGAGGTCGGCCGCATCCTGTCGCAGCTGTCCATCATGCCGCCATGGGATACGCTCGCCGTCTATCTCCACCAGACGGAACCGGCGCGCCGCCTGCAAGGCAGCCAAGCACCGACATCCGCCACAACAGCAGCAGTCTCAGGCTAGCGCGGGTCCTCAAATCCACGGGTCGATTGGCTTGCCAGCGGGGTTCTCGAGCGATTACCCCGCCGGCAGCGCCGCCAGTGCAGCCTTGAGCGCCTCGGCCCCACCCGCCACCTGCTCCGTCGTCGGCGAGAAGCCGAGGCCGAGCATCTTGCGGCCGAGCATGTGGTCGGCGGGACGATTGACAGATTCGATGGCGACAAGGCGGTCGCCGATGAAATGGAACACCGAGAAGCGGTTCTCGGCCGGATCGCCCGACAGGATCTGGCGGTCGCTGCCGGCGGTCAGGCCAACCATCTGCAACTTCATGTCGCCAATGTCGGACCAGAACCACGGTACGGCGACGTAGTCACCGGGATGGCCAAGAACCGTGCGGGCGGCGAGCTTGGCCTGGTCAGTGGCGTTCTGCACCGATTCCAGGCGCACGTCGCTGCCGGTCTGCCAGTGGCGGTAGCTGGCGTTGTCGCCGATGGCGAGAATGTTCTCGACCGAGCTGCGCATGGCCGTGTCGATGCGGATGCCGTTGGCGATCGCCAGCCCCGCCGTCTCGGCCAGTTCGACATTGGGCACGACGCCGATGCCTGTTATCACCATCTTCGCTGGCAGATGCTCGCCGGAAGAGGTCAGCACGCTCGCGACATGGCCGTCCTCACCTTCGATGCGCTCGATGGTGGTCTTGAGCAGGATGCGGACACCCGATGCCGTCAGGCGCTGGCGCACATGTTCGGCGATCAGGGGTGCCACGGCGCGGCCGAGCAGGCGGTCGAGCGCCTCGATCACCGTCACCTTGCGGCCGCCGGCGGCGAGCGTGGCGGCGATCTCCAGGCCGATGAAGCCGCCGCCGATGACGACGACTTCCTCGCAGGCAGCGCTCTGCTCGCGGATCAGCCGGGCATCGGCCACAGAGCGAAGCGACAGCACGCCTGCAAGATGGGCCCCCGGCAGCGGCAGCAAGCGCGGGCGCGAACCCGTGGCAAGGATCAACTGGTCATAGGCAAGGTCACCGCCGCCGGCGAGTTCGAGCCGGCGCGCCGCGGCATCGATGCGTTCGACCAGGGTTCCGGGCCGGAAGTCGATGGTGTGGCCGGTGTAAAACACCTCGCCGCGCAAGGGCTGCGGTTGGGCGGCAGCATCCTTGATGAAGGTCTTGGACAGCGGCGGCTTGTGGTAGGGCAGCTCCTTCTCGTCGCCGAGCAGAATGACCGGCCCATCGTAGCCCTCCTCGCGAAGGCTGGCTGCAGCCTGCACGCCGGCATGGCCGGCCCCGACAATCACCACACCGTTCTTCATGCTCGCCTCTGCAACACCGGAAACCTCTACCGAAATGACCGCTAGGGGCTCCCGCCGCAAGGGGTCATGACGTGATTTCATGGCCGACAGGCAGGATTTCATATCGTACAGGCGGGCCAGATAGTGCCAGGCGTGGCCCCCTGATCATCCCGCGTCGTGGCGCTACCTGATGTCGCAGCGGGTGCCGGGTGCTGCTCGGCAGGTCCCGCGCCATGTCTCGACAAATCAACGGCTTGGCCTCAAGAAGCTCTGCAAAAAACTGGACAGAAACAGTTTAGAATCATTCCAAACTATTGATACCGCTACGCTTTTAGCCGAAATTGCGTTGACTTTTGATGGCGCTCGGCTTTTATGAAGTCGTGCTTTACAGCGCCTGTCTTTGATGTCTGGGCCTTTAACCCTTTCGATTGGAGCTATCTGGGTGCCTGCCTTCGTCGAACCGCGCCATGGCGCGGCTGTTTGCAGCTTGGTCGCGCTGCGCCCTATCAGGGCCTCGAACCACGCGCATATCCGAGGCCGGATCGCCCCTGAGCTTTCTTTCGATGCCATGCCGCCGATCCAGCAAGAAATGCTGACGGCACACGATTTCCAGGCGCTTGCCGGCGCCAACTGGTTCACTGAGGAGAGACCATGCCTGCATCCATCTCGCGCAACCGTCACTACGGCAGGCTCGCCGCCATTGCCGCGACGACCGCGCTGACCGCCGCGATCTTCGTGCTGCCGGCCAAGGCCGCAACCGACGCCAAGGCCGTTCTCACCACCTATTCCGACATTGCGCTTGCCAAATACGAAGACTCGCTGACATCAGCCAAGGCACTCGACACAGCCATCGAAGCGCTGATCGCCAAGCCGTCGGACGAGACGCTGAAGGCAGCGCGCGAAGCCTGGAAGGCTGCCCGCATCCCCTACCAGCAGACGGAAGTCTACCGCTTCGGCAACGCGATCGTCGACGACTGGGAAGGCCGCGTCAACGCATGGCCGCTGGATGAAGGCCTGATCGACTATGTCGACAAGGGCTATGGCACCGAGTCCGACGAGAACTCGCTCTACACCGCCAACGTCATCGCCAACCCGTCGATCGAGATCAACGGCCAGAAGGTCGATGCCTCCAAGATCACGCCCGAGTTGCTGGCCGGCACGCTGCAGGAAGCCGGTGGCATCGAGGCCAACGTCGCCAGCGGCTATCATGCCATCGAGTTCCTGCTCTGGGGCCAGGATTTGAACGGCACCGGAGCAGGCGCCGGCAACCGTCCCTACACCGACTATGACACCGCCAATTGCACCGGCGGCAATTGCGACCGCCGCGGCCAGTATCTGAACGCCGCTTCCGACCTGCTCGTCGCCGATCTCGAGGAGATGGTCAGCAACTGGAAGGCCGACGGCGCGGCCCGCAAGGCGCTTCTCGACGGCGACGCCAAGGCTGGCATTTCGACCATCCTGACCGGCATGGGCTCGTTGTCCTACGGCGAATTGGCCGGCGAACGCATGAAGCTCGGCCTTTTGCTCCACGATCCGGAAGAGGAGCATGACTGCTTCTCCGACAACACCCATATCTCGCATCTCTATGACGCCGTCGGCATCCGCAACGCCTATCACGGCAGCTACAAGCGGATCGACGGCTCGACCGTCGAGGGCCCGTCGGTCTCCGACATGGTCAAGGAAGCGGACGCAGGGCTCGATACCGAGCTCAGCGGCAAGCTCGACACCACGGTCGCCAAGATGGAAGCGATCCAGGCCCGCGCCGTCGGCGGCGAGGCCTATGACCAGCAGATCGGCGAAAGCAACACCGAAGGCAACGCCACGGTGCAGGCGGCCATCGACGCGCTGGTCGACCAGACCAAGTCGATCGAGCGTGCGGTTGCCGCGCTCAAGCTCGACGCCATCGCATTCGAGGGTTCGGACAGCCTCGATTCGCCTGACAAGGTCTTCCAGTGAGGGCTTGCCGCGCCTAAATTTCTCTAGCCAAACGGCGCGCCAAAGGGAGCGCGCCGTCAGCCACGGTCGTTCGAAACCATGCTTATCTGCCATTGCAATCTGATTACCCAAAAGGAGATCGAAGACACAATCGTCGAGCTTTTGGATCGGGACCCGTGGACACTGATCGTGCCCGCGAAGGTCTATCATACGCTGCAGAAGCGCGGACGTTGTTGCGGCTGCTTCCCAAATGTGGTCGAAACGATAATTCGGATCACCGAAGCTTATCATGCTCGTTCGGAATCGGGCGAGGTGGATGTCGTTTCACACCTGGACCGCGTCAGAGAGTTGCGCGTTCAATTTGGGAGCAAGGCAAATGAAGGGCGAAAAACAGGTCATCGAGCGGCTTAACGAGGCGCTTTTCCTCGAGCTCGGCGCCGTCAACCAGTATTGGGTGCATTACCGCCTGCTTGAAGACTGGGGTTACGGCAAGCTCGCCAAGAAGGAGCGTGAGGAATCGATCGAGGAGATGCACCACGCCGACAAGCTGATCGCGCGCATCATCTTCCTCGAAGGTCATCCCAACCTGCAGTCCATCTCGCCGCTGCGTATCGGCCAGAACCTCAAGGAAGTGCTCGAGAGCGATCTCGCCGGAGAGTATGACGCCCGCACTTCCTACAAGAAATCCAGGGATATCTGCTCGCAGCATGGCGACTACGTATCGATGAAGCTCTTCGAGGAACTGCTCGCCGATGAGGAAGGTCACATCGACTTCCTCGAGACGCAGTTGCAGTTGCTCGCCGAGATCGGCGACGAGAAGTACGGCCAGCTCAACGCCGAGCCAGCTGACAAGGCCGAATAGGACATGCCGGAATGCGGCGCACTTTTCTGACCACGCGCCGCGCACGTACCGGCAAGTTTCCCGACGACAAGATAAAACGACAGCGGAGCGCGACAGCGCTTCGCCTCCTGCTGTTGGCTGGCCTGATAGCGGCCCTGCCGGCAACGGTGGTGATTTCAGGCGAAGCGGTTCCCGCCGGCCTGACCACCGAGCGCACCGACCTGACGCCCAAGGACAAGGCGCGCGTCGACAAGATCGTCCGGCCGACCACCGACTTCAGCAAACCCGAACAGTTCGAGCGCATGCAGGGCGGAGCCGGTACTTCGGAAAAGCGCGTCAACCAGGATGCGTTCTCGCAATCCTCGGCCAACATCACCTTCGAGGAAGAAGGCACCTTCAAGCTCGGCAACGGCATGTTCCGCAAGCTATGGGTGTCGTCGCCGTCGTCGACCCAGGCCTCCGACGGGCTGGGGCCGCTGTTCAACGCCCGCGCCTGCCAGAGCTGCCACGTCAAGGACGGCCGCGGCCATCCGCCGGAAGGCAATTCCGACGCCACCTCGATGTTCCTGAGGCTCGCCCGCACGGCCGAAACGGCGGAAGAAAAAACCGCGATCGTCGAGCGCAAGGTGCTGAACTTCCCCGATCCCACCTATGGCGGCCAGTTCCAGGATCTTGCCGTGCCCGGCCTCAAGAGCGAAGGCCGGATGGTGATTTCCTACCAGCAGTTTCCGGTCCAGCTTTCCGACACCATGACGACGCTGCGCTGGCCGATCTATTCGGTGACCGACCTCGGTTATGGTGCGATGGACCCGAAGACGACATTGTCGCCACGCATCACGCCGCCGATGATCGGCCTGGGCCTCGTCGAGCAGATCCATCCCGCCGACATCCTTGCCAATGCCGATCCCGACGACAAGGACGGCGACGGCATTTCGGGCAAGGCCTCCATCGTGCGCGACCACAAATCAGGCGAGCTGACGCTCGGCCGCTTCGGCTGGAAGGCGTCGGCGCCGTCGATCCGCCAGCAATCGGCCGATGCCTTTGCCGGCGACATCGGCATCTCGACGCCCGACGTGCCCAGGCACTGGGGCGACTGCACCGACGCCCAGACGGCGTGTCTCGAGAAGCCCAATGGCGTGCAGGAGCGGCTCGGCAGCAGCGAAGCCCCCGACCCGATCATGGATCTGGTCACCTTCTATTCGCAGAACCTGGCCGTCCCGGCTCGGCGCGACATCGACGACCGCCAAGTGCTGCGCGGCAAGCAGATGTTCTACGAGGCCGGCTGCGCGTCCTGCCACATGCCGAAATTCGTCACGCGCCGCGATGCGCCCAACAAGGCGCAGAAATTCCAGCTGATCTGGCCCTATTCCGACTTCCTGCTGCACGACATGGGCGACGAACTCGGCGACGGCCAGCAGGTCGGCGACGCCAGCGGTAACGAATGGCGCACGCCGCCGCTGTGGGGCATCGGCCTGACCAAGACGGTCAACGGCCATACCTTCTTCCTGCACGATGGTCGGGCCCGCAATCTGGCCGAGGCGATCCTTTGGCATGGTGGCGAAGGCCAGAAGTCACGAGACCACTTTGCCGCGCTGCCGCCGCAGGACCGCGATGCGTTGATCAAGTTCCTGGAGTCGCTGTGATGGCTGGACGTCCCCTGGCTGCTGTCCTCGCTTTTTGCCTGTTCGTGCCGTCGACCGCCGCTTACGCCAGCGAGGCGTCGGCCAAGGTGATCACTGACGCCATCGACGGTTTCATCCGCCCGGCCTATGGCCGGCTGGTCGGCACGACTGCCGATCTCAGTAAGTCTATGGTTACGCTTTGTGCAAAACCGTCTTCCGATACGCTTGCTGCAGCGCGCGCGGCATTCGCCAGAACCACGGCGACCTGGTCGGAGATCGAGATCATCCGCTTCGGACCAATCACCGAGCAGAACCGGCTGGAGCGCCTGCTGTTCTGGCCAGACCGCAAGGGAACCGGGCTGAAGCAGGTGCAGTCGGCCCTTGCCGACAAGGATGCCACCGCCACCGACGCAGCCACGCTCGGCCAGAAGAGCGTTGCCATGCAGGGGCTCGGCGCGTTGGAATTCGTGCTGTTCGGCACCGCCGCCGATGAGCTTTCCGGCACCTCGGCCGCCTATCGCTGCGCCTATGGCCAGGCGATATCAGGCAACATCGGGGCCATTGCCGCCGAGGTCGACGCCGCATGGCGCGACGACAAGGGTTTTGCCAGCCAGTGGAAGAACCCGGGTGCTGCCAATCCGCTCTACCGCGACGACACCGAAGCGCTGACCGAACTGCTCGAAGTCTATGTCAACGGGCTCGAGCTGGTGCGCGACGTGCGCCTCAATGGCTTTTTCGGCAAGAATGCCGCGTCCGACAAGCCGAAGCAGGCGCTTTATTGGCGCTCTCAAGGCACGGGCGCCTCGCTTGCCGGCAACATCGCGGGCATGGAAGCGCTTTTCGCCGCTTCGAAATTCGGCGAGCTGGTGCCGACCGACGAGCGTTGGGTTGCCGAGTCGATCGGCTTCGAATTCACCAATGCGCAGGCAGCGGCGGCTGCGGTCACCGGCCCGATCGATGCGGCCCTTGCCGACCCCGCCAAACGCGAGAAGCTCGGCTATTTCGCGCTGGTGACGTCGAGCCTGTCGGAGCAGTTCGGCACCAGGCTTTCCGGGGCCCTCGGACTGACTGCCGGTTTCTCGTCGCTCGACGGCGACTGAGGAGCCAGGACAATGCGCACACCGCTGTTCGACCGCCGCGATTTCCTCAAGGCAGCTGGAGCAGGCTTCGTGCTTTCGCTCTGCCCCGCCAGGCGCGCACTGGCACTCGAGACCGACGCAATGTTCGCCACAGCTTACCAGGCCAGGACCGGCGAGTATGGCGTGGCGATCCTGTCGGAGGCCGGCAAGATCCTGCACAGCGTCACCCTGCCAGAGCGCGGACACGACGTGACATTCGATCCCGTCTCGCGCAAGTCGGCGGTGTTTGCGCGCCAGCCCGGCACCTTCATGCTGGTGTTCGACCACACCGGCAAAGTCGCGCCGCTGACCATCCCGAGCATCGCCGGCCGCCACTATTACGGCCATGGCGTATTCTCGCCCGATGGCGCGCTGCTCTACGTCACCGAAAACGACTTCGACAACGCCGCCGGCATGGTCGGCGTTTATGACGCGCGCGACGGCTTCCGCCGCCTCAGCGAATTCCCGACCCATGGCGTCGGCCCGCATGAGCTGATCCTGCTTGGCGACGGGCGCACGCTCGCCATCTGCAATGGCGGCATCGAGACCCATCCGGATTTCGGCCGCGCCAAGCTCAACATTCCGACCATGAAGCCGTCCTTCGTGCTTGTCGACCGCGTCTCGGGCGATCTGATCGAGAAACACGAACTGCCGGAAAAGCTTCACCAACTGTCGATCCGGCATATGGACATCGACGCCCACGGCACCGTCTGGTTCGGCTGCCAGCACGAGGGGCCGGCAACGGAAAAGCCACTGTTGATCGGCCGAGCCGCGCGCGGCAAGGAGCTGGAAATGCTTGACATGCCCGAGGACATCCTCGGCGGTTTCCGCAACTATATCGGCTCGGTCGCGGCCAATCGCGACGCCGGGCTGATCGCCGTCTCTTCGCCGCAAGGCAACGCCTGGGCAATGATCGAGGCCAAGACGGGCAAGGTCGTGGCCAATGCCGATCTGGTCGAGGTTTGCGGGTTGGCGCCGGACCGCGATGGTTTCCTCGCCACCACGGGCGCCGGCCTTGTCGTCGATCCCGACGGCAAAAAGACCGACGATCCCGAGCATGTCTGGGACAACCACATGCTGCGGATCGATCCGCGAAATACGTAAGTCTTTACTTACCTATATCATGCCGGATACGTCGGAGAAGGCGACGGCCTTGCGCAACACGGCAAGGAAGCGTTCGCCGGCGATTTCAGCCGGGCCGCTGTTGTCGATCACCACATGGCCGGGACCACTGAGATCATGCGGAGCGGTACGCGCCAGTCTCGCCAGCACCTCGCCGCGCGATTCACGGCCGCGCGCGGCAAGCCGGGTGGCCAGGATTTCGGGTGCTGCGGTGATTTCGACCACGGCGACATTGGCGTAGCGCTGGCGTAGCGCCGGGATGACCCCGCGCGAGGTGTTGGCAACGACGACGTGGCCGACCGAAATGGCATCGTCGACGGAAGCTGGAATGCCGTAGCGCAAA
Source organism: Aminobacter sp. SR38 (assembly GCF_014843375.1). NCBI lineage: Bacteria > Pseudomonadati > Pseudomonadota > Alphaproteobacteria > Hyphomicrobiales > Phyllobacteriaceae > Aminobacter > Aminobacter sp. SR38. The sequence continues at coordinate 2,700,335 of NZ_CP062112.1, forward strand.
CCATGCGCCTCCCAGGACAGCGCAAAGGCGCCCGATGCGTCAGCCTCGATGAAGGCGGCGTCGGCCAGCGTGTCGTGATCCTCGGTCGCGCCGTCGCTGTGGCGGGTGATGACGCGGCGGGCGAACTCGACATGGTCGTCGTCGGTCAGGCGCTCTCGGACATAGGCAATCAGCGTGTCCTTGCCGGCACCGCTGGGTCCGACGACGGCGACGAAGACGCCGTAGCGGACAGGAGAGCCAACGCGGGTCAGTTCACGCTCGATCAATGCTGAAACCATCATGCGACGTCATTTCCTCCATGTCCGCGCATCGGCCCGAAAATCGCTCTCGATTTTCGGAAAGCACGATGCGCCACTTTAAGCCTTGGAGCGTCCTTTGTGCGTCCACCCGGACGCACGGCGCTCTAGTGCCCCCGCCCTGGCGGCGCCGGCCCTTTTCAGCAAGCTCGGCGCATTGAACATCTCCAGTGCTGACCTGTCACGCCCCATGGCTTGGACCACGGGCAGGCGGCGGCACTGCGATGCCATTAGGCGATTTACATGACGGAATGACGAAACGAGATGCAGGGCGGCAAATCCGCCCCTGGCACCCTTGTTCAGGCGACCTTGTCGCGGACCTGATAGTCCTTGATCGCGGCGAAGCGGATCATCTTCCAGCGCTCGGCCTCGTAATTGAGCGAGAATTCGTGCTGAGCGAGGAACACCGGGTCGTTATCGAGATCGCGCGCGATGTCGCCGCGATGGCTTTCGATGAAGCGGTGCAGGTCGGCCTTGTCGTCGGCATCAATCCAGCGGCAGACAGAGAAGCGCGCCATCTCGAAATCGACGGGCAGGGTATATTCCACCGACAGGCGCTCCTTGAGCACGTCGATCTGCAGCGCACCGACGACGCCGACGATGGCAGGCGAGCCGTCCTCGGGCTGGAACAGCTGGACGACGCCTTCCTCGGCCATCTGGTGCAGCGCTTCCTTCAGCTTCTTGGCCTTCATCGCATCGCCGAGGCGGACGCGGCGCAGGATTTCGGGCGCAAAGTTGGGAACGCCGCGGAACAGGATGTCCTCGCCCTCGGTCAGCGTGTCGCCGATGCGCAACGTGCCGTGGTTTGGGATGCCGACGACGTCGCCGGCATAAGCCTCGTCGGCGGTGATGCGCGAACGGGCGAAGAAGAACTGCGGCGCTGACAGGCTCATCTGCTTGCCGGTACGGACCAGCTTGGCCTTCATGCCGCGCTTGAGCTCGCCGGAGCAGACACGCACGAAGGCGATACGGTCGCGGTGGTTCGGGTCCATATTGGCCTGGATCTTGAAGACGAAGGACGTCATCTTCTCTTCCGTCGCCTCGACCTTGCGCGTGTCGGCCTCCTGAGCCCGAGGCGCGGGGCCGAAGTCGCCAAGCGCCTCAATCAGGTCGCGGACGCCGAAATTGCGCAGGGCCGAACCGAAATAGACCGGCGTCAGATGGCCTTCGCGGAACGCCTGCAGGTCGAACGGGCGGCAGGCCTCGCGGGCAAGCTCCAGTTCCTCGATAAACGCCGGGCGCTCATTGTCCGGCAACAGGCCGGCGGCGCGGTTGGAATCGGGACCATGCACCGGCGTGCGCTCAGCCTCGGCGTCGCCACGGCGCACCGCGTTCTGGGCGAGGTGATAGGTGCCGGAGAAGGTCTTGCCCTGACCGATCGGCCAGGTGATCGGGGCGGTGTCGAGCGCCAGCTTCTCTTCGATCTCGTCGAGAATCTCGAAGGTGTTGCGCGCCTCGCGGTCCATCTTGTTGACGAAGGTGATGATCGGGATGTCGCGCAGGCGGCAGACCTCGAACAGCTTCAGCGTGCGCGGCTCGATACCCTTGGCCGCGTCGATGACCATGACAGCACTGTCGACCGCAGACAACGTTCTATAGGTATCGTCGGCGAAGTCCTCGTGGCCGGGCGTGTCGAGCAGGTTGAAGACGTTGTCGCCATATTCGAAGGTCATCACGGAGGTGACGACCGAAATGCCGCGCTCGCGCTCGATCTTCATCCAGTCAGAGCGCGTCTGGATCTTGTCCTTCTTGGCCTTGACCTCGCCGGCGAGCTGGATCGCGCCGCCGAACAACAGCAGCTTTTCGGTCAGCGTCGTCTTGCCGGCGTCAGGGTGGGCGATGATCGCGAACGTACGGCGGCGCGCCACCGCCTTTTCGATGTCTTCAGCCATCGGGGATTCCTTGTGATGGCGGGCTTCTAACAGCCGAGGCCGTGCCTGTCGAGGAATTGGAGCAATGCAGGATGTTCAGGTCCTCCCTCCTCAAATGGGGGGGAGGTGCGACGTCAACGTCTGGCCTCTACCCCTTCAGCTCGAAGCCGCCCTCGGCCACCGTCTCGCCATTGACGATCAGCTCGATCAAGTGATGGCCGGGATAGTGCTTGCGTGTGGTGAAGTCGCGCACCGCCTGGCTGATCGAGAGTTCCTTCTGGCTGCCCGGCGCAAGGTTGATCTCCTTGAGCTTGAACACTTTCTTCGAGCTGCCGCCGCTTTTCTTGACGTAGTGCACGGCATAGTCGACCACCAGCTGCTGCGCCGTCTCGGCGGTCGAGGCGATGTTGGCCTTGAGCGTGATGCGGCCGCCGAGCAGGATCGCCGCCGGCTGGACCGCGAAGGTGTCGACACGCACCATCGGCTTGCCCGTCGTGCCGATCGCGCCAAGTGCGCGGGGATCGCCCTTCTTGATCATCGTCCGCAGCGCGTGCTTGACGATCCAGGCAGTGTTCCTGTCGTCCATGTCCCATGCCGAGATGCGGTCGATCACCCGGTCGGGATGGTCCTTGGAAATGTCGTTGAGGTGGTTGGCTACGGATTTGCGCACATAGAGGCTGGGATCGCTGCGCAGCGTCTCGAGGATGGGTGCCGTCGGCGACGGATCCTTGATCAGCTGCTTGAGCTGGAACGACCACGGTAGCCGCGGGCGCGATCCCTCGCTGGCCAGGCGGCGCACATGCTCGTTGTCGTCGAGTGCCCAGCGGCGCATCACCTTCAGCGTGCCATCGAAATCCATGGCCAGGAAATGCCGGATGGCGAATTCGGCCGAACCAAAGCGGGTGAAATAGTGCAGTGCCTGCATCGACAGGTCGACATGGCCCTTGCCGTAAAGCGCGACATATTCCGACAGAACGATCGAGGCGAAGCTGTGCTGGATGCGCGGCGCCAGCTCGTAAAGCACATCGACGCCACGCTCGAAGCTGCCCGGCAGGGCGCCGTGCAGGCTGGTCGCGGTCTGTCGCAGCCGCTGCATGATGCCGAGATCGTCGAGATTGGCGGTCGCCAACGCCATGAACTTTTCCGCATCGAAAGCAGCCGAGATGGACGCCGTCTCGGTGGCAATGTGGCGAAGGCGGTCGCGATCGAAGATTTCCTTGAGTGCCGGGGCGGCTAGCGTCTGGTCTTCCGTCATCTGTTTCCGTCCTGCATGGCGCCCCCGCGCCGGCCCTTGGGCGTCCATTCGGACGAAGGGCTCGTTGCGCAGATACGAATCGGACTTCGAAACTACAATCCCTCTCCTGCCAAGGCACTGTCAGGAGACACTCGACGGCGGCACTTTCGTCTTCGCAAACCGCCGTTGACGTTACTGCCGGACGGGCGGAAAATATTCTCAACGCGCGGGACACATCGCGCCTTTGCAGGAGGTCGACATGACCATCCACCAGGAAGTGCATCTCAAGGGCTCACCCAGAAACATCTATGAACTGCTGCTCGATTCCGCCCGCTTTCAGGCGATGACGGGTGGCCGGGCGGCCCATATCTCGCCCCATGAGGGCGGCGAAGTCTCGATGTTCGGCGGCGATATCGAGGCGCGCAATGTCGAACTGGTGCCCAACCGCCGCATCGTCCAGGCTTGGCGCTCCCGCGTCTGGCCCGAAGGCACCTATTCGATCGTGCGCTTCGAACTGCAGGCCGACGGCACCGGCACGAGACTGACCTTCGACCAGGCCGGTTACCCACGCTCGGCGCATGCAGCGCTCGATGAAGGCTGGGCGAAGATGTACTGGGAGCCGATGAACCGCGCCCTGACGCATCATTGACGGCGGCGCGGCTAACGCCTTTCAGGCGTCTGCGGTCTGGCGCGCCAGCACGACATAGTGAGTGACATGCCGGTCGTCGATGTCCGACACCGAGAAGAGCTTGATGTGGCGTCGCAGTTTGCCATGCCCCAGAAGCACGCCGTGCGTGTCCGGCAAAGCCGCACCTTGGCTGAGTTCCAGCGTAACATGACCGGCATATGAGAAGACGCCGCAAAACGGCGTACGCGCCGAAAACAGGATGCCGCCGTATTTGACCTCCTCGGAGATGGACGGACCGGCCTGCAGCACGATCTCGCGCAGCCGCGACACAATAGCGAAGTGATCTGCCCGCTGATCCTGCAGCTCGTCCAGGAAGGCTAGAACGCGATCACAGGTCATGGTCAATCCGTGGCGCATAGAACTGCCTGAACTCGTGGGATGGTTCGCGGTTGGAGTAGATGTAGAGCGTGATGCCGTTGGGGTCCTGGATCGCAAAACCGCGATCGCCCCAGGGATGGTCCTCGATCGGCATGACAGGCACCAGCCCCACGGCCGTCATTGCGCGATGCTCGCCATCGACGTCGTCGACGCAGAGATTGTAAGTCAGGCCCGCCGTGTCGCATGTGGGTTGTTCTCCCTGCGGCTCCATGAATTGCAGCGAAAGCCCTGTCTCAAATTCAAGGCTGACGAACCAGCCGCAATCGAACACCGCTCGCGCGCCAAAATGCCTGATGTAGAAGTCGCGTGTCTCGACGACGCGTTTGGTCGTGATGCAGGGAGATGCAGTTGTCGGGCGCATTGTGCAAGCTCGCTGTGAGTTGACTGGCGAGATCTGCTGTCTTCGAGGCTTCGCCAAACGCGGCGGTAACAAGCCAAGGCTCGCAGCAGAAATCCCTTCGGATGTCCCTGGAAAATACACATCGGCCCGCTTCGATCTTGAACAAATCGGACAGCGGCCGGTCAAACTGAGACGGGGGACAGGCGCGCAGACATAGGGCAAAGCGCAAGTGCCGACGCATTGGTCTGGACACGTCTGCGCGTAGGCGTCGATCGCGTTCAGCCTAAACGTCGCCTGCAGGCCGCCGGTTTCAGCCGGCCAGTGCGAGTTGCGCCAATGCCGGCTGGAACGGGCGGACGGTCATTTCATCAGGCGTCATGGCGACGAAACTCGACGGCGGCACCGCCTGCCAGCTCTGTCCTTCGCGGTCGAAGGGTTCGGAGACGATGCAGCGACCGGTTTCGCCGTCGCGCGTGTAGAGCGTCGGCGCATGTCCGTCGGTGGCAAAGCGCACGGCAAACAGGCTTGTGCCGTCACTGAAAGCGGCAGTCAGCTTCAGCTGCGGATCAATGCCGGCGCCATGTGCGGCAGCAACCACACGGCCGGTGGCACGGGTGACCGCGCCCTGTGGATCAGCGTCGAGCCCCTCTTCCAGCATCAGCATGAAAAACAGCTCGGAATCGGTCGTGCCCTGGCGCTGCTCGTAGAGATCGTCGTTGATGCTGGCCTCGAGCCGGCGCCGGATCTTCTCGAAGCCCGAGATCTGGCCGTTGTGCATGAAGCTCCAGCGTCCCGAAATGAAGGGGTGGCAGTTGGCGCGGCTGGTGGCGCCGCCGGTCGATGCCCGGACATGGGCGAGAAACAGGCCCGACTTGATCTGCCGGCACAGGCTTTTCAGATTGGGGTCCGACCAGGCCGGCAGGATGTCGCGATAGAGGCCCGGCTCCGGCCGCTCACCATACCAGGCAAGCCCGAAACCGTCGCCATTGGTCGGCGACTTGGCCTCCTGCGCGCAATGGCTCTGTGCGATCAGCGAATGGCACGGCGCCGTCACGATGTCTTCGAGGAAGACCTCTTCACCGATATAGGCGGCCCACCGGCACATGCGCTTCAACGTCCCCGATTGTGTGTCCGCTCGTACAGCCGGCGGATGATCGTGCTGGCAGTAGATTCGAACAGGAAGGGTAACAAAGCGTGAATGAGTGCCGCGCCCGCTGCCAGGAACAGCTGACCGGCGAACCAGCCGGCAAAACGCATGTGCTCGAAATAGCTCTCGTCGACCGCCTCGGGGTGAGCCGTGAACAGCTTTGCGATGCGTGCGGACATGAGAACCTCCCTGGCTGACATGAGTATCGTCGCACGGGAGAGAGGTTCATCGGTCCCAATCTGTCCTTGCCATTCACCAAGTTTTGGGACATTTATCCCAAGATGTCTGGAGAACTCGATACGATTGATCGAAGAATACTCGCCGAACTGCAGCGCGACGGCACGCTTTCGGTCGACCACCTGTCCGAGCGCGTGGGTCTCTCGCGCAATGCCTGCTGGCGCCGGGTCAAAAGGCTCGACGATGAGCGCTTCATCACCGGCCGCGTCGCGCTCGTCGATGCCGACAAGCTCGGCCTTGGCCTTTCCGTGTTCATCCTGGTGCGGACGTCGAGCCACGACCCCGAATGGCTGGCCAGGTTCCGCGCCGGCGTGACATCGTTTCCCGAGATCACCGGCGTCTATCGCATGTCGGGTGATCTCGACTATGTCTTGCGTGCCCGCGTCGCCGATGTGAAAGCGTATGACCGTCTCTACCAGCGCCTCATCGCCAAGGTACCGCTGTCGGATGTGTCGGCCTCCTTCGTCATGGAGGAGATCCGCGAAACGACTGTCGTGCCGGTGGAAATTCGCTGAGTGCGACCTCTTGTGAATTGACCTCTTCTGGACGCTGTCCCATAGGATCGCCGCCATGACCGCCGCAACCTCTTCCGCCCCCGTCATCGGGATCGTCCGCTTGCCGCATTCGGGCGAGCTGCCCCTGCCGTCCTACGAAACGTCGGGTGCCGCCGGCATGGACCTGCGCGCCGCGGTGCCGGATGACCGGCCGCTTTTGATCCTGCCCGGCAAGCGCGCCTTGGTGCCGACCGGCCTGATCTTCGAAATACCGGAAGGTTTCGAAGGTCAAATTCGCCCGCGGTCCGGCCTTGCCTTCAAGCACGGCATCACCTGCCTCAACACGCCGGGTACAATCGACAGCGACTATCGCGGCGAGGTCAAGGTGCTGTTGATCAACCATGGCGACGAGGACTTCTATGTCGAGCGCGGCATGCGCATCGCCCAGATCGTCATCGCATCGGTGACCCGCGCCGGGGTCGAGGAGCGCACGCTTGCCGGCGACACGTCGCGCGGCGCCGGCGGCTTCGGCTCCACGGGCACCGCGTGAACAAGCCGAATCTCGTCATCTTCGACTGCGACGGCGTGCTGGTCGACACAGAGCCGCTGGCCAACCAGCGGCTCGCGGCCTGGCTGACAGAGGCGGGTTATCCCGTCAGCTACGAGGACTGCCGCCGCCAGTTCGTCGGCCGCAGCCTGGTGTCGGTGCAGAAGGAGGTCGAGGCGACGGGCATCAGCCTCGGCCCCGATTTCGTCGAGCGCTGGTACCGCGAGCTGCCGGAGCTGTTTGCGTCAGGCGTCCAGGCGATCCCGCACGTCGAGACCTTCGTCACCGCCGTGCAGACGGCCGGAATCGCCTATTGCGTGGCGTCGTCGGCACGGGTCAACAAGATGCATATGACGCTCGGCCAGACCGGGCTGCTGCCCTATTTCCACGACGTGCTGTTCTCGGCCACCATGGTCGAGCGCGGCAAGCCGTTTCCAGACCTGTTCCTGCACGCCGCTGGCACGATGGGCTTTGCCCCAGCCGACTGTATCGTCATCGAGGACAGCGTCGCCGGCGCCCAGGCCGGGCGTGCCGCCGGCATGCGGGTGTTCGGCTATCACCGCGACCCGCACTCCGACTGCGATGGCCTCAAGGCGGCGGGCGCCGTGCTGTTCGACGACATGCGCAAACTGGCAGGACTGATCCCGATCGCCTGAAACAGGGTTTGAGCCCTTCGGCGCGCCGGTCTAATATTGCCCGTCGGTTCGGATCGAGGGCGATGACATGGACAAGGGCGCGGTCTTCCGGAAACTTCACGAGGCGCCGGGCGCCTTCATCATTCCCAATCCGTGGGACATCGGCACATCAAAGCTTCTGGCTTCCTTCGGTTTCGATGCGCTGGCGACGACCAGCGCCGGCTATGCCTTCTCGCGCGGGCGGCCCGACGGTGATGTCGGCTTCGAGGAGATGATCCACCACTGCCGCGATCTGGCGCACGCCACCGGGCTGCCTGTTTCGGCCGACCTTGAGAAGGGCAAGGGCGACAGCCCCGAAAGCTCAGGCGAAACCGTCTTTGCCGCCGAGGCAGCAGGCCTTGCCGGCTGCTCGCTCGAGGACCACACCGGCGAGCCTGACCGGCCGATCTACGATTTTTCGCATGCCGTCGAGCGCGTCACCGCGGCAGCCGAGGCTGCGCGGGCGCTGAAGGGTGACTTCGTCCTGACGGCGCGGTCGGAAAACTTCCTCTGGAACCGCCCCGATCTCGATGACACGATCAAGCGGCTGCAGGCCTTCGAGAAGGCCGGGGCCGACGTGCTTTATGCGCCCGGGATATCCGACATCGAAATGATCCGGACGCTGTGCAGCTCTGTCACGAAACCGGTCAACGTGCTGGCGGTGCCGGGCTTCTCGGTCGCGGTGCTGGCCGAGGCCGGCGCCAAGCGCATCTCGCTCGGCTCCAAGCTGACCGCCTACGCCTTCGGCATGATGGAGCGGGCGTCGCGCGAGATGCTGGGCCAGGGCACGTTCGAATTCGCCCGCGACGGCATCGCCTATGCCAAGCTGCAGGCGATGTTCGGCCGCGAGAGCTGAACGCCCCTTATCATCTTCACGCCCGCGCCATTTCAGGCCGGCGCTCGGCCGCCGACACGCTCTTGTGCAGATGCACCATCATCGCCGCCGCAAAGAGCGGGGTGAGCAGGTTGAGTATCGGCACGGCGAGGAAGGCCGCGATGACCAGACCTGCCATGAACACCGTGCCGGCGTTGCGGCGGCGCAAATCCTTGGCGTCCTGCTCGGAGCGGAAGCGCATGGCGGCGAACTCGAAGAACTCGCGGCCCAGCAGGTAGCCGTTGACCAGGAAGAAGGCGCCGATGTTGACGATGGGGATGAACATCAGAAGCAGCGCCAACAAATTGCCCAATATGACGATGCCGAAGAACTTGATCGCCAGCACCAGCGAACGCAAGGCCGGCACCGGCTGCCCCGGGCGCTCCGCGGGATAGTTGGTCTTCTCGACGACCTCGGCGACATCGTCCAGAAACAGGCCGGCGACGATCGCCGTCACCGGCGCGATCAGCAAAGCGAGCCCCAGCGCCAGGCCTATGCTGGCAATGATCGCGGCGATCAGGCCGAGCCAGCCGGTCCAGGCGGGCAGGCCGGGCAGCATGGCGTCGATCCATGGCCAGGCCAGCCAGTCGAACAGCTCGCGGATGCCGAACCACAGCGCGACGAGCGTAAGCAATGTCAGCCCCAGCGTCTTCAAAAACACCGTGCGGAACTCGGCCGAAAAGAGCTGGCTTGCAGCAATGCGGGCGGCGTCGAGGATCATGTTGGGGTTACGTCTCTCTGTTTCCGCGCTGAGATAAGGTGCCGCGGGGCCGGCCTCAAGCGGCTGCCTCCAATTTGCCGGTAGGCAAACGGGCCGCGAGCCGCTAAACGCAATCCGTTTTGCCGACCCCTCGGCCCCTTTTTACGGCCAAAGCGCCGCGGAGACCCTGATGAGCCAATATGACGTGCTGTGCATCGGCAACGCCATCGTCGACATCATCGCACAATGCGACGAGGCCTTTCTCACCGACAACGGCATCATCAAGGGGGCGATGAACCTGATCGACGCCGAGCGCGCCGAACTGCTCTATTCCCGCATGGGCCCGGCGATCGAGGCCTCGGGCGGCTCGGCCGGCAACACCGCTGCCGGCATCGCCAGCTTCGGCGGCCGCTCGGCCTATTTCGGCAAGGTTTCCCGCGACCATCTCGGCGAGGTCTTCACCCACGACATCCGCGCCCAGGGCGTCGACTTCGACACAACACCGCTTGAAGGAGGGGCCCTCGACGGCACGCCGCCGACGGCGCGCTCGATGATCCTCGTCACCCCAGACGGTGAGCGTTCGATGAACACCTATCTCGGCGCCTGCGTCGAGCTCGGGCCGGACGATGTCGAGGCCGACAAGGCAAGTGGGGCCAAGGTCACCTATTTCGAGGGCTATCTGTGGGATCCGCCGCTGGCCAAGGAAGCGATCCGCATGACCGCAGCCCACGCGCATGCGGCCGGCCGGGAAGTGTCGATGACGCTGTCGGACAGCTTCTGCGTCGACCGCTACCGCGCCGAGTTCCTCGAACTGATGCGTTCGGGCACCGTCGACATCGTTTTTGCCAACAGCCACGAGATCAAGTCGCTCTATGAGACGTCGTCGTTCGACGAGGCACTGTCGCTGATCCGCAAGGACTGCAAGATCGCCGCTGTCACCCGCTCGGAGAAGGGCTCGGTCATCGTGCGCGGCGACGAGACCGTGGTGATCCAGGCGACCAAAATCCGCGAACTGGTCGACACGACAGGCGCCGGCGACCTCTATGCCGCCGGATTTCTGTTCGGCTACACCCAAGGCCGCTCGCTCAAGGACTGCGGCGACCTCGGCTCGCTCGCCGCCGGCCTCGTCATCCAGCAGATCGGCCCACGCCCGCGGCAGAACTTGAAGCACGAGGCCGAGCAGGCCGGGTTGCTGTAGGGCTCCTTTTCCTTCGCCCCGTTTACGGGGAGAAGGTGCCCCGCAGAGGCGGATGAGGGGCGGCGGAAACCTGCCCGCTCTCATTCCCTCCCTCTGTCGTGCCGGATATCTCCATGTCGGGGGACCAGCAGTCACTTGCCCCCACCCCAGTTGTCGCCATCGCAGAACGGGTCGCCCCGCCTGACGCTGCCAATCTCCCCCCTTGCGGGGGAGATGTCCGGCAGGACAGAGGGGGGTGCTGTCCCACGCACCTCTCCGTTGCCACGCCTCGTCTCCGGTCTGGCAGTTGCTCATGAGAAATTCGGGAAGCGGGGCCGTACCCCCAATATCGCATCGTCCCGCGCACCCCGTCCGAAGGTGAACCTTCGGACGGCCCGGGCAACAGGCTACGTCAGCCACCTGTCGGAACCGCCGGCTCCTTCCCGATCGGCACACAAATAAGGCTTGCCTGCGCATATAGCGCCGATGCGGCCCCCGCGATCCTTCGCACCCCCCTCTGCTCTGCCGGGCATTTCCCGCATAAGTAGGGAGATCAGCAGCTTTTGGCGCCTCGTCCAACCGTCTAACGTGGCAAGAAGGCGGCAGCGCTATGCCCTCCGCTATGGCTCCGGGCCTTGAGTCGCTTCAATCGACAAATCGTTGTCGATTGATCGGCCCTTAGCTACCGCTCAGGGCCGACCGCTTCTCAAGTCCCTGCGTTATACGCCGCGATTGCCGCCATGTTGACGATGTCTGAGTCCTTGGCATTCAGCGAGACGATCTGGACCGGCTTGTTGAGGCCGACCAACAACGGGCCGATGACGGTGGAGCCGCCGAGTTCCTGCAGCATCTTGGTCGAGATCGCCGCCGAGTGGAAGGCGGGCATGACCAGCACGTTGGCAGCACCCGACAGGCGGCAGAAGGGGTATTGCTGCTGCATCAGGCGATGGTTGAGGGCGACGTCGGCGGCCATTTCGCCGTCATACTCGAAATCGACGCGGCGCTTGTCGAGGATCTTGACCGCTTCCTGGACACGCTCGGAGCGCTCGCCGGCCGGATGGCCGAAGGTCGAGTAGGCGAGCATCGCCACGCGCGGCTCGTAGCCCATGCGCCGTGCGAAATGGGCGGCTTCCTCGGCGATGTCGGCGATCTGCTCGGCATTGGGCATGTCGTGAACGGCGGTGTCGGCGACGATGACGGTGCGGCCGCGGGCGAGCACGATCGACACGCCGATGACGCGGTGGCCGGGCTTGGCGTCGATGACGCGGCGGACGTCTTCCAGCACCGTCGAGTAGTTGCGGGTGACGCCCGTGACCACGCCGTCGGCGTCACCAAGGGCGACCATGCAGGCGGCGAAATGGTTGCGGTCGTTGTTGATCAGTCGCTGGCAGTCGCGCAAAAGGTAGCCCTTGCGCTGCAAACGCTCGTAGAGGAAGTCGGCATAGATGGCGTTGCGGCGTGACAGCCGCGCATTGATGATCTCGAGGCCGGGCTTGTTGAGGTCGATGCCGGCCTGCCTGGCGTTTTCCTTGATGATGTCGTCGCGGCCGAGAAGGATGGCGGTGCCGAGCTTCTGGTTCACATAAGACACGGCGGCGCGCATGACCTGCTCTTCCTCGCCCTCGGCAAAGACGATGCGCTTGGGCTGGCGCCGGACGCGGTCGTAGATGCGCTGCAAGGTCGAGGCGATCGGGTCGCGGCGGGCGGAGAGCTCGTTGGCGTATTTGTCGAGATCGAGGATCGGCCGTCCGGCGACACCCGATTCCATGGCGGCCTTGGCGACAGCGATCGGGATCGCCGAGATCAGGCGCGGGTCGAACGGCACCGGGATGATGTAGTTGGGGCCGAATTTCGGCCGGTTGCCCTGGTAGGCGGCAGCGACGTCGTCGGGCACGTCCTGGCGGGCAAGTTCCGCCAGTGCGGTCGCGGCCGCGACCTTCATGGCGTCGTTGATGGTTGTCGCCCTGACATCGAGCGCCCCGCGAAAAATGTAGGGGAAGCCGAGCACGTTGTTGACCTGGTTCGGATAATCCGAACGGCCGGTCGCCATGATGGCGTCGGTGCGGATCTCGGCGACCTCTTCGGGCGTGATCTCCGGATCCGGATTGGCCATGGCGAAGATGATCGGGTTCTTGGCCATGGAGGCGACCATGGCGGGTGTCAGCGCGCCCTTGGCCGAGAGGCCGAAGAAGATGTCGGCACCGTCCATGGCGTCGGCCAGCGAACGCGCCTCGGTCTTGACCGCATGCGCCGACTTCCACTGGTTCATGCCTTCGGTGCGGCCCTGGTAAACCACGCCCTTGGTGTCGCACAGGGTGACGTTTTCGGGCGAGAAGCCCATCGACTTGATCAGCTCGATGCAGGCAATGCCGGCGGAACCGGCGCCATTGCAGACCAGCTTGGCCGACTTCATGTCGCGGCCGGTGATTTCGAGCGCGTTGATCAGGCCGGCGGCGGCGATGATGGCGGTGCCGTGCTGGTCGTCATGGAAGACGGGAATGTCCATCAACTCGCGCAGGCGCTGCTCGATGATGAAGCATTCGGGCGCCTTGATGTCCTCGAGGTTGATGCCGCCGAAGGACGGCCCGAGGAAACGCACGCAGTTGATGAATTCGTCGGCGTCCTCGGTGTCGACCTCGAGGTCGATGGAATCGACGTCGGCGAAGCGCTTGAACAGCACCGCCTTGCCCTCCATGACCGGCTTGGAGGCCAGCGCGCCGAGATTGCCCAAGCCGAGGATGGCGGTGCCGTTGGAGATGACGGCGACCATGTTGCCGCGGGTGGTGTAGTCATAGGCGCGTGAGGGATCCTCGGCGATGGCCTTCACCGGCACGGCGACGCCGGGCGAATAGGCGAGGCTGAGGTCGCGCTGCGTCGCCATCGGCTTGGTCGGATTGATCTCGAGCTTGCCCGGGCGGCCCATGGCATGGAAGTCGAGCGCTTCCTGAGCGGAGACGGAGGGACCGGAATTGTCGGGTTTCCTGGTAGTTGCCATGGTGAGAAGCGTTCCTGTCCCTTAAATTTCTTTTTGTGGAGCGTTTTGGATTAAGGCTACACATCGGCGCTGTAAACCGCCAAGCAGACGAGGGAATTTCCTTTTTTCGAAGGTTCAGGCGTGAACGATCGACCGATAATCGCTGCGGAAGCTGACTTTGCGGAAGCCGGAGGGGAAAGCCGGGCCGAAGCCCCGGTGCATGCCGCGCCGACGCCGATGATGGAACAGTATATGGAGATCAAGGCGGCGAACCCGGATTCGCTGCTGTTCTATCGCATGGGCGACTTCTACGAGCTGTTCTTCGACGACGCCGAGAAGGCCTCGCGCGCGCTCGGCATTGTGCTGACCAAGCGCGGCAAGCACCAGGGCCAGGACATCCCGATGTGCGGGGTGCCGATCCATGCCGCCGACGACTATCTGCAGAAGCTGATCGGGCAAGGCTACCGGGTCGCCGTGTGCGAGCAGGTGGAAGACCCGGCGGAAGCCAAGAAGCGCGGCTCGAAGTCGGTGGTCAAGCGCGACGTGGTGCGGCTGGTGACGCCTGGCACCATCACCGAAGACAAGCTTTTGGCGCCGCAGGAATCAAATTTCCTGATGGCGCTGGGGCGGGTCAAGGGCGCGGGCGAAGCCAGCCTGGCGATCGCCTGGATCGAGATCTCGACCGGCATCTTCCGCGTCGCCGAGACGACGCCGGAACGGCTATCGGCCGACATCTTCCGCGTCGACCCGCGCGAGCTGATCGTCGCCGAACCTGCCTTCCATGACGAGGAGCTGCGCCCGAGCTTCGATCTGGTCGGCCGCATCGTCAACCCGCAGCCGCCGAGCCTGTTCGATTCGACCTCGGCGCCCAGCCGCATCGCCCGTTTCTACGACGTGGCGACGCCGGACAGTTTTGGCGCGTTTTCGCGCGCCGAGCTGTCGGCCATCTCCGGCGTCATCGCCTATGTCGAAAAGACCCAAAAGGCCGAGCGGCCGCCTTTGTCGCGGCCCGAGCGCGAGCAGTCGGGCACCACGCTGTTCATCGACCCGGCGACACGCGCCAATCTCGAATTGTTGCGCACCCTGTCGGGCGGCCGCGACGGCTCGCTGTTCCGCGCCATCGACCGTACGGTGACGGGCGGCGGCGCGCGCCTGCTCGCCGACCGGCTGATGTCGCCGCTGACAGATCCCGAAGCCATCGGCGCCAGGCTGGACGCGGTGTCGTTCTTCACCAGCGAAACGCGGCTGACCGATGCGCTCAGGCTCAGCCTGAAGGGCGTCGCCGACATGCCGCGCGCGCTGTCGCGGCTGGCGCTCAACCGCGGCGGGCCGCGCGATCTCGGCGCGCTGCGTTCGGGATTCTCGGCGGCACGCACCATTGCCGGGCTGTTTGCGGGTGCTTCCCTGCCGAAGCAGCTGGCGGCGGCGATCGCGGCGATTTCGGCCCTGCCCACAGGCTTCGCCGACCATCTCGACGTGGCGCTGGGCGAGGAGCTGCCGCTTCTCAAGCGCGACGGCGGTTTTGTCCGCGCCGGCTATCATCCGGAACTCGACGAGATGCGGGCGCTGCGCGACCAGTCGCGCCGGGTGATCGCCGGCATGGAGCGCGACCTGATCGAGGAGACGGGCATCCGCTCGCTCAAGATCCGCCACAACAACGTGCTCGGCTACTACATCGAGGTGACGGCGAACAACCAGACGGCCCTGAACGGCAGCGACGAGGCCAAGGCGCGCTTCATCCACCGCCAGACCATGGCGAATGCGATGCGCTTCACCACCACCGAGCTCGCCGGCCTCGAGACCAAGATCGCCAATGCCGCCGACCGGGCGCTGACCATCGAACTCCAGGCCTTCGACCAGTTGGTCGGCGAGGCAGTGACCCACGCCCAGGCGATCCGGTCAGGCGCCGACGCGCTGTCCGTGCTCGACGTGTCGGCGGCACTCGCCGTGCTCGCCCAGAACGAGGCGTGGTGTCGGCCCGAGGTCGACGCCAGCCTCGCCTTCGACATTTTTGGTGGGCGCCACCCGGTGGTCGAGCAGTCGCTGAGGCGCGAGGCGGCAGCCCCCTTCGTCGCCAATGACTGTACGCTGTCGCCTGACGGCAACGACAGGAACGGCGCCATCTGGCTGCTCACCGGCCCGAACATGGGTGGTAAGTCGACCTTCCTGCGCCAGAACGCGCTGATCGCCATCCTCGCCCAGATGGGGTCGTTCGTACCCGCCGAGCGTGCGCATATCGGCGTGGTCGACCGGCTGTTCTCCCGCGTCGGCGCCTCGGACGATCTGGCGCGCGGGCGCTCGACCTTCATGGTCGAGATGGTCGAGACCGCCGCCATCCTCAACCAGGCGGGCGAGCGCACGCTTGTCATCCTCGACGAGATCGGTCGGGGCACCGCCACCTTCGACGGCCTGTCTATCGCCTGGGCGGCAGTCGAATATCTGCACGAGAAGAACCGCTGCCGCGCCATCTTCGCCACCCATTTCCACGAACTGACGGCACTTTCCGGCAAGCTCGGCCGCCTGCACAATGTGACGATGCGGGTGAAGGAGTGGGAAGGCGAAGTGGTGTTCCTGCACGAGGTCGGCAAGGGGGCCGCCGACCGCTCCTACGGCGTGCAGGTGGCCCGCCTCGCCGGCCTGCCCGATGTCGTGGTGGCGCGCGCCAAGGAGGTGCTGCACCAGCTCGAGGAAGGCGAAACCTCCGGGAAAGCCAACAAGCTTGTCGACGATTTGCCGCTGTTTTCGGTGGCGGTGAAACGCGAGGCGGCCAAACCCGTCGCCAATGACGCACTGACCAAGGCACTGGAGGGGCTGAGCCCCGACGAAATGACCCCGCGCGAGGCACTCGACGCGCTGTACCGACTGAAGGTGCTGGCGGCGAGCTAAGCAGCGGTTAGGAGCGGAGACGGCATGCTTCATCACATTTCGCTCGGTGTCTCCGACATCGACCGCGCAGCAGCATTCTACGACGCGGCCCTTGCCCCGCTCGGTTATGTCAGGGTCTGGGAAGACCTCTCGCCCGGCGCCGACGACCAGGCCGTCGGCTACGGTGTCGCAGGCGGCGGCGACAATCTGGCGCTCAAGCAGCGTAGCATCGGCCAGCGCCCGCCGGGCCCCGGCTTCCACCTTGCCTTTGCCGCGCCCGACCGACAGGCGGTCGCGGCGTTCCACGCAGCAGCTCTCGCCCATGGCGGCACCGACAATGGCGGCCCCGGCCTAAGGGAACATTATGGGCCGAACTATTTTGCCGCCTTCGTGATCGACCCTGATGGGCATCCTATCGAGGCGGTGTTCAACCAGGCCGTCTAGGCGCGCGCCGGACGCGCCTTCAACTCAAGCTCCGGAGTTCTGCCGGGACAGCTTGCCGGCAAAGCCGACCAGGCATGCGCGGTTTGAACGGCCTCATTCGCTGTGGCATGGGCGAATTTGCAACCGATGGCGGCAGGCGGTCCATTTGGGTCATTGACGTTCTCTCTGCCACTGCGCCAATGCTGACATTGTGCGCGCTGGCGATCTTGCCAGCCAACCAACCCGATGGAGGACGCATGCCCAAGGTCAGAGGTCAGAGCGCTCTCGACAAGGAGCGCGCCAAAACGGAGAAGCTTCTCAAAAAGGTCGGCTACGCCGCCCTGAAGGAGGCCGGGGTGAAATCCAGGCGACCCGACCTTCCGAACCTGAAGACCGAAAAGCGAGAGAAATAACGCGGCCCTCTACGCTGCCCGCAGCCTCCCGGTTGAACCCGCTCTGCCGGACTGCTCAAGTCGGCGCTGGATCGCGCAAGGGCCGTGGCATGGTGGATTCTGATCGGATCGACAAGCTGATCGCTGCCTTGGCATTTTCACCCGACTTGGCGGCAGCGCGGCGAGTGCACACAGCCTTGAGGCTGCGCTCAGCATCGCGCCCGATCGTCTGTCGTGACTGCTTTGTCATCTTCAGGAATGCCGACACCACCACCGTGCTGCGCACCGGCCTGACCGCCGCCGCTGTCGCCCACGACTAAGCCGCCGACGACGCGGTTTTGGAGCCGAGCGGCTTCCGACCTCAGGCTTGATTGACGGCTCCAGTTCAGCGCCGGAGGGTCGCGAATGCTACCGTCAGCGTCACCGCGAACATCGTGGCCGCCACAACGACCAGCGCGCTCGACAGGGACGCTGCCGTCAGCACTGCACTGGCAAAAATGATGCCTATGGCACTCGACGTGCGCAGCAAGGCGAACACTTCGGGTCGCCTGCGTGGCGGGGCCAGCCGGTCGAGAACGAGCGAGTAGTAGGTGCCGAGAGGCGCCAGGACCAATCCGATGAGGACGGCGCCGACGACCGTGGTCACAAGCGATGGTCCGAGTGCGGCGAGTGCGGCTCCAAGCGTCAAGACGCACAGCAGCAAAACGACGGCCCTGCTGCTTGCCATGCGGTTGCGCACGCTGACCCAGATACCACCCGCGACCGAGGCCAGTCACAGCGGCACCGTGAACAGGATGGCCAGCGTCGGTGGGTAGCCGAATTTCAGGGCGAGCGCGACGGCTCCGATTTCGATGGCCGCGACCGTGGACGAACCTGCAGCCGCACAGACGAGCCACAGCAGGATGGAGGGGCTGAGCACCGAACCCTCGGCATGAGGCGCGTGCTCGACATGGCTCTTGCCCGCCTGCGGCACCAGCAGGGCCGGAATGGCACCGAGCAGTGTCAGCGCGAGCAGGGCAAAGACGGGCGAGACGGCGCCAAGGGCGGACGCCACCACCGGACCAAGAACAAAGGTCAGCTCATTGAGGGTGGCTGCAATGCCGAGCGTTCGGGGCAGATGCGAAGCAGACGTGAAGTGATTGAGCAACGCGCGCAAATATCCGAATGCCGCGCCGTTGACCAAGCCGGCCACAGCCGCGAAGACGACAAGCAAGGCAAACGGCGCCTGGTAATGCGCGCACAAAACCACAGCAGCCAAGGCGAGCGTGCGGAAGGCCACCAACAGCCTCAGGAAGGTCGCGGCTGAACGGTTCGTACCGAGCCGTGTAATCGGGATGGCGCCGACGACCTGTGCAAGGGTCATGGCCAGGATCATGGCGGCGCCGCCCCGTGCGTCGCCCGTGAGGCCCAAGGCGACGAGCGAGAACGCCACCGGCGCGGAAGCCTGGGGAACGTTCAATGTCGCCGATGAGGCAAACCAGCGGAGCAGCGGCCAGCGGCTCAGAGGCCTGTCGAGAGGCTCAGAAGCGACGTCACTGGAGGGAGGGGCGCCAAGTTCGGTCATCTCGAAGCTGATACCACCGACATCATCGGACGCGGTTCATGCCCGGCAGCACGATACGCGGGCCGGAGTTCCCGAAGCGTCTCAGCCATGAGGCGGCCGTTTTCAGGACAAGGCGCGAGGACTGATGATGACGGCACATGAACAAGCCCTTTGATTGGGCCGGGCCGTTCCCGGACATTCTTTCCCTGGCGGGAGAGGACGTTACCTCGCGGGCAGGAAACTAGCCGCCGTCACCGGCGTGTCAAGTCGCGGCCGCCGTCCAAAACGGCTTGAGCCAACGGCTATTGGCCATAGCCCCAACGGTGTCGACTGGCGCGCCACCTTGCTGCCAGTGCACCCTTGCCTCATCAGGCAACTCCGGCGACACTGCCCCGGCGAGGAGCGCGGCGGCTGACATGCATGAGGTCGTGACACTGGAAGGCTGGTCGTCGCCGTTCGTCGAGTCGGTGACGCGGACAAGCTTTGCGACCGGCGGCTCGATGCAGATCCAGCCGGATGGCTGCTGGGACGTGGTCATTTTCAGGAACGGCGATACGACCACCGTGCTGCGCACTGGTCTGACCACCGCTGCCGTCTGCCATGACTATGCCGCCGGCGACGAAATCCTTTCCATCGCCTTCAAGCCGAGCAGCTTCATGCCGCTGATGCCGGGCGAGGTCATGCGCGACCAAGGGGTGGTGCTGGACTTGATCGGCAAGGACCGCTTCCGGCTCGGCTCCGACGTGCTGGAGATCCCGACCCTCGAAACGGTCGACGGCTTCGTCCGCAAGCTGGTGCGCAACTCCATCGTCGAGGACAACCGGGTGGTCGCCTCAATCGTCTCGGGCCATCCGATGGCGATGTCGGAGCGGACGCTGCAGCGGCATTTCCTGAAGACGACCGGCGTCACCTACAAGACCTTTACGCAGATCGAACGCGCCCAGAAGGCGGTGGTGCTGCTGCAACAGGGCCGGCCGGCGGCGGACGTCGCCTTTGCGCTGGGTTATGCCGACCAGCCGCACATGATCCGTTCGGTCAAGGCGATCATGGGCGTCACCCCCGGGCAGGCCGCACGCAGCTGAAACTGTCGGAAATCTTCAATCCGCAAGACCATGCCGCCGGCTAGAAAGGATGCACTTTCAACCCTGTGAACGGCCCCCTGAGATCGCACGATTTTCGCTGGGGTCATGCACATAGCAAAAAAGGACACGCGGCAATGTCTGACATCACCCCTTTCAAGATCGCCATTTCTGAAGCCGATCTGGCCGACCTCAAGGCGCGGCTCGCCAACACTCGGCTCGCCAACGAGATTCCAGGCACCGGCTGGAGCTACGGCATGGCATCCAGTTTCGTCACCCGTGCGATCAAGCGGCTGAAGAACGGCTTCGACTGGCGCACGCAGGAGGCAGCGATCAACGCCAACCCGCAGTTCGTCACCGAGATCGACGGCCAGACCATCCATTTCCTGCATGTGAAGTCGGGGGTTATCGATGCCGTACCGCTGCTCCTGCTGCATGGCTGGCCGAGCTCGTTCGTCGAGTTCCTCGGCGCGATCGGGCCGCTGACTGCGGCGGGCTACGATCTCGTCATCCCGTCGCTGCCCGGCTTCGGTTTCTCCGGCCCGACACACGAGGCCGGGTGGAATGACGGCCGCATCGCCAGCGCCATGCTCGAGCTGATGTCGCGCCTCGGCTACAAGCGCTTCGGCGTGCAGGGCGGCGATGCCGGTGCGATCATCGCACCTGCCATCGGCCGGGCAGCACCTGACCGGGTCATCGGCGTGCATGTCAACGCGGCGACGATGGGCTTCATTCCGCTTGGGCCCATCGATCCCAGCGAGATCGCCACGTTCAGCGATGCCGAGAAGAGCCGTTTGCAGCGCCTGCAACAGTTCATGGCCGAACGCTTCGGCTTCAATGCGCTGCAGTCGAGCCGGCCCCAGACGCTGGCCTATGGCATTTCAGACTCGCCGGCCGGTCTCATCGCCTGGCTGGGCGACATGTTTGCCGGCTTCGGCGACAGCCCTGATGCCGTCGAGCTCGACCGGTTCCTGACCAATGTGCTGGTCTACTGGTTCACCGGCACCGCAGCCTCGTCGATCCGGCTCTATTATGAAAACGCCCACGATCCCGAAGCCTGGTCGCCGAAGCCGAATTCGGGCGTGCCGACGGGCGTTGCCGTCTTTGCCCGCGACGAGGTCGCCATCCGCCGCTACGGCGAAGAAGGCAACACGATCCTGCGCTGGACGGAGCTTGCCAGCGGCGGCCATTTTGCGGCGATGGAAGTGCCTGAGGTCTGGGCGGAAGAGGTCGCCGCCTTCTTTGCCGGGCTGCAGCGCTAGCTGCCTGAGATTGCGGAATGCGACAGCGCGCGGCCAATGAAATGGCCGCGCGCTGTGGGTATCTGTCGTTCCCGTGCGTCCTCGGGTCAGGACCGCAACGGAGGAGACGGCGATGAGAGAGCTGGTGTTGAAGATGTCGATGTCGGTCGACGGTTTCGTCAGCGACCTGGACGGGCGAAACGGCTGGATGTTCGGCACCGACCAGGAGGCCAAGGCGTGGAGCGTGGAGTTCCTGTGGAACGCCAGCCTGCACATCAAAGGCAGCCGCACCTTCCATGGCATGGCCGCCTGGTGGCCAACGTCTACCGACCAGTTCGCGGCACCGATGAACCAGATCCCCAAGGCGGTGTTCTCGCGGCGGGGGCCGCCAATCCTGGCGAACGCCACAACGGCGACCACGCGGGCTGCGCCGCAAGCCGGCGCGGAGAGCTGGGCGCAGCCCTATGTGGCGAGCGGTGATCTCGCGGAGGAAATCGCCAGGCTGAAGGCGCAGCAGGGCAAGCCGATCGTCGCCCATGGCGGGGTCAGCTTTGCCCGCAGCCTCGTCGCCGGCGGGCTGGTCGACCGCTTCGCGCTGCTGGTCGTCCCTGTGGCGCTTGGCCAGGGCCTGCCGCTGTTTTCCGAACTCGCCGCGCCGGCCCGGTTCGAGCTGGTGAGTTCGAGAGCCTTTCCAGGCGGTGCCGTGGCGCAGATCTACCGCGCGGCGTGACGATGGCGGCCGCTCAAGCGGCGTTCGCGGCCCTGCGCCGGTTCTGCTCGCGCCAGGAGGCGGGGCTCAACGTGGTGACGCGGCGGAACTCGCGGTTGAAGTTGGACTTGGTCTGGAAGCCGGCATCGAGCATGGCCGATGTGACCGACATGTCGGTGTCCCTGAGCAGGCGGCAGGCTTCCGAAATCCTGACGTCGTTGATGTACTGCGAAACATTCTTGCCGGCGAGGCGGTTGATGGCGCCCGAGATCTGCCGCGCCGGCACGCCCGCGCGGCGGGCCAGCCTGGACAGGGTCAAATTGTCGTCGCGATAGAGCTTCTGGTCGATCAGCAGGCGCTGGACCTGATCGAGCACCTCGCGGTCCAGCTCGGACGGCGACGGCTCGGGTGGATTGGGCTGGGTCGACGCGGAAGGATGGGCGCGCGAGGCGACGAAGGCGGTCAGGCCGATGAAGAACAGGCCGAGCAGATTGGCGTTGCTGGCAATGACGGCGGCGTTTGCGCCCTGCCATTTTTCGAAGGCAAGCAGCACGCCAAGGTCGAACAGGGCCGACAGGCAGAGCGCGACGGCGGCGATGACCAGCGCGCGGTGGGCGGCGACCGCGCTGTCGAGGCGCGCCTCGACCAGAGCGTCCGGGCCGCTGCGTCCGAGGTGCAGCACGGCGATTGCATAGCCGACGAACAGCACGACAAGTGCTGCATCGATAAAGGCGGGCGCGAACAGCACAATGGCAGTCATGACCAGAGGCGGCAAGGCGTGCAGCCAGCGTGTGGCACCGCCCTGGGTATCGTCGCGCTGGAGCAAGGTGCGGAAACTGAACAGCACCAAAGGCGGCAGGCAGCTTGCCAGGATCGGCTGGACGTAGCGCGCCGCCTCGACATGATAGCCCCAGCGCAGACCGACGACGACCGACTGCACGGCGCAGAGCGCGACGAGGACGAGGAAGGCGGTGTTGCCGCCTGATGTTTCGCGGGCGCGCAATGCTGCGACGAGCAGGATGACCAGCAACAGGGCGGCGACGAAGGACAAGGGCACGAAGATCAAGGCGAATCCCACCGGAGAGCAGACAGCCGATCATGGCCTCTATCGCGATCGAGCACGACCTGAATCGCGATCGAGGACGCCGATAAAGGTCAATTTCGCCATTGCTCGCTCGTCTTCATCCGCAAACAGAGCGAGGTTCCCGTGCTCCAGTTACTCACCACCATTCCCGCCCTCATCGGCTTCGTCTCCGCCTGCTTCGCTTCGGAAGCGGGCGTCAAAGAGATGTCGGTGCCGCAGTCCGGCCGCGATCTATCCGTGACCGTCTGGTATCCGGCAGCCGTCGGCGGCAAGCCGACAATTGTCGGCGACAACAAGGTGTTCAAGGGCGCGGCAGCCAGCATCGATGCACCCGTGGTGCCGGGCCGCCATCCGCTGGTGCTGCTGTCGCATGGATCGGGCAGCCGCGTGCAGGCGATGAGCTGGCTCGCCACCGAGCTTGCCAAGGCGGGTTTCGTCGTTGCCGGCCCCAACCATCCGGGCACGACCAGCGGTTTTTCCACCCCGGCCGAAACGCCGAAGCTGTGGCAGCGCACGGCCGATCTGTCCGCCGTCATCGACGCACTGGCCAAGGATCCGGCCTGGAGCAGCGTCATCGATGCCGACAGGATCGGCGTCGTCGGCTTCTCGCTCGGCGGAGCCACGGCCATGGAGCTTTCGGGCGCGCGCGCCAATCTCGAGGCCTATGCCCGCTATTGCGACAGCTACAAGAAGTGGGACTGCGCCTGGTTTGTAAGCGGCGTCGGCTACGTCAATGACGAGAAGATTACAGTCGACAAGGTAGACCTGCGCCGCATCGATCAGGCGCGCTTCGAGCAGTCGAACCTCGACCAGCGGATCAAGACGGCGGTGCTGGCCGATCCCGGCCTCGCCCAGGCCTATGACCCCGACAGCCTGAAGGACATCGCGATCCCGATGCACTTCATCAATCTCGGCGAGGGTGAAGGCATTCCGCTGGCTGTCATCTCCGATGGGCTCGCGAAGCTGACGTCCAAGGGGACCTATGCGACCGTGGCGGGTGCGACGCATTTCAGCTTCCTGCCCGAGTGCAAGGACGGTGCGGCCGAACTGCTCAAGTCGTTTGGCGAGTTCGATCCGATCTGTTCGGACGAGGCCGGCCGACCACGCGGCGAACTGCATGCCGAGCTGATCGGGCTGGTGAAGGACGCGCTGGTGCGCGACCTGATGGCATCAGGTCAATGAACCCTGCGGCGCCGGGCCACGAGCCGGCGCCTATGCCCGATGCGTGGCGCGCGGGCCGAAGGCAGCGAGGAAGATGCGCACGCTTTCGGCAGCGTGGCCGCGGCAGGCCGCGGCGGGCAGGATGGCGTCGTCGCCCAGAAGCATGGCGTCATTGACGGGGGCCCCCATCACCAGCCAGTTGAAGAACGACGCCGCGGCCTCGAGGTCGTCGGCCTCGATCTGGCCGAGCCTGCGGTAGCGCTCGAAGGCGCGCGACAGGCGGGTAATCGAGCGCTGCGGGCCGAGCGCATGCAGCGCCCTGCCCAGTTCCGGAAAGCGCTCGACCTCGCCGATGACCAGCCGCCGCAGTTGCATCAGCTTCGGCGTCATGACGATGGTGAGCTGAAGTTCGGCAAATTCCTGGAGGTAATCGGCGATCGGGCTGTCGTCGACGGGGTCGGCGACCTGCTCCTGGTGGACGTCGCCGGCAACGCCGGTCAGCCCCCTGACGACATCGAGGAACAAGGCTTCCTTGCTGTGGAAATGGGCATAGACGGTCTGCTTGGAAACGTCGGCGGCTGCTGCGATCTCGTCCATATTGGCGCCAAGGAAACCGTTGCGGAGAAACAGGCCGGCGGCGGCATCGAGGATGGTGTCGCGTGTCCGTTCCTGGCGCGTTTTGGCGGTCTTCATCAATGCTCGTCCCTGTATCGGCAGCTGCGATTTCGAGCATAAGCTGAAGCCGTTGACAAATCAAACTGGACGGTCCAGTCTAGTTTCAAATCGACGGACGAGGTGATGAGATGGCTGACATGCGACGGATCGCCTGCAGATGCGGACAGGTGGCATTCGAGGCGAGCGGCACGCCGATCGTCGGCGCGATCTGCTATTGCTCCAGCTGCCAGAAGGCAGGCGGGATTTTCGCCGCGCTACCCGGCGGCGCGCCGGTGCTCGAAAGCGACGGCGGCACGAACTACACGCTCTACCGCAAAGACCGGATCCGCTGTGCGCATGGCGCCGAGCTGTTGCGCGAACACCGGCTGAGCCCGACGGCGCCGACCCGGCGCGTGGTGGCTTCCTGTTGCAACTCGCCGATGTTTCTGGAGTTCAAGGGCGGGCATTGGCTGTCGGTCTATCGCGAGCGCATCCACCCCGCCGACCGGCCACCGGCCGAGATGCGCACGATGACCGCCGACCGCAGGTCCGGCGTCGAATTCACAGACAGCCTGCCGAGTTATGCCAAGCATTCCGGCCGCTTCATGTGGCGGCTTTTGTCTGCCTGGGCGGCGATGGGTTTTCGCGCCCCAAAGATCGAATATGTAAAGGGAGAGCTCGATGTCCAAGGCGGCTGAGAAGATCGAGATCCGCAACATCGTCTCGCCCAACCATGTCGTGCGTGTCGACATGGCAAAATACACCGCCATGCGCGACGCGTTGCTTGAGGTGCTGCCGGCAACCACGCCGGGCCTGACCGTGGCGGAAACCAAAGCGGCGGTGCTGCCGATCCTGTCCGAGGAGCTGTTTCCCGGCGGCGACAAGGCCGGCTGGTGGCTGAAGGCAGCCCAGCTCGACCTCGAAGCACAAGGCGTCATCCAGCGCGAGGCGACCAAGCCGCTCCGGCTTCACCGGGCGAAGTGAGCGCGTCCCGGCTCAGGGACGCGCATCGGCCTCGGCGACAGCTTCGGCGGCGGATCTGAGTTGGGCAAGGTCGATGCCCATCGCCCGCAAGGCGCGGGCGGCAACGCCGTGCGGCATGCCGGCAACGATGGCAACGACATGCGCGCCGAGCAGCGGGCCGTGCTGGCTTCGGCTTGCCGCCAGCGCCTGCATGACCTCCTGCCCGGAGGCCGACGCATTGAATGCGCCGGGGCGTGCGGCCAGCCGCTCCGACCCGGCCGACGACGACGACGAAGCGATGTCCAGGCCGATGGCGGCAAGGGCGTCGCCATACTGACGGGCGATGGCTTGGTGCAGCGCCGCGGGATCCGCGCCGACCGCTGCGAAGGCTTGCCGCGCCGTGCCGTCGGGCAGGTCGAGTGCGGCGAGCAGGAAGTGCTCGACGCCCGGCTCGCGCTGATGATCCCGCAACGCATGTTGCTCCGCCCCGGTGCATAGCGTGCCGATCGTGCCGATGTCGTTGAAACGCGCCTTGATGCGGCTGAACATTCTCATCTCCTAGCTCTCCGGCGCATCGCCAATGTCTGACAGCCGCTTGTGAGCGGCCTGCTTGCTGACGCCGAGTGCCTGGGCGATCCGCGCCCATGACCAGCCCTGCCCGAGCGCCGACCTGACCGCGCGCCGCTCGAGCGTGTCGGCCAGCCGTCGCAAGGCAACCACCGCGGCCAGCGCTTCGTCGGGATCATCGGGCAAATGCAGGGCGTTCAGATCAACCATTCGTCAACATTAGTTGACGTAGGCAATTCCGTCAACCCAAGTTGACGGAAAATCGCTGGCAGCAGGCCGGAAATACCTTACCCTACGTCAATGTACTGGATAGTGCTTTGAACCTTACAGGGAAAGGAATTTTAAAGCTTGCTCATATAGGTATTGCAACTATTCGCGCCGCAAACGCGAGGAGAACAAGCTGGGGGGCGAGTTCGTTCGCCATACATGTGACGAGACAACGCGACATCAGATCCAGGTTTCAGCTCATCGGGCTGCTGTGGCCCTTCATCGCCGTTGTCCTGATACAGACCGTCATTGCCGGTGCCAGTCTCTATACCTTGTCTGCCGTGCGCGCCTATGCTGCAGGCGAAAGCGCCTGGTCGAAAGGCCACAAGGACGCGATCTACTATCTGACGCTTTATGCCAATTCCGGCGATGCCAACTATTTCGAACGCTTCCGCCACGCCATTGCGGTGCCGCTGGCCGACCGCGACGCGCGTCTGGCGATGGAAAAACCGCTGCTCGACTATGACGCCGCCTATGACGGCTTCCTTCGCGGCGGCAACCATCCCAACGACAATCCCGGCCTGATTTGGCTGTTCAAGAACTTCCGCCACGTGCCTTACCTGTCCAATGCCGTCGACCGCTGGATCGACGCCGATCCGAAGATCCTGGAGATCGCGGCACTTGGCGAGGCCATGCATGCCGGCATCTCGAGCGGCAGTGCCTCGGCAGAACAGCTCGCGGCGTGGAAGAAGGACATCCATCGTCTGCACGAAGAGACGGCACCGCTGGCTGAGGCCTTCTCCGTCTCGCTCGGGCGCGGCTCGCGCGACATCACCGTGCTGCTGCTCTGCGTCAACGTGGTAACCGCAGGCGCCCTGATCCTTTTGGCGATGCGGCGCACGGGCAATCTGCTGGAGCAGCGCCGGGCGTTTGAAAGCGCTTTGAATGCCGAGCGGGAGCGCGCTCAGATCACGCTGGCCTCGATCGGCCAGGCCGTCGTTGCAACCGACGCCGAGGGCCGGCTCGACTATATGAACGAAGCGGCCGAGGCGATGCTCGACTGGCATGGCGCCAGCGCCAAGGGCAAGCCACTCGACCAGCTGTTCCGGCTGGTCAGCGAAGAGAGCGACGAAGAAGACAACGGCTTCATCGCACGCGTCCTTTCGGGCGAAGCGGTCGGCGGCAGCGGCGTGCCGCAGCAGCTGATGCGGCCGGACCTTTCGAGCGTCGCAGTGTCGCTGGTGGCAGCGCCGCTCTATGTCGACGGCAAGGTGGCGGGCGCGGTGCTGGTGTTCCACGACCGCACCAAGGAACAGGAATTCATGGCGCAGCTGTCGTGGCAGGCGAGCCATGACACGCTGACCTCGCTGGCCAACCGCCGCGAATTCGAGGCGCGGCTGAACGCGTCGCTGGCAGCCCTGGCCAAGCGCCCGGCGGTGCACGCGCTGATGTATCTCGACCTCGACCAGTTCAAGATCGTCAACGACACCTGCGGCCATGCGGCCGGTGACGAACTCCTGCGCAAGGTGTCGGCGGCACTGCACAGCCGGTTGCGCCCGACCGATCTTCTGGCACGGCTGGGTGGCGACGAATTCGGCATCCTGATGGAGAACTGCCCCGAGGAGCTCGCGGCAAGCACCGCCGAGAGCCTGCGCCAGGCCGTCGACGAGCTGAACTTCGTCTGGGCGGGACGCGCTTTCAAGATCAGCGTCAGCATCGGCGTGGTCGGAATGTCGGATGCCAGCATGACGCTGGAAGAGATTCTGCGCAGCGTCGACGTCGCCTGCTACATGGCCAAGGAGCGCGGCCGCAATCGCATCCAGATCCAGCAGATCGGCGACATGGAGGTGGAGCAACGGCTGAGCGAGATGGCCTGGGTGCAGCGCCTGCGCGAAGCGCTGGAGCAGAACCGTTTCCGCATCTTCGCCCAGGAGATCGTGCCGTTGCATGGCGATGGCGCGGCAGGCGCCCATGTCGAGCTGTTGGTCAGGCTGGCCGATGCCGAGGACAAGCTGATTGCACCAGGCGAATTCATCCCTGCGGCCGAGCGCTACGGGCTGATGCCGCTGATCGACCGCTGGATGGTGCGCCAGGCCTTCGGCATCCTGGCCCGGCAGACGGCCGACGCTTCACCGATCACCACCTGCGCCATCAACCTGTCGGGCGCGAGCTTCGGCGACGACAGCTTTGCCGACTACGTATTGGAGCAGTTTGCCCGCAGCGGCATTTCGCCCGCGACCATCTGCTTCGAGATCACCGAGACCAGCGCGATCGCCGACCTCGACCGGGCGGCCCGCTTCATCGCCACGCTGCAGGCGCATGGCTGCCGCTTCTCGCTCGACGATTTCGGTGCGGGCATGTCGTCGTTCAGCTATCTCAAGGCCCTGCCCGTCGACTACCTCAAGATCGACGGCGGCTTCGTCAAGGACATGCTTGTCGACCGCATCGACCGCGCCATGGTCGAGATGATCCAGCATATCGGCGAAGTGACGGGCAAGCGCACCATCGCCGAGTTCGTCGAGAACGACGACATTGCCAGGGCGTTGCGCGACATCGGCGTCGATTATGCGCAAGGCTTTGGCATCGCCAAGCCGCGGCCATTTGGCGAGCACTATGTCGGCATCAAGAGCCGCAGCTTCGAGGCAAGGATCGGTGCGCCCGACGTGGCGCTGGCAAGCTGAGCCCATGTGCGCTTGCGGCACGGTCGCAGCAGCGCAACAATGCCTGATGTCGTCCAGACATGGGGGAATGAATTGAACAAGACTTTGGCTGGTATGTCTGCCCTGGCGGCAGCCCTTGAGCTTGCAACGCCGGCGCATGCGTCGATCCCGCTTCTCAACGCCACCTGCCCCGGCAACATCGAGGTCCATGCCGACCAAGGCGGGCCGGTCTACATCAACGGCAAGGAAGGCGCGCTGAAGAAGTTCAACGACAACTACTTCGAGATCAAGGGCGCCGGCGTGACCATCTCGCTGAGCATCAATCCCGATGGCTCGCCGAGCGTCTCCTACACCGGCAAGGGCGGCGCCAACGGTATCTGTTCCGTCAAGGCGAGCTGACAGGCGCCGGCCAAAACGGTCAGATCATCTCCAGAGGACGCTTGCGCGATGGCGGCGGGAACAGGCGGTCGAGTTCGGCCAGATCCTGCCCGGTCAGCCTGATATCGCGCGCAGCGGCGTTCTGCCTGACATGCTCGAGGCGCGTCGCCTTGGGGATGGCTATGACGCCTGACTGGGCCAGGACCCAGGCGAGCGCGACCTGCGCGGCGGTCGCCTCATGGCGGGCGGCGATGCCTTGGAGACCCTTGTTGCCGGCGAGCGCACCCTGCTCGACGGGCGAATAGGCCATGACAGGCATGCCGAGGCCTCGGCACTGCGGCAACAGATCGAACTCGATGCCGCGGCGGGTGAGGTTGTAGAGCACCTGGTTGGACTGGCAGGCGCCGCCCTTGGACAGACGGCTCATCTCTTCCATGTCATCGGCATCGAAATTGCTGACGCCCCAGTGGCGAATCTTGCCCGACTGACGCAGCTCCTCGAAGACGGCGATGGTTTCCGACAGCGGCACGCCGCCGCGCCAGTGCAGCAGGTACAGATCGATCCGGTCGGTGTGCATGCGCCTGAGGCTCGCCTCGCAGGCGCGGATGACGCCATTGCGCGAAGCGTTGGACGGCAGCACCTTGGAGACGAGGAACACCTCGTCGCGGCGCCCGGCAATGGCCTCGCCCACCACCTTTTCCGCACCGCCGGTGCCATACATTTCGGCGGTGTCGATCAAGGTGACGCCAAGATCGAGCCCAAGCTGAAGTGCGGCGACTTCGTCGGCGACGCGGCTGCGGTCCTCGCCCATCATCCAGGTGCCCTGGCCGAGGGTCGGCACGGCCTCGCCCGAGGGCAGCGTCGTGATTGCGGACGGTGAAGGCATGGCAGTCTCCTCGGCGATTTGTGTCAGCTTACCGCACCGGGCCACGTTGGCTACAGCGTCGACGCGTTGCTCGTCTTTTCAAACCGCTTTGCAGGATGACGACCGATGCCGCGCAGTTACGGCAACAAAGCCTATGGGTTCGTCTTCAGCGGCTGTCTCAGGCAGCTGGAAGGCACTGATATAGCCGTCCGCATGCGCCTGTGGGCGACGCAAAATCGCCTCGCATAAAACTTGACTCCAAATATCAAGTTAATGTAGCTCAGCTTCATGGCCGTCGACCGGCCAACGGGGTGGTCAAACAACATACTGAAATTTCGATGTCTTCTCTCGGATGCCTGGACGAGAGGCCGACCGCCTGTGTTTGGGCGCTCATTGCCAGTGTTTTCAATGGCGCGTTGAGAGCCTGGGCTCATCCCATCAATCAGGCGCCAAGTCGTCTTCCGAGAAGACGCGCATCAGAAGCTAGCAGTTCTTTCTCCAGAGCAAGCCACTGATTCCCAGCATTCCGAGGAACACAGTGAACAATCATCACATCATCCGTTGCAGCACTGTCGCGTTGGCGGCCGTGTGCAGCGCCATTGCCCTCAGCGTGGCGAATGCCCAGTCCCCCAACGGCGCCGAGCAGCCGCCCAAGCCGGTCAAGTCAGACCGGAAGGCGCCGGCAACGAGCCCATTGGTGCTGCCACCCATCACGGTCAGCGCCGGCAGCGATACGAAAGCGCCCTTCCAGACATCAGGTGGCGTCAGCGTCATCGACGGCAAGATCGTCCAGGAGAAATTTGGCGGTGACGCCAATGCCATCGTTCGCAGCATGCCGGGCACGTTCACCCGCATGTCGTCGAGCCAGCCCGGCGTGTCGGTGAACATCCGCGGCTTCGAAGCCGATGGCCGCGTTAACACGATGATCGACGGAGTGCCCCAGACCTTCAGGAACACCGCAGGCCACGCCTCCACCGGTGGCGAGTTGCTCTACATCGACACCAACCTTCTTGCCGGCATCGGCGCGGAACGCGGCGCGGTCAATGGCGCCTATGGCATGGGCTCGCTGGCAGGTGCGGTCAATTTCCGCACCATCGAGTTCGACGACGTCGTGCTCGAAGGCCAGGACAGGGGCGTCAAGACGACCGTCAAGGCAGGCAGCAATGGCTATGGCGCTTCGGGGATGGCCGCGGCAGGTGTCCGGACCGAATTGGCCGGAGGTGGCCAGGCCTCTATCCTGGGCGCGTTCAGCTATGGCGAGCATGGCAACTACCAGCGTGGCGACGGCACCTACAACAGGCCCGACGCCAGCAACAAGCCCGGGTCCGGCCTGGTGAAGCTGCACATCCAGCCCGACGACGTGCACGACCTAAGGCTGGGCGCGCGCTGGTACAAGAACGACTTCCTGATTTCGGGCTACAACTGGGGTGTCGACAACGCAACCTATACGGCCAACTACAAATACCAGCCCGGCGGCGACGGGATCGACCTCAGGATCAACGGCTACTACAACCGCACCGACATGTCCTACGATCCGACGACGGGCGGATCCTACCGCAAGCGCAACACGCGCGACTTCGGCTTCGGCTTCGACATCGCCAATACCAGCCGGTTCGACATTACCGACGAGCTCAGCGCGCGCTGGGACTATGGCGCGGCCTATTCGTCCAACGACTACAAGGTCAACCTGTTCCGCGGCGCCAATCCGCCCGGGCACATGCAGAAGGCGCGCGCCTTCTCCGACCTCACCCTGTCACAGGGTATCTTCGAGCTGAACGCCGGCCTCAACTACGACTACTGGGACCTGAGCGGTCGCCAGAGCCCGTGCAAACCGAATATCGGCTTCTGCCCGCCGACCGGTGGCAATGTCGATGTCTCCAGGCACGAATCCGCGCTGAACCCGAAGATCACGCTGTCGGCAAAGCCGCTCGACTGGCTGCAGCCCTATGTGACCTACTCACACACCTTCAGGCCGCCCTCGGCGCGCGAGGCGCTGTGGGCGCTGGTTCCGATCGGATCTGGCGTCGGCGGTGGCCAGTACTCCAACTTCCACCTCAACCCGGAAACATCAAAGGGCTGGGAGATCGGCGCCAATATCGTCAGGAACGACCTGCTTTATGGCGGCGACGAGCTGCGGCTTAAGGTGAACTACTTCAACAACGCCATCGACAACTACATCGTCAACAATCTGATCAATATCCCGGGCGACCCTTACGAACGGGCGATCTGGGTCAACGTTCCCGGAACGACGCACTCACGGGGCTTCGAGGTCGAGGGCGGTTATGATGCCGGCATCGCCTACGTCAATCTCTCCTACACCCAGGCGAGCAACAACCAGCCGGTTGGCTGGGGCGCCGGCATCGGCAATGGCGATTCGACTTTCCTGCCGGAGAGCAAGGTCTCCGTCGATGTCGGCATCCGCGCCTTCGAGGAAGCGCTGACAATCGGCGCGACGATGAACCATGTCGGCGGCAGCCGCTATGCGGTTGGCTTCGGCGATACTGCAACCAAGGAGGCCTATACGCTGTTCAACGCCTATGCCTCGTACAAGGTCAACAAGAACGCCACGGCGTTCCTGAACATCGAGAACCTGACCAACGTGGCCTACAGCCCGGCGGTGTCGGGCGAGATGGGCGACAAGACCGGCCGAGGGCGCACCATCACGGTGGGGCTGACGACCCAGTTCTGACGGCGCCGCCAACCGGCGAGGAGCGGGGTGCCCCTGCTCCTCAGCTTCGGCGCTGGCCGCCTGCGGATGATGCCGCAGGCACGTCGACACCGGTTGGGTCAGACCGGCGCGGTTTCGAGCAGAACGGCAACCAGCATCCCCGTCGCCATCAGGGCGAGCGCGATCTTTCTGAACACTCACATCTCCTTGTTGGAGGCCGCATCTCAGAGCTTGATCGCCCTCAGCCGCAGCGCGTTGGCAATGACCGACACCGACGACAGGCTCATCGCGGCGGCGGCAATCATCGGCGACAGAAGCGTGCCGAGGACCGGAAATAGGACGCCTGCGGCGACGGGAACACCCAGCACGTTGTAGATGAAGGCGAAGAACAGGTTTTCCTTGATGTTGCGGATGGTGCCCCGGGCGAGCTTGCGCGCCCGGACGATGCCGCCGAGGTCGCCCTTGACCAGGGTGATGCCGGCACTCTCCATGGCGACGTCGGCGCCGGTGCCCATGGCGATGCCGACATCGGCGGCAGCAAGTGCGGGCGCGTCGTTGACGCCGTCGCCGGCCATGGCCACACCCTGCCCCTTGGCGCGCAACTCGTCGACCAGCGCCTTCTTGCTCTCCGGCAGCATGTCGGCACGAACCTCGTCGATGCCGAGCTTTTCGGCGACGGCTTTTGCCGTGCGGGCGTTGTCGCCGGTGGCCATGATGATCCTGAGGCCGAGGTCGTGAAGCTCGCGGATGGCGGCGGCAGCCGATGCCTTGACCGGGTCGGCGACAGCGACGATGCCGGCCGGCCGGCCGTCGATGGCAACGAACATCGCCGTCTTGCCCTCGGCACGCAGGGTGTCGGCGCGGGAAGCGAGGCCAGCGAATTCAAGGCCGAGATCGGCCATCATGGCGGCATTGCCGAGCGCCACCTTGCGGCCGGAGACAGTGCCCGAAACGCCCTTGCCGGTGATCGATTCGAAGTCCTGCGCGTCTGGCACGGTGAAACCACGCTTGGATGCACCGTCGACGATGGCCTCCGCAAGTGGGTGCTCCGATCCCTTTTCGAGCCCGGCGGCGAGCGACAGCAACTCATCGCCCGAGATGCCGTCGGCGGCGACCACGTCGGTCAACTGCGGCCGCCCCTCGGTCAGCGTGCCGGTCTTGTCGACGATCAGCGTGTCGACCTTGGCGAAACGCTCCAGCGCCTCGGCATCCTTGATCAGCACGCCGGCCTGGGCGCCGCGGCCGGTGGCGGTCATGACCGACATCGGCGTGGCGAGGCCGAGCGCGCAGGGGCAGGCGATGATCAACACCGACACCGCCGAGACGATGGCAAAGACCATGCTCGGCTCGGGCCCGATCAGCGCCCAGACGATGAAGGCGATGATCGCGATGACCACCACCGCAGGGACGAAATAGAACGAGACGCGGTCGGCGAGCCCCTGGATTGGCGCGCGGCTGCGCTGGGCCTTGGCGACCATGTCGACGATCTGCGACAGCACCGTGTCGGCACCGACCTTGTCGGCGCGCATGATCAGCGAGCCGTTCTTGTTGAGCGTGCCGCCGGTGACGCGCTCGCCCTCGACCTTTTCGACCGGAACCGGTTCGCCCGTGATCATCGATTCGTCGACCGACGAGCGGCCCTCGAGCACGATGCCGTCGACCGGAACGCCGTCACCGGGGCGGATGCGCAGGCGGTCGCCGCTGACGACCTCCTCAAGTGGGACCTCGGTTTCCGAGCCGTCGGCGGCGATGCGACGCGCCGTCTTGGGCGCCAGGTCGAGAAGCGCGCGGATGGCCGAACCGGTGCGCTCGCGCGCCCTGAGCTCCAGCACCTGGCCAAGGAAGACGAGCGCGACGATGACGCTGGCCGCCTCGAAATAGACCGGCACCGAACCGCCATGGCCGCGGAACTGGTGCGGGAACAGATCGGGGAACAAGGTGGCGACGACCGAATAGAGATAGGCAGCACCAACGCCGAGCGAGATCAGCGTCCACATGTTGGGGCTGCGGTTGCGGAACGAATCCAGGCCGCGG
This sequence comes from Aminobacter sp. SR38, assembly GCF_014843375.1. Taxonomy (NCBI): domain Bacteria; kingdom Pseudomonadati; phylum Pseudomonadota; class Alphaproteobacteria; order Hyphomicrobiales; family Phyllobacteriaceae; genus Aminobacter; species Aminobacter sp. SR38. Next base: position 2,735,459 of record NZ_CP062112.1, read on the forward strand.
TGGAAGAAGGGAAGTGCTGCCCAAAGCACGACGGGCGTTGCCAGGATGAGCTCGAGCCAGGACGCGAGCGGCTCGCCGATCCAGTCGCGCGTCGGCAGGCCGACCATCGGCCCCATGGTGATGACCAAAAGCGGGATGGACAGGACAGCGCTGACCCAGAAGCGCCTGGTGAAGTCGACAAGCTCGGGATTGGGCCCGTCGTCGGCGGAGGGCATCATCGGTTCGAGCGCCATGCCGCAGATCGGGCAGGAGCCGGGCTTGTCCCTGACGATCTCGGGATGCATCGGGCAGGTGTATTGCGCGCCGCTCGGCGCTGGTGCCGCGCCCGGCTTGCCGGAAAGATATTTTGCCGGCTCGGCGGTGAACTTGCCCTCGCAGGAAGACGAGCAGAAATAATAGCCGGCACCTTCATGCTTGAGGAAGTGTCTGGCCGTGTCGCGGGCGACGTCCATGCCGCAGACCGGGTCCTTGGCGCTCACATATTTGTCGGGCGCCGCCTGGAACTTGCCACGACACGAGGCGCTGCAGAAATGGAACAGGCGGCCGCCATGTTCGAGCGACGGCTTGCCGGCAGCGGGATCGACGGTCATGCCGCAGACGGCGTCGCGAACCACCGTTTCGGGCGCCGCGCCGTGACCGTGGCCATGGTGGGTGTGTCCGGCGTGATCTTCAGTATGTTTCATCTCAAGAAATCCAGTATATGCAGCGGCATGAGCCAGTAAGGTAGATGTTCCACCTGCTGGAAGGTCAAGGCTTCCACGGGATGGAACGTCGGCCGGGCTGCGCGATGCCGGGGCGACCACGCGAGTACAGATGCTGCATGACCGATAGAGCCGTAACCAGCGCGACGTCCCTTTCCGGCCAAGCCGTGGTGAAGGTCCATTGCTGCCATTTCTGGCAGGACATGCCGCCGCGCCGCGCCGTCGAGAGCTATGTCGCGCCGTGGGCACAGGCCTGCGGCGTGGCGATCGAATATTGCGACGAGCTCGATCAGGCCGACCTCGTGCTGATCGGACCGTTCGCGCCCAAGAATCAGAATGTCGGCCGCACCCGCATGCCCGACGTGCCCGCCGCCGACTATGAGCGCGTCTTCCTGACGGGCGAAAACGCAACGCCGCTGATGGACCATTGCGAGTGGGCGCTGGCCTTCGACTACGAAGCCGATATCGGAAACGAGCGCTACATGCGCTACCCGCTTTACGTCTGGAGCAGCGGCGGCGATTCGATCCTGCACTGCCTGGCGGGACTGCCGCCCGAGACACCCGAACAGCGCGCCAACAGGCCACATTTCTGCGCCTTCATCTATGGCAACAAGCGCGCCAAGCTGCGCCGCTGGCTGTTCCGGGCCCTGTCGCTCTACCGCCGGGTCGACGCACCTGGCCGGGTGCAGCGCAACTGCGCGCCGATCGGCAACTCGCGCGACGACAAGCTGGCGTTCCTCAGGGACAGACGCTTCACCATCGCCTTCGAAAACAGCAGCGCTGCCGGCTACACGACCGAGAAGCTCGTCGACGCTATGCTCGCCGGCAGCGTGCCGATCTACTGGGGCAACCCGCGGGTCGCAGAGGATTTCGACGAGCGCTGCTTCATCAACTGGCATGCGCATGAAAAGCGCATCTGCGACGGGCTTGCCTTCGGCTGGCAGCCGCTGGCACGGTCGCCCCTGATGCGCAAGCTGGCCGTGCCGCTGACACTGATTTCGGTGGCGCGGCGGACGGTGAGGGCCGATCGCGACCCGGCGCTCTATGAAGCGTTCTTCGCGCAAAGCCCGCTGACGGCGTATTCGCGAGCGTTCCTGGACGAGACGGCGATCGCCGGGCGCTGGGCAACAATTCTGCGCGCCGCGCTGGGGCGGGCCACAGCCAAGCAGCGCGCGGCCGCCGGTTGAACGGGGCCCCGACGTCGGCCATACACATGGCTGGAAAATCACGCTATAGACGCCGCCACAAGGGCGAGGCCAGCCGAGGCAGATGAACAAAGTCCCGCTCAAACTCGAAGAGCTGATCGACGCGGACGCGCTGCGCCGCGAACTGACGGCGCAGACCAGCGACGGCGACGGTACCGACCCGGCGGTGCGCGCCAAGGCGCTGCAGCTGTTCAAGGACCACATCGCCGCCGGCAAGAAGATCGCCGAGAACATGATGATGGACGATGGCGGCGGCACACTCTGTGCCGTGCGGATCTCGCACCTGATGGACGAGATCATCCGCGTCCTCTACGATTTCGCCGTCACCCACGTCTACCGCGCCAAGAACCCGTCCTCGGCGGAGCGCATGGCTGTCGTCGCCGTTGGCGGCTATGGCCGCGGCACGCTGGCGCCCGGCTCCGACATCGACCTGTTGTTCCTGCTGCCCTACAAGCAGACGCCGTGGGGCGAGCAGATCGTCGAATATATGCTCTACATGCTGTGGGACATGGGGCTGAAGGTCGGCCACGCCACCCGCAACATCGATGATTGCATCCGCCTGTCGCGCAGCGACATCACCATCCGCACGGCGATCCTGGAAGCGCGCTTCATCTGGGGCGAGCAGAAGCTCTGCGACGAACTGATCGACCGCTTCGACAAGGAGCTGGTGAAAGGCACCGGCCCCGAATACGTGCAGGCAAAGCTCGCCGAGCGTGATGGCCGCCACGCCAAGGCGGGCGAGAGCCGCTATCTGGTCGAACCCAACATCAAGGACGGCAAGGGCGGCTTGCGCGACCTGCACACGCTGTTCTGGATCGCCAAATATTACTACCGCGTGCGCACCGGCGCCGAGCTGATCAACAAGGGCGTGTTCACCGAGGGCGAATACGGCCAGTTCGTCGAGGCCGAGGATTTTCTCTGGGCGGTGCGTTGCCACATGCATTTCCTGACCGGCAAGCCCGAGGAAAGGCTGCATTTCGACATCCAGCGGGAGATCGCCCAGCGCCTCGGCTACACCACCCAGCCCGGGCTTTCGGCGGTCGAACGCTTCATGAAGGACTACTTCCTGGTGGCCAAGGAAGTGGGCGACCTGACTCGCATCTTCTGCGCCGCCCTGGAAGAGGAACAGGCCAAAGACGCGCCGGGCTTCCACGGGCTGCTGCAGGGCTTTTCCAGGCGACGGCGCAAGCTCGCCGGCACCAGCGACTTCATCATCGACAACCAGCGCATCAACGTCGCTGACGACAAGGTGTTTTCGCGCGACCCGGTCAACATGCTGCGCTTCTTCTGGTTCGCGGACCGGCACGGGCTGGAGCTGCATCCCAATGCGCTCAAGCTTCTGACCCGCTCGCTCGGTCTCGTCGACAAGGGCCTGCGCCGCAACGAGGAAGCCAACCGCTATTTCCTCGACATCCTGACCTCGGACCGCAGCCCCGAGCTCAACATGCGGCGCATGAACGAGGCCGGACTGCTGGGCCGGCTGATCCCCGACTTCGGCAAGATCGTCGCGATGATGCAGTTCTCGATGTATCACCACTACACCGTCGACGAGCACCTCTTGCGCTGCATCGGCGTGCTCTCCGAGATAGAGCATGGCGACGGCGCCAAGATCCATCCGCTCAGCCATTCGCTGATCGGCGGCCTGAAGAAGCAGCGCGAGGTGCTCTATGTCGCGGTGCTGCTGCACGACATCGCCAAGGGCCGGCCGGAGGACCATTCGGAGGCCGGCGGCAAGATCGCCCGCCGCATCTGCCCGCATATGGGACTGTCGCCGACCGACACGGAGACCGTCGCCTGGCTGGTCGAGAACCACCTGGTGATGTCGATGACGGCGCAGACGCGCGACCTCAACGACCGCAAGACCATCGACGATTTCGCCGACGTCGTGCAGTCGGTCGAGCGGCTGAAGCTGCTCTTGATCCTGACCGTCTGTGACATCCGCGGCGTCGGCCCGGGCGTGTGGAACGGCTGGAAGGGCCAGTTGCTGCGCACGCTGTATTACGAGACCGAGCTCCTCCTGACCGGTGGCTTTTCCGAGCTGTCGCGGGCCGAGCGCACGGCGGCGGCACGCGAGACTTTGGCCGCGGCACTTTCCGACTGGCCGGAGGCGGCGCGGCGGAAATACGTCAAGCTGCATTATGACAACTACCTGCTGACCGTCGACCTGGAAGACCAGAAGCGTCATGCCGAGTTCATCCGCGGCGCCGATGCGGCCGGCAAGCAGTTGTCGACAATGGTGCGGACCCACGAATTCGAGGCCGTCACCGAGATCACCATCCTGGCGCAGGATCATCCGCGCCTGCTGTCGGTGATCGCAGGCGCCTGTGCGGCTGCCGGCGGCAACATCGTCGACGCGCAGATCTTCACCACCGCCGATGGGCGGGCGCTCGACATCATCCTGATCAGCCGCGAATTCGACCGCGACGAGGACGAGCGTCGGCGCGCCGAACGTGTCGGCCAGCTGATCGAGGACGTGCTGTCGGGCCGGGCCTGGCTGCCGGAGATGATCGCCAAGCGGGCCAAGCCGAAGCGCGGCCAGAAGACCTTCCGCATCCAGCCGCGTGCGGAAATCCGCAATGCGCTGTCGAACCGTTTCTCGGTGATCGAGGTCGAAGGCCTCGACCGCCCCGGCTTCCTGTCGGAGATCACGGGCGCGCTGTCCGACCTGTCGCTCGACATCGCCTCGGCACACATCACCACCTTCGGCGAGAAGGTGATCGACACCTTCTACGTCACCGACCTGACCGGCCAGAAGATCGACAACCCGACACGGCTCGAGAATATCCGTACCCGCCTGATCGCCACCCTCGAGGGCGCAAGCGCCGAGCGGACCAAGGCCAAGGCGGCGGCGGCCGAATGACGCCAGCCATGATCCCGCCCAAATCCGCAAGGCATCGTCGCGCCCCATGTCACTGATCAAGAAATTCGCGACCGTTGCCTCGGGCACGCTGATGAGCCGGGTGCTGGGCTTTGCGCGCGAGATGCTGATGGCGGCGGCCCTCGGCACCGGGCCGGTGGCCGACGCCTTCTATGCCGCATTCCAGTTCCCCAACACCTTCCGCCGGCTGTTTGCCGAGGGCGCTTTCAACGCCGCCTTCGTGCCGCTGTTTGCCAAGGAGATCGAGGCCAACGGCACGGAGGGCGCCAAGCGCTTTTCGGAGGAAGTGTTCGGCGTATTGTTTTCGGCGCTTTTGGTACTGACCATCGCCATGGAACTGGCGATGCCGCTGATCGTGCGTTTCGTCGTGGCTCCCGGCTTCGCCGACAATCCCGAGAAGTACGGCCTGACGGTGGCGCTCGCCACCATCATGTTCCCCTATCTGATCTGCATGTCGCTGGCGGCGATGATGAGCGGCATGCTGAACTCGCTGCGCCGCTATTTCGCCGCGGCGATCGCGCCGGTGTTTCTCAACATCATCCTCGTCGGCGTCCTGGCCAATGCCTGGTATCGCGGCCATGACGGGCTGACCGTCGGCTACGCGCTCGCCTGGGGCGTCCTGGCCGCCGGTCTGGTGCAGCTGATCATCGTCTGGATCGCGGTGCGCCATGCCGGCATATCGATCGGCTTCCGCCGGCCCAGGCTGACGCCCAACGTCAATCGCCTGCTGTGGCTGGCGCTGCCGGCGGCGATCACTGGCGGCATCACCCAGATCAACACGCTGATCGGGACGGCCATCGCCTCGGGCCAGGATAGTGCCGTGTCGTCACTGAACCTTGCCGACCGCGTCTACCAGTTGCCGCTCGGCGTCGTCGGCGTCGCCGTTGCCATCGTGCTGTTGCCGGAGCTGTCGCGGGCGCTGAAGGCAGGCAACAAGGTCGAGGCAGCCAACCTGCAGAACCGCTCGGTCGAGTTCACGCTGTTCCTGACGCTCCCCGCTGCCGCGGCCCTGCTGGTCATGTCGGAGCCGATCGTGCGTGTGCTCTATGAGCGCGGCGCCTTCGCCGCCTCGAACAGCACGCCGGTGGTGGCATCGATCCTCGCCATCTTCGGCCTTGGCCTGCCGGCATTCGTGTTGATCAAGGCGTTCACGCCCGGCTTCTTCGCACGCGAGGACACACGCACGCCGATGTATTTCGCCGCCATTTCGGTGGCGGTGAACATTTCGGTCGCGCTGACCTTGTTTCCGTCCTGGGGTGCGCCCGGCATTGCTGCGGCATCGGCAATCGCCGGCTGGGTCAACGCGGCGATGCTGCTCGGCACGCTGGTCTGGCGCGGCCAGTGGGATCGCGACGCAGCACTGATGAAACGGATACCGCGCCTTGTCGTCGCCTCCGCGATCATGGCCGGCGGACTGTGGTTCGCCACGGGCGAGGCCGATCAATGGCTGGGGTCGGCGGCCCCCGTCTATACCCAGGCAGCGGCGCTCGGCGTGCTGGTGGCTGGTGCGATGATCATCTATTTCAGCGTCGCCTTCGGCATCGGCGGCGCGGATGCCGGCATGATCCGGCGCAACATCAAACGCAATCGCGCCAAGCCTGCGCCAACGCCGGCCGAATCTGAGTGATTGCCGTGCCTACGTAAGCCGACGGGCCGATTGAGCATTGCTTTCTGCATCGACCGGACAGATACAGACGCTGGGAGTCACGACGCGCGGCATGGCAAGAGCTGCGCCAGGGGCAGTGGGGAAGCATAGCGATGATCAAACTTCCGCTGGGATGCGTTGTTCGCGACCTGAAGACCCATGACGACGACCGCGGGAACCTGACGGAAATCTTCCGCCAGGAATGGGATGCCGGCATCGAGCCCGTGCAGTGGAATTTCGTACGTAGCCAGGCCAACGTTCTGCGCGGCGTACATGTGCACGTGATCCACTCCGACTATCTCGTCTGCCTAGAAGGCACGCTGGTGCTCGCGCTCTCGGACATTCGCCCGGAATCGCCGACTCATGGCATGGCAACGACGGTGACGCTCAAGGGTTCGAAAATGCAGGCAGCACTAGTCCCGCCCGGCGTCGCCCATGGCTTCCATTTTCCTGAAGTTTCCAGCCTTTGCTATTCGGTTTCGCACTACTGGAACACTGTGGACGAAATCGGCTGCCGCTGGGACGATCCGGCGCTCGGCCTTGACTGGGACATCCGCGATCCTGCCCTGTCGCCGCGTGATACGACTGCGGGTTCCGCCGCCGAGATGACGCAACAGTACCTGGCTGTGCGCGCGCAAATGAGCGCCGGCCGTGCGTGAGGCCCCGCATCTCGGTCTGATCGGCTGCGGCGGTTGGGGCAAGCTGATCCTGCGCGACCTGAAAGCGCTGGGTGCCAAGGTCACATGCGTGGCACCTGGCGAAAGATCGCGCGCCAATGCCGTAGCCAACGGTGCAGACCACATTGTCCCGACGCTGGATGAACTGCCCGAGGTCGAGGGCGCCGTTGTTGCTACGCCGAGTGACAGCCATGGCGCGGTGCTGCTCAGCCTCCTGCCGCGCAACATTCCGCTGTTTGTCGAAAAGCCGCTGACCTCGGACCGGGCGACGGCCCGATTGCTGGCTGAGAAGGCTGCCGACCGCCTCTTCGTCATGGACAAATGGCGCTATCACGCCGGAATCGAACGCATCGCCCGATTTGCGAAAAGCGGCGAGATCGGCGACGTCCTGGGACTCAGGCTGTACCGGCTCGGCTGGTCGATGACCCACAACGAGGTCGACCCGGTCTGGAACCTGCTGCCGCATGACTTGTCGATATGCCTGCATGTCCTTGGCGAGGTCCCACCTGTAGCAACGGCGTTCGCGGACGGACTTGGACCGGCGTCCAGCGGTCTCGTCGCCGTGCTCGGCCGCGACGGCGGGCCGCGCGTGGTGATCGAGACCTCGGCGCACCACCCGGTCAACCGGAGGTCGGTGATCCTGTCCTGTACCAATGGCACGGTGACGCTGAACGGCAGCTTCGACGACCATCTGATCCTGCGCCAGGGAAGCCCTAACGATCTGAATGCGCCGGAGGTCAAGGTTGCGATCCAGAACAATATGCCGCTCGCGGCGGAACTCGCCGCCTTCCTCCGCCACCTCAATGGTGGACCGGCGCCGATGAGTTCGGCCGCCGAAGGCGCCGCGATCGTCGAGCACGTCTGCGATATCAGGCGCATGGCCGGGCTGCCCGAGTGAACCGCAAGCCCTTTGCCACCGTGCTGGTGCCGACGCACAACCATGCGCATCTGATTGGCTACGCAATCCGCAGCATCCAGGACCAGAGCTTTTCCGATTTCGAGCTCTTCGTGGTCGGCGACGGCGCATCCGCAGAGACACGCGACGTCGTCGGCGACCTTGCCCGGAGCGACCCGCGCATCCGCTACTTCGACTTTCCCAAAGGCCAGCGCCACGGGGAGGCGCACCGGCACGTGGCTCTGCAGGAGGCGCGCGGCGAGATAGTCGCCTATTGTGGCGACGATGACCTGTGGCTGCGCAGCCACCTCGCCAGCCTGGCCAAGCTGCTGAAGCGGCATGATTTCGGCCACATGGTGCAGATCAACGTGCACGGCCGAAACGAGTTCGTGGTCTATGGCGGCAGTTTCGCCGAGCCCGGCTGCTGGCAAAAGGTGCGCGATGGCGAGAAGGCCTTTTTTGGCCTGACCGTAGGCGGCCATCGCATGAGCGCCTATCGTGTCCTGCCCGTCGGCTGGAGCCCGGCACCAGACGGGACCTACACGGACCAGTTCATGTGGCGGAAGTTTCTGCGCCAGCCCGGCCTGCGCTTCGCATCTGGACTGGAAGCGACCTCGATACATATCGCCTCGCCGGCACGAACCGACTGGACAGCACAGGAGCGCGTTGCCGAGCTCAAGGATCTGTTCGAGCGTCGCGACAGCGCCGAATTGCGAGTTGCGCTCGAACAGGCGATCCGCACTGCGCACCACGGATGGACCCCGCCTGACGATCCGCTGCTTGTGCGCCTCGCCGGCCAGGCGAAGCTACTCGGCGTGCATGTCGAGAACCTCGTTCGCAGGTGGCGCCAACCCTCTTGATAGCCCCGCCCTCTTGATAGCAAGAGCGCCATCGTTCATAAGCGCCACTCGAATTTCGCCGCGCGCGAAACGGCCCTCCACAAGCCACGGGATCCATCATGACCGCCTTCAAACCGCTCATCTTCTCCGGCGTCCAGCCGACCGGCAATCTCCATCTCGGCAACTATCTCGGCGCCATTCGCAAGTTTGTCGCCCTGCAGGATACCAACGAATGCATCTACTGCGTCGTCGACCTGCACTCGCTGACCGCCCAGCTCGTCCATAACGACCTGCAGAGCCAGACACGCTCGATCACCGCAGCGTTCCTGGCCTCAGGCATCGATCCCAAGAAGCACATCGTCTTCAACCAGGCGCGCGTGCTGCAGCATGCCGAGCTGGCATGGATCTTCAATTGCGTGGCGCGCATCGGCTGGATGAACCGGATGACGCAGTTCAAGGACAAGGCCGGCAAGGACCGCGAGAACGCCTCGCTGGGCCTGCTCGCCTATCCGAGCCTGATGGCTGCCGACATCCTGCTCTACCGCGCCACACACGTGCCCGTCGGCGAGGACCAGAAACAGCATCTGGAGCTGACCCGCGACATCGCCCAGAAGTTCAACAACGATTTCTCGACCCGCATCGCCGATCTCGGCATCGGCGTCGAGATGCAGGTGGGCGAAGAGACGGTCAACGGCTACTTCCCGATCACCGAGCCGATCATCGGCGGGCCGGCGGCGCGTATCATGAGCCTGCGCGACGGCTCGAAGAAGATGTCGAAGTCGGACCCGTCGGATCTTTCGCGCATCAACCTGACCGACGATGCCGACACCATCTCGAAGAAGATCCGCAAGGCCAAGACCGACCCGGCGCCGCTGCCGAGCGAGCTCGACGAACTGAAGGATCGCCCCGAGGCGGAAAACCTGGTCGGCATCTATGCCGGCCTGGCCGAAATGACCAAGGAAGAGGTGCTCAGCCAGTTTGCCGGCCAGCAGTTCTCGGTGTTCAAGCCCGCCCTTGCCGACCTCGCTGTCGAGAAGCTGTCGCCGATCGCCAGCGAGATGCGCCGCCTGATGGCCGACCCCGGCCATATCGACGCCGTGCTGCGTGACGGCGGCGACCGCGCCCGCGCCATCGCCGAAACGACGATGAAGGACGTGCGCAACATCATCGGCCTGCTCGGCGACTGACAGCATCATCGGCGCTGGCTGCTTGCGGGCAGCCGGCGCCGGTGGCAGATTGGAGCCGGTTCCATTCCGAAAAGTTCGAAATGGGGCTTATTTGTCTGAGCATGATCTAGTCCGAAAATGGGCTTCCACTTTTCGGGGGCGTGCTCTGGGACGCGGCGCAACACGGGTAGAACATGGTCTCCAAACGCCTCAGCAAGGAAGCCGGCCACCGGCGCAAATTCCTGGCGATCATCGACGACACGCCGGAATGCGAGCGCGCCGTGGCCTACGCCTCCAAGCGCGCCAGAAGCACCAGCGGCGTGCTGGTCTTGCTCTACGTCATTGAGCCCGATGACTTCCAGCACTGGCTGGGCGTTGAGAAGATCATGCGCGAGGAGGCAACCGCTGCCGCCAACGCGGCCCTCGACAGCCACGCCGCGAAGGTGCGCGAGACACTCGGCATCGAGCCGGAGCTCGTCGTGCGTGAAGGCCGGCCGGCGGAAGAGATCCACAAGCTGATTGAAGACGACCAGGATATCGCTATCCTGGTCCTGGCGGCAGGTGCCGGCAAGGAAGGCCCCGGCCCGCTTGTCGCCTCGATCGCCGGCAAGGGTGCTGCCTTCCCCATCCCGGTGACGGTGGTGCCGCAGAACCTGTCGGACGAGGATATCGACAGCCTGGCCTAGGCGTCTGGCCCGATAGCTGCCTGGCCTCATAGACTTGTGGCCCAATAGTCTGGGCGCAACATATTGGCGCGGAGGCGCGCCAGCGGCTTGAATGTCGGCCGTGCAAAGCCTAATTAGAACTATTCCAAACTGAGACATCCCGCGCGCGCGGGCACGGAGACACGTCCATGTTCATCCAGACCGAAGCGACCCCCAATCCGGCGACGCTGAAGTTCCTGCCGGGCAAGGAAGTTTTGCTCGAAGGCACGGCCGATTTCCGCGACGCCGACAGCGCGCGTGCGGCGTCGCCGCTGGCCGGCCGGCTGTTCGAAATCCCCGGCGTCACCGGCGTGTTCTTCGGCTACGACTTCATTACCGTTACCAAGGACGGCCCCGACTGGCAGCACCTCAAGCCGGCGATCCTCGGCTCGATCATGGAACATTTCATGTCGGGCGTGCCTGTCATGGCCGGTCAGGCAGCCGGCGGCGGCGGCCATCATGACGACGAGAACGAGTTCTTCGACCAGGCCGACGCCGAGATCGTTGTGACGATCAAGGAACTGCTCGATACGCGCGTGCGCCCGGCTGTTGCCCAGGACGGCGGCGACATCACCTTCCGCGGCTACGAGAACGGCACCGTATTCCTGCACATGAAGGGCGCCTGCGCTGGCTGCCCGTCGTCGACGGCGACGCTGAAGCACGGGATCCAGAACCTGCTTCGCCATTTCGTACCCGAAGTGCAGCAGGTCGAGCAGGTTTCCTGATCGAGGCCAATCAGCCCGGCCGGTTGACGCAACCGGTACTCAAGACAACAAAAAACCGGGCCAAAGTGCCCGGTTTTTCGTTTGCGTCGTCCGTGTTGCCTGGACGGCCCGCAGTTATTTCACGATGACCTTGGCGCCGACTTCGACGCGGTTGTAGAGGTCGATGATGTCCTGGTTTATCAGGCGGATGCAGCCCGACGACATAGCCTTGCCGATGGAGCTCCATTCCGGCGTGCCGTGCAGGCGGTAACCGGAGTCGCCCCCCTTGTTGAACAGGTAGAGGGCGCGGGCGCCGAGCGCGTTCTTGGGGCCGCCGGGCATGCCGCCCGACCACTTGGCGAGCTCGGGCTGGCGCTTGATCATCGCCGGCGGCGGGGTCCACACCGGCCATTCGCGTTTGACCGCAATGCGGGCCGTGCCCTGCCACTCGAAACCCTCACGGCCGACGCCGATGCCATAACGCACGGCCTTGCCTTCGGGCTGGACGAGGTAGAGGAACTTCTGCGCGGTATCGACAACGATGGTGCCGGGCTGCTCGTCGGTCTCGTAGCGCACGATCTGGCGATGGAACTGGCGCGGGACCTTGCTGATCGGAATCGTCGGCAGCTGGTAGCCGGCATCGACGCGACCGCCATAGTCGTTGGAGAACATGCGCGACACGCCGTCTGTCGAACAGCCGGCTAGTGCGGTGGTCAGCGCCAGGGCGGCGACAATGGCAAGAGACTTCAATCGCATCTAGGGGTTCCCAAGCAAGAGCGGATCCGGACCGATTCGGCCTCATTTTTGCCACCATTCTTAGCGGTCAGGCATTTTGCTTGCCAAGCCTTGCGTGCACCCAAAGCCCCGCGGAACCCAACGTAAGGCACAGGTTATGGCATTTCGGCAACACGCATCGCGGGAAAATCCAACAGATTCAACGACAGGCCGCAATGATGCAACCTGAAGCTACGTATGGCTGCGCGGCATCAGCCTGCCTGGAATAATCCAGCAAGTGGGTTCAAAACGTGAACAAATGATGCGATGATCGGTCCATGCCGATCATTTCGCCTCTTGCTTCCAACCCTCTCGTCGATGGTCGCCAGTCCGAGCGAGCCATGCTGGTGCGCCGCGGCGTGCAGCGTCTTCTGATGCAGATGGGTGCACATGTGCTGCCGGAACTGTCGCTGGCGACGGGCAGGCGCGCCGACCTCGTGGCGCTGACGCGCCAGGGCGACATCTGGATCATCGAGATCAAGTCGTCGATCGAGGATTTTCGCGTCGACCGCAAATGGCCCGACTACCGGTTGCATTCCGACCGATTCTTCTTCGCCACCCATCCCGAGGTACCGGCCGAGATCTTCCCCGAGGAGTGCGGCTTCATTCTCTCCGACGGTTATGGCGCCGAAATCATGCGCGACGCACCCGAGCACCGTATGGTGGCGGCGACACGCAAGGCGCTGATGCTGCGCATCGCCCGTGCCGGCGCTGCCCGCCTGCTGGCGGCGGAACTGGCCGGCGTTTTGGTGCCGGCGCTGGAGGGGGAAAGCGAGTGATAGGTGAGTAGGGAGATCGGTTTCGGGCCTTACTATTCCTTACTCCCTTACTCCCTTACTCCCCTATTCCCTTATCTGCTTACCGCGGCGCCCGCTTGGCGAGGATTCGCTGGAGCGTGCGACGGTGCATGTTGAGACGGCGCGCGGTTTCCGAGACGTTGCGCTCGCACATCTCGTAGACGCGCTGGATGTGTTCCCAGCGGACGCGATCCGCCGACATCGGATTTTCCGGCGGTGCTGCGCGCTCTCCCGACGAGTTGGTCAGCGCGGCATAGACGTCGTCGGCATCGGCCGGCTTGGAGAGATAGTCGATGGCGCCGAGCTTCACGGCGGTGACGGCGGTGGCGATGTTGCCGTAGCCGGTGAGAATGACGGTGCGGGTGTCTTCGCGGCGCTCCTGGATGGCCGAGACGACGTCGAGGCCATTGCCATCACCCAGCCGCATGTCGACCACCGCATAGGCCGGCGGGTTGCTGCGCACCTTGGCGACGGCTTCCTCGACGCTTTCGGCGGTGTCGACGGCAAAGCCGCGGCTTTCCATGGCGCGGGCCAGGCGGGTCAGGAATGGCTTGTCGTCATCGACGAGCAGCAGGGAATGGTCTTCGCCTGGCAACCCGGATGCAATGTCCTGGGTGGTCATCGCCTTTGATCCTTTTTGTCGTTGATCCCAGTCGTTCTTATGGTTTTTCCATGCAGATATAGGTGCAAAGCGCCGATGTCCAATGCCGGCGCCATTCCCGTGACGATCAAAACCAGCTGCCGCAAGGTTTCCGGCTGTCCGGAGCACCCTTGGCAGTCCCCGTTCAGGCAGTGTCGAACATTGTCGTGCCGACCGGCAGCCGGCTCAGGAAGGCGGCGCGCGGCCAGGAGATCTCGACAACAGCGCCCTCGCCCGGGCCGCTCGAATTGGTGAAGCTGATCTCGGCGCCGGAGCGCTCAAGCAGCGTCTTGGCGATGAACAGCCCGAGCCCCAGGCCGCCGCCCGGCTCGGCGCCCTGGCGGGTCGACATGTAGGGTTCGCCGATGCGGTCGATGATATCAGGCGGGAAGCCGGGACCGTCATCCATGATAACGAAGCTGACGTCCTCGTCGTCCCAGCTCCAGCGGATGGTGACGCGGCTGCGGGCGAAATCGACGGCGTTCTCGACCAGATTGCCGAGGCCGTAGATGACGCCCGGATTGCGGTGGCCGACCGGCTCGGGACCGATGCGATCACCGGGGTCGAGCTTGATCGAAATGCCGAAATCGCGATGCGGGGCAATGACCTCCTCGACCAGCGAGGTCAAAGGCAGCCGGGCAAGATGCTCCTCGCCCTCCGACGACAGGCTGGTGAGGCGTTTCAGGATTTCGCGGCAGCGCTCGCTCTGGCTGCGCAGCAGCGTGACGTCCTCGCCGAATTTCGGATCGTTGCCGAGGGCACGCTCCATCTCCTTGGCGACGAGCGTGATCGTGGCAAGCGGCGTGCCGAGCTCATGGGCGGCGGCGGCGGCGAGGCCGTCGAGCGCCGACAGATGCTGCTCGCGCTGCAGCACCAGCTCGGTGGCGGCAAGGGCATTGGCGAGCAGTCGCGCCTCGTCGGCGACGCGGAAGGCATACATGGCGGTGAAGGCGATCGAGCAGACGACGGCGATCCAGATGCCTGCTGTGTAGATGAAGGGCATGGCCAGCACGATGCCGTCATACCAGGGCAGCGGCAGGTGGAAGAAGGCGAGCAGGCTGACCATGACGATGACCACGACCGCCAGCATGGCGGTCAACCGCAGCGGCAGCGACGTCGCCGAAATGACGACCGGCACCGTCATCAACAGCGAGAAGGGATTGGTCAGTCCGCCGGTCATGAACAGCAGCCCGGCCAGTTGCAGGCTGTCGAAGGTGAGGATGCCGAAAGCGGCGAAGGGGTTGAGCCGGTGCGCCGCCGGATAGCGGAAGGCGAGGAACAGATTGAGCCAGGCGGAGCTGGCGATGAGCGCGAAACACAGGCTGACCGGCAGCGGAAATTCGAGCCAGTAGGCGACGACGACGACGGTAAAGCTCTGGCCGACGATGGCGAGCCAACGCAGGCGGATCAGCGTGTTGAGCCGGAGCCGGTGGCTCTGCTGGAGGTCGGGGGCGCGCATCAGTGAGTTCATGCCAGCTATATGCGCTGCAAGGCGCGCCCGCGCCAAGCCCTGGCTTGTCGTTTGAGCATGATCTTGTCCGAAAACCGGTATCCACTTTTCGGGATCATGCTCAGTTGTTTGAGCCTGATCCTGGCCGAAAACCGGCATCCGCTTTTCGCTACGCCGACCTTCGGTTCGGGATCATGTTTCAGGTACCGCGCGGCTTGGCGCGAGCGGTCGCCTGCGCCTCCAGCGGGTTGTCGGGCCAGACATGCCGGGGGTAGCGGCCGCGCATGTCGGAGCGCACATCGGCCCAGGAGCCGCGCCAGAACCCGGGCAGGTCGCGCGTGGTCTGGATCGGCCGGTGCGCCGGCGACAGCAGTTCGAGCGTCAGCGGCACCGTGCCACCGGCGATCGAGGGGTGCTTGTCCATGCCGAACAGCTCCTGCACGCGCACCGCAAGCACCGGCCATTCGCCATCGTAACGGATCGGCACATGGCTGCCGGACGGAGCGCTGAAATGCGTTGGCGCGAGCGTTCCGATCTTGCGCTGGAGGTCGTGCGGGACGAACGACAACAGGGCATCGTGGAGCACGCCGGCGCCGATGCGGGCAAAGGACGCCTCGCCGCGCAGGAAAGGCAGCAACCAATCCTCGAGGCGATCGAGCAGCGCCTCGTCGGACATGTCGGGCCAGGGCTCGCCGAGACCGCGATGCAGCCAGGTCAGACGCTGGCGCAGCGTCTCCGCCTCCTTGCCCCAGTCGAGCAGCCCAAGCCCATGGGTGCGCAGGGCCTGCAGAATGGCGCCGTCGGCTTCCTCGCCCTTGGGTGCCGGCAGCATGCGTTCGGACAAGGTGACTGCGCCGATGCGGACGGTTTCGCGGACACGGACGGAACGCTTTTCCCTATCGAAACTGGCCTCTGTCTTCCGCTCCAGATGCGCGGCAAGGACGGTGCGGATGTCGACCTCGGAGACGGCAGCGGCGGACGAGATGCGGGCGTTCTGGGCCTTGCCCTGCAGGTCGGCGACGACGAGATATTGCTCGCCGGCGAGCGGATCGGCGGCGTCGACGGCTGCACCGCTGCCATTGGCCAGCACGAAGCGCCCACGCTCGCCGCGCGCTTTGGCGACACGGTCGGGCCAGGCAAGCAGCAGGAGAGCGCCAGGGGTGGGCGCATCACCTGACGGCTGCCCAGCAGCGCCTGCCTGCCGCGCCAGCCGCTCCGCCAGTTGCCGCGCCGCATTGGCGCGGGGCGAGCGCTCGTTGCGGAAGCGCTGCAGGCGGCGTTCGAGGTCTGCGCTGTCGCCGCCGAGACCGCGCTCGGTCATCAGCACGGCAAGCTGCGCCGCCTCAAGCGCCGCCCCTTGACGCGCCGCTTCGGCGACCATGTGGGCGAGACGGACCGGCAGCGCCAGCTTGCGCATCGCCTGGCCGGACCCCGTCAGCCGGCCGTCGGCGTCGATGGCTTCGAGCTCGACGAGAAGCGCCTTCGCCTCGGCCAAAGCAGGCGCCGGCGGCGGGTCGAGAAAGGCGAGCGTCGTCGGGTCGGCAACGCCGAAGGCGGCGCAATCGAGCAGGAAGCCGGAGAGGTCGGCCTCGAGAATCTCGGGCGGCGAGAAGGCAGGCAATGCTGCGGTCTGCTCGGCGCGCCACAGGCGCATGGCGACACCCGGGCTGGTGCGGCCGGCACGGCCGGCGCGCTGGTCGGCGGCGGCGCGCGAGGCGCGCACCGTCTCAAGCCGGGTCAGGCCGCTCGCCGGCTCGTATTTCGGCAGCCGCGACAGGCCGGAATCGATGACGACACGGACGCCGTCGATGGTGATCGAGGTCTCGGCGATTGCGGTCGCCAGCACCACCTTGCGGCGGCCTGCCGGCGCTGGCTTGATCGCCGCGTCCTGGGCCTTGCCGTCGAGCATGCCATAGAGCGGCACGATGTCGACATCCGCGCCGACACGGCCATCGAGGCGCTCGGCGGTGCGCTCGATCTCGCGCTGGCCAGGCAGGAAGGCAAGCACGCTGCCCGGTTCGTCGGCGAGCGCGTCACGGATCGCCTTGGCCATGGCGTCCTCGATGGCAACGCCCGCCGGGCGCTCGTCATAACGGATGTCGACAGGGAAACTGCGGCCCTGGCTTTCGATCACCTCGGCGCCGTCGAGCAGCTTCGAGACGCGGGCGCCGTCGAGCGTCGCCGACATAACGATCAGCCGGAGATCGGGTCGCAGCGCGCCCTGCACGTCGAGCGCCAGCGCGAGGCCGAAATCGCCGTCGAGCGAACGCTCGTGGAACTCGTCGAACAAGACGGCGGCGACACCCGGCAGCTCGGGATCGTCGAGGATCATGCGGGCGAGCACCCCCTCGGTGACGACGAGGATTCTCGTCTTCGCGCTGACTTTGTTTTCCATGCGCATGGCGTAGCCGACTGTGCCACCCGGCTCCTCACCGAGCAGCGAAGCCATGCGGCGTGCGGCGGCGCGGGCAGCTAGCCGCCGCGGCTCGAGCAGCACGACCTTACCATCACCACGCCAGGGCGCAGCGAGCAGCGCCAGCGGCACCAGCGTGGTCTTGCCGGCGCCGGGAGGTGCTACCAGCACGGCGCTATTGCCGGCCGCAAGTGCCTCGGCAAGTTGCGGTAGGACCGCCGCCACCGGCAGGTCGGGGAGCTTGATCATCAGTTACGTTCCGGCCTTTTACGCCGCATGGACGGCAAGCCGGGCAATATCAGGCACGAGCGGGGCGAGGCAACATCGCAACACCCCGACAAGGTGGCGCAAGCCCTGGCCGACACTTGCGCGAAATGAAGCCGGCTCGTCACAGACGGTCGCCAAGAGTGATCGGCCCCGCCCTTGCTTCGCCGGAATGAAGCGTAGCGTGACGCTTTGGTGACAGTCTTACAACAGGGGGGCCGGTGGCAGAATTTGCGCATCCGATACTTGCCGGCGCAACGCCGGATCCGCGGCGGAGCGACCAGATCCGGTTTCTCATGGTGGCGCTGGCGCTCGTCGGCGCCGTCACCACCGCTGCGGCACTTGCGGCGATCGTTGCGCCCGGTATCCGTCACCTGTTGCTCAAGGAAGACGGTATCGTCGAGACGGGGACGGTGCTCTTCCTGGCTGCCGCCGTGTTTGGCGCCGCGGCTTCGACGCTGCGACGTGGTCCCAGGGTTACGGTCGTGCTTGCCGGCCTGATCGGGTTTGCCGAGCTGCTCGACGAGACCAGCTTCGGCGCCCGCCTGTTCGGCTTCCAGCCACCGGGGCTTTATGGCGGCGGACAACTCGACGGTTTCCACGACCTCGTGATCCTTGCTTACCGCATGTTGCGCGATGTCAGCCACGGCCTCGCCTGGCTTCTGGTCGCGCTGATACCCGCGCTGTCAGCAGGGCTGGTGTTGCTCGCCTTGCGCCACATCAGGCAAGGCATGGCGGGGACAACGACATGGCTGTCGGGCCATGCGCTGCTCCTTCTGCATGGCGGCTTCATCGGGCTGGCGCAGGCGATCGACATCGCAGCCTCATCACGCGCGCTCGCCGCCGTCGAGGAAGTGCTGGAGATGAACGCCGCGATGTTGCTGGCGGCTTATGTCGTGCAGGTGGGATGGCCGAACGCCGCTCGGTGAAGTGGCGTGCGCTGAAAAAGGCCCCTCTCCGTCACGGCTTTGCCGTGACACCTCTTCCACGGTGTGGGGGCGAGGAACCCAAGTCTTGAGAGACTTGCCTACCTTACCTTCACCCACTTCTGCTCGGCAAAGGACTGCGCCATGGCGTGCACCGTGCGCTCGATCTCAAGGCCCTCGTCGAAGTCGATGACACGCGCCGGCTGACCGGCGATGCGGGCGAGCAGTTCGCGGCATTCGATGGTCTTGAGGTCGTTGAAACCGAGGCCATGGCCGGGGGCTGGGATGAACTTGCCGTAGGGCTCATGGACGGGGGCGGCGAGGATGGTGCGGTAACCTTGCTCGGTCGGGCGGTCCGAGGTGACATAAAGCTGGATTTCGTTGAAGCGCTCCTGATCGAAGACGATGGAACCCTTGGAACCGAAGATCTGGACCTGGATGCGGCCCTTGCGCCCCCAGGCGGAACGGTTGACCAGCAGCGTGCCGGGAACGCCGTTTTCGAGATGGATCAGGCTGGAGGCGATGTCATAGGTCTCGACCGCTCGGCGGCCGCCGCCGGCGACCTGGCGATCTGCATAGGGCTTGGCCATGTCGCACATGACGCGGCCGACGCGGCCGAACAGGGCTGATATCAGCGACAGCGGGTGGACGGCGAAATCGTCGAGCGCGCCGTAGCCTGACTTGGCCTCGTGTTTCCAGAAGAACGGCGCTTCGGGATCGGCCATGAAGTCCTCGTCCATCTCGACGCGGAGATGGTTGACGTCACCGATGATCTTTTCGTCGAGCAGCTGCCTGATGTGGCGGATGGCCGGGCTCTGGACGTAGTTGTAGCCGAGCACGGCCACCTTGCCCGATTTGCGGGCAGCCGCGGCCATGGCTTCAGCCTCTGCCAATGTCGGCGCCATCGGCTTTTCGCACCACAGATGCTTGCCGGCTTCGAGGATGGCGATGGCCATCTCCGGATGGAACTGGTTGGGCGTGGTCAGCGAGACGATGTCGACCTCCGGATCGGCGACGACGGCGCGCCAGTCGCCCGACGACTTTTCGAAACCGAGTTCGGAAGCGCGCTGGGCGGCGAGGTCGGCATTGGCCTCGCCGAGATGGACGAGCCTGACCTTGTCGACGTCGCCGAACACCGTGCGCACCGAATTCCACGCCAGCGCATGGCACTTGCCCATGAAGCCGGTTCCGATAAGACCTACGCCTGTCACTTCACGCTCTCCCGGTTTATAGAGCTCGCATCCCGCCGGAATGGCGCTCAGCATCTTGACGGAGCATGATCCCCTCCCCCTTTGGGATCATGCTCACAACGGACTGAATAGTCGAATTCTGGCGAAAATGGAACATACAGTTCATTTTATTTGGACAGCCCGCGGCGGCAGCGTTATGGTGGAATAGGCGGAGGCGGAATGGACGACATGGCGGACACGATTTCGGAGGCACTGCCGCGCGATTTCGAGGCGCTGAGGGCATTGATCCTCGATCGCCGCGAGAGCCTGCCCAAGCGCATCGCCCAGGTGGCGGCCTATGCCCTCGACAATCCCGACGAGATCGCCTTCGGCACCGCCGCCAGCATCGCCAGTTCGGCCGGCGTGCAGCCCTCGACCTTGATCCGCTTTGCCCAGCATCTCGGCTATGACGGCTTCACCAGCCTGCAGCAGGTTTTCCGCGAGCGGCTGAGGGAGCGTACGACGTCCTATGAGGAGCGGCTGACCGTGGTGCGCGGCGATGCCGACGACGGCACCAGCAATCGTCGCATCGTCGACGGCTTCCTGGCGGCGGCCAGCAAGTCGATCGACGTGATGTCGCGCAACATCGACGACGAGACGTTGGACCGCGCCGTTGACCTGCTCAACGGCGCCGAGACGATCTACATCCTGGCCCGCCGCCGTTCCTATCCTGTCGCCAGCTACATCGCTTATGCGCTGGGCAAGCTCGGCGTGCGCAGCCAGTTGATCGAATCCGCCTCGGGGTTGAGCCCGGAGATCATTTCCTTCGCCACGCCAAGGGACGCCGTCATCGCCATCAGCTTCTCGCCCTATGCCTCGGCAACCGTCGACGAGGCGCGGGTGCTGTCGGCCAACGGCGTGCCTGTCGTTGCCATCACCGACAGCGCGTTCTCGCCGCTGGCGCAGTTCGCCAGGGTGTGGTTCGAGGTGGCCGAGGCCGACTTCGGCGGCTTCCGCTCGCTTGCCGCCACCATGGCGCTGGCGATGGGCCTGACCGTCGGCGTGGCCGAGCTGCGGCGCGGCCGCAAGGGCCGGAAATCGGCCAACTCCAAGGCTTGAAACCGCGCCTGCACTGCACGAAATGCATGGCAGCTGCCCGCTGTCGTCATGCCAGAGGCCTGCTCAGGCGAAAAATGGTTGACGCAAGGGCGATAGTGGCTCAATCCCACTGTTAGCCATCTATTGTATGAGAGAGCCCCCATGCCTGCTTATCGTTCGCGCACCACCACCCACGGCCGCAACATGGCGGGTGCCCGTGGCCTTTGGCGCGCCACCGGCATGAAGGACACCGATTTCGGCAAGCCGATCATTGCTGTCGTAAACTCCTTCACTCAGTTCGTGCCGGGTCACGTGCACCTGAAGGACCTCGGCCAGTTGGTCGCCCGCGAGATCGAGGCCGCCGGCGGCGTGGCCAAGGAGTTCAACACCATCGCCGTCGACGACGGCATCGCCATGGGCCACGACGGCATGCTCTATTCGCTGCCGAGCCGCGAGATCATCGCCGACAGCGTCGAATATATGGTCAACGCGCATTGTGCCGACGCCATGGTCTGCATCTCGAACTGCGACAAGATCACGCCCGGCATGCTGATGGCCGCGATGCGCCTCAACATCCCGGCGGTGTTCGTCTCGGGCGGCCCGATGGAAGCCGGCAAGGTGGTGCTCGGCGGCAAGAACGTCGCGCTCGACCTGGTCGACGCCATGGTCGCCGCCGCCGACGACAAGGTTTCGGACGAAGACGTCAAGATCATCGAACGTTCGGCCTGCCCGACCTGCGGCTCCTGCTCTGGCATGTTCACCGCCAATTCGATGAACTGCCTGACCGAAGCGCTTGGCCTGTCGTTGCCCGGCAACGGCTCGACGCTGGCAACGCATGCCGACCGCAAGCGGCTGTTCGTCGAGGCCGGTCACCTGATCGTCGACCTCGCCCAGCGCTATTACGAGCAGGACGACGAGAGCGTGCTGCCGCGCTCCATCGCCTCGAAGGGGGCATTCGAAAACGCCATGGCGCTCGACATCGCCATGGGCGGGTCGACCAACACAGTGCTGCATATCCTGGCCACGGCCCATGAAGGCGACATCGACTTCGACCAGGACGACATCGACGCGCTGTCGCGCAAGGTTCCGGTGCTGTGCAAGGTGGCGCCCGCCAAGGCCGATGTGCACATGGAAGACGTGCATCGCGCCGGCGGCATTTTTGCCATCCTCGGCCAGCTCGACAAAGCCGGCCTGCTCAACCGCGACCTGCCGACCGTGCACACGGCGACGATCGGCGAAGCCATCGATCATTGGGACACCTCGCGGACCAAGAGCCAGGCGGTGCGCGACTTCTACCTCGCCGCCCCGGGCGGCGTACCAACGCAGACAGCCTTCAGCCAGGACCGGCGCTGGGACGATCTCGACCTCGACCGCGAAAAAGGCGTCATCCGCTCGGCCGAACATGCCTTCTCCAAGGACGGCGGCCTCGCCATACTCAAGGGCAACATCGCGCGCGACGGCTGCGTGGTGAAGACAGCCGGCGTCGACGAGTCGATCCTGAAATTCTCGGGACCCGCTCGCGTGTTCGAGAGCCAGGACGCCTCGGTCAAGGCGATCCTCGCCAATGAGGTTGTGGCCGGCGACGTGGTGGTGATCCGCTACGAGGGCCCGAAGGGCGGCCCCGGCATGCAGGAAATGCTCTACCCGACCAGCTACCTCAAGTCGAAGGGCCTCGGCAAAGCCTGCGCGCTCCTGACCGACGGTCGCTTCTCGGGCGGCACGTCAGGCCTGTCGATCGGCCACGTCTCGCCTGAAGCGGCAAATGGCGGCACGATCGGGCTGGTGCGCGAGGGCGACATGATCGACATCGACATCCCCAACCGCACGATCAGCCTGCGCGTCGACGAAGCGACGCTCGCCGCCCGCCGCGCCGAACAGGACGCCAAGGGCTGGAAGCCGGTGGAAGTGCGCAAGCGCAAGGTGACCAAGGCGCTGAAGGCCTATGCCGCCTTTGCCACCTCGGCCGACCGCGGTGCCGTCCGCGACCTCGGCGAGTTTGAATAAGTCCTGAAAGAAAGATCAATGCAAAGGGCCCGCATCGCGGGCCCTTTGTTGTTTGGCAGCTCCCGCAAACCAGCATGGCCGCCAGGCTACAGCGCCCCGGCCATGGCGGCGTTGATCCAGCTCCATTCCTCGCTGATCGTGTCGGGCTGGCGGTCGCCCCTGAGGATGCGCAGCAGTTCGTAATAGCGCGCCGACCGCGAATGGTACTTGCGGTACTGGTTGTCGTGCCAGTCGAGGAAGGCCTTGTCGGGTGTCCTGTTCATCGCCTTGGCGGAACTGGCCAGCCAGTCTCGGGCGATCGCCTTGCCGGTTTCGGACCCCGGTGTCTCGCCCTTGTCGATGGCTCGGCGGACGCGGGCGAAGATGGCGTTGGAGGCCTCGGCATAGGCGGTGGGATCGAACGCGCCGTCCCACATCGACGACATGCTGTTGCGCAGCTCCATGGCGTATTCCTTGTCCGAAACGAAGGCCATGATCTCGGTCCAGGCGTCGACCTGCTCGGGCGTGGGGTCGTCGGGCAGGTCGGGTGTCGAAGCGTCGATCATCTGCCTCTTCCATTCCGGCGAGACATTGGCTTCAGAGGCCACGTCTTCGAAGAAGCGCTCGATGGCGGCGCGGAATTCAGTCTGGGAGAGCTTTGTCACGGTCCATATTCTCCTGAGGTCGTCTGTTGTCGGGTCGGGAACCCGGATGGCCGCCTTGAGGGCGGCGGCGACACGGCGCTTGGACTTGATTTCCGCCTCGAGCGCCTTGAGCCTGAGCTCCAGCACGGCCGAGATGGCGAGGCGGTTGGACAGGATCTTGCCGATGTCGGCAAGACTTACGCCGGCATCGCGCAGGGCAAGGATGAGCCCGAGCCGTTCGAGATCGACGCCCGAATACATGCGGTAGCCGCTCTCCGCCCTGACCGTCGGGGGCAAAAGCCCCCTGTCCGAGTAGAAACGGAGCTTGCGAACGGTGATGCCGCTCAGCCTGGAAAGCTCACCGATGGTGTAGATCCTGTCGTCCATGACAGCCCTTCTAGGTGCTCCACCAAGTGGAGAGTCAACAACAGCCGGAAAGAGAAATGTATTGCCCGCAAACGGAACCAAAGCTGGCGCGTGAGAATTTCCTTCTCAAGCTTTCGCACGAAACGAAAAGCCCTGCCTTTGTTCGTTTGGGGCAGCACCGGTAAATGCGGCCAGGATGGCCAAACGGCCGCAACACGCTTCCGGGCGGCTGGTGTCCGCCCGCCCGACATGGGATATTCCGATGAACCTGCCTGCCGAGGGAGACGCCGCCATGAGCCGCTTGAACCCGCCCTTCAGGTCCGTGCTCGATTTGATCGGCGAAACGCCCGTCGTCGAATTGACGCGTTTCGACACCGGCCTGTGCCGGCTGTTCATCAAGCTCGAAAGCCAGAACCCCGGCGGTTCGATCAAGGACCGCATCGCACTTTCGATGATTGCCGCGGCCGAGCGCGAGGGCAAGCTCAAGCGCGGTGGCACCATTGTCGAGGCGACCGCTGGCAATACCGGGCTCGGACTGGCGCAAGTGGGTATTCCCAAGGGCTACCGCATCATCCTCGTCGTGCCCGACAAGATGAGCCGCGAGAAGATCCAGCACCTGCGCGCGCTCGGCGCCGAGGTCAGGCTGACGCGCTCCGACGTCGGCAAGGGCCATCCCGAATATTACCAGGACATGGCGGAAAAGATCGCCGCCGAGATCCCTGGTTCGTTCTATGTCAACCAGTTCGCCAATCCGGCCAACCCGCTTGCACATGAGACGACGACCGGCCCCGAGATCTGGGAACAGCTGGAAGGCGATGTCGATGCGGTGGTGGTGGGTGTCGGCTCGGGCGGCACTCTGACCGGGCTCGGGCGGTTCTTCGCCAAAGTGTCGCCCAAGACCGAGATGGTGCTGGCCGATCCGCTGGGCTCGGTGCTGGCGCCGCTGGTCAAGACCGGCAAGATGGAAGAGGCAGGCAGCTGGACCGTCGAAGGCATCGGCGAGGACTTCGTACCGCCGAACTGCGACCTGTCGCTGGTCAGACGCGCCTACACGGTCAACGACAAGGCAAGCATGCTGGCGGTGCGCGACCTGCTTGCCAAGGAAGGCATCCTGGCCGGCTCGTCGTCGGGCACGCTGCTTTCGGCGGCCCTGCGCTACTGCCGCGAGCAGAAGACGCCAAAGCGCGTGGTGACCTTCGTCTGCGACAGCGGCAACAAGTATCTATCCAAGGTGTTCGACGACTTCTGGCTGGCCGAACAGGGGCTGGACGAGCGCGAACATCATGGCGATCTCAGCGACCTGGTGGCGCGCTCGCATCGCGAGGGCGGCACGGTGTTCGTCGGACCTGGCGACAGCCTGCTGACGGCCTATGGCCGGATGCGGCGTGGGGACGTGTCGCAGCTACCGGTGCTGGAAGACGGCAAGCTCGTCGGTATCGTCGACGAGAGCGACATACTGGCTGTTGTCGAAGGACCCTATGACAGCCGCTGGAACCGCTTCAACGCACCCGTCTCGACGGCGATGGCAAAGGACCTGCACACGCTGCAGGCGAACCAGACGCTCGATGCGCTGCTGCCGATCTTCGACCGCAACGAAGTGGCGATCATCTTCGACGGCGAGGAATTTGTCGGGCTGATCACTCGGGTCGACCTCATCAACCATCTCAGGCGAGCAAAATGACGACGCAGAAGAACCGGCTGGCATTTTCGACGCGCACAATCCACGGCGGCCAGAGCCACGACCCGACGACGGGCGCCGTCATGGTGCCGATCTACGCCACCTCGACCTATGGCCAGCAGAGCCCGGGCGTGCACAAGGGTTTTGAGTACGCCCGCAGCCAGAACCCGACACGCTTTGCCTTCGAGCGGGCGATTGCCGACCTCGAAAGCGGCTCCGCCGGCTTCGCCTTCGCCTCCGGGCTGGCGGCGATCGGCACTGTGCTCGAGCTGCTCGACGCAGGCGCGCATATCGTTGCCACCGACGACATCTATGGCGGCACGTTCCGGCTGCTCGAGCGGGTGCGCAAGCGTACCGCCGGGCTGCAGGTGAGCTTCGTCGACTTCACCGACCTCGCCGCCGTCGAGGCGGCGATCCGGCCGGAGACCAGGATGCTGTGGGTCGAGACCCCGACCAACCCGCTGCTGCGTGTCGTCGATCTCGAAGGGGTCGCCGCAATCGCCAAGCGCAAGGGCGTGCTTTCGGTCGCCGACAACACCTTTTGCAGCCCTTACCTCCAACGCCCTCTGGAGCTCGGCATCGACATCGTCGTGCATTCGACGACAAAGTATCTCAACGGCCATTCCGACATGGTCGGCGGCTGCGTGGTGGTGGGCGACAACAAGGAACTGCGCGACCAGCTGAAGTTCCTGCAGAACGCCATCGGCGCGATCTCCGGACCATTCGACAGCTTCCTAGCGCTGCGCGGCATCAAGACCCTGGCATTGCGCATGGAGCGGCATTCGCAGAACGGCGCCCAGATCGCGCGCTGGCTGGAAGCGCGCAAGGATGTGCGCAGGGTGATTTATCCCGGCCTCGACAGCCATCCGCAGCATGCCATCGCCAAGGCGCAGATGCATCATTTCGGCGGCATGATTTCGGTCGACCTCGACCGTGACCTCGCCGGCACCAAGCGCTTCCTCGAACGCACGCAGCTGTTCACGCTGGCAGAAAGCCTCGGTGGCGTCGAAAGCCTGATCGAGCACCCGGCGCTGATGACGCACGGCTCGATCCCGGCCGAGAAGCGCGCCGCGATCGGCATCTCGGATTCGCTGGTGCGGCTGTCGGCGGGCATCGAGGATGGCGATGACCTGATCGCCGACCTGGAGCAGGCGCTGGCGGGGTGAACCGCCAAATCCTGCCCGAGACGGCGAGATGCGTGGCGGCACGCTGGTCTCCCACCCCCTTGTGAGGAGGGGGTAATTCGCAGCTGGCCGTAGCCAAAGTCACACGCTCTCGAATCCGACCAAAAACTTGCTGAGGAGCGCGTCGAGCGCCACCCGCTCCTCCTTGGTCAGCATCGAAACGATGCGCGTCTGCGTCGCGACATGGTCGGTGACGGCGGCGTCGATAGTGGCGAAGCCCTTGTCGGTCAGGGAGACGATGAAACTGCGGCGGTCGTCGGGGTTGAGCCGACGCTCGACGAGGCCTGCCTTTTCCAGCTGGTCGACGCGGTTGGTCATGGTGCCCGAGGTGATCATCATCGTCGCCGAGAGATCGCCAGGTGACAGCGCATAAGGCGGCCCCGAACGACGCAGCGTCGCCAGCACGTCGAAGCTGGCGAAGTTCAGCCCATGCGCTGCAAAGGTCTTCTCCATCTCGCGGCCGAGATGCTGCGACACCCTGTTGGCGCGGCCGATAAGCCCCATCGGCGCGACGTCGAGGTCGGGCCGTTCGCGGTTCCACTGGGCAAGAATGTCGTCAACCTGATCCATGGCCCACCATTCCGATTATTTCTCTTGACGTCAAGAGAATATGGATTATCTTGAGATCAAGATACTCGATGTAAAGAGAGATGCAGCCATGACGACGCGCAACACCGACCTGCTGCTGACTGCAATCGCCCCCGCGATCTGGGGCAGCACCTATATCGTGACGACTGAGTTCCTGCCCGCCGGCTACCCGCTGACGGTTGCCATGCTGAGGGCGCTTCCAGCCGGCCTGCTGCTACTGCTGCTCGTCCGGCAGTTCCCGCAGGGCATCTGGTGGGCCCGCGTGCTGGTGCTCGGCGCGCTCAACTTCTCGGTCTTCTGGTGGCTGCTGTTCGTTGCCGCTTACCGGCTGCCGGGCGGCGTCGCGGCAACCGTCGGCGCGATCCAGCCGCTGATCGTCATCCTGCTCGCACGCGCCTTGCTCGGCTCGCCGATCCGCCCGCTGTCGATCGTGGCTGCCCTTGCCGGCATGGCCGGCGTGGCGCTGCTGATCCTGACGCCGCACGCGGCACTCGGCCCCATCGGCATCGCTGCCGGCCTCGCCGGTGCCGTGTCGATGGCCGCCGGCACGGTGCTCAGCCGGCGCTGGCAGCCGACAGTCACACCGCTGACCTTCACTGCATGGCAACTGACGGCTGGCGGTCTGCTGCTCCTCCCGGTGGCGCTGCTGCAGGAGCCGTCGCTGACGTCGCTGACGATGCCCAACCTGCTCGGCCTCGCCTGGCTTGGCCTGATCGGCGCGGCACTGACCTACATCCTGTGGTTCCGTGGCATCGCCAGGCTGGAACCATCAGTCGTCTCACCGCTCGGCTTTCTCAGCCCGATGACCGCCGTGATCCTCGGCTGGTCGGTGCTCGGCCAGTCGCTCAGCGCAGCGCAGATCCTCGGCATGGTCGTGGTGCTCGGCAGCGTCTGGCTCAGCCAGCGCGCCCAGCAGGCAAAGCCGGCTCCAGCCAGGCTCGCCACTGCCTGAACAAATGCGCCGCCTTCGGGCGGCGTCTCCCTCGAGACAATCAGCAACCTTTTCACTTCCGGCGGCGGCCGGCAGAAGGAGATCCCCACGTCCAAGATCCTGGTGCTGCCGCGTTCCCTAGCTGATGGACGAAGCAACGATGCTGCTCAAGGCGGGCATCCGGCACGACGACACGCCCCTGGCCATACCAAGCGAACTTGCCGACTATGACGCCATCGTCTTCGGCACGCAGACGGCTTGTTGCGACGCCGCCGACACTGCCGGCGATCGCCGACTAGGCCGGCAGTGGCTGCGCCGTCCTCAGCGGACGCGGCTTGAGATGGCCCAAAAGCGCATCGAGGAAGACCCGCGTCTTGCGCGGCATCAGTTGCCTGCTCGGAAAGACGGCGCGCACCATGGCCGGGGCAAGACTCCATGCCGGCAGGATGCGGACGAGTTCGCCGCTTGCCAGGTAAGGCCGCGCGAAAAGATCGGGCATCGCCGTAATGCCGGCGCCGGAACGCGCCATGCGGAACAGCAGCTCGTAAGAATTCGCGCAGACCCGCCGCCCCGACATGTCGGCGGCAACCGACTGGGCATCCTTGTTCAGCACCCAGTTGACCGGAACGCCATCGGCGAGCAGCACCAGCACGTCATGATGTGCGAGGGCCTCGGGCGCATCGGGCTGGCCGGCGCGATCCCTGTACTGCGGCGAGGCATAAAGACCGATGCCGAGGTCGACCAGATGCCGGGTGGTCAACCTCAGGTCCTGCGCTTCGCCACCGATCCGTATGGCGAGATCGAAACCGTCGGCAATGACGTCGACATAACGAGGCGACAGATCCAGTTCGAGCTGGATTTCGCCATATGCCTTGCTGAATTCAGCCAGCATCGGTGCGAGCGAGATTGCGGCAAGGTCGCCGGGGACGGAGACACGCAGCCGTCCCGACGGGGTCACCTGCCGGTGTTCGGCGACGGCCATGACGGCATCCACCTCGTGGATGATCTGTTCGGCGGGAATGAGAATGCGCTGGCCCATCTCGGTCAGGAAATTGCGCCGCGTGCTGCGCTGGAGCAGGCGCTCGCCCAACTGCGCTTCGAGGACGGTGATGCGCCGCGACACCGTCGACTTCGGCAGACCAAGCCGTTCGGCCGCGGCGCTGAAGCTGCCCGTTTCCGCAACGCGCGCAAAGATCATCAGGTCGAACGGATCGGGCGTTGTCGGCATGACGGAGCCTTGATTGGTTCAAGTATGAAACAATCAAACCCATTCCGGGCAATAGCGCAACGACGAGATTGCCGATTAGCTGACCGCTTGGATTTCATTGCTCAGCGGGTGCAGACGACGTGACTGTTTCAGCCAACAACCTCATCGCCAAGGCTGTCGTCTGGGAAAGTGCCGTGGGCTGGACTCCCGAATGTCTCGATGAAGGACCCGACATGCTGGTCCGCTATCGCGACGCGGGGTTCTCCTTCCTCTCGCTCACAATCGGCGCCGACTGGGACCGACCGGAGCCGACGTTCCGGCATCTCTCCCAACAAAGGCGCTGGTTCGAGCAACGCGCTCACGATTACCAGCTCATCGAAACCGTGGCCGACATCCGCGCGGCCAAGCAGTCAGGCAAGATGGCGATCGGCCTGCATCTGCAAGGGGCCGGCCCGGCCGCGCACGAGCCCGCGATGATCGACAGCTGGTACCGGCTTGGAATCCGCTGGATGATCGTCGCCTACAACACCCGCAACCCGCTTGGCGACGGCTGCCACGAGCCCTCGGATGCCGGGCTTTCCATGCTGGGCCGTGCCTTCGTGACCGAGGCCAACCGCGTCGGCATGATGCTCGACGCAAGCCATGCCGGCATCAACACATCGCTCGACATCATCGAGCTATCGGAAAAGCCGGTGGTGTTCTCGCATTCGAGCGTACGTGCGCTGAAGAACCACGAGCGCAACATCGACGACGTCCAGATCAAGGCGCTCGCCCGCCGAGGCGGCGTGGTCGGCATCAACTCCATCGGCGCCTTCCTGACCGACGACAACCGTTCCGACGTTCCGGCGCTGATGCGCCATATCGATTACGTCGCCCAGCTCGTCGGGCCCGAACATGTCGGCCTCGGCCTCGACACCGTTTTCTACCAGCCCTTCATGACCAAGCTCTACGACTCCGGTCCGATGATGGCGT
Organism: Aminobacter sp. SR38; assembly: GCF_014843375.1. Taxonomy (NCBI): domain Bacteria; kingdom Pseudomonadati; phylum Pseudomonadota; class Alphaproteobacteria; order Hyphomicrobiales; family Phyllobacteriaceae; genus Aminobacter; species Aminobacter sp. SR38. The sequence continues at coordinate 2,765,957 of NZ_CP062112.1, forward strand.
TGCGCGGCTATCCGCGCCCGCCGTGGGCCGATGTCAAACCCGAAGTCCTGCCCGAACTGGTCGAAGCGCTGGAACGCCATGGTTATTCGGAGACGGCCATACTTGGCGTGCTGGGCGAGAATTTCCTGCGGGTCGCCGAACAGAACTGGCGCCCCTCCATCGTGTAATCCCAACCTTAGGAGCGTGTCGTGAAATTGATGAAGTGGCTGCTCGCTGCAGCCTTGCTCACCGCCGCGAATGGCGCAGCCCTGGCTGACCCGAAACTGGTCGAGATCGCCAGCTTCGGCGAGCACCCGGCGCTCAACCAGGTCGCCGAAGGCTTCAAGGCCCGGATGAGCGAATTGGGCTACGTCGAAGGCAAGGACGTCACCTACGGCTTCCAGCACGCCAATTTCGACCGCAGCCTCGTTCCCCAGATCCTGCAGCAGGTGGAAGCCAAGCATCCGGCACTGATCCTCGCCATCACCACCGGCCTCAACCAGGCGGCGGTGCGCGGCATTACCGACAAGTCGATCCCGGTCGTGTTCGGCGCGGTCGTCGACCCGGTCGTGGCGGGCATCGTGCCGGATTGGCAGCACGGCTCGGGCTGGAGCACCGGCGCGTCGATGCTGCCCGACTTCGATGCTTCCTTCGACTACCTCAAGAAGGTGTTGCCCGAGGTCAAGAAGGTCGGGACCCTGTTCAATCCGGGCGAAGACAACGACACCTCCAATATGGAGCTGATCCACAAGGCGGCCGCAAAGGCCGGGATCGAAATCGTCGGCGTGCCGGTCGACAATCCCAACGACCTGCCCCAGCGTGTCCAGACCTTCGCCGGACAGGTGGACGCCATCTTCCTCATCCAGTCCAATGTGGTGCAGACCTCGGTACCGGTCGTTGCCCAGGTGGCGCAGAGGATCAAGCTGCCGCTGTTCAACTCGGTCTACGCCCCTGACCTCAAGGATCAGCTCGCCGGTTTCCACGCCATCTCCTATCGCAAGAATGGCGAGCATGCCGCCGACATCGCCGACCGGATCCTCAAGGGCGAGAAGCCGGCCGACATCGCGCCCTATGTTCCCAAGGGCGAAGACTTCGACGCTTATGTCAGCCCCAAGGGCCTCGCAGCCGTTGGCCTGACGGTTCCGGAAGCACTCAAGGACAGTCCATGGCTGCTCAAGTGACAGCGGTGAGCATGCCCCTGCTCGTCTGCGCGGACCTGCGCAAGACCTTCAACGCCGGCCTTGCCGGAGCGCGACCGGCGTTGAACGGGGTGGATCTGGCGCTTGACCGCGGCGACTTCGTCGTGATCATCGGTTCCAACGGCGCCGGCAAATCGACGCTGCTCAACATGATCGCCGGCGCAATCGAGCCGGATGGCGGCTCGATTGCCCTGGACGGCCAGGACATCACCCGCCTTGCAGCACATCGCCGGGCCGGCATGATCGCGCGGGTGTTCCAGGACCCGATGATCGGTACAGCTGCGGCCATGACCATCGAGGAAAACCTGGCGCTCGCCGAACAGCGCGGGCAACGCAGAGGCTTCGCGCGCCATCTCGACGGCGCCAAGCGCGACCGCTACCGGATGCTGCTCTCCAGCCTGGCGCTCGGCATGGAAGACCGGTTGTCGACGCCGGTGGCCCAGCTCTCCGGCGGGCAACGCCAGGCCTTGTCCCTGATCATGGCATCGTTGTCGCGCCCCTCGCTGCTGTTGCTCGACGAGCATACGGCGGCATTGGACCCGCGCACTGCCGACCTGATCATGGCGACGACCTTGCGGATCGTCGCGGAGCAGTCGCTGACCACGCTGATGGTCACCCACAACATGCGCCAGGCGATCGAGACCGGTAACCGGCTCGTCATGATGGATGCCGGCCGCATCCGCGACGACATCGGCGGCACCGAGAAGGCAAGACTCACGCCTGCCGATCTCGTCGAGAAGTTCAGAATCGAAAACGATCGCATGCTGCTCGGAACCTGACCAATGGACGTGATCCACGCCTATCTCAATCTCGTGCCGGTGACGCTCTCGCAAAGCCTCATCTATTCGTTCCTGGTGCTCGGCATCATGATCCCGTTCCGTTTGCTGAGCTTTCCTGATCTGACCAGCGAAGGTGCGTTTCCGCTTGGCGGCTGCGTCTGCGCCACACTTTTGCTGGCCGGATATCCGCCGCTCTTGGCAACCGTTGTCGCGATGCTCGCTGGTGTCGGAGCCGGCGCGGCGACCGCGCTGGTGCATCTGCGCTTTCGCATCAATTCGCTGCTGGCCGGCATCCTGGTCTTCACGGCACTCTACAGCGCGAACATGCGCGTTCTCGGCCGCTCGAACATCGCCTTGTTCAACACCGACAACATCTTTACCCAGATCAACCCGGCCATCCTGACCGACGTTCGGCTGCAAGTCGCCACATTCGCCGTGCTGATCGTCGTGGCCCTGGTCGCATTGCGCTGGTACCTGGCCACGCAGGCAGGAGCGGCGTTACGCGTCATCGGCATCAATCCGGAGCTGGCGCCATCGCTCGGCATCAGCATCTGGACATACACGATCGTCGGCCTGGGTGTCGCCTCTGGCCTGACCGCGCTTGGCGGCGCGCTCATCGTGCAGTTGCAGGGCTATGCCGACGTTGGCATGGGCACCGGCATCCTGATCAACGGTCTCGCCTCGCTGGTCATCGGCGAAACGATCACCGGACGGCAGACCGTCACCCGGCAATTGCTGGCGCCTGTCGTCGGTGCAATGGTCTATTATCAGCTCGTGTCGCTGGCATTGTCGATCGGGCTGCAGCCAAGCGACCTCAAGGTCGTGACAGCCGGCTTCGTGCTGGTGACGCTGGGACTACCCATGCTGCGCGGACGCAGCGCCATGCGCGAAACCATGCGGGCATAAGTGCCGGGCCGCAGCCTCGGCCGACCGCTACTCGCGGCCGGCCCAGGGCACAAGCCTGCGTTCGACAAAACGCAGGCCGAATTCGAGCACGAAGGTGACCGCGGCGATGACCAGAATTCCCATCACGACGACGTCGGTGACGAGGAACTGAGCCGCCGACTGGATCATGAAACCGAGGCCGCGCGTCGCAGCCACCAGTTCTGCGGCGACCAAAGTGGTCCAGCCGGCGCCCAGCGCGATGCGCAGGCCGGTGAGGATCGACGGCAGCGCGCTGGGCAAGACGACGAAACGGATGACCTGCCGGCGCGTGGCGCCAAGCGAGCGCGCGGCGTTGAGGCGATCCTGCTGCACACCGCGCACGCCGGAGGCCGTCGACAGCGCGATCGGCGCCACCATGGCAATTGCGATGACCAGCACCTTGGCCTGTTCGCCGATGCCGAACCAGATGATCACTGGCGGCAGATAGGCGAGCAGCGGGATCGGTCGCAGAAATTCCAGTACGGGATTGAAGATGCCGCGGCCGGGGTTGAATGACGATGCCCATTCAGAATGTTAATTCTATAACTTCTGTAGAGTTAATTTATTCCGGCAAACCGTGCGTGACTGAGATGTCCTGCCCATTTTCGCCGGCAATAGAGTCTTGCGCCGTTCGCCGCCCGGCGAACGGCCGCCCCTCCGCCCGATGGCCGACAAGCTCAGATCCTGATGCCGATTTCGTCGGCAGCGGCGATAAAGGCCCGTTTGGCAGCCTCGCGCGTGCGGGTGCCGGCAAGGGCTGCGGATACGGTTTCGACCGCCTCGCGGTAGAGCGGACCGCTGCGCTTGGCATGCGGCCAGTCGACGAGCGCTTCGTAGGCGCCCTTGACGGTCGTCACCTCGCGCTGGGTGCTTTCCGTCCCGATGCGGATCTGTACAGGGCTGTCGAAGAGCATACGATCCATGGCGATCCTCCGAGTTGATTGCGTCCAACAACGCTCCGGAATAGCTCGGGTTCCGTGGCAACGTGTGCTGTGCGCCACGTACTCGCCCTGTCGCATCACGATACCGGCAGGTTTGCTGGGCGTTGCCCGATTGCCAGTTGCATCGTAGCTTGTTGACGAAGCGATTTGGGGGGGGGCAGATGCGATCCACGAACCCGATCACCGCAGGTATGCCGGGCAAGATATCGGCATGCGCGCCACCCAGACGACACCTCACCGCCCTCGCGCTTTGCCTTCTGTTGCCGCTTCCGGCCTGCCAGAAACAGGAAACGGCGGAACGGCAGCCGATCGTGGTGCGCTCCGTCGAGGTCAAACTGACCGACTATGCACCATCGACATCGCTGACCGGCGTCATTGCCGCGCGGACGCTGAACAACCTGTCATTCCAGGTCGGCGGCCGGGTCGCCGAGCGCAGTGTCGACATCGGCCAGCGCGTGACCAAGGGCCAGGTGCTGGCGAAGCTCGACCCGCAGGAGCAGCAGTCGGACGTGCGGGCGGCGCAGGCCAGCCTCTATGCCGCGCAGGCGCAGCTCAAGCAGGCCGCCGCCGCATTCGAACGGCAGAAGACGCTGCTTGCCCAGGGCTTCACGACGCGGCGCGATTACGACCAAGCAGACCAGGCGCAACGCGTCGCTCAAAGCGGTGTGGAATCGGCACAGAGCCAGATGAGCAATGCCGAAGACCGGCTGACCTATACCGAACTGAAGGCCAGCGCCGACGGCGTGGTGACGGCACGGACGATCGAGGTTGGCCAGGTCGTGCAGGCGGCGCAGACGGTGTTCACCGTTGCCGAGGACGGAGACCGCGACGCCGTGTTCAATGTCGACGAGGCGCTGGTGGCGCGCAACCCGGTGGCACCCGACGTGATGATCGCGCTGATTTCTGACCCGCGCATCAAAGCCCCGGGACAGGTGCGCGAGGTGTCGCCGGCGGTCGATCCGGCATCGGGTTCGATCAGGGTCAAGGTGATGGTGCCAAACACGCCCACCGAGATGCCGTTGGGTGCCGCGATAACAGGCACAATCGTGTCGAAGCCCCAGCCGGCAATCGTGCTGCCATGGCAGGCGCTGATGTCGGATGCGGGAAGGCCCGCGGTCTGGACCATCGACCCCGCGACCAAGGCTGTGGCGCTGGCGGCGATCGAAGTGCAGTCCTTTGCCTCGGGTGTCGTCGTCGTGGCCAATGGACTGGAGGTCGGACAATCGGTTGTCGCCCAGGGCGGACAATTGCTCAGTCCCGGCCAGGTGGTGGAGGTGGCGCCATGATCTCCAGGACAAGCTTGCTTGCTTTCGTGCTGTTGATCGCGCTTGCGGCCTGCAGCGAGGAAAAAGCGCCCCCTCCCGAAGTCATCCGCCCGGTGCTGTCGACTGTCGTCGAGCCGCACGGCCCGACCGCGCAGGGCTTTGCCGGAACGATACAGCCTGAATTCTCCGCCGACCTCGCCTTCCGCCTGCTCGGGCGGCTTGTGACGCGCGATGTCGGCGTCGGTGACATGGTGACCAAGGGCGAGACGCTTGCCGCGATCGACCCGCTGGCGCTGGAGCTCGCTTCGCAGGCGGCGCGCGCCGACCTGACGACGGCGGAGGCGCAGTTCGCCAATGCCGCCGCCAGCGAGGAGCGCCAGCGCAGCCTGCTGGCCGAATCCAACACCTCGCAGGCAGTCTATGATTCCGCGAAACAGGCGCTGGATTCCGCTGCGGCCAATGTCGAGCGGACGCGCGCGGCACTGGCCAAGTCGGAGGAGCAACTCGGTTACGCCCGACTGTTTTCCGATTTCGACGGCATCGTCACCGCGGTCGGCGCCGAGGTCGGCCAGACAGTCTCTCCGGGACAGATGGTGGTGACGGTGGCACGCTCGGATGCGCGCGAGGCCGTCGTCGACGTTCCCGACCAGATGGCGATCAGCCTGCGCGACGGTGACGAGTTCGAGGTGGCGTTGCAGATGCTGCCGTCGCTGCGGGCCAAGGCGCATGTCCGCGAAATCGCGCCGCAGGCCGACGCTGCGACACGAACGCGACGGGTGCGGTTGGCGTTGAGCGATCCACCAACGGCCTTTCGGCTCGGCTCGACGGTGACTGCGACACAGCCGTCGAAGGCAGACGCTGCGATCGACCTGCCGCTGACAGCCTTGCTGGAAAAGGACGGCAAGAGCTTCGTCTGGGTCGTCGACCCCAATGCTTCGACCGTCAGCCTGCAGCCTGTCGAGGTCAAGGCAAAGGACGGTGCGAGCTTTACCGCCGGCGGTATCGGCGCCGGCACGCGCGTGGTGACTGCCGGCGTGCGCAGCCTTGCCGAGGGCCAGAAGGTCAGAATTCCAGAGGGGGCGTAGGTGAAGGGTTTCAATCTTTCCGACTGGGCGCTGAACCACCGCTCCCTGGTCTGGTACTTCATGCTGATCTTCACCGTGGCGGGCGTCTTCGCCTATCTCAATCTCGGCCGCGAGGAAGACCCGAGCTTCACCATCAAGACGATGCTGATCCAGGCCAACTGGCCGGGAGCCTCGGTCGACGAAACGACGCGGCAGGTGACCGACAGGATCGAAAAGAAGCTCGAGGAACTGGAGAGCCTCGATTTCAGCCGCAGCGTGACGACCGCCGGCCAGACGATCATCTTCGTCAATCTCAAGCCGACCACCAAGGCGCGCGACGTGGCCCCGACCTGGGTGCAGGTCCGCAACATGGTCAACGACCTCCGGCCCAATTTCCCGCAAGGGGTGCAAGGACCGTTCTTCAACGACCGCTTCGGCGACGTGTTCGGCAACATCTATGCCTTCACCTCGGACGGGCTGTCGATGCGCCAGCTGCGCGACTATGTCGAGATGGTGCGCACGCGCATCCTGACCATTCCCAATGCCGGCAAGGTCGAGCTGATCGGTGCGCAGGACGAGGTCATCTATCTCGAATTCTCGACGCGCCAGATCGCGGCTCTGGGCCTCAACCAGCAGGCCGTCGTCGCCAGCCTGCAGGCGCAGAACGCGGTGTCGCCGTCGGGTGTCATCCAGGCCGGACCGGAGCGCATCGCGGTGCGCGTCGGCGGCCAGTTCACCTCGGAGGAAAGCCTCAGGGCGATCAACCTCAGGGTCAATGATCGCTTCTTCCGGCTGAGCGACGTCGCCACCATCAGCCGCGGCTATGTCGATCCGCCGACGGCCCTGTTCCGCGTCAATGGCGAACCGGCGATCGGTCTCGCCATCGGCATGAAGCCGAACGCCAACCTGCTTGAGTTCGGCGACGCGTTGAAGGCGCTGATGGGGCAGGTCACCGGTGAGTTGCCGGTCGGCGTCGGCGTGCACCAGGTCGCCGACCAGCCGGTCATCGTCGAGCATGCCGTGTCGGGCTTCACCCGCGCTCTGTTCGAGGCGGTGGCCATCGTGCTCGCCGTGTCCTTCATCAGCCTGGGCATGCGTGCCGGCTTCGTGGTGGCGCTGTCGATCCCGCTGGTGCTGGCCATCACCTTCCTGGTCATGGCCTATATGGGCATCTCGCTGCAGCGCATTTCGCTCGGAGCGCTGATCATCGCGCTCGGCCTGCTCGTCGACGACGCGATGATTGCCGTCGAGATGATGGTGGCCCGGCTGGAGGTCGGCGACTCGCTCCGCAAAGCCGCGACCTATGTCTACACGTCAACTGCGTTTCCGATGCTGACCGGCACGCTGGTGACGGTCGCCGGCTTCATCCCCATCGGCCTCAACAGCAGCCAGGCCGGCGAATACACCTACACGCTGTTCGTCGTCATCGCCGTTTCGCTGCTGCTGTCTTGGATCGTGGCGGTGCTGTTTGCGCCCCTGCTCGGCGTCACGCTCTTGCCGGCGACGATGAAAAAACACGACGAGCGGCCGGGCCGCTTTGCGGCGGGCTTCTCGCGTCTGTTGCGGCTTGCCGTGCGCCGCCACTGGCTGACCATCATCGCCACCGTCGTCGCCTTCGTGCTGTCGGTGGTGGGGCTGACTTTCGTGCAGCAACAGTTCTTCCCGCCGTCGGACCGGCCCGAACTGATCGTCGACTGGAACCTGCCGCAGAACAGCTCGATTGCCGAGACACGTGCCCAGATCGAGCGCTTCGAGGAGATCGCGCTGAAGGGCAATGCCGACATCGACCACTGGAGCTCCTATATCGGACAGGGCGCGGTGCGCTTCGTGCTGGCCTATGACGTGCAGCCGGCCAATCCCTATTTCGGCCAGACGGTGATCGTGACCAAGGACCTCGAAGCACGGCACCGGGTGCAGCCGGCGATCGAAAAGACCCTGCGCGAGCAGTTCGTCGGAACCGACACCTACGTCAAGACGCTGGAGCTCGGCCCGCCTGTGGGCCGGCCGGTGCAGTATCGCATCAGCGGCCCGGAGGTGCAGACGGTGCGGGCGCTGTCACAGCAGCTGGCGGGCGTCATTTCGCCCAATCCCAAGCTGCAGGCGCCAAGCTTCGACTGGAACGAGCCGGAGCGCGTGCTGAAGGTCGAAGTGCTACAGGACAAGGCACGGCAGCTCGGCATCACCTCCGAGGACATCGCCAGCGCCATGAACAGCGTTGTCGGCGGTGTGGCAATCACCCAGGTGCGCGACGCCACATATCTGATCAATGTCGTGGTGCGGGCGCAGGATGCCGAACGCGGCTCGATCGAAACGCTGCGCAACCTGCAGATACCCACCGGAGGCGGCGAATCCATCCCGCTCGCGACGGTGGCCGACTTCCGCTACGAGATCGAGCAGCCGACGGTCTGGCGCCGCAGCCGCCTGCCCACCATCACCGTCAAGGCGGGCATGGTCGGCAGCGCCCTGCCCGACACCGTCGTCGCCGAACTCAAGCCAGCGATCGACGACTTCGCTGCCAAGTTGCCCGACGGCTACACTGTCGTAACCGGCGGTTCGGTCGAGGAAAGCGCCAACAGCCAAGGGCCGATCATCGCCGTGGTGCCGCTTATGCTGTTCATCATGGCAACCGTGCTGATGCTGCAGCTGCAAAGCTTCCAGCGGCTGTTCCTGGTGGTGGCTGTCGCGCCGCTCGGCTTGATCGGCGTGGTCGCGGCACTCGTGCCGACGGGCCAGCCGCTCGGCTTCGTCGCCATCCTCGGCGTGCTGGCGCTGGTCGGCATCCTGATCCGCAATTCGGTGATCCTGATCGTCCAGATCGAGGAGCTGATCGCCACGGGTACCGACCGGTGGCATGCGGTGATCGAGGCCTCCGAGCACCGCATGCGGCCGATTGCGTTGACGGCGGCGGCAGCATCGCTGGCGCTGATCCCGATCGCCCGCGAGGTGTTCTGGGCGCCCATGGCCTATGCGATGATGGGCGGCATTCTGGCCGGCACGGCAATTACCCTGCTGTTTTTGCCGGCACTCTATGTCGCCTGGTTCAGGCTCAAGGAGCCGGACGAGGCCGGCAGCGGCACGACCGAAGCGATGGAACCACCGGCGGCGTAGGCGCCACCGGTGGCAGCCAGCCTATTGCGGCGGCAGCTGGGCGACGAAGTTCTTGATGAGAGCGGTCAGTTCTTCCGGCTTCTCGACGCAAGGGATGTGGCCGGCGCCGTCGATGATCTTGAAGCGAGAGCCGGGGATGAGATCGGCCAGCGCGCGCACCAGCGCCGGCGGCGTCGAGCCGTCATGATCGCCGACGACGCAGAGCGTCGGCACAGCAATCGCCTTGGCCGCCTCGGTGTAGTCGGCATCGCGCAGGGCAACACAGGTGCCGGCATAGCCGACGACAGGCTGGCGCGTCAGCATGTTGCGGTATCCGGTGAGGTCGGCTTTGCGCTGCGCATGGAAGTCGGGCGTGAACCAGCGCTGCAGAATGTCGCCCGTGATCGCCGCGATGCCATCCTTTTCGACGGCGGCGATGCGGCTGTTCCACAGCTCTGCCGTGCCGATCTTGTGGGCGGTGTCGCAGAGCACGAGCGCCCGCACCAGGTCGGGCCGCCTGGCGTAAAGGCCTTGCGCGATCATGCCGCCGACCGACAACCCGCAGATGATGGCGTCCTTGACGTTGAGATGATCGAGCAGGCCTTCGAGGTCGCCGATGTGATCGTCCATCCGATATGGCGACGTACCGACATCGGAGAGGCCGTGGCCGCGCTTGTCGTAGGTGACGATCGGGAAGTCGCCGGCAAAGCGGATGATGACGTCACGCCAGATGCGGAAGTCGGTGCCGAGCGAATTGACGAAGACGAAGACCGGCTTGTTGGCAGGCCCGCCGATCAGCTGGTGATGCAGCGTGATGCCGCCGATTTCAGTAAATTGCACGGATAGTCTCCTCGTCGCGAGGTCATGGACATGGGGCCTAGAAGTCGCCCGTCAGGCCGGCGCGGTCAAGCCGCGAGGCCTCTGCCGAGCGCGGCCGAGAGCCGCGCCCCCTCGCAATGGCAAGGTGCATCCGCTACATAAGCTGTAAGCTTGAAATGAGGATGTGATGGCCGAGAAGACCGAAGGGCGAAAGACGATCGTTTTGACCGGAGCCAGCCGCGGCATCGGCCATGCGACGGTGAAGCGCTTTTCGCGCGAGGGCTGGCGCGTCATCACCTGTTCGCGCCAGGCATTTTCAGACGATTGCCCGTGGCCGGCCGGTCCGGATGATCACATCAAGGTCGACCTCGCCGACCAGGGTGATGTCGGCAGCGCCGTTTCCGAAATCCGCCAGCGGCTGGAGAAGGAAGGCGGACTGCTGCATGCGCTCGTCAACAACGCCGGCATCTCGCCCAAGCACAAGGGCGGCGGTCGGATGAACTCGATCGACACGCCGATGCATGTCTGGCGCGACGTGTTCCAGGTCAATTTCCTGGCGCCGATCATGCTGGCGCGCGGCCTGTTCAAGGAACTGGCGGCGGCCAAGGGCTCGGTGGTCAACGTGACCTCAATCGCCGGCACCCGCGTCCATCCCTTTGCCGGCACGGCCTATGCCACGTCCAAGGCAGCACTTGGCGCGCTGACCCGCGAGATGGCCGCCGATTTCGGCCCGCACGGCATCCGTGTCAACGCCATTGCGCCCGGCGAGATCGACACTGCCATCCTGTCGCCGGGGACCGACAAGATCGTCGAGACGATCCCGATGCGCCGGCTCGGCCTGACGTCGGAAGTCGCCGACATCATCTATTTCCTGTGCTCGGGCCAGGCCTCCTATGTCACGGGCTCTGAAATCCATATCAACGGCGGTCAGCACGTTTGAGAGCTTTTGCCTGCTCTCCGTGTGCGGGAGAATACCTGCCGCGCGCCCAAACAAAAAAGCCCGCCTCCGGCGGGCTCAGACTGCTGACAACCCCCTGGCGAGAGTTGGGGGTTTGTGATTCAGTGGGTGATGTTGAAGCGAGCCGGCCCTGAACAAACCGCACTTGAGATCGTCACGCTCGATCAACTGGTTCCAGTTGATCACCTTCTGCGCAAGATCGATGGTGTTATCGATTTCTCGTTCATCCACGATCTGACAGCGCCGCTTTACTGCGCCGACAATGGTCGCCCGCCACTTGATCCGACCTTGATGTTCAAGGCGCTGTTCATCGGCTACCTGTTCGGGGTGCGCTCGGAGCGGCAATTGGTGCGAGAGATCGAGGTCAATGTCGCCTACCGGTGGTTCCTGCGGCTGAAGCTGACGGACAAGGTGTTCGACGCCTCGACATTGTCGCAGAACCGACGCCGGCGCTACCAGGACGAGACGATCGCGCAGGCGATCTTCGACCGCATTGTCGAGCAGGCGATCGGGGCAGGCTTGGTCGACGGCACGGTGCTCTACACCGACAGCACGCACCTGAAGGCCAATGCCAACAAGGGCAAGTACGACCTTGCCATGGTCGCCAAGTCGCGTGCCGACTACTGGGGCGAGCTCGACCGGGCGATCGATGCCGAACGGGCGTTGCACGGCCAGAAGGCGCTGAAGGAGCAGGAGCGGCAGCCTGCGGTGAAAGAGACGAAGGTCTCGCGCACCGATCCTGAGGCTGGCTATATGGTGCGCGAGGGCAAGCCGAAGGGCTTCTTTATCTCGATCACCGCACGGTGGATGGCGGCTTCGGCATCATCACCGACACGTTTGCCACGCCGGCCAACGTGCATGACTCGATCGTCTATCTCGACCGGCTCGACCGCCAGGTGGAGCGTTTCGGCTTCGACGTCACGGCGGCGGGGCTGGATGCCGGCTATGCCACGCCAGGCATCGCCAAGGGCCTGGAGGACAGGAACATCCACGGTGTCGTCGGCTATCGCAACCCGCCCCGGCCAAAGCCTGGCAAGATGAGGAAGGGCGCTTTCGTCCATGAGCCGGACCTTGACGGCTATCGTTGCCCGCAGGGCCAGTTGCTCACTTACGCCACCACCGATCGCGGCGGTTATCGCCACTACAGGAGCGACCCGACGATCTGCCGCAACTGTCCGCTGCTGGCGTCTTGCACATCAAACGCCAAGGCCGAGCGCACCATCACGCGCCATGTCTGGCAGGATGTCCGCGAGCGGGTCGATGCCAACCGCTTAACCGCATGGGGCAAGGCGATCTATCGACGCCGCAAGGAGACGGTCGAGCGATCCTTCGCCGATGCCAAGCAGCTCTTCGGCCATCGCTATGCCCGCTTCCGAGGGCGAACACGCGTCGCCTGCCAGTGCCTGATCGCAGCCGCCGCCCAGAACATGAAAAAGATCGCAATCAGCCTCTGGCCAAAGCCAAAACCAAGCCTCGCATGAGGCCAAAGCCGGCTCGCAACGGCCTTGGCATCTGCTCCCCGAAATCAATCCAAAAGCTCAATCAACCCACAAAACAAAACCCCGCCGAAATTCGACGGGGTTCGTCAGCAGTCTGAGCCCGCCGGATGGCGGGCTTTTTGCTGTTGCCTGGTTGAATCGGCGATCAGGCCTTGACCTGCTTCGCTGCCTCGTCGAGCGACCTCTCGACGGCGTCGAAGATGTCGTCGACCTGCTTGTCGTTGATGATCAGCGGCGGGCAGAAGGCAAGCGCGTCACCCATGTTGCGGGAGATGATGCCATTCTGCTGCAGCAGGCCGTTGACCAGGCCGCCAAGTGCGCCGGCGGAGCCCCATGGCGCCTTGGTTGCCTTGTCGGTGACCAACTCCATGGCGCCGATGAGGGCGACACCGCGGACCTCGCCGACGAGATCGTGCGCGGCGATTTTCGCCAGGCGCTTCTGCATGTGGGCGCCGACCTCGCGGGCGTTGGCGACCAAATTGCGTTCCTCGATGATCTTGAGATTTTCGAGCGCAACGGCGGCGGCGACCGGATGACCGCCGGCGGTGAAGCCGTGACCGAAGGTGCCGATGCGGTTGCTTTCGTCGGCGATCGGCTCGAACACCTTGTCGTTGATCATCAGCGCCGAGATCGGCAGATAGGACGACGAGATCTGCTTCGACATGACCATGATGTCGGGCTGCATGGCGTAGGTCTCCGAGCCAAACATGTTGCCAGTGCGGCCGAAGCCGCAGATGACTTCGTCGGCGACGAGCAGGATGTCGTACTTCTTGAGAACGGCCTGGATCTTCTCCCAATAGCCGGCCGGCGGGACGACGACGCCGCCGGCACCCATGACCGGCTCGCCGAACATCGCGGCGATGGTTTCGGGCCCCTCGGCAAGGATCAGCTTTTCCAGATCGTCGGCGAGACGGGTCGAGAACTGCTGCTCGGTCTCGCCAGGCAGCGCCTCACGCCAGTGGTGTGGCGACGATGTGTGCAGCACATTGGCGATCGGCAGGTCGAAGGACAGATGGTTGTTGGGCAGGCCGGTGAGGCTGGCGGAAGCGATGGTGACGCCGTGATATGCACGCTTGCGCGAGATTATCTTCTTGCGCTCGGGCTGGCCGAGCGCATTGGAGCGAAACCAGATCATCTTCATGGCCGTGTCATTGGCCTCGGATCCGGAATTGGTGAAGAACGCCTTGCTCATCGGCACCGGCGCCATCGTCACCAGCTTCTCGGCGAGGTCGATCAGCGGCGAGTGCCCTTTATGGGTGAAGCTGTGGTAGTAGGGCAGCTTGGCCATCTGCTTCGTTGCGGCATCGACGAGGCGCTTCTCGGAGAAGCCGACGCCGACGCTCCACAGTCCCGACATCGCCTCGATGTAGCGCTTGCCCGAGATGTCCTCGACATAGATGCCGTCGCCCTTTTCGATGATCAGCGGCCCGACCTCCTGGTGGCGGCGGGCATTGGTGTAGGCGTGCATGTGGAATTTCTTGTCGCGCGCCTCGGGCGAATTCGGCTGGCTGTCCATTGTCGTTCCTCACTGGATGAAGCGTCGCCGGCAGGGCGACGATGTCGATGATCTTGCGTTCGCGGTCAGCGACCGCTTGCAAAATCCGTAAATTGTTGTTTGATGCATCATGTTTTTCGTGTGGACCAATGTCAAGGGCCAGAGAAGCGGCACGGGCAGGCCAGATAAGGCCAGGGTGCCGCAGCTGCCCAGTACCGACAAAGGGGCACGCGACCTGAACCCGGCGCCATGCGAGGCCGGACAATGAGCAGATGAGCGAAGGAAACCGATGACCGAAGGCTTCGCCTTGCAGATGGTTGAGCACGACAATCTCGGCGAGATTGTCTACGGCCAGCTGTCCGACGCGCTGATCAAGGGACGCTTCGCGCCCGACGCGCGCCTGACCATCCGCGACCTGGCGCAGTCGCTGGGTACGTCGGTGACACCGGTGCGCGATGCCATACTGCGCCTGATCCAGGACGAGGCGCTGGTGCAGAAGTCGGCGCGCGAAGTACGCGTGCCTGTCATGACGCTGGAGCGTTATCTCGAAATCCGTCAGATCAGGATGAAGCTGGAGGGGCTTGCCGCGCGCGAGACAGCGCTGAAGGCCGAGGCCAGGGACATCGAGCGGCTGCGCGAACTCGTCACGCGCAACGAGCAGGCCATTGCCGCTGCGGACTGGCCGGCGGCGCTGGAACTGAACCAGACCTTCCATTTTGCGCTGGCCGAGATCGCCGGCATGACCGTGCTGCGCGGCATCCTCAACCGGCTGTGGCTGCAGATGGGGCCGATGATCGCGGCGTCCTACCAGCATGGCGGGCGGGCGATGATCGACTATCACCACATGATCCTGTTAGCCATCGAGGCCCGCGACGCCGACCGGGCCGAGCGCGCCATCGTCGACGACATCCGCGGCGCAAGCTCGGCCATCATCGAGCAGCTCGCGGCGCTGAAGCCGACCGGGAGTGCCGGCTGACCATGGAGACGGTCGACTGCATCATCGCCGGCGCCGGCGTCATTGGTCTCGCCGTGGCGCGGGAACTCAGCCGGCGCGGCATGGAGACGATCGTCGTCGAAGCGGCTGATGCCATCGGCACCGAAACCAGTTCGCGCAACTCGGAAGTGATCCACGCCGGCATCTACTATCCCGAGGGCAGCCTGAAGGCCGAGCTGTGCGTCAAAGGCCGCGACATGCTCTACGCCTATGCCACAGAGCGCGGCGTTCCGCACAAGCGCTGCGGCAAGCTGATCGTGGCAACGCTGCCGGAGCAGGTGCCGACGTTGAAAGGCATCATCAACAAGGCTCGGGCCAACGGCGTCGATGACCTCGTGCTGCTCGACGCCACCGAAGCGCAAGCGATGGAGCCGTCTCTTGCCTGCCACGCCGCCGTGCTGTCGCCATCGACCGGCATCGTCGACAGCCATGCACTGATGCTGTCACTGCTCGGTGAGTCCGAGGAGCATGGCGCCTTTCTCAGCCTCAACACCGAGATCGTTTCCGGCCGGATCGAAGCGGGCCGTTTCGTGCTGCAGACACTGGACAGCTCGAGCGGCGCAGGTTTCGAGATCGCAGCACGGCATGTCGTCAACGCCGCCGGCCTTGGCGCGAACAGGCTCGCCGCATCGCTGGCGGGGCTCGCCCCGAAATTCGTGCCCGCGCTGCTTTATGCCCGGGGCAATTATTTCTCGGTGTCAGGCAAGCCGGCGTTTTCACGGCTGATCTATCCGGTGCCTGAACCGGGCGGGCTCGGCGTGCATCTGACGCTCGACCTCAATGGCGGCATGCGCTTCGGCCCCGATGTCGAGTGGATCGAGACCAAGGACTACGCGGTCGATCCGCGACGGGCCGACCACTTCTATGGCGAGATCCGGAAATATTGGCCCGGCCTCGCCGACGACAGCCTGGGTGCGACCTACAGCGGCATCCGCCCCAAACTTGTCGGGCCCGGCGAGCCGGCTGCCGATTTCGTCATCCAAGGCCCGGAGGTCCACGGCCTCAGTGGACTGGTCAATCTGTTCGGCATCGAAAGCCCGGGGCTGACCTCGTCGCTGGCAATCGCCGAACTGGTGGCACGGAAGCTGAAGCGAACCTATGTCTAGCGCATCATTCGAGGCGTGACCCGCCGCCCGGCGACGCCAGCCCCCTCTTCACCCGCTCACGAACGACCCAGCAAGGACACAGCATGTACCCCGAAGTGAAATTGTTCATCGATGGCAAATGGACGGCGGCCGAAGGCGGCAGGACCATCGACGTCTACAACCCCGCCACCAACGAGGTGATCGGCAAGGTCGCCTCGGCCGGCAAGGGCGACCTCGACCGGGCACTCGCCGCCGCCGAGCGCGGCTTCAAGATCTGGCGTAAGGTGTCGCCCTACGACCGCTCCAAGGTGCTGCGCCGCGCCGCCGACATCTTACGCGAACGCGCCGATGCGATCGCGACACTGCTGACGCAGGAACAGGGCAAGCCGGTCGGCGAAGCCAGGATGGAAGTGCTCTCCTCAGCCGACCTGTTCGACTGGTTCGCCGAGGAAGGCCGCCGCACCTATGGCCGCGTCATTCCGGCCCGTGCGCCCGGCATCCAGCAGATCGTCGTCAAGGAGCCGGTCGGTCCGGTGGCAGCGTTCACGCCTTGGAACTTCCCGATTTCGCAGGCGGCACGCAAGATCGGCGCAGCCCTTGCCACCGGCTGCTCGATCATCGTCAAGCCACCGGAAGAGACGCCGGCGTCGCCCGCCTGCCTCGCCGATGTGTTCAGGGATGCCGGCCTGCCCGACGGCGTGCTCAACCTCGTCTATGGCAACCCGCCCGAAATCTCCGGCTACCTCGTGCCGCATCCGGTCATCCGCAAGGTGTCGTTCACCGGCTCTGTACCGGTCGGCAAGCATCTGGCGGCGCTGGCCGGCACCCACATGAAGCGCGCGACGATGGAGCTTGGCGGCCATGCACCGGTGATGGTGTTCGACGATGCCGATGTCGACGCAGCCGCAGCGACGCTCGCCGCGTCGAAGTTCCGCAACGGCGGCCAGGTCTGCGTGTCGCCGACGCGCTTCCTGATCCAGGAAGGCGCCTACGACCGCTTCCTCGGCAAGTTCGTCGAGCATGCCAAGGGCGTGAAGGTCGGCGACGGCCTGGAGGCCAGCAGCCGCATGGGCCCGCTGGTCAATGAACGCCGGCTGGAAGCGGTCGAAAAGCTGATCACCGAGGCGGTAGCCGACGGCGCCAGACTCGAGACTGGCGGCAAGCGCATCGGCAACAAGGGCTCCTATTTCGAGCCGACGGTGCTGTCGGGCGTGCGCACCGACATGCGCATCATGAACGAGGAGCCCTTCGGCCCGGTGGCGCTGGTGATGCCGTTCAGGACCTTCGAGGACGTCGTCACCGAGGCCAACCGCCTGCCCTACGGCCTCGCGGCCTATGCCTTCACCAAGTCGAACAAGACGGTCACCGACCTCGGCGCCGAGATCGAAACCGGCATGCTGACGATCAACCATCTCGGCCTGGCATTGCCCGAAACGCCGTTCGGCGGCGTCAAGGACAGCGGTTACGGTTCAGAAGGCGGCACGGAAGCGCTCGAAGCCTATCTGGTCACCAAATTCGTGACCCAGTCAGCCGTCTGACACTGACAACAAAGCCGGCGTACCACCAGGGCGCCGGCTTTTCTTCAAGACGTCTTCGGCCGTTTCGACTGCAGGATGTTGCGGATCGAGAAGCTCGAATGGATCCGGGCGAGGCCCGGCAGCGCTGACAAGATCTCCTTGTGCACGCGCTCGAAATCGCCGGCACTGGCCACTTCGACACGCAGGAAATAGTCGGAATCGCCGGTCATCAGGTAGCACTCCTTGATCTCGGGGTAGCGCCGCACCGCGAGCTCGAAGCGGTTGAAATACTCCTCGGTCTGCCGCTCCAGCGTAATCTGGACGATGACGGCGATGCCCTCGTCGGCCGCGGCATTGCCGATGATCGCGGTGTAGCCCCTGATGACCCCTTCCTGCTCCAGCAACTGCACCCGTCTGAGACAGGCTGATGGCGACAGGCCAACCTCGGCCGCGAGGCTGGCATTGCTGACGCGCGCATTGGCGCGCAATGCCCGGATGATGCCGCGGTCGATGGCGTCCAGAGAGGGCATCGCTGTTCCTTTCAACAACGCTTCGAAAATTGCACAGATTACGCACAGTTCGCATGATCGTCATCACATTGGCAAGATTTTCGCCGATCATTGCGATATTCTTTGGCGAAGGTGAGGACAATTTCCTGATATGACAATGGGCGTGCAAAGCGACATTGAGAGCCGTGCGGCATGCGGCGTGCTGACCATCGATCTCGACGCTCTGGTCGAGAACTATCGGCAGCTGAGCCAGCGCAACGCGCCTGAAAGGACCGCGGCGGTGGTCAAGGCCGATGCCTATGGGCTCGGCGTGGCCGAGGTTGCCCCGGTTCTATACGCCGCCGGGTGCCGCGACTTCTTCGTCGCCCATTTCATCGAAGCGGTCAGGCTGAAGCCGCATCTCACTGCTGACGCACGCATCCTGGTGCTCAACGGTCTGATGCCGGGCAGCGAGGCCGATTGCGCCGACCTCGGCGTGGTGCCGGTGCTGAACTCGCTCGAACAGGTCGCCAACTGGTCGGCCACATCAAGGGCGCGCAACGTGACGTTGCCGGCAGCACTCCAGGCCGACACCGGCATGTCGCGGCTCGGGCTCGAGCCGCAGGAGCTGGAAACGCTGATCGCCGAACCACACCGGCTCGACGGCATCCATATCGACATCGTGATGAGCCATCTCGCCTGCGGCGACGAGCCGGCGCATGATGCCAACGCCCGCCAGCTCGGACGCATGCGGGACGTGCGCGCACGCTTCCCCGATGCCAAGCTGTCCTTTGCCAATTCCGCCGGCATCTTCCTGGGCGACGATTTTCATGGCGATCTCGCCCGCCCGGGCATAGCGCTCTATGGCGGCGCGCCGCTCGGCGAGGGCGTCAATCCGATGCAGCAGGTGGTCCGCCTCGACGTCGGCGTCGTCCAGACCCGCACCGTGACGGCGGGTGCCGAGGTGGGCTATGGGGCAAGCTTCGTCGCCAGGTCCGAAATGCGGCTCGCCACCATCGCCGCAGGTTATGCCGACGGCCTGCCGCGCCATCTCAGCAATTCAGGCGCTGCCTGGTTCGGTGACGTGCGCCTGCCGATCGTCGGGCGCGTGTCGATGGACAGCATCATTCTCGACGTCACCGGCTTGCCGACCGGAACATTGAAGCTTGGCGACATGGTCGAACTGATCGGCCCGCACCAGACGCTCGAAATGATCGCGTCGGATGCCGGCACCATTTCCTACGAAATCCTGACCAGCCTGGGCCGGCGCTGCAGACGCCGCTACCTCAGCCCGGCAGCGCGCTAAACCACAGGGGCAATCATGCGCATAGTCATTCTCGGTGCCGGTGTCATCGGCGTCACCTCTGCCTACTACCTGGCCAAGCAGGGTCACAAGGTGACCGTGCTCGACCGCCAGGCCGGTCCGGCGCTGGAAACCAGCTTTGCCAATGCCGGCGAAATCTCGCCCGGCTATGCCTCGCCCTGGGCCGCTCCCGGCATTCCGCAAAGGCGATGAAGTGGCTGTTCATGAAGCACGCGCCGCTGATCATCCAGCCGATGCTCGACGTCTCGACCTGGCGCTGGGTGACGGCAATGCTGCGCAACTGCACCTCGGCCCGCTACGCGCTCAACAAGAGCCGCATGGTCCGCCTCGCCGAATACAGCCGCGACCAGCTGATTGCGCTGCGCGACGATACCGGCATCCAGTATGACCACCGCACGCAGGGCACGCTGCAGCTGTTCCGCTACCAGAAGCAGCTCGACGGCATGGCCAAGGACATCGAGGTGCTGCAGAGCGACGGCGTGCCTTACGAAGTGCTCGATCCCGCCGGCTGCGTCGGTGCCGAACCGGGCCTGGCGCCGGTGCGCGAGAAGATCGCCGGCGGCCTGCGCCTGCCGAATGACGAGACCGGCGACTGCTTCAAGTTCACCAACGAGCTGGCCAAACTCGCGGAACAGCTCGGCGTCGAGTTCCGCTACAATGTGAAGCTGGAAAGCCTGCGCCAGGAAGGCAAGCGCATCGTCGCCGTCCGCACCTCGGAAGGCGATGTCGAGGCCGACATGTTCGTCGGCGCACTCGGCAGCTTCACGCCGTCCTTCGTCAAGCCGCTGGGCCTCCGGGTCCCGGTCTATCCGGTCAAGGGCTATTCGATCACCGTGCCTATCGTCGACGAGAGCAAGGCGCCGGTGTCGACGATCATGGACGACACCTACAAGATCGCCATTACCCGCCTCGGCGACCGTATCCGCGTCGGCGGCATGGCCGAGATCGCCGGCTTCAACACCGACCTGTCGCCGTCGCGCAAGGCAACGCTGCAGTTCTCGGTCGAGGACCTGTTCGGCGGCGCCGCCGACCAGAGCCGCGCCACCTTCTGGAGCGGGCTGAGGCCGATGACGCCGGATGGCACGCCGGTCATCGGACGCACCAGTTCGACAACTTCTACCTCAACACCGGCCACGGCACGCTGGGCTGGACCATGGCCTGCGGTTCGGGCCGGGTGCTGGCCGACATGATCGGCGGCGTCCGTCCCGAGATCGACGTCTCCGACCTCGCTCTGTCGCGCTACGCCTGAAAACATCAGCTGTCGCGCGGGCGCCAGGCCGTGCCTGCGTTTTCCGATGCTACGACCCTCGTCGCCCAGCTGACTGTCTTGTCGCAATAGGCCGCCCTCCGACCTCGGAGGCGGCCTATTGTGCATCGCATTGTCCGCAAGGCTTTGAAAACATTGCAAAGATGACCCTGCCGACCAGTTGACCACGACCGTCAACAACACTCATCTCGACGCGGCATCCAGCATCGCCAGACGCCTCGTATCAGTTGCCCACGACCGGTGTCCGGTCAGTCGCTCCTGAACTTTCCTGACATTCGCGATTGACAGCCGCAACTTGCCATGCAGAAATTGGTCTGACCATTGTACCATTTGAAGGCCGCGACGTGCTCGACCTGCCTCCCTCAAGCCACTGCGCGCGATGATGCAGTCCTCAACGTGCTGGCAGACTTCGTCATCCACGAAGAGCTCAAGCCCGGCGACCGGTTGCCGACCGAGCGCGTCCTGTCGGAGCGGCTGAAGGTCAGCCGCACTACCGTGCGCGAGGCGCTGACGCGCTGGGAAGGACTTGGCTTGGTGGAACGCCGCCAGGGCAGCGGCACCTATCTCAAGGCGGCGGTATCGCGCGACATGCTGCATCTGCCGCTGACATTTGCCTCGGGCAACGACTTCGAAAGCCTGATGCACACGCTGGAAATCCGCCGTGGCCTCGAGGCCGAAGCCGCCGCCCTGTGCGCCCTGCGCGCCGGTCCGGCCGAAGTCGAGATCATCCGCCAGAAGCTCGAGGTCATGGAAGAAGCCTTCCACAGCCGCGCCGGCATGTCCTCGGACGAAGACTGGGATTTCCACCAGGCGATCTACCGCGTGTCGGGCAATCCGCTGTTCGAACAGATCATCTCGGCAATGCATGAGCTGTTCCACCGTTTCTGGGAGCATCCGCTGGGCGTCCGCGATTTCGGCCACGCCAGCTTTCCCTATCACCGCACGGTCTACGAGCGGATTGCGGCTGGCGACGCCGAAGGAGCGCGCGGCGAAGCGCTGAAACTGATCGCCACCGTCGAGGCCGACCTTCGCCGCGGCGACGCCAATCTCAAACGTGCGGGATACAAATGAACAGCGAGTGCGAGCGCGATTTCATAGCCGAGGCGGCGACCTTGCTGGCCCATGACGAGCCGTTCCCCGGCGGCGCTGTGGTTCCGCCGATCTACCAGACATCGCTGTTCACTTTCGACAGCTATGCCGAGATGGCGGACGTGTTTGCCGGGCGCAGCACCAAGCCGATCTATTCGCGCGGCAACAACCCGACGGTCATGGAATTCGAGAGCAAGATCGCCGCCCTTGAAGGGGCCGACGCGGCGCGCGGATTTTCCAGCGGCATGGCGGCAATCAGCTCGACCGTGCTCGCCTTTGTCGGCGCGGGTCAGCGCATCGTCGCCATCCGCAACTGCTACGGCGACGCCTACCGCCTGTTCGAGCGGCTGTTGCCGCATCTCGGCATCAAGGTCGATTATGTCGACGGCTCCGACCCGGACGCGGTGAAGGCAGCACTGCCGGGCGCGGCGATGCTCTATCTCGAAAGCCCGACCTCGATGATGTTCGAGCTGCAGGACCTCGAGGTGTTGGCGGCACTCGCCAAGGCGCAAGGCATCGTCACCGTCATCGACAATTCGTGGGCGACGCCGCTGTTCCAGAAGCCGATCCTGCACGGCGTCGACGTGGTCATGCATTCGGCATCGAAATATCTCGGCGGCCACAGCGACACGGTTGCCGGCGTCGTCGCCGGCTCGGCCGAGCACATTCGCCGCATCAACGAGCGCACCTATCCCTATCTCGGCGCCAAGCTGTCGCCTTTCGAGGCGTGGCTCTTGCTGCGCGGACTGCGCACGCTGCCTTTGCGCCTGCCGCACCACATGAAGAGCGCGCTGACGATTGCCGAACGGCTGAAGGGCCACGGCCATGTCGAGCGCGTCAACCACCCCGCCTTCTCCAACCATCCGGGCAAGAAGACGCTCACTGGCTATTCCGGCCTGTTCTCCTTCGAGGTGACCGACGACATCGACGTGCCTGCCTTCACCGACGCGCTGAAACTGTTCCGCATCGGCGTCAGCTGGGGCGGTCACGAAAGCCTCGTGGTGCCGGCGCTCGCCTCGCTGCAGCAGACGCCGGATGCCAATTCGATCGGCCGGTTCGGGGTCAGCCCGCGAACCATCAGGCTGAATATCGGGCTGGAAAACGTGGAGGATCTCTGGGCCGACGTCAGTCGGGCCTTCGAGAGTGCAACAAGAAAATAACTTCAAGATCCAAGAATGGGAGTGACTGGAATGAAGAAGTACGGAGTGTTGTTCGCGGCGGCCATGGGCCTCGCATTGTCGGCGGGGTCGGCGCTCGCCGACTCGACAATCAAGATGGTGGAGGTCATCACCAGCCCGCCGCGCACCGAATTCCTGAAAAAGCAGATCGCCGAATTCGAGACCGCCAATCCGGGCATCAAGGTCGAGCTCGTCTCGCTGCCCTGGGGTCAGGCCTTCGAAAAATTCCTGACCATGGTCCAGGCCGGCGACACGCCCGACATCGTCGAGATGCCCGAGCGCTGGCTCGGCCTCTACGGCACCAACGGCCAGCTCGAGGATCTCACGCCCTACATGGCCAAGTGGGGTGACGCCGCAACGCTCGGCGACCGCGCCAAGCAGTTCGGTTCCGTCGTCGACGGCAAGCAGTACATGCTTCCCTACGGCTACTACCTGCGCGCCATGTTCTGGAACAAGAAGCTGTTCAAGGAAGCCGGCCTCGACCATGCGCCGACGACGCTCGACGAGTTCATGGACGCCAACAAGAAGATCTCAGCCATTCCAGGCAAGTATGGCTACTGCATGCGCGGCGGCCCTGGCGGCTTCAACGGTGTGCAGATGTTCATGAACATCGCCAACGGCAAGGGCGGCTACTTCAACGAGGACGGCACCTCGACCATCAACGAGGAAGGCTCGGTCAAGGGCCTGCAGATGCTGGCCGACATCTACAAGGAAGGCTACGCGCCCAAGGACAGCGTCAGCTGGGGCTTCAACGAGATCGTCACCGGCTTCTACTCCGGCACATGCGCCATGCTCGACCAGGATCCGGACGCGCTGATCGGCATCGCCGAAAAGATGAAGGCGGAAGACTTCGCCGTGGCCCCGATGCCGGCCGGTCCGTCTGGAAAATCCTATCCGACGCTCGGCTATGCCGGGTGGTCGATGTTCGCCAGTTCCAAGGTCAAGGACGACGCCTGGAAGCTGATGTCGACGCTGCTTTCGCCGGCAAACAATATCGGCTGGGCCAAGGAAGTCGGCGTGCTGCCGATCCACAACAGCGCCGCCGACGATCCGCACTTCAAGACCGAGCAGTTCAAGGGCTGGTTCGAGGAGCTGAACAATCCCGACAAGTTCGAGTTCGTGACGCCGCCGGTGCATCTCGAAAACCTCGGCAACTTCTATGACCAGGTCTCGGTCAAGAATGTCCAGGAGGTGCTCCTCGGCCAGCGCACGGCGAAGGACATCGCCGACGAGTGGGCTGCGTTCCTGACCAAGGAACAGCAGGACTGGATGGCCAAAAACAAGAAGTAACGGCCATGGCGGGGCAGCGATGTCCCGCCAACCCTGCCCTGTCGCCAGGGCTCCTTTGCTGCCCCTCGCGACCGCGTTTCGCGGTCATGCCGGCATCGCCGCCAAGCCCTTTCTCCCGCGGAGACGAGGTCGCGCGCGAGGGGCGATCTTTCGCCATGCCGAAAGCATCGCCCGAAAGCGTCGCCCATGATCACTGCAGTCGCCGATCGAATTCGCCCCGCAAGGCGGGGCGCAGGGTTCCGTCCTGCCCGGCTTCGAGCCGTGGCTTTATCTCAGCCCAGCCCTGATCCTGCTGGTCACGGTGCTGCTCGTGCCGCTGATCATCGGCATCAGCTATTCGTTTCGTAAATTCTCGGCCTTCAAGTCCGAATATGTGGGCCTCGGCCAGTACCAGGCACTGTTTTCCGATCCGCTGCTTGCCCAAGCGCTGGTCAACACGCTGTGGTGGACCGTCG
This sequence comes from Aminobacter sp. SR38, assembly GCF_014843375.1. NCBI lineage: Bacteria > Pseudomonadati > Pseudomonadota > Alphaproteobacteria > Hyphomicrobiales > Phyllobacteriaceae > Aminobacter > Aminobacter sp. SR38. Next base: position 2,790,653 of record NZ_CP062112.1, read on the forward strand.
GCAGCCTGTTCTTCCAGTTCTTCCTTGGACTCGGCCTGGCGCTCCTGCTCGACCGGCCGTTCTGGGGCCGCAAGATGGTGCAGGCGGTGGTGTTCCTGCCCTGGGCGGTACCATCCTTCCTGTCCGGCCTCACCTGGGCCTGGCTGTTCAACCCGATCGTCGGGCCGCTGCCGCATTGGCTCTACGCCATGGGCATCATGGCCGAGCCGAGCAATATCCTGGCCGATCCCAAGATCGCCATGTGGGGGCCGATCATCGCCAATGTCTGGTTCGGCATCCCGTTCTTCGCCATCACGCTTCTGGCGGCACTGAAGTCGATCCCGTCCGAGCTGCACGAGGCCGCGGCCATCGACGGCGCCTCGCCATGGCAGCGCTTTTCCAAAGTGACGCTGCCGTTCCTGGCGCCGACAATCGCCATCACCGTCATGCTGCGCACGATCTGGATCGCGACCTTCGCCGACCTGATCTTCGTCATGACCTCGGGCGGACCGGCCGGCTCGACCAACACGGTCGCCACCTACATCTATGTCAGCGCCTTCAAGTCGCTCGACAAGGGTTACGCCTCGGCGGTGGCAGTGCTGCTGCTGATCCTTCTCATCGTCTATGCGGTGGTGCTGATCGGCATCCGCCGCTCGCTCGCGAGGTACTCGTGATGATTGCCGGACGCTCCAATTCCGCGCGCCTGCTCGGCGGTATCGGGCTCTACGGCGCCATTGCTGCCTACGTCATCTTCGCGCTGTTTCCGATCTACTGGACGCTGAAGATCTCGGTGACGCCGCAGTCGCTGCTCTATTCCGAAGGCATAACGCTGTGGCCGTCGGCGACGACCTTCGAGAACTATGCCACGGTGCTGAAGGCCAGCGATTTTCCACTCTACTTCTTCAACAGCGTGCTGGTCTCCGTGACCACGGCCATCCTGGTGACCGTCATCGCCTCGGGCGCCGGCTACGCCATGTCGCGCTTCTCCTTCCGTGGCAAGACGACGGTGGCGATAGCCCTTTTGCTGACGCAGACCTTCCCGCTGGTGATGGTCATCCCGCCGATCTACCGCATCATGGGTGAGATCGGCCTGACCAACAGCCTGACCGGGCTGATCATCATCTACACCGCCTTCAACACCGCCTTCGCGGCCTTCCTGATGCAATCCTTCTTCGACGGCATACCGAAAGACCTGGAGGAAGCGGCGATGATCGACGGCTGCACCCGCTTCGAGGCTTTGCGCCGCATCATCATCCCGCTGACGCTGCCCGGCATGGGGGCGACGCTCGGCTTCGTCTTCACCGCGGCGTGGAGCGAACTTCTGTTCGCGCTGATGCTGATCTCCAGCGAGGGCCAGAAGACCTTCGCCGTTGGACTGCTCACCTTCATCGGCAAATTCGCCGTCGACTGGGGACAGATGATGGCGGCGTCGATCCTGGCGCTCATCCCGGTCTGCATCTTCTTCGCATTCCTGCAACGCTATCTTGTGACCGGCCTGACCGCCGGCGCCGTCAAAGGGTAGGACCATGGCTTCGGTTACACTCAACAAGGTCCAGAAGGATTACGGTTCGCTCAACGTGCTCCAGGCCGTTGACCTCGAGATTTCAGACGGCGAGTTCGTGGTGCTCGTCGGCCCCTCCGGTTGCGGCAAGTCGACCTTGCTGAGGATGATCGCCGGTCTGGAAGAGGTTTCGGCGGGCGAGATCCGTATTGGCGAGCGCGTCGTCAACGACGTCGCGCCCAAGGACCGCGACATCGCCATGGTGTTCCAGTCCTATGCGCTCTATCCGCACATGAACGTCGCTTCGAACATGGGCTTCAGCCTGGCGCTTCGGAAGGCCGAGAAGGGCGCGATCGACACCAGGGTCAATGGCGCGGCGAACCGGCTCGGGCTCGACAAGCTGTTGGCGCGTCTGCCGCGCCAGCTCTCCGGCGGCCAGCGCCAGCGCGTCGCCATGGGCCGCGCCATCGTGCGCGACCCTAAGGTGTTCCTGTTCGACGAGCCGCTCAGCAACCTGGATGCCAAGCTGCGCGTGCATATGCGCACCGAGATCAAGGCACTGCACCAGCAGCTCAAGACGACATCGGTCTATGTCACCCACGACCAGGTCGAGGCAATGACGATGGCCGACCGTATCGTCGTCATGCATGATGGCGTCGTCCAGCAGGTCGGCGCGCCGCTCGACCTCTACGACCGGCCCGCCAACGCTTTCGTTGCCGGCTTCATCGGCTCGCCGGGCATGAACTTCCTGCCGGCGACTGTCAGGCGGACGGGCGATGATGCAGCGGCCGTCCTGAGCGACGGCCAGCGCCTGCCCGTACTGGCCAGCCTGCCGGTTGCCGACGGTGACGAGGTGACGATAGGGTTGCGGCCCGAGCATATGCGCGTCGCCGGCGATGGCGGCATCGCCGTGCGGGTCGAGGTGGTCGAGCCTCTCGGCCTGTCGACGCAATTTTATGCCAGGCTTGCCGGCCAGCAGGCGTGTGTCTTTGCCATGGGGCGGGTCGCGGTGAAGCCTGACGACACCGTCCGGCTGTCGGTAAGTGCTGCCGACTTGCATGTATTCAATCCGAAGAGCGGCCAGCGCATCGGATAAGCTAGCCGCGAGCTGGTACCACCAGCATCCATCTTGTGAAGGCGTCGGCCAAAGTCGGCGCCTTTTTCGTTTGTGTACAAACTTTCAACGACGCCATTCATTCGTGTGGGAATGGTCCAGGCGGCATTTTCATTTGTGCACAAAGCGTCCTCGGCGGCCAGCGACGATGCGTTCTGCAACTAGACAGGAAGTAAAACGCGCGCGGATTCAACTAAGGGAAGCAGCCCGCGCGCGACCGAAGTCAAGTGCAGCAAGCGATGATTCCCCTTGTTCGGCGAATTGCAAAACTGGCTCACAACCGGCGCGCGCAGACACCAACGCCGATCGCGTGACTCAAGGTCAACTTCGGCGTCAAACCGCAAAAAAATTTGCACGACTCAGCGGAATTTCGCAGCGCATCGACCTCTGAACTCCAACAAGTCGACCGCCACCTGTGGCAAGAATGAGGCAGATCGATAGCCGCCTTTCCCCTGAGTCACCGGGCAGCAACCGTGCGAAAAAGCCGAAAATGCAGCGGATTCGACTGTCAGCGGCGGCTTACATGGATCGGTGCCGACTAGGATCGAGCCGGATTCAACTGACCAGTGATCTTGCAAGAGTACTAGTTTATCTTAAGCGCATCATTCTCAATACCGACGGCTTATCTTTCACACATTGCTTGCGCGGCGCGAATGACTCTTGCCGTACAAGTACTGATGACTCGGATCCTTGGCAGTGTTGCCGGCATTTACACTTGGGTAATTTCTTCTGAATACGTCGAGTCAACGAGATTGCTAAATTTTTAAGTACAGGGAGGGGTTCCTGTCGGCGCTCTCGGGGAATGAAGTAGCAGGCAAGACATGAGCATTTTCTAATAAGCGACGTTTGAGAAACCTCTCTTAGATCTCCTCCTTTTCGAAGCAAAACACGCGCTGGCGACGCCGCCGGCGCCATCCCCTACTCACATTCCTGCATGTCTTCAGGCGGTGCGAAGCGAAACGCTTCCCAGCGATCGGCCTTACTTTGCCGGCGAAGAAGACCTGTCGGGGCCAGGCAACCACGTTCTACCTCTACGGCAAGGAAACGCCCAATGAGTTCCACCTTCGATCCAACAGCCACCCATTACGGCGCTCCGCCGCAGAGAGGGCTTCTCCACAACCAATCTCAGCATCACGCGCAAGCTGGTGCTTGCCTTCTCGGCGATCGTCATCGTCAGCCTCGTCGTCGGCGGGATGATGATGCGCGCCCTCAGCCAGCTTGAAGCTGCCAGTGCGGAACTCGAGGTGGCCAGCCGCGTGCTTTCCACCGTCGGCAAGGCGGAAGCGCTCCACCTCGATCGATCCAACATTGCTCGAACCTACTTGCTCAATCTCAGGGAAGACGTAGCCAAGCGCTATCACGAGACCTCGAAGAACGTCGACAAGACGATCACCGAAGCTGTGAACCTGCCAATCGACGACAAGGCTGTCATCGCCGCCGTCGAGAACTTTAGGGCAATGACCGAGAATTGGCGCAATGAGGTCGGCGACCCGATGGTCCAGCTGGCCGGCAATCAAGCTACCTACGCAGAGGGCCGCGAGCGCGGGTCCTCGGTTCGGGCATCTGAGGTGCAGGCCACCGTTCGCAAGGCGGTTGCAGAGATGCAGGCCGAGATCACCCGGTGGGAGACCGAAACCGCCGTTCTCAAGAACGACGCGATCGCCACTGCACAGTATCTGCAGCTCGGCAGCGCCGGCCTGACTATCGCCATCCTCGTCGTGATCGCGCTGTGGCTCTCCAGCCAGATCGCAACGCCGGTCAACAACATGACGCAGGCGATGCGCAGCCTGGCTTCCGGTGACCTCAAGGTCGTCGTTCCGGCCATCGGCCGCCGCGACGAAGTCGGCCAGATGGCGTCCGCCGTGCAGACTTTCAAGGAAGCCGCGATCGAGAAGGTTCGTCTCGAGGCAGAAGCCGCCGAGACGCGCCGCCGCGCCGAGGACGACGCCGCACTGCGCGCCGCGCAGAAGGCCGAGGAAGACCGCCAGGACATGGTTGCGATCTCGGCACTGGGCCACGGCCTCGACGCGCTGTCGAAGGGCGACCTGATGCACCGCATCGACGCGCCGTTCCCCGACAAGCTGGTCAAGCTGCGCCAGGACTTCAACGAATCCGTTGAGAAGCTGCAGCAGACGATGCTCAGCATCACCTCCTCGGTGAAGGCGATCCACGCCGGCACCGGCGAGATCTACACCGCCGCCGACGACCTGTCGCGCCGCACCGAACAGCAGGCCGCAAGCCTCGAAGAGACCGCAGCTGCGCTCGACGAGATCACCGCGACCGTCAAGAAGACGGCCGAAGGTGCAGTGCATGCTCGTGATGTCGTCTCGACGGCCAAGACCGATGCCGAGACCAGCGGCGTGGTGGTGCGCAAGGCCATCGATGCCATGGGCACGATCGAGAAGTCGTCCGAGCAGATCAGCCGCATCATCGGCGTGATCGACGAGATCGCCTTCCAGACCAACCTCCTGGCGCTCAACGCCGGTGTCGAAGCGGCTCGCGCCGGCGACGCTGGACGCGGCTTCGCCGTGGTTGCCTCGGAGGTGCGCGCACTGGCCCAGCGTTCGGCGGAAGCCGCCCGCGAGATCAAGAGCCTGATCTCCGCTTCGACGACCCAGGTCGGCGAAGGCGTCAAGCTGGTCGCCGAGACCGGCAAGGCACTGGAGCGCATCGTTCTCCAGGTGGCCGAGATCAATGCCGTCGTCACCAACATCGCCGCCAGCGCGCATGAGCAGTCGACCGGTCTCGACCAGGTCAACTCGGCGGTCAACCAGATGGACCAGGTCACACAGCAGAACGCCGCGATGGTCGAGGAATCGACCGCGGCAAGCCACTCGCTGTCGCAGGAAACCGAAGAGCTGTCGCGCCAGATCAGCACGTTCCGGCTGGGCAAACTCTCGGTCGTCGAAGGCAGCCGCCCGGCGAGCCCCAAGGCTCCGGCGCGCGCGCCACGGCCGGAACTGAAGGTCGCATCGTCAAGCTTCGGTTCTTCCGCAGCCCGTGCGGTCGCCCCGGCGGCCGACGACTGGCAGGAGTTCTGATCGAGCCATGACCACCGTGTCCGATCCTTCACAACGGATACTCGAGCTTGCGACAGCGCTGGACTTCAGGGCGGCAGCGCCTCTGACCGAAAGCCTGCTCGCAATGCGCGGAACCGCGCTGACCATCGATGCCTCGCGCGTGGAGCGGATCGGCGGTCAATGCCTTCAGGTTCTCCTGTCGGCACAACAAACCTGGAGCGCGGATGACACCGCGCTCTCCTTCACCAACCTGACGCCCGGCTTCGTCGAAGGCCTGCGGCTCCTGGGCTTCTCGGAAGCGGATTTCACCAGGGAGGAGATGCCGGAATGAGCGCGACCATTTTGACCGTCGACGATTCTCGCACCATGCGCGAGATGCTGAAACTGGCGCTGACGCAAGCCGGCTACAGGGTCATTCAAGCCGAGGACGGCGTCCATGGCCTCGAGGTGCTGAAGACAGAGACCCCGCGGGTCATCGTCACCGACATCAACATGCCCCGCATGGATGGCTTCGGCTTCATCGAGCATGTGCGTGCAGACGACTCCTATCGCGGCATTCCGATCCTGGTGCTGACCACCGAGAGCGATGCCGAGAAGAAGGATCGCGCCCGCCGTGCAGGTGCGACCGGCTGGATCATCAAGCCATTCGATCCTGCCAAGCTGATCGACGCCATCCGCCGCGTGTCGGCCTGAACCGGGAGACATGTCCGTGGACGCAATGGCAGCGGTCAAGCAGACCTTCTTCCAGGAGTGCGAGGAACAACTCGCCGAACTGGAAACCGGCCTTCTCGCGATGGAACGCGGGGAAGCCGAACCCGACACCGTGAACGCGGTTTTCCGCGCGGTGCATTCGATCAAGGGCGGCGCTGGCGCCTTCAGCCTAGAAGACCTGGTGCAATTCGCCCATGTCTTCGAAACCACGCTCGACCACGTCCGCAACGGCGCGCTGGAACCGACGGCCGACGTCATGGCAGTCATGCTGCGCGCCGCCGACCTTCTGGCAGATCTCGTGGCGGCGGCACGCGATGGCCACACGGTCGACAGCGGCCGCAGCGAAGTGCTCGTCGGCGAGCTCACCGCACTGAGCCCCGGCGGGTGGAGGCGGAAGCCGAAGAAGAAGACGACATGAGCGACTTCTCCTTCACGCCCGTCACCGTGGCGTTCGATTTCTCGGACGCACCTGTCGATATCGGGCGCAGCTACACGATCACTTTCAAGCCCAGGCCCGAACTCTATTCCAAGGGCAACGAGACGGTGCTGGTGCTGCGCGAACTGGAACGGCTCGGCGAGCTGGAAATCAACTGCGACGCAAGCGGCTTGCCGTCTCTCGCCGAACTCGATCCGGAAGGCGCCTATCTTGAATGGACCATCAGGCTCACCACCGAAAGGGTGAGGACGCGATCCGCGAAGTCTTCGAATTCGTGGAATGGGATTCCAGCCTGACCATCCAGGCAGCCGATGCCGGTTCCTCCGATGCCGAACCCGGCGCCGACTCGACCGAAGACGCATTCGCTGCCCTGCTCCGCTCCATCCAGGGCGACGAGGCGGCTCAGCCGGCAACGACGGCGGAGATCATCCCGCTGCCATCAGCCGAGGAACGCGAGGCTGTTGCCGAAGTCGAGGCCCAGCCGACCAAGGCTGCCGCGGCGCGCAACAGCGAAGGCGGCGCCAATGCCAATGCGGGTGCCCGCAGACCATCCGCGCCGATCTCGAGCGTGTCGACCGACTTATCGACCTCGTCGGCGAGCTCGTCATCAACCAGGCGATGCTGTCGCAGCGCGTCATGGAAGCCGGACACGTACCTGGATCCGCCGTGGCCCTTGGCCTCGACGAGCTCGAGCACCTGACGCGCGAGATCCAGGACTGCGTCATGGCGATCCGCGCCCAGGCGGTGAAGTCGGTGTTCCAGCGCATTCCGCGCCTGGTGCGCGAAGTCGCCAGCATGACCGGCAAGCAGGTCCGCCTGATCACTGACGGCGAAGGCACCGAAGTCGACAAGACGGTGATCGACCGCCTGAACGACCCATTGACGCACATGATCCGCAACGCCATCGACCATGGGCTGGAAAAGCCCGAGGTGCGTATCGCCGCCGGCAAGCCGGCCGAAGGCGTTGTGCGTCTTTCGGCGATGCACCGCTCGGGCCGGATCGTCATTGAGGTTGCCGACGACGGCGCCGGCATCAACCGCTCGCGGGTCAAGGCGATCGCTGTGGAGAAGGGCCTGATCGCAGCCGACGCCGTGCTGTCCGACGACGAGATCGACAATCTGATCTTCCTGCCTGGCTTCTCCACGGCATCGGAAGTGTCGAACATCTCCGGCCGCGGCGTCGGCATGGACGTGGTCAAGCGCTCGATCCAGGGTCTTGGCGGTCGGTTGTCGATCACCTCGCGCCCCGGCAAGGGCTCGACCTTCACCATGAGCCTGCCACTCACGCTCGCCGTGCTCGACGGCATGGTGGTGACGGTGGCCGACCAGACACTGGTCGTGCCGCTGACGGCGATCATCGAGACCTTGCAGCCCAAGGCAGCCGACGTGCACGGCCTCGGCGGCGGCTCCAGGGTCATAGCGATCCGCGATGCGTTTACGCCGCTGATCGACGTCGGCCGCGAGCTCGGCTTCCGCAACACCGCCACCGATCCGCTGGCAGGCGTGGCAATCCTCGTCGAGACCGAAGGCGGCCGCCGCAGCGCCCTGCTCGTCGATACGATCCAGGGCCAGCGCCAGGTCGTCATCAAGAGCCTGGAGTCCAACTACAGGCATGTGCCGGGCATCGCCGCCGCAACCATCCTCGGCGATGGCCGCGTCGCCCTCATCATCGATGTCGACACCGTGATCGCCAATTCGCAGTCCGACGCGACCATTCTTGAACCCGTTCTTGCAGCAGCAGGGTGATGCCATGATCGAGACCACCAAACACGACAACAGCAGCCGCGAACTCATCGCGTTCCGTATCGGCGAGCAGGAATTCTGCGTCGACATCATGTCGGTGCGCGAGATCAGAGGCTGGGCACCGGCGACTGTACTGCCGAAGTCACCGCCCTACGTCCGCGGTGTCATCAACCTGCGCGGCGCGATCCTGCCGATCGTCGATCTCGCTGCCCGCCTCGGCTTCCAGCCGCCGGAGCCTACCGTTCGCCATGTCATCATGGTGGCTCAGGTCGGCACCCAGGTGGTGGGCCTACTGGTCGACGCCGTGTCAGACATATTGTCGGTCACCGACGACGCCATCAAGCCGACGCCCGACGTCGCCTCGGACATGGCCAAGACCTTCGTACGCGGCGTGCTGGCCATCGAAGGCCGCATGATCAGCCTGATCGCACTGGACAACGTCCTGCCGGCGCTTGAGCCGATCGCGGCATGACCACTCTGCAAAACATCGACAAGCCGCGCAATCAGCGCCAGAGCCTGGTCGCCGGTGAGTTCGTGCTCACCGGCGAGGACATGCGGCAGATCGCGGCGATGCTCCATGCCGACGCCGGCATCCATCTGACCGAGGCGAAGGCAGCACTCGTCTACTCCCGGCTGTCCAAGCGCCTGCGGGCGCTCGGACTGGAAAGCTTCCGCGACTACTGCGCGCTCATCGCCTCGCGCGAGGGTCTCGACGAGCGCCAGAGGATGCTGGCGGCGTTGACCACAAACGTCACCAATTTCTACCGTGAGCCGCATCACTTCGAACATCTGGCCAAGCAGGTCCTGCCGCCGCTGCTCGAAGCGGCGAGGCGCGGCGGCCGCGTCAGGATCTGGTCTGCGGCATGCTCCAATGGCGCCGAACCCTATTCGATCGCCCTGACGATCCTGTCGCTGATGCCGGAAGCCGCCAACCACGACATCCGGGTTCTGGCGACCGACATCGACCCCAACATGGTCGCGTTCGGTCGCGAGGGAATCTACAGCGAGGCAGCCCTTCGCCCGGTGCCGCCTGATTTGCGCCGGCGCTGGTTCACGCCAGTCCGCTCAGGCGACGGCAACTCGTTCAGTGCTGCCGACGAAATGCGTACGATCGTGGCTTTCCGCGAGCTCAACCTGATCGGCGCATGGCCGATGAAGGGTCAGTTCCAGGCGATCTACTGCCGCAACGTCGTCATCTATTTCGAGGAAGCGACGCAGTCGCGGATCTGGAGCCGCTTCGTTCCGCTGCTGACGGCGGGCGGCACACTCTATATCGGCCATTCCGAGCGCGTCTCAGGGCCTGCGACGGCGGATTTCCAGCCCGAAGGGATCACCACCTACAAGCTGCGCGAGGGCGCCGCATGAAGCCGGTTCGCGTTCTCATCGTCGACGATTCCGCCACCATGCGCACACTGCTTTCCGCAGTGCTGCGCCTCGACCAACCATCGAGGTCGTCGGCCATGCCGCCGACCCGCTGGAGGCCCGCGCCAAGATCAAGGAACTCAATCCCGACGTCATCACGCTCGACGTCGAGATGCCGAACATGAACGGGCTCGAATTCCTCGAGAAGATCATGCGGCTGAGGCCGATGCCCGTCATCATGGTGTCGAGCCTGACATCAAGGGATGCTACGGCCACGATCACGGCCCTTGAGATCGGCGCCTTCGACTGCATTTCCAAGGCGTCGTTCAGCGACGACCGCGCCTTCGGCACGCTGCAAGCGACGGTGAAGGCAGCAGCACGTGCCCAGATCCGCCCGTTGGCGACGAACCAGCCGAGCGACGCGCGCGAGCAGCCTGCTGCCAACGCTGACTATGTGCCCAACGGCAAGGTCGTGGCGATCGGCTCGTCGACGGGCGGCGTCGAGGCGCTGATCACCGTGCTGTCGCAGTTTCCGGAGAACTGCCCGCCCACCGTGATCACCCAGCATATGCCGGCAGCCTTTACCAAGAGCTTCGCCGAGCGCCTCAACCGCATGTCGCGGCCACATATCAGCGAGGCCGTCGATGGCGCGCCGCTGACGACCGGTCACATCTATCTCGCCCCGGTGGTGCCACGCATCTCGAGATTTCGGGGCCCGGCCAGTTGCGCTGCCGGCTGCGCAGCACCGATCCGGTCAATGGCCATCGGCCGTCGGTCGACGTGCTGTTTGCCTCGGTCGCCAAGGCGACAGGCTCGAAATCAGTCGGCGCGATCCTGACCGGCATGGGTCGCGACGGTGCTGCCGGACTGCTGCACATGCGCCAGGCAGGCGCCGGCACGATTGGTCAGGACGAGGCCACCAGCCTTGTCTACGGCATGCCCAGGGTCGCTTTCGAAGTCGGCGCGGTCGAGCGGCAGGCGCCGCTGGACAAGATCGCCTCCCATATCCTCGCGCTGACGCGCTCGAATTCCAACGGAGCTAAAAATGTCCTTCCTCGAACACTTTAAGGTCCTCGTGGTCGACGATACGACGACCAGCCGCATGCTCATCACCGATGCGCTGCAGGAGATGGGCATCCGCAAGATCGCCATCGCCAAGGACGGCGAGCAGGCGCTGCGCATGATGATGGAGCAGCCCTCGCACATGGTCATCTCCGACTTCAACATGCCGAAACTCGACGGGCTGCAGCTGCTGAAGGCGATCCGCTCCTACGGCCCGACCCGGGCGACGCCGTTCATCCTCCTGACCGGCAAGGGCGACCGCCAGCTCCTGGAAGCCGCCGTGGCACTTGGCGTCAACAACTTCCTGACCAAGCCGTTCACCACGCCGGCGCTCAAGAAGGCTATCGAAGCAATCGTCGGGATCCTTAAGTGACCCTTGTAAACCAGCGCATCACCGTCATGCGCGGCGAATACCACGTGGTCGACCGGGAGGACGTCGTGCTGACGACCATTCTCGGCTCCTGTGTCGCCGCCTGCATTCGCGATCCCTTTGCCCGGACCGGCGGCATGAACCACTTCCTGCTGCCCGGCAACAATGGCCGCTCGTCGCTCGATGCCCAGAGTTACGGCGTCCACCTGATGGAGTTGCTCGTCAACGGCCTGCTGCAGCGTGGCGCCCATCGCCACCGGCTGGAAGCCAAGCTGTTCGGGGGGGCCCGGACCATCGAGGGTCTTTCGGATATCGGCGCGATGAACGGCGAGTTTGCCGAGACGTTCCTGCGCAATGAAGGCATCAGCATCGTCGGCGGCGACCTGGGCGGCGATCGCGGCCGCCGGGTCGAATACTGGCCATTGTCGGGGCGCGCCCGGCAGGTCATGCTCTCCGGCGACAAGGGTTTTGTTGCGCCTGTTCCGCCCAAACAGCCGTTGGTCGCGCCTTCGGGCGGTTCCGTCGAGTTCTTCTGATCTTCTGAAAGGCCGTTCCGACATGCCATCGCGTGCCACTGCACTTTGCCATGAGACGCTTGTGCCCGTTTCCGAACTGCTCGGACGGGTGAGCAGCGAGTTGAATGACATCGCCGCGCAAGTGGAAAGGCTGCATCCGCTGGTTTCCGCCCAGAGCAGCCAGCTCGCCGGCAGCGACCCGCATTATGCGCAGGCGCTGCAGAACTTCGACCACATCGAGCAGAAACTTCGATGCTTAGCCGGCTATCTCGACGAAATCGGCACGGGCATGAGCCCAGTCTGGCAGCTCGATCCGCAAGCGGCCCTCGCAGCGATCACCCTTTCAGACCTCGCAGCACGCCTGGCCGGCCAGACCTCCGCGCAGCCGAACGCCGCGCCATCGGGCGATTTTGAGCTGTTCTAGCCGCGATTTTGAGCTGTATAGCCGCAACGTCCCCCCTGCCAGACCAGACAGCCCCTTCTCACGCCCACGCTCGGGCTGATAACAAGGTCGCAATCGGGGACGAATGGAATGACAAAACCGCCGCTGCGGCTTTTCCAGATCATGATCACCGACGGCGCGCAGCCGTCGCCAGCGACAACGGCCAGCTTCGCGCGCAACGTCGAGTCGTTCAGGTCGACCTATCCCGACGCTGAGTACCGGCGCTACGACAACGAAGAACTGACCGCGTTTCTCGCCGCCAGCTATCCCGAACCGGTACTGCAGGCTTATCAAGCGTTGACGCCTTACGCTTTCAAGGCGGATCTGGCGCGCTACTGCCTGCTGCATAGCTATGGCGGGCTCTATTCCGACCTGTCCTATCTCCACCTGCGCCCGATCGCGATCGGGAGCCGCTGCAAGATGGTGGTTTTCCGCGACATATCAGGCCACCCCTCCTGGGCGACGAGCAATGCGCTCATCTATGCTGAAGCCGGCAATCCGGTTCTGGCGCGGGCGATCGACCGCATCGTCACGCATTTCAACGCCCGCTTCTATGGCCACTCGTCGCTGGAACCGACCGGACCCTATCTGTTCGGGCGCGTTCTGGCCGAGACGTCCGACTGGCGCTCGATCACCTTCGGCGACTCGCCGCGGCTGAACACCGACCGAACCGGCAGGGTCAACATCGTCAAGATGATGCCGTCCGGAGAAATCGTGGCCATCCGCAACAAGACAGCGGAAGGCGAGTTCAGCGATCTGGTGCCATCAGGCGGAAACAACTACAACCGATTGTGGAGCGAACGGCGCATCTGGGGCGAGCCGGACACGCGTGGCCTGATCGAGCGACTGCGCTTCGATCTCAAGGCGAAGCGGGTGCGCAAGCGCCGATCGCTGAAGCAGGGCTGAGCTGGGGTGCATGGATCCGAAACTGACCAACCTGAGCCTGAGAGACGGTTATTGCGTTCTGCCGCAAGTCTTCGACAAAGCCGAAATCGAGGCATTTCGCCAAGCTGCCGTCGACAATCTCGGCAGCATGGGACAGACACGTAACGTCGCCCACTCCTACCATCTCGCCGGCTTTCATCGCTTTCCAGCCTTGGCGGCAGTCCACGCCAGGATCGCTGCCGACGAGACGATCAACCGGTTCCTGCAGGCCTATTACCAGGACATCCGGTATTTCGCCCTTGGCTTGAGCGACATTACGGTCAATCGTTCCCAACACTGGCACACCGATCTGCTGCGTGGGCGCTACAGGGGTTTCCTCAAGGATTGCGATCCCTGGGCGGAGACGGCCGGATGCCTCAAGGCACTGGTCTATCTGCAGGACGGCGCCAGCCTTCGGATCCTGCCAGGCTCGCATCTTACGCCCACACCGCTCGATGACACACGGCTCGAAGCCCTTGCGGAAGCGTCGGCCGCGGACGTCGTTCGCATCGACGTTAGGGCCGGCGACGTGGTTATCATGGACATCCGCGGGCTGCATCGCGGGTCGACTGATGCAGATATGGCAAGCGCGGAGCTCGCCGCGCGGCCGAAGATCCTGGTGTCGACGGTGTTCGGTGGTGTCCGCTCGGCCTTTTCGCAGGCGATGCAGATCGGCAATGCGCATAGGATGGCCGACTGGGACAGGCGCTATTTGGCTTAGGCCTTCAGGAGCATGAGGCGGACGGGCGGAGCAGGTTTGGTCGAGGCCTGCCAGCTCGAGCTCCGGCGACCTTTGCCGGCGCGGACCGTGCAGCACTTTCAGCTGTCGCGTCACCAGCGTCCAGCCACGACAGAGCCGTCGGTGGTTTTGACCTTTGGGGGCTTTTGATTGTTGGGTCTGCGGCTTTGGAGGCCGCCTCACGCTTCAAGCTCGGGCTGTCACGTGGTTCGAGACAGCAAAAAGCCCGCCGTGGTTTTCACCTTGGCGGGCTTTTATTGTTGGTTGCGGGGACAGGATTTGGCTTTTTGTCCCGCGTCGTCGGCTTTGGCTCCTAGCGGGCCCCTGATGCAGGTTCAACTCGACCGTCACCTGCGTCCAAATACCAAAACAGCCCAGGCAAGCTGGGCTGTTTTGGTATTTGGTTGCGGGGACAGGATTTGAACCTGTGACCTTCAGGTTATGAGCCTGACGAGCTACCGGGCTGCTCCACCCGCGCCACCGGACATTTTGCGACAGGCAAAACGTCCTTTTCAACGCTTTCCGACTTTTGCCACGGGCAAAATGTCTTTGTCTGGCTTTTGCCAAAGGAAAGGGCCGCTTACGCGGCCCGTCTACCCGTTGGCGGGCCTTTTGTATCGAGAAGATTTAACATGCGCTTGGCAGACCTGGCAGCGACTTACTCTCCCGCGTCTTGAGACGAAGTACCATCAGCGCTGGAGCGTTTCACGGCCGAGTTCGGAATGGGATCGGGTGCAGCCGCTCCGCCATAACCACCAGGTCGGCAAAGCGCATGTTAATCGAGAAGCTGTTTTGTGCTTTTGTCGTTTTCGTGACGATCCCTTTGGGATCGCACTGCGATGAACATAAGGAATGAGAACGATCAAGCCTATCGAACTATTAGTACCGGTAAGCTTCATGCGTTGCCGCACTTCCACACCCGGCCTATCAACGTGGTCGTCTTCCACGGTTCTCAGGGAATACTCGTTTTAAGGTGGGTTTCCCGCTTAGATGCCTTCAGCGGTTATCCCGTCCGGATATAGCTACCCTGCTATGCGGCTGGCGCCACAACAGGTCCACCAGAGATCCGTCCATCCCGGTCCTCTCGTACTAGGGACAGATCCTTTCAATATTCCTACACCCACGGCAGATAGGGACCGAACTGTCTCACGACGTTCTGAACCCAACTCACGTACCGCTTTAAATGGCGAACAGCCATACCCTTGGGACCTGCTCCAGCCCCAGGATGCGATGAGTCGACATCGAGGTGCCAAACAACCCCGTCGATATGGACTCTTGGGGTCATCAGCCTGTTATCCCCGGCGTACCTTTTATCCGTTGAGCGATGGCCCTTCCACACGGGACCACCGGATCACTATGACCGACTTTCGTCTCTGCTCGACTTGTCAGTCTCGCAGTCAGGCGGGCTTATGCCATTGCACTCGACGACCGATTTCCGACCGGTCTGAGCCCACCATCGCGCGCCTCCGTTACTCTTTAGGAGGCGACCGCCCCAGTCAAACTACCCACCATACATTGTCCCGGACCCGGATAACGGGCCGCGGTTAGACATCCATAGAGATAAGGGTGGTATTTCAAGGGTGGCTCCACCAAGGCTGGCGCCCTGGCTTCAAAGCCTACCACCTATCCTACACATGCCACTACGAATGCCAATGTAAAGCTATAGTAAAGGTGCACGGGGTCTTTCCGTCTAACCGCAGGAACCCCGCATCTTCACGGGGAATTCAATTTCACTGAGTCTATGCTGGAGACAGCGGGGAAGTCGTTACGCCATTCGTGCAGGTCGGAACTTACCCGACAAGGAATTTCGCTACCTTAGGACCGTTATAGTTACGGCCGCCGTTTACTGGGGCTTCGATTCAAAGCTTGCACCTCTCCTCTTAACCTTCCAGCACCGGGCAGGCGTCAGACCCTATACGTCGTCTTGCGACTTCGCAGAGCCCTGTGTTTTGATAAACAGTCGCTACCCCTGGTCTGTGCCACCCTCACCCTGCTTGCGCAGGAAAGGGTCACGCTTCTTCCGAAGTTACGCGTGCAATTTGCCGAGTTCCTTCAGCATAGTTCTCTCAAGCGCCTTGGTATACTCTACCAGTCCACCAGTGTCGGTTTCGGGTACGGTCTATAAGGAGGAGCTATTTCCTGGAACCACTCCGCTGCAGGGATCAATCCAATAAGACCCCACAACATACGTGATCCGTCACTTCCTCCAGGCCCACGAATATTAACGTGGTTCCCATCGTCTACGCATTTCTGCCTCGACTTAGGGGCCGGCTAACCCTGCTCAGATTAGCTTTAAGCAGGAACCCTTGGACTTTCGGCGGGGTGTCTCTCACACCTTACGTTACTCATGTCAGCATTCGCACTTCTGATACCTCCACCGCCCCTCACAGGTACGGCTTCGTCAGCTTACAGAACGCTCCGCTACCGCTTGCAGCAAGCTGCAAACCCTAAGCTTCGGTGTATGGCTTTAGCCCCGGTACATTTTCGGCGCAAAGACCCTTATTTAGACCAGTGAGCTGTTACGCTTTCTTTAAATGATGGCTGCTTCTAAGCCAACATCCTGGTTGTTTTGGGATCCTCACATCCTTTCCCACTTAGCCATAACTTGGGGACCTTAGCTGTAGGTCAGGGTTGTTTCCCTTTCACGACGGACGTTAGCACCCGCCGTGTGTCTGCCGACTAGTACTCCCAGGTATTCGGAGTTTGGTTAGGTTTGGTAAATCGGTGAGATCCCCTAGCCCATCCAGTGCTCTACCCCTGGGGTATTCGGTCGACGCTCTACCTAAATAGATTTCGCGGAGAACCAGCTATTTCCGAGTTTGATTGGCCTTTCACCCTAGCCACAAGTCATCCCGAACTATTGCAACAGTTATGGGTTCGGACCTCCAGTAAGTGTTACCTTACCTTCATCCTGCTCATGGCTAGATCAC